>CBDICI010000001.1:0-136246 GCA_965277345.1 Caulobacteraceae bacterium
GACCTCACCGCCATCGAGGTGGAGCAGGGCGACCTGCGCATTCGCGTGGCCCGCGAAATCGTGGTGCACCAGCAGGCCAGCGCGCCGGTCGCCATGGCCGCCGCGCCCGCCCCGTCGCCGGCCGTAGCGGCGGCGCCCGCCGCCGCCGCCGCCCCCCGCCGAGGCCGCCCCGGTTCGCGCCGCCGGCGATCTGGTGAAGTCGCCCATGGTCGGCACCGCCTATATGCAGGCTCAGCCCGGCCAGCCCGCCTTCATCCGGGTCGGCGACAAGGTGAGCGAGGGCCAGACCCTGATCATCGTCGAGGCGATGAAGACCATGAACCCGATCCCCGCCCCCCGCGCCGGAACGGTGGTGGAGATCCTGGTGGGCGACGCCCAGCCGGTGGAGTTCGGCCAGCCCCTCGTCGTGCTGGAATAGAACCATGTTCGACAAGATCCTGATCGCGAACCGGGGCGAGATCGCGCTCCGGGTCCACCGCGCCTGCAAGGAGATGGGCATCGCCACCGTCGCCGTGCACTCGGAGGCCGACGCCGGCGCCATGTGGGTGCGGCTGGCGGACGAGAGCGTCTGCATCGGCCCGGCGCCCGCGGCCAAGTCCTATCTCAACGTGCCGGCCATCATCTCCGCCTGCGAGATCACGGGCGCCCAGGCCATCCACCCCGGCTACGGCTTCCTGTCGGAGAACGCCCGCTTCGCCGAGATCGTCGGCGCCCACGGCCTCACCTTCATCGGTCCGAGGCCCGAGCATATCCGGGTGATGGGCGACAAGATCAGCGCCAAGCAGACGGTGAAGGCGGCGGGCATCCCCGTAGTGCCGGGCTCGGACGGGGCGATCACCGACCCGGACGAGGCGCTGAAGGCGGCGGAGGCCATCGGCTTTCCCGTGCTGATCAAGGCGGCGGCGGGCGGCGGCGGGCGCGGAATGAAGGTGGCCAAGGACCGCGAGAGCCTGGCCGAGGCTGTGGCCACCGCCTCCAACGAGGCAAAGGTCGCCTTCGGCGACGGCGCCGTCTACATGGAGCGCTACCTGTCCACCCCGCGCCATATCGAGGTGCAGGTGATCGCCGATGCCCACGGCAATGTTTGTCACCTTGGCGAGCGCGACTGTTCGCTGCAGCGCCGCCACCAGAAGGTGATGGAGGAGGCCCCCTCCCCCGCCATCGACGCCGCCGCGCGGGCGAAGATCGGCAAGGTGGTGACAGACGCGGTGGCCGCCATCGGCTATCTCGGCGTCGGCACCATCGAGTTTCTGTACGAGAACGGCGAGTTCTTCTTCATCGAGATGAACACCCGGTTGCAGGTGGAGCATCCGGTGACCGAGGCCATCACCGGCATCGATCTGGTGCGCGAGCAGATCCGCATCGCCGCCGGCCTGCCCCTGTCCTTCACCCAGAACGAGGTGATCTTCGAGGGTCACGCCATCGAGTGCCGGATCAATGCGGAGAACCCCCGCACCTTCACCCCCTCGCCGGGCCAGGTGACCGAGTTTCACGCGCCGGGCGGCCTCGGCGTGCGGCTCGATAGTGCGGTGTTCGCCGGCTATACCATTCCGCCCTATTACGACAGCCTGATCGGCAAGCTGATCGTGCACGGCCGCGACCGGGCCGAGGCGATCTCGCGCATGAACCGCTGCCTGAACGAGATGGTGGTCGGCGGCATCGACACCACCATCCCCCTGTTCCAGGACCTGCTGCAACAGCCCGACATCATCAAGGGCGACTACCACATCCACTGGCTGGAACAGTGGATCGCCCGGCAGGGGTGAGGGGCGTGAATCCTCTGCCAACCGCGCCTTCATCAATATGAGCGGCTTATAGCCGCGAGGGCCACCAGCGACACCGAGGCCTCGATGGAGCGTACCGGCGGCGAAGGCGACTTCGATGTGATCACAGCCCTACCGCCGCATGGAACTGGTCCGAAAGGTCCGCACGATCCTGGAAGGGCCGACGGGACAGGATGAGCGATCGCTAAACAGGAATGGAGGGGAGACGCGGCCGCCAGATCGCCAGCGCGATATTGCCCAGCGAGACCGCGAGCAGCACCCACAGGGTGTTGCGCTCGTCGACCAGCAGGCGTTGGGCGCCGACCAGGGCCGGCGCTCCGCCGAGGGCTTCCACTCCACGGCGCGCCTCGTCGTGCAGGGGGCCGAGCACGTGCAGCCCGCCCTCGAAGACGAGAACCCCGGTCGCCGCCTTAAGCCAGACCCAGCCGGCGTCCTGAAAGCCAGGGCTCGCCGCGATGGCGAGCAGGCCGGCGATGACGGTCAGCACCATGGAAGGCCCGATGACCCAAGCGGCGATCCGGTCCATCGCCCCGATCAAGGGTTGATAGGCCGAGGTTCCGATCGACCCGGTCGCCCAAACCACCATCACCGCCAAAGCGGCCATACCCCCGATGAGCCCGGCGGCCCCCAGCGTGTGCAGGAATTTCAACAGGCGTCGCACGGCGGTCTTCGAGATGATGCCTCTTCAACCAAGAAGTCTAACACGATCCATGCGCCGGAAGCGTGGACCGATCTCGGGGGGCCGCGGGGGACTTTCTCACGCCCTCGGCGTCGCTGGATATCGCCTTTGGTCGCCGGTAGGCTTCTGTCGTGCTCACCGCCGACGACCTCATCGAGTGCTATCGCCATGGCGTGTTCCCGATGGCGGAGGATCGGGAGAGCGCGGGGCTGAATCTGGTCGATCCGCACCTGCGGGGCGTCTTTCCCCTGGACGCCTTCCATGTCCCCAAACGCCTCGCCCGCACCGTGCGGCAGGACCGGTTCGAGGTGCGCGTAGATACCGCCTTCGCCCGCGTGGTGGCCGAATGCGCCGCCCCCGATCCCGACGACGAGGACTATCGCGACGAGACCTGGATCAATCCCGACATCGAGCGATTGTATGGCGAGCTGCACGCGCGGGGGCAGGCGCATAGCGTGGAGTGCTGGCGCCCATCCTCCACGGGAGAGGGCCGACTCGTGGGCGGGCTCTATGGTGTCTGCATCGGTGCGGCCTTTTTCGGCGAGAGCATGTTCTCGCGCGAGACCGACGCCTCCAAGGTGGCGCTGGTGCATCTGGCGGGGCGGCTGATCCTCGGCGGCTACCGGCTGCTCGACGCCCAGTTCCACACCGATCACCTGGCCCAGTTCGGCCTCGAGGAAATCCCCCGCGCCGAGTATCAGGTGCGTTTGGCCGCCGCCTTGGCCGGGCCGGCCGGCGATTTTGGCGCGGCGGGGGCGATCACCTCGGGCGCCGTGGTCTTGCAGGCCACCAGCCACAGGTCGTAGATCGGGTGCTCGAACGGGTGCAGGCCCGGCGAATTGGCGAACATCCAGCCGCGGAACACCTGGTGCGGCGCCACGGCCGCGTGGCCGCCGTTCACCGGCTGCGACTGTACGTCGAGATAGGCCACATTGTCCGGCGCCGTCTCGTCCGCCGCCGTGGTCTCGCAGGATTTGACGGTGAGGATCAGGCCCTTGTATCGCACCGGCTCGCCCACCCTGGTCTCGAAGCGCAGGCTTTCGGCCGTGATCTTGTCCACCGCCTGCATCACCGCGGAGGTATAGCGCGGGCGCTTCAGCGGTTCGGGCGGCGGTTTGGGCGCCTCGGGCGTAACGGCGGGCCTTGCGGTCTCCGCGGCCTTGGGCGGAGGGGGGCCTTCCTCGGGCGTCACGGCATTGGCCAGCGCCTTGGCCGCGGGGGTGTCCGGCACGGTGGTGGTCACGACGGGGGGCGCGCCGGGCGCTGACGGCGTGGCGAGGGGCGCCGCGGGGAGCGAAGTGGCGGCGGGGGGCGTGGCGGGCGGCGGGGGCGTTGTCTTATTGTCCTGCGCAGCCACCAGACCGGCGGCGGCGAGCAGGGCCAGCCCGCCCGAGACGCCCGCGATCACATGCCCTCGCCGCACGGCCTAGCGCCCGCCCGGATAGGGATCGACGGCCGGCGGCGACGCGGGTTGGGCCGGCGCGGTGGTGTTGGTCGCGCCGCCCTGACCGCCCGCCTGCGGCCGGATCACCTGTCCGATCAGGCCGAACAGGTCCACCGCGCCCTGGGCGTTCTGGAACTCGGCGCCGGGCTTCATGTCGTCGGGCGCGCCGCCGGGGGCGATGACCACATGCTGGCCGCCCAGCAGTCCGTCCGAGGTGATCTTCACCGTCGAATCGGACGGCACATGAATCTGCGGTTGCATCATGAAATGCGCCTTGGCCAGATAGGTCTTGGGGTCGAGCTCGATGGCGGTCACCTGCCCCACCTTCACCCCCGCCACGCGCACGTCGGCGCCGGAGGCCAGCGCACCCACATCGCCGAACCGCGCCACCAGCTCATAGCCGCCGGCGCCCCGGCCGACACCGCCCGCATGGCCGAGGGCATAGAACAGGAACACCCCCGCCGCCGCCAGCACCACCGCGCCGACGCCGGTCTCGGCCCACTGCTCGCCCTTGCCCGCCATTATTCGGGTTTCCACGCCTCATAGTCGCCCGTCGCCGAGGGGCGGTGGCCGCCGCGGGTGAGCGAGCCCTTGGGCCGCCAGGCATAGCGGGTGCCGGTCAGGTTCGGCAGGTGCTCGGTCTCGAACCCGCGCACCTTCAGCGGCTCCACCGTGGGCGGTTCGGCGAAGGTGTGGTGCAGCCAGCCGTGCCATTCGGCCGGCACCTTGGACGGCTCGGCATAGCCCTTGTAGATCACCCAGCGCCGGCGGCGGTTGGCGTCGCCGTCGATGATGGTCTTGGCCTCGTAATAGCGCGAGCCGAACTGGTCCTCGCCCACGAACCGGCCGCGCTTGGCGATGGTGAACAGGATGCCGAAGGTCGCCCCGTTCCACCAGGTGAAGATGCGCTTGAGGAACACCCGACACTCCTTGAAGCGCCGGCGACGCGGCGCTCGAATTGGAGCCGGACTATAGGGAGCGCCCCGCTCACAGTCCAGCCGCTCCACGCCTCCGCCGTCCCCACAGCGAACCTCAACATGTTGTGGAGTGTGGACCGATCGCCGCAAGCGGTTGCGTGGATGGCGCGGCGCGGTTAGCCTGCCCGCCATCCAGAAGAGGTGCGGGCGGATGGCGGTGCGGCCGCAGGCGGCGAAGGACGCGAACCGGGCCGATCTGGCCCTGCGCGAGATCGAGCGCGGCGCGGCCGTGGCCGAGGTGACGGCGCCGGTGGCCTGGACCACCGCCCGGGTCGAAGCCTG
The DNA here is from genome assembly GCA_965277345.1 of Caulobacteraceae bacterium. Lineage (GTDB taxonomy): Bacteria > Pseudomonadota > Alphaproteobacteria > Caulobacterales > Caulobacteraceae > CAIOYC01. Next base: position 5,167 of record CBDICI010000001.1, read on the forward strand.
GCTCGACTGGGCGGCGACCCTGCCCGATCCGGCCACGCTCCCCGCCGATTTGCAGAAGGGCGACGCGCGGGCGGAGGCCCTGGCCGGCGGCCCACGGCGATGGGCGGCGGGGGTCGCGGCGCAGGCCCGCATCGCGCGACGTTTCGCCCGCCCCAAGGACGCCCTGCCGTTCCGCAACGCCCTGATCGAGGCGATGCTGTCCGGCTGGATCGCCCCGGCCGCGCCGCGGGGCGCGCCGTCGATTCTGGAAGCGGAAGCCCTGCCGGCCTGGCTGGCGGCGCGGCGCGCCCAGGCCCTGGCGCGCGAGGGGCAGACCGCATTGCAGGCCCGGCTGCGCGAGGTGGTGTCCGCCGTGGTCCGCTGCGAGGGCGACCCCGCCGCCTGCGCCGATCCCTTGGCCAACCCGGCCCTGGCCCGGGCGGTGCGCGCCGCGCGCGAGGCCGGCGCCGCCGACGCCACCCTGCTCGACGCGATCGCCCTGGCCTCATCAGACGCCGACTATGCGGTCCAAGCCATGGACGCCCCGCCGGACCAGCGCCGACGTCTTACCCCGCTGGACGACCGGGCCGCGGCCACCGGGGCGTGGGAGAGCGGCGCGCTGGTCCTCATGCTCGATCCGGCGGCGGAAGAAGAGATCGCGGCGCTGGCGAACCGGCCGCTGATCGGGGTGGACCTGTCCGCCCTGGCGGCGTTCCCGTCCGCGGAGCGTCTGGCCGCCATCCATCTGATCGGCGAGGCGGCGGCGCTGACCGGCGCCGCCCTCGCCCCGGCGGGCCTCCACGAGGCCCTGGTGGCGCAGGGTCTCGCCTATGGCGCGCCCGAAGCACGGACGGCAGCGGCGGAGACCATCGCGGAACTCGCGTCCAGCGGCGCATCCATGGTGCTGGTCGACGACGCCGATCTCTCGCTGCGCCTCGGCGGCGTCGGGCTCGGCGCGCAGCCCTGGCGCGGACCGCTGTCCGTGGCGGAAAGCGCGGAGGGCGAGACCTTCGCCACCCTGCACTCGGCGGCGCTGGACGGGCTCGAGGCGCTGGGCCGCGACCTGGACGCCGCCCGGGCGGAGGCGCTCGGGGCGCGCAACATCGACGGCTGTCCCGGGCTGGATCGCGCCGCCCTGTACGCGGCGGGATTCACCGATCACGAGATCGGCCGGGCGGAAGCAGCGCTGGCGTCCGGATCGACGCTGGCCGCCGCCTTTGCCCCCGCAGTGATCGGCGAGGGCTTTGTCCGCGACGTGCTGGGCGCGCCGGCGGGGGACCTCGCTGCCTTCGACACCCTGGCGGCGGCCGGGTTCTCCGCGGACGTAACCGGCCCCGCCGCGCTCCATCTGTGCGGGTCGGGCCGGGTGGAGAGCCCGGCATTCCTGCCGCGCAGCGCCATTGAGATCGAGGACCGCCTGGCCATGCTCGCCGTGCTGGAACGGGCGACCGGGGCGCCGTCGCTGCACCGGATCGAGGGCGGCGAAACGCCCGCCGCCTTGGCCGCGCTGGTCGCCCTGGCCCGCCGCGCCGGAGTGCGCGCGTTTCAGCCGGTGCGAACGGAGGCCGCGCCGCCGCTGCTGGTCCTGCCGCCGGAGGAGCCGAAGGTGGAGCGCACCGCCCCACCGTCGCCCGGCGCGCCCCCGGCCGAACGGGTCGTGGAGAGGATCGTGGAGCGCGACCGCACGCGCCGCAAGCTGCCCGACCGGCGCAAGGGCTATATCCAGAAGGCCTCGGTCGGCGGCCACAAGGTCTATCTGCACACCGGGGAGTACGACGACGGGGAGCTCGGCGAGATCTTCATCGACATGCACAAGGAAGGCGCCGCCTTCCGCAGCCTGATGAACAACTTCGCCATCGCCATCTCCATCGGCCTGCAATACGGCGTGCCGCTGGAGGAGTTCGTGGACGCCTTCGTCTTCACCCGCTTCGAGCCGGCGGGGAAGGTGGACGGCAACGACCAAGTGCGCTCCGCAACCTCGATCCTCGACTACCTGTTCCGCGAGCTCGGCATCAGCTATCTGGGTCGCGACGACCTGGCCAACCGCGACCCCGACGCGCTGAACGCCGACGGGCTCGGGCGCGGCAAGGCGGACGAGGCGGAGGACGAGCCCCTGCCCTTCGCCCACCTGATCTCCAAGGGCTTCTCGCGCGGCGCGGCGCCCGACAACCTGCTGTTCCTGCCCAATGCCCGCCGGCCGGTGGAGGACGGCGAGAGCAACACCGTGCCCGATCTTTGCCCCGCTTGCGGCGACTTCGCCGTCACCCGCCTCGGCGGCCGGCTGGTCTGCGAAAAGTGCGGCGCCGCGCCGGGGATGGCGGGCTGAACGCTGCACAGGCCGCCGGTCCGCCGACCGGTCACCTTCGAGCCCGTTTGACACGGTCGTTACCCGGCCCTGCGTGCTTCGAGACGCGAGCAAACTCGCTCCTCAGCATGACGAATGTGTTTTGGATTCAATATCGTTCGTCGTCCTGAGGAGCCCCCAAAGGGGGCGTCTCGAAGGAGGTAGAGACCTTTTAGACAGTCTCTTAGCGGGTCGCACCGCTCTCCTCGCGAAAGGCGGTGGTCAGTTGGCCCCTCTGGTCGGTGGCCTGGCCCTCGCCCCAACCCGCCGGACAGGCGCCGATGTGGCGAAAGCGCAGCGTGCGGGCATATTGCGGACCTGGGTCGAGGACGGGGTAAGCACTCGAGGCCACTTGGAATTCCCGATTAAGATCGCCGCTCACGGCGGAGGAGACGGCATACTCCACAGCATTGATCCGGCATTTGAAGCGAGAGCCGGTCTCGGTCTTCAGAGTGTCAGTGGTGTGCTGGCACTCCCGCCCGCCGGCAAAGGGCTCGATAGTCGTGAAACCCAGGATCATTCGTTCGCTGGCGCAGATCAGGACTGGCCGGCCATTGTCGCGCTCCCCGACCACTGCGATGGACCACAGGGACGGCGGGTGATGGCGAGCATAGTCCGCGTTCATCGCCTCGAACCGCCGGGTCTCATCCTCGTAGTTGCACGCGGCGAGCATCACGCTGGCCGTCAGAGCCGCAGCGATCACCCGCATCTTGCGCCTCGCCCATCGCTTTCCTTCGCGGAGCAAGCCACAAAGCGACTACCGATGGAAGGTCGGCAGCGCGATACCGTGAAATGTAACAACCACGCGCCTCGCACCGCTGACTTATGCATAGGCCTCCACCGAAGCTTAAGGTGTGCGTGCGAAGAGTTCGACGCTATTGGAGGACCCCATGCGCAGCCTAATATTCGCCGCCGTCTTCGCTACTTTCGCCACGTCCGTGCTGGCCCAGAACGCGGGGCAGATCGCGCGGGTGAAGGCGGGCGGGGCCTGTCCGCGCTGCAACCTGTTCCAGGCCGACTTCGGCAGCCTGAACCTGAAGGGCCGCAATCTCGCCGGCGCGCGGCTGCGCCAGGCCGACCTGTCCGCCGCGGTGGCCGGTCGTGCGCGGTTCGGCGGCGGTGACCTGCGCGACCTCAACGCCTATGGGGCGGTGATGGGATCGGCGGACTTCGCCCGCGCGGACCTCACCAACGCCACCTTCGTGGGGGCCTATCTGGAGGGCGCCAACTTCGCCGGCGCCCGGATGGAAGGCGCGAACTTCTCTGGCGCGGAGATGGCCAGGGCGCGGGGCCTGACCCCGGGCCAACTCGCCGGCGCCTGCGGCGACGCCACCACCACCCTGCCGCGCGGCCTTAGGCTCAGGGCCTGCACGCCGGGCTGAAAGCTAAACCATTCAACGGTTACGGCGAATTAAGTGGCTCGAACCGCAACTTTGAGCGACACGGTTCGTATGTCGAGTATGCTGAAAACCCTGGCCGCCCTGGCGTTCTGCGCCGCCGCCCTGTCGGCGCGGGCGGCCGTGGCCGACGTCATGGTCAGCGATCCGGACGTGGCGCGCATCGTCTCGTTCGGCGGCTCGTGCGCCCGGTGCGAGTTCAACGGCCGCAAGCTCACCGACGCCACCTTCATGGGCGCCCAGTTCCCCAGCGCCAGCCTGATCGGCGCGGACCTGCGCGGGGCCAAGCTGATCGGCTCCAACTTCTCCAACGCCAACTTCACCGCCGCCGTCCTGCGCTCCTCCCAGGTGATGGGCTCGACCTTCAAGAACGCCGTCTTCGTCAAGGCGATGATGGCGGGCCTGGACGCCAAGGGGGCGAGCTTCGAGGGGGCCAACCTGACCGAGGCGGAGCTGACCTCCGCGGAGATCGCCGCCTGTAATTTTCGCGGCGCGATCCTGACCCGGGCGCACCTGTCGCGCGCCGAGATCAACCACGCCCAGCTGATCGAGGTCCAGGCCCAGGGGGCGGACTTCACCAGCGCCGAGCTGAACGACAGCGACCTGAGCCGCGGCCACTTCGAGCGCGCCCTCTTCGACAAGGCCGAACTGACCCGCGCCAACCTTACCGGCGCCGCGCTGGTGGGAGCCAGCTTCCACAGGGCGGAACTGACCGGCGCCCTGCTGCGCGGCGCCGACCTCACCGGCGCGCGCGGCCTGACGCAGGACCAGATCGACGCGGCCTGCACCGACGGCGGCACGCGCCTGCCCGCCGGTCTGCGCGCCAACGGATGCCACCCTGGCGTCGCCGGCCCGCCCGTGCCGCCCATGCCGCCGCTTCCCCCCATGTCGCCCCAGGTGGCGGCGGAGGTGCGCCTGGCGCTGGCCCACTCGCGCGAGGCGATCGAGCACGCCAAGGAGGCGGCCCGCCGGGCGATCATCGAGGCCACGCGCGAGCAGCGCCAGGCCGAACGCGATCGCCGCCACGGCCGCCAAAGCGACGACGACAACTGAACCGAGAGGGAGGGCCGAGGCTATCCCTTCAGCGGCGGGATGGCGCGGATGTGCAGTTCGCGAAGCTGCTTGTCGCGCACCTCGGCCGGGGCGTTCATCATCAGGTCGCGGGCCTGTTGGTTGAACGGGAAGGCGATGACCTCGCGGATGTTGTCCACCCCGGCCAGCAACATGACAATGCGGTCGATCCCCGGCGCGATACCGCCGTGGGGCGGAGCGCCGAAGCGCAGCGCGTTGAGCAGGCCCGCGAACTCGACCTCGACCTCTTCGGGCCTATAACCGGCGATCTCGAAGGCGCGCATCATGATATCGGGCCTGTGGTTGCGGATCGCGCCAGAGGACAGCTCCACCCCGTTGCAGACGATGTCGTACTGGAAGGCCAGGATATCCAGCGGGTCCAGGGTGTTCAGCGCCTCGATCCCGCCTTGGGGCATGGAGAAGGGGTTGTGGGAGAAATCGACCTTCTTCTCGTCTTCCGACCACTCATACATCGGGAAGTCGACGATCCAGCACAGGCGGAACTCGCCCTCGGCGATGAGGTTCAGTTCCTGGCCGACGCGGGTGCGGGCGGACCCGGCGAACTTGTAGAAGGCGGCGGGATCGCCGGCGGCGAAGAAGACCGCGTCGCCGGCCTTCAGGCCCAGTTGCGCGCGCATGGCCTCGGTGCGCTCGGGGCCGAGGTTCTTGGCCACCGGGCCGGCGCCCTCCGCTTCGCCTTCACGCCAGAAGATATAGGCCAGGCCCGGCTGGCCCTCGCCCTTGGCCCAGGAGTCCATGCGGTCGCAGAAGGCGCGCGAACCGCCGCCGGGCGCGGGGATGGCCCAGATGCGATGCTTGGGGTTTGCCCCGAGGATACGGTCGAACACGCCGAAGCCGCCGTCGCGGAAATGTTCGGAGACGTCCTGCATCTCGATGGGGTTGCGCAGGTCCGGCTTGTCCGAGCCGTATTTGGCGATGGCGGTGCGGTAGGGGATGCGCGGGAAGGCGCCGTCCACGACCTTGCGGCCCTTGCCCTGCCAGTCGGCGAACTCCTCGAACACGCCGCGCATCACCGGCTCGATGGCGGCGAACACGTCGTCCTGGGTGACGAAGCTCATCTCCAGATCGAGCTGGTAGAACTCGCCCGGCGAGCGGTCGGCGCGGGCGTCCTCGTCGCGAAAGCAGGGGGCGATCTGGAAGTAGCGGTCGAAACCAGAGACCATGAGCAGTTGCTTGAACATCTGCGGCGCCTGCGGCAGGGCGTAGAACTGGCCGGGATAGAGCCGGCTAGGCACCAGATAGTCGCGCGCGCCCTCCGGCGAGGAGGCGGTGAGGATCGGGGTCTGGAACTCGGTGAAGCCCTGATCGACCATGCGGCGGCGGATCGAGGCGATCACCTGGGAGCGCAGCAGGATGTTCCGGTGCAGGCTGTCGCGGCGCAGGTCGAGATAGCGGTACTTCAGGCGCAGGTCCTCCGGATAGTCGGGCTCGCCGAACACCGGCACGGGCAGCTCCATGGCCTCGCCCAGCACCTCGATCTCCGCTACCCTGACCTCCACCTCGCCGGTGGGGAGGTTCGGGTTGATGGCCGCGCCGTCGCGCTTCACCACCTCGCCGTCGATGCGGATCACCGTCTCCGCCCGCGCCCGCTCGGCGATGGCGAAACCCGGGGTGTCGGGGTGCAGCACCAGCTGGGTCAGGCCGTAATTGTCTCTGAGGTCGATGAACATCAGCCCGCCGTGGTCGCGCTTCCGGTGAATCCAGCCGGACAGACGGGCGGTTGATCCCGCATCGGTCGCGCGGAGCGCGCCGCAGGTGTGCGAGCGATAGGCGTGCATCGGAGAGGCCGTTCGGAGCGTGTGGAATAATCAGAGAAAGCTGATTTTTGAGGGGCCGGAAGGGCGCACGGGGCCGGGCGGATGTCAAGGATCGGGGCGAACGGGCTATCCGGCGCCTCTGGCCTGCGCGGCCACGGGAACAGCGATGGTTGAGTCCCGTTAACGCTCAGGAGGCGCCTCATGAAAATCGTTGTCAGCCAAGTCAAAGGCGGATGGTCCGTCCATGACGGGGTGGCCATGGGCCCCTTCCCCAGCCGTCAGCGCGCCCTCGATCTGGCCGAAGGGATCGTGAAAAGCCTCAGGGACCACGGCGAGACGGTGGAGCTGGTGGTGAAGGACGGCGCCGCCCAACCGCTCGACGAATAGGCCCAGCGCCGCCGTTGACGGTCGACCCGCGGCGGCGCGCCATGCTAAACCGCGCCCATGTCTTCATCCGGATCAAGGCCTTGGGCGAACAGTTTCGCCTGAACCTGCGCGACCCCCAGCCCCCGCGGCGCGAGACCTTCGTGGTGTCGGACTGCAACGGCGAGGCGGTGGCGCGCATCGACGCGTGGCCGCGCTGGCCGGGCGGCGTGCTGGCCCTGGTCGGGCCGGCTGGCGCGGGCAAGAGCCACCTGGCCGCGGCCTGGGCCGCGCGCACCGGCGCCCCCGCCCTCGCGCTCCCCGACGCTCCCCCCGAGGCGGGGCCGGTGCTGGTGGAGGACGCCGACCGCGATGCGTCGGATGAGCGGCTGTTTCACCTGCTGAACCGCGCCGCGGTGTCGGGCCACAGCCTGCTGCTCACCGCCCGCGCGCGGCCGGCGGACTGGCCGGCCAGCCTGCCCGATCTCCGCTCCCGCCTGAACGCGCTGGCCGTGGCCGAACTCGGCCAGCCCGACGACGGGGTGCTGCGCGGCCTTCTGCTGCGCATCTTCGCCGAGCGGCTGATCCGGCCCGCGCCGGAACTGGTCGCCTATCTCGCCGCACGGATCGAGCGTTCGGCCCCGGCGGTCGAAGCGGCGATCGACCGGCTGGAGCAGGCGGCCTCCACCCTTGGGCGTCCGATCAACCGGGCGCTGGCCGCGACGCTGTTCGCCGGGGACGAGGGGCCGGACGAGGCGTGACTGTCATCGAACCGCGCTTGTCCGCCAGGGTTTCGGGCGCCACAACGGGGCGATGCAGCCCATGAGCGAGACCATGACCGACGGGGCGCCCGACGCCCCCGTGCTGGAGGCGGCCGAAGCTCCCGCGGCCACGCCGGACCTGACCCTGGACGAGCGTCTGCTGGCCTCGCCACGGCGGTTCATCAACCGCGAGCTGTCCTGGCTGGCGTTCAACCAGCGCGTCCTCGACGAGGCGGAGAACCCGCGCCACCCGCTGCTGGAGCGGCTGCGTTTCCTGTCGATCTCGGCCAACAATCTGGACGAGTTCTATATGGTCCGCGTCGCCGGCCTGCGCGGCCAGGTGCGCGAGGGCGTCAGGGTCATGAGCCAGGACGGGCTGACCCCGACCGAGCAACTCGACCAGGTGATCGACGGAGCCAAGTCGCTGATGCGCCGTCAGCAGCAGGTGTGGCGCGACCTGAAGGCCAGGCTGAAGGCGGAGGGCATCCACCTAATCGCCGCCGAGCAGGCCACCAATGCGGACATCGATACGCTGGAGCCGATGTTCCTGGAGCAGCTGTTTCCGATCCTGACCCCCCTGGCCATCGACCCCGCCCACCCCTTTCCCTTCATCCCCAACCTCGCCTTCACCCTGGCGCTGAAGCTGCGCCGCCGCGCCGATGTGAAGACCTTCTACGCGCTCGTACCCGTGCCGGCCCAGGTGAAGCGGTTCTGGTCGCTGCCCCCGGGCGGCGGGCGGGGGCGCAAGGCGGCGCGATTCGTGGCGCTGGAGGACGTGCTCGGCTTGTTCATCGAGCGCCTGTTCCCCGATTGCGACGTGGAGGCCAAGGGCGTCTTCCGGGTGATCCGCGACAGCGACGTGGAGCTGGAGGAGGAGGCGGAGGATCTGGTCCGCGAGTTCGAGGCCATGCTGCGCCAGCGCCGCTTCGGCTCGGTAGTGCGCGTGACCATCGACGGCGGGATGCCGGGCGACCTGCGCGAGTTCATCCTGAGGAACCTGCACGCCGAACCGCAGGACATCGTGCTGGTCAACGGCGTGCTGGGCGTCTCCCAGCTCGGCGCGCTGATCCCGCCCGACCGCGCCGACCTGAAGTTCCCGCCCTTCGAGCCGCGCTTCCCCGAGCGCATCCGCGAACACGCCGGCGACTGCTTCGCCGCCATCTCGGAGAAGGACATCCTGGTCCACCACCCGTTCGAGAGCTTCGATGTGGTGGTGCAGTTCATCCGTCAGGCGGCGCGCGACCCCGATGTGGTGGCGATCAAGCAGACCCTTTATCGCACCAGCCACGACAGCCCCGTCGTCGCCGCCCTGATCGAGGCCGCCGACAACGGCAAGAGCGTCACCGCCCTGGTGGAGCTGAAGGCCCGCTTCGACGAGGCGGCGAACCTGAAATGGGCGAGGGATCTGGAGCGCGCCGGCGTCCACGTGGTCTACGGCTTCATGGAATACAAGACCCACGCCAAACTCTCGATGGTGGTGCGGCGCGAGGGGACGGGGCTTCGCACCTATTGCCACTTCGGCACCGGCAACTATCACCCGATCACCGCCAAGGTTTACACCGACCTCAGCCTGTTCACCTGCGATCCGGCGCTGGGGCGGGACGTCTCCCGGGTGTTCAACTACATCACCGGCTACGCCAAGCCCGGCGCGCTGGAGAAGCTGGCCTTTTCGCCCATCAGCCTGAAGCCGACCCTGATCGCCCTGATCGAGCAGGAGGCCGCCAATGCCCGCGCCGGCCTGCCCGCGGCCATCTGGGTCAAGCTGAACTCGCTGGTGGACCCCACCGTCATCGACGCCCTCTATCGCGCCAGCCAAGCGGGGGTGCGGATCGATCTGGTGATCCGCGGCATCTGCTGTCTGCGGCCGGGCGTGGTGGGCCTCTCGGAAAACATCCGGGTCAAGTCCATCGTCGGCCGCTTCCTGGAGCACGCCCGCATCGTCTGTTTCGCCAACGGCAAGGCCATGCCGGGGCCCCAGGCCAAGGTGTTCATCTCCTCCGCCGACTGGATGCCGCGCAACCTCGACCGGCGGATCGAATCCCTGGTGCCGGTGGAGAACCCCACGGTGCACCAGCAGGTGCTGAACCAGATCATGGTGGCCAACCTGAAGGATCAGGCTTCGAGCTGGAACCTCGCCGCCGATGGCGCCTATACGCGGGTGGAGAGCGGCAGGAAGCCGTTCTCGGCCCACGAGTATTTTATGACCAATCCCAGCCTCTCCGGCCGCGGCCGCAACGCCAAGACCCTGCCCCGCGCGTTCGATGTGGGCGCCGGCCAATAGGCTGAAACTGTTCCCGGTCTCGCCCGAGGGCGAGGTCGAGGAAACGCCGCGCGACGTCGCCGTGGTCGATGTCGGCTCCAACTCCGTGCGCCTGGTGCTCTACCGGGTGGAGGGGCGGGCCATCTGGACCGTGTTCAACGAGAAGGTGCTGGCGGGCCTCGGCCGCGACATGGCCAGGACCGGCCAGCTCTCGCCGGAAGGGGTAGCCGCCGCGCTGGGGGCGCTGCGCCGGTTCCGCGCGGTGCTGGAGGCGGTGCGCCCGGCGCAGGTGTTCACCGCCGCCACCGCCGCCGTGCGCGAGGCCCGCGACCGGACCGCCTTCCTGGAGCGGGTGGAGCGCGAAACCGGCTTTATCCTGCGCGTGCTCTCCGGCGAGGAGGAGGCGCTCTATTCGGCGCTGGGCGTGGCCGCCGGCACACCCGGCGCCTCCGGCGTGGTGGGCGACCTCGGCGGCTCCAGCCTGGAGCTGATCCGCATCGACCAGGGCCGCCCGGGGGCGGGCGTGACCCTGCCGCTCGGCCCCTTTGCGCTGGGCGCACCCGGCCCCATCGACCCCTATGCCCTCGGCCGCACCTGCGACGCGGTGCTGGAGGCCGTGGCCGACCGGTTCGCGGCCGGCGGCCCGGGCGGCGAGACCTTCCACGCCGTGGGCGGGGCGTGGCGCAACCTGGCCATCGTGCGCATGATCCGCATCGGCTACCCCCTGCAGGTGGTGCAGCAGTTCGAGATGAGCGCGGCGGACGCCGTCGAGACCGCGGGCCTGGTGGCCGCCCTGTCCCGGGGCTCCATCGACCGCATCGTCGGCGTCTCGCGCAAACGGGCCGAGACCCTGCCCTATTCCGCCGTGGTGCTGCGCGCGCTGGTGGAGCGGATGGGGTTCGAGCGCATCGTCGTCTCCGCCTTCGGCGTGCGCGAGGGCCTGCTGTTCGACGCCATGGCGCCGGCCACACGGGCGCTCGACCCCCTGATCGAGGGCTGCGCGGCGCTGGGCGCCCGCCACGGCGTGGCCGAGCGGATCGGTCCTGCGCTGGAGGCCTGGCTGGAGGGGCTGTGGAGCAAGCTCGACGAGGTGTTCCCGGGCGGACGCGACCGGGTGCTGATGGCCGCCGCCTGCCGCCTCGCCGATGTGGGCGCGCGTCTGCACCCCGACCACCGCGCCGATCTGGTGTTCGACCAGGTGCTGCGCGCGCCCATCCCCGGCCAGACCCACGCGGAGCGCACCTTCCTGGCCACCGCCGCCTTCCACCGCTATGGCGGCGAACGCGAGCGCGCGCCGGGCCTCGCCGTGGTGGAGCGGATCCTGAGCCCGGAGCGCGTGGCGCGGGCCGAGGCGCTGGGCGCGGCGATCCGCCTCGGCGCCCAACTTTCGGGCCGCAGTCCCGAGCTGCTGGCCGCCTCCGCCCTCGCGCGTGGCAAGACCGAGCTGACCCTGACGGTAAAGCGCGAAGCCGCCGACCTGCTGCTCGGCGAACAGACCCTGAAACGCGCCGAAGCCCTGTCGAAGGGCCTCGGCCTGACCCTCAAGGTGAAGACGAAGTAGGGGGTGATGACTTCCTTCCCCCTCGAAGGGGTAAGGGTCGAGGATGGGGGTGGGTGCACGAGGTCGAGGCGTAGGGCGCAGGGGGCGGTACGCCTCACCTTCCCTTCCCGCACATTCAGTGGGTCGCACCCCCAATCCCGGCCTTTCCCCCTTCGAGGGGGAAAGGAGGCAAGCGGCGATGCCGTTGGATAACCTTCGCGCGACCGTCCAACGGGAGTCCAATCCTGTCTAACCCTGCCCCCCTCATGTAGGGTGCAGACAGTGCAGGACGGGAACGCACGCTACCACAATCCCGCCGAAATTGGACAAATCCCGAAAACCTGGACTGTCCAACTGTCCAGAAAAAGCGGGGATAAGTCCGCGCGCCGTGCTTCAAAATGTCAAAGACCAAGACGCCGGAGAACCCGCGTCGAACCAGTATCGCACCACTCGGCGGGACGGGGATAAGTTCGCCGTGTGCAAACCCCCTCCCCTTGCGGGGAGGGGTTGGGGTGGGGGTGCGGCCATCGTCAGATGGCCGTCCCTAAAGCGCCAACCTTCCGACCTCGCGCTTGCACCCCCCTCACCCCCCCTCACCCTGCCCTCTCCCCCGCAAGGCGGGAGAGGGATCCGAATGCAAGCCGCGGCCGCAGCGAGCTTTGAAGCAACCTCTTGAGTTCGGGAACAGTGCCTCCCAACGCGGTGAGCAGCCCCTACTCTTCCGGCTCCAGCTCCACCACGCGCACCTTGGCGCCGTCCAGCACCAAGGCGAGTTCGCCGCGCTTGAGTTTCAGCGCGTCCTCGCCGAACAGTTTGCGCCGCCAGCCGCCCAGCGCCCCGACCTCCGCATGGTCGTCCACGGCGATCTTGTCGAGGTCGGAGACGGTGGCGATCAGCTTGGAGGCCACGCCGGCGTCTTCGGAGCGGGCCTTCAGCAGCACCTTGAGCAGCTCCACCACCGCGCCCTGGGCCTGGGCCGGCGGGGGGCCGCGGTCGATCTTGGGGGCATAGGCCTCCGGGTCCGCCATCGCCTCGCGCAGCGCCTCCAGGAGGTCCGGGCCGAAGCGCGAACCGGCAAAGCCCTTGGGCACCGAGCGCAGGCGGTTCAGCCCATCGGCGTCGGTGGGGGCCTGGGTGGCGATCTCGTCGATGGCCTCGTCCTTCAGGATGCGGCCGCGGGGCTGGTCGCGCGTCTGCGCCGTGCGCTCGCGCCAGGCGGCGGTGGCCTTGAAGGCGGCGAGGTATTTGGCGTTGAACTTGCGCGGCTTCAGCCGCCGCCAGGCCTTGTCCGGATCGGTGTCGTAGGCGGCCTTGTCGGTGAGCGCCGCCATCTCCTCGGTCACCCAGCCGAGGCGCCCAGCCTGGTCCAGCCGTTCGCGCAGCCTGGGATAAAGCGCCGCCAGATGGGTCACGTCGGCCAGGGCGTAGCTGAGCTGCGCGTCCGACAGGGGCCGCCGGGCCCAGTCGGTGAAGCGGCTCGACTTGTCGAGGTCGATCTTCAGCATCTGGCGCACCAGGGCGTCATAGGCGATCTGCTCGCCGAAGCCCGCCGCCATGCCGGCCACCTGGGTGTCGAACAGGGGGGTGGGGATCACGCCGAGATTATGGAAGATTTCCACGTCCTGCCGCGCGGCGTGGAACACCTTCATCACCCTCTGGTCGGCGAAGATGGCCAGAAGGGGCGCAAGATCGAGCTCGGCCAAAGGATCGATATTGGCCGCGTCGGTGGGGCTCGCCACCTGGATCAGGCAGAGCTTCGGCCAATAGGTTGTTTCGCGCATGAACTCGGTATCGACGGCGATGAACGGCGCGGTTTCGATACGCTTGCAGAACGCCGCGAGGGCGGCGTTGTCGGTAATCGGAGTCATGGGGTAGCTATAGCGGTGTTCGGCGCGTGTTAAAGACCCGCGCCCGATTCTCTTGGATAAGCCGATGACCGACCGCCCCCTGCCCTCTGAAACGAGCGGCCTGACCTATCGCGACGCCGGCGTGGATATCGACGCGGGCGAGGCGCTGGTGGAAGCGATCAAGCCCCTGGCCCGGTCCACCCGCCGCCCCGGCTCGGACGCCGGGCTCGGCGGCTTCGGCGCGCTGTTCGATCTGAAGGCGGCGGGGTTCGTCGATCCCCTCATCGTGGCCACCACCGACGGGGTCGGCACCAAGCTGAAGATCGCCATCGAAACCGGGCTGCACGACACGGTGGGCGTCGACCTCGTGGCCATGTGCGTGAACGACCTCCTGGCGCAGGGCGCCGAGCCGCTGCTGTTCCTTGACTATTACGCCACCGCCCGGCTGGAAGTGGAGGTGGCGCGGCGCGTGGTGGCCGGCATCGCCGAGGGCTGCCGACAGGCGAACTGCGCCCTGGCGGGGGGCGAGACGGCGGAGATGCCGGGCATGTACGCGGCGGGCGACTACGACCTCGCCGGCTTTTCGCTGGGCGCGGTGGAGCGCGGGGCGACCCTACCGGTGCTGGAGGCGCAGCGGGCGGGCGATGTGCTGATCGGGCTGGGCTCCAGCGGGCCGCACGCCAACGGCTATTCCCTGGTGCGCAAGGTGGTGGAGCGCTCGGGCCTCGGCTGGGACGCGCCGGCGCCCTTCGTGGAGGGCCAGACCCTGGCGCAGGCGCTGATGGCGCCCACCCGCATCTATGTCCGCGCGCTCCTGCCGCTCTGCAAGGCCAGGCTGATCAAGGGCGGCGCGCACATCACCGGCGGCGGCCTGATCGAGAACCCGCCCCGCGCCATCGCCGAGGGCCTGGTTCCCCACTTCGACTGGGACGCCTGGCCCCTGCCGCCCGTGTTCCACTGGCTGCAGCAGACCGGCGGGATCGGCGACCATGAACTGCGCCGCACCTTCAACTGCGGCCTCGGCTTCGTGGTCATCGCCGCCCCGGACCGGGCGCAGGCGGTGCTGGCGCAGTTGCTGGGCGCGGGCGAGCAAGCCTGGGCGGTGGGCGAACTGAGGGCGGGATGAAGCACGCTCTTCACTCCTCCCCTGCGCAGCGGGGGAGGTGGCGCGGCGGCGCAGCCGCCGAGACGGAGGGGGCTGCCCGAGCGGAGCGCCTGACGGGCTGTATCGCCGCCAGCGCAGCCCACGTCCGTTGCACGCCGACAGCCCCCTCCACCACGCTTCGCGCGGTCCCCCTCCCCCGCTGCGCGGGGGAGGAATAAAGGTGAGGCGCGCCCGCACCGCTGTCCTTATCTCCGGCTCCGGCTCCAACATGGTGGCGCTGGTGGAGTCGGCCCGGGCCGACGCCTATCCGGCCGAAATCGTGCTGGTGCTGTCCAATAATCCTGACGCCGCGGGCCTCGCCAAGGCGCGGGCGGCGGGCGTGCCGGTGATGGCCATCGACCACCGCCCCTTCGGCCAGGACCGCGAGCGCCACGAATACGCGATCCAGGCGGCGCTGGAGGCGGCGGGGATCGAACTGGTGGCCCTGGCCGGCTACATGCGCATTCTGACCCCGTTCCTTGTGAACGCCTGGGCCGGACGGATGCTGAACATCCACCCCTCCTTGCTTCCGCTCTATCCCGGCCTGCACACCCACCGCCGCGCGCTGGAGGCCGGCGATGAGGCGGCGGGCTGCACGGTGCACCTGGTCACCACGGCGCTGGACGCCGGCCCCACGCTCGGCCAGGCGCGCGTGCCGACCCTGCCCGGCGATACGGAGGAGACCCTGGCCGCGCGGGTGCTGGCGGAGGAGCACAGACTCTACCCCGCCTGCCTGGCGCAGGTGGCGCGGGCGCTGCAGGAGGACGGCTATCCCCCGCCCGGCCCCGCCTGGCCCGGCGCCCTCGGCAAACACGGCGGCGCGCTGGGGTGAGGTCGCAAACGGAACCCTCTCCCCCTTGCGGGGAGAGGGCAGCCCCGGAACATGTCCCGGGGGATGGGGTGTCGGCGAGAGGCTTACAGGTTCGCGCATAAACACGGCCGCCTGACGTCGGCCGCACCCCCACCCCTCCCCGCAAGGGGGGCTCATCCCCCTTCAACCCCGGCTACGCCACATACGCCCGGTCGTGCACCCATTGGGACAGGAGCCATTTCTCGCCCTGCGTGGGGGCGAGGCCGGCGTGGAGGCTGTGCGGGTCGGGGGCGCCCGATGGGTCGACATTGGCGAAGTAGAGCGCGCCGCCCACCCCAGCCTTCGCCTTCAGGTCCGGCCGCTGGAACCAGGTCTCGCCGCCCTCGAACCCGTCGTTCAGATACACGAGGAAGGTGGCGATGCGCTGGCTGGTGTGGGTGGGCGGCAGATAGTCCACGTGCGGGCGGAACGTCTGGCCCGTGGCGTAGTGGAACACCTGCGGCATCTCGAACGCCGCCTCCGGCATGTTGAGCGCCGCGGCCGCACGATGGCGCGCCAGGGCGAGCACGCAGTCGCTGTCGAGGATGGAGAAGGCGAAGGCGCTGTTGGTGCGGTTCCGGTTATAGGCGGCCTGACCGGCCTCCAGGGTGGAGGCGGGAACCAGCCGCCCCCTCGCCTTCCCAATCAGCCAGTCACAGGCGGCGGGGTTAAGGAAGCCGTCGATCCGCCGCACCCGCGGCGCCTCGCACAGGGGGGTGCGCGGCGCCGCCCGGTCCGGCGCCCCTTCCGCGGCCAGGATATCGAGCTGCGCCTGCGCATCGGCATGGCCGAGCGCGGCGGCGCGGCGCAACAGGCCCAGCGCCGTCGGCCAGTGCTTGGCCGCCCCCGCGCCAAGGGCGTGGAGCGCGGCGAGCTGGGCGCAGGCTTCGCCGTCGCCGCTGTCGGCCAGTACGCCCAACCGGTCGAGGCCCGCGGCCACGTCGCCAGCGTTCAGCAGTGCGCGGGCGGCCTCCATGTCAGACGCCGGCGGCCACGGCGTCATAGGCCTCCGCCGCCGCCATCCATTCGGCCTCGGCCTTGTTCAGCCGCGTCTGCGCCCGCTCCCGCTTGGCGGTGAGTTCGCCGGCGCGCGCCGCCTCGCGCAAATAGATCGAGGTATCGGACAGGGCGTGGTCGATCTCGGACACTTCCGAGGTGCAGCGGGCCAGCGCGGCCTCCGCCGCCTCCAACTTGCGCTTCAGCGGGCCGACCATGCCGGGATTGGCGGCGGGCCTCGGCGGCGGCGGGGCGGGAAGTTCGGAGGGCTTTTCCTTCGGCGACGTCCTGCCGGCCTGTTTGACCCGGTCCAGCACGATCTTGGCGTAGTCGTCCATGTCGCCGTCGAAGGGCTTCACATTGCCGTCCATGGCCAGCCACAGCCGGTCGGCCACCAGCTCCATCAGCGAGCGGTCGTGGGTGATCAGGATCACCGCGCCGGAATAGTCGTTCAGCGCATCCAGAAGCGCGCGGCGGCTGTCGATGTCCAGGTGGTTGGTGGGCTCGTCCAGGATCAGCAGGTGCGGCGCGCTCATGGCCACCTGGTTGAGCAAGAGCCGGGCGCGCTCGCCGCCGCTGAGGTTGGCGACCGTGGTCTCCTGCTTGTCGAAGCCCAGGCCCCATTGGGCCAGCTTTGACCGGCGGGAACTCTCCGAGGCCTCGGGCAGGGCGCGGCGGATGATCTCCAGCGGCGTGTCGGTGGGGTCCAGCGCCTCGATCTGATGCTGGTGGAACCAGCCCACCTGCATCCGCCGGTCGCGGTGCATCGACCCGGCCATGGGCTCCAGCGCCCCGGCGATCAGCTTGGCGAAGGTGGACTTGCCGGCGCCGTTGACGCCGAGAAGGCCGATGCGGTCGTCGAGGTCGAGGCGCAGGTTCAGCTTCCGCAGCACCGCCTTGCCGTCATAGCCCACCGCCGTATCCTCCAGCCGCACCAGCGGGGGGGCCAGCGGGCGCGGCGGCGAGGGCAGGGTGAAGGGCGCCACCCGCTCCTCGATGGAGACCGAGGTGGGGGGGAGCTTTTGCAGCATCTTCAGGCGCGACTGGGCCTGGGCGGCCTTGGAGGCCTTGGCGCGGAAACGATCGACGAAGGCCTGCATGTGGGCGCGCTGGGCCTCGATCTTCACCCGCGTGGCGGCGGCCAGACGCGCCTTCTCCCCCCGCAGCCGTTCGAAATCGTCGTAGCCGCCGGTATAAAGGTCGAGCTTCCCCTCGCGCACGTGCAGGATGTATTCGACCGAGTTGTTGAGCAGTTCGCGGTCGTGGCTGATGATGATGGCGCTGTAGGGGTACTTCTTCAGCCGCGCCTCCAGCCAGAGCGCGCCTTCCATGTCGAGATAGTTGGTCGGCTCGTCCAGCAAGAGGAAATCCGGCTCGGAGAACAGCGCCGCCGCCAGCGCCACCCGCATCCGCCAGCCGCCGGAGAAGTGCGACATGGGCCGGTGCATGTCCTCCTGCGTGAAGCTGAGGCCGATCAGGATTTCGGCGGCGCGGGAGGGGGCGCTGTCGGCGTCGATCTCGATCAGGCGCGACCAGATCTCGCCCATCTCCTCGGGCTCGGCGGTCTCCAGCCGGGTCAAGAGGTCGTGGCGCTCCAGATCGGCCTCCAGCACGGTCTCGAGCAGGGTGACCGGGGTGGCCGGGTGCTCCTGAGCCACCTGACCGACGCGGGCGTTTCGCGGCATCCCGATCTCGCCGCCGCCGGGGGTCAGCTCGTTCATGATCAGCTTGAACAGGGTGGACTTGCCGATGCCGTTCCTGCCCACCAGCCCGACCTTGGCGTTCTGGGGCAGGCTGACCGTCGCCTCGTCGAAGAACCGGCGGCCCCAGGCGTCGAACGTCAGGTCCTTGATCTGCAGCATTTACGGGGTCAGTCGGTTGGCGTTCGGGAAGGGCGCCGCTATAAGCCCGCGACCTCCCCCAAGCCATAGACAAAAAGACCCGTCCCATGACCGAACGCACCTTCTCAATCCTGAAGCCCGACGCCACGCGCCGCAACATCACCGGCCAGATCAACGCGGTGATCGAAGGCGCCGGCCTGCGCATCGTCGCCCAGCAGCGCGTGAAGCTGACGAAGGCCCAGGCCGAAAAGTTCTACGACGTGCACAAGGAACGCCCCTTCTATGGCGAACTGGTCTCGCAGATGACCGCCGAGCCGGTGGTGGTGCAGGTGCTGGAGGGCGAGGGCGCCGTGGCGCGGTTATCGCGAGGTGATGGGCGCCACCAATCCCGAACAGGCCGCCGAGGGCACCATCAGGAAGCTGTTCGCCCTCTCCATCGGCGAGAACTCGGTCCACGGCTCCGACAGCCAGGACAACGCCCGGCTCGAAATCGCCCAGTTCTTCGGCGAGGGCGATATTCCGGGCTGAGCCGTGGCGTCCTGAATGCTTCGAGACGCCCGCTCCGCGGGCTCCTCAGCATGAGGAATGGTATCCAATCTGCTGTGTCATCCCGGCCGGAGCGCAGCGAGAGCCGGGACCCAGAGCCGGTTGCGAGCTGTTCTGGGTCCCGGCTCCGCCCGTCCCGGGCCGTCCGGGATGACAGGCGGGGTGGATTTTAGCGCCTGAGCGGCGGCCTCTTCGCCCGCACCACGGCCTGATCCAGGGCCTGCAGGAAGCGGGAGCGGTCGGCGGGGGCGAAGGGGCGCGGGCCAGAGGTGATCTCGCCCATGGAGCGCAAGTGTTCGCCCACCAGGCGCGAGGCGAGAGCCGAACCGATGCTGTCGGCGGTGAAGGGCCGGCCATTGGGGTGGAGCGCCTGCGCCCCGGCCTTCAGCGCACGCTCCGCCAGCGGGATATCGGCGGTGATGACGATATCGCCCGGTCCGGCCCGCTCGGCTATCCAGTCGTCGGCGACGTCCGGCCCGGCGTCCACCACCACGGAGGCGATGCGCGGGTCCGGCGGGAGGCGAATCCAGCTGTTGGACACCACGAGCACCGCCAGCGCGTAGCGTTCCGCCACGCGATAGACCTCGTCCTTCACCGGACAGGCGTCGGCGTCGATATAGATGGCGGTCAGGGCCGGACCGCCGCGTGGGGCGCGGTCACCCGCACCGCACCTGCTTGATGATCCCCGTGTCCTTGTCGAACACGATGTCCAGCCGGTCCGGCCGATAGTCCATGGTGATGATGCAGCTTGAGCAATAGACCCGCCGCCTGGACGGATCGACCGGCGCCGGCGCCTCGTCCTTGTTGTGGCCCACCAGATACTGCAGGTCGGCCGCGTGGCAGGTGTCGCCCTTCACCGGCGTCGGCGTCAGGTTCCTCGGCGGTTCGGCGGTGGTGTGACCGGCGCCGTCCACGGCCAGATAGTCGGCGCAGCCCGCGAGACTCAACAGCATCGCCGGCAGGAAAAGAGCTTTCATCATCCGCATCGCACCCTGGTGATTCGCCCACTGTCCTCATCATAGACGATGGTCAGCCGATCCGGATCGAAACGATCCTCATAGTAGGAGCGCCGGCCGACGACCCGCGGCTCGCGCCGGCCATAGCCCTGGGGGATCGCCTCCACGGATCGGCCGATCAGGTATTGCAGGCTGGAGGCGCCGCAGGCGTCCACGGGCGGGCGGCGCGGCAGGGGCGGCGCGGGCGGCGGCGGCGAGGGTCCGCGCTCATAGTAGTTGTATTCACAGCCGCCGAGGCCCGTGCCGAGCGCGCCGGTCAGCGCCAGGGTGGCGATCAGCCGTCTCATGCCTGTTTCTCCCAGCCCCGGTCGGTCTGGCGCCAGTAGGAGACGGCGGCCCCGCTCCCCTTCGCCTCGCGCCAGCGGTTCCGCGCCTGCGCCAGCTGAGCCTCGTCCCGTCCGTCGAAAAGGTAAAGCCGCCTCTCGTAGCCGGGGAGCGAACCGAGCTCGGCGCCGTCGAGCAGGAACAGGGCCTGCGCGCCGTTGGGGCTGTCCTCGTCGGTGGAGAGCAGGATCGGCTGGTGTTCGGCCATGGGCTCGTCGGCCCGGCCGTGGGGCAGGAAGCTGTCGTCGCGATAGGTCCACAGGTGGTCGTCGAGCTGGCCGATCCGCTGCGGATCGGGCGAGCGCACCACCGCCCGCCAGCCGCGCTTCAGCGTGCGGTCCAGAAGGTCCGCCAGCACCGGCTCCACGCCCGAGCGTTCGAGGTGGTAGAACCAGGTTTCGGTCATGCGCCCTTCCCCCTCGAAGGGTTGAGCCGAGGAGAGAGCCAAAGGCTTGGCTCTTTCGAGGCGAAAGGGGGTGAGTGCAGGACCCGAAAGCGATCAGCGCTGGAGTCGCCTCCAGCGCCACCGACCGAACCGCCGGCGCGTTCACCCCCTATCCCGGCCTTTCCCCCCTCGAGGGGGAAAGGAGTCAGTGCGTACATCTCACCCCTCGTAATTGTCCGCCACCAGGCGGTTCAGCAGGCGGACGCCGAATCCGACGCCGCCTTCCGGCACGGTGGGGCTGGTGGAGGGCTTGCGCCAGGCCACGGCGGCGATGTCGAGGTGGGCCCACGGCGTGCCGTTGGTGAAGCGTTGCAGGAACATGGCGGCGGTGATGGAGCCCCCGGCGCGTCCGTTGCCGAGGTTCTTCATGTCGGCGATCGGGCTGTCGATGTGCTTGTCGTAGGCCGGCGGCAGGGGCATCCGCCATACCGCCTCGCCCTCCGTCTTGCCGGCGGCCAGCAGCTTGTCGGCCAGAGCCTCGTCATTGGCGTAGAGGCCCGCGAAGTCGTTGCCGAGGGCGACGATGATCGCGCCGGTGAGGGTGGCCAGATCGATCATGAACCGCGGCTTGAAGCGGTCCTGGCAATACCAGAGCGCGTCTGCCAGCACGAGGCGCCCTTCCGCGTCGGTGTTCAGCACCTCGATGGTCTGGCCCGACAGGGAGGTGACCACATCGCCCGGGCGCTGGGCGTTGCCGTCGGGCATGTTCTCCACGAGGCCGAGGATGCCGACCACGTTGGCCTTGGCCTTGCGCCCCGCCAGCGCGCACATCAGCCCGGCCACGGCGCCGGCGCCGCCCATGTCCCACTTCATGTCCTCCATCCCCTCGGCGGGCTTCAGCGAGATGCCGCCGGTGTCGAAGGTGACGCCCTTGCCGACGAAGGCGATGGGGGCCTCGTCCTTGTCCCTGGCGCCCTTCCACTGGCAGACCACCAGCTGGCTTTCGCGCTCCGAGCCCTGGCCGACGCCCAGTAGCGCGCCCATGCCGAGCTTCTTCATCTCCTTTTCGCCGAGGATCTCGACCTCGAGGCCGAGCTTCTCCAGCTTCTTGACCCGCCGGGCGAACTCCTCGGGATAGAGGATGTTGGCGGGTTCGGAGACCAGGTCGCGGGTGAACTCCACCCCATCGGCCAGTGCGCCCCACGGTGCCGACGCCTTCTTGGCCGCCTTGGGATCGTCGCAGACGATGGAGAAGCGCTTGATCGACGGCTTCTTGTCCTCCGCCTCCCTGGTCCGGTAGCGATCGAAGCGGTAGGCCGCCAGCCGCGCGCCGAAGGCCGCCTGCGCCGCCTGTTCCCCCGTGGCGCCCGGCAGCATCAGCCAGACGTGCTCGGCGCCCGACAGCTTCAGCGCCTGATAGGCGTGGGCGGCGAAGGCCTCGGCCGCCTCGCCGGTGAACTCGCCCTGCGCGCCGCCGCCAACGATCAGGGCGCGCCCGGCCGCGATCCCTGCCGGGGCCAGCAGGTCGAGCGTCTGTCCCGCCTTGCCCGTGAAGCGCGAGGCGGCGATGGCGCGGCGCACCGCGCCGGCGGTCGCCTTGTCGAGCGCCTCCGCGCCGAACGACAGCGCGCCCTCCTCCAGCGCCAGCACCGCCACGGCGCCCTGCGCTTCGGTCACGCTCTCGGCGGGGATGTAGTCGATCTTCATACGCGGGGCTCCCTGGGCGTCCTTTCCGCGGTTGTAGCGCGCCAAGCGTCGCGTATAGAAGGGGCGACCGGAAATCAGCCCAAAGTTCAAAGCGGGACCGGCCCGCGCCTTTCCCCTTCATGCGCCTGATCGAACGCTATCTGTTCCGCCAGCTTCTCGGCCCGACGCTCGCGGCGACGCTGGCGCTCGGCCTCGTGGCGCTGTTGACCCAGACGCTGGGGGCGCTGGATTTCGTGGTCGACAAGCACCAGAGCCTGTTGGTCTTCACCAGGATCATCGCCCTGTCGATGCCGCAGATGCTGTCCATCGTGCTGCCGATCTCGCTGTTCGTGGCGGCGCTGATGACCCTGAACCGGCTGCATACGGAGCAGGAGATCGTGGTCTGCTTCGCCGGCGGGGTCAGCCGCTGGCGGGTGGTCTCGCCCTTCCTGCGGCTCGCGGTCTATGCGGCGCTGTTCACCCTGGTGGTGAACCTCTGGGTCGCGCCCTGGGCCCAGCGCCAGCGGCAGGAGGAGTTGTTCCGCATCAAGACCGACCTTTTGACCACCCTGGTGCGCGAAGGCTCGTTCACCCAGCCGGGCGAGGGGCTGACCTTCTACGCCCAGTCGAGCGACAAGGCCGGCGAGCTGCACAACATCTTCATCGACGAGCACAAGGCGGACCGGTCCGCCAACACCTTCAACGCCGAGACCGGGCGGATCGAGATTCGCGACGGCCGGCCCGTGATGGTGCTGCACAGCGGCTCCAACCAGACCCTGTCCAAGGACGGGGCGCTGAACTACCTCACCTTCGGCGAGTACGTGTTCGACCTCAGCGCCTATGTAAACTCCGACGAGGACGTGATCTACAAGGCCTCCGACCGCTTCATGCACGAGCTGTTCAGGCCGGACCTCAGCATCGACAACGACAAGCGCAACCGGAAGAAATACCTGGCGGAAGCCCATGCGCGGATGGCCTCGCCGATCTACGACCTCACCGTGATGCTGCTGGCGCTGTCCGGCGTGCTGGGCGGGGCCTTCAGCCGGACGGGCTATGGCCGGCGCATCGCCATCGTGGCGGGCGTGGCGCTGGTGGTGCGGATGCTGGGCTTCGGCGCCCAGGCGGCCTGCGACGGCAATGTGGGACTGAACGTGCTGCAATATCTGGTGCCGCTGATCCCCGCCGCCCTCGCCTTCCGCACCCTGTTCAGGGGGGGGCGGGTCAGGAAGGCCGCCGGCCTCGGCGCGCTCGCCCCGCTGGGCGCGGCCTGATGCTGGGCAGCCGCATCACCCGTTACGTCACCGCGCGCACCCTGACCGGGGTCGGCGGCGCGCTGCTGGTGCTCGCCACCATCATCGTGCTGGCCAACTTCGTGGAGGTGAGCCGGGCGCTCGGCTCTCGCTCCGACGCCTCGGCGGGCGATCTGCTCGGCCTCGCCCTTCTGGAAGCGCCGGGGGTGATCCTGCTGGTCATGCCCTTCGCTTTCCTGTTCGGGGTGCTGATCGCCTTCGTGGCGCTGAACCGGCGCAGCGAGCTGATCGCCCTGCGCGCCGCCGGCGTTTCGGCCTGGCGCTTCGTCACCCCCGCGGCGGTGGCGGCGGCCCTGCTGGGGGTCCTGGCCGCGGTGGCGCTGAACCCCATCGCCTCCTACACCACCGGCCGCTTCGAGCAGTTGAAGGACGAGTTGGCGCAGGGCGACACCCCCACCGGCAAGACCATCTGGCTGCGCCAGGGCGATCGGGGCCGGCAGGTCATCATCCGCGCCAATTCCAACATCGGGCCGGGCGTTCACCTGCGCGGCGTCACCCTGTTCGAGAACCGGGTCGAGCCGGACGGGCGCCTGCTGTTCCTTCGCCGGGTCGAGGCCTCGGACGCCATCCTGCGCAAGAACACCTGGACGCTGGCCGGCGCCACCGAGTTCACGCCGGGCGCGGTCGGCGGCGCGGTGGGCACGCTGCAGTTCCCCTCCACCCTGAACGAGCACACCACCTTCGAGCAGATCTCCACCGCCGCCTCCGTGCCCGTGCCCTTCTGGTCGCTGCCCGGCCTGATCGTGCGGACCGAGGCGGCGGGCATTTCCGCCACCGCCTACCGGCTGCAACTTCAACAACTTCTGGCGACGCCGCTGATGTTCGCGGCCATGTCGGTGCTGGCCGCGGCGTTCTCGCTGCGCCTGCTTCGGCTGGGCGGCATGGCGCGGTTCGCCGGATCGGGCGTGGCGCTGGGCTTTGTGTTCTTCTTCTTCAACCAGCTCTGCAGCGCGCTCGGCAAGTCCGACATCCTGCCGCCCATCCTCGCCGCCTGGGCGCCGCCGGCGATAGCGTTGCTCGTCGGTATCACCCTGCTTTGTTATACCGAAGACGGTTGACCGGCGTGGCGCAGCGGATGAATAGGGCTGAACGTGCGCTCGTGTCGCGCCGCGGGGAGGGCAGTCCCGTCATGCGCCGACCGGCGTATCACACCAGGGCCGAACGGATCGGGCTGGGCGGCGCCAAGCTGGCCCTGCTCCTGGGCGCGGCGCTGGCGGTCGGCTTCGCACCGATGGCGCTGGCCCGGCCGCCCAGCGGCGCCGCGCCGACCCCGCACCTGCCCGGCCAGCCGGTGAAGCCGCCGGCGCCGGTGGCCGACGACGGCCTCGGCGCGCGCGACGTCTATCTGGAGGGCGACGTGGTCACCGACGACCGGCCCTCCAACACCGTCACCGCCGAGGGCCATGTGGAGGTGCGCTATCAGGGCCGCACCCTGCGCGCCGACAAGGTGATCTACAATTCGGTGACCGGCGCCAGCCACGCCTATGGCCACGTGGTGACCACCGGCGCCGACGGCGAGACCACCTACGCCACCGAGTCCGAGCTGGACGACCAGTTCCGCGCCGGCGTGGCGCTGGGCTTCTCCGCCCGCCTGCAGGACAACGTCACCATCGTCGCCAATGCGGCGATCCACCGCAACGATACGGTCAATGTGCTGCGCCAGGGACGCTTCACCCCCTGCGACATCTGCCGCGCCGACGGATCGCCCAAGGAGCCCACCTTCTCCATCGAGGCGCAGACCATCGTAGAGGACCGCGATCACGGCGTGATCTATTACCGGCACGCGGTGATCCGGGTGAAGGGCGTGCCGGTGCTGGCGCTGCCGTTCTTCTGGCACGCGGACCCGGCCACGCCGCGCCGCTCCGGCTTCCTGACCCCGAAGATCGAATACATCAAGCGGCGCGGGTTCAGCTATGAGCAGCCCTATCTGTTCGACCTGTCGCCCTCGTCGGAGCTGATCGTCTCGCCCCAGCTTAACACGGCGGTGAACCCGCTGCTGAACCTGCGCTATCGCCAGCAGTTCTATTCCGGCCTGCTGGATATCCGCGGCGGCTATACCGATGAGAAGCTGTTCGACAGCCACACCACGTTCGGCGACAAGACCAACCGCAGCTATATCCTGGCCAAGGGCGCTTGGCAGCTCGACCCGCGCTTCACCATCGGCTTCGGGGCCGAGCAGGTCACCGACCCCACCTTCTTCACCCGCTACGGCGTGCACCAGGTGTTCCAGAACCGCGGCCCCTTCGCCACCGATACGGACCGGCTGATCAGCCAGATCTATGCGGTGCGCCAGGACAGCCAGTCCTACGTCTCCATCGCCGCGCTGAACTACGAGTCGCTGCGGGCCACGGTGACCGATCTCGGCATGCAGCGGATCGTGCAGCGCTACGACACCAACGCCGCCTTCCCCGTGGTCGGCCCGCTGATCGAAGCGCGCTACAATCCGGCCGATCCGATCCTGGGCGGGCGGCTGAACCTTTTGGCCACGGCGGTCATCCTGACGCGCGCCAATACGGTGATCTCGGTCACCGATCCCTCCGGCATCAATCCCGCCGGGCCGCAGCCGTTCGGCGCGACAGTCATTCCGGGGCTCGGCGGCGCGCCGCCGACGATCATCCCAGCCGTCCGCCCGACCAACGCCCAGTCGCTGACCTATCAGGACAGTCGACGCGGCACCGCCGAGGGCGACTGGCGGCGCGACTTCACCTTCGACAACGGCCTGCGCATCTCCCCCTTCGCCGAGGCGCGGGGCGATGTCTATTCCGTCGGCTCGGGCCAGCTGACCGTGGGGCCGGGTTACGCCCAGACGGTGGCCCCGAACGGCACGGTGACGCGGGCCACCGGCACCATCGGGACCGACCTGTCCTGGCCGTTCATCAGGCCCATCGGCGGCGGCTCGATCATCCTGGAGCCTTTGGCCCAGCTCGCCTTGTCGCCGACGGTGAAGCCGAACGCCAACATCCCCAACGAGGACTCCGCCTCGTTCTCCTTCGACGAGACCACGCTGTTCTCCACCCACCGCTTCCCCGGCTACGACCTCTATGAGGGCGGCGGGCGCCTGAACGTGGGGGGGCGGGCCACGGCCGATCTCGGCAACGGGCGCAGCGCCAGCCTGCTGGTCGGGCGGGTGTTCCGCACGGAGCGCGACAACGTGTTCAGCGCCGTCTCCGGCCTGCAGGGCACGTCTTCGGACTGGATCACGGCGGTGAGCATCACCCCGCTGCGCGGCCTGACCCTATTCAACCGCGCCCGCAGCGACGCCGATACCTGGAAGGTCCACCGCGAGGAGGCCGGGGTGAACCTGGCCCTCGCCCGCTCCTCGCTGACGCTGCGCTACAATTACGACGAGAACGGCGTGGTGCAGGTGCAGTGCAATCTGGCCACCTGCGTCTCGCCGTTCGGCGGCACGGTGTCCAACGGCTCGACGGTGATCGGCAAGGTGCAGAGCGTGGAATTCAACGGCTCGACCTATCTCACCAAGCATTGGGGGCTGGAGGCCAACGCCACGCGCGACCTTCAGACGCGGATATGGCCCATGGCGCAGGTCGGCGTTTTCTATCAAGACGAATGCGTGAGGCTCGATCTGCTTTACACGCACGATGAAACCTACAGCAACGTCATCGGCACATCCAACGCGGTGACCCTTCGCCTAACGCTCGCCGCATTGGGGGCTAGCATTGTGCCTGGGGGCAGAGCCAACGATGCGCGCTGAGCAGCGTGCCGGACGTGACGGGAAGGACGATTTGAGAATGAGTGCGGCGCGTAACGCGGTTCTGGGCGCCTTGGCCGCAATGCTGGCCGGTGGTCCCGCCATGGCGCAGGCCCCGGCGGCCGGACCCAACACCGCGTCGATCCTCAGCGGCGCCATCGCCCCGGCCAAGAAGCCGGTGCTGGGCGAGGGTGTCGCGGCGGAGGTCAACAACGAGATCATCTCCACCTACGACCTGCGCCAGCGCGTCTTGATGGTGCTGGTCATCAACGGCGTGCAGCCGACGGAGGAGAACCTGCGTCAGGTGGAGCGCGAGGCGCTGCGCTCGCTGGTGGACGAGCATCTGCAGATGCAGGAAATCCGCACCATCGAGGCCAAGAACAAGGACGCCCACGTGGCCGCAACGGCCAAGGAAGTGGACGAAGAGGTAGGCAGCCTGGCCCAGCAGTACGGGGTCAAGCAGGCGCAACTGGTCACGACGCTGAAAAGCGCCGGCGTGGACATGAAGACGCTCCGCGACCAGCTCAACGCTCAGATCTCCTGGCGCAACTATATCGGCGGCCGTTTCCACGGCAGCGTGCACGTGGGCGACGACCAGATCAACCAGGAGCAGGCGCGCATCAACGCCGCCTCGTCCAAGGCGCAATATCAGGTCAGCGAAATCCTCATCGACCCCAGCCATGCGGGCGGACAGGAGCAGGCCATGGCCGGCGCGAAGCAGCTCGCGCAGCAGATCAAGCAGGGCGCCCCCTTCGCCGCGGTGGCGCGTCAGTTCTCCGCCCTGCCCACCGCCGCCAACGGCGGCGACGCCGGCTGGCTCAGCGCCGGCGAAATCCCGGCCACGCTGGAAAGCGTGCTGGCCACCATGCGCCCCGGACAGGTCTCCGATCCGATCCAGGCCTCGGACGGGGTCTATCTGTTGCAGCTCCGCGCCAAGCACGCCGGCGTCGGCGCCACGCTGGTGTCGCTGAAGCAGGCGGCCATCCGCGTGCCGGAACACGCCACCGCTGAGGAGCTGTCCGCCGCCACCGCCAAGCTGGACAGGCTGCGCGACGAGGCGAGGACCTGCGACGGGCTGGAGAACGAGGCCGGCAAGTACGACGGGGTGGTCGCCGGCGATCTCGGCGAGACCGAGGTGAACGACCTCGCGCCGGAATTCAAGCAGGTGATCGAGGGGTTGAAGGTCGGCCAGATCGGCGGCCCGGTGCGTACCCGCGCCGGCCTGCACCTCGTGGCCCTGTGCGGTCGCCGCGCGTCGGGCGCGCACGCGGCGTCGCGCGAGGAGATCGCCGATCGGCTGCAGAACGAGCAGTTGTCGATGATCTCGCGACGCTATCTGCGCGACCTGCGCAATTCGGCGACCATCGAGAGCCGGTGATCGCGCCGGCGCGACGGGGGGGGCCACGACCGGGGGCGCCGAGACCCGGCGACAAGCCGCTGGCGCTGAGCCTCGGCGATCCGGCCGGCATCGGGCCGGAGATCGTGGCCAAGGCCTGGGCGGAACTGCGCGAGAGCGGGCCGGCCTTCGTCGTGGTCGGCGACCGCGACGTGATCGCCGCCGCCATGCCCGGCCGGATCAAGGGCGCGGTCCAGCGCGTCGGCTCCCCCGCCGAGGGCCAAGCCACGTTCGCCGACGCCCTGCCGGTGATCGACATGCCGCTGCTGTCGCCGGTGGTGGCGGGCCAGCCCTCCACCGCCCACGCGGGTGCGATCATCCGCTGGATCGAGACCGCTGTGGGCCTCGCCCTGTCCCACGCCGTATCGGGCGTGGTGACCGCGCCTATCGCCAAGGCGCCGCTCTATGCCGCCGGTTTCGGCTTTCCCGGCCATACCGAGTTCCTGGCCGAACTTACCGCCGGCGCCGCCTATGAGGGCCAGCGCGGCCCGGTGATGATGCTGGCCGCGGCGGATTTACGGACCGTGCTGGTCACCATTCACCAGCCGCTTCGCGACGCCATCGCGGCCCTCACTGGCGACGCCATCGTCCGCGTGGGCAGGGTGACCGCCGAGACCCTGGCGCGCGATTTCGGCATCGAGCGGCCGCGCCTCGCCCTGGCGGGCCTGAACCCCCACGCCGGCGAGGGCGGGACCCTCGGCCGCGAGGAGATGGAGATCGTCAACCCCGCCGCCGCGCGGCTGCGTGCGCTCGGCATCGACTGCAGCGACGCCCGCCCCGCCGACAGCCTGTTCCACGCCGAGGCGCGCCAGGGCTATGACGCCGTCCTGTGCCTCTATCACGACCAGGCGCTGATCCCGGTGAAGACGGTGGACTTCTGGGGCGGGGTCAACGCCACTCTCGGCCTGCCTATCGTGCGCACCTCGCCCGATCACGGCGTCGGCTATGACATCGCCGGGCGCGGCTATGCCCGTCCCGACAGCCTGATCGCCGCGATCCGCATGGCCGCGGAGATGGCCGCCCGGCGGGGCGGGTGACCGACGCGCGCGCCGATGACCTGATCGAGGCGCTGGCGCCGCTGCGCGAGGTGCTGTCGAACCACGGCCTGCTGGCGGACAAGCGGTTCGGCCAGCACTTCCTGCTCGACCTCAACCTCACCCGCAAGATCGCCCGCTTGGCCTCGCCATTGAACGATGCCGTGGTGATCGAAGTGGGGCCGGGGCCGGGCGGCCTGACCCGCGCGCTGCTGGCGGAGGGCGCCGCGCGGGTGATCGCCATCGAGCGCGACCCCCGCTTCCTGCCCCTGCTGGCGGAGATCGAGGCGGCGTCCGGCGGCCGGCTGACCGTGGTCCAGGCCGACGCGCTGAAGGTGGACGAGGCGGCGCTGATCGCCCGGCACGCGCCGGGCCTTCGCCCGCTGGTCGTCTCCAACCTGCCCTACAACGTGGGCACGCCGCTCCTGATCCGCTGGCTGGTGGGGCCGTTCCGCCCGGCGCGGATGGCGCTGATGTTCCAGAAGGAGGTGGCGGATCGCATCGCCGCCCCGGCGGGCTCGGACGCCTATGGCCGCCTGTCGGTGCTGGCCCAAGCGATGGCGCAGGCGCGCGTGGCCATGACCCTGCCCGCCCGCGCCTTCACCCCCCCGCCCAAGGTGGACAGCGCCGTGGTGGTGCTCACCCCCCGCGACGACGCGCCGGTGGGCCCGAGGCTCGCCGCGCTGGAGCGGGTGACCGCCGCCGCCTTCGGCCAGCGGCGCAAGATGCTCCGCTCCTCGCTGAAACCGCTCGGCGGCGCGGCGCTGTGCCAAGCCGCCGGCATCGAGCCCGACGCGCGAGCGGAAACCGTAGATGTGGCGGGGTTTTTGAGGTTGGCGGGCTGCGTGTTTCGAGACGCCTCCTTCGGAGGTTCCTCAGCATGACGAAGAAACGCGAACCTGGCCAAACTTGGTCATGGCGACCACCGCTCTGGGTTTGGAGCTGGTAGGTAGTCCTTGTGACCATTCAGCAACGTCGTCATGCTGAGGAGCGGCGCGGCACGCGGCGCGTCTCGAAGCACGCATATCGCCGATGGCGTCCTGGACCTACATGCTGCGCTGCGCCGACGGCTCATTCTATGTCGGTTGCACCACCGACCTCGATACGCGGATCGGCCAGCACCACGCGGGCCTTCAGCCCGGCTATACCGCCAGCCGTAGGCCGGTGGAACTGGTCTGGGTGGAAGAGTTCCAGCACATCGATGACGCCATTGCCGCCGAGCGCCGCCTCAAGGGTTGGTCGCGCGCCAAGAAGCTGGCGCTGATCGAGCACGACTATGCACGGATCTCACAGCTGGCGTCACGGGCTGGGCGCTAAGAGCCTGTTTGAAACAGCCCTGCGTCCTTCGAGACGCCTCCTTTGGAGGCTCCTCAGGATGACGAACGATAGCGAACGCCAACAACATTCGTCATGCTGAGGAGCGCGCCTCGTGCGCGCGTCTCCAAGCACGCACATCGCAAAAAGCCCGTTTGGGAGTCGGGGTTCGGTGGCTTTTTCGTGCTTCGCGACGCGCGCAAGCTCGCTGCTCAGCATGACGAGTAGGGGTAGTCTCCTGAAGGAATCAAGAATCTCGCGAAAGCCACGCGCCTACGCTCCCCCCATCCCCAAAATCACCGCCCATTCCTCATCCGTCACCGGGGAGACCGAGAGGCGGAAGAGGCGGAGCATGGCCATGTTGGCGAGCTTCGGCTCGGCCTTCATGCCCGCCAGGGTCACTGGGCGCGGCAGGGCGCGCACGGGTTCAACTCAACGGCCACGAAGCGGCCGGTGGGATCGGTGGGGTCGGGGAAGGCTTCGCGCGCCACCTCGGCTATGCCCACCACCGCCAGGCCCGCCTGCGAGTGGTAGAAGAGGGCCTGATCGCCCCGCTTCATCGCCTTCAGGTGCAGGGCGGCGGTGTTGTTTCGCACCCCGTCCCACACGGTATGGCCGTCGCGCACCAGGTCGTCGAAGCCGTACTTGGCGGGTTCGGACTTGATCAGCCAGTGCGCCATGGGCTTCACCCGCTCATTCAGATCGGCTCGTCCAGCAGGCCCTGGACGAAGCCGGCGAGCCAGCCGTTGCGGCCGCGTTTCAGCCGCTCGGCATGATAGATGTGCGCCAGCTCCGAATAGGCGCGATCGAAGTCGTCGTTCAGGATCACGTAGTCGAACCGGTCCCACTCGACGATCTCGTGCTTGGCCCGGTCCAGCCGGCGGTGGATCACCGCATCGTCGTCCTGCGAGCGGGCGTGCAGGCGCCGGCTCATCTCCGCCAGCGAGGGGGGCAGCACGTAGATGCTCACCGAATCCTCCGCCGCCTCCGCCCGGATCACCGCGGCGCCCTGCAGGTCGATGTCGAACAGCACGCTGTCGCCCTTGGCCAGCAGGTCCAGCACCGGATCGCGCGGCGATCCGTAGCGCTGGCCATAGACCTCGGCCCACTCCAGGAAACCGCCCGCCGCCACGCGCGCGTCGAAGCTCGACCGGTCAGTGAAGTGATAATGCACCCCCTCCTGCTCGCCGGGGCGCGGCGGGCGGGTGGTGTGCGAGATCGACAGGTGCAGGTCGCGGTGGTCGGCCACCAGCCGCCGAGTCAGCGAGGTCTTGCCGACACCCGAGGGGGCGACCACCATCATCATGAAGCCCCGGCGGGGGCCGTGCTTGTCGTCCCAGATCATCGGCGGCCGCGTCCCATCAGCGATGTTCCCGGGGTCTGATCGGCTGGGGCGTCGGGAGTTGGGGCGTCGTCGGCGGCTGGGGCAGGTCCGCCGGGCTCGCCCTCTGCTGCTTCTCGATTAGGCGCCAGCGGCCCACGGCCTTGGACTGCTCCTCATAGGTCCGGGAGAAGCGGTGTCCGCCAGTGCCGTCGGCAACGAAATACAGCTCGTCGGTGTCCGGCGGGTCCATCACCGCGGCCAGCGAGGCGCGGCCGGGATTGCCGATGGGGCCCGGCGGCAAGCCGTAGTTGGTGTAGCTGTTATAGGGGCCGGGCGCGGCCAGTTCCGAGGCGCGCAGACCCCGGCCCAGCGGCAGACCGCCGGTGATGCCGTAGATCACCGTCGGATCGGCCTGCAGCCGCATATTGGTGCGCAGCCGGTTGATGTAGACCGCCGCCACGCGGGGCCGCTCGGACGGCAGGGCCGTCTCCTTCTCGACGATGGAGGCCAGGGTCACCGCCTGGTCGGGCGTGGAGAAGGGCAGGCCGGGCTTGCGCTGGCTCCACAGGGCTGCGAGCACCCTGTCGCGGGCGTCCATCATCTTCTGCAGCACCGCCGCGCGCGTGTCGCCGCGCACCACCTCGTAGGTCTCGGGCAGGACCGCGCCCTCCGGCGGGGTGGGGATTTCGCCGGTGAGCACGTCGGCGGCGTTCAGGATCGTGGCCACCTGCAGGGCCGAGACGCCCTCGGGAACGGTGATCCGGTGATGCACGATGTCGCCCTTGCGGATCTTGGCCAGCACCTCTGCCAGGGAGGCGTGGGAGGCGAAGCGGTATTCGCCGGCCTTCAGCCGATGCGCCGCGGCGCTGAGTTCCGCGGCGGCGATGAACAGCTGCGGCGCGCGCACCACCCCGGCGCGGGAAAGGGTGGCCGCCATCTCCGACAGGCCTCCGCCCCGGCGCAGGATCACCGTCGTGGCCCCGCCCTGCCGCGCCGTCGGTCCGGGCAATTCGTAACCGATGAAGCCCGCCGCGCCGGCGATCGCCGCCAGCACGGTCAGGGTCAGCAAGGCCGACAGCGCACCCGTGACGAAGCGCCGGAACCCGCCGGGTCTGCGCTCCGCCCCGGCGGGGACCATCCGACCGTCAGACCCTGGCGAAGATGACGGCGGCGTTGGTGCCGCCGAAGCCGAAGGAGTTGGACATGGCCACGTCGATCTTCATCGGCTTCCTGGTGTGGGGGACCAGATCCATCACCGTCTCCACATCCGGATGGTCCAGATTGATGGTCGGCGGGGCCACCTGGTCGCGGATGGCCAGGATGGCGAAGATCGACTCGATCGCCCCGGCGGCGCCCAGCAGGTGCCCGGTCATCGACTTGGTGGACGACATGGCCACGTTCCGGGCGTGATCGCCCAGGAACCGCTCCACCGCCCCCACCTCGATCCCGTCGGCCATGGTGGAGGTGCCGTGGGCGTTCACATAGTCGATGTCCGACGGCGCAAGGCCGCTGTCCTTCAGCGCCGCCTTCATGGCGCGCAGGCCCCCGTCGCCGTCCTCGGACGGGGCGGTGATGTGATAGGCGTCGCCGGAGAGGCCATAGCCCACCACCTCGGCATAGATCCTGGCGCCGCGGGCCTTGGCGTGTTCGTACTCTTCCACCACCACCACGCCGGCGCCCTCGCCCATGACGAAGCCGTCGCGGTCGCGGTCATAGGGGCGCGAGGCCTTGGTGGGCGCGTCGTTATACTTGGTGACCATGGCGCGGCAGGCGACGAAGCCGGCGATGCCGAGCTTGCAGATCGCCGCCTCGGCTCCGCCGGCCACCATCACGTCCGCGTCGCCGTACTTGATCAGGCGCACCGCGTCGCCGATGGCGTGCGCGCCGGTGGCGCAGGCGGTGACCACCGAATGGTTCGGCCCCTTGAACCCATGGCGGATCGAGACGTGGCCCGAGGCCAGGTTGATCAGCGCCGAGGGGATGAAGAAGGGCGAGACCCGGCGCGGACCCTTGGCCTCCAGCTCCAGCGTGGTGTCGGCGATGGTGGAGAGGCCGCCGATGCCGGAGCCGATCAGCACCCCGGTGCGCTCGCGCTCCGCCTCGTCCTCGGGCGCCCAGCCGGAATCCTTCACCGCTTCGTCGGCGGCGGCCACGGCGTAGAGGATGAAGTCGTCGATGCGGCGGCGGTCCTTGGCCGACATCACCTGGTCAGGGTCGAACGATCCGGCCACGTCCGGGCCGCCGCCGCCGCGCCCGTCTACCCGCGGCACCTCGCAGGCCACCTGGCAGCCATAGCCCTCGGCGTCGAAGGCGGTGATCCGTCCCGCGCCGGACGTGCCGGCGAGGATGTTCTTCCAGCTTTCCTTCACCCCCCAGCCGAGCGGGGTCAGGAGGCCGATACCGGTGACCACGACGCGACGCATACGCACTCCCAGGCTTCGTCCCGACTCGCCGGAACTCTATGCACCATAGACTAAGCGCGCGCCCCGCATATTGCACGGGCGCGCGCTTTCACAGGGGCGCAGGACCAGACGGCGGCGGCTCAGCCGCCCTGTTTTTCCTGGATGAACTTCACCGCGTCGCCCACGGTTTGGATGTGTTCGGCGGCGTCGTCGGGGATTTCGATGTCGAATTCCTCCTCGAAGGCCATGACCAGTTCGACGTTATCAAGGCTGTCAGCGCCAAGGTCGTCGATGAAGCTGGCCTTCTCGGTCACCTTCTCCGGGTCCGCGTCGAGGTGTTCGATGACGATCTTGCGGACGCGTTCAAGGGTGTCGGACATGCTTGTAAGCCCCTGGGCTGTTTAGGTTCACCCCTCGCAAACGCCGAGCGGGGCCTGTGGTTTCGGGTCGGACCTTTTCACTCAGTCCGCGCGCCACGGCAAGGCTTCAAACCCTGGCCGCCGCTGTCATCCGTGGCCTAGCATACTCTTTTTGGGGTGAGAAGCGCCGAAGGGACGCCGCGTTCGCGGGGGCGGAAAACCCGTACGGCCAAGGCCCGGCGCCCTTGCGGCATTTCGCCCGCCCAAGGTTAATCCATGCGAAGGAGTTTCACGTGCACGGTCCGCCCTGACGGGAGGCGCCATGCACAGTCTGCTGAAGGACGGCGAGATCGGCGGTGAGCGCCGGCTGCATTTTCTCGACATGGCGAGCGCCATGGCGGGTGTGGGCTATTGGGTCTATTCGCTGACCGACGGCCAGATCGCCTGGTCCAGGCAGGTCTACGCCATCCACGGCGTCAGCCGCGACAGTTTCGAGCCCACGCTCGACGTGGCCCTCGCCTTCTATCACCCCGAGGACCGCGCGACGATCGAGGCCCATATCCGCCGCGCCGTGGAGGACGGGCTGGGCTATGACATCCGCCTGCGCCTGATCCGGGCCGACGGCGCGCTGCGCCATGTCACGGCCAAGGCGGAGTGCGAGCGCGACGCGGACGGCCGGGTGATCACCCTGTTCGGCGTGTTCCAGGACGTGACCGACCAGACCCTGGCGCTGGAGCGGGCGGAGAACGCCGCGCGCCGGGCGGCCCTGGCCGAGAATATCGTCGGGCTCGGCCACTGGCGGGTGGAGTATCCGGCCCACACCCTCACCTGGTCGGACGAGATGTACGGCATCTACGGGTTGGAGCCGGGCGAGCCGGTGAGCGTGGAGCGCGTCATGGCGCTGGTCCATCCCGACGACCGCGACATGGTGGTCGAGCGCCTGAGGCGCGACCTGGCCGGCGAGGTCGAACCGAACCGGCCGCTGATGCGCATCAACCGTCCCGACGGGGCGATGCGCTGGGCGGTGGGCGACACGCGGGTGGAGTACGCGGCGGACGGGCGCAGGCTGGCCCTGTTCGGCACCCTGCGCGATGTGACGCGCGAGACCCTGGCGGAGCGCCGGCTGGAGGAGAGCGAGGCCCGCTATCGCCGGCTGGCGGATCATTCCACCGACGTGATCGTGGTGATCGGCGAGGGGGCCAGGATCGAGTACGTCTCGCCCGCCTGCGCCACCTTCGGCTACGACCCGGAGGAGCTGATCGGTCGGCGCACCATCGACCTTGTGCATCCCGACGACGTGGCCTTCGCCATCGAGGTGGTCTCCAGCCTCCTCGCCGGGGAGCCCATCGACCGGTCCATCCGCCGCGAGTACCGGCTGCGCTGCAAGAACGGCGATTTCCGCTGGATCGAGGGCAATCCCACCTTCATCCCCCGGCCCGAGGGTGGTCCGCCGCAGATCCTCACCGTCTATCGCGACGTCACCGCGCGCCGGGCGCTGGAGGACGCGCTGATGGCCGCCCGGGCGGAGGCGGAGCAGGCCGCCAGCGTCAAGTCCGAGTTCCTGGCCAATATGAGCCACGAACTGCGCACCCCGTTGACCAGCATCCTCGGTTTTTCCGAGCTGCTGCAGCCGCGCCTGGCCGACGATGCGCAGAGCCGCCATTACGCCACCCGCATCGCCCACGCCGCCGACGCGCTGCTGAACGCCGTCAACGACATCCTGGACTTCTCCAAGCTGGAGGCCGGACAGGTGGAGATCGAGCCCCGGCCGGTGGACGTCGCCACCCTGCTGGACAGCGCCGTCGGCCTTTTGGCCCCGCAGGCGGCGCAGAAGGGGCTGGAGCTGATCTGCGACGCCTCTCGCGCGCCGAAATCGGCGCTGATGCTGGACGACACGCGGCTGCGCCAAGTGCTGCTGAACCTGATCAGCAACGCGGTGAAGTTCACCGGCGCCGGCGCCGTCACCGTATCGGTGGCCCCGGTCGCGCGCGGCCGGCGGCTGCGCTTCGAGGTGCGCGACACCGGCAGCGGCATTCCCGCCGACCGACTGGACCGACTGTTCAAGCGCTTCTCCCAGATGGACGCCTCCACCACCCGCCTGTATGGCGGCACGGGGCTCGGTCTCGCCATCTGCAAGGGCCTGGTGGAGGCCATGGGCGGCGTCATCGGGGTCACGAGCGTGCTCGGCGAGGGCAGCGTCTTCCATGTCGAGACGCCGCTGGTGAAGGCCAAGACGGCGGCCTGGACCCCCGCCGAGGACGGCGCGGACGCGGACGATGCGCTCGACGGACTGCGCCTCCTGGTGGTGGACGACAACCCGGCCAACCGCGAGCTGGTGCGGTTGATCGGCGGCGCGGTGGGGCTGGAGGTGATGGAGGCCGACTGCGGCGAGGCGGCGGTAAGCCTCGCCCGCCACCACGCCGTCGACCTGATCCTGATGGACATGCGGATGCCGGGCATGGACGGGGAGACCGCCGCGCGCGCCATCGCCGGCGGCGGCGGCCCTAACGCGGAAACGCCGATCCTGGCGTTCAGCGCCGATGTGGTCAGCGCGCCGGGCGTCGCCGGGGCGTTCGGCCCCTTCGCCGGCGCCATCCCCAAACCGCTGGTCCCCGCGGCGCTGATCCGGGGCCTGCGCGAGGCCCTGGCCGAGGCGTCGCCAGGAAACCCCGCCGCCATCTCCGCCGCCTGACCCGGCCCCGCGCCGAGCGCCCGCAGCCGCCGCCGCTCGGCCGATCTGAACCCGCCAAGGGGCGAACTGCGACAGCGGCTTCCGCTTCAGGGACTGTTTGAAACTGCCCTTGCGTGCTTCGAGACGCGAGCAAGCTCGCTCCTCAGCATGACGAATGGGGTTGGAGGTCGCCATCGTTCGTCATCCTGAGGAGCCCTTGAAGAGGGCGTC
The DNA here is from genome assembly GCA_965277345.1 of Caulobacteraceae bacterium. Lineage (GTDB taxonomy): Bacteria > Pseudomonadota > Alphaproteobacteria > Caulobacterales > Caulobacteraceae > CAIOYC01. Next base: position 43,045 of record CBDICI010000001.1, read on the forward strand.
TCGAAGGACGCAGGCGTCCTAAACCGCCCCCCTCAGATCATCGCCATGCCGCCGTTCACGTGCAGGGTCTGACCGGTGACGTAGGCGGCCTCATTGCTGGCGAGGAAGACGCAGGCCGCGCCGATGTCGGCGCCGGCGCCGAGGCGCCCGGTGGGGATGGTCTCCAGGATGCGCGCCTTCTGCGCTTCGTTCAGCGCATCGGTCATCGGGCTTTCGATGAAGCCGGGCGCGATACAGTTGGCGGTGATCCCGCGCGAGGCGACCTCGGCGGCCATGGACTTGGTGAAGCCGATCATGCCGGCCTTGGACGCCGCATAGTTAGCCTGGCCGGGATTGCCGGTGACGCCCACCACCGAGGCGACGCCGATGATGCGGCCATGGCGACGCTTGAACATGCCCTTCAGGGCCGCACGGGACAGGCGGAAATAGCTCTCCAGATTGATACGCAGCACCGACTGGAAGTCCTCGTCCTTCATGCGCAGCAAAAGCCCGTCCTTGGTCACCCCGGCATTGGCCACCAGGATATCCACCGGCCCGGCCTTGGCGTCGGCCGCCGCGATCAGCCCGTCCGCGCCCTCCGGCGTGGAAAGATCGGCGGTGAGCACCGTGGTGCGCTCGCCCCGCGCCCCGCCGAGGGTTTCCGCCAACGCCGCCAGCGCCGCCTCCCGCGTGCCGGACAGCACCACGTGCGCGCCCTGCTGGTGCAGCGACCGCGCGATGGCCCCGCCGATGCCGCCGGACGCGCCGGTGACCAGGGCGGTCTTGCCTGAGAGGTCGAACATCGAGCGTTTCCTTCCCTGCCCGCCCCGCCGGCGAAGCCACGCGGTATAGGCGATCGGTGAAGGGCGGGGAAGGCTGGGCGGGGGAAGGCCGGGCGCAGAGGTCGCACAAGGCCCTCGCAACCGTCGCGCGAAGCGCATTATGCTGGGAACATGCGGCTAAGCTGGAACGAAGTGCGGGCGAGAGCGGCGGTTTTCGCCACCGAGTGGGAATCCGCGTCCTATGAGCGCGGCGAAACCCAGAGTTTCTACAACGACTTCTTCCAAATTTTCGGTGTCAGGCGCCGCCAGGTCGCCACCTTCGAGGAGCCGGTCAAGAAGCTTGGCGACAAACAGGGCTTCATCGACCTGCTTTGGAAGGGTGTGCTGCTCGTCGAGCACAAGAGTGCGGGGCGCAACCTCACCCGCGCCAAGGAGCAAGCCCTCGACTACTTCCCTGGCCTGAAGTCCTACGAACTGCCGCGCTACGTTCTGGTCAGCGATTTCCAGACCTTCGACCTCCACGATCTCGACACCGGCGAGGCGTTGTCGTTCCGCTTGGCCGATCTGCCCGCCCATGTGGAGCGGTTCGGCTTCGTCATGGGGGTCGAGCGGCGCACCTTCCGCGACCAGGACCCGTCGAACGTCCTGGCCTCCGAGCTGATGGCCAAGGTGCACGATGCGCTGAAGGACTCGGGCTATGTGGGGCACGAACTGGAGCGCTATCTAGGCTCAGGACTCATTGATCATAGCCAGAAGATGACGGTTGCGGCGAGTGCGATTGCGGACATGAAGGTGTGTGCGCAGCGGTCGTATCGGGTGTGGATGCGCCGCCAGTCCTTGAGGCGTCCGAACATGTTCTCGACCTTGTGGCGCTGGCGGTAGAGGGTCTTGTCGTAGGGTATTTGGACCTTGCGGTTGGCTTTGGATGGGATGCACGGGGTGATGCCTCTGGCGATCAGGGCCTGTCGGAACCAGTTGGCGTCGTAACCCCGGTCGCCGAGCAGGGCCTTGGCCTTGGGCAGGGCGTCGATCATCAGGGCCGCGCCCTTGTAGTCGCTCATTTGACCCTCTGAGAGCAGCATGACCAGAGGCCGCCCCTCGCCGTCGCAGATGGCGTGGAGTTTTGAGTTCAGCCCGCCCTTGGTGCGTCCGATACGTCGGGGAACAGCCCCTTTTTGAGCAGGCTGGCCGCCGTCCGGTGGGCCTTCAGGTGGGTGGCGTCGATCATCAGCCGCTCAGGCTTTGGCCCCTTGGCCGCCAGTTCGGAGAAGATGCGGTTGAACACCCCCAGCCGGCTCCAGCGGACGAAGCGGTTGTAGATGGTCTTGTGCGGGCCGTAGTCCTTGGGCGCGTCGCGCCAGCGCAGGCCGTTCCTGATGACGAAGATGATGCCCGAGATCACCCGCCGATCATCGACCCTGGGCATCCCGTGCGACAGTGGAAAATACGGCTCGATCCGACGCAACTGCTTGTCCGACAACCAGAACAAATCACTCATGGCAGGCTCCTCCCACCACCAGTGAATCAGATCACTGCCCCCTCGGGAATCCCTTCAATGGGTCCTGAGCCTAGTGCGGCTCCTGTTCTGCCTCTTCGCCGACGACACCGGCATCTTTCCCCGAGACGCCTTCGAGACCCTGATCCGGGAGCGCACCCGCGAGGACGGCTCCGATCTCGGCCTTTGGCTGGCGCAGCTTTGGGAGGTGCTGGATTGCCCGACCGAACGGCGGATGAGCACGCTGGACGAGGACCTCCGCCAGTTCGACTACATCAACGGCGCGCTGTTTTCCGAACGGCTGCCCATCGCCGCCTTCACCCGCCCCATGCGGGAGCGTCTGTTGGAGGCCTGCACCTTCGACTGGGGCACGATCAGTCCGGCCATCTTCGGCTCCCTGTTCCAGGCGGTGATGAAGCCGGCCGAACGGCGCAGGAAGGGCGCGCACTACACCACCGAAAGGAATATTCTGAAGCTGATCGGGCCCTTGTTCCTAGACGATCTGCGCGCCGAGTTCGAGCGGATCAGGGCCAGGCCCGTGGGGACTCGGCGCTTCAACGAGCTGGCGGACTTCCACGACCGGCTGGCCAAGCTCGCCTTTTTCGACCCGGCGTGCGGATGCGGCAACTTCCTCGTCATCACCTACCGGCAACTCCGTAGGCTGGAGACGGAAGTGCTGGTGGCCCAGTTCAAGGAGGGTCGCTCAGCGGTCGAACAGGACTTCGACGTGGGCGCCCTCGCGCGGATCAAGGTCGACGCCTTCTACGGCATCGAGATCGAGGAGTTTCCGGCCCGCATCGCCGAGGTGGCGCTATGGATGGCAGACCACATCGAGAACAACCGGCTGAGCCTCGAGTTCGGCAAGGCCTATGCTCGCATCCCGTTGGTCACCGCGCCACACATCCACCACGGCGACGCCCTGGAGACCGACTGGGCCACCGTGCTGGCCCCCGACCGGTGCAGCTTTGTGCTCGGCAACCCGCCGTTCATTGGGGCCAAGATGCAGAGCGAAGCACAGCGCGCGCAGGTGCGCCGCATCGCCCGCCTGCCGGGTTCAGGCGGCACGCTGGACTATGTGGCGGCATGGTTCCTGAAGGCCGGCGACTACGCCGAGCGCGCGGCTAGGCCCGAGCGGCCGCCCGATGCGCCGGGCGAGGCGGAGCGTTGGGCCAGAGCCTCGACCGGCGATCTGCTCGGCGAACAGCTGGCGGTGGACGAAGCGCTGGGCGGCCCCCTGGCGGCGGTGCAAGATCGGCCGGCGCCAAAGATCGCCTTCGTCGCCACCAACTCCATCACACAGGGCGAACAGGTGGCCCAGCTTTGGCCGCTGCTGTTCCGGCGCTACCGGCTGGAGATCGCCTTCGCCCACCGCACCTTCGCCTGGGGGTCGGACGCCCGGGGCGTGGCGCACGTGCATGTGGTGATCCTCGGCCTCGCCCGCCGCGGCCAGGAGCCGGCAGAGAAGCGCCTGTTCACCTACGAGAAGGTGGACGGCGACCCGGTGGAGAGCCGCCACGCCGCGCTGACGGCCTACCTGTTCGGAGCGGAGACGGTGGAGGACCGGCACCTGACGGTGCGGGAAACGCCGCGACCGCTGACACCAAGGCTGAAGCTGATCATCGGCTCGAAGCCGATTGATGGCGGTCACTACATTTTTGATAAGGATGGTCGAGCCGAGGTTTTAGCCAAGCATCCTGACGCCGAAGATCTTTTACGCCCGTATGTCGGGGCGGAAGAATACATCAACGGCGGCGAGCGCTGGATACTAGCTTTGCAAAATGCAGAGCCCACCAGATTGCGCTCAATGCCGATGATCGCTGAGCGAGTTGCAGCGGTACGTACCGAGCGGGAGAAAAGCCGCAGCGCACCCACAAAGGCCTTGGCGGCTACGCCCACGCTCTATCATGTGAATGTGCTGCCAAAGGACAGCTTTCTGGTCGTGCCTAAAGTAAGCTCTGAGCGGCGCCATTACGTGCCCCTCGGGTGGCTTGAGCCCCCAACCGTTCCAAGCGATCTAGGCTCAGGACTCATTGATCATAGCCAGAAGATGACGGTTGCGGCGAGTGCGATTGCGGACATGAAGGTGTGTGCGCAGCGGTCGTATCGGGTGTGGATGCGCCGCCAGTCCTTGAGGCGTCCGAACATGTTCTCGACCTTGTGGCGCTGGCGGTAGAGGGTCTTGTCGTAGGGTATTTGGACCTTGCGGTTGGCTTTGGATGGGATGCACGGGGTGATGCCTCTGGCGATCAGGGCCTGTCGGAACCAGTTGGCGTCGTAACCCCGGTCGCCGAGCAGGGCCTTGGCCTTGGGCAGGGCGTCGATCATCAGGGCCGCGCCCTTGTAGTCGCTCATTTGACCCTCTGAGAGCAGCATGACCAGAGGCCGCCCCTCGCCGTCGCAGATGGCGTGGAGTTTTGAGTTCAGCCCGCCCTTGGTGCGTCCGATACGTCGGGGAACAGCCCCTTTTTGAGCAGGCTGGCCGCCGTCCGGTGGGCCTTCAGGTGGGTGGCGTCGATCATCAGCCGCTCAGGCTTTGGCCCCTTGGCCGCCAGTTCGGAGAAGATGCGGTTGAACACCCCCAGCCGGCTCCAGCGGACGAAGCGGTTGTAGATGGTCTTGTGCGGGCCGTAGTCCTTGGGCGCGTCGCGCCAGCGCAGGCCGTTCCTGATGACGAAGATGATGCCCGAGATCACCCGCCGATCATCGACCCTGGGCATCCCGTGCGACAGTGGAAAATACGGCTCGATCCGACGCAACTGCTTGTCCGACAACCAGAACAAATCACTCATGGCAGGCTCCTCCCACCACCAGTGAATCAGATCACTGCCCCCTCGGGAATCCCTTCAATGGGTCCTGAGCCTAGTTTTCGTCCTCGAGGACGCAACGCTATGGGACTTCTCCATGCTTACCAGCGCCATGCACATGGCCTGGCTCCGGCACATCGGCGGGCGACTCGAGAGCCGCTACCGCTACTCCATCGGCCTCGTCTACAATACCTTCCCCTGGCCGGAAACGACGCCGGCGCAGCGCAAGGCCATCGAGGCGTTGGCCCAGGCCGTGTTGGACGCACGGGCGGCGCATCCGGACGCGACCCTGGCCGACCTATACGATCCCGATCTGATGCCGACGGACCTGCGCCGCGCCCACAAGAAGCTGGACGAGGCTGTGGACCGGCTCTATCGGCGCGCTCCCTTCGCCGGCGACCGCGACCGCGCCGAGCACCTGTTCGGCCTCTATGAGCGCCTCACCGCCGGCCTGCTGGCCAAGCCGGTAAAGAAACGCGCCCGCCGCTAGAGCGACTTGGCGAACGCCTCCAGGTCCGCCGGCGTGTTCAGGGCCACGGCTTGCGCGTCGGGGGCGATGCGCTTGGCCATGCCGGTGAGCACCTTGCCGGCGCCGGCCTCGGCGAAGCGGGTGACGCCGCCCCCTTGCTCGTCGAGGGGGGCCGCCAGCCAGGCGATGCTCTCGCGCCAGCGCACGCGGCCGGTGACCTGCTCGACCAGCAGGCGGCGGATCACCTCCGCATCGTGCACCGGGCGGGCGGTGACGTTGGCCACCAGGGGAACCGCGGGCTGCATAAGGGCCGCGCCGGCCAGAGCCTCCGCCATCTCGTCCGCCGCCGGCTGCATCAGGGGGCAGTGGAAAGGGGCGGAGACGTTGAGCAGGATGGCGCGGGCGCCCAGAGCCTTGGCCGCCTCGATGGCCTTGTCCACCGCCGCCTTGTCGCCGGAGATCACCACATTGCCGGCGTTGTTGTCGTTGGCGACGACGCAGACGCCGAGCTTGGCGCCCTCCGCCGCCGCGGCCTCGGCCAGAGCCACGTCGGCCTTGGGTCCGATCAGCGAGGCCATGGCCCCCGCCCCCACCGGCACGGCGCGCTGCATGGCCTGGCCGCGCCGCTTCAGCAGGCGGGCGGTCTCGGCCAGCGACAGGGCGCCCGCGGCGGCCAGGGCGCTGTATTCGCCGAGGGAATGCCCGGCGACGAAGGCCGCCTTGTCGATCCCCACCCCGAACTCGGCCTTCAAGGTGCGGATCACCGCGAGAGAGACGGCCATCAGCGCCGGCTGGGCGTTTTCGGTGAGGGTGAGCTCGGCCTCCGGCCCGTTCCGCATCAGGGCGGAGAGCTTTTGGCAGAGCGCCTCGTCCACCTCCTGCAGCACCTCGCGCGCGGCGCCGAAGGCCTCGGTCAACGGCTGGCCCATGCCCACCGCCTGGCTGCCCTGGCCGGGGAAGAGAAACGCCAAACTCATGCCCTGGATGTCCTGCCGTTTAGGGATGGCGGAGGGTTAGCCCCTGGCGCCGATGCGGGCAAGCGCACGGGGCCGTGGTGCAACGTCCTCGCTTTCGGGCCCGCAACCATCGGGCTTTGCATCGGCCGGCGCCGCGCCCATCTTAGGCGCTACAACAATCGGACCCCGCCATGAACGCCCCCGCCCCCGCCCGCTCCGCCACCGGCTTCGATCTCACCCCGCCCTCGCCGGACGAGCGCAAGTGGCTGGAGGCGACGCTCACCCGCGAGGAGGCGGAGGTGTTGCTGCACCACGGCACCGAGGCGCCGTTCTGCGGCGGCCTGCTCGACCAGAAGGACGACGGCGTCTATGGCTGTCGGCTCTGCGCCCTGCCCCTGTTCCAGCATCGGACCAAGTTCGAGAGCGGCACCGGCTGGCCCTCCTTCTTCGCCCCCTATGACGAGGCGCACGTGCGGGCGGTGAAGGACGCGAGCCACGGCATGGTGCGCATCGAGACGCGGTGCGCGCGCTGCGACAGCCACCAGGGCCACGTCTTCCCCGACGGCCCGGCGCCGACGCGGCTGCGCTACTGCATCAACTCGGCGTCGCTGGAGTTCGTCCCCACCGGCGCCCCGCTGCGCGACCCCCTGCACCGCGGCGACCGGCTGCCCGGCTAGGGTCCAATCACACACGGAGTATGCCGCGGCCCAGGTGAGAACCGCCGGGTTTCGGGATCGGACCGGACCATCCTGGGATACGGCCGATCTTCGTCGGGGCGTGAGCGAGGGGTAAAGCAGCCCCTAGTCACACGAACGCGGACGACCTACCTTCCGTTCATGGCCCGTTCTTCCGGCAAAGCGCCCCCCGCCGACCTTTCCGCGACGCTCGACCTGGCCGGCGGGCCGCCGGGCGTGGCGGAGGTCTCGCACGCCTTCGTCATGGACGTGGCGCCTTCGGTGGCGGTGGCCTGGGCGCCGCATCGGCCCGCGCGGCCGGCCAAGGCCGAGGGCGGGCGGAAGTTCAAGCTGGCGGCGCCCTATGAGCCCGCCGGCGACCAGCCCACCGCCATCGCCGAATTGGTGGAGGGGATCAAGGCGCGCGAAGGCGATCAGGTGCTGCTGGGCGTCACCGGCTCCGGCAAGACCTTCACCATGGCCAAGATCATCGAGCAAACGCAACGGCCGGCCCTGATACTGGCGCCCAACAAGACGCTGGCGGCGCAGCTTTATGGGGAGTTCAGGCAATTCTTTCCCGATAACAGTGTCGAATACTTTGTTTCGTACTATGACTATTACCAACCCGAAGCGTACGTGCCGCGGACGGATACCTATATCGAGAAGGACAGCTCGCTGAACGAGCAGATCGACCGGATGCGCCATTCGGCCACCCGCGCCATCCTGGAGCGGGACGACGTGATCATCGTCGCCAGCGTCTCGTGCATCTACGGCATCGGCTCGGTGGAGACCTACACCGCCATGACCTTTAGCCTGGAGGTGGGCGAGGCGGTGGACGAGCGGCGCCTGATGGCCGACCTCGTGGCCCTGCAGTACAAGCGCAACGACCAGTCGTTCACACGGGGAACCTTCCGCCGCCGCGGCGACGTGATCGAGGTCTTCCCCGCCCACTATGACGACCGCGCCTGGCGCCTCTCCCTGTTCGGCGACGAGATCGAGTCCATCACCGAGTTCGACCCCCTCACCGGCAAGAAGACCGCCGACCTGCCGAGCGTGAAGTTCTACGCCAACTCCCACTACGTCACCCCCCGCCCCACGCTGAAACAGGCCATCGACCACATCCGCCAGGAGATGACCGAGCGCGTCGCCTGGTTCACCGCCACCGGCAAGCTCCTCGAAGCCCAGCGGCTGGAGCAGCGCACCCGCTTCGACCTGGAGATGATGGAGGCCACCGGCGCCTGCGCCGGCATCGAGAACTACAGCCGCTATCTCACCGGCCGCCGCCCGGGCGAGCCCCCGCCCACCCTGTTCGAATACGTGCCGGAGAACGCCCTCCTGTTCACCGACGAGAGCCACCAGACCGTTCCCCAGATCGGCGCCATGTACAAGGGCGACTTCCGCCGCAAGTCCACCCTGGCCGAGTACGGCTTCCGCCTGCCCTCCTGCATGGACAACCGCCCGCTCAAGTTCGAGGAGTGGGACGCCATGCGCCCCCAGACCGTGCACGTCTCCGCCACCCCCGGCCCCTGGGAACTGGAGCGCACCGGCGGCGTCTTCGCCGAGCAGGTGATCCGCCCCACCGGCCTGATCGATCCGCCGGTGGAGGTTCGCCCCGTCTCCGCCCACGGCCACAGCCAGGTGGACGACGTGATCGCCGAGGTGAAGGAGACGGCGCTGAAAGGCTACCGCTCCCTCATCACCGTGCTCACCAAGAAGATGGCCGAAGACCTCACCGAATACATGCACGAACAGGGCGTCAGAGTGCGCTACATGCACTCGGACGTCGACACCGTGGAGCGGATCGAGATCATCCGCGACCTCCGCCTCGGCGTCTTCGACGTGCTGGTCGGTATCAACCTGCTGCGCGAGGGGCTGGATATCCCCGAATGCGCCTTCGTCGGCATCCTGGATGCGGACAAGGAGGGGTTCCTGCGCTCCGAAACCTCCCTGGTCCAGACCATCGGTAGAGCCGCCCGCAACATCGACGGCAAGGTGGTGCTCTATGCCGACCGCATCACCGGCTCCATGGAGCGCGCCATGGGTGAAACCCAGCGCCGGCGCGAGAAGCAGCACGCGTTCAACCTCGCAAACGGCATCACGCCGGAGAGCATCAAGCGCGACATCCAGAACATCCTCGACAGCCCGTATGAGAAGGGCGACGGCCGCGCCAATATCGACGCCGGCGTGGCCGAAAACGCCAAACCCTTCCTCGGCTCCAACTTCCAGACCACCCTTCGAGACCTGGAAGCCAAGATGCGCGAAGCCGCCGCCAACCTGGAGTTCGAAACCGCCGCGCGCCTGCGCGACGAAGTCAAACGCCTGAAAATGCTGGATTTAGAGTTCGCCAACGACCTGATGACCGCCCCGGGCGAGGCGGTGGACAAGGAAGTGCCGAAACGCGAGCGCAAGGCGGCGAGGGCGGAGGCGCAGCAGCGGTTCAGGAAGGGGCGGCTGTAGGCGCTCCAGCTTCTTTGTTTGCCGCAGTAAAACGGCGCGGGCTCTCTCAACGCTTTGGGCAAATTCATCGCGGTCCCAAGTTGCGCAATTCATCCCGTTCTGGAATGTTCTTTTTTTGTTCCTGTAGTGAGGCGGCGGATGCAAGCCATCGTCCGGTATGCCCTTGTCACTGCCAAGGCGAATCGGGGCAACTGCCGTGATGGGCGAGGAGGCGATCATCAAGCCGACGTTAGAGATTGCGACGCTGCAAGCCCACGCCGCCACGTTCGCGCGGCTGGAGAGCGAGGTACGGGAGCCATCACTCTATGGTGTGACCGACGGCAAGCGGATCGGCACTTACCTTGAGCATAAGTTCGTCGCCTACTTATCGGCCCTATCTCAGTTCCAGTTAGGGAATTCAGCCAGTGGCATCGACTTGCCCAGCCTGAATGTAGACCTGAAAACGACCAGCATCCGCCAGCCGCAATCCTCCTCTCCCTTCAAGACCGCCAGCCAGAAGATTTTTGGCCTCGGCTATCACCTCTTGGTCTTTGTCTATGACAAGACGGACGACCTTGCCTTCCAGACTGGCCGGCTAAACGTGCTTCACACCATCTTCGTGGATGCGTCCCGCACGGGTGATTATCAGATGACGCGAGGGCTGAGACAGATCGTTCAAAATGACGGAAACGTCGAGGATCTGGTCGCCTTCATGTTGGAGCGTCATCTTCCCGTTGATGAGATTCAGGCCGCTGCAATCGCCGAGGAAATCCTAGAGCGGACACCGGAGCAGGGCTATTTGACCATATCGAACGCTCTGCAGTGGCGGTTACAATATCAGCGCGTGATTGGGCAGGCCGGAGAAGTCGACGGTCTGGTAAAGATCACGTGAACGCGGTCGCCAAGCGACGCGAGTTCGGCGACTTCCAGACCCCCCCGGCCCTGGCGGAGGCGGTCTGTGAGCGGGTTTTGGCCTTGGGTGTGAGACCACGGATCGTGGTCGAGTCCACCTGCGGGATCGGCGCTTTTGCCCATGCCGCGGCGCGAGTGTTCGGCCACGAGGCCACGATCCTCGCGGCGGACGTCAATACCGCCTACGTGGAGCAAGCGCGACTGCGCGCAGGAGGTGATTCTGACGTCCAGCAATTTTTTGCCGCTGACGTCTTCGCATACGACTGGACGCAGCGGTTAGCCGGCGGGGACGGCCCAATCCTGATCGTCGGCAATCCACCCTGGGTGACGACTTCGACCCTGGCGGTGCTTGGTGGGGCCAACGCGCCGCAGCGGAGTTCGGCCTACGGCGTAAGCGGATTCGACGCCATGACCGGGAAGAGCAATTTCGACGTATCCGAATGGATCATCCTGGAGTCGTTGCGCTGGATCGGACGGCGGCCCGGCGTGGTGGCCGTGCTGTGCAAAACCTCCGTGGCGAGGAAGGTTTTGCGCCGTCTCTGGTCGCAAGGGGTGCCGACCTCGCTGTGCGAGATGCGCAAGATCGACGCCAAGCGTCATTTCGACGTCGCCGTGTCCGCGTGCCTGCTGATCGTCGGCGTGAACCTCGGCGCGGCGCGGACATTCTGCCTGATCTATGACGATATGGACTCGCGGACAATTTCGGGCACGATCGGGCTCTTCGCGGGAAGTCGTTTGGTCTCCGATGCGTTGACGGCCGATCGGCTTAGCGAGTTGTTCAATCCGCGCGGCGGCAGCCTGTGGCGGTCGGGGCTAAAGCACGATTGCTCATCGGTGATGGAGTTCACGCGTCGGGGCGATTGTCTGTTCAGGGCGACGGGCGAGCAGGTCGATATCGAGGACACCTACGTATACCCTCTCTACAAAACGTCGGACCTGACTAAGGATTTCGGGGACGGTTCGGGCCGGGGCGTACTCGTCACCCAGCGCACGATCGGCGCCGATACGTCGGAGATCGCGAAGATCGCGCCGCGGACGTGGTCTTACCTGCAAAGGAACGCGAACCTGCTCGCGGCCCGCACGAGCAGCATCTATCGAAACAAGCCGCCGTTCAGCATCTTCGGGATTGGAGAATATTCATTTGCGAGTTGGAAGGTCGCGATCTCGGGCTTATCAAAGCGCTCGGTCTTTGCGCCTCTTTCACCGCGTGACGGGAAGCCTACTATGGCAGACGACACGATATATTTTCTGCCGTGCAAGTCTCGTGGTGAAGCTGAACTGCTTACTGGACTTCTCAACTCAGATGAAGCTCAAGACTACCTGAACGCTCATTCGTTCGCCGATGAAATGAGACCCTTCACCGCAGATTTGTTGAGAACGCTTGATATCAGAGCGCTCGCGAAGCAGCGAGGTCGTGAAAGCGAACTGAAGCGGGTCTGGGGCGATCCTGATGGCTCTATTTTGTAGGCGCTGACCGTTCCCCAGATCGGCGCCATGTACAAGGGCGACTTCCGCCGCAAGTCCACCCTGGCCGAGTACGGCTTCCGCCTGCCCTCCTGCATGGACAACCGCCCGCTCAAGTTCGAGGAATGGGACGCCATGCGCCCCCAGACCGTGCACGTCTCCGCCACCCCCGGCCCCTGGGAGCTGGAGCGCACCGGCGGCGTCTTCGCCGAGCAGGTGATCCGCCCCACCGGCCTGATCGATCCGCCGGTGGAGGTGCGCCCCGTCTCCGCCCACGGCCACAGCCAGGTGGACGACGTGATCGCCGAGGTGAAGGAGACGGCGCTGAAGGGCTACCGCTCCCTCATCACCGTGCTCACCAAGAAGATGGCCGAGGACCTCACCGAATACATGCACGAACAGGGCGTCAGAGTGCGCTACATGCACTCGGACGTGGATACGGTGGAGCGGATCGAGATCATCCGCGACCTCCGCCTCGGCGTCTTCGACGTGCTGGTCGGCATCAACCTGCTGCGCGAGGGGCTGGATATCCCCGAATGCGCCTTCGTCGGCATCCTGGATGCGGTTCCTGCGCTCCGAAACCTCCCTGGTCCAGACCATCGGCCGCGCTGCGCGCAACATCGACGGCAAGGTGGTGCTCTATGCCGACCGCATCACCGGCTCCATGGAGCGCGCCATGGGCGAAACCCAGCGCCGGCGCGAGAAGCAGCACGCGTTCAACCTCGCAAACGGCATCACCCCGGAAAGCATCAAGCGCGACATCCAGAACATCCTCGACAGCCCGTATGAGAAGGGCGACGGCCGCGCCAATATCGACGCCGGCGTGGCCGAAAACGCCAAGCCCTTCCTCGGCTCCAACTTCCAGACCACCCTGCGAGACCTGGAAGCCAAGATGCGCGAAGCCGCCGCCAACCTGGAGTTCGAAACCGCCGCGCGCCTGCGCGACGAAGTCAAACGCCTGAAAATGCTGGATTTAGAGTTCGCCAACGACCTGATGACCGCCCCGGGCGAGGCGGTGGACAAGGAAGTGCCGAAACGCGAGCGCAAGGCGGCGAGGGCGGAGGCGGCGGAGCGGTTCAGGAAGGGGCGGTTGTAGGGAGATGGTCTGGCAGAAGTTGCTCTTGTTTATTTGTTGCGTTAGAGTCTTCGTCGGAGATCTGCTCTAGCGCGCCGATGAGCGAAATTAGGGCTATATTCTCCAAATCTATATATGATGGAGCAACAATTTCGACCATAGGCCGAGGCTCATCTGCGTACCATGTAATCGCAGAGCCTGATGAATTTTTCCGTTTTCCCTTTTGGAATATATCTCTATATCGTTGAGGCGAAATGCCTAGGAATGGCAAGAACGATACGCGATCGCTCGATTCAACTTCTATAGATATTTCATTTTCGTGTAATTCCCCAGCTTTACTCTTGGGATAAGGTTCGATGTAGTATACTCTGGATATTCCAGACGCCAAAATATGTTTTGTGCAGTTGTGGCAGGGAAATGTGGTACAGTAGAGAATTGCACCTTTTACGCTTCGCCCAAGTCTGGCCGCATCACATATTGCGCACATTTCCGCATGAACAATACGTCCATATTCTGTAAGGTCTAAGATGGCAGCCCCAACAAGCGCTCCATCCTTCTTGTCAGGCGTTTTTGATTTGGCAGTAAGATTTTTGATTAAGCTTGCAATCGATCCAAACTTTTGTGCCTTTTCTGACAGGTAATCATTATCTTTTAATCGATCAAGCAGGCCTCTAAGTATTTCCTTTTTCAATATTTCGTTTGGGTCGCTACCTAGTCGCACATCTCTGTTGTCCGGCTGTTCCAGGTCCCAATAGGTACCTCCAAAAGCCTTTGGAGCTTCATTACACCCCTGAGTTACGACCTCTCCTTCTCTCGAAAAGATCGCTGCTCCTACCTGTCTGGATAAATCTGTAGATCGAAGCGCCGCTGACTTGGCGGCATACATGCCATACTCCACTTTGGATGGCGCTATATCCGTTTTCCCGAAGAAAGCTTCTATGAAGCGGGTAAGTTTTAAATCTAATTCTTGCTTCTTTAGACCATCGATAAATACGTCTGCTAATTGAAACGTGGCTCTAAGGTGCTGGCCATATACACTAATTTCATCCGCATCGCGTTCGATCAGTTCCCGGGCATAAGAGGATATTTTAAAAGGCTGCACACGAGTTGATAGACTTTTCTTTAGTCTATCTTCTATAATTCTTTTGCGATCGAAAGCGGACGCATAGGCGGATATCAAAATAAATTGCCTCCCGTACACTTTTCTGAGTAACGCCACTTCATCGGGCCTTTTGAGCTGCCGAAGGACAAACGCATGCGAGGCTGCCGGCTTCCCTTCGCTTGATGTGATGGCCTCCCGTGACTTCCTAATTGCGCGAATGCCAATCCGGGCGAGTGCTGCGGGGTCAGAGCGCAGCGCGCAGAGGTTGTTGGCATACTCTATTTTACTTGTGACTTCATGATAGAAGTCTATTTTTTCAATTCTAGACTCGCCTTCCCCAAACAACAGCATCTCTGACGTTAATTTTATTTGAGTAGATTTATAAGAGACTGAGCCTAATATTTCGGTTAAGGATTTGGTAATTTGTTCAGTGTCGATCCCAATCGGACCCGCAATCCCGAAAACTAGCTCGGGGTATTTGATTATGTCGAGGTCGTTGCTCATAAATGCTTTGGATAATTTTCCAATTTTTGTAGCGGTCGAATTATCACTGAGTTACGTTTAGTGACAAAGCGACTCATGGAGGATGGTAGCCATGTCTGATGAAGACCGTGAAGCGGAAATTCGAGCGATTAAGGAAGCTGCAGCTTTGATGCTCTCTCGGATGAATGCTCAGATTATAGTGGATCCAAAAAAGGAGAAAGCGTTCGGAACCGGAACGCCGGTGGTTCAGCCAAACCAACAGCTTCAATCGGCTTGAATAGCTTGCTAGCTCATTGAGTTAGTTAGGCTCGTCAACGCAGCATAGACGGTCGGAGGCTCCTCCCACCTTCGCAGCCGTCCACAAAATCTCGCAATAGCAGGCCTACGACAGCCTTGATCTTTGCGTTTTGGCAAGACGCGCGTCCTACAACCGTCGACACTAACTTTGCCAAGGCTGCGCGCCCTTTTAACGAAACGGGATCCAAAACGGGGACACGTACCATTGTCCACCGTCGTTTTGCCCCGCTACTCTGCTGCAGCAGATGAGTTGTATGAGTAAGTTTTCCACGTCGGCTCATACCCCTCGTCAGCCTGATTTCCCCAAACCGCCCACGTCTTCCGTTCACCCCGTGCGAACATTTCTAGATAAGGCCCCGGTGAGCACGCCTCGATCAACTCGTACTGCTCGTCCGGCTTCCGTGAATGCTCCCGCTTGCGCGTCTCGATCATGTTCACCTGCGAGCGGCCGGGCGGCAGGGTGCGGGCGTTCTTGCCGCGCACGCCGAACAGGATGACCTCCGTCACGTTGCGGAAGTAGAAGCCGACGCCGCGCCCGTCCGAGCCGCCATCCTTGCGCACCTTGTGCCAGATCAGGTTGGACTTGTAGTGGAAGCCCCAGGCCTTCATCACCCGCAGCCCCTCGGGCAAGAGGGCGTTCGGCACCCACAGATAGAGGTGCGCCGTATCGGCGGCGACGCCCTCCACCGGCAGGGCGCAGATATCGTCCAGCGACATGGTGGAATAGCGGTTCAGCCGCTTATGCTCCGGCGCCATCTTGCCGGTGCGGTTCTGGAACTGCCATGGCGGGTCGGCCAGGATGGTGGCGAACTTCCGCCCCAAGACTTTCTCTTGAGATCTGGCGAACCCGGCAAGGTCGCTCGCGGCCTGGACGCCGATCCCGCTGTCGTCAAAGGGCATGGTCGGCTCCTGGTTCGCGGTCGTCCACATAGGTGGCGCGGGTGATGGCGATGGCGACGACCGGGCAACCGCCCCCGCCGCCGCCCTCCATGCGGGGTAACAGCTTATCCAGGTGGGTGGTGGAGGCGCCATAGCTCTGCTTGTCGCGCCCCGCCTCGACGAACAGGCTCTGTAGCCCGGTCGCGCGTGTGACGATAATGCCCACGTCGATCACGCGCAGATCGAACAGCAGACGGAAGTTGTTCAGGTCGCGGTCGAAGAACGGATCCTTGTTGTTCCATTCCACCTCCAGCGCCACGCGGCCCTTGAACATGTCCACTTCGTGGGTGGGCGAGGGATGTTCGGCGCCGTCCACGGTAATGCGCGTGTCGAACCGCTTGGCGCGCCAGCCCAGCGTGCGAAGGCCGTTATCCAACCGATCCGCGATCTTGGATTTGCGACCGCCGGGCTCGACGATCTCGCTATGCCGAAGCTCGAACCCCCTGAGCATGACGAGGATGTCTTCCCACTCATTGGGGTTGGCGTGCTTGAGCACGGCCAGGCCATTCCGCCAATCATAGACGGCATAGCGCTCAAGGATGTCGGGCGGGACGAATCGTTCGACGGACATGGGCGAGGGTAGCAGGCGGCGGCGTTACCGCCAGTAACTCATGTTCTGCTTATGTTCGCAAGGTGGGCGTTCAGCGGGGATAACCGCGCGCTTATCCACGGCCGTTCCGTCACCCCCACACTGGGTGCATGACTGAGACCTCCGCCCGCCGCACGCCCAACACCTCCATGACCGCCGAGCAGTGGCAGGATGCGATGCGCCTGTTCTGCGAGGAGGGGCTGTCGGACGCCAGGATCGGGCGGCGGTTCAACCTCACCGGCGGCACGGTGGCCCGCGACCGCTCCAACCACGGGATCGGGCGCGAGGCCTTCACTACACGCCGCGGGACCACGAGCCGGTCTGTTCCGCTCTTCTACACATCGCCGCTGCTTGCAGCCGCCTGACAAAGCTGAAGGCTTGGCCACGCGGCCTTGCCGGGCCTACGCCCGCGTGACAGCGTTGGGGAGTCGTCAAACTCAGCTTTGGGGGATTCCCATGCGCCGCGCCATCGCCACCGCCGCCGTTCTCGCCTTCAGCCTCGCCGCCTTCGCCAGCGCCGACGCCAAGCCCTGCAAGGACGCCAAGGGCAAGTTCACCAAGTGCCCGGTCGCCGCCGCTCCGGCCAAGCCGGTGACGTGCAAGGACGCCAAGGGCAAGTTCGCCAAGTGCACCGCCCCCGGCGCCAAGCCGGTCGCCTAGACCCTGATCGGTTCATGTTGAACCGTGAATCAGGGTCTACATTTTGAACATGGAGCCTGATGCACGTTCGGATGAGTCCATCCGAAACGATCAGGCTCTGGGATCGCAATGCGCCGTCCCCGGGGTGGTCGGGGGAGGAATGCGCCGCTGTTACGAACCCGCCTCAATTTCGCTCGCTCGCCGGGGGAGCTTGGGCGTATTGGAGTTCGGCATGGTGGCGCGTTTCCTCTTGATCGGTCTGTGCGCGGTGTTCGCCGGTGGGGGCGCGGCCGACGCCCAGGATGCGCCGATCGCCCGCGGCTTTGCCGACAGCGCGCCGCCCGTCGGAACCCCCGCCACGGTGTCAACCGCCAATCCCAAGACCGCTCAACCTGCGACGCGGGTTCCGTCCTCCGGCGATCCGACCGCCGACCAGATTGCGGACTGGCTGCACGCCGATTCCAGCCCGGTCCAGCCGCTCGATCCCCGCGCCCAGCCCTTCCCCGATCCCGATGCGCCGAGGCAGGTGCATGGCGAGGTCGGCTTCGGCGTTTCCAACCGCGGCTATGAAGCGCACGCGGCGGCGGCCATGCCCATCGGCCAGGCCAGCGAGCTGGATGTGGCGGTGAGCGGCGCCCATGTCCGCACGCCGTGGGGGAACGCCAATCCCAGGAGCCTCGCGGTGGGACTCTATCTCGACGGCGGCGACGTGGCCCGCTTCATTTCCCGCGACAAGTGCCACGTGCCGCGTTACGGCGTCAGCCTGCCCACCGATCCGCAGGTGCAGGCCGACGGCTCCTGCGTCCGCACCGACAGGAGTGGCGCTCGTTCGGGCGACTGAGCCGTCTCGCAAGCTTCGCTGCATCCCTCCGCCCGTTTGTGCGTTTCCGCCGCACGGGGATCAGGAAGGATACGCACCATGCGCGCCACGCCGTTGTTCGTTTTGAGCTTCGCCGGGTTGATGCTGGCCGCCGCGCCGGCGCTCGCCCAGACCACCACCTCCACTGTGCCGCCGCCCAATGTGCCGGCCCCGGCCACCGCGCCGGACGGAACGCCCTCGCAGCCCGACAACACGGTGGCCACCACCAACGCCCCCAAGGGTGAAGCGGGTCCGGGCATCGACAGCGCCAGCGCCGTCAACCCCGCGCCGGGCGCCGGCGAACACCCTTATGTGGGCCACAGCGAGAACGCGTTCTATAATGTGGAGCAGCGCATCGCCCGGGTGGAGGAGCGCGCCAAGACCCAACTGACCGGCGTCAAGCAGCGCCAGGCGATGGCCGGCATCAGGTCGATCCGCGCCGAGCTCGCGACCCAGCAGGCCCGGCACGGCGACGTGCGCGACTGGGACCGCGAACACCTGAACCGGCGCCTTGACACGCTGGAGGCCGAGGTCGGCCTGCCGCGCGGCGGCCAGGCTGCCGTCCAGGGTCAATAGGGCAGGCTCAGCCGGGTCCCGACGGCAGGGCCACCTGCGGCGCATAGCCGGCGCGAAGGGCGTCCACAGAGAGGCGGGGGGTCAAGACCTCGACCTCCTCTTCCTCGAGGGTCAGGCTTTCGGCGTATCCGCCGGGCGTCCAGCGGTGGAGGTTTCCGCGCCATTTCAGCCATGGTGCGCCGCACCGCAGCAGAAGCACCCCGTCGGGGAGACTGGTCAGCGCCGCGCGGAAGGTGCGTTTGGCGCCGTTTTCGGCGAAGCGATCGGCGTGCAGCCCTTCATCCATCTCGCTGACCTTGCCAAAGACCAGGCCGGCGCCCTGCCCCGCGGCGGCTTTGAACCGGTTGTAGTCGGCCCGGCGGCATTCACCGCAGGGCCGGTGGCCCGCCGCCAGCGCCGTCGCTTCGTCCAGAAAGAACAGTTCCGTATAAAGTCCCGGCGACATCACCGTCCGCCGCCGGCCCCGGAACTCAAGTGCGCAGATCAACCAGGCCTTCAACCGCCAGGGCCGGCGGATGGTCCGCGAGGCGTCGTGCAGCAGGCCCCGGTTGCCCATCCATCGGCCCCGCGCCGGATCGGCGATCAGCCGCCCCAGCGGATCGACACGATTCTGCAGGCTCACGAAACACCCCCGATCTGCACGGGAAGCCACCCCACGGGCGCATTAAAGTAATACACTTCGTAAACCTCCATTTATGATGTCTTATCGGCGCCGGGTGAATCTGGCTGACAAGATGTCTCACATGGTGAACGCAAATATACCATGTATTGCAGTTTCGCTTCACTTGGAATTAATGATCGTCGTGCATTCTCAGTCTTGTCAAAAGGGGTTCGGCGAGCAGTTGGCTCGGATCCCACCCTGCTCGCCAAATGGAGAACATGAGCATGTCGAACATCGTTACGCGCTTCATCAAGGACGAATCCGGCGCCACCGCCATTGAGTACGGCCTCATCGCCGCCCTCATCGCCGTCGCCATCATCACCGCCGTGACCGCTCTCGGCTCCAAGCTGAGCCAGAACTTCAACAACATCTCGACCAAGATCTCGTAAGTCGAGACGAGCCTCAGGCTCTTGAAATCGGGGGGTCGCGGCGCGTGAGTATGCCGCGGCCCCTTTTTCATTCGCTCCGACCCTCCGGCAGGCCGGACTCCAGCCCGCGACGCGCCGACCGGGATCGTCTTTTGCGGAGAGTGACGCCATGATGGTCTCGCGCCCAAGCTGGGTAGGATCGATCCAACGGATAGTGCATGAAGCCGCGGCCGACGAGGGCGGCGCCACCGCCGTGGAATACTGCATGATCGCCGTCATGCTGTCGCTGGTTATCCTCGCGGCCATGACGGTCCTGTTCAGCCATATCGGCGTGACCTTCAACACCATCTCCAACGCCCTAGGCTAGTCTCAACGCTTCCTTCAGCGGTCGGCGCGATACTCGCCCGGACAACCGCCGAGGATTTGTCCGCAATGATTTCCACGCTGCACGCCGCCGCGCTCTTCATCCTGCCCCTGGCGGTGATCTTCGCGGCCATGCGCGACGTGACCAGCTATACCATTCCCAACTGGATTTCCCTGGCCCTGGCGGCGGCCTTCGTTCCGGCGGCGCTATTGACCGGGCTCGGCCTGCCCGCCTTCGGACTGGCGCTGGCCGTGGGCGTCATTGCCCTGGTGGCCGGCATCGTCATGTTCGCGCTCGGCTGGATCGGCGGGGGGGACGCCAAGCTGTTCGCCGCCTGCGGCCTGTGGCTCGGCTGGCAGGCGGCGCTGCCCTTCCTGATGTGGACCACCCTGGCCGGCGGCGGCCTCGCCGTGGCGCTGCTGTGGGGCCGTCGGCTTGGACAGCCCATCGCCCATCGCGGTCCGTCCTGGTTCGGCCGCCTGATGCAGCCCGGCGCCGACGTGCCCTATGGGGTCGCCATCTGCTTCGGCGCGCTGGTCGCCTTCCCCTACAGCCTCATCGCCCACGCTGCCTTGGGCTGAGCGCGATGGTTAGCGGGCTCCGTTAGGGAAAGTTAAGCGCGCTTAGGGCTGCGTTAACTCGCGGCGCCCAAGAGTTCCTGTCGAAGAATGGAATGCAAAACGACCGAACGGCCCCCGCCGCCGGTCCGGGGAGAAGGCAGACGATGAGTCCCGTCCGTATAGCGGTGATCGTCATGGCCGCGCTGGTAGGCTCCATCGGCCTCGCCATGTTCGCCCACTCGATCGCGGCGCCGCCCAGGCGCGCCGCAATGGTGGCGCCGCCCACCGTGATCGAGGCGCCGCAGACCCGCGTGCTGGTCGCCGCCCACGATCTGCAACCGGGCGACCGGATCACCGCCGGCGACTTCACCTGGCAGCCCTGGCCCCGGTCGGGGCTGAACCCCCTGTTCATCACCGACGGCGCCGCCGCCCCGACCAAGGGCTCGATGACGGACAAACTGGTCAAGGTCGCGGCGCTGAAGACGCGCGACACCTTGTCCGGTGGTGTGGAAGGGGCGGCCGCCAATTTCGTCGGCGCCATCGTGCGCGAACCGATGCTGAAGGACGAGCCGATGGTCCTGTCCAAGGTGGTCAAGGGCACGCAGGCCGGCATCATGGCCGTCTCGCTCGAGCCCGGTATGCGGGCCATGTCCGTGCCGATGACGGCCGAAAGCGCCGCCGGCGGCTTCATCCTGCCCGGCGACCATGTGGACGTGGTTCAGGCCCGCAAGGTGGATGGCCCGAACGGCGCGCAGAAGTTCGCCTCCGGCGCGGTGCTGCACAATGTGAAGGTGCTGGCGGTCGATCAGCAGAACAAGGTCGGACAGCACTCCACCGCCCAGGTCGGCAATACCGCCACGCTGGAGGTGACGCCGGACGAGGCCGAGCTTCTGGCCCTGTCCAAGTCGCAGGGCGAGCTGACCCTGATCCTCCGCTCCTATGCCGACACCGCCGGGCCGACCAGCGCGGGCGGCGGGGCGCGCGTCGCCCAGACCGCCACCGTCGCGCCCACGGTGGTCAAGGTGTTCCGGAACGGCGCGCCCGCCGATGTGATGGTGTCCCGATGAGCATCCGCGCCAGGCGCGCCCTGCATACGGCGGCGGTCCTGCTGTCGACGGCGGGGCTGTTCTCCGCCCCCATCCCGGCGATGGCGCAGTATAGCCGCCTGGCCGGCGCCCCCATCCGTCAGGCGGAGCTGCCGCCGGCGAGTTATGGC
Organism: Caulobacteraceae bacterium; assembly: GCA_965277345.1. Taxonomy (GTDB): domain Bacteria; phylum Pseudomonadota; class Alphaproteobacteria; order Caulobacterales; family Caulobacteraceae; genus CAIOYC01. Next base: position 64,744 of record CBDICI010000001.1, read on the forward strand.
CGCACGGTGAACGTCGACCTTTCGGGTCCCGGCGCGCCCGTGCGCACCCTGGCCCTGCCCCGCGGCAAGTCGGCGGTGATCGACCTGCCCACGGATGCCGAGAACGTACTGGTCTCCGACCCCAAGGTGGCGGAGATCGTGGTCTCCACCCGCCGCCACATCACCGTGCTGGGCGTCGGCGCCGGCCAGACCGACGCCACCTTCACCGACGCCGCCGGCCGTCAGATCCTGCGCCTGAACATCCGTGTCGATCAGGACGTGACCGCACTCGGCGACACGCTGAACCGGCTGCTGCCCGGCTCCAACATCCGTGTCGAGCCGGTGAACGACTCCATCGTGCTGTCGGGCGAGGTCGAGAACGCCAGCGCGGCGTCCCGGGCCGTGCGTCTTGCCGCCGCCTTCGTCTCCAAGCCCGAGCAGGTGGTGAACATGCTCTCGGTCAGCGAGAGCGAGCAGGTGATGCTGAAGGTCCGCGTGGTCGAGGTGAACCGCTCGGTGATCAAGCAGCTCGGGATCAATCTGAACGCCCTCGTGGGCAAGGCGGGGATGGGGCAGTTCACCTTCGCCAACGCCGCCACCTTCGGCGTGAACGGCGCCCTGCTCGGCGGGCTCGCCGCCGGGGTGACCGGCGACAGCACCCAGACGCCGGAAGTGCTGGGCTACGATCCGCACACCAACGCCTACGACCTGCCCCAGGTCGCGCGCCACAACGATATCGCCACGACCCAGACCACCTCCGGCTCCAACGGCCTGAACAAGGGTTCGGCGATCCTGAACGCCTTCGAGCGGGCGGGCCTGGTGCGCAGCCTTGCCGAGCCGGACCTGACGGTGATCTCCGGCGAGTCGGGCAAGTACCTCGTCGGCGGCGAGTTCCCGGTACCGGTAGGGCTCGACAACACCGGCCGCGTCACGGTGGAGTTCAAGCAGTACGGCGTCGGTCTCGGCTACACCCCTGTCGTGCTGTCCAGGGGCCGCATTTCATTGAAGTTGTCGGCCGAGGTCTCGGAACTGACCAATACCGGCGGCTTCACGCTCAGCAACAGCTCCACCGGCGCCAATGGAACCACGACAAACGCGCCGGCGCTGGTGATCCCGGGGCTCAACGTCCGCCGGGTCGAAACCACCGTGGAACTGCCGTCGGGCCAGAGCCTGATGATCGCCGGCCTGCTGCAGTCCAACGCCAAGCAGACCATCGACAGCCTGCCGGGGGTGATGAACCTGCCGATCCTGGGCGCCCTGTTCAACTCGCGTGACTATGTGAACAACGAGACCGAACTGGTGGTCATCGTCACGCCCTATCTCGTGAAGCCGGTGAACCCGAACCAGATCCAGACGCCCGCCGATGGGTTGGAGCTGGCCTCCGATCTCGAAACCACACTGCTCGGCCGCCTCAACAAGAGCTTCGGCAAGCCCGCCGCCCCGCCCCGGGGGACGGCCTATCAAGGACCGGTTGGCTATGTGGTCGATTAAGCGTCTCGCCCTGGTTGGCGGACTATGCGGCGCCGCCCTGCTGGCGGCGTGCAGCACACGTCCCATGGTCGAAGGGTCGGTGATCCATGCGCCGATGCCGCTCGACCAGTACGCCGTCGGCCTGCACGAAGCGCCCGATCAGGTGGCCCTCAGCGTCCACGGCGAGGGCGTGAGCGCCGCGCAGCGTCAGGCGCTGGCCGCCTTCGCCGAGCGCTGGCGGGCCGCCGGCTCCGGTTGGATCACGGTGCAGACCCCCAGTGACTGCGGCGATGCCGGCGTCAACAAGGCCTATGCGGAAGCGGCGATCTCCACCCTCGGCGTGCTGGGTGTGCCTTACGAGCACGTGCGCATGATCGGCTACGCCGCCGGCCCCGGCGCCCGTCCGGTGGTGCTGGCCAGCTTCGCCCACACGGTGGCGGAGGCGCCCGATTGCCGCGACGTGCCGTGGGAGAACCTCACCGCGACCAAGGACAACAGGCCCTATCACCGCTTCGGCTGCACCCTGGCGGCCAATCTGGCGGCGCAGATCGCCGACCCGAACGACCTGCGCGGCGACACCCCCATGGCGCCCGGCGACAACACCCGCCGCATGGTGGTTCTCGACAAGTACCGTCTGGGCAAGATCACCAGCTCCGACAAGGACGAACAGGCGTCCGGCTCCGTGTCCACGACGGTGAAGCCATGAGCGCGCGCCCTTCCGCCTTTCCGGACCTGGACGACGACGGCTTCGACTCGGCCGACGATTTTGCGCCGGCGACGGGCGGGGGCGGCGAAGCCTTCGCCTCCGCCCAGGCCCCGATACCCGATCCCTACGCCGCCGATCGCGACGAGGCGTTCGACCTTGGAACCCCGCCGTCGACGCCGCCGCCGTTCAACCCGGTCGGCGCCCTGCTGGCCGGAGCGGAAGCGGTGCTGGGTGAGCATTCGGTGCCCCGCATCACCATCCACGCCTTCTGCCAGGGGACCGAGACGGCCAAGCTGGTGGAGTACGCCGCCGCGGACCGTCGCCTGTCGCGCGCCACCACTGAAGTGATCCCGGGCAGCCTGGCCGAGGCGCTGGAGCGCTACACCAACCAACCGACGCCCTCGCTGATCATGGTGGAATGCACCGCCGAGGCGCAGGCCATGCTCGACGGGCTGGATCGCCTGGCCGAGGTCTGTGACGCCGGCACCAAGGTGGTGCTGATCGGCGCCCATAACGATATCTCGCTCTACCGCGCGCTGATCCGCCGGGGCGTCAGCGAATACCTGGTGCCGCCGTTGCAGCCGTTGCAGCTTATCCGCGCGGTGACGGGCCTGTATGCCGACCCGACCACGCCGTTCGTCGGCCGCACCCTCGCCTTCGTCGGGGCCAAGGGCGGCTGCGGCTCCTCCACCCTGGCGCACAACGTCGCCTACCAGATTTCCGAGGGCGCGCAGTCCAACACGGTGATCGTCGACTACGACCTCGCCTTCGGCACCGCCGGGCTCGATTTCAACCAGGACCCCGTCCAGGGCGTGGCCGACGCCCTGCTGAAGCCCGACCGCCTCGATCCGACGCTGATGGACCGCATGACGGTGCGCTGTTCCGAGCGGCTGACCCTGTTCGCCGCCCCCGCCTCGCTCGACGACGACTACGACATCTCGATGGAGGCCTATGAGGAGGTCACCGCCAAGATCCGCGCCACCGCGCCCTATGTGGTGCTCGATCTGCCCCACCTGTGGGCGGGCTGGATGCGGCGACTGATGATGACCGTCGACGATGTGGTGGTGACCGCCACGCCCGACCTCGCCTCGCTGCGCAACGCCAAGAACCTGATCGATCTGGTGCGCAAGGCGCGGCCGAACGACCATCCGCCCCAGTTGATCCTGAACCAGGTCGGCGCGCCGGGTCGCCCGGAAATCCCGGTGAAGGAGTTCGCCAAGGCGCTGCAGATCGAACCCTCGCTGGTGCTGCCCTTCGATCCCAAGCTGTTCGGCAAGGCCGCCAACAACGGCCAGATGATCTTCGAGGTGAACCCGAAGGCCAAGTCGAGCGAGGGGCTCGGCCTGTTCGCCCAGCAGCTGTCGCGCCGTGAAGCCGCGAGCGCGCCGGCGGCCAGGTCCGGTTCGATCTTCAACAAGCTGCTCAAGCGCGGTTAGGGCGTAACCCTCCATGTTCGGAAAGCGCAGCTTCGCGGACGCCGACCGCGCTCCGCCCCCGCCGCCCGCCGCGGGGACGGAGATCGCGACCCGCCCGCAGCGCCAGGAGCCGGCCGCCGCCGCGACGCCCGCGGTTGCGCTCACCGCCGACCCCGCCTCCAAGCGCGCCGGGCAGCCGACCCAGCGCAAGGTCAACATGGGCGCCGCCGGGGACGACGGGGCCATCACCGAGGTGGTGCGCGAACAGTCGGACTACTACCACGCCACCAAGACCCAGATTTACTCGGCCCTGCTCAACACCATCGACCTGGCCCAACTGGCCCAGCTCGACAGCAGGCAGGCGGCGGAGGAGATCCGCGACATCGTCGCCGAACTGGTGGCGATCAAAAACGTCTCCATGTCCGGCGCCGAGCAGGACCACCTGGTCCAGGACATCATCAACGACGTCCTCGGCTATGGGCCGCTGGAGCCGCTGCTGGCGCGGGACGACATCGCCGACATCATGGTCAACGGCGCGGGCCGGGTGTTCATCGAGGTGCAGGGCAAGGTCCAGCTGACCAACGTCCGCTTCCGCGACAATCAGCAGCTGATGAACATCTGCCAGCGGATCGTCTCGCAGGTGGGCCGCCGGGTGGACGAAAGCTCGCCCATCTGCGACGCGCGCCTGCCCGACGGCTCGCGCGTCAACGTCATCGCCCCGCCGCTGGCGCTGGACGGCCCGACCCTGACCATCCGCAAGTTCCGCCGCGACAAGCTGACCATGCGGGACCTGCAGAACTGGGCCTCCATCAGCCCCGAAGGCGCCAAGGTGCTGGGGGTGATCGGCGCCAGCCGCTGCAATGTGCTGATCTCCGGCGGCACCGGTTCGGGCAAGACCACGCTGCTGAACTGCATGACCGCCTATATCGACCCCACCGAACGGGTGATTACCTGCGAGGACGCCGCCGAACTGCAGCTGCAGCAGCCGCACGTGGTGCGCCTGGAGACCCGGCCGCCGAACCTAGAGGGCCAGGGCGCCATCACCATGCGCGATCTGGTGAAGAACTGCCTGCGGATGCGGCCCGAGCGGATCATCGTCGGCGAAGTGCGCGGACCCGAGGCGTTCGACCTGCTCCAGGCCATGAACACCGGCCACGACGGCTCCATGGGCACGCTGCACGCCAACTCGCCCCGCGAGGCGGTGAGCCGGATCGAATCCATGATCACCATGGGCGGTTACGGCCTGCCGTCCAAGACCATCCGCGAGATGGTGGTGGGCTCCATCGACGTGATCGTGCAGGCGGCGCGGATGCGCGACGGCTCGCGCCGCATCACGCACATCACCGAGGTTCTCGGCCTCGAAGGCGAAGTGATCATCACCCAGGACCTGTTCCTCTATGAGATCACCGGCGAGGATGCCAACGGCAAGATCATCGGGCGCCACCGCTCCACCGGCATCGCCCGCCCGCGTTTCTGGGACCGGGCGCGATACTACGGGCTGGAGCGCGAACTGGCCGAAGCCCTGGACGCGGCGGAGTAGCCGATGCTGGGTATCCTCGGCTTTGGCCTGACCGCCTTCTTCGTCATCGGGGCGCTCGTCTGGGCCTTCGCCGGGACGGGCGCGGCCAGCGGCGGCGGCGCCAACGCCAAGCGCGTGGCGGCGGTCTCCGGCGGGGCCAAGCTGGACAAGACCAAGGCCAAGACCGCGGCCCCCGATCAGGCCGTGCGGCGCAAGCAGATCCTGCAGAACCTCAAGGCCAACGAGCAGCAGGCGCGCAAGGCCAAGCTGACGCTGGAATCGCGTCTGCGTCAGGCCGGCCTGTCCATCAGCGTGCGCAACTTCTGGATCGTCCGGGCGGTGCTAGGTGTGCTGGTGCTGGCGGGCGCCCTCGTCATGCGCGTCAACCCGTTCATCGCCCTCCTGGCGGGCGCGTCGGCCGGGCTCGGCCTGCCGATCTGGGCGCTGGGTTTCCTGATCAAGCGCCGCATCAAGAAGTTCACCGAAGAGTTTCCGAACGCCACGGACGTCATCGTGCGCGGCATCAAGTCCGGCCTGCCGGTGATGGATTGCCTGAAGGTGATCGGGCGCGAGAGCCCCGAGCCCCTGGCGGCGGAGTTCCGGCGTCTGGTGGAAAGCCTCGGCCTCGGCATGTCGATCGAGGCGGCGCTGGAGAAGATGTACGACCGGATGCCCACGTCCGAGGTGCGCTTCTTCGCCATCGTGCTGTCGATCCAGCAGAAGACCGGCGGCAATCTGGCCGAGGCGCTGTCCAACCTTTCCACCGTGCTGCGCGCCCGCAAGCTGATGCGCGAGAAGATCAAGGCCATGTCGGGCGAGGCGGTGGCCTCCGCCGCCATCATCGGCTCGCTACCGCCCGGGATCATGGCGCTCGTAACCTTCACGACGCCGGGCTACATGACGCCGATGTTCGAGGACCCCCGCGGCCACGCCATGCTGCTGTTCAGCGCGGTCTGGATGGGCATCGGCATCTTCGTCATGCGCCGCATGATCAACTTCAAGATCTGATCGGGGCCGCGCCATGAGCCTGATCGGGACCCTGACCGAGCCCAGCAACATCGTCACCGCCGTCGTGGCGATCGGCTCCTTCGCCACCATCATCAGTCTGGCGGCGCCGGCGCTGCGCGGAGACAAACTGGACTCGCGGCTGAAGTCCGTGGCGACGCGCCGGGAAGAGCTGCGCCGCAAATCGCGCGCCGCCATCGCCGGCGGCAAGGGCGAGACGCAGACCAATTCGCTGCGCCGCACCGACGAGGGCGCCATCAAGCGGGTGGTGGAGCGGCTGCAGCTGAACCGGCTGCTCGAGGATCCCGCCGTCGTCGACAAGCTGGCCCAGGCCGGATTTCGCGGACCCCGGCCGGTGACGACCTTCTATTTCTTCCGCCTCATCACGCCCTTCGTCCTGGCCCTGGTCGGCGTGATCTACCTCTACGGCCTGAACACCTTCAACCTAGCGCCGATGACGCGGCTCTGCGCGGTGGTGGCCCTGTTCGTGGCCGGCTACTACGCGCCCAACATGTATATTTCCAACAAGGCCTCGAAGCGGCGCGAGTCGATCATGCAGGCCTTCCCGGACGCGCTTGATCTTTTGCTGATCTGCGTCGAGGCGGGCATGTCGATCGAGGCGGCGATTCAGAAGGTGGCCAGCGAGGTGGGCTCCGCCTCGATCGAGCTCGCCGAGGAGTTGACCCTACTTACCGCCGAACTGTCCTATCTCCCCGAGCGCCGCATGGCCTATGAGGGCCTGTCCAAGCGGACCAACCATCCGGGGGTGAAGGCGGTGACCACCGCCATGATCCAGGCGGAGCGCTACGGCACGCCGCTCGGCTCGGCGCTGCGGGTCATGGCCAAGGAAAACCGCGAAATGCGCATCGCGTCGGCGGAAAAGAAGGCCTCGCAGCTCCCCGCCAAGCTCACCGTGCCGATGATCCTGTTCTTCCTGCCGGTGCTGTTCGTGGTGATCCTCGGCCCGTCGATCATGCGGGGCATGGATACATTCAACCATTCAGGGCATTACTACCAACAGCCGAAAAGAGCAGGCTAACACTATTGTAACTTAGCAGTTCCAGTTCCTGCGGTTACATCTGTTCCCGTGTCCGATGCGCTGCGGACGTGAAGGGGCCAGATGAGCGGTAAAGACGGTGGCCGCCTGGACGAAGCCGTGGGGGCCGACCTCCCCGCCCTGCCCGCGGCGGCGGTCATCGCCATGGGCGTGGTGGCGCTGCTCATCATCGGCGTGGCGCCCGCCCTGCTCGGCGCGCTGGTGGACGAGCACCGCATCACCGCCTCCGGCCTTGGCCTCGTCGCCATGCTGGAACTGCTGGCCATGGGCGTCTCCACCGGTCTTGCCGGCGTGTTCCTGAAGCCTGAGAGGCTGAGGACGATCGGGCTCGGCGCCGCCTTCCTGCTCGCCGCGGCCAATGTCGGCACCTTCCATGCCGCCGGCGCGGGCGTATTCCTGATCCGCACCCTGGCCGGGATTCCTGAGGGCCTTTTGCTGTGGATCACCGTCGGCATGATCGCCCGTAGCAAGACCCCCGAGCGCTGGGCCGGCGTCTTCTTCACCTTTCAGGTAATCGCACAACTGACCTTGGCGGTCGGCTTCGCCGCCCTTATCATCCCGAAGTTCGGCGCCGACGGCGGGTTCGCCGCCATGGGCCTGGCCTGCCTCGCCGGACTGCCCTTCGCCCTGTTCCTGCCGGAGCGCTACGGACCCCTGCTGCAGGCGCAAGGGAGCAGCGGCGCGCCGCCGCCGCGCGGGCTGATCGCACTATTGGCCACGGTGATCTTCGTCGGCGGCAACGGCGCGGTGAGCGTCTACCTGCAGCCTCTGGCGCATCAGGCGGGGCTGAGCGGCGATGTGGCGCGCACGGCGCTGTGGGCCGGGCTCGCCGCGCAGATCGGCGGCGCCGCGCTGGCCACCGCTTTGGCCGGACGCGTCCGCTACTTCACCATCTTCTCGACCGTGGTGCTGGGTTTCATGGTGGTGTGGACCGTTTATGGCCTGCACGTGCAGGCGCCCGCCTTCATCGCCGCCACGGCGCTCGCGGGGGTGGTGCAGCTCCTGGTCGGGCCGTTCCTGGTGCCGATGACCATCGACGCCGACCCCTCGCGGCGCGCCGCCCTGCAGAGCGCCGGCGCGCAGTTGCTGGGCGGGGCGGGCGGACCCCTGCTGGCGCATTTCGTGGTCAGCGACACCAATGTCACCGGCGTGCTGTGGCTGGGCGGCGTCCTGCTGCTGGCCGGCTTCGGCATCGTCGCCTGGCTGCATTTCACCAACGCGGGACGCTCAACCGCTTCTTAAGCAAGGCGCGCTAGTCTGGCGGAAGCGAGAGACCGCTATGCCAGACCCCGCCCTGAACACCGACGATCAGCGCAGCCAGCCCCGCCCCCGCACCTATCTCGGCGGCAAGCTGGTCTATGGCGACTACTTTTCCCTCGACTGCGTGGTGCGCGACATCAATACCGGCGGCGCCCGCGTGCAGCTGCCCGAGGGGCAGGCCGTCCCCGACAAGGTGTTCCTGGTCGATCTCAAGACCGCCATCGCCTATGACGCGCACGTGGCCTGGCGTCGCTATCCGCTGATCGGCCTGACCTTCGACCACCAGTACGGCCTGGCCGAGGCCGCCACCCCGCACCTGCGCATCCTCAAGCAGCTCTGGATGTCCTCGCGCGAGCGCGGCAGCAACCTTTAGCCTACCCATCGCCGCTTAAGCGGTCAAAGCGCCCGGCCGGTTGAGCGCGGTTTATGCAGGCGTGTGCGCCGGCCCGCACCCTTGCAAGAAACATTTGCCGCCGAGGATCGGTGGGGCGAGGGTAGGTCACCGGCTTGATCCCGACCGGATGCCGGCCCGGTCGACCGCCGCGGAGACGCCGCCCATGCCCACCAGCGACACCATCACCGACGCGGAGACCCCCGAAGCCAGGGCCATAGCCCCGCGCCGGACCTTCCTCGGCCTGGCCGCCTTTGTCGCCGCCGCGCCGATCCTGACCGAGGCGCATTTCGCCCATGCCGCCGCCCCGGACCCGGCCAGGCCTTCGGGCATGGCGCTGCATGGCCAGGGGCGCACCCCGCCGCCCGCCGACGCGGTGCTGATCAACGCCAACGAGAACCCGCTCGGCCCCTGCCCCGCGGCCTGCGAAGCCATCGCCAGGATCGCCCCCATGGGCGGCCGCTACGACCTGTTCGGCGAGACGCAGAAGCTGGCGCATGTGTTCGCCGAGCAGCACGGACTGAAACCGGACTATGTCTCGGTCTATGCCGGATCGTCCGAGCCGCTGCATTACACCGTGCTGGCCTTCACCGCGCCGGGCCGGAGCCTGGTCACCGCCGACCCGTCCTATGAGGCGCCCACGCGGGCCGCGGAGGTCACCGGCGCCCGGATCGTCAAGGTTCCGCTGACCGGGACCTATGCCCACGACGTCAAGGCCATGGTGGCCGCCGACCCGAACGCCGGGGTGATCTATATCTGCAACCCCAACAACCCCACCGGCACCATCACGCCCAAGCAGGAGATCGTCTGGGCGCTGGAGAACAAGCCCAAGGGGTCGATCCTCCTGGTGGACGAGGCCTATCTGCACCTGTCCGACGAGCCGGATGTGCTGGACATGGTGGCGGCGGGCAAGGACCTGATCGTGCTGCGCACCTTCTCCAAGATCTACGGCATGGCCGGCATCCGCTGCGGCTTCGCCGTGGGTCGGCCGGACCTGCTGGCCAAACTGCAAGCCTACGGCCAGAACGCCATGCCCATCACCGGCTCCGCCGCCGCGCGCGTGTCGCTGGAAGACCCGACCCTGATCCCGGCCCGGCGCAAGATCACCGCCGATACCCGCAACGACACCATCGCCTTCCTGAAGGCCAACGGCTTCAAGGTGATAGGCGAGCCCAGGACCAACTGCTTCATGATCGACACGGGCCGAAACGGCCGCACGGTGATGGCCGCCATGGCCCGGCAGAAGGTGCTGATCGGCCGCACCTGGCCGATCTGGCCGAACGCCGTGCGCATCTCGGTGGGCACGCCGCAGGAGATGGCCAGGTTCAAGGTGGCCTTCAAGACGGTGATGGCCGAACCGGCCATGGCGGCGAACGAGACCCACCCGCCCCAGACCCAATTCCCGCACTATTCCTGACGATTTGGCGCACCCCTCTCTCTATGGGAGAGGGTTCGTTTTGCCTACTTCTTCGGCAGGTCGGCAACGGTCCAGCCGCCGCCGAGGGCTTCGATCAGGGCGACGCTGGCGGCCTGTTGCTGTTGCAGGATCTGCAACGCCGCCTCGCCGGCCTGCAGGCTGGTGTTTTGCGCCGAAACCACCGTGGTGTAATCCACCGTGCCGGCCTTGTACTGGTTCAGCGCCAGTTGTTCGGCCAGGCGGGCGGACACCAGCGCCTGATCGCGAAGCCCCTGTTCCTGGCCCAGCACGCGCAGCGCCACCAGTTCATCCTCCACATTCTGGAAGGCGCTCAGCACCGTCTGGCGATAGCTGGCCACACGTTGGGCGTAGGCGGCCCTGGCCTGGCGTACACGGGCCTTGCGCGCGCCGAAATCGAGCAGGGTCTCAGCCGCCGACAGGCCGTAGGACCACACGTCGTTGGAGCTGTTGAACAGGCTGCCGAGGGTGGAGGCGTTGTAGCCGTAGCTGCCGGACAGATTGAACGTTGGGAAGTAGGCCGCCACCTGCACACCGATCTGGGCGGAGGCCGAGGCCGCGTTGCGCTCGGCCGAGGCGATGTCCGGCCGCCGCTGCAGGATTTCCGACGGCACCAGCACCGGCGGCGTCGGCACCGAGCGGTTCAGGGTCTCCACCGGCGCGATGGTGAGTTCGGCCGGGGCCATGCCGGCCAGCACGGCGATGGCGTGTTCGGTCTGCTGGCGCTGGACCGCCACATTCGCCTGGGTGGCCTTGGCGGTGATCAACTGGGTCTGGGCGGTGATCACGTCGGCCTTGGCGGCGACGCCCGCCTGATAGCGGTTGTTGGTGATGTCATAGGCCCGCTGGTCCGTCGCCACCGTCTCGTCATAGAGGCGCTTTTCCGCGTCGAGGATGCGCAGCAGGAAATAGTCGCTGGCCAGCAGGGTCTGGGCCGACAGCCTGGCGTTGGCGAGGTCGGCGGCCGAGGCCTGGCTCAGGGCGCGGTCGCTCTGGACCTGGCGACGCAGACGTCCCCACACGTCCGGCGCCCAGGAGGCGCCGAGGGCGGCGTTGTAGCGGGTCTGGCTGCTGGCGCCGCCTCCCCCCGAGATCAGGTTGCCGTTGGAATCCACAAAGCCACCGGAGCCGCCACCGCCGCTTCCCCCGCCGCTGCCGGAACGCTGGCCCGAGCCGGTCAGGCTGATCGTCGGGAACAGTCCGGCGCGGTCGACGGCGGTCAGGGCGCGCGCCTGGTCATAGGCGGCGACAGCCTGGGCCACAGTCTGGTTGTCGATGGCGACCTTGCGCTCCAGCCCGTCCAGCGTGGCGTCGTTGAACACCGACCACCAAGCGCCGCGGTCGATGGTGTCCATGGGCTGGCCGATCACCCAGCCGTTCTGGGCGTTCGGCGCCTCCTTGAAGGCGGGCGGCGTCGCCACGCTCGGACGCCTGTAGTTCGGTCCGACGGCGCAGGCGGACAACAACAGGGTTGCGATCAGGATGGGCGCGATGGGAGGGCGGCGGAACAGGGTCATGGCGGGCGCCTTATGGGCGGATGGGAGCGGGCGAGGCGGGCCGGCCCCGCAGGCGTTCCCCCAGCCGCGAACGGCGGCGGGGCTTACGAAGCTTGTCCATATAGAGATAGACCACCGGTGTGGTGAGCAGCGTCAGCACCTGGCTGGCCACCAGCCCGCCGATGATGGCGATGCCGAGCGGCCGGCGCAATTCGCCGCCCTCGCCGAAACCCAGGGCCAGGGGCAGGGCGCCGAGGATCGCGGCGAAGGTGGTCATCAGGATCGGCCGGAAGCGCAGCATCGAGGCTTTGTGGATGGCGTCCTGGCTCGACAGCCCCTCCTCCCGCTCCGCCACCAGGGCGAAGTCGATGATCATGATGGCGTTCTTCTTGACGATGCCGATGAGCAGCACGATGCCGATCATGCCGATGATGTCGAACTGCACGTGGAACAGCAGCATGGCCCCCACCGCGCCGAGGCTGGCCGACGGCAGGGTGGAGAGCACGGTGATGGGATGGACATAGCTCTCATACAGCACGCCCAGCACGATATAGACCGCCATCAGGGCGCCCAGGATCAGCACGGGCTCCGAACCGAAGGCCTGCTGGAACTGTTGGGCCGACCCGCGGAACGAGCCGTGCACGGTGTTGGGCATGTGGACGGTGTCGAGCGCGTGCTGGATCGCCGCCTGCGCGTCGGACAGCGCCTTGCCCGGCGGCAGGTTGAACGAGATGGTGGCCGACACCGACAGGTTCTGGTGGTTCACCTGGGTCGGCGTCGAGTTGGGCGCCACGGTGGAGAAGGCGGGCAGTGGCACCACCCGTGAGGCGCTGGTGGAGACGGCCACGCCGGTCTGTGTCCGCCCCGACCCGCCGCCGCCGGTGGAGGTGGCGGTGACGCCGGCCCCGGTCAGTGCGGTGGGCAGCGCCACCGTGGTGCTGGTGCGCGAGGCGGCCACATAGGGCTGGGTGTGGCTCACCGTCTCTTCGGGCTTGATCACCCCGGTCCCGAGCGCGCCCTTGCCGTTCGGATGGGAACCCGACCCCGGCGTCAACAGGGCGCCGGAATTGCCGCTCGGCGCCACATAGAGGCTGGTGATGTCCTCCGGCGTCCTGGCGAACTCCGGCGCCACCTCCTCGGTGACGTGATATTGGTTCAGCGGGTTGTAGATGGTGGAGATCTGCGCCTGTCCGAACGCGTCGTTCAGGTTGTTGTCGATCTGCTGCGAAGTGAGGCCAAGGCGCGCGGCGCCGTCGCGATCGACGGTGACGAAGGTCTCCAGTCCGTGGTCCTGCTGATCTGAGTTGACGTCGAGCAGGCTGGGATCGGTCTTCAGCTGGTTGGTAAGCTTCTCCGCCCAGATCTTGAGCAAGGCGAGGTCGTCGCTCTCCAGCGTATACTGATACTGGGCGTTGGACTGGCGCCCGCCCCCGCCGATGTCCTGGCGCACCTGCAGGAAGGTCTGGGCGCCGGCGATGCGGAACAGCTTGGGCCGCAGACGATTGATTACGTCGTCGGAGGTTTCGCCCGGGCGCTGGGCCTTGGGCTTGAGCTGTACCTGCAGTCCCGCGCCATTGGAGCCGGAGAAGCCGGTCACCGTCTGCACCGACTTCTCGGTCATGATCGTCTTGACGATCTGGCGGAACTTCTGGCCGGTGAGGTTGAAGGACGAGGCCTGGTCCACCTGCACGCCGCCGCCGAGCTGGCCGGTATCCTGCTGCGGAAAGAAGCCCTTGGGCACGATGATATACATATAGACCGTGGCGACGACGGCGGCGACCAGCAGGCCGAGCACGATCAGGCCGTTGTTCAGCGCCCAGCTCAGCGAGTCCTCATAGGTCTCGTGCAGGAAGCGGAAGCCGCGCTCCGAGCCATCGGCCAGCCTTGCGAAAAACCGGCCCATCGGCCCCTTCGGCTTCTGCTGCTTTTCCGGATCGTCGATCAGCCGCGCCGCCAGCATGGGCGTGGCGGTAAGCGACAGCACGAGCGAGATCATCACCGCCGAGGCCAGCGTCACGGCGAACTCGCGGAACAGCCGCCCCACGATGCCGCCCATGAACAGGATCGGGATGAACACGGCGATCAGCGAGATGGAGATGGAGATGACGGTGAACCCCACCTCGCCCGCGCCCACCAGGGCGGCGCGGAAGCGCGGCATACCCGCCTCCACGTGGCGGGTGATGTTCTCCAGCACGACGATGGCGTCATCGACCACGAAGCCCGTGGCCACGGTGAGCGACATCAGGCTGAGATTGTCCAGGCTGAACCCGAACAGATACATGACCGCCAGCGTGCCGAGCAGCGAGACCACCACCGCCACCGCCGGGATCAGCGTCGCCCGCCCATTGCGCAGGAAGGCCAGCACAACGAGCACGACCAGGATGACCGACAACAGCAGCGTGCGCTCCACCTCCACCAGGGACGAGCGGATCGAGGTAGTGCGGTCGAAGGTGACCGAAAGATCGACCGTCGGCGGCAGCTCGGCCTTCAGCTGCGGCAACAGCGCCTTGATCCGGTCGACCACGTCCATGACGTTGGCCGCGGCCTCCTTGCGGATGTTGACGTTTATGGAGTCCGTGCCGTTGTAGAGGCCGATGTTGAGGATGTTCTCCGCCCCGTCATAGACGTGGGCGACGTCGGACAGGCGCACCGCGGCGCCGTTGCGATAGGCCACCACCAGACCGGAATAGTCGGACGCCTTCAGCCCAAGGTCGTTGGTGTAGATCTGCTGGTGACGGCCGGCGATATCGAGCGCGCCCTTGGGCTGGGGCACGGGATTGAAACCGGCCACCGCCGCGCGGATATCCTCCAGCCCGATGCCGAACTGCGACAGCAGGCGCGGATTGAGGTCGATGCGCACGGCGGGCGAGGCGCCGCCCTGCACGTCCACCTGCCCCACGCCCGGCACCTGGCTCAGCTTCTGCTGCAGGATGGTGGCGGCCGCGTCGTACATCTGCGGCTTGGTCAGGGTGGGCGAGGTCAGGGCCAGGCTGATCACCGGCTGGTCGGCCGGGTTGAACTTGCGATACTGCGGCGGGCTGCGCAGCGTGGAGGGCAGGTCGGCCCGAGCGGCGTTGATTGCCGCCTGCACGTCGCGCGCGGCGCCGTTGATGTCGCGGTCAAGGTCGAACTGCATCACGATCTGGGTGCGCTGGGTGGAGGACGAGGAGGTCATGTCCGTCACCGAGGCGATATGGCCGAGCCGACGCTCCAGCGGGGTGGCGACGCTGGTGGCCATGATCTCCGGACTGGCGCCCGGCAGATTGGCGCTCACGCCGATGGCGGGAATGTCGATCGCCGGCAGGGAGGCGACCGGCAGGACAAAATAGGCGGCGATGCCCACGAGCGCGATGCCGATGGTGAGCAGGATCGTCGCCACCGGCCGCCGGATGAAGACGGCTGCCGGGTTCACGAGGGATGGCCCTCCGGCTCGCCGTCGTCGGGAGCGCGGCCGGGGGTCCCGTCACCGCCCTCGTCGCGGCGCTCCTGTTCGTCCTGCGCCGCCGTTTGGCCGCGGGTCGCGTCCTGGCCGCGCTGGCCGCGCTGATAGCGCACCGGGGCCTCGGGATCGCGGCGGGAGAGGCGCGTGGCGGCCTTGTCGAACCAGATGTAGATCACCGGCGTGGTGAACAGGGTCAGCAACTGCGAGGCGATCAGGCCGCCGATGATGGAGATGCCGAGCGGCTGGCGCAGTTCCGCCCCCATGCCGCCGCCGAGCCACAGCGGCACGGCGCCCAAGAGCGCGGCCATGGTGGTCATCAGGATCGGCCGCAGCCGCAGCAGCGCCGCCTGGTGGATGGCGCTGGTGGAATCCATCCCCTCGTTCCGCTCCGCGTCCAGGGCGAAGTCGATCATCATGATGGCGTTCTTCTTGACGATGCCGAACAGCAGCACGATGCCGATGATGCCGATGACGCCGAGGTCCTGACCCGTCAGCAATAGCGCAAGCAGCGCCCCGATCGCCGCCGACGGCAGGGTCGACAGGATGGTCACCGGGTGGATGAAGCTCTCATAGAGCACGCCCAGCACGATGTAGATCGCCACCACCGCCGCCAGGATCAGCCACAGCTCGTTGGATAGCGAGGACTGGAACGCCGCCGCCGCGCCAAGGAAGGTGGTGTTGACCGAGGCCGGCATGTGCATGTCGGTCTCAATACGCTTCACCTCGTCCACCGCTTGGCCGAGCGCGACGCCCTTGCCGAGGTTGAAGGAGACGGTCGCGGCTGGGAACTGGCCCACATGGGTGACCAGCAGCGGGGAGGTCCGCTCCTGCACGGTGGCGATGGCGGTCAGCGGGACGTTCGCGCCGGACGAGGACTGCAGGTAGATGGCGCTCAGCGCATCGGGCGAGCGTTGCAGCGAGGGGGTCGATTCCAGGATCACCCGGTACTGGTTGGACTGGGTGAAGATGGTGGAGACGATGCGCTGGCCGAAGGCGTCATAGAGCGCGTTGTCCACTGAGGCCAAGGAGACGCCGAGCCGCGCGGCGGTATCGCGATCGACATTGATAAAGGCCGACAGGCCCTTGGTCTGCGCGTCGCTCGACACCTGCTCGAACTGGTGCAGTTTGTTCAGCCGATCGACCAATTGGCTCGACAGGTCGGCGAGCTGGGCGGGATCGGCGCCCTCCAGCACGAACTGGTATTGGGTGCGGCTCACGTTGGCGTCGATGGTCAGGTCCTGCACCGGCTGCAGATAGAGCACCATGCCGGGGATGTTGGCGGTTTCGGTCTGTAGCCGCCGGATCACCTCCGATGCGCCGGTGTGGCGCTGGCCGAGCGGCTTCAGCGCGATCAGCATCCGGCCCTCGTTGAGGGTCTGGTTCTGGGCGTCGACGCCCACATAGGACGAGACGTTGTCCACGTCGGGGTCCTGCAGCACCGCCTGCGCCATCTGCCGCTGGCGCTGGCCCATCTCGGCATAGGAGATGGTCTGCGCCGCCTCGGTCACGCCCTGGATCAGACCCGTGTCCTGGGTGGGGAACAGGCCCTTGGGGATGATGATGTAGAGGAAGGCGGTGAGGACGAAGGTGCCGACCGCCACGATCAGGGTGGCCAACTGGCGGCCGAGCACCCAGGTCAGCGCCGTATCGTATCGCGCCGCGATCCACTTGAAGCCGTCGTCCAGCCACAGGTTCATCCGGCCGTATCGCGTCTTCGGGTTCTCGTTGGGCGCCGAGAGCCACAGCGCGCAGAGCGAGGGCACCAGCGTCAGCGAGACGATGGCGGAGATGACGATGGTGATCGCCAGGGTGATGGCGAACTCGCGGAACAGCCGGCCCACCACATCGCCCATGAACAGCAGCGGGATCAGCACCGCCAGCAGCGACAGGGTCAGGGAGATGATGGTGAAGCCGATCTCGCCCGAGCCGCGGAACGAGGCGGTCTTGCGGTCCTCGCCGTCCTCGATATGGCGCGAGATGTTCTCGATCATGACGATGGCGTCGTCCACGACGAAGCCCGTGGCGATGGTCAGCGCCATCAGGGTCAGGTTGTTGAGCGAGAACTTGAACAGGTACATGATCCCGAACGCGCCCACGAGCGAGAGCGGCACGGCGATGCCCGAGATGGCGGTGGCGGCGAGGTTGCGCAGGAACAGGAACATCACCAGGACGACCAGGGCCACCGACAGCGCCAGTTCGAACTCCACGTCCTTGACGCTGGCGCGGATGGTGACGGTGCGGTCGGTGATCGGGGTCAGGGTGACCCCGTTCGGCAGCGAGTCCTCCAGCGCGGTCCTGGACGGGTTCTTGCCGACCTTGGTCCGGCACGCGTCGTCGGCGCAGTAGGCCAGGGGCAACATGCCCTTGATCTGGTCCGCCACCTGGATGACGTTGGCGCCCGGCTGGCGCTGGATATTCAGGATCACCGCGGGCGTGGTGTTGTCGAGCGCGCCGAGCTGGTTGTTCTCGGCCCCATCGACGATGCTGGCCACATCCTTCAGATGCACCGGCGCGCCGTTGCGGTAGGCGATGATCAGGTTGGTGTAGTCGTTGACCGTGGAGAGCTGGTCATTGGAGTTGATGGCGTAGGACCGCGTTACACCGTCGATCTGGCCCTTGGCGCCGTTGACGTTGGCCGACCCGATGGCGGTGCGAAGCGTCTCCAGCGTCAGGCCGTAGGAGGCGAGCGCCGCCGGGTTGGCCTGGATGCGCACCGCCGGCCGCTGGCCGCCCGACACGGAAACGAGGCCGACGCCCGGCACCTGCGACAGCTTCTGCGCCAGGCGGGTGTCGGCGATGTCCTCCACCTCCGTCAGCGGCAGGGTCGAGGAGGACAGGGCGATGGACAGGATCGGCGCATCGGCCGGATTGATCTTGGCGTAGATCGGAGGACTTGGGATGTCGGACGGCAACAGGTTGCCCGAGGCGTTGATCGCCGCCTGAACCTCCTGCTCGGCCACGTCCAGGGTCAGCGCCAGGGAGAATTGCAGCGTGACCACCGAGGCGCCGGCGGAGGAGACCGAGGTCATTCGCGACAGGCCGGGCATTTCGCCGAACTGGCGCTCCAAAGGCGCGGTGATCGAGGAGGTCATCACCTCCGGCGATGCGCCCGGATAGAAGGTCTGCACCTGGATGGTCGGGTAATCGACCTCCGGCAAAGCCGAGAGCGGCAGAAACTGGAAGCCGACCACCCCGGCCAGGAAGATCGCCACCATCAGGAGCGAGGTGGCGATGGGACGGGCGATGAACAGGTGCGAGGGCGACAGCTGGCCCCGCCCGGGGCCGCCCGCGCGTTCTTCCCCGTCCTCGTCCGGGCGAGGCGGTTGGTGGGGCGGCGGCGTCTCGCTCATTATTGCCCGCCGCCGCCCGCGGCTCTACGCGCCTGCATCTGCGCCCGAAGTTCGGCCATCTTGGCCTTCTGGTCCGGGCGCAGCACCGCGTCGATCTGGGCGTCCATGGCCTGGCGCGCGGCCTTGGCCCCGGC
Source organism: Caulobacteraceae bacterium (assembly GCA_965277345.1). GTDB lineage: Bacteria > Pseudomonadota > Alphaproteobacteria > Caulobacterales > Caulobacteraceae > CAIOYC01. The sequence continues at coordinate 83,403 of CBDICI010000001.1, forward strand.
CATGTCGCCGGACTGGAAAGCCGCCATCATCTTCGGCCGGTTGGCGTCGACAATGGCCTGGACCTTGACCTGCTGGGCGGCATCGAGCTTCAGCGGGCCGAACATGGCCTGCATCCGCGCGCTCATATGGCCGGCTCCGCCCGGCGCGGCGCCCTGTGCGCCGCCTTGCGGCCCGGCCTGACCCGCCGACGGCGGGCCGCCGTTCGCCGAAGCGGGCGCGCCGGATACCGTGGTGTGGTGATGGCCCGGCGCCGGGGTCGATTCCGGCGCCGACCCGCCCGGCACCGCCGCGGCGACCGTCGCGCTACCCATGCCGCCGTTCATGCTGGCCGGACGTTCGCCGGGCTTGCAGCGCAGCGAAGACAGCATGTCGGGCGCCGGTTTGGCCTTAGGGCTCAGCAGGCCGAACAGGTTGAACAGGGTCTTGGGTTCTGGCTGCGCCTGGCCGCCGCCGCCGTAGCCGCCGCCCGCAGCGCCACCGGCCGCGCCGCGACCGCCGGAGCCCGCGCCGCCGCGACCGCCACCGCCGCCCATGCGCATTCCTCGGGGAACACAATCGCCCTGCAGGAACACGTTCTGCCCCTCGCGCAGGCGATCCGAGCCGTCGGTGACCACGATCTCGCCGGCGTCGAGCCCGGAGGTGATCGCGGTGTTCTCGCCCGAGGCGGGACCCGTCTGCACCGTGCGCATCTCCACCGCGTTGCCGGGTTGGTTCACCACCCAGACGAACAGGCCGCCCGAGCCGCGCAGGATGGCCGAGGTGGGGATCAGCACGGTATTGTGCAGCGTATCGACCAGCAGGCGTACATTGACGAACTGGTTGGGGAACAGCGCCCCATCGGTGTTCTCATAGCGCGCCTTGGCCCGGACGGTGCCGGTGGTGGTGTCCACCTGGTTGTCCAGGGTCAAGAGCCGGCCGAGCGCGAGCTGGGTCTTCTGCGCCCGGTCGAAGGCCGCGGCCTCGAGCATCGCGCCGGACGCCACGCGCTTGTTGACCTGGGCCAGATTATCCTCCGGCACGGTGAACAGCACATCGATGGGGGTGACCTCGGTCACGACGACGAGACCGTTGGTGTCTCCGGCGGTGACGTAATTGCCGGGATCGACCTGGCGCAGCCCCACCTTGCCGGTCACCGGCGAGGTGATCCGGCAATAGATCAGGTTGAGCTTCTGGGCGGCCACCGCCGCCTGATCGGTCTTGATCTGGCCTTCGAGCTGACGGACCAGCGCCGTCTGGGTGTCGCGGGTCTGGCGCGCCACCGAGTCCTGCGCCACCAGGGTGTTGTAGCGCTGCAGATCGAGACGCGCATTGGTGAGCTGGGCCTCGTCCTTGGCCAGCGTCCCTTGGGCCTGCAGCAGTTGCTGCTCATAGGGACGCGGGTCGACCTGGGCCAGAACCTGGCCCTTTCTGACCATCTGGCCTTCGCGGAAGGCGACGCTCAGCAACTGCCCGGAAATCTGGGTGCGGACCGTAACGGTCTGGGCCGGGGTCGCCGTGCCGAGGGCGTAGATGTAGATCGGCGCATCGCCCGTCGCCGCGCGCGCCCAGCCGACCGTGGTCGGCGCCCCTGCGCCCCGGCCGCCCCGACCGCCGCCACGACCACCGGCGCCGCCTGCCGCCGCGCCCCGGCCGCCCTGCCCCCCCGGGCCGGCCGTGGTGTTATCGCCGTGCGGCGCGATCAGCCAGACGATGAAGACCGCCAGCACGACGGCCAGCACGATCCAGATCCAGCGGGAGCGCCGACCCTTCACGTCTTCAGGTTTGTAGAAGCGGTAGGGGCCTTGGTCCGTCACGCAGCGGGCGCTCCAATAGGGTGTTCGCCTCGAAGGCGTCGTCCGCCAGGCTTGGAACAGCAATAGGCGGTCTGTGTCGAACTAATATTTCAGGGTGAGGTTCGGCAAGCGCCAAGCTTGGCCCCTGCGCCGCGCGCGGACGGGTTTGGCCGCACCCTCGCCCCCGGTTCGCCACATCGTTGCCATTTTGATACAGAGCGTCCGGATATTAACCCCTGCGACACGGCGCACCTTTGATACCGCGGACGTTTCGGCTTTCATCGTTTTAACGGGCGAGAACCCGAACAATGCACGTCGCCAGGCACGCGCCGTAAAAAGGCTGCGACCCGGCGATGGGGGCGAGGGGTGGGGCGGATCCGCAGGGGTCCGCCCCTTTCGCCTTGTGACAGGCGGGCGGGCATCAGCCCGGCGGCCGGGTTTCGGCGCGGCCCTGCGCGGTCTCGTCCGCCCGGTCGGCCAGGTCGCCGAGATTGCGATGCAGGCTTTCCAGCGCATAGGCCAGCGAGAAGACCGGACCGGCGCCGTCGAACTCCAGGGCCTGCGTCACCCGGGCGGTGCGCAGCGCCTCCAACTTCTGGTCGAAGATCGCCAACGCCCCGATCCGCCCGGAACGGAACCAGAGTCGGTGACTTTCCAACCGATCTTTCAGAGATCCGGGTCACCCATGCGCGGCGTCGGCGGGTTTGCGGCGCGGTCGGCGGTTTCCTGGGCGAGGCGGAGCGCGCGGAGGTCGTCGGCGATGCGGAACACGGCGAGGTAGAACTCGCACATGCCGCGCCAGATCATCACCAGGGCGACGGTGACCAGGAGACCCACCACCACCACGGGGATGGCCAGCGCCACCCCGCCGAGGGAAAAGTCGCGGATCACCAGGCCGATGGCCCCCCCGGCGATGCCGAAGCCGATGATGACGATGATGGCCATGCCCGCCCAATAGATCAGGTGGGTGATCGGGCCGGTCATCAGGCGCTCGAAGGTGAGCATGTCCCAGATGAAGGATCGGGCCGTGGACTTGGGGGCCGTGGACGTGGGTCTCGGTGCGCGCATGGGCCAACGGATAGCGGGTGACAGAGCCACAGCCTAGTGCGGATTCGACGGCGGCGACAGGGCGATGCACGGGGCGGCGGGGCGGCCGCGCGACAGGCTTGGCGCTCGCCCGTCGCGCTTTGCCGGAATCATCCCTAAATACCGCCCATGTCCACGCCCCCCGCTCCCTCCGGTTCCGTTCCAGCCCGTCAGGTCAGGGTCGCCATCATCGGCTCGGGTCCCGCCGGCTATACCGCCGCCATCTACGCCGCCCGCGCGCTGCTGAAGCCCGTGCTGATCTCGGGCATGGAGCCCGGCGGCCAGCTGACCATCACCACCGATGTGGAGAACTATCCGGGCTTCGCCGACGTGATCCAGGGACCCTGGCTGATGGACCAGATGAAGGCCCAGGCCGAACACGTGGGGACCGAGTTCATCAACGACCTGGTGGTGAAGGCCGAACTCGGCCAGCGCCCCTTCCGCCTCACCCTCGACAGCGGCGAGGCCATCGTGGCGGAGACGGTGATCATCGCCACGGGCGCGCAGGCCAAGTGGCTGGGCTTGCCGAGCGAGCAGCACTTCCGCGGCTTCGGCGTCTCGGCCTGCGCCACCTGCGACGGCTTCTTTTACCGGAACAGGGCGGTGGCGGTGGTCGGCGGCGGCAATACGGCGGTGGAGGAGGCGCTGTTCCTCACCGCCTTCGCCTCGAAGGTCACCGTCATCCACCGGCGCGACGAGTTCCGCGCCGAACGCATCCTGCAGGAGCGTCTGTTCGCCAACCCCAAGGTGGAGGTGATCTGGAACAGCGAGATCGACGCGGTGCTGGGCGATGACAATCCACGCGGCGTCACCGGGGTGCGGCTGAAGAACCTGAAGGACGGTGGCGTCTCCACCCTGCCGGTGGACGGCGTGTTCGTCGCCATCGGGCACGCCCCGGCGTCCTCCCTGTTCGCCGGTCAGCTCAAGATGGACAAGGCGGGCTATCTGGATGTGGAGAAGGGCAAGACCGCCACCGCCATCGAGGGCGTGTTCGCCGCGGGCGACGTCACCGACGACATCTATCGCCAGGCGGTCACCGCCGCCGGCATGGGCTGCATGGCGGCGCTGGAGGCCGCGCGCCTGCTGGCCGAGGAGGACCACGCCCGCGCCCACCATCCCATCAGCCATGCCGAGGCGGAGAAGATCGCCACCTGGTAGGGTCTCAGGCGGCCGCCTGTCCGGCGATGTCGTGCAGCGCCGGATCGAGCCCCGCGCCCATCATGGCGATGAAATTGTCGCGGAAGAACTTGCGCCGCGCCTCGGCGGAGACACCCTCCAGGCTCTCGTTGAACCGCTTCATCGGATTGCGTCCGCCCTCGATGTGCGGATAGTCGGAGGAGAACAGACAGATGTCCTCGGCGCCGTTCTGGATGATCCAGCCCACATTCTCGTGCGGATAGGGCGTAGCGAAGAACTGGCGCCGGAGGATTTCGCTCGGCCGGGCGGAGAGCCGCTGCAGCCGTTCCTCCCGCGCGAAGGCGGTCGCGGCGGAGTCCATGAACTGCATCAGGCTGGGGACCCACCCGGCGCCGAGCTCGATGGCGCCGAACTTCAGCCTGGGGAAACGATCGAACACCCCGTCGATCACCAGCACGGACAGGGTCTGCCAGACAGCCAGGGGGATGGCCATGAAGCTCACCGAGGTGAAGTTCTCCGCCCCGCCGTGGAAGTCCAGCACCGGGGGACCGCCGTTGTTGAAATAGGACGGGTTCATCTTCTGCTCGCCGCCCACATGGAACAGAATCGGCAGCCCCGCCTCCTGCGCCAGCGCCCACAGGCCGTCGAAGTCCTGGTGGCTGGGCGAATGGCCGTGGGGGACGCGGGAATTGATCATCAGGCCCTTGCAGCCGAGCGCGATAGCCTCCCTCGCCACATCGACCGTCCGGGCGCGATCGATGAGCGGAACATAGCCGGTCGCCAGCAGGCGGCGGTCCACCGCGCAATAGTCGGCCATCATGCGGTTGTGCGCGCGCGCCGCCTCCACCGCCAGATCCACGTCGGCCTCGTGCTCCAGCGGCGGCAGGAACAGCCCCGCGGTGGTGAAGACCAGCTGGCTGGCGAAACCGAACAGGTCCAGCGCGGCGGGCCGATCGGTATTGGTGAAGGCGCCCAGCGCCTCGTAGTTCTTGCGCAGCAGCAGATTGGCGGCCGCCCCGGCGCGGAACGCGGGATCGGCCTGCCTGGCCCGCGCCGCCTCCACCCAGCCGTCGCCGCCCTTCCGGGCCAGGCGCGCGGCCAGCTTCTCTCGATATGCCGGGGCGATGTAGCGCTCGATGGCGCCCGGCAACTCCATCACATGGGTGTCGGCGTCGTGGACGGTCTGACCTTCGACATAGGGCATGGCGCGCTCCCGATGGGCGTTCCTCCGCCGGTCTGACGCCGGCGCGCGGCCAGTATACGCCCGTCCCGCGCGTCACGAAACCGTTGGGAAGCGGTGGTTAACCTGCCGTCGACAGCAGGTTGAGGCGACCATGACCGATGCGGTGTTAGGCGAGGCTTCGCCCGGAACGACCCCCAGCGGCCGACCTCAGCTCGATCGGAAACCGCACGCGGCGGGCGCGGTCGCCTTCGTCCTGGTCCTCCTGGGCGGGCTGGCCTTCGCCGGCTTTTCCATCTTCAGGGACACCGCCAATGTGGGCGAGCCCCTGGCCATCGGCGCCTTCGCCTTCCTGGGCCTGGCCCTCCTGATCGCGCTGGGGTTCGAGTTCGTCAACGGCTTCCACGACACCGCCAACGCCGTCGCCACGGTGATCTACACCCACTCCATGCCGCCCCTGGTGGCGGTGGTATGGTCGGGCTTTTTCAACTTCGTCGGCGTGCTGGTTTCGTCGGGCGCGGTGGCCTACGGCATCGTCACGCTGTTGCCGGTGGAGTTGATCCTGAACGTCGGGTCGGGCGCGGGCTACGCCATGATCTTCTCGCTCCTGTTCGCGGCCATCATCTGGAACCTCGGCACCTGGGCGATGGGTATTCCCAACTCCTCCTCCCACGCCCTGATCGGCTCGATCATGGGGGTGGGCCTGGCCAACCAGCTCATGGCGCCGGCGGGCTCGGCCACCTCGGGCGTGGACTGGTCGCAGGCCACCAAGGTGTTCACCACCCTTCTGGTCAGCCCGATGGTCGGCTTCATCGGCTCGGCCCTGCTGCTCCTGCTGATGAAGTTCGTGATCCGCTCCAAGAAGCTCTACACCGCGCCGGACAGCGACAAGCCGCCGCCGCTGTGGATTCGCGGCCTGCTCATTCTCACCTGCACCAGCGTCTCCTATGGCCACGGCTCCAACGACGGGCAGAAGGGCATGGGCCTGATCATGCTGATCCTGATCGGGGCCGCGCCCACCGCCTATGCCCTGAACCGCACCATGCCGGACGACACCGCGCCCGCCTTCATCGCCAGCGCCCACAAGGCGCAGGCCCTGTTCACCACCCGCGCCCAGGGTGCGCCCGCGCCGGACATCGTCGCCGCCCGCTCCAAGGTCGGCGACTCGCTGAAGGCCAAGAAGCTGGAGGACCCGTCGGTCTATGCCGCGCTGGGCGTGGTCTCGGCCGACATCGCCACCAGCGTCCAGAACTATGGTTCGGTGCGCAAGGTGCCCGCCGCCGCCACCCCCAACCTGCGCAACGACATGTATCTGACCGGCGAGGCGGTGCGCACCCTGGCCAAGTCCAGGACCGCCGGCTTTGGCGGCGACGACGCCAAGACGCTGAAGGCCTACGGCGATGGGCTTACCAAGGGCACCCGCTATATTCCCCGCTGGGTGAAGATCTGCGTGGCCCTGGCCCTCGGCCTCGGCACCATGGTGGGCTGGAAGCGCATCGTGGTCACGGTGGGGGAGCGCATCGGCAAGACCCACCTCACCTATGGCCAGGGCGCCGCGGCGGAGGTGACCGCCGCCCTGACCATCCTCGCCGCCGACAATTTCGGCCTGCCGGTCTCCACCACCCACGTGCTGTCCAGCGGCGTCGCCGGGACCATGGCCGCCAACGGCTCGGGCCTGCAATGGTCGACCATCCGCTCCATCGCCTCGGCTTGGGTGCTGACCCTGCCCGCGGCCATGGCCATCTCCGGCGGTCTCTACTTCGTGCTGCGTCAGGTCGTGCACTGACGCCCGTCGGACGTCCCTGCGACATTTCGGCTTGATTCCCGCGGGCATCGGCCTACATTGAGCCCACTTCTGCTCAGCTAGAGCATAAGCTCCCCGTCGAGTTTGAACCCTGTTCGGTCTCGCCGGTTTTGTCGGCTCCCTTAATGCTCATTTTGAGCATATGGAGGATGAAATGGACGACGGCGTCTTGAACCGCTTCGCCTTCACGCCCGAGGTGGAGGTTGCGACCGCGCCTCTGTGGGACAAGGTCAGGGCGCGGGTCACGCCGCTGGAATGGCGCGCCCATGCGCCGCTGATCGCCGAGATCAACCGGCTGAAGCGTGAGCGCAACGCCGTGATCCTGGCCCACAACTACATGACGCCGGAAATTTTCCACGGCGTCGGCGACTATGTGGGCGACAGCCTGGGCCTGGCCCGCGAAGCCGCCTGCAGCGACGCCGACGTGATCGTCCAGGCCGGTGTGCACTTCATGGCCGAGACGTCCAAGGTGCTGGCGCCGCACAAGCGCGTGCTGATCCCCGACCCGTTGGCCGGCTGTTCGCTGGCCTCGTCCATCACCGCGGCGGACGTGCGCCTGATCAAGGCGCGCTATCCCGGCGTGCCGGTGGTCACCTACGTCAACACCACCGCGGAGGTGAAGGCGGAGACCGACATCTGCTGCACCAGCGCCAACGCCGTGCAGGTCGTGGAGGCCGCGGCGGCGGAATGGGGAACCGACCGCTGCATCCTGATCCCCGACGAGTTCCTGGCCCGCAACGTCGCGCGCCAGACCGCGGTGAAGATCATCGCCTGGGCCGGCCGGTGCGAGGTGCACGAGCGCTTCACCGCCGAGGATATCGTCGAACTGCGCGCCGCCTATCCGGGCGCCGAGATCCTGGCCCACCCGGAATGCCCCACCGACGTGATCGCGGCGTCGGACTTCACCGGCTCCACCGCCGCCATGAGCGACTATGTGGCGCGCCGCCGCCCCGCCCAGGTGGTGATGATCACCGAATGCTCCATGGCCGCCAACGTCCAGGCCGACAGCCCGGACACCCTGTTCATCGGCCCCTGCAACCTCTGCCCGCACATGAAGCGCATCACGTTGCAGAACATCCATGAAGCGCTGCTCCACGACCGCTACGAGGTGACGGTGGACCCCGCCGTCATCGCCGGCGCCGCCCGCGCCGTGCAGCGCATGATCGACCTGCCGCCACCGGCCCACCCCGCGCGCTACGACCTGGTCAAGGCGCGCCACCATGTGGATGTGGAGATGATCTGAGCCACCGCCCTCGTCCCTCGAGGCGATCCCATGGATCGCACCTCAGGATGAGGGCTACTCCAACCTCCGTTCAAATCCTCATCCTGAGGTGCGAGCGAAGCGAGCGTCGAAGGACGAGGATTTGATATGGCGCGAAGCTTGAATCTGAACGGCGTCCTGATCCTCGGCGCGGGCTTGGCCGGGCTGAGCGCCGCCTTGGCCGTGGCGGAGGCGGGGCGTCGTGCGCTGGTGATCTCGCCGGCAGCGCTCGGGGCCGGCTGTGCATCGAGCTGGGCGCAGGGCGGCATGGCCGTGGCCATGGGCGCCGACGACAGCCCCGCTCTCCACGCCGCCGACACCTTCGAGGCGGGCGCCGGCCTGTGCGATCCGCAGGCCGTTCGCATCCTCACCACCGAAGGGCCGGACGCGATCCGCCGCCTGCTGGCGCTGGGCGCCCCCTTCGATCACGATGCGCAGGGACGGCTGATCCAGAGCCTGGAGGCGGCCCATTCCCGGCCCCGCGTGGCGCGGGTGGGCGGCGACGGCGCCGGCGCGGCGATAATGGCGGCGGTGATCGCCGCCGTCCGCGCCGAGCCTCTGATCGAGCTCTGGGACGGCGCCCGCGCGCTGGCCCTGCTCACCGATCCCGCCGGCGCGGTGCGCGGCGCCCTGATCGAACGCGACGGCGCGCGAACCGAGGTCACGGCCGCCGCCACCCTTCTCGCCACGGGCGGTCTTGGCGGGCTTTACGCCACCACCACCGATCCGGCCGAGGTGCGGGGTCAGGGGCTGGCCCTGGCGGCGCTGGCCGGCGCGGTGATCGCCGACCCCGAGTTCATGCAATTCCACCCCACCGCCATCGCCATTCCTGGCAATTCGGCGGGGCTCGACCCCGCGCCCCTGGCCACCGAGGCCCTGCGCGGCGAGGGTGCGACCTTGATCGACGGGGATAGCCAACCCTTCATGCGGCGCCATCATCCGCAGGGCGACCTGGCCCCCCGCGACGTGGTGGCCCGCGCCGTGGAGGCTGAACGCGGGAAGGGCGGGGCCTGGCTGGACGCCCGCGCCGCCATCGGCGCCCATTTCCCTACCGCCTTTCCGGCCGTGTTCAGGGCCTGCATGGCGGCCGGGCTGGACCCGCGCGTTTCGCCCATCCCGGTGGCGCCGGCGGTGCACTATCACATGGGCGGGGTGTGGACCGACCTCGACGGGCGGACCTCCCTGCCCGGCCTCTATGCCGCGGGCGAATGCGCGTCCACCGGCGTGCACGGCGCCAACCGGCTGGCCTCCAACTCCCTGCTGGAAGCGGCGGTGTTCGGCGCGCGGGCCGGCCGGGCCGCGGCGAGCGAACGGGGGCGGGAGGGTCGATTCCTGCCCGCGGAGCCGGCGCCCGCCCTCCCCGCCGCCGCGCTCCGACAGCTTCGCCGCGCCATGGACCGCGACGCCGGCGTACAGCGCGACGCCGGCGGGCTGAACCGCCTGCTCGACGAGATCGGCCGGCTCGAAGGCCACCACGGGCGCGCACTGGAACTGATCGCCGCCCGTCTGGTGGCCGAGGCGGCGCTGGCCCGCGCCCACAGCCGGGGCGCCCACTTCCGCGCCGACTTTCCGCGGACGGCGCCGCCTGTGCGCACCCTGACCCGGCTCGCCCCCCGCCCCGCCCTGATGGCGGCCGAATGAGCCGCGGATTGCAGCCCCTGCCCGACCTGCTGATCGAGCCTGTGGTCCGCGCCGCCCTGGCCGAGGACCTCGGCCGGGCCGGCGACGTCACCGCCGCCCTGATCGACGCCGACGCCGGGCTGGACGCCGCCTTCGTGGCGAGGACGCATGGGCGGATAGCCGGTTTGGCCTGCCTGCGCCTGGCCGTCCATGCCCTCGACCCCGCCGCCAGGATCGAGACGCTGATCGCCGACGGCGGCGACGCCGAGCCCGGTCGGGCCATTGCCCGGGTGAGCGCCAACGCCCGCGCCCTGCTCACCGCCGAGCGGACCGCGCTGAACCTGCTTGGCCGCCTCTCCGGCGTCGCGACCCTGACCCGCGCCTATGTCCGGGCGGTGGAGGGCACGGGCGCGGTCATCGTCGATACGCGCAAGACCACGCCCGGTCTGCGGGCGCTGGAGAAATACGCCGTGCGCTGCGGCGGCGGGGTGAACCACCGCTTTGGCCTGGATGACGCCATCCTGATCAAGGACAACCACGTGGCGGCGGCGGGTGGTGTGGCTGAAGTGCTGGAGCGGGCCAGAGCGGTCGCCGGCCACCTGACCCCCATCGAGGTCGAGGTGGATTCGCTGGCCCAGCTTGCACAGGCCCTGCCCTTCGCCCCCAATGTCATCATGCTCGACAACTTCACCCTGGAGGATCTCCGCCGGGCGGTGGCCCTGACCGCCGGCCGGGTGCGGCTGGAGGCGTCGGGCGGGGTGACCCTGGGCGCCGTGCGCGCCATAGCAGAGACCGGGGTGGACGCCATCTCCGTCGGCGCCCTCACCCACTCGGCGCCGGTGCTCGATATCGGGCTGGACGCGCTTTAGGCGGAGGCCTCTGTTTACCTCCCGCCGGATCGGTGGTGGGATCGGAAAAACGGAGCACGCCATGGCGGGCGCGAACGGACGGTCATCCATCTTCATCACCGGGGCGGCGTCGGGCATCGGCCTCGCCTCGGCCAAGCGGTTCGCGTCGGCCGGCTGGTTCGTCGGCCTGGCCGACATCGACGCCGCGGGGCTTGAGGCGGCGCTGGCGGCCATCGGACCGGAGAACGGCATGACCATGGCGCTGGACGTGCGCGACCGCGGCCAATGGGCAGCGGCCATGACCGCTTTCGGGGCCGCGACCGGCGGCCGGTGCGACGTCCTGCTCAACAATGCCGGGATCGGCCGCCACGGCTGGTTCGAGGAGATTGACCCGGACGAGGCGGACCTGGAGATCGACGTCAACATCAAGGGCGTGGTCAACGGCGCCTATGCCGGGCTGCCGCTGCTGAAGGCCAGCCGGGGTCGGCTGGTGAACATGGCCTCGTGCGCCGGGCTCTACGGACCGCCGCTGCTGGCGGTCTACGGGGCGACCAAGTTCGCGGTTCGGGGTCTGTCGGAGGCGCTCGACGCCGAGTTCGTGCGCCACGGAGTGCAGGTGAAATGCGTCATGCCCTGGTTCGTGGAGACGCCGATCCTGGATTCGGTCACGCGCGGCTCCAATTCCGCCATCCGCGACGCCATCGGCGCTCAACCGGTCTATACGGTGGAGGAAGCGGCGGAGGTGGTCTGGGACGCCGCCCACGGGCAGGACCTTTACTACCTCGTCGGCAAGGCGGCGCAACGGCTGCGCTTCGCCGCCCGCTTCATGCCCAAGGGCGTCCGCAAACGGATGCGGGCGGCGATCGGAGCGGTTTCCTAGAGCATGATCGTTTCGGATGGACTCATCCGACCGTGAATCATGCTCTAAACTCAAAGTGTAGACCCTGATTCACGGTTCAAGATGAACCGATCAGGGTCTAAGCGCGGGTCCCGAATAAGCGCTGCGCGCTTTCCGGAATGACACCATGAATCAGGCCGCGTTCGAGGTCTTGGCCGGGTCCGTGGCGGCGGCGGGGGGCGCGGGCGCCGAGGTCGACACCGGGGTGGCGGCAGGGGCCGGCGTTTCGTCCTTCTTGACCGGCGAAATGGCGGACTTGGCCGCATTCTCCACCACACTGGCGGCGTGCCCGACGGCGGCGGCGCCGGCGGCGAGGGCCTGGCCGGTCTGCGCCGCGGTCGGCAGGGTCGGCGCGAAGGAGGCGAACACCGGCTTGATCTCCACCGCCTTTTCGGACGGGCGCACATCGGCGTGCTGGAACATCTGCGCCGCGCCGTTGTGACCGCCGAAGCGGTAGAAGATATGCGAGCCGATCTGGGCGACCTTGAGCAGGTTCCCGCCCCAGCCGGCGTTCAGCCCCGTGACGTGGAAGTGGGTGGCGGCGCCCACATCGGCCATGACATAGCCGTCGAGCGCCTTGGCCGCGATCTTCTCGGCGCGGCGCCAAGCCAGCGACTCGAGCGGATGCTTGGCCGCGCCGTCGCAGGCGAAGGAGAACTGGCAGCCCGAGGTGCGGGCGCCCTGGAACACCACGCCGCAGACGGACTTGGGGAAGGCCGGGTGACGAACCCGGTTCAGCACCACCTGGGCCACGGCGGCCTGGCCGCTGGGCGTCTCGCCGCGGGCCTCGTAATAGACGGCCTGGGACAGGCATTCGAGATCGCGGCTCTCATCGAGCGCGCCGCGGAGCAGGAAGGGGGCGACCGAACCGGCGGAGGAGAACCTGGCGCGAAGCACGGTGGCCGGGCTTGGAGCGGGCCGGCTCGGCGTGGGTTGCGCCGTGGTGTTGGAAGGCAGGACCAGGGTCGGCGCGGAGCCCTTGGTCTGGCTCAGGCGATCCACCAGCGACGCCGCCCGGCGCTCGCGCGGATCGAGATCGGCGGTGGCCAGGGGATCGTGGCGGCGCGCAATGGCCAGGGCGCCAGGATCGGCCGCCGCGGAGGCGTGCAGGGCCACCTCCGAAAAGCCGGTGGAGGCCGTGCCGGCGAGACGTTGCATCTGGGCGTGGACGACCGCGTCACGGGCCATCCCTCCAGCCAGGTAAGCGCCGCCGATCGCCAGGCCCACCGTGGAGCCGAGCGCAGCAGCACCCACCAGCGCGCGAACGTCGCCGCGCGCTTGCGGTTTGATAAACAAAACTTTCTAGTCCTCTTCGGCGAGGGCGGTTCGCCCCCCGACAGTCACGCCGTAGGGTCCACACCCCTCCCCGGCGGAAGTTCGACGCAGCGAAGAGTGCTGCACCATGCTTTCGTCTAGACAGGGATATTGGGGCAAAAATGTGTCAAATGGCTGCGACATGGTGCGCTGCAGCATTTCATCGAGCTTGGCGGCGGACCGCGGCGGCGACGAAACGTCCCATAATCCACGCGCTTGTGGAGGCGATAAAAAGCGACCGAAATGTTGACACGGTCGTGATCCAGGTTTGAAACCAACCTCGATCAAACCTTGTCGGGCGGTTGATCCCGGATTGGCCGGACGCGCCCCCAGAATCACCTCCAGCTGCCGGCGAATCGAACCCTTCATGCGTAAGACTCTGACCGCCGCGGCGGCCCTGGCTCCCTTGTGTTTCGTGGTGGGCGCCGGCGCTGCACAGGCCACGACGACCATATCCACCGGGCGCAACACCCCGGTGGCGACGGCGACGGCCAACAACGGCGCGCCGGACGATGTGGACATCGCCTCGGGCGGCTCGATCACCCTCACCACCCTGCCGCCCGGCCTCGCCGCGGTGACCCTGAACAGCAGCAACAAGGTCACCAACGAAGGCACGATCTCGGCCACCGACGTGAACAACGCCATCGGCGTGCTGGTCTCCGGCGGCAATACGGGCTCGTTCACCAATACCGGCTCGATTACCCTGAACGAGTCCACCAATCCCAGCGACTCCAACAATGACGGGGTGATCGAGGCGCCCTTCGCCAAGGGCAGCGGCCGCTATGGCGTGCTGGTGCAGGGCGGCGCGGGCTTCACCGGCGACATCACCAACGGCGCCGGCGGCATCATCAACGTCACCGGCAATAACTCCTATGGCATCTCGGTCGAGACGCCGCTCACCGGCAACCTGACCAACGCCGGATCGATCACCCTGAAGGGCGACAACGGGGTGGCCCTGCGCGAGACCCAGGGCGTCAGCGGCAATGTGCTGGTCACCGGCGCGATTTCCGCCACGGGCACGAACACCGGCGGCATCAATCTCGGCGGCAATGTGGGCGGCCGGTTCAGCATCTATTCGTCGATCACCTCCACCGGCTACGGCACGACGACGCGCAGCCTCTTCAACACGACCCAGATCACCATTCAGGCCACGACCAGCGAAACGCAGCAGGGCGGCTCGGCGGTGGTCGTCGGGGCCAATGTCGGCGGCGGCGTCTATATCGGCGCTCCGCCCACCTCCAGCACCACCACCAACACCGCCTCCACCGCGGATGTGAACGGCGACGGCATCCCGGATGTGTCGGAGGGCACGGGCGGGGTCTCCACCTTCGGCCAGGCCCCGGCCATGGTGATCGGCGCGGCGGGCCGCGACGTGGCGCTGGGCGCGGTGCAGTTCACCACTGGAAACAACCCCTATGGCCTGGTCATCGCCGGCAGCGTCGCCGGCGCCGGCGTGTTCGACGGCGTGCAGGGCAATGGCCTGCAGATCGGCGACGCCAGCGGCACGGGGACGGTGCACATCGCCGGCGGCGCCCTGATCAGCGGCAACGTCACCGCCAGCGCCTACGGCGCCGATGCGACGGCGATCCACATCTATGCCGCCTCCACCGTGCCGGAGGTCAATGTCGGCGGGACGGTATCGGCCGTGGTCAACGCGCCGCTGCCCAACGCCACCACCGGGGTGGCGACGCCCTTCAACGGGTCGGCCACCGGCCTGCAGATCGACGCCGGATCCAGCGTCAATACCCTGACGGTGAGCGGCTCGATCACGGCGACCACCACCGGCGACGGCAACGCCACCGGCGCCGGCAAGACCAACAACGCCGTCGCCGTGGTGGACAACGGCGGCTCCCTCTCCACGGTCAACCTCACCGGCAACATCACCGCCAGCACGGTGGGCAGCCTGGCCACCCTCACCCCCACCGGGGCCAAGACCGCCCTCGACCTGCACAACAACACCACCGGGGTGACGCTGACCCTGTCGCAGGCGCCCCAGACCATCGCCACCGCGGTCACCGCCAGCGACGGGACCAAGACCACCACGCTGGTCTCCGGGCCGGTGGTGCAGAACACCACGGGCGCGGCGGTGGTGACCACCGTCACCTCCACCGACGGCAAGACGGTGACCACCACCACCACGCCGGTGGCGCCCAGCATCGTCGGTGATGTGCTGCTCGGCGCCGGGCCCAATACGGTGAACATGGCGGCTGGCACGCTGACCGGCGCCCTCGCCCTCGGCTCCAACACGGCCAACGTGACGCTGGACAATGGGGCGAGCTTTACCGGGGCGCTGTCCTATTCGGGCACGGCGCTATCGCTGAACCTGGTCAACGGCGCCTTCACCACCACCAACCCGATCACGCTGACCGCCACCCGGCTGAACGTGGGCGCAACCTCCACCCTCAGCTTCGCCATCGACCCGGCGCACAACACCTTCACCAGCTTCATCGTCAACGGCAATGCCGCCATCGCCGCCGGCGCCAAGCTCGGCGTGAACCTGCTGTCGTCGCTGACCGGCACACAGACCTATCGGCTGATCACGGCGAGCAGCCTGACGGTGGGCGGCGCGGACGCCACCCTGGCGGCCGACATCCCCTATCTGTTTTTCGGCCAGTTCCACTCCAACCAGGCCGCCGGCACGCTGGACCTGACCATCCGCACCAAGAGCGCCACCGAACTCGGCCTGACCCCGGGCCAGGGCGCGGCGTTGCCGGGCGTCTATGCCGCTCTGTCCACCGACGCGCCGATCCAGCAGGCGCTGTTCAGCCAGTTCACCCAGGCCGGCTTCGCCCACCTCTACAACCAGCTGTTGCCGGACTATTCGGGCGGCGTCTTCCGCGCGGCCAGCGCCGCTTCGCGCACCATTTCGCGCCTCACCGCCGAACCGAACCAGATCGAGAACCCCACCGGCTCGCGCGGCCTTTGGGCGCAGCAGTTTTTCGTCGGCGCCGTGCAAGGCTCGGGCCAGACCCCGGCCTTCCAGTCCGGTGGCTTCGGCTTCGTCGCCGGGGTGGAGACCGGGGGGCTTGGCTTCGGCGCGGTGGGCGCCACCGCCGCCTTCGTCGCCGTCAACGAGAACGATCCCCATTCCCCCGGCGACAACCGCACCAGTATGTCGGAGGTCGAGGGCGGCCTCTACTGGCAGGGGGAGACCGGCGGCCTGACCCTAGACGCCCGCGTCGGCGCCGGCTACAACCTGTTCTCCGCCCAGCGCCAGTTCGTGGTCACCGACCCCACCACCAGCCTCGTCACCCTGTCACGCCAGACCAAGGCGAGCTGGAGCGGCTATTCGCTGAGCGGCCGGATCGGCGCCGCCTACCAGATCGATCTCGGCCGGACCTATTTCATCCGGCCCACGGTGCACCTCGACTATTACCACCTGAACCAGGGCAGCTATAGCGAGCGCTTCGGCGGCCCGGCGGTGGACCTGGCCTATGCCGACGCCAACGGCGACGACGCCAGCGGCACCGCCTCGATGATCTTCGGGGCCAAATACGGCCGGGGTCTGGTGTGGCGGCCGGAACTGGAACTCGGCGTGCGCGACGTGTTCTCCGGCAGCCCCGGCGACGTCACCGCCCATTTCATCTCCGGCGGCCCCAACTTCACCGTCGCGCCGGTCGATATCACCGGCCCCGCCGGCCTCGCCCGCCTCAAGCTGAAGGCGTCCAGCGAATATTACGAGGTGGGCGTTGAAGGCGGGGTGGAGGCGCGCAGCCGCTATGGCGAAGGCGACTTCAAGCTCACCGTGCGGGTGCTGTTCTAGCCTTATGTTTACGCCGCAGCCACGGCCGCTTGCCGCTCGGGACCGATCACGCCAAGGTCCGGCCCTGTAACGGGGGAGTGGGGCATGGTGGTCCTGGACGAGCTGAGGGCGCTGGACAAAGGCCAGCGGTCGGCCTTCGTGGCCAGCCTGCTCGGCTGGACGCTGGACGCCTTCGACTTCTTCCTGCTCACCTTCGTGGTCGGCCAGGTGGCGGAGGAGTTCCACGTCAAGGCGCCCTCGGTGCTGCTCAGCCTGACGCTGACCCTGGCCGCCCGTCCCTTCGGCGCCCTGTTCTTCGGCTGGCTGGCCGACAAATACGGACGCAAGCCGATCCTGCAGATCGATGTCGGCCTCTACGCGCTGTTCGCGCTGGCCTCGGCCTTTTCGCCCAATCTGATCACGCTGCTGATCCTGCGCACCCTGTTCGGCTTCGCCATGGGCGGCGAGTGGGGCATCGGCGCCTCGCTGGTGCTGGAGAGCGTGCCGGCGAAGAGTCGCGGGGTGATCTCCGGCCTGCTGCAGGAGGGCTATGCCCTGGGCTATCTCATCGGCGCCCTGGTCTACTGGTTCGTCTACCCGCACTTCGGCGCCTGGTTCCCGCATATCCACGCCTGGCGGGTCATGTTCATGCTGGGGGTGATCCCCTCGTTCCTGATCCTGTTCATCCGGATGCATGTGCCGGAGAGCCCGGCCTGGGAGGCGCAGCGCGGGCAGGCCAGGGCCAGGGCCGACCCCCTCGCCGCCATCGTCCAGCACTGGAAGCGCGCCCTCTATGTCGTCGTGCTGATGACCGCCTTCAACTTCTTCAGCCACGGCACCCAGGACGTCTATCCCTCCTTCCTGCAAAAGCAGCACGGCTTCAATCCCCAGCTCACCGGGATGCTCACCGCCATCATGAACGTCGGCGCCATCCTCGGCGGCACGCTGTTCGGCGCCTGGTCGGAGAGGATCGGGCGGCGGCGCGCCATCGTCATCGCCGCCCTGATCGCCCTGCCGGTGCTGCCGCTGTGGGCTTTCTCCGCCACGCCGCTGATGCTGGCCCTGGGCGGGTTCCTGATGCAGCTTTCGGTGCAGGGGGCCTGGGGCGTCATTCCCGTGCACCTGAACGAGCTGTCACCCGAAAGCGCGCGGGCGATCTTTCCCGGCGCGGCCTATCAGTTCGGCAATCTCCTCGCCGCCGTCAACGCCTATTGGCAGGGCTCCATCGCCGTGGCGCACAAGGACGCCGCCGGGCACGACAACTACGGCCTGGCCATGGCGCTGGTTGCCGGCGTCACCGCCGTGGTGATCGCGCTCTGGACCTGGTTCGGCCCCGAAGAGCGCGGCAAGGCCTTCGGCACGGCGGATGCGGAAAGCCCCTGAACGCGCCCTGCGTCCTTCGAGACGCCCCCGATCAAGTCGGGGGCTCCTCAGGATGACTAACGATGGCGACCTCTAATCCCACT
Source organism: Caulobacteraceae bacterium (assembly GCA_965277345.1). Lineage (GTDB taxonomy): Bacteria > Pseudomonadota > Alphaproteobacteria > Caulobacterales > Caulobacteraceae > CAIOYC01. The sequence goes on from CBDICI010000001.1 coordinate 101,532, forward strand.
CGTCATGCTGAGGAACGAGCTTGCTCGCGTCTCGAAGCACGCACAGCCAATCGGAACCCCTACGCCAGCAGGTCCTGCCACTGTTTGTGGCGGCGGAGGTAGGCGGCGGCGTAGGCGCACAGGGGCTCGACCTTGAGCCCGCGGTCGCGGGCGATGCCGAGCACACCCTCCATCAGCCGCCCGGCGGCGCCCGTGCCACGCAATTCCGCCGGCGCCTCCACGTGCGGGATGACGAGGGTGCCGCCGCGCAGGCGGTAGCTGGCGAAGGCGGTTTCGCCCTGCTCCACCAGCTCGAAGCGATGGTCGGCCTGGTTATCGGTGACCTCGGTCATGGGGACCTCCTGCTCCAGCACAACCACCCGGCCGCGACCCGCGTTCCAAATCTTATCCAACCCCGCCCGCGGATACCGCAGACTGCCATGGATGAACGGCGAGGGAGCCGCATGGTGCACAGGGCGATGGCGGAGGAAGAATAGGGGGATTGGACGTCCAGGGAGTCCAACGCACGCGACGGGAGTCCAGGTCGGGAAGCAACGCCCGTACCCGCCCTGCACTGTCTGCACTCGAGATTGTGGGGGGAAAGCTGGACTCGCCTTCGGGAGAAACGGGGAGAAATAGGGGGACAGGCGCCCGCCCGGTTGACGCTTTCCGCTCCCGTCTCTACCCCCGCCCCATGCCCTTGCGTCCCATGCCGCCTCCTCTTGTCGCCCCCGAGATCATCTCCGGCCTTCGCGCCATCGCCGGCCGATACGACGCGGTGCTGTGCGACGTGTGGGGCGTGGTCCACAACGGCGAGCGGGTGTTTCCGGACGTGACCGAGGCGCTGGTGACCTTCGGCGACCGCCGCGGCCCGGTGGTGCTGATCTCCAACGCGCCCCGGCCCTCGGCCTCGGTGATCGGCCAGCTCCGGGCGCTGGGCCTGGCGGATCGGGCCTGGTCGGGCGTGGTCACCTCCGGCGATGTGACGCGGGCGGAATTGGCGGCGCGGGCGCCGGGCTGCGCCTGGGCCATCGGGCCGGACCGCGACCTGGCGCTCTACGACGACATCGACCTGACCTTCGGCGGACCCGAGGACGCCGACTTCATCTGCTGCACCGGGCTGGTCGATGACGAGGGGGAGACGGCGGAAGACTATCGCGACGCCTTCGCCCTCGCCGCCCGGCGCGGTATCGAGATGGTGTGCGCCAACCCCGACCGCGTGGTGCAACGGGGCCAGGCCCTGATCCCCTGCGCCGGCGCGCTGGCCGATGTCTATGAGACGCTCGGCGGGGCGGTGGTCATGGCCGGCAAGCCCTATCCGCCGATCTATCGCCGCGCCCTGGCCGAGCTGGAGCGCCTCGCCGGCAAAGCGCTGGACCCCGCCCGGGTGCTGGCCATCGGCGACGGCTTGCCCACCGACGTGCTGGGGGCCATGCGCGTGGGGCTGGACTGCCTGTTCGTCACCAATGGCATCCACGGGGCCGAGACCCAGACCGACGGCGCGGTCGATGCGGCCAGGACCGCAGCCTTCCTGTCGGCCCACCACGCCACCGCCCGCTACGCCATGGCGGAGCTGGCCTGGGGCGTCTAAGGATGAACTCAAGGAGGACCGCATGGCCGGGGGACTGACGCTGGAAGAGATCGAGATCGGCAGATCGGCCGAGCGGATGCATACGGTGACCGAGGCCGACATCCAGGCCTTCGCCGAGGTGTCGGGCGACCACAATCCGGTCCACCTCGACGCCGCCTTCGCCGAGACCACCCCGTTCAAGGGCCGCATCGCCCACGGGATGCTGTCGGGCGCCTACATCTCCGCCGCCATCGCCGGCGACCTGCCGGGCCCGGGCTCGATCTACATCTCCCAGTCGCTGAGCTTTCGCCGGCCGGTGCGCATCGGCGATACGGTGGTGACCCGGGTGAGCATCACCGCCGTCGATCCGGAAAAGGCCCGCGTCACCCTGAAGACCGAATGCCTGGTCAACGCCAGGACCGTGGTGGAGGGCGAGGCCGTGGTCATGGTGCCGCGCCGCAGCGAGGCTTAGGGACCAAGGTGCCCTTGCATCGCGTGGAAGGCTGGAAGGGGCTGGGGCCCGAGGCGCGCGGCGCGGCGGTGGCGCTCGGCAACTTCGACGGCGTGCACCGCGGCCATCACCAGGTGATCGCCGAGGCCGCCAAGGCCGCCGCCCTCCTCAGCGCGCCCCTCGGCGTGGTCAGCTTCGAGCCCCATCCCCGCGTCTATTTCCAGCGCGAGCGCGCGCCGTTCCGGCTGATGACCCTGGAGCAGCAGGCCCGCGCCCTGGATGCGCTGGGGGTCGACCTGTTCTACGTCCTGCCCTTCGACGACGAGATGGCGGCTCTGAGCGACGAGGCCTTTGCCCAGCGGGTGCTGCACGAGGGCCTCGGCGCGCGCCACGTGGCGGCGGGCTTCGACATCTCTTTCGGCGCGGGGCGAACCGGCAGCCCGGACCTGCTTCGCCGCTATGGCGAGGCGTTCGGGTTCGGCGTCTCCATCGCCGCGCCCGTGGCCGATCCGGACGGGGAGAAGTGCTCCTCCTCCGCCATCCGCCAGGCCCTGCGCGACGCCCGGCCGGAGCGCGCGGCGGCCCTGCTCGGCCGGCCCTTCGCCATCGAGGGCGTGGTGGTGCACGGCGACAAGCTCGGCCGCACCATCGGCTTTCCCACCGCCAACATGCCGATGGAGGACTATGTGCGCCCGGCCTTCGGCATTTATGCGGTGCGCACCCGCCTGGCTGACGGACGCGAGATCCCCGGCGTCGCCTATGTGGGCCGCCGCCCCACCGTGGATGGCGTCGACGAGCGGCTGGAGGTGCACCTGCTCGACTTCGACGAGGACATCTATGGCGACACGCTGGAGACCGACTTCATCGCCTACCTCCGCGGCGACCGGAAGTTCGACGGCCTGGACGCCATGGTCGCCCAGATGGACCGCGACAAGCAACAGGCCCGCGACATCCTGCTGCCGGCGTTTTAGCGGCGACGACCCCCTGACCGCTCGCCCTACGGGCTATCCCGCTGGAGCTCGGCGCCGAGCTTTGGTTAACTCCGGGCGGGGGACCGGATGCGGCGGTATCGGAAGGCGAGCAAGTACGACGCACTGCCGCGGCCGAGGCCCGCCCTCGCCCGCCCGCTGGATATGGGCGCGGCGCCGCGCCTGACTCCGGTGCTGCAGCCCGGCGGTCCCTTTACCCCCACCGACCTCACCCTGCTCGACGCCTACTCCCAGGCGGTGATCCACGCGGTGGATGCGGTGGGGCCGAGCGTGGTGCGGGTGATGCCGGCGCGCGCCTCGGGCGTCGGTTGCGGGGTGGTGGTGGAGGGCGGGCTGGTGCTCACCAACAACCACGTGGCCCAGGGCGCCCGGCGCCACGATATCCTGGCCCCCGACGGCCGGCGCCACACGGCAACCTTGCTGGGCGACGATCCGGACACCGACCTGGCGGTGCTACGGCTCGACGATCTCCAGGGCGGCCCGCCGCCCGCGCGGCTCGGCGACTCCAAGCAGATCCGGCGGGGCCAGCTGGTCATCGCCATCGGCGCGCCGCTGGGGCTGGAGGCCACGGTGACGGCGGGGGTGGTCTCCGCCCTCGGCCGGTCCCTGCGCGGCGAGCGGGGGCGGATGGTGGAGGACCTGATCCAGACCGACGCGGCGCTGAACCCCGGCAATTCCGGCGGTCCGCTGGTGACCGCCTCCGGCGAGGTGGTGGGCATCAATACCGCCATCATCCAGGGCGCCCAGGGCATCTGTTTCGCCGTCGCCGCCAATACCGCGCGGCTGGTGATGGGTGAGATTGTCGAGCACGGCCGCGTCAGGCGCGCCTCCATCGGCGTGGTGGCGCAGCAGGCGCCGATCCCCCCCGCCATCCGCGCCGAGCTCGGCCTGGAGCAGGTCTACGGCGTGCTGGTCACCGCGCTCACCCCCGGCGGCCCGGCCGACCTTTGCGGCATCGACCCCGGCGACATGATCCTGGCGGTGGGCGGGCGCACGGTGACCGGCCTCGACGACCTGTTACGCCAGCTCGACCACGACGCCGTGGACGTGCCGACCGACTTCGTCCTCCTCCGCCAAGGCCGCCTGCTGGCCGTGAAGATCACACCCCGGGAGCGGCGGCGCGTTTAGCCCGGGCCGTGGTCGGCGGGGAAGGCTTCGAGTTCGAGGGTGCGCTCGACGGTGCGGCGCAGCTGGCATTGGGCGGCGTCGATGCGCGAGACCGCGCCCCCATCCTCGTCCTCATAGGCGGCGCAATCGGCCTCGCGGAACACCATCCAGGCCTTCTGCGCCCGTTTCAGCGCGCCGCGCTGGCGATCGCCGAGGCTGGCCATGCGGGCCTGATAGGCGCGGTTCAGCCGGCCGTCCCAGCGCTCCGTCTCGCGCCCGCCGCAGTCCAGCATGTCGAGGGGCGAGATCGCCCGGTGCATACAGGTCTCGTAGATCGGGCTGAGGCGGGCCAGCACGGGATCGCTCGGGGTCAGCAGCCGGGCCGGCTGCTGACCGATCCCCCCGACCGCCCGGTCCGGGGGACGCGCTGGAACCGGCTGAACCTGGCCCGACGCCGGTGAGCGGAACGGCAGGACCGGGGCCGGGCCGAGGGGGTGGGGGACGCCGGATGCGCCGGCGGCCGGCATGTGCGCGCCCACGCCCCCGCCGCCGGGGGACGCGGCCAGCGCCGGGGCGGCGACCAGCCCGATCAGCACGGCCGCCGCTCTGGCCTTCATCCGCGCCCGCCGTGGCCGATGGCGTAGAACCGCTCCGACCGCTGGGCGCGAAGCTGGTCGGGTGACAGCGTGAGCAGGGCCTGCAACTCCGCCTCCACCGCATCGCCCACGGTCCTGATCGTGGCGGCCGGGTCGGAGTGGGCGCCGCCCGCCGGCTCGGGCAGGATGGCGTCGACGATGCCGAACCCCATCAGGTTTTTCGGATCGATCTTCATGGCGTTGGCCATATGCGGGGCCTGGCTGCGGTCGCGGAACAGGATGGCCGAGCCGGGCTCGGGCGAGATCACCGAATAGGTCGAGTGTTCGAGGATCAGCACCTTGTTGGCGGCGGCGATGGCCAGCGCCCCGCCCGATCCGCCCTCGCCGGTGATGGTGGCCACGAAGGGCACGCCGAGGGTCAGGCCGCGTTCGGTGGAGCGGGCGATGGCCTCGCCCTGGCCGCGCTCCTCGCCCTCCTTGCCGGGGAAGGCGCCGGGGGTATCGACGAAGGTGACGACGCAAAGGCCGAACCGCTCGGCCAGATCCATCAGCCGCACCGCCTTGCGATAGCCCTCGGGGCGGCTGAGGCCAAAGTTGTGCTTCAGCCGGGTGGGGGTGTCTCGGCCCTTTTCGTTGCCGATCACCATGACCGGCAGGCCGCGAAAGCGCCCCATGCCGCCGATCACCGACTGGTCGTCGCCAAAGGCGCGGTCGCCCTTCAGTTCCTGCCAGTCCTCGATCAGGCCGGCGATGTAGTCGACGCAGTGCGGCCGCTCGGGATGGCGCGCCACCTGCACTTTGCGCCAGGCGTCGAGGTTGGCGTAGGTCTCGGCCCGCACCTGCTCCACCCGCGCTCGCAGGGCCATGATCTCGGCGTCGAAGGCGCCCGCGCCGTCCGCCTGCGGCTCGGCCGCCTCCGACAGCTTGGAAAGCTCGTCGATCTTGGCTTCCAAATCGGCGATGGGCCGCTCGAAATCGAGGTAGTGGCGGGGGCTGGCCATGCGGGGGGCGTAATGGCTCCGAAGGAGGGACACGCCCTCTTACCATGAAATATGCCGGCGTCGGCGAGGCGATCTAGGCCGTTCGCCGGCCGACGGCAAGCTTGCGCCCGCGCCCGCCTCGGGCCAAACCCGGCCCATGCCGTTCCGCGACCCCGCCCACCGCCGCCGCCTTCTCGAAGGCCTGGTGGAGGCCGCCCTGGCGGCGGGGGCGCAGATCAACGCCATCTTCGAAGCCGGCTTCGCCATCGAGACCAAGGCGGACTCTTCGCCGGTCACCGCCGCGGACCGGGCGGGCGAGGCCGCGATCCTGAGCGCGCTGGCCATCCTGGCGCCCGGCACGCCGGTCGTGGCCGAAGAGGAGGTGGCGGCCGGCCGCATCCCGATCGTCAGCGACCGCTTCTTCCTCGTCGATGCGCTGGACGGCACCCGCGAGTTCGTGCGCCGGGGGACCGACTTCACCGTCAATATCGGCCTGATCGAGCACGGCGCGCCGACCCTGGGCGTGGTGTTCGCCCCCCAGCTCGACCGCCTGTTCGTGGGCGACGTGACCCTCGGCGAAGCCTGGCGGCGGGACAGCGCACACCCCGCGGGCGCGCCGCTTCGGATAAGGCGGCCGGGGCGGCGGCCTCCCACGGCGGTGGCCTCGCGCTCGCACGTCACCCCCGAACTCGCCGCCTATCTGGACGCGATCAGAGCCGGGGAGCGGGTCAATATCGGCTCCTCGCTCAAGTTCGGCCTGTTGGCCGCGGGCGAGGCGGACGTCTATCCCCGCCCCTCCCCCACCATGGAGTGGGACACCGCCGCCGGCCAGGCGGTGCTGCGGGCGGCAGGGGGCCAGGTGTTCGGCCTCGACGGCGCGCCCCTGGCCTACGCCAAGCCCGACTTCTTCAACCCCGGCTTCGTCGCGGTCGGCGATTTCGAGGCGCCGCCGATTGGGCCGTTTCTGGCGAGGTAGGCGGGGCCGAAATCCCCGTCGTTGGCTTCGCCGCCCTTCGGGTGGAGGCTCACCTTTGGCTCGCACCTCAGCATGAGGTGCGAAGCGCAGCAAAGCTTCGCAGGACGAGGGCGGCGCCTCGACGCCGTTAGCTTCTCTGAACCCCCGGCGAGAGGATTTGCCGCGCCAGCCGGGCGTCGGTAGTCTAATCCACCCCTCCGCCGCTGAGGGCGGCGGGTCGAGTGTCGAAATGTCCGAGGGCGATCAAAGCCCCGTCCAGGCTGGAACGAAGGCGGCTCGCCTGCCGGGGGATCTGCGCCGACTGGAGGCGGAGAGCCTGCACATCCTGCGCGAGGTGGCGGCGGAGCGGGCCAATCCCGTCCTGCTCTATTCGGTCGGCAAGGATTCGGCGGTGCTGCTGCACCTGGCCATGAAGGCCTTCTATCCCGGCAAGCCGCCCTTTCCCCTGCTGCACGTGGACACCACCTGGAAGTTCCAGGAGATGATCGCCTTTCGCGACGCGGAAGCGAAGCGGCTGGGCCTCGAACTTCTGGTCCACACCAATCCGGAGGGGCTGGCCGCGGGGGTCGGCCCCTTTACCCACGGTTCGGCGGTGCATACCGAGGTGATGAAGACCCAGGCGCTGAAACAGGCGCTTGACCAGCACGGCTTCGACGCGGCCTTCGGCGGCGCGCGGCGCGACGAGGAGAAGAGCCGGGCCAAGGAGCGGATCATCTCGTTCCGCACCAAGGATCACCGCTGGGACCCCAAGGCGCAGCGGCCCGAACTCTGGCGGCTCTACAACACGCGCATCCACAAGGGGGAATCGCTGCGCGCCTTCCCGCTCTCCAACTGGACCGAGCTCGACGTGTGGCGCTATATCCAGCTTGAGGCCATCCCCATCCCCAGCCTCTACTTCGCCCGCCCTCGGCCCATCGTGGAGCGGGGCGGGGCGTTGATCATGGTCGATGACGCGCGGATGCCCCTCGCGGCGGGCGAGAGGCCGCAGGCGCGGATGGTGCGGTTCCGCACGCTCGGCTGCTATCCCCTCACCGGGGCGGTGGAGAGCACGGCCGACACGCTGGACGCCATCATCGCTGAGATGCAGGCCTCGCGCGCCTCCGAACGCCAGGGCCGGGTGATCGACCGCGACGGCGCGTCCATGGAGGCGAAGAAGCAGGACGGGTATTTCTGATGGGGGCGGCGCTTTCATCCTCCCCCGCAAGGTTGAGCGCCGAGCGTCTCCTCTCCCCCTCGATCGGGGAGAGGTCAGGAGAGGGGGTGGGTGCACACCGGTTCCCTAGGCAACGCTGGAGGCGCCTCCAGCGCCCCTCCACAGACCCTTTCGACTCCACCCCCAACCCTGCCCTTCCCCCCTTGAGGGGGAAGGGTGACGCTAGGTGGTGACGATGCCCCGCGACCAGCACGATCACCCTCCCCCCGAGGCCGACGCCCGCACCCTGCTGCGCTTCATCACCTGCGGCTCAGTGGACGACGGCAAGTCGACCCTGATCGGGCGGCTGCTCTATGATTCCAAATCGCTGTTCGACGACCAGCTCGACACCCTGGCGGCGGACAGTAAGGCGGTGGGCACGCAGGGCGCTGATCTCGACTTCGCCCTTTTGGTGGACGGGCTGCAGGCGGAGCGCGAACAGGGCATCACCATCGACGTGGCCTATCGCTTCTTCTCCACCGAGAAGCGCAAGTTCATCGTCGCCGACACGCCGGGGCATGAGCAATACACCCGCAACATGATCACCGGCGCCTCCACCGCCGACGTGGCGGTGATCCTGGTGGATGCGAGGAAGGGCGTCTTGACCCAGACCCGCCGCCACGCCCGCCTGGTCTCGCTGGTGGGCATTCGCCAGGTGCTGCTGGCGGTGAACAAGATCGACCTCGTGGACTACGACCCCGCCGTGTTCGACCGCATCACCCACGACTTCCGCGCCTTCGCCCAGCCGCTGGGGTTCGAGGCCATCGCCGCCATCCCCGTCTCGGGCCTTCAGGGTGACAACGTGATCGCGCCGAGCCCGGCCACGCCCTGGTATGCCGGCCCCGCCCTGCTGCAGCGTCTGGAGACGGTGGAGGCGGGGCGCGAGACCGGAGACCGGCCGTTCAGGATGCCCGTGCAGTGGGTCAACCGGCCCAATGCCGAGTTCCGCGGCTTTTCCGGCCTGGTCAGCGGCGGCCGCATCGCACCGGGCGCGCGCATCCGCGTGCTGCCGGGCGAGCAGCAGGCGGGGGTGGCCCGCATCGTCACCTATGACGGCGACCTCGCCGAGGCGTGCGCGGGCGAGGCGGTCACCCTGGTGCTGGACCGCGAGATCGACGTCAGCCGGGGCGACCTGATCGCCCGCGCCGACGCGCCGGCCCTGGTCTCCGACCGGCTGGCCGCGGACCTCGCCTGGATGGACGAGGCGGCCCTCGACCCGGCGCGGACCTACTGGCTGAAGCTCGGCGCGGCGACCGCCTCGGCCCGGATCACGCCCCATACCGTGGTGGACGTGGATACCGGCGAGATCGGCCCGGCCGGGCGCTTCGGGCTGAACGCCATCGGCCAGGTGGAGATCGCGCTGGACCGGCCCCTGGCCTTCGACGCCTATGCGCAGAACCGCGACACCGGCGGCTTCATCCTGATCGACCGGCTGACCAACGCCACCGCCGCGGCGGGCATGGTGCGGGGGGCGCTGCACAAATCCTCCGACGTGCAGTGGCAGGATATGGACATCACCGCCTCCGCCCGGGCCGCCATCAAGGGCCAGCAGCCGGCGGTGGTGTGGTTCACCGGCCTTTCCGGCGCCGGCAAGTCCACCATCGCCAACCTCCTGGAAAAGCGCCTGCATCACGCCGGGCGTCACACCTATGTGCTGGACGGCGACAACCTGCGCCACGGGCTGAACGGCGACCTGGGCTTTTCCGCCACCGACCGGGTGGAGAACGTGCGCCGCGCGGCGGAGGCGGCCAAGCTGATGGCCGACGCGGGCCTGATCGTACTGGTCAGCCTGATCTCGCCCTTCCGCGCCGACCGGGCCCTGGCGCGGGGCCTTCTCCCCCCCGGCCAGTTCATCGAGGTGCACGTGGATACCGCCCTGGCGGTGGCCGAGGCGCGGGACGTGAAGGGCCTCTACAAGCGGGCCCGCGCGGGGGAGATCAGGGACTTCACCGGCATCTCCAGCCCGTATGAGACGCCCGACAGTCCGGAAGTGCGGGTGGATACCTCCACCATGACCGCCGAGGCGGCCACGGAGGTGGTCTTCCAGGCGCTGAACCGCCGCGGCGTCCTCGCCTCCGCCTTCTCCGCCTTCGACCCGACGATCTAGGGGGCGCGGCCCCGGCCGGTTGCGGGTACACGCCTTACCTTCCTCATCCTGAGGCGCAAAAGCCATTCTCAAACAGTTTCGCGCGGCGGGCGATGGGGTTGGATAACCGCCGCGCGGGTGTCCAACGGGAGTCCAGCCGAGTCCAGGTCTGCACCCCCCGATTTCGAGTGCAGAGGGTGCAGAACGGAAACGTCCGCTGCCACAACCGCCCTGAGATTGGACAAGATCCCAGAAACCCGGACTGTCCAACTGTCCAACAAAAGCGGGGATAACCGACCCGCTCATCGGGCCGCGATGTCAAAGACCTGCACGGCGGTGAGCCCCTCTAACCCATCATCGCACGACACAAACCCCCGGGGATAACCTCGCCACCCAAGCCAGATGGCCTAAGCGTCCGGGTTTGCGAAAGTCGGGCTCCGGCCCTTGCCGCGGGTCATGGTGCGGCTGGGGGGCGGTTGCACCCCCACTGGCGTTTTCGTGCGGCGCGGCGTAAAAGCCCGCGACTTCCCTCCCCGCACGTCCGCCGTTTTGCACGTCGCGACCTTTCAGGCCGTCCGAACCCTATGTCTTTGCGCAACATCGCCATCATTGCCCACGTCGACCACGGCAAGACCACGCTGGTGGACGCCCTCTTGGCCCAGTCCGGCGTGTTCCGCGCCAACGAGGCGCATGTGGAGCGGGCCATGGACTCCAACGACCAGGAGCGTGAGCGGGGCATCACCATCCTGGCCAAGTGCACCTCGGTCATGTGGCACGGGGCGGCGGGCGACACGCGCATCAACATCATCGACACCCCCGGCCACGCCGACTTCGGCGGCGAAGTGGAGCGCATCCTCGGCATGGTGGACGGCTGCGTGCTGCTGGTGGACGCCGAGGAAGGCGTCATGCCGCAGACCAAATTCGTGCTCGGCAAGGCGCTGAAGATGGGCCTGCGCCCCATCGTCTGCCTGAACAAGGTGGACCGCCCCCACGCCGACCCCGACCGGGTGCTGAACGACGCCTTCGACCTGTTCGCCACCATGGGCGCCACCGATGAACAGCTCGACTTTCCCCACATCTACGCTTCCGGCAAGAACGGCTGGGCGACGCTGGACATGAAACAGCCGAGCGAAACCCTGGCCCCGCTGTTCGACCTGATCGTGGAGCATGTGCCGGAGCCCAAGGCCGTGGCCCGCGCCGACGAGCCGTTCCAGATGCTGGCGGTGCTGATCGAGAGCGACCCGTTCCTGGGGCGCCTGCTCACCGGGCGGATCGAGGCGGGGCGCGCCACCCCCGGCATGGCCATCCACGCCCTGTCGCGCGACGGCAAGGAGATCGAGCGCGGCCGCATCACCAAGGTGCTGGCCTTCCGCGGCCTGAAGCGCCAGCCGGTGGACGAGGGCACGGAGGCGGGCGACATCGTCGCCATCGCCGGCCTCAGCAAGGCCACCGTGGCCGACACCCTGTGCGTGCTGGAGGTGATGGAAGCCCTGCCGGCCCAGCCCATCGATCCGCCCACCATCTCCATGACCGTCAGCGTCAACGACAGCCCGCTCGCCGGCAAGGAGGGCGACAAGGTGCAGTCCCGCGTCATCGCCGCGCGCCTGCTGAAGGAGGCGGAGTCCAACGTGGCCATCAAGGTCAGGGAAACCGACGCCAAGGACGCCTATGAGGTCTCCGGCCGGGGCGAGTTGCAGCTCGGCGTGCTGATCGAGGGGATGCGCCGCGAGGGCTTCGAGGTATCCATCTCGCGCCCACGGGTGGTCTACAAGAAGGACGAGGCCACCGGCGACCGCCTGGAGCCGATCGAGGACGTGATGATCGACGTGGACGACGAGTTCAGCGGCATCGTCATCGAAAAGCTCTCGGCCCGCAAGGCTGAGCTGAAGGACATGGGGCCGTCGGGCGCCGGCAAGACCCGCATCTCGCTCATGGCCCCCTCGCGCAGCCTGATCGGCTATCAGGGCGAGTTCCTGACCGACACCCGCGGTTCGGGCGTGCTCAACCGGGTCTTTTCCCACTATGAGCCGCACAAGGGCGCCATCGACCAGCAGCGTAAGGGCGTGCTGATCTCCAACTCCGACGGGGAGACGGCGGCCTATTCGCTGTGGAACCTGGAGGAGCGCGGCACCATGTTCGTCGGCCCCAACGAGAAGACCTATCAGGGCATGATCATCGGCGAGAACGCGCGGATGGACGACCTCGACGTCAACCCGATGAAGGCCAAGCAACTCACCAACGTGCGCGCCTCGGGCAAGGACGAGGCGATCCGCCTCACCCCGCCCCGCCGCATGACGCTGGAACAGGCCATCGCCTATATCGACGAGGACGAACTGGTGGAGGTGACGCCTAAGTCCATCCGCCTGCGCAAACAGGTGCTGAACCCCTCGTTCCGCAAGCGGAAGGTGAAAGAGGACTGAGTTCTGCGCAGGTATTTACGCCACAATCCAGCCAATAAGCTTGGCTTTGGAATCGTCATTATTGCGGACGTTGGAAATGATTTGAGAAACCACTGGCGGCCGGGCGCGTTGTTAGGGGATCACCGACAATCGAACGACCAGGTTTATTGGTCGTTGCCGTAACGGAGGACCTTCCATGCGTAGATTTTTCCTGGCCACCGGGGCCGTAGCGCTTCTGATCGGCGCCCCCGCCCTGGCGCAAACCACAGCGTCGCAACCCGGCGCCACGCCGATGCCCACCTCGCCGACGACGGCCCCCAACACGACGATGCCGAATACGACGACGCCGGGCACAATGCCCAATTCCACCAATCCCGGCGCCAGCACCAGCCCGAACTCGACCATGCCCTCCACCGGGCCCTCCCAGTCCATGAAGGGGTTGATGAAGGGCAAGCGGCGCGGGACCATGCCGAACTCCACCATGCCGGATACCGGGCCCGGCGCGCCGACCGCCGATCCGGGCGCGCCCGCGGGGACGCCGCCCGGCGCGGTCCCCGGCAACCCCACCTCCAACCCGGCCCAGCCCGGCGCCCCCGGCTCTGGCCCGGGGCCCGGCCTCTAACCTCAGCGAGCCAAGGACTGATCAAGGCCCGGGCCACGCGCCCGGGCCTTTCGTCTTGTGTGGTCAGTCGGGCGGCGCCTCCGCTGAAATATTGGCCTGCGGATGATCTTGCTTCCGGGCCAATCGGTGCGTCATTCCACCGTCGCGATATGGAGATTAAAGACTGTTAACTTCGCCCATCAGCGTTGGTGGTTCGCTTACGCCGCGAGTTTCGGCATGGGCCTTGCCCCTGTGAAGCGCAGCCGTCCCATCGCGGGACGTCATGACCGGAGGGGATGGCCGCATGGCTAACGATATCGATCTGCACCTTGGCCGCCGCCTGCGTCGCCGGCGTCGCCTGCTGGGCCTGACCCAGCAGCAGTTGGCCTCCGCCGTGGGTATCCGTTTCCAGCAAATCCAGAAATACGAGTGCGGCGCCAACCGCATCTCCGCCGCCCGCCTGTGGCAACTCAGCGAGGCGCTGGAAATCCCCATCGGCTATTTCTACGACGGCCTGTCCGAGCAGCAGCGCAAGGAGCGCGAGCCGATCATCGCCGAACCCCGTTCGGGCGAGGTCATGGCCCGCAAGGAGACCATGGACCTGATCCGCGCCTATTATCAGCTCGGCGAACGGCCCCGCCGCCGCCTGCTCGACCTCGCCAAGTCGCTCAACAACGAGCCCGCCCTGTAAGGCCTTACGCTTTGCTCTCCGGCGAGGGCGGGTTAAGCCTTCGGCATGACCCTGGCCGACGCCGACCTCGCCGCTTTCGAGACCTTTGCGCTTGAGTTGGCGAAGGCGGCCAGCGACGCCATCCTGCCCTTGTTTCGCGCCGAGAACGGGATGGAGGACAAGGGCGCCGCCAAAAACGGCGCGTTCGATCCCGTCACTCTGGCCGACCGCGGCGCGGAGGCCGCCATCCGACGCGTGATCGCCGAGCGCTTTCCCGACCACGGGGTGATCGGCGAGGAGTATGGCGAGGATCGTCCGGAGGCGGAGTGCGTCTGGGTGCTGGACCCCATCGACGGCACCCGCGCCTTCATCGCCGGCCTGCCGCTGTGGACCACGCTGATCGCGCTTCGCCATCGGGGCCGCCCGGTGGTGGGCGCCATCGGCCAATCCTATGTTGGCGAGGTGTTCATCGGCTCGCGGCGGGGGGCGAGCCTGGTGCGCGGCGGCGATCTTTATCCTCTGCGCGTTCGCCCCTGCCCGTCGCTGTCGCAGGCGCTGATCGCCACCACCGACCCGGACATTTTCCAGGGCGCCGCGGCGGCGGCGTGGCGCCGCGTGCGGGCGCAGGCGAAGCTGGCGCGCTATGGTTGCGACGCCTACGCCTACGCCATGGTCGCCATGGGCGCGCTGGATGCGGTGGTCGAGACTGGGCTGAAGGCCTGGGACGTAGAGGCGGCCATCCCCCTGATCGAGGGCGCCGGCGGCTTCATCACCCACTGGAACGGCGCAGCCATCGGCCAAGACGGCGGCGACATGCTCATCGCCGGCGACGCCCACGTCCGCGACGAAGCGCTGGCGCTATTGGACATCGGCTGGAAATAGTGAACGGCGACACTATTCGTCATGCGGGGGAACGAGCCTGCTCGCGTCTCGACCGAAGGGCGGCGACGCCGACACCTAAAAGCGACCCCGACGGCGCCCCTTCCCTCCGCCGCCCAAGCCTCTAAGGTCGGCGTTCGAGCGAGCCGGGGGCCAGGTGGGGATCGAGAATGCGCAGAGCCTGGTGGGCGTCGCCGTCGTGGTGGCCCTCTGCTGGCTGCTGTCGGAGGACCGGCGGCGCTTCCCGTGGAAACTGGCCATCGGCGCGCTGGTGGTCCAGGTCGCCCTGGTGCTGCTGCTGTTCGGCTTTCCCCCGGCGCGGAGCGCGTTGCAGGGCGTCGGCGCGGCGGTGGACGGGCTGTCCGGCTCGACCCAGGCCGGGACCGCCTTCGTGTTCGGCTATCTGGCCGGGACCGACCAGCCGTTCCCCACCGGCGTGGCCGGCGCACCGTTCATCTTTGCGTTCCGCGTGCTGCCGGTGATCCTGGTGGTGTGCGCCCTCTCGGCCCTGCTCTGGCATCTGAAGGTGCTGCAGTGGGTGACCCGCGCGTTCGGCTTCGCCTTCCAGAAGACGCTCGGCCTGCGCGGGCCGCCCGCCCTGGCCATCGGCGCCACCATCTTCATGGGTCAAGTGGAGGGGCCGATCTTCATCCGCGCCTATCTGGACAAGCTGTCGCGCTCGGAGCTGTTCATGCTGATGGCCGTGGGCATGAGCTGCGTTTCCGGCTCCACCATGGTGGCCTACGCCACCATCCTGAAGGCGACCCTGCCCAATGCCGCGGCCCACGTGCTGACCGCCTCGCTGATCTCCGCGCCCGCCGGCGTGCTGCTGGCGCGGATCATGGTCCCGGCCGGACCGGCGGAGGCGGGGGGCGAGAAGCCCTTCGGCGACGACAACAAGTACGACAGCGCCATCGACGCGGTCAGCCACGGCATCGGCGACGGGCTGCAGGTGGTGCTCAACGTGGGCGCGACCCTGATCGTGTTCGTGGCCTTCGTCGCTCTCGCCGACCGGCTGTTGGGCGTGATTCCGCCCCTCGGCGGCGCGCCGGTGACCATCGAGCGCGTCTTGGGCATCCTGTTCGCGCCCCTGGCCTGGGCGATCGGCGCGCCGTGGCGGGAGGCCTCCACCGCGGGCGGGCTGCTCGGGACCAAGCTGGTGCTGACCGAGTTCACCGCCTTCATCAAGCTCGGCGCCATTCCCGCCGACCAGCTTTCCGAACGCACGCGGATGATCATGACCTATGCGCTCTGCGGCTTCGCCAACATCGGGTCGGTGGGCATCAACGTCTCGGGCTTCAGCGTCCTGGCGCCGGACCGCAGGAGCGAGATCCTGGCCCTGGTGTGGAAGGCGCTGATCGCCGGCTTTCTCGCCACCTGCCTGACCGCGTCCATCGTCGGCGTGATACCGCAAAGCCTGTTCCACGGAGGATGACCCCATGAAACTCTACGACAGCCGCCGCGCCCCCAATCCCCGCCGGGTACGCTGGTTCATGGCGGAGAAGGGCATCACCGAGATCGAGGTGGTGCAGATCGACTTCTTCAAGGGCGAACATCGCACGCCGGACTATATCGCCAAGGTGGGCCTGCCCGTGGCGCCGGCGCTGGAGCTGGACGACGGCATGGTGATCACCGAAAGCGTCGCCATCTGCCGCTATCTGGAAAGCCTCTATCCCGAGCCCAACCTGTTCGGCCAGGGCGCGAAGGAGACGGCGGTGATCGAGATGTGGACCCGCCGGGCGGAGATGCTGCTGGCCACGCCGCTGATGATGGCGGTGCGCCACGGCCACCCGGCCCTGGCCGCGCTGGAGACCCAGGTTCCGGAAGTGGCGCAGACCAACCGCGCCGGCGCCGAGCGGGCGATCAAGCTGTTCGACCGCCGCCTGGCGGACAGCCCCTTCATCGCCGGCGAGCGGGTGACCATGGCGGACATCATCGCCTTCACCGGCCTCGACTTCGCCCGCATGGTCCAGTTCCAAGCCCCGGAAGGCGCCATGAACTTCCACCGCTGGGCCGAGACCATGCGCGCCCGCCCGGCGGCCGGGGCCGGCGCCTGATCGGCGAGCCGAGATGCCGTTCCTGGCCTCCCGCGACCGAATGTACGAATACGCCTGCCACGAGGGCAACTATTCCATGCGCGGCATCCTGGCCGGCGCCCGCAAGGTGGAGGCCGACGCGGCGGCGAAACGGGTGGGGCGCTAAAGCATGGTTCACGGTCAAATTGAACCGATCAGGGTCTAGCGTGCTGCGCTCTCGATCATCGGCGCCAGGAGCCGCGCCACCCGCTCCACGCCCTCTTCGTCGGCGATGAGGTCCTGACGGACCTCCAGTTCCAGATAGTCGAGGCCCCGCGCGCGGGCGTGGCGGGCGGCGGAATAGTCGGTCTCGTCCATGGTATAGGGCTGGTTGTCGCCCACCACCGCCCCCGGCGCCTGGCGAAGCCGGGCCAGCATGGCGTCGGAGAAGGGCGAGTCTCCCGCGTGCAGCACGCCGAAGGTCCAGGGGCGATCCTGGCCGTTCAGGCGCGGGGTGAAGCTGTGGATGAACAGGAGAATGGCAGGCTGGGCACCGGCGGGGCGCCGGTCCAGCGCGTCGGCGATGGCCTGGTGATAGGGCGCGTGGACCTGCGCCAGCCGAGCCGCCGCCTCGGCCTGCGTCAGGTCGAGGTTTGCGGGGATGGGCGTCCCGTCGCTGACCTCCAGGATCGAGTCCGCACGTCCCGGCGCCCGGTTGCAGTCGATCACCAGCCGCGAATAGGCCTGCGCGATCACCGTCGCATCGAGCCTGTCGCCGAGGCGCCGGCTGAGCGCGCCGGCGCCGATGTCCCAGGCGATGTGGCGCGCGAACGCCTCTGGCGGCAGGCCGAGATCGCCCAGCCGCGCCGGGACGGCGCGCCCGGCGTGGTCGCAGGTGATCAGGAACCGGCCCCCGGCGCCCAATCGGTGCGCAATCACCGGGTCCGCGTCGATTTCGCCGAAGCGTCGCATAACCATTGCTAAAGAATCATCGTTACCGTCGGCGACATGGCGATCCTCCATATCAGACACGTCACCACCTATCGCTACCGCAAGCCGGTTCGCTTGGGCGAGCACCGGCTGATGGTGCGGCCCAAGGAGAGCTACGACCAGCGCGTCCTGTCCTCGGAGCTCGCCATCTCGCCCGAGCCGGCCGAGCTCCGCTATGTGCACGACGTGTTCGGCAACTGCGTCGGCGTGGTGCGTTTCGATACCCCCGCCGACCGGCTCAGCTTCGAGAGCACCGTGCTCCTGGAGCACACCCCGACCCCGCCGGCGGCCGACCCGGACGAGGTGATCGCCCAGGGCGCCGCCACCTTCCCCTTCGCCTATGGGCCGGAAGACATGCCGGACCTGCTGCGCTCCATCGAGCGGCATCACGCCGATCCCGCCCGCGCGGTGGACGCCTGGGCGCGGCGGTTCGTAAGCTGGAACGGCCGCACGCCCGTGCTCGGCCTGCTCACCGAGATGACCCGCGCCATCCACGGCGAGTTCACCTATGCACGCCGGCTGGACGCGGGTACGCAGACCCCGGCGCAGACCCTGGCGTGCGGATCGGGCGCCTGCCGGGACTTCGCCGTGCTGATGATCGAGGCGGCGCGCAGCCTCGGCCTCGCCGCACGGTTCGTCTCCGGATACATTTACTGTCCGCCGCGTTCCGGAATCGAGGCGCGGGTGGGCGGTGGCCATACGCACGCCTGGGTCCAGGTCTATCTGCCGAGCTGCGGGTGGGTGGAGTTCGATCCCACCAACGGCATCGTCGGCAACCAGGACCTGATCCGCGTGGCCGTGGTGCGCGATCCGCGCCAGGCCGTACCGCTGAGCGGGTCATGGGACGGCGCGGCCGAAGACTATCTGGGCATGGAGGTCGAGGTCGATCTGCAGGCCGAGCCTATGCCCCTTCCCATCCGTAAGGTCGCCTGACGGCCTTCGCGGCCGTTTCAGGACAGACCATGAAAATCCGCGCCGGGTTCGAGATCGATTACGACTGCCCGGCCCCCGCGCCGCTGCTCCTGATGCTCAGCGTCCGGCCGGACCGGGCGGGGGACCTGATCACGCCGGACGTGCTGAAGGTCGATCCGCCGGCCCCGGTGCATCGGTATCTGGACCAGTTCGGCAACCTGTGCAGCCGGGTCCTGGCGCCGGCGGGGCTGGTCACCTTCTCCGCCGACTTCCTGATCCATGACAGCGGCGCGCCCGATCCGGTTCCCGATCACGCCATACAGCACCCGGTGCAGGACCTGCCGGACGACGCCATCGTCTATCTCCTCGGCAGCCGCTATTGCGAGACCGACCGGCTCAGCGAGATCGCCTGGAGCCTGTTCGGCGATACACCGCTGGGCTGGCCCCGGGTGCAGGCGATCATCGGCTATACCCACGAGCGCATCGCTTTCGGCTATCGCCACGCCCGCGCCACGCGCACCGCCTTTGAGGCCTATGAGGAGCGGCATGGGGTGTGCCGCGACTACGCCCACCTCGCCGTCGCCTTCTGTCGCTGCATGAACATTCCCGCGCGCTATTGCACGGGCTATCTCGGCGACATCGGCGTGCCGGTGAACGGCGAGATGGATTTCAGCGCCTGGCTTGAGGTCTATCTCGGCGGACGCTGGTGGACGGTGGACGCGCGCCACAACCGGCCGCGCATCGGCCGGATCGTCATGGCGCGGGGCCGCGACGCCACCGACGTGGCTATCGCCACCACCTTCGGCTCCACCCGGCTGGCCCGCTTCAAGGTGATCACCGAAGAGGTGGGATAGGGCACGACGCGATCGGCGCCGCTGAGGATCGCCGGTCGTCTCACCTCCTATCCTCCCCTGCGCAGCGGGGAAGAGCTCAGCCCACCATTTCCACGGTCACCGGTTCGCCGCGCCTTAGTGCGCGGGCGGCTTTTCGGCCGATGAGTTGCGGCAAGAGCTTGGGGGCGAGGCCGTAGCCGGGGCGGATGGAGCGGATGTCCGCTTCGGTGAGCGCCGTCCCGGCCGGCACGTCGCGCACCACATAGAGCGAGCGGCGGAACTGCATGTTGCCGCGCTCCACCTCGCCGCGGCGCAGTACGGGCTCGCCCAGCGCCTCCCATGCCTGGCGGCAATCCTCCACCAGACGTTTCAGCTCGTCCGGCTCCAGGCTGAAGGCGCTGTCGGGGCCGCCGTCGGCGCGAGCCAGGGTGAAGTGCTTCTCGACGATGCAGGCGCCGAGCGCGATGGCCGCCACCGCCGCCGCCGTGCCGGGCGTGTGGTCGGAAAGGCCGACCGGGCAGCCGTAGCGCTCCGCCAGCATCGGGATGGCGCGCAGATTGGCGTCGGCGAAGGCGGCGGGATAGGCGGAGACGCAGTGGAGCAGGGCGGTGCACGCCGGGCCGCCGGCCGCCTCCAGCGCCTCGGCGATCTCCACCTCGGTGGTCATGCCGGTGGAGACGATCATCGGCTTGCCGGAGCGCGCCGCGCGGCGGATCAGCGGCAGGTCGATGGCCTCGAACGAGGCGATCTTAAAGGCCGGCGCCTCCAGCCGCTCCAGCAACTCCACCGCGCTGGCGTCGAAGGGGGAGGAGAACACGATCAGCCCCAGCGCACGGGCGTGGGCGAACAGGGCCTCGTGCCACTCATAGGGCGTCTGCGCCTCGCCATACAGGTCGTGCAGGGTGCGCCCGGCCCAGAGGCCGCCCTCGATGCGGAAGCCCGGACCGTCGTGGTCGAGGGTGATGGTGTCGGGCGTATAGGTCTGCAGCTTGATCGCCTCGGCGCCCGCCGCGGCGGCGGCGTCGACCAGGCGCAGCGCCCGCTCCAGACTGGCGTTATGGTTGCCCGACAGCTCGGCGATGACGAAGGGCGGGCAGGCGCGCCCGATCTCGCGACCGGCGATAGCGAAAGACGTGTGGGCGAAAGGCGGGGGGGCGAAAGACGCGGTCATTCACGGTCCTTTCACCGAAGGGAGACGCTGTATGGCTAGAAGACTCGGCAAGTTTGGTTAACACTTCCCCCTCTCACTCCTTCCTTGGCGTGCATGATCGAGCTTCGCGACATTGAGCCTGACGATCTCGACCGCCTGTTCCAGTGGCGTATCGAGCCGGAGGTGGACCGGTGGATGTACAGCCATCCCCCCACCTTCGAGGCGCATGAGACCTGGTTCTCCGCCTTCCTGCTGGACCCGGACCGCAAGGGCTGGATCATCACCCTCGCGGGTTCATCGAGTCGATGACCAAGCGCCCGTTCGACTGGGACAAGCTCCACGAGGCGATGTGGTACATCAAGCGCGCGGCCGAGCTGCGCCAGGAGGGGTTGGAGCTGTGCCGCCGGGCGCCGACGCCGGCGACCTATTGGGACTGGGTGTCGAGCATCGCGCCGATCAACTTCATGCCCGGCAACCAGGCGCTCGTCGACTACTTCCAGGCGGTCAAGGACGAGATCGAGCAGCGGTTGCGCGACGGCGTGTCGGCGGTTCCGAACGAGAAGTACCGGCTGTACTTCGACGGGATCATGAACTGGAACAAGCTCGGCTGGCTGGCGCGCAAGACCGCCGAGATGAACGCTGCGGTTGTCTGTGGTCGCTATATCAACCACGCGTTCTGGCAGGAGCCGCACCTGATCGATGCTGACGATCCGGTGCTCGGCATGGCCCAGCACTACCTGTTGTGCCCGACCAATCATGGCGCCAAGACCCTGCGTGACCTGATGGTCCGCGACTGTCAGGACTACGGTGTCGACGGCGTCATGTTCCACGCCACCCGGACCTGTCGCGCGTTCACCGGGCCGCAGCACGTGCTCGCCGAGCACGTGCAGAACGTGCTCGGGGTGCAGACGATGTTCTTCGAGGGCGACGTCGCCGATGCCTCGTTCTACAAGGACGAGGTGCTCGAGAGTCGCCTGGAGGCGATGCTCGAGGCGATCGACGTGCGCCGGATGAACGCCAACTAGTAGGGAATCGGGCGGACGCGAACGGTGTCGAAGGGAGCAGCCATGACCTGGCATGCAATGGGTGTCGACCTCGGATCGACGACGGCCAAGACGGTGATCCTCGATCAGGACGGGGCCCTGGCCGCCTCCAGCGTCGTCCAGATGGGTGCGGTCAGCCGCGCCGGCGTGCGGGCCGCGATGGACGAGGCGATGACCGGCGCCGGTCTGACCGAGTCCGACATCGCCCGCACCGTGAGCACCGGATACGGGCGACGCCTCATTCCGATCGCCGACAACACGTTCACCGAGATCACCTGCCACGCGCGAGGTGCGGCCACGCTGTGGCCGGGGGTGCGCCTGGTGATCGACATCGGCGGCCAGGACAGCAAGGTGATCGCGGTCGACGAGAACGGCTTCGTCGACCGCTTCGCCATGAACGACCGCTGTGCCTCGGGGACCGGCCGGTTCTTCGAGGTGCTCGCCCGCGCGCTGGAGATCGAGATCGAGGACGTGGGACGGCTCGCCCTGCAGGGGACGCGGAACCTCGAGATCAGCAGCATGTGCGCCACGTTCGCCGAGACTGAGGTGATCTCGCTGCTCGCCCAGGGCGAGGAGAAAGCCGACATCGCCGCCTCCGTGCATCGGGCGGTCGCCGCGCGGACGCTCGGCCTCGTCGCCCAGGTGGGTAAGTTGACCCCGATCGTCATGACCGGCGGGGTGGCCAAGAACGAGGCGGCGGTGCGGTTTGTCGCCGACAAGCTCGGCGTCGAGGTCCAGATCCCCGAGGATCCGCAGATCTCGGGCGCGTACGGCGCGGCCCTCATCGCGCGCGATGAGTACGCGGCCACTCGGACCGGGCAGCCGGACGCCGAGTCGTCCGACGTCGACGTCGACGTCGACATGGACGCGGGACGCTCGGGCGCGGCGCTCGATTGCGCCACCTGCGGGGTCCAGGCGGCCCAGCTGGCGCGGTTCCCGGACCCGTCTGCGATCCTGCCACTCACGCGCTCCTGACGGTCCGCCGTCGGAAACGAGGCGGGCTCGCCGGCCCTGCGCATCGTCGGCCGGTCGGTCCCCGATCAGCTCTCGTACCCGGGTTCCCCCGGCAGCACGATCCGTGCCTCGTTCCCGGAGGTGAGGATCCGCGGCTGCACCGGCCGGACCTCGCGGCCCCGAGCATGCTCGATCAGCAGCTCGACGGACGCGTACTCGGCCACCTGCTCGAGCTGGCGAACGGTCGGCAGCACGAGGAGCAGCTCGTTCGCCTCGCCTGCCGCCAACGCGTCACGGGGTGAGACCCACCGGAAGTCGACCACCTCGGCTCCATCGACCGTGGGGACCGCGTCGGCGGGCGCTTGCGTGACGTAGAACCAGGTGTCGAAGCGGGTCCTGATCTGCGGCGGGGTGATCCAGCGTGCGAAGGGGATGAGCTCGGCCTCGGGTCCGAGCGCAATGCCGGTCTCCTCCTGGACCTCGCGTATCGCGGCGGCGCGCAGGCCGACCTGGCCGTCGCCGTCGGCGGGGTCGACCGAGCCGCCGGGGAACACCCAGGCGCCGCCAACGAATCGAGCGGCCGGGTGGCGCTGCACGAGGAGGACCTCGAGACGCTCGGCTCCACCTCGCAGCAGCAGCACGGTCGCGGCGCGACGGGGCAGGGTGGCGAAACCGCGATTGAGCTCGGCGCTGACCGCACCACTGGAGGCATCGACCGCCGACAGCCTCGCGTGCGGTCCGTTCATGGCGCCCGTCCCAGCGAGGCAGTGACAGGTTCCTGATCGGTCAGGGAAGCCGCGACCATGATCGAACGATACCGGGACCAGACACACCTGAGAGCGCTCCGGTCGACACTCGCGCAGCGGATATGGAGAGCGGCACAAAGGGCATCGCCGCCGAGCCACCGAGGGGAGGCGGCCGGTGAAATACTGAGCTGGCATGGAGGAGGTATGAATCAGCTGGACGCGACCGCGCGCCCACGGCATCCGCTTGGGCATGCCGAGCCACGCCACCGGGCCCGAGCCCCTGCCGAGCATCTCACGGGCGGGAAGCCGGCGTCCCATGACTACCGTCTGGCCATGGGGGTGCGGGCACGATGAGCTCGGGGCGCCAGCTCAGGGCACTGGTGACGGGCGCGGGTCGCAGGGGGGGAATCGGCGAGGCGATCGTCGATCGGCTGACCCAGGCCGGAATGGATGTGGTCACGCTCGACGTCGAGCCCGGATGCACGTTCAGGGTCGACGTCGTCAACGACGACCTCCCACCCCTCGAGGACATCGACGTGCTCGTCTGCAACGCCGCTCTCACCACGATGTTCGGAGCGGCGCACTCCATGAGGCTCGACCGTTGGCGGCGTGACATCGACGTCAACCTCACCGGTACCTACCGCGTCATCCAGGCGTGCCTGGGTGGAATGAGGACTCGCCGGTTCGGCCGGGTCGTCGTGATCTCCAGTACGGCGGCGATCCATGGCCTGCCCGCACAGATCGCGTACTCGACGAGTAAAGCCGGACTGCTTGGAATGATGCATACGCTTGCCGCCGAGGGCGCGGCCCTTGGCATCACCGCCAACGCCGTCCTTCCGGGCATGACGGCAAGCGTCGGGATGCTGGCGATGCCCGAGGACGTCAAGGATGCGTGGCTCAACCAGATGCCGATGGGTGAGTTTGTCCACACCGAGGACATCGCCGAAGCCGTGGCCTTCTTCGCCTCTCCCGCAGCAGCGCGGATCACGGGACAGCAGCTGACCGTCGACGGCGGACATTCCCTCAATACCCTTTCGGTAACCGGTCCGCGCCTCACCGATCCGCAATGATCCAGAGGCGGCCCGAGCGCGTTTCGCGGAGGATCCTCTGGCGCGCGTGGCAACGGACGGCGGCACCTGCCACCGTGTTGTGGAAATCTCTAAGCGGGCATATCCAGCCGGTTGTCGCGTCTCTTGGTCTGGTCTAGAAACGTGCCCATGCGTCTGGACCACCGCCGATCGCGATGCAAGGTGTGTGACGAGCGTGTGCGGGGCGCCCTTCGTCAACCCGGACGAGTGCGGCTGCCATCGGTGACCGCGGTACCTCGGTGGCGCGCCACAGACGCTGTGCCAAGCGGCCGACAGGCGACGACTCACCGCTGACCCCGCCGGGAGCCACGGGGCTCCCGTATTTAAATTGGACAAGGCAAGAAGAGTTAACGCACCGTTGGTGTCTCACTGGCGGCTCGCGCTCAGCATCCACATAGGGACCACTGCCCAGCGAAGTTTCAGAGCCGAGAGGCTCCGAGGAGGAGGAGAGGGATTTGACCAGGAGTAGAGGAGTGCCCAGGTCCACGCGCAAGTTGATCGCCGCGCTGGCCGTCGGTGCCTGCGCGGCAGGCGTTGTGACGGGGTGTGGTTCGAGCTCGAGCTCGGCGAACAGTTCCTCGGGCTCGAGTGGGGCCGGCGGCAGTTCCGCCGTCGCCAAGAAGGCCAACGCAACGACGGCGAAGTATCTGAGTGAGCCGACGCAGATCCCGCTCTCGACGCCGCTCGGCAAGGCGCCGGCCAAGGGCAAGACGTTCGTGAACCTGCAGTGCAACCTCAGCCAGTGCGGGATCATCACCATCGGGATCGATGCCGCCGCCAGGGCTGTGGGGTGGAACGTGAAGACGCTCACGTATAACTCGGCCGATCCCGGAACCCTGACCTCTGCGCTGCACCAGGCACTGCAGTACCACCCGGTGGCGACATCCGTGACCGGATTGCCCCAGGCGGTGTGGCAGGCCGCGGTGCCCGAGTACAAGCAGGCCGGCTCCGCGCTTGTCGTCGGAGCAGTCGGTCCGGCGACGACGAGCTCGACGGTGCTGGCCAACATCGAGGGCCCGGCGAACATCGCGCGCCAGGCGCAGGCACTTGCCAACTGGTTCATCTCGGACTCCGGCGGCAAGGGCAAGGCGCTCCTGCTCAATGTCGCCGGCTTCCCGATCCTCAACGGGTTCAGCCAGCAATTCAAGAAGCTCGTTGCCTCCGAGTGCCCCGGATGCCACGTCTCGACCCTCAACGCCTCGGTCGCTCAGGCGGAGGCCAACAGCCTGCCGCAGACCATCGCCACGGCGCTGCGCAGAGATCCCTCCGCGCAGTATTTCATCTCGTGTGACGCCGCGTTCATCGCCGGTCTCCCCGCGGCTCTGAACTCTGCCGGCCTGAGCAAGATCAAGGTCGGGGGCATGTGGGGCAACCAGGCGACCGAAGCGGAGGTCAAGAGCGGGCAGCTGTCGATCGTCACCAACGAGGCATCGGAGTATCTCGGTGCGTTGATGGTCGACGCCGCGCTGCGTCGCTCCGAGCACATGGCGATCCCCAGCACGTCTCAGTATCAGCTTCCGGTGCGGCTGTTGTCCAAGGCAACCGTGGGAACGCCGGCGAACTCCAACGACTATCCGAGCGACTGGCTGGCACAGCTCAAGAAGCTCTGGAAGGTTCCGTGACCGAAGTAGCACCCAGCGGCGCCGACGGCGCAGGAACGCCTCGGATGGATAGTGCCGGCGGCCCCCCCCGCGCTGTTCATCCGAGACCTGTCCAAGGCGTTTCAGGGCCAGCTGGCCCTCAAGGGCGTCGACCTCGATGTTCTCCCTGGGGAGGTGCACGCCCTCCTCGGGGAGAACGGGTCAGGCAAGTCGACGCTCATCAAGGTCCTGTCCGGGCTGTACCGGCCCGAGCCGGGCGGGACGATCGAGATCGGGGGGAGCCCGCTCCCCTTCGGCTCGCCGGCTGAATCGGCCAGTCTCGGATGTCGGTTCGTGCATCAGGACCTGGGGCTCGTGGACGAGCTGTCGGTGCTCGACAATCTGGCTCTCGGGGCGGCCTATCCAATCCGATGGGGAACGATTCGGAGTCGCGCTGCGCGGAGGCTGGCGCGCGAGGAGCTCGAACGGGTCGGGGTCGACGTCGACCCGATGACGGCGGTCGGACGGCTGTCCTCCTCCACCCGGACGGGCGTGGCCGTCGCGCGGGCGCTCCGCGGCTCGCCGCAGCTGATCAGGCTCCTCGTGTGCGATGAGCCGACGGCGAGCATGCCACAGGACGAGGTCACCAATCTGTTGAGCATCATCCGGACGACCGCGGCGCTCGGAATCGGTGTGATCTATGTGACCCACCGGCTCGACGAGGTCTTCGGCTTCGCCCAGCGGGTGACCGTTCTGCGTGACGGACGGGTGTCAGAGCACCGCCCCACCGCCGGGTTGACGCACGCCGAGCTCGTGCGAATGCTGGTGGGAACCGAACTGGACGAGGTGCGCCGTGAGTCCGCGGTGGCTTCCGAGGATGCGGAGCGAGAGCCGCTGCTGACGGTGTCCGGCCTGCGATGCGCTCAGGTACGCGACGTGTCGTTCTCGGCCTGCGGGGGGGACATCATCGGGTTCGCCGGGCTGACGGGATCCGGACGCGACCAGCTCATGCCCGGGGTCTTCGGCGCGATCTCCCGTCAGGCCGGGGAGGTGCATCTCGGAGCTGAGAAGCTGCCGGGCTCCCGCCCTGCCGTCGCCGTCGCACGCGGGCTCGCCTACCTGCCGTCCGATCGGGTCGGCCAGGGTGCAGCGATGAGTCTCAGCGCTCGGGAGAACCTGACCCTGGCCAACCTGCGGCCCCTCTGGAAACGGCCGTTGTTGCGGGTCGGACGGGAGCGGACCGAGGCGAGATGGTGGTTCAAGGAGGTGGGTGTGCGGCCCCCCGAGGCGATCGATCGATCAATGGAGGCGTTCAGCGGTGGCAACCAGCAGAAGATCCTGTTCGCGAAATGGCTGCGCTCGGAGCCCAAGGTGCTTCTGCTCGACGAACCCACGCAGGGAGTCGACCTGGCCACCCGCGCCGATCTGCATCGGCGCATTCTCGAGATCGCGTCCCAGGGGGTCGCCGTGCTCATAAGCTCCGCTGACCTCGACGAGCTCGAGGCGCTGTGCCATCGGATCCTCGTTCTCCGCGACGGACGCGTGACGGCGGACTTGAGCGGCGCAGCGCTTTCGGTGGAGAACGTCACTCGGGCCACGCTGTCAGTCGATCAGGAGAGGGCGGCATGAGGAACATCGTCCGTAACCGCCTGGGCCTCGATCGGTTCAGCGGGCTCTATCTGTGGGCCATCTTCATCATCGTGTTCACGATCTGGGAGCCACAGACGTTCCCCACCGCGGCGACCTTTCATTCGGTCGCCGAAGGTCAGGCCACCGATGCGATGATGGGACTGGCGGTTCTCGTGCCGCTGGCGAGCGGGTCATACGACCTGTCAGTCGGATCGGTGGCCAACCTCGCAACCGTGCTGGTGGTGGTGCTTCAGGTCAATCATCACTGGGCCATGTGGCCCGCCATCGGGATCACGGTGCTGGTCTGCGTGCTGGCCGGCGTCATGAACGGATTCATCGTCGTCAAGCTGAGAGTCAACTCGTTCATCGCGACGCTGGGTACGGGCACGATCCTGACCGCCGTGCTGTCGATCGTGTCCGGGGACAACCAGCCGGGCCCGCCGACCTCGAGCGCCTGGCTGGGGTTGAGCCAGCACACGTTCCTCGGACTCGAGCTGATCTTCTGGTTCGCGCTGGTCCTCGGTGTCCTCATCTGGTGGTTCCTGGACTGGACCCCGGGCGGGCGGTACCTGTATGCCACAGGAGCGAACGGAACGGCGTCCCGTCTCTCGGGCGTCAATGTCGACAAGTGGACATGGATCTCGCTGATTCTCGCGTCGACGATCAGCGGAGTCGCGGGAATCTTCTACGCGTCGCTCAACGGTCCGTCGCTCTCGTATGGAGCGAGCCTGCTCCTGCCGGCGTTTGCCGCTGTGTTCCTGGGATCGACTCAGTTCAAGCCCGGGCGCCTCAACGTGTGGGGCACCCTGGTGGCCGTCTACGCGCTCGCTACGGGAATCACCGGCCTGCAGCTGGTGACCGGCGTTCAGTGGCTCGGCGACATGTTCAACGGCACGGCCCTGGTGGGGGCGGTCGCGTTCGCCGTGTGGCGCCAGCGAGCCCGGCAACAGGCCCGGATGGAGGACGTGAGCCACGAGGTCGCCGAGGAGGTCGAGCCCGTTGGATGACCCGAGCGCAGCAGAGCGTGCGAACGGATGGCGGCGTGTCGATCGCTGAGCCGGGAGCCAGTAGACCTCCCATGAGGGCAGCGGATTTCGACTACGTGGTCGTTGGGGCCGGCTCCGCCGGCTGCGTTCTCGCCAGTCGCCTGTCCGAGGACCCGGAGTGCTCGGTCCTCCTGCTCGAAGCAGGTCCGATGGACGATCGATCGGAGATCCACGATCCGCTCCAATGGCCGGCTCTGCTCGGCTCGGAGGTCGATTGGGGCTACGCGACCACACCGCAGCCGGGAACCGGCGGACGGGTTCACGCCTGGCCGCGCGGCAAGGTCGTGGGGGGAAGTGGCTGCATGAACGGCATGGTCTACATGCGAGGGTCGTCATGGGACTACGACGAGTGGGCGATGCATGGCAACCCGGGCTGGGATTTCGGCGCCGTCACCGATGCGTACCGGAGGATGGAGGCGTTCTCCGGCGGCGACCCGGCCTTTCGAGGGACCGACGGCCCGCTGCGGATCACCGTGGTCGACGACGTCAACCCGCTGACCACCGCGTTCCTGGAGGCGTGTGCGCAGCGCGGCCACCGCGAATCGACCGACTTCAACGGTTCTCACGCCGAGGGGTACGGCCTGCATCAGCTCAACGCGGCCGACGAGCGCCGCCAGAGCTCGGCAGTCGCCTTCCTGCACCCCGCGCTCTCGCGCCGGAACCTGACCCTGGTCACCGGGGCGACCGTGCAGCGGCTGACCCACAGCGGAGATGAGGACCGACGCGTCGAGGAGATCGTCTATGTGAGAGACGGCGATGAGCATCACGTCCGAGCGACCGGGGAGGTGATCCTCGCCGCCGGGGCCATCGACTCGCCCAAGCTGCTGATGCTGTCGGGTATCGGCCCCGCCGACGAGCTCCGCCGTGTCGGGGTGGAGGTGCAGGCGAACCTTCCGGGGGTCGGTCAGAACCTGCACGACCACCTGGCGATCACGGCGACCTACGAGGCACGACAGGAGGTGCCCGTCGGGCGCAACCAGAACAGCGAGGGCGCGCTGTTCTGCCGCAGCGCCCCCGATCTGCCGCGACACGACGTCCAGTTCGCCTTCCTGCACATCCCCTACCTCGCGCCCGGCTTCACCTGTGGGCCGCATGGCTACACGTTGTTCGGCGGCGTGCTGAAGCCGCTCAGTCGCGGTCGCATCATGCTCCGCAGCGCAGAGCCGGCGGATGTGCCGTTGATCGATCCGGCCTATCTGCGGGAGGAGGCGGACTACCAGCGCCTGCGCCAGACGCTGGAGATCGCGCGGGACATCGGTGCGGCCTCGGCGTTTGACCAGTGGAGGAGCCGCGCCGTCGCGCCGGCGGACGACGTCCGCAGCCCGGCGGCGATCCGGTCGTATATCGCCGCCGCAGCGACCACGTTCTATCACCCGGTCGGGACCTGCAAGATGGGTGGCCAGTCTGACTGTGTCGTCGATCCCGCTCTCCGTGTCCACGGGTTCAGGAACCTGCGGGTGGCCGACGCATCGATCGTCCCCGAGATCATGTCCGGTAACACCAATGCCGCAGCCATGATGATCGGGTGGCGTGCCGCGGACTTCATCCGCTCCGGTGCTCGGACGGACCGTGACCTGGCCGCCTCGAGCTCGCCGGCGCCTGACACCTCGGCCTGACACCTCGGCCTGACGCCTCGGCCTGACACCTCGGCCTGCCACCTCGGCGGGATCGTCCCCGGGCGGCTCGTGCCTCGGCGCTGCGCCCGGCGCTACGCGACGGCCGCGCCGACCCGGTCCGCCGAATCGACCGCGCCGAAGCCGAGCAGGCCCCCCAGCTCGTCCATCGCCGATCGCGTCGAGGCTGCCGCGTCGATGTCCTGGAGCAGGGCGACCGCGCGGTCGAGGCGATCGTCGTCGGTGTCGGCCTCGGCCGCCATCGCCTTGAACTTGGTGACCAGCTGGGCATCGGACATGAGCGTCTCCGCCGACCACGGGTCCCCGAGCGCGTAATCGGCCGTCGCCGAGTAGCGCTCGCCGCCCACCTCGAGGTCGACACCGCCGGGGACGCCCCGCCACTGGCCGCCGCCCATCCACTCGGCGATGTTCGCCGACCGGGGCTCGGGCTCGACGAACACCTTGGCGCGGAAGCGCCGGATCTCGGCAGAGCTCAGGACCGAGGGCGCATACCACTCGGGTCCGGGCGCGACGCCGTGGGCGGTGACCGCCAGTGCGTGGGGATGGCTGAACTCGGCGGAGAGCGCGTCGGCGGGCTGCTGCTCGCAGAAGATCGACGTGAGCGCGAACGGGTTGGCCCGCACGACCACGCGATCGATGTCCTGCGCAGCGAGGCCGTGCTCGGCCATCAACCTGGTGAACGCGGTGAGGGGATGGTGGATCCAGCGACAGCACGGCCACGGCTTGTAGGTCGTGTTGAGGATCTGCCAGTCGGCGCCGAGTCCGGCCAGGAGCACCTCGTCATCGTGCGTCGGTGAGCCGTAGAGCTTCCAGAAGCCATCCTCGCCGTCGAGGATGCCCGTGAAGCCGGTGCTTCCCAGGCTCGCCAGCATCGCCGCATTGATGCCCACGTCGGCGCACCAGCCGGCATCGGCGTACTTGTACATCGGCTGACGATCGGATCCCGCCCACTTGCGGATCGACGGCTGCGGGCAGTTGGCCCCGCCGATGCCGAAGGCGTGATGGGCCTGCTCCGGAGAGAGCCCGGCGGCGCTCGCGCAGGCGCCGAGCGCGGCCCACGTCACCGACGCAGGTGGACCTCCGAGCTCGTTCCAGCCCACGACGCGGCCGTCTCGGATCTGGAACGGGGCACCCATCCAGCTCCCGACCCGGGCGCCGATGTCGAAGCCCACGGCAATGGCGGTGATCAGGTCGCGGCCGGTGCGGTCGCCGTCCTCGGCGAGCGCCAGGGCACTGAAGACCGTGGCGTTGCCGAAGTGGGCGGAGGTCGGGAAGGTGTCGTCGGCGTCGAGCACGTTGGCCAGGCGCGCGTTGGCGTAGCCGGCGTTGGCCGCCGAATTGCGCTGCGCGCGGCCCAGGACCGTCGCGGCGGCCCGGCCGCCGAGCCGATCGACGTAGCGCAGGGCGATCTGACCGCTCTCGGTGCGCAGGCCGCCGAGCGCGCAGCCGACCGTGTCCAGGACGAGCCGCCGGCACTCGCGGACGACGGCGTCGGGGAGATCCTCGAACGCGGTGCGCGCGGCGAAGTCCGCCAGGGTCTGGGTCAGGTTGGTCTCGGGTGCGGTCATGGTCGGGTCCCCTGGGTCGGTTGGATGATCCCCTCGGCGATCCAGTCCTTGAGCATGAACTTCTGGACCTTGCCCGAGGCGGTGAGCGGGAAGGCGTCCACCAGGAACCAGCGCGCCGGCGCCTTGTAGCGCGACAGGCGCTCCCGACAGTAGGCGACGAGATCCTCGGGTGTCGGAGCGCAAGCGGTGTCGCTGACCATCAGCACCGCGGCGACGATCTCGCCGTATCGCTCGTCGGGAAGGCCGATCACGCTCACCTGGGCGACCGCCGGGTGCTCGAAGATGACGTTCTCGATCTCACGCGAGTAGATGTTCATGCCGCCGCGCACGATCACGTCCTTCAGCCGTCCGGTGATGCGTACGAATCCGCGCTCGTCCATCGCCCCGAGGTCGCCCATGTGCAGCCAGCCGTCGGCGTCGAGCGTCGCCTCGGTCGCCTCGGGCATGTCGAGGTAGCCGCGCATCGTCTGGTAGCCACGCACGCAGATCTCTCCCGACTCGCCGAGTGCCAGCACGCTCCCGTCCTCGGGGTCGGCGATCTTGACCTCGGCGTGGGGCAGCGGCTGGCCGACCGTCTCGGCCTGATCGGCGACGCCGTCGGTGAGCCGCGTCGCGGTGGCGACCCCGCAGACCTCGCTCTGGCCGAACAGGATCGAGAATCGGCAGCCCAGCTCGGCCTTGGCGCGGTGCACGAGCGACGCCGGGACGTCGGTGGCCCCGGAGAGCACCGTGCCCAGGCTCGACAGATCGCGATCGGGAAACGACGGGTGGTCGAGCATCGCCAGGATCATCGTGGGGACGACCAGCGTGATGTTGGCGCGCTCGGTCTCGATCAGCTCGAGCATCTGCTCGGGCTCGAAGCCCGGTGCGATCACGAACGTGCCGTGCTTGCCCAGACAGCCGCAGCGCGACGTCGCCATCCCGCCGGAGTGGAACATCGGCATCGCGTTGACCCACACGCCGGCGTCGGGGAAGGCCGCGCGTTCGGCGACGAAGCGCCCGTTGTTGACGATCCCGCGGTAGTGCATGAGCGCGCCCTTGGGCACACCGGTGGTCCCCGACGTGAACTGGACATGCGAGATGTCGCCGGCCACCACCTCGGGCAGCGGCGTCGTCCGGGCCTGCGCCGTCCGCGCGAACGCCGCCAGCTCGTCGAGGACCACGGTCGTGTGGAGGTGCTCCAGTTCCGCGTGCAGACGCGCGACGACGGCCGCGATGTCGTTGTCGCGGTAGCGCTCGGCGTGGAACACCCCCGCCGACCGGGTCATGCGCAGCATGACCTCGGCCTCGAGGTACTTGTAGGCCGGGTTGAGCGGCACGAGCACCAGGCCCGCAAACGCCGCGCCGTGCTGCAGGATCACCCACTCGGGCGAGTTGGGAGCGTAGACCGCGACCCGCTCTCCGGGAGCGAACCGCTGCGCCAGCGCCTGTGCGACCTGCTCGGATTCGCGCAGCAGCTCGGCGTGGGTCCACCGGCGGCGGGTCGACGCCGGCGCCGCGCCGTCGACCAGCGCGACCCGGTCGGGCGCCTCGGCGGTGGCCTCGCGCAACACGTCGCCCAGCGTGACCTCACGGACCCCGGTCAGCTCTGACCCGGGCCAGTGGGAGGTGGTGAGCGTCGGTGAGCCGGACATCAGCCACTGCCCGGCATCGGTCATCCGACGGCACCGCGGCCCAGCATGCCGCGCGCGATGACGAGCTTCTGGATCTGGGGGGGTCCCGTCGGCGATCTCCAGCGCGCTGACGTCGCGCATCAGCTGCTGGAAGATCATCTCCTCCGACCAGCCGTAATGGCCGTGCAGGATCGCACAACCGCGGATCGCCTCGACGGCGGCCGTCGGTCCGAACCACTTGACCATCGCCGCCTGGCGGGTATGCGGCTGACCGGCCATGCGCAGCCCGATCGCCCGATAGGCGAGCGTTCGCGTCATCTCGATCTTCGTGTCGTGCTCGGCCAGCTCGAAGCTCACGCCCTGAAATTGCGAGAGCGTGCGCCCGAACGCGGTGCGTTCGGTGACCCACCCGGCGGTCAGGTCCAGCGCGCGCTGGGCGGCCCCGCAGGCCATCAGCCCGATCACCGCCCGCGACAGGTCGAACACGCGCATGATCAGGTGAAAGCCGCGCCCCTCCTCCGACAGTCGGTTCTCCGCGGGGACGAACGTGCCGTCGAAGGTCAGCGAGCCGCGCCCCACCGGGTGCAGCCCCGGGTCGGCGAACCGCTGGCGGCTCACCGTGTCGTCGAGCTCGACGAGGAACGCCGTCGAGCCGCCGGCCGGCGTGGCGGCGAACACCACCGCGGTGTCGAGCATGTGCGCCGAGGTGATCGAGGTCTTCTCCCCGTGCAGGCGCCAGCCTCCGGCATCCGGGACCGCGCGGGTCGACAGGTGCCCGGCGTCGGAGCCCGCTCCCGGTTCGGTGAGTCCCAGCCCCACATGACGGGTGCCGGCGGCGATCCCCGCTGCGGCGTCGGCGGCGACGGGGTGCTCGGTGAGCAGGAGGGCGACGATCGAGGGCAGCAGGATCAGGTCCGCGAGGTTGAAGTCGGCGTAGGCCAGCTCCTCCATGGCGATCGCGTAGGCCATCTGGTCACCGCCCTGGCCGCCGAGTCGCTCGGGCAGGGTGAGTCCGAGCAGCCCCTGGTCGACGAGCGCCCGGTACTCACGCTCGGGGAACGCACTGGAGCGAGCGCGCGCGTGATAGCCGTCGGCGAACCGCGAGCGGACGAACCCGCGCACCGACTCGCGGAACAGCTCGTGCTCCTCGGCGAAGACGAAGGACAGTGGAGCGTCGACGCCGCTCGGGGCACGATCGGTCGCGCTCATGTCCGGGCGCCCGGGGACACGCCGTGGCCGATGACCGGCAGGGCGCGGTAGGGCTCGTCGAGCCGCGCCATCTCCTCCGGCGTGAGCGCCAGCTCGGCGGCGGCCACCGCGTCCTCGATATGGCCGAGACGGGTCGCACCGATCACCGGCGCGGTGACCCCTGGCTTGTGCAGCAGCCAGGCCAGGGCGACCTGGGCCGGGGGCACGCCGCGCTCGGCGGCAACGTCGCG
>CBDICI010000002.1:0-490708 GCA_965277345.1 Caulobacteraceae bacterium
GCTCGGCGGATTCGGCCTCGGCCAGGCGCTTCTCCATCACCGGGATCTGGCCGTACATGATCTCCGAGGCCCTGGCGAGGTCGCCCTGCCGCTGGGCCTGGGCGAGGTCGGCGCGCAGGCGTTCCAGGGCTTCCCGGGCCTGGGCGGCGGAGCCGAGCTTGTCCTTCTCCGCCTTCCACCGCGCGGTCATCGCCGCGGACTGACGGTCGAGGTCGAAAATCTCCTCCTGCAGCTTGTCCAGCCGCTGTTTGGACGCCTGGTCGGTCTCCTTCTCCAGCGCCATGCGCTCGATCTTCAACTGCACGGCGCGGCGGTCGATCTCGTCCAGCGCCTCGGGCTTGGAGTCGATCTGCATCCTGACGCGGCTGGCCGCCTCATCCACCAAGTCGATGGCCTTGTCGGGCAGGAAACGGTCGGTGATGTAGCGGTTGGAGAGGGCGGCGGCGGCGACGATGGCGCTGTCGCTGATGCGCACCCCGTGGTGCACCTCGTACTTGTCCTTCAGCCCGCGCAGGATGGAGACGGTATCCTCCACCGTCGGTTCGCCCACGAACACGGACTGGAAACGGCGCGCCAGGGCGGCGTCCTTCTCCACGTACTTGCGGTATTCGTCCAGCGTGGTGGCGCCGACGCAGTGCAGGTCGCCCCGCGCCAGGGCGGGTTTCAGCAGGTTGGAGGCGTCCATCGCCCCATCGGTCTTGCCGGCGCCGACGAGGGTGTGCATCTCGTCGATGAACAGGATGATGCCGCCCTCGGCGGCGGTGACCTCGTTCAGCACGGCCTTCAGCCGTTCCTCGAACTCGCCGCGGTACTTGGCTCCGGCGATCAGGCTGCCCATGTCGAGCGCCAGCAGTTGCTTGTCCTTCAAGCTCTCGGGCACATCGCCCTCGACGATGCGCAGCGCCAGACCCTCGACGATGGCGGTCTTGCCGACGCCGGGCTCGCCGATCAGCACCGGATTGTTCTTGGTGCGGCGCGACAGCACCTGGATGGTGCGGCGGATTTCCTCGTCGCGGCCGATCACGGGATCGAGCTTCTGGTCGCGCGCCGCCTGGGTCAGGTCGCGGGCATAGCGCTTCAGCGCGTCGTAACCCTCTTCGGCGCTGGCGCTGTCGGCGGTGCGGCCCTTGCGGATATCATCGGCGGCGGCTTCCAGCGTCTTCGGGTCGGCGCCCGCGCCCTTGAGCAGCTTGGCCACGTCGCCGCCGTGCCTGGCCAGGGCGATCAGCAGCCGCTCGGTGGTGACGAAGGCGTCGCCGGCCTTCTTGGCGTCCTCCTCGGCGGTGACGAACACCCGCGCGGTCTCGGCCTTCATGTAGAGCTGGCCGGCGCCGCCTTCCACCTGCGGCAGCTTGGCGAGAGCGGCGTCCGTTTCGGTCGCGAGCCTGGCCGGATCGCCGCCGGCCTGCTTGATCAGGTCTCTCGCCAGCCCGTCCTGCGCGTCGAGCAGGGCTTTGAGCAGGTGTTCCGGCGCGAACTGCTGATTGCGCCGCGACACGGCGATGGACTGCGCCGCCTGCACGGCCTGCTTGGCGCGGTCGGAATAGATGTCGATATTCATGCGGTCCCCGGATAAGGCGGATTGCGCCCTCGCCGCCTCACAAGAAGCACGGGTTGGGCCACCCTCATGTGGTGTGGCCGATTAGCCACACAAGGGGTCAGGCTCTCCTCCCCCTCACCGAGGGGGAGGTGGCGGCGAAGCCGACCGAGGGGGCGGCGCGACGCTGACCGGACAGGGCGGCGCTGCCCCCACCACCACCGTTCCGGCGGTCCCCCTCCCCCGCTTCGCAGGGGAGGAAATAACGGACTAAGCTCCCCTCATGACTCGTCCCCTCACCCGCTCCATGGGCCTGCTCGGCGTGTTGTTTCTGGCCCTGTCGTCGGAGACGCCGGCCTCGTCCGTGTTCGTCATCGTACCCGACGTGCTGAGCCAGGCGGGCACCGGCGCGCTGATCTCCATGGGCCTCGCTGCGCTGATCGCGGTGTGCATGGCGGGGGTCTATGGCGAGCTGTCCTCCGCCTTTCCTTATGCGGGCGGCGAATACGCCATGGTCGGGCGCACGCTTGGGCCGCTGTCGGGCTTCGTGGTGCTGGGGTTGAACCTGGTCAACTCGCTGCTCGGCATCGCCGTCCTGTCGCTCGGCGTGTCCGAGTATGTGGGCGCGGCGATACCCGGCCTGCGGCCGATCCCCACGGCGCTCGCGGTGATCGCGGGCTCGAGCCTGCTCGGCATCCTCAACATCCGCACCAATGCCTGGGTGACCGGGGCCTTTCTGGCGGTGGAGATCGCGGCCCTTCTGGTGTTGAGCTGGCTCGGCCTGCACCACCCGGTGCGGAGCCCGCTGGCGCTGCTGGCCCATCCGCAGGTGCTGAGCGGCGGGGCGTTGACCGCTGCACCGGTAGCGGCGCTCGGCCTCGCCATCGCGGTGGCCACCTTCGCCTATGACGGCTACGGCAGCGCGGTCTATTTCGGCGAGGAGATGCAGGACGCGCCGCGCCGCATCGGCCGGGCCATCGTCATCGCCCTCGCCGTCACCGTGCTGGCCGAGGTGATCCCGCTCACCGCCGTGCTGGTGGGGGCGCCGGACCTGGCCGGGCTGCTCGGCGCGCGCAGCCTGTTCATGAGCTTCATCCAGGGCGAGGGCGGGCGCGGGCTGGCCCTGGCGATGGGGCTGGCCGTTGGCCTCGCCATCGTTAATGCGGTGATCGCCATCGTGCTGCTGTCCGCCCGCCAGCTCTACGCCACCGGGCGGGACGAAACCTGGCCCGGCGCGATGAACGGCGTGCTGGCCAGGGTGCATCCCCGCTTCGGGTCGCCCTGGGCGGCGACGCTGGTCACCGGGGCGGTGGCCGGCGGCCTCTGCCTCATCCCGCTGAAGCTGCTGCTCATCGCCACGGGGACCAGCGTGGCCATGGTCTACGCCTTCCTGTGCCTGGCGGTCATGGCCGGCCGCGCCGGCGGCGCCACGCGGGAGGGCGTGTTCCGCCTGTGGGCCTTCCCCGCCACGCCCGCGCTGGCGCTGATCGCGCTGATCGGCGTCCTGTGGTCGGACTGGCTGGACCCGGTGGAGGGCCGGGCCGGCCTGTTCGCCGCCCTCGGCGTGGCGGCGGCATCCGCTGCCTATTACCTCCTGGCGCTGCAGCGGCGGGGGTGGCGGCTGCGCGGGCCGGATGCGGATTCCTCTCCCGCGTAGCGAGGAGGCGCGTTGGCCTATTCCGCCGGGGCGTCTTCCTTGACCTTGCGCGGCCGGCCGCGGGGCCGCTTCACCGGGGCCTCGTCCGCGACCGTGGCCGCAGACGCGGGCGCAGCCTGCAGGAAGGCCGGAGCGTGGCTGGTTTCGCCGTCGTGGGAGCGCAACAGGCCGCGTTCGGGCGCGGCGGCGACCGGCGCCGGCTCACTCACCGGCTCGCGGGGCGGCGGCTGGGTAAGAGGTTGGGCTTGCGGCTCGACCACCGCCAGCGGATCGGCGCGTTCACCGCCCCGGTCGTAGCCGCGCTCGCGCCGCTCGCCGCGATCCTGGCGCTCGCCACGATCCTGGCGGGGGCGCTCCTCGCGCGCGCCTTCGTGGCGAACGCCGCTGTCTTCGCGGGGCCGATCGTCGCGATAGCCGCGGTCGCGCGCGCCATTGTCGCGCTCTTCGCGGGAGCGGTCGCTGCGGGCCTCGCGCGGTTCGCCGCCTTCGCTGTCGTTGCGATAGCCGCGGTCGTCGCGCTGCCCCTCGCGGGACTGGCCGTCGCGGGACTGGCCGTCGCGAGGCTGGCGGTCGCGGTCCCGGAAGTTGCGGTCGCGGTCACGCCCCTCGCGCGGCGGCTGACCGTCGCGCGACTGCGAGTTGTTGTCGCGCTGCTGGCGGTCCCCCCGGTTCTCCCAGCGGTCCTGGCGCGGCTCGCGGCCATCACGCGGCTGGCCCTCACGCGGCTGGTTGTCCCGCGGCTGATAGTCGCCGCCTTCGGCCTGGCTTTGGGATTCGGCCTCGGGCTGTTCGTCCGGCAACGCCTGGGCGCCGCTCTCGTCCTCGAAATCGATGTCGTAGCCGGAGGAGAAGGTTTCGCGGGCGATGAAGTCGGCGATCGGCCGATTCGGCTGGATCGTGCGCAGCACGCGGAAATAGTGCTCGGCGTGCTGGAGGAAGTTTTCCGCCAGCACCCGGTCTCCCGACGAGGTCGCGTCGCGGGCCAGCTGCTGGTATTTCTCGAACACGTGCTGGGCGTGGCCGCGGACCTTCATATTGTCCGGACCGTTGGAGTCGAAGGCGCGATTGGCGTTCTGCGGCTTGCCGCCGCTGGGCTGTCCGCCGCCGCCGCCGCGATTGCGGCCACGCTGGCGTTTCATGCTCTTGAAGTCTCTCATCGTGCGATAACCGTGACGCTGCAATGCTTTGATGGTCGCGAGCGAACCTGTGGCGAAAACTCGCCGGGAGGGTCATGCGCGGGCTGGCGAGGGGGGTCCAAACGACCACCGGTGATCCGACATCGCCTATCGTGTCGATCTCCGCCCGGCGTCGACCTTCGTCGGCGCCCAGAGCACTTTCAGGCGAAGTGGATACCGGTTCGCCGCCCGAAAATGCTCCAGAGCTTTAAGTTAGAGCCCTTTCATCCGAACAGGTCGGACAGACCGGTTCAAAAAGGCTCTAGCCTCTCAAACCGCCCGCCGCCTGGCCCCTGAAGGTTCGCGGTATCGCTGTGTTGAGTGGAGACAACCGCTCATCTAGCGATTCGGGAAGGGATTTCCAAGGGGTTTCTTGGCGGCGGTCACCACGCGGTCGCGCTGGGCCAGGTCGCGGTGCACGCGGATATCCAGCGCCCCCGCGTCCCTGAAGATGGCGGTGACGTCGTCGGCCTGGGTATGGCCGATCTCGAAAGCGACCAGCCCGTCGGGCCGCAGCACGCGCAAGGCTTCGGGCGCCAGCAGGCGATAGGCGTCCAGCCCGTCTTCGCCGCCGTCGAGCGCCAGGCGCGGCTCGTGGTCCTTCACCTCCGGATCGAGAGTGTCGATCTCGGCGGTGGGGATATAGGGCGGGTTGGAGACCACGAGGTCGAAGGATGTATCGGCCAGCCCCTCGGTCCAGTCGCCGCGCAGCAGGGCGAGCCGGTTGCCGAGGCCGAGATTGGCGGCGTTGTCGCGCGCCACCGCCAGCGCCTCTTCCGACAGATCGACCCCCAGCGCCTTGGCGTGGGGTCGCTCCGACAGGATGGCCAGGGCGACGGCGCCCGACCCGACGCCAAGGTCGAGAAGGCTGAAATGGCGGTCTTGCGGATAGGCGGCGAGAACCAGATCGACGATCACCTCGGTATCCGGGCGCGGGGTGAGCACCTGGGTGTTGACCCCCAGCATGATCTTCCAGAACCCCTTGCGGCCGATGATGTGGCTGACCGGCTCACGCCGTGTGCGCCGGGCCACATAGTCGTCGAAGCTGGCCTGCTGTTGGGCGCTGAGTTCGCGATAGGGATCGGTGACGATGTCGATGCGGCTGACCCCGGCCGCCACCTCCAGCAGGAGGCGGGCGTCGATGGCCGGGCTGTCGATGCCGGCGGCCTCCAGCGTCTTGCGCGCGCCGGTCCAGGCGGCGACGAGGGTGCTCATTGCGGACGCGCCTCCACGGTATCGCCGACGACGAGGACGCCGCCCTTCAGAATCCGGACATAGACGCCGCAGAACAGGTGGCCCTCGAAGGTCCGCAGCGCCTCCACCACCTCGATATCGCGCACACCGGTGACCGGGTCCACATGGGTGGCGACGCAGCGCACGATGGGCTTGACCAGCTCGACCTCGGCGCCGCCGAGCCTGAGCGTCGCCCCTTCGCCCAGCGCCCTCTCCGCCCAGGCGGCCCAGCCGGTCACGTGCACATTGGCGCGGAAGCGCAGCGGGTCGAGCGGAACGCCCAGCTTGACGCCGAGCGCCGCGACGCTGGCCAGGTTGAGGATGGAGATGAAGCCCTGCGGATGGTCGGTGAAGCGGTGGCCGGGCGCCTGCACCACCTTCAGCGGCCCACGCACCCGTTCCGGACCCAGCACGCTCTCCAGCCAGGCGGCGAAGGCAATGCGGCCGGGCTCGGTACGCAGGTCCGCCGTCACGCCGCCCCGGCCCGGGGCCTCAGCCCTCAGCACGCCCTCGGCATAGGCGGTGCGCACCCGTGCAAGCTCCGGGATCTGCGCCAGCACGGTGAAGCGCGTCTTGGCGACGAAGGCCGGCGCCGCCGGATCGAACCCCGAGGGGCCGTTTTCCACCGCGTACAGACGATCCTCGGGAAAATGGCCGCCCGCCCGCAGCATCGCCTCCGCCACCGGCTGCGGCGTGAACCCCTTGACGGGATAATGGTAAAGCGCCGCGGCCTGGCCGATCATCGTTCCGCACCGGATTTTGGACCGGCGCCGCTTGTGGGCTTTGCGGCGGGTCGATTCAAGCCTGAGCGCCGAGGAGGAGCCGTGGCGTTCGCG
Organism: Caulobacteraceae bacterium; assembly: GCA_965277345.1. Taxonomy (GTDB): domain Bacteria; phylum Pseudomonadota; class Alphaproteobacteria; order Caulobacterales; family Caulobacteraceae; genus CAIOYC01. The sequence continues at coordinate 6,439 of CBDICI010000002.1, forward strand.
ACCTGACATCCCCGCGCAAATCGGCTAGTCCCGCGCCATGAGCGCTCCTTTGAAGTCCACCGCCGATCTGGCCGCCGAATATGGCCTGAAGCCCGACGAATACGCCGTGATCCTGCAGCGGCTGGGGCGCGAGCCGAACCCGGTGGAGCTCGGCGTCTTCTCGGTGATGTGGTCCGAGCACTGCTCATACAAGTCGTCCAAGCGGCACCTCGGCAAGTTCCCCACCACCGGGCCCCGGGTGATCTGCGGGCCGGGAGAAAATGCGGGCGTGGTGGACATCGGCGAGGGGCCGGATGGAACCAGGCTGGCCTGCATCTTCAAGATGGAGAGCCACAACCACCCCTCCTTCATCGAGCCCTACCAGGGGGCGGCCACGGGCGTCGGCGGCATCATGCGCGACGTCTTCACCATGGGCGCCAGGCCCATCGCGCTCCTGAACGCACTCCGCTTCGGCGATCCCTCCCATCCGAGGACCAAGCGGTTGGTGGCGGGCGTGGTGGCCGGCATCGGCGGCTACGGCAACTGCGTCGGCGTTCCCACGGTGGGCGGCGAGACCAACTTCCACAAGGGCTATGACGGCAACATCCTGGTCAACGCCATGTGCGTCGGCCTGGCCGATGCCGACAAGATCTTCTATTCCGCCGCCCCCGCCGCCGGTCTGCCGGTGGTCTATTTCGGCTCCAAGACCGGGCGCGACGGCATCCACGGCGCCACCATGGCCAGCGCCGAGTTCGACGCGGGTTCGGACGAGAAACGCCCCACCGTGCAGGTGGGCGACCCCTTTGCCGAGAAGCTCCTGATCGAGGCGACGCTGGAGCTGATGGCCACCGGCGCGGTGGCGGCCATCCAGGACATGGGGGCGGCCGGCCTGACCTCCTCCTCCGTGGAGATGGCGGGCAAGGGCGGCGTCGGCATCGAGCTCGACCTCGACGCGGTGCCCCAGCGCGAAACGGGCATGAGCGCCTATGAGATGATGCTGTCGGAAAGCCAGGAGCGGATGCTGGCCATCCTCAAGCCCGGTCGCGAGCACGAGGGCCACGCCATCTTCGAGAAGTGGGGGCTGGACGCCGCCGTCATCGGCCACACCACCGACACCGGCCGCATGGTGCTGAAGCACAAGGGCGCGGTGGTGGCCGACGTGCCGCTGGCCCCGCTGTTCGACGATGCGCCGTTGTATGACCGCCCGTGGACCGAGCCGACGCCGCCCACGCCGCTCGGCGACGTCCCGGAACCTAACGACTGGCGTGAGGCGATCCTGAAGGTGATGGCCTGCCCCGACGTGGCCTCCAAGCGCTGGCTGTGGGAGCAGTATGACCGCCACGTGATGGCCGACACCCTGGCCGACAGCGCCACCGCCGCCGACGCGGCCATCGTCCGCGTGCATGGCACGAAGAAGGCGCTGGCGCTGACCAGCGACTGCACCCCCCGCTACGTCCAGGCCGATCCCTATGAGGGCGGCAAGCAGGCGGTGGCGGAGGCGTGGCGCAACCTCACCGCCGTGGGCGCCGATCCCGTCGCCATCACCGACAACCTGAACTTCGGCAATCCCGAACGCCCGGAGATCATGGGCCAGATCGTGCGCGCCATCGACGGCATGGCCGAGGCCTGCCGGGCGCTCGACTTCCCGGTGGTGAGCGGCAACGTCTCGCTCTACAACGAGACCTCCGGCGTCGGCATTCCCCCCACCCCCACGGTCGGCGCGGTGGGCCTGCTGGAGGACGCGTCCAGGCGCGCAGGCTATGGAACCATGAAGGCTGGCGACCTCCTCATCCTGATCGGCGATTTCGGCGCGCACCTAGGGCAATCGCTCTATCTGCGCGAAGTGCTGAGCCGGGAGGATGGCACTCCCCCGCCTGTCGATCTGGAGATCGAACGTAAGACTGGCGACCTTGTGCGTGGTCTGATCCGCGACGGGATCGTCCGTACAGTGCATGATCTTTCGGACGGTGGTCTATTTGTCGCCGCCGCAGAGATGGCGTTAGCCTCCAATGTCGGGATCAGTTTCTCAGGCTATCATCAAGGCACAGCAGAACTCTTTGGCGAAGACCAGGCGCGCTACCTGATCGCGCTTCCTGCTCACGCCGCCGACGAAGTCTATCATCGCGCTATGGTGACCGGGATCGCGTCCGAACCGATCGGCACGGCGGGTGGGTGTGAGATCGCTGTTCATTACGAAAGCCGCGAACTGCAGTTCGCCATCGACCTCGACGACCTGCGCGCCGCTCACGAAGGGTGGATGCCGGCCTATATGGCTTAGTTCCCTTCTCCCGCAGACGGGAGAAGGGAACTAAGCCGCCGCGGCGGCTTCCTGCTCTTCCAGCGAGGCGATCACCAGGGTGGCGATGGCCTCCAGCAGTTCCTGGGCGTGCACCGGCTTGGAGATGTGGCGGTCGGCGCCGGCGGCGCGGCTGGCCTTGATATGCTCGTCCATGGCGTTGGCGGTGAGCATGATCACCGGGGTGCGGTGCGCGCCGCACGCCGCCTCGCGTTCGCGAAGGAGCGTGGTGGCCGACAGCCCATCCAGCTCCGGCATCTGCATGTCCATCAGCACGATGTGGAAGCGTTCGTGCTCCAGCGCATCCAACGCCAGCTGGCCGTTCTCCACCATGGTCAGCTCCACCCCCACGGTGTCGAGGATGAGCTGGATCACCTTGCGATTGGTGGGATGGTCCTCGGCCAGCAGGACGCGGACGCCTTCGAGCGAAAGGGGCTCTTCCCCGGCGTCCGCCTGGGCGGCCTCGGGCTCGGCGACGGCGCGGGGCAGCGGCAGGTCGAAGCTGAACACCGAGCCGTGCCCCGGGGTGGAGCGGGCGCCGATGGTTCCGCCCATCAGCTCCACCAGCGAACGGCAGATGGCGAGGCCGAGCCCGGTGCCGCCGAACCGGCGGCGGATGGAGACGTCGGCCTGCTCGAAGCGGGTGAACAGGCGCGCGCGCACGCCCTCGTCGAAGCCGATGCCGTCGTCGCGCACGGCGAAGTGCAGGCCGCCGTCGTCGCCGCCGACGCTCAGCGACACCGTGCCCGCCTCGGTGAACTTTACCGCATTGGACAGCAGGTTGGAGAGCACCTGGGTCAGACGCACCGAGTCGCCGAGATAGGCGCCCTCGGTCTCCGGAGTGACGCTCCAATGCAGGTCGATGCCCTTGGCGTCGGCGGCGGCGCGGTGCAGCGCCGCCACCCGCGACACGGCGGTGGCGAGATCGAAGGGACGGGTCTCGATCCGCATCTCGCCCGCCTCGATCTTGGAGAAGTCGAGGATGTCGCTCAGCACCTGTTCCAGCAGGCGGCCGGAGGAGACGATCAGCTCGGCCAACTCCCGGTTGCGCGGCGTGGTCTGTTCGCCCACCAGGGTCTCGGACAGGGCGATCACCCCGTTCAGGGGCGTGCGCAGTTCGTGGCTCATATTGGCGAGGAAGCGCGACTTCTCGGCATTGGCCTGCTCCAGCTCCACATTGGCCTGTTCGAGGTCGGCGGTGCGGCGCTGGACCCGATGCTCCAGCGAGGCCAGCAACCCGTCGCCCCGATCGCGTTCGGCCTGGAGCGAGCGCGCCAGGGTGCCGATCTCGTCGTTGCGGAGCATGAGCGTGCGGGAGGCCTCGGGATCGCGGGTGGAGCAGGAGTCCGCCAGGGTCTGCAGCGGCCGCACGATGGCCGAGCGCGCCGCGCGCACCAGCAGCCAGGTCTGCAACAGGGCGCCGAACAGGCCGAGCAGCAGCACCCACGAGGCCGACCGCGCCGCCGACAAGGTCACCAGCCAGGCGGGATAACGGATCAGCAGATACCAGTTGGGACCCCTCAGCCGGCCATAGGCGATGATGTCCGCCCCATCGGCGCTGCGCACCACGCCGAAGGACTTGCCCGTCGCCATCAACCGCTTGCCGAGGTCCTTCAGGCCCATGGCCTTTTCGTAGTCGGCGATCTGCGCCTCGGTGCGATGGCTGCCGAGCTGGGTGTGGGGGGAAGCGATCAGCTCGCCGTCGCCGCGCACGATCATGGTGTCGGCGCCCACCAGCCGGTCGCTGACCACGCCGTTGAGGAACTCGCCGAGCTGGATCGAAGAGCCGAAGGCGCCGACGAAGCGGTTGTTCACATAGGCCGGGGTGATGCAGCCGGTGGCCACGCGCGCCACCTTGGCGTCGTCCTGGACCAGGCGCTGCAGCGAGGTGCAGCGGGTCTCGCGGGCCGGGTCGGCCTCGGGCGTGATGAAACGGCTCATCTCCTCGCCGGCGATGCTGAGGTCGGCCGGCGCCTGGTGGCGGTAGAACATCAGGTGGTCGGGCCGGTCCGGACCGAACATCACCAGCCTCATGCCGGGCGCGAAGAAGTAGAAGTTGTCGTAGTCGCCGTGCGCCGCCTGGCCGAAGCGGGAGACGATGGGGAAGGCCGCCGCCATCAGCCGCTTGTCATCGGCGCTCATCCCCGCGGCTTGGCCCATGAAGGCCCCCATGCCGTAGACGCGCCCGCCCTCGCTGTCGGCATAGCCCTCGAACAGCCGGTCCAGGCTGCGGCGGGTGCCGTCGGCCAGCACCTCGGTCTGCGCCGCCAGCAGCCGGTCGGCTTCGGCCTCGGACAGGGTGGAAAGGCGCGCGTTCAGCGCCTCGATGGCGCTCCTTTGCAGGCCGATGAGGTTGGAGAAGCGGCGGTCCACATTGTCGGTCCGCTCCTGCACGTATTGCGACAGGAAGTCGATCTGGCGCCGCTCCAGCTCGCGCTGGAACACGCCGAAGGCGACGATGGACGACACCAGGGTGAAGACCAGCGAGGTGACGCCAAGGCCGAGGAGGAAACGACGGGAAACTGAGCTGCCCATGGCTCCCCGTACAACACTACAGGTTTAGATCGGGTAACCGCGGGAAACGCCCCCGCGCCGCCCGGGACTCAGGCCCAGCGGGCCTTGGCCTCGTCGATGGTGATGGCGAGGTGGATGGTCTCGTCCTCCACATGGTCGATCCAGGACAGGGGGATGTAGTGGTGCTGGCCGAGGGTGGAGAGGTCGAGCTTGGCCAGCTCGATGGTGTCGCCCTTCACGTGATCGACGCGGCCCACATGGTGGCCGTCGGATGAGTGGACGTGCATGTGCTCGCGGATGGCGGCGCTATCGATCATGGAACCCTCCTGGCGGCGCGGGACGCGCCTGCATCCCTAACCCGCGGCGGCCCGGCGGGTTTCCTTCCAGGCTGCGTCGGCTATGCTGTTGCGCAGGAGCGACACGCCATGCCGACCGAAGTCCAGTTGACCCTCGACGACGCCCTGCTGGCCGCGGTCGCCCGGCTCGGACCCCTGGATTACGTGGTCGACCGGGCGCTGCGCCGCGCGCTGGACCCGGCGCGCCATCGCCGCTGGGCGGAGGATCACGCCCTGCTGGTGGAGGCCGCGGCCGGCGCTGAGGAGGCGGTCGGCCGATGAGCGGCGAGATCGTCAACCTCAACCAGGCGCGCAAGGCCAAGGCCAAAAGCGACGCCAAGGCCCGCGCCGCGCAGAACCGCACCCGGCACGGCCGGACCACCGCCGAGCGGGCCAGGACGCTGCTGGACAAGCTCCGCGCCGAACGCCGCCTGGACGGCGCCCGGCGGGACGAAGAGGACAAGCCTTAGGGGCGGTTAGCTTCCCCTTGCTTCGCCCCTTTTGAGGCTGCGCTTCGTGGCTTCTCCCCCTAATTTCCGACGCCGCACCCTCGCGATCCGCGTGCAGAGGGTGAGAACGATGACGTCCGTTACCATTGTTGAATACGGAGTCCGAACGGTCCACGAGTCCGGATAGCCATAAAACGTCATTTCCTCCAAAGCCTTAGATGCCGAACTCTCTTCTGGACCGTCCGGACTCGCGAGCTGTTATCAATTCCGCTCTGGCCACGCCGATCGCCCACCTCATGAAACGATTATAGGGCCATATCGGCGGTGATGGATAAGGTCGCGCTTCAGCCCATACTGGCGGCGGCGTTGCGACGCGCTTCGGGGATGGCGAGATAGCGGTCGGGTGGGGCGATGTTCAGCCGCGCCCGCGCCGCATCCACCGGCTCGGCCAGGATGCGCTCGAAATCCTCGCCCGGCAGCCAGGCGGCGCGCCGGCCGTTTCGGTAGGCCTGCCACACCGCCGCCACCGCCCGCCATCCGCCCCTCTCCTGCAGCGACCGCAGGCAGCCGCCGACGGCGATGAAGGCCCAGCCGAGCGACCCGGTCTGGGCATAGGAGAAGGCCACGAGGCAAAGCTCGCCCAGACCGTCGCGGCCATAGCCGGTCAGGGTGTGCCAGATGTCGTGCGTGTCGCGGATGCGGCGACCGAACCAGGCCATGGGGTGTTCGAGATCGACCGGCGCGCCCCGCCGCTCGGCGGCCTTGCGGCTCTCCTGCGCCAGTCCTTCGGCCGACAGGTTCTCGCTGCGCATGAAGTCACGATAGGCGGCGCCCACCGTGCCGGCGCGGAACCGATCCAGGTAGGCGCCCTCGTTCAGCACGCTGTTGAGCTCCAGCCGCCGATAGGCCAGCCGCCCGCCCTCCACCGTGGTCAGCAGGCGCCGGTAGCCCCGCGCGGTGGAGCGGCCATTCAGCGCCTGCATGATCTCGAACACCTGCTGGGTGTCTTCCTTGTCGGCCAGCAGCCGGCGGAAGGCCCTAAGGGCGCGCAGCGGCCGCACCCTCGGCCTCGGCAGATAGGTCGGCCCCCTGCCCGCCGGGGCGCCGGAGTCAGGATGGGGAGCGCCGGCGTGGGGAGCGAAAGAGGATTGCAGGGTTGCGTCGGTCATGCTGGCCTCGCGGATATCGCCACCCGACTATGACCACGGCGGCGGCGTGGCGCAACGAAAAACGTGACGCCTGCGTCAACTTTTACCAGGAGCGCCATGCCCGGCCTGTCCAAGCGTTCGATCAACCTGTGCGGCCACGCCACCTCGCTGGCGCTGGAGCCGGAGTTCTGGGCGGTGATCGAGTGCATGGCGCGGGGGCGCAGCCTGGCCTCGCTGATCGGCGAGATCGACGCCGGACGCGGGGATCGCCCCCTCGCTTCCGCCTGTCGCGTGGCGGCGCTGCACTGGATAGGCGAGCGCGCCGAGAATTAAATCCACGGTAGCATATCCGACCGACCTGCGGCGTCCCGCACCCTGCGGCGTCGCGCCATCATCGCAGGAATTGGCCATGGACTTCACCGGACCCGGCACACCCCTCACCCAGGCGGGGTTCGCCGCCGCCGCCGCCGACCTCGGACCCGTTGCCCTCTACGCCGTGCTGTCGGTGGAGACTTCGGGCTGCGGCTATCTCGGCGACCGGCGGCCCAAGCTCCTGTTCGAGCGCCATGTGTTCAGCCGCCGGACCGGCCACCGCTTCGACGCCGACGATGCGGACGTGAGCGCCCCCACCCCGGGCGGCTACGGCGCCTCGGGCGCGCATCAGTACGACCGGCTGCAGGCGGCGCTGGGCCTCGACGCCGACGCCGCCCTCTCCAGCGCCTCCTGGGGCCTCGGCCAGATCATGGGCGAGAACCATGTCGCCGCCGGCTTCCCGCACGCCACGGCGATGGTGACCGCCTTCGTCGCCTCGGAGGACGCACAGATCGCCGGCATGGCCGCCTTCATCGCCGCCGCCGGCATGGCGCAGGCGCTAAAGACCCAGGACTGGGCGCGGTTCGCCCGTCTCTATAACGGCCCCAGCTATGCGGCGAACAATTACGACGGCCACCTGGCGCATTTCTACGGCCTCTACAGCCAGAACGGATTGCCCGACCTGACCGTCCGCGCGGTGCAGGTGCGGCTGATGTATGCGGGCTGCTTCCCCGGCCAGATCGACGGATTGGCCGGCCCCAGCACCACCGCCGCGGTGAAGGCCTACCAGACCGCGCAGGGCCTGCCCGCGACCGGCCGGATCGACCCGGCGCTGATGCAGGCGCTGGAGGCCTGATCCCGTTAGCGCCGCCTCGAACGCCTGAAACACCGTTCAAATGGCGACAACGGCGCGCCGTCGCCGCCGCCGATTGCATTTGCCCGGCGAAAGGCGCATAAAGGCGTCATCGGACGTCGTTGCGAAGCGCTGCTGATCTGCTGCTCACGCGCCGGTTATGCCCCTCTCCTCCTCGAAAGCCGACCCGGGCGTGGTGCGTCCGGCATTGCAATCAAAGGAGATCACGATGGCCCAAGGCGTCGTAAAATGGTTCAACCCCACCAAGGGTTTCGGCTTCATTCAACCTGACGACGGCGGCGCCGACGTCTTCGTCCACATTTCGGCCGTGGAGGCCGCCGGCCTCGGCAGCCTGAACGAAGGCCAGAAGGTGGGCTTCGAACTCGAGCGCGACCGCAAGAGCGGCAAGATGTCGGCCGGCCAACTGGTCAAGGCCTGAAGCTAGGCCTCCGGCGATGGCGATCCGCGGCGATCTTCACGAACGGCGCGTCTTCGTCATCTGCCGGAGCCTCGGCGGTTGGCAGGTCATGGACGGAGACGCGGTGCTGGCCACCTGCGCCGACCATGACCTCGCCAGCGCCGCTGCCGCGCGCCTGGCGCGCGAAGCGTTCAACAGCGGAACCCAGGTGCGTATCGTCACCAACGGTTAGATCGCTCGCGCCCTTAAACGCCGGGCTGCGTGTGCTACATTCGTTCTCTCATGGGCTCGCGTGAGTCTCAGGAACGACCAGTGTCCCAATCCCCGCTTCCATCGCCTATCTCCGGCCCCCGCATTTCCGACCTGGCCCGCGCCGGGCTTTCTCAAACCGCGCCGCCGGCCGCCTATCTCGACGGGCTGAACCCCGAGCAGCGCGCGGCGGTGGAGGCGGTGGAGGGGCCGGTGCTGGTGCTGGCCGGGGCGGGCACGGGCAAGACGCGGGTGCTCACCACCCGGCTGGCGCACATCCTTGCCACCGGGCGGGCCAGGCCGTGGGAGCTTCTGGTCGTCACCTTCACCAACAAGGCCGCCCGCGAAATGCGCGAGCGGATCACCCACCTTATCGGTCCTTCAGCCGAGGGCCTGCGCTGGCTCGGCACCTTCCATTCCGTCGCCGCCCAGATCCTGCGCCGCCATGCGGAACTGGTGGGGCTGAAGTCCAGCTTCACCATCCTCGACACCGACGATCAGGAACGGCTGCTGAAACAGCTGATCGAGGCGGACAATATCGACGCCAAGCGCTGGACGCCCAGGCACCTGGCCGGGCTGATCGACCAGTGGAAGAACCGCGGCCTGACCCCCGACAAGCTGCCCCCGGCCGAGGGCGGCGAGTTCGCTAACGGTAAGGGCGCCAGCCTCTACGGCCAGTACCAGTCCCGCCTGCGTGCCCTGAACGCCTGCGACTTCGGCGACCTGCTGCTGCATAACCTGACCCTCTTCGCCAAGCATCCCGACGTGCTGGCCGAATACCACGGCCGGTTCAAATACCTTCTGGTGGACGAGTACCAGGACACCAACGTGGCCCAGTACCTGTGGCTGCGCCTGCTGGCCCAGGCCTCCAGGAACGTCTGCTGCGTCGGCGACGACGACCAGTCGATCTACGGCTGGCGCGGGGCGGAGGTGGACAACATCCTGCGCTTCGAGCGCGACTTTCCCGGCGCCAAGGTGGTGCGGCTGGAGCGCAACTATCGCTCCACCTCGCATATCCTCAAGGCCGCCTCGGGCCTCATCGCCACCAACAAGGGGCGCCTCGGCAAGACCCTTTGGACCGAACAGGACGGCGGCGAGAAGGTGCGCGTCTCCGGGGTGTGGGACGGCGAGGCCGAGGCGCGCCTGGTGGCCGACGAGATCGAGCGCTGGGTCAAGCCGCCCGACCTCGGCGACAAGGACGCAAAGAAGCGCCACCACCGCGAATGCGCCGTGCTGGTGCGCGCCAGCTTCCAGATGCGCGCCTTCGAGGAGCGGTTCGTGCTGCTCCAGATTCCCTACAAGGTGGTGGGCGGCCCGCGCTTCTTCGAGCGGGCCGAAATCCGCGACGCCCACGCCTATCTGCGCCTGGTGCAGTCGGAGGACGACGACCTGGCGTTTGAACGCATCGTCAACACCCCACGGCGCGGCATCGGCGACACCTCGGTAGCCAAGCTGCTGTCGCTGGCGCGCCATCACGGCGTCTCCGCCGTCTCCGCCGCGCGGGGCCTGGTCAATACCGACGAGCTGCCGGCGCGCACGCGTACGGCGCTGGCCACCTTCATCCGCGATCTCGACCGCTGGTCCGCGCTGGCCCAGACCGCCAAGCACGGCGATCTGACCGAGACCATCCTGGAGGAGAGCGGCTATACCGACGCGCTGCGCGCCCACCGCGGACCGCAGTCGCAGGGCAAGCTCGACAACCTGAAGGAGTTGGTCAATTCCATGGGCCAGTTCGACACCCTGCAGGCCTATCTGGAGCACGTCTCGCTGGTGATGGACCTCGACCGCGGCGAGAGCGACGACGCGGTGTGGATCATGACGCTGCACTCCGCCAAGGGGCTGGAGTTCCCGCTGGTCTTCCTGCCGGGGTGGGAGGAAGGCGTCTTCCCCTCCCAGCGCTCCATAGACGAGAAGGGCGAGAAGGGCCTCGAGGAGGAACGCCGGCTGGCCTATGTGGGCATCACCCGGGCGCGGGAGGAGGCGCGGATCAGCTTCGCCGCCAATCGGCAGGTCTACGGGCGCTGGTCCTCGCAACTGCCCTCGCGCTTCGTGGACGAGTTGCCGCCGGTGAACGTGCAGGCCGCCTCCGAGACCGGCTATTACGGCGGCGGTCCCGGCATGGGCGAGGCCAAGTCGCGCTTCGACGACCAGCCGGTGTTCTCCGGCTCCTCCTACCCCTCGCCGGGGTGGCAGCGGGCGCAGACCCGCGCGGGTGATTGGCAAAGAACGCGCGGGCCCGCGGGACGGCAGGTGATCGAGGGCGAGGGCCGGCTGATCGCCTCCTCCGATCCCACCGCCGGCTCCGGCAAGTACCACCTCGGCGACCGGGTGTTCCACATCAAGTTCGGCTATGGCGAAGTGACGCTGGTGGAGGGCGCCAAGCTCACCGTCCTGTTCGACAAGGCCGGCGAAAAGCGGGTGATCGACAGCTTTGTGGAGAAAGGGTGAGCGCTGAAGCGCGTCGCAGAGACGGTGCAAACGGACTCTTCGCGCGGGTGGCTGATCGGGCCGAAGCGGTTTAGGAGGGCGGAACGGCCATGGAATCCTTGCCCGCGTGACCCTGTTCGACCTGATCGCGCTTTTGGTGATCGCCGTCTCGGCCCTGCTGGGCTTCCAGCGCGGGGCGATCCGCGAGTTCGTCGGCCTGTTCGCCTTCGGCGTCTCCGCCGCCGCCGCCCTGCTGCTGTTGCCGATCACCAGCAGCTTCACCGCAGAGTTCTTCCACCAGCACCTGGTGGCCGTGGCCGTGGCCGTGGTGGCCGGCTTCGCCGTGGTCTATATCCTGTTCAAGTGGATCGGCTTATGGATCGCGCATCAGGTGCGCCAGCAGAGCGTGCTCGGCGGGGCGGATCGGGCGCTCGGCCTCGGCATCGGTGCGCTGCGGGCGCTGATCCTGCTCGGCCTGTTCGCCCTGGTGTTCGACCGCGCCACCCCCGCCGCGCTGAAGCCGGGCTGGATCACCGGCGCCTTCACCTATCCCTTGGCCAGCGCCTCGGGCCGGGCGCTCGGTGCGCTGGCCCCGGCGGCCCTGCGCGTCCTTGGCCACCCTTCGGCCTTGTTGAACGGCAAGAAAGGGCCAGATACGCAGTCACCAGATACACAGCCAACGGACGAAAGCGGCCCCGCCGCGACCGTCCCGCCCCGACCGACCCCGCCCCGCCCTCACGCCCCGCGCCACGACCGGGGCAAGGGATATGACCAACGCAGCCGTGATCAGCTGAACACGCTGCTGGAGCGCACGCGATGACCGCCTATCCGATGCCGCCCAGGGACCCGGACGACGATACGCCGCGCCTGGAATGCGGGGTGTTCGGCGTGTGGAACCGCCCCGCCGCCGCGGCCCTCACCGCGCTCGGCCTGCACGCCCTGCAGCATCGGGGGCAGGAGGCCTGCGGCATCGCCGCCTTCGACGGCAAGCGCTTCCATACCGAGCGGCACATGGGCCATGTGGGCGAGGCCTTCGACCAGCCGGACCTGACCCAGCGGTTGCCGGGGGCCGCGGCCATTGGCCACACGCGCTACGCCACCGCCGGCGCCAGCGTGATCCGCAACGTACAGCCCATGTTCGCCGACCTGGAGACGGGCGGCATCGCCATCGCCCATAACGGCAACCTGACCAACTTCCTGCACCTGCGTCATCAGCTGGTGGCCGAGGGCGCCATCTTTCAGTCCACCTCCGACAGCGAGGTAATCCTCCACCTCATCGCCCGGTCACGGAAGGCCCGGGTGATGGACCGGTTCATCGACGCCCTGCGCCAGATCGAGGGCGGCTATGCCCTGGTGGCGCTGACCAACAAGAAGCTGATCGGCGCGCGCGATCCGCTCGGCATCCGCCCACTGGTGCTGGGCGACCTCGACGGCCGGGCGGTGCTGGCCTCCGAGACCTGCGCGCTGGACATGATCGGCGCCCGCTTCGTCCGCGACGTGGAGCATGGCGAGGTGGTGGTGATCTCCGACGAGGGGGTGGAGTCGATCCGTCCGTTCCCGCCCGGCCGCGCCCGTCCCTGCCTGTTCGAATACGTCTATTTCGCCCGGCCGGATTCGGTGGTGAACGGCCGCTCGGTCTATGAGGTCCGCAAGCGCATGGGGATGCGCCTGGCGGAGGAGACCGGCGCGGAGGCCGACGTGGTGGTGCCGGTGCCGGACTCCGGCGTGCCCGCCGCCATCGGCTATGCCCAGCGCTCAAGCATCCCCTATGAGCTCGGCATCATCCGCGGCCACTATGTGGGGCGCACCTTCATCCAGCCCACCCAGGGCATCCGCGAGCTCGGCGTGCGTCGCAAGCACAGCCCCAACCGCGCGGTGCTGGAGGGCAAGCGGGTGATCCTGATCGACGACAGCATCGTGCGCGGCACTACCTCGGTACAGATCGTGCGCATGGTGCGCGACGCCGGGGCCAAGGAGGTGCACCTGCGTTCCGCCTCGCCGCCGATCAAGTGGCCGGACTTCTACGGCATCGACATGCCCGACCGCGACAAGCTGCTGGCGGCGCAGAAGACGCTGAAGGAGATGGAGGTGATGCTGGAGGTGGACAGCCTGGGCTTCCTCTCGGTGGAGGGGCTCTACTGGGCCATGGACGCCGGACCGCGCAATCCCGAATACCCCCAGTTCACCGACCACTACTTCACCGGCGACTATCCCACCCGCCTGACCGACCGCGAGATCGCCGACGGCCGCAACGACCCCGTCGAGACCCAGCTCAGCCTGCTGAGCGCCTAGCCCCTCTCCCGCTGGCGGGAGAGGGAGGGGCCCATCGCGCCGCGATGGGAGGTGAGGGCATCGGCGGCGGCCCCCTTACCCCCGCACTCGTTCCGGGGGATGCCCTCTCCCCAGGGCGAGAGGGTTCTATGTTGGCGCCGATCCCGCTATGCACCCCGCCATGGATACGGACAGGATTCTCGCCGGGCGCATCGCCCTGGTCACCGGCGCCTCGCGCGGCATCGGGCGGGCGGCGGCGCTGGGTCTGGCGCAGGCGGGCGCGCACGTGATCGCCACCGCGCGCACCCAGGGCGGGCTGGAGGCGCTGGACGACGAGGTGTTCAAGGCCACCGGCGAGCACGCCACCCTCGTGCCGCTCGACCTGCGCAATGGCGACGGGATCGACCAGCTCGGCGGGCAGATCTTCCAGCGCTGGGGCCGGCTCGACATCCTCCTCGCCGCCGCCGGCGATCTCGGCCAGGTGACGCCCACCGCCCACCTGGAGCCGCGCACCTTCGAGCGCGCCCTGGCGGTGAACCTCACCGCCAACTACCGCCTGATCCGCGCGCTGGAGCCGCTGTTGCGCCAGAGCGAGGCCGGGCGCGCCCTGTTCCTCACCACGGGCCTTGCCCGCGAAGCACGTCCCTTCTTCAGCCCCTATGCGGCGTCCAAGGCGGCGCTGGAGAGCCTGGTGGGCTGCTGGGCGCAGGAGGTGGAGCATACCACCCTCCGCACCACCCTCGTCTCCCCCGGCCCCATGCGCACGGGGATGCGCGCCCTCGCCTTCCCCGGCGAGGACCCCCTGGACCTGCCGCCCCCCGAAGCCCTGGCCCCCCACATCATCGACCTGGCCCGCGCCGATCGGGCGCCCCCGCCCTATTTCCGCTTCGAGCCGATCACCCGGAGTTCAACCTGACAGCGACAATTTGGCGAACGATTAAATCCGGGATTGACCGGATCACGCACCCGTGCACGCCTTAAGCCGTCGCAGATGGGAGCGAACCGGAGCGCATGGTCGAGCTTTGGACGTGGGCCGCGCGCGTGTTCGTCGGCGCGGTGCTGTCGCTGGGTTCTGTAGGCGGCGCCTCGGCGGCGGCGCCGCCGCCGAATGAGTTGGTCAGGCCCGACCCGGACGTGATAATGGGCAGGCTCGACAACGGGCTTCGCTACGCCATCAAGCAGCACGCCTCCCACCAGAAGGAGGTGATCTACTTCCATGTCGCCGCCGGCAGCCTGGAGGAGACCGACCACGAGAGGGGTGTCGCCCACTTTCTTGAACACATGGCGTTCAACGGGTCGCGCAACTTTCCGGCCGCGACCCTGATCAAGACCTTTGAAAACGCGGGCATCGGCTTCGGCCGCGACCAAAACGCCTTCACCAACTATTTCGGCACCACCTATGTGCTGAACATCCCCAACGAGAATGGCGACAAGCTGTCGCTGGGCTTCCGGTGGCTGCGCGACGTGGCCGACGGGCTGCTGCTGACGCCGCGGGAGGTGGACCGTGAGCGTGGCGTGGTGATGTCAGAATAGCGGCTTAGCCTCGGGCCCAACAAGACCCTGTTCGACGAGAAGCTGCGCTTCCTTATTCCAGGCCTGCGCGCCTCCACCCGCGAGCCGATCGGCGAACGCGCGACGATCGAGGAGGCCGACGCGGCGACAATCCGGGGCTTCTACGAACACTGGTATCGGCCGGACAATGCGATCGTCGTGGCCGTGGGCGACGAACCGGCCGAGGTGGTGAAGGCGCGTATCGCCGAAACCTTCGCCGACTGGCGGAACCCGACGCCGGCGCCCGCCCGCGCCGCGCTCGGCCAGATCGACTATACACGGGCCGGCGCGGCCAAGAGCCTGTCGGACCCGCATGTGTCGGGCGGCGTGACCATCTGCCGTTACAGCCCAAAACGTCCACACCGGCCGGAGGATGTGGAGGTGACCCGCGAAGGACTGGCCGACCGCATCTGGGCCAGCGTCTTCTCCAAGCGGATGGTGCGTCTCGCGCGGCAGGACAAGCCGCCGTTCCTGGGCGCATCCGGCCGCTATTCCGTCGTTTACCGCGCCTCGGGTGAGACCTGCTTTACGGCCGCGTCGCGCGTGGACGACTGGCGCTCGGCGATGGAGGCGCTGTCGGGCGAAATTCGCCGACTGGAGACCTACGGGATCACGCAGCGGGAGTTTGACGAGACCCGGCGCAGCATCCTTGCCGGTTCGGATGCGGCGGTCGCCGCAGCGCCGACGCAGGATCCGGACGCCATCGTCCGCGCCATCCTGGACAACATGGTGGAGGACAACACCTTCGACACTCACGCGGAGGCGCGGCGCGTCTACGGATTGGCCTTCGAGGGGCTCGATCCGGCGTCAGTCAAGGCCCAGTTCCACAGGCGCTGGATCGACGCCTCGCCGCCGCTGCTCATGGTCAGCGGCCCGACAGTTCTCGCCGAAGCCGATATCAGAGGGGTCTGGGACCGCTCCATGGCGACGAGGGCCCTCCCCGCCCCGGTCGATCCAAGGGAAATCTCCTGGGCCTATGCGGCGAACGGCGCGCCGGGAAAGGTCGTGTCGCGCCGGGCGATGAAGGAGCTCGACTTCACCCGCATCACCTTTGACAACGGCGTGGTGCTGAACCTGAAGCCAACCAAATTCAGCCGGAACGACGTAGAAATCCACGTAACATTCGGCGCGGGCCAGCAGGAAGCCGCACCCGCTGACGTGTTCGACGCCTCTATGGTTGGAAACCTGTTGTTCTCCGGCGGCTACAAACGCAACGACATCAATGATGTAATGGCGCTCTGCGAAGGGCACAGGTGCAATGCGGGCCTGAACGTAAACCGGACCAGCTATGACCTGCATGGCTCCACGCGGACCCAGGATCTCGACCTCGAATTGCAAATCCTCAAAGGCCTTTTGACCGAACCCGGCTTCCGGCCCAGCATGGCGAGCGCCATGCCGACGGTGGCCGGCGCCTTCTTCCGTCAGATCCGGCTTAGTCCGGCCATGGTCACTGCCTTCAAATTCACGGACTTGTTGCCAAGGCCCCACGTGATGGACCTCCCGAGCGAGGCGCACATCGCGGGCCTTACCTCGGCGGATTTCGCCCGCATCGTAGAGGGGCCGCTCACCAGCGATCCGCTGGAGGTGACCATGGTGGGCGATGTGGAGGAAGCGCAAGCCATCGAGGCGGTAGCCCGGACTTTCGGCGCGCTGCCGCCCCGCGCGGCGGGCGATCGCGCGCGCAGCGACGCCATAAAGCTACGGCTGTCCAACACCCCGCCTGCGCCGCAGACCGTCTATCACGAAGGCCCCAAGGACCAGGCCATGGTCACCCTCGCCTGGCCCCTGTTCGTCTGGACCCCGGACAGAATGCACGAAAGCCGGGTCAGCTATCTCATGACTCGCATCCTTCAGGACGCCGTGACCGAACGCATCCGCCAGCGCCTGGGCAAGAGCTATGCGCCCAACGTCGGCGAGAGCCTGCAGCGCGGCGGCGATCAGGGCGTACTGGAGATGATCATCCAGACCTCGCCCGACGCGGCGGACGCGGTGCAGGCGGAGGCCTTGAAGATCGCCGCCGAGTTTAGGGCCGGCGACATAACCGACGCCATGCTGGAACAGGCGCGCAGGCCGCTGCTGGAGGCCGTCGCCAAGGAGCGAACCTATAACAGCTGGTGGGTGGAGGTGATGGACGGCTCGTATCGCTATCCGGAAAAACTCATCTCCGCGCGCGACGCAATTCCGGAAACGCTGGAATCCAGCTCGACGAGGTGAAGGCCGAGGCCCGTAGATGGCTGACAGATCACCCCTACATCGTCATTGCCCTGCCGAAGCCCGGGGCCGATACGGTCGCCGGCGCAGCGCCCGGACCGCCAAACGGCAAATAGCTAACGCTTCGGCCGCGGCGTGGATTTTCTCACGGTGGGTTTGCGCAGTTTGTGGGTGGTGGGGACGCGGAGCTGGGTGCGGGTGGCCTTGCTGCGCGCCACGGCGGCGGTCTTCTTGGAGGTCTTGGCCCCGGTGTTGGACTTGCCCTCGGCCTTGACCCGGTAGGAGGGCGCGGGCTTGCGAGCCTTCTTCGGCGCCGTGGCCGGGGTGGGTGCATCGGGCACGGCGGCGCGGTTCAGCGGGCGCCTGGGCTCCGGTTCCACCCCCTCCGCCGGCGCGGGGGCCTTGCGCCGGGTGGGATAGACCTTGGCGTTCCTGACCGCGCGGTTGCCGTCGCTCTCCTCCGCATAGGGGTTCTTGTTCGAGCGGATGGCGATGCGGATCGGCGTGCCGGGGAGGTCGAAGCTTTCCCGCAGCGAGTTGATCAGATAGCGGCGATATTGTTCGGGGAGCTGGTCGGCGCGGCTGGCCATCAGCACGAAGGTGGGCGGGCGCCCCTTGAGCTGCGCCATGTATTTTGGCTTGATCCGCTTGCCGTTGACCGCGGGCGGCGGGTGGCGCTGCACCGCCATGGCCAGCCAGTCGTTGAGGTCCTTGGTCTTCACCTTCACCGACCAGGTCTTGTAGGCCTCCACCACCGCGGGCATCAGCCGCTCCACGTCCCGCCCGGTCTCGGCCGACAGGGCCACCAGCGGCGCGCCGCGAAGCTGGGGCAGCATCCGCTCGGCGGTCTCGCGCAGTTCGCCCAGCCTTTCCGCAGGCGCCTCCACCAGGTCCCATTTGGCCAGGCAATAGACCAGGGCGCGGCCCTCGCGCTCCACCAGGTCGGCGATCTGCAGGTCCTGGGTCTCGAAGGCGTTGTCGGCGTCCATCACCAGGATCACCACCTCGGCGAAGGTGATGGCGCGGATGGTATCGGCGGTGGAGAGCCTCTCCAGCGCCTCCTGCACCCGCGCGCGCTTGCGCAGGCCCGCGGTGTCCACCAGGCGGATGGGGCGGCCCTGCCAGTCCCAGTCGACGGAGATGGCGTCGCGGGTGATGCCGGCCTCAGGGCCGGTGAGCAGGCGGTCCTCGCCGATCAGGCGGTTGACCAGGGTGGACTTGCCCGCATTGGGGCGCCCGACGATGGCGATACGGATCGGCTTGTCGGCTTCGTCCTCTTCCACGGCCACCTCCGGCTCCGGCACGCCGGCGGCCAGGATGGCGTGGAACAGGTCGGTCATCCCCTCGCCGTGCTCGGCGGAGATCAGCACCGGTTCGCCGAGACCCAGCGCAAAGGCCTCGGCGGCGCCGAGGTCGGCGGCGCGGCCCTCCGCCTTGTTGGCCGCCAGCACCACCGGCTTGTCGCGGCGGCGGATCAGGTCGGCGAAGATGCGGTCGAGGGGGGTCACCCCCTCCTTGGCGTCGACGATGAACACGGCGATGTCGGCGTCGTCAATGGCGCGTTCGGTCTGGAGGCGCATCCGCGACTCCAGGCTCTCGTCGGCCACGTCCTCGAACCCGGCGGTATCGATCAGTTCGAGTTCGAGATCGCCGAGGCGCCCGTCGGCGGTGCGGCGGTCGCGGGTCACCCCCGGCTGGTCGTTGACGATGGCCAGCTTCTTGCCGGCCAGCCGGTTGAACAGCGTGGACTTGCCGACGTTCGGTCGCCCGACGATGGCGAGCTTCAGCGCCACCCTAGCGGATCGCGATCAGCTCGCCGTCGTCGGCCAGGACGTAGAGCAGGCCGCCGGCGGCGATGGGGGCCTGGAAGCTGCCCGACTTGTTTCCGAGCCGCAGCGACTTGACGAAGGCGCCGGTCTTGGGATCGAGCGCCAGAAGCTCGCCCTTGTCCGACACCATGACCAGCCGGTTGGAGGCCAGCATCGGCCCCGACCAGTTGGAGCGGAATTTCTTCCGCAGCGGCTCGTTCAGGCGCTTGATCCAGTAGACCTGACCGGAATCGCGGGCGGCGCAGACCAGGTTGCCCTCCTCGCTCATCACATAGACCACGTCGCCCGCGGGCCACGGCGCGGAGATCATGGAGATGGGCAGTGACCAGGCGCGCGTGCCGGTGCGAAGGTCCACCGCGCCCATGACGCCCGAGTGGCTCCCCGCATAGACCACGCCGCGATAGACCACCGGGCGGCCGGAGATGTCGCGGATCTCGGACAGGGCGCTGTTGCGGTTGGTGAAGGACAGCACATCGGTCCACAGATCGGTGCCGTTGGCGGCCGAGACCGCGATCAGTTCGCCCGAGGCGAAGGGGGCGATGACCTCGTCGTTGACCACGGCCGGGCTGGAGGCGATCAGCATCCGCGCCGGCTCTTCCAGCGGCTGATAGGTCCAGGCCGAGGCGCCGGTCTTCTCGTCATAGGCCTGCAACTGGTCGACCACGTCGATGACGTAGACCTTGCCCGCCGCCACGGTCGGCGCGCCGCGCACGGGCGAGGAGGTGGGTATCCTCCACACCAGATGGCCGGTCTTGGCGTCGAGCGCGGCGACGAAGCGATAGCCGGAGGACATGAACACCATGCCGTCGGCATAGGCGACGCCGCCGCCGAAGGATTCGCGGTCCGGGCCGCGCCTGTTGGAGAGGTCGGTGCGCCACAGCTCGCGCCCGCCGGCGGCGTCGATGGCGACCACATCGGCCCGGCCGTCGAGGAGGTAGATCACTCCGTCGGCGATCACCGGCGGGGCCATGATGCGGGTGAAGCGGCTGATGCCGACGCCCACCTTGCGGCGCCAGGCGACCTGCAGGTCCGCGCCGGCGGCCACGTGATCCACGGCGTGCTCGATATTGCCGCCGGGCTCGGGCCAGTTCACCTGCACCTGGGGTGCGGGCAGCGAGAAGTCCACCCCCTTCAGCGCCGGCGAGACCGCCAGGGTCTGGCTGGAATCCAGCACCGGGATGCGCTGACCGGGCGCCACGCGGGCGGAGGCCTTCTTGCCCCGACCGAGGTTGAACGGATTGGGCGGTCCCTTGAACCCGGCGCAGCCGGCCATGGCGCCGGACAGGGCGCCGATCAGCGACACGGCCACCACGGCGCGCAAGAGGGTCTGGACCGGCGAGCGGGCGCCAGGGCGGATCATTGGGCGGCTCCGGCGTTGGCGAGCATGGGGAGTTGGGCGCCGGCCTGGCCGGGCAGGGCTTGCGCCGCGGGGGCGGGCGGCATGACCGGCGTAGCCCTGGCGGCGGAGGGCAGCGCCGCGGCCGAGCCCGACTGGACCAGCAGCTTGGCCATCTGCGCCCGCGTGCGGGTGGCCTCGGACACGTCCTGCGACAGGGTCAGCAGGCCGAGATCGCCCACCGCCGCCTGCGGCTTGCCCGCCTGCAACCGGGCCATGGCCAAAGCCTCGCGCGCCTGCAGGTGGAAGGGCCGGCTGTCGTCGGTGAGCGGCTGCAGGCGCGTCTCCACGTCCGACAGGGGGTGGGTGTCCATGACCAGATAGGCGGCCTTCAGCCGGGCGATGTCCATCAGCACCGCATCCGGCGCGGCCTTGGCGGCCTGATCGAGCAGGCGCACCGCCTCCTCGTCCTTGCGCTTTTGCACCCGCACGCCGGCCTGCTGCATCAGAGCCAGGGTGCGGTAGCCGGCGGGGGCGGAGGCGGAAAGCGAGGCGAACCTGCGGTCCGCGCCGTCGAGATCGCCGGTGGCCAGGGCCAGCAGCGCGTCGTTATAGGCGATGGAGGCCTTGGCCTGCTGGTTCTGCTGCTGGGTGTTGAAGCCCCAGACGCCGAGGGTGACCAAAAGCGCCAGCACGACCGCGCCGGCCGCATAGGGCCAGCCCCGCTGCACCAGGCGCTGGTATCGGGCGGCGCGAAGCTCCTCCTCGACCTCTTCAAAAACGTCGACCACGTGTGTTGGCGCTCCGCAACGATGACTTGGGCCGGCAAACTATCGCCTGGCTCGGCCCCCCGCAACGCGACCCCTTAGAGCAGGGGCGGCGCGCGCACAAATGTCGCGACGCGTTGCCTTGGGCGACGGAGCCTTGAGCCGGTGGCGAAATTGCGGCTGCGCTCGCCGCAAGCCTCGCCGCCGCTAGATTTCCTGGATCGAGCGGGTGGCGACCAGGGCGCCGGCCAGGAGCGCGAAGCCGGTCACCAGCCACAGCACCTCGCCGCCGAACGGCAGTTGGTTCAGCTCCGAGAACGGCAGGGGCAGCTGGCCGGCGACGGCGCGCAGGGTGTGGCCGGTGCTAAGCGCGGTGCGGCTGATCTCGCCCACCCGCTCGCCGAACCGCGCGCCGGCGAACTGGACGATGGCGATCAGGCCGCCCGCCACCCCCGACGCGCCGATCAGCATCCGCCGCAGCGCCCAGGCGCGGCCGAGCCGGTTCTCCACATCGGCGGCGAACAAGGGCGCGTCGGCATAGTGCGCATGGTCGGCGAACATCCGCTGCAGGCGCATCTCGAACGAAGGATCAGACATCGGCCCGCCTCCCCGCTCCGGTGAAAGCCCCTTCGCCCGGCGACGCCAGGCGGATTTTGAGCTTATCCAGACCACGTTTGACATGAGACTTCACCGTCCCTAGCGGCGCTTTTAAGGCAGCGGCGGCCTCCGCATGGGAGAGCCCGGCGCCGTAGCAGAGCGAGACGCACAGCCGTTCCGCCTCCGACAGCGAGGCCAGCGCGCCGTCCAGGTCGAGCCGGCTGGCGGCCTCGCCCTCCCCGCCCGATTGGGTTTGCCTATCCTCGGCCTCCACCGGATCGAGTTCGGCGCGTCGCTTCCAGCGCTTCAGATAGAGCCGCGCGGCGATCCGCTTCACCCAGCCGACGAAGGCGCCCTCGCCGCGGAACTCGCCGATCGATTCGAAGGCGGCGAGAAAGGCATCCTGGGCCAGGTCGTCGGCCAGGGCCGGCTCGGCCCCCATGCGGCGGAGCAGCGCCCGCACCGCCGAGCCGTGACGCCGCGCCAGCTCGCCGAAGGCGCGCCGGTCGCCGGCGGCGGCCAGGGCGGCCAGCTCCAGGTCGTGCTGGGCGCCGAGTTCCGCCCGGCTCAAGGTTGCGGCCGCATCGGCCATGATCATCGCCCCCGCAGCGGTCAATCAGCGCGACCGGCCGCGGCCAAAGAATGACAGGATCAGGAAGGCCAGGCCGATGAAGGCCGGAACCGCGCCCATGGCGGCGAAGCTGCCGAAGGTCTCGCTCGCGCCGCCCACATTGTAGAGGCCGAAATAGAAGGCCGCGCCGACGCCGACGAAGCCCAGCCCGACGAACAGCCAGACGATGCCGATGCGCAGGTCGCGCTGCGAGCGGTCGGTGGGCGAGGTCGAAACCACGTCGCGCCGGCTGGTCAGCGCCTCCACCAGATCGGGGGGCACCGGCTGGCCCTTCTCATAGGCGGCGCGCAGGGTGTCGTGCAGGCGGGCGCGCTCGCGGGCGCGCAGCACCTGGGGCACGATGACGATCGCCGCGATCATGGCGAAGAGGGCGATGGAAACAAGCGCACCGTTATCCATGGAAGGCTCCTTTTGGGTTCGGCCGCGAGGGCCAGAAGGGTGGTCTCATGTGTAAGGAGGCGTAAGAGGCGCCGAACGGATGCGAGGCGGCGGATGAAATCTTGGTAAGGCGCGGCCGGTCAATTTGCCCATCCAACCTCGTCAAGCCTGGTTTCGTCGCCATATTGCATCCGAACGAGGCGCCCCGGCCTCAGCCCGACCGGAAACCCGCATGACCGACCAACCCGCCTATACGCCGCCCAAGGTCTGGAGCTGGAACAAGGAGAACGGCGGTCGCTTCGCCAATATCAACCGGCCGATTTCCGGCGCGACGCACGAGAAGGACCTGCCGGTGGGCCGCCACCCGCTGCAGCTCTATTCGCTGGCCACGCCCAACGGGGTCAAGGTGACGGTGATGCTGGAGGAGCTGCTGGCGCGGGGCCACAGCGGCGCGGAATACGACGCCTGGCTGATCCGCATCAACGAGGGCGACCAGTTCGCCAGCGGCTTCGTGGCCGCCAACCCCAACTCCAAGATCCCCGCTCTGGTGGACCGCAGCGGCCCCACGCCGATCCGGGTGTTCGAGTCCGGCGCCATCCTGGTGCACCTGGCGGAGAAGTTCGGCGCCTTTCTGCCCACCGAGCCCGCCGCCCGGGCCGAATGCCTGTCCTGGCTGTTCTGGCAGATGGGCGCGGCGCCCTATCTCGGCGGCGGATTCGGCCACTTCTACGCTTACGCGCCGTTCAAGATCGAATACGCCATCGACCGGTTCGCCATGGAGGTGAAGCGCCAGCTCGACGTGCTCGACAAGCGCCTGGCCGAGACCGAGTACCTGGCGGGCGAGGATTACACGATCGCCGACATGGCGGTGTGGCCCTGGTACGGCGGCATGGCCAAGGGGTTGCTGTACGAGGGCGGCGAGTTCCTGCAGGTGCAGGACTACCGGCACCTGATCCGCTGGGCCGACCGGATCGGCGAACGCCCCGCGGTGAAACGCGGCCGCATGGTCAACCGGGCCTTCGGCGAGCCCTCCAGCCAGCTCCACGAACGCCACGACGTGGGCGACTTCGACACAAAGACGGCGGACAAACTGGCGGCGGCGGATCAGACCTGAGGTGAAATCAGCCGCACCTTCGGAAAATAGCCTGCATATCGGCGAGCGTCGCGCGTCAGAAGGCTGAGGCCGGAGACGGCCGCGTGGGCGCCGATGTAGAAATCCGGCAATGGCGAGGTCCGCACACCGCCGCGTCTGCGATATTCCACAAAGGCTCGGCCAGCGACAAATCCCGCTTCATAGGGAAGTGGAAGCCTTCGAAACACGTCGGCGCCAAGGTGATGATCGAGTTCGCCCATCGTGCCGAACCCTGAGGCGATCTCGGCGTAGATGATGGGGTTGATCGCCACTTCGTCACGGTCTGCGGCGTCGCTGAGCGCCGTCTCCGACCAAGCCTGCCATGATGAATCCTTGGTCAGGACATCGATGATGACGTTGGAGTCGACCAGGATCACGTGCGGCGAACTCAGCCTTCGCCGGCTGAGGGGCCGCGCATCATGGCGACGATTTCGTCGGTGGTCATCTTGAACTCGCCGCGACCGCGCAAGCCATCGACGAGTTTCTGCCCCCGGGTCCTGCGACCGCCTCCTGGCGTTGCTTTAACCAGCCTGACAACTCCGGCCTCGATTTCAAACTCGACATCGGTCCCCGGCATGAGACCCGCGCGTTCGCGCACGTCCTGGGGAATAGTGACTTGTCCCTTCGTCGTGATACGCATATCGGCAACCCTTTCCTACCGACAAAAGTAAGAATGCGGCGGCCGCAGTCAATGGTGCTACTCCCACTCGATGGTGCCGGGCGGTTTGGCGGTTATGTCGTAGACCACGCGGTTGACGCCCTTCACTTCGTTGACGATGCGGGTGGCGGCGCGGCCGAGCACGTCCCACGGGAACTCGAAGAAGTCGGCGGTCATGCCGTCGGTGGAGGTCACCGCTCTGAGGGCGCAGACGTTCTCATAGGTGCGCGCATCGCCCATCACCCCCACCGTCTTCACCGGCAGCAGCACGGCGAAGGCCTGCCAGATGGTGTCGTAGAGGCCGGCCTTGCGGATTTCGTCCAGCCAGACGGCGTCGGCCTGCTGCAGCACGCGCACCTTGTCGGGGGTGACCTCGCCGGGGATGCGGATGGCCAGGCCCGGCCCCGGAAAGGGGTGCCGCCCGACGAACGCCGCGTCGAGGCCGAGTTCGCGGCCGAGCGCGCGCACCTCGTCCTTGAACAGGTCGCGCAGCGGCTCCACCAGCTTCAGCGTCATGTGCTCCGGCAGGCCGCCCACATTGTGGTGGCTCTTGATCACCTGGCTCGGGCCGCCCGTGGCCGAAACGCTCTCGATCACGTCGGGATAGAGGGTGCCTTGGGCGAGGAAGGCCGCGCCCTCCACCCTGGCAGCCTCGCGGTCGAAGATATCCACAAAGGTCTTGCCGATGATCTTGCGCTTGGTTTCCGGATCGCTGACGCCGGCGAGGGCGTTCAAGAACTCATCGCCTGCATCAATGTGCACGAGCGGGATATTGTAATGATTGCGGAAAAGGCCGACCACCTGATCGGCCTCGCCGAGACGCAGCAGGCCGGTATCGACGAAGACGCAGGTGAGCTGGTGGCCGATCGCCTCATGGATCAATACCGCCGCGACGGAGCTGTCCACCCCGCCCGACAGGCCGCAGATCACCCGCCCCGATCCCACCTGCGCCCGGATCTTGCGCACCTGTTCCTCGCGGAACGCCGCCATGGTCCAGTCGCCGTCGAGCCCGGCGATGCGGTGGGTGAAGTTGCGCAGGATCAAGGCGCCCCTCGGCGTGTGCGCCACCTCCGGATGGAACTGTACGCCGTAGAACCGCCGCCCCTCGTCGGCGATGGCGGCGAAGGGGGAGCCTTCGGACGCCGCAATGGCCTCGAACCCTGGCGGCAGCGCGCTCACCTTGTCGCCGTGACTCATCCAGACGGGCTCGAGGGCGCCGATCTCGCCGAGGCCGTCCAGCAGTGGGCTCATCCGCACGAGCTCGATCTCGGCGCGGCCGAATTCGCGGGTGGCGCCAGGCTCCACCCCCCCGCCCAGGGTCGCCGCCATGGCCTGCTCGCCATAGCAGATGCCGAGCACGGGCCTGTCGAGCCGGAAGATCGCCGGGTCGGCCTGCGGGCTCTGCGCCTCGTGCACGCTGGCTGGACCGCCGGACAGGATCACCGCCGCCGGACCGAAGCCGTGCAGGAAGGCGGCGTCCACCCTGTCGAAGGGGTGCACCTCGCAATAGACGCCGCTCTCGCGCACCCGGCGGGCGATGAGCTGGGTCACCTGGCTGCCGAAATCGACGATCAGGACGCGCTGGTGGCTGGGCTCGGTCATGCGACGGCTCTGGGCTCTCTCTCGAACAGGGCGACGAAGAAGCCGTCCGTGCCGGTGGTGTGGGGGGTGAGTTGCAGCGTGTGGCCGCCGCACGCAAGGGCGGAAAGGCGTTCGCGAGCGTGGTCGCTGAGGGCGGGGGTTCGCGCCGCCGCCGCGATGCTGCGTGGACCGAAGTCGGGATGGGCGGCGGCGAAGCGGGCGGCGACCTCGCCGTTCTCGGCGTTCAGCAGCGAGCAGGTGACATAGACCAGCCGCCCGCCCGGCCTGACCAGCCGCGCGGCGCGGGCGAGGATGACGGACTGCAGGGCCGACAGCCGCGTCACCGTCTCCGCCGTCAGCCGCCAGGCGCTTTCGGGGTGGCGCCGCCAGGTGCCGGAGCCCGAACAGGGCGCGTCCACGAAGACCAGATCGGCCTGGCTTTCGAGATCGTCCATACCCTCGCCGTCCGGACCGAGGCGACGGATTTCGGCGGCGACGCCGGCGCGGTCCAGCCGTTCCTGCATGGCGGCGAGGCGTTTGGGATTCACGTCGGAGGCAATGAGGCGCCCTGATCGGCTGCCCCGTCCTTCGACAGGCTCAGGATGAGGCCGACTTTTACCTTGGTGCAACTGCGGCCCAGGAAAACAGAAATCCTCATCCTGAGCCTGTCGAAGGACGGGGATTTCTGCCTCACCACGATGCAGCGCAGCCCCCAGCGCCAAGGTCTTGCCGCCGCCGCCGGCGCAGTAGTCGATCACCGTTTGGCCCGGCTGGACGCCAGACAGGGCGGCGACGATCTGGCTGCCCTCGTCCTGCACCTCGATCCAGCCGGAGGTGAAGGCGCGCAGCCGCTGCACGTCGCGGGCGAAGGCGGGCGCCAGGCGCAGGCCGAGGGTGGAGAAAGGCGTCCGCTCGGGCTCGACCGCCTCATGGGCGAGAAGCCGCAGCGCGCCCGCCACGTCGCCGCGCAGGGTGTTGACGCGCAGGTCCACCGGGGCGCGGGGCAGGATCGCCGCCCGCGCCGCCTCCACCCAGCCCGCGCCGAACTGCGCCTGCAAGGGCGCGGCGAGCCATTCCGGTACACCGGCCTCCACCCGGTCCGGGGCGTTCGCGGCGGAGTGGCCGAGGCGGGTGCGCTCGGGGTCCGACAGGGCGGGCGGCGCGTGACCCTCGCCGGAGAACAGGGCGGCGATGGCGTCCAGCCCCTGCCCCTCCCCCCAGCGCAGGGCCCCCAGGACGAGCGAGCGGCCGTCGTCGGCGCCGAGGGCCCAGGCCGAGCGGGCGCGGGCGCGAAGGGCGGCGTAGACGATCTCGGCCAGGGCCCTGCGGTCCTTGGACCCGGCGAAGCGATGATTGCGGCCCCAGGCCTTCAGCACCTCGTCCGCCCCGCCGCGCACGGTCGCTATCTGGTCCAGGACCTCGATGGCGGCGGCGTAGCGGGCGGCGGGGGTCACGGAACTCCTAACTGGGGAGCAGGCAGGCGGCGATCAGCATGAGCAGTCCCGCGAACGACACCAGCCAGACCAGCGAGCGCAGGCCCCGTACCCCGAAGGCGTAGAGCGGCAGATAGAGCACCCGGCCCCAGACATAGAGCCGACAGCCCCAAAGGCTCAGCAGGCTGGAATCGCCCTGGTGCACGAAGGCGTAGATCAGCACCGCGGCGGCGAACAGCGGCAGGGTCTCGTACAGATTGGCCTGGGCCCGGAGCAGCCGCCCGGCCATGGGCTTCAGCGGCGGCATAGCCTCGTCGCGCGGCCCGGTGTTCCATTTCAGCCCGTACTGGCCGGTGCGGGCGACGTCGGCCCACAGGATCTGCACCACGGCCAGAACCAGCGTCCAGGCCAGATAGGTCAACTCCGTCGTCACGCACGCCTCCTCGGGTTCTTGTTTTTACGCGACTGACACTCAGAGACCGTTTGAAACCTCGACCATGGCACGAGTCAGGCTCAACCCGTCTCTCACACGCCGGGTCGATAGTTCGGGGCCTCGCGGGTGATCTGCACGTCGTGCACATGGCTTTCGCGCAGGCCGGCGCCAGTGATGCGGATGAAGCGGGCCCGCTGTTGCAGGGCGTCGATGTCGGTGGCCCCCACATAACCCATGGCGGCGCGCAGGCCGCCGACCATCTGGTGCAGGATCACGTCGATCGGCCCCTTGTAGGGTACCTGCCCCTCGATCCCCTCGGGTACGAACTTGATGGCGTCCTGCACCTCCTTCTGGAAGTAGCGGTCGGCCGAGCCGTTGGCCATGGCCCCCACCGAACCCATGCCGCGATAGGCTTTGTAGGAGCGGCCCTGGTAGAGATAGACCTCGCCCGGCGCCTCCTCGGTGCCCGCGAACATCGAGCCCATCATGGCCACGTGGGCCCCGGCCGCCAGCGCCTTGGCCAGATCGCCGGAGAACTTGATGCCGCCGTCGGCGATGACCGTCGCATCCGAGCCGCGCGCCGCCCGCGCCGCCTCCGCAATGGCGGTGAGTTGCGGTACGCCCACGCCGGCGACGATGCGGGTGGTGCAGATCGAGCCCGGGCCGATGCCCACCTTCACCGCATCCGCGCCCGCGTCGATCAGCGCCCGCGCCCCGTCATAGGTGGCGACATTGCCGGCGACCACCTGCACGCGGTTGCTCTCGCGCTTGATCCGCTCCACCGCGCGGGCGACATGCACGGAGTGGCCGTGGGCGGTGTCGATCACCACCACGTCCACCCCGGCGTCCACCAGCGCCATGGAGCGCTCATAGCCGGTATCGCCCACGGTGGAGGCGGCGCCGACGCGCAATCGGCCATGATCGTCCTTGGCCGCCAGCGGGAAGGCGGCGGCCTTCTCGATATCCTTCACGGTGATCAGGCCGACGGCATGGAAGGCCTCGTCCACCACGATCAGCCGCTCGATCTTGTGGCGACGGAGCAGGTCCTGGGCCGCGGCCCGGTCAACGCCCTCGCGCACGGTGATCAGGCCCTCGCGGGTCATGAGTTCGGCGGCGGTGGCCGCGCCCTCCCCCTCGAACCGCATGTCCCGGTTGGTGAGGATGCCCACCAGCTTGCCCGTGCCGCGCTCCACCACGGGAAAGCCGGAAATCTTGCGCTGGCGGGTGATCTCGCGGATTTCGGCCAGGGTGGTATCGGGATGGATGGTGATCGGGTTGATCACCATGCCGCTCTCATAGCGCTTCACCTCGCGCACCTGATCGGCCTGCTCCAGAACGGGCAGGTTGCGGTGGATGACGCCCATGCCGCCGGACTGGGCCATGGCGATGGCGAGGCGGCTTTCCGTCACCGTATCCATGGCCGAGGAGATCAGCGGGATGTTCAGCCCGATCTCGCGCGTCAACCGCGTCGCGGTCGTCACCTCGCCCGGCATCACCTCCGATGCGCCCGGCTGCAGCAAAACATCGTCGAAGGTGAGCCCTTCGATAATCTCCATGAGGAGCCTCCGTTTTGCGGGCCGGGTATAGCGAGCCCGGCGACGACTCGCCAGCCCTATCGCTGCGCCTTGAAGCCCGTGGCCACGAGATAGACCTCGGCGCTGTCCACGCGGCTGGCCTTGGGCTTGACGTGCTTGACCTCGGTGAAGGCGGCGCGGAGCCGGCGGATGGCGTCGGCGGTTTCGCCGCCCTGGAACGCCTTGGTGATGAAGGCGCCGCCGGGCCTGAGGCTGGCGATGGCGAAGTCCGACGCCGCCTCGATCAGGCCGACGATGCGGATGTGATCGGTCTGGCGGTGACCGGAGGTGTTCGGCGCCATGTCGGACATGACCAGGTCCGGCGGCCCGCCGATCCGATCCACCAGCAGGGGTCCGATGTCGGGATGGGTGAAGTCTGCGGCGAGGATGTGGGCGGGCGGCACGGGATCGACGCGCAGCAGGTCGACCCCCGCCACCGCGCCGGCGCCGCGCTCCACCGCGATCTGCAGCCAGCCGCCGGGGGCGCAGCCGAGATCGATCACCCGCGCGCCGCGTTTCAGCAGGTGGAAGCGGTCGTCGATCTCGGTCAGCTTGAAGGCGGCGCGCGAGCGGTAGCCCTTGGCGTGGGCGGCCTTGACGAAGGGGTCGTTGAGCTGGCGCGACAGCCATTGCTGCGACGAGAGGGAGCGCTTGTCGGCGGTCTTCAGCCGCGCGCCGAAGCCCCGCCCGGCGGGGTCGCCGCCCGTGGGCGCGCGCACCAGACGGCGGCGTTCCTCGCCCTTGCCGTCATCCTCGCCGCTCATTCGGCGGGCAAAGGCGCGGCGGCCACGGCCGGGCCGGCGGGGCGCCCGCCGCGCCGGCGACGGCGGCTATGGGCGGGCGTCCCCTCGCTCATCATGGAGAGCAGGATGCCCTCGCGCAGGCCGCGGTCGGCGACCCGCACGCGCTGGCAGGGCCAGGTCTCCTGCACGGCGCGCAGGATGGCGGCGCCGGCCAGCACCAGATCGGCGCGGTCGGGACCGATGCAGGGTTCGGCGGCGCGGCCCTCGGCGCCCATCGCCACCAGGCGCGCGGCGGCGGCGTCGCAGTCGAGATCGGTCAGCCACAGGCCATCGACCCGCGAGCGCTCGTAGCGGCGCAGGCCGAGGTGCAGCCCGGCCAGGCTGGTGATGGCGCCGGAGGTGCCGATCAGGTGCGCCCGGCCGGCCTGGAAGGTCGGACGAAAGCGTTCGGCGTGGGTGAAGGCGTCGATCCGCTCGCGCACATGGCCGACCATGGCGGCGAACCAGGCGCTGGACGGCGCCTCATGCTCCGGGAAGCGCTCGGCCAGGGTGACCACGCCCACGGGGATCGACAGCCAGGCGCCCACATCGGCGGCCCCCGCCTTGCTGGCCTTGAGATCGACCCAGGACAGTTCGGTGGAGCCGCCGCCCACATCCACCACCAGCGCCGCCTCCATGGACCGGTCGAGCAGATTCAGGCAGCCGGCGACGGACAGCTTGGCCTCTTCCCGTGGGGTGATGATGGCGAGCGCGATGCCGGTCGCCTCGGCGATGCGGCCCACGAAGGCCTCGCCGTTCTCGGCGATGCGGCAGGCCTGGGTGGCCACGGCGCGCACCTTCAGCGGCCGGCGTCGGCGAATCTTCTCGGCGCAGATTTCGAGCGCGGCGGCGGCGCGGTCCATGGCCGCATCGTCCAACCGGCCGGTGCGCGACAGGCCGTCGCCCAGCCGCACGATGCGGGAGAAGGCCTCCACCACCCGGAACCCGTCCCGCGCCGGCGCGGCGATCAGCAGACGACAGTTGTTGGTGCCGAGGTCCAGGGCCGCGAAACAGGGCTCGCGCCCCTCGCCGGGGCGTCCGCGCCGGGGCGCATCCTGCGGCGGCCCTGTCGGCCCTCCCGAGCTTGCGCCCTCGCTCATACCATGCACTTCGCTTCCGGGCGCTTCACTCTGGGCGCTCGCCGATGGGCGGGCGACCCGTTCGCCAACCTAGCAGGCGCCCATCGCTTTGCGAACCCTGCGGCGAAGGCGCGCCTTGCGTGATGGCCGCCTGCATACGACGTTCACGTGACGGTCAGATCGGCCGTGGCATGTTGAGTCTCATGGAACCGCGTCTCGCCAAGTTCAGTATCGGCCAGGTGGTCAGGCACCGGATCTTCCCGTTCCGCGGCGTGATCTTCGACGTCGATCCGGAGTTCGCCAACACCGAGGAATGGTGGAGGTCGATCCCGGAGGAGATCCGTCCGCGCAGGGACCAGCCGTTCTATCACCTGCTGGCCGAAAACGACTCGAACGCCTATGTGGCCTATGTGTCGGAGCAGAACCTGTTGCCCGACCCCTCGGGCGAGCCGGTCGGCCACCCGCAGACCAACGTGCTGTTCGACGCCTTCGAGGGCGGCCACTATCATCTTCGGCCCCAGGTGGGACACTGAGGTCGCGCATGAGGCAGGTCGAGATCGGCGGGCTGTTGAGCCCAAAACAGCGCCGTCCGCGTTCCACCTCTGTCGATTTGAACGGATTTTTCGCACTTTTCGGTCAAGGATGCGCCCATGAGTGCTGATTTGCCTTCCACGCCGCCGGCGGGCGCCGCCGCCGACTGGACCATCCCCCAGGGTTGGGACCACTATACGCGAGAGGATCACGCCGTCTGGCTGACCCTCTATGAGCGCCAGTCCAAGGTCCTGCCCGGCCGGGCGTGCGACGCCTTCCTCAATGGATTGGATGCGCTGGACCTCCACGGCGCGGGCATCCCCGACTTCAAGCGCATCTCCGAAACACTGCACGCCCTCACCGGCTGGTCGGTGGTGGCGGTGCCGGGCCTGGTGCCGGACGCGGTGTTCTTCGAGCACTTGGCCCACCGCCGGTTTCCCGCCGGCAACTTCATCCGCAAGGCGGATCAACTCGACTATCTGCAGGAGCCGGACGTCTTTCACGACGTGTTCGGCCACGTGCCGATGCTGACCGATCCGGTGTTCGCCGATTTCATGCAGGCTTACGGCGAGGGCGGCCGGCGCGCCATGTCTCTCGGCCAGTTGCACAACCTGGCCCGCCTCTACTGGTACACGGTGGAGTTCGGCCTGATGCGGTCCGATGAGGGCCTGCGCATCTACGGCGCCGGCATCGTCTCCTCCAAGAGCGAGAGCCTGTTCGCGCTGGAAGACCCCTCGCCCAACCGGATCGGCTTCGATCTGGAACGGGTCATGCGCACCCCCTACCGGATCGACGACTTCCAGCAGGTCTATTTCGTCATCGAGTCCATCGAGTCGCTGCTCGACGCCTCGATGCAGGACTTCGGCGACCTCTATCGCCGCCTCGCCGACAACCGCGACATCGCCATCGAGGCGGTCCAGCCCACCGACAGGCTCTACACCCGCGGCACGCAGGCCTACGCCCACCGGGGCGGGCGCCTCAACGCCGCCTGAGCGGATTGTCGCAATGTTCAGCCTCCCTACCTCATCCTGAGGACGGAAGGTTCTCTCTGAAATCGATGCTCAATAGTCCTTCCGGAACCGGATCGACAGGCGCGCGTCGCCTTGGGTTCCCACCTGCGAGACCAGCGACAGGTCGCGGCGCACGCGCCATTCCACCTGGGCCGAGGGGCCGGTGCGCCCGCCGCCGGTCAGCTCCAGATAGACGTTGTTGGTGAGATAGCGCCCCGCCGAGACCGTGGTGCCGGAGGCCTGGCTGCCGCCGAGCGCCAGCCGGTCCAGCCCGGCGAACTGGCGCAGGTTGCCGATCACGTCGAAGCCCCCGCCGCCGTTCAGCGAGGCCAGGGAGGAGGCCAGTTGCGCCGCCTGTCCCGGCGAAAGCTGGGCGGCGGAGACCCCGAACAGCACGCGCGAGAGCACCTCGTCCTGGGGCAGGACCGGGCTGGAGGTCAGGGTGATCTCCGGCTTGGCCGCGGTGCCCTTCACCCGCACCACTGCGGTCAAGGCCGGATCGTCGCGCGTGGCGCTGATGTCCAGCAAGATCTTGTCGGGCGAGGTGGCCAGCCGGACCGTGCCGCGGTCGTCGAGGTCGAAGCGCTGGCCGGCGAAGTCGTAATAGCCGCGCACGATCCGCGCCGTGCCGCTGAGCTGCGGCTTGGAGATGAACCCGCCCACATGGGCGTCGAGCGACAGCTCCGCGTCCAGCCCCTTGCCGCGCAGCACGATGCCCCGCGCCGCCTTCAGCGTCACATCCAGGGCGAACACCGGCGGCGCGCCGGTGGTGAGCGGCTTTTCCGCCCCCTCCTTCTGCGGCGGGTTCAGCTCCACCACCTCCATCGGCACCACGCCGGTGGGCACCGGCGGATTGGCGGCGAACTCAGCCCGGTCGATGGTGAGGGCGCCGGACAGGCGCGCCTTGCCGTCCGCGTCGCGGGTCAGCGTCGCCTGGCCTGAGGCGGAGGCCCGGCCGATGTCGTTGTCGATCAGCTGGAACCGCTTGGCGATCAGGGTGAAGGTGGAGCCCCCGCCCCGCTCCAGACTGATCCGGCCCTGACCGCCGAGGCTGCCGCCCCGCGCATCCACGCCGGAGAACTGCCCGATGCTCACCACCGTATGGTCGAAGGTGGAGGCCACCTGCAGGTTCTTCAGCGCCAGCCCCGTGCCCACGTCGCGGAACTCGCCCTTGGTCAGGGCCGCGTCGCCGGTGGCCGTGGGGTCGGCGATGGCGCCGCCGAAGGTGGCGTGGACGGAGACCTGGCCCGACAGGGTCCGCTCGCCGCCGGCGATCAGGTCCCACAGGGGGCGAATCTCGCCCTCCGCGGTGAAGGTCCCGCGGATCGGCCGGGTGCGGTCCACCGCGATGCGGAACGGGGCGGCGGCGGCCTCCGCCGGCAGGTCCACGTCCAGGCCGGACCTTAAGCCCTCCGGATTGGCGGCCTCGGCGACGAGATGGATGTGCGATCCCGCCAGGGTGGCCTTCAGCCGGGCGTTCAGCGCCTCGTTGGCCGGCTCGTCGCGCGAGCGGGCGCCGTCGAGGCTGAGGTCGGCGGCCCCGCCGAGCTGCGGCCCCTTGCCCTGGAGCGAGAGTGAGCCCGACACCGTGCCGGTGAAGTCCTCCATGAGGGCGCTGAGGCCCACCCCCGCCAGATCGGCCTTGGCCTGGGCCGCGCCGTGCGCCAGCGTCGCGTCGATGTCCGCGTGGCCGCCGCCGATAGCCAGGTGCAGCCGGGCGGCGTTGCCGTCGGGGCCGAACCGCACCTCGGCGGGGGCCTGGGTGGCGTAGGTCGCCTTGCGCAGCTTGCCGCCGCCGGTGAGGGTCACCACCGTCTCGCGCGCCCCGGCATAGACGCCCTCGCCCTTGAACGACCAGGCGATGGGGTCGACGCTGTCCAGACTGGCCTGGAACGGCAGCCGCGCCAGCGGGCCGGACGCCTTGAGATGCAGGGTCCGCAGCGCGGTCGGCAGTTCGGGCGCCGCCAGCCCCTGGCCGTCCAGGGCCAGTTGGGCCTGCGTTCCGCCGGGCTGGTCCACCAGCTTCAGCATCCCGGTCATGCGGCCGGCGGTGAGGAAGGCCCCCGGTCCCGCCACCACGTTCAGGTTGGCGGTGGAGGGCGCGCCGTTGCTGAGCGCCAGGCGGCCCGAGAGCTTCACCCCGCCGGCGTCGGCCACCAGGTCGGTGAGCTCGATCCCCGGCTCCACGAAACGGAAGGCGGTCTTCAGGCTGGCGTGGCCGTACTTGTCGGTCGGCCCCTCCAACGCCCCGACGCCGTCCAGCCCGTCCGGTCCCTTCAGCAGGGTGAGGGTCAGCTTGGCCGGGGTGATCACCAGCCGCCCGAAATCGACCGAGGCCAGCTCGGCCACCAGATCGGCGCGGGGATTGGCCACCTCGCCGGTCACCTTGCCGCTGCCCTTGGCCAGGCCCGCGATCTCTACCGGCCCGGCGGCGAACGGTCCCTTGGCGCTCCAGTCGATGGCGAGGTCCAGCGCCTCGTGCGGGCCGACCGATCCGTGACCGGAGGCCTGCAGCGCGCCGCCGGCCAGATCCGCCCGGTCGAAGCTCAGCCGTCCATCGGCGAAGGCGCCCTTGCCGGTGAAGCGCGGCTGGGCGCCGAGATAGCGGTCGAGTTCCGGCAGGCCGGTGGCGAAGTTGGCGCCGCGGGCATCGACGCCGAGCCGCCAGAGGTGTGCGCCCTTGGCCTCGGCGGCATCCCACGACGCGGTCACCTGGCCATGCGCCCCGGCGTGGATGGGGGCGAGGTTGGAGACCTGCATCGTCCCCTTGAACGACAGATCGCCGAACAGGCCGAGGCCGCCGCTGGCCTGCACCGAGAGGCCGGCGCCCTTGAGGTCCAGCGCGCGGATCAGGAAGCGGCTGTCCTTCAGGATGGAGAGGTCGAGCGTCACGCGCGGCGAGGGGCCGAGCAGCGGTCCGACCGGCGTGGGGGCCGCCGCGCCCGAGCCCTGCAGATCGGCCTGGATGCGCCATTCGCCCCGGGCGCGGCCAAGGGTGACGGGACCCACCACATGGGCGATGGTGATCCCGTCCTGGTCCAGCCGGTCGCCGGCGAAGCGGCCCTTGAGGGCGAGGTCGTCGAACCCGCCGTCGAGCCGCCCCTCCAGCCGGGCCGGACCGATCCTGGGCAGGCTCAGCCATCTGGACAGGTCGTTCAGCGCGACGCTGACCCCGAGATTCTCCGCCCGGCGCGTGCGCCAGTTCACCGGCCCATCCACGGCGATCCGTCCCTCGCGCGCCACCAGCCGGCCATGGGCGGTGTAGAGATCGCCCTTGTCCGGCCTGACGGTCAGCGCGACCGCTGCCTCCGGACCCAGATGTTCGGCGAAATAGTGGGTGAGCCTGGAGGCGGTGAGGTCGGCGTGGCCCTGCAAGGCGGCGCCGGCCCTGGACCAGCGGGCGTTGAAATCGAGCGGGGTCTGCGCGCCGGACTGCACGCGGGCCTCGAGCGCGCCCTCGCTCTGGGTGGCGTCGCCCTTGGCATGGACGGCCAGGCGTCGATCGGCGGGCAGGCCCAGCATCCCGGCCAGCGCCCCGCCCGCGGCCTCGACCCCCTCGGCGCGCAAATGCATCCGGTCCCGGCGGCCGATGTCGATGGCGAGGTCCAGCCCATCGCCCTTGTGCAGCAGGCTGTGGGCGGCGACGTCGGCGCGGGCCTGGCCGTTGCGGCGCAGGATCACCCTGGCCTTCACGTCCCACAAACCGTGCTGGACCGAGACCTCTGGATCGGTCTCCAGCCGCAGGCGCACATCGTCCAGCAGCACCGTGACCGGCCGGGGTGAAGGCGGCTGGGTCGTTTTGGTCAGGATCGGCGGGCGAAGCACGCGCAGGTCCCTGGCCCACAGCCGCCCCACGTGCAGGCGCCGCCCGAGCAGCTCGCCCGGGTTCCAGACCACGGTTAAGCCCCCGGCGCGGACCCAAGGCCCCTTGGCGTCGACGATCTCCAGCCGGTCCAGGGTGAAGGCGGCGAACACGTCGCCCTTCAGCCCGCCGACCCGCAGCCGACCGATCGGCCCGAGCCTGATCCCGTCCGCCAGACGCACGATCAGCGCCCGCCCGGGGTCGGTCTCCGCGCCATAGCGCACCACCACGCCGGTCAGCAGTAGGAGCGCCACCAGCCCGGCGACGAGTCCGAACGCCCACGCCGCCCACGCGCCCCTCCGCCGCGGCTTGGCCGGAGGCGGCGGGTCTTGGGTCGCGGGCGGAGCCGCGTCTTGGAGGGGACGAACTTCGGTCAAAACGCCTGCCCGATGGAGATATAGATCTGGAAGGGTTGCTGGCCGGCCCCGTTCGGCTTCTGCAGCGGAAACGCCAGATCGGCGCGGATCGGGGCGAAGCCTAGATTGTAGCGCAGGCCGACCCCCACCGCCGTGTCGGTATGGCGAAAGTCCGGCTGGATCTGCTCGCCCACCGAACCGGTATCGAGGAACAGCACCCCGCCGATGGCCTGGGTGAAGCGGTGGCGCACCTCGAACGACCCCTCCACCAGCGACAGGCCGCCCACCGGCGTATTGTCCGGATAGTGGGGGCCGACGGTCTGATAGGCGTAGCCCCGCACCGATCCGCCGCCGCCGGCATAGAAGCGGTCCGAGGCGGGTACGGCGGGGACGCGCCCCCCGAGGATCGACCCGATGCGGCCGCGCACCGCCAGCACCGTGTTGGCGAGCATGTCGATGGGCAGGTAGTAGGTCGCCTGGGCCTGCGCCTTCACGTAGAACAGCTGCTCATCGCCCTCGATCTGGGTCGGTTCGGCCTTGGCGTCGATGCGAAAGCCGCTGTGGGGATCGAGCGGATTGTCCGACCGGTCGAGGGCGAAGGCGCCCAGCAGGCGGAAGCTCTCGATATTGATGACGCCGGTCTCCTTGTCGTCCACCCGGCTCTGGGTGACCGAGGCGCCGGCGGTGATGAACGAGGTCTTGCCCCAGCGCTGGGTGAGGTCGCCCGCCAGCTGGCCGCCGGTCTCCACATAGGCGTTGGTGACGTTCTGGAAGAAGTTCGGCTCCAGCGTCAGGGTGCGCCCCGGCTGGGTGAAGTGCGGCAAGGCGAGCAGGACGCCGATCTTGGAGCCGAGATTGTTGGTGTTGGCCAGGCTGGCGTAGCGCGCCTCGTAGGTCAGCGTGTCGCCGCGACCGAAGATGTTGTAGCTCGACAGCCGAAGATCGAGATCCGCCCCGTCGGTGGTGGAATAGCCGGCGCCGAACTCGAAGGTATGGCGCGAACGGTCGGCCAGGTTGACGATCACGGGCCGCAGCCCGTCCGGACCCGGCGCGGGCGCCAGCGCCACGGTCACCGAATCATAGACCTGGGTCTCGGTCAGGCGCTGCTCCAGTTCGCCCACTGCCTTGGGGGTATAGGCGTCGCCCTTATTCCACGGCAGGAGCTTGACCAGCCAGGCCCGCCGCGTGCGGCCCTTGCTCTCCAGCCTGATGCCGTCGAGCTTCACCAAGGGCCCGGTGGCGACCTCATAGACCACGTGCATGGTCTGCCGGGCTCGGTCCACCTCCGGCGGCGGCCGGTTCAGGGTGGCGTCGGCATAGCCGCTCTCCTTGACGGCGGCGACGATGCGGCCTTCAGCGGCGATCACGTCGGCGGCTCTGGCCGGGGCGGCGGGCTTGAGGTCGAGGGCGGCCGCCACCTTCTTCTGCACGGCCGGGGGCGGCGCCTCGCCCCGCCACCGGATCTCCACCACGCCGAGCAGAGTGCGCGGGCCGGCCTCGATCTTGACCACCGCCTGGGGCCGGTCGCCCTCGCCGATATCGGGGTCCACCTCGAAGTCGTAATAGCCCTCGGACCGGAGCAGCGCCATGGCGCTTTCCGCCGCCTGGCGGGCGCGGCGGCGGGCATCGACGCGGTTGGCGGGCGCGGTCTTCTCCTCGCCGACGGCGGTCTCGATCTCCGCGCGCAGCCCCGCCGGCATCGATCCTTCGATCGCCGCGCGTCGCTGGGCCGCCTGGGCGCCGCCCGCATAGATCAGGGCGGCGGCGGCCGCGATGGCGAAGCCTGGTCGTACCAAGCGGAAATCCTGTCCTAACTACGCCCGCCCGCGAGCGCGCCGGGGTGAAGTTCGCGGCGCGTCGGTGAACGCGCCCTGAACCCGCCCGGGGCTCGCCCTTGGCTGTCACCCTTAGGAAGCCTCCGCAAGGCGATTTTCGGACCTGATCGCCCGTTTCGCGACGGGAAGCCGCGCCGCGCCCCGGCGCCGAGGCCCCTGGCCCCGCCAACACGGTTGAGGCCGGGCGCGCGGCGGCCTATGTCGGGCCAACGCCAAGGAGGCCCCATGTCCGACGTCGAAACCCGTCTCGCCGCGCTCGGCGTGGCCCTGCCCGCCGCCGCGGCCCCCGTGGCCAACTATGCGCCGTTCGTGCGCAGCGGGAACCTGGTTCACATCTCCGGCCAGGTGTCGCGCGATGCGGAGGGCGGGATCACCGGCGTGGTGGGCGAGGACGTGGACTTCGAGCGGGCCAAGGCCGCCGCGCGCCTCTGCGGCGTCAACCTGATCGCCCAGATGAAGGCGGCCTGCGACGGCGATCTGGACCGGGTGGTGCGGATCGTCAAGCTCGGCGGATTCGTGCAGGCGGGGCCCGGCTTCTTCGACATCCCCCAGGTGGTGAACGGCTGCTCCGACCTGATGGTGGAGGCGTTCTGCGACAAGGGCCGCCATGCCCGTTCCGCCGTCGGCGTCTATCGCCTGCCGCTGAACTTCGCCGTGGAAGTCGACGCCGTGGTGGAGATCGCGTGAGGCGAAGGTGCTGACCCCCGCCCCGCCTCCCCCGGCGGCGGCGCCGGCCTGGGCGCAACTCCTCGGCCCGCCGGTAGCGCACCGCGGCCTGTGGGACCCCAAGGGCGCGCCGGAGAACTCGCTGGCCGCGTTCGAGGCGGCGGTGGACGCCGGCTATGGCGTTGAACTCGATGTGCGACTCTCCGCCGACGGGGCGGTCATGGTGTTCCACGACGCCGGACTGGAGCGGATGGTAGGGCGCCAAGGCGCACTGGCCGATCATGACGCGGCCGAGCTCGCCGCCATGCGCCTGCGGGGCGGGCGCGAGGCCATCCCCACCCTGCGACAGGTGTTGGATCGGGTCGAGGGCCGCGCGCTGATCCTGGTGGAGCTGAAGACCGGCCCCGGCGAGGAGGGTCCCCTCGACGAAGCCGTCGCCGCCCTGGCCGACGCCTATGCCGGGCCGCTGGCCGTCATCGGCTTCAACCCCCTGTCGCACGCCTGGTGGGCGACGCACCGGCCCGATGTGCTGCGCGGGCTGGACAGCTATCTCTATACCGACGCGGCGGGTCTGCGCCTGCCGGACGAGATGAGGCGCTCGCTGCAAGCCCTTGAACACATGAAGATCGCCCGGCCGCATTTCCTCGCCCTGTCCACCGACATGCTGACCACCGGACCCGCCCTCGACGCGCGGGCCGCCGGCTATCCCATCATCGCCTGGACGGTGCGGTCGCCGGAACAGGCGCAGGCGGTCGCCGGCCTTTGCGACAACCTCATCTTCGAAGGGTTCGCGGCGTGAACCTGAAGCCCCAGGTGCGCGTCCACCCGTCCATCGCCGAAATCGGGCGGGAGGCGTGGGAGGTCTGCAACGACGCGCCAGGCTATGGTCGCAACCCCTTCACCGCATTCGACTTTCTGTCGGCGCTTGAAGACTCCGGGTGTGTGGCGGCGCGCACCGGCTGGGCGCCGCAGCACCTGTCGGTGGAGGACGAGGACGGCCGCGTGGCCGGCGTCATGCCGCTCTATCTGAAAAGCCACAGCCAGGGCGAATACGTGTTCGACCACGCCTGGGCCGACGCCTATGAGCGCGCCGGCGGGCGCTATTACCCCAAGCTCCAGTGCGCCGCGCCGTTTTCGCCGGTGACCGGGCCGCGGCTGATCGTCCGCGAGGGGGCGCCGGCGGCGGCGGTGGAGCGCACCCTGATCGGCGGCGCGGCGGCCCTGTGTGACCAGCTCGGCGCCTCCTCGCTTCACGTCACCTTCCCGCTGGAGGATCAGTGGCGGCGCATGGGCGAGCAGGGGCTGCTGCTGCGCGAGGACCAGCAGTTCCACTGGCTGAACGTCGGCTATGGCAGCTTCGAGGCCTTCCTCGCCGCCCTGTCTTCCGGCCGGCGCAAGACCATAAGGCGCGAGCGGCGCGACGCCCAGGCCGGGCTGGAGATCGTGGCGCTCACCGGCGCGGATCTGCGCGAAGAACACTGGGACGCCTTCTACGGCTTCTACATGGATACCGGCGGGCGCAAATGGGGGCGGCCCTATCTGAACCGGCTGTTTTTCTCGCTGATGGGCGAGCGGATGGCCGACCGCGTGCTGCTGGTCATGGCCAGGCGGGAAGGTCGCTGGATCGCCGGCGCGCTGAACCTGATGGGCGAGGACACGCTCTATGGCCGCAACTGGGGCTGCGTCGAGGACGTGCCCTTCCTGCACTTCGAGCTCTGCTACTACCAGGCGATCGAGCAGGCCATCGCGCGCGGGATGAAGCGGGTGGAGGCCGGGGCGCAGGGTCAGCACAAGCTGGCGCGAGGCTATCTGCCGACGCCGGTCTATTCGGCCCACTACATCGCCGACAAGGCGCTGCGCGAGCCGGTGCGCCGCTATCTGGATCAGGAACGGCCCGCGGTGGAGCAGGAGATCGCCTATCTGGCCGCCGAGTTCAGCCCCTTCCGCGAGGGGTGAGCCAATCCTCCCCTCGCCGAGGGGGCGGGGGACCCCGAAGGGGTGGAGGGGCAGCGCCGCCGTATCGGATGATCCTCTTGTGGCCCCCGCCGGCAGGCTTCGCTCTGCCACCTCCCCCGTTCATGGGGGAGGAGCCCGGATCACGCCGCGCGGCTGACCACCTGGTTGCGGCCGTGGGCCTTGGCCTCGTAGACCGCGTCGTCGGCGCGTTTCAGCAGCCGGTCGGTGGTGTCGTCCGGGCCGAGGGTGCAGGCGACGCCGACGGAGATGGTCACCGTGAAGGGCTCGGACAGGTTGGGGGCCTTGAACGGCGTCCCGGCCACGTGCAGGCGCAACCGCTCGGCGATGCGCAGCGCATCCTTCAGCTGGGTGTCGGGCATGATCACCACGAACTCCTCCCCGCCATAGCGGCAGGCGAGGTCGATGGCGCGCACATTGGTGGCGAGGCGAACGGCGAACTCGCGCAGCACCTCGTCGCCCACGTCGTGGCCGAAGGTGTCGTTGATGCGCTTGAAATGGTCGATGTCCACCAGGAGGCACGAGACCGGCTCGCCGCCGAGCGCCGCCCGCTTCACCAACTGCCCCGCCTGGCTGGTCATGTAGCGGCGATTGTGCAGCCCGGTGAGCGTATCGGTGACCGCCGCCTCCATGGAAAGGTCGAGATTGTTGCGCAGATAGTCGGTGTAACGCTTCTGGCGCACCAGGGTGCGGACCCGCGCGGCCAGCTCCTCCGGGTCCACCGGCTTGGCCAGGATG
This sequence comes from Caulobacteraceae bacterium, assembly GCA_965277345.1. Classification (GTDB taxonomy): domain Bacteria; phylum Pseudomonadota; class Alphaproteobacteria; order Caulobacterales; family Caulobacteraceae; genus CAIOYC01. Next base: position 48,634 of record CBDICI010000002.1, read on the forward strand.
TCGTTGACGCCGAGCTCCAGCGCCTTGATGGCGCGGGCCTTCTCGTCGGGATCGACGATGGCGAGGATCGGCATGTGGCGAAGGGTCTCGTCCGAACGCGCCTGCGCGGCCAGACGCAGGCCGTCGAACCCGCGCGAGGCGGCGTTGACGATCAGCAGGTCGGCGCGCGCCTTGACCGCCATCAGCGCCTTGTCCGGCTCGGCCTCCACCACCGGGCGGTGTTCGATGGCCAACTCGTCGCAGATGCGGCGGGCCTGGCGCTCATTGTCGTCGGCGATGACGATGCGGGCGCCGGCGCGGTTCAGCTTGCCGCCGCCCTCGATGACGCCGAGCCGCCGGCCCGAGGCCTCGCGCTCGCGCAGCTCGTCGATCATCTGCTTCAGCCGCGCCAGGCTGCGCACGCGGGCGAACAGGGTGACGTCGTCGATGGGCTTGTTGAGGAAGTCGTCGGCGCCGGCCTCCAGCCCGGTCAGGCGATCGCGGCGGCCGTCGAGCGCGGTGACCATGACCACCGGGATATGGGCGGTGATCGGGTCGGCCTTGAGCTGGCGGCAGACCTCGAAGCCGTCCAAGCCCGGCATCATCACGTCGAGCAGGATCATGTCCGGCCGCTCGGAGCGCGCCACGGCGATGCCGTTCGGCCCGTCGCAGGCGCTCAGCACCTCGTAATATTCCGCTTCCAGCTTGGCCTTCAGCAGCCGGACGTTGGCTTCGATGTCATCGACGACAAGGATACGCGCGGACATCAGCCTTATCCGAGGAAACGCCGGACCGTGTCCAGGAAGTAGGACACCGAAATGGGTTTGGAGATATAGGCCTCGCAGCCGCCGTCCCGGATGCGCTCCTCGTCGCCCTTCATGGCGAAGGCGGTGACGGCGATGACCGGGATGTGGCTGAGCTCGTCGTCTTCCTTCAGCCACTTGGTGACCTCCAGACCGGAAATCTCCGGCAGCTGGATGTCCATGAGAATCAGGTCGGGCTGGTGCTGGCGCGCCAGGGACAGCGCGGACAGGCCCTCGCGGGTCTGCAGCGTCTCGTATCCCTGGGCATCGAGCAGATCATGAAAAAGCTTCATGTTCAGCTCGTTATCCTCAACAATGAGGACTTTCTTGGCCATCATTCAACCGTTCCGCCGGCCCATCGAGGGCGTTGGAGAGCGGTTCGACCGCCCCTGTCTTCTCCAAGGGTTGTCACACGGATATCCTTAAATCCGAGTTGAGGGAGTTTGCCCGCATGACCCCGGCGGAGGGTTTCATCGCCAGTCCCGAAGACGCCGGGCTCGACCCCTCGGGCGGGCTGGCGATCATCGACGTGGACGAGGTGCTGGCGCTGTTCGTCAAAGGGTTCGACCGGTTTCTTCGGCCCGAGGGCTATGAGTTCCGCCTGCTGAACTTCGGCCTGTTCAACAACGTGTTCGAGACGGGGACCGACGCGCCGGCGGACCGGGACCGGGCCATGGCGCTGTTCGACCGGTTCTTTTCCCATGGCTGCGGCGATATCGACCCGGCGCCGGGCGCCGTGGACGGGATGACGGCCCTGGCCCGGCGCGCCAGCGTGGTGATCCTCACCAATGCGCCCGAGACGGCGCGGGAGCTGCGCGGCGGCTGGCTGAAACGGCACGGCATGGACTATCCGATGATCATCAACACCGGGCCCAAGGGTCCCGCCGTGGCCACGCTGGCGGCGCGGGTGAAGGGGCCGGTGCTGTTCGTGGACGACCTGATCGGCAACCTCGATTCGGTGGCCGAGGCGGCGCCGCGAGTGGTGCGGGTGCAGATGGTGGCCGATCCGGAGCTTCGGGTCCTGGCGCCCTCCAGCCCCCGTCACCGCCGCATCGACGACTGGGCCGAGCTGGTGCGGCTGGCGCAGGCGGAAGTGTTCGTGTGAGGCGGCGCGCGTGATCCGCATCGGCGTCGATTTCGGCGGCACCAAGATCGAGGCGGCGGCGCTGGATCGCGAGGGCCGCTTCCTGGCCCGCGTACGCCGGCCGAATCCGGGCGAGTACGGCGCGGCGATCGAGACCGTGAGGTCCCTGGTCGGGGAGGCGGAGCACGCGGCGGGCGGCGCGGCGGTTGGGATCGGCGTCGGCATTCCGGGCTCGATCTCGCCGCTCGACCATCGCGTCCGCAACGCCAACTCCACCTGGCTGAACGGCCGGCCGTTCGACCGGGACTTGGCGGAGGCGCTAGGCCGCTCGGTGCGCATCGCCAACGACGCCAACTGCTTCGCCCTGTCCGAGGCGATGGACGGCGCGGGGCGGGGCGCCCGGACCGTGTTCGGCGCGATCCTCGGCACCGGCTGCGGCGGCGGGGTGGTGGTGGACAGGACGGCGCTGGAGGGCGCCAACGGCATCGCCGGCGAATGGGGCCACACGCCCCTGCCCTGGCCGGAACCCGCGGAATATCGCTCGCAGCGATGCTGGTGCGGCCGCTTCGATTGCCTGGAGACCTACGTGTCCGGCTCCGGCTTCGTGGCCGATTTTCGGGCGGCGGGCGGCGCGGCGCGGGACGGCGCCGAGATCGTGGCGCAGGCGCGCGCGGGCGAGGTCGCCGCCGCCGCCGCGCTGGAGCGCTATATCGGCCGCCTCGGCCGGGGGCTGGCCATGATCTGCGACCTCCTCGACCCGGACGTGATCGTGCTCGGCGGCGGCATGTCCAAGGTGGACGAACTCTATGGCGGGCGGCTGCGCCGGGCGGTGGCGGCGCCGCTGTTCTCCGACCGGTTCATCACCCCGATCCTCCGTCCCGAACACGGCGACAGCTCAGGCGTGCGCGGCGCCGCCTGGCTCTGGCCATGGGACGCCTAACGCCATGAAATCCTCGTCCTTCGACAGGCTCAGGATGAGGATTTCGGCTAAGCTCCGCGACCAACACAGCCCTCATCCTGAGCCCGCCGAAGGACGGGGGCGGCCTCACCCCGCAAAGCCCTGTCGGCCGTATCGCCCATGATCACCGCCCTCTGCCGCGACTGCCTGTGGACCGGCGCCGTGCAGCCGGCGCGCTGCCCGGCCTGCGCCTCGCCGCGGGTGGTGCGCCATGCGGAGCTCGGCGCCCTCGCCATCGCCCATCTGGACTGCGACGCCTTCTACGCCTCGGTGGAGAAGCGCGACCGGCCGGAACTGCGCGACCGGCCGGTGATCGTGGGCGGCGGCAAGCGGGGTGTGGTCACCACCGCCTGCTACATCGCCCGCACCTATGGGGCGAGGTCCGCCATGCCCATGTTCAAGGCGCTGAAGCTCTGCCCCGAGGCGGTGGTGATCAAGCCGGACTTCGCCAAATACACCTATGAGAGCCGCCGGATCATGGGCGTGCTGCGCGACCTGACACCCCTGGTGCAGCCCCTGTCGCTGGACGAGGCCTGGCTCGATCTTTCGGGCACCGAGCGGCTGAACGGCGGCCCCCCGGCCTGGCAGCTGGCGCGGGCGCAAACCGCGATCGAGCGGCTGACCGGCCTGACGATTTCCGTAGGGCTCGCCGCCAACAAGTTCCTGGCCAAGATCGCCTCCGACCTCGACAAGCCGCGCGGCTTCGCGGTGCTGGGGGCCGACGCCCGGGCGCTACTGGCCAACAAGCCGGTGGGCATCCTGCCCGGCGTCGGGCCGGTCTTCGTGCGCGCGCTGAACGCGGCGGGTTTCGCCACCGTGGGCGATCTGGCCCGGGCCGATCCCCGGCGCCTGGCCGACACCTTCGGCTCCGGCGGGGTTCGGCTGCACCGCCTCGCCCATGGCCAGGACGCGCGCGAGGTCGATCCCGACGGCGAGCGCAAATCGATCTCGGCCGAGACCACCTTCAATGACGACCTGACCCGGCTGTCGGACCTGGAGGACCGCCTTTGGCCCCTGTGCGAGAAGGTGGCCGAGCGCACGCGGCGGAACCAGACCTCTGGCCGGGTGGCGACATTGAAATTGCGCACCGCCGATTTTCGCATCCTGACCCGCCGCCGCACCCTGCCCGCGCCAACCCAGACCGCGCGGGTGCTGTTCGCCACCGGGCGCGAACTGCTCGGGCCGGAGGTGGACGGCCGCGCCTTTCGCCTGATCGGCATCGGGCTGTCCGGCTTCACCGAGGGGGCGGGCGAGGCGGTGCTGTTCGACCCGCAGAACGAGCAGCGGGCGCTCAGCACCGAAACCGCCGTGGACCTGCTCCGCGCCCGCTTCGGCAAGGCCGCGGTGATGACCGGCCGGGCGCTGAGGACGGACCCGGAACAATAGCAAAGGGAGGGGGAAGAGGGGGATGAGAAAGCGCTCCATTAACCGGCATCGTTTATGCAGCGCCTCTTCGGCAGAACGCTTCTGGGACCTTTATGGCTGATACCCCTGCGCTTTCGGTCGGCGAGCCTCGCAGGCCGTTCCGGATTTGCGTCGTGCGGGCCGTGCTGGTGTTCGGCCTGATCGCCTACGCCGCGCTGCTAGCCCTGGCCTGGTGGGCGGCGCTGCGCTTCACTCCGGATACACTGTCGCTCACCCTTGCAGGGCATGTGCTACAGCTGAAGCAGGTGCACCAGAAGCTCCTCACCAACGCCCTGATGCTGTTCGCCATCCTGCCCTTCGCGCTTTGGGTGGAGGGGATCAGCGTGGGGTGGCAGGAAAGCTCGCTCCGCCGCCTGATCTTCGCCCGATCCGGTTCGATGCAGACCGATCTTGTGATCCTGATCCTCGGCCAGGCGCGGGTGCTGGACGTGATGGCCAAGCTGATGCTGCTGGGCGTCTCCTTTATCTCCGGCGCGGCGATCCGGCTGTGGTTGAAGGCGCACACGGGCCTCTATCTCGATCCCGCCGGCCTGCCGTTCCTGGTGCAACTGCCGCTGTTCTTCTTCGTCTACAGTTTCTTCGACTACTGGACACACCGGCTGGACCACTCGCGCTATTTCTGGCCGCTGCACCGCTATCACCATGCGGCGGAGACATTCTGCGTGGTGACCTCCGAGCGCCAGCATCCGGCGCAGTTCGCCGGGGTGTTCCTGATCAATGTGCCGCTGGCGGTCCTGGGCGCCGATCCCGTGGCGATGCTCTATGTCAACGTGCTGGTCTCCACCCTCGGCCTCATCATCCATTCGCGGATCGATTCCGACTGGGGCTGGGTCGGACGCTGGGTGATCCAGTCGCCCAACCATCACCGCCTGCACCACAAGCTGGACATGAGCCGGCCCACCGGCCACTTCGCCATCGCCCCGGTGTGGGACCGCCTGTTCGGCACCTTCTATGGCGAAGACGGGGCCTATCGGGCGGACCCCAGCCTGCCTATCGGGGTTGACCGGCCCTATCGGCACGGCCTGTGGGTGATGCCGGACCTGCTGCGCGACTATTGGGATTTCTGGCGCGGCTGGTTCCTGCGCGGCAAGACGCACCTGTAGCTGGACAGGCGCCAAGCTTTGCCCTTCACTCCCGCCTTCGGTGAGTCCGGGGGTTGCGATGCGTGCAGGATTGATGGGGCTGGCGGCGGGCCTGGCCGTTGCACTGGGCTTGAGCGCCTGCGCCACGGAGGATGCGAAACCCACCGCCGCCTCGCAAGAGCGGCACGACCGGCCCAAGGGCCTGCCGCCCGGCCTCGATCCCACCACCGACCGCGACCCCTTCCCCTCCACCTACCAGCCGCTGCCGTCCCGCCCCACCGCCATCGTCGGCGCCAACATCCTCACCGCAACCGGGGTGGAGATCGACAACGGCGTGGTGGTGATGGTGGACGGCAGGATCGCCGCCGTCGGTCCCGCCGGGACGCCGACGCCCGCCGGCGCGGAGGTGGTGGACGGCAAAGGCAAGTGGGTGACCCCCGGCGTCATCGACGGCCATTCCCACCTCGGCGTCTATCCCTCGCCCGGTGTGCAGGCGACCTCGGACGGCAACGAGGCCACCGATCCCAACACCGCCTATGTCTGGGCCGAACATTCGGTGTGGCCGGGCGATCCGGGTTTCGACCGCGCCCGCGCCGGCGGGGTGACCGCGCTGCAGATCCTGCCCGGCTCCGCCAACCTGTTCGGCGGCCGTTCGGTGTTCCTCAAGAACGTACCCGCCATCACCGAGCAGGCGATGAAGTTCCCCGGCGCCCCCTATGGCCTGAAGATGGCCTGCGGCGAGAACCCCAAGCGGGTCTATGGCTCCAAGGGGCGCACGCCCTCCACCGAAATGGGCAACGTGGCGGGCTATCGCCGGGCCTGGATCGACGCCGCAGACTACAAGCGCCGCTGGGACGACTATCACGACAAGGTCGGACGCGGCGAGAGGGGCGAACCGCCCAAGCGCGACCTGACGCTGGATACGCTGATGGGGGTGCTGAACGGCGACATCCGCATCCAGAACCACTGCTACCGCGCCTATGAGATGAAGACGATGATCGACATCTCGCACGAGTTCGGCTTCCACATCGCCGCCTTCCACCACACTTCGGAGGGCTACAAGATCGCGCCGCTGCTGGCCAAGGAGGGCATCTGTATGCTGACCTGGGCCGACTGGGCCGGCTTCAAGATGGAGTCCATCGACGGGATCGAGGCCAATGCCGCCCTGGCCCATAGAGCGGGGGCCTGCGTCATCATCCACTCCGACGATCCGATCATCACCCAGCACCTGAACCAGGAGGCCGGCATCGCCATGGGCGCCGGCAACCGCATCGGGCTGAACATCACCCCGGCCGAGGCCATCGCCTGGATCACCCTGAACCCGGCCAGGGCCGCCGGCGTGGCGGACAGGACCGGCTCGCTGGAGGTCGGCAAGATGGCCGATCTGGTGATCTGGAGCGCCAACCCCTTCTCCATCTACGCCAAGGCCGACAAGGTGTTCATCGACGGCGGCCTGGCCTTCGACCGGTTCGACAAGCGCTATCAGCCGAGGGCCGACTTTGAACTCGGCCAGCCCGGCGAAGGCGTGTTCCAATGAGCCGCCGCAAGATCGAATGCGTGACCATGACGAAAGTTTGGGAAAATCTCCTCGTTCGTCATCCTGAGGAGCGCTCGCAAAGCGCGTCTCGAAGGACGCAACTCCTCGCGGCGACGTTCTTCCTCGGTGCGATCGCGCCCCTGGCCGCCGCCGCCCAGACCCTGGCCATCACCAACGCCAGAATTGAGACCGCCGGCGCGGCGGGGGAGATCGCCAACGGCACGGTGGTGATCAAGGGCGGCAAGATCGCCGCGGTGGGCGCGGGGCTCGCCGTTCCCGTCGGCGCCACGGTGATCGACGCCAGGGGCCAGGTGGTGACGCCGGGCCTGATCGCCGCCTCCACCACGCTCGGGGTCATGGAGGTGGAGGGCGTCGCCTCCACGCACGACGAATCCGCCGGTACGGAGATCGGCGCGGCCTTCGACATCGCCTATGGCGTCAACCCAAGCTCGACCCTGATCCCCCTGGCGCGCGAGGCCGGGATCACCCGCGCCGTGATCACCCCCGTGCCGGGGCGGGGCGGCGGCGGCGATCAGGACGAGGGGCTGAGCGAAGAGGACATCCGCGCCGAGACCGCGGGCGGCGGCGACCACAAGTCAACCGGCGCCAGCCTGTTCGAGGGTCAGGCGGCGATGATCCAGCTCGATGCCGGCAATCCCGACCCCGTGTTCCGCGCCAAGGCCGCCATGGTGGTGGATTTCGGCGAGACCGGCGCCCGCATCGCCGGCTCCCGCGGGGCGGAGATGGCCCTGCTCCAGTCCGCCTTCGAGGACGTGCGCCGCTATCAGAAGAACCGCGCGGTGTTCGACCGGGGCGCCGATATCCCCTCCCACCTCACCAGCGAGGACCTGGAGGCGCTGATTCCCGTGGCCGAGGGCCGCACGCCGATGCTGGTGCGGGTGCACCGCGCCGCCGACATCCGCCAGGTGATCAGGTTCGCGCGCGAGGCGCATCTGAAGCTGATCCTGGAGGGCTGCGAGGAGGGCTGGATGGTGGCGCCGGAGATCGCCGCCGCCGGCGTTCCGGTGTTGATCGATACCGAGGCCGACCTGCCGGAAAGCTTCGAGACCCTGGGCGCGCGGCTGGACAACGCCGCCCGGCTGCAGGCGGCGGGGGTGACCATGGCCATCGAAGGCTCGCGCGACTTCAACAATGTGCGCCAGGCCCGCTTCAACGCCGGCACGGCGGTGGCCAACGGCCTGCCCTATGCGGCGGCGCTGGCGGCAGTGACCATCAACCCGGCCAGGATCTGGGGCTTTGGCGACCGCGCCGGCTCTATCGAGGTGGGCAAGGACGCCGATCTGGTGGTGTGGTCTGGCGATCCCTTCGAAACCTCCACCTATCCGGTCGAGGTCATTATCGCCGGTAAGCCGCAGCCGCAGGACGCGCGCGGCCTCAAGCTGCGCGACCGCTACGCCAAGCCCGCGACCGGCTATCCGCGCCAGTATAACTGAGCGCCGGTCCGGCTTGCCTCGGGGGCGGTGCGCGATCATACCGGACCGCTCCCGAATCGAAGCACTTTCGTCCCATGGCCAAGCCCGCGCCCCTGCCCGACCTGTTCGGCGACCCCGCCCTCAACCCCGCGCCGGCTCCCGCCGCGGCGGCGCGGACCGAACCGCGCGCGGCGCTCGCCACGTCCGGCTATTCGGCCAAGGACATCGAGGTGCTGGAGGGGCTGGAGCCGGTCCGCCGTCGTCCCGGCATGTATATCGGCGGCACCGACGAGCGCGCCCTGCACCACCTGTTCGCCGAGGTGCTGGACAACGCCATGGACGAGGCGGTGGCTGGTCACGCCCGCCTCATCGAGGTCACGCTCGACGCCGAGGGCGCCCTCAGCGTGCGCGACGACGGGCGCGGCATCCCGGTCGACCCCCACCCCAAGCATCCGGGCAAATCGGCGCTGGAGGTGATCATGACCATCCTGCACTCGGGCGGCAAGTTCTCCGGCAAGGCCTACGAGACCTCCGGCGGCCTGCACGGCGTGGGGGTTTCGGTGGTCAACGCCCTGTCCCAGCAGCTCGACGTCACCGTCTGGCGCGACGGGCACGAGTGGCGCCAGGCCTTCTCCCGTGGCCATCCGCAGGGGTCCGCCGAACGGCTCGGGCCGTCGAAAAAGCACGGCACGCTGATCCGCTTCGTGCCGGACGTGGAAATCTTCGGCGAGGCGGCGGTGTTCAAACCGGCGCGGCTCTACCGCATGGCCCGTTCCAAGGCCTATCTGTTCCGGGGGGTGGAGATCCGCTGGCGCTGCGACCCTTCGCGTCTGCACGACGCCACGCCGGCTGAGGCCACCTTCCACTTCCCCAACGGCCTGGCCGACTTCCTCAAGGAACGGGTCGGCGAGATCGAGACGGTGACCCCCGCCCCCTTCGCCGGCAAGGTGGAGCGGCCCACTCTGGCCAATGGAGACGGCGGCGGGGCGGTGGAATGGGCGGTGGCCTGGTCGGCGGCCGGGTTCGGCGAGGCGGACGGCTTCATGCAGTCCTACTGCAACACGGTGCCGACGCCGGAGGGCGGCACGCACGAGGCCGGCTTTCGCGCCGCCCTGCTGCGCGGGCTGAAGGCCTATGGCGAGCTCACCGGCGAAAAGCGCATCGCCATCCTCACCGCCGAGGACGTGGTAGCCCAGGCGGGCTGTCTGATCTCGGTCTTCGTGCGCAACCCCGAGTTCCAGGGCCAGACCAAGGAGCGGCTGTCCTCCTCCGAGGCCCAGCGGCTGGTGGAGGCCGCCCTGCGCGATCCCTTCGACCACTGGCTGACCGCCCAGCCGAAGATGGCCAGCGCCCTCCTCCAGTTCGTGCTCGAACGGGCGGAGGAGCGGCTGAAGCGGCGCAAGGATCGCGACGTGGCCCGGGCCTCCGCCACACGCAAGCTGCGCCTCCCCGGCAAGCTGGCCGACTGTTCGGGAAGCTCGGCCGACGGGTCGGAGCTGTTCATCGTCGAGGGCGATTCGGCCGGCGGCTCGGCCAAGCAGGCGCGCAATCGCGCGAACCAGGCCATCCTGCCCCTGCGCGGCAAGATTCTCAACGTCGCCTCCGCCACCACCGACAAGACCGGCGCCAACAAGGAGCTGGCCGACCTGATGCTGGCGCTGGGCGCGCAGGGCGGGGCCAGGTTCCGCGAGGAGGACCTGCGCTACGACCGCATCGTCATCATGACCGACGCCGACGTGGACGGGGCCCACATCGCCAGCCTGCTCATCACCTTCTTCTATCGCACCATGCCGGACATGATCCGCGCCGGTAAGCTCTATCTGGCCCTGCCGCCGCTCTATCGGCTGAGCCACGGGGCGCAGATCGTCTATGCGCGCGACGACGCCCACCGGCTGGAGCTGCTCGACACCACCTTCAAGGGCAGGAAGCCTGACGTGAGCCGGTTCAAGGGCCTCGGCGAAATGATGCCGGCCCAGCTCAAGGAAACCACCATGAACCCGGCGACGCGCACCCTGGCCCGCGTCACCCTGCCCCGCACCGAGGAGACGGTGGAGGACATGGTGGAGACCCTGATGGGCCGCAAGGCCGAAAGCCGCTTCCGCTTCATCCAGGAAAACGCCGAGTTCGCCCAGGCCGACGTGGACGTCTAGGCGCGCTCAGGGCGCCCAAAGTGCGGGGAAATCTTCCTTCTTATCCGACCGACCTGCGCCGCCCTCTATGCTGGAGGTGTCTCCATCGCACGGGGAGGGCCTTGGATCCGGCTCTCGAGGGCGGGGGGGATGCGGTTGAGCAGGGGTGTGTCCTGCCGTCTCGCAAGAGCGGTCGGTCCAAGGGTCGAGGTCACAACTCGCCTGTCCCGTCCATGCCAAGAGTGGACGAGCCTGCCGGCGGGGCCGTACGTCAGGGCCTAAGTTGCAAGCCCGTGCGCGAACGCCTGCCGATCCCAAACAGCCGCGCGGAGCGTTCAGTCCCTGCCGAAACTCCTCGGCGCCTACATCACGGTACCTCCGGGCAGCGACCCGGGCGCTCCGCTCACCTCCCCACCCTCGCCCCCACCGGCGGAGGCCGATCACGCACGTCTTCTCCTCCCCCGCGCAGCCGGGGGAGGTGGCGCGGCGGGAATACCCGCCGTGACGGAGGGGGCGGCGCGACGATAACCGGACAGGGCGGCGCAGCCCCCTCCACCACCCTTCGGGCGGCCCCCCCCCCGTTAAGGGGGAGGAGTTGGGGATCGAAGCGGCTCGGCTACCTGGTCTTGGCGCCGATGCCGTCGAGGTCGGCCACCACCTCGGCGGGCAGGTGCAGATCGGCGGCGGCGAGGTTTTCGTGGAGGTGGGCCAGCGAGGATGTGCCGGGGATAAGCAGGATGTTGGGCGCGCGCTGCAGCAGCCAGGCCAGCGCCACCTGCATGGGCGTGGCGTGCAGCGAGGCGGCGGCGGCGTCCAGCGCGCTGGACTGCAGCGGCGAGAACCCGCCGAGGGGGAAGAAGGGCACATAGGCGATGCCCGCGCCGGCGAGGTCGTCGATCAGGGGGTCGTCGTTCCGATGGGCCAGGTTGTATTGATTCTGTATACAGATGATCTCGGTCATCCCGCGCGCCGACGCGAGCTGGGCGGACGAGGCGTTGCTGAGGCCGAGATGGCGGACCAGACCCTGTTCCTTCAGGGCGATGAGAGGCTCAAGCCGCGGGGCGACCTCGGTATCGGCGGCCATGAAGCGCATGTTGACCACGTCGATCCGTTCCAGGCCGAGGTTGCGCAGGTTGTCGTGCACGGCGCTCGTCAGGTCTTCCGGCCTATCCGCCAGGTTCCAAGACCCGTCCTCACCGCGCCTGGCCCCGACCTTGGTGACGATGACGAGATCGTCCGGATACGGATGGAGCGCCTCCTTAATGATCCGGTTGGTGACGTGCGGGCCATAGAAGTCGGAGGTATCGATGTGGTTCACCCCGGCCGCGATCGCCGCGCGCAGCACCGCTACCGCCGCCTCCGGGTCCTTCGGCGGCCCGAACACTTGGGGTCCCGCCAGCTGCATGGCGCCGTAGCCCATCCGCCTGACCGTGAGATCGCCCAGGGTGAACGGGCCGCCAAGCTCGGACGTATCGGTCATGGGTCTTCCTCCGCTGTTCGCGCCATATGGGAGCGCGCGGCGAGGTCTGCGACCTTAGCGGCGGAACACACCGACCAGCTCCACGTGGGCCGACCACAGAAACTGGTCCACCGGCAGGACGCGCTCCAGACGGAAACCGGCGGCCACCAGCACGGCCGCGTCGCGGGCGAAGCTCTGGGGGTTGCAGGAGACGGCCACCGCCAGGCCCACGGTGGAGCGTGCGATCTCGCCCGCCTGCTCCAGCGCCCCGGCCCGCGGCGGATCGAACACCACCGCGTCGAGCTTCTTCATTTCCGACGAAAGCAACGGCCGTCGGAACAGGTCGCGCGCCTCGGCCTCGATGGCCTTCAGCCCCGGCGTGGCGGCGCGGCCGCCGGCAAGGGCGGAGATGGCCTCGCGCGAGCTGTCCAGCGCCAGCACGCCCGACCGTTCGGCCAGAGGAAAGGTGAAGGCGCCGGCGCCGCAGAACAGGTCGGCCACGCGCGGCGCGCCATCCACCGCCGCCATGACAGCCTCGGCCATGGCCTGCTCGGCGGCGACCACCGCCTGCAGGAAGCCGCCCGGCGGCAGCACCACCGCCGCCGGGCCGAAGCGCACCATCGGCGGGCGGGCGCCGTAGAGGATATCGCCCGCCAGGGTCAGCCGGGCGAGGTCCATCGCGGCCGCCGCACCGGCCGCCCGCATCCGGGCGTCGGCGGAAAGGCCGCCGCCCTTGGCCTCCACACCCGTCACGTCCACGTCCAGCCCGGTCGCGGTCAGGGTCACGTGCAGGATCGGGGCGGATTTGGCGTGTTCCAGGAAGGGCGTCGCCAGGGTGCGCAGGGCCGGCAGGGCGGCGGCGATGCGGGGATCGGCAATGACGCAGGTGGTGATCGGCTCCACGCTCCACGAACGCCGCCCCTTGAAGCCGACCACCACCTCGCGCCCCACCCGCCGCGCGTGCAGCGCCACCCGCCGGCGGCTGGCCGGCGGCGCGGTGAAGGCCGGCAGGATGTCCGTCTCGATACGCTCGCGCGCCAGGGCTTGGCGGATCAGGTCGGTCTTCCACGCCGTATAGGGCGCCCTCGCCCAGTGCTGCAGGGCGCAGCCGCCACAGACGCCGAAATGGGGACAGGGCGGATCGACCCGCTCGGGACTGGCGCTGAGGATTTCGACCCGATCCAGACGCTCGCCGTGCGCCACGCCCGCCACCCGCTCGCCCGGCAGGGTCAGCGGGGCGAACAGCAGCCGGCCGTCGGCGCTGCGCCCAACCCCGTCGGCCTGGGTTCCCACCCGTTCGACCTCAAGCGAGACGCGCGTATCCATGGTGTCGCCTCGCAACCAAAATCGAGCTTCGCCGTTGAAGCTTCGCCGCTAGAAATCCATTCAGGACCGTGCCTGAATGAACATGAACGATACGCTCAACCACGGTTCAGACCGGCGCCGCCATAAAGGCGGTGTACCCCCGCAATGAAGCGTCAAGAAGCATCTGCTGAAAGCCAAAGGAGCTGAACCCCATGCGTAAATTCATCCTCGCCGCCGCGGCGGTGGCCACCGTCGCCGCCGCCACCGCCCCCACCATCGCCTCCGCCCAATATGTCAGCCGCTGCGAGCGGGCGTCGCACAGCAACAAGGTGACCGGCACCGTGGTCGGCGGCGTGCTCGGCGCCCTGGCCGGCAACGCCATCAGCCGTGGCGGCGGCGGCGCGGTGGTGGGCGGACTGGCCGGCGCGGCGCTCGGCAACAACGTGTCGCGCATCCACTGCCGCGACGGTTATGCCCAGCGCGTCTATGACCGCCGCTATTACGACACGCGCTACAACCGCTACCGCGACGGCTACAACGAGAACCGCTGCAGCTGGCAGGAAGACCGTGGCCCCTATGGGGTGCGCCAGGTGCAGGTCTGCCGCTAACGGCGCCCAAGTGGATCGATCGAGGGCCGTCCGGACACGCCGGGCGGCCTTTGACTCGTTCGCGGGGCCGATCAGGCCTCCTCGGTGAAGACCTTCTTCAATTCGTTCTTGAGAATCTTGCCATTGGCGTTGCGCGGCAGGGTCTCGTGCCAGAACACCACCCGCACCGGCACCTTGAAGGCGGCGAGCCGCTCGGCCACCCAGCCGCGAATGTCCGCCTCGCCGGCCTTGGACCCCTGCTTCAGGGTGATCACCGCCCCCGGCTCCTCGCCCAGGGTCTTGTGCGGGATGCCGACGATGGCGGCGTCCATCACGGCGGGGTGTTCGTAGAGGACGTTCTCCACCTCCACGCAGTAGATGTTCTCCCCGCCGCGGATCAGCATGTCCTTGGCCCGGTCGATGATGTAGCAGAACCCCTCCTCGTCGATGCGGGCGAGATCGCCGGTGCGGACCCAGCCATCGACGAAGGTGGTGGCTGTGGCCTCCGGCTTGTTCCAGTAGCCCACCACGACATTGGGACCCCGGCCCCAGAGCTCGCCCACCGCGCCCGTGGGCAGCGGCTTGCCCGTGGCGTCCTCCGGATCGCAGATCTTCATGTCGCAGACCGGCACGGCGGGGCCGCAGCTGTCGGGGCGGTTGATATAGTCCTCCGCCGAATTGCCGGTGAAGGTGGCGGAGGTCTCGGTCATGCCCCACCCCTGGCCGGGCTGTGAGCCGGGGAAAGTCTCCCTGATCCTGCGCACCAGTTCGGGCGCGGAGGGCGCGCCGCCATAGGACACCGCCTCCAGCGAGGAGAGGTCGTACTTGGTGCGATCCGGGTGTTCGATCAGCTGCCAGGCGATGGTGGGGACGCCGCCGGCCATGCGCACCCTTTCCCGCTCGATCAGTTCAAAGGCGCGGATCGGCTCCCACTTGTACATCATCACGATCTTCCCCCCGGCGACCAGGGTCGGCGACAGGATGGCGAAGCAGCCGGTGGCATGGAAGAAGGGCACGCTGAGCAGACTGCTGGCCTGGGGCGCGGACGGATCGGGCGCGGGCGGCTGTTCGCCCCGGCGCAGGTAGGCGCGGGCCGAGCCGAACGCCGCGGCCATGACGTTGGAGACGATGTTGCGATGGGTGCCGAGCGCGCCCTTGGGCTTGCCAGTGGTGCCGGAGGTGTAAAAGATCGTCGCCGGGTCTTCCGGGCCGACGTCGGCGGTGGGCAGCGGTTCGTCCGGCAGGCTCTTCCAGTCGTCGGCCCCACCGATCACCGCGTCGAGCTTGGAGACGCGCGGATGGGCGATCTCGTCCACGGCGCGGGAGACATAGACCCACTTCAGGTCCGGGCAGTTAGGCAGATGCTCCTGCAGGCGGAGCGCGCTTTGCGCGTCGGCGATCAGCACCTTGGAGCCGGAATCGATCAGGCCATATTCCAGCTCCGGCCCGGTCCACCAGGCGTTCAGCGGCGTGCAGATGGCGCCCAGAGACACCGCCGCATAGAAGGCCACTGGCCATTCGGGATAGTTGCGCATGACCAGCGCCACCCGGTCGCCCTTCTCCACCCCCTTGGTCCGCAACTCGCGCATGAAGGCGGAGACGGCGCGATAAAAGGCGTCGAACGAGACCCGCTCGTCCTCATAGACCAGGAAGATGCGGTCAGGACCGAAGGCCTTGGCCGCGTCGACCTCGGCGCGGAGGGTGGGCGGGGCGTTCTTCCATACCCGGGTCTCGATCCCGCGCAAGGTCAGGGTCTCCATCTCGAACGGCTGTCCCGGCGCGGTGAGCAGGGCGGAGACCTGCGCCATCGACATGGCCGGCCAGCCGGGCGGCAGCACGGGCGCGGGGTCCGAGGGCGCGGAATTGGCGGTTTCGGGCATACGTCCTCCGGGCTTGGCGCATCGTCACGCGCGCCATTGCCGCGAAGGGAAAGCACACTCCGGCGCGGTTTGTAAACGCCGTTCAGTCAGGGTTATTCTTCCAGGCGGGGATGCAATGATTTCTCTGCAAGATCGTCAGGAGACCAGTTCATGGCCGAAGGGCTGACCATCCCGGCGACCCGGTTCAAGGCAAACTGTTCCGCACTGATTGACCAGCTTGATTCAGGTCGGCTTGACAAGATTGTCGTCATCGTAAAAGGCGTCCCAATCGCGGAGTTAACGCCGCCGCGACCACCAGAGATAGCGCCATAAGTCCGTTCCAGCTCAAAGTTCCGTCCCGGAAGAGCTTGGTCTAGGCTTGCTGATCACCGATGGCCTGCAACCGCGCCAAAGCCGCCTGCAGCTTGGCCATGCCCGCTTCGGCTTCGGCGAGTTTCTGGCGATTCTCGGCAATTACCGATTCGGCGGCCTTGGCCATGAAGGCCTCATTGTCGAGCTTGCCGCGCGCGCGCCTGGCGTCGCCCTCGAAGCCGGCGATGGCCTTGGTCAGGCGCGCCTTCTCGGCGGCGAGATCGATGAACTCGGCGATGGACAGCGCGCCGGTGGCCTCAAAGAGGGTGAACGGCGCCGAACCCGGCGGCGCGGCCTCGGCCGGTTTCACCTCGCCGAGCCGGGCCAGGGCGGACAACCGGTCGTGCTGGCGGGCGAGGCGTGCGCGGGTTCCCTCCCCTGCCCCGATCAACGCCAGCGGCGGGCGGGCGGAGGGCGGCACGTTCATCTCGGCGCGGATGGAGCGGATCTCGGAGACCAGCTGGATCAGCCAGTCGATCTCCGCCGCCGCATCAGCGTCGATCCAGGCGTCGGGATGGCTCGGCCAGGCTGCTTCCATCAAGAGACCGTCGCGAGGGACGCCGAACTCGCTCGCCGCCGCCCACAGGGCCTCGGTCATGAAGGGAGCGACGGGGTGCAGCAGCGTGGTCGCCTGGTCGAGCACCCAGGCGGCCATGGCGCGGGTCTCGGCCTTCGCCGCCTCGTCGGTCCCGTTCAGGATGGGTTTGGCCAGCTCCAGATACCAGTCGCAGAACACGTTCCAGATAAAGCGATAGAGTGCGGCCGCCGCCTCATCGAAGGCGAAGGTCTCCAGCGCCTGCGTCACCTGTGCAGTCGTCTTCACCACCTCGCCCCGCACCCAGCGGTTCACAGTCTCCGTCACCGCGCCGGGGTCAAAGCCGGGCTCCGCCACGCACTCGTTCATCTGGCAGAAGCGGGCGGCGTTCCACAGTTTGGTGCCAAAGTTGCGATAGCCCTCCACCCGCTGGGGATCGAGCCTGATATCGCGCCCCTGCCCCGACATGGCGGTCAGGGTGAAGCGGAGCGCATCCGCGCCATAGGCGTCCACCAGCTCCAGGGGGTCGATCACATTGCCCTTGGACTTGGACATCTTCTGCCCCTTGGCGTCGCGGACCAGGGCGTTGATGAAGATGCGCCTGAACGGAACCTCCCCGGTGAAGTGCAGCCCCAGCATCATCATCCGGGCCACCCAGAAGAAGATGATGTCGAAGCCGGTGACGAGGTCGGAGGTCGGGTAGAACCGCTCGAAGTCCTCCGTCTCCTCCGGCCAGCCCAAGGTGGAGAACGGCCACAGACCGGAGGAGAACCAGGTGTCGAGGACGTCTTCGTCCTGGCGCAGCGGCTCGTCCCGGCCGTAGTGAGCGCGCGCCGCGGCTACGGCGCCCTCTTCGTCCATGGCGACGAAGATTTCACCGTCGGGCCCAAACCACGCCGGTATCCGGTGACCCCACCAGAGTTGGCGCGAAATGCACCAGGGCTCGATGTTGCGCATCCATTCGAAATAGGTCTTCTCCCAGTTCTTCGGGCTGAAGACCGTGTCGCCGACCTCCACCGCCGCGATGGCGGGCTGGGCGAGCGTCTTGGCGTCCACATACCACTGGTCGGTGAGGAAGGGTTCGATCACCACGCCCGAGCGGTCGCCGAAGGGCTGGGCGATCACCCGGTCCTCGATCTCGCGCAGCAGGCCCAGCACCTCGATCTCGTCCAGCACCATCTTGCGGGCCACATAGCGGTCCACGCCGACGTAGCGCTCGGGGATCGGGCCGGTCATGCGCGCCTGCTCGTCCATGATCGAGATCAGGGGCAGGCCGTGGCGGCGCGCCACCTGATAGTCGTTGAAGTCGTGCGCGCCGGTGATCTTCACCGCGCCAGAGCCCTTTTCCGGGTCCGGGTACTCGTCATTGATGATCGGGATCAGCCGGTCGGCGATGGGCAGGCGCACCATGCGGCCGACGAACTTGCCGTAGCGCGCATCGCCCGGATGCACAGCCACCGCGCCGTCGCCCAGCATGGTTTCCGGCCGGGTGGTGGCGATGACGATCTCGCTCACGCCGTCGATGGGCTCGCCCTCCAGCGGATAGGCGAAGCGCCACATCTTGCCCTTGACCTCGCGGGTCTCGACCTCGAGGTCCGAGAGGGCGGTCTGGAATTGCGGATCCCAGTTCACCAGCCGCTTGTCGCGATAGATCAGGCCCTGCTGGTGCAGGGTGACGAACACCTTTCGCACCGCGGCCGAGAGCCCGTCATCCAGGGTGAAGCGCTCGCGCGACCAGTCGCATGAGGCGCCGAGGCGGCGGAGTTGCCGCGTGATCGCCCCGCCCGACTGCGCCTTCCATGTCCACACGCGCTCCACGAAGGCCTCGCGGCCGAGTTCGCGCCGCCCCTGGTTGCCCTCGCTCGCCAGTTCCCGCTCCACCACCATCTGGGTGGCGATGCCGGCGTGGTCGGCGCCCGGCAGCCACAGCACCGCCTCGCCCTTCATGCGGTGGAAGCGCGCCAGCACGTCCTGCAGCGTGACGTTCAGCGCATGGCCGATGTGCAGCGAGCCGGTGACGTTTGGCGGCGGGATGACGATGGAATAGGACTTGGCGTTGGGATCGCGGGCCAGCGCCCGTTCCGGCGCGAACGCTCCGGCGCTCTCCCACGTCTCATAAAGGCGCGGTTCGACGGATTGGGGATCGAAGGTCTTATCGAGCATGGGCGAAAGGGCGACGCCGGTGACCGGCGCCGCCTCCTGGATCAAAGCGGATCGGGAACGGGGCGGCGAGGCGGAGGCGGGCTCCGCTATGGACGCCTAATATACTCGGCGGCGGGAGATGCGCTCGACCTCGTCGCGCACGGCCTGCTCGACCATGCCGGGCAGGTGCTGATCGAGCCAGTCCTTGAGCAGGGGATTGAGCAGTTCGCGCACCAGATCCTCCAGCGTGCGTCCCCCGGCGGGCATGGCGATCGACTGGGCCAGGGCGCCGAAGTGCGAAGCGGCGGCGGAGGCGGCGCTGCCCGACACCAGCCCGCCGCCGGCGGGCTCCTTCGTGTCGCGCGAGAAGGGGTCGTCGATCGGGGCATGGCGCGGTTCGGGCGCCGGGGCGGCCATCCTGATCCCCGCCATATCGACCTTGGGCTCCGGCGCGGCGGCCACGGGCTTGGGCGCATCGAACACATCGAGGTCGCCGTGCGTTTCGCGGGGCGCCGGGGCGGGCTCGTTCAGTTCGAGGACGTCGTCCTCGTCCTCGTAATGCTCCGGCTCTGGCG
Source organism: Caulobacteraceae bacterium (assembly GCA_965277345.1). GTDB lineage: Bacteria > Pseudomonadota > Alphaproteobacteria > Caulobacterales > Caulobacteraceae > CAIOYC01. The sequence continues at coordinate 67,898 of CBDICI010000002.1, forward strand.
CGGAATGCACCAGGGTCGGCGCCGCGGGCGGCGGCGGCTGGGGCGCGGGAGGCGCCGAAGGGGACGTCGCCTCGGCCGCGGGGGGCGCATCGTCCTCGGAGATGATGCGGCGGATGGAGGCCAGGATTTCCTCCATCGTCGGTTCTTGAGCGGTGGGATCTGACATGATGAACCGGGGCTGGAGACAGCGGAGTCGGGGACACCGTAGCGGGCGAACGGCGGCTCTGCAATTTGCCTTGCGAAATATCAGCCGGGCGTGGTCGCCGTGGGCTGGTCGGTGGACAGGGGCGGGTGCGCGGGCGTCGCCGCCGAGGGCGCCAGCATGGTGGGGGCCCCGGTGACGGGGAGCGGCGCGACCGCCGCCGGATCGATCCTCACCCGCGGGGAGCCGAGCGAATCCAGCGCCTCCACCACCCCGTCCCAGGGCGTCGCGCCGCCGCGCCTGATCCGGTTGAACGAGGCGGCGGGATCGTAGGCGTCCACCCCCCCCACCAGATAGCGCGCCTCCAGCCGGCCCATGGCGCCGAGCAGCCCGGCCTGCGCCACATAGGCGTCGTGCCGCGCCTGAACCAGCGCCAGTTCCGCATCGCGCAGGGTCTGCTGGGCGATCAGCACATCCAGCGTGGTGCGAAGGCCCACCCGGTACTCCTCCTGCGCGCCCTCGAACGCCACGCGGGCGGCGCGAACCTGTTCCTCGTCGGAGGTCACATTGGCGCGGGACGAGGCCATGGTGTTCCAGGCCTGCGACACCGCCAGCACCACCTGTCGCCGCGAACCCTCGATGCCGATGCGGTCCGCCGTGTTCTGGGCGATGGCGGAGCGGATGTTGGAGGCGTTGACCCCGCCCGTGAAGATGGGCTGGGTCACCACCGCCTGCGCCGTCACCGTGCGGGCATAGTCGTTGGGATCGAAGGGCTGGACCGTGCCGGCATAGCCGAGCGAGCCCTGTAGCGAGACGGTGGGGTGATTGGCGGCCCGGGCCTCGGCGATTCGCGCGCGCGAGGCCTGCTCCTGGCGGCGGGCGCGCATCAGGACGGGGCTCTCGGCCTCGGCGGTATCGAAGGCCTGGTCCACCGTCGGCGGCAGGCCGGGCACGTCCGGCTCCGGCGCCAGTTCGCCGGGGTTCTGGCCGACCACGGCGGTGTAGTTGGCGCGGCTGATCTGCACCTGCGCCTGGGCGGTGGACAGCAGGGCGCGGGCGGCGGCCAATTGCGCCTGGGCCTGGGCCACGTCTGTGCGGGTGATCTGGCCCACCTCGAACTTGGCGCGGGTCTCTTCCAGCTGGTTGGAAAGGACGTTCAGATTGTTGGTGCGGATGACGACGATCTGCTGGTCGCGGCGCACGTCGGTATAGGCCTGCACCACCTGCTGCAGCACACTGGCCTCGGTGGAGCGCAGGTCCTCGCGCCCGGCCAGCACGGTGGCTTCCGCCGCATCCACCGCCGCGCGCGTGCGCCCGCCGTTGAACAGCGGCTGGGTCACCGTCAGCGTGGCGTTGCCCTGGTTGAAGCGCTCGCTGGCGGGCGAAGGGGGCGGCAGGTTGGTGGCCGCCTCCTGATAGGCGGCGCCGGCGCTGACACTCACGGTCGGGCGATAGCCGGCGCGGGCCTGGACATAGGTCTCGTCGGTGACCCGCTGTTCGGCGCGCTGGGCCTGCAACGTCGGGTTGGAGCGGTAGGCCAGCGCGATGGCGTCCGCCAAAGTCTCGCCCCGCGCCCCGCCCGCGAGACTCGCCATCACCGCCGCACCCGCGACGCCGGCCCACAATACAGGCCGCCTCGACCCCGTCATACGCCTCGATCCCCGAACTTTCGCAGACTTATCCGCGCGCCCGGACCGCTTGGCGAGTTAAGCTTTCGTCACCTGCGCGGGCGCCTGCGGTCAGAACTGGAAGGCGGCCTCCGGCGCGAAGCCCGGCAGCATCGGCGGGGTGGAGTCGAACAGGATGCGGCTCGACACCACGCCGTCGTGCCCGCGCTGGTAGAGTCGGGCGCGGCCCACCGGCCCGTCCCGCTCCACCACCCCGAGGCGCCCGCCGTCGGCCAGCATGTCGGTCCAACTCCCCGGCGCGCGATGCACGGCGCCTTCCACCGCGATCACGTCATAGGGGCCGTGCTCGTCCACGGCGGAAAGCGCGCCCGCGACGACCTCCACCGCCGGTCCCAGTTCGCCAAGCGCGACGCCCGCCGGCAGGCGCAGGCGCACCTTCAGGCCGATCTCAGCCAGCACCAGGGCGGCATAGGGCGCGGCGATGGCCAGGGCCCGTTCGCCCGGACGCGGCAGGACGCCTTGCAGCAGCTTGGCGATGTCGCGCGGCTCCATCAGGTAGAGACCCGGCGCATATTCCACCGTCGCCTCCGCATAGGCCAGGTGCAGCCGGCCGGGCGGACACACCGCCTCGCGCCGCACCGCCCCCATGGCGTCCTGGATGCCGTGGTCGGTGACGTCGCTGGTGCGCACCTGGTTCTCGAGCATATTTTCGCGCGCGGCGGCGAAATCGAATGACATCAAACCCTCACCAAATACTGGCCACCGGACCAGCGCGCTTATAGGGCCGCCGGCGAACCCAAGGCAATCGGAGGCGCGCCGCGCACGACGCTTGCGGGGGCAAGGCCGTTCTGTTAGCCGTCCCCGCTCTCCGGCGGCCTGATGGCGGAGTGGTGACGCAGAGGACTGCAAATCCTTGCACCCGGGTTCGATTCCCGGTCAGGCCTCCATTTCCGCCCCGAGCGCGGCGCGGTCGAGCTCATTCAAACAGCGCCCCCAGCCGATCGAACGCCCGGTTCTCAATCATGGCGAACAGGCAGGCCCCGCCCGACCGCTCCGCCCAGAGTTCGCCGACGAGGCGCTTTTCCCTGGCGTCGTCGGCGGTGGCGATGTGGCCGCCCTTATATTCGATCGCCGCCGCCCGCCCGTCGTTCAACAGCGCCATGAAGTCGGGATAGAACTTGTCGCTCGCGGTCTGCAGCCAGAACGAATTGGGCTGGCCCGAGGTGTTGCGCACCCACGCCTTCACCGCCGGATGGCGCTCGATATAGACGGCGCAGTCGTGCTCTTCGCCGGTGGGCTCAAGATCGCCGATCACGCGGAACAGGTGCTTCCTGAACCCCATCGCCCCTTTGTAGGCCTGGTTATAGCCGTAGCCGTTCTCGTCGAAGATCAGGGCGAGATCGGCGCTGGTTTGGAAGTCGAGCCCGCTCTGCGGGAAGAGCGCGGTTTGGAAGGCGCCGGCCTGCCGCACGTCGCGGTAGCGGGCGACGGCTTTCTGAACGGCGTCGAGCACGCGGTATTTCGCCCGCGCGAGGCCGTCCAGTTCAAGGCCGTATCGCCCGTCGACGGCGTCCAGAGCCTTGGCGATGAACAGCGTGGTGGAGGTCTTGGTGATGTCGCGCCGGCTGGAGGCAGGCAGGCGCCGGTCCAGCCAGTTGATCAGGGCGGGTCTCGTCCAGCCGCGTTCTTCGAGGGCGAGGCCGAGTTGCCGGTGCAACTCGTCCACGAAGTCGATCCGCACCTCGCCGCCCTCGCTCACATCCACGTGCGCCTCGTCCACCGATCCGCGCGGGGCGGCGAAGAAGTCCAGCACGCCGGCGCCGTCGTGCTCTTCGAGCTTCCACGGCGTATCGAGAAAGTCGGTGCGATCGAACAGCTTCAGCGTATTGCCGCGCCGCACGCCCAGGCGAGGCACGGCGAAGAACACCGGCGGCGCGTCCGGGGTCAGCGGGCGAAGCTGCGCACCGCGCGAGCGGGCGACGATGGCGTCGATGGCCCCCGCCGCCTCCGGCATGGCGAGCTTCAGCGCGGTGCGGTCATAGTCGCTGAGCGCGCCGCGCGCCACGATCCGGCCTGTCGCCACATCGATGCTCGCCCGGCCCCCCGTCACCAGGGCGATGTTGGGCGCCAGCGCGGCGAGGTCGAGCTCGACAGGCAATTCCTCCTCAAAGGTGAAGGCGGCCCCGCCCTCTTCAAAGCCGTCGAGAACCGGCGCCACCGCGCGGATCAGGCTCGCCGCTTCGATCCGCTCGAAGCCGTTGTTCACCAGCCCGTCGCGCAGGGTCGCGGCGGCGGTCTGGAAACTGGTGGTGGTGGCGAAGGCGTAGGCGCGGTTCAGATCCTCATGCGCCTTGCGCGTGGCGCGGGGCATCCGCAGCACCCGGCCGAGGAGCTGTTCCACCGAGCGGGCGGACTTCTGTTCCGCCACCGAACACAGCACATAGGCGAACGAACAGTCCCAGCCCTCGCGCAGGGCCTGCTGGGTGATGATGAACCGGATGGTGCAGGCCGGATCGAACAGGTCCACCCCCTCCAGTTCCCGGCTCTCGCCCGTGGCCAGCGCGATGTGCGCCTCCGGCACACGGAAATCGTCGATGAGGAGCTTTTTCACCTCGTCGGCATGAAGCGTCGGCTTGTCCTTGGAGCGCGGTTCGGCCTGGATCAGCATCACCGGGCGGATGAACTCTCCGGTGGCGGCCAGCTCCCGCTTGGCCGTGTCGTTCAGCCCGTCCAGCCAGGCGATGGCGTCGGCGAGGGTGTCCTTCGGCTCGGATCGGCCGCGCAATACGACGGGCAGCTTGATCATCTCCGCCGCCTTCAGTTCGGCGGCGGACACGTGGTGCAGCACGTTGGAGGCATAGACCTCCCTCTCCGGCCTGTGCTCCTCGGGCGTCACCGGTGTGGCGGTGAACTCCACGATCAGGGACGGTTTCAGCCGGGCCAGCGTATCGAACGACAGACGCGAGCGCGCATTGTGCGCCTCATCCATGATCACCATCGGGCGGCGCATCCGGATCACATTGGCGAGGGAGTAAACCGGATCGCCGCCGGGGCCGATTTCGAGGGCGCTTCTGAGGCCCTCAGGCAGGCCGGAGAAATGATCCATCAGGCCGCCGTTGGCCTCATAGACCTTGCGCCCCTCGGTATCCTCCACCCGGAAGGCCTGGATCGTCGCCACGATCACCACCGCGCCGCCGTCGTAATCGGCCCGGCCGGCATAGAGGGCGTCGGGCAGGCTCATCACCCGCACGTTCTCGCCGAAGCGATCGGCCAGGGCGCGGCGGTTGGGATGATCGCGGTCCTGCAAGGACGCCAGGGTCTGGTCGCGGATGATCTGCGAGGGGGTGAACCACAGCACGAGCGGCGCGGCGGTGCGCAGATACGCGTCCGCCGCCACCGCCACCGAATGCGCGGCCAGGATGGTCTTGCCGCCGCCGGTCGGCACCCGAAGGCACACATAGGGCAGGCCGGGCAGGCCCGGCGCCTGCACATAGGGCCGTTTGGTCAGGCTGTAGAAGGCGGTATCCGCGTCATCCAGCGCCACCGCTTTTTCCAGAAAGCGCCGCAGCGCCTCCAGCGTCGCCGTCTGATAGCTTTTCAGCGCGAAGGGCGCGGCCATGCGCTTACAAGCCCTCGATCTGATAGGGCACCTGCTTGAACGCGACGCCCGCCGCCGCCAGCCGATCGTCCGGCAGGGTGCACCCCTCGGCATAGACCACCCGCGTGCCGGTGAAATCGGCGGCGGGCGGCGCCAGGCTCTCCAGCATGGCGGAGGTCAGCACATTGCCCGCCCGCTCGTCCGCGACGCCCAATGAGCCGGAGGCGTGCAGCAGATAGATCGCGCGATCCTGGAATGTGCCGATCAGGGGCGAGGCCCCCTCCGCCCGCCGCGGAATGGGCGAGCCGGTCTCGCAGAAGAAGACGTGCGCCGCGAGGTCGGGAAACGTGACCTCCGGACCGACATTGCCGTCCGCATCGAACAGCGGTTCGCCAAGGGTGCAGAAGCGGAAACCTCCGCCAAGCCCTTCCAAAGGTTTCCCTTTTCCCACCTTCGGCGCGTAGCCTTGAATAACCGCCTCAATCCTTGCGGCAGTGCGCTTCGTCAACGTCTCTTCGTCCGTTTCAACTAAAATGAAATGGCGGTCAGATTGCGAGACCTTTGCGAGATTAAGAACGGCATGGCCGGTCGTGCCAGAGCCCGCAAAGCTATCCAAAATAATATCGCCGGGCTTGGTGAGTACGCCTAACAATTCCTCAATGACTTCAACATCTTTGGGAAATTGGAATGCGCCAGCTCCAAGAATTGCTTCGACCTGCAAAGTGGCGGCGCGCCCATCTTTATAAAATACACTTTGTAAAGGCTCGCTTTCAACTTCCAATAGATAGCTCTTGCGGCAAGGTATTGTGGTCTCGTCCTTCCCGAAATGAATGCGGGGCGGCACTTCGGCCATTGCCGCCAAGCTGCGATCCTCCTCCCAACGCCATCCGGTCGAAGGCTTTGCAGTCGCCTTTTTGGTTTCGGGATGGATTATATCGTATCGAGGGCGGCTTTCACGGCCATCATCAGGCCCAGCAAAGTTATCCGGAAAATAAAGACCCCTATCGTCTGACCAGTTGTAATGCTTGTGAGAACGGCGTGGGTCGTCCTTTGGAAGGGCGCGATACCAATCCATCATTGCCTTGCGAATGGCGGCATGATCGGCGCCTAACACTGACTTCAATTCCTCATAGCGCGCCAAAACCTCGTCAATGCCGGGCTTGCGCCGACGCCACGCAATATTCTTATCCACCAAATATCGTTTGCTTCGGGCGTATATCGCTATGTATTCGTGAACGGTCGGAAGCAGCTTGGCGTCGCCCTTCTTGCCTTTTTGCCAAACCAGCACCCCAATGCGGTTCGACCTTCCAAAGACTTCATCGAAAAGAATTAGAAGATGATCGATTTCGTTTTCATCGATCGAAATGGCAATGCAGCCGTCTTTGGCTAAAAATTCTCGAAGCAATCGGACACGCGGATACATCATGCAAAGCCACTTGTCGTGGCGAGACAGGTCTTCCGCCTCCTTGCCGACCACCGATCCCAGCCAGGCCTTGATCTCCGGCGAATTCACATTGTCGTTGTAGACCCAGCCCTCGTTCCCCGTGTTGTAGGGCGGGTCGATATAGATGCACTTCACCTTGCCCGCGTAATAGGGCAACAGCGCCTTCAGCGCTTCGAGGTTGTCGCCCTGCACCAGCAGGTTGCCCGCATCGGGATCGCCCACCGACCTGTCCTTGTCGCAGTGGATCAGGCGATAGGGCACATCGCGGTGATGGTTCACCACCGCCTTCTTCCCGATCCAGTCCAGTGTCGGCATCGGCGCCCCCGTTCTACACCGCCATCCCTAGCGGCATTCGCCGCCCCGCGCCAAGCGCGCCACCCCACCGCGCCGCGGCGAAAGGCGGCCGAAAAGAACATATTGCGAACAGAACAAAAATGGTACAAACTTCATCCATCGGCGCGACCCGGGCGGGAATCGGGCCATAGAGGAGGCTTCGATGAACCAGGCGGCATTGCGACTCGTGGGACGGGATGAAGGTGAGAAGCAGCGCGCCCTGGAGGCGGCGCTGGCGCAGATCGACCGGGCCTTCGGCAAGGGCTCGGTGATGAAGCTCGGCTCCAAGGGCGCGGTGGTGCAGATCGAGTCGGTGTCCACCGGCTCGCTCGGCCTCGACCTGGCGCTCGGCATCGGCGGCCTGCCGCGCGGGCGGGTGGTGGAGATTTTCGGGCCGGAATCCTCGGGCAAGACCACGCTGGCCCTGCACGTGGTGGCCGAGGTGCAGAAGTCCGGCGGCACCGCCGCCTTCGTCGACGCCGAACACGCGCTGGACCCCACCTATGCGCAGAAGCTGGGCGTGAACCTCGACGACCTTCTGGTCTCCCAGCCCGACGCCGGCGAACAGGCGCTGGAGATCACCGACACGCTGGTGCGCTCGGGCGCCGTGGACGTGATCGTGGTGGATTCGGTGGCCGCGCTCACCCCCCGCGCCGAACTGGAAGGCGAGATGGGCGACAGCCTGCCGGGGCTGCAGGCCCGGCTGATGAGCCAGGCGCTGCGCAAGCTCACCGGCTCGATCTCCAAGTCCAAGTGCATCGTCATCTTCATCAACCAGATCCGCATGAAGATCGGCGTCATGTACGGCTCGCCCGAGACCACCACAGGCGGCAACGCGCTGAAGTTCTACGCCTCGGTCCGCCTCGATATCCGCCGCACCGGGTCGATCAAGGTGCGCGACGAGATCGTCGGCAACAATGTCCGCGTCAAGGTGGTGAAGAACAAGGTGGCCCCGCCCTTCCGCGAGGTGGAGTTCGACATCGTCTATGGCGAGGGCATCTCCAAGCTCGGCGAGATCATCGATCTCGGCGTCAAGGCCGGGGTGGTGGAGAAGTCGGGTTCCTGGTTCTCGTTCAACTCCCAGCGCATCGGCCAGGGCCGCGAGAACGTGCGCGAGTTCCTGAAGAAGAATCCCGACCTCGCCGACCAGATCGAGGCGGCGGTGCGCGGCAAGTCGGACAAGGTGGCCGAAGAACTGCTGGGCGCGCCCGAGCCCGACGAAGGCCAGGACGACTGATCGGGTCTCTGTCGGGACTCGATCCCGCCGGTCGGCGCGGCCCCGCTACATATTCGGGTAGTTGGGGCCGCCGCCGCCCTCCGGGCAGGTCCAGACGATGTTCTGCGACGGGTCCTTGATATCGCAGGTCTTGCAGTGGACGCAGTTCTGCGCGTTGATCTGGAAGCGCGGGTCCTCGCCCGCCTCGTTATAGACCACCTCATAGACGCCCGCCGGGCAGTAGAGCCGGGCCGGCTCCCCATACCTGGGCAGGTTCACCGCGATGGGTATCGAGGGGTCCTTCAGTTTCAGGTGGGCCGGTTGGTCCTCGGCGTGATTGGTGTTGGAGATGAACACCGAGGACAGCTTGTCGAAGCTGAGGACGCCGTCGGGCTTGGGGTATCTGATCGCCTTGTGGTCCTTGGCCAGGCCCGTGGAGGCGGCGTCGGACGTCTTATGATGCAGCGTGCCGAACGGCGACCAGCCGCCCGTGAGGTTGGAGAGGGTCAGGTCGATGCCGCCGAGCAGGATCGAACCCAGCGCCGTGCCGAACATGGCGCCGAGCGGCTTGTTGTTGCGCACAAGCTTCAACTCCTTAGCCACCCAGGACCTCTTGTAGGCGGCCTCGTATTCGCCCACCTCGTCGCCGGCGCGCCCAGCGCCCAGCGCCGCCGCGATGGCCTCCGCGCCCAGCATCCCGGTCTTGATGGCGTTGTGACTGCCCTTGACCCGCGCCTGATTGACGAAGCCGGCGCTGTCGCCGATCAGCACCCCGCCCGGGAAGGCGAGCTTGGGCAGGGACTGCACCCCGCCCTTGACGATGGCCCGCGCGCCATAGGCGATGCGCTTGCCACCCGCCAGATGCGGCGCCACCGAGGGGTGGGTCTTGAAGCGCTGGAATTCGTCGAACGGCGACAGGAACGGGTTGGCGTAGCTGAGGTCCACCACCAGCCCGATCGAGACGTAGCGGTCGCCGAAATGGTACATCCACGAGCCGCCTCCGGTCTTGTCGTCGAGCGGCCAGCCCAGGGTGTGCTGTACGAGACCCGGCTGGAACACCGCGTCCGGCACCTGCCAGACCTCTTTCAGGCCGATGCCGTACTTCTGCGGATCGCGACCCTCGTTCAGGCCGAAGCGCGCCTGCACGATCTTGGAGAGGGAGCCCCGACACCCCTCGGCCAGCATCACGTACTTGCCGTGCAGCTCCAGCCCCGGCTGGTAGTCCGCCCTCCGGGTCCCGTCCTTGTGGATGCCGAACACGCCGGCGACCACGCCCTTGACCTCCCCCGCCTCGCCGAACACCAGTTCCGAGGCCGCCATGCCGGGATAGACCTCCACGCCCGCAGCCTCCGCCTGCCCGGACAGCCAGCGGCACAGATTGGCGAGCGAGGCGATATAGCAGCCATGGTTCTTCATGAAGCCCGGCATGGGCAGCCAGGTCAGGTCCAGGGCGCCCTGCGGACCGAGATAGAGGATCCTGTCCTTGGTCACCGCGGTCTCCAGCGGCGCGCCCATGGCCTTCCAGTCCGGGAACAGCTCGGCCAGGCCCCGAGGATCGACCACGGCCCCGGAAAGGATGTGCGCCCCGACCTCCGAGCCCTTCTCCACCAGCGCCACGCTGAGCTCGGGCGAAAGCTGCTTCAAACGGATCGCCGCCGCCAGTCCGGCGGGCCCGCCGCCGACGATGACCACGTCGTACTCCATGGCCTCGCGCGGCTCGTCCGGCGCGTCGGTCCCCATTTCGGTGACGATCTCTTCGGCCACTGTCGACTCCTCAACCCTGCTGGCCCGTTATCGGAACCTGCCGCAAGGGTGGTCAAGGTGATTTCCTCCGTGCGCGGGCGCCGGGGCGGTATTAGGGTGGCGGCATGGATCGCGCGCTCGTCAGTTCGCTGGCCTTCTGGGCCGATGCGGGGGTGGAGACCGCCTATGCGGACGCGCCGGTCGACCGGCTGAAGCCGGCCGAGCGCAAGCCGCCGCCCGGCATGGTCCGCCCCGCCGCCTCGCCCCAGCCCACGGCGCGCGGGGGGGCGGCCGAGGCGGATGTTGTGAGCGCGGTCGCCGCCGCCCGCGCCCTGGCGGTCCAGGCGCACGATCTGGATACCCTCAAGACCGCCATCGCCGCCTTCGACGGCTGCGCCCTAAAGCGTCAGGGCGCGCGCCAGGCCGTCTTCGCCCGGGGGTTGGCCGATGCCCCGGTGATGGTGATCGGCGAAGGCCCCGGCGCGGAGGAGGACAAGGCGGGCGAACCCTTCGTCGGCCGGGCGGGCCAGTTGCTGGACAAGATGCTGGCCGCCGCCGGCCTCGCCGATCGGGTATTCATCACCAACACCGTGTTCTGGCGCCCGCCGGACAACCGCACCCCCACGCCGGCGGAGCAGGCGGTGTGCGCCCCCTTCGTGGAGCGGGCCATCGCCCTGGTGCGCCCGCGCCTGCTGCTGCTGGCCGGCGGCGCCGCGGCCAAGGGGATGCTGCGCCGGAGCGAGGGCATCCTCACGCTGCGCGGCCAGTGGCTCGACTGGACGCCGCTGGAGGGCGGCGAGGTCATTCCGGCCATGCCGACCCTGCACCCCGCCTTCCTGCTGCGTCAGCCGCTCGGCAAGAAGAAGGCCTGGCAGGACCTTATGACGCTGGCGATCCGGCTTGAGGAAACAACGGCTTAGGCTTAGACGGGACGCCGGTCGGCATCCTTGCGATGCGCCAGTGTGGCGATTGAGAAATTCGCCGACAGAGGATGGGGGTCGCGGTGCGAATTTCTGAATCTCAAGCCGCACTGGAAGCATTGGTTTCTAGTGTCCTTTTCGAACCAGACGTTCGCCCTGCGCTTGGTTCTATCTGCCGGCGAACGTCTGGTTCGGGACACTAGTCGGGGCGGCCCCATGCGGATCGGCGGTATCGGAGGCATCCTGGTCGCGTTGCTGGTCCTGATGGTCGGACGGGCGGCGGCCCAGCCCTCCCCGACCATCCGGGTCCTCTCCAGCGACGACGCCCGCGTCTATACCCAGGCGTTCAAGGCGGTGCGGAACGGCGACTTCGAGGCGGCCAGGGGCGTCGCCGACAGGGTGGACGACGAATGCCTGATCGGTCGGTTGCAGCTGATCAGGCTGATGGCCGCCGACTATCCCGCCACCTACGACGAACTGCGCACCTGGCTGAAAACCTATCACGACCAGCCCGGCGCCGAGCGGGTCTATGCCCTGGCGCGGAAGAAGGCCCCCGGCCTCACCGATCTGCCCACGCCCGACAGCGACCGGGCCGAGCCCGCCGAGGCCGCCGCCCCGTCCTGGGCGCGGGTCGAGGCCCTGGCCGAGAAGCTCGATCTCAAGGCCCCCACCACCCGGGTCGATCCCCGCCTGCAGGCCGCCAAGGAGGCCTATTACGGCGGCGATGTGGAGCAGGGCTACGCCCTGGCCACCGCGGCGGGCGAACGCTGGATCGCCGGCCTCGCCGCCTTCCGCCTGAAGCGGTACGAGGTGGCCGAGGCGCGGCTTTCGGCCCTGGCCGAGGACGCGACCCAGAGCGAGTGGGTGCGCTCGGCCGCCGCCTTCTGGGCCGCACGGGCGGCGGTGGCGTCGGGTGAACCCGAACGGGCCCCGGGCTACCTGCAGATCGCCGCCCGGACGCCCTATACCTTCTATGGTCTGATCGCCGAACGGCAGCTCGGCCTGGAGCCGGCGGTCAGCGCCAACGGCTTCGACATGGGTCCCCCCCCCATGCCGCTCGATCCCGACGGACCGAGCGCGGCGGCCTCGGCCTCCGGCCTCACTGCGCTGATCCGGTCGGACAAGCGCGCCCACCGCGCCGCCGCCTTCGCCCAGCTTGGGATGCGCGCCGAGGCGGGCCAGGAGCTGCGCACCGCCCTCTTGAACGCCGGCTCGGCGCCGGAGCGGAAAAAGTGGACCTCGCTCGGTCTCGCCCTGAACGCCCCCCTCACCTCCTCCGCGGATCTGACCCGCTCCGGCCACAGCCGCTTCGACCTTGCCCAGTTCCCCACGCCCGACCTGCAGCCCGCCGGCGGCTTCACCATCGACCGCGCCCTCGTCTACGCCATCGTGCGCCAGGAGAGCGGGTTTCGCCCCACCGCCGCCTCCAACGCCAACGCCTATGGCCTGATGCAGCTGACCGCCCCCACCGCCGCGCGCGTGGTCGGCGACGACAAGCTGGCCCGCGACCCGACGCCGCTCAGCGACCCGGCCTTCAACCTGCGCGTCGGGCAGGACTATGTGAAGACCCTGCTCCAGCTGGTGCAGGGCGATGTGTTGCGCGCCGTCGCCGCCTATAATTCCGGGCCGGGCGCCATCATGAAGACGGCGAAGAGGATGGACCCGGCTACCGACTCCCTGCTCGTGTTCGAGAGTATGCCGGGCGGCCAGACCCGCGAGTTCGTGCAGCGCGTCGTCTCCAACTATTGGATCTACCGCCAGATGTTCGGCCAGGACTGCCCCTCCCTTGCCGCCCTGGCGTCGGGCGCCCGATCGGTGACGGTCGATCCATAGGCCGTATTGCAAGCGGGTCGACCCGCACCGTCCTGCGGTGAGGTGACAATGTTCTTGTTATGTTCTGCGCGCCCACCTATGCTCCCCCCATGCCCGCTCCTCCGCACAAGCCCGGCGTGGATGCCCATGGCCGGGGGGCTGTCACCAACGCGTCGGGACGCTATGAGCGTTTCGCCAGCGAGGCCTTCGACGACGGATGGACAGGTGAGGACGAGACGCCGAGACCGCTGCGCACCGAGCTGACGCCGGAAAAGGCGCGGGCGATCCTATCGCGCAACGACAGTCCGGACATCGGCTTTGACCGTTCGATCAATCCCTATCGCGGCTGCGAGCACGGCTGCATCTATTGCTACGCCCGCCCGGCCCACGCCTATATGGGCCTGTCGCCGGGCCTGGATTTCGAGAGCAAGCTGTTTTTCAAGCCGGACGCCGCGCGCCTGCTGGAAAAGGAGCTGTCGAGGAAGAACTACGCCGTCGATCGGGTGCATATCGGCGGCAACACCGATCCCTATCAGCCGACGGAACGGAAGCTGCAGATCACGCGCGGCGTGCTGCAGGTGCTGGACCGGTTCAACCATCCCACCTCGATCATCACCAAGTCGGCCCTGGTGGTGCGCGACCTCGACATACTGGGGCCTATGGCGGAGCGCGGGCTGGTCAAGGTGTTTGTCTCCATCACCACCCTGGACCGCGCCCTGGCGCGCAGCATGGAGCCGCGCGCCTCCACCCCCGAGCGGCGCCTGTGGGCGTTACAGGCGTTGAGCCGGGCCGGCGTGCCCACCGGCGTCGGCTTCGCCCCGGCCATTCCGGGCCTGAACGACCACGAGATGGAGCGCGTGCTGGAACGCGGCGCGGAGGCCGGCGCCGCCGAGGCCATGTTCGTGGTGCTGCGCCTGCCGCTGGAGATCAAGGACCTGTTCCGCGAATGGCTGGAGGCGGAGCGGCCGGACGCGGCGAAAAAGGTGATGTCGCTGGTGCGCCAGATGCGCGGCGGCAAGGATTACGACGCCGTATGGGGTCAGCGGATGCGCGGCCAGGGGCCGATCGCTGATCTTCTCTCCCGCCGCTTCCAGGTCGCCTGCGCCCGGCATGGGCTGAACCGCGCCCCTTTCGGCCAGCGCAGCGACCTGTTCCGCGTGCCGCAGGCGGCGAGGACCCAGCTCGACCTATTCGGCTGATGCAGGGATGAGCCCGGCGCAACCTATCGCCGCGGTCGGCGTTGAAAGCTTGACGTTACCCCTGAAGCTGGACGCAGACCCATGCAGACCCTGACCCTTATCCGCGCCGGTGTCGCCGCCGCGATCATGGCCGGCGCCGTCGTCGGCATGGCGACCGCCGCGCCCGGCCCCACCCGGGGCGGCGCGGTCGCCGGCGCCATCGGCGGCGCGGTGGTCGGCGGCCCGGTGGGCGCCGTGGTCGGCGGCGTCGGCGGCGCGGTTGCCGGCCATGAGGCGTCCAAGCCCGGCCGTCCGCTCGACCCGGCCAAGGGCCGCCGGCATCACCATCGCCACCATCACGTGACGGTAAGGCCGGACGCCCAATAGGCGTCTGCGCCTCCGCCCCGTGACGGCGGTCGTCAGTAACTTTTCGGCAGGTGCAGCACGCGCTCGGCGATGAAGTTCAGGATCATCTCGCGGCTCACCGGGGCGATGCGGGCGATCATCGCCTCGCGGAAATAGCGCTCCACGTCGTATTCCCGGGCATAGCCCATACCGCCGTGGGCCAGCACCGCCGCCTCGCAGGCGCGAAAGCCGGCCTCGGCGCCGAGGTACTTGGCGGCGTTGGCCTCCGCCCCGCAATCGCGCCCGGCGTCGTAGAGCGCCGCGGCCTTGAACGCCAACAGGTTGGCGGCTTCCAGCTCCGCCCACGCCTTGGCCAAGGGATGCTGCACCCCCTGGTTCTGGCCGATGGGCCGGCCGAACACCACGCGCTCCTTGGCGTATTGCGCCGCCTTGGCGATGGCGATGCGGCCGATGCCGACGGCCTCCACCGCGAACAGCACGCGTTCGGGGTTCAGCCCCTGCAACAGGTATTTGAACCCCTGCCCTTCCTCGCCGATCAGGGCGTCGTGCGGTACGCGCAGCTCGTCGATAAACAGGGTGTTACACTCCACCGCGCGGCGGCCCATCTTGGGGATCGGCTTGGCCTCGATGGCCGAACGGTCGAAGTCGGCATAGAACAGGCTGAGGCCGTCGGTGGGCTTGCTGGCCTCAGCCTTCGGCGTGGTGCGGGCGATGATCAGTATCTTGTTGGCGCGCTGGGCCGAGGTGGTCCAGATCTTGCGGCCATTGATGCGATAGCCCTCGTTGGTCCGCTCCGCCCGCGTCTCCAGGCTGGCGGTATCGAGGCCGGAATTGGGCTCGGTCACGGCGAAACACATCTTGTCCTCGCCGGCGATGATGCGCGGCAGGAAAACGTCCTTCTGCGCCTCTGTGCCGAACTTCACGATGGGCATGGGGCCGAAGATGTTGAGGTGGATCGCGCTGGCGCCGGTGAAGGCCGCGCCGGACTGGGCCACCGTCTGCATGACGATGGCCGCCTCGGTGAGGCCGAGCCCGGCGCCGCCGACCGCTTCGGGCATGGCGACGCCCAGCCACCCGCCCGCCGCCATCTGGGCCACGAACTCTTCGGGAAAGGTCCCGGTCTCGTCGGCCTTGCGCCAGTAGTCGTCGCCGAAGCCGTCCATCACGCGCTGGACGCCGTCGCGGATCGCTTCCTGTTCCTCGCTGAGCCAG
Source organism: Caulobacteraceae bacterium (assembly GCA_965277345.1). GTDB lineage: Bacteria > Pseudomonadota > Alphaproteobacteria > Caulobacterales > Caulobacteraceae > CAIOYC01. The sequence goes on from CBDICI010000002.1 coordinate 83,490, forward strand.
AACCCCGACATCGCCCCTCCCTATGCCTATCGAAAACGGCCGGGATGCAGGCTTTGCGCCCACGGCCCCGCCGCCTCGCCCCTGCAGTAGGCCGCAATCATGGAGGCCACAAGCGGGGCCAAAAGCCAGCCGTTGCGGCGCGCGCCGGCGGCGATCAGCGTCCTTGGCGCGGTGGAGGGGCCGACCAGCGGCAGGCCGTCCGGCGTCTGCATCCGCACCCCGGCCTGGCCGTGGGCGGCGGTGGCGTCCAGGCCCGGCGCGTGGACGCGGGCGGCCGCTATCAGCCCGGCAATCGCCGCCGGTTCGACCTCGGTATCGGCCCGGCTGACCTCCATGGTGGCGCCGACCCGGGCGCCGGAGGCTTGCGGCGCCAGATAGCCGCCGGCCCAGCGCAGGGTCGGCCCCGCCTTCGGCCCATGCGGCAGGACGGCGATCTGGCCCTTCACAGGCTGCAGCTGCGCCAGCTCCGGCGCGGCGGCGATCAGGCCGGGCGACTGGGCGCCGGCGGCCAGAACCACGGCGTCATGCGTGGACCAGTCCTCCGCCCTGACGGCCCGACGCTCGATCCGGCCGCCCGCGTGCACGACGGCGGCCTCCATCCGGGCGAGCGCCGCCGCCGGGTCGGCCACCTGGATGTCGTCGGCGACCCAGGCCCATTCGTCGCGTCGTTGCAGCCGCGCCCCCAAGGCCTCGGCCTCGCCGATCAGGGCGGCGGGGATCAGCGCCCCGTCCGTCGCCAGCGCGATGGCGACGTCGGCGGCAAAGTCATCCCAAAGACCACGGGCGGCGCGGAGCAACGCAGCGTGGGGCGCGGCCGCGGGGTCGAACAAGGCCTCGCCCACGGGGGCCAGCAGGCCGGCGGCGACGCTGGAGGCGTTGGGGAAGCCCAGACGGGGATCGACCAGCAGGACGCCCACGCCCCGCCGGGCCAGAACCGCCGCCGCGGCGAGGCCCAGCACACCCGCGCCGGCGATGCAGACTTTATATGGCGGTGAGGATTTCAGACCTGTCCCTCGCATTCCTTTCTCCGTCTTGCCCGGACTTGTTCCGGGCATCCATGGCGCAGGTCAGCGGGCGGAGACCAGATTGCCCCGTAGGCGCTTGGTCCTCCCCAGCGAGCCATGGGCCCCCCGGAACACGTCCGGGGGCGACGGGATTTGGCGCGGGCGCGACAGCCGCGGACTTGGGGTTCCGGTTCACCATCGATGGTACCGCCTCTCAGGCTTGAACTGAGGACCTCCGGTTCCACAAACCGGCGCTCTAACCAACTGAGCTAAGGCGGCATCGCAAAGCGACGGGCTTTCTAGGCGTTGATCGCGGCCGGATCAACACGCCTTTACCCCTTAAACGGAAAAGGCCGCCCGCACGAAGCGGACGGCCGATCCCGTCATAGGAGGACGCTATTCGCCGAGGGTGAAGCGAATCCGCGTGGTCCAGGTGCCGCCATCCACCGGCGTACCGTCGGAGGTTTGCGGGCGGAGCTTGAACAACGGCGCCATCTTCAACGCCTGGGCGCCGAAGTCGTAGCCGGCCGGATCTTCGTTGAGGATCTGACAGCTGTTCAACCGGCCCTGCGCGTTCACGCTGCACTTCATGGTCACCACCCCGGTCTTCTCCAGACGCTGAGCACGGTCCGGATAGTAGCGGTTGATGTCGTCCGCATTGGGCTGACGCTCCAGCACCGCGCCGCTGATCGTGTGCGACACCGGCGCCGGGGGGGCGGGCGGCGCCGCGACCGGCGGCGACGGCGGCGGGGGCGCCGGCGGCGACGGAGCGATCGGCAGCGGCGGCGGCGCCGGCACGTTTACCGGCGGCAGGGGCGTCTCGTGCACCTGAACCGGCGGCGGAGGCGGCAGGTTCTTGGGCGGCGGCGGCGGCGGCGGCGGGGGTGGAGGCGGCGGCGGCGCGTTCTTGCGCAGCTCCACCTTCACGGCGGTGTCTTCGTAGGTGATATATTTCGGCTCGATCTTGGTCTTGTAGAGATAGAAGATCAGGCCGGCGTGCAGCGCGAAGATCACGCCGATGGCGATCAGGTTCCGGGTTCCGGATCCTTTCGGCTTCTTCGGACCGTCCCAAAGCGGATCGTAACGATGGGTAGGAGCTTCGTCAGACATGCATCTCCCTCCCTATCTCGCTTTGTCTTCGCCGATCAGGGCGACGCTGTAGAAACCGTTGTCCTGAAGCTTGATCATCACGTCCATGAAATAGCCGTACCGCGCTTCCTTGTCGGCGCGGATGAAAATCCGCTCCTTGGTGGGATCGCGCTTGACGATCTGCTTCTTCAGGTCGGCGGCCAGGTCGTCCTTGGTGGTGTGGAAGTCACCGATGAACAGGCTGCCGTCCTTCTGGATCGAGATATAGACGGGCTTCGGCGGATTGGGGGCGGGCGGAGCAACGGCGTTGGGCAGATCGACCTTCACCGACACGGACGCCAGGGGAGCGGCGACCATGAAGATGATCAGCAGAACCAGCATGACGTCCACGAAGGGTGTGACGTTGATCTCGCTGTTCTGCTTGATCGAGTACTTGCTACCCGCTCCAGGCCCTGACAGTTGGGCCGCCATGGAGGTTACGCCCCCTTGTCGAGCTGACGCGAGATGGCGTTCATCAGTTCAGCGATGAAACCGTCCGTGCGGGTGCCGAAGCCTGAGATCTGCACCTGGAAGAAGTTGTAGAAGATAACGGCCGGGATGGCGGCGAACAGGCCGATACCGGTGGCCAGCAGCGCCTCGGCGATACCCGGCGCCACGACGGCGAGGTTGGTGGTGTTGGTATTGGCGATGCCGATGAACGAGTTCATGATTCCGTACACGGTGCCGAACAGCCCGATGAAGGGACCGGCCGAACCCACCGAGGCGAGGAAGGTCATGCCGCCCGAAAGGCGACGGGCCAGACCCGACTGCACGGCGGACACCGCGGTCTGAGCGCGCCCGACCGTGGAATCCTTGTTGGCGCCGGTGACCTGCAGGCCCGCCTGACGCGACAGCTCCACCTCGCCCGAGGCCGCCGCGGCCATGTCGGCCAGGGGGTTGCCCTCGAACTCTTCCGAGGTGGAGATGCGGTTGATGTCGGCGATCGAACGGGCGCCGCGGAAGGCTTCCACGAAGCGGGTCGACTGGCCGTTCAGGCGCCCGAACTCGAGCAGCTTGAGGATCAGCAGGGTCCACGACACGATGGAGGCGAGCAGCAGGCCGATCATCACGACCTTCACCACGATGTTCGCGTCGAAGAACATCCGCACCGGGTTCAGGGCGCCGGCGTGCTTGCCGCCGATCGCGGTCGGCGCGGCTTCGGCGCCGCCGTTGTTGAGGCCGGCGTCGGACGCCGGGGCGGCGGCCGGAGCGGCCGGCGCGGAGGCGTCAGCCGGAGGCGGGGCGGCGGGCGCCTGAGCGAACGCCGGCGCGCTGGTCATCATCAGCGCCGCACAGGCGCCGAGGACCGCGAGAATGGGGGTGGGTCGTTTGTTGTCCAGCATCTTTCGCCAATTCCTGGTTGGTCAAACTCGTTGAAAACGAGGGTTGTCGCGCGACAGCGTCTCTACCCTACTCAGTTCCTGCTCGAACCGACAATACTACTTAACCCGTTCCGAGCCGCTTTCGCTGCGCCGTCCCGGATTTCGACCCGCCGCGCAAAAACCGCGTCGTCCTTCGATCCTGGCCGGAGCCGTGACGACCCTCGTCGCGTGAGCGCCGAAAGTCTTACCGCCCTGTTAGAATTTGCGGTCCCGGCTCCTTTGGCAAACCCCTAACCCCCACGTCAAGCGGAAGATGTAACGGTGACGGTAGCGAACTACGGCCATGCTGCGGCGCACAAACCCCTCAGAGGGGCGGACGCCCTCCCCTTGCCCCGCTTATTCAACGTCGAGGCGAAAATCTTGTGCGGCGCAAAAGAAATTGGAAGGCGGGGTATGCAGGGAAATCGGGGACCGCCGATGGTGCCTGGGGGCGGATTCGAACCACCGACACGCGGATTTTCAATCCGCTGCTCTACCAACTGAGCTACCCAGGCGCGGCGGTACGGGACCGACCGGATCGGAGGCGCGTCGTATAGGGAAGCGCCCGCGCCCTGTCCAGCCTTAGACCCTTTCCGGTTCAGATGATTCCATCTGAACCTGCTAAAAAGGGTCTACACTTATACACTTAGAGCGCGTCCGAGCGGCGAAACCGCACGCACTTTCGCCTGACGCGCTTTACCCCTCCTCATCCTCGCCTTCGTCGCCTATCGCCGCGCCGGGAATGGCGTACCTGCCGGTAAACCAGCGCTGCAAATCCACATCGGCGCAGCGCTTCGAGCAGAACGGGCGCGTCTCGGCCTTGGCGGGCTTGCCGCAGATCGGACAGGGGCGGAGCGGAAGGGGGTCGGGGGTCATGCCGGGGTCTCCCAAGGTCCGAGGCGGGGACGGTTGAAGTCCAATCCCTCCTCGGCGACGATGCGGAAGCGGGCGCCGATCCGCGCCACAAGATGGGGGGCGAGCGCCTCGGCCCTGACCGCCACCGCCGGCGCCGCCCGCGCCTCGACCCGGTCGCCGGGCCCTGCCGCCCGTTCGATCTGGCGCAGCAGCCGGAGGGCCAGGGTCTCCGCGCTCAAACTCATTTCGCCGCTGCACAGGATTTCAGCGACCGGCGCCGCGCGGCGAGGCAGAATCAGCGTCCACAGCCCGAAGCGGGTGATCGGACCGAGGGCCACGCCGGGCTGATCGGGGGCGAAGGCGGCCTCCGCCGCGGCCTTCAGCGCCTCGCCGTCGTGGCCCTTGCCGGCGAGGTCGATCACCACCGGCCCGCCCAATCCTTTTAGCCGGAGCAGTCGCGCCGACGCCGCGATGGCCTCGCGGTTGGCGCGGCTCGCCGCCCGGCGCGCGTCGCCGGCGGCGGCCCCCACATCCACGTCGATGGCCACCAGGGCGCGGGTGGGTTCGATGGCGACGGCGCCGCCGGACGGCAGGCGATGCACGATGGCCAGGGCCTCACCCTCGGCCGCATCGGCGGCGTCGCGGGCGTCGGCGCCGCGGGCGATCTCCGCCTCCGGGGCGAAGGCGCGCAACCGATCCTCCAGCGGGGGCGCCGGGGCGAGCAGACGCAGCTCTCCCTCCGCCGGGCCGATCACCCGCACCACGGCCCCCTTACCCTGCCGCGGCGGGGCGATGACCTCCACCTCCACCCGCGCCCCCTGGGCCAGGGCTGCGGTCAGGGGTGTGACGGCGTCCGGTTCGGAGCCCATATCCAGAAAGACCGTGGCCAGCGGCTGGTCTACCCGGCGGACCCGCGCCGCCAGTCGCGCGCCCGTGCGGTGAGCGGGATGCCCCCCCGCGCGATGGATCAACAGCCGCTCCGCCCGCCCGTCCAGGGTGACCACGCCCCGGACCTCGCCGGGACCGTCGTCGAGATAGAGACGGCGCACCGTCACCGGGCGGGCCGCCAGCCCAGCCCCTCGAGCAGGGCGCGGGTCTCGTACAGCGGCAGGCCGACCACGGCGGAATAGGAGCCGGACAGGGCGAGGACGAACCCCTCGGCGCGGCCCTGGATGCGATAGGCGCCAGCGACGCCCCGCCACTCGTCCGTGGCGATGAAGGCGTCGATCTCGTCGCGGGTCAGGCGCTTGAACTGCAGACGCGTCTCCACCAGCCGCTCGCCTACCCGCCCGTCCGGCGCGACCACGGCGATCCCGGTCATGACCCGGTGGGCGCGCCCGCTCATTAGCGCCAACATGCGCCGGGCGTCGGCCTCATCCGCCGGCTTGTTCAGGATGCGACGGCCCACCGCCACCAGGGTATCGGCGCCGAGGACGAAGGCGTCGGGGTGGCGCGCCGCCACCGCCACCGCCTTCTCCCTCGCCAGGCGCAGCGCCAGACGACGAGGCGTCTCGTCCACGCCAGGGCTTTCGTCGAGGTCGGCGGCTTCGATCCGGTCCGGCTCGATCCCCACCTGGCGCAGCAGGGCGAGCCGCCGGGGGCTGGAGGAGGCCAGAACGAGAGGAGCCGAAACGAGAGCGGGGTGAATTGAGGTCATGGGAGGCGGGATATGGCAGGTCACCCCCCAAAGGTCGATGGCCGCGAAAAGCGTTCGACGATACGCCGTTCCAGCTCGTCGCGTACCCGGCGATAGGCGTCCAGCCGCTGCTCGCGGGCGCCCTCGATCACCGTCGGATCGAAGGTCGGCCAGTAGTGCAGCTCCACCGCCCGGCCGCGCGACAGCTCCACGGCCCGGTGCTGGGCCTCCGGCGAGAGCGAGATGACCACGTCGAAGGAGCCGTCCTCCAGATCGTCGAAGGTCTTGGCGTGGTGGAAGGTAAGGTCGAGGCCGACCTCGTCCATTACCGTGGCCATGAAGGGGTCCGGCTCGGCGCCGGCGCGCAGGCCGCAGCTATCGACGAAGATGCGCCCGCCCCAGCGCTGGCGCAGCAGCGCCGCCGCCATGGGCGAGCGCACCGTGTTCATGGTGCAGGCGAACAGCACCGCACCGACCTCGGCGGGATCGGGATGGACGGCCGCCGCCAAGTCAGGGGCGCCGATAGAGCGCACAGATCAGGGTGAACAGTCGCCGCGCCGTATCCAGATCGGTGCGAACCTTGCCCTGCAACCGTTCCATCAGGAGGTCCGAACCCTGGTTGTGCAAGGCGCGCCGGCCCATGTCCAACACCTCGATCTGCGAGGGCGAGGCGTTGCGGATGGCGGCGTAGTAGCTGTCGCAGTGCAGGAAATAGCCCCTGATCAACGGCCGGAACGGCGTCAGCGACAACAGGTGGCGGCGCTCGAACGCGCGCTGCCCGTCCAACGGCGCCGTGCCGAAGTCGAAGGCCAGCCGCCCGTCCACCAGCGACAGGGCGAGGTCGTAGGGGCCGCCCGGCGCATCCTCCGGCTCGAACAGGTTGGATTCCAGAAGATCGAAGATGGCCACCTGCCGCTCGTGCTCGGCCTCGCGGCTGGCGGCGGCCAGGGACCGCTCGTCGATGACGATGGAGGCCAGCCGGTGCTCGCCCTGCGCCACCGCTAGCCGTCCCGGCGCGCGTTCAGCCGGATCGCGGCGGAGCGGGCGTGGGCGGGCAGGCCCTCGGCCTCGGCCAGCACCACGGTGTGGGGACCCAGAATGGAGAAGCTCTGCGCCGAACACGCCACTATCGAGGTGCGCTTGAGGAAATCGTACAGCGAGAGCCCGGAGGAGAACCGCGCCGCGCGACTGGTGGGCAGCACGTGGTTGGATCCGGCCACATAGTCGCCGATGGCCTCGGGCGTGCGGCGGCCGAGGAAGATCGCCCCGGCATGGCGCACCCGGTCAGCGAGGCGCGTGGGGTCGTCCATGGCGAACGCCACATGCTCCGGCGCGATGGCGTTCACCAGCTCGGGCGCGCGGTCCATGGGCGAGAGGATGACGGCGCCGTGGTCGCGCCAGCTCGCGGCGGCGGCCTCGGCCGTGGCCAGGGTGGTGAGCTGGCTCCCTACCGCCCGTGCCACGGCCGCGCCGAAAGCGGCGTCGTCGGTGATCAGGATCGACTGGGCGGCGGGGTCGTGCTCGGCCTGGCTGAGCAGATCGGCGGCGATCCAGTCCGGATCGTTCTTGGCGTCGGCCACCACCACGATCTCCGAAGGGCCGGCCAGGGCGTCGATACCCACCACGCCATAGACCCGGCGCTTGGCGGCGGTGACATAGGCGTTGCCCGGCCCGACAATCTTGTCCACCGGCCGGATCGGCCCCGCGCCGTAGGCCAGCGCCGCCACCGCCTGCGCCCCGCCGACGCGCCAGATCTCGCTGACCCCGGCCTCCCTGGCGGCCGCCAGGACCGCGGGCTGCAACCGGCCCGGCGGGGTGACCATGGCGATGCGCTCGACCCCCGCCACCTCGGCCGGCACGGCGTTCATCAGCACGGTGGAGGGATAGGCCGCGCGGCCGCCGGGCACATAGATGCCCACCGCCTCCAGCGGGCCCCAGCGCCAGCCGAGGGTCGTGCCGGTTTCATCGGTCCAGCGCTGGTCGGCGGGGCGTTGGCGGGCATGGTAGTCGCGGATGCGCCCGGCGGCGAAGCGGATCGCCTCGCGCACGTCGGCGGGGCATTGCGCGGCGCCGGCCTCGATCTCTTCGGCCGAAACGCGGATCGTCTCCGCCGTCAGCTCCACCCCATCGAAACGGCGGCCGTAATCGAGGACGGCGTCCAGGCCCCGCGTCCGCACCTGTGCGATGACCTCGGCGGCGGCGGCGTCCACGGCCTCCGGCTGGCCGCGACGCTCATCGAGGAAGGCGGCGAACGCCGTCTCGAAAGCCGCGTCTGACGTATCGAACTGGCGCATAGCCGTGCTGTAGAGGCCCGGCGCGATCTTGTCATCCGGCAGGCAAGGCGCGGACGCTCTAAACCCCGTGCTTGGGCCGGCGCATGGCCGCCCAGGGCTCGGACAGGTCGGCCAGCACGGCGTCGATGCATTCGACCTCGACGCAGAGGACGCCGCCGCCGGCCAGGTGCAAGTGCATTTCGCCCGAGGGGTCTTCCGCGGCGCCTTTGGGCTGGAACGTGACCGCCAGCACCGAGATCACCGCCGCCGGGTCGCTCATGGGCACGCCTTTGGACCTTACCCCCAGCACCCCCGCAATCTGCAGCGCCGAGCGCACTCGTTCCTGGCTCTTGCCCCCTGCTTCCCACCGGAACCGGTTCAGCGCCAGGGTCAACCGGCGCGGAACGGCCTCGAAGGACACATCCGCGAGCTTGCCGACGGCGTCTTGCACAGCGGCGGAGATCACCGCCAGATCGTCGGCGTCCTGCGCCAGCAGGCGAGGCGGCTTGGCCGTGGCGGATATATCTTTCATGTCGCCTCCGCGCCCAGCCGGCGGATGTTGGCGCCGCAGGCCTGGAGCTTCGCCTCCAGCCGCTCGAAGCCGCGGTCCAGGTGATGCACGCCCTCCACCACCGTCTGCCCGCGCGCGGCGAGGCCGGCGATGACCAGCGAGACGCCGGCGCGCACGTCGGAGGCCACCACCGGGGCGCCGGTCAGCCGATCCACGCCGTTCACCCGCGCCTCCCCGCCCTGCACGGAAATATCGGCGCCCATGCGCACCAGTTCCGCCGCGTGGATGAAGCGGTTCTCGAAGATGGTCTCGCGGATCACGCTCTCCCCGTCGGCCAGGGTCATCAGCGCCATGAACTGGGCCTGCAGGTCAGTGGCGAAGCCCGGGAAAGGCGCGGTCTCCACCCCCACCGCCCGGAGGCGCTCGCCGGCCTCGCGTCTGACGACGATCGACGTCTCGCCGACCTGCACGTCCACGCCCGAGGCGCGCAGCCGCTCGATCAGCGGCAGCAGATGGTCCGGCCGGGCCCCGGTCAGCCTCACCTCGCCGCCGGCCATGGCGGCGGCCACCGCATAGGTGCCGGCCTCGATCCGGTCCGGCATCACCGTGTGGCTGGCGCCGTGGAGCTGGCTCACCCCCTGGATCATGATCCTGCCCGTCCCCGCGCCTTCGATCCGGGCCCCCATGGCGTTCAGACACGCGGCCAGATCGACGATCTCCGGCTCGCAGGCGGCGTTCTCGATCAGGGTCTCGCCCCGCGCCAGGACCGCCGCCAGCATGATGTGTTCGGTGGCGCCCACCGAGACGCTGGGGAAGATCACATGCCCGCCCTTCAGGCCTCGCGGCGCCTGGGCGAAGACATAGCCGCCGTTGAGATCGATGGTCGCGCCGAGCTCGGCAAAGGCGTCGAGGTGGAAGTTCAGCGGCCGCGCCCCGATGGGATCGCCGCCGGGCAGGCTCACCTTGGCCTGCCGCGAGCGGGCCAGCAGCGGGCCGAGCACATTGAACGAGGCGCGCATCTGGCGCACCAGCTCGTAGGGCGCGATGGCGGAGACGATCTCGGGCGTCGACAGCACCATCTCCTGCCCGTCCGGTCCGTCCGCCTCCTCGATCACCGCGCCCAGGCGCTGCAACAGGCGGCCGAGAAAGCGCGTATCGGCCAGGCGCGGCATGTTGGTGAGGCGCAGCGGTTCGCTGGTCAAAAGGCTCGCCGCCATCAGCTTGATGGCGGAGTTCTTGGCGCCGGAAATGGGGATTTCCCCCCGCAGCTCGGCGCCGCCGACGATGGCGATACGGTCCATCCAAACCCCTCGGGATCGAGGGTCGCCTTCTATAGCAGCCGGGTCGGCGTGCAAGGCCGCGTTCACCCCTCGCCGATCTGGTCCTGATAGAACTCCGGCGTATCGCCGGGCTCCAGCGGGTCCTCGTCGGCGGCGTCGCCGAGGCGCGGCGGTTCGATCAGGTCGGTGGGCATGTCCATGGACAGGAGGCCCGCGGCCTTCAGCTCCTGTGCGCCCGGCAGGTCGTTCAGCCCGGCGAGGCCGAAATGCTCCAGAAAGGCGTCGGCGGTGCCATAGGTCAGCGGCCGGCCGGGGGTGCGCCGCCGCCCCCGCATCCGCACCCAGCCGATCTCCAGCAGGAGGTCGAGCGTGCCCTTGGACAGGCCGACGCCGCGGATCTGCTCGATATCGGCGCGCGTCACCGGCTGGTGGTAGGCGATGATGGCCAGGGTTTCGAGCGCGGCCTTGGACAGGCGCTTCTCCACCTCCCGTTCCTCGACCATCAGGGCGGAGAGGTCGGCGGCGGTCCGGAACCGCCAGCGGCCGGCCACGCAGTCCAGCTCCACCCCACGTCCCGCATAGCGGGCCTGCAGCGCGTCGAGCGCCGGCGGCGCCTCCGCCCCTTCCGGCAGGCGGCGCGCGAGATCGGCGAGGCTCAGCGGTTCGGCCGCGGCGAACAACAGCGCCTCTATCTGGCGTTCTGTGAGGGAGGGGTCCATCGCTAGGATCCTCCCCATCGCAGAGGGGGAGGGGGACCACCCACAGGGTGGTGGAGGGGCCGCGTACAGCGCGGAACCCCCTCCCCGGCTTCGCCGGTACTCCCCCATCTGCGTTGGGGGAGATTGGCGCAACGATCCATCCTACGCCGCCTCGAACAGTTCGCCCGGGCGGCGGCGCAGGTAGACCTCAGCGAAGGCGTCGCGCTGTTGGGCTTCCAGTTCGCCTTCCTTCACCAGTTCGAGACCGGCGGAGAAGGTCGAGGCGAGATAGGAGGCGCGGGTCGGACCGGCCGCCCCCTCGTCCGGGCCGCCGGGCATGGGGGCGACGGCGCCGAGCGGCGCCCAGTCCGTCACCTCCGCCATCATTTGGCGCAAACGATCGCGCGCCGCCTCCAACGGATAGGCCTCCACCCGGCGAGTGGGATCGTAGCGGCGACCGGCCACCCGCCGCCGCTGATCCGCATAGGCGCGCACGAGGGCGTAGAGATCGGTGTCGAAGCGCTGTTCGGCGCGGATCACCGCCTGCTCGGGGTCGCCGCGGGTGAACACCTCGCGCCCGGTGCGAGGCAGGGCCAGCAGGGCGTCGGCCATCCGCCGCATCGCGTCGAGCTTGGCCAGGCGAAAGGCGAGGCCCGCGGCCATCTCGCCCGCATCCGGCTCGTCCTTGCCGCGCTTCTCAGGCCTCGGGAGCAAGAGGCGCGATTTCAGATAGGTGAGCCAGGCGGCCATAACGAGATAGTCGGCGGCCAAGGCGAAGCGGCGCTGGCGCGCGTCGCGGACGAAGGCCAGGTATTGCTCAGCCAGTCTGGAGATCGACAGCTTCAGCAGATCGACCTTCTGCGCCCGGGCCAAGGCCAGCAGCACATGCAGCGGTCCCTCGAACCCGTCGAGGTCGAGGATCAGCGCCTCCCCATCCTCGGCGGCGCCCTGGGCCGCGTCGAAGTCGAGGCTCTGCTGAAAGGGTTGCGGGGCGGCCATTGCCCCTAGAATGTGGTGAGTCGCTCCGTCGGATCGACCCCCGCTACTCCTTGTCCACCGAAAGCCGAGGCGAAGCGGGCGCGGGCTTCGCCTTCGTCCAGCGGTTCGGGTCGACGCGCGATGCGGGCCAGGGCGGCCTCGGCGCGGCGTTCGGCCTTTCCCCTCAACCGCGGGGTCGCGGCGGCGATCTCCACCATTTCTCCCATCGCGCCATTGCAGTGGAGCACCACGTCGCATCCCGCGCGCAGCGACGCCTTGGCCCGCTCGGCCAGCGAGCCGGAAAGCGCCTTCATGGAGAGGTCGTCCGTCATGAGCAGGCCGCCAAAGCCAAGCCGTTCGCGAATCAGACGGACGGCCTGGCGTGAGGTGGTGGCCGGACGGCGCCGGTCGATGGCGCGGTAGACCACGTGCGCGGTCATGGCCATGGGCATGTCGGACAGGGCTTCAAAGGGCGGGAAGTCCACCGCCGCCAGCGCCTCCATCGGCGCCTCGACCACCGGCAGGGCCAGATGGCTGTCGGCGGTAGCGCGGCCGTGGCCGGGAATATGCTTGATCACCGGCAGGACGCCGCCCGCGATCATGCCCTCGGCCATGGCGCGGCCGAGACGCGTGACGCTCTCCACCGTCGATCCATAGGCGCGGTCGCCGATCACGGCGTGGGCGCCGGGCTGGGGCACGTCGAGAACGGGAAGGCAGTCCACAGTGACGCCCAGCCGCGCCAGATCCGCCGCCATCAACCGCCCGCCGAGCCGGGCCAACGCCTGACCGACCACGGGATCGTTGGCGGCATGGTCGGCATAGGCGCGGCCGGAAGGGTAGGTCGGCCAGTGCGGGGGACCGAGGCGCTGCACCCGGCCGCCCTCCTGGTCGATCAGCACCGGGGCGGCGCCATCCCCCACCGTCTCGCGCAAGGCCTGCACCAGGGCGCGCACCTGATCGGGCGTCTCCACGTTGCGGCGGAACAGGATGAAGCCCCACGGCTGCTCGGCGGCAAAGAAGGCGCGCTCCTCGGCCGTGAGGACGAGGCCGCCGCAGCCGAAGATGACCGCCTTGCGCAACGGGCTTCAGCCCTTGGCGAAGCAGGTGTGACCCTTGGCCGCCAGCGACCTGCAGAAGGCGTCCGCCGCCGAGCGAGTGGCGAACCCGGTGACCGAGGTGCGGAAATAGGTCTTGCCGTTCACCTCCACCGTCTCGACCCGCCTGGCCTTGCCGCCCATGTCGCCGGGCATGGCGGCGGAGACCGCGTCGTAGCCGCGCTCCGACTGGGCGGTGGAGGAGAAGGCGCCGATCTGCACCACCGCACCGGAGGCGGACGCCTTGGTTGTCGCGGGCGCGGCCTTGGCCACGGCTACCGGCTTTTGGGTGGTCGGCGACTCAGCCCTGGCACCCGTGGTGGGTGTGGAGGCCACCTTGGCGACGATGGCCGTGGCGTCGGGCCTGGCGGCAGCAGGGGCTGTGGCGGGAGGTTGCTGAGCCAGGCCCGGGGCATGATAGGCGGGCGCGGCCTTGGCGATCCGCACGACCGGGGCCGGCAGGACGGTATTGGTGGTCGGCAGCGGCCTGACCGGCGCGATGGTCTCGTCGGTCTGCACCGTGAGCTGGGCCCGGGGCTTGGGCGTTTCCGGCGGCGGGGCGAAGCTCGGCGCCCTTGCGGTAGCCTGCGCCATTGGACCGGCGGCGCTCAACACATCGACGCCGGCGCCGGCGTCCTTGGGCTGGGCCGAAGCCGGGGCGGCGGTCTTCACCTGCGCCACCGGCTCGCCCACCGGGCGCACCCCGTCCTTGCCGGTGTCATGACGATAATGCATGGCCAGCGCCCCCAGCACCACCACCAGCACGGCGCCGGACCCGATCAGGGTCATCGGCATGGGCCTGCGCCCACGCGGACCGCGCGCGTCGAACTGCAGCGGGGCGTCGGGCTGTGGGGTATAGGCCCCGCGGTCGTATTCGGTCATCTGGCGAACCCTGGTCTCCCGCCCGACCCGCCCACCAGGCGAATCGCCGCGAATTGATCCGGCAGTCTAGCGGAGTGCGGCGACGCGTCTAAGCGCAGCCGAAGCCCCGAACCGCCCTCAGCGACCATCCGCCGCTATGGTTAACAGCGGCTTATCGCCGAGCTACTCTCCCTCGAACAGGCGGCGGTGTTCCTCGATGGCGAAACGGTCGGTCATGCCGGCGATGTAGTCGCAGACGATCCGGGCGCGGGCGCGCTCATCGCCGGCGTCGCGCGCCTGCAATCCCCACTCGGGCGGCAGCACGTCGGGCTCGGTCATGAACACCTCGAACATCTGCACCAGCTTGCGCTTGGCCGCACTGCGCGAGCGGTTGACGCGATAGTGGCGATACATCCGCTCGCTCAGGAACAGGCGAAGCCGGCCGAGGTCCTCCAGCATGGGGCGCGAGAAGGCGACGATGGCCCGCTTCTGCATCCGCACCTGCTCCGGGGACGTCAGGCCGAGCGCGGCGGCGTTGCGGGTGGTCTCGGCCATCACATCGGCGACCATCACCCCGATCATCCGTCGCACCGCCTCCAGCCGCAACATGCGGTCGTCGATGCCCGGCCAGTCGCGGCGGGCGGCGTGGATCACCGGACCGATCAGCGGCACGTCGATCAGGTCCTCGATCCCGAACACCCCCGCCTGCAGCCCGTCGTCCACGTCGTGATTGTTGTAGGCGATGTCGTCGGCCAGCGCCGCCACCTGCGCCTCGGCGGAGGCATAGGTGGAGAGGCGCAGGTCCTGGCGCGTGTCATAGGCGGCGATGGCGGCCCAGGCGGGCTCCTTCAGCTTCGAGCGCACGGGGCCGTTGTGCTTTATCACGCCCTCCAGCGTCTCCCAGGTCAGGTTCAGACCGGGAAAGCCGGGATAGCGCCGCTCCAGTTCGGTCACCACGCGGAAGGTCTGGACGTTATGGTCGAACCCCCCGAAGGCGCGCATACAATCGGCCAGCGCGTCCTCGCCCGCATGGCCGAAGGGCGGGTGGCCGAGGTCGTGGGCTATGGCCACCGTCTCGGCAAGATCGTCGTCGAGCCCCATGGCGCGGGCGATGGAGCGGGCGATCTGCGCCACCTCCAGCGAGTGGGTCAGCCGGGTGCGGAAATAGTCGCCCTCGTGCGCCACGAACACCTGGGTCTTGCCCTTCAGGCGGCGAAAGGCGGTGGAGTGGATGATGCGGTCGCGGTCGCGGGCGAAGGGATTACGGGTAGCGCTTTCCGCCTCGGGATAGAGCCGGCCTCGCGACCGGGCCGGATCCTCCGCCCAGGCCAGCCGGGCCGACCCGCCGGTGGGCGCTTCCTGCTCCTGCGAGGGCGGCTGCGGCGCGTTCAAGAGCCTCTCCATGGGCGGGGTTCTGCGGCCGCGGGGTTTTGTTTCGACCGGCAAGGTCTCATATAGGCCCTGACGCCTTTTTCACACCGCGGCTTTCCACACCGCGTTTTCCACACCCATGTGCACATGACCCCAGCCCTCACCCTCTCGCCCGCCGCCGCCCGGCGCATCCACGACATCGGCGCGGCCGAACAGCGGTCGCTGATGCTGCGCGTGGCGGTGGACGGCGGCGGCTGTTCCGGCTTCCAGTACCGCTTCGACCTGGTGGAGGCGGCCCTGCCGGGCGATCACCGCATCGAACGCGACGGCGCCGCGGCGGTGGTGGACGATATCTCCATCGCCCTGCTCAGGGGGTCGGAGATCGACTTCGTGAATGCGCTGGCCGGCGCCGAATTCAAGATCCACAACCCCAACGCCAAGTCGAGCTGCGGCTGTGGGGTCAGCTTCTCGATCTGACCCGACCATGCGGGCGGCGGCGCCAGCTTGACGCGGTCCGTGTAATTTTGTTATTTCCCGAAATAACGAATGGAGAAGGCGATGAGGAGTCTGCTGGCGGCGCTGATGGCAGGGCTGTGCTCGGCGGGAGCGGCCATGGCTACGGACCGGGAGGTTTCCGTTCCGGCCGGCAAGGGTGATATCCACGGCGCCGTGCGGATACCTGCGGGCTTCACCGGTGGCGCCGCCGTGCTCGTCATCGCCGGTTCGGGCCCCACCGACCGCGACGGAGACTCCGCCATGGGCGTCCATGCCGGCAGCTACCGATTGCTGGCCGACGCTCTTGAAACGGCTGGCATTCCCAGCTTGCGCTACGACAAGCGTGGTGTGGGCCAAAGCACGCGCGCCCTGATCGGCGACGGCCCCCGGACCAACGCCGCGGCCTTCGCCGCCGAAGCCCAGCTTAGGTTCACCGACTTCGCCGACGACGCCGCCGCCTTCGCCCGCCTGCTGGCGAAGGAGCCGGGCGTGCGCTGCGTGGTGATCCTCGGCCATTCGGAGGGCTCGCTGCTCGGCATGTTGGCGGCGCAGAAGGTTCCGGTCTGTGGCTATGTCTCGCTCTCCGGCGCCGGTCGCCCGATCGACCAGGTCCTGCTGGAGCAGGTGGCCCCCCAGGTGTCGCCCGCGGTCCTCGCCCGGGTGAAGGACACCATCGACCAGCTCAAGGCCGGCCACACCGTCGCAGAACCGCCGCTGCCGCAGGTATTTCGCCTGACGGTTCAGCCCTACATGATGTCCTGGCTGCCGCTCGATCCGGCGGTGGAGGTCGCCAAGGTCAGGGCGCCGGTGCTGATCGTCCAGGGCGACAACGACCTGCAGGTGAGCGTGGCCGATGCGGACCGGCTGGCCAAGGCGCGGCCGGACGCCAAACTGGTGGTGGTCAAGGGCATGAACCACGTCCTGAAGGACGCCCCCGCCGATCGCGCCGGCAACGTGGCGATCTATGCCGACGCGCAAAAGCCGCTGTCGCCGCCCCTGGTTTCCGCCGTGGTGACGTTTGTCAAAGGGCTCGACCCGCGCCATTGATGGCGCATGGACATCGCCACCTGGAACGTGAACTCGGTCAATGCGCGGCTGGAGACGGTGCTGGCCTGGGTCCAGCTCGCCCGGCCGGAGGTGGTCTGCCTGCAGGAGATCAAGTGCATCGACGACAAGTTTCCGTCGGAACCCTTTGAGGCGCTTGGCTATAATGTCGCCGTCCACGGCCAGAAGACCTACAACGGCGTCGCCCTGCTTTCCAAATTTCCGTTCGAGGACATCCGCCGGGGCTTGCCCGGCGACGATAGCGACGAACAGGCCCGCTATATCGAAGCTGTGATCGCCGCGCCGCGCCCGATCCGCGTCGGCGGCCTCTATCTGCCCAACGGCAATCCCATTGGTACGGAGAAGTTCGCCTATAAGCTGGCCTGGATGGAGCGCCTGCGTCGCCACGCCGCCGACCTGCTGTTGCTGGAGGAGGCGTTCGTTCTG
Source organism: Caulobacteraceae bacterium (assembly GCA_965277345.1). Classification (GTDB taxonomy): domain Bacteria; phylum Pseudomonadota; class Alphaproteobacteria; order Caulobacterales; family Caulobacteraceae; genus CAIOYC01. Next base: position 100,526 of record CBDICI010000002.1, read on the forward strand.
GCCGGCGACTACAATGTGATCCCCGAGCCGGAGGATGCGGACAACCCGGCCGGCTGGCTCGGCGACGCTCTGTTCCAACCCGAGAGCCGCGCCGGCTGGCGCGCGCTGAAGCACCTCGGCCTGACCGAGGCCCAGGCGGAGGTGGGCGAGGACCCGCACGCCTACACCTTCTGGGACTATCAGGCCGGCGCCTGGCAGCGGAACCACGGCATCCGCATCGACCACCTGTTCCTCTCCCCCCGCGCGGCCGAGCGGCTCAGCGGCTGCGTCGTCCACCGCGACGCCCGCGCCATGGACAGGCCCTCCGACCACGTGCCGGTGGTGGCGAGCTTCGCCGACTGAGCGCGAATCCCCTTAGCCTCGCTTCATGGGTTCGGCGTTCGCCTTCCTGCTACTGATCGGCGTCGCCCTGGCCGTCGGCATCGCCGCGACGGCCATCGGGGCCTGGTGGTTCGAGCCGGGGGCCCGCGTCGCCCGCCGCCTGCGGCTGGGCTTCGCCGCGCCACCGGACGTGCTGTCCGTGGCCCCGGCGCGCAGCCAAGGCGCCGCGCTGGCGATCGACGAGCGCAAGCTGGCCATCGTGCGCGGCCCCGGCGACCCCGGCCTCGTCTATGACTTGCAGGAACTGGTGGGCGCCGAGCTGATCTTCGACGGCCAGGTCGCCGCCCGCTGTTTCCGCGGCGAAGGCCGACGTCCGCTCGACCAGACAAGCCCGGCGGTGAGCCGTGTGACGCTCCGCTTCGTCTTCGACGACCCGCACGATCCGGAGTTCGAGTTCGAGCTCTATCAGCCCGGCGACGCCAGGCGGCGCGACAACCTGTCCGGGGACGCCGCTTTGATGCTGGGACGCCGCTGGTTTGCGCGCCTGGAGGCCCTGCTGCGCCGCCCCGCCGAATAGCCCAGGCCCGAATGACTGGCGGCTAGCTGCGCACCTTCCAGGTGAGGCGGCGCACCGCCCAGAAGTTGAACACGCCCGCCGCCAGGGCGCCGACCCCGCCGGCCAGGGCCCAGCGGAGGCCAAGACGGAACAGGCTCTCGGCGATAAGCACATTCAACACGGCGCCGAGCGCGCACGAGGCGGCGAAGGCCACGAAGCCGCGCAGAAAATCCATCCCGCGCAGCCGCCGATCACGGAAGGTGAGCAGGTTGTTCAGCCAGAAGTTCCACCCCATGGCGATGAGGATAGCCGCCGCTTGGGAAACGGCGAAATGCAGGTGCAGACCACGGAACATCACGCCGAGGACGGCCAGGTTGACCACGACGCCGGAGACCCCGACGGCGGTGAACAGGATGAAGCGCGCCGGGATCAGCCCGCCCAGACGCTTTTCCGCCAGCAGCGCCGCCAGGTCGACAACCACCCGTAGGTCCAGCTTGGACTCGCCGCCGCGCCGAGGGCGAAGGGCGGTGGTGCGCTCGACAAAAGTGGCGCGCGGTCGGGCGGACGCGGCCAGATCGACCAAAATCTTGAACCCGACCCCGGAAACCCGCGGTCTGGCGCGCCGATAAAAGGCGCGAGTCATGACGAAATAGCCGCTCATCGGGTCGGTCAGGTGCATGCCCAGCGCCCGATCCGCCAGCCAGACACCCGCCCTGGACAGGCGCACGCGGAGCGGCGACAGCGCCTGCTGCGCCGCGAGGTCCCGCGCGGCGATGGCGAGATCGCTATCGGCGGCGCGCAAGGCGGCGATCAGGCCGGGCAGCAAGGCCGGGTCGTGCTGGCCATCGCCGTCGATAAGCGCCAGGAGCGGCGCCCCCGCCGCATCCCACCCCGCCAAGGCCGCCGACCCCAGGCCGCGGATGTCCACCCGCTCGATCAACCGCACGCTTGGATCGCCGGGCGCCAGGACAGCGGCGGGCGTACCGTCGGTCGAGCCATCGTCGACGACGATGATCTCGTGGGCCGTCCCCGCCAGCGTCCGCTGAATCTCGGCAATCAGCGGCCCGATCGCCGCCACCTCGTTCAGGGTGCAGACGATGATGGAGATTTCGGGGGCGGATTCAGCGCTCACGGCCTCCCCTAGCACGGGCGTGGTCCCACGCCAGCCGCCGTGGAGGAACGGAGCCGATGTTCGATGGATCGCGAGTTCGCCTCCGGCCGTTTCATCTCCAATTCCGGGAGCCCATCGATGCCGTCCACCCCACGCGAAACCGAGAATGACAACCTGAAGCCCGGCGCGCCGCCGGGGCCAAAAACGGGGTCGGACGGTTCCCGCTCGGACAAGACGAGCACGGACCCCTCCACCGGTGAGAGCCGCGGCACCGATCCCGCCCGGAACGACAGCGCCGCCGAGGATCGCTCCCCGACGGCGCATAAGGATCGTCGGATCAAGCCCGACGTGTAGTCCAATCGCTTAGGCGATGATCTTGGCGACCACGCCGGCGCCGACCGTGCGGCCCCCTTCACGGATGGCGAAGCGCAGCTTCTCTTCCATGGCGATGGGCGTGATCAGTTCGACTTCCAGCTCGGCATTGTCGCCGGGCATGATCATCTCGACGCCTTCCTTCAGCTTCACGATCCCGGTCACGTCGGTGGTCCGGAAATAGAACTGCGGACGGTAGTTGGTGAAGAACGGCGTGTGACGGCCGCCTTCTTCCTTGGTCAGGATGTAGGCTTCGGCGATGAACTTGGTGTGCGGAGTGATGGAGCCCGGCTTGCACAGCACCTGGCCGCGCTCAACGTCCTCGCGCTTGGTGCCGCGCAGCAGGACGCCCACGTTGTCGCCCGCCTGGCCTTGGTCGAGCAGCTTGCGGAACATTTCCACGCCCGTGCAGGTGGTCTTCTGAACGGGACGGATGCCCACGATCTCGACTTCCTCGCCCACCTTGACGATGCCGCGCTCCACCCGCCCGGTCACCACGGTGCCGCGACCCGAGATGGAGAACACGTCTTCCACCGGCATCAGGAAGGGAAGGTCGAGCGGACGGGCCGGTTGCGGAATGTAATCGTCCACGGTCTGCATCAGCTTCAGCACGGCTTCTTCGCCGATTTCCGGGGTCTTGCCTTCCACGGCGGCCAGGGCCGAGCCGGCGGTGATCGGGATGTCGTCGCCGGGGAAGTCGTAGGACGAGAGCAGCTCGCGCAGCTCCATCTCCACCAGTTCCAGGAGTTCGGCGTCGTCGACCATGTCGACCTTGTTCAGGAACACCACGAGGGCCGGCACGCCGACCTGACGGGCGAGCAGGATGTGCTCGCGGGTCTGCGGCATCGGGCCGTCGGCGGCCGAGCAGACCAGGATCGCGCCGTCCATCTGGGCGGCGCCGGTGATCATGTTCTTCACGTAGTCGGCGTGGCCGGGGCAGTCCACGTGGGCATAGTGGCGGTTGGCCGTCTCATATTCCACGTGGGCGGTGTTGATGGTGATGCCGCGGGCCTTTTCTTCCGGCGCGGCGTCGATATCCGCGTAGGACATGGCCTTGGCGCCGCCCTTCTTGGCCAGCGTCATGGTGATCGCGGCGGTGAGGGTGGTCTTGCCATGGTCCACGTGACCGATGGTGCCGATGTTGCAGTGCGGCTTGTTACGTTCGAACTTTTCCTTGGCCATTTTTCTCTAGCTCCGGCCCCAGATCGGGGTCCTCTTCTGGGGGTATGTAAGGGCCGACGGTTTCTATGAAACCGGCAGACTTTTCAACAGGCTTTTCCGGACGGAAGAACCTTAGGCGTACTTCTTGATGATCTCCGAGGCGACGACCTGCGGCACATCCTCGTAGTGGTCGTACTGCATGGTGAACTGGGCGCGACCCTGGCTCATGCCCCGCAGGTTGGACACGTAGCCGAACATGTTGGCCAGCGGCACGAAGGCGGTGATCACCTGGGCGTTGCCGCGCTGGTCGGTGCCCTGGATCTGGCCGCGCCGGCTGTTCAGGTCGCCGATCACGTCGCCGAGATATTCGTCCGGCGTGAGCACTTCCACCTTCATGATCGGTTCGAGCAGCTTGGGCGCGCCCTTCTCCCGCAGTTCGCGGAAGGCGGCGCGGGCGGCGATCTCGAACGCCAGCACGCTGGAGTCCACATCGTGGTACTTGCCGTCGGTCAGCGTCGCCTTGAAGTCGATCAGGGGGAAGCCGGCCAGGAGACCGCTTTCCTTGATGGATTCCAGCCCCTTCTCCACGCCGGGGATGAATTCCTTCGGCACCGCGCCGCCGACGACCTTGCTCTCGAACACGAAGCCCGAGCCGGGTTCGCCGGGCTCGAAGGTGATCATCACCCGCGCGAACTGGCCGGTGCCGCCGGTCTGCTTCTTGTGGGTGTAGTCGATGTCGGTCTTGCGGCCGAGGCTTTCGCGATAGGCCACCTGCGGCGCGCCGATATTGGCGTCCACCTTGTAGGTGCGGCGCAGGATATCGACCTTGATGTCGAGGTGGAGCTCACCCATCCCCTTCATCACCGTCTGGCCGCTCTCCTGGTCGGTAAACACGGTGAAGGAGGGATCCTCGGCCACCATCTTGCCGAGCGCGACACCCAGCTTCTCCTGGTCGGCCTTCGACTTCGGCTCGATGGCGATCTCGATCACCGGGGCCGGGAAGTTCATCTTTTCCAGGATCACCGGCGACTTCAGCGGGTCGCACAGGGTGTCGCCGGTGCGGGTGTCTTTCAGGCCGGCCAGGGCGATGATGTCGCCGGCATAGGCCTCCTTGATGTCCTCGCGGTTGTTGGAGTGCATGAGCAGCATCCGGCCGACCCGCTCGCGCTTGTCGCGCGTGGAGTTGAGCAGGCCCATGCCTGTCTCCAGCTTGCCGGAATAAATGCGGCAGAAGGTAAGCGAGCCCACAAAGGGGTCGTCCATGATCTTGAACGCCAGGATCGACAGCGGCTCGCTGTCCGACGCCTTGCGCTCGATCGGCTCCTCGGTCTTGAAGTCGATGCCTTGCGTCGGGGGGATGTCCACCGGCGAGGGCAGATAATCCACCACCGCGTCGAGCAGGGGCTGCACGCCCTTGTTCTTGAACGCCGAGCCGCACAGGATCGGATAGAAGGCGCCGGTCAGAACCGCCTTGCGCAGGCACTTCTTCAACACCTCTTCGGAGGGTTCGTTACCCTCGAAAAAGGCTTCCATGGCCGCGTCGTCCATCTCGACGGCGTTCTCGATCAGATAGTTGCGCAGCTCCAGCGCGCGATCCATCAGCTCGGCGGGGATTTCCTCATCGCGGTAATTGGCGCCGAGGCCGTCATTGTCCCAGACCACCGCCTTCATGCGGACCAGATCGACCAGGCCCTTCAGGTCGGCTTCCGACCCGATGGGAAACTGGATCGGTACGGCCTTCACGGCCAGCCGGTCGCGGATGGTGGCCAGGCACATGTCGAAATCCGCCCCGATCTTGTCCATCTTGTTGACGAACACGATGCGCGGGACGTTGTAGCGGTCGGCCTGACGCCACACGGTTTCGGTCTGCGGCTCCACGCCCTGGTTGCCGTCGAGCACCGCCACCGCGCCGTCGAGCACGCGCAGGCTGCGCTCCACCTCGATGGTGAAGTCCACGTGGCCGGGGGTGTCGATAATGTTCAGCCGGTGGCCGTTCCAGATGGCGGTGGTGGCGGCGGAGGTGATGGTGATGCCCCGCTCCTGCTCCTGCTCCATCCAGTCCATGGTCGCGGCGCCGTCGTGCACTTCGCCGATCTTATGGCTCTTGCCGGTATAGTAGAGGATGCGCTCCGTCGTCGTCGTCTTGCCCGCATCGATGTGGGCCATGATGCCGAAGTTGCGGTAGTCTTCGATCTTGTGTGCACGGGGCATGGGGACGGGCTCTGCGGTCGGGCGTTTAAGCGTAGCGATTGGGGGCGTCGGGAGCAGCGGGGGGTTTAGCGCAAACCCTCCGCCTTAGGAAGCCGCGGACGGGACCGCGACTGCCGCTCCCATATAGGGCTTACCAGCGGTAATGCGAGAAGGCGCGGTTCGCCTCGGCCATCTTGTGGGTGTCTTCGCGCTTCTTCACCGCGGTGCCGCGATTGTTGGAAGCGTCGAGCAGCTCGGCGGCCAGCTTTTCGGTCATGGTGTTCTCGCCGCGCTTGCGCGCCGCGTTGACCAGCCAGCGGATGGCCAGCGCCCGACGGCGGTCGGGGCGCACTTCCACCGGCACCTGATAGGTGGCGCCGCCCACCCGGCGAGAGCGTACCTCGATGGCGGGGGCCACGTTGTCGAGCGCGGTGTGGAACACGGTGATCACGTCCATGTCGCGGCGCTTGGTCTCGATGATGTCGAAGGCGCCATAGACGATATTCTCGGCCACGGCCTTCTTCCCTTCGTACATGACGTAGTTCATGAACTTGGTGAGGACGAGGTCGCCGAACTTGGGGTCGGGCAGAACTTCGCGCTTCTCTGCGCGGTGACGACGGGACATATGTTAGACCTTTATCCAGCGGGGCGTTGACCAGCCGAGCTTGTTATCTTTTTGGAAAGAACCGTGGCGAGGCGACGAAATCAGAGCACTGCCGCGCAACGGGTGAAGAATCTTGCTGATCGCCAACTTAACCTGACGAATGGTTACGCCGCGGTAGGCAATTAACTTAAAGGTTGTGCGCGGGCCAAGCACGGTCAGCGTCCCAAAAGCCCCAAGCGCGTTGACCATCCGATCATAATTGCGGCCGATTGGATTATCGTAGGTGATCGTCACTTGCATAAGAATTACTTCGGCCGCTTGGCGCCATAGTGCGAACGGCGCTGCTTGCGGTTCTTCACACCCTGGGTGTCGAGCACGCCGCGCAGGATATGGTAGCGCACGCCCGGAAGGTCCTTCACGCGGCCGCCGCGGATCAGCACCACGGAATGTTCCTGCAGGTTGTGGCCTTCGCCGGGGATGTAGCACACCGCCTCGATGCCGGAGGTCAGGCGCACCTTGGCCACCTTACGCAGCGCCGAGTTCGGCTTCTTCGGCGTGGTCGTATAGACGCGGGTGCAGACGCCGCGGCGCTGCGGGCTGCCCTTCAGCGCCGGCACCTTGTTGCGGTTCGGCTTGGCCTGGCGGGGCTTGCGGATAAGCTGGTTGATCGTCGGCATAGACCTGTAACTTCGTCCTTGTGCGTGGGGAGCCTGCACCTTTCGGCCGGTCGACTCCGCGTCCTTCTTTTTGACCTCATCGGAGGCCGGGCGGCTTGAGACGCAAATAGCGGTTTTGGCCGGAACGCGCGCTTTGGGCGTTCCGGCGGGCACAGCCCAAGCGTCGAATTGTCTCCCGTGGCGGGCAAGGCCCGTCTCAGGAGCGGCGGCTGATACGCGCAAACCCCACGCGCGTCAAGGCGAGCGATGGCGCGCGCAATGGCCTCACGGTGGCCGCGCCCGCGCCGCGCCGGGGTCACATTCGCCCCGCCTGATCCCATATCGTGGCTGTGGACCAGGACCAGATCGACAGGAGGCGCCGGGCGCGGCGGCGCGCGGGCCCCGCCGTGGCCGTCTCCATCGCCGTACACCTGGCGGTGTTCCTGGCCATCGGCCTGATCGTGCCGAAGCCCGCCTTCCAATTCATCCCGCCGGAAAAGCCGATCACCTTGACGCTCCTGCCGCCGATGCCGCGTAGCCAGACCCATCGCGCGCGGACCGCGCAGGCGAGCGCACCGCCCGTCCCCCTGCCGAACCGGGTGATCCAGCTGCCCCTGCCCCGCGTACACACATCCGCCGCACCGCCCCGGGCGGTGAAGCCCTCTCCCGTTCCGGCCCCGCCGGCGCCCGCACCGGGGACGCCCGCCGCCGGCAAGCCTGGAACCAGCGTGGCGCCGGGCCCCCTGCCCGCCGACGAAAGCCCGCGCGGGGTGCAGGCTCTGCTGCGCCGAAGCGTCGGCTGCGATGTGGAGGACGCGGTTCAACTGACGCGCGAGGAGAAGGAGGCCTGCGCCAAGCGGTTCGGCGACATGGCGAAAAAGGCCTCGCCCTTCTCCGCCATCCCCGACGACAAGCGCGGCGCCTATTCGGTGCAGGCCGCCGCCGACGAGCGCCGCCGCGCCGCACGGGAAGGGCCGACCGGCCAGCCGGTGGTGGCCTGCGACGGCCCCGGCTCCAACTTCGGCGTCGGCTGCCTGCCGGAGAGCGCCATCCACCACTTCAAGCAGCACTAGCCGCTCTTCAGCCGCAACATGGTCGTGCATCCGACACGATCGGGCGGTGAACTTGGCCATGGCCGGGGCGGGGGCGGTTAGAGGCGGACCGGGCTGGCGGCGAACGGCGATCATCGCCGGTTCGGCGTTGGCGCATCTGCTTGTGCTGCTCGCGGTCGGCTTCATGGTCCCGAGGCCGGTGTTCAGAACCATCGCGCAGACGCCGACGCTGCAGCTTCGCTTGATCGCACAGCTTCGACGGCCGTTAGAGCCTTCCGCCCCTTCCCGTCCGGCGAACTCCACCGAGCCGCTGCAGGCCCACGTTCCGCCGCAGACGACCGCCGCGACGCCGTCCCCTATCGTGGCAGGGGCGCCGAAGACTTCACCGGCGCCGGCCGCGGACAATGGCGCAATTCACTTCTACGAGAGCGGCCCGCGCGACTGCGCGCGTGAAGACCTGATGCTGCTTTCACCGGAGGAGCGGATTCGCTGCGCCCCCAAACTCCAGACCGCGGACGGAACCGGCGGGCGACCCATCCCGCGCGACCGCGCCCCGCTCTCCGGTATCGACCCCCGCAAGCGCGAATATTTCGACGCCGCACAGCAGCGCTATCAGATGCTGAACCACCCGGAGTATGGCTTCACGCCAGGACCCGGCACGTTAGGGCCTGACGGTCGGTCGCGCAGCACCCTCGTAGGCTCCATGATCGGTCCCGGGATTGGATGTGGAATGAAGTTTGGCCCTGGGGCCAACAAGAAGGACAGGCGCAGCATGTCTGACCGGATCAAGCAGGATGGCTTAGCGAGTATCGACCTCGGACCACTCAAATGCGGCGTGAGCATACCCACCGGTTCCATGACGCCAGAGGTCGGCATAGCGAAGACGCCTTAAGGAATGAAGCTCAGCTCAGCCCCTCGATCCGGCCGTCCGGGGCGAGGCGGATGTGGTGGGCGGCGGGCGCCTTGGGCAGGCCCGGCATGGTCATGACCTCGCCGCAGATGGCCACCACGAAGCCCGCGCCGGCGGAGAGGCGCACCTCGCGCACCGGCAGGACGAAGCCCTCCGGCGCCCCGCGCAGGCTCTCGTCGGCGGAGAACGAATACGGCGTCTTGGCCATGCACACCGGCAGGCCGCCCCACCCCTCCGCCTCGAACCGCTTGAGGTCCCTGGCGGCGGGCGGGGACAATTGCACCGAGCCGGCGCGATAGATGCGCGTCGCCACCGTCTCGATCTTGGCCAGCAGCGGCCGATCCAGCGGATAGAGCGGCGCGAACGCCGCCCCGCCCCCTTCCGCCAGCGCCACCACGTGGCGGGCCAGCGCCTCGGCCCCCTTGCCGCCCTCGGCCCAGTGGGTGCAGACGATGGCCTCGACGCCGAGACGGTTGCAATAGTCGCGAACCGCCTCATGCTCCTCGTCCATATCGCCGGCGAAGTGGTTGAGCGCCACCGCCACGGGCAGGCCGTAGCCCTTGAGGTTCTCGATATGACGGCCGAGGTTGGCAAGGCCACTGGACAGGGCCGCCCTATCCGGCTGGCCGACAGCCTTGGCGTCGGCGCCGCCCTGGTATTTCAGCGCCCGCAGCGTGGCCACCACCACCGCCGCGTCGGGCGTGAGCCCCGCGGCGCGGCACTTGATGTCGAGGAACTTCTCCGCCCCTAGGTCAGCGCCGAACCCGGCCTCGGTGATGCAGAACTCGCCGAGCCCCAGGGCGGCGCGGGTGGCGATCACCGAGTTGCAGCCGTGGGCGATGTTGGCGAAGGGACCGCCATGGACCAGCACGGCGGAGCCCTCGATCGTCTGGGCGAGGTTCGGCTGGATCGCCTCCTTCAACAGCACCGCCATGGCGCCGGCCGCACCGAGATCGCCCGCCGTCACCGGCTTGCCGTCTCGTGTGCGCGCCACCACGATGGCGGCCAGACGCCGTTCCAGATCGGCCAGGTCCGAGGCCAGGCAGAGGATGGCCATCACCTCCGACGCCACGGTGATGTCGAAGCCGGATTCGCGCGGCGCGCCGTTGGCGCCCTCACCAAGGCTGGTCACTACCTGGCGCAGCGCCCGGTCGTTCACGTCCAGCACCCGGCGCCACACGATACGGCGCGGATCGATCTCCAGCGCGTTGCCCCAATAAAGGTGGTTGTCCAGCAGGGCCGAGAGCAGGTTGTGGGCCGTGGTGATGGCGTGGAAATCGCCGGTGAAGTGCAGGTTGATCGCCTCCATGGGCAGGACTTGCGCATAGCCGCCGCCGGTGGCGCCGCCCTTGCGCCCGAACACCGGGCCGAGCGAGGGCTCTCGCAAGGCGATCACCGCCCGGCGTCCGATGCGGTTCAGGGCATCGCCGAGGCCGATGGTGGTGGTGGTCTTGCCCTCGCCCGGCGGGGTCGGGTTGATGGCGGTGACCAGAATCAGCCTGCCTGTCGGGTGGGCGCGCAGGCTCTCCACATAGGCCATGTCGAGCTTGGCCAGGTGGCGGCCGTGGGGGATCAGCGCATCGGAGGGAATATCGGCCCGCGCGGCGATCTCGGCGATGGGCTTCAGGACGGCCGCTTGGGCGATCTCGATATCGGTGCTCATGGTGCAGGTGTGCCGCGCCCGGGCGTAGGCGCGCAAGTGCGCTTCTACGCCGCGCCGGTGGTCAGATAGCGCCGGATAGCCTCCACCGCCCGGTGTGTCATGGGCAAGGCCGCATAGTCGATGGCGCTCGGCTGGGACGAGAACTTGGCGATGACGATGCGGTTGGCGCGGTCCACGAACAGGTTCTGGCCGTGGATGCCCATGGCGAACATCAACGGCGGCGCATCATCGACGCCGTACCAGCCGCTGCGATAGCGCAGGCTGGAGCCGGCGAAGCCGAAAATCTGGCCCCACTGGCCTTCGGCCCAGGCCTGATGATCGCCCCCGGTGGCGATGTCTTCGATCACCGCCGGGGGGATGACCTCGGCGCCGTTACGGCAGCCGTGGTCCAGGATAAGCTGGCCAAGGCGGGCGAAGTCGCGGACGGTGGCGCATAAGCCGCCGGTGCAGCGGGCCGCGCCCTGGCTGTCGGTGGTGATATAGGCGGCCGTTTCCGCACCCATCGGCGCCCATAACTGCCGGGTGATCAGCGACGCCACGCTCTCGCCGGTCGCCCGCTCCATCGCCCAGCCGAGCAGATCGGTATTGGCTGACGTATAGTAGAACGGCCCGCCGTGCGCTGCCGGTTCACCCTTGAGGCTACGGAAGAAGCCGTGCAGATCGCCGCTCGGCAGGCCGGGCGCGGGCGGGTCCCAGCCGGCCGCGACAGAGTAGGCCAGGCTCTGCGCCTCGCTCAGCACCACGCCGCTGCGCATATCCAGCAATTGGCGCAGGGACACGTCGCGATAGACGGTGTCGGCCAGTTCCGGGAGGCAAGTCGCCACCGTAGCGTCCAGACTCAGTCGGCCCTGATGCGCCAACATGCCCGCAACCAGCCCCACCACCGCCTTGGTGGCGGACATGAGGATGTGTGGGGTATCCGTCATCATCCCATGGGCATAGGCTTCGTGGACGATCCGGCCGTCCTGCAGGATGACGATGGCGTCGGTCGATGTCGCCGCCAGCACGGCCTCTAAGCTCAGCGCGCCATCCGCGCCCGGGAGCCGGAAAGCGTCGAAAGACACCGGCGCGGCAGGCAGCGGCATGGGCGTGCCAGCCCCTTTCGCCACTTCGGCCACCGGTAGGACGTCGCGGATGTGATGGAACGCCCAGTGGTTGAACGGTGGCAGACGCCAATTCGACAGATTGGCGGATTGGGGCTGCGGTTCGGAGGCGACGGACATGGGCGCACTCATGGGTCTTTGAGAAGGTTGTAAACCAAACGGCCCGGGATCGCTCCCGGGCCGCAAGGGTTCTGAGCTAAGCGACCCGCCTTACTCGTCGCTCGGCGCGTGGACGGGTTCGGGCTTGGCGAAGGCGTCGGCCAGATCGGCCGGGAAGGCTTCCAACTCCGCAGCCGCCTCGCGGCTGGCGGTCAGAGCCTCGTCCCGCTTGGTGGCGATCTTCTGCATGGTCCGCAGGTACGAGCCCGTACCCGCCGGGATCAGGCGGCCGACGATCACGTTCTCCTTCAGCCCCTCCAGGGTGTCGGTCTTGCCGTGCACCGAGGCGTCGGTCAGCACCCGCGTGGTCTCCTGGAAGGAGGCGGCGGAGATGAACGAGCGAGTCTGCAGCGAAGCCTTGGTGATGCCGAGCAGCACCGCCTGGGTGAGGGCCGGGCGACCGCCGCGGGCTTGCGCCTTGGCGTTCTCCTCCTCCACCTCGGGCTTATCGAGGGCGTCGCCCTTGATCAGGCCGGTGTCGCCAGGCTCCAGGATCTCGACCTTCTGCAGCATCTGGCGGACGATGGTCTCGATGTGCTTGTCGTTGATCGGCACGCCCTGCAGGCGATAGACCTCCTGAATCTCGTTGACGAGATATTCGGCCAGCGCCTCGACGCCCTGGATGCGCAGCAGATCGTGCGGATCGGGCGAACCGTCGATGAGGTATTCGCCCTTCTGCACGTGGTCGCCATCATGGACGGTGATGTGCTTGCCCTTGGGGATCAGGAACTCCACCGGTTCGGCGTCGTCGCCTTCCGGGGTGATCTTGATGCGGCGCTTGTTTTTGTAGTCCTTGCCGAACTCGACCCGGCCGGACATTTCGGCGATCACCGCGCAATCCTTGGGCCGGCGCGCCTCGAACAGCTCCGCCACCCGCGGCAGGCCGCCGGTGATGTCGCGCGTCTTGGCGCTTTCGGTGGGGATACGGGCCAGAACGTCGCCCGGCTTCACCTCGTCGCCGTCGCCGACCGAGAGGATGGCCCCGGCGGGCAGCAGGTAGCGGGCGTCCGAACCGGTGGCCAGCTTCTTGTAGGCCCCGTCCTCGGTCACTCCCATGCCCGGACGCAGGTCCGAACCCCGCGGCGTGGCGCGCCAGTCGGCCACCACGCGGTTGGTGATGCCCGTGGCCTCGTCCACGTCCTCGCGGACCGACATGCCGTCCACCAGGTCCTCGAAACGGATCACGCCGCCCACCTCGGTGATGATCGGGGTGGTGTAGGGGTCCCATTCGGCGAGGCGCGTGCCGCGCTTCACCTCGGCGCCGTCCTTGATCTTCAGGCGCGAACCGTAGGGAAGCTTGTAGGATTCCCGGTCCTTGCCGTCGACCTGCACCACGATCTGCATGTTGCGGGCCATGACGATGAAGTCGCCGCCGGCGGTCTTCACCGTCGAGCCGCCCACGAACTTGACCACGCCGGCGTTGGCCGCCTCGGCGAACGACTGCTCGGCCACCTGGGCGATGCCGCCGATCCGGAAGGTCCGCATGGTGAGCTGGGTGCCCGGCTCGCCGATCGACTGGGCGGCGATGACGCCTACCGCCTCGCCGATGTTAACCCGCGTGCCGCGCGCCAGGTCGCGACCGTAGCAGGCGCCGCAGATGCCCACCTTGGCCTCGCAGGTCAGGGACGAGCGCACCTTCACCGACTGGATGCCCGCATGTTCGACGATGTCGATCATGTCCTCGGTCATGTAGGTGTCGGCGGGCACGATCAGCTCCCCGTCGGTGTCCTTGATGTCCTCCGCCGTGGTGCGGCCGAGGATGCGCTGGCCGAGCGAGACCAGCACGTCGCCGCCCTCGACCACGGCGCGCAGGGTGATGCCCCGCGTGGTGCCGCAATCTTCCTCGGTGATGATGCAGTCCTGCGCCACGTCCACCAGACGGCGGGTCAGGTAACCCGAATTGGCGGTCTTCAGCGCGGTGTCGGCCAGGCCCTTGCGGGCGCCGTGGGTAGAGTTGAAATACTCCAGCACGGTCAGGCCTTCCTTGAAGTTCGAGATGATCGGCGTCTCGATGATCTCGCCCGACGGCTTGGCCATCAGGCCGCGCATCCCGCCGAGCTGCTTCATCTGCGCCTGCGAACCACGGGCGCCGGAGTGGGCCATCATGTAGATGGAGTTGATCTCCAGCTCGCGGCCGTCCGGGCCCTTCTTGCGCTGGGAAATCTCGCCCATCATGGCGTCGGACACCCGGTCGGTGGCCTTGGCCCAGGCGTCGACCACCTTGTTGTACTTCTCACCCTTGGTGATCAGGCCATCCGCGTACTGCTGCTCATATTCCTCCACCAGCTTGGTGGTCTCGCCCACCAGCTTGATCTTCTCGGCCGGGATGACGACGTCGTCCTTGCCGAAGGAAATGCCGGCGCGCACCGCCTCGCGGAAGCCGAGCGCCATCATCTGGTCGGCGAAGATAACCGTCGCCTTCTGACCACAGTGGCGATAGACCTGATCGATCAGGTTGCCGATCTCCTTCTTAGTCAGCGGCTTTTCGATCAGCCGGTGGCCGAGTTGCTGGTGGTGCGGCAATAGCGCCGCCACCTTCATCCGGCCGGGCGTGGTGTCGATCAGCTTGGTCTTCACCTCCCCTTCCGGGGTCATTTCGGTGAAGCGCGCCTTGATCTTGGAGTGCAGCGTCACCACGCCGGCGGCCAGCGCCGACTCGATCTCGCCTGCGTCGAAGAAGGCCTTGCCCTCGCCGGGCTCGCCCTCGCGCGAGGTGGACATATAGTAGAGGCCGAGGACGATATCCTGCGACGGCTCGATGATCGGGCGGCCGTTGGCGGGAGACAGGATGTTGTTGGTGGACATCATCAGCACGCGCGCTTCGAGCTGGGCTTCCAGCGAGAGCGGCACGTGCACCGCCATCTGGTCGCCGTCGAAATCGGCGTTGAAAGCGGTGCAGACCAGCGGGTGAAGCTGGATGGCCTTGCCCTCAATCAGCTTGGGCTCGAAGGCCTGGATGCCGAGGCGGTGGAGCGTGGGCGCACGGTTCAGCAGCACCGGATGCTCGCGGATCACCTCCTCCAGCACGTCCCAAACCTGGGGTTGCTCGCGCTCGACCATGCGCTTGGACTGTTTGACGGTACCGGAGAGCCCCTTGGCGTCAAGGCGCGCATAGATGAACGGCTTGAACAGCTCCAAGGCCATCTTCTTGGGCAGACCGCACTCGTGCAGCTTCAGCTCGGGGCCGACCACGATCACCGAGCGGCCGGAATAGTCCACGCGCTTGCCGAGCAGGTTCTGGCGGAACCGGCCCTGCTTGCCCTTCAGCATGTCGGCGAGCGACTTCAGGGGCCGCTTGTTGGCGCCGGTGATCACGCGGCCGCGTCGGCCGTTGTCGAACAGGGCGTCCACCGATTCCTGCAGCATCCGCTTCTCATTGCGGATGATGATGTCCGGCGCGCGGAGCTCGATCAGGCGCTTGAGGCGGTTGTTGCGGTTGATGACGCGGCGATAGAGATCGTTGAGGTCGGAGGTGGCGAAGCGGCCGCCGTCCAGCGGCACCAGCGGGCGCAGCTCGGGCGGGATGACCGGCACCACGGTCAGGATCATCCACTCCGGCTTGTTGCCGGACTCGATGAAGGCCTCCATGATCTTCAGGCGCTTTGAATACTTCTTCTGCTTCATCTCCGAAGAGGTTTCGAGCAGGTCCTGGCGCAGCTTCTCGGCTTCCTTCTCCAGGTCGATCGCCTTGAGCAGACCCTGGATCGCCTCGGCGCCGATCTCGGCGGTGAAGCTGTCATCGCCGTACTCTTCCTGCGCACGCATGTAGTCGTCTTCCGACAGCAGCGAGTGCAGCTTCATGGGCGTGAGGCCCGGTTCGGTGACGATGTAGTGCTCGAAATAGAGCACCCGCTCGATATCCTTCAGCGGCATGTCGAGCATCATGGCGATGCGGCTGGGCAGGCTCTTCAGGAACCAGATGTGGGCGACGGGCGAAGCCAGCTCGATGTGGCCCATCCGCTCGCGGCGCACGCGGGCCAGGGTGACCTCCACGCCGCACTTCTCGCAGATGATGCCCTTGTACTTCATCCGCTTGTACTTGCCGCACAGGCACTCGTAGTCCTTGGTCGGGCCGAAGATGCGGGCGCAGAACAGGCCGTCGCGCTCGGGCTTGAACGTGCGGTAGTTGATGGTCTCGGGCTTCTTGATCTCGCCGAACGACCACGAGCGGATCTTTTCCGGCGAGGCCAGTGCGATACGGATCTGGTCGAATGTCGGGGCCACGGGGGCCTGATTGAAGATGTTCAGGACTTCCTGGTTCATCTCGGTTCCTTCTGCGGGATCGGTCCCGCCTCAAATTCCAAACTGTCATCCCGGCCGAAGCGAAGCGGAGAGCCGGGACCCCGATGCAGGTTCTTTCTGCGGCTCGGGTCCCGGATCGGCCCTGGCGGACCCGCCGGGATGACAACGAAGTGGGGTCGAGTGCTCTTTACGAGTTCTCCAGCTCCACGTTCAGGCCCAGCGAACGCATTTCCTTGACCAGCACGTTGAAGCTCTCGGGGATGCCGGCCTCGAAGCTGTCGTCGCCGCGGACGATGGCCTCGTAGACCTTGGTGCGGCCGGCCACGTCGTCGGACTTCACGGTCAGCATCTCCTGCAGCGTGTAGGCTGCGCCGTAGGCTTCGAGCGCCCACACCTCCATCTCGCCGAAGCGCTGACCGCCGAACTGCGCCTTGCCGCCCAGCGGCTGCTGGGTGACCAGCGAGTAGGGGCCGATGGAACGGGCGTGGATCTTGTCGTCCACCAGATGGTGCAGCTTCAGCATGTAGATATAGCCGACGGTGACGGGACGCTTGAACGCCTCGCCGGTCTGGCCGTCATAGAGGGTGACCTGGCCGGAGCGGTTCAGGCCCGCCGCCTCCAGGTGATCCTCGATGTCGGAGATATGCGCGCCGTCGAACACCGGCGTCGCCATGGGCACGCCCTTGCCGAGGTTGCCGGCCAACTCCAGCAGGTCCTCGTCCGAGTCGGGCAACTCCTCGTCCTTGCCGTAAATCTCCACCAGGCGATCAACCAGGGCCTGGCGTTGGCCGCCGTGCTGCCAGTCCTCCATGAGCTTGGTGATCTGCTTGCCGAGGCCGGCCGAGGCCCAGCCGAGGTGGGTTTCAAAAATCTGGCCGACGTTCATGCGTGAGGGCACGCCGAGGGGGTTCAGCACCAGATCGACGGGCGTGCCGTCCTCGAGGTGAGGCATGTCCTCCAGCGGCAGGATGCGGGAGATCACCCCCTTGTTGCCGTGGCGGCCGGCCATCTTGTCGCCCGGCTGCAGCTTGCGCTTCACCGCCACGAACACCTTGACCATCTTCATCACGCCCGGAGGCAGTTCGTCGCCGCGCTGCAGCTTGTCGACCTTGTCCTCGAAGCGGCGGTCGAGGCGCTTGCGGGCCTCGTCGAACTGGCGGCGCATGGCCTCCAGCTCGCCCATCGCCTTCTCGTCGTCGAGCGCGATCTGCCACCACAGGCCGGGCGAAATCTCCGCCAGCTTTTCCGGAGAAATCTCGCCGCGGCCAAGGCCCTTGGGACCCGAGACGGCGGACTTGCCGGTGAGCAGTTCGCGCAGGCGTCCGGTCATGTTGCGGTTCAGGATGGCGAACTCGTCGTCGCGGTCCTTGCCCAGGCGCTCGATCTCCTCGCGCTCGATGGCCATGGCGCGCTCGTCCTTATCGACGCCGTGACGGTTGAACACGCGCACTTCCACCACCGTGCCGGATACGCCGGGCGGCAGGCGGAGCGAAGTATCGCGCACATCGGAGGCCTTTTCGCCGAAGATGGCGCGCAACAGCTTCTCCTCCGGCGTCATGGGGCTCTCGCCCTTGGGCGTCACCTTGCCGACCAGGATGTCGCCCGGCATGATCTCGGCGCCGATGGCGACGATGCCGGCCTCGTCCAGGTTGCGCAGCGCCTCTTCACCCACATTGGGGATGTCGCGGGTGATTTCTTCGGGACCCAGCTTGGTGTCCCGCGCCATGACCTCGAACTCCTCGATGTGGATCGAGGTGAACACGTCGTCGGAGACGATGCGCTCGGAGATCAGGATGGAGTCCTCGAAGTTGTAGCCATTCCAGGGCATGAAGGCGACCAGGGCGTTGCGGCCCAGCGCCAGTTCGCCAAGGTCGGTGGACGGGCCGTCGGCGATGATGTCCCCGGCCTTGATCCGGTCGCCCACGCGCACCAGCGGGCGCTGGTTGATGCAGGTGGACTGGTTGGAGCGCTGGAACTTGGACAGGCGGTAGATGTCCACGCCCGGCTTGGCCGGGTCGGCCTCGCCGGTGGCGCGGATGACGATGCGGGTGCCGTCGATCTGCTCCACCACGCCCTCGCGCCGGGCCACCACGGTGGCGCCGCTGTCGCGGGCCACCACGGCCTCCATGCCGGTGCCGACCAGCGGCGCGTCGGACCGTACCAGCGGCACGGCCTGACGCTGCATGTTGGCGCCCATGAGCGCGCGGTTGGCGTCGTCGTTTTCCAGGAAGGGGATCAGGGCCGCGGCCACCGACACCACCTGCTTGGGCGACACGTCCATCATGTCCACATGGCTGGCGATCTGCAGACCGGGTTCGCCGTTCACGCGTCCCGGAACGATGTCCTCGGCAATCTTGCCGTCGACGAACTTGATGTTGGCCTGGGCGATGACGTGCTTGGCCTCCTCCATCGCCGACAGATAGACCACGTCCTCGGTCTGGCGACCGTCGACGATGCGGCGATAGGGGCTTTCGATGAAGCCGTACTTGTTCACCCGGGCATGGGTGGCCAGCGAATTGATCAGGCCGATGTTCGGGCCTTCCGGCGTCTCGATGGGGCAGATTCGGCCATAGTGCGTCGGGTGCACGTCGCGCACCTCGAAGCCGGCCCGCTCGCGGGTCAGACCGCCCGGGCCCAGCGCCGAGAGGCGGCGCTTGTGGGTGATCTCGCTCAGCGGGTTGGTCTGGTCCATGAACTGGCTGAGCTGCGAGGAGCCGAAGAACTCGCGCACCGCCGCCGCCGCCGGCTTGGCGTTGATCAGGTCGTGCGGCATCACCGTGTCGATATCGACCGAACTCATCCGCTCCTTGATCGCCCGCTCCATGCGCAAGAGGCCGACGCGGTACTGGTTTTCCAGAAGCTCGCCCACCGAGCGCACGCGGCGGTTGCCGAGGTTATCGATATCGTCGATCTCGCCGCGGCCATCGCGCAGGCCGACCAGCACCTTCAGCACTTCCAGCACGTCTTCCTTGCGCAGCACGCGCATGTCGTCGGCGGTGTCCTGCTCCAGGCGCATGTTCATCTTCACCCGGCCCACCGAGGAGAGGTCATAGCGCTCGCTGTCGAAGAACAGGCTGCGGAACATGGCCTCCGCCGCCTCCACCGTCGGCGGCTCGCCCGGACGCATCACGCGATAGATGTCGAACAGGGCGTCCTCGCGGACCGAGTTCTTGTCTATCTTCAAGGTGTTGCGCATGTAGGCGCCCACGGTCACGTGGTCGATGTCCAGCACCTCGATGGTGGTGAAGCCCCGCTCCTCCAGGATGGCGATGGAGGCCGGATCGAGCTCGTCGCCCGCCTCGGCATAGATTTCGCCGGTCTCGAAATTCACCGCGTCACGGGCCAGGAAGCGGCCGATCAGCGCGTCGGGCGCCAGGAGCAGGGTCTTCAGCCCGGCATCGGCCAGCTTCTTGGCGTTGCGGGCGGAGATTTTCTCGCCGGCCTTGGCCACTTCCTCGCCGGTGTCCGCGTCGATCAGCGGGAAGTCCGGCTTTACCCCGCGCCAGCGGTCCGGCCGGTATTCGGTGGCCCAGCCCCCCTCGCGCTTCTCATAGCCGGTGGTGTCGTAGAAGGTGGTGAGGATTTCCTCGCCGTCCATGCCCAGCGCATACATGAAGGTAGTGGCCGGCAGCTTGCGGCGACGGTCGATGCGCACATAGACCACGTCCTTGGCGTCGAACTCGAAGTCGAGCCAGGAGCCGCGGTAGGGGATCACCCGGGCGGCGAACAGCAGCTTGCCCGAGGCGTGGGTCTTGCCCTTGTCGTGGTCGAAGAACACGCCCGGCGAACGGTGCATCTGCGAGACGATCACGCGTTCGGTGCCGTTGACGATGAAGGTGCCCTTCTCCGTCATCAGGGGGATGTCCCCCATATAGACGTCCTGCTCCTTGATGTCCTTGACCGAGCGGGCCCCGGTCTCCTCGTCGTTCTCGAACACGATCAGGCGCAGCTTCACCTTCAGCGGCGCGGCATAGGTCATGTCGCGCTGGATGCACTCCTCCACGTCGTACTTGGGATCCTCGAACTCGTAGGAGACGTATTCGAGCACGGCGCGCTCGTTGAAGTCCTTGATCGGGAACACCGACTTGAACACCGCCTCGATGCCCTCGTCGCGCCGCTCGCCCGAGCGCACCTCGCGCTGGAGGAACTGTTCGTAGGAGGAGCGCTGAACCTCGATCAGGTTCGGCATCTGCACGGCTTCGGGAATGCGGCCGAACGACTTGCGGATCCGCTTCTTGCCGGTGAAGGACTGGGTCATCGATGGTTCCCTGCGCGTCAGCGAAGCCGTGGGAGGCCCCGTTGAACCCGGAGACTTTCCGGGCGTTGATCGGTCCTGCGTCACCCTTCGTCGCTCCGGGGAGCGGCGGACGCGGGAGCCTCCAGAACGTGGGAGGCGCTTCCTCGCAGGGCCCAAGGGCGGTGGCCAAGCCTCGAAGCATACACGCGCGAAAAGACCGGCTATCCACCCGAGAATCGCGTCGGGAGAGAATCGGCTTTTTCGCGAGAGCGGGGATATAGGCGAACCGCAGGCGGATGGGAAGGGGGTTTCAACAAAACCCCGGACGCGACGTTCAGGCCAACTCTGGCGCGGACCTCAAACCTCCTCCAGATGCATCACGCCGGGCGCGGATTTCAGGACGCCGCGCGTGGCGGCGTCGAGCGTAAAGCGGCCGGGCAGGCGCACCTCTACCTCGCGCCCGCCGCCAAGTGCGGCGACCACGGTCACTTCCCCGCCCCGCTCCGCCCGCGCGCGCGCCAGCCGGCCCGCCAGGGTGGCCGCATCATTCGGAACCCCGGCCAGATGGATGCGCAGGCTCGACGTCGCCACCGTCTCCAGCGTCCGATCGACGGGCTCGGCATCGTCGCCGAAGAAGCGCACCTCGCCGTCCTTGGCCTTGGCGCGCACCTTGACCATCACCGCCTTGCCAGGCTCGAGCACCTCGCGGGCGCGGCGCAGCGCCTCGCCGGAGAACAGCACCTCGTATTCCCCGGTAGGGTCGGAGAGGGTGACGAAGGCGAACTTGTCGCCCGACTGGGAATTGCGCTCCTGGCGACGGCGCACGATCCCGGCCATGCGCAGCACCTCCTCACCCTCCTCCGCGCGCTGCTGGGCTTCGAGATAGAGCACCGTCCGACGCCGGCGCAGCGCCTCCATCATATCCTCCAGCGGATGGCCGGACAGATAGAAGCCGACCGCCGACAGTTCCTCGTCGAGCTGAGCCGCACCGGGCCAGGGCTCCACCAGCGGCAGGCGCGGCCGCCCGGCCGAGGCGTCGCCGAACAGGCTGGCCTGACCGCCGTCGCGATCCGCCGCCTGCGAATGGGCGTAGGCGATCAGCGTATCGGCCGCGGCCACGATCTGGGACCGGTGGGGATGAAGGGTGTCGAACGCCCCCGCGCGGGCCAGATTCTCCAGCGCCCGCTTGTTCACCGCCTTAGGATCGATCCGCTCCAGGAAGTCGAAGAGGTCCAGGAACGCGCCCCCCGCCTTGCGCACCTCGACTACGTGCTCCATCGCCTGCAGGCCGACATTGCGGATGGCGCCGAGGGCATAGAGCACTTGGAGTTCGCCCGAGGCGCCGGGCTCAACATCGAAGTCGGCGGAGGAGCGGTTGATGTCCGGCGCCGCCACCTTGACCCCGAATCGGCGGGCGTCCTGGTAGAAGATCGCCAACTTGTCGGTGTTGGAGATATCCAGGCTCATCGAGGCGGCGAAGAACTCCACCGGCGCATTGGCCTTTAGCCAGGCGGTCTGGTAGCTGACCACGGCATAGGCGGCGGCGTGGGACTTGTTGAAGCCGTAGCCGGCGAACTTGTCCACGAGATCGAAGATGGCGCCGGAGCGTTCGGGGGGAATGCCGTTCTTCCCCGCTCCGGAGACGAAGCGGGTGCGCTGCTGCTCCATCTCCTCCTTCTTCTTCTTGCCCATGGCGCGGCGCAGCAGGTCCGCCTCGCCAAGGCTGTAGCCGGCCAGGATTTGGGCGATCTGCATCACCTGCTCCTGGTAGACGATGATGCCATAGGTCTCGTTCAGCACGGGGGCGAGCGTCGCGTGCAGGGTGTCGATCGGCTTTCGGCCGAACTTGCAGTCGATGAAGGCCGGGATGTTGTCCATGGGACCCGGCCGGTAGAGCGCGCCGATGGCGGTCACATCCTCGATGCAGTTCGGCTTGAGCTGACGCAGGGTGTCGCGCATACCCTGGCCTTCGAACTGGAACACCCCCACCGTCTGGGCCGCGCCCATCAGTTCGTAGCTCTTGACGTCATCGAGCGGGATCAGGGCCATATCGACCCGCGCGCCCCGCTTCTCCATCAGCCTCAGCGCCCGCTCGATCACGGTCAGGGTCTTGAGGCCGAGGAAGTCGAACTTCACCAGTCCGGCGCTCTCCACCCACTTCATGTTGTATTGGGTGGCGGGGATGTGCGAGCGCGGGTCCTGATAGAGCGGGGTCAGTTCGGTCAGCGGGCGGTCGCCGATGACGATGCCGGCGGCGTGGGTGGAGGCGTTGCGGTAAAGCCCCTCCAGCCGAAGCGCGATCTCCAGCAGTTCCGCCACGGAGGCGTCCTCGTCGCGCGCGGCCTGCAGGCGCGGTTCGATCCTGATGGCCTGGGCCAGCGTCACCGGATTGGCCGGATTGGCCGGCACCATCTTGGCCAGCCGGTCCACCAGTCCCAGAGGCAACTGCATCACCCGACCGACGTCGCGCAGCACCGCCCGCGCCTGCAGCGTGCCGAAGGTGATGATCTGCGCCACGCGGTCCAGGCCGTACTTGGCCTGCACGTAGCCGATCACCTCCTCGCGGCGCTCCTGGCAAAAGTCGATGTCGAAGTCGGGCATGGAGACCCGCTCGGGATTGAGGAAGCGCTCGAACAGCAGGCCGTAGCGCAGCGGGTCGAGGTCGGTGATGGTCAGGGCGTAGGCCACCAGCGATCCGGCGCCCGATCCCCGGCCCGGCCCCACCGGTACGCCGTGAGTCTTGGACCATTTGATGAAGTCCGCCACGATCAGGAAATAGCCGGGAAAGCCCATCTGCGAGATCACCCCGATCTCGCGCTCCAGCCGCTCCCAATAGGCCGGTTCGGGGGCCGCGTGCGGGATCACGATCAGGCGACGCTTCAGCCCCTCGCGCGCCTGATGCGCCAGCTCCTCCGCTTCCGAACGGCCCCCGACGGTGGAGAAGCCGGGCAGGATCGGATCGCGCTTCCTCACCAAGACGGCGCAGCGGCGGGCGATCTCCAGGGTGTTGTCGCAGGCCTCCGGCAGGTCGGAAAAGGTCTCGCGCATGGCCATGGCGGAGCGGAAGTGATGCTCGGGCGTCACCCGTCGGCGGTCGTCCTGGCCGAGATAGCTGCCGTCGGAGATGCAGAGCAGCGCCTCGTGCGCGCGATACATGGACGGGTCGGTGAAATAGACGTCGTTGGTGGCCACCAGCGGGATGCCCCGATCGTAGGCGAAGGCCACCAGATGCGGCTCCGCCCGCGCCTCGATCGGCAGGCCATGGCGTTGCAGCTCGATATAGAACCGGTCGCCAAAGGCGTCCGACATGGCGTGGAGCGCCGCCCTGGCCTCGTCCAGCTTGCCGGCCACGAACAGCGGGTCGACCGGGCCGTCCGGCCCGCCGGAGAGCAGGATCAGGCCGGCGCCCCGCTCCACCACCCGCGTCCAGGGCACGGAAGGCTCGGCCTCGCCCACCAGATAGGCTTCGGAGGAGAGGGCCATGAGATTCAGCCAGCCCGCCTCGTCCTTGGCCAGCAGCACGATGGTGGCGGGTCGGGCCCAGCGTCCACCCGCCTGGCCGCCGATGCCGGTGACGGGCAAGGCGCAACCGACGATCGGCTGCACGCCTGCATCCTTCATGGATTGGGAGAATTCCAGCGCGCCGAACAGGTTGGCCCGGTCGCAGATGGCGGCGGCGGGCATCTGCGCCCCGATCGCAAGGCCGGCGATGTCGCCGGCCTTGATGGCGCCCTCCAGCAACGAATAGGCCGACCGCACCCGCAGATGGACGAAGGCCTGATCGAGCTGCACCGTCATTACCTCCGAGGCGTCATGGGCGAATCGTCAGCCCACTATCTGAGCCGCCATCGCCACCATCCAGACCAACCCGCCCACCGACGCAAGCGCCATACCATCCCGCATCAACCGGACCATCGCCGCGCCTCCATGTTGCCATTCTGTTCCCGCTTCTATATTCGCCTTTTGTTCTTGTAAAGCCCCCCGTTCTTCCCCAATCTTCGCGGGTCGCGCTTCGGTGACGAAACAGAGCCCGTTACCTCGCATCCAGGGTGTGCTAGACAGGCGTGGCTTAGCCATCACGCAGGACACCCCCGCCATGAAACGCCTCCTCCTCGGCATCGCCGCCGCCGCCATGATCGCCGCGCCCGCCATGGCCGCGCTGCAACCGGGGGCCAAGGCGCCCGACTTCACCCTGCCCGCCGCGCTGGCCGGCAAGGACTTCACCTTCGATCTGGCCTCGGCGCTGCAGAAGGGGCCGGCCGTGGTCTATTTCTACCCCAAGGCCTTCACCTCGGGCTGCTCGGCCGAGGCGCACGAGTTCGCCGAAAACATGGATAACTTCAAGGCCATGGGCGCCAGCGTCATCGGCGTATCGGGCGACAATATCGCCGCGCTGGAGAAGTTCTCCACCGCCAGTTGCGGCTCCAAGTTCCCGGTCGCCGCCGATCCCAAGGGCGACGTGATCGCCAAGTACGACGTTTCGCTGAAGATGCCGGGCGCCGGCCTGATGCTGAAGATGGACCATCCGTCGGACCGCACCTCGTTCCTCGTGGCGCCGGACGGCACGGTGCTGGCCACCTATTCGGCGATGGACGCCTCCAAGCACGTCTCCACCATGCTGGCGGCCCTGAAGACCTGGCGCGAGACGCACAAGGCTTAGGGCTTTCTAGATATGGAGGCAGGGCCGTGCTTGACCCGGCCACATGGCTGCTGAACGCATTCGGCTGCTTCGTTCTCGGTTGGGCCCAAGCACGACTCGTTTTGAGCGACGTCTACCCCTGTTCAACCAGGCTGCCGTCCTTGAGGGCGAAGACGCGGTCCATGTGGCCGGCCAGCGCCATGTTGTGCGTGGCGATCAGGCAAGCCACATCCTGATGCCGGACCAGGTCGAACAGGCTTTGGAACACGTGCGAGGACGTGGCCGGGTCGAGATTGCCCGTGGGCTCGTCGGCCAGGATCAGCCGCGGCCTGTTGGCCAAGGCGCGGGCGATGGCCACGCGCTGTTGCTCACCGCCGGAGAGCTGGGCGGGCTGGTGTTGCAGCCGTTCGGCGAGACCAAGCTCAGTGAGAAGCGCCCTGGCCCGCTGGCGCGCCGCGGCCTTGCCGAGACCGGCGATTTCGATGGGCAGGGCCACATTATCCACTGCGGAGAACTCGGCCAGCAGATGGTGGAACTGGTAGACGAAGCCGATGAGGCCAAGCCGTAGCCGGGTGCGCGCCTGCTCCACCATGTCCGAACAGTCCCGCCCGTCGAGGATCACCCGCCCGGCGGTGGGCTTTTCCAACAGGCCGGCGGCGTGCAGCAGGGACGACTTGCCCGAGCCAGAGGGCCCGATCAGGCCGACGATCTCGCCCGCCCGCACGTCGAGGTCGACATCGTGCAGCACCTGCAACGCGCCGCCGTCGCCGAGTGTGTAGGTGCGCCCCACCCCCCGCAGCGACAGGACCGGCGCGGTGGGCGTCGGCGAAACGCCGAGATCACTCATAGCGGAGCGCCTCCACCGGATCGAGGCGCGAGGCCCAGATGGCAGGCAGCAACGCCCAGAGCATACTCATGGCCAGCGAGAAGGCGACGATGATGCTGACCTCGCCCCAGTCGATCTTGGCCGGGATGTGGGAGAGGAAGTAGACGTCGGAGGAGAAGGTGTTCACCCCCGTCAGCCGGTTCAACCCCTGCTGGATCGGCTCGATGAAGACGCAGAACAGGGCGCCGAAGACCAGCCCGGCCGCCGTGCCCGACCCGCCGATCGCCGCGCCGATCATCAGGAAGATGCGCAGCACAGAGGCCCGGCTGGCCCCCATGGTGCGCAGGATGGCGATATCGCGCGCCTTGTTCTTCACCAGCATGACGAGGCCGGAAATGATGTTCAGCGCCACCACGGCGACGACCATCATCAGGATCAGCCGCATGGCGGTGCGCTCCACCTGCAGGGCGTTGAACAGGGCGTGGTTGCGATCGCGCCAGTCCTGCACGACGGCCCCCGGGCCCGCGGCGTTGACGATGGCGGGCTTGAGCTGGTCGAGGCGGTCCGGATCGTCGACCTTGACCTCCACCTCGTCGATGGCGCCGTCGCGGCCGTAAAACAGCTGGGCCTGCTCCAGCGGCATGTAGATGAAGGCCTGATCGTATTCGGAGACGCCGACGGAGAAGACCCCGCCTACGGTATAGGCCTTGGTGCGCGGGGTGGCGCCCATGGCGGTGGAGCCGCCGGAGGGGGCCACCAGGGTGATCTGGTCGCCCGCGCTGACCCCGAGCTGGTCCGCCAGGCGCGAGCCGACCAGGATATCGTCGCCGCCGTATTCCCCGTCCCCGAACCCTTTCAGAGAACCGGCCTTGATGTTGCCGGAGACCAGCCGCGTGGCGCGCAGGTCCGCGGGGGTTAGGCCACGCACGATGGCGAACGAGGAGGCGCCAGGCCCGATGGCGAAGCTCTGAGCCTCCACCTTGGGCACCGCCTCGGTCACGCCCTGCACCGAGCGGATACGCGAGACCATGACGTCGCGGGTCGGCGCGTTGATGGCCGGCCCCTGCACATAGACGTGGCCGTTGAAGCCCAGCATCTTCGACAACAGGTCGGTGCGGAAGCCGTTCATCACGCTCATGATGATGACCAGCGCCGCCACCGCCAGCGCGATGCCGACGAAGGAGATGGTGGAGATCAGCGCCACGCCGCCGTTCTTGCGCTTGGCGCGCATATAGCGGCCGGCGAGCGCCCGCTCCCAGCCGCTGAACGGGCCGGCGCCGTTTCCCACGGGCGCTGAACTCATCGGCCGGTCAGCTCCGCCAGCGCCTGCGCCATCGGCAGGGTGCGTTTCTCCCCGCTGGCGCGGCGTTTCAGCTCCACCACCCCGTCCTTCAGCCCCTTGGGGCCGATGATCAGCTGCCAGGGCAGGCCGATCAGGTCCATGGTGGCGAACTTGCCGCCCGGCCGCTCGTCGGTATCGTCATAGAGGGGATCGCGGCCCGCCGCCTGCAACTGGGCATAGGCGGTCTCGCAGGCCAGGTCCACGTCCGCGTCGCCCACCCGCAGGTTGACGATGCCGACGCCGAAGGGGGCCACCGCGTCCGGCCAGATGATGCCCGCCTCGTCATGGCTGGCCTCGATGATGGCGCCGAGCAGACGGGATACGCCCACGCCATAGCTGCCGCCATGGACCGGCCGCTCCGCCCCGTCGGGGCCGGTGACGGTGGCCTTCATCGGCACGGAATACTTGTCGCCGAAGTAGAACACCTGGCCGACCTCGATGCCGCGCGTCTGCAGGCGCTGGTCCGGCGGGGTCTGTTCGAACACGGCCGCGTCGTGGACGTCCTCGGTGGCGGCGTAGTAGCGGCCGCCCCATTCCTCCACGATCGGCGTCAGGTCGCCCTGATAGTCCACCGTCTCGTCCGGGATCGGCAGGTCCAGCACCCGCCGGTCGCAATAGACCACGCTCTCGCCGGTATCGGCCAGGACAATGAACTCGTGACTGAGGTCGCCGCCGATGGGACCGGTCTCGGCACGCATGGGGATGGCGGTGATGCCCATGCGGGCGAAGGTGCGCAGATAGGCGACGAACATGCGCTGATAACTGCGCCGGGCGCCCGCCTCGTCGAGGTCGAAGGAATAGGCGTCCTTCATCAGGAATTCCCGCCCGCGCATGACCCCGAACCGCGGACGCTGCTCGTCCCGGAACTTCCACTGGATGTGGTAGAGGTTGAGCGGTAACGCCTTGTAACTCTTCACATAGGCGCGGAAGATCTCGGTGATCATCTCCTCGTTGGTCGGCCCGTAAAGCAGCTCGCGCTCGTGCCGGTCGGTGAGGCGCAGCATCTCGGGTCCGTAGGCGTCATAGCGGCCGCTCTCGCGCCACAGGTCGGCGAGTTGCAGCGTCGGCATCAGCATCTCCACCGCGCCGGCCCGATCCATCTCCTCGCGCACGATCCGCTCGATCTTCGTGAGCACCCGAAACCCCAGCGGCAGCCAGGCGTAGATGCCCGCCGCCTCCTGACGGATCATGCCCGCGCGCAGCATCAGCCGGTGCGAGACGATCTGTGCCTCCGACGGGGTTTCCTTCAGCACAGGGAGCAGAAAGCGCGACAGGCGCATGGGTGGCCGATCCTTTTACGGGCCTGCCTCTTAGCCCGCACAAGTCGGCCATGGCAACGAAGCCGGGCGAAAGCGTGGCTTGACAACGATCAACAATGCACTTTATGTTTCAAACCACATTATGGAGATGCAAAATGCAAACCCTGCCTTCCCTCGCCGTCCTGTTCGCCGCCGCCGTCGCTCATGCCGGCACGGTCGAGCTTCACATCGCCAACGTAGAGGCCAAGGGCGCGCTTTATGCCCAGCTCTGCACCGAGACGGAGTTCATGACCAAGGGGTGCGCCCTGCACACCCGGGTCGAGCCTCATGCGGGCGAAACGACGATCCGTTTCACCAACGTCGCACCGGGCCGCTATGCCGCCAGCGTGTTCCAGGACACCAACGGCAACGGCAAGCTCGACTTCGGCATGATGGGCGCACCCATCGAGCCCTGGGGCGCCAGCCGCGACGCCAAGGCGGTGATGGGTCCGCCCGCGTTCAAGGATGCGGTGGTGGAGATAAGCGCCGCCCCCGCCCTCATTCCCCTTCATCTGGTGAAGTAGGAGCGCGGCGATGAATCTCGACCTCGTTCCGCTCGGCTGGGTCCACAGTCTCGCCTGCATGGTGGCGCTCGGCCTCGGCGCCTTCGTCTTCGCCACGCGCAAGGGCACGGCGCGACACGGGCGGCTCGGCCAGGTCTATCTGGCGGCGCAGCTGGTGCTGAACCTCACCGCGCTCGGCATCTATCGCCTGCACGTGTTCTTTTTCCCGCACGCCCTGGCCATCGCCACCCTGGTGCTGATCGTGGCCGGTTGGGCGGCGGCGCGCTTTCACAAGCCGCCGGTGGTGTGGAAGCACGTGCATCTAAGCGCCATGATCCTCAGCTACTACATGCTGATCGGCGGCGGGGTGAACGAGGTCTATCTGCGCATCGCCGCGCTCAGGGCCTATGTCAGCCACAACGGCGGCGGGATCATCGCCCAGACCCACGCGGTGGTCATGCTGGCCTTCCTGATCCTGCTGATCGGCTGGAACCTGGTGGAGCTGGTTCGCGCCGCTCTGCGCAGCCGCCGACGGGCTGGATTGGTTGCGGCGTAACGCCGGCCTTAATTCGCTCCGTAGCTCGGCAACCGTATCAGATGGAAGGTGAAACACGCCCAGACCACCGCGAAGATCAGCGCCGAGACCCAGGTCGTGGTGATGAACTTCCTCTTCAGGTTGGGATTGACCGGCGAGGCCGGCTCGCCCCCGCCCGGCACGTCGATCCCCGCCTCGTGATGGCTCCGCACCCCCAGCGGCAGTACGGCGAACAGCACCGTCCACCAGATGACCATGTAGACGGAGAGTGAGAAGACGAGGTCCATCCCCCTTCCTACGCCGAGCGGGTCGGCGATCCAATTCCTCCCCGCAAAAGCGGGGGAGGAATTAGTGCTTCGGCGTCTCCATCAACTCCACCAGCACCCCGCCCATGTCCTTGGGGTGAAGGAAGATGATCGGCACGCCGTGGGCGCCGATGCGCGGCTCGCCCGTGCCAAGGATGCGCGCGCCCTTGGCCCGCATCGCGTCGCGGGTGGCGATGATGTCCTCCACCTCGAAACAGACGTGGTGCTGCCCTCCCGCCGGGTTGGACTTCAGGAAGTTGTGGATCGGGCTGTCATCGCCATAGGGCTCGATCAGCTCGATCTGCGCATTGGGCAGGGTGACGAAACAGACCCACACCCCCTGCTCCGGCATGGAGAACGTCTCCCCGATCTCGGTGGCGCCCAGCAGGTCGCGATACAGGGCGACGCTCTGCTCGATAGAGGGCGTGGCGACCCCGACATGGTTCAGTTTGCCGATCATGGTGTTCCTCGCTACCCTCTGCATCCGAGTATACTCGATTTGTAAATTAGAGGGGGCATGAAGAATTTTGTAGGCTATCTCCTCGCCGCGATCTTAATCCCGTGCCAGCTCTGGCTGCTCTATCAAACCGTTATTGCCCCTCGCATTACTCAAGGGGACTGGCAAATTCCGGCGGCGACTGATCTCCACCAAATTAAGGGCGGTCTCGCTCGCTTCCATGGGGATTATGTCCTTCGTTTAAAGGATGGTGGTGATCTGGTTCTCCATTGCGAACCCGACCCGCCTCTGCTCCATGATTGCATAGACCCGTTTCTCCCCATCCTTCGGAAGGCGCATGAGGTCGAGATCACCTTCAAGAGCGAGCTCTATCAACGCGCGCGCCCGGGCGTACTGCTAGTGAGTTTGGCGGCGGACGACCAAATATTGATCTCTGCCGCAGATAGCGCCAAACGAATCAACAACACATATGTGGGTTGCAGCCGTGGGGGTTCATGCGCGCGCGATAACAGGCAATTCGGTCTGGGCGACACGATCCTGATAGGCTTCCTTCTGGCCATACCCATTCCCGTCATTGTGGTTTGGGCAATGACCCGATGGCGCCGCCGCCGACTTCGTCGCGAAACCACAAGTGAAAACCTCCCCTAAACCCGTACCACCAGCGTCTCCACCACCGGGCGCCTCGACCAGATCCGCTGGCTCAGCTTCTTCAGCGCGCGGGCCACGGCCTGTTCCACGCGCTCGTCGTCGTCGCGGGCGTCCTTGTCGAGGCGTTTCAGCGCGTCCTCGGCGGCGTCGGCCAAGCGGTCGAGCAGGTTCTCCAGCGGCTCGTCCGCGTCGCCGGGCAGGCCGATGGAGCGGACCTCGATGTCGGAGGACAGCCGCCCCTTGCCGTCGATGGCTACGGCGACGATCAGCACGCCATTGGCGGCGGCGTGGCGGCGCTCCTTTAGCGGCTCGTCATCGGCGAGGGTGACCTTGCCGCCGTCCACATAGAGTCGCCCGGCCGGCACCTCGTCGATGATCATCGCCCGCCCCGGCGCCAGGCGCACCATGTCGCCGTTCCTCGGCGTCACCTGCTCGGGCACCTGCAGATCGGCGGCGAAGGCGGCGTGTTCGAGCAGGTGGCGACGCTCGCCATGGGTCGGCACCGCGATCTGTGGCCGCGCCCAGGCGTACATCTCCGCCAGCTCATCGCGGCAGGGATGGCCGGAGACGTGGATGCCGGGATGGTCGCGTTCGGTGTAGAGCCGCACGCCCCGGTCGGCGAGCTTGTTCTGCAGGGTGCGGATGGCCACCTCGTTGCCGGGAATGACCCTGGACGAGAAGATGCAGTGGTCGCCCTTGCCGAGCGTCACGTGGTTGTGGTCGCCCGAGGCGATGCGGGAGAGCGCGGCGCGGGGCTCGCCCTGGCTGCCGGTGCACAGATAGAGGACCGCGTTCTCCGGAAAGAAGCCGGCCTCCGCATCGGAAATAAACGGCTGCACCCCGTTGAACAGGCCGACCGAGCGCGCCGCCGCGGCCATGCGATGCATGGAGCGGCCGACCA
Source organism: Caulobacteraceae bacterium (assembly GCA_965277345.1). Taxonomy (GTDB): domain Bacteria; phylum Pseudomonadota; class Alphaproteobacteria; order Caulobacterales; family Caulobacteraceae; genus CAIOYC01. The sequence continues at coordinate 132,317 of CBDICI010000002.1, forward strand.
GGCAGACGCGCCGCCCACAGGCCTCCGCCGCGCGGATCACCGTATCCATCCGGGCCACGTTGGAGGCGAAACAGGCCACGGCGATCTTGCCCTTCAGCGCGCCGATCAGGGCGCCGAGTTGCACCCGCACCTCGGCCTCCGACCCGGCGCGGCCATCGACGAACACGTTGGTGCTGTCGCAAACCATGGCGAGGATGCCCTCGTCCCCCAGCCGGCGGATGGCGTCCTGATCGGTGGGGGCGCCCAGCAGCGGGTCCGGATCAATCTTCCAGTCGCCTGTGTGCAGGATGACCCCAAGCGGCGTGCGGATCGAAAGGCCGTTCGGCTCGGGGATCGAGTGGGTGAGCGTGATCAGCTCCATCTCGAACGGGCCGAGGGTAATCTTGCCGCCGAGGGGAACCTCGGTCAGCTCCACCTGGTCCAGAATACCCGCGTCGCGCAGTTTCTCGCGAATCAGGAAGGCGGTGAAGGGGGTGGCGTAGAGCGGCGCGGGGATGCGCTCCCACAGCCAGCCGAGCGCGCCGATGTGATCCTCGTGGGCGTGGGTCAGCACGATGCCGAGGATGTCGTCCGCGTGTTCCTCGATGAACCGGGGGTCGGGCAGGATGACCTCCACCCCCGGCGTGGTCAGGTCGCCGAAAGTGACGCCGAGATCGACCACCACCCATTGGCGCGCGTGCGGCGGACCGTAGCCATAGAGGTTGAAGTTCATGCCGATCTCGTTCGACCCGCCGAGCGGCAGGAAAACGAGTTCGTCGCCTTCGCAATAGGATGAGGGATGGGGTGCTGAGGTCATGGATACTTTCTCCTCCCTCGCAGGGCGGGGGAGGTAGCGCGGCGGGAATGCCCGCCGTGACGGAGGGGGCGGCGCGACGATAACCAGATAGGGCGGCGCTGCCCCCTCCACCACCTTTCAGGGGGTCCCCCTCCCCCGCTGCGCGAGGGAGGAGAAAGCGTTTCGCTATTCAACCAGATCAGCATCATGGACGCAGATTCCGACGCCACACCTCGAGCATACCGCGGATGGTGAGATCGGAATCGAAGTGGTCGATCTTGGGGGTGGCGCCCTCGAACAGGGAGGCGACGCCGCCGGTGGCGACCACGGTCATGGGCTGGACCCACTCGGCCTTGATCCGATCCACCAGGCCCTCGATCAGGCCCACATAGCCCCAGAACACGCCGGACTGCATGGCGTTCACCGTATCGCGACCTATCACCAGGTTGCGTTCGGGTCGGCGGATGGCCACCCGCGGCAGCTTGGCCGCCGCCTCGTGCAGGGCCTGCATGGAAAGGTTGATGCCGGGCGCGATGATGCCGCCCTCGAACCCGCCGTCGGCGGCGATCACGTCGAAAGTGGTGGCGGTGCCGCTGTCGATCACGATGAGGTCGCCGGGATAGGCGATATGCGCGCCGATGGCGTTGACCAGCCGGTCCGCCCCCGCCTCCGACGGCTTGTCGATGCGGATGGCGACGCCGAGCTCGGCATTCTCGCCGATCACCAGCGGTTCCACCTTCAGATAGCGGCGGGCCAGGTTGCGCAGGTTGAAGATCGACTGCGGCACCACGCTGGAGATGATGCAACCGGTGAGCGCGCCCAGCGCCAACCCCTGCATGGTCAGAAGCTGGCTCAGCCACACGGCGTATTCGTCTGCGGTGCGGGTGCTTTCGGTAGCCGAGCGCCACTGCGCCACCCAGGCGCGGCCGTCATGCACGGCGAATAGGGTGTTGGTATTGCCCTGTTCGATGGCCAGCAGCATCAGGCCGCTCCCACGGTGTGGACGGGAAAGAACACATCGCCCGCGGCGATGCGGCGCAGCGACCGGTCCGGGAGCCGCAGCAGCAGGGCGCCGTCGCCGTCCAGCCCCTCGGCCACGCCCTCCACCGCCTCGCTGTCGAGCCGGGCGACGCAGGCGCCGCCCATACCCTCCGCATCCTTCAGCCATCGATCACGCAGCGCCTCGAACCCGGCGCGGCTCCACGCCGCCGCGTGGCGGACGAAGGCGGGCGACAGCACCGCCAGCGCCTGTTCCGGCGTCGGCGCCGCCATCGCCCCGTCTTTCAGATGCGCGGCGAGCGAGGTGGCGGGACGCTCCACATTTTGCGGTGCATGGGCGAGATTCACCCCCATGCCGATGGCCAGCCACAGGGCGCCCGAGGCCGCGCGGCCGGATTCGATCAGGATGCCGGACAGCTTCCTGCCGTCCACCATCACATCGTTCGGCCATTTGAAACGCACCAGGCTGGCCGGGACATAGGTCTTCGCCAGCGCGCGGATGGCGAAAGCGGCGACGAAGGACAGTTGCGCCGCTCTTGCGGGCTCATCGTCCGTGGTCAGGAGCAGGGTGGCGGCGAGGTTGCCGCGGGAGGTGTCCCAACGCCGGCCCCGCCGGCCCCGTCCGGCGGTCTGCACCGCCGCGGTGATCCAGAGCGGGCCGGGCTCGCCCGCCTCGGCGCGGCGGCGAGCCTCGGCATTGGTGGAATCGATCTCGTCGAAGGCGAGGATAGGGATCGCTTCCTCACCCGTCGTAATGCCCCATAGGGTCATGCCCGGCTCACGACAGGCCGAAGGCCTTGGCCGCCACCGCCGCCAAGGGATCGAGCGCCACGAGCCCGATCAGGACAACCGGCAACGCCCACAGCGCCGAGGCCACCGCCACCGCCTGCGCATCCGCCGCCGGCGCATCGGTGCGGCCCGCGGGCGCATCGAACCACACCGTCTTGATGATGCGAAGGTAGTAGAAGGCGGCGGGCACGCTCATCACCAGGCCGAACACGGCGATCTGCCACTGGCCCGCCGCCAGCGCGGCCTTGAACACGTAGAACTTGGCCCAGAAGCCGGAGAGGGGCGGCAGACCCAGGAGCGAGAGGGACAGGACGGTGATCACGATGGCCAGGGCCGGTCGCTCCTGCGACAGGCCGGCGAAGTCCTCGGTCCGCTCCATGGGGCGTCCATCGCGCGACAGGGCCGCCAGGGTGGCGAACATGCCGGTGGCGTCGATCATGTAGAGCACCATGAACACCAGCATCGCCTGCATACCCATGGTCGTGCCCGTGCTCATGGCCATCAGCGCGTAGCCGATGTTGAGGATCGAGGAATAGGCCAGCAGGCGCTTCAGGTTACGCTGCACGATCCCGGCGATGGCCCCCACCGCCATGGAGATGGCGGCCAGGGCCACGATCACCTGGCGCCATTGGTCCACCGCCTCGGGAAAGCCCTGCACCAGGGCGCGGGCGAACAGCACCATGGCGGCGAGCTTGGGCGCGGCGGCGATGAAGGCCACCACCGGCGTCGGCGCGCCCTCGTACACATCCGGCGTCCACATGTGGAAGGGCGCGGCGGAGACCTTGAACGCGACGCCGCAGATCAGGAACACCACACCGAAGATCACCCCCGTGCCATTGCCCGCGTGCACGGCGTGGGCGATATCGACGAACTTGGTCGATCCGGCGAAGCCGTAGATCAAGGAGGCGCCGTAGAGCAGGATGCCGGAACTGAGCGCACCCAGCACGAAATACTTCAGCGCCGCTTCGGACGCCTTGCCGTCGTCGCGGCGGAAGGCGGTCAGCACATAGAGCGCCAGCGACTGCAGTTCGATGCCGATATAGAGCGAGATCAGGTCGCCGGCGGAGACCATCATGCCCATGCCGAGCGCGGCCAGCAGCACCAGCACCGGGTACTCGAAGCGCGAGGACCGCAGCCGGTTCAGCCAGCGCTCGCCCAGCAGGATAGCCACCGCGCTCATCAGGTAGATCGCCACCTTGGAGAAGCGCGACACCTCGTCGGCGACGAACCCGCCGCGGAAGATCGCGCCCATAGGCGAGACCGCCGAGACCGCCGCCGCGCCGACCAGCACGAGGCCGGACAGCAGGGCCACCAGCCCGGTGGAACGGTCCCCCCGAAAGGCGCCCAGCACCAGCAGGGCGAGCGCGCCGAGGGCCAGGATCAGTTCCGGCGCGGCGATCTGGAGGATGTCGGAAGCGTTCACAGTGTCAGTTCCCCGCCGCGGCGCGCCAGGCGTCCACCAGCCGCTCCGCCGAGGCCTCCGTCACCCCCAGCACGAAATGCGGATAGAAGCCCAGCGCCAGGGTGCCGACGATCAACGGCGCGAAGATCGCCACCTCGCGCCAGTCCAGGTCGGTGACGGCGGCGAGCTTGCCGTTGGTAATCTCGCCGAAGAACACCCTGGCGTAAAGCGTCAGCGAGTAGACAGCGGACAGGATCACGCCTGTGGCGGCGAACAGCACCGTCCAGGTTCCGGACGCATAGGGCGCGCCATAGGCCCCCGTCATGGTCAGTATTTCGCCGACGAAGCCGGAGGTGGCCGGCAGGCCCACATTGCCCATGGTGAACAGCATGAACACCGCTGCGTACCACGGCATCCGGTTCACCAGCCCGCCATAGAAGGCGATCTCGCGCGTATGCATCCGGTCGTAGATCACCCCCACGCCGAGGAACAGGGCGCCGGAGATCAGTCCGTGGCTGATCATCTGGAACACCGCGCCCTGTACCCCCAGCACGTTGCCGGAGAAGATGCCCATGGTGACGAAGCCCATGTGCGCCACGGAGGAATAGGCGATCAGCTTCTTGATGTCGGTCTGCCGGAAGGCCACCAGCGAGGTGTAGACGATGGCGATCACACTCAGCATCATCACCAGCGGCGTGAACGTCGCCGAGGCGTTGGGAAACATGGGGATGGAGAAGCGCAGGAAGCCGTAGCCCCCCATCTTCAGCAGGATGCCGGCCAGGATCACCGACCCCGCCGTGGGCGCCTCCACGTGCGCGTCGGGCAGCCAGGTGTGCACCGGCCACATCGGCATCTTCACCGCGAAGGAGGCGAAAAAGGCCAGGAACAGCCAGGTCTGCACCCCCGGCGCGAACTTGTAGACCATCAGCTCGGGGATGGAGGTGGTCTTGGCGGTGGTGGCCATGAACAGGATGGCCGCCAGCATGAGTACGGAGCCGAGCAAGGTGTAGAGGAAGAACTTGTACGCCGCATAGACCTTGTTCTTGCCCCCCCAGATGCCGATGATCAAAAACATCGGGATCAGGCCGAACTCGAAGAAGATGTAGAACTGGATCAGGTCGAGCGTGCAGAACACGCCGATCATGGTGACTTCCAGCACCAGGAAAGCGATCATGTATTCCGCCACCCGGTCTTGGATCGACGTCCACGAGGCGGCGATGCATAGCGGCATCAGAAAGGCGGTCAGCAGCACGAACAGCACGCTGATTCCGTCCACGCCCATGCGGTAGCTCGCCCCGGCGAACCAGGGAATGGTTTCGGTGAACTGGAAGCCGGGATTGGCGCTGTCGTAGCCCGCGACCATGAGGATCGACAGCGCCAGCGTGGCGAGGGTAGTGAGCAGCGCGATCCAGCGCGCGCCGCGCTTCACCGCTTCCGCGTCCGCCGGCTTGGCGAAGACGCGCATGATCAGGATGGCGATCACCCCGATCATCGGGGCGAAGGTGATGGCGGAGAGAATACCGGTCATCTTGGCTTCCTCACCGCACCCAAGCCACGAGCGCGAAGGTGAGGAGGCCCGCGACCCCCAGCAGCATCACGAAGGCGTAGTGGTACACATAGCCGGACTGGATGACCGACAGGCCCCTGCCGAACCGCGCCGCCAGCCAGGACACGCCGTTGGGGCCGAGCCCATCGATGGTCCTCTGGTCTCCATCCTTCCAGAACACATCGCCCAGCCATTTGGCGCCCCTGACGAAGGTGGCCTGGTACAGCTCGTCGAAGAACCACTTGTTGTAGAAGAAGCGATAGATCGGCCCCCCGTTCGCGGCCAGGCGCGCGCCCAGCCCCTCGCGCCACAGGTACATGTAGGCGGCGGCGACGAGGCCGATGACGGCGGCGATCAGCGGCGCCAGCCCGACCCACAGCGGCGCGTGTTCGGCGCCCTCCAGCACATGGTTGGTGGAGGCGGTGAAGATGGCGCCCTTCCAGAACGCCGCCTGCCCGCTGCCGACGAAGTCTTGGAAGAAGACGAAGCCCGAGCCGATGGCGCCGACCGCCAAGACGATCAGCGGGACGAGCATCACCCACGGGCTCTCGTGTGGGGTGTGATCGCCGTGCCCGTGCCCATGATCGACCTGGCTGAGGTCCGGCTCCGAGTGGGTCTCGATCTGCGCGGTCGAGGCATGATCGTCAGCCGAAGCGGGCGCCGGGTGGGCGTGGTCCTCGTGCGCGCGCCCGTCCCCATGGCCCCAGCGCGCGTGACCGTTGAAGGTGAAGAAGGCCACCCGCCAGGAATAGAACGAGGTCAGCCCGGCCACGAACACGCCGGTCACCCAGGCGAAATAGCCGAGCGGCTGCGTGGCCCCCGCGGCGAAGGCGGCCCCCAGGATCGAATCCTTGGAATAGAAGCCGGCGAAGCCCCACTCCAGCCCCGGAATGCCGAGCCCGGTGATGGCGATGGTGCCGATGGTCATCACCGCGAAGGTGATCGGAATGGCCTTCATGAGGCCGCCCATCTTCCGCATGTCCTGCTCGTGGTGCATGGCGTGGATCACACTGCCGGCGCCCAGGAACAATAGCGCCTTGAAGAAGGCATGGGTGAACAGGTGGAACATGGCGCTCTGATAGGCGCCGACCCCGGCGGCGAAGAACATGTAGCCGAGCTGCGAACAGGTGGAATAGGCGATCACCCGCTTGATGTCGTTCTGGGTCATGCCGACGGTGGCGGCGAACAGCGAGGTCACCGCGCCGATAACGATGATCACCCCCCTGGCCATCGGCGCATACTCGTAGAGCGGCGAGAGCAGGCAGACCATGTAGACCCCGGCGGTCACCATGGTGGCGGCGTGAATCAGCGCCGAAACCGGCGTTGGCCCCTCCATGGCGTCGGGCAGCCAAGTGTGCAGGAAGAACTGGGCCGACTTGCCCATGGCGCCGATGAAGAGGAAGACGCCGGCCAGGTCGAGGGCGGAGAAGTCCCACGCCGCGAAATGCCAGGTGGTGTTGGCGTGGGCGGCGATCTGGGGAAACAGGACGTGGAACTGGATGGTGTGGAACATCCAGAACACGGTGATGATGCCTAAGGCGAAGCCGAAATCGCCCACCCGGTTGACCACGAACGCCTTGATCGCGGCCGCCGACGCCGTCGGCTTCTTGAACCAGAAGCCGATCAGCAGATACGAGGCCAACCCCACCCCTTCCCAGCCGAAGAACAGCTGCATGAAGTCGGCCGCATTCACCAGCATCAGCATGGCGAAGGTGAACAGCGACAGGTAGGCGAAGAAGCGCGGCTTGTCCGGATCCTCGGCCATGTAGCCCCAGGAATAGAGGTGGACGAGGGCGGAGACGGTGGTCACCACCACCCCCATCACCGCCGAGAGGGTGTCGACGCGGATCGACCAGGCGGACTGGAACTCGCCCACATTGATGAAGGGCAGAAGCTCGACGGTGAACGGATGGGTCCAATGCCCCCAGGTCACCTGATAGAAGGTGTTCCACGCCAGGGCGCAGGACAGGAACAGCAGGCCCGTGGTCACGGCCATGGACGCCCGGTCGCCGATACGGCGCCCGGTGAGGCCCGCGATCAGCGCGCCGAGCAGCGGACCGGAAATGAAGGCGATGAGCAGAAGCTTGGCCACGTTAGCGCTCAGCCCTTCATCACATTGGCTTGGTCGACGGCGATGTCGCCCTTGTTGCGGAAGAAAGTGACCAGGATGGCCAGGCCCACCGCCGCCTCCGCCGCCGCCACGGTCAAGACGAACATGGCGAAGATCTGCCCCGTCACCTCGTGCAGATAGCTGGAGAAGGCGACCAGGTTGATGTTCACGGCCAGGAGGATCAGCTCGATGGCCATCAGCACGACGATGATGTTGCGCCGGTTCACGAAGATGCCGAACACGCCGATGGTGAACAGGATCGCCGCCACCGCCAGATAGTGCTGTAGGCCGATACTCGTCGCGAGCGGGCTCATTCGGCGATCCCCTGCCCGGTCACCGGCCTGGCGATGCGTAGGCCGCTGGCTTCCGTCCGCGCGGTCTGGGCGGCGATGTCCTGGCGCTTGACGCCCGGTTTATGGCGCAGGGTCAGCACGATGGCGCCGATCATGGCCACCAGCAGCACCAGCCCCGCCGCCTGGAAGAAGTAGAAATAGTCGGTGTAGAGCACCCGGCCGATCTGCTCCACATTGGACAGGCCCGCCGGCGCGGCGGCCAGGGGCCGCGCGCCCCGCGCCGCCACGGCGCCCGACACCATGATCATCTCGGTCACCAGGATGGCGGCGATCACCCCGCCCAGCGGCATGTAGCGCACGAAGCCCTGCCGCAGGGTGCCGAAATCCACGTCCAGCATCATCACCACGAACAGGAACAACACCGCCACCGCGCCGACGTAAACCACCACCAGCAGCATGGCCAGAAACTCGGCCCCCAGCAGCACGAACAGCCCGGCGGCGGAGAAGAAGCTCAGGATCAGAAACAGCACGCTGTGCACGGGATTGCGCGCGGAGACCACGAACACGCCGGACGCCACCACGACGGCGGCGAGCAGGTAAAAGGCAATGGCCAGAAGGTCCATGGGGGCTAGCTTTGTCCTTCCGCGTGCTCCCTTCCCCCTCGAAGGGGGAAGGGCTGGGGATGGGGGTGGGTGCGCCACATCGAAGCGAAGAGCGCGCGAGGCGCCTCCCGTGCAATCGCGGGAAACCTCGTGCACCCACCCCCTGTCCCGGCCTTTCCCCCCTCGAGGGGGGAAGGCGCCGTTACCGTGTTCATCCGAATCCGCGCCCCTCTTACCGATACGGCGCGTCGAGTTCTAGGCTTTTGGCGATCTCGCGCTCCCAGCGGTCGCCGTTGGCCAAAAGGCGGTCCTTGTCGTAGTAGAGCTCCTCGCGGGTCTCGGTGGCGAACTCGTAGTTCGGCCCCTCGACGATGGCGTCCACCGGGCAGGCCTCCTGGCAGAGGCCGCAATAGATGCACTTCACCATGTCGATGTCATAGCGCGTGGTGCGGCGCGATCCGTCGTCGCGGGGTTCGGCCTCGATGGTGATGGCCTGGGCCGGGCAGATGGCCTCGCACAGCTTGCAGGCGATGCAGCGCTCCTCCCCGTTGGGATAGCGGCGCAGCGCGTGTTCGCCCCGGAAGCGCGGCGACAGCGGCCCCTTCTCAAAGGGGTACATGATGGTGGCCTTTGGGCGCCCCATCTGGCGCAGCGCGAGAAAGAAGGCGCTGGTGAAGTCCGACAGCATGGCCCCCTTGGCCGCCTGGGTGATGCGCGTCATGACGGACATGGCGTTACGCTCCTTGACCCGGCCCGAACACGCGCCAGGCGGCGATGGCGGCGACGGCCACCAGGCTGGTCGGCAGGAAGATTTTCCAGCCGAGCCGCATCAGCTGGTCGTAGCGGTAGCGGGGGACGATGGCCTTCACCATGGCGAACATGAAGAACCAGAACAGGATTTTCGCCGCCATCATGACGAAGCCGTGGGCCGAAACCCAGAACGGCCACCAGTGCGTGAGGTACGGCGTCGGCCAGGGCGCCTGCCATCCCCCGAAGAACAGGATGGAGATCATCGCGCACATCAGGACGATGTTCACGTACTCGGCCAGGAAGAACAGCAGGAAGGGGGTGGAGGAGTATTCCACCTGATATCCGGCCACGAGCTCGCTCTCCGCCTCCGGCAGGTCGAAGGGTGGACGGTTGGTCTCCGCCAAAGCCGAGATGAAGAAGACCACCATCATGGGGAACATGACCAGCGTGGCCACCAGATGCCACCAGCCGCCCTCCGACCCGCCGAACAGGTTCCAGTTCCAAAAGCCCCCGGCCTGCTTCTCGATGATCGTCGCCAGGTTCATCGAGCCGGACAGCAGGATCACGGTGATGATGACGAAGCCGATGGAGACCTCATAGCTGACCATCTGCGCCGCCGAGCGCAAACCGCCCAGGAACGGGTACTTCGAGTTCGACGCCCAGCCGCCCATGATGATGCCGTAGACGCCGAGCGAGGACACGGCGAATAGGTAGAGAATGCCGACATTGATGTTGGAGATCACCCAGCCTGGCGCGAACGGGATCACCGCCCAGCCGCCCATGGCCAGCATGGTGGAGAGGAGCGGGGCCAGGATGAAGACGAACTTGTCGGCCCCGGCGGGGATGACGATCTCCTTGAACACGAACTTCATCAGGTCGGCGAAGGTCTGCAGCATCCCGAACGGGCCCACCACATTGGGACCCTTGCGAAGCTGCACCCCGGCCCAGATCTTGCGATCGGCCAAGAGGATGAAGGCGATCGAGATCAGCAGCACCACCGAGATCAGCACCACATGGATCAGGGTCAGCACCAGCCAACCCACCGGCGTCGGCCAGAAGGCGTCGAATGGCGCGGCGATGGCGGCGAGGAGGCCCATCGCTTATTCCGCCGCCATCTTCGCCGCGCCGCTGTGCAGGGCCGAGCATTCCGCCATGGTGACGCTGGCGCGGGCGATGGGGTTGGTGAGGTAGAAGTCCCTCACCGGGCTGGCGAAAGGCGCATCGGTGGTCTCGCCCGCCTCTCCCACACCCGCCAAATCGAACGACGCGGCGGTGGCGTGGCCCGGCGCATGGTCTACCTGACCGAAGGTCGGGTGATCGGCCATCAGCCTTGCCCTGAGCTGGTCGATGGTGTCGTAGGGCAGGCGCGCGCCGAGCTGGTCGCTGAGCGCGCGCAGGATGGTCCAGTCCTCCCGCGCCTCGCCCTTGGGGAAGATGGCGCGCTCCGCCATCTGGGTGCGGCCCTCGGTGTTCACGTACAGGCCGGGCTTTTCGGTATAGGCCGCGCCGGGCAGGATCACGTCCGCCCGATGGGCCCCCTTGTCGCCATGGCTGCCCATATAGACGACGAAGGCGCCCGTCTCGCCAAGCTCGATCTCGTCGGCGCCGAGCAGGAACAGCACCTCCGCCCCGCCCTTTTCCACCAATTGCAGTGCGGTCTTTCCGCCCTCGGCGGGGACGAAGCCCAGGTCGAGACCGCCGACCCGGCTGGCGGCGGTGTGCAGCACGTTGAAGCCGTTCCAGCCGTCCTTCACCAAGCCCATGGAGCCCGCCGCCTGCGCCGCCAGCGCCAGAATCGCCGCCCCGTCCGGCCGGGCGAGCGCGCCCTGGCCCAGGATGAACATCGGCCGCTCCTTCTGGATCGGGCCGTGATCCACGAAGCGCTTCAGCGACTCCACGCCCGCGCCGAGGTAGTTGTAGGGATAGGTCAGCTCGGCCGGCTCGCCCACCACCCCGATCAGCACATCGCCCCGGACCCAGCGCTTGCGGATACGGGCGTTGACCAGCGGCGCCTCGGTACGCGGATTGGCGCCAATCAGCATGATCGCGTCGGCGTCCTCGATGCCCTGGATGGTGGTGTTGAACAGATAGCTCTCGCGGCCCCAGCGGAGGTGCGCCGCAGATCCGTCCTGGCGGCAGTCGATGGACTTGACCCCCAGCGCCGTGAACAGGTCCAGCGCCGCCTTCATCTCCTCCGCCGCGCAAAGGTCGCCGGCGATGACGCCGATCCGGTCTGGGCTGGTGGCCTCGATCTTCCCCGCCACGGCGGCGAAGGCCTGGCTCCAGCTCGCTTCGACCAGCTTGCCGTCCACGCGCACATAGGGCCGGTCCAGCCGCTGGCGCATCAGGCCGTCCACGGCATAGCGGGCCTTGTCGGCCAGCCACTCCTCGTTGATAGCCTCGTTCACGCGGGGCAGGATGCGCATCACCTCCGGCCCGCGCGCATCGACGCGGATGGCGGAACCCAGCGCGTCCATTACGTCCACGCTCTCGGTCTTCTTCAGCTCCCAGGGGCGGTAGTTGAAGGCCCAGGGCTTGTGGGTGAGCGCCCCCACCGGGCAGATGTCGGCGAGGTTGCCGGAAAGCTCGGAGGCGACCGCCTGCTCCAGATAGGTGGTGATCTCCGCATCCTCGCCCCGCCCGATGAGGCCAAGGTCGGAGACGCCGGCGATCTCGGTGGCGAAGCGGACGCAGCGCGTGCACTGGATGCAGCGGGTCATGATGGTCTTGATCAGCGGCCCCATGAACTTCTCTTCGACGGCGCGCTTGTTCTCCGAATAGCGGCTATCGTCGCGGCCATAGCCCATGGCCTCGTCCTGCAGGTCGCACTCGCCGCCCTGGTCGCAGATCGGGCAATCCAGCGGGTGGTTGATAAGCAGGAACTCCATCACCCCCTCGCGCGCCTTCTTCACCATCGGCGTGTTGGTGAAAATTTCCTGCTTGTCGGCGGCGGGCAGGGCGCAGCTCGCCTGGGGCTTGGGGGGCCCGGGCTTCACCTCCACCAGGCACATGCGGCAGTTGCCGGCGATGGAGAGCCGTTCGTGATAGCAGAAGCGCGGGATCTCCTCCCCCGCCAGTTCCGCCACCTGCAACACTGTCATGCCCGGCTCGAACTCGACGTCGCGGCCGTTGACCTTAGCTGTGGGCATGGCGTTTCTCGAAAGCGATATGCGGGTCAAGGAGGCGCGCGGTCACCGATTTGACTCTCGTCGACAAAACGGCCCTATCCGCCGTCGCGCTTCGAGCGTTCGATGACCACAACCGGCTGCCCCGACCAGAGTTCTTTTTCGGCCGCGAGCCATGCAAGTTCGACATCCCGTAAGAGGTCCGCGTTGCCCCTGTTTCCGACGCGGAGCAAGAGGATTTGCGGGCCGCTTGCCGTCGATCTCCTGAGCAGGAAGTCGCTATCCTTGGTAACGATGATGCGGCGTTCGGACAACGCCCGGCGCCAGATGCGGCCGTCATCCGCGCCGCCGCCCACCCAGTCGTAAACATGCGCGACGTCGTGCTCCTTGGCCGCCAGCCACAAGGCCAGCGCATCGGGAAGGTTCTCATCGACCACGAACCTCAATGGGTTGGCTGACCGTCCATGGGAAACGCGACCGCGACCATCAGGGCGCGCGAGGCGTATTCGCAGGCAGCCAGCACGTCTTCGCGCGTGAGAGGGGGATAGTCGAGAACGATATCGTCTACCGTCATGCCAATCGCCAGAAAGCCGAGAACGTCACCGACCCGGATGCGGGTGCCGGCGATACAGGGCTTGCCACCGCAACGGGCGGCGTCGGCCTCGATCCTCGGGGCCAGCGTTACGACGTGGCTCGGCGGAAACGGGGCCTCCGGGGGTCCCGATCCAGCGTCACGCTCGGCCTTGCGCGCATCCATGACCTTCTCCTACTCCGCTACCCGCGGCGCCGTCATGCCCGGCTCGAACGCGACGTCGCCGCCGTTAACCTTAGCTGTGGGCATTAGACCGCTCGCTCTAGCTTGGGCTTTTCAATCGGCCATTCGGTCAAGGCGAATACCCAAATCGCGATATAGCCAACGAACGGGATCAACATCAGCAACGCCCACCAGCCGGAGAACCCCGCCTTCCTCAAAATGAGCGAGGGCGGAACAACCGTCGAAAGCGCAGTCGCCAACGCCGCGAGAACCACGAGCCAGTGCCAGATCGATAGACCGCTCATCATCCCGCCCTACTCCGCCGCCGCCAGCGTTGCGCCCTGGACGTGGGGTCGCCCAGCGCGATAGTTGGCGATGCGCGCCTCCACCTCCGGGCGGAAGTGGCGGAACAGGCCCTGGATCGGCCAGGCGGCGGCGTCGCCGAGGGTGCAGATGGTGTGGCCCTCCACCTGGGTGGTGACCTCCAGCAGCATGTCGATCTCGCGCATCTCGGCCTGGCCCGAGGCCATGCGCTCCATCACCCGCCACATCCAGCCGGTGCCTTCGCGGCAGGGGGTGCACTGGCCGCAGCTCTCGTGCTTGTAGAAATAGGCAATCCGGGCGATGGCCTTGATCAGGTCGGTGGACTGGTCCATCACGATCACCGCCGCCGTGCCGAGGCCGGACTTCAGATCCTTCAGGCTGTCGAAGTCCATCAGCGCGGTCTCGCACTGCTCGGCCGGGATCATGGGGACGGACGATCCGCCGGGGATGATGGCCTTCAGGTTTCCCCAGCCGCCGCGCACCCCGCCGCAATGGTCCTCCAGGAGCTGCTTCAGGGGGATGCTCATCGCCTCCTCCACATTGCAGGGCTTGTTCACGTGGCCGCTGATGCACATCAGCTTGGTGCCGGTGTTGTTGGGCCGGCCAAAGCCCGCGAACCAGTCCGCCCCCCGGCGCAAGATCGTGCCCACCACGGCGATGGATTCCACATTGTTCACCGTGGTCGGGCAGCCATAGACGCCGGCGCCCGCCGGGAACGGCGGCTTCAGGCGCGGCTGGCCCTTCTTGCCCTCCAGGCTTTCCAGCAGGGCCGTCTCCTCGCCGCAGATATAGGCGCCCGCGCCGTGGTGGACGACGAGGTCGAAGTCCCAGCCGTTCAGGTTGTCCTTGCCGATCAGCCTGGCTTCGTAAGCCTGCCTGACCGCCGCCTCCAGCACCTCCCGCTCGCGCACGTATTCGCCGCGGATATAGACGAAGCATGTGTGGGCCTGCATGGCGAAGGAGGCGAGCAGGCACCCCTCGATCAGCAGGTGCGGATCGTGGCGCATGATCTCCCGGTCCTTGCAGGTGCCGGGTTCGGACTCGTCGGCATTGACCACGAGATAGTGGGGTTTGCCGTCCTTCACCTCCTTGGGCATGAAGGTCCACTTCAGCCCGGTGCCGAAGCCCGCGCCGCCGCGACCCCGCAGGCCGGAGTTCTTGATCTGGGCGGTGATCCAGTCGCGGCCCTGCGCGATCATGTCCGGCGTGGCGTTCCACGCGCCGCGCCGCTTCGCCGCCTCCAGCCCCCAGTCGTGGAAGCCGTAGAGGTTGAGGAAGATGCGGTCCTTGTCTTCCAGGATACCGACCATGGTCTAGCGCGGCCCCCTGTACGGATTCTGCCTGGCCCACTGGGTGCGGACCCACACGGTATAGCCGGTCAGCCCCCAGCCGAGCGCCAGCACGCCGATCCCCACCGGCATGAGCAGGGGCTGGTTCAGCGTCCGCGCGGCGATCAGGCAGGCACAGCCCACGACGATCACGAGCAGCCCCGACAGCCGCAGCGGCAGAGCCACCTGCTTCAACCGGTCCTTGTAGACGGCGAATTCGGGGGTCACGCCGCGCCCCCATCGACTGTTTCAGGCGCCGCCTGATTCGGCAGCGTCACCGGCTCGGCCAGCGAGCCGTCATAGAGCTTGGGATCGGTGAGGGTCTGCGCGCCGCCGGCCGGCTCGGAGCTATGGCGGCCGGCATAGGAGCCGGGCTTCGGCGCCTCGCCCGCCGCGAAGTCGTCGATGATCCGGCCCAGCGTCTCGGCGGTCAGGTCCTCGAAATAGTAGTCGTTGATCTGGGCCATGGGGGCGTTCACGCAGGCGCCGAGGCACTCCACCTCCTGCCAGGTGAAGGCGCCGTCGGCGGAAAGGCGATCCTTCTCCCCGATCCTGGTCCTGCACAGGTCCATCAGTTCGCCCGCGCCACGCAACCTGCAGGGCGTGGTGCCGCAGACCTGGATCAGCGCCTTCGCGCCCACCGGCTCCAGCATGAACATGGTGTAGAAGGTCGCCACCTCGAACACTCGGATCACCGGCATGGCCAGCAGGTCGGCGACGGCGCGGATGGCGGGCTCGCTGACCCAGCCCTCCTGCTTCTGCACCAGCCACAGGATGGGGATCACCGCGCTGGCCTGGCGCCCATGCGGGTACTTGCCGATCCACCAGTCGGCCAGCCGCCGGGTCTCTTCGGCAAAGGCGAAGCGCGTTGGCTGGACTTTGGCCAGACGGCGGACGGACATTCAGTCGGCTCTCTCACTCAGCCCTTGGGCCCGGGTCGAAGGGCGCGCCGGAGGATGGACGCCTCCCGGTTCGCGCGCCGCCACTCCTTAAGCAGCCACGCGCTTGGAGGGAAGAGCAGCAGCGCGATCCGGACGACGAGAATGAACGTCAAGGCCCAGATCGAGCCCAAAAACTGCGCCAGCAGGCCGTTCATACCCTCCTCGCGATAGGCCAGCGCATAGCCGCCGCGCACGCACACCGCCCCGAACAGGGCGGGCGAGACGATCACCGCCCAGGCCAAGAGGTATTTCGCACTGCCGATCGCCCGCCGCCGCCGGGGCGAGACGAGCGCGGCGAACAGCACCGACACGATCAGCGCGATCCCGAACCAGACATAGTGCGCCTCGGTAATGTCAGGGGCGATGAAGATGGGCATCACCCCCTCTACTCCTCCCCTGCGCAGCGGGGGAGGTGGCGCGGCGGCGCAGCCGACGTGACGGTGGGGGCTGCGCGACGCTAGTCTGAGAGGGCGGCGCTGCCCCCTCCACCACCCTTCGGGCGGTCCCCCTCCCCAGCTTCGCAGGGGAGGAAAATGACCTATCGATCGATCTCGCCGAACACGATGTCGAGGGAGCCCAGGATCGCCGCCACGTCGGCGACCATGTGGCCGCGGGTCATCCGGTCCATGGCCGCGAGGTGCGGGAAGCCCGGCGCGCGGATCTTGCAGCGATAGGGCCGGTTGGCGCCGTCGCTGACCAGATAGACGCCGAACTCGCCTTTGGGGGCCTCCACATGGGCGTAGACCTCGCCGGCCGGCACGTGGAACCCTTCGGTATAGAGTTTGAAGTGGTGGATCAGCGCCTCCATCGAGCGCTTCATCTCCGCCCGGCGCGGCGGGGCCACCTTGTTGTCTTCGGTCAGCACCGGGCCGGGGGTTTTCTCCAGCCGTTCAAGGCACTGGTTGATGATCTTCAGCGACTGTTTCATCTCCTCCACCCGCACCAGATAGCGGTCGTAGCAGTCGCCGTGCACGCCGATGGGGATGTCGAAGTCCATCTCCGCATAAAGCTCATAGGGCTGGGACTTGCGCAGGTCCCAGGCCACGCCGGAGCCGCGCAGCATCACCCCGGTGAAGCCCCAGGCGAAGGCCTCCTCCTGGCTCGCCACGCCGATATCGACGTTGCGCTGCTTGAAGATGCGGTTGCCGGTGACCAGACGCTCCACATCGTTCAGGCGCTTGGGAAACTCCGCCGCCCACACCTTGATGTCGGCGATCAGTTCGGGGGGCAGGTCCTGGTGCACGCCGCCCGGGCGGAAGTAGTTGGCGTGGAGTCGCGAGCCGGAGGCGCGCTCGTAGAACACCATCAGCTTCTCGCGCTCCTCGAACCCCCACAGCGGCGGGGTCAGCGCCCCCACGTCGAGCGCCTGGGTAGTGACGTTGAGCAGGTGGGAGAGGATGCGGCCGATTTCGCAGAACAGCACACGGATCAGGCTGCCGCGCACCGGCACGCTCACATCCATCAGCTTTTCGATGGCGAGCACGAAGGCGTGCTCCTGGTTCATCGGCGCGACATAGTCGAGGCGGTCGAAATAGGGCACGTTCTGGAGGTAGGTGCGCGCCTCCATCAGCTTCTCGGTGCCGCGGTGCAGGAGGCCGATGTGCGGGTCCACCCGCTCCACCACCTCGCCGTCCAGTTCCAGCACGAGGCGCAGAACCCCGTGCGCGGCGGGGTGTTGGGGGCCGAAATTGATGTTGAACTTGCGGACCTTGGTCTCCTGCGTCTGACCGGGTTCGGGCGTGGCGGTCAGGGCGTGGTCGACCATCGGGGTGTCGGGCGTCAGGGTTTCGGTCATCGGGCGATCTCCTCAGCCCTTTGGCGACGCGGGCGGCGTGGCCTGGGGCGTCCCCGGAACCTGGCTGTCCACGCGGCCCTCGCCGGGCAGGGCGTACTTCGCCCCCTCCCACGGGGAAAGGAAGTCAAAGGCGCGATATTCCTGCGGCAGTTTCACCGGCTCGTAGACCACCCGCTTCAGCGCCTCGTCCCAGCGCACTTCCACATAGCCGGTCATGGGGAAGTCCTTGCGCAGCGGATGGCCGTGGAAGCCGTAGTCGGTAAGGATGCGGCGAAGATCGGGGTGGCCGGAGAAGAACACGCCGTACATGTCGAACGCCTCGCGCTCGAACCAGTCGGCGCAGGGGTAGACCGAGGTGACAGAGGGGACGGGCGTATCCTCGTCGGTGGCCACCTTGATCCGCACCCGCTTATTCCGGGTCATGGACAACAGGTGATAGACCACCTCGAACCGCTGCTCACGCTCGGGATAATCGACGCCGCAGAGGTCGATCAGTTGCACGAAGCGATAGCTCGGATTATCGCGCAGCATGGCCAGAAGATCGACGATCCGGGCCGCCGGCGCGGTCAGGGTCAGCTCGCCGAACACCACGTGCACGCCCCCCACCGCGCCGGCCGAATCGGCCTTGATCGCCTCGCCGAGCGTGGTGAGGTCCGCCTCGGTGGCGCCTGGATTGGAGAGGGTCACAAAGTCGGTCCGCGCGCTCATCGGTCGATGTTCCCGGTGCGGCGGATCTTCTTTTGCAGTTGCAACAGGCCGTAGATCAGCGCTTCCGCCGTGGGCGGGCAGCCGGGCACATAGACGTCCACCGGCACGATCCGGTCGCAGCCGCGCACCACGCTGTAACTGTAGTGGTAATATCCGCCGCCATTGGCGCAGCTGCCCATGGAGATCACATAGCGCGGCTCGGGCATCTGGTCGTAAACCTTGCGCAGCGCCGGGGCCATCTTGTTGGTCAGCGTGCCGGCGACGATCATCAGGTCCGACTGGCGGGGCGAGGCCCGGGGCGCCGCACCGAACCGTTCCAGGTCGTAGCGCGGCATGGAGGCCTGGATCATCTCCACCGCGCAGCAGGCCAGACCGAAGGTCATCC
The DNA here is from genome assembly GCA_965277345.1 of Caulobacteraceae bacterium. Lineage (GTDB taxonomy): Bacteria > Pseudomonadota > Alphaproteobacteria > Caulobacterales > Caulobacteraceae > CAIOYC01. The sequence continues at coordinate 150,943 of CBDICI010000002.1, forward strand.
ACATGAGCGATCCGGTGCGCGCCCAGGTGATCACATCGTCCAGAGCCGCGGTCACATAGCCGCGGTCGGCCAGCACGCCCGACAGCTTGTCGAAATAGGGGTCGTGCAGCTTGGGGTCATAGCCCTCCACCCCCGCGCGGCCACCGGCCAGGGCGGGAAGCAGGGTCTGGGCGCCTGAATCGCTAACCAGGCCGCCGGTAGCCGGAGGGACCGCTATTCCCATTCCAGCGCGCCCTTCTTCCACTCATAGATGAAGCCGACGGTGAGGACGCCGAGGAAGCCCATCATCGACCAGAAGGCGTAGACCTGCGCCCCATGCGGCAGCTTCATCAGCGACACCGCCCAGGGAAACAGGAAGGCCACTTCGAGGTCGAAGATGATGAACAGGATGGAGACCAGATAGAACCGCACGTCGAACTTCATCCGCGCGTCGTCGAAGGCGTTGAAGCCGCATTCGTAGGCGGAAATCTTCTCCGGATCCGGACGGCTCGGCGCAAACAGCCAGGCCGCGCCCATCAAGGCGAGGGCGATCACGGCGGCGACGCCCAGCATGATTACGATGGGCAGGTATTGCAGCAGGAAGGCGGCCATCGGGCTCCTCGGGCGCAGGGGATTGGCGTCCTTCTAGACCAACGCCTCGCGGGCTTCAAACGGCGGGTGGGCCAAATCGCGGCCTTTCGCGGAGCCGGGCCCGCTTGACAGCCATGGGGGGCGGACCTATTCAGCGCCCTCCCCGCGCGGCCCGGCCGTTTCGGGGTCCCGGAATGCGCGGGCGTAGCTCAGTTGGTTAGAGTACCGGCCTGTCACGCCGGGGGTCGCGGGTTCAAGTCCCGTCGCTCGCGCCATTCCCCTCCCGCCAGAAATGGGGCCGGTCCGGTGCGCGGCTCGGGCCGAAAGCTCACGTCCGCCTCGGCCGGTCGAACAGCGCGCGCAGTTCATCCTTGGCCTGCTCCAGCGTGCCCTGCCGGCCCTGGCTGAGACCTTTGCCGGCGCGGTTGATGTAGAAGGTCAGCATCGACATGGCCGACTGGAAGGGCGTGCCCTTCCGGCGCTTGGAGTGTTCGGCCGAGCGCTTCAGCGAGAGGGCGATCGCCTTCGGATCGTCCTTCTCGAAGACGTCATGTTCAAGATCGAGGGCGTCGGAATGCGCCGTCACGTCCTGCGACCATCTCTTTGTCGGCATGGCGCATCCTCCTCGGCATAGGAACGATCCAGGCGGCTTCGGGCTCCCGTTTGCGCGTCTGCGGGCTCCTGCCCGGCGGGGAGCGAATTGCGCGCTGGCCCGGTTTTCGGACCATCAAGCGAAGGAGGCCCTCATGCCCCGTGGAGACAAGTCCAAATACACCGACAAGCAGGACCGCCAGGCCGAACATATCGCCGAAGGCTATGAGCACCGCGGCGTGCCGGACAAGGAAGCCGAGCGGCGCGCCTGGGCCACCGTCAACAAGGACGACGGCGGGGGCAAGAAGGCGGGCGGCTCCGGCCGTGGCCAGCAGACCGGCCATCCGGCCGCGCACAAGGGCGGCGAAAGGGGCGGCGCGGCCGCGGCCGGCCGATCTGCGGCCGACCGCTCGGCCTCGGCCAGAAAGGGCGCGGCCACACGCAAGCGCAACGCCGAGCATCGCGCCCACCCCTGATCGACACCGCCCGCCGCCGTGGCCAGCGGCGCGGCCTCAACACCGCACAGGCGCGGATCGACCCGCCCACGGAGACGCCTCGGCGGACTGTGGAACGGCGATCGGGCGAACCCCGGTGGAGGATTGGTGGGCGGCGAGGGATTCGAACCCCCGACCCTCTCGGTGTAAACGAGATGCTCTAACCAGCTGAGCTAGCCGCCCGCGCGCGTGACCTGTCGCCGACGCCCCGCAACAAGGCGGTCCGCGGCCGGCGGCGGGCCTATAGCATCGGATACGGACCTGGGCGAGCCCCCGTGGACCCCACCCCTGCGTCGCTTTCAGTTCAGGGCGGACTTCAGCCCCTCGCCCGGACGGAAGCGCACGGTCTTGGAGGCCGGGCGCGCCACCTGTTCGCCGGTGCGCGGATTGCGCGCCATGCCCGCGGCGCGCGAAACCGGCACGAAGCTGCCGAAGCCGACGATACGAACCTCCGACCCGCCCTTTACCGAGGTGGTGACGCTGTCGATGAACGCTTCCAGCGCATCCTTCGACTGGTTCTTGTTGAGCCCGGACTTTTCCGCGATGGCGGTGATCAGCTCGGCCTTGGTCATGTGGATCTCCCAACCCGTTTGACGTCCACCACCGATTGTTCAGCGGCGGTTAGTCGCACAATTATTGGACGCGGTTTCCGTCCGCGTCAAAACCAAAGGCGGCGTGGAAACCAGGCCGCCCCCGGTTTTGTGCACATTTTTCGCTGACGGGCGTGGGTTTTCCCGAAGACGCCCGGTCAATGGGTGATGAAGTTGTCCGGCTCGGGCTCGTCGGGGGTGACCACCGGCGGCGTGAGCTGGTCCTCGCTCCATTCGATCGGGGTCAACGGACCCGTGAGCGCGTGGGCCAGCACCTCGTCCGCGGTCGAGATCGGGATGATCTCCAGCGCCGACTTCACATTGTCCGGGATGTCCGCCAGGTCCTTCTCGTTCTCCTTGGGGATCAGCACCGTCTTGACCCCGGAGCGGAGCGCCGCCAGCAGCTTTTCCTTCAATCCGCCGATGGCGGTGACCCGGCCGCGCAGGGTGATCTCACCCGTCATGGCCAGTTCCTTGTGGATCGGGATGCCGGTGAGCACCGAGACGATGGCGGTGACCATGGCGGCGCCGGCGCTGGGACCATCCTTGGGCGTCGCCCCATCCGGCACGTGTACGTGCACATCCACCTTGTCGAAGGTGTTGGGGTTGATGCCGAAGGCCGGCGCCCGCGAGCGGACGTAGGAGTTGGCCGCGGAGATCGACTCCTTCATCACGTCCTTCAGGTTGCCGGTGACGGTCATCCGCCCCTTGCCCGGCATCTTGACCGCCTCGATGGTCAGGATGTCGCCGCCGAACTCGGTCCAGGCCAGGCCCGTGACGATGCCCTTCTGATCCACCTCGTCGGTCTCGCCATAGCGATACTTCTGCACGCCGGCGTATTTGGCCAGACGCTCGGCATCGACGGTGATGGCGGTCTCGCCGCCCTTCATCAGATCGCGAACCGCCTTGCGGGCCAGGTTGCCCACCTCCCGCTCCAGCGTCCGCACCCCCGCTTCACGGGTATAGTAGCGGATCAGGTCGCGGAGGCTGTCGTCCGGCAGGGTGAATTCGCCGGCCTTCAGCCCGTGGTTTTCGATGATCTTGGGCAACACGTGGCGCTTCACGATCTCGACCTTCTCGTCCTCGGTATAGCCGGGGATGCGGATGATCTCCATCCGGTCCATCAAGGGCTGGGGCATGTTCAGGCTGTTGGCCGTGGTGACGAACATCACCTGGCTGAGGTCGTAATCCACCTCCAGATAGTGGTCGGCGAAGGTGTTGTTCTGTTCCGGGTCCAGCACCTCGAGCAGGGCCGAGGACGGATCGCCCCGCCAGTCTGCGCCCAGCTTGTCGATCTCGTCGAGCAGGAAGAAGGGGTTGGTGGACTTGGCCTTCTTCATCGACTGGACGATCTTGCCGGGCATTGAGCCGATATAGGTCCGCCGGTGGCCGCGGATCTCGGCCTCGTCGCGCACGCCGCCGAGCGACAGGCGCACGAACTCGCGCCCCGTTGCCTTGGCGATGGACTTGCCGAGCGAGGTCTTGCCGACGCCGGGAGGGCCGACGAGGCAAAGGATCGGCCCCTTCAGCTTGCCCACCCGCGACTGCACGGCGAGGTATTCCAGGATGCGCTCCTTGACCTTGTCGAGGCCGAAGTGGTCGGTATCCAGGATATCTTCCGCCAGACCCAGGTCGATGGGCTTGTTCTTGGCCTTGCCCCACGGGATCGACAGCAACCAGTCAAGATAGTTGCGCACCACCGTGCTCTCGGCCGACATCGGGCTCATGTTGCGGAGCTTCTTCATCTCCGCATCGGCCTTGGTGCGGGCCTCCTTGCTGAGCTTGGTCTTCTTGATGCGCTTTTCCAGGTCCATCAGCTCGTCGCGCTGATCGTCCTGCTCGCCGAGCTCCCGCTGGATCGCCTTCATCTGTTCGTTCAGGTAGTATTCGCGCTGGGTCTTCTCCATCTGGCGCTTGACGCGCGAGCGGATTTTCTTCTCCACCTGCAGCACGCTGATCTCGCCCTCCATCAGGCCGTAGACGCGCTCCAGCCGCTTGGCGACGTTGAAGATTTCCAGAAGCTGCTGCTTGTCGGCGATCTTCACCGCCAGATGGGCGGCGATGCTGTCGGCCAGCTTGCCGGGCTCGGTGATGTGCGGGATGGAGGCCAGCGCCTCGGGCGGGACCTTCTTGTTCAGCTTGACGTAGTTCTCGAACTGCTCGGCCACGGCCCGGCTCAGCGCCTCGGCCTCGGGGGCGTCCGCGCCGTCCTCTTCCAGGTCCGCCGCCTCGGCCTCGTAGAAGTCCGACTGTTCGGTGAACTTGAGCAGGGCGGCGCGGCTCTTGCCCTCCACCAGCACCTTGACCGTGCCGTCGGGCAGCTTGAGCAGCTGCAGCACCGTGGCGATCACGCCCACGTCATAGATGCCCGACGGCTGGGGATCGTCGTCGGCCGAGTTCTTCTGGGTGGCCAGAAGGATCTGCTTGTCGCCGCGCATCACCTCCTCGAGCGCCCGGACCGATTTCTCGCGTCCGACGAACAGGGGCACGACCATGTGCGGGAACACCACGATGTCCCGCAGCGGAAGAACAGGGAGAGTCCTGATATCCGACATTCTACGCTCCTTGACCGGCGCTCGACTGCGCCCGGTCGCTTAACGGTCCGGGATGGAAGGATGCCCATCCCCGGGCCGGGAGTGACGCTGCGCCCCGATCGGGCGACGCCGCGACTCCGTCGTTGACAATTATGTGGCGGTGCAACGCGAAGGGTTCAAGCGCTCACCCGCCGCAGGGCGATCCGACGCAGGCTTATGCACATTTACTCCCGATTCCGTCTCCCCGGGACTCGTTCCGGGGGCCCATGGCGCAACCGTGAAGGTGGACTCTTGCGGACGGACTAGTCGTACCCGCGAACGCCGCGCCATGGATGCCCGGAACGAGTCCGGGCAAGACGGTCGGGGAGATGGCGAGCTACAATCGTCACCGCAACCTAGGCGAATGCCTCGATTATTCGCGCAAGTCCCCAATCCGCTCATTCCACGATCTGGGTCCCGGCATTAGCGGCAATGAAATCAGGCGGCGCCGCCCTTGTCGCGCTTTTCGGCGTAGATCAGCAGGGGCTGGGTGCGGCCCTCCACCACCTCGCCGTTGACCACCACCTCCTCGACGCCCTGATAGGTGGGCAACTCGTACATGGTGTCGAGCAGGATGGCTTCGAGGATCGAGCGCAGGCCCCGCGCGCCGGTCTTGCGCAGGATGGCCTTCTTGGCGACCGAGCGCAGGGCGTCGTCGGTGAAGGTCAGGCCGACATTCTCCATGTCGAACAGGCGCTGGTACTGCTTGACGAAGGCGTTCTTGGGCTCGGTGAGGATCTGCACCAGGGCGACCTCGTCCAGGTCCTCCAGCGTGGCGATCACCGGCAGGCGGCCGATGAACTCCGGGATCAGACCGAAGCGCAGGAGGTCGTCCGGCTCCACCCCGCGCAGAATCTCGCCGGTTCGGCGTTCGTCCGGATCGGCCACCTTGGCCCCGAAGCCGATGGAGGCGCCCTGCCCCCGCGCCGAGATCACCTTTTCGAGACCGGCGAAGGCGCCGCCACAGATGAACAGGATGTTGGTCGTGTCGACCTGCAGGAACTCCTGCTGCGGATGCTTGCGCCCGCCCTGCGGCGGCACCGAAGCCACCGTGCCCTCCATGATCTTGAGCAGCGCCTGCTGCACGCCCTCGCCCGACACGTCGCGGGTGATGGAGGGGTTGTCGGACTTGCGGCTGATCTTGTCGATCTCGTCGATGTAGACGATGCCGCGCTGGGCCCGCTCCACATTGTAATCAGCCGCCTGCAGGAGCTTGAGGACGATGTTCTCCACATCCTCGCCCACATAGCCGGCCTCGGTCAGCGTGGTGGCGTCGGCCATGGTGAAGGGCACATCGATGATGCGCGCCAGGGTCTGGGCCAGGAGCGTCTTGCCGCAGCCGGTCGGGCCGAGCAGCAAAATGTTGGACTTGGCCAACTCCACGTCGTTGTTCTTCGCCGCGTGGTTCAGCCGCTTGTAGTGGTTGTGAACGGCGACGGAGAGAACCTTCTTGGCGTGGTGCTGGCCGATCACATAGTCGTCGAGAACCTCGCGGATCTCCTTGGGCGTCGGCACGCCGTCCTTGGCCTTGGTGAAGGTGATCTTGTGCTCTTCACGGATGATATCCATGCAGAGTTCGACGCATTCATCGCAGATGAAGACGGTGGGGCCGGCGATCAGCTTGCGCACCTCGTGCTGGCTCTTTCCGCAGAAGGAGCAGTAGAGGGTGGATTTGGAGTCGCCACTGGCGGCCTTGGTCATCGTCGTTCTCACTCTTCATCCGCCACGCCGAAACCGCCGGGTGGAGAATGGCGCACCCCGGACGAATCCGGCGGGCAGATCGGCCCCTTCAGGGTCCATCTTACAGATATTGATGCGGAAGGCTTACGGAAACCCTGACGCACCGGCAAACCGTATTCGATCATGATCGCAACGGCGCGATCAAGGGGCCAAGCCCTGTTTCGGCGCCGCTTTTGCTGTAAGGCCTGCCTATTGTTCGGAGTTGTGACATGGTGATGCGCCCAGGAGAGCGCCAGCCCTCGCTCGGTATGGCGCCCTTGAACGCCGGCCTTTCGCGCCAGGGCCCCCTGGTGGCGTTCGATTTCGACGGCACGCTCACCACACACGACAGTTTCACCGCCTTCCTGAAATGGCGGATCGGGCCGCTCGCCTACTATCTCGATATGGTCCGGCTGATCCCCGCGGCGCTCCGCTATGTGTTCGACCGGGACAAGGGAAAGATCAAGTCCGCGGCTATCCGCGCCTATCTGCGCGGCCTGCCGCGCGAGGTGTTGGAGCAGGAGGCGGCCGAGTTCGCCACGGCGATGGCGCCGGTGATGCTGCGCCCCGATGCGCTCAAGGTCTGGCGACGGCACCGGGCGGACGGGGCGCGGATGGTGATCGTGTCCGCCTCGCCCGAAGCCATCGTCGCGCCCTTCGCCCGGGGCCTGGGCGCCGACCTGCTCATCGCCTCGCAGATCGCCTACGACAAGGACGAGCGGGTGGCCAATGGCCTTTACGGCCGCAACTGCCGGGGCCCCGAAAAGGTCTATCGCCTGAAGGAGGCCTTCGGCGAGGGTGTTCGCCTCTCCGCCGCCTATGGCGACACCGATGGGGACAAGGAAATGCTGGAGATCGCCGAGCAGAAGTTCATGCGCCTGTTCGTCGCCGATCCCACCAAGCGGCGCGGGGCGGTGAACTAGGCGCCGCGAACGAACAGGCCGATGGTCAGGGCGACGCCGATGACCACTACGAGCACGCGCAGGATCCTGTCATTCACCCGCTTCAGCGTCCAGGCGCCGAACAGGCCGCCGATCACCGCGCCCACCGCCAGCGCGCCCGCCTGGCGCCAGTGGGTGTCCGGCGAGAACACGAAGATGGCCACGGCCGAGGCGTTCATCACCGCCGCCAGCACGTTCTTGGTGGCGTAGGCGGTGCGCTGGCTCTGGCCGAACACGGTCAGCGCCGCCAGCATGAGAAAGCCGATCCCGCCGCCGAAATAGCCGCCATAGACGGCGATCAGGAACTGGGCCACGCCCGCCGGGATGGGCTTGGGCGCCGCCGCCTGCGCGTCCGGCTTCCTGCGAAAACTGCCCCAGGCGAACACAGCGGTGGCGAACAGCACCAGCCAGGGCACGAGGCGGGCGAAGAACGACGAGGGGGTGATTAGCAGCAGCCCCGCCCCGAGCACCCCGCCCACGAGGCTGAGCCCGAACAGCCAGCCGAACGAGAGCCGGCCGATGCCCGCCCGCCCCTCGCGCCCGGCCCAGCCGGTGGCGATCTGGCCCGGAAACAGGGCGACGCAGGAGGTGATGTTGGCCGCCCGCGCGTCCATCCCCGACAGGATGAGGGTGGGCAGGGTGATGAACGACCCGCCCCCCGCCAGCGCGTTCTGGCCTCCCGCCCACAGCCCGGCGGCGAACACCAGCAGGAGGGTCAACATTCGCATCCTCCCCTGCGCAGCGGGGTAGGTTGCGCGGCGCCCTTGCCGCCGTGACGGAGGGGGCTATCCAGTTGCGACAGGGGGATGCAGCCCCCACCCCCGCGTTTCAAGCGGCTCCCCTCCCCGCTTCGCAGGGGAGGATCAAGATCATGCCGCCACGTCCGGCCCTTCGCGCTTTTCCATGACGTGGTCGACGATGCCCCAGGCCTTGGCCTCCTCGGCCGACATGAAGTGGTCGCGGTCCAGCGTCCGCTCCACCGTCTCATAGTCCTGGCCGGTGTGCTTGACGTAGATCTCGTTCAGCCGGCGCTTGGTCTTGATGATGTCCTCGGCGTGACGTTCGATGTCGGAGGCCTTGCCGGAGAACCCGCCCGAGGGCTGGTGCAGCATGATGCGGGCGTTGGGCAGCGAGATGCGCTGGCCCGCCTCCCCCGCCTGCAGGATCAATGACCCGGCGGAGGCGGCCATGCCCATGCACAGCGTGGAGACCGGGCACTTGATGTATTGCATGGTATCGTAGATCGCCAGCGCCGAGGTCACCACCCCGCCCGGCGAGTTGATATACATGCCGATCTCCTTCTTCGGATTCTCGCTTTCGAGAAACAGAAGCTGGGCGCAGATCAGGCTCGACATGCCGTCCTCGAACGGGCCGGTCAGAAAGATGATCCGTTCCTTCAGCAGGCGGGAGAAGATGTCGTAGGCGCGTTCGCCCCGGCTGGTCTGCTCGACCACCATGGGGACGAGATTCATGGTCTTTTCGATCATATCGGCCATCGGCCTACCCTTTGTGCAGCGAAACCGCGGGGGACGCCGCCCCGCGCATCTGGAAGTCCTGGATATCAGAGCGTTCGGGGTGAAGCGCAAGGTCGGCCAGAGGCGTCGAGGGACGCCGCCAAGCCCCTTGGCCGGGCTGGACTCAGGCGGCGGTCGGCGCCGGCATGGCGGTTCGCGGGCGGGGCGCATGTGGGCGTGGGAAGACTTTCCCCCTCCAAAATCAGCCCGCGAATAATATTCAGAAATAGTCTGATTACGGAGCAACATACCGAATTATCGGTTTTAACCCCAATTAAACCCCTCGGCGTTACTTCGACCGTAGCGGAGGGCACCCATGGTTAGCGTCGGTCAGATTGCAGAGTGCGCAACGGCCATCTCGCCCGATCTGATGGGTCAAGCGGTGTACGAGCGGTTCCGGGCCGAGCCGGACCTCATGGTCATCGCCATCGTCGATGAGGCCGCGGCGCCCGTCGGCCTGATCGAGCGTCATCAGTTCTCGCTCCGCATGGCCTCCACCTATGGGCGTTCGCTCTATGCCGGGCGGCCGATCGAAGCGATCATGGACCGCGGCGCCCTGGTGGTGGACGAGGCCACGTCGGTTTCGGTGCTGGCCGAGGGGTCGCTGGTCAGTCGGCCGGCCGACCTGCTCAAGGGCATCATCGTCACCTCCGGCGGTCGCTATCGCGGCGTGGTCACCATCACCGCCCTCCTGCAGTCGATCACCGACGAGTCGCGCCAGCACGCCGTGCGCCTGGAGGAGGCGGCCAAGGGCCTGTCCATGGCCAAGGCCGAAGCGCAATCGGCCAACGAGATGCTGCACGAGGCGCTGAACGCCATGGGCGAGGGGGTCGCCATCTTCGACCGCAACAGCGACTTCCTGCTCTGGAACGACAAGTATGCCGAAACCCACCGCGTCGGCGGGACGGTGCTGCGGCGGGGCGCGCCCTTCGAGGAGGTGGTCCGTCACGGGGTCGGGATCGGCCTCTATGACGAGGCCAGAGGCCGCGAAGAGACCTGGATCGCCAACCGTCTTGCCCGCCGCACAGGGCTACAGGCCCGCTCGATCGAGGAGCAGGAACTGGCCGGCGGCCGCTTCCTGCGCGTCGAGGATACGCGCCTGCCCAGCGGCGGCATCATCAGCGTGGCGGTGGATATCACCGAGATCAAGCAGCGCAGCGCCTCGTTCAAGTTCCTGTTCAAGCACAACCCGGTGCCGCTGGCCGTGTTCGAGCGGCACAGCCTGCGCTTCCTGGCGGTCAACGACTCCGCCTGTCGCCAGTACGGCTACGCGTCCGAAGCCTTCGCGGAGATGAACCTCCTGGCGCTGATCCCGCCGGACCATCGGGCCGAAGCCGCCGCCTCGCTGGAGCAGGACGCGCTAGAGGGCGGACGCCAGGCCGCGCGTACCTGGGAGAACTGCACGGCGAGCGGCAAGCGCCTGATCGTGCGGCCCTACATGCGGCCCATCGTCTATGAGGGCAAGAACGCCATTCTGGTCGCCGCCCCGGACATCACCGCCCAGCAAATGGCCGAACGCGCCCTGACCGACGCCCTGGTCCAGGCCGAGGGCGCCAACAAGGCCAAGAGCGAGTTTCTGGCCAATATGAGCCACGAGATTCGCACGCCCCTCAACGGGGTGCTGGGCGTGGTCAGCGTGCTGGCGCAAACCAACCTCTCCACCAAGCAGCGCGGCATGGTCGATATCGTGACCAACTCGGCGCGGACGCTGCAGGTGCTGCTGGACGACCTGCTCGACATTTCCAAGATCGAGTCCGGCCTGATGGAGATCCATCCCCAGCCGATGGCGCCCGCGGAACTCGGCGCCCAGATCGCCAACCTGTTCCGGCATACGGCGCGCGACAAGGGTCTGCAGTTCGAACTGGTGATGGACGAGGGCGCCTATCGCCCGCTGCTCGCGGATCGCACCCGACTGGCGCAAATCCTCACCAACCTCACCAGCAACGCGGTCAAGTTCACCGAGCGCGGCACGGTCAAGGTGAGCATCGAGACCGAGGAGCGCGGCGACCAGCGCTGCCTGCTCCGCCTCTCGGTCAGCGACACGGGCATCGGCATTTCACCGGCGGGGCGCGAGCGGCTGTTCGAGCGCTTCTCGCAGGCGGACGGGTCGATCACCCGCCGTTTCGGCGGCACGGGGCTCGGCCTCGCCATCTCCCACCAGCTGGTCCAACTGATGGACGGCGCCATCACCGTGGTGTCGCAGGAGGGCGAGGGCTCCACCTTCACCGTCGAGCTGAGCTTCCCCTCCGTGGACATTGCCGAGGATGCGCCGGCGGCCGAGCCCCCCGCGCCGGACGCCGTCTCAGCGGATGAGCCGATGGAAGCGCGCCTGAGGGTGCTCCTGGTCGAGGATCACCCCGTCAACCGCCAGGTGGTGGAGCTGATCATCGGCGATGCGGTCGATCTCGTCATGGCGGAGAACGGGGCGGAAGGCGTCGCCGCGGAAGCGGTCCAGACCTTCGATATCATCCTGATGGACATGCAGATGCCGGTGATGGACGGGTTGACCGCCATCCGTCACATCCGCGCCCGCGAACGGGCGGCGGGGGCCGCGCCGACGCCCATCATCGTGCTGACGGCCAATGTGTTGGGCGAACACATCCAGGCCTGCCTGGACGCGGGGGCCGACCGGCACCTCTCCAAGCCGATCTCCGCCCCCGCCCTGATAGCCGCCATCGAAGACACGCTGGCGGCCACGGACACCGCGGCGCCGGCGACCCGCGCCGCCTGAGCCTCAGCCTCAGCCTTCGGCGTCGTCCTTGGCGGCGGCCTTCTTGGCGGCGGCCTTCTTCGCCGGAGCCTTCTTGGCGGGCGCCTTGGTCTCGGTCTCGCCGTAGCCCTCGGGCAGTTCATCCTCGGCGTCGAGTTCTTCCTTGGTGACGTTCCGGTCGGTGACCTTGGCCTTGCCGAGGATCAGGTCGACCACCTTCTCCTCATAGATCGGCGCGCGCAGCTGGGCGGCGGCGTTGGGGTTGGAGCGATAGAACTCCACCACCTGCTGCTCCTGGCCCGGATAGCGGCGGGCCTCGGCGATCAGGGCCTGGTTCATCTCCTGGTCGTCGACGGTGACCTCGCTCAGGCGACCGATCTCGGCCAGGACGAGGCCGAGCCGTACGCGCCGCTCGGCGATCTTGCGGTATTCGGAACGGAGCTGCTCGTCGGTCTTCGATCTGTCCTCCTCCGACAGTTCGCCGGCGGCCTTCTCCGCCTCCACCTGTTGCCAGATCGAGGCGAATTCACCCTCCACCATCTTGGGCGGCAGGGGGAAGTCGTGGCCCTTGTCCAGTTCGTCGAGCAGGGCGCGCTTGGCCTTGAAGCGGGAGGCCCGGGTGTTCTCGGCCTCCATCGACCCCTTCACCGCCTCCTTGAGCTTGTCCAGGCTCTCCATGCCGAGTTGCATGGCGAAGGCGTCGTCGATCAGCGAGTCCTTGGGCTTTCTGATTTCCTTGACCTGGAACTCGAACTCGGCCGCCTTGCCGGCCAGATCGGTCGCGCCGTAGTCGGCGGGGAAGGTCACCCCAAGGGTCACGGTGGTGTCGGGCTTGGCGCCCTTGAGCTGGTCCTCGAAGCCCGGGATGAAGCGGTTGGCGCCGATCACCACCTCGGCGTTCTCCATCGAGCCGCCCTCGAACAGCTCCCCGTCGATGCGGCCGACGAAGTCGCCCACCACCATGTCGCCGTCCACCGCCTTAACCGCCTTGCCGGTCTTGGGCTCATAGGAGAGGTTCTGGGCGGCGATCTCCTCGATCTGCGCGTCGATCTCCGCCTCGGTCGGCGCGTGCACCGGCCGTTCGAGCGTGATCGCCTCCAGCTTCATGGTCTCGAACTCCGGCATCAGCTCCACCGACAGGTCGAAGCTGAGATCGGCCCCGCCATCCATCACCTTCTCCAGGTCGGAGGAGACGTTGATCTCCGGCTGGGCGGCGGCGCGCAGATTGGCGTCGGCGATGGCCTGCTGCTGGCTTTCGCTCACCGCGGCGTCGATGATCTCGCTCATCAGCGACTTGCCGTACATGCGCTTCACGTGCGCGGCCGGCACCTTGCCGGGGCGAAAGCCCTTGATGTTCATCTGCGGGCGGATTTCGGCGATGCGCTGGTCCAGGCGCTCCGAAAGGGTGGCGGCGGGCACCGTCACGCCGAACACGCGGCTGAGGCCCTCGCCCGACTTTTCGACAATCTGCATGGACATTTCGACTCTTCCGTCTGCACCCCGAGGCGTTCGGGGCGAGCCCGGCGACGCGGCCGGGCTTGTCTTGAATGGAATGGGCCGCCGGACAGAGCCCGGCGGCAATGCGGCCGGTCTTATGTCATGGCCGGATCGAAGGGTGAAGCGGAAAGGCGCCCCGCCCCGCGGCCCCGCGATGCGCCCGGCGCTTCCCCCGCACGCCCGCCTCTGCTAACGGCGGACGCCCCACGCGGATGTGGCGGAACTGGTAGACGCACTGGATTTAGGTTCCAGCGCCGCGAGGCGTGGAGGTTCGAGCCCTCTCATCCGCACCAAGGGATCACCCAGCGGCCTCAAAGGGTCTTGTCGCCGAACGGGCAGAGGGTGGAGCCCGGCAGCAGGGCATAGGCGTGGATCGTCCCGGTGGTGGCGCCGATCACGCCGTGCCAGCCGACCTTGGTGACGGTGACCTCCTTCACCGCCTTGGACACGTCCGGCCGCTCGTTCACCGTGGTCGCGGCGCCGACGATGGTGTTGTTGTCGTCGACGAAGACGATCTGGTCGGGGGGCCGTTTTTCCCCGGTCAGCCAGCTCCAGCCGTCCGCCTCCACCCCCGGGCTCGCTCCGCCGTGCTGCAGCGCCACCACATCGAAGGCGCCCTTGCACGCCTTGCTGGCCTGGAAGCCGTGCAGGACGGATTTGCCGATCAGCGGCGTCGCCCAGTCCGGCATGGTGGGCAGGGGGGCCTGGGTCACCGGCGCCGCCTCCGCCGCGTGATGGTGATGGCGTCCGCAGCCGGACAGCAGAAGCGCAGCGGTCAGGCCGCCGGCGAGGGTCGAGGTGGCTATCCGCATGGGCGCTCCAAACTCCAGAAAAGGTAACGTGCAGCTCAAGCCGCCGGTTTCACCTGCAGCCGCGCCCCGCCGATGACGGCGACCACTTCCACCCGCTGGCCCGTCGTGGGGGCGCCCGTCGCCTCCGCCGCCCACTCCTTGCCGCCGACGAACACGCGGCACTGGCCGTGATCGGATACCGAGGTCACCTGCCCCACCTGGCCGACCACGGCCTTCTTCGCATCGTTGATGTCGCTCGGCGTCTGCGGCCAATGGCGCAGATAGCGGCGGCCGATCCAGGTCAGGGCGATGGCGGTGAGCGCGAACAGCGCCCACTGTAGGCCGATGTCGTCGCGCAGCCACAGGGTGGTGATCGCCGCCGGCAACAGCGCGGCCGCCGCCGGCCAGAGCAGCCAGCCCGAGCCGGTGGCGGTCTCCACCGCCAGCAGCCCCACCCCGATGGCCAACCAGGCGGCGGACGGGTGGCCGAGCCAGAGGAGATAAAGACGTTCCATGGATCAACTCTCCGGCGGGCGCCGCACGGGCGGCGGCGGGGCGGCGGATGTGGGCACGGCGGACACCGGGTCGCGCCTGGGCCTTTGCAAGGGCGGCGGTGTGGGCGCGGGCGACGGCGGCGTGGGCGATGCGCCGCCGCCGGAAGGTGTGACGCCGAGGGTCCTGGCCAGTTCGCCGATGCCGCCGAGCGTGCCCGCCAGCGCGGCGAAGTCGGCCGGCACGATCACCGTGCGCTGCTGCGGCGAGGAGGCCAGCTTGGCGAACGCGTCCACATAGCGGGTGGCGACAAAGTAGTTCAGCGCCTGCACGCTGCCGTGCTCGATGGCGTCCGAGACCGAGGTGGTGGCGGCGGCCTCGGCCGCGGCCTGGCGCTCGCGGGCTTCGGCGTCGAGGAAGGCGGCCTGGCGGCGACCTTCGGCCTCCAGCACCGCGGCCTGTTTGGCGCCTTCGGAACGGGTGATCTGGGCCTGCTTCTCCCCATCCGCCTCGGTGATGACGGCGCGGCGTTCGCGCTCGGCCTTCATCTGGCGGGTCATGGCGTTGGTGATGTCGGGCGGCGGCTGCAGGTCCTTGATCTCCACCCGCGCCGCCTTCACCCCCCAGGGCTCGGTGGCGGCGTCGAGCGCGGTGAGCAACTGGGTGTTGATCAGCTCGCGCTTGGACAGCACCTCGTCCAGATCCAGCGCGCCCACCACGGTGCGCAGGCTAGTCATGGTCAGCTGGATCACCGCCGGGGCGAGGGTCGCCACCCGGTAGACCGAGGCAGCGGCGTCGATCACCTGGATGAAGATGATGGCGTCCACCTGGACGGTGACATTGTCCTTGGTGATCACCTCCTGGCGGGGCACCTCCATCACCTGCTCCATCATGTTCACGCGCCGGCCGACGCGCTCGACGAAGGGGGTGAGGACGGTGATGCCGGGATGGAGCGTGCGGGTATAACGGCCGAACCGCTCCACCGTGTATTCGTAGCCCTGGGGGACGATCTTGATGGTGGACAGCACCACCCCGATGGCCAGCACGACCAGGAAAAGCGGCAAGATCAGAACCATGAACGGACCCGTGGGCGCGGCGGCGCCCCTGCGCGCCCTCAGCGATTGAGGACGTGCAGGGATGCTAGACCCATCCGGGCTCTCGTTAAAGTTACGCTTGGGTTACCGGGCGCCGTCAGATCACATGGAGCAACAGCAGTACGATGATGATGACCACGACGAGGCCGAGGCCGCCGGACGGGAAATAGCCCCAGGAGCGGCTGTAGCCCCAGCGCGGCAAGGCGCCGATGAGCAGCAGGATCAGGATGATGAGAAGGATGGTCCCCAGCATGTCGCGCGTCCCTTGCGCAGGCGCGATCGCCCCGCTTCAGCCGAGCTAACGGAGCGCTGCGGCTCAGGTTCCCTTGGCGGTATGGAGACCGGCCAGCACCGGCGGGATGAGGTCCGGCAGGTCCTCGGCGATCAGGCCGGGACCGAATCGGCGCGCGGCCTCGCCATGAATCCAGGCGGCGGCGGGCGCGGCGTCGAAGGCGCCCATGCCCTGGGCCAGCAAGCCGCCGATCAGCCCGGCCAGCACATCCCCCGTCCCGGCCGTGGCGAGGAAGGGCGAGGCGTGGCGGTTCAGGATGCGGCGGCCGTCGGGATGGGCGATCACCGTCGCCTCGCCCTTGAGCAGGATGACGGCGCCGGAACGATGCGCCGCCTTCCCCGCCGCCGCGAGCCGCCCTTCCTCCTTCAGCAGGCCAGGAAACAACTGCTCGAACTCACCCTCGTGCGGAGTGAGAACGTGGCGATCCGTCAGGGCCGAGAACAGCCGGTCGGGGTTGTCCTTGAAGCTGGTCAGCGCATCGGCGTCGATCACCAGGGCGGCGTCGGTCCTGGCCAGCGCCAGGACGTTCGCGGCCGTACACTCCCCCACCCCGGCGGCGGGTCCGATGACGACGGCGGAGGCGCGTTCGGCCTTGTCCACCAGTCCGTCCGGCCCCTCGAACGCCTTCAGCATCACCGCCTCCAGATGCGCGGCGTTGACCAGCACGGCGGAGGGCGGCGACAGCACGGTGACCAGCCCGGCGCCGATCCTGAGCCCCGCCCGCGCCGCCATCCGCGCCGCCCCGGACGAACTCGCGCCGCCCGAAACCACATAGAGCCGGCCCCGGTCGTGCTTGTGCCCACCGGCGCTCGGCCACGGGAAGCGCGGCAGCCATAGGGCGGGCGCGTTGAGGGCGGGGTCGGTCATCATGTCCTTTCTCCTCCTCGCGCAGCGGGGGAGGAATTATAACACCCGGGTCTGCGCCTCGTGGCCGCGCGCCACCAAGGCCAGGCGTTCGCCGTCGGTGTCGAATACGGTGATGGAGGCGTTGTCGGGGCGAAAGCTCAGCACCCGCTCGTCGCCCGTGGCGGCGGAGACGGCGGCGTTGATGGCGACGAAGTGGGAGAAGATCGCCGCGCCGGGCTTGCCCGCCACCGCGCGCGCCACCGCGCTCCGCCAGTCGGTATAGTCGATGTCGCCCAGCACCTTGGGCCAGGTGGTCTCGAACGCCGACCGCAGCCAGGGCGCGCGCTCCGCGGCCTCCAGCGCACGCGGGGTGGGGATTTCAGCCACCAGCGGCTCCACCACCGGCTCGATGCCGAGCGCCGCGGCGAAGGGCGCGGCGGTCTCGCGGCAACGGCGGAGCGGCGAGGTGAACACCGCCGTCGGTCGCTCCGGCAGCGCCAGCAACTTTGCACTCGCCGCCCGCGCCTGCTCGCGGCCCTCCGCGTCCAGGCCTGGATCGGGATCGGCCCCCTTATCGCCCCAGCCCGCGGCCGGCTTGCCGTGGCGAATCATATAGACGCGGGGCATGGCGAACTCCTGTTCCAGCGGCGGCGCGGCGCCCCTCACCCTACCCTCTCCCCGGGGGGAGAGGGATTATTAATAGGCAACGGCGATCAGTCCGGCGTGAACACGTTCAGCCGGTCGTCCTTGGAACGCGCCACGGTCCCCGTTCGCCCCACGCCCTCGCGGCTTTCGAGGTCGGCCAGGGTCTTGGCGTCGGCCGGCGTGTTGGCGACGAAGCGGCGCCCAGCCTCGTCCCGCCCGATGACGATGCCGAGGCGATAGCCGCCCCGGTCGTGCGAGACGGTGTAGGTCTCGATCACCGCCCGCCCCCGCGGCCGCTCGACGATTGCCGGGTGCGGCAGGGCGTCGATCTCGCGCTGGATCGCCCGTGGGTCCTCGCGCGCGAACGGCGCGGCGGGCGGCGTGGTGGAATAGACGCCCACCGACTGCTTGGTGAGGAACCAGCCGTTGGCGGTGACCATGCCGAACGCACCGGGCCGCTCGCGCAACCGCCGCATCATCACCGCTAGGGCGTGCATGGCGTAGTTGTTGCCCGGCCCACCGGCATAGGGCAGGCCGCCGGTGACGGTGAGGCCGCGCGGGTCGTCGAGCCCGAGGCCGAGGCTCGAAGCCCCGATCTCCACCGCCACGGGAAAACAGGAATAGAGGTCGAACAGGTCGATCCCCGCGACGTCCCTGCCCGCCATCTCCAGGGCGCGTCGGCCGGTCAGGCGCATGGCGGGCGAAGAATGGTAGTCCTGCCGCTCCAAGGGATACCAGAGGTCGTGGGCGTCGGCGCAGCCGTGCAGATAGACCCAGCGATCCTGCGGCACGCCGAGCGCGCGCGCCTTGGCGACACTGGCGATCAAGACGCCCGCGGCCTGATCCACCTCCATGATGGCGTTCAGGTACTTCGGGTAGGGAAAGCCGATCATGCGGTTGCGGTCGGTAACCGTGATGAGGTCCTCCGCCGAGCGCTCCACCGGAAACCAGGCGTCGGGGTTCTGCGCCGCCACGCGCGTGAACGGCGCGAACAGGTTGCCCAGCCTCCGCTGGTGCGCCTCCAGCGAGCGGCCGTCACGCGCCCGCAGCGCGTTCTCGAACAGGGGATAGGTGTTGACCGGGAAGTTTAACCCGTGCGCCGCCTCCTGCGGGGTGACGCCGGGCCGTCCATCGCCGAAGCGTTCGGGCTTCCCGAGCGCCTCGTCGCCCGGCGGATCGCCATAGCCGTCGAAGCCACCTTCGGCTTGGGAAGGGCCGCTCCGCAGCCGCTTCATCAGCGCGCCCAGGAACTCGGCGCCCACCGCCAGACCGAAGTCGGTCTCGCCCCGCGCGATCCGCTCGGCCAGCATATTGATCGCCTGCTGGGGCGAATTGCCGCCCATGTGCGAATAGACCGACCAGCGGGGCGCGGCGCCCAGCCGCCGCGCCAGACTGGCCGGCGGATTGGTCAGGCGCGGAAACGGCAGCCGGGCCAGCGCCCCGCCCGCATCGACGGTGAAGCCGACCACGGCCAGCGCGTCCAGCGCCGCCAACGCCGATGCGTCGAGGCCGGCGTCGGCGGCGGCGCGGCGGGCGGCCTCCTCGATCATGGCGAGCGGCGAGGGCGAGACCGCCGCCTCGCCGCGATAGGTCCACTGCCCCGCCCCGATCAGCACCGGCGTCCCTGGGTCCATGCGCTGGGTCCTCCTGCAACGATCCTAGGCGAGTGGGCCGGCCGGGCTCAATGGCTTACCCAGCGGCGCCCCAGTCGGCGCGCGATGAATTTTCAGGCGCCGGCCGCCTACGGATTAATCACCCGCCTGGAAAGCAGGCTGGCGACATGGCCTTGCGCCGCACGCGCTTGAGGGGAAAATACGGAAATGCTCCCTACGGCCAGCCAAGCCTCCGCTGGCGCCCACCCCCAGCCGGCGTATCCGATGAAGAAGATCGAAGCGATCATCAAACCATTCAAGCTGGATGAGGTGAAGGAGGCGCTGCAGGACCTCGGCGTGCAGGGCATGACCGTGCTGGAGGCCAAGGGCTATGGTCGCCAGAAGGGCCATACCGAGCTCTATCGCGGCGCCGAATACGTCGTGGACTTCCTGCCCAAGATCAAGATCGAGGTGGTGGTGGGCGACGACCAGATGGCCGCCGCCATCGAGGCCATCACCAATGCCGCGCGCACCGGGCGGATCGGCGACGGCAAGATCTTCGTCTCCGAGATCGTCGAGGTGGTGCGCATCCGGACCGGCGAGAGCGGCGCGGCGGCGATCTAGGCGCAGAGACGCCGCCTGGTCTGAATTTCGAGTTGGGCGCGCGCCATCGCCGCCCTATGAGTACCCACCGGCCCCGGACCCCTGCGGGCGATGATGAGGACGACGATGAAGCCTGCGGACATCCACAAGGAAATCAAGGAAAAGGACGTCAAGTACGTGGATGTCCGCTTCACCGACATGCGCGGCAAGATGCAGCACGTCACCTTCGATCTTTCGCTGGTCGACGACGACTTCCTGACCGAGGGCACCATGTTCGACGGCTCATCCATCTCCGGATGGAAGGCCATCAACGAAAGCGACATGCTGCTGAAGCCGGACCTGTCGACCGCCTATATCGACCCGTTCTATCAGCAGACCACGCTGTGCCTGTTCTGCGACGTGCTGAACCCCGACACCATGGAGCCCTATAGCCGCGATCCGCGCTCCATCGCCAAGAAGGCGCTGACCTACGTCAAGTCGGCGGGCGTGGGCGACACCGTCTACTTCGGGCCGGAAGCCGAGTTCTTCGTGTTCGACGACGTGCGCTGGACCACCGCCGCGCACAATACCGGCTATGCCTTCGACTCCATCGAGCTGCCGGCCAACACCGGCGCCGAGTACCCGGAGGGCAATATGGGCCACCGCCCGGGGGCCAAGGGCGGCTATTTCCCGGTCAACCCGATCGACTCGGCGCAGGACCTGCGCGGCGAGATGCTGGCGGTGATGGGCGAACTCGGCATGGAGCCGGAAAAGCACCACCACGAGGTGGCGCCCGCCCAGCACGAACTCGGCCTGAAGTTCTCCGACCTGATCACCATGGCCGACCGGATGCAGCTTTATAAGTACGTGGTCCACAACGTGGCCGCGGCCTATGGCAAGAGCGCCACCTTCATGGCCAAGCCGATGTTCGGCGACAACGGCTCGGGTATGCACGTGCACCAGTCGATCTGGAAGGACGGCAAGCCGCTGTTCGCCGGGGAGAAATACGCGGGCCTGTCGGACATGTGCCTGTGGTACATCGGCGGCATCATCAAGCACGCCAAGGCCATCAACGCCTTCGCCAACTCCACCACCAACTCCTACAAGCGCCTGGTGCCGGGCTATGAGGCGCCGGTGAAGCTGGCCTATTCCTCGCGCAACCGCTCCGCCTCGATCCGCATCCCGTGGGTCTCCTCGCCCAAGGCCAAGCGGATCGAGGTGCGTTTCCCCGATCCCATGGGCAACCCCTACCTCACCTTCGTGGCGCTGCTGATGGCGGGGCTGGACGGCATCGAAAACCGCATAGATCCCGGCCAGGCCATGGACAAGAACCTCTACGACCTGCCGCCGCGCGAGCAGAAGAAGGTGCCGGAAGTATCGGGCTCGCTCCGCGAGGCGCTGGACAATCTCGACAAGGACCGCGCCTTCCTCAAGAAGGGCGGCGTGATGGATGACGACTTCATCGACGCCTATATCGAGCTGAAGATGGAGGAGGTGATGCGCCTGACCCTGCACCCCCACCCCGTCGAGTTCGACATGTATTACAAGTGCTGATGATCTCCTCCCCCGTACAACGGGGGAGGTGGCGCGGCGCGAACGCACCGTGACGGAGGGGGCTGCCCCGGCGCGACGTGGGATGCAGCCCCCACCACCGCCCTCCGGGCGGTCCCCCTCCCCCGCTGCGCAGGGGAGGAAATAAGGTGCTGACCATCGTCCCCGGCGATCTCGACGATCCGCGCGTCGTGGCCTTGCTCACCCTCCACCACACCACGGCGCACGCGGTCACGCCGAAGGGCAGCGCCCATGCGCTCGATCTCGACGGCCTTCGGGCGCCGGGCATCGGCTTCTGGGCGGCGTGGGAGGGCGAGACCCTGATGGCCATCGGCGCGCTGCGCCAGATCGCCCCCGATCATGGCGAGGTCAAATCCATGCACACGCCGCTCGCCCATCGCGGCCGGGGCGCCGGCGGGGCCATGGTGCGCCACATCATCGGCGCGGCGCGGGCGCGGGGCTATGCGCGATTGAGCCTGGAGACCGGATCGTTCGACTATTTCGCCCCCGCCCGCGCGCTCTATCGCCGTCACGGCTTCGTCGAGTGCGCCCCCTACGACCGATACCGCCTCGACCCCAACTCCACCTTCATGACGCTTGAGCTGCGGCCTTAGGAACGCCCTCGCCATAGCGGAGCTTCAGCCCGAGCACGACGGCGGACAGCGCCACGCACACCGCGTTGGACCCCACCAGCGGCCAGCTTTTCAGCATCGCCCCATAGCCGGTCCACAGCAAAAACCCGGTCACCGTCACCACATACATCTGCAGCGAGACGGACGAGGCGTCCTTGTCGCGCCAGATCTTCACCACCTGCGGGACGAAACTGGCCATCGAACAGACCGCAGCGCCCACACCCACCCCATTGACCAGCAGCATGTTCATGCGCTCCAAACGGGGGCCGGGGAGCAAGGTTGCCGGTATGGCGATGCAGAAATTCGCCTGTGGTCGATGGAGAGCGCAATGCGAATTTCTGAATCAAAAGCCACACTGGGGCGCAAGAATCCTGGTGTCCTGATCGAACCGGAAGTTCGTCCGGCGTTCGATCCTCTATGCTGGCGTACTTCCGGTTCGAGACAGTAGATGCGGACGCGCGTAAAGATCTGCTGCATGGCCTCGCCGGCCGAGGTCCGGGCGGCGGTGGTGGCCGGGGCCGACGCCATCGGCGCGGTGGGGCCCATGCCGTCCGGTCCCGGCCCCATCGACGACGAGGCGGCGCGGGTGGTGATCGACGCCACGCCGCCCGGCGTCACCCCGGTGCTGCTGACCCAGGAGTTCACCATCGAGGGCGTGGTGCGCCACGTGCGCGCCACCCGGGCCCCGGCGGTGCAACTGGTTCGCCACGTCGATCCCCGCCTGCACGGCTATATGCGTGAGGCCCTGCCCAGCGTGAAGATCGTCCAGGTGGTGCACGTGCAGACCGAGGCGGCGCTGGAGCTGGCGCGGGGCTACGCCCTCACCGCCGACGCCCTGCTGCTCGATTCCGGCCGGCCCGACGACCCGGTGGAGGAGGAGCTCGGCGGCACGGGCCGTGCACACGACTGGCAGATCAGCCGCCAGATCGTCTCGCTGGTGGAAAAGCCGGTGTGGCTGGCCGGCGGGCTGACCCAGGCCAATCTGGCCGAGGCGATCGAGGTGGTGCGCCCCTTCGGCCTCGACCTCTGCTCGGGCGTGCGCACCATGGGCAAACTCGACCAGCGCAAGCTCACCGGCTTCTTCGCCTCGCTCCGCGCCGCCGAGCGCAACGCCTGAGCCGGCGCGGACCGAAAGCCCAAAGGAACTCGCCGGTCTTCAGGCGGTGAAGTTCGCCTCGGTCTTCACCCGCACCTCATCGGCGGTGACGCCGGGCGCGGTCTCGATCAGTCTCAGCCCGCCGTTCACCTTGTCGAGTTCAAACACGGCGAGGTCGGTGATCACCATATCCACCACCTTCACCCCGGTGAGCGGCAGGGTGCAGCGATGCAGCAGCTTGGGCGCGCCGGTCTTCTCGTTATGCTCCATCACCACCACCACACGCTTTACTCCAGCGACCAAGTCCATGGCGCCGCCCATGCCCTTGACCATCTTGCCGGGCACCATCCAGTTGGCGAGGTCGCCCTCTTCGGACACCTGCATGGCGCCGAGGATGGACAGGTTGATGTGGCCGCCGCGGATCATGGCGAAGCTGTCGGCCGATGAGAAGTAGGAGGAGGTGGGCAGTTCGGTGATGGTCTGCTTGCCGGCGTTGATCAGGTCGGGGTCGGCCTCGCCCTCATACGGAAAGGGACCCATGCCCAACATGCCGTTCTCGCTCTGCAGCGTCACGGTCATGCCGTCCGGGATGTAGTTGGACACCAGGGTCGGGATGCCGATGCCGAGATTGACGTAGAACCCGTCCTTCAGCTCCCCGGCCGCGCGCTCGGCCATCTGGTCGCGGGTCCAGGCCATTACCGGTGGCTCCCTTTGCATGAACCCTCGTCATCCTGAGGAGCCCACGACGTGGGCGTCTCGAAGGACGCACGGCCGTGATGCGTGGTTCGAGACGCGATCCTGGGGGATCGCTCCTCACCATGACAAAGGGTGGCGGGCTGCATTATGATAAAACTTCCACGGCAGCGGCCCTCGGCCGCGTGGTCACCCGCTCGATGCGTTTCTCGAAATGGTCGCCCTGGAACAGGCGGTCCACGTAGATGCCGGGGGTGTGAATCTGGTCGGGGTCGATCTGGCCTGGCTGGACCATCACCTCGACCTCCACCAGCGTCACCGCCCCGGCCGTGGCCATCATCGGATTGAAGTTCCGCGCCGTCTTGCGATAGACGAGGTTGCCTGCCGTGTCGGCCTTCCACGCCTTGACGATGGCGAGGTCGGCCTTCAGCCCCGTCTCCATCACGTACCACTCGCCGTCGAACTGGCGCGTCTCCTTGCCCTCCGCGATTTGCGTGCCGTAGCCGGTCTTGGTGAAGAAGGCGGGGATGCCCGCCCCGCCCGCCCGGATACGCTCGGCCAGCGTGCCCTGCGGATTGAACTCCAGCTCCAGTTCGCCAGACAAATAGAGTTTCTCGAACAGTTTGTTCTCGCCCACATAGGAGGAGACCATCTTCCTGATCTGGCCGTTCTCCAGCAAAAGGCCGAGGCCGAACCCGTCCACGCCGCAGTTGTTGGAGATCACGGTCAGATCCTTCACCCCGCTTTCGCGCACGGCGGCGATCAGGTGTTCGGGGATGCCGCACAGGCCGAACCCGCCGGCCATGACGGTCATGCCGTCGCGCAGCACGCCGGCCACCGCTTCGGTGGCGTCCTTGCAGACCTTGCCGGTATGATCCATTGGGCGGCGCTCCTCGACGGGCGCCCGAGGGATCAGGGCTGGCGCGTCGTGGTGGTGGACGTGGTGGAGCTATTAGTGGAAGTGGTTGTGGAGGTCGAGGCGGAGCGGGAGGTGTTCGGCGTGTTCTGCTCCACCCATCGGGCCAGGCCCTTGGTAGCCTCGGTGGTGGCCTCGTCATAGGCCGCGACGATGGCGGCGACCCGGTTGGCCGCCGCGGGCCGCGACACATCGAACACCTGGCTGGAGATGGGCGCCCCGTCGGCGGCCGCGAGACGCGCCAGAAGGGTTACCTCGACGGTGGGAACGGCGTTCGGCGCCGGATAGCGCGCCTCGAACCGGCTCACATCCAGTTGCAGGGTGGCGTTGGACCGTCCCACCTCGCCGCGCTGCAACAGGCGTGTGCGCGGCGCGGCGGCGTCGAACGAACGGTCCAGCGTCTGGCGGAACAGCACCGTGGCCGGCGCGACCCAGCGCGCGCTGGCTACATAGCTGGTCTGCGTCCCATCGATGGTCAGGATGCCGTCGCCCATGGCCTCGCGCGGGAAGCTGACATCGCCCAGCGTCACCCCGCGTGCGCCGGGGCCCTGGGCGGCGGGCGTCCCCTCCCCCGTGCCGAAGCGGTAGAGCTGGGCGGGCTTGGCCTTGGGCAGCAGCGAGACGCACCCGCCGAGCGAGGCGGCGATCGCCAGAACGGCGGCGAGCCTGAGGGAGGTCCGGGTCATGGTTGCACCTGCCTTTCCTTGGCGGGGGCCTTGGAGAGCACGCCCTGGGGATTGCTTTCGACCTCCTGAACCACGCGGTTCAGCGATTCCGCCGCCTGTTGCAGGCTGATGATCGCCTGGGAGATACGCGGCAGACCGCTGGTGGCGAAGTCGGTGGTGGGGCCCTGCAGCTTGGCCACCATGGCCCGCACATCCACCGCCGTGCCCTTGATCTCATCGGCCGTGTCGCCCAGCGTCTTCAGCGTGCGCTTGCCATCGCCGTTGACCAGCCTGTCGACATCCTCGGTCAGCTTGTCGATCTTCTTGGCGCTGGTGTTGGCCGATTTGATCGTCTCGTCGAGGTCGGCCAGCATCTGCTTCTGGTTCCTGAGCTGGGTGGTGATGTCGTGGACGTCGGCCAGCGTACCGGACAGGTTGTTGATGTTCTTGTCGGAGAGGACGCGGTTGACCCGGTCCAGCGCCTCGACCGCGCGGGTCAGGACGTCGCCGCCGCCGCTCAAGAGGGCGTCCAGCGCGCCGGTCTTGGTGCGGATCACCGGCACCCGGTCGGTCGGCGTCACATCCTTCAGCAGCGGCTTGGACAGGGTGCCGGCGTCGATCTCGATATAGTTCACCCCGGTGATGCCGAGGGGCTCCAGCGTGCCGACCGAATCGACCCGCACCGGCGCGTCGGAGGTGGTGCGGATGCGCGCCACCACGCGGTTGGGGTTGGTCTTGTCGAGCGACAGCTTGGTCACCTCGCCGACGCGGATGCCGTTGAAGAACACCTGGCCGCCGGAGGACAGGCCGCGCACCGGGCCTTTGAAATCCACATCGTAAATGTCGTACTGCTTGGTGAACTGGAACCTGGCCAGCCAGAACACGAACACCACCGTGGCCACGGCCAGCAGCAGTGAGATCAGGCCCACCAGCGCGTAATGCGCGTTGCGCTCCATTCAGGCCCCCTCTTCGGCGTCAGACTCGGCGGTCGCGGCGGCCGCCCGGCCGCGCGGGCCGAGGAAATACTGCTTGATCCAAGGATGGTCGGACGTCTCCAGCTCCGAAATCGGTCCCACCGCCACGATCTTCTTGTCGGCGATCACCGCCACACGATCGCATAGCGCGTAGAGGCTATCCAGGTCATGGGTAATCATGAATACGGTCAAGCCTAGAGCCTCCGAAAGGTTCCGGATCAGGCTGTCGAACGCCTCGGCCGAGATGGGATCGAGGCCGGCGGTGGGCTCGTCGAGGAACAAAAGCTCCGGATCCAGCGCAATGGCGCGGGCCAGGCCGGCGCGCTTGCGCATCCCGCCCGACAGCTCCGCCGGGTGCAGGTTGCCCGCGCGGGGCGGCAGACCGACCATGGCCAGCTTGGAATCCGCCAGCTGGTCCATGGTGCGGACCGACAGCTTGGTATGCTCGTTCATCGGCGCGGCCACGTTCTCGCGCACGGTGAGCGAGGAGAACAGCGCCCCGCTCTGAAACAGCACACCCCAGCGCCGCTCCAGCGCGTCGCGGGCCTGATCGCCCGCGCTCTGCAGGTTGACGCCCAGCACCTCCACGCTGCCGCCCTGGGGTTCGCGCAGCCCGATCAGGGTGTTGAGCAGCACCGACTTGCCCGCGCCCGAGCCGCCGACCAGCCCGAGGATCTCGCCCTTGCGGACCTCCAGGTTCAGGCCCTCGTGGATCACCGCGTCGTCGAAGGCGGAGGTGAGGTTTTCGACCCGGATCACCGGCTCGGCGTCGGCCGCCGGCGGGTCGCGTCGCATCTCGACCGCGGCGTCGGCGGCGCTCACAGGCCGAGCTCCATGAAGATCAGGGCGAAGATGGCGTCGATCAGGATGATGGAGAAGATCGCCTGCACCACGGCGATGGTCACCCGGCGGCCGAGTTGCTCCACATCCCCGCCGACCTCCAGGCCCTGGCGGCAACCGATGGCGGCGATGACGACGGCGAGGAAGGGCGCCTTCACCATGCCGAGATAGAAGTGCACCGGCGGCACGTTGGCCAGCATCCGCTGCAGGAAGAAGGACGGCGACAGGTCGAGCGCCACCCACGTGACCAGAATGCCGCCGGCGAGGCTGGAGATCATGGCCACGAAGGTCAGCAGCGGCATCATGGTCAGCATGGCGATGAAGCGCGGCAGGACCAGGGCCTCGAACGGGTCGACCCCCATCACCTGCATGGCGTCGATCTCCTGGTTCATCTTCATCGCCCCAAGCTCGGCGGCGAAGGAGGAGGCGGAGCGGCCGGCGAGCAGCACCGCGGTGATCAGCACGCCGAACTCGCGCAGGCTGGCCACGGCGATCAGCTCGACGGTGAAGACCGAGGCGCCGAACTGGGCCAGCAGGCTGGCCCCCAGAAACCCCACCGTGGCGCCGATGAAGAAGTTGGTGGTGGCCACGATGGGCAGGGCGTCGAGGCCGGCGCGCTCCATCAGGGCGAAGGTCGGGGCGACTCGCAGGCGTCCGGGATTGCGCGCCAGCCGGAACAGGGTGGCGATCAGCCGGCCGATGAAGGCGAAGGTGAGATAGGCGTCGCCGAGGGTATGCTCCACCGCCTCGCCGCTGCGCACCAGCATGGCGTAGGCGGAGCGCGGCTTGGCAGGCCCACGGTCGGTCTCCTTCACCGGTTCGCCGACCAGCGCCATCAGGCGCGCCACATCGGCGCGGGGCGAATCGCTTTCCGGCGCAAGCCCGGCCCGGCCGATGGCGTAGGCGCCGGCGGTGTCGAAACGGCCGAGCCGGCTGACATCGAGGCGCGCCTCGGCGGGGGCGTCGGCCTGCAGGCGGTCCGGCGCGCGGCCCAGCGTCTGCGCCGTCCAGTCGCCGGACAGCGCCACCACCGCGCCGCCGTCGGCCCGGTTGATCTCAAACGCCGCGGGCTCACTCATCGATTCGAGACGCTCCTCCCCGACGCGAAAAGCGTAGCCAAAGCAAAGGTTGCCTGAAAGCCTCACGTTCTCGCGAGCGGCCCTGCGCCACCCGCCGAGGCGCGGCAAAGCCCAGGCCCGGACCCGCCACGCGGCGCGTTGCTTTACCCAACATGGTGATATTTCAACAACAGAAACATGCCATCTCGGCTCCGAATACATGGATTAACTTATAGATGGGCAAACTACGGCAACGAAAACGGTAATAACATGTGTTAAATGGAACTAAGCGCTGCCGTGGACGTTTTTGCTTCATACCGGCCAATTGGATCTGGAGCAGTCTTACCGTGCAGGAAATTTCGTCGCGCGTCGCATCCCCTCGCACTCGTCCAGAGTCCAGCATCGTCGCGCCCACCGCGTTCGGCCGCAAGGGCGGCGAAACCTTGATCTGCTTCTCGCATCTGCGCTGGAACTTCGTGTTCCAGCGGCCCCAACACCTGATGATGCGGTTCGCCTGGGATCACCAGGTGGTCTTTTTCGAGGAGCCGACGCCGGTGGAGGGCGAGGCGCGGCTCGACCTCGTGCTGGATGAGGCGCGCCAGGTGCTGGTGGCCACGCCGCGCCTGCCCGAGGGCCTGGACGCGACGGCACGCGAAGCGACGCTGAAGGACCTGCTGTCGGCCTTCGTGACCGAGCGGAAGATCGAGGCGCCGATCCTCTGGTACTACACGCCGATGATGCTGGGCTTCTCCGCCTGGCTGGCGGACGACGCCGCGGCGGTGGTCTACGACTGCATGGACGAGCTCTCCAACTTCAAGTTCGCCCCCGAGCGGCTGAAGACCCTGGAGCGGGAACTGGTGGCCAAGGCCGACGTGGTCTTCACCGGCGGCTACAGCCTCTATGAAGCCAAGCGCGGCTGGCACGTGAACATCCACCCCTTTCCCTCCAGCGTCGATGGAGCCCACTTCGCCAAGGCGCGCGGCAATGTGGCGCCACCGGCGGATCAGAGCGGCATCCCCGCCCCCCGCCTCGGCTTCTACGGCGTGATCGACGAGCGGATGGACCTGGAGCTTCTGGGCGCCCTGGCC
Source organism: Caulobacteraceae bacterium (assembly GCA_965277345.1). Classification (GTDB taxonomy): domain Bacteria; phylum Pseudomonadota; class Alphaproteobacteria; order Caulobacterales; family Caulobacteraceae; genus CAIOYC01. The sequence continues at coordinate 179,989 of CBDICI010000002.1, forward strand.
GACGCGCACCCGGAATGGTCGATCGTCATGGTCGGGCCGGTGGTGAAGGTCGATCCGGCGGATCTGCCCCGGCGCGCCAACATCCACTATCTCGGCGGCAAGGGCTACGACCAGCTTCCGGCCTATCTGGCGGGTTGGGACGTGGCGCTGATGCCGTTCGCCATCAACGAGTCGACCCGCTTCATCTCGCCCACCAAGACGCCGGAATACCTGGCGGGCGGGCGCCCCGTGGTGTCCACCGCCATCGTCGATGTGCGCCGCCACTATGGCGACCTCGACGGGGTGATCGTCGCCGACACGCATGAGGCGTTCATCGCCGGCTGCGAACGGGCGCTGGCGCTCGGTCGCGGGGGTTCCGCCTGGCTGGCGCCGGTGGACGCCCTGCTGGCGGACCTCTCTTGGGACAAGACACAGGCCCAGATGGCGCGGCTGGTGGACGAGGCGCTGGCGCGCCGGTTCCAGGCCCGGATCAAGGCCGCCTCGCCCTCGCCCGCCGTCCATACCGCCGGGCGCAAGAGCCACTACGACGCGCTGATCGTCGGCGCCGGGTTCGCCGGCTCGATCCTGGCCGAGCGGCTGGCCAGCGCGGGCAAGCGGGTGATGCTGATCGACCGCCGCCCGCACATCGGCGGCAACGCCTATGACCTGTTCGACGAGGCCGGCGTCCTGATGCACCGGTACGGCCCGCACATCTTCCACACCAATTCGGAAGAGATCGTGCGCTATCTGTCGCGCTTCACCGCCTGGCGCCCCTATGAGCATCGGGTGCTGGGCAGCGTGGACGGCAAGCTGGTGCCGATCCCCATCAACCGCACCACGCTGAACGCCCTCTACGGCCTCGATCTGACCAGCGAAGCGCAGGCCGCCGACTTCCTGGCCAGCCGCGCCGAGCCGGTGGCGAGCATCCGCACCTCCGAGGACGTGGTGGTCTCCGCCGTCGGCCGCGAACTCTACCAGAAGTTCTTCCAGGGCTATACCCGCAAGCAGTGGGGCGTCGATCCCTCGGCGCTCGACAAGTCGGTCACCGCCCGCGTGCCTACCCGCACCAATACCGACGACCGCTATTTCACCGACACCTTCCAGGTCATGCCCAAGAACGGCTATACCGCCATGTTCGAGAACATGCTCGATCACGACGGGATCGCCATCCAGACCGGCGTCGACTTCGAGGATGTGCGCGAGGATGTGCTCTACGATCGGCTGATCTTCACCGGGCCGGTGGACGAGTTCTTCGGCCACCGCTACGGCCCCCTGCCCTATCGCTCGCTGCGCTTCGAGCATCGGACCCTCAACCAGGAACAGTTCCAGGCCACCGGCACGGTGAACTATCCGAGCCCGGATGTGCCCTATACCCGCATCTCGGAATACAAGCACCTGACCGGCCAGAAGCACGCCAAGACCACCATCACCCATGAGTATCCGAGCGCGGTCGGCGATCCCTACTACCCCATCCCCCGGGCGGAGAACCAGGCGCTGTACAAGAAGTACGAGGCCCTGGCCCTGGCCCGGCCCGATGTGTCCTTCGTCGGCCGGCTGGCCACCTACCGCTACTACAACATGGACCAGGTGGCCGGTCAGGCGCTGGCGACCTATCGGCGGCTGGCGGAGCGGGAAAGCGGGCTGGTGTCGACCCGCGACCTGGGCGTGGCGGTCAACGGCTGAGAGACTAAAGGGGTCGGGCTGGCCCCCGAATAAGTATTTCTGAGTGGCGAAGCGGCGGGCCGACATTAGGTTATCGGCAACCGAAGCTGATCGAGTTGCAATTCGCCATGTCCATCGACGCCCTGTTCCGTCCCTTCGACTTCAAGTCGCTGCACCTGCCCAACCGGGTGGTAATGGCCCCGATGACCCGGTCCTTCTCCCCCGGCGGGGTGGCGACCGACGAGGTGGCGGCCTATTACGCCCGCCGCGCCCGGAACGAGGTGGGCCTGATCATCTCGGAGGGTACGGGGGTGGCGCGGCCCGCCTCGCTGAACGACCCGGACATTCCCCGTTTCCATGGCGAGGACGAACTCAAGGCCTGGAAGACGGTGATCGATGCGGTCCATGCCGAGGGCGGGCTGATGGCGCCGCAGCTCTGGCACGTGGGCGCGGTGCGCACCCGCCATGAGAGCTGGACCCCGCCCGGTACGTACGACAGCCCCTCGGGCCTCTCCTCCCCCGGCAAGAAGTTCGGCGAACCGATGAGCGACGCCGAGGTGGCCGACGCCATCGCCGCCTTCGCCCGCGCGGCCAGGGACGCCAAGGCGCTCGGCTTCGACGCGGTGGAGCTGCACGGCGCGCACGGCTATCTGATCGACCAGTTCTTCTGGCAGGGCGTGAACGAGCGCGACGACGCCTTCGGCGGCCCTTCAATCGCCGAGCGCTCCCGGTTCGCCGCCGAAATCCTGAAGGCCGTCCGCCGGGAGGTGGGCGCCGACTATCCCATCATCATCCGCATCTCGCAGTGGAAACAGCAGGACTTCACCGCCCGCCTGGCCAATACCGAGGCGGAGATGCAGACCTGGCTGGGCGCCCTCGTCGATGCCGGCGCGGACATCCTGCACTGCTCCCAGCGCCGTTTCTGGGAGCCGGAGTTCCCCAATGCGGGTGGAGGGGGCTCGGACCTGAACTTCGCCGGCTGGGCCAAGAAGCTCACCGGCGTCCCCACCATCACCGTCGGTTCGGTGGGCCTGTCGGGCGAGTTCGTGGCCGCCTTCGCCGGGGAAGGCTCCCAACCCGCCTCGCTGGACGAGCTGCTGCGCCGGCTGGACCGCGGCGACTTCGACCTGGTGGCCGTGGGCCGCGCCCTGCTGCAGGACCCGGAATGGGCGGTGAAGATCCACCAGGGCCGCAACGACGACCTGCAGGACTTCACCCGCGAGGCCTTGGCCGTGCTGGCCTAGAAACGGGCCCCTCACCCCCGACGTGTTCCGGGGGCTACCCTCTCCCCGAGGGGAGAGGAGTTATAGATGAGCGCTCGCATCGAGCCCCTCTCCCGCGTGCGGGAGGGGGAGAGCGCTCCGCGAGAACGCGAGGGTGAGGGTGAGTGCACAGTGCCAAAATAGGGGGATAACCCCGCGCTTATCCACGCCCCGGCGGGGCGGCGCACACTGGGCGCATGAGCACCATCGACCCCCACATCTGGACCTACGCCCGGCAGGACTATGCGACGGGCGCGAATGTCGGCCTGATCTGCGCCAGCTACGACATTCCCCGCTCCACCTTCTACGCCCGCGCCAATCGCGAGGGCTGGCTTCGGGCCGACGAAGCGCGCGAGGCGGAGCTGGAAGGACAGTTGCAACCCTTGCCAGACCGGGCGCCGCCATGCCGCGACTTGGCCGCGCTGGCGCTCGACCGCGCCGCCGACGCCCTGTTCAGGGGCGACCTGCGCGCCACCGAGGGCTGGACCCGCGCCGCTCGGCGCTTCCGCGACATGGCGGTGGAGGACAGCATGGACTCCCTGACCTGGCAGGGCATCCTCGAACGCGAGCGGCACGCGGCCCTCAAGGCGCAGGCGGCAAGCGAGGCCGAGACCGCGAAAACGGCCGCCGAGGCGGAACGGTTGGACACCTGTCCAACCGAGTCTGACAAAGAAATCCTTGTCGAGTCAGAGGCTTGTGCCGCCGCATTGGACAGTCCAACGAGTCCAACACCGCCGCCCGTGTCCAACGACGGCGTCCAAGCCATGCTCGCCGAGTTCGAGGCCGTGATCGCCGAAGACCCGGCGATGCAGGAAATCTGGCGCAAGCTGAAGCACCAGGAGCCGGAAGACTGGTTCGATGAAGAGGACGATGAGGACGACGAGGAAGACCCCTGAGCGGCAATCGGCCGCCAAGCTCCTCCTTCAGCCGTTGTAGTTCAGCCTCAGCCCCGGCCTTGGCCAGCGGCATCTGTAGAGCTTGCCCGTGCCTGACGCGGTGACCCAGGCGTCCTGCATATCCGCGCCGCCGAAGACGATGTTGGTGCAGAGCAGGTCGGGGAAGGGGAAATGCTCGGTCGAGCCGTCCGGATCGAAGGCGGTGATCCCGCCGTTGATGATGGTGGCGACGCAGACCTTGCCCCCCGCCTCCACCGCCAGGCTGTCCAGCAGCTGATAGCCCGCCAGGTTGCACACCACCCGCCCCGGCTGGAACGGCGGCGGCGGGGCCAACTCGCCCGGCGCGGCCACGTCGAAGGCCCAGAGGCGCCCGAGGTGAGTGTCAGCCACATACACCGTCTTCTCGTCCGGCGAGAGGCCGACCCCGTTCGGGGAATAGAGATCGTCGCGCAGACGCACGATCTTCGAGCCGTCCGGCCGGGCGTAATACAGGCCGCCGAACTTGCGGCCGTTGGGGATGGTGGAGCCGTGGTCGGTGAACCAGAGACCGCCCGCCCTGTCGAACACCAGATCGTTGGGTCCCTCCAGCCGGCGGCCCTCGCATTCGGTATAGAGGGTCTCCACCTTGCCGGAGGCGAGGTTCACCCGCTGGATCGAGCCGCCCTTGTGGCCGGGCGGGGTGGCGCCCGGCACGTTGACGCCGCCCATGTCGTGATAGACGAAGGAGCCGCCGTTGTTGGTGATGTAGACCGCCCCGTCCGGCCCGATCGCCGCGCCGTTGGGGCCGCCGCCGCACTCGGCGATGGTCTCGCGCCGGCCGTCCGGCGTGACGCGGGTCAACGTCCGGCGCTGGATCTCCACCAGCACGATGGAGCCGTCGGCCATGGCGATCGGCCCCTCCGGAAATTGCAGACCCTCGCAGACCAGTTCGATATCCACGGTATCCTCCTTCGGCTTTTCTGGCAGTATGGCGGGTGAACGCCACGGCAGACCAGCCCCCATGACCAAGCCGCTGTACGAACGCGATTTCCACGCCTGGACCCTGGCCCAGGCCGACGCCCTGCGCCGCCGCAGCGCCAACGAACTCGACTGGGAGAATCTTCAGGAGGAAATTGAAAGCATGGGGAAGAGCGAAGTCCGTCAACTGCATCGGCGGCTGGCCATCCTCATCGGCCATATCCTGAAGTGGAAGATGCAACCCGACCTTCGCTCTCGCAGTTGGGTGGCGACCATTCTTGTTCAGCAGCAGGATATTCGCGACCTGATCGCCGACAGCCCGTCCCTCAAGGCGCGCCTGGGTGAGGTCGTGAGCAGCGCGCATGACGAGGCGCGCGAATTGGCGGCCGTCGAGATGGGCCGGTTGAAGAGCGACTGCGAAAGGCAGGGCTCCTTCGAGTTCGATGAACTCATGAGCTTCGATCCCGACCTTAGTCGGGACTAGCGCCGCTCGAGCTGGCGGAAGGTGAAGGGATACTGGTCATCGGGGCCGGCGGGGTGGGCCTCGCGCCTCACCTCGCGCCACTGGTCCTCGTCGAAGGGGGGGAAGTGCACATCCCCCTCCACCTCGGCCTCGACCTCGGTGAGGTAGAGCCGCCGGGCGCGCGGCAGGGCGAGATCGAACAGGGCCGCGCCGCCGATGACGCAGACCTCCTCCACGCCGTCCTCCTGCGCCTGTTCCTTGGCGACGCTCACCGCCTCGCCGAAGTCCTCGAACACCAGGGCGCCGTGGGGCTCGAACGAGCCGTCGCGGGTCAGCACCAGGTTGATCCGCCCGGGCAGGGGTTTCCGCGGCAGGCTGTCCCAGGTCTTGCGGCCCATGATCACCGGCTTGCCGAGGGTCAGCGCCTTGAACAGCTTGAGGTCCGACGACAGCCGCCAGGGCAGGGCACCGTGCCGCCCAATCACCCCGTTGCGGGCGCGGGCCGCCGGGCCGAGGGTGAGGATCGGGGTCATGACCTCCACCTTGCCGCCAGAACAGAAAGGCTCGGCGGCGGATTCCATGCATCACTGGCAGAGTTCGCTATCGGAAAGTAGGTGCAGGCGTGACGCCAGGTGGAAAGCATGGCGTCACCAAATGCCGTTCTCACCTCCATTTCGTCCAGCCATCCGGAGATCACCGCATTGGCCAAACCTTCAAGAAAGTTGAAGACCTTCCTAAGTGCAGCGGTAGCACGGCCATTCTCGTCCTCCTGGATATTTGGCGGGATGCCCAAGCGAAGTACCTCGCGCGCACCAGCGAGTGGAGGTGCGTTCCAGGCTTCGACATAATCCTGGATTGACCCCTGAATCTCCTCGGCCCTCTCGACTGTGGGACTTCTCACGCCAAGACCTCGTAACATTCGGCGGATTTGGTTCGCCGAAGGGCCGATGGTGGCGATGAGATTACCGTCAGCGCGATCGGTCCGATATTTCAGGGGCGTAAGTCCCAGCAGATCAGTCGGCAGCCTGATCTCCCTATCGCTGGGCATCACGAAAGCGCAGCGCTGGCGGCCCAGCGCTCCGAGGAAGAGACCCAATTCAAACACCACATTATCGCGCGGGACGCTCGCGGCTTCACCCCGGAACATCCGCAGGTCATCCGGCGTAAGACGAGCACTGCTAGGTCAGTGCTTCCGAGCTTGCCTTCGAGCGCCTCCATAGATGTGGTGGTCGGCCGAAATATGTTCTGTGTCCACACCGTCACATCAGCGTCAAAGTCTAGCGCTTCTTGAAGCGCATAAGCGACTTCAAGACCTTCGACGGATGAACCGATGAATAAACTCGGCAAAGTCCGATTCGTCATTTTGCGACTGGAGCAGGGATTTTCGGGTGCGGCTGATAATCCTCGAACGCCACGTCCTCGAAGGCGTAGTCGAACAGGCTGTCGCGATGGTTCAGCCTCAGGCTCGGCAGCGGCCTCGGCGCCCGGCTGAGCTGCAGTTCCGCTTGGTCCACATGGTTCAGATAGAGGTGCAGGTCGCCGAAGGAATGCACGAACTCGCCCACCGCCAGCCCCAGCGTCTCCGCCACCATGTGGGTCAGCAAGGCATAGGAGGCGATGTTGAACGGCACGCCGAGGAAGATGTCGGCGGAGCGCTGGTAGAGCTGGCACGACAGCCGGCCCCTGCCCTCGCGCGCCCCTTCGTTCGGGCCGGGGGCCACGAAGAACTGGAACAGGCAATGGCACGGCGGCAGGGCCATGTCGTCCACCTCCGCCGGGTTCCAGGCCGAGACCACGTGGCGGCGCGAATAGGGGTTGGCCTTCAGATTGGCCATCAGCCTGGCGATCTGGTCGATGCTCTCGCCATTCGGCGCGGCCCAGGAGCGCCACTGCTTGCCATAGACCGGGCCGAGCTCGCCCTCCGCGTCCGCCCACTCGTCCCAGATGGTGCAGCCCCGTTCCTGCAGCCAGCGCACATTGGTGGAGCCGGCCAGGAACCACAACAGCTCCAGCACGATGGCGCGGGTGAACAGGCGCTTGGTGGTGAGCAGCGGGAAGCCCTGGCCGAGGTCGAAACGGATCTGGCGGCCGAACACGCCCCGGGTTCCAACCCCGGTGCGGTCCATCCGCTCCACGCCATGGGCCATGACGTCGGCCAACAGGTCGAGATAGGCCCGCTCCCCCGCGGTGGACGCGGGCGCGGACTGAGTCTCGGTCTTCATGGCGAACGCGGTCATGGACCTCACCCTACACCCGATTCGCGTCGGCGAATCACCTGGCCCGACGCCGGTTGTGGACGATCGGCTCGGCACATGCGACCTCCTCCGCATGACCAGCCGCGCCCTGTTCCCCACCCTGCTCTACGAGGCCGACCTTGCCGCAGAGCGCGGCTGGGACGGCTTGGCCGCCGACCTCGCCGAGGCCACCGCGATGCTGGCGGCGGAGGACGCCGCCGGCAAGGCGTGGTGCAAGGCCAACGCCTATCCCGGCTACACCTCCTACGCCTCATTGACCGATCTGCCGACCCGGGCCACCGCCTTCGCCGACCTCAAACGCCGGCTCGACCGGCACGTGGCGGCCTTCGGCGGGGAGCTTCATTTCGACCTCGGCGGCCGGCGGCTTAGGCTCGACAGTCTGTGGGTCAATGTGCTGGAGCCCAAGGGCGCGCATTCGGGCCACATCCATCCCCACAGCGTCCTCTCCGGCACGCTCTATCTCGACACGCCCCCCGGCGCCGGCGCGCTGAAGCTGGAAGACCCGCGCCTGCCCCTGATGATGGCCGCGCCCTCCCCGCTCGCCGAAGCGCCGGAAGCACGGCGGCGGTTCGTCTCTCTGACGCCGAAACCCGGCGCGCTCTACCTGTGGGAAAGCTGGCTCCGCCACGAGGTGACGCCCAACGGCGCACGAAGCCCCCGGGTCTCCATCAGCTTCAACTACGCCTGACCGGTCAGACCCTGATCGGTTCATATTGAACCGTGAATCAGGGTTCTGCACTTTGAATTAGAGCCTGATTCACGCTCCGGATGATTCCATCCGAGCGACCAGGCTCTAGGCCAACCGGCTGGCCGAATGCAACTGCCGCGGTCCCTCGGCGTGCAGGCCCCGGAAGCGGACCTCGCGGCGGGCGAAATCGATCTGCACCACCTCGAACTTGCGCAGCACGTCCATGCCGAGCAGCAACGCCGGCTGGTCCTGCAACCGCCAGCGCACGAAGCTGTGCAGGTCGGAGAACACCACCGGCAGATGGTTCAGCAGGAAGCCCCCCACCCGCACGGTCGGCGCCGTGGACCAGTCCCCGGTGGTGGTCTGACCGGTCACGCTCAGAATATCGGTCCGGTCCGCCGGGTTGGTGGGCGGCCTAAGGCGCAGCAGGCGGCGGAACGCCTCGTTGGCGATCGTGCCCTCGGCTCCGGTGTCGATGACCACCAGCACCGGATGATCCTCCACCGAGGAATCGACCAGCACCAGTTGGCCAAAGCGGCTATGCGCGCTGACCACCACTTCGTCGAAGGCGGCGCGGGGCGGGCTGGTTTCGATATCGATGCGGCAACGGGCGAAGTCGAACACTGCCCGCTGGCCCTGCAGGGCGTCCACCGCCAGCACGCCGGCCGCGCCCACATCGACCCGGTTCAGCAGCGGCAGGGCGATGGCGCGCAGGTGGCGCCCGCCGACGACCATGTCCGGACAGATCACCGAGGGGCGCACCACGACGCCCGCCACGCCATGGATGGCGATTTCCGGACCTTGGGGAAGGCCGAGCTCAGCCGCCAGCTCGGCAGAGATGCAGCTATGGTCCGCCCCGGTATCCACCAGGAAGGGAAAGGGCCCGGCGCCGCCGACGAACACATCCGCGGTCATGCGGTCGGCGTCGTCGAGGCCGGTGGCCAGGGTCGCGGGTCCGGGGGGTGTGGGCGCGGCGGCCGCCACGGCCGTCGGCGTCGTCACCGGCTGGGCGAGAACATGGCCGGCCCAAAACGCGGCGCCGCCGACCACCGCACCGCGCCGCGTCCAGACCGATCCAGTCATGGGACCCTCCCGTTTGCGGAGAGGCTACACCCGCTGTCGGCGAAAGACCAAGCGGCCGATCGGCCCCAGGCCCCAGGCCCAGACCTCTGTCGCTATGGCCGCGCTGCTTCGGTAGCCAGTGTCAGCTATCCAGGAACGAGCGCAGCTTTCGCGAGCGGCTGGGGTGCTTCAATTTGCGCAGGGCCTTGGCCTCGATCTGGCGGATGCGCTCGCGGGTGACGCTGAACTGCTGGCCGACCTCTTCCAGGGTGTGGTCGGTGTTCATGCCGATGCCGAAGCGCATCCGCAGCACGCGCTCCTCGCGCGGCGTCAGCGAGGCCAGCACGCGCGTCGTGGTCTCGCGCAGGTTCGACTGGATCGCGGCGTCGATGGGCAGGATGGCGTTCTTGTCCTCGATGAAGTCGCCGAGGTGGCTGTCCTCTTCGTCGCCGATGGGGGTTTCGAGGCTGATCGGCTCCTTGGCGATCTTCAGCACCTTGCGCACCTTTTCCAGCGGCATGGCCAGCTTTTCGGCCAGTTCCTCCGGCGTCGGCTCGCGGCCGATCTCGTGCAGCATCTGGCGGCTGGTGCGCACGATCTTGTTGATCGTCTCGATCATGTGCACGGGGATACGGATGGTGCGCGCCTGATCGGCTATGGAACGGGTGATGGCCTGACGGATCCACCAGGTGGCGTAGGTGGAGAACTTGTAGCCCCGGCGGTACTCGAACTTGTCCACCGCCTTCATCAGGCCGATATTGCCTTCCTGAATGAGATCAAGGAACTGCAGGCCGCGGTTGGTGTATTTCTTGGCGATGGAGATGACGAGGCGCAGGTTCGCTTCGACCATTTCCTTCTTGGCCTGGCGGGCTTCGCGCTCGCCCTTCTGCACGGTCTGGACGATGCGGCGATAGTCGTCGATGGGCACGCCGGTTTCGGTGGCCAGCGCCGCCACATCCTGGCGGATATCGCCCACTTGGCCGGATTCGTTCTCCAGGAACTTGGTCCAGCGCACGCCGTGCTCCTTCATCCGCACGTTCCAGTGCGGATCAAGTTCGGCGCCGAAATAGGCCTTGAGGAACTCGGGGCGGGAAATGCCATAGCCGTCGGCCAGGCGCATCAAGCGGCCTTCCAGCCCCATCAGCTTCTTATTGATGGTATAGAGCTGTTCGACCAGCGCCTCGATGCGGTTGTTGTGCAGCTTCAGCGTCTTCAGGTGCTGGGTGATGGTCACCGTCAGCGCCCGGTAGTCGCCGCGCTCGGCCTCGGTCAGGTCCGTGCCCTTGAGGCGGGCGTCCACCAGCCGCTCCTGCAGGCCGCGGAAGGCCTCGAACTCGGCGGCGATGGCGTCCAGCGTCTCCATGACGCCGTCGCGCAGCTCCGCCTCCATGGCCGAAACAGTGGGACCGGCGCCGTCGTCGAAATCGTCCTCGTCGGACTCCTCGCCGGGCTCGGCGCCCTCGGCCGCTTCGGCGGCGGGGGCCGGTTCAGGCTCGGGACCCGGCTCCACGATGGGCTGGGGGATGGTGTTGTCCACCGGGCCGCCGTTCAGGCCGGTGAAGGTCTGCTCCAGGTCGATGATCTCGCGCAGCAGGATGCGGCCGTTGGCCAGTTCGTCGCGCCACACCATGATGGCCTCGAACGTCAGCGCGCTTTCGCACAGGCCGCGGATCATGGTGTCGCGGCCGGCCTCGATCCGCTTGGCGATGGCGATCTCGCCCTCGCGCGACAACAGCTCCACCGAGCCCATCTCGCGCAGGTACATGCGCACCGGATCGTCGGTGCGGTCATAAGCGTCGGGCTTGGCGGTCTCGATGACGGCCTGCTCCTCGCGGGCGACCACCTCGCCGCCCTCGCCGTCGGTGGCGTCTTCCTCGGCCTCAACCACGTTGACGCCCATCTCGCTCAACATGGCGAGGGTGTCCTCGATAGCTTCGGAGGTGACCTCTTCGGAGGGCAGGACCTTGTTCAGCTCGTCCATGGTGACATAGCCGCGGGCCTTGGCCTGCTTGATGAACTTCTTGACGCCGGCGTCCGTCAGATCGAGCAGCGGACCGTCGTTGGTCGGGCCCTCGCCTTCCGGCGCTTCGGTCGTGGTGGTGGTCATTCGTCTCTCCAACCGGCGCGTCCGCCGGTTCAAATCAAATCAATAGGCGCTTGCGAATCCGTCGGAAATGAATTCGAACTCACCCGCCTTAATGCGGCGTTTCAATGCGTCGCGTTCGGCCTTCAAAGTCTTCAGCGCCTCGAAATCTATCGTCGCCTCTGATTTAGCGTCCTCGATAGCGCGTTCCAGATGCGCGAGGTGCAAGGTTTGCGCATAGGCCAGCGACCAATCCGCGCGGGCGCGCTCCTCGGTGATGTCCGGCTGCAGGAAAGACGCGCGCGCACTGGCGGCCGCGCGGCCGATCTCCGCCAAAATCTCCGAGAAGCCCGAACCGGCCAAATGGCGACCGAGGCTGGCCGAGTCAAGAGTGGGGAAACTGAGACGCAAGCGGATGATTTCCTTCGCCAACCCGTCCAGCGCCTCATCGCCGAAGCCCTGGACCTCCAGGGCCTCGAACTGGGCGTCGATGAAGTCCGGGTGATGCAGCACGGCGGCGGCTATCATGGCGGAGGACGGCCTGACCGCCCGAGCCAGTTTGCGGGCCGCCGCCTTGCCCTCGGGCGAGGGTCCGGTTAGCGGCGCCTTGCGTTTGCCGGACCACCGCTCCCGCGCCAGCGCCCGCCCGGCGTCGCTGACCGTGGAAGCCGGACGCGACAGTTGGCGCAACGCCTCGAACTGGTCGAACAGCGCCTCGCGGTACATCTGCGAAAGATCGTGGTCGGCGATGGCGGCGGCCAGCTTGCGCAGGCGCACCTTCAGCCCGGCATAGGATTCCGGCGTCTCCAGCGTCTCGAGGGTGCGCTCGCGCTCGAACAATACGCTGATGAACGGCCGCGTATCGTTGAGCTGGGCCTTCAGGGCGGCCGGACCCTGCTCGCGTAGCACCTCGTCGGGGTCCTTGGCCCCCTTCACCACCGCGAAGCGCAGGGTGCGGCCGGGCTTCAGCAGCGGCAGCGCCCGATCCAGCGTGCGCCAGGCGGCGCGCTGGCCGGCGCCGTCCCCGTCGAAGCTGAGGGTCGGCTCGGGATGCAGCCGCCACAGCACGGCCATCTGCTCTTCGGTCAGGGCGGTGCCCAGCGGCGCCACCGCCGCTATGCCCGCGCGCTGGCAGGCGATGGCGTCCATATAGCCCTCCACCACCACCAGCGGCGGAGCATCCCCCGGCGCCGCGCCCGTGGTGTGCAGCAGCTTGCGCGCCTCGGGCAGGCCATAGAGGACGAAACTTTTGTGGAAGAGCGGCGTCTCGGGCCCGTTCAGGTACTTGGCGCGGGCTTCCGGATCCATGGCCCGGCCGCCGAAGGACACTACCCGCCCGCGGGCGTCGGCGATGGGAAACATGATCCGGTCGCGGAACCGGTCATAGGGGGCGCCGCCGTCCTCCGGCGCGATCAGGAGCCCGGCCTCGACCAGTTCCGCCGGGCGCGCGCCCTTGGCGATGAGATAATCCTTCAGCGCCGTCCGCCCGCTCGGCGAAAAGCCGATGCCGAACCGCGCCCAATCCCGCTCCGGCAGACCGCGCCGCTCCAGATACGCGCGGGCGGCGGACCCCGCCGGACGCCGAAGCTCGGCCTCGAACCATTTGCCGGCCAGCGCCAGCCAGTCCTGCAGGCCCTGCCGCCGGCGCTCCTGTTCCGCCGCGCGGGGATCCTCGGTGGGGAGGGCCATGCCGGCCTCCGCCGCCAGCCGCTCCACCGCCTCGTGAAAGGTCAGCCGCTCGGTCTCCTGCAGGAAGCCGATCAGATCGCCGTGCTTGCCGGATGAGAAGTCGTGGAAAAACCCTTTCTCGTCATTTACATAGAAGGACGGGGTCTTCTCCTTGCCGAAGGGCGACAGGCCGACGTATTCGCGGCCCTGTCGGCGCAGTTTCACACTGCGGCCGATCACGTCGGACAGGCGCAGGCGCGACTTCAACTCGTCGAGGAAGCGCTCATCGAAACGCATTAACCTGTATTATCCCGTTCCGCGCCCTGCCGCCATGCCGCCAATGCGCCCAGCGCCATGGCGGGCACGAATGCCGCGAACAGCGGCAGGGCGGCGGCGGCGCCGGTCGCGGCGTCGAAGGGGCGTCCGAGACCCAGAAGGCCGGCCAGGATGCCCGCGAATGCGGCCCCGATCGTGCCTCCGATATATTGCAGGGTCGGCACGGCGGCGGAGCCGAGCGCCCGCTCTCCGCCCTCCAGGCCGTCCACGGCCCGGGTCGAGATGAAGGCGAAGGACAGGCCGAATCCCGAACCCATGACCACGGCCGCCAGCGCCACGCTCCAGATCGGCGCCCGTCCGAGGGTGACGGCGATGGCGGCCAGGCCCAGCACCGCCAGAAGCGCGCCGCCCCGGATCAACCGGCCCTGTCGGTCCACGGGCGCGCTTGCCACCATCATCGCCACGACGGACCAGCCCACCGCCTCGCACGCCACCACATAACCGGCGATGAGCGGGCTCGACCCATAGATGCGCTGCAGCAGCACCGGGGTGTAGATGCTGTGGATCGAGGACGCGGCCGAGTAGAAGACGATGGCGGCGTAACCCTGCCCGCTGGCCAGGCGCAGGTCCGTTCCTCCCTGCGGCAGGATGCGCACCTCCGCCCGGCGATCCACCGCGACCGTCAGGGCCAGGACCAGCAGTCCGGTGACGCATAGCGCCGCCGCGATCCAGCCGTGCATGACCCCCGCCGCGGCGATGGCGAGCACGCCGACGGACAGCAGGCCGAGCTGCGGCCAGGGCGCCCCCTTGCTGTCCCCCTCCGCCGGCGCCTCGGTCCGGAGCGCCACGACCACGCCGAGGACGAAGACCAGAGCCTGGGCGGCGAAGGCCCAGAACACCCAGCGCCAGAGGCCGAGTGTCGCAAAGGCCCCGCCGATCAACGGCCCGACCAGGGTCGCCGCGCCCCACACCCCCGCCAGCGCGGCAAACAGCCGTGCGCTCTGCCGTTCCGGAAAGGCGACACCGATGGCGACGAAGACCAGGGCCAGCAGCCACCCCGCGCCGATCCCCTGCAACAGGCGCCCGACCAGGAACACGCTGACCACCGGGGCCAGGGCGGAAAGCACGCAGCCGGCGGCATAGAGGCCGGCGGACAGCATCATGCCCCGCTTCAGCCCGATCCGCCCGGCGAGATATCCGCCCGAGGCGCAGGCGACGATGCCGCCGAGGAAGAACGCCCCCGCCGCCCAGGCGAAATAGGCGTAACCGCCGATGGATCTGGCCACGCTGGGCATCAGGGCGACGGTGACCAGGGCGTCGGCCGCGTTCAGCCAGACGCCGAGCACCATCAGCCACGCCAGGGCCGCCTGGCGCCCCAAGAACACCTCGCCCCAACCGCCGATCGCCCGTTCCCTGCAGTCCTCCGCCATGGCGCGGCATGTAGACGCGATGCCGCCGCTGCGAAAGCGTCGTTGCATCCGCCCCGGGGCTCGGCTTAGGCTTGCGCAAACAAGGGAGCCCGCCGTGGCCAAGGAAGTCGCTTACGCCGATGTGGCGTCGCTGGTCGGTCAGGAGATCGGCGTTTCGGATTGGCTCGAGATCAGCCAGGCGCGGGTGAACCAGTTCGCGGAGGCCACCGGCGACCACCAATGGATCCACGTGGACGTGGAGCGCGCCACCCGCGAGATCGGCGGCCCCATCGCCCACGGCTATCTGACCCTGTCGCTGATCCCCTTCCTCGGCGCGGACCTGTTGCGGGTGAAGGGCGTGACGCGCGGCGTCAACTACGGCTCCAACAAGGTGCGCTTCACCGGCATGGTGCGCGTGGGCAAGCGGGTGCGGATGCGCCAGAAGCTGCTGGCCGCCGAACCCCGGTCCGGCGGGATGCAGATGACCAACGAGTGTACCATCGAGATCGAGGGCGAGGAGCGTCCCGCCTGCGTGGCGGAGATCATCTCGGTGATCTACGGGAGCTGAAGCCCTCTCCCACTTGCGGGAGAAGGAGAGCCCGCCATCGGCGTGCGAGGGTGAGGGCGGCGGCGGCCCCGCCCCCTGCCCTCACCCGGAGGGAGAGGGTACTCCGTGCAACGATCCGGGCTGTTCCTTCGTACTTATGGATAGTCCCAGAAGGAGTTTTCCATGTTCGGCTTTCGCCGCGCCGCCGAGACCGAGGTCCGCTATCCGGTCATGAAGACCGACGCCCAGTGGCGCCAGCAACTGTCGCCCAACGCCTACAGCGTGCTTCGCCAGGAGGGCACCGAGCGGCCCTTCACCAGCCCGCTCAACGCCGAACATCGCCCGGGCGTCTTCCACTGCGCCGGATGCAATTGGCCGATCTATTCATCGAAGAACAAGTTCGAGAGCGGCACCGGCTGGCCCTCCTTCGACCGGCCGCTGAACGCCCAGGCGGTGCTCTATACCCGCGACTCGACGCTCGGCATGGTCCGCACCGAGGTGCATTGCGCCCATTGCGGCGGCCACCTCGGCCACGTGTTCGACGACGGCCCGGTGATGACCACCGGCAAGCGCTTCTGCATGAACGGCGTGGCCATGACCTTTGAGCCGCGGGCCGTCTAAAGGACTGTTTCTAGGCCGTAACCGCTCTTGTCATCGCGGAAGGCGCGAAGCGACTATCCGGGACCTCGACGCAGGTTGGGCGCCGCCAATCACCATCGAGGTCCCGGCTCTGCACTTCGCTCCGGCCGGGATGACAGCTAGAGAGGGATATGACCGATCAGATTAGGCCCCCCCTCGCCCGTAAAGAGCCCAAAACCATCCAGCAGCTCGGCCGCACGCGGAGCGACGCCTATGCCTGGATGAAGGACGAAAACTGGCAGGCGCTGCTGCGCGATCCCGCGCAGGTGCGGCCGGACATCAAGGCCCACCTCGACGCCGAGAACGCCTATACCCGCGCCATGCTGGCCTCCACCGAGGCGCTGCAGGCGGACCTGTTCGCCGAGATGAAGGGCCGGATAAGGGAGGACGACAGCTCCCTCCCCGCGCCGGACGGGCCGTGGGACTACTATTCCCGCTATGAGATCGGCGCCCAGCACCCGATCCTGGCGCGCCGCCCCACCGGGCGGACCGATGGCGAACAGATCCTGATCGACGTGGAGGCGCTGGCGCAAGGCCACGCCTATTACCAGGTGCACGACGCCGAGCATTCCCCCGATCATCGGCTCTACGCCTATGCCGAGGACGACCAGGGCTCGGAATACCACCGCATCCGCATCAAGGACCTGGAGACGGGCGCCCTGCTGCCCGAACCGATCGAAAGCGCCACCGGCGATTTCGTCTGGGCGCCGGACTCCGCCTGGCTGTTCTGGGTCTGGCGCGATGAGAACGGCCGCTCGGCCAAGGTCTACCGCCGGCCGGCGCGGGGCGGGGCGGCGGACGACGTGCTGGCCTATGCCGAGCCGGACGAGGGCATGTTCGTCCATGTGGGCGTCACCCAGAGCCGGGCCTTCATCACCCTGTCCTCCGGCAACCACGACTGTTCCGCCACCTGGCTGATTCCCGCCGCCGACCCCACCGCCGAGCCCCGCCTGGTGGAGCCGCGGACCGATGCGGTGCTCTACAGCGTCGAACACTGGCCGGCGGCCGATGACGAGGGGCGGCTGGTCATCCTCACCAATGCCGACGGCGCGGTGGACTTCAAGCTGATGTGGGCCGATGCTAACGCGCCCGGTCGTCGTCACTGGCGCGAATGGATCGGCCATGAGCCCGGCCGCTTCATCGCCGGTCTGCAGGCGCGGGCCGACTATCTGGTGCGGCTGGAGCGGGTCAACGCCAACAACCGGCTGGTGGCGACGGCGCAGACCCTCGGCGAGACCACGGTGGGCTTTGCGGAGGAGGCCTACGCCCTGTCCATGGAGGGCGGCTATGAATGGGATGTGCCCACCATCCGCTTCGTCTACCAGTCGCCGACGACGCCGCGTTCCTGGTACGACTATGACCTGAAGACCGGCGCGCGGACGCTGCGCAAGACCCAGGACATCCCCTCGGGTCACGATCCGGCGCGGTATGGCGCGCGGCGGCTCTACGCTACCGCCGCCGATGGCGAGGCGGTCCCCATCACCGTGCTGATGCAGGCCGGCGCCCGGCTCGACGGATCGGCGCCGCTGCTGCTGTACGGCTACGGCGCCTATGGCCTGCCCACCGAGCCCGGCTTCTCCATCCGCGCGCTCTCGCTGGTGGACCGGGGCTGGATCTACGCCATCGCCCATGTGCGCGGCGGTTCGGAAAAGGGCTGGGGCTGGTTCCAGGCCGGGCGCGGCAAGCAGAAGCCCAATACCTTCACCGACTTCACCGCCTGCGCCGAGCACCTCGTGGCCGAGGGTTATGGCCGGGCGGGACGGATCGTCGCCTATGGCGGATCGGCGGGGGGGATGCTGATGGGCGCGGTCGCCAACCTCAGGCCCGATCTCTGGGCCGGCGTCATCGGCGCGGTGCCCTTCGTGGACGTGCTCAATACCATGAGCGACGCCTCCCTGCCGCTGACCCCGCCCGAGTGGCCCGAGTGGGGCAACCCGCTGGACAGCGCCGAGGACTATGACGCCATCGCCGCCTATAGCCCCTACGACAGGGTCGCCGCCCTGCCCTATCCGGCGGTGCTGGCTACCGGCGGCCTGTCGGACCCCCGGGTGACCTATTGGGAGCCGGCCAAATGGGCGGCCAAGCTGCGCGAATTCACCACCTCCGATCGCCCGATCCTGCTCAAGATCAATATGACCGCCGGCCACGGCGGGGCGGCGGGGCGGTTCGACTTCCTCAAGGAGGTGGCGCTCGACTATGCCTTCGCCATCAAGGCGGTGGGCGGGGAATGGGTGTAGCGCGTGAGTTGTGAGGGACCAAACGCCTCGCCCTTCGACAGGCTCAGGATGAGGCTTTCCAACAGGATGAGGCTTTCTAATAAGGTCACATTTTATGAGCCCTCATCCTGAGCCTGTCGAAGGCCGAGGGCGGTTCTACACCGGGTATAGGAGTTGCAGGTGCTGATCCGCGACGCCGCCGAGGCGGACATGGCCGCTGTCGCCGCCCTCTATGCCGACCACGTGCTGAACGGGGTCGGCACCTTCGAGGAGACGCCGCCCACCACCGAGGAAATCGCCCGTCGCTGGCGCGAGGTGGCGGCGCTCGGCCTGCCCTGGATCGTGGCCGAGACTGAAGGGCGGCTCTGGGGCTATGCCTACGCCACCCCGTTTCGCACCCGCGCCGCCTATCGCTTCGTGGCCGAGGACTCGGTCTATGTGGCGCCGGACGCCCAGCGGCGCGGGGTAGGCCGGGGCCTGCTCGCCCAACTCATCGCGCGCTGCGAAGCGCTCGGCCTGCGCCAGCTCATGGCGGTGATCGGCGACAGCGACAATGCGGGCTCCATCGGCGTCCACGCGGCGCTGGGATTCGAGCCGGCGGGCGTCTTTCGCGCGGTAGGCTACAAGCACCGTCGCTGGCTTGACATCATCCTGATGCAAAAGGCCCTGAATGGCGGGGACGATCTGCCTCCGGACGGTCCGGGGCTGCCGCTGAGCTGAGGGTCTGGAGCGTTCATGCGCCTGTTCATCGCCGTCCTCGCCGCGCTGGGCTTCGCCGCCGCCGCCCTGGCCGCCCCGACCACGGGGCCGGCGCTCGGCCAGGCGCTGGCCGGCGGCGCGGTCGATCCAATGACATTCGACTTCGGCGCGCTGCGCTATGCGCCCGGCCAGACCATGGGCTTTCTCGGCGCGCAGGCTGGCGCCCAGCTCGCCGCCGCCAAGGCGCACGACAAGCCGAACTGGCCCGCGGTGCTGGAGGCGCACATCTGCCCCACCGCCGCCGAACGGATGACCATGGCCGGGTTCGACAGCGCCCTGATCGCGCCGGACGCCGCCACCTGGACCGCCGAGAAGGCTGCCGCCGAGGCCGCCTATGCCCGCTACACCGCCGCGCGCGACGCCGTCCTCGCCGGCCGGCCCTCGCCCTATCCCGAGTTCAAGGCGGAGGAACTGGCGGTGAGCGCCGCCAACCGGGCCGGCAAGCCCGAGGCGAAGGCGCTATTTCTGCACAGAGCCCAGGAACAGTTCTGGCGCCACGCCGTGGCCTATGGCGGGGCCAAGGGCTATGCCGAGGGCGTGGGCAAGGCGGGCGTGGTCTGGCTGAACGCCCGCATCCTGGACGAGGGTTGCCGCGCCGACCGCGAGAATATCGCCTGGTTGAAAGAGACGCTGACCACCATTCCATGGTTCGACACCAAGACCTATGGCAAGGACGCCGACGCCTCCGCCTGGCTCATCGTCGAGCACGCCGACGCCGACCCCGCCTTCCAGACGATGGTGCTGGAGCGGATCGGCCAACTGGTGGTGGAGCATCGCAGCAACCCGGCCGACTATGCCTTTCTGTGGGACCGGCTGGCGCTCAACTCCGGCCGGCCGCAGCGCTATGGCACCCAGATGCGGTGCGTAAACAAGCAGTGGGCGCCCAAGGCCCCGCTGGAGGAGCCCGCGAAGCTGGACGAGCGCCGCCGCTGGGTCGGCCTGCCCAGCGAAGCGGACGCCGAGCGCACCTCGACGCTGCGGTGCGTCTAAAGGTCCAGGCTGTAGAAGCGGCTGGCTGTTCCGCTGAACAGGGCCGCCTTCTCGTCCGCCGAGGCGCCGGCGGCGGTGCGCTTCAAGGCGTTCCATAGGGTGGCGTAGTCGCAGGTCCACAGATCGACGGGGAAGTTGCTCTCGAACATGCAGCGATCCGCCCCGAACGCCTCGATGCAGGTCTCGATGTAGGGCTTCCACAGGGCCGCAAGACGGACGGAGAGCAGCGCCTCGCCCGCCGGAACCTCGAAGCCCGGATTGCACATGGCCAGCCCGCCGAGCTTGACCACCACGTTCGGCCGCTCCGCCAGATCGCGGATGTTGTCGCGCCAGACGCCGAAGCGCTCCTCGCGCCGCCCCCGATAGGCGCCGATGCCGAGGGGCGTGCCGACGTGGTCGAGGACGATTGGCTGACCCGGAAAGGCGCCCGCCAGATCGATCAGGTCCGGCAACTGCGGCTCCAGCAGCCAGGCGTCGAAGGTCAGGCCGAGGAGGCCCAGACGCCGGAATCCGGCCCGGAAGTCGTCGCGACGATAGAGCCCCTCCGGCACGCGGCCGCTGAGGGGGCCGAGCACGTCGGGATCGGCGTCGAACGATGCCGAATGGCGGATACCGCGGAACCGGCCGTTTCCAGCCGCCATGTGCGCCTCCAACACCGGCGCGACACCATCGCCGAGCAGCAGGTCCGCATGGCTGACGATGCCGGCGCAGGGCCGCACCGCGCCGTATTGGCCGCTGGCGCCCATGGCGGCGACGCCGTTGACGAACTCGGTCTCGCCCACCGGCCGGAAAGCCTCCGGTCCCTCCGCCCGCCAGAAGGCGCGGCAGTCGACGAACACTGTAGCGCGGATGTTATGGCCGCTGTTCAAGTCCTGCAGCAACTCGGGCAGCAGGTAACGGGGCCGCAGCGCCAGGGTGCGCGTGAACGGGTGTGCGTCGGCGGCGACGTGGGCATAGGCCTTGCCCCGATCCCACAGATGGTGATGCGGATCGACGATCGGCAGATCCGGCTCGACGATCGGCTCCGCGACCACCCCCGGCGAAGGTCCCGTCATGTCCACCAGTCCGTTCAACCAAGCGGGAGGCTAGCGCATGATCGCTTCGGATGGAATGCATCAGGGCAGCGCCACCACGAGGCCCCCAAGCTGATAACCGCGGCGCCGGTGCAGACCATATGGCGGCGCCGGCCAATCGGCGCGCGGCGCCTTACGGGCGAACGCCGCCACGCCCGGGGGGGCGATGAGTTCGCCGCCCTAAGCTATGCCAGACAGCTCTCGAGCGCGGCGCGGAAAGCCATCGCGACCGGCGTGACAAGCTCGGCCGAGACGCAGCGCAGGTCGTCCGCCTGGGTATGGAAATAGCGGTGACCGCCATAGAGGCCGATCGCCGTTCCATACCCCGCATCGAGGACATTGACGAGTTCGCCCCCGGCGGTCGCCCGGTCGGCCACATAGGTCGCCTCCAAGCCGGAGATTCCATGAAAGGCCGCCCGCACGGATGCCGCCACATCGGCGGTGGCGGTGAGCACACGCTGGCTGTCCGCGCTCGGCAAGGGCCTCAGGACCGGACCGATTTCATGCCAGTCTCGCGCCGCCGCGCTGGCCCCGATATGAAGCCAGAGCCGCGTACGGGCTGGGGCCGGAGCCTCCGAGAGATAGTGCTCGCCGCCCAGATACTCGTATTCGTGGCCGCTGGTGGCAACAAGCTCGACATTCACGCCGTGGTTGGTCTGAGCCAGCCACCGCGCCAGCGACAGCCAGATCGCCACGCCGGAGCCGCGCTCCGCCGCGCACCGGAACCAGCCCGACCGAGGCGTGGACAGGATGACCGTCTTGGGCGCGCGCCGATCCAGATGGCCGATCAGATTGAAGGCCGGGCGTCGCCCTTCGCCTCCGTCGATGACCAGGGTTGCGGGGCCGCCGTCCGCGGCCGCGGCGAGGAAACGCCCGGCGTCCTTGGGGGCCAGGATCGCTACCGGTCGGCCGAACCCTGGCTTTTTCGAGGTGACGTTGAGCGCGATCGCTTCGCCGGTGGGCCCGGTGGTCACCAGAACGGCGGCCGACGCGCCGCGCGCGAAGGCTTCGGTCAGGGGGCGGGCCACCTGCGGATCGGCGAGGGCGACCCAGCGCTTGTACGGCAGTACGATGAGGGCGATGGCGCGGGAAAGGTCGCCGGGAACCGACGCCAGGCGGAGGGGCGCTGTGATCCCCTGCGCGCCCGTCTGCACGACCAGGGCCTGGGGAAGCACCGGCGCCATCACACCGCCGTTCGACAGCGTGGCCTGTCGCGCCTCGAACCAGGGGACCTGAAACGGTTGACGTCGGCAGGCATAGCCCCATTCCCCGAGGGTCTGCTCCAGCCAGACGCCGCAGGCCTCGTCGCCCGGGCCGCCCGCCGCCTTGACGCCAAAGCCGTCATAGCGTTCCAGCACCCCCTGCAGCCAGGCTTGGCCCTCGCTGGGGCTCGGCGATGCGGCGGACGCGCCGGCGCCGGAGGCGAAGCCGCCGACACCGGCGGCGAACATAAAATCCCGGCGAGATGACGCCATGGGGCCGCCTCCTGCTCCCGTTCGCCCGCCCGCTACCAGCGGTACTTCAGGTTTACCCCCACGGTGAGCGGCTCGTTATACCGGTTGGCATAGGGAACGCCGCCCGTTTGCAGCTTGAGCAGTTGCACCGTCTGATCGGTCAGGTTTTGTATAAACACGGCGAGTTCGAGCTTGCGGTAATCGATGCCGGTCCGCAGGCTGACATCGCCGATGCTCGACATGGGCACATAGGGAATGGCGGTGGTGACCGTGTCCTGCCCGCCGCCGCTCTGCGTGTTGTAGACAACGTGGAGGAAGCCATCGACCTCGCCGGCGAGGCGATGCCTGTAGTCGAGGGTCGCCGAGGTGGTCCATTCCGGTATCTGCGCCACCTTGGAGCCGGTGATCGGCAAACCTGCATAGGTTCCCGACACCGACGCGAAGGTGGCGCGCTGGTTTCCGGCGTTGAGATCGAGGCTCAGCCGGCCGCCGGCGATCTGGAAGCGGCTGCTGATCGCCGCCTCGACGCCGCGGGCGTGCACGGTTCCGCCGTTGATGTTGAATACCGTCGCCCCCTGTTTGCAGGCGTTCAGCAGGGTGCATCCGTCGGTGATGCTGGTGATGGCGTTGTCGGTGGTCGAAGCGTAGGCGTCGAGGGTGAAAAAGATGTGCGATCCCAGGCCGCCCTTGAACCCCACCTCATAGCTGGTGGTGTCCTCGTCGCCATAGGCTGGGCTGAACGGGATCGGCGCCAGAGGCGTGGACACGCCGGTGTTTACGCCGCCGGCGCGATAGCCGGTGCCGACCTTGGCATAGACCAGATCGTCCCACTGGACCGGCAGTTTATAGCTCAGCGTGGCGGTATAGTTGGTACGATCGGCCGAGAAGGCGTGGTTGGCCGGCGTGCCGATCGGTACGCCGGTGTAGAGCGCGGAGCCATACTGCGTCGCCTTCTTGTCGTCGTTCGTATAGCGCAGCTCGCCGTTGAAGGTGAAGCGGCCCAGCCGGTAGCGAACGGACCCGTATACCGCCTCCGAATTATAGCGCTGCGGCGTCACGCTGACCGATCCGAAGCCCGCCGGAAAGGGGTTTGGGCAGTTGGTCGAGGTCGCGAGCAGCAAATCGCAGATCGGCGTGGTCGGCGTGCCGCCGCAGACGCCCGCGCCGACCTTCAAGACACAGGGGCTGGTGGCGCTCGACAGGCCATTGGAGTCGTGCTGCAGCAGTAGCTCCGCGCCGCCCAGCCAATCCAGGCTACCGCCCAGCGTCGTGCCGCCCAGGTGCAGGTCCTGATAGAAGGTGCGGTCCTTCGCCGAGGTGACGACCTGGCCGAGGGGATAGACGCCGACCTCGCCCTGCTTCTGGAGCTGCGCTTCGGTGGCCAGGTCGATGGGCGAGCCGAAGTGCTGCAGGGAGGTCGAGGCGGTCACCATGGTGGTGGAGGTCAAGGTCGACCAGCCGAGCTTGTAGTCGGCGAGCACCATGGCCCGCTGAACCTTCTGCTCCGTGGCGTTAACCCCGTTGCTGGGAACGTTGAAGCGGTTCTGGGCGATGCCCAGCGGGATGGTCGGGGTGGTCTTCGGCGCCACCAGATAGGGATTCACGAAGGTCGGCAGGTCGATGTCCTGTCCGTCCACCAGCACGTCGACGTCCAGCGGGCCGTGCGCATAACGCAACTGCCCCCGCGCCAGCCAGCCATCGGTGTGGTCGTAATATTGCCCGTTCACCGGATTGACGTAGAAGCCCTTGGTCTGGCCGATCGTCTCCACGCCGACCCGGGCGGCCACCTCGTCGCTGAAGGCGTAGTTCTCGACCGCGGTGAGACGGTTCTGGTCGAGCTTGTCGGTATAGCTCTCATCCACATAGCCCGAGTTGTCGAATTTAGGCTTGGCCGACACGATGTTGACCAGTCCAAACTCGGAATTGCGCCCATACAGCGCGCCCTGTGGCCCCTCCAGCACCTCGACGCGCTCGAGGTCAAAGACGTCGATATTCTTGAAATTGCGTCCGCCCAGGGTCGAGGAGCCCACATACGCCCCGTTGACGAACAGGCCGACGCCGGAATCGGCCCCCGTGGCGCGTTCGGTGCCCGACCCGCGAATGGAGATTTCGCTCAGATTGGGCGCCTGCAGATCGTTGAAGCGGACCCCCGGAACGGTGCGGAGCAGATCGCCCGTGCCCACCGTCGGGCCGGTGTCGGCGAGCTGTGTCGCCGTGACGGCGGAAATGGTCGCGGGAATGTCGCGCAGGTTTTCCTGTCGCTTGCGGGCGGTGACGACGATTTCCTCCACCGGTGGAGCGGATTTATCGATGGTGGGCGGCCCCTTCACGGCCAGGTCCACCGCCTGCGCGGCCGCGGGACCGGCGAAGATCAGCGCCAGCGCGGCCGCTGACCGGAACAGATAGCGCATCTTGTCCTCCCGACACGGCAACTTTGGCTGCCTGTTTTGGGAGAGAATTCCGAGACTGTGTGACGTTGTCAACAAAATTGTACGACAATATGCGTGACTATGTTCTACGGTTTCGCTTGCTCCGCCAATGCGGATCGGCGCAACATGCATCGCTCGACAGGCGGGCCGTCCCTTGGCGGCGAGGGAGAAGGCATGACCAAGGCTATCGGACCGCTGCATGGATCGCCGCGGGACGGCGGGAAACGCCGCGCCGCCGGTTCTTCCGCGGCGCAGGTTTCCGATCGGCTGCGCGATCAAATCCAGCGGGGCGAACTTGGCCCAGGCGAGCGGCTGCGCGAAGCGCCTCTGTGCGAGGTGTTCCAGGTCGGCCGTTCGATCGTGCGCCGCGCGCTGCGTAATCTCGCGGAGGACGGCCTCGTGGTCCTGGAGGAGAATCGCGGGGCCAGCGTCGCCGTCACCACGCTTCAGGAGGTGTTCGACCTGTTCGAGCTTCGCGCTGGTCTATACGGGGTCGCGGCGCGCTTCACCTGCATTCGCGGTTCGTCGGCTCTGCTGTCCGAGGTGCTGACGATGATCGACGCCCTGCTCCACGCGGCCGAGGCCGGAACGGCGCCGGAGGAGTTGATCCGACGGAGCGAGGCGATCTTCAGCCGGATGGCGGGAACCGCCAGCATCGACGCGCAGAAGATGATCGCGGCGGTGCGGCGCAAGACACGATGGCACTATTCCTACGTCGGGCTGGCCGAGAGCCCCGGCGGCGTTGGCCCGTTCGATCACTGGCGGGCCGTTCGCGCGGCCCTGGCTATGCGAGACGCCGCCCGCGCCGGCGAAGGGGCGCGCAACATCCTCTACTTCATGCAGAACGAGGTCAGCCGGCTGATGCTGTCCCGCGGCCTTGGGATGCAGGCGCCGGTGGGCGCCGCGCCACGGCGGCAGGCGGGCGCCCGTTGAAAGCCGATAGGCCAAGAACCATTGTACGGAGGCTATCCATGATGGACCAACCCTCACGCCGAGCGGCCCTGAGCGCCGCGGCCGCGGCCGGGCTGCTGGGCGCGTGGTCATCCAGCCGGGCCGGACCCGGCGCCGACGACGCCGCGATGGAGGACGTGCTCGCCTATGTGGAAAGCCAGGCCACCACGGGCTTTCTGATCGTTCAGGACCGCAAGACCCTTGTGGAGAAGAACTGGCCCCTGCCCGCCGACGCCGCGGCGTTCCGGGCCAGCGCCACCTATGGGACAACGCCCGACGGCGCCCTCCTGGAAGACGTCGCGTCGCAACAGAAAAGCTTCGTCTCGGTGCTGGTGGGCGTGGCGACCGACAAGAATTTGATCGACGTGGCCGAGCCGGTCTCGACCTATATCGGCCCCGGCTGGTCCAAGGCTTCTCCCGCGCAGGAGGGCCGCGTCCGGGTTACCGATCTGCTTACCATGAGTTCCGGCCTGACCACCGAGTTTGCCTATGCCGCCCCGCCCGGCACGGTCTTTCTCTACAACACCCCGGTCTATGCGGTGACCAAGCGTATCGTCGCTTCCGCCGCCAGGCAGTCGCTGGAGACCCTCACCCGCGACTGGCTGACCGCGCCGCTCGGCATGGCCGACACATCCTGGCGCAAACGGCCGGCGGCGATGGCCGACGTGGGCAATCCCACCGGGCTGGTCACCAGCCCGCGGGATACCGCCCGTTTTGGCCAGATGGTGCTGGACGGCGGCAGGACGCCCGACGGGCGACGCGTGGTCTCCCAAGCGAGTCTTGCGGCCATGTTCACCCGCTCCGCCACCAACCCGGCCTATGGCCGCCTGTGGTGGCTGAACGGCAGCCCTTATACGATCAAGCCCTTGGCCAACCGGATCGACGGCCCCCTGATTCCCGCGGCGCCGGCCGATCTGGTGGCGGCCCTCGGGGCGCTCGACCGCAAGCTCTATGTCATCCCGAGCCGCAGGCTCATCGTCGTGCGCATGGGCCGCACGGCGCCGGACAAGGGCTTCGACCAACAACTGTGGCTCCGCCTCGCCGCGGTGCTCGGCTCGGCGCCGTCAGCCTAGGGCCTCCACTCAAGGGTGGCGAAGACGGCCATGGCTGTCCAGTTGCTTAGACCCTGATCGGTTCATCTTGAACCGTGAATCAGGGTCTACACTTTGAGTTTAGAGCATGATCCACGTTCGGATGATTCCATCCGAAACGATCAGGCTCCAGGGTCGACCGGGAAACCGTTCGCCCGCCGTCTTGCGCCGCGTTATCGGCTGTTCGGGCATTCCCCTTTTGACAGGCCCTAGAACGCGATCTGCGAGCGCGCGGCCACGACCTTGTATCTTTGTCCGATCTCGGCGCCGGCGGGGGTGAGGAAGGTGGCGGCGTTGGGGGAAAGCCGATCCACCTCCACGGCCTGGAATTGCAGCATGACGCGGACGACCGGGTTCAGATACCAGTTGACCCCGGCGCTGAAGATCTGCTGGTCCCCGCCGCGTACGGCATCGACGACGGGCGCCGCGCCGGGCGCGCCCTGGTGATAGTTCAGGTCGATGTCCGAATAGCGCAGATGATCGAAGCGCTGGCGGCGGACGTAGGCGTCGTCGGACCAAAGTCCGTGTCGCGGTTGGGTCGCTTCGCATCGATCTCGGCCACCGGCGCGCCCGGCGCCCGCGCGGTGGCGGCCGAGGTCGGCCCGTTGACCGAGCCCGTCGCCGCTGCCCGTTCCGCCTTGAGGCTCGCAAGCTGCGCCTGAAGATCCTGCAGGGCCGCTTCCAGCTTCGCTATTCTTGCATCGGCTTCGGCGGGGTTGGCCGGTTCCGCCCGGGCGCCGGACGCCGTCATGCTGACAAGGGCGGTGGCGGCGCCGGCGATCCGGCCAAGGCGAATGTGGCGCATCCCGCCCCCCTCTTCCGCACACCGACAATGCCTCAAGGTCTTCGATCATGGGGCATTCGCAAAGTGAGTTCCAATCGCCGGCCCAATAGGTTCTCTATAGGGTCGGCCCCAGGCCGACGACACCGGCTGACTATTTTTGCCGGCAAAGAGACGTCGATAGCGCGCCGTCGATGCGAGAAAGGGTTGCCGTGCACAGCGTTCTGGTCATCGAAGACGACGACGTCACCGCCCAGGAGATCGTCACCGAACTGACCGCGCACGGGTTCGAGGTGCAGCGCGTGGCGGACGGGCGCGAGGGCCTGCTGCGGGCCGCCAGCGGCGCCTTCGACGCCATCACGCTGGACCGGATGCTGCCCGGCATGGACGGGCTGGCGGTGATCTCCGTGCTGCGCGGCGCGGGGGTGGAGACGCCGGTCCTGATGATCAGCGCCCTGTCGGACGTGGACGAGCGGGTGAAGGGCCTGCGCGCCGGCGGCGATGACTACCTGACCAAGCCGTTCGCCTCGGAAGAGATGGCGGCGCGACTCGAAGTGCTGCTCCGCCGTCGGAGCGCCGCGCCCGACCCGGTGGTGCGCCTCGGCGAGCTCGACGTGGATACGGCCAGGCATGTGGCGCGCCATCGCGGTGTCGATCTGGGCCTGATGCCGACGGAGTTCAAGCTGTTGGAATACATGGTGCGCAACCCGGCGCAGATCCTGACCCGCACCATGATCTTCGAAGCCGTGTGGGGCTATCACTACGACCCCGGCACCAACCTGATCGACGTCCATATCGCGCGGCTGCGACGCAAGCTCGAGGGGGCGGGTGCGCGGGCGAACGCGATCCAGACCATCCGGGGTTCAGGCTACCGGTTCGATGCAGCTGCCTGACCTCTGGCGCACCACGGTCTTTCGCCTGACCCTGCTCTACGGCGCGGTGTTCGTGGTCGGCGCCGCGGCCCTGCTGGCGCTGGTCTACGCCCAGACCGCCGGTCTTTTGTCGCACAATGTGGACCGCGCCATCGACGCCGGCATCGCCGACCTGCAGCGCGCCGACGCCGAGCATTTGCCACAGCGCATCCAGGCCGGCGTGGCGGGGGATGTGCGCCGGCTGAACTATTACGGTCTCTATTCGAGAGACGGGGTGTTCATTACCGGCAACGTCCCGCACCTGCCGCCGTCGGCGCTGCCGGATGGACCGGCGCGCGACCTCGGCGGTGGTTCGCAGCCCGACATCAGGGCGCGGGCGGTGACCTTGCCCTGGGGCGAGGTGCTGCTGGTGGGCCGCGACATCTCCCAGCTCACCGGCCTGCGCGCCATCTTGCTGCAGGCCATGCTGATCTCCGGCTCGCTGGTGGTGGTGCTCGGCCTGGTGCTGGGTTCGGCGTTGAGCGTGCGGCCGCTGCGCCGTCTGCAGGCGTTGCAGTCCACCAGCCAACGCATCACCCACGGCGACCTCTCCGCCCGCCTGCCGGTGAGCGGCGCGCGGGACGAACTCGACCTCCTCGCCGGCATCGTCAACGGCATGATCGCCGAGATCGAGCGGTTGCTGGAGGATGCGCGAAGCGTCGGCGACACCCTGGCGCACGACCTTCGCACGCCGCTGACCCGGCTGCGCGCGCTGCTCTACCGGGTGCAGGAAGAGGCGCCGGAGGCCAGCCGGCCCATGGTGGAGCGTGCGTTGGCGGAGACCGACAGCGTCCTGGCCCGCTTCCGCGCCCTGCTCCGCATCGCCGAGATCGAGCGGCAGGCGAGGCGGTCGGGATTTCGCACCGTCGATCTGGGCGCCCTGGTCCGTCAGGCGGCGGAGCTGTACGAGCCCCTGGCCGAGGCGGCGGGCGTGACGCTGGCCATGCAGGTGGAGGCGGTCCCCTTCATCGAAGCGGACCCGGAACTGCTGTTCGAGGCCTTGAGCAACCTGATCGACAACGCCATCAAATTCACCCCCGCTGGCGGTCGGGTCGGCGTTCACCTGCGCATCGCGCCGGAGGGACCCCTCGTTGAGGTGATCGACGATGGTCCCGGCATCGCCCCGGAGGAACGCGACATGGTGCTGAACCGCTTTCACCGCGGCGCCAACGCCTCGGCTGTGCCGGGGTCGGGCCTTGGCCTCGCCATCGTCGCCGCGGTGACGCGGCTGCACGGTTTCGGCCTGACCATCGGTGATGCGGAGCCGGGATTCAAGGTCACGCTGACGTGCCGGGACGACGCCCCGGCGGCGGCCGTCCCGAGATGAAAATCATTTCATCTTGGGGACAAGACGGCTTCATCCGTCTCCACCGATAAGCCGCCCCCGAGGCGCCCGGCCGCGCCTGTGGGAACGCCGCCATGCTCGCCGTCGTCAAGCTCGCCCTGACACGCCCGTACACCTTCATCGTGCTGGCCATACTGATCGTGATCATGGGGCCGCTGGCGGCGCTGAAGACGCCCACCGACATCTTCCCGGACATCCGCATCCCGGTGATCGCGGTGGTGTGGACCTATCGCGGGCTGCCGCCGGACGACATGGCCGGGCGGGTGATCTATTACTACGAACGCCAGCTCTCCACCGCCGTGAATGACATCGACCATGTGGAGAGCCAGTCGCTGAACGGCATCGGCATCGTGAAGATCTTCTTCCGGCCCGGCGTCGATATCCGCACCGCCACCGCCCAGGTCACCTCCGTCTCGCAGACGGTGCTGAAGCAGATGCCGCCCGGCATCACCCCGCCGCTGATCCTTAACTACAACGCCTCCACCGTGCCGATCCTGCAGCTGGCCCTGTCGAGTCCGGTGCTGAGCGAGCAGAAGATCTTCGACCTCGGCCAGAACTTCATCCGCCCGGCCCTGGCCACGGTGCAGGGCACCGCCATCCCGTCGCCCTATGGCGGCAAGGAGCGGCAGATCCAGATCGACCTCGATCCCCAGGCGCTGGCGGCCAAGGGGCTATCGGCGGAGGACGTCTCCACCGCCATCGCCGCGCAGAACCAGATCGTGCCGGCCGGCTCCACCAAGATCGGCAGCTATGAATACAACATCAAGCTCAACGACAGCCCCGCGGCGGTGGAGTCGCTGAACGACCTGCCGATCAAGACCGTCAACGGCGCGACCCTCTATATCCGTGACGTGGCCCACGTGCGCGACGGCTCGCCGCCGCAGCGCAATGTGGTGCGGGTGGACGGGCGGCGGGCGGTCTTGATGACGGTGCTGAAGTCGGGCTCAGCCTCGACCCTGTCCATCGTCGATGGGGTGAAGGCGCTGCTGCCGCGGCTGAAGGAGACGCTGCCACCATCACTGCAGGTCAAGCCGATCGGCGACCAGTCGCTGTTCGTGAAGGCGGCGGTGGAGGGCGTGGTGCGCGAAGGGATCATCGCCGCCGCCCTGACCGCGGCGATGATCCTGATCTTCCTCGGCAGCTGGCGTTCCACCGTCATCATCGCCCTGTCGATCCCGCTGGCCATCCTGGCCTCGCTGGCGGCGCTATCGGCGATGGGGCAGACGCTCAACATCATGACGCTGGGCGGGCTGGCGCTGGCGGTGGGCATCCTGGTGGACGACGCCACGGTGACCATCGAGAACATCAACTACCACCTGGAAAACGGCAAGAAGGTGCGCGACGCCATCCTGGATGGGGCGCAGCAGATCGTCGGGCCGGCCTTCGTCTCCCTGCTCTGCATCTGCATCGCCTTCGTGCCGATGTTCTTCCTCGGCGGCATCGCCGGTTTTCTGTTCGCGCCGATGGCCGAGGCGGTGGTGTTCGCCATGATCGCGTCGTTCGTGCTGTCGCGGACGCTGGTGCCGACGCTGGCCAACTACCTGCTGCGCGACCACGCCGCCGCGCACACGGTGGAGGCCATGACCACCCACGACGCGGAGGCCGGTCGCCGCCATCCCTCGCGCAACCCGCTGGTGCGGTTCCAGCACGGATTCGAGCAGCGCTTCGAGGCGGTCCGCGCCGGATATCGGGGTCTGCTGATCCTCGCCATCGCTAGGCGTCCGGTGTTTCTGATCGGCTTCATGGTGGTGGTGCTCGCCTCCTTCGCCCTGGCGCCGTTCCTTGGACGCAACTTCTTCCCGACGGTGGACGCCGGCACGATCAGCCTGCACGTCCGCGCCCCGGTCGGCACCCGGATCGAGGAGACCGCCGCGCTGTTCGATCATATCGAGACGCGCATCCGCCAGGTGGTCCCGCCGAGCGAACTCGACTCCATCGTCGACAATATCGGCCTGCCGGTTTCCGGCACCAACCGCGCCTATTCCAATACCGGCGGGGTGGGTCCCCAGGACGGCGACATCACCGTCACCCTGACCAAGGCCCACCATCCCACCGCGGCTTACGTGAAGGCGCTTCGGGCGACCCTGCCCGCTTCCTTCCCGGGATCGACCTTCTCGTTCCTGCCCGCCGACATCATCAGCCAGATCCTC
Organism: Caulobacteraceae bacterium; assembly: GCA_965277345.1. Classification (GTDB taxonomy): domain Bacteria; phylum Pseudomonadota; class Alphaproteobacteria; order Caulobacterales; family Caulobacteraceae; genus CAIOYC01. The sequence continues at coordinate 211,985 of CBDICI010000002.1, forward strand.
AACTTCGGCGCGCCCGCCCCCATCGACGTGCAGGTGGCGGGACCCAGCGCCTCACAGAACGAAGCCTTCGCCGAAGCCCTGCTGCACAAGCTGCGCGCCATTCCGGGCATCGCCGACGTGCGCCTGCAGCAGTCCAGCCACTATCCCGAGTTCGCGGTGGACGTGGATCGCACCCGGGCCGACCAGCTCGGCGTCACCGAGCGCAACGTCACCAACAGCCTGGCCGCCAACCTGGCCGGCACCTTCCAGACCGCCCCGGCCTTCTGGCTGAACCCGAGGAACGGCGTGTCCTACCCCATCGTGGCGCAGACGCCGCAGTATCGGCTCGACACCCTGTCATCGATGGAGAACATCCCGGTCACCGGCAGTCGTCCGGGCGAGTCGCAGGTGCTGGGCGGCCTCTCCACCTTCCGTCGCCAGACGTCGGACGCGGTGGTGAGCCACTACGCCATCCAGCCGGCCTTCGACATCTACGCCACCACCCAGGGCCGCGACCTCGGCGCGGTGGCCGGCGATATCCAGAGGGTGCTGAAGGCCGCCGAGAAGGATCGCCCGGCGGGCGCTACCGTCGCCCTGCGCGGCCAGGTGGAGACGATGAACTCGGCCTTTTCGGGCCTGTTCTTCGGCCTCGCCGGCGCCATCGTGCTGATCTACCTGCTGATCGTGGTCAATTTCCAGAGCTGGACCGACCCGTTCGTCATCATCACCGCCCTGCCCGCCGCCCTGGCCGGCATCGTCTGGATGCTGTTCGCCACCGGCACGACCCTCAGCGTGCCCGCCCTTACCGGCGCCATCATGTGCATGGGTGTAGCCACGGCGAACAGCGTGCTGGTGGTGAGCTTCGCGCGCGAGCAACTGACCCTCACCGGCGATGCGACCCGCGCCGCCATCGAGGCCGGCTTCACGCGCTTTCGTCCGGTGCTGATGACCGCCCTGGCCATGATCATCGGCATGGCGCCCATGGCGCTCGGTCTCGGCGAGGGCGGCGAGCAGAATGCGCCGCTGGGCCGCGCCGTGATCGGCGGGCTTGTGTTCGCCACCATCGCCACCCTGTTCTTCGTGCCGGCCGTGTTCAGCCTGGCGCACCGCAAGAGCGCCGCCCCCGCGGCCGACCCATCCCGCTCCGGAGAGCCCGCCTATGGCTATTGAGACGCGCCCGCCGACCGGTGCGCCCGCGCCCGGTCACCTGAAATGGGTCGGCCTCGGCGCCCTTGGCGTCGCCGCCGGGGTGGTGGTCGCCGGCGTCCTCGGCCGCGCCCATGCGGAGCGCGACGTGAAGGGCTGGACGGAGGCGCAGGCCATCCCCACCGTCGCCTATGTGACCCCCACCGGCGCCGCGGCCGGCGGGGCGCTGTCGCTGCCGGGCACGCTGCAGGCGCTGAACGAGGCGCAGCTGTTCGCCCGCGTGCCGGGCTATGTGCACGCCTGGTACAAGGACATCGGCGCGCACGTGAAGAAGGGCGAGGCGCTGGCGCTGATCGATACGCCCGAGCTCGACCAGCAGATCGCCCAGGCCCGCGCCGATCTCGCCAACGCCACCGCCGCCCGCGCCCTGTCGCAGACCACCGCCGCGCGCTGGAGCCAGCTCCTGGCCGCTGACGCCGTATCCAAACAGGAAGCCGAGGAGAAGACCGGGGACCTGGCGGCCAAGACCGCGCTGGTCGCGGCCTCCCGCGCCAATCTGGATCGCCTGCTGGCGCAGAAGAACTTCGCCCGTATCACCGCGCCCTTCGATGGGGTGGTGACGGGCCGCACCGCCGAGATCGGGGCCCTGGCCAATGCCGGAACAGGGGGGGCGCCCCTGTTCACCGTCGCGGATATCAGCCGCATCCGCGCCTATGTCCGCGTGCCGCAGTCCTATTCGGCGGCGATCCGGCCCGGCCTGCAGGTGCAGCTCACCCTGCCGGAATATCCGGGGCGCAGCTTCCCGGCGGCGCTCGACTCCACCTCCAACGCCATCAGCCAGCAGTCGGGCACCCTGCTGGTGGAGCTGGTCGCCGCCAATCCGGGCGGGGCGCTCAAGCCCGGCGCCTTCGCCCAGGCCAGCTTCGCCCTGCCCAAGGGGGCCAGCGCCGCACAGGGCCTGCCGGCCAGCACCCTGATCTTCCGCGCCAAAGGCCTGCAGGTGGCGACCGTGGGGGCCAACAACCACATCCACATGAAGCCGGTCGTCATCGCCGAGGATCTCGGCCCCACGGTGGAGATCGCCTCCGCCCTGGCGCCCACCGACCGTGTGGTGGACAATCCGCCGGACTCGCTGGCCGAAGGCGATCTCGTCCGCATCGCCGGCGCGCAGCAGACGGGAGCCCAGCGTGCGGCGCGCTAGTCCGCCTGCACCGTTGCTGGGGGCGGCGCTTCTCGGCGCGCTGCTGGCCAGTTGCTCCTTCGCGCCGCCCTACCAGGTTCCGCCGACGCCGACGGTGACGGCGTTCAAGGAGGCCGGCCCCTGGACCCTCGCCCAGCCCGCCGACGCCATGCCGAAGGGACCGTGGTGGACCGTGTTCGACGATCCGGCGCTCAGCGACCTTGAGGCGCGGCTGGATCGGGCCAACCCCACGCTGGCGGAAGCCTTGTCCCGCTATGACCAGGCCCGCGCCTATTATGGCGAGGCGCAATCGGTGCTGCTGCCCCGGATCGGCGCGGGCGGCTACGTCACCGATAACCGGCAATCGGATCACCGCCCCCTGCGCGGCTCCAACCAGCCCGACGACTACGCCGCCAATTCGCTTGCCTTGCAGATCGACTACGAGCTCGACCTGTGGGGTCGGGTGCGCAACCTCGTGGCCGCCGGCAAGGCCGAGGTCGAGGCCACCCGGTCCGACACCGAGAACGTCCGCCTGAGCCTGGAGGCCCAGTTGGCCGACGCCTATCTGCGGCTGCGGGGCCTGGACGTGCAGGCGGGCCTGCTTCGCGACGCCGTCGGCGCCTATCAGCGGGCGTTGACCCTGACCGAGGCCCGGCACAGCGGCGGCGCGTCCTCCGAGATCGACGTGGAGCGCGCCAGCACCCAGCTCGACAGCGCCCGCGCCCAGGTGTCCGACATCGCCGCCTCCCGTGCACTCTATGAGCACGCCATCGCCAGCCTGATCGGTGAGCCCGCCTCGACCTTCGGCCTCGCCCCCGCCGCCACCGAGCCGCGCCTGCCGCACATTCCGCTCGGCGTGCCGTCGGACCTGTTGCAGCGGCGGCCGGACATCGCCGCCGCCGAGCGCCGCGTGGCCGCCGCCAATGCGCAGATCGGCGTGGCCCGCGCTGCCTTCTTCCCCTCGATCACGCTCGACGGCGTGCGCGGCTTTCAGAACACCGGCGCCAACGACTTCTTCGGCAGCGGCAACAGTTTCTGGATGCTGGGCCCCAACCTGGCGCTGACCCTGTTCGACGGGGGCCGCCGCCGCGCCGTGGTCGCCGCAGCAAACGCCGCGCGCGAGATCGCCGCCGACGCCTATCGCGCCCGCGTGCTGTCCGCCTTCCAGGACGTGGAGGACAATCTTGCGCTCCTCAACCATCTGGCGGTGGAGGGAGACGACCAGGCGCGGGCCGTCGCCTCCGCCGGCCGCACCGAGCAGCTGGCGCTGGCGCGCTATCGGGCCGGCGCGGTCACCTATCTGGAGGTGGTCACCGCCCAGACCGCCGCGCTGCAGGCGCGCCGCGCCGCCGCCGACGTGGGCGAGCGACGCCTGTCCGCCAGCGTCCGCCTGATCCGCGCCCTGGGCGGCGGCTGGAACGGCTCGGCGGCATAGCGGCGGCGGCGGTGGGCGACGCGTTCTCGCCCAGCCCCACGACCGTTCGCTGGTTTGAGTCCCCATCCGGTTGATGCAGCTGATTGTCGAAGGCCTGCCTTTCGAGAGCGGGGTGGATATTGGCCGTGAGGCGGTTGGCTCTTTGTCGAAAGCGTGCTCCCCAAGATTGGGTCCGGTGTCGACTAGGCGTGGCGCGCCGAGGTTGTCACGACACTCCGCCGCCGTAACGCCAAATCCAGCCGGCGAAGAGCAGGCCCATGGCCGCCAGCCAGCTCCCCGCGACGCGGACGGCGACGATCGGCCAAAATCGCCGCACTCGAAGCGTCAGCGAGGCCGCAAGCGCGAAGACCACAAACGCGGACGCCGCCATGCCGACCACGCTTAGCAGTCCACCGGTGTCTCCGGCGCCGTCTGCACAGCCGCGCAGGCCGCCGGCAAGGACGGCGATCATTGCACACACGGCAGCGGCGGTGGAGGCGTTGCTCGCCAGCAGGGCGCCGATGCCGATCATCAACGCCGCCGTCAGCGGTGCATAGGCGACGTCCAGCCGCCCGGGTCCGATCGCCGCGCCGGCCACCCCGCCCAAAATCCACGCCGCCGTCAGCGCCATCAACGACCAGCGCGCATGACGGGGACCCTGCAAGCCCGCGTACAAGGCGAGTGCAGCCGTCGGCAAGCTGTCCTCGGCGCTGAAGGCGAAATGAACGATGCCGTCATAGACCGGGCCCATGCCCGTGACGACCAGATGGGCTTGTGCGGCGTGCGGCGCGAGAGCGAGGCCAGCGGCGAGCAGAAGGGGGAGTCGCCGCCTCATGCGAAGGCCCGCAGCAAAAAGTAGGCGCCGCCGCAGGCGATGGCGCCGCCGACCCCTTGCAAAGCGATCCGTCCGGCCCGCCAACGATGGATCAGGCCGATGGCGATGCCGGTGGCGTGCAGCAGGCCCGTCGCCAGCACAAAGCCCGCGCTATAGAGGAGCGCGTTCTGGCGAGGCGGCAGCTCCGCCCCGTGGGCGTAACCGTGGAACAGGCCGAATAGGCCGACCATGGTCATGGCGAGCGGCAAGGCGGGACGCCACGCGAAGGCGATGGCGCCGCCGAGGCAGAGGCCCGAAAGCGCGATGGCGATCTCGCTGCCGGGCAAGGGCAAGCCGATCAGCCCGATGAACCCGCCCACGGCCATGATGAGCGGGAAGGTGAGCGGCAGGAGCCATAGGGCCGGCCGCCCCAGTTGAGCGCCCCAGATGCCCACCGCCACCATGGCGATGATGTGATCGAGCCCGGAAATCGGGTGCCTAAAGCCGCTGACGAAGCCTATCGCCTCGCCGCCCACAATGTGCGCCAGGGCGATCTGCGGCGCGCCCGCCGCCAGCACCACGGCGCCCACCGTCAGGCCAGGCTTCTGCCCGGAGCGCGTCATCCACCGGCCCCGAAAACGGCGAGGCCGTATTGGAACGTCCAGGCGGCGCCGAGAATGCCGATGAGATAGGTCGGCGCCATCGCGAAGGGCCGCGGCAAGGTCAGGGCCATCAGGCGGAATGCGCGATCCAGAGCGAGGATGAGCGCGATGAACGCCAATTGGCCGATCTCCACGCCGAGGTTGAACACGATGAGCGCGCCGGCCAGCGCGCCGGTTTCCAGTCCAAGCGCGCGCAGTCCGCCGGCGAAGCCCAGCCCATGCAGCAGGCCGAAGACGAAGGCGACCGTCCACGGGTGTCGGATGGTGAGGCTCGTCTCGCCTCGGCGAGCGCGGACGATCTCCGGCGCGAGGAAAAGGATGGAAAGCGCGATCAGTGTGTTGAGCAGCGATATCGGCAAGCTGATCAGCCCGAAGGTCGCTGCGGCGAGGGTGAGCGAGTGTGCGGCCGTGAAGGCGGTGACGGTCTTGACCAGCGCCCACCGATCCTTGACCAGCAACATCAGCCCGAGCACGAACAGAAGGTGATCTGGGCCGGTCAGGATATGCTGGACGCCGAGGCGCAGGAACGCGATCGCCCCCATGCCGACGCCGCTTTCGAGGGTAATCTCGAGCGACGGCGCCTCGGGACGCAACACGCCGTCCATGGCTTGGTCGTGCCGCAATCGTATCCGGACGAACACGTCGGTGATGGTGTCCGCCAGGCCTTCCACGCTCACCGTACGCCCGGCCAGTGGGGCGGGGCTGGTGGTGTCGATGCTCCAGGTGCGGATCAGATAACCCGGCGCTGCGAATTGGTCCGCCGGCGCGCGCTCCAGCCAACCGTTGGACAGGTGGGGCGCAAGATGGATGGCGACGTCGCCGAGTGTGGGTTGCTTCCAGACGATCCGATAGGTGGTCGCCCCCGTCTGATCGATCTCGAGATAGGCGGGCCGCACCTCGTGCGCCGCGGCCGCGCCGACGAAGAGCAAGGCGATCAGCGAAAGGAAAATCAGCAACGTCCCCTTCATCGCGCCCGATCCTTGCGGATGACGGTGAAGGTCTTGGCCAATCTGTCGAAGGCGGCCTGATTGGCGGCGTCCTGGTGGGCCTGGATATAGTCGGCGCGGACGGCGTCGCGCACATCCGACAGCGCGGGATGCGACGCAGCCTGGCGGGCGTCCACATAGAGAAGATGCCAGCCATAGGCCGAGCGATAGGGCCCGCCCCAATGGCCGGGCGGCGCCGTCAAGACCGCGGTCGCAAAGGCTGTATGTCCGAACAGCCGATAGATCTGTTCCGGCTCGTAGGCGGAGAAATCATAGAGGTCGGGGAACGGGTCGCCCTTGTCGGGCGCCCGGGTCACGGTTGGCGAAAGCGTCTTCAGGACGGCGTCGGCCCGCGCCTTGGCCGGTGCATCCCCCTTGTCGCTGGAAAAATAGATGTGGCTGAAGGTGGTCCGGGGCAGCGTGGCGTAGCGTTCTGCATGACTGGTGTAGAAAGCTGCGAGTTGCGGCTCGCTAGGTTCGGCCGGAGGGTTCAGATCCTGCAGCAGGAACTGTTCCTTTTGGACGACGCGGCGGTGCACGATCTCGTCGCCGACGTCCAGCTTCAGCGCCAGGCCTTGCCGGAACAGGATCTCGTCGCGCACGTCCTGGTCGATCAGCCCCTGGAGGGTGTGCGGGTCCGGGCGCTCTCCGAACTGCAGCGCATAGTCGTTCGCCAGTTGAGCCACATGGGCGGGGGTAATGACGATGCGGTGGACGTCGGCATTGCGTTGATAAATCCGCCCTACCGCGAACAGCACGAACCCGATGATGATGAAGTGGACCAGGGGCTCTGCAGCAAGCTTGCGAAGCCGTCCCGGCCAGCGTTGGATTGGCGAGCCCTTACGATGTGTGACGGCTGAACGTCCGACGACGTCGGGGTCGGGGTTGGCGTTCCCCCCATCCGCGTCGGTCGGGCCTGGATCGCTTTCAGACATGCCTTCAAACTGCATGGAAGGGTTTCAGAAAGCCACCGACGGCGGCGAGGACGATATGGTCCGCCGCCGTCTCGGCGGACAAGGCGCCGAGTTCTTGGCCCACATCACCAAGCCCATGATGGAGAGTGATAGAGCCCGGGGCGATGTTCCGCGCGACCTTCCGGAGCTTCAACTCCATCCCTACCATGCCCTTCCTCGGCGCCTGTTGGCCGATCGAAGCGGCGATTCGGGCGGCCTACATCGAAAACTCAGCCCTTGGCCCGCTCTGACTTCGGCGGCGTGAACCAGATCGGGGATGACCAGGCGCGCTCCTGGATGGTCGCCGGCGCCCCGGCCGGGATCGGCAGGGCGTTGGCGATCGCCAGATGCGTGGTCCAACGGGCGGTCGGGATTTCCAGGGCGCGTGCATAATAGACTGCTGGCGCGTGGGGGTCGAACTGCGGGTCTTCCCAGACGGTCGCCAAGGTCGGGGCGCCGATCGAATTGGTATAGTTTCCGGTCTTGAGATCAACGGTGTTCCCGACCGGAGGCGCCTTGCCAGTCCGCCGATCCACGGTCCGACCGTTCGATACGGCGACATCGAAGACCTTCTCCTGATAGGTCTTGCCGACCAGCCAGACCTTGATGATCTGAATGCGGTCGAGGTTCGCCCCGTCGGGGTCCTTGGTCGCCTGCAGGATGAATCGGGGCGCGGACCGCTCACCGGTGGCTGGCAAGTCGGAGCCCATCGGCACTCCCTGCGCATAGGCCTGCCGCACCCAGCCGGCCTTTTGCAGCAGGGATGGGGCGAAGGACCAGCCCCCGAACATCCTGAGGCGGATGCGCGTGCCGGTGGTGGCGAAGGTTTCCTTGCGCTTGAGCGCGGCAAAGATCGACGGACGATTGTTCTGTTCTGCCCAGACGCCGGTGATGCTTGCCCCAGAAAACTGGAGGGGATTGTTTTCGCGCTGCCCGTTGGGACGCACTGCGACTTCGGCGCGATCCATTCCCAGCGCGGCGCGCGCGGCGGCGCCACGCGGCAGCATGGTCTTCGGGTCGAGCCCGCTGATCCGACCGGCATAGGCGTTTTCGTCACTGGCGCTGAGCCCGTTATGGATGTCGGAAGCGCCCACCACGCCCATCTTGAAGGGGTTGGCGCCGACCTGAGATTGGATGATCAGGCCGCGCCCGTAGGCTTCTCGAACATAAGAGCCATGCTGCACCGGGTGGTTCTCGCCGGCATAGACCCGGTCGACGATCTCGAAATTGGCGAACTCGTCGTTGGGCGAGAGTTCGGGGGTGGTGTCGGACGAGCCCTTGGTCTGGGCAATCTCCACCAAAGGCTCGTTCAGCGCGCGCTGCTGGGCGTAGGCCTCATCGATCGGCCGGCCGTCCGACATATTCCAGTCGAAGTCGCGACCATCGCTGAGGTTGGAATTGTGCGGGATGGCCAGCACATCGATGCCCTGTTTGCGAACGGCGGTGAGGTACTTCCAGAGGTCTTCGGGCTTGTTCGAGTCCACGGCCGTGAAGGGCGCGGGTGCGTGATCCGCATCGAAGATCACGTTGCGGTGCATATGAATCCCCTTCTCCGGGGAGGAGGTCCACTCATACGCCACAAAGGTGGTGAATTTTCCGGGCTGATAGTTGTCGTTGGCGGCCTTCATCTCCAGCGCCCAGCCGTTGGCGGTCTGGGCGGCGGCTTTCAGATCGGGCGCGGCTGCGTTGTTTTGGCCCGTCACCGCCGCGCCGGCGATATTGAAGGCCTTGGCGCCTCCGCTGCTGAGTTGCTTGCCGATGTCGCTTTTGGAGAAGGCGCTGTCGGGGTCGTCCAGCTGTTTCATGGCGCCGAGATATTCGGAGTGGTCGGTGACGGCGGTGAAATCCAGCGGCCAGGCCCGCCTGGCCGGCACCATGCCGTCGACCTGAAGTTGCTGCTCCTTGGCGAGTTGGATGGCTGGGACCATCACCGTCTCTCCGCGCGCGAACTTGTAGGCCTGATCCGGTGTGACCTTGGTGCCGAACGCCCAAGCATCGAATGACATGACGGTGTGGAGATGGAGTTCGCCGAAGAAAGCGCGGCGGTTTTCGGGCGCGGCCTGATTTGCATCCGGCATCGTCATCGCCGTGGCGCGGGAAATCATGGTCGGGGCGCCGCGCTCCGGCGCGAAGGCGATCGTGGCCCCGGCGCCGGCGACGACTGCCGCGATCCCACCGGTGATCCAAAGCGTGCGATGTCCCATGTGAACCTCCTCTTATCCTTATAATATCCCGGACGCTGCCGCAGGGCCGCCCGTATTGCAGGAAACCCTTCGGATTTCCGGCAATGGAACGCGGTCCCGATGATCTGCGACGCCGGTATTGGGCTGATACAGGCGAAGCAGGAGCTGCATCAGACCATCGCGCCCGCCGAAGGTCAGCCGGTTTTGCCCCTCCCCCGAGGGCGCCAGCGCTATGGTCCAGCGGCCGTTGGCATCGATGGCGGTGTCCGACATCGACCACGAATAGCGGTTGGCCGGATTGTCAATATAGAAGCCGTCGCGATAGAGGGTCAGGCTCCACCAGCGGGTCGGCAGCGGACCACCGATCACAGTATAGGTGCAGGCGCGCCGAAGCCGCTCGCCCGCGGAGTCGTGGCTGGCGGTGAAATAGACCACCTCGGAGGGCGGCAGGCCCCAGATGCCGTGGAGGGCGACACGGGCGCGCGTATACGGGTTCTGGTGCGCTTGGCCGATGGCGGCGCTGGTGGACCAGGCGCCGACCTTCTGATCTTCCTTGGCGTTGGGATTGGTCACGGCCCAGAAGGTGGCGGCGCCGGCGAGCGCACCCAGCACGCCCCCCGTGAGCAGCGACGCGGCGGTCCAGACCCGCTTCAAGACCGAGCCTCCTTCGCCGGACGCATGACGAGGCCCCGACTCTCCGCTTCCAGCGCCGTGACATAGGCCTTGTCCGTGCGGTCGCGTATGAAGCAGCGCAACAGCACCACGCCTTCGGTCGATGGCAGGATGGCCTCATCCTTGACCGGTTCAGCGACGTGCTGCTGCGCGGTTCCAAGACCGATCGAGATCCGCCCATCGGGGGAGTCCCGGTCCGAACGGATGAGGACGGTGTCGGTATTCCGGGCGAATACAGAGGCCGACCAATAGGTGCAGCTATGCGGCCGAACCCCTTCGACTATCAAAGGGCCTTTGCGAAGGTCCAGATAGGCGCGCGTGCTGAGCGTGTCCGGGTTGGCCAGCGGCACGCTGGTTGCGCCGGCGCGCGGCGGCTTGGCGTAGATGAGCGCATTCATCCGCCCGCCGCGCCGCAGCCCCTCGGCGATCTGATGATCGGTCGACCAGTCCGGGCTGAGAAAGAGCACGCCCAGATGCACAACGATCGCCATGACGACGAACGCGACGCCGCCGACGATCACGCTGTGCCAAAGCTGAGATTTGCGCTGACCCATATCAGATCGTTGAAAACCGACCGATCGGCTGGCTGGATCGCCGGGACGAATTTTCAACCTCCCGCCCAAGCGACGAGCGCGCCGTCATGTCTGAACCGTGCCGATCATTCACAATTTCTAACCGATCATCCGAAAAACTCAAGTGCGCCTGCGACAGAAGGAGCCCTCAACGGGTGAGCACAAACTTTAACGCATTGATTATAAATATATTATTATAGGTTAGACCGATGCTTCTTTGCGACTGTTTGAATAAGTTGAGATGTCCTTCAACATTCCGCCAGCCCAATTTATGCCTTGCCGGGTGGAATTTTCTGCATTCATATGCCACCAAAATGGAGGATTGGTCCCCTTGCCGGGGATCAAAAACGAACGAGGGAAATGCACGGCAAGTGCAAAAGGGGGAAATATGACGGGTCAAACCGTGAGCGGCCGTTGCGGCATCGAGGCATCAGCGAGGGTCGCCAAGTCGCGCACGCTGAGAGCTAAGATATTGGCGAGCGGCGCCGTTTATCTGGCCTTGGGTCTTTGGGCGCAGGCAGCGTCGGCGCAGCACGCCAGTCGCGAGCCCTCCGCATCCGGCGCGGCGCCCGCGAGCGACACTGCAGCCCAGGCCAGCGCTGCGCAGGCCGAGGGCGAAACGGCCGAAATCGTGGTGACCGCCACCAAGCGGAATGAGCGTCTGCGCGACGTGCCGGAAGCCATTACAGCCGTTTCGGGCGCATCGCTGGCCGCGGTCGGTCCCATCGCCAACACGTCCGACATCGTCAGCAGCGTGCCCGGCGCACGGTTCAATAACCTCGGCAATCCGCTACTGAGCGAAATCTCGATCCGCGGTTCGGGAACCGAGCGCGCGACCGGCGCCGACTCCTCGGTGGGTCTGTATAGCGACGGCATCTACATCGGGTTCAGCGGTAATGGCGGACGTAACTTCGCGCCGGTCGATTCGTTCGACGTCGACCACGTGGAGGTGTTGGAAGGCCCGCAAGGGGCGCTCTATGGCCGGGACGCCGAATACGGGGTGATCAACATCATCTCCCAACGCCACGCCTTCAAGAACTCCGCCTCCGTCGATGAGGTCTACAATTTCGATACGCAGCAGAATATCGTCTCGGCCATCGGCAACTACGCCATCAATGATAACTGGGCTGTCAGGCTGGGCGCCCAGGATTACATCCAGTCCAAGGGATTTGAATACAATCCGACGCTTAACCGTTATTACGACGTGACGAGCGGCTATATCGTCCGCGGGCAGGTGCGCTACTCAGCCAACAACTTCGATGTGGATTTGCTGGCTCAGCGGCAGGAGCTTCGCGTGCCGTCGTTCTATTCGGTGGACCAGGTCCAGCCCGCCAATCCGGCAGTCGGCTATCCGGGGTTCTCCACCTATCCGCTGGGCTTCTTCCAAAATCTGCGTTCCGTCCCGCACAACGGGACCGACTATGCCAAGGAAGACATCGACAACGTCTCGCTGTTCATCAATTACGACTTCGGCTGGTCCAAGCTGAGTTCGACGTCGAGCTGGCGTCGCATCAACACGACCCAGATGATCGATGCGGACTATATCGATCTGGCCACCGAGATCGCCGTTCAGCAACTCGGCGAGAAGGGTGCTTACCCCTTCGTTCAGCAGAACAATATCGGCCAAACCGACACCTATTTCGAGGATATACACTTGGCTGGTGCGCCGATGTTTCATAACCGACTGAGCTGGCTCGGCGGTCTGGAACTGCTGGATCAGCCGCAGAACTCGCGCCAGACGGTGACGCAGAACCCCTGCGCCACCAACCAGAATCCCAACCCCGTGATCGGACAGGGCGCCTGTACCGGCACGCCGACGGCGCCGACCTGCACGCCCCTGTTGGGCTCGACCTGCCCGACCCCCGTCAGCCCCTATGGTTCGGACTCGCCCACCGCCAGTAAATACTATTCCTGGGCGCCCTATGTATCGCTGACCTACAAGATCGGCTGGGGCTTCACCATCGCGGGGGACCTGCGATACTCGCACGATCACAAGACGGCGACCAATTCGGTGTCTCAACTCTACACCAACCTCTCATACCCTTATCTGACGGGCGGCACGATCCCGGCCGCCAGTTACAGACTGGACTCGGGCAACACCAATTATGCGGTGACGCTGAGCTACAAGGTTCCAGACTCCGACACGATATTCTACGGCAAGGTGGGGACGGGCTATCGGGTCGGTGGGTTCAATTTCGGCCACACCCCGCCGCTGTTGGCGCCGCCCTATCCAAAGGGCATCAGCGCCGCGCCCAACTATGCGCCGGTCGTGCCGTCCTATAGCGACGAGACCAGCACCAGCTTCGAGGTCGGTGTGAAGGGCACGATCGCCCCGCGCACCTATCTGACCCTAGCGGCCTATTACCAGGATACGCTCAACGCCCTCGCCGGCGTGCAGGATGGCTGTACGGCCACCAATGCCTGTGAAGCCGGCAATACCAACTACACCGTGAACGGCGGAACGGTGCATGGCAAAGGGTTGGAAGCGCAGTTCACAACGTCTCTCAATCTGCTCGGCGGCGTGCTCAACGTGCAGGTCAACGGGTCGACCCAGACGGCTAAATACGTGAGCAACCCCACAGTCGGGGTCAATGGGCAGAAGTTGAACGGTCTGCCGCTGATCGGCACCTCGATCGCGGAGAACCCGCATTACCTCCTCGACGCGACGCTGAATTACGTTCATCCGATCACCAACGATATCCTGGGCTTCGCCAATTTGCGGATGCACGATCAGTGGGGCGGCATCCAGGATCCGCAAACCAGTGTGCTGGTGTTTCATATGGACAACTACCAAGACTACGATCTTCGCGCCGGCGTCGATTACAAGGCACTCGAGTTCGCTGTCATTGTCCGCAATTTGACCGACGAGTTCCACCGCACGGCTCAGTTCCAACAGGCGGGCGTCAACACCATCACCGGCGCCACCGTGCCGGTAGTGACGCAGATCCGGCCCAATCTTCCGCGCTCGATCTCACTGGAAGTGAAATACAAGTGGTAAGGCGATCATGGATGATCTGCAGCGATCGCTGATCGAACGGGCGTGTGGTCGGCTAGTGACGCAGTACTGTCACTATATCGACCACGGTCAGGCCTCGCGTGTGGCGAGGTTGTTCTCGGTCGATGGAGTCTGGTGCTCTGCCGAGCAGACCATGAGCGGGGTCGCAGAAATCGAGCGTGGCTTCATGCGGCGTGAGACTAATGTCGGTCGGTTTTCGCGCCACGTGTGCAACAACCTGCTGATCGACGTCGAGGATGCCGATCATGCGACCGGCGTGGTGTATTTGACGCTCTATCGGCACGATGGCGAGGTGGGGCGGCGGAGCGCCCCGACCGGGCCGCCGACTTTTATCGGCGAATACCGCGACCGGTTTGTCCACACCGTGGACGGGTGGCGGTTCCAGCGCCGCGATGTATCGGCCGACTTCGTATGAGCGGGTCATCGTGACGTCATCACGCGTGTTCAAGGAGCGCCACCTCGGCGCGGTCTTCATCGTCACCGGCGGCGGAAGCGGCATCGGCGCCGCGACCGCCGAGCGGCTGGCGGCGGAGGGCGCCAAGGTGGTCGTCGCCGACGTGCGGGGCCCCTCCGCCGAGGCAATCGCGCAGACCATCAACGCCGCCGGGGGCGAAGCGATCGGGCTGTCCTGCGATGTCTCTTGTGAGGACGACGTTCGCGCCATGGTCCGCCATGCCAGTGAACGGTTCGGCCCGGTATCGGGTCTATTCGCCAACGCGGGCACGGCCGGGCGCGGCTGGATCCACGAGACCGAACTCGCCGATTGGCAGCGCGTACTATCCGTCAACCTGACCGGCCCATTTCTGTGCGCCAAACACCTGCTGCCGGCGATGGTCGAGCAGGGGCGGGGCGTGATCGTCACTACCGGATCAATCGCCTCGGTCGTGATCGGCGGCGCCGGTTCGGCCGCCAGTTATGCGTCCAGCAAGGGTGGCCTGCTTCAACTCACCAAGCAGATCGCAGTGGACTACGGCGCCCAGGGCATTCGGGCCGTCTGTGTCTGTCCCGGGGCGGTGAAGACGCAGATGGGGGTGCACGTAAGCCAAGACCGTCAGGCCGACCAGACCCAGGCGACAACATCGCTGCCGCGCCCATCGCCTTGGACGCCGCTGTCGCGAGCCGCCGCTCCCGAAGAAATTGCGTCGGTGGTCTCGTTCCTGCTGTCCGACGAAGCGTCCTTCATCACGGGAAGCGCGGTATTCGTCGATGGCGGCCTGCTCGCCATCTGATGGCCATGGCCGGACCCGAGTCCGCCGCAAAAGGACCGGCGGCGGCCGACGTCGAACCCCGGCCCCTCGCCTTCCATACAAAGGTGCTATTTGGCATCGGCTCGATGGAGGACGGGTCGCAGCTCATCATCGTCGGCGGCATCCTGCTGTTTTACTACAGCCAGATCCTGAAGGCGCCGGTGGGACTGGTCAGCCTGGTGCTGGGCGCATCGCTCTTTGTCGATGCCTTCTTCGATCTATTGGTGGCGCAGGTCTCGGACAATCTTCGGTCGCCGCTCGGCCGGCGGCATCCGCTGATGTACGCCTCGGTGCTGCCGGTGGGGCTGTTCTTCGCGGCCATGTGGATTCCGCCGGCGCACCTGGCTCGAAACCACTTGCTCCTATGGCTCGGCGTGACGGTGACCCTGTTCCGCTTCAGTCACAGCCTTTACATGGTGCCGTCGGGCTCCCTCCTGCCGGAGCTCGCGCCGGGCTATCATGATCGGACACAGCTGTTCGGCTTTCGCTATACACTTGGCGCCATCGGCGGAGGCATCGCCGCCATCCTCGCTTACGGCGTATTCCTTCACCGGACGCCGGCCTACCCCCTCGGTCAGTTCAATCCGGCCGGTTACGCGCCGTTGGGCGTGGCGATCGCGGCGTTCATCATGAGCGCCAACCTGGTCTCCGATCTCGGTACGCACTCGCGCATCCCGTATCTCTATCGGCCCAAGAAGCGCGACCTGACCCTGGGTGCGTGGCTGCACGAGATCGGCAGCATCTTCGACAATCGCAATTTCCTGGTCTCGATCCTCGGCGGGATGCTGTCGGCGGTGCCGCCGGCGCTGATCGCCGGCCTCGGCATCTACATCAACACCTATATCTTCAGTCTGCCCGCTAGCAATGTCATGTGGCTGGTGGCGAGCCAGGCCCTGGCTGCGCCGGTCGCCTTCGCCATGGCGAGCCTGGTTTCGCGCCGGCTCGGCAAGCGCGGCGCCTATCTTGGCTTTTACGCCGCCAGCCTGGTGTTCGTGCACGGACCCCTGGTCTGTCGGTTGTTGAACATCCTTCCAGCCAATGGAACCGCGCTTTTGCTGCCGGTGCTGATCGGCGCGCAACTCATCGCCGGCGCCCTGTCCATCGCCGCCTCCATTCTCAACACCTCGATGATCGCCGACATCGTCGAAGACAACCAGGCGCGAACCGGCAGGCGATCCGAAGGCCTCGTCCTGTTCTCCGAGCGCCTGATCCTGAAGCTGGTCGGCGGGCTCGCGACGGTGTTGCCCGGCATCCTGCTGGCGCTCGTCCATTTTCCGACTGGCGCGCGCCCCGCGCATCTTGAGCCGGCGGTCACCCGCAATCTGGCCGAACTCTACCTCGGCGTATCACTGAGCTTCAGCCTGATGGCTATGCTCGTCTGGTTGCTGTTCCGGATCGATCATGAGGTTCACCAGCGCAACCTCGCCGCCGTCGCGGCGCGCCGGGCCGAAGAACAGCGGTTGGAGCGGTGATGCTGAAGCGCCACGCTTTCGACCGCCGAAAGCCGCTCGATGATGACGCGAGCGCCGGCTGATGCGCGACTTCGGCCCATGGATGTGAGCAGGCGCGAAACCCTCATGGCGGCAGTTCTCGGCGCGAGCCATGGCGGACCCCTTCCCGCTGACCGGACAGCGCGGGTACAGACCCTGCTCGACCGATACATCGCCCTCGGCGACAAACGCTCTGGCGGCGCGGGCGACAACGCCGCCGGGGCGTGGCTCGAAGGCGAGCTGAAGGGCCTCGGCTTCGCCCTGTCGCGGCAGGCCTTCCCGTCGCCTTTCTTCGAGGTCGACAAGGGCGAACTCACGGTGGGTTCGCACACCGTCGCCGTGGCGCCGCAGCCCCTGGTGACATCTACCGCGCCCAGCGGTGTCTCCGGCCGACTAAGGGTGTTGGAGCCATGGTCACAGCCCGGGCCGATGGACGGCGCCATCGTGCTCATACCGCTGCCCCATGCCCGCTGGTCGACGTCGTTGGCGCCGGCCATTGTGGGCCCGATCAAGACGGCGACATCGGCGGGAGCCGCCGCCATCGTCCTGATCACCACCGGGCCGACCGGCGAGGCCATCATGCTCAACGCCGATGCCGCCAGACCGCTGTCCGACAGACCCGTGGCGATTCTCGGCCCCAAGGCCGCCGCGCCACTTCTCAAGGCGGCCGCAGAGGGCGCAGACGCGCGACTGACCATCACGGGGCGGGCGGGACACCGGCCGGCGTTCAACATCGTCGGCCGTTTGGAACGCGGATTTGGCCGATGGCTGGTCGTCTCTACCCCCCGATCCGGTTGGGACGTCTGCGCTGGTGAGCGCGGCCCGGGCATTGCCTTGTGGTTGCTGCTCGCGGCATGGGCCTGCTCCCACCTCCGGCACGACCTGCTCTTTCTCTGCAACAGCGGGCACGAGTATGAGAATCTTGGCGCCGAAAACATCCTGCGCGCGGCCGCGCCTCCCGTTGACGAGACGGCGCTTTGGCTGCACCTCGGGGCCAATCTGGCGGCGCGCGACTGGCGGCAGGCTGCGGAGCTCCAGCCGCTGCCGAGCGCCGATCCCCAGCGCTTTCTCGCGGCGACGTCTGTCCTCGTCGCAGCCTGCGAGGCGGCGTTCAGGGGCCTGCCAGGGCTTGAGGCGGTGACGCGCGTAGACCGTACGGGCGCTCCCGGTGAACTCGGCCCGATCCTGCAGGCCGGCTATACGCGCGTTGCGGGCGCCTTCGGTGCGCACCGCTTCCATCACACCGTCAAGGACGATGCCCGCTGCGTTTCAGCGCCTCTGGTCGTTCCGGTGTTCGATGCGTTTCGGAACTTGGCCGAGCGTGTGTTGATACAGGGCCTTGACCGATGACGCGAACTGACCGCCGTGCAGTAGGCGAACCCTTGTTTGACAATAATGCCGCTGCGGCGGTCGGCGCCGCACCCTACTCGCCTGATGAGCGAAAAACTCCAGCTGTCTTTTTCTAATGTCAGAGTTGAGCGTCCGTCGGGGCAAGCAAGACCGTCCCGTGAAATACGAGCGGCGAAAGACCGAAATCCTCGCCGCTGCGGTTGAGGCCGTTAACCGCAAGGGTGTACGCGCGATGACCCTGGGCGACGTAGCCGCTCACCTCGGTCTGGGCTCGACGGCGGTCAGCTACTACTACCGCAAGAAGGAACAACTGGCGGCGGCCTGTTTTCTCCAGGCCCTGGAGCGATACGAAGACCTGATTGCTCAAGCTGAGCCCGAACGGGACCCGCGCGTACGCCTGCGTAGTTTCTTTCACGTCTTCGCGCGCTATTTCGCCAAAGTGGCGTTAGGCGAAAGCCCAGCGATCGCGATGTTCAACGACGTGCGCGCCATCCGCGACAGCGCCGTGAATTCAGCGTTCACCCACATGTTTCGGCGCGTTCGCCAGTTGATCGCAAACGGCCCCCCTAACGTGGGGACCCCGATGGAAAGGAATGCACGCGCACACCTCGTCATCTCTCAGGCGTTCTGGGCGGTGCTCTGGCTTGAGCGGTATGACCCTCGCGATTATGAGCGAATGATCGATCGCATGGTCGATATTCTGCTGGATGGTTTCGCGCCATCGGGCGCACGCTGGTCCCAGCCCGTGCCGCCCGCATCAAAGCCAGCGAGCGAGGAAGGGGGGGGCGTGTCCCGCGCCGCCTTCCTGCGCGTCGCCACCGAAATGATCAACGAGGAAGGCTATCACGGCGCATCGGTGGCGCGGATTTGCGAGCGGCTGCAAGTCACGAAGGGCGCCTTCTATCACCACAACGACGCCAAGAGCGAACTTGTCGCGGCGTGCTTCGATCGAACATTGACGACCGTGCGCCAGACCCAGGTCGAGGCCGAGCAGATCAGCAGCAACGGGTTCGACGGCTTGTGGTGGGCGACAGCGACCCTGGTGAGCCGCGATATATCGGGCGAAGCGCCGCTTTTGCGGACCTCGGCGCTGTCAACGGTGCCGGAAGACATGCGGGCGCAGCTGATCCGCCGGTTCGATCAAACCTCGGCCCGGTTCGCAAGTATGGTCAGCGACGGCGTCGCCGATGGGTCAGTGCGCGCCATCGACGCCAACGTCGCCGCGCAGATGGTGACAACGACCGTCAATGCGAGTGCCGAACTCAAGCACTGGGCCCCCGGCGTCACACCCGAAAATTCGGCGGAGGTCTATGCCCGGCCGCTCTTCACCGGACTTTTTCCATCTCCGGCCAAGCAATGACGCTCCTGGATGTCCGTGGCGGAGTTCTTTGTTATTTCGGATGCGTTCCGCGATGGCGAGACCTTAACCTTCTCCGCAGGTTGAGATGGCTGGGGGACAAGGACTCGAACCTTGAATGACGGTACCAAAAACCGCAGTGTTACCATTACACCATCCCCCAAGGATGGTCCCGCGAGCCCGCCGTGGCGGCGGGGTTCGCGTCGGAAGGCGGTGCACATAGCCTACCGCACCGAGCCTTGCAACACCGCGCCCGGCCTCCGCCAAACACGGGCGGCCCGCGTAAAACAAGGCCGCCGGGTTCGCTTGCGGGGGGGGGACCTCTCCTCTATAAGGCGCGCCTCCGAGGACGGAGTATAGCTCAGCCTGGTAGAGCACCACGTTCGGGACGTGGGGGTCGCAAGTTCGAATCTTGCTACTCCGACCATCGGAACCGGCGCCTTGGCGATCCCGACGCCAGGGCCCTGCGCAGACCCCCGTCCGATGGCGCGCCGGCGCTCGCGTCCGGCGTGCAGGGCGTTTGACCGCGCGCGTCCAATCGTTACCTTGGCCGGATCGACGCGGCCGCGTCGCGGCCCACGACGGACGCCCGATGAAACAGTTCATTTTGACGCTCGCGGGCGTCTTTGCCGGCCTGCTGCTGTTCTTCATCGGCGTGCCCATCGTGCTGCTGATGGCGGTGGCCAGCTCGGCCAGGCCGACGCCGCCGCCGGCCAACAGCCTGCTGACGCTGGACCTGCGCCAGGCGCTGGCGGACCAGGACAGCGCCAACCCCTTCGCCTTCCTCGGCGGCAGGTCGCTGTCGGTGATCTCGGTGGTGGAGACGCTGCACCGCGCGGAGCGGGACGGCCGGGTCAAGGGCCTGCTGATTCGCCTGCCGGAGGGCGGGGTCGCTCCGGCCGCGGCGGACGAGCTGCGCCTCGCCATCCGCGCCTTCCGCGCCACGGGCAAGCCGGTGCTGGCGCACAGCCAGGGCCTCTATGCCTCCGGCGTCTCCACCGCCACCTACATGCTGGGCAGCGCCTCGGGCGATTTCTGGATGCAGCCGGGGGCGGCGCTGCAGTCGGTGGGGCTGTCGGCCAGCGAGACCTTCTTCAAGCGCGCGTTCGACAAGTACGGCGTCCATGCCGACTATCAGCAGCGCTATGAATACAAGAATGCGGTGAACCCGTTCCTCTATTCCGACTTCACCCCGGCCCACCGCGAGGCGGAGCTGGGCTGGATGACCTCGGTCTATGAGAGCGAGCTGGCGGCGGCGGCCGCCGACCGCAAGCTCGACCCCGCCAGGCTGCGCGCCGCGCTGGAGGCCGGCCCCTATGCCGCGGAGGACGCCAGGGCGCGCAACCTGATCGACCATGTGGGCCAGGTGGACGAGGCGGAGGCGGCGCTGCGCAAGGCCACGGGGGACGCGCAGTGGGTCGATTTCGCCACCTACAAGGCCAGCGCCCCGGCCAATACGGCGAACGCGGGGACCAGCCTCGCGGTGATCGGCGCGGAGGGCGACATCGTCACCGGCACGTCCAGCAACGGCGGACTGAACGGCCAGTCGGGCGTCTATTCCGACGACGTGGCCAAGGCCTTCCATGACGCCATCGACGATCGGACGGTCAAGGCCATCGTGTTCCGCGTCTCCTCGCCCGGCGGCTCGGATACCGCGTCGGAGCAGATCCTGGCCGGCGTGCGGGCGGCCAAGGCCGCCGGCAAGCCGGTGGTGGTGTCCATGGGGACCTATGCGGCGTCCGGCGGCTATTGGATATCGTCGGAGGCGTCGGAGATCATCGCCGAGCCCACCACCCTCACCGGCTCCATCGGCGTGTTCGGCGGCAAGTTCGCGCTCGGCGAGGCGCTCGGCCGGTTCGGCATCGACCAGCGCTCCATCGGCGTGGGCGGCGATTTCGCCGGCGCCTTCTCCTCCGCCCAGCCGTTCACGCCCGTCCAGAGCGCGCAGGTCTCCGCCTGGATGGACCGCATCTACGCCGGCTTCGTCGCCCGCGTGGCGGAAGGGCGCCGCCTGCCGGTGGAGCGCGTGCGCGAGATCGCCAGGGGCCGGGTCTGGACCGGCGCGCAGGCCAGACAGCTCGGCCTGGTGGACGGCCTCGGCGGCTTTCTGGATGCGGTGCGTGAGGCCAAGCGGCTGGCGCACCTGCCGCTCGATCAGGCGGTGCAACTGAAGACCCTGCCGGCGCGCAAGTCCCCGTTCGCCGTCTTCTCCCACGCCCTGGGCGTCTCCTCGGCCTCGCTGCAGACGCTGGCGGCCTCGGCCTGGATCCTCGGCGATCCCCGGGCGCAGGGGGTGATGGACGCGATGATCCGCGCCCGCCTGGGCCCCGACGCCGCCACCGTGCGCGCGCCGACGCCGGTGCGGTAGGGCGGCTCAACCTCCCGTCCTGTCATCCCGGAAGGCGCGACGAGCTACCCGGGACCCAGCGCGAGGCATCACAGGCCGGAGACCTCAATCCCGGTTCAGCCCAAAGAAAAAGGGGCGGCCCAAAGGCCGCCCCCTGATCGTGTCTGGTATCGGCCTTAGAACTTCTTCGTCACCCGGGCATAGTACGACCGGCCGATCATCACTTCGTCGGAATAGCCGATGGCGGCGTCGCCGATCCTGAACTGACCGGTGGACTCCAGCGGAGGCGCCTCGTCGAACAGGTTGCTGATTCCAACGGTTACTTCGGCGTCGAATTGCGGCAGGCGCTTGCGCACGGACACAGTATGGAAGATCAGCGCCTCGGTCTCGTACTTGTAATGAACCGCCGTGGGAATTGCGGCGCCGGTCGTCGGGCTCAAAGTCGTTGCATAACGACTCGTCGGTGAAGTGTCGAAGCCAATGAACGAGGTGTCGGAACCTTTACCGACGCCGCTGACGCGCCAGAACACAGTCCAATCACGCAGATCGTACTGGATATTGATGTCGCCGCTCATCGCAGGCGCGTCATAATTATAGGTGCCCCCATTGTAGTTAGTCGGGATAGAGTTACCCAGCAGTCGCCTCTTGTCAGAGAAGGTAAAGGTGGCCTTCGTCTCCACACTTAACTTACCAAATTCACCGAAGTTATGATCCATATGAATGTTGGCGTCGAGGAAACGAACCCCCTGCGAAGCGACATTCACGTAATTGTTGTTAACCGAGATGATGTTGAAGTAGGTCGGCGACGTCGGGTTCAGGTCGCGCTTATACAAGGAGCAGAACGCGGTCACGCCCTGCAGGCACTGCGAGATGATGTTGTAGGCGCCGAAGGTGGCGACCTCGTTGTGGACCTGAATATCGGTGTAATCGACAGACACCGCCAGATTAGACCAACGATCAATGCCGAAGTGCTTGGGCGAAACGATAAATCCAATGCTCTTGGCCTGAGAGGTTTCGGCTTGGAGGCTGCCTTTGCCGCCGCCAGTGGAGAGAGTCGCGCTCGACCCACCGCCAGGATTTTGCACACCGACATAGTTGTTCGGAATGCCCAAGGCCGCGCAAGCGTTCTGGATGGTCTGGCTTGGGTTGTTGGTGCCGTAATTGTAGCAAGGATCGACAGAACTCTGCCCCGAGAAACTGGTCTGGTGGGCGAGATAAAGTTCATACAGCGCCGGAGCACGGAAGGAGGTGCCCACCGACCCACGGAAGCGCAGGTCGGGGATAACCGTCCAGTTGCCCGACACCTTGTAGGTGCTGGTCGAACCGTAGCTGTCATAGTCGCTGTAACGACCGGACAGGTCGAAGCTCAGGTTCTTGACGAACGGGAAGTCCTTCAGGATCGGCACGGTGACTTCGGCATAGACTTCCTTCACCGCGTCGGAGCCGACCGTATGGCCCGCGGCCGAGAAGCCCCAGGAGTTGCCGGCCTGGACCTGCGGGTCGGGGGTGTCGTCGATATGGTCGTGACGATAGGAGGCGCCGATGGCCAGGGAGACCACCCCCGCCGGCAGGGTAAACAGGTCGCCGGTAATGTCGCCTTCCAGAATATACTGGTCGTATGTAGTAGTTCCGTTTGCTTTGAAGAACAGGAAGTTCCGCTCGGCCTGGGTGAAGTTGCCGCTCAGCACGCGCTGGCTGAACAGGGGAATGCCGTTCGGTAGGTTGGCGCAGCTATAGTTCGAGACATTGATGATCCCTACTGTCGTGCAGGGCGCCGCGGAATTGGTCAGCGCATCCGTGCGATCCAGATATATCTGATCGACCGAGTAGTCTGCGTCCGACCGCGAATAGACGCCGTAAACATCGTAGCTGAAGCGGCTGAACCAGCCCGCATTAGCGAAATCACCCTTAAGGCCCACCACACCACGGTAATACTTCACGTTCTGGTGAGAGTCATAAGGTTGTTCTATGATCGGATAGATGGGATTAACCCCGGTGCCCGCGAAGATATTGTTCGGGTTGCCACCGATGAAGGCCGCGTTCAGCGCATTACCCGCCGCGCCGCTGCCCGGGAAATACTGACGCGCGCCATTCTGGGTCGAAATCCGGTCGTTGAACAGCAATTGACCGTAAAGCTGGGTGTGCGAAGTGAAGTCGTAGGCCGCGTTCAGGTTGGCCGAGAAGTGCTTGTCCGGGCTGATCACAGACGCGCGGTCAACATAGGGGCTTGTATAGTTGCCGTAGCCGAATGTGCCTGGGAAGCCGTTTCTCGCCTGACGCGCGAAGGTAGCCGCAATGCTCGCCGGCACGTCATTGCCGCCCGCATAGCCCGGATATGCGTAACCCGGCTGCAGGTACTGGATCGTGGCGCTTTGCCCTTGCGGCTTGCCCGTCGCCGGGTTTATCGCCGTATAGCTCACCGCGATGTCGTTGTTTGACGAGTTATAACACTTGTAGTTATGGCCATCGTTCGCCGTGGTGCCGACGAAGTCGGCCCGCGCGCCGGTGGTGGGATTGAAAACGTAATCCTCAGCGCAACTGGTGTAGTAGCGCTGGCCGCGCGAAACGCGCTCCTGCTCGAAATATTCGCCGCCGATGTCGATATAGCCCTTGTCGAAGGTCTTGCCGAATTCGCCGCTGATCGAATAGGCGTTGCCGCCCGCCAATTCTGCCTGGCTGGTATAGGCCGACAGGCTGCCGCCGTCGTGTTTGCGCTTGGTGATGATGTTCACCACGCCCGCCACAGCGTCCGATCCGTAGATCGATGAGGCCCCGTCGCGCAGCACTTCGATACGCTCGATCGAATATTCCGGGATGGTGTCGAGGCTGACGGGCCCGACGGTGCCGCTGATGCCCGCGGGGCCGAGGCGCTTGCCGTCGAGCAGGATGATGGTGCGCTGGGCGCCGAGGCGGCTGAGCGCCAAGGTCTTGTTGCCCGCGCCGCCGGTGGTGACGAAGCCGGTGAGCTGGTCGCCCGTCTGGAAGGTGCCGGTGGCGATGGAGGACTGCTGCAACAGCGACGCGGTATCGGCATAGCCCGAGAGGCTGGCCTGCTCCGCGGTGATGACCTGGATCGGGTCCGGCGAGGTGAAGGAGTCGCGCTTGATGCGCGAGCCGGTGACGACCACGTCGTCGGTGCAGTTGCCGTTCTTGTCGGGCGACGGGCAGTTCTGGGTGCTCTGCGCGAAGGCGTGGCCGGTCAGCAGGGTGAATGCGGCGCCGGCCACAAGGGTGGACGCCAGCAGTCGCGCGCGATGTGAACTGTGTTGCAACTCGATATCCTCCAACCGCTGGCTGCGGCGAATCCGGTGCGTCAATGCGGAGGGCCCCCTACCGCACCTTCTCGCTAACGGCGGGCGCCGGGCGCCGTCAATACAATTGACACAAACCCGCCACACCGATGTCAACGTGTCGCAAGGTTGACACAGTTTTAACGCCCTCACCGCGCCATGCGGCGGAACGGGATCGGTGGAGACTGTCGGGCCGGGGCCGCAAGGTCGGTTCCCAAGTGCGACGAGGCGTCCTACCTTTGGGGCATGATGGATATCCGCACCGTAACGCCCGACTTCGCCGTGGCGCCGCAGATCGAGCCCGCGGACCTCGCCGCCGCCAAGGCGCGGGGCTTCACCCTGGTGATCAACAACCGGCCGGACGGCGAGGCGCCGGACCAGCCGACCAGCGCCGAGATACAGGCGGCGGCGGCGGCGGCCGGGCTGGATTATGTGCACGTGCCCGTGGTCGGCCGGCCGGGCGAGGCGCAGGTCGAGGCGGTGTCCGCCGCGCTGACGGAGGCCAAGGGCCCGGTGCTGGCCTTCTGCCGCTCGGGCACGCGCTCCATCGTCACCTGGGCGCTCGGCCAGGCGGCGGGCGGGCGGCGCACCCGGGAGGATTTGGTCGGCCTCGGACAGGCGGCAGGCTACGACCTCACCGGCGTCGTTTGAGGCCTAGCGTGAAAGGGCGACGCGGACCGCGCCCATGGGGAGCGGCTCCTCGTGACAGCCGGAGAGGGTAATGAACAGCTGCATCGCCATGAGACAGAGCAGGGCCGCCACCGGCGGCTGGAGCCGTTTTGAGACGAAAACCGCGGCGTGGGCGGCCATGGGGCGCATCCTTACTGAAATCCTGACCCCGCTTCGCAAGGACCGGGCCGCGGACGGGACCCGCCGGTGATCCCCTTCGTGCGCGAGATCGATCCGGCCTATGGGCGGGCGGTGGTGGTCTCCCCGCTGGTGCGGCGGGTGACCGCCCACAATCCGGGCCCGTTCACCTATCTCGGCACGGGGACCTATATCGTCGGCCACGGCGAGGTGGCGGTGATCGACGCCGGGCCGGACCTGCCCGACCATCTCGAAGCGCTGGTGAGCGCGCTGGACGGGGAGCGGGTGACGGCGATCCTCACCACCCACACCCATGCGGACCACTCGCCCCTGTCTCATCCGCTGGCCGCGCGCGTGGGGCGAGCGACCGTCTATGGCCGGGCCGACCCCATGCTGGGCTCTTCCGAGGCGGCGAGCGACACCGCCTTTCGCCCGGATGTGGCGGTGGCGGACGGGCAGCGCGTCGCCGGCCCCGGTTGGACGCTGGAGGCCATCGCCACCCCCGGCCACGCCTCCAACCACGTCTGCTATGCGCTGCTGGAGGAGAATACGCTGTTTTCCGGCGACCACGTGATGGGCTGGTCCACCACAGTGGTCTCGCCGCCTGACGGGGACATGACCGCCTATTACGCCAGCCTGACCAGAGTGGAGGCGCGGAACTTCGCCACCCTGATACCCACCCACGGCCCGCCGATTACCGAGGTTCAACCCTTCCTTTCCGCCTATCGCGCCCACCGGCTGGAGCGCGAGCGCCAGATTCTGGAGCAGATCGCGCTCGGCCGCCCGACCATCGCCGAGATGGTTCCGGCGATGTACGCGGCGGTGGATCCGCGCCTGCATCCCGCCGCCGCCCGTTCGGTGCTGGCCCACCTGATCCATCTGGTGCGCGCGGGGGTCGTCGCCACCGATGGCGAAGCCGGCCCGCTTAGCCGCTATCGGCTAACCGGTTAGTTCGGGGTCAGCGCCGCCCTGATCTGGGTGATGCGGCGGCAGTTGTGGCCGTGGTCGACCTGCCCCTGGCGGCTGATGGAGCGCAGGTCGATGCGCGATCCCGCGCCGTCGGGCCGGACGCGGACCATCAGGTCCTCCTTCATGTTCCAGAAGTTGGTGGAGACGCCCTCGATGACGCCGTGCGGCGCATCGGTGGTCACCAGGTGCAGGCCCCGGCCGCTCACCGCCTTCAGCGCCAGGGCATAGGCCTTGTCCGTTGGCTGCATCAGGGTGATCGGCACGGCGGCGGGACAGGTGCGGGCGTTCACCTCGCCGACGGGGTGGCCCGCGTCCACCGCGGCGCCCGCCGGGACCGTCGGCGCGGCCTCCACCGGATTGGCGTCCGCGCCGCGCTGGGCGGCCAGGGCCGCGCTCGGCATCGGCGGATCGGTCCAGCTGGTGGCGACATCGTGCACCGGCGGATACTTGGCCCGCTCCGCCTGCTGCATGGACATCGCCATATAGACGAGAGCGCCGAGCACGACGGCCGCCAGTGCGGTCATGAATCCGACCCGAAGCCGGCTGATCGCGGCCATGAGCACGGCGACCAGGCCGAGCGCGACGGCGACCAGCGCCAGTGGCTGGGGTGCACGATAGAGCAGGAACGCCGCCGTCCCCCACTTCAGCCAGCCGTATTTGAAGCCGAACAAGGCGAGGCCGATCACCGCGCCGCTCATGAGGGCGAAGGCCAGCGCCAGAGAGGCCATCCAATGGGGGCGGCGCATCACTCCGCCGCCACGGCTTCCGGCCAGCGATAGCCCTCATACTTCTGGCGGATCAGCTTCTTGTCGATCTTGCCGGTGGCGCCGAGGGGCACGGTGTCGAACACCACGTCGTTGGGCGTCCACCACTTGGCGATCTTGCCGTCGAGAAAGCTCAGGAACTCCTCCTTGGTGGCGTGCTCGCCGGGCTTGAGCTGGACGATCAGCAGCGGGCGCTCGTCCCATTTGGGATGGGGCAGGCCCACCACCGCGGCCAGGGCCGCCTTGGGGTGGCCGGCGGCGATGTTCTCGATCTCGATGGAGGATATCCACTCGCCGCCGGACTTGATCACATCCTTGGCGCGGTCGGTGATCTGCATGTAGCCGAGCGAATCCAGGGTGGCCACGTCGCCGGTGTCGAAAAAGCCCTGCTCGTCGAGGATATCGCCACCCTCCGCCTTGAAATAGGCCCTGGCCACCGAATGGCCCGCCACCTTCAGCCGGCCGAAGGTCTCGCCGTCGTGGGGCAACAGGTCGCCCTCGTCGTCGGTCAGCTTCATGTCCACGCCCAGCGGCACGCGGCCCTGCTTCAGCCGATAGGGCATCTGTGCATCGAACGGCAGCGCCGCCACCGTGGCGCAGGGCACGCCCACAGACCCCACCGGCGACATCTCCGTCATGCCCCACAGGTGGAGCACCTCCACGTTATAATCGTCGTTGAAGGTGCGGATGATGCTTTCCGGACAGGCGGAGCCGCCGATCAAGACCTTCTTCAGATGCGGCAGTTTGGCGCCCGTCTTCTGCAGGTGCTGCAGCAGCATCTGGAACACGGTGGGCACGGCGGCGGAGACGGTGACCGCTTCGCTCTCCAGCAACTCAAGGATCGCCGCCCCGTCCATCTGGTTGCCGGGCAGCACCAGCTTGGCCCCCACCGCTGGGCCGGAGAAGCTGAGACCCCAGGCGTTGGCGTGGAACATGGGCACCACCATCAGCACGCTGTCGGCCGAGGAGAGGCCCTGCACGTCCGCCTGCAGGCTCATCAGCGTGTGCAGATAGTTGGAGCGGTGGGAATACAGCACGCCCTTGGGATTGCCGGTGGTGCCCGACGTGTAGCAGAGCCCCGCGGCGGTATCCTCCGCGAACCGGCCCCAGGGGCACTGGTCCGACTGGCCCTGGATAAAGCTCTCGTAGGAGACGCCCTCAAGCTCGCCCGGCACGTGCGCGTCGGAGGTCAGCCAGACGATCCGCTCCACCTTGGGGCACTGGCCGATGACGCCTTGCAGGATCGGGGCGGTGACGGTGTCCGCCAGGATGATGCGATCCTCGGCGTGGTTGATGATGTAGATCAGCTGTTCGGCGAACAGGCGCGGGTTCAGCGTGTGGCAGACCGCGCCGATGCCCATGACGCCGTACCAGGCCTCGATATGGCGGGCGGTGTTGAAGGCCAGGGTGGCCACCCGGTCGCCCGGCTTGATCCCGTGCGCGAGCAGCGCGTTGGACAGCTTCTTGGCGCGGGCGCGGATCTGGCCATAGGTGGTGCGCACGATACCGCCCTCGATGGAACGGCTGACCACCTCGCGGCCGCCATGCCACGTCGCCCCGTGATCCAGGATCTTGTCGACCGTCAGCGGCCAGTCCTGCATCAAGCCTTCCATACGCCTTCTCCCACCGGCTATTTGCCCCTAAGCCTAATCGCAGCGCGCCCGGCGGGCAACGCGGCGTAGCGGCGGAATGGCATGACGATCCTGGTGGCGATCACGGGCGGCTCCGGCTCGGGCAAGAGCACCCTGGCGGCGGGGCTGGCGGCGGCCCTGCCGCCCGGGGCGGCGACGCTGATCTCCGAGGACTGGTACTATCGCGACTGTTCGCTGTTTCCGGACTTCGACCCCGCCACCTTCGATTTCGACGACATCGCCGTGCGCGATCATGACCTGATGGTCGAGCATCTCGCGGCGCTGCGGGCGGGGCGGTCCGTCAGCGCGCCGGTCTACGACTTCGTCGCCCATGCGCGCAGGCCTGACGCCTTCCAGCCCATCGCCCCCGCCCCGGTGGTGATCGTCGAGGGAACCCACCTGCTCTGTTCCGCAAAGGTGGCGGCCCGGTTCGACCTGCGCCTCTATCTCGATACGCCCGACGACGTGCGCTTCATCCGCCGCCTGTTGCGCGATCAGGAACACCGCGGCCGCACCGCCCGTTCAGTGATCGCGCAGTATCTCGCCACCGTGCGCCCGGCCCACTTTCGCCTGACGCACGAAAGCCGGGCGCGCGCCGACCTCATCGTCCGCGACGACTCGACCACCGTGGACCGACCCGACCCGGATGCGGTGGCGGCGCTGGTGCGGCCGCTGCTGGCGCACCCGCTGTTCGCCGCCTTGACCGGCCCTTAGAGCGGCTCGGGGTCCGCCTCCACCGGCGGTTCGGCCATGTCCTGGGTCTCCTTGATCGCCTCCAGCATCACCCCGGGATTGGCCGGCTGCGCCATGGCGACCGCCTCGGCGTCATAGCGGTTGTGCACCTGCGGCATGTCGCGGCGGAGCTCCTCGATCAGCTGGATCAGCTTGGCCGTCTTCTGTTCGCTGGTGATGACCAGTTCCAGATTGAGCTGCTCGCGCAGTTCCGACAGTTCGTTCTCCCGCCGTTGCGTGGCGAGGATGAAGACCGCGATGTAAAGCGCCATCAGACTGGCCGCGCCCTGCAGCCAGTTGAACGGCGCTGGGTCCGGACGGGGCAGCCCCATGAGCGGAGCCAGCAGATTGTAGCCGAGCCAGAGCGCGACCACGACGCTGAGGCCGCCGACGAAGGTAGTGCGGCCGATGAAGGCGGTCAGGCGCTCCACCGCGCGCTGGAACGGGGTCGCGTTCTTGCGATGCTCGGCCTGCAGCCGCGCGATCGCCTGGATCGTTTCCTCGATATGCGCCGGGAGGATAGGCGTCGATTCGCTCATGGCGACGGATCCTGGCAGGAGTTGGCTCAGCGGCATGAGCGCGTTCTTTTTTCAGCCGTTCAGCGATCGACGCCCTCAGACTGGCAGCTAAGTCCCGGGCGGGCAATCACACGCGTCAGCCCTGGCCCTCGCCGGGGACATATCAGGGATAGAGCCGCACGGTCTCCCAGCCCCGCGCGGTGCTGGTGAACTTCAGCCGGTCGTGCAGGCGAAAGGCGCCGTCCTTCCAGAACTCGATCTCGCTGGGCGCGATGCGAAAGCCCGACCAGTGGGGCGGGCGGGGAATCTCGCCCAGCCCGAACTTCAGGGCGTATTCGCCCACCCGCTTCTCCAGCGCGAAGCGACCCTCCAGCGGGCGCGACTGGTCGGAGGCCCAGGCGCCGATGCGGCTGTCGCGCGGCCGGCTGGCGAAATAGGCGTCGGCCTCCGCCCCCGTCACGGGCTCCACCGGCCCGCGGATGCGCACCTGGCGGCGGAGCGACTTCCAGTGGAACAGCAGCGCCGCCTTGGGCGTGGCCAGAAGCTCCCGCCCCTTGGCCGACTCGAAATTGGTGTAGAACACAAAGCCCCGCGCATCGTGCCCCTTGAGCAGCACCATGCGTACATCGGGCAGGCCCTCCGCATCGACGGTGGCCAGGGCCATGCCGGTGGGATCGTTGAGCTCGCTCGTTGTCGCCTCCGCCAGCCAGGCGTCGAACAGGGCGAGAGGCTCAGTGCGGTTGTCGAACGGATCGGCCATGACCGCTCCTATACTCTGTCATCCCGGAAAGCGCGTAGCGCTTATCCGGGACCTCGATAGGCAAGGCGAACATTCATCGAGGTCCCGGCTCTTCGCTACGCTACGGCCGGGATGACAGGGGGTGAGTTGCTCGGCTAAAACCCTTCCCCATGTCGCACAACACTTTCGGTCATCTGTTCCGCGTGACCACCTGGGGCGAGAGCCATGGGCCGGCGCTGGGCTGTGTGGTGGACGGCTGCCCGCCCGGTCTCGCCCTCGACGAGGCGGAGGTGCAGCACTGGCTGGATCGGCGCAAGCCCGGCGGCTCGCGCTTTGTCACCCAGCGGCGCGAGCCGGACGCGGTGAAAATCCTCTCCGGCGTGTTCGAGGGGCAGACCACCGGTACGCCGATCTCGATGATGATCGAGAACGTCGATCCGCGCTCGACCGACTATGGCGAGATCGCCCGCCAGTACCGGCCGGGCCACGCGGATTACACCTACCAGGCCAAGTATGGCGTGCGCGATTACCGCGGCGGCGGCCGATCCAGCGCGCGGGAGACCGCGGCGCGGGTGGCGGCGGGGGCGGTGGCGCGCCAGGTGCTGGGCGAGGCGGTGGCGATCCGCGCCTGTCTGGTGCAGATCGGACCGCACCGGATCGACCGGGGCCGCTTGGACTGGGCGGAGCGCGAGAACAATCCGTTCTGGTGTCCCGATCCGGCCATGGTCCCGGTGTGGGAGGCCTTCCTCGATGGGGTGCGCAAGGCCGGCTCCTCCACCGGCGCCGTGGTCGAGGTGCAGGCCACGGGCGCGCCCGCCGGCTGGGGCGCCCCCGTCTATGGCAAGCTCGACGCCGAGATCGCCGGCGCGCTGATGTCGATCAATGCGGTCAAGGGGGTGGAGATCGGCGCGGGTTTCGCCGCCGCCGCGCTCTCGGGCGAGGAGAACGCCGACGAGATGCGCGCGGGCACGGCGGACACCAACGGCGCGCCCGCGTTCCTGTCCAACAGCGCCGGCGGGATCCTCGGCGGCATCTCCACCGGGCAGACCCTGGTGGCGCGCATGGCGCTGAAGCCCACCTCCTCGATCCTGACCCCCCGCCGCTCCATCGACATGGACAATCACGAGATCGAGGTGCGCACCACCGGCCGTCACGACCCGTGCGTGGGTATCCGCGCCGCGCCGGTGGCGGAGGCCATGCTGGCCTGCGTCCTGGCCGACGCCAAGCTGCGCCATCGCGGCCAGACCGGCCGCTGACGCTTCCAACGCCCCCGCGTACCGGGGAGGCGAGGGCGAGCGAGGGGTGAGGGCCGCCACTTATCCTCGGGATATCCCACCGTCCGTTCCCCTCACCCCGGCCCTCTCCCAGGGGGAGAGGGGGGAGGGAGGCGCCGGCCTTGCGCCGGCGTGGCCCGCGCCGCGCTCAGGCTCCGGTGGTCTCCGCCGACAGCGCCCAGAGGCGCTCGGCGGCCTCGGGATCGAGGGCGTGGGGCATGACGCCGACGCGGGGGTCGGCCTTGTCGAAGGGCGCGGCCTCGGCGCAGTTCTCCAGATAGCGGCCCCCGACGCCCTCCAGCTCGGGCGCCACGGCGGCCCAGACGCTGGTGGAGGCGCCCTGCTCCGGGGTCTTGAACCCCTCCGCCACCGTCCCGTCCGCGTCGATCCAGCCGAACGCCTCCATCTCCGCGCGCGGCAGATGGCGCTGCAGCGGGGTCATGATGCCGCCCGGCATGACCGCGTTGGCGGTGACGCCGAGATCGTGGAAGCGCCGGTTGAAGCCGACGGCGAAGAGGGCGTTGGCGGTCTTGGACTGACCGTAGGCCTCCCACTTGTCGTAGGGGCGGTGGCGGAAGTTCGGGTCGTCGAAGTTCATGGCGCTGCGGCGATGGCCGATGGAGGAGAGCGCCACCACCCGCGCGGTGCGGCCGGCCTTGGCGCCCTGCAACAAGGCCGGAACCAGCCCCGTGGCCAAACGGTAGTGGCCAAAATGGTTCGTGCCGATCTGCATCTCCAGCCCATCGGCGGTGTAGGTCAGGGGGCAGGCCATCACCCCCGCATTGTTGATCAGCAGGTGCAGCGGATGCTCGCCCCAGCGGTGGGTGAAGTCGTTCACCGAGGCCAGGCTGGCGAGATCCAGCGCCTCCACCGTCACCGGGGCGCGGGCGCTTTCAGCGATGTCGGCCGCCGCCCTCGCCCCGGCTTCCAGATTGCGCACCGCCAGCACCACCCGCGCGCCGGCCTCGGACAGCGCCCGCGCCGTCTCGATCCCGATGCCCGAGGCGCCGCCGGTGACGATCGCCGTGCGGCCGGAAAGGTCCACGCCCTGCACGACCTCCCGCGCCGGGGTGAAGGCGCCGAAGCGCGAGGTGATGCGGTCGCTCATATCAGTCCTCCCTACGCTCAATTTTGACCTCATGCTGAGCTTGTCGAAGGACGAGGCGAACGCACCGCCGGTGCAACGACCCCACCTCCGACATGCTCAGGCCGCCCGCCACCACCGCACGCCGCTTTCGTCCAGCGTAGCCTCCGCATGGCCGCGCTTCCACAGGCAATTCAGGTGCGCCTGCGCCTCGCCCGTGGCCATACCGAGCAAATCGGGGCCGATCTGGCGGGCGAACAGGGCGCCGAACACGTCCACCGTGCGCCGGGGCTCGGCCAGCCGCTGGGCCAGCCGCGTCAGCCCGCGCTCGTGCCCCCGGATCAGGTGGTCGATGCGCAGGTGCAGGCCGTGGAAGGGCTCGTTATGCGCCGGCAACACCAGCACGTCGTCGGGCACGGCGCCCTTCACCTTGGCCAGGGAGGTCAGCCAGTCGGTGAGCGGATCGGCCTCCGGCTCGGTGGGATGCACCGAGACGTTGGAGGAGATGCGCGGCAGCACCTGATCGCCCGAGATCAGCAGCTTCAGCCCCGGACAATAGAGGCAGGCGTGTTCGGGCGAGTGGCCGCAGCCCACCACCACCCGCCAGTCGTGGCTCCCGATCCGCACCTCGTCGCCGTCGCCGAGCCGGCGATAGCTGTCCGGCAGGGGATAGAGCCCGCGCCCGAAGCCGCCGAAGCGCTGGCGGTAGGTCTCGATAGGCCCCTCCTCCCATCCGGCGGCCTTGTAGAAGCGCACGCCGTCCTCCGGCGCCTCGCGCCCCGTATCGGCCGACAGCATCCGGCAGGTGATGTATTCCAGCCGCGTCATCCACAGCCGCGCGCCGGGGAACTTGCGCAGGATCCAGCCGGCCATGCCCACATGGTCCGGATGCATGTGGGTGCAGATCACCCGCGTTACCGGCTTGCCGGCCAGGACGCCGCCGAACGCGGCGCGCCAGCCGTCGGCGGTCTCCTTCGTGCGCAGGCCGGTATCGACGAGGGTCCAGCCCGCGCCGTCGTCCAGCGCCCAGACATTGATGGCCTTCAGCGAACCGCCGAGCGGCATCCGCAGCCACAGCACCCCCGGCGCGATCTCCACCGCCTGGCCCGAACCCGCCTCCGGCACGGTCTCGAACGGATAGACCAGGACCGGACGCGCCTCCTCCGGCGGTTCGTCGAACCCATCGCTCATGCTTGAACTCCAACCTCGCGCCGTTGTGCGCGCAAAGTCGGGCGGCCGTCAA
Source organism: Caulobacteraceae bacterium (assembly GCA_965277345.1). Classification (GTDB taxonomy): domain Bacteria; phylum Pseudomonadota; class Alphaproteobacteria; order Caulobacterales; family Caulobacteraceae; genus CAIOYC01. Next base: position 246,404 of record CBDICI010000002.1, read on the forward strand.
AGCGTCCCGCCTACATTCAGGGCCGATGGCCGCAGCGCTTGACCCTCGTGGCCCGGGTGCGCTTAAGCTCCACCTCAAGCGCCGGGCGCCGCGCCGGGCGAACCAGAAACGTACCAGGAGACCTCCCGTGATCAAATCCCTTGGCCTGGCGCTGGCGACGCTCATCGCGTTCGCGGCCGCGCCCATGGCGGCGCACGCCGCCGATCCTGCGCCGAAGATCGATGTCGCCATCGACGCCGATCACCACAAGCAGGGTCAGAAGGAAGCGCCCGCCGTGGTGGCGCGCTCCAACCTCACCTGCCCGATCAGCGACGCCTATTTCATCGGCGTCTCCAACCCCAAGGGCGACGACGGCAAGCCGGTGGAGACCAAGCTGTACGAAGTGGCCTGCACCGGCGGCCTCGGCTACATCCTGTTGGCCCCCGCCGCCGGCCCGGCCAAGCACTATGACTGCATCACCATCACCTCCAGTCCGACCCTGCGCTGCCGCCTGCCGGCCAATGCCGACGCCAAGGCGGCGATCTCGCCCTGGGTGCAGGCCTCGGGCCAGACCTGCGCGGTCAGCGACGTGCACGGCATCGGCTCCACCCCGGCCGGCGACACCTTCTTCGAGGTGGCGTGCAGGGATCGGCTGGGCTTCATCCTGAAGCACGACGCGGCCGGCGCCTCCACGGCGACCGATTGCGCGCTGGCGGTGGGCACCAATGTGGAATGCAAGATGACCACGGTGGAGCAGATCAAGGCCGCCGACCGCAAGACCATCGAGACCCTGACCGCCGCCTCCGGCAAGACCTGTCAGATCAAGGACACCCGCACCATCGGCAAGCTGACCTCGGGCGGCTCGGCCTATGAGGTCGCCTGCACGGCCGGCGACGGCTATGTGCTGATGACCAAGCCGGACGGGGCGTTCCAGACGGCGGTGGCCTGCGGCAACGCCGACGCCATCGCCGGCGGTTGCAAGCTGACCGACGCGGTCGCGGCCCAGACCTCGGAAGCCGGCACCTATTCCCGCCTGGCCAAGGCCTCCAGCTTCCCCTGCGAGGTGTCGAAGTATCACTTCATCGGCATGGACAAGAACAACAACGAGGTGGTGGAGCTGGCCTGCTCCAACCGTCCCGACGGCGGCATCGCGGTGTTCCCGGCCAACAACAGCCCGGGCCACGTGTTCGACTGCGTGCAGGCCGGTTCGCTCGGCCAGCAGTGCCACCTGTCCGACCCGGCGCTGGTCTACAACCGCTATACCGCGGCCCTCGCCGCCAAGGGGCGTAACAGCTGCAAGGTATCGGGCGCGCACTGGGTCGGTCACTCGGCCGAGCACAACTCCGACCTGATCGAGACCGCCTGCGCCGACGGCCTGCCGGGCTATGTGGTGGAGGTCAGCACCGCCGGCCAGGCGATGGACGTGCTGAGCTGCGGCCAGGCCAAGGCCTCCGGCATCCAGTGCACCCTGCCGACCAACCGGAAGTAGGCCGAACGCGCGAGCCGAGCTCCGCCCGCCTGCGCTGCGCCATGGATGCCCGGAACGAGTCAGGGCAGGACGGAGAAAGGAGTGCGAGCGGCAGGTCTTCAATCGTCGCCGCGCCTAGAGCATGATCGTTTCGGATGGAATCATCCGAACGTGAATCATGCTTTAAACTCAAAGTGTAGACCCTGATTCACGGTTCAAGATGAACCGATCAGGGTCTAACCCAGCACGGCCTCGATCAGCACGGGGCCGTCCGCGGCGATGGCTCTGGCCAGGGCGGCATCGAAGCTCTCCGCCTCGGCGCAGCGCACGGCGGGCACGCCGAAGCCCTGGGCCATGGCCACCCAGTCCATCCGCGGGTCGCCGAGATCGAGCATCCGGCGGGCGTTCGGCCCGGCATTGCCGGCGCGCGTCCGCTGCAGTTCGATGTTCAGGATGCGATAGGCGTGGTTGGCGAAGATCACCGTCACCACGTCCAGTCCCTCGCGCGCCATGGTCCACAGCCCCTGCGCCGTATAGGCGCCCGCGCCGTCGCCGCTGAGCGCCAGCACCGTGCGCCCCGGCGCGGCGACCGCGGCGCCGACGGCCATGGGTAGGGCCGCGCCGATGGCGCCGCCGGTGAGCGAGAGCCAGTCGTGCGGGCGGGCGCCGCGGGTCTGCATGTAGATCGGCAGGCCGGCGGTCACCGCGTCGTCGCACACCACCGCCTGTTCGGGCATCCAGCGGGCGATGGAATCGCCGATGGCGTAGGGATTGAGATCGCCCTTCGGCGCGGCGGGCAGGTGCAGCGCCTGCGCGGCCACGGCCTCCGGCGCGCCCAGCGCATCGGCCAGCGCCTCCAGCGCGGCGGCCGAATCCTCGTGCAGGGCCGACAGCGTCTCCACCCCGCACCCCTCGGGCACGAGCACGCTCGGCATGGCCGGATAGGCGAAGAAGGCCACCGGCGTCTTGGTCCCCACCAGCAGCATCAGATCGACGCCCGCGAGATCGCCGAGCGCCATCTCGCCGAAATAGAGCATCTTGTCCGGCGCGAACCGTCCGGCGCCCCGGGGCTGGCGGGTCAGAAAGGTATCCACCAGCACGCGCACGCCCTTGGCGGCCAGCCGTCCGGCCGCGGCCAGCCCCGCCTCGCTGCAGGCGCAGGAGCCGAGCAGCAGCACCGGCTTTGACGCCGCCCTAACCGCCCGCGCCGCCGCCTCGATGGCGTGGGGGTTCACCGGCAATGGGCCGCGGCGCAGCGCCGGCGAAGGCGGCCTGCCCGGTTTCACTTCGGTCCAGGCGCTGTCGGCGGGCAGGATCAGGGTGGCGACGCCGCCGGGGGGGCCGAAGCTGGCGGCCACCGCCTCCGCGGTCAGGGCGGCGGCCTGGTCGGCGCTTTCCACCGACTTCACCCAAACCGAGTGCGGTTTGGCCAGCGCCTCGATATCGGAGTTCAGCGGGGCGTCGTACTGGCGGTGATAGGTGGCGTGGTCGCCGACGATGTTGACCATGGGCACGTGCGCACGGCGGGCATTGTGCAGGTTGGCCCCGCCGTTCGACAGGCCGGGGCCGAGGTGCAGCAGGGTGGAGGCGGGCTTGCCGGCCATGCGCGCATAGCCGTCGGCCGCACCGGTGGCCACCCCCTCGAACAGGGCCAGCACCGGGCGCACCCGCGGTTCGCGGTCGAAGGCGGCCACCATCTGCATCTCGCTGGTGCCGGGATTGGAGAAGCAGATATCGACCCCCGCATCCGCCAGGGTCTTCAACACCGCTTCGGCGCCGTTCATGCGGCTGCTCCATTGGTTCAGGGTTTCGCGACCCTAGGGCGCGCTGGGTGAAACGGTGTGCGTTTCGCCGCTCGAACGCACTCTAGGCCTGTAGGTATAGACCCTTTTTGTCGGTTCGGATCACTCCGTCTCAGCCGGAGCGGGTCTGGGCCGGTTCGACGGTCATGGGGAAACCGCAAAGCCCCTCCCCCTTGCGGGGGTTCTTGATAAGCCGCCGGGGCGGGTGGGCGGGACCACTTCCCGGCAGGCCTGCAGGTTAGGCCCCCAGCGTCTCCATGAACCGCACGGGTTCGCCGGCGGCGGGGCCGAGGATCTGGTCGTCGCGCATCACCACCCGGCCACGGATGATCGTCGCCATGGGCCAGCCGGTGACCGCCATGCCGTCGAAGGGCGTCCAGGCGGAACGGGTCTTCATGTCGGCGTGGCGCAGGGTGCGGCGCGCCTTCAGATCCACGAGGGTCAGGTCGGCGTCCCAGCCCTCCATCATCCGGCCCTTGTGGGCGATGCCGAACACGCGCTGGGGGCCGTGGCTGGTGAGGTCCACCAGCCGCTCCAGCGTCAGCCGCCCCGCCGCCACATGGGTCAGCATCACCGGCAGCAGGGTCTGCACCCCCGGCATTCCCGAGGGCGAGGCGGGATAGGGTCGCGCCTTCTCCTCCAGCGTATGGGGCGCGTGGTCGGAGCCGAGCACGTCCACCACCCCGTCGGCGATCCCCCGCCACAGGCCGGCCCGGTGGCGCGCTTCGCGGATCGGCGGGTTCATCTGGGCCAGCCCCTTCATCCGCTCATAGGCCTCCGGCCCTTCCAGCGTCAGGTGCTGGGGCGTCGCCTCCACACTGGCCACGTCGCGGTGATGGGAGAGGAACGCGATCTCCTCCGCCGTGGTCACGTGCAGCACGTGGATGCGCTTGCCGGCGGCTCTCGCCAGGCGCACCAGCCGCTGGGTGGACTGGATGGCGGACTGGGCGTCGCGCACCTCCGGATGGCTGGTCCAGTCGCCGGTGCGGGCCAGCGGGCGGCGCTCGGCCAGGCGGTACTCGTCCTCGGAGTGGAAGGCGGCCCGGCGGCGGATGCTGGCCAGCACCGCCGCCACCCCCGCATCGTCGGCCACCAGCAGGGTGCCGGTGGAGGCGCCCATGAACACCTTGATCCCGCAACAGCCGGGCAGGCGCTCCATCTCGCCGAGATAGGCGGCGTTGGCGTGGGTGCCGCCCACATAGAAGGCGTGGTCGCAGTGCATCCGGCCGGCGGCGCGGTTCAGCTTGTCGGCCAAAGCGTTCGGGTCCGTGGTGGTGGGCTCGGTGTTCGGCATCTCGAACACAGCGGTGACCCCGCCCATGACCGCGCATTCCGAGCCGGTGGCCAAATCCTCCTTCCACTCCAGTCCCGGTTCGCGGAAGTGGACCTGGCTGTCGATCACGCCCGGCATCACGGTCAGCCCGCGCGCATCGAACACCTCGCCCGCCTCCGCCTGGCCGAGGTCGCCGACGGTGACGATCCGGCCGGCGCGCACCCCCACGTCGGCCATCCCGCGTCCGGAATGATTCACCACCTCGCCGCCGCGGACGATCAGGTCATAGGTTTCAGGCATCGGGGGTCTCGGTCATTCGCTTCGCTCGCTGGAGCCCACCACCGACAGCCCCGGCGTGAGGGTCTCGCGATAGAGGGCCCCGGCCGCGCGGGCCACCCATTCCACCGGCAGGTCGAGCATGTGGCAGATCTCCAGATCCAGGCCGGGGTCGATCTTCTGCAGCGTCTCGAACTCGCGCGGGGTGCGCAGCACCCGGGCCTTGGGACCCCAGGGCGCGTAGAGCCGATCGTCGGAGGGGCCGAACAGGCCGAGCGTCGGCGCCCCGGCCGCCGCCGCCAGGTGCATCAGGCCACTGTCGTTGCCGACGAACAGCCGGGCGCGCTTCAGGCAGGCATAGGTGGTGAGCAGGTCGACCCGGCCGACCAGATCGATCAGGCGGGCGCTGGCCATCGAGCGGCGCACCACCTCGCCCGCCATCCGGTCCCCGGGCCCGCCGACGATCATCAGCCGGCCGCCGGCCAGGAGACCGCCCGGACCCAGCAGCTCCGCCGCCAGCACGGCGAACCGCTCCGCCGGCCAGGTCTTGCCGACCCAGTTGGCGGCGGGGGCCAGGGCCAGGATCGGGCCGCCGCCCCGGGTCAGCGCCTCGGCCTTGGCCTCGGTCTCCGCCGAGGTGAACAGATAGGGCGCGGGCGGATCGTCCTCCACGCGCAGCACGTGCGCCGCCTCCACCACCTTGTGCAGGGGGCCGAGCGCGGGCGGCAGGGCCCTGCGCACCGCCCGCCGGCGCGCCCGCAGGAAGCGGGCGAGGCCCGAGCCGCGCATGTCCAGCACCAGGCCCCAGCGGCGCTTGCGCGCCATGCCCCACAGCTCGAACCAATGGCCGGCCATGGGCTTCTTCTCGAACGGGATCAGCCTGTCCAGCCCCGGCGTATCGCGGAACAGGGGCAGCACCAGCGGCCCCCCGGCGATGGTGAAGCTGGCGTGCGGCGCCTCGTCGATCAGGCGGCGGATCAGGCCCGAACTCAGCACCGCGTCGCCGATGCGGCTGGAGGTAATGAACAGAATCGGGAAGCGCGGCGCGACCATGGCCGCCTTATAGACCCAGATCGGGTAAGCGCGCACGGCCGGCGGTGGGATCGGCACGGGTCTTTCCGCCGGGCCGAAGCCGCCCCACATTCCAGGCATGACCGAACCCCAGCTCGCCGCCCTGCCCGACCGCGCCCTGATCGAGGTCGGCGGCCCCGATGCGCGGAGCTTCCTGCAGGGGCTGGTGACCCAGGATGTGGAGACGCTGGCGCCGGGCGCGCTGCGCTATGGTGCGCTGCTCACGCCGCAGGGCCGTTTGCGCTGGGACGCCTTCCTGTTCGGGCAGGCGGACGGCGTGACCCTGGACGTGGCCGCCGCGGCGCGCGATGAGGTCGTGCAGGCGCTGAGCCTTTATCGCCTGCGGGCCAGGGTGGAGATCGCGCCGCGGACCGGGGTCGTCCTCGCCGCCTGGGGCGAGGCTCCGGCCGGGGCGCACTGGCGCCCCGATCCGCGCCTTGCCGCGCTGGGCTGGCGGGCTATCGCAGACGGTGCGCAGGGCCGCGCCGACTACGCTTCCCATCGCCTCGCCCACGGCGTCGCCGATCCGGCGCTGGACGGGATCGAGCCGCTCTATCCCATCGACGCCAATCTCGACCTGCTGAACGGCATCGACTTCCGCAAGGGCTGCTTCGTCGGCCAGGAGACCACCTCGCGCATGAAGCGGCGCGGGCCGGTGAAGACCCGCATCGCCCCCATCGCCTATGACGGCCCGCAGATCGAGTCCGGCGCGGAGGTGATGGCGGGCGAGCTTCGCGCCGGAAAGGTGTTGTCCGGCCTGGCCGGGCGCAGCCTCGCCCTCGTTCGCATCGACCGGGCGCTGGACGCTGGGTTGATTGCGGCGGATCGACCCGTGCGGCTCGACGTTCCACCCTGGCTGGCAGGCGATTTCGCCGAGGAGAAAGTGCTCCGTTCAGGCGCGGTTCAGGTGTAATATGCCACGCGAAGCGATCAAGGAGATCGACATGCGCAAGTTCGTTTTGATGACGACCCTGTCCTTCACCGCCCTGACCTGCGGCGTCATGGCCGGCGCCGTCCAGGCCCAGCCCGCGCCCGCGGTCACCGTCGGCGTCGGCGCGGAGTTGCAGCACAAGGCCGAGAACCTCGGCAGCCGGGACGTGGACGACATCCGCAGGGACCTCGGCGATTCGGTGAGCCGCGCCCTGGTCAGAAACCCCGGCATCGCCCGCGCCGACCTGGTGATCGAGGACGCCCAGCCCAACCGCCCCACCTTCGAGCAGCTGAGCCGCACCGTCGGCCTGTCGTTCCGGAGCATCGGCATCGGCGGGGCGCGCATTTCCGGCACGGTGACCCTGGCCGACGGCTCGGTACGTCCGCTGCGCTACCAGTGGTACGAGACCGACCTGCGTGACGAGCGCGCGGCCGGCACCTGGAGCGACGCGGACCGCAGCTTCGACTACCTGGCCGACGCCCTGCGGAGCGGCAAGGTCCCGGACCGCTATACCGGCCCCGGCCCCTCCTCGCCCAACAGCCACTTCGGCTATCCCTACACCGGGGAATAGACGCGGTTGCGCCCCCGGCCGGGCGACCGCTAGAGCATGATCGTTTCGGATGGAATCATCCGAAGCGTGAATCATGCTCTAAACTCAAAGTGTAGACCCTGATTCACGGCTCGATATGAACCGATCAGGGTCTAGGCTCGGGGCATGATCGAAGGATGCGACGACCGTCCCCGCTGTCCCTGGCCGGGGACCGACCCGCTCTATTGCGCTTACCACGACGAGGAATGGGGCGTGCCCGAGTACGACTCCCGCGCCCTGTGGGAAAAGCTGATGCTGGACGGGTTCCAGGCCGGGCTGGCCTGGATCACCATCCTGCGCAAGCGCGAGGCGTTCCGCGCCGCTTTCCATGACTTCGATCCCGAGATCATCGCCCGCTATGGCGATGAGGACATGGAGCGGCTGATGGGCGATTCCGGCATCGTCCGCTCCGGCGCCAAGATCCGCGCCGCCATCGGCAACGCCCAGGCCTATCTGGCCATGCGCGACCGAGGGGAGGCCTTCTCCCCCTTCCTGTGGGGCTTCGTCGACGGGAAGCCCATCCAGAACGCCTGGAGCGATCGCGGCCAGGTTCCGGTCACGACGCCCGAGGCCGAGGCGATGTCCAGGGCGCTGAAGCAGCGCGGCTTCAAGTTCGTCGGCCCGGTGATCGTCTACGCCTTCATGCAGGCGGTGGGCATAGTGAACGACCACACCAGCGAATGCTTCCGCCACGAGGCGTGCCGGCGGCTGGGGTGACGGTGCGCCGGGCGCAGCCCCGTCTCCTCCCCCCGCGCAGCGGGGGAGGTGGAGCGGCGCAGCCATGCGCCGTGACGGAGGGGGCTGCGCGGGGACGGAGAACAGGCCGCCTTTCGTTCGGGCGCGAGCGGGGGTATCACCGGGGCGTGACCGTCCGGATGACCAAGCCTGCGATTCCTTCCACCAAGCCGCAGAAGAGCATCGCGCCGACCCTGACGCTGGAAAAACGGGCGGCCCAGTCCCTGAGTGGCGGGCCGGTGTGCGGGGTGGACGAGGCCGGGCGTGGGCCCTGGGCCGGGCCGGTCTGCGCCGCCGCCGTCGTGCTGAACCCCCGCCGCGTGCCCAAGGGCATCGACGACTCCAAGCGCCTGACCGCCGCCGAGCGCGAACGGCTGGAGGGCGAGATCATGGACCGGGCGGTGGCGTTCGCCGTCGCCTTCGCCACGGTGGAGGAGATCCACCGGCTGAACATCCTGCACGCCACGGGCCTGGCCATGCACCGGGCGGTCAGCGCGCTCAGCCCCGCCCCGCTTCACGCGCTGGTGGACGGCGCCTATGCGTTCAAGCTGCCCTGCACGGTGAGGACGGTGGTGGGGGGCGATGGGTTGTCGCTGTCCATCGCCGCGGCCTCGATCCTGGCCAAGGTGGCGCGCGACCGGCTGATGATTGAGATGGACGAGCTGCATCCCGGCTATGGCTTTCGCAGCCACAAGGGCTATGGCGCGCCCCGGCATATCGAGGCGCTGAAGACCCTCGGCCCCTGCCCTATTCACCGTCTGACCTGGACGCCGGTTCGCCTGGTGCTGGAAGCGTGGGACTCTCGGCCGAACGGCAACGCATCATGAGCGCCTCCGAACCCGGTCGCCTGCGCTTTCGCGTCGGGGCCGGCGACGGGGTGAAGCTGCGCCTGCCCAAACCGGTGGAGGCGCGGGGCTTCGCCGCCCAGTTGCGCGCCTCGGTCCGCTCCTCCGAGGTGCTGCTGGTGATGGTCGCCGCCCTGGTGGGCGTCGGCGCGGGCGTGCTGGTCACCGGCATGAGCTACATGACCCAACTGGCGCACGTGCTGTTCTTCGGCATCGCGCTGGATCAGCGGCTGTCGGCGGTGGACCATGTGAGCCTCCTCGCCGCCCTGGTCACGCCCACCCTGGCGGGGCTGGCCATCGGCGGGATCGAGCTGATCCGGCGCCACCGCAAGAGCCGCACCCCCGTCGACCCGATCGAGGCCAATGCGCTGCGCGGCGGGCGGATGAGCCTGAAGGACAGCCTGGTGGTCAGCCTGCAGACCATGATCTCCAACGGCGGCGGCGCCTCGGTGGGGCTGGAGGCGGGCTATACCCAGATCGGCGCCGGGCTGGCCTCGCGCCTCGGCATGATGCTGCGGCTGCGGCGCAAGGATTTGCGCATCATGGTCGGCTGCGGGGCGGCGGGCGCCATCGCCGCGGCGTTCGGCGCACCGCTCACCGGGGCCTTCTACGCCTTCGAGCTGATCGTCGGGGTCTATTCCATCGGCAATGTGGCGGCGGTGACCGCCGCCTCGCTTTCGGCGGTGCTGACCGCCACCGCGCTCGGCGGCGCGCCCTATGCCCTGGCCACCGCGCCGGTGGTGGGCATCCACCCGATCCATTACCTGATGCTGATGGCCATCGGCCTGGTGGCCGCCAGCATCGGGGTGGCGGTGATGCAGACCACCGCCTGGGTGGAGCGCGGGTTCGAGTGGTCGCGCCTGCCGAGCTGGGTGCGCCCGGCGGTGGGCGGGCTGATGGTGGGATGCCTGGCGCTGGTCTCGCCCCAGGTGCTGGCCGCCGGACACGGCGCCATGCGGCTGGACGTGCCGCTCGACCTGCCGATGAAGGCGCTGGCGCTGCTGATCGGGCTGAAGCTGGTGGCGGCGATGATCTCGCTCGGCTCGGGCTTTCGCGGCGGGCTGTTCTTCGCCAGCCTGTTCGTGGGCGCCCTGATCGGCAAGTTCAGCGCCGCCGTCTATGGCCGCTGGCTGCCGGGGTTCGGGCTCGACCCCACCGCCTGCGTGCTGACCGGCATGGGCGTATTCGCCGTGGCGGTGGTGGGCGGGCCGCTGACCATGTCGTTCCTGGTGCTGGAGACCACCGGCGACTTTTCCGTCACCGCCCCGATTCTCGCCGCCTGCGTGGCCACCAGCCTGGTGGTGCGCGAGACCTTCGGCTTCTCCTTCTCCACCTGGCGGCTGCACCTTCGAGGCGAAACCATCCGCAGCGCCGCCGATGTGGGCTGGGTGCGCTCCATGACCGTGGGCAAGCTGATGCGGCGCGACCCCAGCACCATCCCCGCCGCCTCGACCCTGGCGGAGTTCCGCCGCCGCTTTCCCCTCGGCTCCGGCGCCACCGTAGTCGTGCTGGATGGGGAGGAGCGCTATGCCGGCATCGTCGCCACCGCCGAGCTGTTCGCCAACGAACTGGACGCCGACAAGGACAGGCTGAAGGTCGGCGACCTGGCCAAGCTGCCGGAGGTGGCGCTCTTGCCGCAATGGAACATCAAGGAGGCCCTGGCCGTGTTCGAGCGCGCCGAGGCCGAGACCCTGGCCGTGGTGGAGGGCGAGGACACCGGCGCGGTGATCGGCTCCATGACCGAAGCCTTCGCCACCCGCCGCTACGCCGAGGAACTCGACAAGGCCAACCAGGGCGTGACGGGGGAGTTGTAGGATGCGGTGACGATTTAGGATTTGTAGTTCTTCATTTCTTTCGGCCGTCTTGCCCGGACTTGTTGCGGGCATCCATAGCGCGGCGTTAACGGTTGCGCCGTGGACCCGCAGAACCACACTCACCAATTCAACCGGTTATACAGATCGAGCCAATCGGGGTTCTCCGCCTCGATCAGGTTGATTTTCCATTGCCGTGGATAGCCCTTGATCGTGTGTTCGCGCTGGATCGCCGACGTGATCAGCTCGAAGGGATTGAACCATGCCAGCCGCTTCACGCCATAGCGCTTGGTGAACCCTTCCATGGCGCCTTCCCGATGTTCAAAGGCTCGCCGGGAGAGATCACTCTCGCCGGGAGAGATCACTGGTGACACCGGTGTAGAGCGTGCCGTTCTTGCGGCTCGCCATGATGTAGACCGCGATGATCCCGTCAGGGTTTATGGGGCCAAGCTAGCGTTGCGATAGTGACACGCAAGTCATTCCATTCCCGAAGCTGTGTTGGTTAACTCAACGCTCGATTAACCCTGTACCGACAAGCCTGTGCGCCTGACTCTAGGGGACGGGCATGGCGATCGAGACCGACCGGATCATTATCGGCGACTGTATCGAGGCCTTGTCGCGCCTGCCGGACCGGTCGGTGGACCTGGTGTTCGCCGATCCGCCCTATAACCTGCAGCTCGGCGGCGATCTGCATCGGCCGGATAATTCCAAGGTCGATGCGGTGGACGACGACTGGGACCGTTTCGCCTCGTTCGAGGCCTATGACGTCTTTACCAAGGCCTGGATGGCGGAGTGCCGCCGCGTGCTGAAGGATGACGGGGCGCTCTGGGTCATCGGCAGCTATCACAACATCTTCCGCGTGGGGGCCACCCTGCAGGACCTCGGCTTCTGGGTGCTGAACGATGTGGTGTGGCGCAAGTCCAACCCCATGCCGAACTTCAAGGGCACGCGCTTCACCAACGCGCACGAAACGCTGATCTGGGCGGCCAAATCGCGCGGCCAGCGGCGCTACACCTTCAACTACGACGCGCTGAAGGTGGCCAATGACGACCTTCAGATGCGGTCGGACTGGCTGTTGCCGATCTGCACCGGCGAGGAGCGGCTGAAGGACGCCAATGGGAAAAAGGCGCACCCGACCCAGAAGCCCGAGGCGTTGCTGCAGCGGGTGTTGCTGGCCTCTACCAGGCCCGGCGACGTGGTGCTGGACCCCTTCTTCGGCACTGGCGCCACGGGGGCGGCGGCGCGGCGGCTGGGACGGCGCTGGATCGGCATCGAGCGCGATGTGGAATATGCGCGCCTGGCCGAGCGCCGCATCGCCGAGGTGACGCCGCTCGACCCGGATCTGCTGACGGTCACCGGCTCCAGGAAGGCCGAGCCGCGCATCCCCTTCGGCATGGTGATCGAGGCGGGGCTGCTCAACATCGGCGACGAGCTCTATTGCCCCAAGGGGGCGCGGCGGGCCAGGGTGCGCGCCGACGGCAGCCTGATCGCCGGGGCGCTGTCCGGCTCGATCCACAAGCTCGGGGCCCTGATGGACGAGGCCCCCGCCTGCAACGGCTGGACCTTCTGGCACACCAAGACCGACCGCGGCCTCGCCCCTATCGACCGGCTGCGCAGCCAGGTGCGGGCCAGCCTGGCCTGATCGGCGATCAATCCTTGTCCTTGGCGCGCTCCACATAGGCGCCGTCGGCGGTCATCACCACGATGCGGGTGCCGGCGGTGATATAGGTGGGCACCATGGTGCGCACGCCGTTGGCCAGCATGGCGGGCTTGTAGGAGCCGGAGGCGGTCTGGCCCTTCATCACCGCCTCGGTCTCCACCACCTCCACCGTGGCGCGCTGAGGGAGTTCGATGGCGATGGGCACCTCGTCGTGCAGCGACAGGTGCACCGTCGTGCCGTCGGTGAGATAGTTGGCGGCCTCGCCCACCAGCTCCTTCGGTACGGTGACCTGATCGAAGGTCTCCGGGTTCATGAAGTGGAAGCCGTCGCCGTCGCTGTAGAGGAAGTTGTATTCCCGCTCGTCGACAAAGGCGCGCTCCACCTGTTCGGTGGTGCGATAGCGCTCGGACACCTTCACCCCGTCGGAGATGCGGCGCATGTCGAGCTGGGTCACCGGGGTGCCCTTGCCGGGGTGGATGTTCTCCACGCTGAGCACGACATAGAGCTTGGTGTCGATATCGACGACGGACCCCTTGCGGAGGGAGCTGGCGGCTACTTTTGGCATTGTTCTCGCAACCTTGGCCGCGCGGGTGGGCCGGCGGCAGTCATGACTTGATTCCCCGCGCACCTACACGCACGAGGCGGGGATGACAAACCCTTCACCCGATGGACGCGCCCGGAGCCATGCGGCCAAGCGGCCTCACCTGCTGGCGCGCAACGCCCTGACCCGCGCGGTGCGCGCCTGGTTCGAGGCGCGGGACTTCACCGAGGTGGAGACCGCGGCGCTGCAGGTCTCGCCCGGCAACGAGGCGCATCTGCACGCCTTCGCCACCGACCTGGTCGGCCCGGGCGGCGCGGCGCACCGGCTCTATCTGCACACCTCGCCGGAGTTCGCGTGCAAGACCCTGCTGGCGGCGGGGGAGCGGCGCATCTTCGACTTCGCCCGGGTATGGCGCAACCGCGAGCGGGGGCCGCTGCACCATCCGGAATTCACCCTGCTGGAATGGTATCGCGCCGAGGCGCCCTATGAGGCGCTGATGGCCGACTGCGCCGCCCTGCTGGTTTTGGCGGCGCAGAGCGGCGGCCGACGCGCGTTCGCCTTTCGCGGCCGGACCATGGACCCCTTCGCCGCGCCCGAACGCCTGACGGTGGCGGACGCCTTCACCCACATGGCGGGCGTGGACCTGCTGGCCACCGTGGGGACGGAGGGGGAGACCGATCGCGACGCCCTCGCCGCCGCCGCGCGTGGGAAGGGTATCCGCGTGGCGGACGACGACACCTGGGCCGACGTGTTCAGCCGCGTGATGGTGGAAAGGGTCGAGCCCAACCTCGGCGTCGGCCGCGCCACCATCCTTCATGAGTACCCGGTGAGCGAGGCCGCCCTGGCGCGGATCAGTGCGCGCGATCCCAGGGTGGCGGACCGGTTCGAGCTCTATGCCTGCGGGGTGGAGCTGGCCAACGCCTTCGCCGAACTCACCGACCCGGCCGAACAGCGCCGCCGCTTCGAGGCGGAGATGGCGGAGAAGGCCCGCGTCTACGGCGAGCGCTACCCCCTCGACGAGGATTTCCTGGCGGCGCTGGCGCACATGCCGCGGGCGTCGGGCGCGGCGCTGGGCTTCGACCGCCTGGCCATGCTGGCCACCGGCGCGGAGCGGATCGAACAGGTGCTGTGGACGCCGGTGGTCGATCCGGACGGCGCCTAGCTCGGGACCCGATATCACCCCCTTACCCATTTGCTCTGGAAGCGCGGACGGGCCATATCGCGGCCTGCCAATGAACGCTCCCCTCTTCACCAAGACCCTCCGCACGCCCCAGGCCCTGGCGCGGGCCGGGCTGATCGCGCCCGAACGGCTGGCCGAGCTCGTCCCCGTGGCGGCGCGCTACGCCCTCGCCATCACCCCCGCCAGCGCCGCCCTGATCGACCCGAGCGATCCGGACGATCCCATCGCCCGCCAGTTCGTGCCGAGCGCGGCCGAGCTGATCGCCGCACCGGGAGAGCGCGCCGACCCGGTGGGCGATGGGGCGCACAGCCCGGTGGAGGGGATCGTGCATCGCTATCCCGACCGGGTGCTGCTGATGGCCACCCACACCTGCGCCACCTATTGCCGCTTCTGCTTTCGCCGCGAGGTGGTGGGGCCCGGCAAGGCCGACGGGTTGTCGCCCGAGGCGCTGGACGCGGCCCTGGCCTATATCGCCGGGCGGCCGGACATCTGGGAAGTGATCCTCACCGGCGGCGATCCCCTGGTGCTGTCCGACCGGCGGCTCGGCGCGGTGATGGAGCGGCTGGGCGAGATCGGGCACGTGAAGGTGGTGCGGCTGCACACGCGTGTCCCCGCGGTCGATCCGGGGCGGGTGACCTCCGCCCTCGTCGCCGCGCTGAAGCGGTCCGGCAAGGCGGTCTATGTGGCGCTGCACGCCAACCATCCGCGCGAGCTGACGGGGGCGGCGCGCGCCGCCTGCGCCCGCCTGATCGACGCCGGCATCCCCATGCTCAGCCAGACCGTGCTGCTGAAGGGGGTGAATGACGACATCGGGACGCTGACCGCCCTGATGCGCGGCTTCGTGGAGATGCGGGTGCGACCGTACTACCTGCACCACGGCGATCTGGCGCCCGGCACGGGCCATCTGCGCACCGGCCTGGAGGACGGGCAGACGCTGATGCGGGGCCTGCGCGGCGGCGTCTCCGGCCTCTGCCAACCCACCTACGTGCTCGACATTCCCGGCGGCCACGGCAAGGTCCCCGTCGGCCCGGCCTATCTCGACCACGGCGGGAGCGAGGCGACGGTCACCGATCCCTGGGGAGAGATGCACCCCTACCCGCCGCGCTGAATCAACGCATACATTCGGTCCCGTCTTGTCAGGGACCCGCCCTTGACCGATGGATCGCGCCAATGCGTTGGAACCTAACATGGAATAAGCAGGCCGCATGACCGACGCGCCGCCGCGCCGCACCATCCTTGGTCCCTGGACCCTGGTGATCCTGCTGTGCTTGACCCACATGATGGCCTTTGTGGACCGTTTCGCCCTGGCCGCGGTGGCCGGACCGCTCAAGACCGCGTTCGGGCTGAACGAGACCGGCCTCGGCGCCCTGCAGGGGCTGGCCATCGCCCTGCCCTATGCCGCGGTCATCCTGCCCTTCGGCCGGCTGGCCGACCGCATATCGCCGCGCCCCCTGATCGTCGGGGGGATTGTGGCCTGGACCCTCGGCGGCCTCGCCTGCGCCTTCAGCGCCACGATCCAGCAGCTTTGGGCCGCGCGTATGCTCATGGGCGCCGGGCAGGCGGCGTTCATTCCGGCGGCCCTGACCCTGTTTCGCGGCGCGTTCGGCGTCCAGGGTCTGGCCCGGCCGCTCTCGCTGTTCACCGCCGGTGCGACCCTCGGCAAGAGCGTGGCCCTGTTGATGAGCGGGTGGATCCTCACCGCCTATCTGACCGCCCCGATCCTGCACGCCCTGTTCGGGGCGCCGTGGCGGGCGGTGCTGGCCCTGACCGCGGCGCCCAACCTGATCCTGGCCGCGGCCTTGCTGTTCACCCCCGCGCCGGCCCTGAGCGCCGCCCCCGCCCGCCCGCCTGTGGACCGGCCGGCCGGCCGCCTGATCCGCAGCGTCTGCTTCTGGAGCTTCGCCCTTCTGGCCGTGGCGCCGATTATCCTGATCCAGGCCACCGCCGCCTGGACGCCGGTCTTCTTCGCGCGCAGCTTCCAGCTTTCGACGGCCAGGGCCGCCCTCCTGGTGGGGAGCGTGGTGCTAATCTTCGCCCCGCTCGGCCATCTCATCGGCGGACAACTCACCGCCGCCGGCATCAAAAGAGGCATCGAACCGGGACGGCTGGTGGCGCTCTGCCTGGCGCTGGCCTGCCCGGTGGGCCTCGCCTTCTGCCTGTCGCCCAACCTCGCCGTGTCGCTGTCGGCTTACGGACTGATCGTCATGATCCTCGGCATCGCCGGGCCGGCCGGCCTGACCGGCGTCAGCCGCCTGGCGCCTACGGGACAAGTGGCCTCGGCCAACGCCCTGTTCATGGGTCTGGTCACCCTGGTGGGCGTGGGCCTTGGGCCGACCCTGGTGGGGCTGATCAGCGACACCGTCTTCGGCGGCGCGGCCGGCCTCAGATACGCCCTCGCCGCCCTGCTGGTCGTCGTGCCCCTGGTCGGGGTTGCGCTCATGCTCGGCTATGAGAGGCTGTGGCGGCCAGCACCCGCCGGCGGCCCTGGCAGGCAACCCTTAACCGCTTAGGCCGCTTCAGTTTCGTATGCTCGACAGTCTGAATTTCTCGACCGAGTCCTATCGGCCCTCCGAGCGCTTCACCCGCTATCGCGATTTCTACCAGCCCGGCGCGGACGGGGTGCAGATCGGCGCAAACGTGGCGGTGGAGGTGCACGGGTGGCGGCTGGAGGGGCTGGTCCTCTATGGCCGCAGGATGCGCGGCGTGGGCGGCGAGCGGCTGGCCGACCGGGTGCGCCAGAACCAGTTCGACCATTTCACCCTGCAGCTCAACCTCGGCGGCGAGTTCCATGGCGAGGGCGCGCAGGGGTTCCACGCCGTGCGGCCGGGCGAAATCCTGCTGCTCGACATGACCAGGCCCATGCGAACCCGCATGTCCGACGCCCACCTCATCACCCTCGGCCTGCCGCGCAAGACGGTCGAAGCGGCGGCGTTGTCGGTGGACGATCTGCACGGGCTGGTCATTCCCGCCCGGCACGGCGCGCCGCTGGCGAGCCTTCTGGTGTCGTCCGTCGAGCGGATGAGGTTCGCATCCAGCCCTCTGGACGCCGGCGTCGGGCCCGCCCTCGCCACGCTGCTCGGCGCGGCGCTGAACCGGATGGGGCTGGGGCGGCGGCTGGACGGTGAGCGGAGCGAGGAGGAGCGGCGGGAAGCCGCCCGCCGGTTCATCCGCGCCCACCTGGCGGACGAGGCGCTCGACCCCGAGCGGGTCGCCCGCGCCACCAACCTGTCGCGCGCCACCCTCTACCGGGTGTTCGAGGGCTCGGGCGGCGTGCGGAAATACATCCAGGCCCAGCGGCTGGTGCGCCTGAAGGGCAGCCTGATCGACCTGCACGGCGCGGCGCCGGTCTCGGCCCTCGCCTATGACGCCGGCTTCGCCAGCGAGCACCATGCCAGCCGCAGTTTCCGCCAGGAGTTCGGCCTGCCCCCCGCCGCCTTCCGCCGCCGCGCCCGCCAGATGGCGCAATCGCCGTTCGGCGAGCAGGCCAGCCAGCTGAAGCGCCGGATGCTGTCCTGGTACGCCCACCTGGACGTGTAGCTCTAAGCCGGCGGGTGGCGATAGTCGGAGCAGCCCGTATTGACGATATCGACCTTCGGCGTGTCCACCAGCAGCAGCCGGTAGGTCGCCTGGCGCCCGCCCGGCCGCCCGCGCGCCACCGTGCCGAGATCGACGATATGGGCGAAGCATCGGCCCAGCATGACCGTATCGACGCGCCGCGACAGGTCGGCGACGAGACCCGGCTGGCGCGGGTCGAAGCCCGGAACCGCCCAGCCCCGATAGCGGGCGCGCTCGTCGAGCTGAAGCACCGGCGTCGGCCCCGGGGTCACCAGGGCGAGCTGCGCGGCGGCGCCGTAGCTCACCGCGCCCTGCCAATGCGCCCCATGCGCCGCCCGGACCGCGGCCAGCTTGTCGGAGAGGGCGGACCACCCCTCCACCGGCAGGGCGGGATCGGGCAGCCGGCTGAACGGCGGCCCAAGCGGCGGCAAGGCGAAATAGGCCGCCACGGCGAAGGGCGCGAGAAGCCCGACGAGGGGAAGGGCCTGCAACCCCTTGCGCGGCGGGCTGAGCTCGGTCCCCAGCGCCGCCAGGATCGTCGCGCCGGCGAACAGGGGCGCCGGCCAGTGCTCCTCCACCGTGCTGTGCAGGCTGTGCAGCAGGAGATAGCCCAGGAACGGCGCGCTGATCACGCCGATGAAGACGACGGCCCGGCGGATGAAGGGGGTTGTGGACCGCACCGCCCGCCACACGAAATAGATCAGGATCGGGCCGAACAGCAGCGACTGCAGCCCGATGAACTCCAGGAGGTGCACCGGCGCGAACCGTTCGGGCGCGATGCGGCCGAACTGCTTGACCATGGTGACCCAGTGGTTCCGCGCGTTCCAGATCAGGTTGGGGGTGGCGATCAGCGCCGCCAGCGCCGCGCAGAGCCAGGGGGCCGGCGTCCGCAGCCTCGCCCGCCCCGTGCGTGAGGACAGCAGCCACAGCCCCACGCCCGGGGCCAGGAACAGGGCGGAATATTTCGACAGCACGGCGAGGCCCGCGAACGCCCCGGCGCCCAGCCACCAGCGCAGCCCCCCCGGCCCGGTCCGCGCCAGACACCAGAGGGTGAGCAGCCAGAACAGGCTGGCCGGCGCATCGGGCACGGCCAGCAGGCTGCCGAGGCCGATGGTGATGGTGGCGTTGTACCAGATCGCCGCCAGCACGGCGGTGCGCCGCGCCGCGCCCAGCACCCGCGCCAGATCGACGATGACCAGGCTGGCCAGAAAGCTCGACAGCACCGGCAGGGCGCGGATGCCGAGCGCCGTATCGCCGAAGAGGGTCGTGCCGAGCCGGACCCACCAGGCGATCATGGGCGGATGGTCGTAGTAGCCGAAACTGAGATGCTGCGCCCACAGCCGGTAATAGGCCTCGTCCTCGGTCAACGGCGCGGAGGCGGCGGCGGCGACGCGCACCAGCGCCAGAGCGAAGAGCAGGGCGGCGACGGCCATGCCCCAAGGCGTCCGGATCGGCAGGGCGCGATCGACACTGTCCTGCCCCGTCCGATCCACCGACCCATCCACTGTGTGCGTTCCCCCCAACAGCTACCCTTTTAGGACGCCGGCGCCCAGCCAGCCCCCCGAGCTGGCCCCCGGGCCAACAGCCCCATGCCGCGCGGGCCTGGTCGGCTCCCAAATCACAGCCTTGCCTTGACCGCGCGGCCAAGTCCAAGTTCCCTCGATCCCGGGTGGATGGGTATGGAGGCGGTGATGAAGCATGGCTGGATCGCGGCGCTGGTTCTGGGGCTCGCCCTGCCCGCCCTGGCGCAGGATCGCACCGCCGCCCTGTTGGCGGCCCTGTCGAACGCGCCGGGACCCTCGGGCTTCGAGGAGCCGGTGCGCAAGATCATGGTGGGCGAGCTGCGGCCGCTGTCCGAGACCCTGCGCTATGACGGGCTGGGCTCGGTGATCGCCACGCAGGGGTCGTCGGGTCCCCGCATCATGATCGACGCCCACATGGACGAGCTCGGCGGCATGGTGCGGCGGGTGACGCCCGACGGCTTCTTGTCCATGCAGATGCTGGGCGGCTGGCTCGATCAGGCGCTGGTGGGCCAGCGCTGGACCATCATCGGCCGCAAGGGACCGGTGCACGCCGTCACCGGCATCCGCGACATCCACGTCCTGCCGGCGGAGGATCGCACCAAGGCCTTCCCCCGCGATTCGGTGTTCCTCGACCTCGGCGCGCGGACCGCCAAGGAGGTGGAGGCGCTGGGCGTCTCTCCCGGCGATCCGGTGGTTCCCGACTCCCCGTTTCAGGAATTGAACGGCACGGGCGCCTATCTCGGCAAGGCCTGGGACGACCGGGTCGGCTGCGCGGTGCTGGTGGAGGCCATGCGCCGCACCGCCAGGACCGCCCACGCCAACCAGTTGTTCTACGTGGCCACGGTGCAGGAGGAGGTTGGCCTACGCGGCGCGCAGTCCTCCGCCGCCCTGGTCAGGCCCGATGTGGCCATCGCCATCGAGGGCGGGGTGGCGGGCGATGCGCCGGGCGCCCGGCCCGAGGAGACCCAGGCCCGGCTCGGCGGCGGCCCCGGCATATTCCTGTACGATTCCAGCGCCCTGCCCAACCGGCGCTTCGTCGATCTGGTCAAGCGCGTGGCGCGGGAGCATGGCATCCCCCTGCAGCTCGACCTGGTGCAGGGCTATGGCGACGACTCCGCCGAAATCCAGCGCAGCAACGGCGGCGCGCCGACCGTGAACCTGGTGGTGCCGGTGCGCTATACCCACGTCCACAACGGCGTGATGACCCGCGCCGACTTCGACCGCATGGTCGATCTCGTGGTCGGCCTGCTGACCCGGCTGGACGCCCCCACCGTCGCCCACCTGCGGGACTTCGAACCGTAGGGGCGTGGTCCTCCGCCCCGGTTTAAGGACTGAGGCGCTGGTTGGTCGCGCCGCCCTAGCCTTCGGCCTCATCCTGATGAGGCGAATAGATGCGGTGGCCTGCTCAAGAACGATTCAGCGCTTCAGCAGCTCGTCCGACTTGGCGTTGATCTTGCGGATCAGTTCGCTCGCGCCGCCGGGGGTGGCGGTGGCGGTGAAGTCGGAGCGTTGGGCGGTGAGCTGGCTGACCGCGCCGAAATAGACGTCGATCACCTTCCACGTGCCGCCGGCCTCGCGCATCCGGTA
This sequence comes from Caulobacteraceae bacterium, assembly GCA_965277345.1. Lineage (GTDB taxonomy): Bacteria > Pseudomonadota > Alphaproteobacteria > Caulobacterales > Caulobacteraceae > CAIOYC01. Next base: position 267,230 of record CBDICI010000002.1, read on the forward strand.
GTTCAGGTCCATCGGCTCGCCGTGGGCGGGGACGATCTGGCTGCGCACCAGCTTGTCGGGGCCCCGGGTCTGCACCGTGGGGCTGACCTTGAACTGTTCGCCGTCATAGCTGGCGAAGTTGTGGGCGAGGTTGGCGGCGGTCAGCCGCGCGAAGGCCCGGGTCAGCGCTGCCCGTTCCGCCGGCGTATAGCCCGCGAAGGCGGAGCCCACCGCGAAGCGGGTCATGGTCGGAATATCGAAGGTGCGGTCCACCACGGGCACGAGCCGCGCATAGCGGGCCTCCGCGCCGCTCTTGCCGGCCTTCATCGCCTCCACCAGGGCGCCGTCGAAGCTGTCGATGGTGGCGATGGCCGGGTCGCTCGCCTGCGCCCGCACGGCCGGCGGTGCGGCGAAGAGGACGCCGCACATCAAAGCGAGGTTCAGATAGGTCTTCCCCATGATCAGGCGCTCAACCGCAGACTGGCCTGGACAACGCGCACGATATCGGCGGCGTTCAATCCGGCCACGTCATACTGCTTGAACTGGTCGTCATGGTCCTGGAACACGTCGGGCAGGGTCAGGGTGCGCAGGCGCAGGCCCGGCCGGATGAGGTCCTGATTGGCCAGATAGGTGGCCACATGGCTGCCGAAGCCGCCGCGCGCGCCCTCCTCCACCGTGACCAGCACGTCGTGGCTGCGCGCCAGGCGGGCCACCAGCGCCTCGTCGATCGGCTTGGCGAAGCGGGCGTCGGCCACGGTGCAACCGATGCCGCGCGTGGCCAGGTAGTCGGCGGCGGCGAGCGCGGCGCCGAGCCGCGTGCCGAGGCTGAGGATGGCCACATCGGCCCCCTCGCGCACCACCCGGCCCTTGCCCACCGCCAGCACCTCGCCCCGCTTCGGCAACGGCGCGCCGACGCCCTCGCCCCGCGGATAGCGGAAGGCGAAGGGCCCGGTATCGTGGGCGGCGGCGGTGGCCACGGCGTGCACCAGTTCCGCCTCGTCCGCCGGCGCCATCACCGTCATGTTGGGCAGGCAGGTGAGATAGGCGAGGTCGAAACTGCCCGCATGGGTGGCGCCGTCCGCCCCCACCAGCCCGGCCCGGTCCATGGCGAAGCGCACCGGCAGGTTCTGGATCGCCACGTCGTGCACCACCTGGTCGTAGGCGCGCTGCAGGAAGGTGGAGTAGATGGCGCAGAACGGCTTGAACCCCTCCGCCGCCAGGCCGGCGGCGAAGGTCACCGCGTGCTGCTCGGCGATGCCCACATCGAAGCTGCGCTCGGGAAAGGCCTTGGCGAAGGCGTCCAGCCCGGTGCCGGAGGGCATGGCGGCGGTGATGGCGACGATCCTGGGGTCGGCCTGGGCCTCGGCGATCAGGCTGTCGGCGAACACCCTGGTATAGCTCGGCGCGCCGGGCGCGCCCTTGGCCTGCACGCCGGTGGAGACATCGAACTTGCCCACCGCGTGCAGCCGGTCGGCCGACCCTTCCGCCGGCTTGTAGCCAAAGCCCTTCTGGGTGCGCACGTGCAGCAGCACCGGGCCGTGGCTGTTGTCGTCGCGGATGGCCTCCAGCAGCGGCACGAGCACGTCGAGGTCGTGCCCGTCCACGGGGCCGAGATAGAGGAAACCCATCTTCTCGAACAGGGTCGCGGCGGCCGCCGAGCCGTCGGCGATCTTGCCCGCCCGCGCCGTCGCCTCGGCCAGGTTGGAGGGCCGGCGCACCTCGGCATAGGCCTCGGCGCCGTGCAGCCGGGTCAGATAGGTGGAGAGGGCCCCCACCGGCGGGGCGATGGACATGTCGTTGTCGTTCAGGATCACCAGCAGCCGGCTGTCGGAGGCGCCGGCATTGTTCATCGCCTCATAGGCCATGCCGGCGGTGATGGCGCCGTCGCCGATCACGGCGACCACGTGATGGTCCCCCCCCGCCAGATCGCGCGCCACGGCCATGCCGAAGCCGGCCGAGATGGAGGTGGAGGAGTGGGCGGCGCCGAAAGGATCGTACTCGCTCTCGGTGCGCTTGGTGAAGCCGCTGAGCCCGCCGCCCTTGCGCAGGGTGCGGATGCGGTCGCGCCGGCCGGTGAGGATCTTGTGCGGATAGGCCTGATGGCCCACGTCCCAGATCAGCCGGTCCCTCGGCGTATCGAACACGTAGTGGAGCGCGGTGGTCAGCTCCACCACGCCGAGACCGGCGCCGAGATGGCCGCCCGTCACCGAAACGGCGGAAAGCGTCTCCTGACGCAGTTCATCCGCCACCTGCCGCAGCCGCGCGGGATCCAGACGCCGCAGATCGGCGGGCGTCCTCAGCGTGTCGAGGAGCGGGGTGGTCGAGACGATGGTCGCAGACGTATTCAAAAACCCAATCCCCAAGCCTGACGCATTTGTAGCGCCTTTTTTTAGGACGACCGGCCGAGCAGATAGAACGGCAGGGCGCGTAATTCATCCGCCGCCGGACCGAAGCTCGTCAAGGCGTCCGCGGCGCTGCCGGCCAGATCGTCGGCGCGGCGGCGGGCGCCCTCGACGCCCCACAGCCCGATCAGGGTCGCCTTGCCCTGCGCCGCGTCCTTGCCCACCGCCTTGCCGGCGGCGGCGGCGTCGCCCGTGGCGTCGATCAGGTCGTCGGCGATCTGGAAGGCCAGGCCCATGTCGCGGGCGAAGCGGCGCAGGCGCTGGTGGGCCTCCGCATCGGCCTGCGCCAAGATGGCGCCCGCCTCGGCGGCGAACTCGAACAGGGCGCCGGTCTTCAGGCGCTGGAGCAGGATGATCTCGGCCTCGTCATAGGCGCGGCCCGGCGCCTCGATGTCCATCATCTGCCCACCGATCATGCCCTGGCCGCCCGCCGCCTGCGCCAGACGCGACACCAGATGGGCCCGCACCTCGCCCGAGGGGTGGGTCTCGCCATCGGCCAGGATTTCGAAGGCCAGGGTGAGCAGGCCGTCGCCGGCCAGGACCGCCGTGGCCTCGTCGAACTGGCGATGGGTGGTGGGCCGGCCGCGGCGCAGGTCGTCATCGTCCATGCAGGGCAGGTCGTCGTGCACCAGCGAATAGGTGTGCACCGCCTCGATGGCGGCGGCGGCGCGCAGGGCGCGCGCCTCGGGCACGTCGAACAGCCGCGCCCCGGCGACCACCAGATAGGGCCGCAGGCGCTTGCCGCCGGCGAAGGTGGCGTAGCGCATGGCCTCCAGCACCCGGGCGTGGCGGCCCGTGGGCTGCGCCAGCACGCGCTCCAGCACCCGCTCCACCGCGCTCGCCGCCGCGCTCAGCCCCTCGGCCACGGTGCGGCGCGTGGGGGTCGTCGGGGCGGCCATGGCGATATCGGTCATTCGGACTCTATTCCGCAGCGACCGGGGTCGGGGTTTCGCCCGGCGCGGCGGCTTCGATCTCCCGCGCCTTGCGTTCCACCAGTTCGACGATGTGTTCGACCATGTCGCGCTCGCCGAGCTTGTGGTCGGCCTTGCCCGCCAGATAGACCATGCCGGTGCCCTTGCCCGACCCGCCGCCGGTGAAGCCCACATCGGTCATCAGGGCCTCGCCCGGGCCATTCACCACGCAGCCGATGATCGAGAGGCTGATCGGCGTCGAGACGTGCGCCAGCCGCCGCTCCAGCGTCTCCACCGTGCGGATCACGTCATAGCCCTGCCGCGCGCAGGAGGGACAGGCGATGATGTTCACCCCCCGATGGCGCAGGCCGAGCGACTTCAGCATGTCGAAGCCGACCTTGATCTCCTCCTCGGGTTCGGCGGCCAGCGAAACCCGGATGGTGTCGCCGATCCCCGCCCACAGCAGCGCGCCCATGCCGATGGAGGACTTCACCGTGCCCGTGCGCAGCGCCCCCGCCTCGGTGATGCCGAGGTGCAGCGGACAGTCCACCACCTCGGCCAGTTGCTGATAGGCCGCCACGGTCATGAAGATGTCCGAGGCCTTCACGCTGATCTTGTATTCGTGGAAGTCCAGGTCCTGCAGGATGCGCGCGTGATAGAGGGCGCTCTCCACCATGGCGTCGGGGCAGGGCTCGCCGTACTTCTCCAGCAGGTCGCGCTCCAGCGAGCCGGCATTGACCCCGATCCGCATCGAGCAGCCGTGGTCGCGCGCCGCCTGCACCACATCGCGCACGCGGTCCTTCGAGCCGATATTGCCGGGATTGATGCGCAGGCACGCCGCCCCCGCCTTGGCCGCCTCGATGCCGCGCTTGTAGTGGAAGTGGATGTCCGCCACGAGGGGGACCTTGCTCTCCCGCGCGATGGTGGCGAAGGCCCTGGTCGAGTCCTCGTCCGGGCAGGACACCCGCACGATGTCGGCGCCCGCTTCCTCCAGCCGGCGGATCTGGTCGATCGTGGCCGCGGCGTCCGCCGTCAGGGTGTTGGTCATCGACTGCACCGTGATCGGCGCATCGCCGCCGACCTCCACGGAGCCCACGCGGATCTTGCGCGATACCCGCCGATCGATCCGGCGCCACGGACGATGATGCGATGGATCAGTGCTCATGGCGGGCAAGATAGGGGCAAAGCGCCCCGCTCGCCATGGGCAAGCCGACTAGTTCTGGCGCTGTGGATAGTAGGCCACATCGCCCTGCGGCGGCGCGCCGCGCGGCTGGGGGTCGGCATAGTCGCCCTCGGCCGGCGGCGGGACTGCGCGCGGACGCGCCGCCGGCGGGCGATGCACCGCCGCGTGGATCGGCGCCGCCGGCGTGGGCGAGGTCGCGGCCGAGGTCGCGGCGGGGCGGACGGCCAGCTTGTCGAGCGCGGTCTGCTGGGAGACCAGCGCGCCCTTGTTGTCGCCGGCGACGTAGAGGACGAAGGCGACGGGATCGACCACCTCGGCGCTCAGCCCCTCGCCGGCCGGGGCGCGGAAGGATTCGCCGGCGGCGAGCTGGCGGGCGAAATAGACCGCGCCGCCCGCGCCGCGCACGATCAGGCTGGCGGGCTTGCGGGCCTGCAGCACCACCAGCGCGCCCGGACCCGCGGGCGCGCCATAGACGGCGGCCTTGGGGGTGAAGGCGGCGGGGGCGTCGGCGACCGGCGCGGGGGCGGCGTTGGCCGCCTGATCCATCACCGGCACGCCGCCCTTCATCTGCGGCGCGGGGGCGCCGAGCCCCGGAGTCTGGTAGGGAGTCGGCAGGTTCTGGGCCGCGGGCGCCGGCGTGGCCGCGCCGATGGCCACGGTGGTGTTGGTCTGCACCGGCGCCGGCGCGGGCTCCGCGGCGGGCATGGAGGCGGTCTCGCGATCCTCCTGCACCATGGTGCGCTGGACCACGTTCCACAGCACCACGCCTGAGAGCACGAGGCCGATCAGGGCGAAGATCAGCGGGCTGCGCCTGCGCTTCTCGTGCGCCACGCCCACGGGATCGTGGAAGGGTTCGGCCACATCCGGCCATTCCTTCTTGAAGCGCGCCGTGGCGGCGTCGCCGTCGAGACCGAGAGCCTGGGCGTAGGAGCGCACATAGCCGATGGCGAAGGGACGCGCCGGCAGGGCCGAGCGGTCGCCCTCCTCGATGCCCTGCAGATAGGCGCGGCGGATCTTGGTGCGCTCGGCCAGTTCGCCGAGCGTGCGGCCGTTGTGTTCGCGCACGGCGCGGAGATATTCGCCGATGGCGGCGTGATCGTTCGGCGAGGGCCCGACACGGTCGCCCAGCGGGTCCACCAGCCGCATGTTCATCACCACGCCCGTGTCCAACGGAGCCATAATCCGCGCCTCAGCCGACTGCACCGGAGCGACGGAACGCCGACCGGCCTAGACCCAACAATGATCGAAATCGTTAACATTGTGGATAACAGCGAAGCCTCAATAAAACAACGCGCTAAAGTGCGACATTTAGTTTGCGGGCCAAGGTCTCGATCTCGTTTCGCACCGGTCCGGCGCCCCCCTGCAAGAGTACGGCCAAGCTTCGTCTGGCCGCCTCCAGATCGGTGGACAGCACCATGCGCTTGACCGGTCCGATGCCCGTCGGCGGCATGGAGAGGCGCTCGAATCCCAGCGACATCAAGGCGAAGGCTTCGAGCGGTCGTCCGGCCAATTCTCCGCACACGGACACTGGCGTGCCGGCGGCGCGGGCCTGGTCGCAGATGGTCCGCAGGGCGCGCAGCGCCGGGATCGACAGGGGATCGTAGCGGTCAGAAACCCTTTGATTTCCGCGATCTGCCGCGAAAAGGTACTGCATCAGGTCATTGGTGCCCACCGAGACGAAATCGGTCTGCGGCAACAGCGCGTCCAGATGCCAAAGAAGTGATGGCGCCTCGATCATGGCGCCGACGCGCAGCGGGCTCGGCGTCGGGCGCCCGCGCCGCCGGGCCCAGACCAGCTCCTCGTCGACGAAGCGGCGAGCGGCGCGGAACTCCTCCACCGTGGCGATGAGGGGGAACATGATGTGCAGCTCGCGCCCGGCGGCGGCGCGGATCAGGGCGCGGAGCTGCATCCTGAGCAGGGCCGGCCGGTCCAGGCCCATGCGCACCGCCCGCCAGCCCAGCGCCGGGTTCTCCTCCCGCTCCGCCTTCAGATAGGGCAGCACCTTGTCGCCGCCGAGGTCGAGGGTGCGGAAGATCACCGGCCGGCCGTCCGCCGCCTCCAGCACCCGGGCGTAGAGGGCGGTCTGCACCTCCAGGCGCGGCATCTGGTCGGCGACCATGAACTGGAACTCGGTGCGGAACAGGCCGATGCCCTCCGCCCCGGTCTCGGCCAGGCTCTCCAGGTCCACCGCGAGGCCGGCGTTCATGAGGAGGGTGATCCGCGTCCCGTCGCGGGTGACCGCGTCGGTATCGCGCAGGCGGGCGAACTCCACGCGGCGCTGGGCGCGCAGCTCCGCCCGGGCGCGAAAGCTCTGGATTACGTCCGGGCGGGGGCGCAGGAAGGCCTCCGCCTGTTCGCCGTCGACGATCACCGGATCGCCTTCGGAGATGCGGTCGCGCAGCCGCTCCAGCCGCCCGACGCAGGGGATGCCCAGCGCCTTGGCGACGATGGAGGCGTGGCTGGTCTGCGACCCCTCCTCCAGCAACAGCCCGCGCAGCTTGGTGCGGTCGTATTCGAGCAGGTCGGCGGGGCCGAGGCTGCGGGCGATCAGGATGGCGTCGTCGGGCAGGGCGCGCTGGCCCGGCGCCTCGCCCGCCAGCACGCGCAGCAGCCGGTCGGCCAGGTCCTCCAGATCGTGCAGGCGTTCGCGCAGATAGGGGTCGCGCGCCTTGTTCATGCGGGCGCGGTGTTCCGAGCGCACCCGCTCCACCGCCGCCTCCGCCGTCAGGCCGCTGCGCACAGCCTCCTCCAGCGAGCGGTTCCAGCCGCGGTCGTGGGCGAACATGCGGTAGGTTTCCAGCACCTCGAAGGGCTGACCCACCAGGTTGTGGCCGTCCAGCATCTCGTCGATCTGGTCGCGCAGCACCACCGTGCTGTGCTTCAGCCGCTCCTCCTCCAGCGCCGAGTCGTCGGCCAGCAGCTTTTCCGGCGCCACCGGGGCCTCGTGCAGCACCGCCACGCCGAAGGCCAGCCCGTCGGCGAAGCGCTGCCCCTTCAGTCGCTCGGGCCGGTGGGGGGCGAGTTCGACGTCCTTCAGCTCGGTCTGGCCGACCAGCTCGCCGGCGGCGACCATCTCGGCCAGCACCATGGCGATGGTCTGCAGGTCCTCGACCTCGTCCTCGCCATAGACCCGCGCGGTGCGGTTCTGCACCACCAAGGCGCCCACGGGCCGCCCGCCGCGCAACAACGGCACGCCGAGGAAGGCGTGGAACGGATCCTCGCCCGTTTCCGGACGGTAGGAGAACTTGGGGTGCAGCGGCGCGTCGGTGAGGTTCAGCGGCCGGCCCAGCCGCACGATCTCGGAGACCAGGCCCTCATTGGACTTCAGCCGGGTGACGTGCACCGCCTCCGGCTTCAGGCCCTCGGTGGCGAACAGCTCCAGGTCGCCGGAGGCTCTGCGCAGATAGATCGAGCACACCTCCGCCACCATGGAGCGGGCGATGATGCGCACCACCATGTCGAGCTTGGCCTGCGCCGGTCCGCCGCCGGCCATGGCTTCGCGGATCTGGCGAAGCAGACTGCGCGGTCCCCGCACGGCCAGCACCCGATCCGCCATCCACGCTCCTTCAAATCCCGATGCGATACGCCGCCACGCGGTATCGAGATGCGCCTAATAGGCCGCTTTTGCGAGGATCGTAAGGGCGGGGCCGCGCCAATCTGGACCGCCGCGCCGGATCGCTTCCCCGGGGTCAGGGCGCCGCGCCCAGCCCAAGGCGTGGCCGGCGGCTCAGTGCGCTTCCACCGCGGTGATGCGGCCCTGCGCCGTCGCCGGGTGGAACTCGCCGGTGAAGGCGTAGGGACCGGGCTTCAGCGGCCCGATCCAGAACGAGGCTTGGCCGTGCGGAGTGACCAGGGCCTCGACCTTCAGGTCCGGGCTGTCGAACTCCTCCGTCGCGCCGTCCAGGTTGGTGAGGACGATGCGCACCCGGGCGTCGGCGGGAACCGTGAACCTGTCCGGTGTGAAGCGGTGGTCCTTGAGCGTCAGCGCGATCGGCGCGGGGGGCGGCGCGGCATGGGCCGGCAGCGTCAGGATCAGGGTCAGGGCGGCGGCGAGGGTCATGGGCTTGTGCATGGCCGCACCATAACTGCGATTGACAATCGCTTGCAACAAAGAATATGCGAACCACTCTCAACTGTGGGGCGACGACGATGAAACGCTTGCTGATTCCCTTGCTGCTGGCCGCGATCCTGGAGGCGACCGGAGCGGCGGCGGACCCGCGGCTGGATGAGAAGGTCTATACCCCCTATGTCCAGAACGGCGTGGCGGAGCTGGAAGTCTATGGCGCGCGCCAGAACGGCGGCCCCACCGGCGGCGACGCCACCACGGTGATCGAGGGGGAGTACGGGCTGAACGACCGGGTCTCGCTGTCGCTGGTGGGCGCGGTCGCGCGCTCGGGCGGCGAAGGCAGCCGGCTCACCAGCCTCGGGGTCGAGGGCGTGGCCTATATCGGCCAGATCCCGAGGCTCGGCGTCGATACCGGGGTCTATGTGGAATACAAGCAGGGCCTGAACGGCGAGGCCAACGTGCTGGAAGGCAAGCTGCTGTTCGCCAAGGTGGCCGGCCGGTTCCAGGGGTTGCTCAACCTGATCGTCGAGCGGCCGTTCTCGCCCCGGGACGAAGCCTATGGCGCCTACGGCTATGCGGCGTCGGCCACGTGGCGCACGTTCGGGCCGCTCCGGCTCGGCGCCGAGGCGTTCGGCGACCTCGGCGGCGATCACGCCTTTCTCGGCCGGCAGGGCGCCTATGTGGGGCCGCAGGCGCTGTGGGAGGGCCGCCCCTATGGCCTGCCCTTCGAGATCGGCGTCGATGCGGGCTGGCTGTTCCCGGTCGGCACGGCGCGGCAGGAGACCCGCAGCCAGCTTCGGCTCGGCCTGGAGCTGGAACGGCGCTTCTGAGCGCGCGGGCGGCGCGCGCCTGACGCCGCTTGAGCGAACATTGGGGTGGAAATCCTCGCCGCCCGGTCCAGTATCGACGCCTGTGCGGGCGGTCGGGGAGGCGTGGAGATGGCGGACCAGACAGCGGAACGACCGGGCGTGTGCCTGGTGGTGGGCGCGGGACCGGGCGTCGGCGCGTCGGTGGCGCGCGCCTTCGCCCGCGAGGGGCTCGTCGTCTGCCTCACCCGCCGTCCCCGCAACCTGCCGGAGCTGGAAGCCCTCGCCGCCGCTATCCGCGACGAGGGTGGGCGCGCCCACGCCCTCGGCGTCGATGCCCGCGAGGAGGCGGACATGATCGCGCTGGTCGATCGCATCGAAGCCGAGATCGGGCCCTTGGAGGTGGTGGTGTTCAATATCGGCGCCAATGTGTGGTTTCCCATCACCGAGACCACCACGCGGGTCTATACCAAGGTGTGGGAGATGGCGGCCCTGTCCGGGTTCATCGCCGGGCGCGAGGCGGCGCGGGTGATGACCCCGCGCGGACGCGGCACGATCCTGTTCACCGGGGCCACCGCCAGCCTGCGCGGCCGGGCGGAGTTCGCCGCCTTCGCCGGGGCCAAGCACGCGCTCCGGGCGCTGGCGCAGAGTCTGGCGCGCGAACTCGGGCCCAGGGGCGTGCACGTGGCGCACATCGTCTGCGACGGCTCCATCGACGGGACTTTCAGCCGCGAGCGCCTGCCCGACCTCGACCGGCGCTTGGCCGAGGACAGCATCCTGAAGCCGGACGAGGTGGCCCGGAACTATGTCTGGCTGCACCGGCAGGGCCGCTCGGCCTGGACCTTTGAGCTGGATTTGCGCCCCTGGAGCGAGAGCTGGTGAGCACCCCATGACCAAGACGCTGGAGTTCATCTTCGACTTCGCCAGTCCCAACGCCTACCTCGCCTATCGGGTGGTCCCGGACATCCTGGCGCGGACGGGCGCGCAACTGAAACTCACCCCCTGCCTGCTCGGCGGCCTGTTCAAGCTGACCGGCAACCAGGCGCCGATGACCGCCTTCGGCGGCGTGCAGGGCAAGCTGGCCTATGAGCTGCTGGAAACCCGCCGCTTCATCGACCGCCACGGCCTGGACCGCTTCCGCATGAACCCGCACTTTCCGGTCAACACCCTGCTGATCATGCGCGGCGCCGTGGCGGCGGACCTGGAAGGCCGGCTCATCGCCTATGTTGAAGCGGTGCTGCCGGCCCTGTGGGAGGACGGGCTGAAGATGGACGATCCCGCCGTGGTGCAGGCGGTGCTGGGGCCGGCCGGGTTCGGCCACATCCTGCCGATGACCCACGAGGCGGCGGTCAAGGCCGCGCTCATAGCCAATACCCAGGCCGCCGCCGACCGGGGCGCGTTCGGCATTCCCACCTTTTTCGTCAGGCCCACCTTTTTCGTCGAGGAAGAGATGTTCTTCGGCAAGGAGCGCCTCGGCCAGGTGGAGGAGGCCCTGGCCGGTTAGAGGGCGCCGAACCGGGAACCCGGCCGCACCGTAGGCCCTTCTTAGCGCATCAGCCTTGGAGCCCCGGCCATGCCCAGCATCGAAACCACCGACAACGTCCACATCCACTATGAGGACTGGGGCACGGGACGCCCCGTGGTGCTGATCCACGGCTGGCCCCTATCCGGGGCCATGTGGGAATATCAGGCCGGCGCACTGGTGGAGGCCGGCTATCGCGTCATCGCCTATGACCGCCGGGGCTTCGGCAAGTCCGGCCAGCCTTGGCTGGGCTACGACTACGACACCCTGACCGCCGACCTGAAGGCGCTGATCGACCAGCTCGACCTTCGGGACGTCACCCTGGTGGGCTTCTCCATGGGCGGGGGCGAGGTGGCGCGCTATCTCGGCCGCTACGGCGCCGAGCGGATCGCCCAGGCCGTGCTGGTCTCGGCCATCACCCCCTTCCTGCTGAAGACCGACGACAACCCCACCGGCGTGCCGAAGGAGACCTTCGACCCGATCCTGGAGGGCTTGAAGAGCGATCGCCCCCACTTCCTGGCCGGCTTCTCCCAGGTGTTCTTCGGCAAGACCCTGACCGGATCGAAGGTGTCGCAGGAGATGCTGGACACCTCGCTGACCGTGGCCATGCAGGCCTCGCCCCGCGCCACGATCGAATGCGCCAAGGCGTTCGGGACCACCGACTTCCGCCAGGACATGGCGGCGTTCACCATTCCCACTCTGATCATCCACGGCACCGCCGACAAGACCGTCCCCATCGACGCCTCGGCCCACCAAGCCGCCAAGCTCGTACCCGGCGCGATCCTGAAGGAATACGACGGCGAGCCCCACGGCCTGCACGTGACGGCGATGGACCGTCTGAACCAGGACCTGATCGCATTCCTGGGGCACGCGGCGTAGGCCGCCGGCGCCCCTGCCTGTCGTCCCGGCCGAACCCCGCACTTGATCCGGGGGAAGAGCCGGGACCCCGATAGTCGCTCTCGCTCATCTTCGGGGTCCCGGACAAGCGCTGCGCGCTTTCCGGGATGACAGCCCTGGGGATCACCCCGCCGGCGGGAACACCAGCGCGGCGCGCAGGCCGGGGCCGGAGGCGGCGTAGGCGCCCGGACCCTCCGACAGCTCCAGCCGCCCGCCGTGCGCCTCCGCCACCGCCACCACCAGCGAGAGGCCAAGGCCGACGCCCGGCTGGCTGCGACTGTTGTCCAGCCGGACGAAGCGCTGCACCACCCGGGCGCGGTCCGCCTCCGCCACGCCGGGGCCGGTGTCGGTGATGGAGAACTCCACCTCGCCCGAAGACCGTGCGCGCAACCGGAACATCACCGCCCCGCCCTCGGGCGTGTATTTGATGGCGTTGTCGAGGAGATTGGACAGGGCCTGGGCCAGGAACTCACGGTTGCCGCGCATGGAGAGGCCCCGCGTCAGCTCCGCCTTGAAGTCCAGCCCCCGGTCCTCGCACAGCACGCCATAGAGGTCGGCGACGTCGGCGCCCAGTTCGGCCGGATCGAAGATCGTCTGGTCCGGCGCGCGCGCCGCCTGCAGGCGGGAGATGGACAGGACGGCGTTGAAGGTCTTGAGCACCCCGTCCGCATCCTCCAGCGCCTGCTCCATGGCCTGGGCCGGGTCGATCTCGCCGTTCTCCACCTCGATCAGGGCCGCCTCCAGCCTGGCGCGCAACCGGGTGAGCGGCGAGCGCAGGTCGTGGGCGATGGCGTCGCCGGCGTGGCGCAGGCCGCCCATCAACCGCTCCAGCCGGTCCAGCATGGCGTTCATGTTGGAGGCCAGCTCGTCGTACTCGTCGCCGACGCCGCGCACCCGGGCGCGGGCGTGCAGGTCGCCGCCGTCCACCGCGCTCACCACCGCGTTCAACCCGGCCATGGAGCGCGAGACGTTGCGGCTGATCACTATCCCGCCCGCCAGGCCGAGGACGATGACGATCACCCCCGCGCCCCATATCGCGCGCACCAGCCGGATCATATAGACGCGCGCCTCGCCCACATCGGCGCCGACGAACAGCAGCTCGCCGTCGTCGAGCTTCACCTGCCGGCCCCAGGCGCTGCGCCGCTGCACCCCGCCGTCGGCGTCGATCTGGCGCACGCGGAACGAGGCGTGGGCCTCCGGCGCGGTCTTGGGCTCCACCGGCGTCTCGGCGATGTTGCCGGAGATGGTCTCGCCGTTTCCCTTCATCAGCAGGTAGAGGAAGGGCTTGTCCCCCGAGGCGCGCTCGATGATCGCCTTGTTGACCGCATCGACCCCGCCCTGGTTGTAGACGGTCTGCAGGGAGACGATCTCGCGGTGCACCTCGCTGTCGGCCTGCAGGTCCACCTCCCCCGCCGTGGCCACATAGACATAGGCCAGAAAGGCCGCGGCCGAGGCGGCGAACAGGGCCAGGAACAGCAGCGTCAGGCGAAAGGCGGTGGTGCGGAACAGCGACGGCAGGCGCACGACTCTACCCCGCGCTGGTCGGCGCCCGACCGCTCTCGGCCAGCCCCTCATAGGGGGCGGCAATGCGCCAGCGCACGCCGGCCGCGGCGTAGTCGAGCGACACCTCGCCGCCGAACGCCGCCGCGGTGGCGCGTTCGATCAACTGACTGCCGAATCCGCGGCGACTCGGCGTGCGCACGGAGGGACCGCCCGCCTCCGTCCAGGACAGTTCAAACCGGCATTCCCCATCGACGGGCGTCAGGCTCCATTCGACCCCGACGCGGCCCGTCTGGTTCGACAGGGCGCCGTACTTCAGCGCATTGGTGGCGAGTTCGTGCAGCGCCAGCGACAGTTGCAGCGCCGGCTGGGGCCCGAGCCGCGCGGCGGGGCCGTGGATATCCATCCGCTCGCGCGGCAGGCTGAGCGCCTCCACCGTGGCCTCCACCACCTGGCCCACATCGGCGGCGGACCAGCTGGAGGCGGTGAGCTGGTCGTGCGCGCGGCCGAGCGCCTGGATACGCGCGCCGATCTTGATGCGGGCCTCGTCCGGATCGGGCGTGGAGCGCAGGGTGGAGTCCACCAGGCTCTGCATCAGGGCGAGGGTATTCTTCACCCGATGGTTCAACTCGTTCACCAGCAGGCGGCGGTGCTCGTCGGCGCGCCGGGCCTCGGTGATGTCCTCCAGCACGCCCATGAAGCGGATGCAGACGCCGTCGGCGAAATAGGTGCGCCCCACCGCGAACACCCAGCGCACCTCGCCCGATGGATGCACCATGCGGAAAGTCTCGCGATAGGGGCCCGTGCGCCCGGGGTCGAGCGCCCGCTCGCGCGCCGCCTCCATCCGCGCGCGATCCTCGGGATGGATGTGCGCCAGCACGAGGGGCAGGTCGTTGGCCTGCGCCGGCGGCACGCCCAGCAGTTCGACCGCGCGGGCGTCGAAGAAGCGCTCGCCGAGGTTCGGCTTGTGATCCCAATAGCCGAGGTGCGCCGCGTTGAAGGCCAGTTCGCGCCCGTGGTCGGCGTCGCGCACCCGCGCCTCCGCCCGCTTCTGGGCGGTGATGTCCATGGCCACGCCGGTAAAGCTCCGCGACAGGCCGGCCTCGTCCGTCACCATCCGCCCGCGGGCCGACACCCAGCGCATGGCGCCATCGGCGAGCGCCACGCGGAAATCCTCGCGGAACACCTCCCCGGCCTCCACCGCGTCTTCGATGGCGGCGCGGAGGGGACGGCGGTCGCCGTCATAGACCTTGGCGAGGAAGCGCTCCATGGACGCCCCGTTCGCCGCGCCCTCGGCGGAGACCTCGATCATCCGCGCCATTTCGGCGTTGGCGACCACCCTGTCGGCGTCGATGTCCCAGTCCCACCACCCCACATCGGCCGAGGTGAGCGCCTTCAGCAGCCGCGCCTCGCGGTCCTGGCTGAACAGGAGTTCGGTGGCCTGACGCTCCGCGATACGCGCCTGCGTGCGCACCACGTTGCGCAGTTGCAGCTGCGCCTCGACCTGATTGGCCAGCACGCGCAGCACCAGGCCCTGCTCCTCGGTCAAACCCTCCGGCCGGGCTTCGGGACCGATGACGCAGAGCGCGCCCAGCGGCACGCCGTCCGGCGTGCGGATCGCCGCGCCGGCATAGAAGCGGATATGCGGCGCCCCGGTGACCAGGGCGTTGGTCTCGAACACGGCGTCCAGACTGGCGTCGGGCACCACGAACAGATCGTCCTTCCACATAGCGTAGGCGCAGAACGAGACGTCGCGCGGCGTTTCGCTCGCCTCGATGCCCACGCGCGCCTTGAACCACTGGCGCGTCTCGTCGACCAGGCTGACCGCGGCGACGGGAACGCGGCAAATGCGGGCGGCGAGTTCCGCGAGTTCGTCGAAAGCCTGCTCGGGCGCGGTGTCCAGCACCGCCTGCGCATACAGCGCGGCCAGCCGCTCGGCCTCATCGACCGTCGTCCGCAGGTTGTCGCGGGGGAAGAGACCAGCGTGCGCCACAGGCGTTCCTAGCCGACCCGCCGCAGGGGCGAAAGAGCGCCGCGCGGCTTCATAGCGTCGCAAGGTCGGTGGGCGTTGGAGGGTGGGGGGACGTCGCCAGGTCGGTAGCGTCGAAGTCGCCGCCCTTGTAGAGCAGCTCCGCTCCGGAAAGCTTGGCGCAGGCATAGGCGAAACAGTCGCCCATGTTCAGCGCCGCGGGATGGCGTCCTTTGCCGTAGCGGGCGTGGGCGTCGACGGCGGCGCGCCCTTCCACGGCGCCGACCGGCACGATCTCGACATCGTACCGGCGGGTGAATCGGGCCACCGACCTCAAAGCTCGCTCCGGGGGAAGACCTTTTTTTCTCGCGATCGCCAGTGCGGTTTCATAGATGGCGATGGAGGATGTGGTCAGTGCGTCCGCCCCCTCCACCCGCTCCATCAACGGACGCCAATCGGGTTCACGTGTGATGATGGCCACGAGGGCTGAGGCGTCGATAAAGATCATTCGTCGTTGAGCGAGTCGTAAAATGCCTTATCCGCCTGAAGCCCTGTGTCGGGATAGCTGGCGATCTCGTCCTGGATGGCTTTCAGATCGTCCCAAAAGCGCGACTTGCGCCGCACCTCCAATCGCTCGCGCGCCGCCAACTTCACCGTCTCGGTAATGCCCAGCCCTTCCGCCGCCGCCAATTCGCGGACGATGGCCTCGGTCTCGGGATCTCTCACATGAAACGCCACCTGAACCTCCGTCTAGCCGGCTAGCCGCCATAAGATAGCCGGCTAGCCGGCCGCGTTCAAGCCTCCAGCCGATAGCCGGCGCCGCGCACGGTCTGCAGCATGGCGCGGGGAAAGCCCTTGTCGATCTTGGAGCGCAGGCGGGAGATGTGCACGTCGATCACGTTGGTTTGCGGGTCGAAATGGTACTCCCACACCTTTTCCAGCAGCATGGTGCGGGTCACCGACTGGCCCGCGTGGCGCATCAGGAACTCCAGCAACTGGAATTCGCGCGGCTGCAGGTCGATCTCCTGCCCCGCGCGCGTGACGCAGCGGCCGATCAGGTCCATCTCCAAATCGCCGACCTTCAGCGTGGTGGAGACCGCGCCGGTCTCGCGGCGGCGCGACAGGGCCTCCACCCGGGCGATCAGTTCGGCGAAGGCGTAGGGCTTGACCAGATAGTCGTCGGCCCCGGCCTTCAACCCGTCCACCCGGTCGCTGACCTCGCCCAGCGCGGAGAGGAACAGGACCGGGGTCTGGTCGCCCTCGCGGCGCAGCATCTCCACCACCTGCACCCCGTTCAGCTTGGGCATCATGCGGTCCACCACCAGCACGTCGAACTTGCCGTCGCGGGCGGCGGCGAGACCAAGCTCCCCGTCGGCGGCCTGCACGCTCTCGTGGCCGGCGTCCGCCAGCCCCCGGGCCATGGCGGCCGAGGCTTCCGTGTCGTCCTCGATGATCAGTATGCGCATGTTCCAGCCACCACCGCCGCGGCGTCGATTCGGTGCGCCGCGGAAGGATCATAGCCGAAGGCGCGCCGCCCGGCGCGTTGCAAAACGGTAAGGGTAAGGTCTCCTCCCCTGCGCAGCGGGGGAGGTGGCGCGGCGGCCGAAGGCCGCCGTGACGGAGGGGGCTGCGCGACGCTAACCGGACAGGGCGGCGCAGCCCCCTCCACCACCCTTCGGGCGGTCCCCCTCCCCCTCCCCCTCCCCCTCCATGAGGGGGAGGATTTAGCGGCTACTTCACCCCGTCGAGCTTGATGGGCACGTAGGCGGACTGATAGCCGGTCTGGCCCTTGTGCCAGACGAAGCACAGCACCGAGGGGCGGCCGAGCTTCCTGGCGTCGGCCGCCGCGGCGATCAGGTCGGCCGGCGCGGTGACCAAACGGTCGCCGGCGCGGGAGATGACATCGCCCTTGGCCAGGCCGATATGCTCCGCGTCCGACCCGTCGGCCACGGTCAGCACCACCGCCCCGGCCTTCACCTTGTCGTCGATGCCGAGGTCGGTGCGCACCACTGGCGTCAGCGGCGTCAGGCCCATGCCCAGCACCGAGATCTTGGGCACGGCCACCGCGCCCTTGTCCTCGCCCCGGCTGTCGTCGCCGCCGCCCGACCCGTCGCGCAGCGCCAGTTGCGCCTCGTTGGGACGCACGCCGGACCTCACGTCGATATTGAGCGTCTTGCCGCCGCGCAGGATCTTCAGGTGGATGGGATCGCCGGCCTTGGCGAGGGCGACGATGCGAGTGAGTTCACTGTTGGAGGAGACGGTCTGGCCGTTGGCGGACAGCACAACATCGCCCCCCTGCACGCCCGCCTTGTCGGCCGGACCGCCGGGCACGGTGTCCTTCACCAGCGCGCCCTGATTGGCCGGAATGCCGAGCGAACCGGCGATATCCTCTGTGACGTTCTGGATGGTGACGCCGAGATAGCCGCGCACGATGGTGTGGCCGGCCATCAGCTCCTTGGTGGTGCGCGCGACGATGTCGGCGGGAATGTCGAAGCCGATGCCCACCGAACCGCCGGAGGGGGAGTAGATGGCCGTATTGACCCCGATCACCTTGCCGTAGATGTCGAAGGTCGGACCGCCGGAATTGCCCCGGTTGATGGGGGCGTCGATCTGCAGGTAGTTGATGAACTGCGAGGAGCTGTCGGGCAGGTCGCGCCCGGCGGCGGAGATGATGCCGGCCGTGGCCGTGCCGCCGAGGTTGAACGGGTTGCCCACGGCCACCACCCAGTCGCCCACGCGCGGCTTGTTCTGGGTCTCGAACTCCACATAGCGATAGCCGTTACCCTCCACTTTCAGCACGGCGAGGTCGGTGCCCTCGTCGTGGCCGACCAGCTTGGCGGTGAGGACGCGCTTGTCCTGCATCACCACCTTGATGGTCTCCGCCCCGTCGATGACGTGGTTGTTGGTGACGATGTAGCCGTCGGCGGAGATGAAGAAGCCCGAGCCCGAGGCCTGCATCTCCGGCCCCAGCTTCTTCTTGGTGCTGTCGTCGCCGCCGGGCGTCTTGGGCGTCAGCCGCCCGCCGCCCCGCCCGCGCGGAATGGCGAACGGGAAGGGCAGGCCCTCGCCCTCGCCGTCCTCGCCCTGCAGCTTGGACAGGTCCACATGCGAGGTGACGTTGATGGAGACCACCGCGGGCGACACCTTCTCGAAGATGTCGGCGAACGACATGGGCGCGCCCGGCGGGGGAGAGAACACCGCCGCGCGGGTCAGGGCCGGACGCGTCTGCGCCATCGCGCTCGGCCATTGTACGCCCACACCGGCGGCGGCGGCCGCCGCGACGCCCAGCCCCACCACCGTGCCCGCGAGGAAACCCTTGTTCGTCTGCGCCATGCTCGTTCTTTCCCTGGTCCGGGGAGCGGCGCGCGCGCCGCGCGGCGATGACCCCGAACCCATAAGTCTTGAAACCCAAACTAGTCGCGGCGACGCCGGACGCTAGTGCTGTTCATGCCTTTTCGTCACGCCGGTACGTTTTTCGTTGGGCGGCTCTGCGGCGGAACCTTGGCCAGGGTTCAGGGCTCCGCAACGTCCAGCGCCCGCAGCCCTGCCGCCTCCTCGGCGGACAGGGGCGGCACGGGGGCGGGACGGCGGCGCGCACGCAGGGCCAGCACCGCGCCGCCGCCCAGCACCAGGAC
Source organism: Caulobacteraceae bacterium (assembly GCA_965277345.1). Taxonomy (GTDB): domain Bacteria; phylum Pseudomonadota; class Alphaproteobacteria; order Caulobacterales; family Caulobacteraceae; genus CAIOYC01. The sequence continues at coordinate 286,100 of CBDICI010000002.1, forward strand.
GAAGGGCGTCAGCCACAGGACCGCATTGCCGGGCGAAAAGGAGGGTCTGAGCAGTACGAACTCGCCGTAGCGGTCGGTGAGGTAGCGTTCGATCTCTGCATCCGTGCGGCCGGCGGCCACCTGCTGGCGCACCACCTTGCGCAGGTCATCGGCCAGGTCGGCCTCGCTGTCGTCGATGGACTCGTTCTGGCAGACCACGCAGCGCACCTCGCGAAACAGCGCCCGCGCCCGCGCCTCCTGCGCCGGATCGGCCAACCGGTCCGCCGGATCATTGGCCGCGCCGGCGATGGACAGCGCGCCGAACGCCATCGCCAGCATCGTGCGTGGTTCGAGACGCGCCCGTTCCGGGCGCTCCTCACCATGACGAGCCTTGGTGGATCTCACCACCGTCGTCATCCTGAGGAGGCCGCTTTCGCGGCCGTCTCGAAGGGCGCAGGCCTGCCCCGCGCCCCCACGGCCAGTCGCAGCCGCCGGTCGGAGAGGGAGAACAGGCCGCCGAGCGCCATCAGCAGCGGGCCGCCGAAGATCAGCCGCGCCCACGGGTTCCAGTAGGCGCGCACCAGCCAGGTGGGCTTGGCCCCCGCCCGCTGTTCGCCCAGCACGACGTAGAGGTCGGACGGCCCTCGCGCGCGGATGGCGACCTGGGAGGTGGACTGGCGCCGCGCGGGGTAGAAGCGCCGCTCCGGCGTCATGGTGAAGGCCGCCCCGCTCGGACCGACCACGCTGACCACGCCGCGTTCGGCGGTGAAGTTCGGCCCCTCCACCGGCGAGACGCCCTCCAGGGTGAGGCTGTAGGCCCCCACGTGCAGGGTTTGACCCTGGCCCAGCGCCTGCGCCGCCTCGATCCGGCCGGAGGTCTCCACCACCGCGCCCAGCACGAAGACGCCGAGCCCGATGTGGGCCAGCGTCATGCCCCAGGCGCCGCGCGGCAGGCCGCCGAGCCGCCGCAACGCCTCGGCCGGCGGAACCTGGCCCACCCGGGCGCGGGTGAACAGTTCGCTGAGCGAGCCGATCACCAGCCAGACGCCGAGCGCCACACCAAAGGCGGAGAACACCTTGCCCGGCTGCACCAGGGCCATCCAGCCGACGCCGACGATGGCCGCGGCGCCCGCCGCGATCGCCAGCCGCCGGGCGGCCAGGTTGAGCTCGCCCCGCTTCCACGCCAGGAAGGGTCCGAACGGCAAGGCGATCAGGCAGAGGGCCATCAGCGGCCCGAAGGTCAGGGCGAAGAAGGGCGCGCCCACCGAGATGGCCTCGCCGCTGAGCGCCTGACGGATCAGGGGGTAGAGGGTGCCGAGCGCCACGGTGACCAGCGCCCCGGCCAGGAACAGGTTGTTGACCACCAGGGCGCCCTCCCGGCTGATCGGCGCGAACAGGCCGCCGGCCTTCAGGCTGGGCGCGCGCCAGGCGAACAGGGTGAAGCCCGAGCCCGCCGCCGTCGCCAGAATGCCGAGGAGGATCGCCCCCCGCGTCGGGTCCACCGCGAAGGCGTGCACGCTGGTGAGCACGCCCGAGCGCACCAGAAAGGCGCCCAGCATGGAGAAGGTGAAGGCGGTCAGCGCCAGGAACACCGTCCACCCCGGCAGGGCGCCGCGCTTTTCGGTGACGATGGCCGAGTGCAGCAGCGCGGTTCCCGCCAGCCACGGCATGAAGGAGGCGTTCTCCACCGGGTCCCAGAACCACCAGCCGCCCCAGCCGAGTTCGTAATAGGCCCAGAACGAGCCCAGCATGATGCCGACGGTAAGAAAGCTCCACGCCGCCAGGGTCCAGGGCCGCACCCAGCGCGCCCAGGCGGCGTCCACCCGCCCCTCGATCAGGGCGGCCACGGCGAAGGAGAACACCACCGAGAAGCCCACATAGCCGGTGTAGAGAAACGGCGGGTGGATCGCCATGAACGGGTCCTGCAGGATCGGGTTCAGCGAGGCCCCCTCCACCGGCGGCAGGGCGATCCGCACGAAGGGGTTGGAGGCGAAGGCGGTATAGGCGGTGAACAGGGCGCCCAGCATCCCCTGGCTGGCCAGCACCAGCGGCTTCAAGGTAGTGGGCAGGTTGCGCCCAAACCCCGCCACTGCCGCGCCGAACCCGGTCAGCGCCATGCACCAGAGCAGCATGGAGCCCTCGTGCGAGCCCCAGGTGGCGGCCACCCGATAGAGCAGCGGCTGGTCGGAACGGGAGTTGGCGGCCACGTTGGCCACCGAGAAGTCGGAGGTGACGAAGGCGTACATCAGCGCGAAGAAGGCCACCGCCATGGCGATGAAGGCGCCGAGCGAGGCCCCCTCCCCTGCCCCGCGCAGCCCCGCATCGCGCCGCACCCGTCCCGCCGCCGACAGCCCCGCCTGCGCCAGCGACAGCACAAAGGCCAGCAGCAGGGCGAAGGCGCCAAGTTCAGCGATCATGGCGCGGTCCCTTCAGGCGTCGGCGCTGCCCCCTCCACCGCTTCGCGGTCCCCCTCCCCCGTGAACGGGGGAGGAGAAGAAGGCGCGAACCCAAGCTCCTCCCCCGAGAATCGGGGGAGGGGGACCACACGCAGTGTGGTGGAGGGGGCAGCGCCGCCCTTCATGGGGTGGACTCCGACATTGTGTTCCCGCCCCGCCACTCGCCGTTCTTCTTCAGGGCGTCGGCGACTTCCTTGGGCATGTATTTTTCGTCGTGCTTGGCCAGCACCTCGCGCGCCATGAACACGCCGTCGGGACGAAAGGCGCCCTGCGCCACCACGCCCTGCCCCTCGCGGAACAGGTCGGGCAGGTCGCCCCTGAACACCACCCGGTCCGAGGCGATGCGGTCGGTGACGCCGAAGCTGACCGCCCCGTCGGCGGCCTTCTTCACGCTGCCCATCTCCACGAGCCCGCCGAGGCGGATGGTGCGGCCGGGGGGTACGTGCTTGGCCTCCACCTGGGCCGGGGAATAGAAGAACACCGCCGCATCGCCCATGGCGTAGAGGCTGAGCCCCACCGCCAGCGCCAGGATGGGGGCGGCCACGGCCATCACGGTCAGGCGGCGGCGGGCCTTGCGGGATTTGGGAAGCCAGCTCATGGGAGGCCTACATAGCCGCGCGGATCGTGGCGATGAAGGGGCGCGTCATTTGGCGGCGGCCTCGATGGGGGCGAGCTGGTCGGGCCTGCCCTTGAACAGGCTGCGTGCCCGGGCCAGCGCCCGGCCCTCGGCCGCCCCGTCGCCCAGCACATGGTAGGCGCGCACCAGCCGCGCCCAGCCGGCGGGATCGTCCGGATGGGCGTCCAGCCTGGCCTGCAGGCTGGCCACCATGCCGCGGATGAAGCCCGCCTGCTCGGCCGCGGGGGCGGCGGCGATGGCCCGGGCCTGGGTGGAGGGGGCCTGGGTGGAGGGGGCCTGAGCGGAGGGAGCCTGGGCGGAGGGGGCCTGGGCGGAGGCTGGCGCGTTGGCGGCGGACCCCCTCTCCACCTGGTCGGCCATGGCCAGAAGCGGCCGGCGGCGGGCATCCTGGTCGGGCAGTTCCGCCGCCAGCCGCCGCCACAGGCCCGCCGCCCCGGCCCGGTCGCCGTCGGCGGCGCGCGCCCCGCCGAGATAGTAGAGCGCCGCCGGGTTGTTCGGATCGAGCTGCAGGGCGTGGCCCAGCGCCGCCTCCGCCTCGGGCGTCGGCTTGTTCCCAGCCGCGGCGGCAAGGGCGTCGCCGAGGGCGGCGTAGAGGTCGGCATTGGCGGGCTCGAGCCTTGTGGCGCGCTCCAGGTCCTGCGCCGCCGCCACCGGATCACCCGCCGCCCGCTCCACCCGGCCGAGCAGGCCGAGCAGGCGGGCGTCGTTAGGCTTGTCCCGGGCCACCTCGCGCAGCACCGCGGCCACCTGATCGGCGCGCAGGGTGTTCACCGGGGCGTTGCGCCACTGGTTCAGCCGCGCCCTGAACGGCTGGTCCGGCTGGCCCGGCGCGCCGATCCACAGATAGAGGCCGAGCGCCGCGAGCGCGGCCAACGCGGCGACGGCGACGGGCGCCAGGCGCGCGCCCGCCCGCTCGGGCGCCGCCGCGCCGGGTGTGGCCAGCAGCCGCCGCGCCGCCTCCGCATGGGCGGCGGCGCGCTCGCCCTCGGGCAGCAGGCCGCGCTCCACCAGATCGTCCAGATCGGCGAGCTGGCGGCGATAGACCGCGCGGGCCGGATCGTCCGCCTCGCTCGTCACGCGCCGGGCCGTCCGGGCGGAGAACCACAGCACCAGCAAGGCGCACAGGGCGGCCAGGGTCGCCGCCGCGGGCCAGAAGACAAGGGGGGGAATGACGCCCATGGCCGCTAGCTAGCGGGATTGCGCGGCGGAAGCGAGAGGCGGCCAGCCATAGCCGGCCGGTTTGGGCTTCCCGGTCCAGTTGTTTTCCGTCATGCCCGGACTTGTTCCGGGCAGCCATCCCGCAATCGATAATGTCATCGGACCCTTGCGGGCTAGGCCCCCGGAACAAGTCCGGGGGTGACGAAGATTAAAGAGCAAAAGAAGGCCTAATTTCATTCTACGCCGCGGCGGCGCGGCGCCGGACGAGTTGGGCGCTCTGGGGGCCGCGGATCATGCCGGTGAACCGGGCGGCGATCTCCAGATAGGCGCGCACCCGCTCCGGCTCGTCGTTCTGCCCGCCGCGCAGCACCTCGATCAGGTCGTCGCAATAGGGGTCGAGCCGCTTTTCCATGGTCTCGATGGTCTTGGCGCGCAGCGAGGCGAAACCGCCGGCGGCGGCCGCCCCCCGCGCCTCCTCCATGAGGGCCAGCAGGGCCTCGGCGCGATTGACCAGCAGGGGATGGGGATCGGCGGCGAGTTTGGGAACCGGGCGCACGCTCTTGCCGGCGCCACGGGCGGGCTGGGTGGGCAGGGCGGCGGCCACGGCCGGTTCGATCTCGCGCAGCCGCGCCTCCATGGTCAGCGACAGCGCCTTCTTCTGTTCGCCGATCCGCTGGCCCCAGGGACCCTGCCGGTTCAGCGCCAGCCACTCCTCGAACTCGGCGATCATCTGGGTGGCCACCAGCACCGAGGCCGCCTCCCCCACCCCGCCGACCTCGCCCCGCTCCGGGTCGAAGCGCTTCAGCGCGGCTACTCGCTCGTCGATGTCGTCCAGCAGCCGCTCGCACAGGCCGGCCAGTTCGGAGTCGGCCAGATAGCGGTCGCTCGGCCGGTCGATGGCGGCGGAGATCAGCCGGATCACGTGCCAGGGCTCATCCAGCATGGCGAAGACCGCCTCCCAGAACACCGGGCCGGCCTCCTCGCTGATCTCCAGCGCGTCCTTGAAGGCGAGGCGCATGGCGGCCACGTTCTCGCCGGACAGGTTGCGGGTCCAATCGCCGAGCCGCCGCTGAACCCGGCGCAGCACGGGCGACAGGCGCAGCAATCCGGCCAGGGTCGGATCGCTCTCCCCCACCAGATCGGCGGCCCGCAGACAGGCCTCGTCCAGCACCGGCGCCGGCGCCTCGTCCCGGCGAACCCGGTTGATCGCCGCGCCCGCCTGCTCGGCCAGGTCGGGGTCGGCCTCGGCCAGGACCCGCCACGCCTCGTCAAGCCGGCGGCGGGACAGCAGCGCGCGCCTTGGGAGCGCGACCTTGTCGGTCATCGGCGTCAGGGGTTCAAACACCTCGGCCACCATGCGGCGGCGGCGGCTCTCGGCGGCGGCCAGCGCATGGACGGGTTCGAGCGTGGGGTCGGCCGTCCGCGCGCGGCCAAGGACGAGTTCGAGACGGTGCAGCGCGTCGCCCGGCGCGAGGGCGAAGACGCGCGCCACCATCTTGATCTTGTCGTCGGACAGCGGCATGGGCGCCCATGACGGGGACCGTTCGTCGTCCCCACACCCATTCTGGGTTGGACACGGTTAACCAAACGCAAAGCGGTTCAAAGCGCGGTTGAGACTGACGTCGTCAGGACTTGTGCGTGCTTCCATCTCCAGACGTCGTTCACCCCGCGCGGGGGAGTTCGATATCCACGCGCAGGCCGCCCAGGCGCGATTCGCCGAGCGTCACGCCGCCGCCATAGGCGCGGACCAGTTCGGCGACGATAGACAGGCCGAGGCCCGAGCCCGGCGTGGTCTCGTCCAGCCGTTCGCCGCGCTGCAGGGCGGCGGTGCGCGCCTCCGGCGGCAGGCCCGGCCCGTCGTCCTCCACGCTGAGGCGCAGGCGGTTGACGGCGATGGCCTCGGCCAGCACCCGCACGCGGCGGCGACGCCACTTGCAGGCGTTCTCCATCAGGTTGCCGGCGATCTCCTGCAGGTCCTGTCGTTCGCCGAGGAAGCAGAGGTCGTCGTCGGCGTCCCAGTCGATCTGGCCTTCAGGAAAGACCCGCTCCAGCGTTCGCGCCAGTTCGTCCAGCACCTCGGCCACCACGGTGCGCTCGCCCACGCTGGTGGAGCGGGCGGCGGCTCTGGCGCGGCGCAGGTGATGCGCCACATGGCCCTGCATGGCGGCGGCCTGACGCTCCACCACCGCGCCGAGCGGCCCCGGATACGCGTCGGCCTCCGCCAGCATGACCGAGATCGGCGTCTTCAGCGCGTGGGCCAGGTTGCCCACGTGGGTGCGCTGGCGCTCCACCACCTCCTGGTTGTGGTCCAGCAGGGCGTTCAGCTCCTGCGCCAGGGGGGCGATCTCGCTGGGATAGCGCTCGGACAGCCGCGAGCGCTTGCCCACCCGCACCTCGGCGATCTCGCGGCCCATGCCGAACAGGGGCAGCAGGCCCACCCGCACCTGGATCACCACCGCCACGATCAGCCCCACCCCCAGCACCAGCAGGGCGCCGGCGGTGAGCAGGGCGAAGTGGCGCACATCGCCGTCGATATTGCCCCGATCCTGACCGAACATGAAGATCACGGGCCTCGGATAGCCCGGGAAGCGCGCCTCGCGCACGGCGATGTGCAGCTTCTGATGCAGCGGTCCCTCGGCATCGTAGAAGAAGATGTGGCCCTGATGGGTGGCGACCTGCCTGGCCGCGTCGGGGGGCGAGGGCATCTCCTGATCGAACAGGGAGCGCGAGCGCTGGTCGTTCACCGGATGCAGGCGGCCGTCGGCGCGGGTCTCCGCCAGCTCCCAATACTTGCCGGAATAGGCGCGGGTGGCGCGGGCGTCGGTGATGATCGGCGCGAACAGCTCGCCTTGGGGTGTGACCTGGGAGCCGGCGTAGAGGCTGTCGATGTCCTCCGACAGGTCCTGCTGGAACCCCTGCAGCGCCGAATAGTAGAACAGGGCCGAAAGCCCGACGCCGGTGGCCACCAGCAGCGCCACGCTCCACCCCGCCGCCAGCAGGATCAGCCGACGGACGAGGGAGCCCTGGTTCATCCTCTTTCCTCCCCTGCATAGCGGGGGAGGGGGACCGCGTGAAACGCGGGGGTGGGGGCTGCAGCCCACGACGAGGCCTGGATAGCCCCCTCCGTCACGGCGACTTCGCCGCCGCGCCACCTCCCCCGCTTCGCAGGGGAGGATTTTCTCACGCCGGCTCGCCCGCGAGGGGCGCCAGGCGGTAACCCAGGCCGCGCACGGTCTCGATCCGCTCCGGCCCGATCTTCTTGCGCAGGCGCCCGACGAACACCTCGATGGTGTTGCTGTCGCGGTCGAAGTCCTGGTCGTAGAGGTGCTCCACCAGCTCGGTGCGGCTGATCACCCGGCCCTGGTGCATCATGATGTAGTGGAGCAGGCGGTATTCCAGCGAGGTCAGCCGCACCGGCTCGCCATTGACGCTGGCCCGCGCCGCGCGGGGATCGAGGCGCAGGCCGCCGCAGGCCAGGGTCGGCTGGGCATGGCCCGTGGCGCGGCGGAGCAGGGCGCGCAGGCGCGCCAAGAGCTCCTCGGTATGGAAGGGCTTGGTCAGATAGTCGTCGGCGCCGGCGTCGAAGCCCGCCACCTTCTCGCTCCACGCCGCGCGCGCGGTGAGGATCAGCACCGGCGAGGCCATGCCCTCGCGCCGCCAGCGCTCCAACACCGACACCCCGTCCACCTTGGGCAGGCCGAGGTCGAGGATCACCGCGTCATAGGGCTCGGTCTCGCCCAGGAACTGCGCCTCCTCGCCGTCGGGGGCATAGTCCACCGCATAGCCCGCATCGCCCAGCGCCTGGCGCAGCTGGCGTGCGATATCCGGATCGTCTTCCACAAGCAGGATTCTCATCGCCAAGGAGCGTAGAGGATTTTGGAGGCTGTCCCAGTTTGATTTATTGGAACATGCAAAAAAACCCCGCCAAAGCGGGGCCTGAGGACATCACGCAGCTATGGGCTGGTAATCACTGGGGTTGCTCGCGTCGATCACGAAGGGCGGCATACTGGGCGAAGCCAGCGTCCATGCAGACAGGGTCTCCATCAGAGGGATAGCCGTAGCGCCGGTAACCTGCAGCACTCGCGCACGGATAACGATCTCCGCGGAGCGGTCGATAGGTGTCTCTCCGCGTTCCCATCGACCGATCGTCTGAACGTCCTTCCCCACCAAGGCCGCCAGTTGAGCTTGGGTCAGTTCCATTTCCGTACGGAGGAACCGAATTTCCTTCGGTTGAAGGCCGGACGTCTTAGTCGCGACCATCGCGGTTAGGACGCGGTGCAACGAATTAACGTGTTGGATGGTAACGATTGCCTTCCCTTCATCGTCCTGCAGGACGGGCAAGTCCTTCAGTACGACGTTATCGAGTCCGCACTCGTCGTAGCGGTAGTCGATAATAGTCATTTCTCGTCTCTCCACATAACCGTAACGATCTTGATCTCGCAGCCTCCGCTTGGAATGACTACGGCTCGGACCGTTCTGCCATCGCTATTGGGGGTCGTACCCTCAATGCAATATTTGAAATAATCATATCTTGTCGATTTCTCCGCCTCTTCGTAAACAAATCCGTTCTTAAGTAATACATCAGATCTTTAACTAACAGGTCGCGCTCCATCAATCGCTCTTTGGCGTGTCCGGCGTAGGAGATAGTGAGGTCATCGCCTGTAGCACATGCATTTATGCGCTTGGTCGCGTCAGCGGGCTTCCATTTTCCTGGTCCTTACGGCATGGCAATCGCCTATCACGGTGATAGGTGGTATCAAGTTAATTCGGTGCAAGGGGAGGCGTTCCAAAGGGATGTCCGCAATATTGTGGCCCATCTGCTACGCTCTCGATAAAGCCATAAGCGTCAGATAAGGCGAGCTTTGACTCGCCTCAACAGTGAGGTCACCCCCCGCTCAGGATCTGCCCCGTGGCGGCGTCGACCATGAAGTCGATCCGGCGCCCGTCGGCGGCGGCCCAGCGTACGCGGTAGACCGAGCGGCCGTCGGCGCCGGTTTCGATGCCGGCGTCGAGCAGGCGGCCGGGGGTGCGGGCGCGCACCGCCGCCACCGCCTTCTCCAGCGGCACGTGCGCGCCGGCCTTGACCTTGGCGCGCGCCTCGCCCTGCTGCTGACGCCAGTCGGCGCCGAGGGAATCCTGCACGGTCATGCCCGCCGCCAGCCCGGGGGCGACAACGGACAGCATCGCCAGGGCGAGTATGGTGGAGCGACAGCGCATGGCGTCATCTCTAACGCGCGGCGGCTGAATATCCGCTGAATGCCGCTCAGTCTTTTCGCGTCGCGGCGTAGGGCCGCTCGGTGCGCCAGGTTTCGGCCAGTTTCACCAGCGCCTCGTCCTGCGGGTCCGGCAGGGCGACCACCAGGTGGGCGAAGAGGTCGCCCCGCTGGCCTGTGGCGGGATCGACCCCGCCCCGTCCCTTCAGCCGCAGCCTGGCGCCGCTGTTCGAGCCCCTCGGCACGGTCAGGGTCACATCGCCCTCCGGCGTCGGCGCGCTGACCTTGGCGCCCAGCACCGCGTCCGGCACGCTCACCGGCAGGTCCATGTGCAGGTCCCCGCCCTCCACGCGGAAGACGGGGTGGCGCTTGATGGCCAGTTCGATCAGCACGTCGCCGTTCGCGCCGCCGTTCCGCCCCGGATGGCCCTGGCCGCGCAGGCGCAGGGTCTGGCCGTCGGTGGCGGCCTTGGGGATGGCCACATCGAGCGAGCGGCCGTCGCCGAAGGTGATGCGCCGGTTGGCCCCGGCGATGGCGTCCTCGAGATCGATCTCCAGCCGGGCGCGGATGTCCGAGCCCCTGGACGAGAATCCCCGTCCGCCGCCCGGGCCGCCGCCCATGCCCCCGCCCTGGCCGCCGCGGTTGAACATCTCGCCCAATATGTCGTCGAAATTGACCCCCTCGAAGCCCTGCGCCCCGCCCGCGCTCTGGCGAAAGCCGCCGCTGAAGGGACCGGCGCCCCCCTGGCCGAAGGGATTGCCGCCGCCAAAGCCGCGCTCGCGCCCGTCGGCGTCGATCTCGCCGCGATCGAACTTCTTCTTTTTCTCGACGTCGCCGAGGATGTCGAAAGCGGCGGAGACGCGCTTGAACCGCTCCTCGGCGGCCTTGTCGCCGGGGTTCTGGTCCGGGTGCAGTTTCTTGGCCAGCTTGCGAAAGCTCTTGCGAATCTCGTCCGCGCCGGCGGATCGGCTCACGCCCAGTTCCTGATACGGGTCTTGCGCCAAGGGGTCCCTCGTTCGCCCCGGATGAAGCGGGGCGGCGCCGCATCAATTAGGCGATTGCGGCCCGGGCGCAAGCGGGGTTGTGGCAATCTTGCCACATATCTATGCGGCGCCGAGCAAGGCCTCGGCCGGGATACGCCATTCGGCGTGCAACCGGCGAATCTGGGCCAGCGTCAGGTCGCGCTTGTGGTTCAGGAACTCCGAAGCGCGTGACTTCGACCCAAGCACGTTCACCAGATCGGCCCTTCCATAGCCGCGCTGCTCCATCACCAGACGCACGGTCGCCACCGGATCGGCGGTGACCGGCGCGCTGTCCTGTTCGAATTTGGCGAGCAGCAGCCCGAGCATTTCAAACCGGTCGGCTTCGCGCGTGCCGCGCTCCGGCTCGATATCGAAGTAGCCCTCGTACTCGGTCAGGGCGGCTTCGTAATCAGCCTCACTCCGGATCAGGTGCAGATCTTCATTCATCGGCCTTTCCTCACACCGTCTCCGCGTCGATCCGGTCGTATTCGGCGTGCGTGCCGACGAACTTGATCAGCATCTGCTTGTATTCATAGGAAATGCGCGCGACGATCCTGTATTTGTTGCCGCCGATGTCAAACACGACCCGCTTGTCGCCGACAAAGTCCACAGCGCCGAAATCCCTCCGGACGGCGTGACCATCCGCCCACTCCGCGCGCCTTGCGATCTGGAACCAGGCCGACAGCGGCCTTTCCGCTTCTGGATGTCGGTCCCAGAACTCACGCAGCTTGCGATGGGTGACCACGTTCACCCTACCGCGACTAACATATTCCCGATATGGGAACAAGGCGCGCGGCGAGGCAGCCCCTTCCCCGCCCTCTCCCCTGGGGAGAGTGTTTGAGTTAGAGCGCCCGGCGCAGTGGCGCGCCCCAGCCGTAGGGGTCGGAGCCCTGGCGTAGCTCCACGGTCAGGGGGCGGGGAAGGCCGGCGGGGAAGTCCACGGCCTGGGCGGCGGGGGCATAGTCGGCGGTGGGCGCGCTCGCCGTCAGGCTACGCACCACCGTCTCGCCGGCATAGATATCCAGCCGATAGGTCTCGCTCGCCTCGCTAAGCGGGGCGTCCCCTGCCGCCCAGGGATCGCCGCCGACGCGGGTGCGGCGCACCCAGCCGAAGCGCAGCGTCCCGTCCGCCAAGGTCTGCAGGGTCAAATGGCACGGCGCGAAGGGGCGCAGCGCCAGGGCGGTCCAAGTGAAGGCGATCTCGCTCATGGCCAGCCCGCCCGGCGCGCCGCCGCTGGGCGCCGCGCGCCAGACCTGGGGCAGGCCGCGCTCGGACTGGGCCACCGCGGCGCGCACCAGCGGTCCATCCAGCGCCACCACGCTCGATCCCACCGGCGCCCCCGCGCGCATGGCGGGGTCGCTGCCCGCCTGGCCGCGCAGGAGGCCGGACAGCGCATAGACGCCCGGCGAGACCAGCGCCGCGTTTAGGTACTGTATCACCTCCCACTCGCCGTTCGCCGCCAGCACCGCCAGGGCATTGGCGCCGTTCAGCACCGCCGCCTCGCCGGCGCTGGAGAGGGCCGCGCCCTCCATCGCCACGGTCAGCCGGGTGGCGCGGTCGAAGCGGTGCAGCGGGCCGGGCAGGAGCGCGCTCAGCGTCTGGCCGATGGCGGCGGGGTCGCCCGCGCTGGCGCGCACCGTCAGGGCCGGGTCCGACGGGCCGGCGGAAAGGTCGAAGCCGCGCCAGGGGTCGGCGGCGATGGCGGCCAGCGGGCGCGTATCCGCCTCCGCCCCCTCCAGCGGCGGCAGGTCGAGCATGACCAGCGCCGGCGGCCCCGCCGGCCGGGCGGCGGGGGCGGTGGAGAAGGCCGGAGCGGCATTCGCCGGCGCCTCGGCGTCCGGCGTCTCCATCCGGGCCAGGGTCAGGCGCGGCGTCTCGTCCGCATCGACCCGGCTCACCCGCCAGGGCGTGGGATCGGCCCCCACGGCGATCGCGTCGCCGGGCTCCGCCGCCAGGGCCGTGGCGGGTGAGACGTAGAGCACCGCCGTGTCGCGCTCGGCGGCCAGCCTTCGCAGCACCCGCGCGCCGATCCGCGCGGCGGCGTCGGCGGTGGTCAGGATCGGCAGGTCGAGCGCCTGCGGCCCCGTGCCCACCACATCGCCGTGCACCGCCACACTGCCGGTGCGATAGTCGCCCGCCCCGTCGATGAAGCGCAGGGTCACCGCGCCCGGCGGCGGTTTCAGCGTCCGCGTCGCCTCCAGATCGGCAGGTTTGGCGTCCGGCAGGGCCAGGGCGTCGTCGGCCAACACGCTCACCGCCGCCCCGTCGCGCGCCGTCACCGCGATCAGCCCGCCGCGCTCGGCTAGGTCGAAGGCGTAGGCGGTGGCCAGCGGCCCTATGGCGTCGGCCAGCCGCAGGGGCCGGTCCAGCACGTATCCCTCCACCAGCCCCACCGCGCCCCCTACCACGCCGCCGAGATCGAGCCCGTCCACCCCCACCCCGCCCCGCGCGAATATGGCCGCCAGCAGGTCCGCCACGGCCGAGGCGCCCATCCGCCCGTTCAGCCAGTGGCCGAGGGCCCAGTTGGGCGCATCGGCCCAGACCTCGCTCCGCGCCGGGAAGTCGGGGAACGGCCGGGCGTCCCAGCACCAGGCGGCCATGGCGGCGGGATCGAGCATGGCGACGCCGCCGATCACCGGGGCGTGGGCCGGATCGGCGAACCAGCCGAGCAGCGCCTCCAGCGCCCGCCGCTGGCCAAGGTCGTCGCGCGCTCCGCTGGAGAAGGGCGGCAGGCGGCTCTCCGCGCTCTTGGGGTCGATGAACAGGTTCGGTGCGTTGGCGCCCTTGTCCACCGCCGGACAGCCGAACTCCACGAAGCGGATCGGCTTGCCGCCCGGCGTCCAGGCCGTGGGCGTGGCCGCGCGCACCCCGCCCGGCCGGTCGTGATGAAGGTTCGACCACCAGCTCACAAGGTCCTTCGGCCGAAACACCCAGGGCTCGCCATCGGCGCCGTCGGTGATCGGCGTGCGGCGCTGGGCCAGCCGGTCGGCGGCATCAGCGTAACACCAGTCGAACCCCTCGCCCCCCGCCACGTTGGCGGCGAGATAGGCGGGATCATACGGCCCGCCATAACCCGCCAGCGCATCGGCGTGTTCGCCCCCGTCGCGCCAGTCGGCTAGGGGCGCATACCAGTCCACGCCGACGAAGGCGATGTGGGGGTCGGCCCACAGCGGGTCGAGGTGGAAGAACACATCGCCCGTGCCGTCGGCGGGCTGGTGGCCGTTGTATTCGGTCCAGTCGGCGGCGTAGCCGATCTCGGTCCCCGGCGTGAGCACGCCCTTGCAATCCGCCGCCAGCGCCCGCAGCGCCGCCACCGCGGGGAAGGTCGAGGCGTCGGAGCGCAGGGTGGTGATCCCGCGCAGTTCAGACCCGATCAGAAACCCGTCCACCCCGCCCGCCGTCACCGCCAGATGGGCGTTGGCCAGGATGAAGCGGCGAAAGCTCCACTCGTCCGGCCCGTGATAGGCCACGCCCGCGTCGTCGTGGGTGAAATCGCCCGGCCCGGCGGTTCCGAAGAAGGCGGCGAGCTGGCTCGCGGCGGCCACCGTCCTGTCCGCCCCCGCCGCGCCGGTGATGCGTCCACGCCAGGGATAGGCCGCCTGCTCCGCCCCGCCATAGGGATCGGGCAGGCCATTGCCCGGCGGAATGTCCATCAGGATGAAGGGGTAGAGGGTGACCGCATAGCCGCGCGCCTTCAGCGACTGGATCGCCTGGATCACCGTCCGGTCCGCCGGCGTGCCGCCATAGGCCGGGCCGCCGCCCTGCTGTGAAATGAGGTGCGCGCCCGTGCGGTCCACGCCGCCCGCGCTCCAGGCGTAGGGGATGGTGGCCTTCGCCGCCGCCTCCACCCCCGGCACGATCCGGCAGTCGCCACAGCGCAGGTCCGTGCCGAACCAGGCCACCACCAGGGTGACGCGCTTCACGTTGGGAAGCTGGGCGGCGAGCTGGTCCAACGCCGCCTCCATATCCGCCCCGCCGAAGGGGTTGTTGACGTTCTCGGCGGTGGAGACGGTGAGCCCGCTCCGGCGCAGCACCGGGGTCGTGGCGTAGACGAACTCCCCGGCGCCGGGGATCAGGCAGACGGCGCAGAGGCGATCCTCCAGCGCCGGCGCCGCGCCGCGCGGGCGGCGAAACACCTCCACCTGCAGCGAGGGTGGCCGGTGCCCGTAGGCGTCCAGGGCCAGATCCTCGAACACCAGATAGGCCACGCCGCGATAGGCCGGCGCCCCATTCACGGGGTTAGAGCCCTCGATGGCCTCGATCAACGGGTCGACCGTCTGGTCCGGTCCACCGAGGTAGACCCGCAGGGTCACCCCGGTCATGTCCATCACCTGGCCGTCGGCCCAGATGCGGCCGATGCCGTCGATGGGTCCCTCCGCCACCGCCACGGCGAAGGAGAGGGAATAGGCGTAGCTCACCGTGGGCGCCCCGCCCTTGCCGCCCGCGCCGCCGTCGCGCCGGTGCTCCTTGAAGTTGGCGGCCCAGATGGTCTGGCCCGCCACCCGCCCCCGGCCGAACACGCAGGGCGTGGGCGCCCCCTCGGCGGTGGACTGTAGCTGTAGTCCCGCGAAGCGCGGCCCGACCTGGCGCGCGGGGGTCAGCGCGTCGATCACCGAACGGTCGATCAGCGCGCCCGCCAACCGCCCGACCGCGCCCCCGACCGGCCCGCCCAACGCGCGCCCCACCGTGGTGAGAAGGATCTGGGCCATGTTTAAGCTCCATTCCCCCTCGACGGGGGAAAGGTCGGGATAGGCGGTGAGTGCATTGGCTTTTCCATGAATGGCGCGGGAGGCGCCTCTGACGCACCCTGTCGCGGCGTGGTGCGTCCACCCCCATCCCCGACCCTTCCCCCCTCGATGGGGAAGGGAGGAAAGGCGAACCCAAACGCCAGCCGCCGCGCCCACCAGGGGCCGATCCAGCTTTCCACCACCGCGCGGCCCCAATAGGCGTGGATCATACGCGGCTGGGGATCGTGAACGGTGGGCAGGGCGGTGAGGATGGCGCAGTGCTTGACCGGGCTGTCCGCCGCCATGCGGAACAGCAGCACGTCGCCCGGCTGCACCTCCGCCAGCCGAACCTCCACCAGATGACGCCGCGCGCCCGCCAGCAGCGTCTCGCGCCCGCCCACCTCCGCCCAGTCCGGGCGATAGGCGGGCGGCGTTTCCGGCTCCGCGCCGTACAGCGCCCGCCACACCCCGCGCACCAGGCCGAGACAGTCGCACCCCACCCCCCGCAAGCTGGCCTGATGCCGATAGGGCGTACCGAGCCAGGTGCGCGCGATGGCGAGGATGTCGGTGCGTGGTTCGAGACGCGGCCCTTCGGCCCGCTCCTCACCATGACGACTCGTTTGTATTCCACCCCATTCGTCATCCTGAGGAGCCTGCGCAGCAGGCGTCTCGAAGGACGCACTCATCGCCGCGACCCGCCGTTGTTCACCGCGCCCGGCGTACCCACCACGGTGAGGAAGTCGTCGCCGGGGATGTCGGGGAAGCCCTGGAAGTTGGCGGCGTTGGCGAACTTGCCGCCGCAGGTGGAAAAGCGCTTGTCGCAACCGGCGCGGACGGTGAAGGCCGCCCCCGCCGCCGCCTCCCGGGCCGTCTCCGCCAGGGTCAGCACCACGCCCGTGGCCCCGACCGTGTGGGCGCCCACCCGCGTGACGGTCCCGTCGGCCCAGGTAATAAGCCCGCCGGCGAACCAGCCCGCGGCGAAGGCGTCCAGCCCGGCGACGGTCAGCCGCCGCCCTGCGCCGACCGCGCTGACCACGCCGGAGCCGTTGAAGGCGGGGCCGGAGACGTCGGCGCGGCAGCGGCCGTCGCCGAGGGTCGCGTCGCAATATCGGCCATAGGTGCGGCCCACGGCCCGCTCCAGCAGCGCCAGCGGCCCCTCGATCTCGGCGGTGAAGCCCGGCCCCTCGCGCACCAGTCTGGCGATGGTCCCGCGCCATATGAGGACGGCCTGGGTGGGATCGCTCCACAGCACGCGCCAGGTCTCCACCGCCGCGCCGTCATAGAGCCCCCGCGCGATGTCGGCCTCGGTGAGGACGTCGCTGTCCAGGGCGCCGGTGGCCGCCGCCTGCCCCGCCGCCGGGCCGAGTTCGGTGTGCGCGGCGCCCAGCGTCCAGCCGGTGGCGGCGGCGCAGGTCACGCCCTCAACCCGCAGATCGCTGTCGTGATCGGTAAAGCCGAGCCTCAGCCCATCGGCGCGGGTGACGATCCAGGCGGTGGCGAGGCCGGCGGCGCCGCTCTCCAGCGCGGCGAGCAGTCCGGGGGGCAGGGCGCGCATCAGACCCGCACCTCGATCAGCGGAAACGCCACCACCCGCGCGGCGTCGAAACTTTCCAGCGTCACGTCCAGCCGGTCGATGTCGAAACGCACCGGCGTGTCGAACTCAAACCCGGCGGTGACCGCCGCCCCCGCCGCCGGGGCCGTGACCAGGGTGATCAGGCCCGTGGTGGGGTCCAGCGTGAAGGCCGCGGCGACCCCGCCCACCGCCACCATCACCGTCCCGGCCACGGGCTTGCGGATCGGTCGCAGATAGGTGTCGGGCGCGCCGCCATAGGCCTTCTGCAGCTGGAAGCCGGTGGTCGCGCCGTCGCCCGTGCCGATAAGCTGATCCAGCGCGCCGACCGCCCCGCCCGGCGCGCACGACTGGCAGTCGGCGAAGTCCTTGAAGCGAAAGCCGTTCAGCCGCCCGCGCCGCGCTTCGAAAAAGGCGGTCAGCGCCGCCGCCTCCGCCAGCGTGCGCGCCCCGCCCCCCACCAGATAGCGCCGCCGTCCGTGCGCCCAGGGGGTGGTGCGGGCCTCGAACCCGGAGGCCAGGGTGACGATATCGGTCCGCCGCTCCACTCCGCCGCTGGAGCCGAACGCCAGCCGATGCGGCAACCGCTGTTCTGAAAAAGCCATGGGTCCCTTTCTCCTCCCCTGCGCAGCGGGGAGGTGGCGCGGCGGGATACCCGCCGTGACGGAGGGGGCCGCGTGACGATGACCGGAGAGGGCGCCGCAGCCCCCTCCACCCCCTTTCAGGCGGTCCCCCTCCCCCGTTTCACGGGGGAGGAATTGGCGCTAAGCTCGCCGACCTTGGAGGGACTCCGATGAATCTCGGACGGGTGCTGTTTTCGCCGGAAGGGCGGATCGGGCAGCGCGACTTCTGGATCGGGTTCCTGGTCCTGTTCGTCGGCGGCCTCTTGATCCATGCCGTGGTGCTGGTGGGCACGCTGATCTGGGCGCTGTCGACCTATTGCTGGGTGTGTCTGTTCGCCAAGCGGCTGCACGACATGGGCCATTCCGGCTGGGCGCAGGTGTGGATCTACCTGTTCGACGTCATCGCCATCGCCGCCCTTCTGGTCGGCGGCCTCGGCAGCCTGCTCGCCGCCATGGTCACCGGCGGCCACGTCGGCTGGGGCCTGATCGCCGGCGGCCTCGGCCTGTTCGCCCTGGCGGCGCTGGCCTGGTTCGTGGTGCGCCTGGGCTTCGTGCTGTGGCTGGGGCTGAGCGCCGGCCAGGTCGGCGACAACCGCTATGGGCCGGCGCCGTTGCGGTAGCGAGGCCCTCGCCCTCCCACGCCTGCGGCGCGGGCCCCTCCCTCTCCCCTTGGGGAGAGGGGCTCGATGCGACCGCTCAGAACCAAAAACCCTCTCCCCTTGGGGAGAGGGTAGGGTGAGGGGGCCGCCGCGCCGAGGTCACCGCGCCCCCAGCGCTACCGCGCGGGCCAGGGCCTGGGCCACTTGCGCCTGCGAACGGACGAAGGCCGGCGGGTCGCCGGCGCCCTGGATGTTGAGCGTGATGGATGTGGGGCCGACGGACGCGGGACCGATCTCGCCCGAGACGCCGGGGCGGAACACCTCCGGCCCGCGCTCGCCCACCAGATAGGCGCCGCCCGCCCCCACCGGCCCGCCGTCCGCCCGCGCGCCGGAGAACACGTCCCCCAACGCCGAGCCGAGCGCCTTGCCGAGAGCGGCGCCCAGCCCGCCCACCGCCGCACTGGTGCTGGAGGAGCCCACCCCGGCCAACTGGTCCACCAGCGACAGGGCGCTGGAGGCGAGGTCGGCCAGGCTGAGCTTGCCCCCCGTCGCGCCCTTGGCCAGGGAGGCGCCGAGGCTGGCCCCCGCCTTGGCGAAGGCCTGGTCGATGGAATCCGCCGCCGCCGCGCCCGCACTGGCCAGATCGGCGAAGTCGGCGGCGCCCTGAGCGTGGCCGGGGGCGTGACCGGGGGCGCTCCCGGCGGGGATGGGTCGGGTGGTCATGCGGGCTATCCTTCGTCTATCAGTGCCGCCATCCACCTTCGTCATGGTGAGGAGCGATCCCTCAGGATCGCGTCTCGAACCACGCAGATGTGCGTCCTTCGAGACGCCCACTTCGTGGGCTCCTCAGGATGACGAAGGTGTTGCATTGCGGCCGAGGTCCGGAAACCCGGCCGCCAGCGCGTCGAACTCGGCGCGGGACAGGGGGGCCGGGCCCGGCGGGCCGGCCAGCGCCCGCCACTCCTTCAGCGACAGGCGCCAGACGCGGTGCGGCGGCACATGGAACTCCACCGCCGCGCGGCGGATCAGGGCTTCCCAGTTCATGGGGGCCAGTTCATGTGGGCCAGTTCATGGGGGCCAGTTCACGCGCCGGCGGCATGAAGGGCGGCGGCGATGGCGGCGGCGGCTTCGCCGGCCGTGACCGGCAGGCCCGGCAGGGCGTCCGCCGCCTCGCCCTCCCCGCCGCCGCGCAGCAGCGCCGCCAGGGTGATCATGAGGTCGTTCGGCGAGAGGGCGCGCAGCCGCGCCGCCAGCGCCTCCCACCCCTCGACCGCAAAGGCGGTCTCCAGCGCCGCCAGGGCGCCCAGCGTCAGGCAGAGGCGGCGGGGTTCACCGGCGATCCGCGCCACCACCTCGCCCCGGGCCGCGTTGGCGAGCTTCACGACGCGGCCGTGAACGCCACCGCCCCGGCCGAGGCCAGCGACAGGGCGAAGGTCGCCTCGCCGTCGTGCTGGCCGGCATAGTCCAGGCTGGCGATCAGGAATGGCCCCTGGAACAGGCCGAAACCGGGGATGACCAGTTGCCAGCCGGCCGCCGCCTGGTCGAAGAAGGCCTGGCGCATGGCCATGTCAGCGGCGCTGTCGCGGAACACGCCCGAGCCCGACACCGCCACCGACTTCACCCCCGCCCCGGCCAGCAGTTCCCGCCACGCCCCGGTCGAGTCGCTGTCGGTGGCGTCCACGGTCTTGGCGTTCAGGGTGATGGAGCGGGCGCGAATCCCCGCCACGGTGGTGAAGGCTTCCGGCGCGCCGCCGTCGCCGATCTTCAGCAGGATGTCCTTGCCTTTCTGGGCGGGCATTTTGGCTACCTTTTCTGCTTTCCCCCTCGAAGGGGGAAGGGAGGTTACAGCGGCTCGGTCACGGCGCGCAGGCGCATCACCGCGAAGCGCAGGCGCCAGTCGGCGGCGGGGAAGGCATCGACGAAGGTGACGCGCAGGCTGACCAGCCGGTGGTCGGCAAGGGCGAGCGCCGCATCGTCGAGGGAGGCGCGCACCAGCCCGGCGATCGTCCGCGCCTCCTCCAGCCCCTGGAAACGGGAGAGGACGGTGAGGGTCAGCGTATGCTCCACCCCCTCCCCCTCCACCCCGCCCCACAGGCGGGACTGGCCGTGACCGAGGGTGAGATAGGGATAGACCGGCCCTTGCGGCGGCGCGTCATGGATACGCGGCGGGGCGCCGAGGGCGGCGGCCAGCGTCGCATCGGCGCGCAAGTGGGCGAGGATCGCGCCGACCAAGGCGCGTTCAGGGTCGAGGGGCATGGGAGCTCCAAACTCCTCCCCTGCGCAGCGGGGGAGGTGGCGCGGCGCAAGGCGCCGTGACGGAGGGGGCGGCGCGACAGTGGCAGGCGACGATTAAGCGGTGCGGTCGAGCACCAGCACCATCCGCCCCGGCCGCGGCCGCTGCACCGCCAGCACGCGCCAGGGCGGGCCGTCCACCAGCAGTTGCTGGCCGGCGGCGGCGTCCGGGTGGTCGCGGGCGGTGGCGGCGGCGGTCTCGATGCGGACCGGGGCCTGACCTTCGAGTTGCTGAAACGTGGCGGCGCCGGGCGTCAGCACTACCCACAGCGCGGCGAGCGGGGTCCAGGTGGTGACCTCGCCGCCCTGGTCGCTCTCGGTCTGGGTGAGCGCCTGCAGCGTGGCCAGCCGTGGGGCGTGCGCGCTCACAGCCGCACCCGCCGATAGGGCGCCAGCCAGGGCTCCACCAGGGCGATAGGCGCCGGGTCCGCCGCCTCGCCGCGGTGGTCGAAGGCGTAGGCCACGAGCGCCAGGATCGCCTGTTTCAGCGCGCCCGGCACATCGTCCGGGCCGGGGCCATAGCCGGCGGTATAGTCCACCCGCACCCCCTCGATGGGCGGAATCGGCACGGGCCAGACGCGGTGATAGGGCGCCACCTCCGCCACCCGTCCGCCGAGGCGGGCGAGATAGGCTGCGGGCGGCACGGTGACATAGGTTCCGTCCGTGCCCGCCACGGCCACCGCCGCCACGGCGATCAGCGGCGCGCGCGAGAGGGCGATGACCCCCGGCGCGGCGTCGAAGCTCTCGCGAAAGCCGGTGGCGAGGAGCGCCAGGCCAAGCTCCGCCTCCACCCGCTGGCGCGCGGCGAGGAGCAGGGCGGCGATCAGATCGTCCTCCGCGTCGATGCCGACGCGCAGGTGCGCCTTGGCCTGGTCGAGCGTGACCGGCTCGGCGGCGGGGGGCGTGGTGATGAGCAGGGTCAAATGAGCTCTCTCAAAAAGAGGCTGATAACGAGGCTGCTAAAGAGCTGTCATCCCGGAAGACGCGCAGCGGCTATCCGGGACCCCGAGGCAGGTTCTCACTGCGCATCGAGGTCCCGGCTCTGCGCTGCGCTCCGGCCGGGATGACAGGATGGTATGCAAGGCGGTGCCTCAGCTCGCGCTGAACTTCAGCAGCTTGATGGCGTCGAAGTTCTGCACGCCGCCGCCGACGCGCTTGGTGGTGTAGAACAGCACGTAGGGCTTGGCGGTGAAGGGGTCGCGCAGCACGTTCAGCCCGGCCCGGTCCACTATAAGGTAGCCCTTGGCGAAGTCGCCGAAGGCCAGGGATGTGCTGCCCGAGGCCACGTCGGGCATGGCCTCCATCTCCGTCACCGGATAGCCGAGCAGGGTGGAGGGCTGGCCGGGCTGCGCCCCCGGCGCCCACAGATAGCGCCCGTCGCCGTCCTTGAACTTGCGCACCATGCCCACGGTCTTCCTGTTCATGACGAACCGGCCGTTGGGGCGAAACTGCACGCGGGGCGCATAGATCAGCTCCATCAGCTTGTCGCCGGGCGTCTCGGCGGGAAAGCCCGCATCGACGCCGGTGGCCAGATAGCCGATCTGGTCCCAGGCTTGGCCGGTGTCCGCCACGAGGGCGTAGCTGAGGAAGCCTCTCGGCTTGGAGACCCCGTCGCCGTTGACGAAGGCGGCCGTCTCCTGCCCGGCGAAGGCGTCCTCGCACTCGGCGGCCAGCCATTCGTCGAGATTGACGAAGGCGTCGTCCAGCAAGGCCTGGGTGGCGGCGGGCGAGGCGTAGAGGTCGGCGGCGGGAAACTCCAGCAGGTCGAGCACCGGGGGCGTGGTTTCGGTGCGCGCCGCCGTCTCCGCCGCCCAGCCGGCCACCACCCCGGCGATGGACACGGGCTTGCGATAGACCGAGGCGCCGATGGTGGTGACCGTGGCGATCTCGCGCATGGGCGAGGTCTGCATCAGGCGCCGCTCGATCACCCGTTCGGTCTCGGGCGGGGCCACATAGCCGCCGGTGGAGGGCAGCGTCTCGGCCAGGCCCTTGCCTTCCAGGCCGTAGGCCAGGGCATGGGGCGCGGAGCCGGTCTTCAGATAGCGGTCCCAGGCCGATTTGCGCTCGTCCGGCTCGATGGAGCGCACATCGGCGCCGAGGTGGGGGCGGCGCGCCTCGGCCAGGGTGCGGTCCAGCCGCGCCTGGGCGGCGGCCAGGCCGGCGTCGATGCGCGCCACCTTCTCCTCCAGCAGGACATCGGGACGGCGGGCCTCGATGCCCTCCAGCCGCGCGTCGTTGTCCGCCTTGAAGCTCTCGAAGGCGGCCATCACCTCGTGCAACGCCGCCCGTGTCTCCGGCGAGGCGGCGGCCTGTTTGGTCTCTTTCATGGGGGGTCCTTCTGTAGAGCCCTTCCCCCTCGAGGGGGGAAGGGTCGGGATGGGGGTGGGTGCAGGACGTCGAAGCAAAAGGCGCTGAGGGCGCGCCGCCGGCGCACGCAACGGAAAGGGGGTGCACTCACCCCCTCTCCCAACCTCTCCCCCCTCGAGGGGGAGAGGGGTTTTGGTCAGGCGGGCTCGGCCTCTACGCTAAGCCGCGCCCCGGGCAGCATGGGGAAGGTGACGAGGGAGATTTCCCAGAGGTCCACCTCGGTCAGCACGCGCAGGCGCCCGCCCTCTCCTGCCCGCGCCTTGACCGCGCGGAAACCGATGGAGAGGCCGTCCAGCGCCCCGGCCTTGGCCAGCGCCATCGCCATGCGGCCGCCGGGGGTGGCGGCGATGATCCGTCCCCGGACGAAGAGGCCGGTCGCGTCCGCCGCGAGGACGTCCCACACGCCGATGGGCTGCAGCGGGTCGTGCTGCATCAGCATCCGCACCCGCCCCGGCGGCGTCCGCGCCAGCGAGGCGTCGAAGGCCCCGGCCGCCACCACGTCGTCGTTCAAATCCTTCTTCCAGAACAGGGAGGCGTAGCCCTGGATGGGCAATTCTCCTTTCCCCCTCAAGGGGGGAAAGGCAGGGATTGGGGGTGAGTGCAGCGGTCGTTCCGCAGGGGGCGCGGGCGGCGATCCGCCTCTGGCGCCTTTCGCTTCCGTGGCGGCGCGCGCACCCCCATCCCCCACCCTTCCCCCCTCGAGGGGGAAGGGGGTCTGGAGCCCCCTCACCGTCCGCTCTCCCGATCCAGCTTGGCTTCGATGCGGGCGAGGGCGGCGCGGGTGGCGTCGGCTTCCACTTCCAGTCGGGCGAGGCGTTCGGCCACGCCGGCCTGGCGGTCCAGCCGCCGCTCCAGCGCAGAGATGCGCTCCGCCGCACCGCCGGCCCAGGCCAGGGCCCCGCCGGTCTGGATGGCGAGGGCGATGACCACGCCGAGGGGGATGGAGCGGTCCAGCCGCCAGCCGGACCAGGGCGCCGCCTCAGTCATCGCCGACCTCCGCATTGCCGTTCACCAGCGTCTCATCCGGCGCCGCCACGCCGAGCCCGGCCATGCGCCGCCGCTCATCCGGGGTGAGAAAGCTCGCCGCCTCCAGCCGCGCCCACAGCGCCTCGCGCTCCACCGCCAGGGCGGGGATCAGGTCGAGGTCCACCGCCACCCGCGCGGGATTTCCCGCCGCATCGGGAAAGCGCGGGCCGAGCCAGCCGGTCAGCGCGCGGGCCGCCTTGTCGGCCAGGGGAACCACGGTCTGGCGCCAGAACGCCGCCTGCGCCTCGCGATAGGTGTTGTAGGTGGCGTCGCCGGGGATGCCGAGCAGTTGCGGCGGCGTGCCGAAGGCCAGGGCGATCTCCCGCGCCGCCACGTGCTTGCCGGCGATGAAGTCCATCTCCGCCGGGGTCAGCGCCATGGGCTTCCAGTCCAGCCCGCCCTCCAGCAACAGCGGCCTCCCCGCCGCGGCCGGCCCGGTGTGCGCCGTCTCCAGTTCGGCGCGCAGCCGGTCGAACTGCTCGGCGCTCATCCGGTCGGCGCTGGCGGCGTTGGCGAAGACCAGCGCGCCGGAGGGCCGCGCCGCATTGTCCAGCAGGGCCTTGTTCCAGGCGCCGGAGGCGTTGTGGATATCCACCGCCTGCGCCGCCGCCTGCATGGGGGCGAAGCCGTAATAGTCGTCGGTGGGGTTGTAGAGCTTGAGGTGCAGCACCGGCATGAAGCCGTCCGCCTGGCGGGCCAGCTTCACGAACCGGTCGCCCACCGTATAGCGATAGGCCTGCGGCCAGCCGCGCGCGCCGGGGATCACCTCCATCCGGTCGGGGCGCAGGGTATGGAGTTCGCCCGGCGCCCCGCCAGGCTCGCCCTTATAGGCCGCCTCCAGATAGGCGTTGCCCGCGGTCTGCAGGGCGCCGAAGAAGGCCTCCAGCAGGTCCGCGCCGGACTGTTCCGGGTTCGGATGATCCAGCAGGCGCTGCAGCGGATGGGTCGGCCCGGCCCGCGCCCCGTCCTGGAACACCACCAGCGGGGCGCTGGCGGCGGCTTCGGCGATCATACGGATGCAGCGGTAGGCCACCGGATTGCGCGCGAACCCCTCCCGCGCCAGGGCGCCGTAGTCGGCGGGCGTCCATTGCGGCCGGCGCAGTCCGGCCACGCTGACCAGACTTTGCGCAACCAGGCTCTGCGCCACCAGCCGCTGGGCCACGCTGGCCTTGCGCTCCGGCGGCTCATCCAGCGACAGAGGCGCAGGCCGACCGGCCGCACGACGGAACAGGGGCATTCGTTTTTCCTTTCACTCCTCCCTCGCTTCAGCGGGGGAGGTGGCGCGGCGGGAATACCCGCCGTGACGGAGGGGGCGGCGAGACATTGGCAGGATAGTCACAAGGCGGCGGCGCAGCCCCCTCCACCCCGCTTCGCGCGGTCCCCCTCCCCCGCTGTGCGGGGGAGGAGATAAGCAGCGTCTTTTCTCTCCTCCCTCGCTTCAGCGGGGGAGGTGGCGCGGCGGAGATACCCGCCGTGACGGAGGGGGCTGCGCGACATTGGCAGGATGATCACCGACCCGTGGCGCAGCCCCCTCCACCCCCTTCCAGGTGGTCTCCCTCCGGAGAGGGCCGGGGTGAGGGGAACGGGTAACAACAGGCTCACAACACGCGCACCCTGGGCTCTCTGCGTTCGGTCAGCATGAGCGCGGTGAGCGCCCAGACCAGGGCGTCGGCGCGGTCGGGGCTGTGGGCCAGGGTCTCATCGCCGAGGGCCATCAGCTCCTCCTCCAGGTCGGGAAAGGCGGCGGCGTGGCCGACCCGGCCCTGTTCGTAGAGCGCCGCCACCGGCTCGGCCCTGGCGCGCTTGCCGAGGGTGGCGTGGACCAGCGCCACCGGACAGGGCGCGCCGGCCTGATTCAGCACCGTGCGCACCATCTCGCCGCCCTGGTTGGCCTCGGCGACGATCTGATGCGCGTGTAGGCGCGCGGCCACCTCGCACACCCGCCGCGCCCAGCCGAGGGGGGTGAGGCCCCGCGCCGAGGCGTCCTCCAGCACCACCGCCGTCTCGCCCGTGCGGCCCACCGCGACGATGCCGCAGGCGTCGCCCGTGGCGCTCACCGGCGGATCGACGCCGATCACCAGCCGGTCGAACCGCGCCGGCCAGGGCGTGCGCAGCCGGGCGAAATCCTCCGCCCGCCACAGCGCGCCCTCCGGCGCATCCAGCACCTGGCCCTGGATTTCCTGCGCCGCCATGCGCGTGCCGCCATAGAGGCTGTCCAGCATCTCCAGAAAGCCCGGCGCCAGGTTGGCGGCATTGTCGCCGGCGGTGGCGCGGGTGGTCTCGACCCCCGGCTCGGCCATCAGACGCCGGAGCACCGCCGAGGGGCGGGGCGTCGTGGTCAGCATGAGCCGGGGGTCGGTTCCGCGCCGCAGCCCCATGCGCAGGAGGGCGAGGGTCTCCTCCTTGCGCGGCCAGACGCAGAACTCATCGCCCCAGGCGGCGTCGAACTGGGGTCCGCGCAGCCGCTCGGGGTCCTCGGCGGAGAACACCCGGGCGGCGGCGCCGTTGGCCCAGTAGAGCTTGCGCCGCGAGGGGTAGTAGCGCAGGCCGCCCGCCTTGGCGGCCATGGTGCGCAGGCCCGAGGGCCCCTCGATCATCACCTCGCGCACGTCGTTCAGCGTGGGGCCGACCAGGGCGAGGTGGGCGCCGGGCAGCGCGCGGGTGGTCAGCCATTCCGCCCCCGCCCGCGTCTTGCCCGCGCCCCGCCCGCCGAGGAACAGCCAGGTGTGCCAGTCCGTCTCAGGCGACTTCTGATGCTTGCCGCGCCGGCACGTCCACGAAGTCTCGATCGGCGACTTCTGCGAGAGCGACGACCCGGCCAAGAAGGCCCTTCGCTTCGAGTTCAGCAGCAATGTCACCAAAGCAAAGGTCGATACGCCGGTCGACCTCAGCAGCGTATTCAGGGTCGTCGCGGCCTGCCGGTCCAGATCCATCCATGTCCATCTCGTCTCCCTCGACGGGGTTGGGGTTGAGGTCGGCGCACCGGCGCGTCGCCAGCGCCTCGGCCCGCTCGGCGCCCATCACCATGGCTCCCACCGCATGGCCGGCGCGGGCCAGCGCGGCGATCGTCTTGGTCTCCGCCTCGAGCTTGTCCTCGACGCACGCTCGGGCGGCGAAGGCGTCGATGCGGAGCTGAAGCGCCTGGGCGAGCCGCAAGGCGCCCTGCATGAGCAGCGCTGCGGCGTGGGGGTCTTTCTCGGCCATGGACCCAATGTACGGGACCAGCGCGCACGGGGGAAAAGTCGCCGGAAGAATCTTCTATATTATTGTTTCAGTGAGATAATATTCTTTGCGAAGGCGGGAGAGCGCGGCGTCTTTCCCCCTATTTTCCGCCCGCCCCCAGACACGGCGTCAAGCTTGCTCCGTCCCGTCCCAGGCCCGCCGGATCGTCCCGGCGTGGCACGTCAGGGGATGCACACCATGCGGTTCGGGCCGGGCGGATCGAAGGACGAGGCGGCGCGCACCCGCGCCCCGGCGGCGGGCCTCGCCGCCCATGAGACCCTGTCCCTGTCCGTCCTGGTGGGCGAGGCCGCCGCCACGGGGCCGACCGGGCGCCTTTCCGCCGGGGCCGCCGGGGCCGGCCCCTTGATGGCCCAGGCCGCCCTGCTGCGCGAGATCGCCCGGCGCGGCGGCCAGGTGGAGATGCTGGCCAAGGCCGCCGCCGCCGCCAACCGCGCCCGCCGCGAGGCCGGGGCGAACGCCACCCTGGCGGCGCGGGCCCTGCTGGAACAGGCGCAGACCCAGCGCCTCGGCTTCCTCCTGTTCGCCGATGCGCAGGCCGCCGCCGCCGCCCGCGCCCATGTGGAGGCGGCGCTGGCGCTCAGCCCCGACCCCCTGACCGCCGTCGGCTTGCAGGCGGTCCGCGCCGGGCTCGACGGGGCCGAGGCCCTGGCCGCCCGCGACGCCGCCGCCGCCCTCCACGCCATCCATGCGCTGGAGGTGGCGGTCAAGGCGGCCGGCCTGCTGCGCGCGCCGCTCGACCGGCTCGCCGCCCTCGTCGCCGACCGGGCCGAGCTGATGGTGGGCCTGGCGCTGCACGGCCACGACCGCACCCTGGCCGCCCACGCGGAGGCCGACCTCGCCGCCCTCATCGCCCGCCTGGACCCGGACCGCACGCCCCTGTCCTGGGTGCGGGCCGAGACCCTGCGCGGGCAGGCCCTGGCCGCCATCGGCGACATCGCCGGCGACGCCGCCTGTATCGCCGAGGCCGTGGCGGCGCTGAAGGCCGCGGCCGCCGCCCTGCCGCCGCACCACTCCCCGCTGGACGAGGCCCGCACCGGCCACACCCTCGGCCTCGCCCTGCAGGCCATGGGCGAAGCCTGCGAGGAGGATGTGCTGTTCGACCGGGCCGTGCGCGCCTTCTCCCCGGCGCTGGAAGCGCTGGACCGCACCCCCACCCTGCCCTATCGGGCCATCCTCGCCCATGACGGGGCCCTGTGCCTGGCCCGCCGGGCCGAGCGGCGGGGCGACCTTGGGGCGCTGGAGCAGGCGGAGGCCACCTTCCGCTCCGCCCTGAAGGCCCGCAAGGGGCCCGCCGACCCCCTGGCCTGGGCGGTGACCCAGGTGGCGCTGGCCCGCATCTACGAGGCCCAGGCGACCCTGCGCCCGGACACGGGCGAGCGCGCCGACGCCGCCTTCGCCTTGGCCTCGGCCCTCGACGTTTTCACCGAGCACGGCCTCCGATCCCTCGCCGCCGCCACCCTCGCCGCGCTGGAGCGGGTGAAGGTGGGGGGCTAGGCTGAGCGGGTATTTGCCTACAGCAGCGACACCCCTTATGTTTCGTATCGGGAGATACTCATGGGTGTGGTCAAAAGTCGGGGCACGTCCAAGATCGGCGGACGGGCGCATCAAGGCGCGAAGCTGAAAGCCTTAGGCGCGGCTAGCCGCAAGCCTGCGGGGCTGGCCAAACGGACCATCGCGTCGCCTTCCATGGCCGAAGCCCGATTAAGGGAGGCCGCAAGACAGTCCGCCGTCGATCTCGGCGATGATGTCACCGATGCGTCCACCGAGGACTTCATCGCGCGCCTCTGCCGTTAGTTCTCGCCGACCTTGCCGATCCCGCTCAAGCTATCCTCACTGGAGCGCAAGGCAAAGCGCGTCCATGTGTCGAAAAGCTGGCGCGACGCCGTTGGTCTGGTCAGACGGCAGGATATTCAGCAACAACTGGAAGAGATCAGGCGTTACATCAGCGCCGAGCTGGACCTGCCTGAACGATTCTATCGGAGAAATCGGGACAGCACGCCTGACCGTCTCTTGGCCGAGGATGGGATCCTGCATCTCCACCTTGGCCATCCGGGCACGAGCGAGTTGCTGTTTTTGGTGCAATACGCAAGCGACGTGGTGTTCCTGGAACTCTCGACCCATTACCATTTCGAGTTCGAGCCGCCGGGATCGGTGCTGCGGCAGCTTCACGACGCCAAGTTGGCTGAGTGGGAAGCCGAACGCGAAGGCGAGATACAGGCGCTCAGGCAGAGTATTCGTGATCGTCTAAAGCCGCAACTTTAGTATTGGACATAGGGCTAAGCCGCCGCCACATCCCCCGTGGTGCGGCGCATTCGCCAGAAGCGCATGGTGCGCAGCGCCATGTCGCGGGAGAGGTCGGCATAGAGCTTGCCGTATTCCTGCGCCTTGCCCATGGCCTGGCCGGGCTCCAGGATCAGCACGGCGAAGGTGAGGAACAGGGCCCGGTCGAAATCGGCGGCGCGGCACAGGATGGCCAGGGCGTCCATCTCGCGCCGGTCGACGATGCGCCGGGCGGTGTGGAAGTCGATCTCGCCCATGTCCGACAGCGCCACCAGGAAGCGGGTGCGCTCCCCATGGCGCAGGAAGGCGGCGAGCTGGGTCGGGCCGAGGGCGCCGCGTCGCCGCAGCGCCCGCACATGCGCCTCGGCCTCCGCATAGTCCGCCGGCAGGGCGCCGTCGCGGGCGGCCAGGCGCTTGCGCCCGGTCTCCAGCGCCCGCTCCAGCTCCAGGGGGTCGAGCGCCGCGTTCCTGGCCATGATCCGCTCGCGCAGCTTGGCCTCCACCACGAAATACATCTCGTTCAGGAGGTCCACCGGCAGGTCCTGGCGGTGCACCACCGCCGCGTGCAGGTCCGGGTTCTCGCTGGCCCGGTCGACCACCGCCTCCGACGCCTTGCGCGACAGGGGGGCGGCGGGGTTGCCGAGCAGGGCGCCCAGGGTCGCGTCGTCGCCCCGCTCCACGATCACGTCCGTCACCCCGGTGGTGAGATCGGCGCGGCCGGAAATCACCCGCAGGTGGCTCTGGTCGCGGTGGCGGGCCAGCGCCACCAGATCCGCCTCGTCCAGCGCCCGCGAGCGCGACAGCAGGGGCGCGGAGATAACCAGCTCCTCGGCGGCCAGGGTGCGCACCAGGGTGCGGGGCGCGGCGGCGGCGTCGGCCAGCCGCCCGGCCAGCTCGGCGCGGACCTCCACCTCCATCTCCTCGGCCAGGGCGCCCATCACCCCGTCGAACAGCTGCATCTCGCCCGGCCCAAGGTCCTGCGGCGGGCCGGCGAAGAACAGGTTGGTCACCTCGCGCAGCAGTTCGCGGCGCTTGACGCTGGAGGGCTCGGCGGCCAGGGCGATCAGGTCGGCGAGCTTGTTGCGGGGCGGGGTCATTGGCCGTCCGAGGGCTGCAGGGCGTTGTGGGACTTGCCGTCGGCGGTGACGGTGCGGCGGACGGGCTCGTCCGTCTCGGGCTTGGACATATCGGCGGTGGCGCCGAAGAACTGCGGCGGCAGGGGGATGGGATCGGGCTGGATGCCGTAGTCGCGGTGCACCGAATAGTGCCGCGCGCCGGTCGCGTCGGCCGCGGTGGCGACGGGTCTCGGCGGGGCGTAGATCGAGGTGGGCGGGGCGGGCGGGGCCGGCTCGCGCGGGCCGATGGGCGGGATATAGCGCCAGCCGGCCGGCGCGGCGGCGTCCTGGGGCTGGGGGTCGTGGGACCGAGGCGCCTGGGTCCTGTACGGGGTTGGCGATGGGGCGGGCGCGTAGGTTGCGGCCTGGTAGGGGCGCGAGGCATAGGCGGCGGGCTGCGCGCCGGAGGGGGCGTCGGTCTTGCCGGACCAGCCGAGGCGCGGCCCCTGATAGGGGACCGGGGCTGCCGAAGGGCCATAGGCCGCCTGCACGGGCGGATGCGAACCGCCGCCGCCATAGCGGTCGAAGCCCTGCGCGCCGCCATAAAGGGTGGGCCGCAGCCCGGCGGCGCGCGCATCGGCGGCATAGGGCGGCGGCGGCAGGGCGGCGGCCTGGGGAACCTGGGCCGGCGCCGGACCCGCCGACAGGACGGGGGCGGCCATCGCCAACATCGCCGTCAGGCGCAGCGGGCTTCCCATGCGTCGATCCAAGGCCGCCTCCCGGAGTTGAACGGACCCCACCTTAGCCGCCGCCCCATTAACCCCCGCCTAACGCCTGTGGCGCCCATTCAACGCCCTTGGAGCATGATCGTTTCGGATGGAATCATCCGAACGTGAATCATACTCTAAACTCAAAGTGCAGACCCTGATTCACGGTTCAAAATGAACCGATCAGGGTCTAGCGGCCCTTCCAGGTCTTCAGCAGCCTTTGCTGACCCAGATTGAGCAGGGCGTTCAGGCCGACGCCGAGCACGGCCAGCACGAGGAGGGCGGCGAACATCCGGGCGGTCTTGAGCTGGTGGCCGGCCTCCAGGATGCGCCAGGCCAGCCCCTGCGAGCCGCCGGAGCCGGCGACGAACTCGGCCACCACCACCCCGATGATGGAAAGGCCCCCCGCCACCTTCAGCCCCTCCATCAGATAGGGCAGGGCCGAGGGGATGGAGAGGCGCACCAGCCGCTGGCGGCGCGTGGCGCCATAGAGGTCGAACAGGCGGATCAGGTCCGGATCGGCGGCGGCCAGCCCGGTGGTCAGGCCCGAGAACAGGGGGAAAAAGGCGACGATGGCGCCCAGCGCCGTGATCGCCCGCTCCGGATGGTCGAGCCCGGCCCAGATCACGAACAGGGGGGCGATGGCCACCACCGGCGTCACCTGGATCGCCGCCGCCAAAGGCCCGGTGGCGCGCCGGAACAGGGGACTGACCGCGCCCAGCAGGGCCAGGGGCGCGGCCACCACGAAAGCGGCGAACAGCGCCTGCAGCGCCATGAACAGGGTCGCCAGCGCCGATGGCAGCAACAGCGGCAGCCCCTCCCCCAGCGCCGCCCCGATGGCGAAGGGCGTGGGCAGCAGGTAGGTCGGCACGTGCAGGGCGCGGCAGGCGCCCTCCCACCCCAGAAGGATCAGCACGATCAGCAGGGTCGCCGGCCAGAGGGCCTGAAGGGTCCTCACGCGGCGCTCCCGGTCCGGCTGGGCGCGGCGCGCTCCAGATCGGCGGACACGCGCTCGGCCGCCCACCGGAAGGCCTCCGTGGTGCGAAACCCGGCGGGACGGGGCGCGGGCCCTTCCACCCGGGTTTCACCGGCGGCACGGCCCGGGCCGGGCGACATCACCACCACGCGGCCGGCCATATAGACCGCCTCCTCCACATTGTGGGTGACGAAGACGATGGCGGGGCGCGTCTGCGCCCACAGCGCCAGCACATCGTCGGCCAGCTTGCGGCGGGTGATCTCGTCCAGAGCCGCGAAGGGCTCGTCCAGCAGGAGCAACCGGGGGCGGGTGACCAGCGCCCGCGCCAGCGACACCCGCATGGCCATGCCGCCGGAAAGCTGGGCGGGCTTGAGGTCCAGGGCCGAGGCCAGGCCCACCTGTTCCAGCGCCGCCGCCGCCCGCGCCTCGGCGTCCCGCCGTCCCGCGCCGGCCAGCACCAGCGGCAGGGCGGCGTTGGCGAGCGCGCTGGCCCAGGGCGCCAGGGTCGGGGCCTGGAACACCACCGCCGTCTCGCCCCGCCCGGGCGCGCGCGCCACCTCGCCCCGCGTCGGCGGCTCCAGCCCGGCCAACAGGCGCAGCGCGGTGGACTTGCCGCAGCCGGAGGGGCCCACCAGGGCCACGATCTCGCCGGGTTGCAAGGCCAGGTCGAACGGCCCGAGCGCCGGACGCCCGCCATAGTCCACCCCCACCGCGCGGAGCGCCGCGACCTCTGGCTCGGCGACCTCTGGAGGATCAGCGCTCACGGCTGGGCCAGGAAGGCGCCCAGCAGGGGCGACGGGGCCTCGGCGAACGGATTCACCACAGTGACGCCGCGCCAGCGGAACCCGTCCTGCAGGTCCTCGCTCAGCAACAGGTCGCAGCCGGCCGAGGCCGCAGCCGCCAGGATGATGGCGTCCCAGATTTGCAGATGATGTTCGACAGCCAGTTCCGTCGCCGCCATCAGCACCGACCCGGACGTCTCCACCAGAATGAAGGTAAGCGTCCAGGCCTCGACGATCTTTCTGGCCGTCGCGCGGTCACAGACGGATTTCCGGACCAGGACGTTGAACAACTCTCCGCACACCTGAACCGGCAGAAATGTAAAGTCCTGAGGGGCTTGGTCGAGCACGCGTCGCGCCCGTTCCTGTTGCGGTCCGTGCTCTTCGGCATAGACGAACACATTGGTGTCGATAGCCGCCCTCAATCCTTCGGACCGCGCTCATAGAGTTCTTCGCGGGTCCAAGGTTCGATTTTGAGGCCAGGCGAATCACGCCATCGTGCCTTGATCGCCTCCCATGCCTCCCTGCGCCGGGCTTCACGCTCGCTGGTGTCGTCTTCGGGCGGCGCGACCCGCGCCACGGGCCGGCCGTGACTGGTGATGGTGAAGGTCTTGCCCTCCTCCCGCACGCCGCGCAGCAGTTCGGAGAACCGGCGGTTGGCCTCCGCGGCGGGGATCACCTCATCGAGCTTGGGCTTGGAAGTCCTCATTCTCACTACTTTACCACAAACGCCCCGCCGCCGCTACGCCGCGGGCAGGAACTGGAGCGTATAGGCGGCGCGGTAGTCCAGCGTCCGGGGATAGACGCCGAGGCCCGACGCCGTGTCGAAGAAGGTCTTCCAATGGGCGTCGGTCATGGCGCCGATCGGGGTTCCGTCGGCGGGTTTGACGATGCCGTAGGCCTTCATCTTCGCCCGCGCCTGGGCCAGCACCTCGGGCTTCATCTCGGGGTTATCCCGCAGGATCAGCGCGTCGCCGGGACCCGCATCGCCGTCCAGATAGCTCGACCAGCCCGCCGCCGTGGCCGCCACGAAGGCCGCTATCGCCTTGGGATTGCTGGCGATCAGGCGCTCGGGCGCCAGGACCATGGAGGCGTAGCCGGGATAGCCGTTATCGGCCAGCAGCATCACCACCGGCTTGATCCCGCCCTCCTTTTCCACGGTATAGGGTTCGGAGGTAACATACCCCTCCTGCACCGCGCGCGGGTCCGACAGGAAGGGGGCCGCGTTGAAGGTATAGGTGCGCACCTGATCGTCGCGAAGGCCGTACTTGGCCTTCAGCCACAGCCAGAAGGAGGTCTTCGCCGCGTCGGACAGCAGGATGGGATGGCCCTTCAGATCGGCCAGGGTGGCGATCCCCGCATTTGGGTGCGCCATCAGCACCTGCGGGTCCTTCTGCATCCCGGCCATCACCGCCCGCACCGGCACGCCCTCGCGCGCGAGGTTCATAACGCCGAAACTGTTGGAGCCGATGCCCATGTCCGCCGCGCCGGCGGCCAGCAGCTCGGGCACGTTCACGCCCGGGCCGCCGGGGATGATGCGCACGTCCAGCCCGCGCCTCTGGTACTCGCCGGTGGCCAGCGCCTGGTAGACGCCGCCCTGCTCCGCCTCCGCCCGCCAGTCGGTGGCGAAACGGATCGGGGTCGCGCCGGCGGGCGCGGCCTTCCTGGCGGGCGAGCAGGCGGCCAGCGTCGCCAGAAGGGCGCTGCTGAGCGATCGTCGGGAGATCATGGGGTAGGCTCCGGATGGCGTCCGGAGCGTAAGCGGAGCGGTGGACGGCGCCAACTCCCTCCTGTCATTCCGGCCGCAGCGAAGCGAAGAGCCGGAACCTCGATGTTGGCTCTCACTGTTCTTCGAGGTCCCGGGCGAGCGCTAGAGCATGATCGTTTCGGATGGAATCATCCGACATGAATCATGCTCAAAACTCAAAGTGTAGACCCTGATTCACGGTCAAGATGAACCGATCAGGGTCTAGGCGCTTTCCGGGATGACATGGGGTTAGGCGGTGGCGCGGTCGCTCTCTCCCCACGAGCAAAAGGACGGCGTTCGGGTCGCCCCTTACGTCGTCCTCTCACCCAGGCGTCGCCGTGTGGGGCGGCGGCCTGTATCGATGGCCGGCGAGGCGTTCCAGGCTTTGACCCCCGGAGTTGACCTCCGCCGATACGGTCCGATCGTCCTGCCCTGGCGCTTGCGCGGCCCGGCCTTTACGGCGAACCTTTCCCGTCCCGTTCCGCCCGCGCAAGACCCTGGTTGCCCAGGCCCTTCCGGGGGCCGCCGTGGCGGGTTCCCTTCGACAGATGGAGGATGACTCCACCCCGGGACGGGCGCAACCGGGCGGCCGAACGGTACGGTTGATGAAACGACGCCATACGGTGGACGGAAGGTGGATAATTGCGCAAGTTCAAATATTTAGTTAAAATAATCAATAAGTTAGGACTTATCCTCCGGAAACGGATGCGTCCTTCTTGGTCTCCAGTTCCAGCCAGTCCAGCTCGGCCTGCTCCAGCCGCGCCCGCGCCGCATCCAGCTCCAGCGTCAGCCGCTGGAATCCCCTGGGATCGCTGGAATAGAGGGTCGGTTCGTGCAGCCGGGCCTCCAGGGCGGCGATGGCGGCCGGCAGCGCGGCCAGCGCCCGCTCCGCCTCCGCCAGCCGGTGCTGGTCCTTGAAGGTGAGCCGGACTTTTGGCGGCGGCGCTGCCCCCTCCCCCGGCGTCGCCGGTCCCCCTCCCCCGCCTCGCGGGGGAGGAGAAGACATCGAGGCCCCTGCTCCTCCCCCGTTCACAGGGGAGGGGGACCGCCCGACGGGTGGTGGAGGGGGCAGCGCCGCGGTGTCGAAAAAGCCCGGGTTCTGGCGCAGGAAGTCGGTCCAGCCGCCGGGGGTCTCCACCGCCCCGCCCCGGCCGTCCAGCGCGATGGTGGAGGTGGCCAGGCGGTCGATGAAGTCGCGGTCGTGGCTGACCAGGATCAGCGTGCCCTCATAGTCGGCCAGCAGGTCCTCCAACAGGTCCAGCGTCTCCATGTCGAGGTCGTTGGTGGGCTCGTCCAGCACCAGGAGGTTGGCGGGCTTGGCCAGGGCGCGGGCCAGGAGCAGGCGGTTGCGCTCCCCGCCCGACAGGCTGGACACCGGCTGGCGCAGTTGCCCGTCGCGGAACAGGAAGTCCTTGGCATAGGCGGCCACGTGTTTGGGCTGGCCGCGCACCATGATGCTGTCGCCGCCGGAGGGGGTGAGGGCGTCCCACAGGGTCATCTCCGGCTTCAGCTCGCTGCGGCCCTGGTCGAGATAGACCGCCTCCAGCCCCGTGCCGAGCTTCACCGACCCCGCGTCCGGGTCCAGTTCGCCCAGCAGCAGCCTGACCAGCGTGGTCTTCCCCGCCCCGTTCGGCCCCACGATCGCCACCCGGTCGCCCCGCAGGATGCGGGTGGAGAAGTTCGATACAATAACGCGCTCCTCTCCCCCCGAATGAAAGCTCTTGCT
The DNA here is from genome assembly GCA_965277345.1 of Caulobacteraceae bacterium. Taxonomy (GTDB): domain Bacteria; phylum Pseudomonadota; class Alphaproteobacteria; order Caulobacterales; family Caulobacteraceae; genus CAIOYC01. The sequence continues at coordinate 322,342 of CBDICI010000002.1, forward strand.
CACCCCCCGCGCCTCGACCACGCGCTTGCCGGAGGTTCCGCCGGCGTCGATCTGCAGCTCCAGGGGGCGGGTCTGGTCCTTCAGGATCGCCGCGCGGGCCTGGCGCATGGCCTGCAGGGCGCGAAAGCGGCCCTCGTTGCGGGTGCGCCGGGCGGTGATGGAGCGGGTGGCGGTATAGGCCTCGCGCTCGATGGTCTTGGTCAGGCGGCGCAGCGCCTCCTGCTCCTCCGCCTCCACGGTCTCGGCCCAGGCCTCGAACCCGGCATAGCCCTGGTCGAGCGTGCGCACCTTGCGGTGGGCCAGCCAGAAGCAGCGTGTGGTGATCCGCTCCAGAAAGGCCCGGTCGTGGCTGACCACCAGGGCGGCGGCGCGACTCTCCAGCAGGCGCCGCTCCAGGGTCTCGATGGCGAATATATCCAGGTGGTTGGTGGGCTCGTCCAGCAGGATCAGGTCCGGCTGTTCGGCGAAGGCCTTGGCCAGGGCGGCGCGGCGGTTCTCGCCCCCGGACAGGCCTTGGGTGGACTTTTGCGGATCGAGGCCGAAGGCCTGCAGCTCCGCCTCCGCCTCCCAGGGCCGGGCCCCGCCGGCGATGGCGTGGTCCAGCACCGTATCGCCGACGATCACCGGCTCCTGCGGCACAAAGGCGAAGCGCAGCCCCGGCTGGACGAAGCGCTCGCCCCCGTCGGGTTCGATCCACCCGGCCAGCGCCTTCAGCAGGGTGGACTTGCCCGCCCCGTTGCGCCCCACCAGGCAGGCGCGGGCGCGCGCCTCGATGGCCAGGTCCACCCCGTCGAACAGCATCACCGGCCCATCGGCCAGCCGCACGTCCTTCAGCGCGACGATGGGCGGACGGCCCTGGACGGACCTTGCGGGGGCAGACTTTGGAGGGGCGGACTTGGAGGGGCGGGCCATGGGCGGGCCTTCTAGCCAACAAGCCGCGCCGGGTCACGCGAGCATCAATGCCTGTCATCCCGGAAAGCGCGAAGCGCTTATCCGGGACCGCGAAGAACAGCATGAACACCATCGAGGTCCCGGCTCTTCGCTGCGCTACGGCCGGGATGACAGGGCATTGGTATTCAAGCCATGGGTTGCAAAAACACCTGTCATCCCGGACGCTCCGCAGGAGCGATCCGGGACCTCGATGGACCATAACTACTACGTCTACATCCTCGCCAGCCGCTGGCGCGGGGCGCTCTACGTGGGGGTGACCAACGACCTCGTTCGCCGGGTTTCCGAACACAAGGACGGCCTGACCGGCGGGTTTACCACAAGATATCAGATTCACCGCCTCGTGTGGTCGGAGCATCATACTGACGTCGAGCAGGCTATTCTTCGCGAAAAGCGGATCAAGCGGTGGCGACGGGACTGGAAGTTCGTCCTTATCGAGGAAGACAATCCAGGCTGGAGGGACCTTTACCTCGACCTCTTCTAACTCCTGTCATCACGGCGGTGGCGGAGCGAATAGCCGGGACCCCGAGGGGCGGTTAGAACCTGCTTCGAGGTCCCGGATAAGCGCTGCGCGCTTTCCGGGATGACAGGTGCATTTACAGCCTAAAGCTTCCCCCCCAGCACACCATGGGGCTCGCTGTCCGCGGCGTCCTTGGCGGTCTGGTCGAAGGCGGCGGTCAGGTCGCGGTAGAAGTCGGCGCGGGGGTCGGCCTCATCCACGACCCTCGGCTTCGGGAAGGGGCGCGGCGGCAGGCCCTGTTCGGCGGCCAGCATGAAGCGCCGCCACGTCTCGGCCGGCAGGTCGCCGCCCACCTGGCGCTGCATCGGACGGCCCCGGTCGTCGCCGAGCCAGACCCCGGCCACATAGTCGGGGGTGAAGCCCACGAACCAGGCGTCGCGATAGTCCTGGCTGGTGCCGGTCTTGCCCGCCGCCGGGCGGCCCAGCGCAGCCTTGCGCCCCGTACCCCTGTCGATCACGCCCTGCATCAGGCCCACCATCTCTACCGCCTTGGCCGAGTCGTAAATCTGGCGGGGCGCCTCGGGCGGGTGGCGCCAGACCGGGCGGCCCCGGGCGTCGGTGATGGCCTCGATGAGGAAGGGCGGCGCGCGCCGGCCGCCGAGCTGGAACACCTGATAGCCGGAGGTGATGTCGATCAGGCGGGTCTCATAGGCGCCCAGCGCCACCGGGGGAGCCGGGTGCGGGGGGATGGTGGCGAGGCCGAACCGGCGCGCCACCTCGGCCACACGCCCGGCCCCCACCTCCTGGCCGAGCCGCACCGCCACGGTGTTGATGGAGCGGGCGAAGGCGTCGGCCAGCGTCACATTGCCGGCATAGAGTCCGTCGGCATTGGCCGGCCGCCAGCCGCCCACGTTCACCGGCGCGTCCTGGCGCACGTCGTCGGGGGCGATCCCCTGCTCCAGCGCCGCGGCATAGACGAAAGCCTTGAACAGGGAGCCCGGCTGGCGCTCCGCCTGGGTGGCGCGGTCGAAGGCGGACAGGCGATGATCCACCCCGCCCACCAGGGCGCGCACGCCCCCGTCCGGGCCGAGCGCCACCAGCGCCGCCTGGCTCGCCCCCGCCGACTGGCCCCTGGCCACCGCCTCCCGCACCGCCGCCGTCGCCTGCGCCTGCAGCCGGCTGTCAATGGTCAGGTGCACCACCAGGTCGGGGATGTTGGCGGCGTTCAGCGCCTTGGCCTCCTGCGCCGCCAGGTCCAGCACATAGCCGAAATCGCCCTCGTCCAGGGTTTCGGGCGCGAGCCTCGGGGGATGGGCCAGGGCCTCGGCCTGCTGCGCCGCGGTGATCCAGCGCTCCCGGACCAGCGCCTTCAACACCAGGCGGGAGCGGGCCAGCGCGGCCTGGAAGTCGTTGGCCGGGTCGAGCCGGGTCGGCGCCTTGGGCAGGGCCGCCAGCAGCGCGGCCTCGGACAGGCTGACCGCCGTGGCCGGCTTGCCGAAATAGGTGCGGCTGGCGGCGTCCACCCCATAGGCGCCGCCGCCGAAATAGATGCGGTTCAGATAGAGGTCGAGGATCTCGTCCTTGGACATCAGATGCTCGATCCGCATGGCCAGCCCGGCCTCCTGCAGCTTGCGGCGCAGGGTCTGTTCGGGGGTGAGGAACAGGGTGCGGGCGATCTGCTGGGTGATGGTGGAGCCGCCCTGCAGCCCCCGCCGCGGCCCGGTCCGATGGCGACCGAGGTTGCTGCGCGCCGCCCGGGCGATGCCGAACAGGTCCACCCCGCCGTGGTGGTAGAAGCGCCGGTCCTCCGCCGCCAGGAAGGCCTGGGGCAGGTAGGGCGGCAGGTCGGACAGGGCCAGGGGCGCGCCGTGTTTGGGGCCGCGCTGGCCGATCACCTTGCCGTCCCGATCCACGAAGCTGGCCCCCGCCGGCCGGTTCAGCGCCCACAGGGCCGACTTGTCGGGGATCGAGGGCAGGTCGGAAAAGGCCAGTTTCCACACCCACAGCCCGCTGAACAGCACGGCCAGCAGGGCGCCCAGCCCAAGGCCGAGGGCGAGCGTCCTCCATACCCCGAGCCGCCTGGCCCGGGCATGGTCGAGGTCGGCCCGGATCATCCCGCCCTGGAAAGGCGGGGCCGGCGGCCTTTGTCGGCGGGGAAGGCGCAAGGCGGTCTACTCTGGTTTCTTCGCTCTAGGGTCCGGGGCCTGTGACCCCCTATATGCAGGGCTATGGCGAGCCTGTGGCGTAAACCCTATGACGGAAAAACCCTTCCGGCCCGTGACCAAGGTTTTGGGTATGCCCCGGTTTTGGCCATGACCAGATTCTGGCCATGACCAGATTCTGGGAGACCAAGCGGCTTCAGGACATGACCGCGCCGGAGTGGGAAAGCCTGTGCGACGGCTGCGGTCGCTGCTGCCTGATCCGCTTCGAGGACGAGGATACCGGCAGGGTCATGCCCACCCGCGTGGCCTGCAAGCTGCTCGACATCGCGGTCTGCCGCTGCACCGACTATGCGAACCGCAAGCAGCACGTGCCCGACTGCATCAAGCTGACGCCGTGGAACATCGAGGCCCTGACCTGGATGCCGCCCTCCTGCGCCTACCGCCGCGTGCACGAGGGGCGGGGCCTGGCCGCCTGGCACCCGCTGGTCAGCGGCGACCCCCTGAGCGTGGTCGCGGCGGGGGTGAGTATGCGCGGCCAGCTTGTCTCCGAAACCGCCCTCGAACACCCCGAAGACGCCCTGGACTTCGAAGCCCCCGACCTGTTGGAGGACCCGGGTTAGGAGATGTGAAAGGGGCGGAATACGGGTGGTCGCGGACCGCCGCGTGGGCGCTTCAAAGGCGGTAGAAGGGGAGGAGGCGGTGGCGCGATCTGCAGCGGCGGGGCCATCGCCGGCATGAGTGTGGCGAAGAACCGGACGGTGCGGCCGAGGCTGGGCCGCCCATCCAAGTCTTTGATCGGCGCGCGGACTGCCTGAGCAAGGACGGCGAGTTCGGGCGCTGGCTTCATGCGCTCCAAGTCCTCCGGCGAGCACACATCGCCGGCCGCGCCACCATGATAGCAGCGCGGTCGTGGCGCATTAAGCGGGGTGAAGATGTGACAATCGTCAAGTCTGCCGCCAGCCGTGACGCGGCACTCCACGACGCCCGAATTGGCTCCTGCTAGTTTGGACGGAGCGATCTCGGCGATCCGCCTAAGCGTGGGTTTCAAGGCCCAGTCAGAGACTTTCCCTTGCAGGTCATCGGGGCCTTCCACAAACCGCGGAGGCCCGACGATTTGGCTCGCCGGCTGGTAGATCATGACGATGTTGATCGACGCGCCGGCCGGTATGTTTGAGGGCGGCCCCTGAAATTTGTCAGCCAGAGCCACCATTGCCTGGCTCAGCGAGGGATCGGGTCCGAAACCGGGCCGGCAGTCCTTGGGTCGACGGTCGACCCCTAATGTGCAGTCGATTGAACCAAAGCTTGAGACGATGTCCGGCCGTTCGGACGGGAACGCCCCCGCAAGGTCCGCCCGCGTGGGCGCCTTGTCCCATTGATACACCATCACAGGCTGGGCCTGTCTGGGCGCGGCGGCGTTCGGCGGCGATATGGAGAGCGCCTGCAGCGCCAGCATCGTCAGGATCATACAGCCCCCACACGGTTGAGTGAGCATAGTCATCGCGCCCGACGTTGGCCATGTCTCGCGGCCCAGCCGTCGCCGGACCTTACCGGCGATGACGACTGGAATTGGTCCTTGACGATAGCGCTTTTCGCAGCACGCCGCTCCGCGTTCCAGAAGGCGCGTTCATCCAGCGGAGGTGGACCCACCACTCGGGCGGCTTCGCCAACGTCCCCTTCTTCACCGTCGCCATGACCGGCCTCCATTGTCAGCAGTCTATCGCCGTTCCTTGGCCTTGTTGAAGGTCACCCTGGGGTAGCGCTCCATCACATAGCCCACCTCCCAGGCGGACTTGCCGAGGAAGACGGGCTGCTCGTCGCTGTCCTGGCCCATGGCGCCGCGGTGCTTGCCGGTGAAGTCCTCGATGTCGGCCCTGGCGCCGGTGATCCAGCGCGCCTCGGCGAAGGGGCTGGGCTCGAACATCACCTCCAGCTGGTATTCGTTGGCCAGCCGGTCGGCCATCACCTCGAACTGCAGCTGGCCCACGGCGCCGACGATGAAGTCCGCCCCGATCATGGGCCGAAACAGCTGGGTCACCCCCTCCTCGGCCAGGCCCTCCAGCGCCTTCTTCAGGTGCTTGGCCTTCAGGGGGTCCTTCACCCGCACCCGCTGGAGGATTTCCGGGGCGAAGTTGGGCAGGCCCGCATAGCGCAGCAGGCCGCTTTCCGACAGGCTGTCGCCCACCCGCAGCACGCCGTGGTTGGGGATGCCGATCACGTCGCCCGCATAGGCCTCCTCCGCCAGTTCGCGGTCCGCGGCCATGAACATGATCGGCGCGTTGACGCTGATCTGGCGAAAGGTCTTCTGGTCGCCGTTGGGGGCCTTCAGCTTCATCCCCCGGTGGAAGCGGCCCGAACACAGGCGCAGCATGGCGATGCGGTCGCGGTGGTTGGGGTCCATATTGGCCTGGACCTTGAAGACGAAGCCGGTCACCTCGCCGTCGCCGGGGGCCACGTGGGTCGCCGCCCCGCCCCGCTCCGCCGCCATGGGCCCCGGCGGCGGGGCGAAGGCGCCCAGCACCTCCAGGAGTTCGCCCACCCCGAAATGGCGGAGCGCCGAGCCGAACAGCACCGGCGTCATGTGCCCCTCCAGGAAGGAACGCACGTCGAAGGGCTTGGACGCCTCGCGCACCAGAAGGGCCCCCTCCTCCACCTCCTCCTTCTCGTCCGGGTCGAGCACGCGGGCGATGGCGTTGGAGTTCAGCGCGATGGTCTCGAACCCCTCCTCCGCCCCGCCCGTCCGGGTATAGGCGGTGAAGCGGCCGCCGCGCAGATCCACCATCCCCTTGAACCGGTTTCCCGAGCCGGCCGGCCAGTAGAGCGGGGCGGGGTCGAGCGCCAGCTTGGCCCCGATCTCGTCCAGCAGGGCGAAAGGGTCCAGCGCCTCGCGGTCCATCTTGTTGATGAAGGTGACGATGGGGATATCGCGCAGGCGGCAGACCTCGAACAGCTTCAGGGTCTGGGGCTCGATGCCCTTGGCGGCGTCCAGCACCATCACCGCGGCGTCGGCGGCGGTCAGGGTGCGGTAGGTGTCCTCCGAGAAATCCTCGTGGCCCGGCGTATCGAGCAGGTTGAACAGCAGGCCCTCATGCTCGAAGGTCATCACCGAGGCGGAGACGGAGATGCCGCGCTCCTTCTCGATCTTCATCCAGTCCGAACGGGTGCGGCGGTTCTCGCCCCGCGCCCGCACCGCCCCCGCCGCCCGGATCGCGCCGCCGGCCAGCAGCAGGTGCTCGGTCAGCGTGGTCTTGCCCGCGTCCGGATGGGAGATGATGGCGAAGGTGCGCCGCCGCGCAGCTTCCAGGGCGGGAGAGGTCATTTGCGGCTCATAGCAAGATAGAGACGCTCGACACAATGATTTTCAAGGACTAGATTCCCTATGAATTGCATTGGAATGCGAAAATGGACCTGGTTCGCCGACGCAAGCGCCCTGACGGACGGATCGAGGTGTTCCATCCGTACAAGAACGCCGACGGCTATTATGTCATGGCCGACCGCACCGTCGATGCCCAGCACAACAAGGCGATCAACCAGTTCTATGTGAAGGATCTGGAAGCCGTGGCCGCGCGCCTGAGGCGAGGCGGGGTGAGCCTGCGCATGAAAGGCGACCTCACCGCCCCGCCCAGCCTGATAAGCGCCAAGGAGATAGAGATCGTCGAAACCGCGAAGTCGGCCCGATCGACTGCTGAAGAGGACGACCCTTTCGCCGTGTTCGACGAATGGGCCGGCGAGGCCGACGACAAGGCCTATGCCGGCCTATGAGGCTCTCGCCCTTCGACGTGGTGGTGGTTCCGTTCCCCTATATCGACCGCCTTGCCGAGAAACGACGACCGGCGCTGGTGGTCTCCCGACAGGCGCCGCATGCGCGCCTGGGCCGCGTCTGGGTCGCCATGATCACCAGCGGGGTGGAGACCGAAGGGTTCGCCGATGTCGTTCTGACGGATTTGCTCGCCGCCGGCCTGCCTGCCCCTTCGCTGGTCCGCGCCAGCAAACTGGCCACCCTCGAAACCCGCCGCGTCTTGAGAGTGGCCGGCCGATTGGGCGCCGCCGACGAAGGGGGGGTGCGCACCGCGCTGAGCGCCTGCGCCGCCTTCTGACGCCCGGCCGCCCGCTAGCCGTTCGCCGTCCCGGCGGACTCGGCGGCGGCCTGGGGCAGGTGTTCGGCCAGGTGCTTGAGGAAATCGCCCACCGGCAGGCCGGCGGCGTTGGCCATGGACTGCGCCTGTTCGGAACCCAGGGCGTCGCGGATCTGCTCGCCCGAGATCGGCAGGTTGGGGTTGTTGGACAGCCAGGAGCCGACGTGTTCGGAGAGGCCGTTGGCCGCCAGGGTCTCCAGCATTCCGGCCATGCCGCCCTGCGCCGCCCCGGCGTCGGCCGGCCCGCCCTGCTGCGCGCCGCCGCCGAGGAGCGCGCCGACGATGTTGGAGCTTTGCCCCGCGCCGCCGCCCTGCTGCAGCAGCGAGCCGAGGATGCCCATGGCGCCCTGCGCCTGCTCGCCCTCGGCGGCCTGGCCGCCGCCGCCCAGCATGTTGGTCAAGCCGTCCAGAATACCCATGGCCTTAGCTCCGCCCGGAATGGAAGAAGCCGGGAGCTAAGCAGATCGCCGTGACGGATGCGCGTCAAAAATGAGTGTTGTCCCCTTCCCCGCTACGCGAGGGGAGGAGACCGTCTGAAAGGTGGTGGAGGGGGCGGCGGCGCCCTGGCCGGTCAGCGTCGCGCCGCCCCCTCCGTCACGGCGGGTATTCCCGCCGCGCCACCTCCCCCGCTGCGCAAGGGAGGAGAAGGGGCCTGGCTCCTCCCCCTCATCGAGGGGGAGGGGGGCCGCCCGAAGGGTGGTGGAGGGGGCGGCGGCGCCCTCTCAGGTCAGCGTCGCGCCATCTTCCCGCTACGCGAGGGGAGGAGAACAGTCGTCAGGCCGCCAGGCGGCGCCAGACTTCGCGGTCGGCCTGGACGGGGGTAAGGCCGCCCTCGGCCTTGTCGCGGCTGTAGAGCGAGGCCATCACCTCCAGCGACAGGCTGGCGAAGCGGGTGAGCACCTGGTCCGGCCGGCACCCCACCGCGGGCGCCACGAACAGGGCGGCGTTCACCTCCGGCGCCTTGGACTGGATCAGGAGGGCCAGGCGGCGGGCGCGCTCGGGCGCCTCGCGCTGCAACAGCGGCTGTTCCGCATAGAGTTCCTGGCCGAGCTTGATGGCGAACGTGGGGCTGACCTCGTCGAAGCGGCCAAGCTCGATGGTCGAGGCCAGGCCGTCGTCGAGCTGCAGCACACGGTCGTTCATCAGGAAGAGCATGGGGGTACCCGGACGCGCGCCCACCGCGGCGCAGGGGAACCCTACCCCGGAGCCACTTGCGGTCCGGTTGAGGAAGACGGTTAGCGAAGGGTTGCGGGGGACAAGAACCCTATCCCCCTTGCGGGGGAGAGGGCAGGGTGAGGGGTGCAAGCGCGCGGCCGGACGGCGGGCGCTCTAGGTTTGGGCGCCTGACGTCGGCCGCACCCCACCCCAACCCCTCCCCGCAAGGGGGAGGGGCTTTCTAACCCCGCTCGCCCTCCACCGCTTCGGTGAGGAAGTGGCGGCCCTGGCCGTCCTCCACTTCCACCAGCCACAGGTCCGGGTCGATGCGGCGGGCGCGTTCGGCGTACTGGTCGAGCTCGACCTCGCCGGCGCCGGGGCGGGGCTGCATCCACACCCGCTCGCCGTCGCCGCGGGTGGCCTCGGCATAGAGCCGCGCCTCGCGGGTCTTGCGGTCATAGGTCTTGACCAGCACCGAGCCCGCCCGCGCATCGCCCTTCATCGCCACCGTGGCCGCGCCGCCCGACAGCTCCGCCCGGCGGATCAGGGCCGCGACCCAAACGTCGGTGGAGAGAAGCAATCGTTAACCCTGCTGCTAAACCCCGCCGAAAGCGGGCCGCCCTATGGTCGGGCTAACGGCCGGCGGACACAAGCCGGTGGACGATGAGGTCACGATGGTGAGATCGACCGGCCGCGCACGCCTGCGCCGGGCCTCCTGCGCCCTGCTGGCGGCGCTCGCCCTGCCGGCCCTCGCTTTGCCGGGTGTGGCGGCCGCCACCTCCGCGGCCGGGCTCTATTACGAGCGGACGGTGATGCGCGAGGCCGACGGCCGCTGCCACCTGTTCGCACCGGAGATCGCCGCCGCCCTCAGCGCCTCCAGCCTGCAGGCGCGGGGGGCGGCCCTCCGCGCCGGCTCGGGCCAAAGCGCGCTCCTCGCCGCCGCCGACCGGGCCCGCCTCGCCGCCTTCAGCGTGCCCTGCGCCTCGCCCGATCTGAACACCGCCGCGGAGCGGGTGAAGAAGGCCTTCGCCGGCTATGCCCGCATGACCGCCATGACCTTCCCCGGCGGGCAATACGCCTGGCAGGCGGAGCGCAACCCCATCGCGCCGGTGGTCGACCACAGGGCGGTGGACGGTCCGCGCTGGCGGCTGTCGGAGCCCGGCCGGTGGGACGGCGCGGGCGAGGGCGCCCTCACCTTCGGCATCGCCGCCGATCAGGCCGCCCCCGTGGTGGCGGTGGCGGCGGCGCAGGCGCAGGGCGCCTTCAGCGCCTTCTTCATCGTCCGCGATCCGGCGAAGGCCGCGGCGCCTTATTTCGACCCGCGCCGCCCCGACCTGGCCGGCCGGGCGCCGACGCCGGGCGCCGCGCGCACCTTCGTCGCCTCCGCCCGCCGCCCGGCGCCCGCCTCGCTGTTGCCGGGCGGCAAGGGCCGGGGCGCGCTGTTCGCCTTCCCCGCCGCCGCCGCCGAGGCGCTGGCCGGGCTCGACCCGCGCGAGGCGGTGGTGGTGGAGTTCGCTTATCAGGGCCGCCCGCCCGAGCGCGCCCTGTTCGAGGTGGGCGACTTCGCCGCCGGCCGCGCCTTCCTGATGGCGGGGCGGTAAGCGCAGGCCTGCCCCCCAGCCAAGCCGTCATCGCGGGGGCGGCCGCGCCCGCATCGCCGCAAAATCATTTCGATTCAGCAACATGATGTGTCTATTAAGTGACACTTCCGTGGCGGCTGCGGATTGGCGGCGGAGTTCGATTGACGGTTCATTACACAAAAGTCACGTTCCGCCAGACCCGGGCCAGGCCTGGAAACTCATGTTGAGACCGATGTAACGCGCGGGGCTTGCGCCCGACTGTGCGCCTTTTGGAGGGACCCATCTTGAACACCAAATCGACGCGCCAACGCCTGCTTGGCTCCTCCGGACTGATGGTCGCGGCCGCCGTGATGATCGCCGCCCCGCTCGGTGTGGCGGCGCTTCCGACGGGGGCGCTGGCCCAGACCACCGATGCGCCCGCCGCGGCGAACGCCCCGCAGGAAATCGTCGTCACCGGCTCGATCCTGCGCCGCAAGCTCTCCGATACGGCCGATCCGGTGACGACGATCACGGCCGCCGACCTGCAGGACCGCGGCATCACCACCATCACCAACGCCATCCAGTCCATCGCCGCGAACGGGTCGTCCTCGCTGCCCAACTCCTTCAGCGCCAACGGCGCGTTCGCCGCCGGCGCGGCGGCCGTGTCGCTTCGCGGCCTGACCACCAACTCCACCCTCGTTCTGGTCGACGGGCTGCGGATGACCTATTACCCGCTGGCGGACGACGGCACGCGCAACTTCGTCGACCTCAACACCATTCCCGACATCATCATAGACCGGATCCAGACTCTGAAGGACGGCGCCTCGTCGACCTATGGCGCGGACGCGATCGCCGGAGTGGTCAATGTCATCACCAAGAAGACCTATGAGGGCGTGACCGCCAAGGCCGAGGGCGGCCTGTCGGAGCACGGCGGCGGGGCGGAGGAGAACTTCCAGGCCCTGGTCGGGCACGGCAACCTGGCCGTCGACGGCTACAACGTCTATGTAGGCGTGGAATACGAGCACGACGAGGCGCTGTTCAACCGCCAGCGCGGCTACCCGTTCAACACCGCCGACGTAAGCCGGACCTGCGGCGCCAGCCTGATCGACGGAACCAAGACCTGCCGCACCAACGGCGTGGTCAACGGCGTCCAGTTCGACGGCAGCTTCCAGGGCGTCGGCAGCACGACGGTTCCGGTGGTGCGGCCCTATTTCGGCAACACGGCGCTGGGCGACTTCCAGTTGCTCAATCCGGCGGCGGGCTGCGGCAATCTTACGCCGGTGACCATCACGCCCTCGCAGGCCGCGGCCGGCGGGGCGGTCGGCGTCACGGCCCCGGTGAACCTGTGCCAGCAGGATCTGGTGCGCCAGTACGGGACCATCTCTCCGGACGACAAGCGCTTCAGCATTTCCCTCCGCGGCACCAAGAAGCTGTGGGGCGATGCGGAAGGGTATTTCACCGCCAACTATTACCAGAACGACGTGTTCTCCCGCGCCGTGCCGTCCTCGATCCGCCAGCAATCGACCCCGGGCTCGCTCGGACTGGTTTATTCAACGGCGAATACGCCGGGACTGGTGCTGCCGGTCTATGTCTGCGCCTCGGGCGTGAACTGCGGACCGGCCAACGGCACGCTGAACCCCAACAACCCCTTCGCGGCCATCGGCGAAACCGCCTCGATCCGCTATCGCTTCGGCGACATCCCCGCCAGCAACGAACAGTTCTCGCAGACCTATCGTCTGGCCGCGGGCCTCAGCGGCAGCTTCAACTTCATGGGCCCCTGGCAATACAATGTCGATCTGACCGGTTCGCAGACCGATCTGCAGAACACCGCCAACGGCGATATCTACATCGCCAACCTGCTGAACGCGGTGGCCACCGGCGCCTACAACTTCGTCAATCCCGCCCAGAACACCGCGGCGGTGCGCAACTTCATCGCCCCGCAGAACATCCAGATCTCCCGCTCGCAACTGGGCATGATCCAGGGCAGCCTCAGGAAGGACCTGTTCCAACTGCCGGGCGGCGAACTGCAACTCGGCCTGACGGGGGCCGCGCGCTACGAGTCGATCGATAACCCCAGCGCCAATCCCGACAATAACGGCGCCACCAACCGCTATTTCACCATCAACCCGTTCGGCACGATCGGCAGCCGCTCGACCCAGTCGGTGGCGTTTGAACTCGATGCGCCGGTGTTGAAGCAGATCGATATCGACGTTTCCGGCCGCTACGACACCTATTCCACCGGCCAGAGCCACTTCTCGCCCAAGATCGGCGGCATCATCAAGCCGTTCGCCGACTGGGCGCCGCAGTTCAACATCATCAGCCTGCGCTCGACCTATTCGGACGGCTTCCGCATCCCGAGCTTCGCGGAGTCCAACTCTCTGCCGACCACCGGCTTCGTTACCCAGACGGCGCCCAAGTCGTTCCAGGCCGCCCACAACAACGACGGCTATGGCGTGGGCTATTCCCTCGGCGAAACCACGGTCGGCACCGGCGGCCTGAAGCCCGAAACCTCCAAGAACTTCACCGCCGGCATCGTGCTGGAGCCGGATCGTCACCTGAGCTTCTCGGTCGATTATTATCGCATCGTCAAGAAGCAGGTAATCGTGCCGAACAACACGAACCTCGGCGCCGCGCTCGCGGCCTATTTCGCGGGAACCCCGATCCCGGCCGGCTATAGCATTATCCCCGGCATCCCCGATCCGAACGCGCCGAACGCGCAAATCCTTCCGGGCTTCATCCAGTACGGCTTCATCAACCAGGACGAGGAAAGCACGTCGGGCTACGACTTCGGCGCCACCGCGCGCTACAACCTGCCCTACGGCTTCCGCTTCACCAGCGCCTTCGACGCCAACTATGTGCTGCGCCTCGACGTGACCACCCCGACCGGGCGCCAGCACTATGCGGGCACCATCGGGCCCTACAACAACGTCTCGGCCGCCGGCACGCCCAAGCTCCGCGCCAACTGGTCCAACACCCTGGAGCGCGGCCCGCTGGCCCTGACCGTCACCGCCTACTACACCGACGGCTACCAGCTACAGGCCGAGGATTTTGGCGATACGACGGGGGTTTGCATCGCCGGCGGGGCCTCGGCCAGCAACGTCAACACCACCTATCTGGACGGCGTCACGCCGGTCCAGTGCAAGGTCAAGCCGTTCTGGGATATCGACACGCACGTGAGCTATCAGGTCAATCGCCGCCTCCAGCTTTACCTTGATGTGACCAACCTGTTCGACAAGAACCCGCCGATCGACCCGACCACCTATGGCGCGGTGAACTATAACGACGTGATCGCCAACAGCGGCATCTATGGCCGTTACTTCAAGTTCGGTGTCCGCGCGACCTTCTAAAGTGCGGATACACCGTGAACGGGGCGGCGCCGCAAAGCGCCGCCCTTTTTCTTGCCTGTTTACTCGCCACGATGAGTGAGGTGCGCTTCGCCCGCACGCGCCAAGGCCAACACCTTGTCGCGCACGTCGCGATAGAGGATCGCCGGGACGAGCCCATAATCATAGCGCCGCCCCTCGCGCCGGATGGGCCGAAGATCGACGCCCGGCCAGATGAAACGGTTGAGGTCGCCGGCGACGATCCACGAGCGTTCACCGTCGAGCCCGAGGCGCAGCCTGGTCGCGGCCGGGATTTCATCCGCATGGTCCTTGCGGTCGGGCGCGGTGTGCGTGATCGGCGCCGCCGTGACCACGGTCCGGCCCTCAACCGCCGCCACGGCCAAGACAACGACGCAGGGCCGATCCTTGCGGCCCTCTTCCAGACCCCGCGTCGCCTCGTTGCGCCAGAGATAGGCGTAGTTGATGACGAGGCCGGGCGATGGGGCGCGGAGCGCCAACCCTACCGGGTCTCGTGGTCGAACCGGCTTGCCGCCGCCGGCGGCTCGGACGCCTCCAGGGCGCGAAGATCGCTGTCGCTCAGTTCCCACGGATAGAGCGGCGCACGATCGTTTGCCTTCAGCCGGCGATACTCATCGGCGGATAGCAGCACCAGCCGTTCGCGACCATGGCTGGTGATTGTAACCGGCTCGCGCAGGGCGGTTTCGGTGAAGCGGCCGTAGGATTTCAGGAAATCGCCGGACGAGACTCGGACATTGGGCATGGGCGCCTCCTGCCGTCTGAGTTAGTCGATTTTCTCGAATAATTCAAGTTTACAGGAAGGCATCGGCCCGCAAAGCCGTCGCCGACTAGGCCTCTGGCGCGCCGCCGGGGACGACCCTGGGGATGGGGCGGGGCGGCGTTTGCGGCGCCGCGCCGACCAGCACCGGCATCCGCACGGTGACGGCGGTGCCTTCGCCGAGGCGGCTTTCCAGCGACATCCGCCCGCCGTGCAGTTCGGCGAAGGCGCGCACCAGCGACAGGCCGAGCCCGGTGCCCTGCGCCCGCTCGTTCGCGCCGCCGGCCTGCTGATAGGGCTGGCCGAGCCGCTCCAGGTCCTCCGGCGCGATGCCCATGCCGCTGTCGGCCACCACCAGCTCCAGCGCGCCCAGCGCCGTGCCGAGGGTCAGGGTCGCCTCGCCCCCCGCGGGGGTGAACTTCAGCGCGTTGGAGAGCAGGTTCAGCACCACCTGCTTGATCGCCCGCCGGTCGGCCTCGACCTCCAGCGGCTCGGCGGGCAGGACGCCGCGCAGCTTGATCCCGGCGTCGTCGGCCTGCAGCCGCATCAGCCGCAGCGCCGCGTTCACCGCCTCGCGCGCATCGAACACCTCCAGCGACAGCTCGTAACGGTGGGCCTCGATCTTGGACATGTCCAGCACGTCGTTGATGAGGTCGAGCAGGTGGCCGCCGGACTCGTGGATCAGCTCGGCATATTCCAGGTATTTGGGCTGCAGCTCGCCGAACATCCGGTTCTTCATGATGTCGGAAAAGCCCATGATGGCGTTCAGGGGCGTGCGCAGTTCGTGGCTCATATTGGCCAGAAAGCGGGCGCGGCCCTCGGCGTCGGCCTCGGCCTTGCGCCGCCCGGCCTCGGACTCCTTCAGCCGTTGCAGCAGGTCGGCCCCCGGTTCGCCCGGCGCCGATTGGGTCACGGGCGGGGCCAGGCGGGGCGGTATGGCGGGGGCCTCGCGCAGGATGGCGGTCAGGCCGCCCGTGGCGGTGCGCTGCAAGCTGGCGGCCACCTTGGGGGCACCCGGCAGGGCGGGGGCGAAGACCACGCGGGCGTGGCCGTGATCGACCGCCTCGTCCAGGGCGGCGCGGAGCCTCTCCCGGTCGGCGGGGTCGGCGGTCTCCAGCAGGCCGCGGTGCAGGTCGTCCGCGTCCAGCCCGGCCAGCGGGCGGCCGAACACCGCCTGGGCGCGGCCCTGCCGGTCCATGGCCAGGGCCAGTTCGGGCAGATCGCCCATCAGGGTCTGGAAGCTCTCCAGCTCGGCCTCCACCTCGGCGCGGCCGGCGCGCGCGCGGGTGCGGGCCACATGGAGGCCGCCCACCGCCCCCGCCGCGGTGGTCACCACCGCGATGAAGGCCAGCCAGAAGGCCAGGGACGCGGTCGGCGCGCGCCAGGCCAGGTGCAGGGCGTTGAGGGCGGCCACCCCCAAAAGCGCGGCGCCGGACAGGGCGAGGCCGCAGAGCCACGGCCCCTCCACCACGATGGTGGCGACGGCGGGCATGACGCACCAGACGGCCAGGGGTCCGCCGAGGCCCCCCTCCAGCGCCGCGGCCATGACCGCGGCCAAAGCCCAAAGGCCGAGATAAACGGATTTCTGCGCCCGCTCCGGCCGCCACAGCGCCCCAATCAGCCCCGGCAGGGCGATGGTGAGCAGGGCCTGCAGCGCCAGCATGGAGGGCCGGCCGATGACCACCAGCAGCACCCCGGCGGCGGCCAACACCGCGACGGCCCAGCCGAGTTGCCAGCGCACGGCCGGATCGGCGCCGGCCCGCAGCCGCGCCCGCCTCCCCCCGCCCGTCTCGCTCCACCCACTCACATGACCATCCGATCGAACGCCCGGCGCGGCCGGACCCTATGACGCCCCGCGCCGTGCGCTCCACCCCCTGCAATCGCCGGGCGACCGGTCCTGCGGGGGCGGCGCCGATCCATCCACAGCTGTGAACCGAATCGTAAGCGCAATGGTGCAGTCTCCTCCTCCAAGCAACTGTCTTGCCATGGCCATGAGCGCTGTCGCCGCCCCCCGCCCGCCGAACACCGCCACCGGCGCGGACGCCCCGCCGCGCGACCTGCGCCGGGCGGCGGAGGAGGCGGCCAAGCGCTCGTTCCTGCGCCTGGTGTCGCACGAACTGCGCACGCCCCTGAACTCCATCATCGGCTTTTCGGAGATCATCGCCGGCGAGCTGCACGGCCCCATCGGCGAGCCGCGCTACCGGGAACACGCCGAAATGGTGCGCGATGCCGGATTGAAATTACTCAAGCTGGTCAATGACGTAATCGATCTGGCCCGGCTGGAGGCGGGGGTGATCGACCTCGATCTCCAGGCCGAGGATCCGCTCTGGGTGGTGGAGGAGACAGCCGAGGCGCTGGCGGACGAGGCGGCGCTGCGCCAGGTCACGCTGCGCGTCGAGGGCGCCGAAACCGGGCCGGCGACGATCGACCCTCGCGCGCTCAAGGCGGCGCTGACCCAGCTGATCCAGAACGCCATCGCCGCCTCGCCCGAGGGCGGGGTGGTGCGCCTCGCCCTCCGCCGAACCCCCGGCGGCGTGGCCATCGACGTGGCCGATCAGGGACCGGGTGTGCCAGAGGGGGACATCGCGCGCCTGTTTCGCCCCTTCGAGCAGGGCGAGAACGCCCTGACCCGCCGGGCGGCGGGCGCGGGCCTCGGCCTGCCCATCGCGCGGGGCCTGTGCGAGGCCATGGGCGGCAAGCTGCGCCTGCATCAACACCCCGGCCAAGGCCTCTGCGCCACCCTCCACCTGCGGGCGGCCGGCTGACCGGGAAAGGCTTCCCATCGTCGAAGGCAGCGATGGAAGGCTTGAGCCCGGCCCCCGCGCCGCCTAACTCCCGCCCATGACCGACACCATCGCCGCCGAACTGGAGACCCTGGCCGAGGAGTTCGACATGCTGGGCGATCCCATGGACCCCGAGCGCTATCGCCACCTGATGGACCTCGGCCGGGGCCTCGCCCCCCTGGCCGAGGCGGAGCGGACCGAGGCCAACAAGGTGCGCGGCTGCGCCAGCCAGGTGTGGCTGGTGAGCGCCCCCGCCGCCGGGCGGGTGCACTTTCGCGGCGACAGCGACAGCGACATCGTGCGCGGGCTGGTGGCGGTGCTGGTGCGCCTGTTCGACGGCCGCGACCCCAGGGAGGTGCTGGCCTTCGACATCAAGGCCGCCTTCGCCCGCCTGGGCTTCGAGGCCGCCATCTCCGCCCAGCGCTCCAACGGCTTCTTCTCCATGGTCCAGCGGCTGCGGCGCGACGCGGAGGCGATAGCGCCCCGCCCGTGACCCACTTCTCCTCCCCTGCGCAGCGGGGGAGGTGGCGCGGCGACGAAGCCGCCGTGACGGAGGGGGCGGCGCGACATTGGCCCGATAGCCACGGCGCGCCCCCTTCACCACCCTCCTCCAGCCCCCATGCGGGAGGCGTCAGAGGCCCATGCGGTAGTGGTCCGCCAGGCGCTGGAGGGCCAGTTTCAGCACGGTCTTGCCGGTGCGCTTGGGGATGCCGAGCGCCCGCTCGGCCGCCTCCAGGGCGCTGCCGGTGACGCAGATGCGCTCCAGGATCGGGACGAGCTGCGGCCCCACCGCGGCCAAGGCGGCGCGCACCCGGGCCTTGGCGGCCACGCCCCGCTCGGCGGGGTCGAGCCCCATCCCCCGCCCACCGGACGCGCGCGGCCCCGCCGACCAGTCCATGGTCAGCCGTCCGACCAGGCCACAGCGATGCACATCCTCGCGCAGCCGTTCCCCCGCCGCGAACTCCAGGGGCGAGAGCCAGGGCCGCCCCTCCGCGTCCTTGCGCCGGGCGAGCCAGGCCAGGGGCGATTCGCCGAAGTTGGCGCGGCGGCGGCGAAGGCGCCCGGCGGCGTCCATCACCTCGCGCTCACCCTCGATCACGCCGGGCCGGCCGGGCGGCGGCGGCGGCGGCGCGGGTCTGGCGGGGATCAGCGTCCAGCCGCCGTCCGCGCGTGGGCGCAGCCCCGGCCCGGCCACCAGGGCGCGGAAGGCCGCCTCGTCGAAGCCCAGCATGGCGCGGCGGCGCCGGTCGGGACCCAGCCGCACCACATAGCCCGCCCCCACCGCCTCGATGAAGGCGCCCGGCCGAGTCAGGGCCCGCACCGCGCGCTCCATATGGTGGAGCGCCGCATCCTCCGGCGCGCTCACGCCGCCATCCCCAGCCCGGTCGCGCCGGGCGCGGCGGCGCCGGGCGGCGGGGCGGCGCGCACGCACGCCTCGCACGCGTCCAGCAGGGCGTCGAGCGCGGGGGCGTCGCGCAGGTCCTCGATCCGGTGGCAGGCATAGCTTACCGTGGAGCGGTCGCGGCCGAAGGCCAGCGCCACCCGCTGCAGCGGCCAGCCACAGCCGATATGGGCCAGATACATGGCCATCTGCCGCGCGGTGCAGGTGCGGTTGTCGCGCCGGGTCATCGCCGCGATCTCGCTGGCGGCCACGCCCGTGGTCATCGCCACCAGCTGGGTGATGAAGGCGGCGAGCGCGCGGTCGGGGGCCGTGTCGCCCGGCGATGGGGGCCGCGGCGCGGCGAGATCAAGCGGTGTCATCCAACTCTCCGCCCGGAACCATTCCAGGACCGCCGCCATGGTGCGGCGGCGCGGACGATATGAGGATAACTTTCCTATTGTGAACGCGCAAGTCGATGCGGCCTTGATGGAAAGCCGCCGATAATCAAGTCACTAGGTTCACGCCTCGCGTTGAAATCGGGGAGCGGGCCTGCTGGATAATATTCCTATCCGAACCGGTTCAGGCCGCGCGGATGCCGCTGCGCGAGGCGTTGCCGTGCGCGCCGACCACCACGTCATAGCCCAGCACCATGTCTACCCGCCGCCCGTCGGAGGCCAGCGGCAGACGCAGCCACAGGATCGACAGGTGCGGCGCGCCGCGCCAGGCCAGCGAGTGGGAGCCGACGCCGGGACGGCGCCCCTCCACCACCTTGTCCAGTTCCGCGCGCCAGTAGTCGGCGGCGACGGGGTCATAGACCTCGTCCAGCCGCTTGCCGGTGATCTCGCCGCGATAGACCTCATAGAGGCCGGTGCCCGCCAGGCGCAGGCGATAGTCGCGCGCCAGCCCCTCCGAGGGCGAGGGCAGGATGTCGATCAGGCTGACCGTGGGCAGGTGGCGCTTGAAATCGCACGGGTCGATATGGCGGCGGCTCGGCAACCGGCCGGGTTCGCGCCGCGCCGCCCAGTAGGCGAACAGCTCCTCATGGGCACGAACGGCGGAGGCGGACCCCTCGCGCTGCGACAGCATCTTCAGATTCCCCCTCAAACCCTTGGAATCGTGATGCTTACTATCTGTTAACCCGCGAGTCGGAGCAAGCGGTTTCCACGCCCCATTGTCGCCACGATGTAACGAGCGATTCCCCTGTGGCGCGAAAGACTCAGTTGCGGTCAAAGAGCCGGAAAAAGGATGGCAAACGATCTCTCCTCCCTCGCTTCAGCGGGGAGGTGGCGCGGCGGGAATACCCGCCGTGACGGAGGGGGCCGCGCGACATTGGCAGGACAATCACCGATCCCCGGCGCTGCCCCCTCCACCATCCTTCGGGCGGTCCCCCTCCCCTCTCCGAGGGGAGGAACCGCGCTCACTTCGCCTTACGGCCGCCCTGGCCGAGGCCCATCTGCTTGGCGAGGTCCGAGCGGGCGCGAGCGTAGTTGGGGGCCACCATCGGATAGTCCTTGGGCAGGGCCCATTTGACCCGGTACTCTTCGGGGCTCATATCGTATTTGGTGCGCAGGTGCCGTTTCAGCGACTTGAACTTGCGACCGTCCTCGAGACAGATGAGGAAGTCCGGCGTGATCGACTTCTTCACCGACACCGCCGGCTCCCGGGGCGCGACCTCCGCCGCCTCCACCCCGGTAGAGACGCCGGAGAGCGCCTTGTGAACGCTCTGGATCAGCGAAGGAAGATCGGTGGCCGCCACCGAATTGTTGCCCACATAGGCGGACACAATATCGGTCGTCATCTCAATAATTTCAGCTTTGTCATCCATGGCGATCTAGGCTCACAGTCGCAAAAACGCGAATCGTTGTTCAGACAGGTTCTGAACTCCTGAAATCTCGATTTATCGAGCTTTCCACTAGAAGACAACGGCTAACAGTGCTGGATCGCGCCGGCGGCGTCATGACAATTTATACATTTCGGCCGTCTTGGCCGCCCGATCCTTTGTCCCGCAAGGGACAGGGCGCGCTTCAGGCCTTGAAATCGGAGGACAGGGCCAGCATCGCCGCCCGCTGCGGCGCGGAATATTCGTCCACCGCCTCCTCGTCCCCGTCGCGGATCGCCCGCATCAGGGCCGGGGTCAGGGCGGAGGACAAAGACCAGTTCCAGTAACGCAGCACGGTCTGCGCCCGGTCCACCGCCATCATGTCGTAGACGACCAGGCTGCGCTCCAGGGCGGCGGGGGTGCGGCCGAGCGAGTCCACCTCCGGCCGGCGCAGGCCCCGCCACAGGGCGCGCACCGCCGCCTTGGGCAGGCCCGTGGCCTTGCACAGGATGGCCAGCGGCTCGCCATAGGGGTCGGTGAAGATCTTGGCCCCGGTGGTGGGCTTGATCCCGGCCAGATAGGCGATCTCGGAGGCCAGTTCGCGGGTCATGCCGTCCTGGAGCGCGTTGACGGCGTCCTCCAGGCTGGAATAGGGGCTCTTGTCGACGGCGGCGCGGTTTCGCTGGCGCCGCTCGATGAACTGCAGCGCCTTGCGCACCAGGGGGTCCTGCCAGCCCTCGGCGGTAGCCATGGGGAAGATGTCGCCCGAGGCCTCCTGCAGCACCTCGCGCGAGACGGCGAAGCGCTGGAGGATGATGCGGCGGGGTTCCGGATCGCTCCACCAGAACATCACATAGGCGTGGCTGGGGCGCAGCTCTGGACGGCGCAGCAGGCCCGGCACGAAGCTGTGATGCTCGCGCGAGGCGGCGACGGTGCGCTCCAGCGCGGTGGCGGAGAAGCGCGCGCCGGCATTGCGCAACACCAGCTCGATCACGTCCGGCTCGCCCGCCTCGATCAGCGCCTCCACCACCAGTTCGCCCACCTCGCGCCGGGCGGCGATCAGGCGGCGATGCTCGATGGTGGCGTCGCGCACGCACAGGATCAGCTCCGGGTCCTGCAGGCCCGTACCGTCGGCCAGCAGCGGGGCGGAGACGGCGATCTCGTCGCGTAGCAAGAGGCGCAGGATCGAGGTGGGGATTTCGGTCAGGCCCGACAGGCGCCGCGCCGCCCGCGCGCGATCCTCGGGCTCGCCCTCGCGCAGCATCTCCACCAGAAGGTCGGCGGTCATGGCCCGCTCGAAGGCGTTGACCCGGCTGGAGGGCAGGCACACCACATCGGCCAGCCGCTTGACCAGCGCCCGCCGCGCCCGGCCGATGGCGGGGGTGAGGATGGGCTCGGGATCGAAGGCGGTATCGGCCACGGTCTCTCTGTCCTGACTTCACCCCCGATTAGAGCCGGCACTCATTAACCGGCGGTCAAGGGACGTGATCTCCTCCCCCCCATCGAGGGGGAGGGGGACCGCGCGAAGCGGGGTGGAGGGGCTGCGCCGCGGGTCGGTGATTATCCAGCCACTGTCGCGCCGCCCCCTCCGTCACGGCGGGTATTCCCGCCGCGCCACCTCCCCGCAGCGCGGGGGAGGAGAACGGGCTTGGCCTCAGCGCGGCGCCAGGGGCGTCGCGGCGATGGTCGCCACCTCGCGCTCCAGCTTGTCCAGCGTCGTGCGCCAGCCTTCGGCGGCGCCGGCCACCATGGGGGCGGCCATGGCCGGATCGGCGAAGACGTAGGTTTGGATCACCTCCAGCAGCGTGCCGCCGGGTGCGTCGCGGAAGCTCACCTCCGTGCGGGCGCTGAACAGGGCGTGGCCGTCCGGGCCGACCACCCCCATCTCGATCACCAGCCGGTCGTGCGGGGTGACCTCGGTGAAGGTCCCCCGCATCCAGTTTTCCTGACCGGTGGGCGAGCGCATCAGCACGTCGAAGGCGCCGCCCACCCTCATCTCCACCCGCGCCTCCGGCACGGTATAGGTCTCCGGGCTGAACCAGTTGCGCACATGCTCGGCGCTGGACCAGGCCTTCCACACCACCGCGCGCCCGGCGGGGAAGGTGCGGGACACCCTGAGCGGCGGGGGTTGCCGGGCGGCGGCGGGCGCGGGGGTTTCGGTCTGCATGGGGCGTCTCCGGTCGGTTTGCTGGGGTCAGAAGTCGGCGCTGAGGAAGCGTGGGTCGATCGCGGCGCCGAACGGGAAAAAGTGGAAGAACGGCTGGGCGGCGCGGACGGTCGCACGCACCGACGGGCGCTCCAGCATCCGGTCGGCATAGGCCGCGATGGCCGGGCAGCGGGCGCGATAGGGGTGCATCGCCTCCAGAAAGAACAGCGGCGGAAAGGCCGCGCAGTCCGCCATCGTGACGCTCTCGCCCCCCGCCCAGGCCCGATCCGTCATGCGCCGCTCGAACATGGCGTAGGCGATGTCGAGCTGGGTCCTCGCCTCTTCCACCCCATGGGGATCGCGCGCGTCCTCGGACCGCATTCGGTCGCCGACGATCTTCTGCATGTTGGCGGAGAGATAGAGGTCGGCGAAGCGGTCCCACAGCCGCGTCTCGCGCGCGGCGTCGGCGCCGTCCGGGATCAGGCGGGAAGGGCCCGGATAGTGCTGTTGCAGATAGTCGATGATGATCGACGTCTCCGCCACCACCTCGCCCCGCGCCGCATCCTCCAGCACCGGGATTTTGCCGAAGGGCCAAAGGGCGGTGAGCCGGGGATCGGTCCGCGACGCCCCCGGCGGCGTCACCGGGGTGAAGGGCGCGCCATTTTCGCGGAGCGCGATCAGCACCTTCCAGCAATAGGAGGCGAGCGGGTGCATGTGCAGGACAAGGGCGGACTCATCGGTCGGCATCGTCGGCCTCCTCTTTGGCTTTCAGGATTTCCAGATAGCCGCCCAGGCGATCGAGGCGGCGTTCCCACTCGATCCGGCGGGCGTTGATCCAGTGTTCGGCCTGGCTGAGCGCGCCGGCCTGGATGGCGCAGGTGCGCACGCGGCCGACCTTTTGCGACCGCACCAGCCCGGCCGCCTCCAGCACGCCCAGGTGCTGCATGGCCGCGGGGAGCGACATGGGCAGCGGCCGGGCCAGCTCGCTCACCGGCGCCGGACCCCGGCTCAGCCGCTCCACCATCGCCCGGCGGGCGGGATCGGCGAGGGCCTGGAACAGGCGGTCCAGCTCGGTCGATTGGTTAAGCATATGCCTTAGTATTCTGGCGCGAAAAGTTAGGCAATGGGTTTAGTGATTTATTTGGCGGCGGTAACGGCGGCGGTGGGCGGCGAGATGGCGGCGATCTCGGTGGGCGGATCGATCCAGGTGACCGGGGCGATGAAGCGATAGCCGTAGCGCTCCAGCACGGCCCGCGGCTCGGTCCAGGCGAAGCGGCTGTCGAGCACGATGCTCCGGTCCGCCACCAACACCGCGTGATGGGCGCCGGTCTCGTCGCGGACGAACCAGATGTCCAGCCGCCGGCGATCCCACCCGGCGGCGATCAGCCGGGCGCGCTTGGTGGCGGCGGAGGTCTTGCAGTCGCCCAGCGTGTCGTTGGGGGTGAAGTCGGCGGCGTGGCGATAGTGGATCGACTGGTTCAGCGCCTGATTCACGTGCTCCAGTTCACGGGCCTCGACGGGGGTCGCGCCGAAACTCTTGATCCCGGCGAACAGGCAGCCGGTCCAGCACCCGGCGCAGAACAGGAAGATGCCGGCCGTGACCAGGGCGCGCGGATAGCGCTCCCGCCGCGCCGGGGGGGGGCTCCATGTAGCATCCGGAGGCGTTTCTGTCGCCTCGCCCGTTCGTCCATCTTCCATTCCGATCGCCCCGCGACGCAAGCAGGCGCGTCCTTCCGACACATCCCGCGACCCTTCCCGTCACAAGCTATGCCATGAAATGGGTTAGCGCCACTCGCCACACGGTTTAGGCGAACCAGAACGGGTAGGCCCGCAACTTGTGCATGAATGGAGCGGCGGAATCAGCGGAACGCCTTGGCCTCCCATTCCGGCCAGATGTCCGGCAGGTCGGTGGAGACCTTGTCGGGATAGACCGCCGGGCGCTTTTCCAGAAACGCCGAGACCCCCTCCCGGGTATCGGCGGAGGCCCCGCGGGACTGGATGGCGCGGCTGTCCACCCTGTGCGCCTCCATCGGCTGGTCGGCGCCGGCCATGCGCCAGAGCATCTGGCGGGTCAGCGCCACCGAGACCGGGGCGGTGTTGTCGGCGATCTCGCGGGCCAGGGCGCGGGCGGCGGGCAGAAGCTCCTCCGGCGCGTGCAGCGAGCGGACCAGGCCGCGCTCCAGCGCCTCCTGCGCGCTGAACACCCGCCCGGTGAAGCACCATTCCAGCGCGGTGGAGAGGCCCACCACCTTGGACAGGAACCAGGATGAGGCCGCCTCCGGCGTGATGCCGCGCTTGGCGAAGACGAAGCCGAACCTCGCCTCGGTGGAGGCCATGCGGATATCCATGGGCAGTTGCATGGTCACCCCCACCCCCACCGCTGCGCCGTTCACCGCGGCGATCACCGGCTTCAGGCTCTCATAGATGCGCAGGGTCACCCGCCCGCCGCCGTCGCGATAGAGTTCGCCCACCTTGCCCTCCTCCCGCTCCATCGCCTGGGGGCTGGAGCGATCGAAGGTGGCGCCCCCGCCGGAGAGGTCCGCCCCGGCGCAGAAGGCGCGCCCGGCGCCGGTGACGATCACCACCCTTACCGCATCGTCGGCGTCGGTGAGGTCGAACACCGCGATCAGCTCCTTCATCATCCTGGCGGTGAAGGCGTTCATCCTGTCCGGACGGTTCAGGGTGACGGTGGCGACGCCGTCCTCCACCGCATAGAGCAGGGTCTCGAACGTCGGGGCGGCCATGGTGTCCTCCTGGGCTTTTCACCCTTAGACCCAAGCGACGCGGGGGAAGGCAAGCCGGAAGCGCAGGGCCGAGCGTGGCGGTTTGTGGAGGGCGACCTATGTAGGGGTCACGTCGCCTTCACGGCTCCGCCCCAACCCCAGGAAACCCCATGCCTCTGTCGATCTACGACGCCTCCGTCCCCGCCTTCGTCAATATGCTGAAGGCCCTGTCCGCGATCCTGGGCAAGGCCGCCGCCCATGCCGAGGCGAAGAAGATCGACCCCGCCGTGCTGGTGAACGACCGGCTGGCGCCCGACATGTTCCCGCTGTCGCGTCAGATCCAGATCGCCACAGACGGGGTCAAGGGCGGCGCGGCGCGCCTGGCCGGGATCGAGGTCCCCTCCTATCCCGACACCGAGACGACCCTGGAGGAGCTGAAGGCCCGCATCGCCAGGACGGTGGCGTTCCTGGAGGGCATCGACCGGTCCAGGTTCGACGGCGCCGAGGATCGCTCGGTGACCATGAAGGTCGGCCCGAGCGAGATGACCTTCCCCGCCAGGGTCTTTCTGTTCGAGTTCGTGATCCCGAACTTCTATTTCCACGCCACCACCACCTACGCCATCCTGCGCCACAACGGCGTGGAGATGGGCAAGCAGGACTTCCTCGCCGGCCTCGCCCCCTATTTCGGGCGTTAGAGCGTTTTCAGGCGAAGTGGATACCGGTTCGCCGCCCGAAGATGCTCCAAGTTTGAAGAGGTCACCACTCGAGCAACTGCAGACCCGGCACGTCGCGGAAATCGGCGGCGTTCCGTGTCACAAGCGTCGCCCGGTGCACCAAGGCCTGGGCGGCGATCATGCGGTCGAGCATCTTACGCCGCGAATAGCCCAGTCGCGCGATGATCGATCTATACGCTTCGAGATCCTGCGCCGTGAACTCCAACGTCGGCAGATCATCCAACATTCGGTCGAGGCGCCCCCGTCGCGCCTCGACCGAGTGAGGATCACGATAAACGCCGTTCTCAAGTTCGATGCGGCTGACCGTTGATAAGATAAGGGTGTCAGTTGTCTCGGCCATGCGCAGAACAACTTCAGGATCCCCGTCACGGAGCAGAATGGCCACGCTCGTATCGAGAATATAGGCCAAGGTCAGAGACCGGGCGGTTCAGGCAAGGGCTCTTCATCGCGTACTTCAGGGCGGCCGGGTCGGGGCAGGGCCAGGAGCGCGGCGGCGAGCGCCTTCAGGTCCTGCTTCCGTTCCTTCGGATAGACCGTCAAAACGTCGCCGGAGCGCGCTAGGTTCAGCTCGACGCCCACACCATAGGCCATATCCTTGGGCAGGCGCAGGGCCTCGCTGTTGCCGCTCATGAAGGTCTTCGTCCTGGCGGTGGCCATGGCCGCACTCCTTGTGTTGACGGGTATATACACCGCCCCGCGCGGGTCGACAAGGCCGGCGCCTACCCCCACGGCGCCCTTTCCTCCTGGCGTGCGGGGCGCGATAGTCGCCGGCAAGCCTCCCGGGTCGAGGGGGCGGAGGACCGACGCCATGCACCCTTCCCACCACGCGGCGGCGACGCCGGACAGGCTGGCCTACATCATGGCCGGATCGGGCGAGCGCGTCACCTATGGCGAACTCGACGCCCGGTCGAACCAGGGCGCGCACCTGTTCCGCTCCATCGGCCTCCAGACCGGCGACGCCATCGCCCTGTTCATGGACAACCACCCGCGCTATTTCGAGGTGCTGTGGGCGGCGCAGCGCTCGGGCCTGCGCTTCACCTGCATCTCCTCCAAACTGACGGCGGGAGAGGTGGAGTATATCGTCAAGGATTGCGGGGCGAAGGCCTTCATCACCTCGCCCGCCCTTGCCGCCGTGGCCGATGCGGTGGCCCTGCTGATACCGGGCGTGAAGCTCTACGGGGCGGGAGAGGCGCACGCCCCGTTCGAGCGCTTCGAGTCCGCCCGCGCGGCGATGCCGAAGACGCCCATCGCGGATGAGAGTGCGGGGTCGGCCATGCTCTACTCCTCCGGCACCACGGGACGGCCCAAGGGGGTCAGGCGCGCCATCCTGCCCGATCAGCCGATCGACACGCCGAACCCGCTCTCAGCGCTCGGGCAGGCGCTCTATGGCTGGACGCCGGACAGCGTCTACCTCTCGCCCGCGCCGCTGTATCACGCCGCGCCGCTCGGCTTCACCATGGCCATGCTGACGCTCGGCGGCGCCGTGGTGGTGATGGAGCACTTCGATCCGGAAGAGGCGCTGGCCCTGATCGAGCGGCACAGGGTCACCACCGCCCAGTGGGTGCCGACCCATTTCGTGCGGATGCTGAAACTGCCGCCGGAGACCCGCGCCCGCTACGACGTGGGTTCGCTCACCGGGGTGTTCCACGCCGCCGCCCCCTGCCCCGTGCCGGTGAAGGAACAGATGATCGCCTGGTGGGGGCCGATCGTGCACGAATACTATGCCGGCACGGAGGGCAACGGCTTCACCGCCATCAATTCCGCCGACTGGCTGGCCCACAAGGGCTCGGTGGGCAAGGGCCTGACCGCCCAGGTGATGATCTGCGGCGAGGACGGAGAGCCCCTGCCGCCCCGCGCCGAGGGCATGGTCTATTTCGCCGGCGGCGGCGTGTTCGAATATCACGGCGACCCGGAGAAGACCCGCGACAGCGCCAACCAACACGGCTGGACCACTCTCGGCGACGTCGGCTGGGTGGACGAGGAGGGTTATCTCTACCTCACCGACCGCAAGAGCTTCATGATCATCTCCGGCGGGGTGAACATCTATCCGCAGGAGGTGGAGAACCTCTTGGTCACCCACCCCAAGGTGGCCGATGTGGCGGTAGTGGGCGCCCCGAACGAGGAGATGGGCGAGGAAGTGGTGGCGGTGATCCAGCCTGCGCCCGGCCAGGCGCCGGACGCGGCGCTGGCGGCGGAGCTGATGGCCTATGCCCGCGCCAATCTCAGCCACGTGAAGGCGCCGCGCCGCATCGACTTCATGGCCGAACTGCCCCGCCATCCCACCGGCAAGCTCTACAAACGCCTGATCCGCGACGCCTATTGGGGCAAGGAGAGCCGGATTGTGTGAGGCGGCGGCCCCCGCTATATAGGGGGTGATGTTTGATGCGTGATGCGGATGAGAACCACCCTCGCCATAGACGATGACCTTTTGGCGGCTGCCAAGGCTTTGGCGCTTAGAGAGCGCAGGACGCTCGGGGAAGTCGTCTCAGACCTTCTCCGTCGCTCACTGCGGCCCGCGAGCCCCGTGTTCGAAATACGCGATGGCCTGCCGGTGCTACCGAAACGCGGACTGCCTCAGGCCGTCACGCTGGAACTCGTCAACGCGCTGCGCGACGAAGCGCCTTGATTTACCTCCTGGACGTCAACGTATTGATCGCGTTGATGGATTCAGAGCATCAATTTCATGACGCCGCAAGGCGGTGGTTTCGCACCATCGACGATTGGGCAAGCTGTCCCATCACCGAGGCTGGCTTGATACGCGTTCTCGGCGGCCCCCGCTATCCCGGCGGGCCGGGTAACCCCGCGATCGTCGCGGAGATGCTGCGGCAGCTAAGAACCCGTCGTAGCCATCATTTCTGGGCGGAGGGACTGAGTCTGGTTGACGGCGAACTGGTCGAGACCGAACGCATCCTGAAAGCCGATCAGGTCACCGACACCTATCTGCTTGCCCTCGCCGCTTCCAAGGGAGGCCGCCTGGCCACCTTCGATCGTCGCCTCTCGACAGCGGCGGTTCGCGGTGGTCGTGAGGCCCTTCATCTCATAACAGCCTGAGCGCCGACCGACGCCGTGCCCTACGGGGTGACGAAGGGCGCTCAGTGGTGGTGATCGCCCCCGCCGTGGTAGCCCCCGCCGCCGCCGTGCCAGCCGCCGTGGCCGCCCTCGCCGCCGCGCCAGCCGCCACCGCCGCGATAGCCGCCATAGCCGCGATACCCGCCATAACCGCCCTCGCGATAGCCGCCGCGGTAGCCGCCATAACCGTAGCCATAGCCGCGATACCCGCCGCCGTAATAGCCGCCGCGATAGCCCCAGCCGTGCCAGCCATAGCCGCCGCCCCAGCCGAAGCCGCTGCGATAGGCGAAACCGCACCAGTAATAGCCGGGGCCGTGCCAGCCGAACTCGTACCAGCAATAGTTCCGGCCGCCCCAGAACCACTGGGTCTTTTCCAGCAGGGGGGACGCGCCGGCCGGGTCGAACACGCTCGGCGCGAGCTGGATATCGCCGCTGCGCCAGATCACCGGGGCCTTGTCGGCGGCGCTCGCCGGCCCGGCGTTCAGGCCGAGGGCCATGGCGGCGGCCGTCACGCTCAACAGAAAGCTCTTCATCACCGTCTATCCTCGTCAACTCTACGCCGGCGCCTTCTGGCTAACGATAGGCCGGCAGACCGGTTCCGGCAGCGCGCGTTCGATCGCGCCGGCCTCACCCCATCGCCATCACCGCTGCTAGATTGACCCCAGGACGCGCGGTTCGTAAACACGCGCCCGCCCGCCGCGCCGCCGCAAGAGGATTTTGCCCGATGAACACGCTGCCGAGCGGGGCCGCTCTCCTTTCTGGAGCCACCGGCGTCCTGGCGCTGGCCGACGGGACGGTCCTGCAGGGTCTCGGCGTCGGCCATGTGGGAGAGGCGGTGGGCGAGGTGTGCTTCAACACCGCCATGACCGGCTATCAGGAAATCCTGACCGACCCCTCCTACATGGCGCAGATCGTCACCTTCACCTTTCCCCACGTGGGCAATGTGGGGGTGAACCTGGAGGACACCGAACAGTTCGGAGAAGGTGCGCGCACCACCGCCCGCGGCGCGGTCTTTCGCGACGCCCCCACCGCGCCGGCCAACTGGCGCGCCGCCAAAGAACGAGGGGGCGGAGGGCTGGACGCCTGGATGAAGGCGCGCGGCGTGGTCGGCCTGTCCGGCGTCGATACCCGCGCCCTTACCCAGGCCATCCGCGCCAAGGGGATGCCCCACGGCGTGATCGCCCACGACCCCGAGGGCCGCTTCGATCTCGAAGCCCTGGTGGCGCGGGCGCGGGCCTGGAGCGGGCTGGAGGGGCTGGACCTGGCCAAGGAAGCCTCCACCCTGCAGCGGTTCACCTTCGAGGAGGGCCTGTGGGGCTGGCCGGAAGGCTACGCCCAGCCGAGCCCGGAACCAAAATACGAGGTGGCCGTGCTGGATTACGGCGTCAAGCGCAACATCCTGCGCGGGCTGACCTCCGTCGGCGCCCGCGCCACGGTGCTGCCGGCCGCCACGACGGCGGAGGAGGTGCTGGCGCGAAGGCCCGACGGGATTCTGCTGTCAAACGGTCCCGGCGATCCCGCCGCCACCGGCGCCTATGCCGCGCCGGAAATCCGCAAGCTGGCGGAGAGCGGCGTGCCGGTGTTCGGCATCTGCCTCGGCCACCAGATGCTGGCGCTGGCGCTCGGGGCCAGGACGGTGAAGATGGAGCAGGGCCACCACGGCGCCAACCACCCGGTAAAGGACCTCGACACCGGCAGGGTGGAGATCGTCTCCATGAACCACGGCTTCACCGTCGATCGGGGCAGCCTGCCGAGCGCGGTGCGCGAGACGCATGTGAGCCTGTTCGACGGCACCAATGCCGGGATCGCCCTGACCGACCGCCCGGTGTTCAGCGTGCAGCACCACCCGGAAGCCTCGCCCGGCCCCACCGACAGCCTCTACCTGTTCGACCGCTTCGCCGCCCTGATGGACGGGGTGCGCTGAGGGTTTGTTGAAAATGACTGAGAGCTTTATTTCTCATCGTCCTGAGGTGCGAACGGAGTGAGCCTCGACCCGAAGGGCGGGCGCCTCAGGATGAGGAAACAAGTATAACAGGCTCCAGGATCAGGCTGCCTCGGCGGTCGGCCTGAGCCCCTGCATGATCAGGCGGTTGACGTCGATCAGGGGGCCGAAGGCCTCCTCGCGGCGCATCACCTGGGAGGAATGCCCGATCACCCACAGGTTCAGCGAGATGATCGAGGCGCGCACCTGCGGCGCCAGACTGTTGCCGTCGCTGGCGCAGTCGGTCGCGAGCGCCGACCACAGCCGGCGGTTCCAGTCGATGGCCTTGATGCGGGTGGCGAAGTCGGTGGGATCGGTTCCCTCCGCCTCGATCAGCGCGCGCGTCACCTCACCGAACAGCCGGTACTCGGTGTCGCGCGGGCTTTCAGCCCGCTGCGCCGCCTGCTGATAGGCTTGGAACGACATGCC
Source organism: Caulobacteraceae bacterium (assembly GCA_965277345.1). GTDB lineage: Bacteria > Pseudomonadota > Alphaproteobacteria > Caulobacterales > Caulobacteraceae > CAIOYC01. Next base: position 353,943 of record CBDICI010000002.1, read on the forward strand.
CCCCGATCCTCTCGTCTTCGTACTCGATAAGCTTCCGGCAGGTCATCAGCGCCTTGTAGTATTCGCGCGACAATACGTGCTTGGACACGTTCACACAGTCGGCCAGGATGTCCGGATTGCGGATCACGCCCATGAACTCGCTCATGCGGTGGGCGAACTCGTCATAGCAGCGCGCGGCCCCCGCCTCGTCCAGATACATCATCATCACCGGGAAATAGACCCGGCGGGCGGGCGAGGCCGCCTCGTCGGCCTGCATGATGTCCTTTTCCCGAAGCACGCTGGCCTTGTTCTGCAAGACGAGGACGCCGCGGCGGTCCCCGTTCTGCACCACCGCGCCGTTCAGCACGAACTTCTCATGCGGCTTGAGCGACAGTTTCAGCGGCATGGCCGGAAGCTCCGAAGGCGCCGACGATGGGGAGCGGGCGAACCGTTCACCTACCCCATGCGTCCCCAATCGAAGTTAAACAGACGTGGTTAACGGGGCGTTGCGCCGTGGCCGAAGTCCGGGCCGCGTCACCGGCCGGTGAACACCGGCGGACGCTTTTCCAAGAGGGCGTCCACCCCCTCCCTATGGTCCTCGGTCAGGTGGGCGATGGCCTGGGTGGCGGCGCTCATGTCCATGATGGTCTCATAGCTGGCGGTCTGGCCGTGCTTCAGCAGGTTCTTGGCCAGGCGGAGCGCCTGGGGCGGCTGGGCCGCGATCCGCTCGGCAAGGCGCATGGCTTCGTCCATCAGGGTGTCGTGCGCCACGGCCTTGCTGACCAGGCCCCACGCCGCCGCCGTGGCCGCGTCGATGATGTCGCCGGTGAACAGCAGCTCCGACGCGCGGCTCATGCCGACGATGCGCGGCAACAGCCACGCGCCCCCGTCGCCGGGAATGATGCCGAGCTTGAGGAAGGTGACGCCGAACCGCGCAGTGTCCGAGGCGATGCGGATGTCGCACATGCAGGCCACGTCGCAGCCGAGCCCGATGGCCGCCCCGTTCACCGCGGCGATGGAGGGGACCTCCAGCCCGTAGAGGGATTTGACGATCCGGTGGATGTTGGTGCGGTAGTTGTCGCGGATGCCGACGCCGCCGCCGCCGAACGCCCCCTCCCGCGCCTTCATGGCCTTCACGTCGCCGCCGGCGGAAAAGGCGCGGCCCGCGCCGGTCAGGACCACGCAGCGCACGGAGGGGTCGGCGTTGATCTCGTCGCAGGCGGCGCGCACTTGATCGCCGTCGCCGGGTGCGCCGAGCGCATTCAGGCTGTCCGGCCGGTTCAGCGTCAGCACCGCCACCGCGCCGCGCCGTTCGAGGGTGATCAGGCTCATGTTGTCCTCCATCGCCCTTGGGTAGAAGGCCGGAGAGGCAGCCGCAACGAAAAAGGCCCCCCGACGGATCGGAGGGCCCTGGCCTACAGGCTGGGTAGGCGGTTCAGGTCCGCCGGGGCTGGAGCGGGTTGGCCGAGACGGGGCGCGGCGCCTCGTACTCGTGCGGACCGCGGTGGGGGGGCATAACGCCCACCTGGAAGAACGACAGCAGCGCGGTCTTCAGGGTCGATTGCGTGTTCATGGCTATGTCTCCTTCGAAAGCCAGAAAGAGACACGGAGCGGCTCTCAGGGGATCGCACCCTCCCAGTCGTCGCGTCGACCCGACATATGCGCCCAAGCGGAGCCTTTTGCAAGGTTTTTATATCCGGGTTCGGAGTAATTTTCACACCGATGTCACAATGCCGCGACCCTGAAAAAGCCCGTCCCGGCGGGACCGGAGCGGGCTTGGGGGAGGGTTGTGGTGTGGGAGGATTAGGCTGGGGAAAGCACCTTGAACATGTTGTGTGCGATCCATCACCTTCCTTATCCTGAGGCGCACGGTGGCCCCGCCCTAAGCCGCTTCGCCGAACGAGAGGGTCTCGTAGCGCTTCAGGTGGTGATCCACCGAGCCGAACAAGCCCTCGATCATCGTGCCGCGCTTGAAATAGTGGCCGATGGCCAGCTCGTCGGTCATGCCCATGCCGCCGTGCAACTGGATGGCGTTCTGGCCGATGAACTTGTTGGCGCGGCCGATATGGACCTTGGCGGCGGAGACCGCCTTGCCGCGCTCCTCGGCGCTTTCGCCGAGCTTGAGGGTGGCCATGTAGGTCATCGACACCGATTGCTCCAGGTTCATGAACATGTCGACCATGCGATGCTGCAGCACCTGGAACGAGGCGATGGGCACGCCGAACTGCTTGCGCTGGCGGGTATAGTCCAAGGTGCCCTCGTGCAGCTTGCGCTGCACCCCCACCGCCTCTGCGCAGAGCGCCGCGATGGCCTCGTCCACCACCTGCTCCACCAGCGGCAGGGCGTCGTCGGCGATCAGGGTCGCCGGGGTGTTCTCTAAATAGACCTCCGAGGCGCGGGCGCCGTCCACCGTCGGATAGTCCTTGGTGGAAAGCCCCTTGGCGCCCTTCTCGACGAGGAACACGCCGACGCCCTTGGCCTCCTTCTGGCCGCCGCCGGTGCGGGCGGTGACGATCAGGTGGCTGGCCCACGGCGCGCCCCACACCACCGCCTTGTGGCCGGTGAGGACATAGCCCTCCCCGTCCTTCTTCGCCGTGGTCTTGAGGTCGGCGAGGTTGTAGCGGCCCTGCGGCTCGGCATAGGCGAAGGCGATCACCGCCTCGCCGCCGATGATGGCGCCGATCGTGTCGGGGGCGCCGGCGAAGTCCGAGTGCTTCATGAAGCCGCCGCCGATCACCACGGTGGACAGATAGGGCTCCACCACCAGCGCCTTGCCCACCTCCTCCATGACGATCATGTTCTCGATCGGCCCGCCGCCAAAGCCGCCGTGCTCTTCGCTGAACGGCGCGCCCAGAATGCCCAGCTCCTCGGCGAAGGCCTTCCACACCTCCGGCCGCCAGCCGCTCTCGGACGCCACCACCCTGCGGCGGGTGTCGAAGTCGTAGCGGTCCTGCAGATAACGCGCGACGGAATCGCGCAGCATGGTCTGGTCTTCGGAGAAATTGAAATCCACGGCGTTTCCTTAGCGCTTGTTCTGGCAGTGCTGTTCGATGGTGAGCAGGACGGTTTCACGATCCTGAATGACCGCGGCGTTGTCGAAGTGCAAGACGCGATAGCCGTGGGCGATGAGCCAGGCCTCGCGCGCCGCGTCGCGCTCTGTGGTTAGGGTGTGGATGCCGCCGTCAAGCTCAACGATCAGGCGCAAGTCAGCCGTCCTTTCGAGCGAGCCTGTCAGCCTCGCGCTGGCGCCCCCCTCACCCTGCCCTCTCCCCCGCAGGGGGGGAGAGGGTTCCACTTCCTGTTTCACAGCCCCAGCACCATCTTGGCGATGATGTTGCGCTGGATTTCATTGGAGCCGCCAAAGATCGAGGTCTTGCGGTTGTTGAAATAGGTGGGCGCGGCGCGGGCGGCGAAGTCCGGGCCGATGGGGAGCGCGTTGCCGCCCTCCTTGGGGAAGCCGCGGAAATAGGGCGCGCCGTAATGACCGGCGGCCTCCAGCACCAGCTCGGTCAGGCGCTGGCCGATCTCGGTGCCCTTGATCTTGAGCAGGGAGGACTCCACGCCCGGCCCCTTGCCCTGCGCCTCGCCGGCCAGGGTGCGCAGCTCGGTATATTCCAGCGCGGTGAGGTCGATCTCCAGCTCGGCCACCTTGCGCTTGAACATGGGGTCGGCGAGCAGCGGCTCGCCGTCGTCGCCCGGTTGGCTGGCGGCGATGCCGCGCAGCCGCTCGATCCCCCGCTTGGAGCGCGCCACCCCGGCGATGCCCGACCGCTCGTGCGCCAGCAGGAACTTGGCGGCGGTCCAGCCCTTGTTCTCCTCGAAGATGCGGTTCTCCACCGGCACCTTCACATTCTCCAGGAAGACCTCGTTGACCTCATGGGCGCCGTCGATGGTGATCAGCGGGCGCACGGTGATGCCCGGCGTCTTCATGTCGATCAGCAGGAAGGAGATGCCCTCCTGCTTCTTGGCGGCGGGGTCGGTGCGGACCAGGAAAAAGCCCCAGTCGGCGTGCTGGGCCAGGGTGGTCCAGGTCTTCTGGCCGTTGACCAGGTAGTAGTCCTTGCCGTCGTCGCCCTTGATGCGCTCGGCGCGGGTGGAGAGGCCGGCGAGGTCGGACCCCGCGCCCGGCTCCGAATAGCCCTGACACCACCAGATATCCCCGTTGTAGGTGGCGGGCAGGAACTTCTGCTTCTGCTCGTCGGTGCCGAAGGTGTAGATCACCGGCGAGACCATGTTGATGCCGAAGGGCAGGATGGGGAGGGTCTCCGCCCGCGCCTGTTCTTCCGACCAGATGTATTTCTGGGTGGGGGTCCAGCCCGGCCCGCCCAGCGCCGTCGGCCAGCCCGGCGCCACCCAGCCCTTCCTGGCCAGGATCCTGTGCCAGGAGAGGAAGTCTTCCTTGGACAACTCCTCCCCCTCGTCCTGCTTGCCGCGCAGGTTGGCGGGATAGTTCTCGGCGATGAAGGCGCGGACCTCGTCGCGAAAAGCGAGGTCTTCGGGGGCGAAATCGAGGTTCATGGCGGCGGTCTCCTCCCCGCCGCGCCCAGCCGGTCTTGCTGTTCGGGGCGGCGGTCGGCGGATGATAGGGCCGCACGCGGTGGTGACAAGGGTGACGCTGGCGTCAACGTCAACTTTGCCGGCCGCCCTGGACTCGCGAGCGGCGGTCCGGCCTGATAAGGAGCGGCGGGTGACCGACGCCGCCGCAAACCCCCTGCCCTCGGCCCAAAGGCTGCGCCTGGACGCCGGCGCGGTGAACGCCTTCCTGCTCAGTGTGTTTCCCGCCGCCGATCCCGCAAGCTTCGGGTGGGTGACCGGGCTTGAGCCCGGGCGGCTGGTGCTGACCCGCGACTGCGGCGACCAGACCTTGCGGCCCGGCGGCGCGGTCTCCGGCCCGACCCTGATGGCCATGGCCGACCACGCCGTCTACGCCCTGGTGCTGGCCCATATCGGCGAGGTTCCCATGGCGGTGACCACCTCACTGACCATGCACTTCCTGCGGCCGGCGCGGCCGGGCGATCTCCAGGCCGAGGTGCGTCTGCTGCGGCTCGGCCGGCGGATCGCCACCTGCGACGTGCTGATTCACGGCGGCGAGGTCCAGGCGCCCTTCGCCCAGGCGACGGTGGCCTACGCCATTCCGGACGGGGTGACGTGAGCGCCGCCCCGCCCCGCGCCATCGCCACGCCCTGTATCCAGGTGTGCGCCCTCGATGGGGACAGCGGCCTGTGCCTCGGCTGTTTCCGTACGCTGGACGAGATCGGCGGTTGGTCCCGCTTCACCGACGAGACGCGCGCCGCGCTGATGGCCGCCCTGCCCGCCCGCCGTCGGCTGATCGACCCGGCGAAGCTGGGCTGAGCGCACGGGCCACGCCGATTCACCGGATCGCAAGGCGCGGCCGCTAGGGTGGCGGCAGCGACCGAGAAGCGGGCGCGCCCTACCGGAAGCCGAATGCTGGTCAACCAAGCCACCGTGATCGCTGTCGCCACTCTTTCGGCCATGACCGCCGCCGGGGGCGTGATGGCGGTGGCGCGCGGCCCCGCGCCGCCGGTCCAGGCGATCGTGCGCGGCGCCGACGGGCACTTCTGGGCCGATGGCGTCGCCTCCAGCGACCGGGGGCGCGCCAAGGTCCACTTCCTGATCGACACCGGCGCCTCCAGCGTGGCGCTGACGGCGGCGGACGCGGCGCGCCTCGGCCTCTCGCCTTCGCAACTGATCTATTCGCGCCCGGTCCTCACCGCCGAGGGCGAGGTGCGCGCCGCGCCGGTGACCTTGTCGCGCATCGAGATCGGCGGGGTGGAGCTGCGCGAGGTGAAGGCCCTGGTCCTGAAGGGGGGGCCGGGCGCCTCGCTCCTCGGCATGAGCTATCTCGGCCGCCTGTCACGCATCGAGGCGACCCCCGCGGTGATGGTGCTGCACCGCTAAAAGCGGTAGCTCAGCCCCACCGACACCGCCGGATAATAGCGGGTGAAGTCGAGGTCGCGGCGGATCTGGTCCTGCTCGTGCATCAGGTCGGCGTTCAGCACCGGAGTGGAGGCCAACAGCCCGTTGGAGGTCAAGGTTACCTTGGGCGCATCGCCCAGTTGCGCGCCCGCCAGCACACTGAAGCCGATCGGTCCGCGATGGACAAAGGTGGAATCATAGCCCAGCCCCACAAACCCCGCCGCCGACGGCAGCTTGCCGCGGCCGCTCACACTGCCGAGTTGGGCGGAAGTATAGGTGTGACCGTTCAAGGTCACGTTCGTGCTGGAGGAACCGCCGAGGGTAACTTCGCGCTGGCCGGCCACCACCCCGCCGCTGAGCAAAAAGCCGTTCCGGAACGGATGCCAGTCGATGAAGCCGCCGCCGGTGGCCAGCTTCACCCGGCCGCTATAATGAATCCCGTCGGAGTTGACGCTGTGGCTGACGCCCAGACCCGCGCCGCGCGCCCGCAGCACGAGGGTCGGCGACAGCGCATATTTCAGGTCCGCGCCCAGGCCGTCGCTGCCGACAGTGAGCCCGGCCGCGAAATGACCGGTCGATCTGTCCACGGTCTGGGCCTTGGCCATACCGGCGAAAGCACAGAGGGCCAGGCCGGTCGAAAGGACGAACACACGCATACGAAACACTCCGGCAAACCCGCCCCATAAACCGCAGCTTTGTTACAGGAATACTAAGACGCCGCGCGCATCCCCTGCGGCGAAAGCGCCGCCAGGGCGTGGTCCAGCACTTCCAGCCCGGCGCCGGGCTTGACGCCCTCCACCGTCAGGATGCGCCGCCACGCCCGCGCGCCCGGCCGGCCCGCGAAGAGGCCCAGCATATGGCGGGCGATGGCGTAAAAGCCCGCCCCGCCGGCCAGGGTGCGGGCGATATAGGGCCGGTAGGCCTCGAGGGCGTCGAACGGGTCTATGGGCTCGCCCTCGCCGAACAGCCGGGCGTCTAACTCCGCCAAAATCCCCGGCGTGTGATAGGCGGCGCGGCCCAGCATGACCCCGTCGGCCCAGCGCAGGTGCTGTTCCACCGCCTCCAGCGTCTCGACGCCGCCGTTCAGGATGATGGTCAGCGCCGGCCGGTCGCGCTTCAACTGGCGCACCAGGGCATAGTCCAGCGGCGGGATATCGCGGTTCTCCTTCGGGCTAAGCCCCTGCAGCCAGGCCTTGCGGGCGTGGACGGCGAAGGTGGTCACCCCCGCCGCGGCGCAGGCGTCGACGAGGGTATAGAGGCTCTCGCCCGGTTCCTGCTCGTCCACCCCGATCCGGCACTTCACCGTTGCAGGAACACGAACCGCCGCACCGATCGCCGCCATGCACTCGGCCACCAGCCGGGGCTCGCGCATCAGGCAGGCGCCGAAGCGGCCGGACTGCACCCGGTCCGACGGACAGCCGACGTTCAGGTTGATCTCGTCATAGCCGTAGTCCTCGCCGATGCGCGCCGCCGCCGCCAGCCGCGCCGGCTCCGACCCGCCGAGCTGCAGCGCCACGGGATGCTCCACGGCGTCGAACCCCAGCAGCCGGTCCCGGTCGCCATGCAACAGCGCCTCGGCCGTCACCATCTCCGTATAGAGCCGCGCGCGCCGCGAAAGCGTCCGATGAAACGCCCGGCAATGCCGATCCGTCCAGTCCATCATCGGGGCAACGGCGAAGATTTTTTCCTTCAATTACAATGCTTTCCGGTGTAGGTTCAACGAACTTAGGGTGAACGTTCACACGCGTTCACACGCTGGAATACCTCATAATACGCCACGCTGCGAAGCGGCAGTGTGCACGGAGGGTGAACGCCATGGCGACCATTCGACGGCTGAACTCTGGGAGCTGGCAAGCGCAGGTCCGGCGCAAGGGTGTGGCGCTCAGCCGATGCTGCCATCGGCGCCGCGACGCTGAGGTGTGGGCGCGCGAGACAGAGAGCCGGATCGATCGCGGCGAGACGCCCAGCAAGCGCTCCAAAGGCTCTCCAACCACCTTCGGCCACCTCATCGACCTGCACATCGAGGACATGAAGGAGGTTGGCAAAGCCCCGCGGCGCTCCAAGGCGGCGGTGCTGAACACGCTGAAGGCCGACCTCGGCCGTGTGAAGCTCAAGGACCTCACGCGCGAGCGGCTGATCGAGTTCGGCCGGGAGCGGGCCAAGGCTGGCGCAGGCCCCGCGACGCTGTCGGTCGACCTGAGCTACATGCGCACGCTCATCGTCCACGCCGCCGCGGTCCACGGCGTCGACATATCGGTCGAGCCAGTGACGCTGGCGCGCGCCGCGCTGAAGCGCCTCGGCCTCGTCGGCAAGGGCCGCGAGCGCGACCGGCGCCCTACCGCCGACGAACTCGCCCGCATCTGCGCCGACGCCGAAGCCAACCCGCTGCAGGTCATCCCCCTGGCGAGGCTCATCCGCTTCGCCGTCGCCACCGCCATGCGCCAGGAGGAGATTTGCGAGGTGCTGTGGTCCGACCTGGACCGCGAGGCCCGAACCCTGCTGGTCCGCAATCGCAAGGACCCGCGCCATAAGGTCGGCAACCACCAGCGTGTCCCGCTCCTGAAGATCAGCGGCTTCGACGCCCTGGCCCTCCTGGACGAGCAGCGCGCGGCGACCACCAGCCGCGGCCGCATCTTCCCCTATAATCCCAAGTCAGTGGGGACGGCGTTCCGGCGCATCTGCCGCCGCCTGAAGATCGAGGACCTGCACTTCCACGACCTGCGGCACGAGGGCACGAGCCGCCTCTTCGAAGGCGGCCTGGACATCCCACAGGCCGCGCTCGTCACCGGGCACAAGGACTGGAAGATGCTGAAGCGCTACACGCATATTCAGCCGTCCACCCTGCACAAGCGGCTGGAGGAGCGGGCGAAGGAGGCGTCCAAAGGCCAGGCGGGCGCGGCGTCGCAGGCCGCGTTCTCCTCAGCCATGGCCCTGATCGTGGAAGACCCCCTGCTCAGTGGCGCGCCCCGGTTCCGCGGAACGTCAGTCCTCGTCCACCCGATCGCCGACCTTCTGCACCGCGGCGTGCCCGAAGCGACCATCCTGGCCGACTTTCCCGACCTGACGCCCGATATGCTGGTTGCCGCGCGATTGCATTGCGCACTGGCGAGGGGGCCCTCGCGGGCGCAGATCGCTTGACCCCCAATCCACTTCTCAGCAAGCCAGCATTGCCCCAGCACGACCGTTTTTGTCGTAACGCGGGGCCATGGGGCTTACTTAGAAGTAAAAGGTGGGGATAACGCGGGCATGCCAGTTAGCGAGCAGAAATACGGTCGGGCAACGCTGAAGTGGCAACCCGCGAAGGACACCGGCTTCATCGGCGCGGTTATCCTCGACGGCAAGCGCGTTGCCCTGATTGAGGATGAGGACGAAGATCGGCTGCTCGTGCGGCTCCGCAATGAGGCCGGCCGGCTTCATCCGGATTATGTAGGCTTCGATGGCGCGATGCGGCGCTATCTTCATTTCTTTCCCGGCGGCCTTCGAAGTGCCGCGAATGCGTCAAGCGAACGTGCCTACAAGGAACGCGCGGCCGAGCGTCTTCGTGCTTCGCTCTCGATTGAGCAGGCGCGCGACGCTGACACGAATGACGCGGCCGCGCTCGCCAAGGCAGGCATCCAGACGAACATGCTGTCCCCGTTCGAGGCAGCGCGCCTTCGCGACACGCTGCAGGGGGAGACTGGCGGCCGCTTCCTTCAAGGCGCGGCGGCCTTTGCTTGCGGCGAGTATGACGTCGGCGCGCACGCAATGGCAGCAGCCGTGAAGCCGCACGGCCGGATATCATGGCCGATCCTGACTTACCTTCCGTTCTTGTGGGACTACGAGCGGCACATGTTCCTGAAGCCCACTGTCACGGCAAGCTTCGCCGATCGCGTCGGCCACGACTTCCACCATGACTATTCAGCCGAGCCCAACGCTCGCACCTACCTCTCGCTACTTGACCTCGTTTATGCAACCCGGAGAGCGATCGGGAGCCTGGAGCCCCGCGACAACATCGACATTCAAAGCTTCATCTGGGTAGTCGGCGAGTATCGCGAAGGCGACGAGCGCGAATAACGGAAGCCAGTGAGACACGACCGAATCTGTCGTGGTTCTAAGAGACAGTGATGGCATGACCATTCGCCCATCCACTTTTCTTCCTGGCGTGCCAGAGGACTTGATCCGCGCCGCTTTAGGTAAGGCTGGCGGTAATGAGATCGATAGCGGCAAGCTCGACAGTCCGGAGAGCAGCGCGGCGCTAGCCGTGAACGCATTTGGTTGGTTCATTGCGCGTCCCGCAGACCTGCCGCCCTTTCCGCCGCTGGCGGACATCGACTGGCCGGCTCGCCAAGTCGATGTCGAGCGCCAGATGCGCTTCCCGTGGCGCGGCGGCCGTCATCCCTGGCTCGATGCAGCGGTGGAGACCACGGCCCATGTCGTTGGCGTCGAGTCGAAGCGTTTTGAGCCGTTCCGCGACGCAAAGACCATCAGCCTGTCCGACGCCTATGATCGCGATGTCTGGGGCGAGCGCATGGCGCCTTTCGCAGCGATGCGCGATCGTTTGCGGTCCGGCGACGCCGGCTATGTCCACCTCGACGGCGCCCAGCTGGTCAAGCACGCCTTCGGGCTGGTGACCGAGGGCCGCAGGCTCGGGAAGGTCCCGGTGCTGCTCTATCTGTATGCTGAGCCCATTCAGCGTGGTTCGATCGTCATCTCCCCGGATGCGATCGCGCGCCATCGCGCCGAGGTCGCCGACTTCGCCGCAGCTGTCGCCGGAGCGGAGGTCCGCTTCGCCGCCTGCTCATGGCGCGACTGGCTGGCGGGATGGAGCGTTGACGCCCGCATCCACGCCGATGCGCTGATTGCGCGTTTCCAGCCCTGACCGATCGGAGAGCGGATTGACCCGCAGCATCATCTACACCGTCGACGCGGCCGGCACGCTGACCGCCATGCGTCCGGCCGAACCGCGCAGCGAGGATTTCATGCAGAAGCTGGTAGCCGCGCATCCGGAACTCATCGCCGACCAGGATGGGGCGTTGCTGCTGATCCGTCGCGAGCAGCCAATCGCTGATCGCGAAGATGGCAGCGGGCGCTGGTCGCTGGACCATCTGTTCGTGACGCGCAGCGGCGTCCCGGTGCTCGTGGAGCTGAAGCGCGCGGTCGATACGCGCTTACGCCGCGAGGTGATCGGCCAAATGCTCGACTATGCCGCCAATGGCACCGCCTACTGGCAGAGTGGTCGCATCGCCGAGAGCTATGCCGCGACCATGGCCGAGATGGGCCGGGACGCGGATGCAGAGATGGCCACCTTCCTTGCCGGTTCGTCTGATCCTGAGCAGTTCTGGGAGCAGGTTGACGCCAACTTCGCGGCTGGCCGGATCAAGATGGTTTTCGTCGCCGACACGATTCCGCGCGAGCTCGCCCGGATCGTCGAGTTCCTCAACGAGCAGATGAAGGCGGATGTCCGCGCGGTCGAGCTTTCGTGGTTCGAGAGCGAAGGCGGTGTGACGGCGCTGACGCCGCGAATCATCGGCGAAACCGAACGCGCCCAGAACGAGAAGGCCGTGCGCTCGGCGCTGCCGTCGATCGGAAGGGAGGCGTGGATCGAGGAAAAGCTGGGTCCCTGTGGTCCCGCCGTCGTTGAGGCTGCCGACAAGTTCATCGAGCTGGTGAATGACGCCGGCGGTCATGCGGAGGTCACCAAGGCGCAAGGGTCGCTCCTCGCCGTGTTCGATCTGGCCGGTGGCGTTCTCTACCCGTTGCGACTGTCGCCGGAGCGCAAGGGCATGGTCCAGCTGTGCCTGGCCTATCTCGCCAATCGGCCGGCCTTCGCCGACGCGGCGGTGCGCCAGCGCGTGTATGATGAACTCGTCGCGATCGTGGGCTCGCTGAGCACGACTACAATGAACGGCTACCCTGGCTTCGATGCCCGCAAGCTCAATGACCCGGCAATTCTTACGGAGATGGGGGCCTATCTACGCAAGCTGCGCATTGACGCTGAAAATAGGGGATGAGCCCTCAGCCCCGTCTCTTGCACAAGTAGACGCGCGGCGAAGTCCGCTGTCGGGCGGCGAGGCCGCTCAGCGGAACATGCACAGAGAAGCGTGGCGGCATCGGTGCTCGATCACCTTGGCACCGTCTGTGCGCTGACGTCTCGGGGCAGAGAGAACGCCAACTTGAAGAAGTTTACGTGTGTCATCGCTTTGAGGCCCCGCTCTCCGTTTTTGGCGGGGAAGCCGACGGACTTTAGGTCCCATAGAACGCACATCGCGGCCAGCATGTGCAGCGTCGGATCGACCAGCGGCATAGTCATTTCATCCCACGCGCCTCCATGGGCCTCAAACTTTCGAAATTCTCGAGCGTGTTTGACGACATCGCGGGCCAGGGCTTTAGGAACTTCGGGATCAACCTCGGCTACGAGCGCCTTCAATCGCTGCGGGAGGCTGGTTTGCTGGAGGAGGCCAAGAAGGCCTGCGATCCGCTCACGCGGGATCGGCGGGCACAGGGTGGTCCCCACCTCAGCTGCAGCGTCTACTATTGCGTAGAAGTCTTCTGAGGTGAGATCAGACGGTCGGCTCAGCTCTGGAAGCGTCTCGATTGCTGAGCAGAGCTCAGCGATCAGCCCGGTGGAAGATGTCTGCGTCATCTCCTCGATCACTCGATCGAGCCGGACCCTGAATTGCCGCCTTGCCTCATCCTTTTCGAGCCAGCACTTCATAGTTGCGGCGAATGCCTTCCGATCCTTCCAGTCGCCGTAGGGATTATGGCGAGGCCCGAACTCTAAGGCACCGAGATCTCCATGCGTGCGTTCAGGTTCCAAGTTCGGAAGATATATTTCGCTCCAGTGGTCCCTTCGCCCTAAACCGGCTCGGCATTCGATGGAGAGGAAGGCTAGAGGGCGCATTGCCATCTGTTGGAAGAAACGACGCCATGCCCAAAGGTCGTCTAGTGCACCAGTGATCGTAACTGGTTTGTCGAATCGGATCGTAGCCCGAAAGACCGGCTCAATTGTGACCTTACGAAGAGCATGCTTGACCGAATGTCCGACGCAGATGTCATAGCGCCGTTCAGCGACTCGCTCTCTGACGACAGTCGGCAGATCGTGGATTAGCACTAAGGTTCTAGGCTTAAAGAATGAATACTGACGGGGGTAGACGCGTTCATTCTTTCGAAGCTGACGTAGAATCGCCCTCTGCTTTGAGGTCGCGTTATATAGATGCTGCGTCTCTGTGATTTCGTAGGCGAAGAGCCTATCTAACCCCTCAAGAGAGAAGCTGATTTCGCGGATCGTGCCGGACGGCAGGAGAGGACTCGCATTGAGCACGACGATGTTAGGGAAGATGTGAGACTGCCATTCTTGACGATCGAGGCGAGGTTTTACCTGTTCGTTAGCAATTGCGTTAAGTAGTAGAATCGCAGAGCCACTTGCCTCCTCTACCGTTAAGTCGAACCAGCCGTTTTGCGCGTTGCCGGTGGCTAGGAACTTCCTTGTATTGAGCGTCAGGGAAGTGTTGCGTCCAGATAGGCTCAGGGAGCCGTGCCCCTCATTGAATGCGGTCACTACCCGTACGGGTGCAGCAGTATATTGCTTCTCAATTTCGGAGGCAGCGCGCATCGCCTACCCATACCAGGTCGGCTCAGGCCGACGAAATCCGCCGCCAGAAGAGGCGCGGAGAGGACACGGAGCGCATAGATCGCTCTGAGCAGACGCCGCACGGAGGACGAGCCGACTATGAGAACTGGGGGTCACGTCAGTTGCGCAAGACAAAGCTCTCGAAGGCCTTGAGCCTACCACCGGAGCTGGTGGCGTCGTCCGGGCGACTTTGATTGCGGTGTCGCGCCGCCCGTCCGTTGCTAATCGACGATGGGGCGGCGACACTATAGGGCAGGTCCGTTGCGTACCGCCTCAAGGGAGACCGCGCAGCAAGGCGACCCCGTCCTCCAGGCTGCTAGCGACCTTGCAGCCGTTTATGCGAAGAAGGCCAAGCTGGGAACGCCCGACTAGCTCATGGAGCGGGCCTTCGGTCAGGAAGATGTCGCAGTAAGCCAGAGCCGCGGCGGCATGGCGGAAGTCATGCCAGTCATTAGGCTTAAATCGCCGCTTCTTATCGACTCTGAGGCTCGCGTGCAGGGCGGTCTCAATGTGAAGCGTCCGCACCGTCGCCGCGGCGTTGCGGTTTCGGAACGCGTGATAGAGCGTGTTGCGGGCGCCGTTTAGGAGCAGCGTGCGGTCTCCGCCTCGCGGGGGTGCCTCGCCAAGACCAGCTTTCTCCCCGATATCGCAGAGGATGTCCCCCGTCAGGTCCCCAAAAGCGTTGATCGCGCCGCGCAGCTCGATGTCGTATGCCGCTTCGTAGCTGGTGATCTCGTCGACGTACAGGTCGCGCTGGCGATTGGTTTCCTCGGTAAGCGGTCGGTAGTCCTCCGCCTCGACACCCTCGTCGCCGATCCGCTGGATCATGTCCGCGAGCGAGACTTGCCACAGGGCATCCATGGCGTTCTTTTGCAGGAGGACCATCGTCTCGGCGTCGACCTCCGCGAGGAACGGGTATCTGGGCCCGAGGATGTGACAGACTTTGGTCCAGACGAGCTCCTGCATGGGGACTAGCGTCCCGCGCCCGCCCATCACCTGATAGAGGAACTGGTAGATTTCCGTCCCCGTCCGGCGCTGGGATGGGATGATGGTCACACCGAGGCTGAGTTCGTCCACCATGCGGGCGGTGCCGATTCGCCGGTCGTGCGACAGGGGCTGCTTCATCAGCTCCATGAAGAAGGCATCCCCGACTGGGCAGACCAGTCGGCCCTGACCGACACCTCGACGGAGCAGATGAAGCAGCTTCACTGCGGGCGCGTCACTTCGCAGGCCAAGGGCGGCGTCGCGTGCTGCGATCCAGAAGTTCAGGTCAAGATAGATCTTTGTGCGTGGCGTCAACGCGCGCCCGAGCTCGACCTGCTTGTTGCGGACGTAGGCATCGACCTCGGCCGTTGGGTCCTGCATGATCTCTCGATCCGCGCCAGTTGCTCTTCAGACGCGCCGCCACACCGATCTTCGGTGTGGCTCGCACGACCACTATGGTGACGCGCGACGGCGCTGCATATAGAGAGACTATGGCTAGTTCATTATGCGTGATCGGCGTCTCCGCAGCCGGAGACGCCCCAGTCTTCTGCTACGCCCAGGTCCGTTCTGTCCGCGCTAACGACTGCTACCCGCCGCTGAATCTTCCAAGGGCCGCACGGGCGGGCACCCATGTGCGCCGCAACCAGTTTACCGCGGGAGTGGAATTGACATTTTGGGAGCGCGTCCTGGCTTCCAACGAGCTGACCGACATCTTAGGTGATCTTCGTTCGGGTGCGATTCAATTGCCGGCCGACTGCCCCATTACGGCTGGAAAGACGCTTAGCGGACCCACTTTCCCGCGACTCTTGATCGCCGATCAGAGCGCGCAACCTCTCCTTGTTTCCGGTGCCGGCGAGATCGTTGCGGAAGGTTTCGTCGTGCCAGCCGTTGCGGCGGAAACATTAGGCGTCCTGCAGAAGGCAAAGGGGGCCCCTGAGGTGGGCGTTGAGGCATTGGCTTTGACCCAGGCGATCGATCGAGCGCTCGGCTACGGCGGGCGTTTCGCAGCCGCGCCGCGTTTCGGTGCCGTAGATCATCTAACGCGCCGAATTCCCGACGCGCAGCGGCCGCTATTCACGGTCGCCGTGGTCAAACCGGACTTGCGCGGTAGCGAACCTTGCCGTGAGGTCATCCTAACGCGATCTGCCGATTTTGCGGCCCTGGGATTGATGATCGTGCTCAAAGCCAAGTCTTTTGGGAACACGATTGCCCACCGTCTACTGATATGGCCCTCGACTGCTCCTGAACTGCGTGTGGATGTTGGGAGCCACGTGACCGACGTCGAGGTGCAGACGTTTGCTGAGGATGGCGACATCCTCTTGGGGACAAAGGTCGCCTTCACTCAGTTTATCCAACTGAATCTCACAGCATTGGGCTCGGTCGATGTCTTCCCGCCGCCGTTCAAGTCGGCGCCCGCGAGCCCAGATCTAACGCACCGCCCGCGGAAGTCCTCGACGGCAACGAAGATTGAGGCGGGAGATCGCGCGCCCGCAATCAACGAACTAATCCGAGGAGCACGCTTGCTGGAGGTCTTTGCGGGAAAGCCGGGCCATCCGAGCGAGACGCGCTTTTTCCAGCCTGGGCCCGATGCCCAACTGGAGGTGATTCGCTGGATGAAGAAGAAGCTCGAGGACCCTAACACTACCGAGGCGTTCCTCATCGACCCTTATCTAGGAACTCAGGCTTTCGAGCGAATTGTACTTCGACACGGCAATGAGAATGTGAAGCTCACTATCGTCATTTCGCCGGCGGGCGTGGACCCCGACGCCGAGACCATGGATGTCGCGCAGGCGAGTGGTTCGCACGTGGATCAGCTCGTCGACGCCGTGGAGCGGCTGTCGGCCCAGCTCTGCGGGGAGGTTACCCTGATCCAGGTGGAACGCGGGAGGGGCGGCCGCCAAGCATTCCATGACCGATTTCTGGGTCTGGTTGGTCGTGACGGCGCACCGCAGGTGTTCCTGCTCTCCAACAGCCTGAGCAAGGCGGCCGGCGACTGGCCTTTCACGATCGCTGAGCTCGCCAGGCCGACCGCTTGGGAGATCGCCGGCTACGTTCGGGGGCTGATCGACGTGTCAGGGAATACAAGAGAGCTTTCGGCGAGGGTTGTGTGGCGATCTCCTCGGGAAGGGCGAGAAGTCGGTACTTCACAGTCACTAGCCGTCACACCGTTCGCGAGCGCCTTGTGGACTGCCTATCTCGCGCTGTTTAACCTCAAGCGGGAGGACGCGGTAAAGGTCCGCAGCATCGCCGCCCTGCTTTCCGCGCGATTTCCCGCGGAAGCTGACGTTTCCGAGCTTGGCCGGACCCTCGTTGAGGGCATGCACGGCCGGCTTCATCTCGCCGTGGCCTTAGCCAGCGCCTACGCCGAAACCGCTGAGCACGGGGCACTTGCGAACGCCGTCGATGAAGTGATCCTGAAGCAGGTTATTGACGAGCTTGCGCCGGATCGCCCCGGGGCTCCGCCGATGCTGCTTAAGATCGCCGTACTCAAGCATGCGGGCCATACCCTCGCTCGTGCTCCTGCGGCCTCCAACCGCATCAGGGACCAGCTGAATCCGTTGCTCCAGAACTGCTTAACCCAGGTTGAGATCGGCCGTGAGGGGAACAGGGCGATCGCCGCACTGCACTCGGGCCTAGGCATCGTCATTGTCGGTCTCGTGGCCGCGCAGCATGGTTCCAGCTGGCAACCGATGCATCGAATAGGGATGGTAAGCGACTACATCTATGCACTTGGACGGCTGATGCGCTCGTCTCAAGCTGCGGAGTGGTATGGCCGCCATGAGATAGTCCCGGCCGGCTCAGGACTGCCGAACGCAGCTTGGAATCTAGCGCAGATGCTCGCTTCCGAGTTGCAGGGGGCAGCGCAACAAGCAATTGACCTGGTCTCTACCGACCCCTTGATCGATCTCGACGTCGTACAAGGTCGGGGGAGGCCACCGGAATGGTATGAGGCGGTCGGTTAAACCGACAGTCCATGACCTCAGGGGGCGCCGTAAGGATGTACCGGCGGGTCGGATAGCCATCGCGTACAATTAGAACGTCCAGATTTCCGGAACGAACCGAAGGTTCGATAGGAGCGCTGAGTAGCCGCATTCGCCACGCCGGCGCAAGGAGGCGAACCCTACACCGACCCTTGCGAACGCCACCCCGCCGGGTCGGCGATCCAGCAGTTGATGGCGGACTCGCGCCAGCCGGCGCTGTGTTCGCCGAGCTTGAGACGTTGCGGGAACGAGCCATCGGCCATTTTGCGGTAGAGGGTCGATCGGCTGAGGCCGGTGCGGTTCAACACGGTGCGGATGCGGATAATCCGGTCAGGGTCGGGCATGGACGGCGCTCCACTGGTCGGCGCGGAATGGCGCCTGCCGACACAAGATCAAGTGAAGAATCTTAACTGCAAGAGCCGCTTAGGGCCGGTAGTGTCATGGCGCGCTTAAGCGCGGCGTAGAGTAGAAGAAAACATTCCCGCGATCGACCGGGCGCTGTCTGTGGACGTTTGATCGGCTTCTGCGGTGGACGTATCTGCGTAGCGACGCTCAGGCTGGAGACCGTGATGAGTGAGCTGGTGCGCTGGAGCCTAAAAGTCTCGCGCGACACGGACGTGGCCCTGCGGACGCTCCTAGCCACGCGGAGCGGCCGCAAGGGCGACCTGTCGCGCTTCGTCGAAGACGCGGTGAACCGGGAGGTGCTGCGCCAAAGGGCCCGAGACGTGCGCGCGCGCAACGCCGATCTGGACGCGGCTGAGGTCCTGCGCCTGATCGAGGACGATCTCGGCGCGCTGAGGTCGGAGGTGGGATCGCACGCGCGGCCGTGAGCGTGCGCGTGATCCTGAACACCAACCTGGTCAAAGGCTTGATCTCCCCAGCGGGCCGCCGGCAGCGCATCAGGCCGTTGCTGCGTGCGTCCGAAGCGGGTGGCTGGAAAACCGCTCCTGACTCGAACGGCAGGGGAGCGCCCGTTGGCTACGCGCTGCGCTCCGTCAATGGCTCCGCGCTACGCCGCCGGGCGACTGCAGACCGCGGTGCCAGAGGGGTCAATGTTGGACGCGGTTCAACACTAAGCTCCACGTCGCTCACGCACTTGCTTCGCCTTCGAACACGCGCCGGCCGCGCCTTCGCCAAAGCTGCAGCACCTCCGCGCCATCAGGTCCGCGCAGCATGTCGGCGACTGCCAGCAATGCGCCGTAGATCACAGCGCGATCGTCGCCGGTAAGCTCGACCAGTCCGGCCTTGGCGAGGAGGCCGCCGAGTTCGATCAGCTGGCGGGTGCGTTCGCGCCGGTTCACGACCCAGGCTCGCGTGTCGGTTCGTGCACGAGCGGCCTCAAGCCGATGCCGCGCCGCCGTTGTCCGGCGCGCCGCGATCGTCGCCGAGTTCAGCGCCTGCAGCAGCCCCGCGCGACCGGCGCTGAAAGAAGGCCTGGCCGCGTTTGCGCCAGCTCTCTTTCCGGGCCGCGTCCACCGACTCCATCATCGCCAGCAGACCGCCCGCGAGCGTCTCGGCGTCCAGCGCGTCGGCTCCGGTTGCGGCCACAAGCTCCCCGAGCTGGCGCAGCTTACGCTCCTTCAAGCTCTTCGCCCTGTCGTGCAGCGCCAGAAGCTCCGCGTCAAAGTCCCGAGGTTTGCGCATGGTCGTCTCCTCTTCATATGCCGTGAAGAGAGTAGTTGATGGCGGCCTGGTCTGCTCTAAGAGCAGCGGGACAGTCTGAGACGGCCCGGTCCCGAGCAAGAAGGTTTCTTGTGAGGGCGCGCTTATACGTCGTGCCGACGTGCGCTGAGGCGAGTAGATGGGCGATCGCGATGGCGATCTACCATTTCTCCGCCAAGGTGATCTCGCGCGCGGCCGGCTCCAGCGCCTTGGCGGCGGCCGCCTACCGTTCCGCCTCGCGGCTGGCGGACGAGCGGCTCGGGCGCGACCACGACTTCACCCGCAAGCCGGGCGTGATCCACTCCGAAGTGCTGCTGCCGGACGGCGCGCCGCAAGAACTCGCCGACCGCGAGCGGCTGTGGAACGCTGTCGAGGCCGGCGAGGTGCGTAAGGACGCTCAGCTCGCCCGCGAGGTCGAGTTCGCCATCCCGCGCGAGATGACCCAGGACCAGGGCGTCGCGCTCGCCCGCGACTTCGCGCAGCGCGAGTTCGTCGACCAGGGCATGGTCGCGGACCTGAACGTGCACTGGGACCGTGGCGCCGACGGGCTGCTGAAGCCGCACGCGCATGTCATGCTGACGATGCGCGAGGTTGGCGAGGAGGGCCGGGGGGCGCCCGGCGCCTTCGGCCGGAAGGTGCGTGACTGGAACCGCACCGAGCGGCTGCAGGAGTGGCGCGAGCGCTGGGCGGACCACGTCAACGGCCGCCTGGCGGAGCTCGACATCGATGCGCGTATTGACCACCGCAGTTTCGCCGATCGTGACATGGGGCTGGAGCCGCAACACAAGATCGGGCCGGCGGCCTCTCGCATGGATGCAGATGGCCTCGCGTCCGACCGGGCCGAGGACCACCGGCGCATCGCCCGCGAGAACGGCGAGGGGCTGATCCGCAAGCCGTCGGTGGCGCTGGCGATGATCACCCGCGAGCAGGCCACCTTCACCGACCGCGACTTGGCCCGCTTCGTTCACCGCCACAGCGACGGCAAGGACCAGTTCGACCGGGTGATGAGCGCGGTGCGCGCCTCACCCGAGCTTGTGCCGCTGGGCACCGACGGACGGGGCGAGGCGCGGTTCACCTCTCGGCCTATGCTGGCCATCGAGGCGCGGCTGGAGTTGAGCGCCGAAACACTCGCGACCGCGCGCGACCACGGCGTCAGCGCCCGCCTTCGGGACGCGGCTTTGGCGGTGTCGGCCCGGCGGGGCCTCGCGCTCTCGGCGGAGCAGGCCCAAGCGCTGGAGCATGTGACCGGGAAGGAGAGGTTGGCCTCCGTTGTGGGCTACGCGGGCAGCGGCAAGTCGGCGATGCTGGGGGTGGCCCGCGAAGCGTGGGAGGCGGAGGGCTACACGGTGCGCGGGGCGGCGCTGTCGGGGATCGCCGCGGAGAACCTGGAGGGCGGCTCGGGCATCGCCTCGCGCACCCTGGCGAGCCTGGAGCACCAGTGGGAGCAGCGGCGTGATCGCCTGACCGGCCGCGACGTGCTGGTGATCGACGAAGCCGGGATGATCGGCTCGCGGCAGATGGAGCGAGTGCTCTCCCATGCCCGCGAGGCGGGAGCCAAGGTGGTGCTGGTGGGCGACCCCGAGCAGTTGCAGGCCATCGAGGCGGGCGCCGCCTTCCGCGCTGTCGCCCAGCGTCACGGCGCGGTGGAGATCACCGAGGTGCGCCGGCAGCGCGAGGACTGGCAGCGCGACGCCACCCACGACCTGGCCACCGGGCGCACGGGCGAGGCGCTGGAGGCCTATGACGCCCGCGGCGCGGTGCACGCCGCCTCGACGCGCGAGGAAGCGCGGCGCGAGCTGATCGAGCGCTGGGATCGCGAGCGGCAGGCGGCGCCGGACGCCACTCGCATCATCCTAACCCACACCAACGCCGAGGTTCGCGAGCTGAACGATCTGGCGCGTAGCCGCCTGCGTGGAGCCGGAGAGCTGGGCGAGGAGGTACGGGTCGGCGTCGAGCGCGGCGAGCGGGGGTTCGCGTCGGGCGACCGGGTCATGTTCCTGAAGAACGAGCGGTCGCTTGGCGTGAAGAACGGCACGCTGGGCGTGCTGGAGCAGGCCTCGCCCGAACGCCTAGCCGTCCGACTGAACGACGGCCGCCAGGTCGCCTTCGACCTGAAGGACTACGCCCACCTCGACCACGGCTACGCCGCCACCGTCCACAAGGCGCAGGGCGTGACCGTGGACCGCGCCCACGTGCTGGCCACTCCCGGCATGGACCGCCACGCCGCCTATGTCGCCATGTCGCGCCACCGCGACCGGCTCGACCTCCACTACGGCCGTGACGACTTCGCGGACCGCGCCGCCCTGGTGCGCACCCTGTCGCGCGACCGGGCCAAGGACATGGCGTCGGACTATGAGCTGCCTGATCCGGCGCAGGCGTATGCCGAGCGGCGCGGGATCACCTTCCGCGCCCACGTCGCCGAGATCGTATGCAAGGTCGTCCCCGAGAAGGTCCGCGGCATCTTCGACAGCTTGCGCCTGCCGGTGGATGGCGGGCCGGCGGCGGAACGGTCCGCGCCGGAAAGGAAGGTGGCGCAGGATCCGGAGACTGCGCTGCGTCACGCTCGCACCGACGCGCTCGTCCGCCATGCCCGCGCCGTGGATGCGATGTTCGAGACGTGGGGGCGGGGCGGCGAGGCCAGTCCGGAGCAGGTGAAGGAACTGCAGGCGGCGCGCAAGGCCTTCGAGAAAGTGCGGCCCTATGGCTCATACGACGCCGAAGCCGCCTATAGGAAGAATCCGGAACTCGCCCGCGAAGCCGCTTCGGGTCCGACCTCACGCGCCATCCGCGCCCTGCAGCTCGAAACCGAACTGCGCACCAATCCGGAGCGCCGCGCCGACCGCTTCGTGGAACGCTGGCGCGACCTCGACCAGACCCGGCAGCGCCAATATCAGGCCGGCGATATGTCCGGCTTCAAGGCAACGCGCGACAGCATGGGCGAGATGGCCAGGAGCCTGGAGCGCGATCCCCAGCTCGAATCCATCCTCGAAGCCCGCAAGAGCGCACAGCTCGGCATCGGCGCGATCGAAGCCGAGAGCCTTACCCGCCGGCTCGCCATGAGCATCGGGTTCGATTTGGGCAGAGGCAGGGGGCTGGGCCTATAGCCACGCTCAGATAGACTGGTGCAGTCGAAAGAAATGCGGTATAGACACGGGATGGGCTTTGCTAGGAAGTAGTGAGACGTCAGGAAACACTAGTCTGTCGTGTGAATCGACTGTGAATGCCGACTTGCAGGTATTTGAGATGTACTAGGAAGCTTCACCATCCATCATCGGGGCAACGGAGAGTCTGTGTATGGGGTCTGGCAACGCGCTTCCGGGGTCGGGTTGGGTTACGGACTGGGGGCGGTCATCCTACCCCGGTTCGGGGCGATTTGCGCCCTCGGGCCTTTAGAAGACGGCGGACGGACTTGGGTCAGAAATCGTAGGGTTCGTATCGTATTGTGCGGCTAAGGTCGGTATGATTTCTACAATCCAGTACTAGATTGCCACGATTGTCTCTTAGTCATCCGTTAGTCTCATAGGAATTCGTGGAACATCCGTAGTTCCGGGGGATTGCAGATCGCCCCGTCATGATGCGCGCCGATCTTGGCCGGTCATGCACGGCGGTAAGATCAAAGGACAGACCATGCCCAAAGCCACCCATACGGACGCGGCGGACCATCACGAAATGGCCGCCAAGTCGCACCGCGCGGCTGCGGAACACCACGGCAAGGGCGATACAGCGACGGCGTCCAAGCACGCCGCAGAGGCCCATGGCCATTCCACCAAGGCCCACGAACATTCGACCAAGGCCCACGCCAAGTCCACGGCCAAATAAACCTCAGGCGCAAGCGGGCCCGGGTCCGCTTGCGTCTTTCTTGCGGGCGCGACGTCGATAGACGCCGCCTGCCCGGAACATCCGGGGCCGCGCCGGATTAAACCATAGACCCCCGATTGGAAGACCAACCCGCCGCGCGCAAGGCCGAACCGACGCGGCGCCCTCACCCCCGTACCCGTCGTCGACGCGTTCCTGCGCCCCATGGTCGTTCCTGACCCGAAAGACAGTATCATGCCCAAGTCCCCGTCCCTGACCCCCTCGCAGGCCGCACAGGCCGCGGACGCCGACACCACCGCCGGCATCGAGACCCTGGTCGCGCCCGGCGGCGAGTTGCACCAGCAGGCCGACGGACCGGATACCCAGCTGACCACCAATCAGGGCGTCCCCATCGGCGACAACCAGAACTCACTGAAGGCGGGCGCCCGCGGGCCGGTGTTGCTGCAGGACTTCATCCTGCGCGAGAAGATTACCCACTTCGACCATGAGCGCATTCCGGAGCGGGTGGTGCACGCCCGCGGCTCGGCGGCGCACGGGTTTTTCGAATGCCTGGAGGACTGTTCGGACATCACCGCGGCGGACTTCCTCCAACGGCCGGGCGAGAAGATTCCCGTCTTCACCCGCTTCTCGACCGTGGCCGGCAACAAGGGCTCTGCGGACCTGCCGCGCGACGTGCGGGGCTTCGCGGTCAAGTTCTATACCCGGCAGGGCAATTTCGACCTCGTGGGCAACAATATCCCGGTGTTCTTCATCCAGGACGCCATCAAGTTCCCAGACCTCATCCACGCCGCCAAACAGGACCCCGACCGCGAGTTCCCGCAGGCGCAGACCGCCCACGACACGTTCTGGGACTTCATCTCGCTGACGCCCGAAAGTATGCACATGATCATGTGGGTCATGTCCGATCGCGCCATCCCGCGGTCGCTGCGGATGATGGAAGGCTTCGGCGTCCACACCTTCCGCCTGGTCGACGCCAAAGGCGCCTCAACCTTCGTCAAGTTCCACTGGCGGCCCAAGCTCGGCTCGCAATCGGTGGTCTGGGACGAAGCGCTGAAGCTCAACGGGGCCGACCCCGACTTCCACCGGCGCGACCTGTGGCACGCCATCGACGGCGGCGACTTCCCGGAATGGGAGTTCTGCCTGCAGACCTTCAGCCAGGAACAGGCCGATGGGTTCGCGTTCGACGTGCTCGACGCCACCAAGCTGATTCCCGAGGAGCTCGTTCCGCTGCGCGTGGTCGGGCGGATGGTGCTGGACAGGAACCCGGACAACTTCTTCGCCGAGACCGAACAGGTTGCCTACTGCACCGCCAATGTGGTTCCCGGTATCGACTTCACCAACGATCCCTTGATGCAGGGCCGGCTGTTCTCCTATCAGGACACCCAGTTGAAGCGGCTGGGCGGACCCAACTTCCACCAGATTCCCATCAACCAGCCGAAGTGTCCGTTCAATACCCTGCAGCGGGACGGCCATATGCAAATGGGCGCGCCCAAGGGCCAGGTGAACTACGAACCCTCCAGCCTCGGCGCGGACGTGGCCCGCGCGTCACGGGCCGGCGGCTACCGAACCTTCCCCGCCGAAGAGGCCGGCCAACAACTTCGTGTCCGGCCCGAGAGTTTTGCCGACCACTACAGCCAGGCGCGCCTGTTCTTCGCCAGCCAGACGGAGCCGGAACAGACTCACATCGTCTCGGCTCTGGTGTTCGAACTCAGCAAGTGCCTGCTCCCTCGCATCCGCGAGGCGGTGCTGTCGCGGCTGGTCAACATCGACCGGACCCTCGCCGCAAAGGTGGCCGCGGGCCTCGGCCTGTCGTCCAAGATCGTGCCGGCGCCGGTCTCCGTAGAAGCGGTGGAGATGGCCCCTTCGCCGATGCTCAGCCTGCTGGCCAAGGCGAAGCCGACGTTCGAGGGGCGCAAGCTGGGCGTCCTGGTCAGCGACGGTTGCGACGGCGAAAGGATCGCCGCGTTGCAGGCGGGCATCGCGGCGGCCGGCGGCAAGACCGAGATCGTCGCGCCGACCATCGCGGGGGTCACGACCGCGGGGGGCAAGCGGCTGGCGGCCGATCACACGATCGACGGGGGTCCGTCCGTCCTGTTCGACGCGGTGGCGATCCTGCCCTCCGACGCCGGCGGCGCGCGGCTGGCGCTGGAGGTGGCGGCGGTGAACTTCCTGCGAGATGCCTTCAGCCATCTCAAGGTCATCGGCTACGTCCCTGCGGCGGCGCCCCTGTTGGTCAAGGGCGGCCTCGACGACGCGGCGCCGGATGCGGACGCGGGCTTGGTGGCCTTCCCGTCCGCCAGCGTGGAGGACTTCGTCGCCGCCATCTCGGCGGGGCGCATCTGGGCGCGCGAAGCCATGGTGCGGCCCACGCCGCACCCGATCGTTCCGTCGAAGCCACCGGCCTGATCGGACGCAGGGGCGGCGTCCGGCGCGACAAACCCACCGGCCGTGGCGGGATGAGGAACAGCGGCGCCCCGCCGGCGTTGACTTGCCAGCTTTCAAAACGAGGTTTCGACCATGATGTTTGATCCGCCTGCCGCGCCGCTCCGCTACGACCCTTCCATGGAAAAGGCGGAAGCGGGGGAGGACAAGGTCGGCCATGAGCTGATGGAGACCATGCTCAAGGTCAGCGAGACGGTGTTCAAGGACCATGGCCACGCCGAGCGCAGCGTGCACGCCAAAAGCCACGGCCTGCTGCAGGGCGAACTGGAGGTGCTGGCGACCGCGTTTCCAGTCCTGGCCCAGGGCCTGTTCGCCAACCCCGGCCGCTATCCGGCGGTGATGCGGTTCTCCACCATTCCGGGCGACATGCTGGACGACAAGGTCTCCACCCCGCGCGGCCTGGCCATCAAGGTCTTCGGTGTCGAAGGCGCGCGGCTGGAGGGTTCGGAGGACGCGACGACGCAGGACTTCGTGCTGGTCAACGGGCCGGCCTTCGGCGCGCCGAACGGCAAGGCCTTCCTCGCCAACCTCAAGCTGCTCGCCGCTACCACCGACAAGGCGGAGGGGTTGAAACAAGCGGTGTCGGCCGCGCTGCAACCCGTCGAAAAGGCCCTGGAGAACGCGGGCCATCCCAGCCCGAACCTGACCACCCTCGGCGGTCAGGCGCAGACCAATGTGCTCGGCGAGACCTATTACAGCCAGGTCCCGCTGCTGTTCGGCGACTATATCGCCAAGATTTCCGTGGCGCCGGTCTCGCCGGCGCTGAAGGCGCTGCACGGCGCGCCGGTGGATTTGAAGGACAGCCCCAATGGCCTGCGCGACGCGGTGGTCGACTTTTTCGCCGGACAGGGCGGCGAATGGGAGTTGCGCGCGCAGCTCTGCACTGACCTCGACCACATGCCGGTGGAGGACGCCGCCAAGGTCTGGCCCGAGGATCGCAGCCCCTATGTGACCATCGCCCGCATCCGGGTCGAGCCGCAGACGGCCTGGAGCGAGGCCCGCTCGGAAGCGGTGGACGAGGGCCTGGCCTTCAGCCCCTGGCACGGCCTGGCGGCGCACAGACCGTTGGGTTCGGTGATGCGGCTGCGCAAGCAGGCCTATGAGATGTCGGCGCGTTTCCGTGCGGAACACAACGGCCACGCCACGGACGAACCCCGCAGCTTCGCCCCCCTGCCGGATTGAGCCCCGGCGCGTCAGGCGAGCGTCCAGCGACCGACAAGGCGGCCGGGGTTCGGACATCGGCCCGTCAGGGCGCCTCGCCCGTCCATTCCCAGTGCCAGGGCTCGTAGGGGTAGTTCACGAAGCCGAACCGGTCGGCGTTGTCGACCAGCCAGCGGTAGGTCGGTGTGCGACTAAGCGCGAGTCGATTGGCGGACGCGGTGGAGAACGCCCCCGACGGGGAGCCCGCGCCCGCCAGGTAAAAGTCGAAGGCCAGCCCGGTGCGGTGGGCGGAGCAGCGCGCCTTGCCCGGCGTGCCGCAGCCGGCGCCGAAGGCGCAGCGGAGGGCCTCCTCCAGCGGACCGCGAAAGGCGGAGGCGATCTTCAGCTGCGCCCCCGGGGGCGCAAGGTCCCGACCGGCCGCCGCCGCCATGCGGCGATAGGCGTCCAGCGCGGCGGGGCGGGCCAGGATCCTCTTGCCGCCATAGGCTTCGGGAGCGGCCGCCGGCGCCAGGGTCGCCGCGTTCGGCGAGGGGGGACAGGCGGTTTGCGAGGCGACCACGAACGGGCGGCGCAGCAGCCAGAGGCGACCCATGGCCGACAGGGTGGCGGCGTCCATCCGGCCGGCGCCGGACAGGGCGTGGGTCGATTGCCATAACGCCAGGCGCGAGGCGAACGCCGCTGTCTGTGGGGCGCAGGCCGCGCCGATCTCCCGCGCGATGAGCGGGACGTAGACCTCCCAGCCCGTCTCGGCCACCCCGAAGGGCGAGACCCCGAGCGTCGCCAGGGTCGCGCCGTTGTCGTTCGCGGCGGCGGCGAAAGCGGCCGGCGAGCCGCAATCCCCCACAGCGCCCAGGGCGACACGGGGCGGCTGTGGCGGCGGCGTCACGGGTGCACCGGCGGGGCCGAGGGCGGGCGCGGCCGGGGCGGGCCGCTTCACCGACGTGCGCACCCCCACGACGCCGAGCGCGACGAACGCCAGGCACAGCGCCACGAGCAGGGTCCGGTAAGCCAGCCGCGCGATGCCGATCAACAGCGCCCCCTATCGACCCTTGAAAGCTTGGCCGCACAGGACTGAACCGCCGGGAACGCTTTGGGTTGCCCGGGCAGGCCAGAACGCAAAAAAGCCCGCCGAGTGGGGCTCGGCGGGCGAATGTTTTGGGTGCGGGGACAGGATTTGAACCTGTGACCTTCAGGTTATGAGCCTGACGAGCTACCGGGCTGCTCCACCCCGCGGCAAAGCTGTAAAGACAATGTGACCCCCGGATGTGTTACGGGGGGAAGGGTTTTGATCCGACATCCGCCTTGTAGACCCGGCGACGACCTACTCTCCCGCGCCTTGAGACGAAGTACCATTGGCCCTGAAGAGCTTAACGACCGAGTTCGGAATGGGATCGGGTGGGGACTCTCCGGCATAGTCACCGGGTCAACAAGAGGGATGTCAGCGAGAAGACATTGAATGACGCCAAAGCTCTGAACGCGACGCCTTCGTCGCGCATGAGCTTTGCTGAGGAACGATCAAGCCGATCGAGCGATTAGTACCAGTAAGCTTCACGCCTCGCAGCGCTTCCACACCTGGCCTATCAACGTGATAGTCTATCACGGCTCTCGGCGAAGCCTTGTTTTGAGGTTAGTTTCCCGCTTAGATGCTTTCAGCGGTTATCTATTCCACACTTAGCTACCCTGCTGCACAGCTGGCGCCATGACAGGTCCACCAGAGGTGTGTCCATCCCGGTCCTCTCGTACTAGGGACAGATCCTCTCAAGCTTCGTACACCCACGGCAGATAGGGACCAAACTGTCTCACGACGTTCTGAACCCAGCTCACGTACCACTTTAATTGGCGAACAGCCAAACCCTTGGGACCTGCTCCAGCCCCAGGATGTGATGAGCCGACATCGAGGTGCCAAACTTTGCCGTCGATATGGACTCTTGGGCAAAATCAGCCTGTTATCCCTAGAGTACCTTTTATTCGTTGAGCGATGGCCCTTCCACGCAGAACCACCGGATCACTATGGCCGTCTTTCGACTCTGCTCGACTTGTCAGTCTCGCAGTCAGGCGGGCTTATGCCATTGCACTCGTCGACCGATTTCCGACCGGTCTGAGCCCACCATCGCGCGCCTCCGTTACACTTTGGGAGGCGACCGCCCCAGTCAAACTGCCCGCCACGCCATGTCCCGGACCCGGATAACGGGCCGCGGTTAGACGTCAGCAACAATAAGGGTGGTATTTCAAGGATGGCTCCACCGAGACTGGCGCCCCGGTTTCATAGCCTCCCACCTATCCTACACATGTTGTTGCTAACGCCAAGGCGAAGCTGCAGTAAAGGTTCATAGGGTCTTTCCGTCTGACCGCGGGAACCCCGCATCTTCACGGGGAATTCAATTTCGCTGAGCCTATGCTGGAGACAGTGGGGAAGTCGTTACGCCATTCGTGCAGGTCGGAACTTACCCGACAAGGAATTTCGCTACCTTAGGACCGTTATAGTTACGGCCGCCGTTTACCGGGGCTTCAATTCGGAGCTTGCACCCCTCCTTTTAACCTTCCGGCACCGGGCAGGCGTCAGACCCTATACGTCGCCTTACGGCTTCGCAGAGCCCTGTGTTTTTGATAAACAGTCGCTACCCCCTGGCTTGTGCCACTCTTCCAAGGTTGCCCTAAAAAGAGTCACGCTTATCCCGAAGTTACGCGTGCAATTTGCCGAGTTCCTTCAGCATAGTTCTCTCAAGCGCCTTGGTATACTCTACCTGACCACCTGTGTCGGTTTCGGGTACGGTCTCTGTTGGAGTTATTTCCAGGAACAACTTCCCTGCCTTTGCAATCCAATAAGCTTAGACAAGTTACGTCATTCGTCACTTCCAACTGGCCCAGGAATATTCACCTGGTTCCCATCGATTACGCCTTTCGGCCTCACCTTAGGGGCCGGCTAACCCTGCGCAGATTAGCTTTACGCAGGAACCCTTGGTCTTTCGGCGAGAGGGTCTCTCACCCTCTTTATCGCTACTCATGTCAGCATTCTCACTTCCGATACCTCCAGCCAGCCTCACGACTGACCTTCAACGGCCTACGGAACGCTCCGCTACCGCGTGCAAAGCACGCCCATACCTTCGGCGCACGGCTTGAGCCCCGTTACATTTTCCGCGCAGGTTCACTTGACCAGTGAGCTGTTACGCTTTCTTTAAATGATGGCTGCTTCTAAGCCAACATCCTGGTTGTCAAAGTAAACCCACATCGTTTCCCACTTAGCCGTGACTTGGGGGCCTTAGATGATGGTTAGGGTTGTTTCCCTTTTCACGACGGACGTTAGCACCCGCCGTGTGTCTCCCGGATAGTTCTCTTGGGTATTCGGAGTTTGGTTAGAATTGGTACCACTCGCGCAGCCCGCATCCATCCAGTGCTCTACCCCCCAAGGAATACATCCGAGGCTCTACCTAAATAGATTTCGCGGAGAACCAGCTATCTCCAGGTTTGATTGGCCTTTCACCCCTATCCACAAGTCATCCCAGAATTTTTCAACATTCACGGGTTCGGTCCTCCAGTGAGTGTTACCTCACCTTCAACCTGCTCATGGATAGATCACCTGGTTTCGGGTCGTCATGCGTCGAACTCGATGCCCTATTCAGACTCGCTTTCGCTGCGCCTACGCCTAACGGCTTAAGCTTGCTCGACACATGAAGTCGCTGACCCATTATACAAAAGGTACGCCGTCACCCCGCGAGGGGGCTCCGACTGCTTGTAGGCTTCCGATTTCAGGATCTGTTTCACTCCCCTTGTCGGGGTGCTTTTCACCTTTCCCTCACGGTACTTGTTCACTATCGGTCGTAGAGGAGTACTTAGGCTTGGAGGGTGGTCCCCCCATGTTCAGACAGGATTTCACGTGTCCCGCCCTACTCGAGTCTCTCGCTAATTGACGCTTACGGGGCTGTCACCCGCTATGGCCGACCTTTCCAGGTCGTTCAGCTTTATGTCACGAGAGCACTGGCCTGGTCCCTGTTCGCTCGCCACTACTGGGGGAGTCTCGGTTGATGTCCTTTCCTCCGGGTACTGAGATGTTTCAGTTCTCCGGGTTCGCTTAATGACCCTATGTATTCAGGTCATTATACCTTGTAACGATCCGCCAAGCCCTCGCCCGGCGACCTGAAGAACAGGTTGGGCCGGAAGAGAATTGGAAGACCGTAAAGGTGGGTTTCCCCATTCGGAAATAGCCGGATCAAAGGGTGCTCGCGCCTCCCCGGCTCTTATCGCAGCGTGCCACGTCCTTCTTCGCCTCTCTACGCCAAGGCATCCGTCAGAAGCCCTTATGCGCTTGATCGTTCTCAGCAAAACCCATGCGCGACGAAGGCGACGCGACCGGCTAGGGGCCGGAGGCGCAAAAGCAGCCCTCGTCTGCATGAGCTCTGATGTCAGACAATGTCTTCTCTGGATCGGCCCTGGAACGGTTGGAGAACCGCGGGCAAACCCTTCATTCACGATGTCAACCAACTGAACCTGGGTTCGGCTGGAATGCTGTGATCTCTCAAATGCGATCCTTCGACAGGCTCAGGATGAGGTGTCGAAGCACGTCCCGCACGGGCGGGAATGGTGGAGCCAGACGGGATCGAACCGACGACCTCATGCTTGCAAAGCACGCGCTCTACCAACTGAGCTATGGCCCCTTGGAGCGCTCGGCTGGGAGGATAGGGTCGCCGAACCGCCCATGGGCGGCCTCGCCGGAATTGGTAGGCCCGGGCAGACTCGAACTGCCGACCTTACGCTTATCAGGCGTACGCTCTAACCACCTGAGCTACAGGCCTATGGCGGCCGCTCAGGCGACGCAGTGATGCGCCCCGGGCTCGCGATCGCGCCGTCCGCAAGCCCCGATTGGGCCGGCGAGCGGCGAGAGTGGAAAGAGAAACGAAGACGGCGGCGTTCCGCACCTGTTTAGGTGTTTGGAGCTCCAATACCCCGGATCGAGTCCGGGGTGGAGGAACATCCTTAGAAAGGAGGTGATCCAGCCGCAGGTTCCCCTACGGCTACCTTGTTACGACTTCACCCCAGTCGCTGACCCTACCGTGGTCGCCTGCCTCCTTGCGGTCAGCGCAGCGCCTTCGGGTAAAGCCAACTCCCATGGTGTGACGGGCGGTGTGTACAAGGCCCGGGAACGTATTCACCGCGGCATGCTGATCCGCGATTACTAGCGATTCCAACTTCATGCACTCGAGTTGCAGAGTGCAATCCGAACTGAGACGACTTTTAGGGATTGGCTCCCCCTCGCGGGTTTGCCCTCTGTAGTCGCCATTGTAGCACGTGTGTAGCCCAGCCTGTAAGGGCCATGAGGACTTGACGTCATCCCCACCTTCCTCCGAGTTAACCTCGGCAGTACTATTAGAGTGCCCAACTGAATGATGGCAACTAATAGCGAGGGTTGCGCTCGTTGCGGGACTTAACCCAACATCTCACGACACGAGCTGACGACAGCCATGCAGCACCTGTGTTCCAGTCCCCGAAGGGAAAGCGCCATCTCTGGCGCGGTCCGGACATGTCAAAAGCTGGTAAGGTTCTGCGCGTTGCTTCGAATTAAACCACATGCTCCACCGCTTGTGCGGGCCCCCGTCAATTCCTTTGAGTTTTAATCTTGCGACCGTACTCCCCAGGCGGAGTGCTTAATGCGTTAGCTGCGTCACCGACATGCATGCATGCCGACAACTAGCACTCATCGTTTACGGCGTGGACTACCAGGGTATCTAATCCTGTTTGCTCCCCACGCTTTCGAGCCTCAGCGTCAGTAATGGGCCAGTGTGTCGCCTTCGCCACTGGTGTTCTTCCGAATATCTACGAATTTCACCTCTACACTCGGAGTTCCACACACCTCTCCCATACTCAAGATCGCCAGTATTGAAGGCAATTCCGAGGTTGAGCCCCGGGCTTTCACCCCCAACTTAACGATCCGCCTACGCTCCCTTTACGCCCAGTAATTCCGAGCAACGCTAGCCCCCTTCGTATTACCGCGGCTGCTGGCACGAAGTTAGCCGGGGCTTCTTCTCCGGGTACCGTCATTATCGTCCCCGGTGAAAGAATTTTACAATCCTAAGACCTTCATCATTCACGCGGCATGGCTGCGTCAGGCTTTCGCCCATTGCGCAAGATTCCCCACTGCTGCCTCCCGTAGGAGTTTGGGCCGTGTCTCAGTCCCAATGTGGCTGGTCATCCTCTCAGACCAGCTACTGATCGTCGCCTTGGTAGGCCATTACCCCACCAACTAGCTAATCAGACGCGGGCCGCTCTAATGGCGATAAATCTTTCCCCCGAAGGGCACATCCGGTATTAGCTCAAGTTTCCCTGAGTTGTTCCGAACCAAAAGGCACGTTCCCACGTGTTACTCACCCGTCCGCCACTAACCCCGAAGGGTCCGTTCGACTTGCATGTGTTAAGCCTGCCGCCAGCGTTCGCTCTGAGCCAGGATCAAACTCTCAGGTTGAGTTGAGCACTGACCTAAAGCTAATCGGCCGAAACCGATTGGCGTTTAGTTCTGCATAGTATCTTGACGAGTTCCCACAAACTTGAGCGCCGGGCCGAGGCCCGACACCCCTATTTATGGTGTCTTCAAGAGACCGCATTTGTCAGCGTTCGAGATAGGCCGTGAGCCTATCGCCAGAACGCCGCCGCCTGCGTTTCTCTTTCCAAATCAACAATGTCAAAGACCCGACCGAGCTTTTCGGCCCCACCGTTTAACGCCCGGTGGCGGCGGAGGCGGCTATCTAGTGGCCGCCGATTTCGCTGTCAACCGGCCATTTCCGAAGATTTCCGGCGATGCCGAAGCCCTCGAAATTGGCACAAATCGTACCGCCCCGGGTTGCCTAAGCTCCCCGTTAAGAGCGATGCGATTCGATTGGAGGCCGGAGGATAGTCACGAAACTTTCTAAAATCAAGCGGCTTGTACGCCGCCCGACCCGGGTTCCGTGTCCGCCTCCGAGCGAGGGGCGGCTTCTACGCGCCACCCCCGGGGTTGGCAAGCTGAAAATCAGCCGGCGGCGATATAATTCTTCAGTTCTTCAGCCTCCGCCTCGGTTTCCGCGATCTTGGCCTTCACCAGATCGCCGATGGAGACGATGCCGATCAGGCGGCCTTCGCGGCATACCGGCAGGTGGCGGATGCGCCGATCGGTCATCCGCTCCAAGAGTTTATCCACCGACTCGTTGGGATCGGCGAACACCACGTCCCTGGACATGCACTCACCGATCGGTCGGGTCAGCCCCCCTGCCCCGCTCTCCGCCACCACCCGCACCACGTCGCGTTCGGAGAGGATGCCGACCACCCTGTCGTCGCCGTCCTGCACCACCAGCGCGCCGACACGCCTGGTATGGAGCAGGGCCGAGGCCGCGCTGACGGTCTCGTTCGGGCCGACGGTGAAAACGCTGTCGCCCTTGTTCTTCAAAATCTGAAACACGAGCATGACGGTCCCTCCCTTCCTTCCAGGACTAACGCCCGGATCGGGACAGGGTCTCGCAATCCGCGCGCGGAATCAATCTTTGCGGCGCTGGAATGGCGCCCCCGGCGCGGCGCGGTCGAACATGCCGATCAGCAGGAGCCCCGCCACATAACCGGCGATGTGCGCCTCCCACGCCACCGGCGCGGTCGATCCGAACCCGGCATTGATCCGCAACAGCCCGATGACGAGGTTGCCGACGATCCAGGCCGCGCCCATCACCACCACCGGCGTCGCGGTCAGCGCCGCCAGCTTGCGCCCGCCCATGATGCGCGAGGTGGCGGCGTAGAAGCCGGCGATGGCGCCGGACGCCCCCACCACCGGGTCGGCGCCGTGCGGATGGACCAGGGCATAGCCGAGATTGCCGCACAGGCCGCACACCAGGAAGAACAGCAGGAACAGCAGCCCCCCGCCCGGTCCCGTCCCGAACCGCCGCGCCACCCCTGCGCCGAACGCCACGCAAAACACGGCGTTGATCAGCACATGGCTCCAACTGCCGTGGACGAACATGGCGGTGAACAGGCCATACCAGCCGCCCTGCAAAAGCCGGATCGGCGCGAAGCCGAACTGCAGGGCGAGCCCATCCGGATCGGGCTGCACGGATTGCAACGCATAGAGAGCGATGAGAACGACGGCGATCAGCGCCGGCGGCCACGGCAGTCTCAGCATCGGTTCGCGCGCCTGCGGCGCGGCGTCCCCCCACGGATTGACCGGCCCGGCGCCCGCGTCCCGCTCGATCCTGTCTCCCAACGCCGTCTCCGTCCTGAACCTGTCCGACTTAAGCCTTTGCGCGCCGGCCGCAACCAGGGTTCGCGGCTTCTTCATCGTCGTTAACGCGTCGGTGACTTCATTGGGCCACAACTGTCAAACGGCGGCGATCCGAATCGTGCCGCCCGAGTATCGAGGGAGTGAATCATGGGTCGAACCATCCTGGCGGGCGGCCTCGCCTCGCTGGCGGTGTTCGCCGCCGCAGGCGGAGCGCACGCCCAGTCCGCCTCCGGCACCGTCTCGCAATACAGCCGCGGCTATGGCGCCAACGCCGGCTCGCTCAGTCAGCCGATCAACGTCTCCACCCGTGACGCCAACGGCAACCGGGTGATCACCGACGGGGTGATCCAGACCGGCAACGACAACTCGATCTTCAGCAAGCTCGGCGTCTCCGGCGCCCTCGACCAAGTATCCGGCGCCGGCGCGGTCAATTCGGGAACCGCCAGCGCCATCGGCAACAACCTGCAGGTCAATGTGAGCGGCAGCTACAACACCGTCATCGTCAACGCCAACCAGACCAACAACGGGACGGTCACCGCGACGACCACGATCCTGAACGGCAAGGTCAACCTCGATGGTGGTCAGTAGGATGTTGGACCCCCTCGCCCCGATGACGGTCGCCAGGAAGATCGCCGTTCTGTTCAGCGTGTCCGCGCTCGGCCTCTCCGGCTGCGCGGTATCGCCCGTCGCCGGGCCGCACGGCCTCTACGCTTCGCCCATCGGCAATGCGCCGGTGATCTCCAACGGCACGCCCTATTCCGCCGCCCTGGTCTGCCTGTCGGAATACGCCCACCGCTACGGCGTCCACGCCCCCCGCATCGCCGTCGGCCGCATCGCCGACTACACCGGTAAGGCCGAGGACAACGGCGGCCGCGCGGTGACCCAGGGCGCTTCGCTGATGGCCATCTCCGCCCTGGCCAAGGCCGGCGTGCCGCTGGTGGAACGCTACGACACCTCGGTCTCCGAAATGGAGCTGAAATACGCCAACAACAAGCTGATCTCCGACCAGCCGGTGGAGGGCGCCGGCGCCCCGTCCGGACCCCACCGCAAAATACTGGAAGGCCAAATCCCCGGCTCGGACTTCTATCTGGTCGGCGGTATTACGGAGCTGAACTACAACATCCGCTCCTCCGGGCTCGATCTGGCGGCCGGCAAGCAGGACGCCACCAAGGGCACGGGCGAGGTCACCGGCCAGCTCTACGTGATGAACGTCGCCATGGACCTGCGCCTGGTGGAGACCAAGACCGAACAGGTGGTCGATGTCTATTCCGGCCAAAAGCAGATCATCGGCCGCCAGGTGGGCGGCGGCTTCTTCAAGTTCTTCGGCTCGGACGTGTTCGATGTGTCGATTGGCTCTGGCGGGCTGGAGCCGGTGCAACTCGCGGTGCGGTCGGTGATCGAGCGCGCCATGGTGGAGTTCGTCGCCAATCTCTATGGCGCACCGGGCCCCGGCGCCTGTATCGGCGCCTATGATCCGCTCGGCACGACCGGCGTCACCGGCGGCTTCACGCCTGCCTACAATAACCTGGATCGCAACAATGGCCGCACCCGCCAAGACCCGTCGCGCTGGGACGCTCAGCGCGATCCTGGTATGCTGCGCGGCCGCTACTAGCAGCGGCGTCCTCGCCCCCAAGGCCTGGGCCCAGAGCGCATCCTCGCCGCCGTCGCCGACGGTGATCGACCAGGTGCAACTCGGCGACGTCACCGCCAACCAGACGCTGCAGGTGACCACGCCCCCCGCCAGCGTCAGCCAGGGCGCGACCACGGTGGGCAACAGCGCCAGCGCCACCGGGGAAAACACCGCCGTGGACTATCGCGCCACGCAGGAACTGAACGGCGACAGCCACGCCGTGGTGAACGTCTCGGTGGCCGATAGCGCCGGGGCCGCCCTCTATGTGTCGAGCTCGGCTACCGGCAATACCGGTACGGGGGGAACCTGCTGTGCGGCGCTGACCGGATCGGCCACCCAGACCATCGACGCCAACCACACGGTGACCGCCGAGGCCGACCTCTATACCGGCGGACCCCACACCACCGGCACGATCTCCGCCGACGCCACCGCCATCGGCAACACCCAGGGCTGGGAGACCAACGGCGGCTCGGTCGACGCCAGCTCGACCCAAGCGCACTATGGCGAGACCTATGCGGCGCTGGGCGCCAATGTGGCCCGGGTGGACGGCGCGGCCAGCTATTCCGCCACCGCCGTGGCCAACAACGTCACCTCGGACGCGACTAGCGCGCCGGTGAACCTGACGGTCAGCCAGGTGGCGGACGGCTTCCGCACCCGCGGCGGGGTGGACGTGGTGCAGCAGTTCGGCGGCGATGTGGGCGTCGCGGCCACCGCCACCTCCAACAACATCAACATCACCTCGAACGGCTACGCCGCCGCCTTGGCCTCCGACCAATACAACACCAACCCGGTGCAAGCCGAGGTGGTGAACCTGGACGTGGGCGCGTGGAGCGGCACGGTGACCGGCTCCGCCTATGGCGTGGCCAATTCCGCTATCGTCTCCAACGCCGGACCGACCACCAGCGTCAACGGCGTGCAGACCAATACCGGCGCGGTGGACGCCACGGTGAACTTCACCGGCGGGTC
Source organism: Caulobacteraceae bacterium (assembly GCA_965277345.1). Classification (GTDB taxonomy): domain Bacteria; phylum Pseudomonadota; class Alphaproteobacteria; order Caulobacterales; family Caulobacteraceae; genus CAIOYC01. The sequence goes on from CBDICI010000002.1 coordinate 391,340, forward strand.
GGGGGGCGCTGGGGGCGATTCCACCATACTGGCCACCGCCGTCGGCAACGCCTATTCCGCCTATGCCTGCGCCGAGTGTAACGGGGCGGTGCAGGCCACGCTGAAGCAGAGCAATGCCGGCGGCGTCTCGGCCACCAGCGCCAGCACGATCACCAGCCAGGGCAATATCGCCGGCGCCGCCAGCGCGGTGGGCAACACCGCCACCTTTTCGGTGCGCAAGCCCGGAAGCTGACGACCCGTGAGCTGAGGCCGATCGTCCCGATCGGGATAAAACCGCCGAGATTTCGGCGCGGTCACTCGCCATGGCGTGCGAAACCCTTATGGGTTGCAGCGTCCAGCCCCTGTCGAGGCCCCTCCGTATGAACCGCACCCTTCGCGCCGCCCTGACCGGATGCGCCGCCCTGGCGCTTAACGCCGCGCTGAGCCCCCACGTGCAGGCCGCGCCCGATCCCTGGCCGCAGGCGCACAGCGACATCCGGCCGGACCCCGCGGCGCGCTTCGGCGCGCTGGCGAACGGGATGCGCTATGTGATCCTGCACAACGCCACCCCGCCGCACGAGACCTCGATCCGCCTGCGCATCGGCTCGGGCTCGTTCGAGGAGGCGGACGACCAGCAGGGCCTGGCCCACTTCCTGGAGCACATGGCCTTCAAGGGGTCGGCCCATATGCCTGAGGGGGAGATGATGAAGGTGCTGCAGCGCCACGGCCTGGCCTTCGGCGCGGACACCAACGCCTTCACCAATTTCGACCAGACGGTCTATCAGCTCGACCTGCCCGAGAGCGACGACGACAGCATCGACCTCGCCCTCGGCCTGATGCGGGAGACCGGGAGCGAGCTGACCCTGGACGCCCAGGCGATGGAGCCGGAGCGGGGCGTGGTGCTGTCCGAAGAGCGCCTGCGCGACACCCCCGGCTACGAAGCGGCGCGCAAGCAGCAGGCCTTCGTCATGCAGGGCCAACTTCCGCCCACCCGCTGGCCCATCGGCAAGGTCGCGGTGATCCAGCACGCGCCGGCGGCGCGGCTACGCGACTTCTATCGCGCCAACTATCGGCCGGAGCGCGCCGTGCTGGTGGTGGTCGGCGACATCGACGTGGACAGGATGGAGGTCCGGATCAAGGCGCGGTTCGGGGACTGGCGCGGTACCGGGCCGGCCACGGGCGAGCCGGTCTATGGCCCGGTCGCCAAGCGCGGCGAGGCGGCGCAGGTGATCGTGCAGCCGGGCCTGCCGCTGTCGCTCTCGGTGAGTTGGGCGGGGCCGCACGACCCCACGCCCGACAGCCGGGCCAAGGAGGGGCGCGACCTCGTCGAGTCCCTCGGCCTCAATATCGTCAACCGCCGGCTGGAGCGGCTGGCCCGCGGCGAGAATCCGCCCTTCCTCTCCGCCGGCGTCGGCCGGGCGGACCAGTTGAAGACAATCCGCATCGCCGCCCTGGCCGTCACGCCCAGGGGTGACGACTGGCAGGGTGCGCTCGCCGCCGCCGAGGGCGTGCGCCGGCAGGTTCTGCAGTATGGGGTCCAGCCGGCCGAGCTGACCCGCGCCGTTACCGAGGCGCGCGAGCGGCTGGTGGGCACGCTGGCCGGCGCCCCCACCCGGCGCACGCCGGTCCTGGCCCAGCAGATCCTGGCCGACATCGACGCGGACGAGGTGTTCAACACCCCGGCCGACAATCTGTCGATCTTCGACGCGGCGGTGAAGGACCTGAAGCCGGCGCAGGTGGATGCGGCCCTGCGCCAGACCTTTACCGGCGCCGGCCCCCTGCTCTCCATGGTCGCTCCGACCCCGCTCAAGGGCGGCGAGGCTGCGCTGACCGCCGGGTTCGACGCCGCCGAGGCCGCGCCGCTCAAGCCCTATGCGGCGGCGGAGGCCAAGCCCTGGCCCTATGTCCGGTTCGGCGAGCCCGGCACGGTGGTGGAGACCCGCGCCATCCCCGACCTCGGCGTCACCTTCGTGCGCTTCGCCAACGGCGCGCGCCTGATCTTCAAGCCGACCGGCTTTCGTAAGGATCAGGTCTCCATCGCCTATACCCTGCCCGGCGGGCTGCTGGCGCTGCCGAGCGACCGCCACACGCCCTTGTGGGGCCTCTCGGCCCTGGGGCAGGGCGGCCTTGGCCGGATGACGCTGGAAGAGGTGGAGCAGGCGCTGGCCGGCAAGGTCTACGGCTTCAACGCCCGCACCGGCGAGGACGCCACCGTGTTCTCCGGCCAGACCCGGCGGGTCGATCTCGATACCGAGATGCAGGTGCTGACCGCCTTCCTCACCGATCCCGCCTGGCGTCCGTCCGGGTTCGAGCGCATCCGCAGTCTCACCAACCTGCAGCTCGACCAGCTCGACTCGACGCCCCAGGGCGTTCTGGCGCGCAGCCTGGAAAGCCTGCTGCATTCCGGCGACGCGCGCTGGAGCAACCCCACCCATGCGGAGGTGAACGCCGCCCGCATCGGCGAGGTGCGCGGGGTCTGGGACCCCGCCCTGGCGCACGATCCGGTGGAGATCACCATGGTCGGCGACCTGACCCTGGACCAGGCCATCGCCGCTGTGGGCCGCACCGTGGGCGCCTTGCCCCCGCGCGGCCCCGCCGTGCCCCGGGCCCCGCACGGGCGCGAGGTGCATTTCCCGGCGCCGACGCCGGAGCCCCTTCGCCTGACCCACAAGGGCCGCGCCGATCAGGCCATCGCCTATATCGCCTGGCCCGCCACCGACTATTACGCCAACCCGCAGGAATCCCGCGCCCTCAGCCTGGCGGTGACGGTGATGCAGGACCGGCTGCTGCAGAAGGTGCGCATCGCCGAGGGGGCGACCTATTCGCCCACCGCCGCGCTGCGCGATTCGGAGACCTTCCCCGGCTATGGGGTGATCTCCGCCTCGGTGGAGACGCCGCCCGGCAAGCTCGACGGCTTCTATCGCGACGTGTCGCAGATCATCGCCGACATGCGCGCCCATCCGGTCACCGCCGACGAGCTGGAGCGGGCCCGAAAGCCCCGGCTGGAGCAGATCCAGAAGGGCCAGCAGACCAACGAATACTGGATGGCCCGCCTGCCCGGCAGCGAGGAGGAGCCCCGCCGCCTGGACGTGATCCGCACCAGCCTCCCCGGCTACACCGCCGTCACCCTGGCCGACGTGCAGGCCGCCGCCCGCAAATACCTCCGCGACGAAACCGCCTACAAGATCGTGGTCACGCCGGAGGGGGCGGCGCCCTGAACCTACAATGACTTGGGCTTTCCCCAATAGCCACGCCGCGCTAGCGTCCCGAACCAGACGTTCGCCGGTGGATAGGATCACGCGCAGGGCGAACTTCTGGTTTGAAAAGGACACTAGAAACCCATGCTTCTAGTGTGGCTCGAGATTCATAAATTCGCACCGCGACCTCCATCCTCTGTCGGCGAATTTCTGAATCGCCACACTAATCCACGGCCATGATCGCGCCCTATATCGACGCTCCCTCCCCCAATTTCGACGCCCGCCATGCACCGCCGGATATGGTGGTGCTGCACTATACCGGTATGAAGACGGGCGAAGCGGCGCTGGCGCGGCTGCGCGATCCCGCGGCCAAGGTCTCGGCCCACTATCTGGTGGAGGAGGACGGGCGCGTGTTCGCCCTGGTGGAGGAGGCGCGGCGCGCTTGGCACGCGGGCGTGTCGTTCTGGAAGGGCGATGACGACATCAACGCCCGCTCCATCGGCGTCGAGATCGTCAATCCGGGGCACGAGCACGGCTATCGCCCCTTTCCGGAAGCCCAGATCGGGGCGGTGATCGACTTGCTGACCGACATCCGCGGTCGCTGGACCATCCCCGACGCCCGCATCCTCGCCCATTCCGACGTGGCCCCGGAGCGCAAGGAAGACCCTGGGGAACTGTTCCCGTGGAAGCGGCTGCACGGGGCCGGGCACGGATTGTGGGCGGAACCCACCGCCGCGCCGGGCGAGGCCCTCGGCGCGGGAGACGAGGGGGTGGGCGTCTTCGCCCTGCAGGCGGCGTTGACCCGCCTCGGCTACGACAGCGTCCCCACCGGAACGTACGAGGCCAGGACCGCCGGGATCGTCACCGCCTTCCAGCGCCACTGGGCCCCGCACCGCCTGGACGGCGTCGCCGACGGCGAGACCCGCGCCCGGCTGATGGGCGTGCTCCGCGCGGCGCAGGCTTATGACTTGGGATTGGCGTAGCGCGAATGCCTTCCATGGCCGCGGCCTCAACAGCGTCCACCGAGACGCAGAGGTGCAACCTTTCGGCGTGACGCCTCCCAAAGACCGTTCCGCCTGAGATAAGGCCCGAAGGGCCGGTTCGAAGGGCTCGGCTTTTCAAACGGCCTTACCCTCCGGCCCGTCCTTTTTCTCCCAGTCTTCCGCCGGGCCGGTGTGTTCCACCTTCTCCTCCACCCGCTTGTCCGGGATCAGCCACAGGCCCGCCACGGCCACGTAGAAGGCATACGCCACCCAGACGTTGAAGAAGGCGGCGAGCACCCCGGCGAGGTAGAGGAAGGGCGACAGCTTGCCCTTAAGGTCGTCGCCGAGCGCGTGCTTCAGCGGCGAGTCCTCGCCCTGATGGCGGATGATCACCGTCTGCATGATGTACCACGCCACCGCCGGCATCAGCAGCGACAGCCCGTAGACCGCGGCGGGGACCGGTGCGTTCAGATGGTCGCCGAGCCAGGCCGTGGTAAAGGGCACCAGCGAGATCCAGAACAGCAGGTGGATATTGGCCCACAGGATCGCCCCGTTGACCTGCTTCACCAGGTTGAAGAAATGGTGGTGGTTGTTCCAGTAGATCGCCACGTAGATAAAGCTCAGCACATAGGCCAGAAGGGTCGGCAAAAGACCGCGCAGCGCGGCGAGGTCGGCCCCGTGCGGCGGCTTCAGCTCCAGCACCATGATGGTGATGATCACCGCGATCACGCCGTCGGTGAAGGCCGCCAGCCGGTCCTTGTCCATGCCGATCTCCCCGCGCCCAAAGCCTCGTCGTTGGCTTCGCCGCCCTCTGGATCGACAAGCTCCAGGATGAGGCTTTTCGTCGAACCGCCGATACATTAGGCCTCATCCTGAGCTTGTCGAAGGACGAGGGCGGTCCAGCCATATGAACACCCCAGAGGAGGAGGACGTCGGCGGCCTGACCGAGGCCGAGGCCGCGGTGGAGCTCGAGCGGCTGGCGGAGCGGATGGCCGAGGCCGAGCGGCGCTACTTCCAGGAGGACGCGCCCACCCTCTCCGATGCCGACTACGACGCCCTGAAGCGCCGCAACCTGGCGATCGAGGCGCGGTTTCCGGCACTGGTGCGGCCCGATTCGGCCTCGCGCCGGGTGGGCGCGCCGGCGGCGGCGCAGTTCTCGCCCGTGGCGCACGGCGTGCCCATGCTGTCGCTCGACAACGCCTTCGCCGAGGCGGACGTGGCCGAGTTCGCCGGGCGCATCCGCCGCTTCCTGCGGCTGCCCGGGACCGACGAACTGGCCTTCACCGTCGAGCCGAAGATCGACGGCCTCTCCGCCAATCTGCACTACGAGAAGGGCGTGCTGATCCGCGGCGCCACCCGCGGCGACGGCCGGGTGGGGGAGGATATCACCGCCAACCTGCGCACGCTTAAGGACATCCCCCCAAGCCTTGCGGGCGCCGGCTGGCCGGAGGTGATCGAGATCCGGGGCGAGGTCTATATGGAGAAGGCCGCCTTCGCCGCCATGAACACCGCCGCCGAGGCCGCCGGCGCCCGCACCTATGTAAGCCCGAGGAACGCCGCCGCCGGGTCGCTGCGCCAGATCGATCCCGAGGTCACCGCCGGGCGGCCGCTGCGCTTCTTCGCCTATGGCTGGGGCGTGGCCAGCGCGCCCTTCGCGGCCACGCAGAAAGCGGCGCTCGACGCCCTGGCCGCCTGGGGTTTCCGGGTCAATCCCCTGTCGGAGCGGGTGGCTGGCGAGGCGGCCCTGGCCGGCGAATATGAGCGGATGAAAGCAGGCCGCGCCGCCTTGGGCTACGAGATCGACGGGGTGGTCTACAAGGTCGATCGGCTGGACTGGCAGGAAAGGCTGGGTTCGGTCGGCCGCACGCCGCGCTGGGCCATCGCCCACAAGTTCCCGCCCGAGCAGGCCACCACGGTGCTGGAGGGCATCGACATCCAGGTCGGCCGCACGGGGGCGCAGACGCCGGTGGCCCGGCTGAGGCCGGTGTTCGTGGGCGGCGCCACCGTGGCCAACGTCACCCTGCACAATGCCGACGAGATCGCGCGCAAGGACCTGCGCCTCGGCGACACGGTGGTGGTGCAGCGCGCGGGCGACGTGATCCCCCAGATCGCCGCTGTCGTGGAGACCGCGCCGCGCGGCGCCGAACCCTACGCCTTTCCCAGCGTGTGCGCCTGTCCGCTGCGGACGCCGCTGGTCCGCGAGACGACTGCGGGCGGGGCGGAGACGGTGGTGCGGCGCTGCACGGGCGAACTGGCCTGCCCGTTCCAGCGCATCGAACACCTGAAGCACTTCGTTTCCCGCCGGGCCTTCGACATCGAGGGGCTGGGCGAAAAACAGCTGCAGGCCTTCTATGGCGAGGGGCTGGTGCAGGCGCCCGCCGACCTGTTCCGCCTGGCGACGGACACGGCGGCGCTGGAGACGCTCCGTGCGCGCGAGGGCTATGGCGAGACCTCCATCGCCAACCTCAAGGCCGCCATCGAGGCGCGACGCACCATCCCGCTGGAGCGATTCGTCTTCGCCCTCGGAATGCGGCATGTGGGCGATGTGACCGCCACCACCCTCGCCCGCGGCTATGGCTCGGCCTCCGCCTTCCTCAAGGCCATGGACGCCCTCGCGGCCGGCGACGCGGAGGCCGCGGCCGAGCTCGACGCCCTGGACCAGGTGGGCGAGGCGGTGATCCACGCCGCCGCCGCCTATTTCGCCGAAGCGCACAACCGGGACCGGGTGCGGGCCCTCGTGGCCGAACTCGATATCCGGGACGCCGAGCGCCCGAAGACCGACACGCCCGTGGCCGGCAAGACCGTGGTGTTCACCGGCGCGCTGGAACGCCTGACCCGCGACGAGGCCAAGGCGCAGGCGGAGCGGCTGGGCGCCAAGGTCGCCTCCTCCGTATCGAAGAAGACCGATATCGTCGTCGCCGGCCCCGGCGCGGGATCGAAACTGAAACAAGCGGCCGAGCTTGGCGTTGAGGTGCTGAGCGAAGCCGAGTGGCTTGAGCGGATCGGGCGCCCCGCCCCGCCGGAGCCCATGGAGACCTGATCGTGAAATCCATCCTGGCCCCGGCCTGCGCCGCGCTCATCCTGGCCTGCGCCGCCCCTGCCCTCGCCTCGCCCATCGATGGCCTGTGGCAGACGCCGGAAAAGAACGGCACGGTGCGCATCTACGACTGCGGCGGCTCGATCTGCGGCAAGATCGTCAACTCGGACAATATCCGGGCCAACCCCAACCTGACCGACGAGAAGAACCGCAACGAATCCCTGCGGACCCGGCCGATGAAGGACCTGGTGATCATCAACGGCGTCTCCGGCGGCCCGCGCGAGTGGAAAGGCGGCTCGGTCTATAATCCCGAGGACGGCGGCACCTATCACGGCTCGCTGACGCTGATCGCCCCCGACACGCTGAAACTCACCGGCTGCGTCATCTACCCCTTCTGCAAAAGCGAAGTCTGGCGCCGGATCAAGGAATAGGGTTCCTGTCGCCCGTTCCCGCGCCCGCTCAAACCGGCGCGCACACGCGCTCCAGCCAGGTGCGGACGTCGGGTTCGACCTTGGGGCCGACGGTGGCGGCGACGCGGGCGTGATAGGCGTTCAGCCAGTCGCGCTCGGCCGGGGAGAGCAGCTCCACCGCGATCAGAGCGCGGTCGATGGGGGCCAGGGTCAGGGTCTCGAACGACAGCATGGGCCGCTCGCCGCCCGCCACGGGTTCCGCCTCCCGCACCACCACCAGGTTCTCGATGCGGATGCCATAGCCGCCGGTCTTGTAATAGCCGGGCTCGTTGGAGACGATCATGCCGGGCTGCAGGGCCACGGTGTTCTGAACCTTGGCGATGCGCTGGGGCCCCTCGTGCACGCCGAGGTAGGAGCCGACGCCGTGGCCGGTGCCGTGGTCGTAGTCGAGCCCGTGCGACCACAAGGGCGCGCGCGCCAGGGTATCGAGCTGTGGCCCCGTGGTGCCCACCGGGAAGCGGGCGGAGCCGAGGGCGATATGCCCCTTCAGCACCAGGGTGAAGCGCTCGCGCATTTCCGGGCTCGGCGCGCCGATGGCGACGGTGCGGGTCACGTCCGTGGTGCCGTCCAGATACTGGGCGCCGGAATCCACCAACAGTAGTTCCCCCGCCTGCACCCGCCGGTTGGTGCGGTGCGTCGGGCGATAGTGGACGATGGCGCCGTTCGGGCCGGCGCCGGCGATGGTGTCGAATGATAGGTCTTTCAGCGCGCCGGTGGCCTCGCGGAACCCCTCCAGCTTGGAGACCGTCTCCACCTCGTCCGGCGGGTCGGTCTGCCCCTCGGTGGCCAGCCAGTGGAGGAAGCGGGCCAGGGCCGTGGCGTCGCGCTCATGGGCGGTGCGCGCGCCCTGCACCTCCACCGGGTTCTTGCAGGCGCGGGGCAGGGCGCTGGGATCGGGGGCGCGGATCACCGTGGCCCCGGCCGCCTCCAGCGTATCGAAATACCAGGCCGAGGATTGCGACGGATCGACCAGCACCCGGCGGCCCTTCAACTCGGCCAGCGCGGCCGGCAGGGCGGTGTCCGGCTCCAGCGAGACCTGGTTGCCGAGCCAGGCGGGCAGGTCCTGCGACACCTTCACCGGATCGAGGAACAGGCGCGCCGACCCGTCCTTGTCCAGGATGGCTTGGCCGAGCGGCAGGGGCGAGCGGATCACATCGCCGCCGCGCATGTTGAATAGCCAGGCGATGGAGGCCGGCGCGGTGATCACCGCCGCGTCCGCGCCGGCCCTGGCCACCGCCTCCCCGATCCGCGCGCGCTTGTCCTGCGCGGCCTCGCCGGCATAGTCGAGCGGGTGGGGGACCACCGCGGCGGTGGGCTGGGGCGGCCGCTCGGCCCAGGCCAAATCGACCGGATTGGGCGAGACCGGCTTCAGCGCCGCCCCAGCCTTGGCCGCGGCGATCTTCAGCCAGCCCAGTGCATCGGGGCTGTGCAGGCGGGGGTCATAGCCGATCACCTGCCCGGGCCTTGCGGTCTGTTCGAGATAGAGCGGCACGCCGCCCTCCACCAGATCGCGCGCCTCGAACAGGCGGGTGTCCACCTGCGCCTTCACCTGCAGTGTGTAGCGGCCGTCCACGAACACCGCCGCCCGGTCGGCCATCACCACCGCCGCCCCGGCCGAGCCGGTGAAGCCGGTGGCCCAGCTTAGCCGCTCGTTGGCGCCCGGCAGGTATTCGTTCTGGTGCTCGTCCTCGTGGGGGATGACGAACCCGTCCAGCCCCTGCGCCTTCAACTCGGCGCGGATCAGCGGCAGGTGCCTCTCGCCGAAGGATGGCTCGGCCTGGTCGTCGAAGGTCTGGTGCATAAGGGTTCACTCGGTTCCTGACGACGGTTTAGCCCGCACGCTCGCCCAGTTCCAGTTCCGGCGAGGGCGTGAGCGGTTCACCGCCCTTGCGGTAACCGCCGGGGAGGGGCAGGCTCCGCCCCAATGATCGTCTTCATCCTCCTTGTGGTGATCGCCGGGCTGGTGGCGCTGGGCGCCCTGCTCCACCTGCCGGGTTTCAACAGCGTGAGGGGGCGAATGCGCTGGGCCATGGCGCTGCTCTATATGGGCTTCGGCGTAGCGCACCTGACCCTGTCGCACCGCTTCCTGCCGATCATGCCGCCGGTGATCCCGATGCCGGAGCAGGTGGTGCTGTTCACCGGCGCGTGCGAGATCCTGGGCGGCATCGGCCTGTTGCAGCCGGCGCTGCGGCGCTGGGCCGGTATCGCGCTGGCAGTCTATGCGGTGTGCGTCTTCCCGGCCAACCTCTACCACGCCATCTTCCGTATCGACGTGCCGGGCCTGCCGGACAGCCTGTGGTACCACATCCCCCGCCTGCTCCTGCAGCCGGTGCTGGTGTGGTGGGCGCTGTTCGCCGGGGGCGCGATCAACTGGCCCTTCGACGACCCCCGGCCGGAGTTCGCCAAGTCCGGCTCCTTCCTCGGCGCCGCCCCGCCGGAGGAGTGAGGGCGCTCCCTCGGTCTCCGGTATCGGCCGGCAACCCATCATGGACCGTCGTCGCGCTATTGTCAGATTGAGGGGGCACAGGAGGACCGCTATGCAACGAAGGTTTGGGGGACGACCATGAAATCCACTCTGATCGGCGTTTGCGCGGTCCTGTCCTGTGGGCCGGCGCTGGCGCAGAACCCCTCGGGGTTCGCCGCCATCGACGCCAGGCTCAAGGCCTGCGTGGCCAGAAACAGCAGCACCATGCATATTATGGCGTGCAACTCCGTCGCGCAGAACTTCGCGGATGCGCGGCTGAACAGTGTCTACCAGGCCTGGACCGAAGCGCTGAAGCATCCCGGGCCCGGCGAGGCCAAGGACGACGCCGAAATCCTGAAACGCCTCGTCGTGGCCGAGCGGGCCTGGATCGATTTCAGGGATAAGGACTGCAGCCTGCAGAGCACATCGATGCTGGGCGGTACGGGCGAGCCGGTCGCCTCTGGCGACTGCGTCTACGCCATGACCAAGGCGCGCGTGAAGGCGCTGGAGGCCGACCGCAACGCCCGCTGAGGCGCGCCCGCTAGTGTCCCGAACCGGAAGTTCGCCCTGCGCTTGATCCTGTCTGTCGGCGAATTTCTGAATCGCCACGCTAGCTTGCCCGCCGCAGCACCAGGGTGGCCCAGGCGTCGCGGTGGAGGCGGCGCTCGGTGACGAAGCCCCTGGACAGGTAGGCGGCGCGCACCGTTCGCTCCTGGGTACGCAGCAGTCCGGACAGGATGGCGATCCCGCCGGGCCGCAGCGCGGCGTGGATGTCGCGCGAGAGATGCACCAGCGGCCGGGCCAGGATGTTGGCGAACACCAGATCATAGGGCGCGCTCGCCGCCACCGCGTTGTGGCCGAGGCCATGGGCGTGGACGAAGCGCGCGTGGGCGGCGTTCAGCATCGCGTTCTCCCGCCCGATGCGCACCGATACGGGGTCGATGTCGGTGCCCACCACCACCGGCGATCCGGTGCGGGCCGCGGCGATGGCCAGGACGCCGGTGCCGGCCCCCACGTCCAGCACGCGTGGGAATCGCCCCCGCTTCAACAGCGCGTCAAAGGCCAAAAGGCACCCCACCGTGGTGCCGTGATGGCCGGTGCCGAAGGCCGCGCCGGCCTCGATGCGCAGGTTCACCGCGTTCGGGGGCCGCCGCCCACGATCATGCGCGCCATAGACGAAGAAGCGTCCCGCCCGCACCGGCGGCAGGCCCGAGAGCGCCATGGCCAGCCAGTCCGCATCCGCCAGGGTCTCCACCGTGGTGGTCAGGGCGGCGAACGCCGCCAGCACCTGCTCCAGCGCCGCGCGCTCCTCGGCGAAGGTGGGAAAGGCGTCGATGCGCCAGATGTTGCGATCCTCGTCCTCCTCCAGGATGGAATAGGTGGCGCCCTCCAGCCGCACATCGGCGTCGATGGCCGCCGCCGCCGCCTCGGCCTCGGCTCTGGGGCCACGGGCCACGATCTGGACGGCGTCATCGTCGTCGGTCAAAGGCTCGGCCTTTCGAAAGCTGGTGCGGGCGGCCGGAATCGAACCGGCATGGGCAAGGCCCGACGGATTTTAAGTCCGTTGCGTCTACCAATTCCGCCACGCCCGCGGATCGCCTCGTTCTACCGGCGCGGCGCGGGGGCGCAAGGCGTCCGTTGTTCCCCTGCGTCGCCCTATTGCGGGCCGGCGGAAGCCGCGCGAGGGTGGGCGAACACCGATCCTCGACGCCCGCCCTACGGGCGCGATCCCAGACGACCCAGGAAACGCACCATGCCCGAGACCGCCCCCTCAGAGTACGACTACGTCATCGTCGGCGGCGGCTCCGCCGGCTGCGTGCTGGCCAACCGGCTGAGCGAGGACGCAGGCAACCGCGTCCTGCTGCTGGAGGCCGGGGGCAGGAACGAGGCGCTCTTGGTGCGGATGCCGGCGGGCGTGGGCGAGTTGATCAAGGCCAAGAGCGATCACAACTGGGGTTTCTGGACCGAGCCTGAGCCGCATCTGAACAACCGCCGCCTGTGGTGGCCGCGCGGCAAGGGGCTCGGCGGCTCCTCCGCCATCAACGGCATGATCTACATCCGTGGCCACGCGCGTGACTACGACCAGTGGCGCCAGATGGGTCTGAAGGGCTGGAGTTATGCGGAGGTGCTGCCCTATTTCAAGCGCTCGGAGACCTCCGACCGGGGCGCCGACGCCTATCACGGCGACAAGGGGCCGCTGAACATCACTCACGCCAGGGCCGACAACCCGATCTTCGACGGCGCGATCAAGGCCGGCGCCCAGGCGGGGTTTGCCGAGACCAAGGATTTCAACGGCTTCCAGCAGGAAGGTTGGGGCCCCTACCAGCTCACCATCCACGACGGTAAGCGCTGGAGCGCGTCGCAGGCCTATCTGGCGCCCATCGCCGGCCAGCGGCCCAACCTGGCCATCGAGACCCTGGCCCGCACCACCCGCATCGTGATCGAGAACGGCCGCGCCACGGGCGTCGACTACGTGCAGGGCAAGGACGGGGCGGCGAAGTCCGCCAGGGCGGCCAGGGAGGTGATCCTGTGCGCCGGCGCGGTGCAGTCGCCGCACATCCTGCAACTGTCAGGCATCGGCGCGCCGGAGGAGCTGGCCAGGGCCGGCATTCCCGTAGTGCACGCCCTGCCCGGCGTCGGCGAGAACATGCAGGACCATCTGGACGTGACCCTGAGCTGGACCTGCCCCAAGCCCGTCACCCTCTATTCCATGACCAAGGGGATCAAGCGGCTGTTCATCGGCCTCGGCTACATGCTGACGGGCAAGGGGCCGGGCGCCATGAACGGCCTGGAGAGCGGGGCCTTTCTGAAGTCGCGTCCCGACCTCGATCGGCCCGACCTGCAGATCCACGTGGTGCTGGCCATCATGAAGGACCACGGCAAGCAGCCGGCCGACACCGACGGCTTCACCCTGCACGTGTGCCAGCTTCGCCCGGAAAGCCGGGGCCGGATCGGGCTGAACTCCGCCGATCCCCACGCCGATCCGGCCATCTTCGCCAACTACCTGGCCACGGAGGAGGATCGGCGCGCGCTTCGCGAAGGGGTGAAGATCGCGCGCAAGGTGGCGGCGCAGGCGGCGCTCCAACCCTATAATTCGGGCGAGCACGAACCGGGCGCCGCCGTCGCCAGCGATGCGGAGATCGACGCCTGGATCGCCGCTACGGGGGAGACCATCTACCACCCCGTCGGCACCTGCCGCATGGGGGTCGCGGGCGATCCCATGGCGGTGGTGGACGAGGAGCTGCGCGTGATGGGGCTGAAGGGCCTGCGCGTGGTGGACGCCTCCGTCATGCCGACCCTGGTGGGCGGCAATACCAACGCCCCGACCATCATGATCGCGGAAAAGGCCGCCGACCTGATCCTCGGCCGACCCGCCCCGGCGGCGGAAGAGGTCCCCGTCCACGACGGCGAGGCGCGGGCGGCGGCTTAATCCCTATCCTGTCATCCCGGAAAGCGCGCAGCGCTTACCCGGGATCTCGAAGGACAGCGAGAATAACAGGCGCTTGACGTTCGCCCTTAACGGCCGAGTCAGTCACGCCACCCGCCGTGTATTGTCGACCACCAGGCGCAGGCGGGGGGCGGGGGCGGCGTCCTCGGCCGCCTCGACACTGCGCACCTGCAGGCTGCGGATCGATCCACCCATCAGGCGGGCGACGGTGGAGATGGGCTGGTAGAGCCCGAGCGTCCGGTCCGCCTCTCCCGTGGGGCCGGTGAGGGGGCACAGGGTCAGCTCCACGCCGATGGCTTCGCCGCGCTCGCCCATCGCGTCCACGGTGACGACGACCGGGGTGGCGGTGGAGCGGCTGCGCGCCAGGGCGGCGGCCACCTGCGGCCGATCGATCTTGGCGAACAGGCTGTAGAAGCCCGCCCCGCGCAGGTCGCCGCCGTGCAGGTCGCTCATCAGCCCGCCGGACAGGCGCACCAGTTCTTCCCCGTCGCCCTCGCGGCCCAGCATGAACACCTGCGGCAGCAGCGCCCCAAGATCGATGGGCGACAGGTCGGCGCGGGCGGGCAGGCGGCGACCCTCGCGGTGCGCGCGCCAGGTCGAGATCAGTCTTGCGGTGTTGGAATGAAACATCCGACGTCCCCACGGCGCATGGCGGCCTTGTGCGGGACTTGCAGGCGCGAACCGGGCCAGCCCGCTCTGTGCCGAAATGGCGCGCAGGGCGCGGCGCCTTAACCCTATCGAAGGGGTTGGGGCGCGAAATCACCTTCAGTCAGTCTTGGGGAGCCGCATGGGCGCGCGCACCACCGTTCCGATCCTGCTGGGCGGCCTTGCGCTGCTGATCGCGGCGACGCCGGCGCTGGCGGGGTCCGGCGGAACCGGCGGCGCGCCGTGCAATTGCACGCCCACCACCCATCAGGTGAAGGTGCCGGGCGTCGTCATCACCCCGCCCCAGGTCAATATCGGCCTGCCCGCCGTCGGCGTCGGGATGGCCACCGCCTCGGGCGTGGCCAACGCCAGCGCGACGGCCGAGAGCAATGTATCGGTCACGGTCAATTCTTCCACCTCCGCGTCCAGCGCCAACCAGTCCGCCGCCGCGCTGCTCGGCAGCTTCGGCGGGGGCGGATCGGGCTCATGGACGCCGGAGGCCAGCGTCTCCACCGAGATCAGCGAGGTTCGGATCGAAACGCCGCCGGCCCCGAACATCCAGCAGGTCTGCGTGGCGTGGAAGGCGGCAGCCCGCCAGGTGGCGATCCAGGCCAGCTGCCTCGACGACAAGGCCGTGCCGCACCCCGCCTCCCAGGTCTCGCCCGAGCGGCTGGTGGCGCCGGGCTATGAGGGCGAGGTGTTCCGCTGCATCGCCGGGGCGCGGATGCAATACACCCTCGCCGCGTTCAGCGGCCAGGCCGACTTCAACCACGGCCAGACCATCGTCTGCCAGAAGGGCGAGGCGCTGTACCATTCGGCCGCCGGGGCGCTGCAGTGCCGGGCCCAGACCCCGGCGCGCGACTGCAACGAGCGCTCGCTGCTCCGCCGCTTCGGCGCGGGTATCAAGGTGATGGCCCTGTCCGGCCAGCAGGTCTGCACCGCCTATCGCGCCCAGACCGTGGCCGCAGCCCCCGCCCCCATCGGACCCGCCGTGCTGAACTAAGGCTCTCCCGATTTTCGAGCTTTGACTGCTAATGATCCGCCCATCCGGGAAGAAGGTTTAGCGCGCCTCGTCCCAGCCGTAGGCGACCCAGGCGTGGCCGACCTTGCGGGCTTCGATCACCGGCGGGCGGGCCACGGCGCGGCGCGGCCGCTGCCGGCTGAAGCGGAAGGCCACCGCCCAGGCGCCCAGGACGCCCCCGACCACCACGGTGACCACCGCCATGGTCGCGGCGAACACCACCGCCAGCACAGTGGCCAACACCGCCGCGCTCAGCGTCACCGCCGCGCCGATCAGCCAGTGCGCACCGCCGAGCGCGGGGTTGCTCCGATCGTATCGGGCGGGGTCGGCGACCATGGACAGCTCCTCCAGACCGGCAAACGGGCCGATGACGGAAACGATCCTCAATCTTGGAGACGATCGCTCCGCCGTCAACGGGGTTCGCGCGCCCGGACACACGTTTACGTTACCGGATGGCCGGTCAGGCCGCTTCCCGCGCCGGCGATGACCGTTGCGACGCCCGTTCGCGCATCACATCCTCATAGGCGGCGTTGAGCGTCTTGGTCGCCGCCTCCGCCTCGGCCACCCGGGCGTCCGGCTCGCCCCGGCCGGTGAGCCGGTCCGGATGCAGGGCGATGACCGCGGCCTTCCAGGCCGAATGCACCGCCTCGTCCGAGGCGTCCGGCTCGACCTGCAGCAGGCTGTAGGGATCGTCGCCGCGGCCGAGGTGACGCGCCTTCAACCGGCGGAAGCCGAGCGGCGTCAGGCCGAACAGGGTGGCCACCCGCTCCAGGATCGCCATCTCCTCGCCCGTAACCACCCCGTCGGACTTGGCGACGTGGAACAGGCCGTCCAGCGCGCGCTCCAGCACCTTGGGGCAATAGCGGTAACGCCGGGCGATCTGCTCGGCATAGCCGTCGAGGCCGAGCGTGGTCTTGCCGGCCAGGCCGAAGAACCTGCGCACCTGCCAGCCCGCATCGGGCGCGGGCGGAAACACCTGGCTGAAGGATTCGAACGCCGCATGGGCGCCGCGGCGATCCTTGCGCAGCAGCTTGGCGCCGAGCGCGGTGATGGCGGAGGTGAACGCCGGGTCCTTGTCCGGCAAGGTTTCAGGACAGCCGCAATCGCTCTTCGTCGTCGGCTTTCGCAGCGGGCGGCGGGCAACCAGACTTGCAATTTTGCGCAAGAGGGCCATCGGAAGGCCATGTCTACCGTCGCCCGACCCAGATGACAACCACTCTCAGCAACAGCCCCGGTCACTATTCCGACAAAAGTCACCGATGGGCCTTCTGGATCGACCGTGGCGGCACCTTCACCGACGTGCTGGGCCGGGCGCCGGACGGGGCGGTGCACACGCTGAAGCTGCTGTCGGCCGCGCCCGCCTATGCGGATGCGGCGGTGGAGGCGATGCGGCGGATGCTGGCTGTCGCGCCGGGCGACCCCTTTCCCGCCGAACGGGTGGAGGCGATCCGGATGGGGACGACGGTCGCCACCAACGCCCTCCTGGAGCGTAAGGGCGCCAGGACGCTGCTGGTCACCACCGTGGGGTTCGCCGACGCGCTCCTCATCGGCGATCAGGCGCGGCCCGACCTGTTCGCCCTCGACATCGTCAAACCCGCGCCCCTGTTCGCGGGGGTGCTGGAGGCGGCGGAGCGGCTTGACGCCGACGGATCGGTGCTGTCTGCGCTGGACGAGGCGGCGCTGAAGGCTGGGTTTGAGAAGGCGAAAGTGGAGGGGTTCGAGGCCGTGGCCATTGCCTTCCTCCACGCCGACCTTAACCCGGCGCACGAGCTTGAGGCCGGCGTGCTGGCGGGGGCGGCGGGGTTCCCGACCGTGGTGCTGAGCCATGAGGCCTCGCCCCTGCCCCGCTTCATTCCCCGCGCGGAGACGGCGGTGGCGGACGCCTATCTCACCCCCGTGCTGCGCGCCTATGTGGAGCGCGTGGCCGGAGCGGTGAACGGCGCGCCGCTGTGGTTCATGACCTCGGCCGGGGCGCTGGTCCACGCCGAGCGCTTCCGCGGCCGTGACGCGGTGGTCTCCGGGCCGGCCGGCGGCGTGGTGGGCGTCGGGCTGACGGCGGAGGCGGCGGGCGCGGCGCAGGTCCTCGGCTTCGACATGGGCGGCACCTCCACCGACGTCTGCCGCTATGCCGGGCGGCTGGAGCGGCGCGGTACGGCGGCGGTGGCGGGGGCGAAAATCCGCGCGCCGATGCTGGATGTGGAGACGGTGGCGGCGGGCGGCGGGTCGATCCTGCGCTTCGACGGACTGCGCGCCCGCGCCGGGCCGCAGAGCGCCGGCGCCCGGCCGGGCCCCGCCGCCTATGGGTTGGGCGGCCCGGCCACGGTGACCGACGCGCAACTGGTGCTGGGGCGGCTCGACCCGCGCGCCTTCCCCGCCGTGTTCGGACCCGGGGGCGACCGGCCGCTGGACGCCGCCGCCGCCCGTGCCCGGCTTGGCGAACTCGCCGACGCCATGGGCGCATTGAGCGTGGAGGCCGCCGCCGAGGGCTTCATCAGTGTGGCGGTGGAGGAGACCGCCCAGGCCGTGCGCCACATCTCCACCGAGCGCGGCTTCGACCCGCGCGGCCACGCCTTGGTGGCCTTCGGCGGCGCGGCGGGGCAGATCGCCTGCTGGGTGGCCGAGGCGCTGGGCGTCACCGAGGTGCTGTGCCCGAAATACGGCTCGCTGCTCTCCGCCTGGGGTATCGGCCAGGCGCGGGTCGGGGCGCTGCGCCAGGCCGGGCTGGAGGCGCCGCTGGATGCTGAGGGGCTGGCGCGGGCAAAGGACGTGGCCAAACGCCTGAGCGCGGAGACGCGGGCCGCGCTGGCCGATCAGGGCGCCGACACGGGCGACACCGCCGTGCACCTGCACCTGCGCTATGACGGCTCGGACGCAGCGCTGCCGGTTGCGCCCGCGGCCTTCGCCGAGGTGCGCGCCGCCTTCGAGGCCGCCCATCGCCGCCTGTTCGGCTTCATCGAACCCGCCCGCCCCATCCTGATCGCCAGCGTGGAAGTGGAGGCGACCGGCGCCGCGGCCTTGTCGTTCGACGGGCTCAGGATGAGGCCGAACCGAGGCGCGGCGCCGGTCGATCCTGCGGTTGAAATTGCGCCTCATCCTGAGCCTGTCGAAGGGCAAGGCGCACACACGACGGTTGAAATGTTGGCCGCCGGGCGCTCCTGTCCCGCCCCAATCATCGACGCCGCCCGTTTCAGCCAAGCCGACGGCCCCGCCCTCATCATCCGCGGGGATACCCAGATCGCGCTGGCGCCGAGGTGGCGCGCCGTGGCCGAGGCGGACGGCCTGATCCGGCTGACGCGCCGCCACGGGGAGGCCTCCGCCGCCTTCGACGCCGCGCCCGCCAGGGCCGATCCGGTGACGCTGGAGTTGTTCAACCGCCGCTTCATGGGCGTCGCCGAGGCCATGGGCGCGGCGCTGGAGCGCACGGCGCAATCGGTGAACATCAAGGAGCGACTGGACTTTTCCTGCGCCCTGTTCGACGCCGAGGGCGGGCTGGTGGCCAACGCCCCGCACATGCCGGTGCACCTCGGCTCGATGGGGGCGAGCGTCAGGGCCGTGCAGGAACGTCACCCCCGGCTTAGTCCCGGCGACGCCTTCGCGCTCAACAACCCCTATGCCGGCGGCACGCACCTGCCGGACATCACCGTGGTCATGCCGGTGTTCAGTGGGTCCTTCGAGGCGCCTGTTGCGCAGGCTCCTCAGGACGACGAACGGGGTGGAAATCAAAACAGTCGTCATGCCGAGGAGCGGCGCGCCAGCGGCGCGTCTCCAAGCACGCAGCCCACCTTCTACGTCGCCGCCAGAGGCCACCACGCCGATGTGGGCGGGGTGCAGCCGGGCTCCATGCCGCCGTTCTCCACCACCATCGAGGAGGAGGGCGTGCTGCTCGACGCGCTGCCGGTGATGCGCGGCGGCGTCTTCATGGAGGCGAAGACCCGCGCCGCCCTGCTCACCGGATCGTATCCCGCGCGGGCGGTGGAGCGTAATCTCGGCGACCTTAAAGCGCAGATCGCCGCCTGCCAGGCCGGGGCCGCCTCGGTCAGCGCGATGATCGCCGCCTATGGGGCGCACACCGTCGCGGCCTATATGGGCTTCGTGCAGGACAATGCCGAGGCGGCGGTGCGCCGCGCGGTGGGCGCGCTGACAGATGGCGAGGCCCGCGTGCCGCTCGATGGCGGCGGCGAGATCGTGGTGCGCATCGCGGTCGACGCGGCGGCGGGCGAGGCCACCATCGACTTCACCGGCACGAGCCCTACGCTTCCCACCAATTTCAACGCCCCCACGGCGGTGGTGCACGCGGCGGTGCTCTACGTCTTCCGCACGCTGGTGGAAGACGATATCCCGCTGAACGCCGGGTGCCTGAAGCCGCTGAAGATCATCGTGCCCGAGCCTTCCATGCTGGCCCCCGCCCCCGGCGCGGCGGTGGTGGCGGGCAATGTGGAGACCAGCCAGCACATCGTCGATGCGCTCTATATGGCGCTGGGCGTACTGGCCAACAGCGAAGGCTCGATGAACAACTTCACCTTCGGCGATGAGGCGCGGCAGTATTACGAAACCCTGTGCGGCGGCGCGGGGGCCAGCGCGCGGGCGGACGGCGCCGACGCCATCCACACCCACATGACCAATTCCCGCCTGACCGACCCGGAGATCCTTGAGCGGCGCTTTCCGGTGCGGGTGGAGCGGTTCGCCGTCCGCCGGGGCTCGGGCGGCGAGGGCGCGCGGCGGGGCGGCGACGGCCTGGTCCGCCGCATCCGGTTCCTTGAGCCGATGCAGGCGGCGCTGCTCTCCACCCGGCGGGAGAACCCGCCCAAAGGGATCGCGGGCGGCGGCGACGCGCTCGGCGGACGGCAAAGCCTGATCGGCGCCGATGGTCACGCAAAAGCCATCCCCGGCTGCTTTTCGCTGGACCTCGAGGCCGGTCAGGCCATCGAGATCGAGACCCCAGGGGGCGGGGGCTACGGCGCGCCACCCGTACCGAAATAGTCTATGGAACCCGTATGCTTGCGCTGTTGATCGCCGCCACCCTGCTCCAGTCCGCGCCGGACGCCGCCACCGCCGCGCCGAAGACCGCCGAGGGTCCGGCCGCCGGCCAGGGCCCGCGCGACAGTGGCCTGCCGAAGGACGATTACGGCCTGGTCGCCTGGTGCCACGGCGCGGTCGCTGGGCAGCTGGAGCTCGATCCCATCGTCAAGGCCGACATGGAGAAGATCGAGGGCAAGGCCAAGGTGCAGGCCCGCGCCGCCTCCGACGCCGAGATGGAGAAGGAGCGCCGGAGCTTCCTCAAGGACTATGAGCACGCCCTCGCCGCCGCTGAGGCCGCCAGCCCGAGCTATATCCACGAGACCGGCGTGCAGGCCGAACAGCGCGGCTATGGCCTGTGGACGCCCACGCGCAACAAGGCGCCGATCTGGCGGATGCTGGACTGGGGCATGTGGGACCCCAACGACGTGGGCTGCAACGAGGCGGCCAAGCGGCTCTACAACCGTTCCAAGCTGTTCGGCGAGGCGCTGAAGGGCGCGGACGAGCCCGAACCGGCGCCAGCCGCCACGGTCGCCAAGGAAGACGCCGCGCCGGCCGCCGCGGTCGCCGCCGACGCGAGGGTCGACACCCCGACGCCCGCTCCGACCCCCGTTCCGACGCCGGCCGAAACAGGCGAACCCGTCGCCGAGGCCGCCGACCAACCGGCTGCGCCGGCCGCCGCTCCGCCCCGGAAGCCCGCTCGCCTGGCCACGCGCAAGCCGGCGGCGAAGAAGCTCTCCATGAGCTCCTCCGCCGAGGACATCCGCGACGCCATCGCCCGGGGGAAGGCCGAACTGGCCGCCTCGCCGCCGGCCCCATCGGCGGAGGCCACACCGGCGCAGCCCACCGCCGAACCGGCGCCCGCGCCGGCCCTGCGCGGCCCCCAGTAGCGGGCGGCTTCCCGCGTGCCTCGAGACCCTTTCGCCCGACTGTCATCCCGGCCGAAGCGCAGCGTAGAGCCGGGACCTCGATGGTCGTTCTCTCTATTCTTCGAGCTCCCGGATCGGCCCGTTCCGGACCGTCCGGGATGACAGGCGCTAGATAGCGCCGGCTGTCTGACGTTTGGATAGACTTCGGCGTCCTCCCCGCCTAGAGCCCCTTCCGATCAGGTCGGTCCGACCTGCTCGGACAAAAAGGGCTCTCGCTCATGGACCTGGAGCATTTTCGGGCGGCGAACCGGTATCCACTTCCCCTGAAAATGCTCTAGACAGCGCCCGTCGTCGTGGAGACCGCCATGTTCACCGAATCCGCTGCCCTGCGTCGCGTCAAGGCCTCGCCCACCGTGGCCATCTCGGCCCAGGCGCGCGCGCTGAAGGCCAAGGGCGTGGACGTGATCGCGCTTTCGGCGGGCGAGCCCGACTTCGATACGCCGGACAATATCAAGGCCGCGGCGATCAAGGCCATCCAGGACGGCGTTACCAAATACACCGACCCCGACGGCACGCCCGAGTTGAAGGCGGCCATTTGCGCCAAGTTCAAGCGGGAGAACGGCCTCGACTACACCCCCGTCCAGGTGCACGTGGCGCCGGGCGGCAAGCCGGCGATCTATAATGCGCTGCTCGCGTCACTGTCGCCGGG
Source organism: Caulobacteraceae bacterium (assembly GCA_965277345.1). Taxonomy (GTDB): domain Bacteria; phylum Pseudomonadota; class Alphaproteobacteria; order Caulobacterales; family Caulobacteraceae; genus CAIOYC01. Next base: position 413,178 of record CBDICI010000002.1, read on the forward strand.
GGACGAGGTGCTGATCCCCGCCCCCTACTGGGTCTCCTACCCCGACATGGCGCTTCTGGCGGGGGGCGAGCCGGTGATCATCCCCACTACGGTGGAGGACGGCTTTCGCCTGAAGCCGCAGGCGCTGGAAGCGGCGATCACGCCGAAAACCCGCTGGCTGATCCTGAACTCGCCCTCCAACCCCACCGGCGCGGCCTATTCGGAGGCGGACCTGAAGGCCCTCGCCGAGGTGCTGCTGCGCCACCCGCAGGTGTGGGTGCTGACCGACGACATGTACGAACACCTGCTCTATGACGGGCGCAAGTTCTTCACCATCGCCGAGGTCGAGCCGCGCCTGTACGAGCGCACCCTGACCATGAACGGCGTCTCCAAGGCCTACGCCATGACCGGCTGGCGCATCGGCTATGCGGCGGGGCCCGAGCCCTTGATCAAGGCCATGGGCAAGGTGATTTCGCAGACCACCTCCAACCCCTCGTCCATCAGCCAGGCGGCCGCGGTGGAGGCGCTGAACGGGGTGCAGGACTTCATCGGCGAGCGCGCCGCCCACTTCGAGGCGCGCCGCGATTTGGTGGTCTCCATGCTGAACCAGGCGAGTGGCTTGCATTGCCCCAAGCCCGAAGGCGCCTTCTACGTCTACCCGTCGTGTGCGGGGCTGCTCGGCAAGGCGGCGCCGACCGGGAAGGTGATCGAGACCGACGAGGACTTCGCCAAGGAACTGCTGGCGGCCGAGGCGGTGGCCGTGGTGCACGGGGCGGCGTTCGGCCTGTCGCCCTTCTTCCGCATCTCCTACGCCACCTCCACCGCGGTGCTGGAGGACGCCTGCACCCGCATCCAGCGCTTCTGCGCCAGCCTGCGTTGAGCGATCGGTTGGAAAGGCCCCAACCCCAAATCCTCATCCTGAGGTGCGAACGGAGTAAGCCTCGAAGGACGCAGCGCCGGTTGTGCGTCCTTCGAGGCCCGCTGCGCGGGCGCCTCAGGATGAGGACCGAGGGAAGCTCGCTGGCAGTCGGGCATTCCTTCGGAGCCTTGGCCTGACCCGTGATGCTCTGGCTCGGCCTGCTCGCCGCCCTGGCCGTGGCCCTTGGTCTGGCCGCCCTGCTGGGCTGGTGCGGACCGGTGGACCGGCCGCGCGAGCGCGGCCTGCACACCGCGCCGACGCCGACCGCGGGCGGGCTGGCGATCCTGGGCGCTACAGCGGTAGGCTTGACCCTCGCCTTGACCCATCCGCCGCTCCCGCCCGGTCTCCATGGGATGCTGGCGGTGGTGCTGGCGGGGCCGGTGCTGCTCGGCCTGATCGGGGCGGTGGACGATGTATTGGACATCCCCGCCGGCCTGAAACTAGTGGCCCAGCTTGTGGTCATCGCCGCCCTGGTGGTGCTGATCCCCCCGCCGACGCACCTGCCCCTCACCGATACGCTGGCCATTCCCCTGCCCGGCGGGTTGGGTCGGCTCGGCGTCGGGCTGTGGATGCTGGTGGTGCTGAACGCCGTCAATTTCATGGACGGGGCCAATGGCCTAGTCGCGGGCGCCCTCGCCATCGTCATGGCCGGACTGGGGCTTGGGCTCACCGCCGGCGACCACAGCGTGTTCGGCCTGTTCTGGCTTTGCGGCGCGGCGGCGGTTCTGGGTTTCCTGCCACTCAATTTTCCGAGGGCGCGGCTGTTCCAGGGCGACGCCGGGGCGCTGTTCCTCGGCGGCCTGCTGGCGGCGGTGTGGATGGCGGCGACCGGCGGGCGCAGCCCCTCGCCACAGACGCCGAACCTCTACGCGCTGCCCATCGCCCTGACCCCGTTCCTGACCGATGTGCTGATCACCCTGGGACTGCGCGCCCGGCGTCGCGCGCGCCTGTTCGACGCCCACCGCGACCATCTCTATCAGCGCTGGCTGGCGACCCATGGCGGGGACCACGCCAGGCTGGCGCGGCGGGTGTGGGCCATGGTGGCGGCCTACACGCTGCCGGCCGCGCTGGTCATGATGGGGCCGGCGCAATGGGCGACGCTAACACTGGTCGGCGGCGTCGCGGTTGCAGTGGCGGGCTGGCTCTGGATCGACCGGGGGGTCAGGCGCTGCGGCTGACCGCCACGTCGGCGAGGTCGCACAGGGCGGCGCGCCAGGCCGGATCGCCGACGCCGATGAGCGCCCGCTTGGCCCGGTCGGCATAGTCGTAGGCGCGGTCCAGGGTGGCGGCGAGGGCGCCGGTGGAGATCACCAGCCCCTGCGCGCGGACGAAGTCGGCCTCGTCCTGCTCCAGCCGGCCCACCGCGCGGTCCCAGAACGCCGCCTCGCCCTGGCCGGTCCGCGCCACCGCCAGCAACAGCGGTAACGTCGCCTTGCCCTCGCGGAAGTCGTCGCCGGGGTTCTTGCCCAGCGCCCCCACCGTGCCCGAGTAGTCGAGGGCGTCGTCCACCAGCTGAAAGGCCAGCCCGACGTTCAGACCATAGCTGCGGAAGGCCCTGACCCACCGCTCATCGACCCCGGCCGACACCGCGCCCGCCTCCGCCGCCGCGGCGAACAGCTCGGCGGTCTTGGCGGAGATGATCTCCAGATAGGTCTCCTCGCTGAGGGTGATCTCGTGGGCGCGGGTGAGCTGCAGCACCTCGCCCTCGGAGATGACTCGGGAGGCCCGGGCCAGGATGTCGAGCGCCCGCATGGAACCCGCCCCGACCATCAGCTCGAAGGCGCGCGCGAACAGGAAATCGCCCACCAGCACGCTCGACGGGGCGCCCCAGATCAGATGCGCCGCCACCTTGCCCCGGCGCAGGGACGAGGAATCGACCACATCGTCGTGCAGCAGGGTGGCGGTGTGGATGAACTCCACCGCCGCGGCCAGCTTGCGGAACTCCACGTCCCGCGCGCCCGCCGCCCGCGCCGCCGCCACGGTCATCAGCGGGCGAAGCCGCTTGCCGCCCGCCGCGATCAGGTGCTCGGCCAGCGCCGGGATCACCGGCACGCTCGACTCCATATGGCGCAGGATCAGTGCATCCACACCGGCCATGTCGCGCTCGGCCAGCGCCAGCAGGCGGTCGACCGACGGGCCGGACGGCGCCAGGGATGCGGCTGCTGCTTCCAAAACTGAAGGCCTCGTGACTGCCGCGCGCCGGGAGTGGCGTGGGAGGGGGGATGGCGTGGGAGCCGGCACGTGCGCACAATGGTGACGCGACCCCGGTGGGTCAAGTCAACGCAAGGGTGAACGGCCGTATGGACCAAGCGGTTGCGGACGCGGCGCCACAGACCGGCGAGAGCCGGCTGCTGGGCGGGCGGCTGCGCCTGGTCCAGCCGAAACGCGGCTATCGGGCGGGCATGGACGCCGCCCTGCTGGCCGCCGCCGTGACGCTGAAGCCCGGTGAGCGGGCGCTGGAGATCGGCTGCGGCGCAGGCGGGGCGCTGCTGCAGGCGGCGGTGCGCAATCCGGAGGCGGCGCTGGCGGGTGTGGAGCGCGACCCGGCGACGCTGATCCTGGCGGAAGGGAACATCGCGCGGAACGGCTTGGCGGATCGCGTCACCGCCATGGCCGGCGTGGTGTCGGGCGGCTTTCGGGCGCTCGGTCAGGGCCGCGTCGACCTGGCCTTCGCCAACCCCCCCTTCTTCGACGATCCCCGGGCGCTCCGCACCCCGGCGCCGGAGCGGGTGGGGGCCTGGATGGCCGACGACGGCCTCGCCGCCTGGCTGAGCTTCCTGATCGACGCGGTGAAGGATGGCGGCCGGGTGGTGGCGATCCACCGGGCCGACCGGCTGGCCGACCTGCTGGCCGGTCTTGCCCCCCGCGCCGGATCGATCCGCATCCGCCCGATCCAGCCCCAGGCCGAGGCGCCGGCCAAGCGCGTGCTGGTGTGGGCGGTGCGCGGCGGCAAGGCCCCGCTGGTGCTGCTGCCGGCGCTGGTCCTGCACGACCGTTCCGGCGCCAAGCACACGCCGCACGCCGACGCGATCCTGAAGGGCGAAGCGACGCTGGGGTGGGAGCTATGAGCATCGAGCCGCCCCTTTACATCGAGATCGCCGCCTTCTGGCGCTACGCTGGGCCCAAACGGTGGTTCGCGAAGGACGACGTTTTCGACGCGGAGATCGCCGGGCGTTTCCAGGCCGTTCACCTGGCCGCCTCGCGTGGGGACTACGCGGACTGGGTGATGAGCGCGGAGGGCGCGCTGGCGCTGGTCCTGCTGCTCGACCAGTTTCCGCGCAACCTCTACCGCGACTCCGCCCACGCCTTCGCCACCGACGGCCTGGCGCGGGCGGCGGCGCGCGAGGCGCTGGCCCGTGGCCACGACCGGGCTACCCCCATGCCGCTGCGCCTGTTCTTCTACATGCCGTTCGAGCATTCCGAAGACCCGGCCGACCAGGCGCTCGCCACCGGGCTGGTCAGCGCCGCCGGCGATGCCGACTACACCCGCTACGCCCACATGCACGCCGAGGTGATCGCCCGCTTCGGCCGCTTTCCCCACCGCAACGCCGTGCTCGGCCGCGACAGCACGGCGGAGGAGCTGGCCTTCCTGGCCGAGGGCGGCTTCAAGGGTTGATCCGTTGCGCTAGTTCGGATTGCCGATGTCGATCACGCCCTTCCATTGCCCCTTGGCGTCCTGACGCCAGACGGTGACGTAGTGGCCCTTCGCCAACGGCTTGTCGGCGCCGATGGGGGTCAGGGTCCAGTGGCCCCAGGTGGCGCCCATATCGCCGGTGGAGGCGAACACCTCGTCCGGCGCCCACCGCAGCTTGGCCTTCTCGGGTGCATCCCCGCCCTGCGCCCGGTAGATGGCGTCCAGGCCCCGGGCCGGTTCCCCCCCGACGAACTCGCGCCCGTCCACCGGGTCCATGAAGGCGCGGAAGGCCTTGGCCGAGCCCTCGGCCTGAGACAGGGCGTCGAAGGCGCGCTCCGCCTTCAGGATCGCTTCCGCCTTGGACTTCGGCCCGTGCATCGTCACCTCGGCCCGCCCGCCGGCGGCCGTCAGGGCCAGGGCCGTCAAGCCCGCCAGAATCCGCATCCCGCCCTCCCCTGCCTGGACCCGGATTAAGCGCCGGGCGGAGGCGTTTGGCCAGAGAGAAGCCGCATCGCCGACGTCAGGTCCGGGTGGCTGAGCCTCGGCCAGTCCGGCGTCTGGTTGCGGAACCAGGTGGTCTGACGCTTGGCGTAGCGGCGGGTGGACTGGCGGGCCGCCGCCAGCGCCGCCTCGAGCGTGGCCTCGCCGCGCAAGTGGGCGGCGAACTCCGGCGCCCCCAGCGCCTTCATCACCGGCAGGCTGGGATCGAGGCCCCGCGCCGTCAGCGCCGCCACCTCCGCCAGCGCCCCGTGCTCCACCATGACGCCGAGCCGCGCATCGCAGCGCGCATAGAGCGCCGCCCGCGGCGGATCGAGCACCAGGCCCCTCCAGCCTGTGAGCCCCGGGCGGGCGGTCTGCGCCTGCCAGTCGGTCAGGGAACGGCCGGTGACCTCCGCCACCGCCAGGGCGCGGATCAGGCGTTGCCGGTCGCCGCGCTCGATCCGCGCCGCCGCAGAGGGGTCGAGCGCCGCCAGTCGCTGGCGAAAGCCCTCCTCGCCCTCGGCATGGTAGCGCGCCTCCACCGCCGCGCGCTCCGCCTCGCCCACCGGCGGGATGTCCGACAGGCCTCGGGTCAGGGCGTGGAAATAGAGCCCCGTGCCGCCGACGACGATCGCCGGGCGACCCCGCGCCGCGATCCCGGCGAGAGACTCGCCCGCCGCCGACCGCCAGCGCCCCACCGACCAAGCCTGCGCCCCATCCGCCACGCCGTCCAGATGGTGCGGCGCGCGGGCCAGGTCGGCGGGGTCCGGCCGCGCCGTCAGAAGCCGCAGGTCCGCATAGAGCTGCATGGAGTCGGCGTTGACGATCTCGCCGCCCATCGCTTCGGCCAGGGCGAGGGCGAGGCCGGACTTGCCGCTTGCGGTCGGCCCGGCGATCAGCCAGACGCTCGGCTCAGCCATGCTCGCGCTCACCCTCGTCACGCCCGAACCCGACGCCCTGCCCGCCGCGCAAATGCGGCTGGAGGGAGCGGTGAGCGTCGCCGGCGGCGCGGTCAAGGACCGGCGTCGGCTGGGCCCGGGCGCCGCCGACTGGACGGTGGAGGGCGCCGGCCTCGCCGCCCTCCGCGAGGGCGCGCAGCTGGCGCTGGCCGGCCTGCCGGCGGATGTCTGCGTGCAGCCGGCGGAGGGGCGGCGCAAGCGCCTGCTGCTGGCCGACATGGATTCCACCGTCATCGGCTGCGAATGCCTGGATGAGCTGGCCGACTTCGCCGGTTGCAAGGCCGAGGTGGCGACGATCACCGACCGCGCCATGAAGGGCGAGATCGACTTCGAGGGCGCGCTTCGCGAGCGCGTCGCCATGCTGGCCGACCTGCCGTTGGCGGCGGTGGAGACCTGCTATCACGAACGGGTGCGGCTGAACCCCGGGGCGCGAACCCTGGCGCGCACGATGGTGGCGCAGGGCGCGCGCTGCGTGCTGGTCTCCGGCGGCTTCACCAGTTTCACGGGCCGGGTGGCCGAGGCCGCGGGCTTTCACGCCGATTTCGCCAACACCCTGCTCGACGACGGCGCGCGGCTGCTCGGCCGGGTCGGCGAGCCGATCCTCGGCCGCGAAGCCAAGCTGGCGGCGCTGGAGCGGGAGGCGACGGCGCTCGGCCTCGGCATGGAGGCGGCGCTGGCGGTGGGCGACGGCGCCAACGATCTGGCCATGATCGGCGCGGCCGGCCTCGGCGTCGCTTATCGCGCCAAGCCGGTGGTGGCCGCCGGGGCCGACGCCCGTCTGGACCACGCCGACCTCACCGCCCTGCTCTATTTCCAGGGCTATGCGGTGGATGAGTTCACGACCTGAACCCTCTCCCTGAGGGAGAGGGGTTCCAATGGGGGGCCGGCGGAGATACCACCCCGGCATGGACGTCACCCCGAGCCGCACCGCCGTTCTACAGGCGTTGGACGCGATCAAGGACCCTCGGTCGAACCAGGGGCTGGCGCTGGCCGGGCTGGTGCGCGGCCTCTCCATCCGCGAGGGGCGGGTCGGCTTCATGCTGGAGGTGAAGGCCGCCGACGCCGCCGCCTATGCGCCGGTGCGCGCGCAGGCGGAGGCGGCGCTCCGCGCCCTGCCGGGGGTGACCCAGGCCCAGGTGGTGCTCACCAGCGAAGATGGCGCGCCGCCGCCTGCACCGGACCGGCGCGCCGCTGTGGCCAATGATCCCAAGGCCGCGCTTCGCCCCGCGCCCACCGCCACCCGGCCCGACCACGTGCGGCGGATCATCGCCGTGGCCTCGGCCAAGGGCGGGGTCGGCAAGTCCACCGTCGCGGCCAACCTCGCCTGCGCCTTCGCCCTGCTGGGTCTTCGCGTCGGGCTGATGGACGCCGATATCTATGGCCCCTCCATCCCCACCATGATGGGCGTCTCCGGCCAGCCGCGCATGACCGCCGACCAGCGGATGATCCCGGCCGAGGCGCACGGGGTGAAGGTCACCTCCATCGGCCTGATCGTGGAGGCGGACAGCGCCATGATCTGGCGCGGCCCCATGGCCTCCTCCGCCGTGGTGCAGCTTATCAACGAGGTGGCGTGGGGCACGGCGGCCGAGCCCCTCGACATTCTCGTGCTCGACCTGCCGCCGGGGACGGGGGATGTGCTGCTCACCCTGTCGCAGAAGATCGTCCTCGACGGGGCGGTGATCGTCTCCACCCCCCAGACCGTGGCCCTGGCCGACGTGCGGCGGGGCGCGGCCATGTTCCGCAAGCTGGAGGTGGCGGTGCTGGGCGTGGTGGAGAACATGGCCTATTTCCCCGATCCGGCCACTGGGGCGCCCATCGAAATCTTCGGCCGCGGCGGGGCCAGGGCCCTGGCGGCGGAGATCGGCGTCCCCTTCCTGGCCGAACTGCCCATCGACATCGCGCTGCGCCAGGGTGGCGATAACGGCGCCCCCCTCGTGGCCGCCGCACCGCAGAGCGCCACGGCCGTGGCGTTCATGACGATGGCGCAGGTGTTGACTCCGCGCGGATAGGAACGCCCGCATGGGGAATGATGAGGACCTTGGGAGGGCCATCCGGCTCGTCGCCCTGCTCAATCTCGCCTATTTCGGCATCGAGGTGTCGATCGCCCTGCGCATCGGCTCGGTGTCGCTGCTGGCCGACAGCGCCGACTTCTTCGAGGACGCCGCCGTCAATTTCCTGATCGTCGCGGCGCTCGGATGGAGCCCGGCCAGGCGCGCGCGGATCGGCCTGGCGCTGTCCGCCGTGCTGTTGCTTCCCGTCCTGGCCTTCGTCTGGACCCTGTGGCGCAAGCTCGGCCATCCGACAGCGCCAAGCGCCCTGGGCTTGACCGGCGCCGGACTCGGCGCGCTGGCGGTCAACCTGTTCTGCGCCTTCACCCTTGCCCGCTACCGGGCGCACCGCGGCAGCCTGACCCAAGCGGCGTTCCTGTCCGCCCGAAACGACGCCCTCGCCAATATCGGCATCATCGTCGCCGGTCTTATGACCGCCGTCATCCGCTCGCCCTGGCCGGACGTGATCGTCGGCCTGGCCATCGCCGTCTTGAACGCCGATGCGGCGCGCGCGGTATGGCGCGCCGCCAGGGCCGAATATCGCGAGGCGTCAACGCAACCGTGACGCCGGGAGGACGACGGCCCGGCCCTCACATCCGCGCTGGCGTCTCGATGCCGAGCAGCTGAAGCGATTGTTCGAGCTGACGCAAGGTGGTCTGGGCCAGGGTGAGACGGGAAGCGCGGGTGGCTTCGTGGCCGGCCTGCAGGATCGGGCAGGCGGCGTAGAAGCGCGAAAAGCTCTGGGCCAGGCGATAGGCGTGCTCGGCGATGGTATGCGGCGCGCGTTTGTCATAGGCGTCGCTCAGCGCCTGGTCGAAGGCGTCGAGCGCCAGCACCAGATCACGTTCGGCGGGCTCCTGCACCACCACCGGCCCCGCCTCCGCCCGTTGCTCGGCGGCGCGGCGCAGCAGGGATTTGATCCGCACCGCCTGATATAGCAGGTAGGGGCCGGTCTTGCCCTCGAAGCTCATGAAACGGTCGAGGTCGAAGACGTAGGACGTGCCGCGGAAGCTCGACAGGTCGGCGAACTTCAGCGCCGCCACGGCCACCTTGTGGGCCGTGGCCTCGAAATCTTCTGGCGACAGCTCGGCGCCCAGATTGGCCTCGTGCAGCCGCTCGCGCGCCTTGTCGGTGGCCAGGGTGATCAGGTCATGCAGCTTCAGCACCCCGCCCGCGCGGGTCTTGAATGGCTTGCCGTCCGGCCCGTTCATGGTGCCGAAGCCGATATGCTCAAGCTCGCCCTCGTGGGCGTAGCCGGCGAGATAGGCGGCGCGGAACACCTGCTCGAAGTGGTCGGCCTGGCGCTGGTCCACCACGTACAGGATCAGCCGCGGATCGAAGCTGCGCCGCCGATCGACGATGGTGGCGAGATCGGTGGCGCCGTACATGGCCGACCCCTCGGACGAGACGACGATCAGCGGCGGCGCCGCCTTCCGGTCGGTCTCGCGCGCCACGCGCACGATCTCAGCCCCCTGGTCCGGGACGAGCAGGCCCTTGGCGCGCAGATCCTCCACCATGGCGGCCATGAGCGGATCGGCGTCGCTCTCGCCTTTCCAGAGGTCGAAATCGACGCCCAGCGCGTGGAACTCGCGTTGCAGGGCGGTGCGGCTGACCTCCACGAAGCGGCGCCACAGGGCGCGGTAGTCCTCGCGTCCGGCCTGCAGCTCGGCGGTGGCCCGGCGCGCGCAGTCGCGAAACTCGGTATCGGCCTTGGCGCGGGCCGAGGCCTCCGGATAGAGCCGCTCCAGATCCTCCAGTGTGAGCACAGCCGGGTCGATCCCCTCGTCCTGCACGGCCACGATCAGGAGGCCCATCTGGAAACCCCAGTCGCCGAAGTGGGCGTCGCCCAGCACCTCGTCGCCGCGCCAGCGATACAGCCGCTTCAGCGCCTCGCCGATGATCGAAGCGCGCAGGTGGCCGACGTGCATGGGCTTGGCCACGTTCGGGCCGCCATAGTCGATCATCACCCGGCGGGGCGCGGCCACCCGTTCGCCGCCGGCGCGGGGGTCGGCGGCGATCTCGTCAGCGCGGGCGGACAGGGCCGCATCGGTAAGGGTCAGGTTGATGAAGCCCGGCCCGGCGATCTCCACCGAGGCCAGGCGCGGGTCGGCCCTCAGCCGCTCGGCCACGCGGGCGGCGATGCCACGGGGGTTGGCCTTGGCCGATTTCGCCGCCGCCAAGGCGCCGTTGGACTGGAAGTCGGCCAGGTCCGGCCGGTCCGAAGCGCCGACCCGACCGAGTTCGGCCGGCAGCCCCTCGGCGGCGAAGGCGGCGGCGGCCACATCGCCGAGGGTGCGTTTCAGATCAGCCATGCTCGGGCAAGTCTCGCTAAGGTTCGGGCCGGCGATAGCCTGTCCGGCTCGCCACGGCGACCCGCGGCTAGTTCGCCGCGCCGCCGGTTTCCGCGCGGGCGGTCTCGGTGGTGTTGGTGGGGCGGAAGCGCTTGCCCAGGCGGTTGAACTCGGCCATGTCCGGGGTCACGTCGAAGCCGATCAGCACCTCGAAATTGCCGCCGTTCACCGTGGCGTTGGCGCGCGGGATCTGGATGTCCTTCAGCATGTCGGTGACGGTGATGCGGTCCTGACCGGGTTGGAACTCGCCGACGATGTCGAAATACTGCTTGCCGATCACCGCCGAGTTGCGCGTCGTCACCGCCACCCAGTAGCGATAATCCTTGGTGGCGCCGTGCGCCTGCGGCCCGCGACCGAGGCCGAACTGTATCGCCGCCTGCAGCTTGATCGGCTCATTGCCCTTGTACTGGCAGGTGGAGCGCACGCCCTCGATCTCGCCGGTCCAGCCGACCGCGTTGGCGGCCTCCTTGTTGTCCTTCAGCTCCACATAGCGGGCGGCGTCGTAGAGCACTTTCACATAGGGACAGGGGCCGGCGTTCTTGACCGAAGGCAGCGGCGCGGGCGAGGTGTCCCACTCCTTCTCCTTCTGCTTCTTCTTCTTGTCGGCCTCGTCCTCGGCCTGGCGGCGGGCGTCGTCATCACGCTGGCTCTGCTGGGCATAGCTCTTGACCGCCGGCGCCAAGGCCAGGAGGGCGACACCAAGGAACACGAAGGAAAGACGACGCATCACGATGATCCGGAAAGGGAAATGCGGGCGCCGGACGCCAGCTTGCTCGCTTCATACTCCCTACGGCTTTGCGTCGCAATGAAGGCAGCGCACACGAAGGGGGCGGATCGACGCGGGCGGGCAGGTGCGAGGGTCAGCCCTGCACCGTGTTGCGGCGAAGCCATTCGGCGAGCTGCTCCACACCCAGTTCGCCGGCGGCGAGGGCGTAAATGGCGGCGGTCGCTTCGGAGGGATCGACCTCCAGTCGCAGCCCGTTCAGACGAAGGAACAAGGTCATGGCGTGAAAGGCCGCACGCTTGTTTCCATCAACGAACGGATGATTGCCGGAGATCGCCGCGGCATAGATGGCGGCGAGCAGCGGCAAGTCGCTCGTCCCCTCATAGTGGAAGCGGTTGGCCGGACGCTGCAGCGCGGATTCGAGAAGACCCTGGTCGCGCACGCCGGCCGCGCCGCCATGGGCCGCGAGGCTCATATCGTGCAGAACTTCAACCGCCTCCAACTCCAGCCATTCAGGCTCGCTCATTTTGCCAGCGCTCTGAACGTGTCGCGATATTCGTTCATGATCTCTTCGCCGAGCTGGATTTGCCGCTGTACCTCAGGCGAGCGGATGGCGAGCCTGAGCTCACCATTGGGCGCCTCCGACACGTGCAGCACATCGCCCTTTTTCGCGCCCAGCTTGGTGAGCACATCCTTTGAGAACACGGCCCCGACGGAGTTGCCCACCGCGATCAGCTTCATGAAAGACATCGGAACACCTCTTTTTAGGCGTTATAACACACGTAATAACGCCGAGCAAGCTTGACCCCCGGCGCGGGGGCCGCGATGGACGGGCGTGGCCGTCTATACCGACATCAGCGACAGCGAACTGGAGACCCTGCTCGAGGCCTATGACCTCGGCCGGCCGCTGTCGTGCAAGGGCGTGGCGGAGGGGATCGAGAACTCCAACTTCGTCCTGGAGACCGAGCGGGGGCGGTTCATCCTCACCGTCTATGAGCGGCGGGTGCGCGAGGCCGACCTGCCCTATTATCTCGGCCTGATGCAATGGCTGGCGGCGCGGGGCTTCACCTGCGCCACGCCGGTGGAGGATCGCGCCGGGGAGATGCTGAACCGGGTGCGGGGCAAGCCGGCGGCCATCGTCACCTTCCTGAACGGGCTTTCGGTGCGGCGTCCGACGCTCCGCCACTGCGCCGAGGTCGGCGCGGGCCTGGCGCGGCTGCATCGGGGGGCGGAGGGCTTCCCCCTGCGGCGCGCCAACGATCTCGGCCACGCGGCGTGGCCGACCCTGTTCGCAGGGCGCGGGGCGGCGGCGGATCGCCTTCAGCCGGGACTCGGCGCCCGGATCGCGCACGACCTGGCGGCCTTGACCGCGCACTGGCCGAAGGATCTGCCAGAGGGCGCCATCCACGCCGACCTGTTCCCGGACAACGTGTTTTTCGACGGCGGGCGGTTCGCCGGGGCCATCGACTTCTACTTCGCCTGCACCGACGCCCTGGCCTACGACCTCGGCGTCTGCCTGAACGCCTGGTGCTTCGACGCCGACGACCGCTTCCTGCCCGGCCACGCCCGCGCGCTGGTCGAGGGATATGAGAGCGTCCGCCCCCTGGAGGCTGCCGAGCGCGAAGCCCTGCCGACCCTGGCGCACGGCGCGGCCATGCGCTTTTTCCTGACCCGGCTGGTGGATTGGGAGCGGGGCGCGGGGGGCGCCCTGGTCACCCCCAAGAACCCCATGGACTTCGCCCTGCGGCTGGATTTCCATCGTACTCAAGGCCTGGAGGCCATTCTGTGACCCGCGTGCTGATCTATACCGACGGCGCCTGCAGCGGGAACCCGGGCCCAGGCGGCTGGGGCGCGGTGCTGATCGCGGGCGGCCGCGAGCGGGAGCTTTCCGGAGGCGAGCCGCAGACCACCAACAACCGCATGGAGCTGATGGCGGCGATCCAGGCCCTGACCGCCCTGACCCGGCCCTGCAGCGTCGACCTGCACACCGACAGCCAGTACGTGCGCCAGGGCATCACCGAATGGCTGCCGGGGTGGAAGGCCCGCGGCTGGAGGACCGCCGACAAAAAGCCGGTGAAGAACGACGATCTGTGGAAGGCTCTGGATGCGGCCCGACTGCGCCACGAGGTGCGCTGGCACTGGGTCAAAGGTCACGCCGGCCACCCCCTGAACGAACGGGCGGACGGCCTGGCCCGCGCCGCCATCACCGCCCTGCGGCGGGGGTGACGGCGGCCGTGTCCGCCGGTACATCTGGCGCATGGCGGTCCTGAGCTGGATTGGGGCGGACGATCGGTCGGCGCTGGACGGCGAGGGCGTGCGCCTGCGCGCGCCGCGCAGCGCCGACTTCCAGGCCTGGACCGAGCTCCGCCGCGCCTCGCGCGAGTTCCTGCAACCGTGGGAGCCGACCTGGCCGCTGGACGACCTGACGCGGGCGGCCTTTCGCCGAAGGCTGGCGCTCTATGCCCGCGACCGCGACCTAGGCCAGGGCCACGCCTTCTTCGTGTTCAGGACGCGGGACGGGGCGCTGGTGGGCGGCGTCAACCTGCGCAACGTCATGCGCGGGGTCGCCCAGTCGGCCCAGCTCGGCTACTGGGTGGGCGAGCGCTATGCCCGCCAGGGCCACATCTCCGCTGGGGTGCGGGCGGTGACCGGCTTCGCCTTCCGCACGCTCGGCCTGCATCGGGTGGAGGCCGCCTGCTGCACCGACAACGAGGCGTCGAGCAGGCTTCTGGTCAAGGTCGGCTTCCGGCCCGAGGGACTGGCCCGCGGTTATTTGAAAATTAATGGGAATTGGCGAGATCATCTGCTGTTTGGGCTGATCGGGGACGACGCCGCCGGGCGCTGACCCGCCGACGCTCCCCGCGACAGGATGGGTATGGCGAAGGGCGAACCGCGTGGCTGGGCGACCACCACGGCGCTGCTTGAGGCGCTCGGCGGGGCGCGGGCGGCGCTCTGGCGCTTCGATGCGGCGGGCGACACCCTGCACCTGATGGGCGATCTGCGCGCGCTCGGCCTGCAGCCCCTGGCGCCCACCTGCCGCAGGGCCGCGCTACTGGCCATGGTGGAGCCGGAGCATCAGTCCGCCATGGCGGCGCTGCTTACGCCCGGCGCGGGCTTGGCGCAGGCGGCGGTCCGCCTGGTCGGCGCGCCCGAGAGTCTGTGGCGCGGCGTCTGGCTGGAGGAGGGGCGGTGCGCCACCGGCCTGGTCCTGCCCGCGCCTATGGACGCCGAAGTCCGCGACCCCCTGACCGGCCTGCTCGACCGGGCGAGTTTCCTGCGCCGGCTGGAAAGCCGCCTGCTCGCCCCCGGCTCGATCCGGCTGGTGGCGGCGGACCTGGCGCGCTTGCGCCGGCTGAACGAGGGGCTGGGGCCCGAGCGCGCCGATCTGGTGCTGAAGGTGCTGGGCGCCCGCCTGGCCAGCGCCGTGCCCGTCGAGAGCGTCCCCGCGCGCATCGGCGAGGACGAGTTCGCCTTTATCATCGAGGAGGCGGCGGGCGAAGACCCCCTGCCCCGCATCCGCGCCCGACTGGAGGCCCCCCTGTCGATCCGCGGCGTGGATATCCACCCATCGCTCTGGATCGGTTCGGCGCGGGCGGAGGGCGGGGTGGACGCCGACGCCCACGAGCTGCTGCGCCGCGCCGCGGTGGCCCTGCAAAGCGCCAAGAGCGCCGGCAAGACGTTGAGCGTGGCCAAGCCGCCGGCGGGCGACGGGCTGTCGCGCTTGGCGCTGGAGGCCGATGTTCACGGCGCGCTGGTGCGGGGCGAAATCACCCCCTTCTTCCAGCCCATCGCCCATCTGGAGACCGGACGGCTGGCCGGGTTCGAGGCCCTGGCGCGGTGGAAGCATCCCCGGCGCGGCCTGATCATGCCCGACGACTTTCTGCCCTTGATCGCCGATGCGGGCCAGATGGGCGAGCTCGGTCGCCACATCCTGCAGACCGCCACCGCCCAGCTCGCCGCCTGGCGCATCGCCCATCCGGACGCCGGCGAGCTGTTCGTGGCGGTGAACCTCACCACCGGCGATATCGAGGACGAACGGCTGGTCGCCTTCGTCGCCGAACTGGTGCGTCGCCACGGCCTGCCGCCCCGGGCGCTGAAGATCGAGATCACCGAGAGCGACATCATGCGCGACCCCGAGCGCGCGGCGGTGACGCTGAAGGCGCTGCGCGACGCCGGCGCCGGCATTTCGCTGGACGATTTCGGCACCGGCTTCTCGTCCCTGGCCTATCTCACCCGCCTACCGTTCGAGACGCTGAAGATCGACCGCTATTTCGTGCGCACCATGGCGGAGAACGAGGGCTCGGAGAAGATCGTGCGCTCCGTGGCCTCCCTCGGCCGCGACCTCGGCCTGGAAGTGGTGGCGGAGGGGGTGGAGACCGTGGCGGTGGCGCGCCGCCTGGCCGCGCTCGGCTGTCATTACGGCCAGGGCTTCGGCTACGCCCCGGCCCTCGACGCCCGCGAGGCCGAGGTCTACCTCAACGAAAGCTACCTCGACGGCGCCCCGCTGCGACAAAGCGCTTAAGCCGGCGGATGCGACCGCCGGTGCGGACATTGCGGACGGATGCGGTGGATGGAAGACGCTTGCCGATCACATTCTTCTGGATAGGAGCGGCGGCAAGGCGGCGGTCATCGATCCGATAACGGCGGCCCCGCACGCCGTGGGTTGGAACCCGCAGTTCTGCTGGGTTCGGTCAGTGTCCTCATAACGAAGTTCGAAAGTCACGGTTTTCCATGTGGTCGCGGCGCCTACCCGAAGTCGACCTGAGTGGCGAACACGCCCGCGTAGAAACCATCCGGTCGATACCAATGCACGTACCCCTGCACGGCGGGATGTCCGCTCGACTCGCTCACGCCTTCGTAGCGATAGTCGCTAGTCAGCGTGATGCCGGGAAAAAGACCACCTGAGAAAAGGGTGTTCAAGTCGGCCGCCCGGGCCGTCGGAGGAATGGCCAGAAGGACGGCAGCGGTGGCCAAAGCGGCAAATTTCATGGCGAGCCCCCAGAACGGATGGCTAAGCCCTAGCGTCAACCTTCAATTAGATATATTGAAATCAAATCATGAGTGATTTTGATCTTAATAAGATCAGAAGGTTGGACGGCGGTCTGCTGCTGGTGTTCCGCGAACTTTTACGCACCCGGCGCGCAACGACGGTTGCGGATAGGTTGGGTCTCAGTTCCTCGGCGATAAGCCACGCACTCGGTCGATTGCGCGACCTCTTCGATGACCCACTCTTCATCCGGCGCCCCCACGGGCTTGAGCCGACGCGGCGAGCGCTGGAACTGGGTCCCAAGATCGAAGCGCTCATCAACCTGACCGGCGAAACGCTTTCAAAGGCTAAGGGATTCGATCCTACCGCGAGCGAGCGGCTGTTCAGGTTCGCCGCGCCCGAGTTCGTAACCGCCCTGATCGGTGCAGAATTGATCAACCGGCTGAAGCCGATCGCTCCACGGGTGACCTTCGGCGTAGCTTTCACCGCGGAAGAGGAGGCATTGCGCGCATTGCGCAGCGGTCAGATCGAGTTCGCCCTAGGCCGGTTCGGCGCCGCACGGCCAGGATTTATTCACGAACCCCTGTTTCAGGATCGCTATTGCGTGACGGCGCGCAAGGACCACCCCTTGATCGCCAAAGGTTTGGACAGAGAAAGCTGGCGCGATATGGGCCACATCTTCGCCTGGTCAAAGAGCGAGACAGGCGACGATAACTCGAGGGATTTGGAGACGGGTGACACGGTTGCGAGGCTGGCGGCGGTACCTCAGTGGATGACAGCTCTGCTCATGGCGGCATCCACTGACGGCCTGGTGACATGTCCGCGCCGCCTCGCCGAACGTCACGCTGGTTTGCTAGGCCTGCAAGTCCTCGACCCTCCCTTTGAATCTCACGAAATCACGGTTTCAGTCGTGCGCCGTGCAGGTGTCGTCGATGCCGGCGTTGATTGGTTTCTGGAGCAGGTGAAAAGCGCCGTCGGCCCTTGATAGAGTGACATTCGGGCGCCTTGGATCGGCAACCTTGTGAGAAGCGCACCCAAAGGATGCTACAGCTAACCTGTCCGACAAGCTGATTTCTCGGAGAACCAAGAACAGCTCGAAGGGTCAGGCCCGCCCCGCCTGCAGCGAGAGCTGGCCGGCGCGGACGCCGATCTTGGCCAGCGCCCGGTCCCACTTCGTCTCGTGGTCGTCGTCGAAGATCAGCGCCTCGTCCGGATCGCAGGCCAACCAGATATTGTCGCGGATCTCGCGTTCGAGCTGGCCGGACGACCAGCTGGCGCAGCCGAGCGCCAGGGTCGAACAGCGCGGCCTGCGCGCGCCATCGCCCATGGCCTCCAGCACCTCGCGCGTCGCCGTCAGGGCCAGCCCCTCGCCCACCGGCAAGGTGGAGTCCGGCGTGGAATAGTCGTCCGTGTGCAACACGAAGCCGCGCTCGCGCTCCGCCGGTCCGCCCTGCAGCACGGCGCGTTCGGGCAGGCGGATGGCCGTCTCGACGCCGAGGCGCCGGAACAGGTCGGCCAGCGATAATTCCTCCAGCGGCATATTTACCGCGATGCCCATGGCCTGCTCGGGAGAGTGGGCGCACAGGAGGATGACGGCGCGCTCGAAGCGGGGATCGTCGATCCCGGGCATGGCGATGAGCATCCGCCCGGCCAGGAAATCGCCGGACGGCGCCTCGTCGTCGATGGTGACCCCGTCGTCGCGTCGCGCCATGACGGCCGTTGTAGCGCGCCTTGGCGACCGCGTCATGACCTTCTCGCCACCGGTCTCGACGACGGCCGGGTTGCGCAAGCCCGGTGCAGCGCCTTTATTCGGACCTGCGGCGGCCTGCCGCACCTGCAACCCGACCACGGAGCCCGCCCATGACCATCAAAGTCGGCGATACCCTGCCCGCCGCCCAGTTCATGACCATGTCCGCCGAGGGTCCGCGGCCGATCACCTCCGACGCCGTGTTCAAGGGCAAGAAGGTGGCCCTGTTCGCGGTGCCGGGCGCCTTCACCCCCACCTGCTCGGCCAAGCACCTGCCAGGCTACCGCGACCATGCCGAGGATTTCAGGGCCAAGGGCGTGGACACCATCGCCTGCCTTTCGGTCAACGACGTCTTCGTGATGGGCGCCTGGGCCAAGGACCAGAATGTGGGCGAGAGCGTGCTGCTACTGGCCGACGGCAACGGCGACTTCACCAAGGCCCTCGGCCTGGAGATGGACGGCGCCAAGTTCGGCATGGGCACGCGCTCGCAGCGCTATTCGATGATCGTCGACGACGGCGTGGTGAAGACCCTGAACGTGGAGGAAGGCGGGGAGTTCAAGGTTTCGGCCGCCGACTACACCCTGGCCCAGGTCTAGAGCATGTCAGGCGAAAGTGTGTGCGGTTTCGCCGCCCGGAGATGCTCTAAACCGCTGAGCATAGACCCTTTTTATCCGGTTCAGACGTCTCTATCTGAACCGGAAGGGGTCTAGGCCCGGCGATGGTGGAGGTGGCCAAAACGGGCGATCCGGTTCGGCTCGGGTATCTCCAGGCGGTCCTCGCCGATGCGGGGATCGAAAGCACCATGTTCGACACGGCGGCCGGGTCGCTCTGGCCCGGCGCCATCCCCCGGCGGCTGATGGTCGATGATCGCGACGCGTGGCGCGCCAGGCAGGCGATCAGCGCGGCGGAGGCGGATATTGAGTCCTGAACCCTTGCGAGCTTAACTGGCGCCCCCTAGCTTGGGTCCATCTGCAACTTCATCGACTACAATTAGGAGTCGCCCGATGTTCGTCCGCAACCTGGCCTTCGCCGGCCTCGCCCTGTCGCTCGCCGGCGCCCCGGCCGCGCTGGCTCAGATGCCCGCGCCCAAGGTGGTCACCGATCCGAAGAGCGCCCCCGCCGGCGAGTACAAGCTCGACCCGGCGCACGCCTCCGCCACGGTGAAGCTCGCCCACATGGGCCTGTCGCACTACACCATGCACTTCACCAGGATTTCGGGCGATTACAGCTTCAATCCCGCCCACCCCGACGCCACCAAGGTGAGCATCGCCATCGACCCGAAGTCGATCCAGACCGACGACCCCAAGTTCAACGATGAGATCGCCGACAAATTCCTCGAAGCGGGCAAGTTCCCGGCCCTCGCGTTCACCTCTACCCGCATCGTGCCCGAAGGCGCGGACAAGGGCCTGGTCGAGGGCGTGCTCGACTTCCACGGCGTGAAGAAGCCCGTGACCCTGCACGTCGCCTATCGCGGCTTTGTGGAGATGATGAAGCAGCAGCGCATGGGCTTTTCCGGCGAGGCCACCTTCAAACGCTCCGAGTTCGGCGCCGGCGCCTATGTTCCCGTGGTGGGCGACGAGGTGACCGTGCTGATCGAGGTGGAGTTCGTGAAGCAGTAGCGCCGGCGCCCCACGGCCGGCGCCCACGGGGCGTTGGCCAAGCTTGCGGAAATGTGAGGCGCGGCGCGGGCTGCGGCCATCTCGCCCCGTCATGCTGCAACATCTGGGCAATCCTCGCGGTGGAGGTTGGCGCCCGCCGGTCGCGGAAGAAGGACACGCCTTGGCCCGTTCGCCCCGCATACCGGCTCCCCGCAGCGCCTCGCTTTCGCGTTACTCCGCCGTGGCCATCGCGCTGCACTGGCTGATCGCGGCGCTGATCCTCGGCAATATCGCCCTCGCCTGGACCTTTCAGAACACCCCCCAGGGCCTGACCTGGTTCAAGCTGATCCAGTTGCACAAATCGGTGGGGATCACCGTGCTGGCGCTCAGCCTGCTTCGGCTCGGCTGGCGGCTGATCAATCCGCCGCCGCCCGAACCCGCCTCGCTGAAGCCGTGGGAGCGGGCGGCGTCACAGGTCGTGCACTGGGGTTTCTACGGCATCATGATCGGTATGCCGCTGTCGGGCTGGATTCTGGTGTCCGCGTCGTTGAAGGGGTTGCCGACCGTGCTCTACGGGGTAATCCCGTGGCCGCACATCGGCGCCGTACACGCCCTGCCGTTCGAGGCGCGCAAGGTCTGGAGCCACAACGCCGCCACCACCCACGGCGCGCTGGCCTGGCTGGCCTACGCCCTGATCGTGCTGCACGTGGGTGCGGCCCTGAAACACTGGCTGATCGACCGCGACGGCGTGATCGGCCGCATGGCGCCCTTCCTGGCGCGAGGAGCGCGATAGATGCCGAGATCCATCCTGACGGCCACGGCCGCCGCCGCGGCGTTGCTGGCCTTCGCCGCGACGGCCGCGCAGGCGCCGCGCACCGGCCACAAGCCCGCGCCCGCCGCCCCGGCCGCCGCTCCGATCTGGGCGGTGGACAAGGCCGCCTCGCGCCTCAAGTTCCGCGCCACCGCCAACAATGTGGGCTTCGACGGCCAGTTCCGCGCCTGGGACGCCCAGATCGCCTTCGATCCGAAGAACCTCAAGGCCTCCCACGCCATGGTCAGCGTGGTGATGGCCTCGGCGGTGACCGGCGATCCGACCCGCGACCAGATGCTGCCCACCGGCGACTGGTTCGACGTCGGCAAGTTCGGCAAATCCACCTTTGAGACCACCGCCATCAGCGAGGCGTCACCGGGCCACTACATGGCCAACGGAGTCCTCACCCTGCATGGGGTGAAAAGGCCGATCAGCCTGCCCTTCACCCTCGCCATCACCAAGGACGTGGCCAAGATGGACGGCGCGGTGACGCTGAACCGGATGGACTTCGGCGTCGGCAAGGGTCAGGCGGGCGGCCCCGAGACCGTGGCGCCGCAAGTGGTGGTGAGCGTCAACCTCGTCGCCCATAAGGCGCATTGAGCCGCTATCCACCGGACGGGATCGACGCGGCAGTGGCGGCGCTCCGCTCCGGCGCCCTGGTTATCCTGCCGACCGAAACGGTGTACGGCCTCGCCGCCGACGCCGCCGATCCGCACGCCGTCGCCCGCCTCTATGAAGCCAAGGGGCGGCCGCGCTTCAACCCCCTGATCGCGCATGTGAGCGACCGCGCCATGGCCGAGCGGATCGCCCCCCTTCCCCCGCTCGCCGCCCGCCTGGCCGAAGCCTTCTGGCCAGGACCGCTGACCCTGGTGGTCCCTATCGCCGACACGCTGGCGGTGTGCGACCTGGCCCGGGCGGGTCTGGACACCGTGGCCCTGCGCGCGCCCGCCCATCCCATGGCGCGGGCGGTGATCGCGGCGTTCGGCGGCCCGGTCTGCGCCCCCTCCGCCAACCGCTCGGGCCGGCCGAGCCCCACCACCCATGCCGACGCCGTGGAGGAGACCGGCTCCGCGGTCGCCGTCGCCCTCGATGGCGGCCCGTGCAGGGTGGGGCTGGAATCGACCGTGGTGTCGGTGATCGACGGAGAGGCGCGCCTGCTCCGGCCGGGCGGGCTGGAGCGCGCGGCGATCGAGGCCGTGGTCGGACCGCTGGCCGCAGGAGCGGACGACGCCCACCGTTCGCCGGGGCGCCTTGCACTCCACTACGCCCCCAACGCCCCGGTTCGTCTGAACGCGGACGCCCCCCGCGAGGGCGAGGCCTATCTCGCCTTCGGACCCGCGCCGGATGCGCCGCTGGTCCTCAACCTCAGCCCCACCGGCGATGTGCGCGAGGCCGCCGCCAACCTGTTCGCCATGGTACGCGCCGCCGACCGTCTGGACCCCACCGCCATCGCCATCGCGCCCATCCCCCCCCACGGCCTCGGTGAAGCCATCAACGACCGCCTGAACCGCGCGGCAGGGTTTGTGGGCTGATCTCCTCCCCTCGCAGAGGGGCAGGGGGACCATGCGCAGCATGGTGGAGGGGCGGCGCCGAGGATCGGTGATTGTCCTGCCACTGTCGCGCCGCCCCCTCCGCCACGGCGGGTGTCCCCGCCGCGCCACCTCCCCCGCTGCGCAGGGGAGGAGCTAAGAGCCGAACCAGCGGTCGTACAGCCCTCGCACCATGCCCGCCGTGGCGCCCCAGATGGTGCGTTCCTCGTAGGGCATGGCGTAGAAGCGGCGCTCCACCCCGTCCGCCGCCTTCATGGCGCGCAGTTCGTGGTTGTTCGGGTCCATCAGGAAGGCGAAGGGCGTTTCGAAAATCTCCGCCACCTCCGCCTCGTGGCGTTCCAGAGTGAAGCCCGGCTGGACAAAGGCGACCACCGGCGTGATGGCGAAGCCGGTGCCGGTCTCATAGGTGTCGCCCATGCCCACCGGACGGATGAAGTCGCGGTGCAGGCCGATCTCCTCCCAGGTCTCGCGCAGCGCGGTCTCCAGCGGCGTCTCGCCCGGTTCGGCCCGCCCGCCGGGGAAGGCCACCTGGCCGGAATGGCGGCGCAGGCTGTCGGACCGGCGGGTGAGCAGGACGGTGAGCCCAGAGTCCCGCTCCACCAACGGGGCCAGTATCGCGGCCGGGGTCAGGGTGCGGCCGATGACGCGGCCGTCGGGATTAAGGTCGTAGTCGGACCGCGACGCCGCGCTTGGGAAGGGCCCCAGTGGATGCAGGCGTGCGGCGAGGTAGGGTTCAAGGTCGGCCACCGGCGCATCTGGTGTCATGACGCCGGACCGAGCGGAAACCAGACGCCGTTGGAGCCGACGCCCATCTCCTCGTCCCGGTCCTGCGCCATCTCCACCAGTTCATAGAACACCGGCCGTCTGAGTCGCGCCTCCAGCCCCCGGCGCACGTGCAGATAGGGGGCGGGTTCGCCGGTGTGCGGATCGGTGGCCACGCGCAGGCGGTTGTCGGGTCCGGCCTCCACCTCATCGCCCACATTGGTGAGGAAGCGCAACGCTTCACCCACCCGGTCCACCCGCACGGCCAGGAAGGGGGCGTCCTCCACCACGATCCTCAGCTTCTCCACCGGGGTGACGAGGTGATAGCCGTCGGGGTCGAGGCGCAGCACGGTGGAGAACAGGCGCACCAAGGGCTGGCGCCCGATGGGCGTCCCTTCATGGAGCCAGAGCCCATCCTTGCGGATGCGGATATCGATCTCGCCGCAATGGGCAGGGTTCCACAGGTGCACCGGTGGCAGGCCCCGCTTGGGGTCGGCGGCGGCGATCAGGGCGTCGAGGCCTGAGGTCATGCCGCGAGGCTTTCAGCGCCGGGGTCAGGGTCGCGAGAACTCATCCCTCGGCACATGGGCCGGGCCGGCGACGCCGTCCAGCCCTCCGGTCTTCAATTCCCGCCAGAGGATGCGTTCCGGCGCGGTGGCGTGCGGCAGGATCGCCCGCCCTCTCGGCACGGCCTCGAAGCCGTAGGGGCCGAACAGCGGCAGATCGCCCACCAGCAGCACGAAGGGCTCGCCCGCCGCGGCGCCCGCCGCCACGGCGCGCTGGATCAGGTCGCCGCCGATGCGGTGCTTGCGCCACGCGGCCTCCACCGCGATGGGACCGAGGAACAGCCCCCGCGTCCCGCCGACCAGGACCGGCCACTGGCGGATCGCGCCCACCACCTGCCCCGCCGCCATGGCGACGAAGGACAGGTCGGCCAACATCCGGTTGCCCTCGCGCATCCGCTCGGAGACCTTGGCGTAGCGGCCGGGACCGAAGGCGCGATCCACCAGCGCGTCCACCTCGCGGGCGTGCTCGGCCCGTTCGGGGACGATCTCGAGCGGGAGCGTGGCGGTCTGCGCGTTCATGGCCGGCGCCCCATATCGGATTAGGGGCCCCCTCGAAAGCGGCGATCGCATCGGCAAGGTTGCGGCGCCGCCGCCCGACCCGCATAGCTTGGCCGATGCCCGACCCCGCCCCCGCCCCCGACCCCGACCCCGACCCCGCTGAGAGCCCGTTCACGCCCCGCCTGATCAACCAGCGCGACTTCCTGTTGGCCTGGTTCGCGCGCTGGGCCGCCAGCCTGGCGGTGATGGTCGAGAGCGTCACCCTGCAATGGCAGACCTACGACATCGCCCGCAGCCAGGCGCATATGGACGTGCGCCACGCCGCCTTCATGGTCTCGCTGCTCGGCCTGTTCACCTTCCTGCCGGTGGTGCTGCTGACCCTGCCCGCCGGCGAGACGGCCGACCGGCACGAGCGCAAGCGGATCATGGCGCTGTGCGAGACCGGAGAGATGGTCACTATCGCGGTGCTGGCCGCGGCGGCCCTGTTCCACTTCGCGTCGCTGCCGCTGTTGCTGGGCGTGGCGGCGGTGTTCGGCGTTACGCGCTCGTTCTTCTCACCAGCGTCTTCCGCGATGATGCCCATGCTGGTCCCGCGCGAACTTCTGCCCCGCGCGGTGGCCTGGAGTTCGCTGGCCTGGCAGACCGCGGCCATCGGCGGCCCGGCGCTCGGCGGCCTGCTGATCGCCCTCTCGCCGGCCACCGCCTATCTGACCGGCCTTGGGCTCTACGCCGCCGGTGTCATCGCCACCCTCTCCATCCGGACCTCCACCAAGCCGACGGTGCAGCCCGGCTCGCGCTGGACCCTGATGAAGGAGGGCCTGGTCTATGTCTGGACCAACAAGATCGTGTTCGGCTCGATCTCGCTCGATCTGTTCGCGGTGCTGCTGGGCGGGGCCACCGCGCTGCTGCCTGTTTTCGCCCGCGACATCCTGCATGTGGGGCCGCAGGGCTTCGGCATCCTGCGCGCGGGGGCGGCCATGGGGGCGGCGCCGGTGGCGCTCTACCTCGCCACGCGGCCGCTGCAGCGCCATGCGGGCAAGGTGATGTTCATCGCCGTGGCGGTGTTCGGCGCCGCGACGCTGGCGTTCGGCCTGTCGCGCTATCTGTGGCTGTCGGTGGCGATGCTGGCGCTCTTGGGCGCCGCGGACATGCTGAGCGTCTATATCCGCCAGACCCTGGTGCAGATCGTCACGCCCGACCACATGCGCGGGCGGGTAGGGGCGGTGTCGTCCCTGTTCGTCGGCGCCTCCAACGAGCTCGGCGAGTTCGAGAGCGGGCTGGTGGCGCGGCTGATCGGGCCGGTGGCGGCGGCGGTGTCCGGCGGGGTGGGCGCCGTCGCCGTCACGGGCCTCTGGGCGGTGCTGTTCCCGCCGCTGCGCAAAGCTGACCGCCTGATCGCGCCGGAGCGCTGACATCCGCTGAAAGCCCCTTGCCTGCCCCAACGTCCACCGCCTAGCGTAGTCGAGGATCGCAGGGAGCAGCGTGATGGGCGTACTCGACGGCAGGGTGGTGATCGTCACCGGCGCGGCGGGCGGCATCGGCAAGGAGTGCGCCCTGCTGGCCGCCCGGGAAGGCGCCAGGGTGGTCGTCAACGACCTCGGCGGCTCCGTCGCCGGCGGCGACAGCGGCGACGCGGGTCCCGCCGAAAAGACCGCGCAGGAGATCAGGGCCGCGGGCGGCGAGGCGGTCTCCAACTCCGATAGCGTCGCCGACATGGCCGGGGTCAGGGCCATGGTCGAGCAGGCGACGGATAGCTTCGGCGGCCTGCACGCCATCATCAATCCGGCGGGCATCCTGCGCGACAAGATGTTCCACAAGATGGACGACGCCGACTGGGACGCGGTGATCGAGGTGCATTTGCGCGGCGCCTACAACGTGTCGCGCGCCTCCATCGAGCTGTTCCGCGGGCAGGAGGACGGCGCCTATGTGCACTTCACCTCCACCTCCGGCCTGATCGGCAATATCGGCCAGGCCAACTATGCGGCGGCCAAGCTCGGCGTCATGGGCCTGTCGCGCATCATCGCCATGGAGGGGGCGCAGAAGAACGTGCGCTCCAACATCATCGCCCCCTTCGCCTGGACCCGGATGATCGCCACCATCCCGGTGAAGGACGAGGCGGGCGCGCAGCGGATCGAGCGGATCAAGAACGCCATGCGCGCCGATCAGGTGGCGCAGCTCGCCGTGGCGCTGGCCGCGCCCGCGGCCAAGGACGTGTCCGGCCAGATTTTCGCCGTGCGCGGCAACGAGGTGGTGCTGTTCAACCAGCCCCGGCCGATCCGCTCGGTGGCGCGGCTGGAGGGCTGGACGCCGCAGACCCTGATCGACCACGCCATGCCCTCCATGCGGGCCAGTTTTACCGACGTGGGCGCGAGCGCCAGCGTGTTTCCCTATGATCCGATCTGAGCCCGGCATCCTCGTCCTTCGAGGTTCGGCTTCGCCTCGCACCTGAGGATGAGGGTTCCGGGCTTGTCGCTTTCTCTTTGTCCTCGCCCTGAGGCGCCTGCGCAGCGGGCCTCGAAGGACCGGGGCGCAGCCCGAAGGGTTCATCCATGCAGCTGATCAGCGAGACGGCCAAGCCCGGCGGCCCCGCCACCCCCAAGTTCCCGCCCCGGCGCCCCACGCCGCCGGGCCCGGGGCTGGCCGATCCCACCGCCTTCCTGCACGGTCCCCCCGCCGCCCGCTTCGCCGAACTGCGCCGCGCCGCGCCGGTGGCCTGGTGCGAGGGCTCGCCCGACGGCTCGGGCTTCTGGTCGCTGACCCGTTATGAGGACGTGATGCGGGTGAACGGCGATCCGGAGACCTTTTCCTCCCAGCGGGGCGGCATCCTGATGGCCAACGGCGGGCCTCAGGGCGCCCATCCCCAGCTCGGCCCCGCCTCGCTCGACGCCATGATCAACATGGACCAGCCCTGGCACATGCAGCTTCGGCGCGAGCACATGCCCTTCTTCACCGTCCGCTATCTGGAGACGCTGAAGGCGCGCATATCGGGCGAGGTGACGCGCCTGCTGGACGAGATGGCGCCCCTCGGCCAATGCGATCTGGTGGAGCGGCTGTCTTCGCGCCTGCCACTGTTCACCCTGTGCGAAATCCTCGGCGTGCCGGAGGCGGACCGGCCCAAGTTCCTGACCTGGATGCACTATCTGGAAGTGGCCGGGAACGCGGCGGCGGACCAGGCCGCGGGCACGCTGGAGCTGAACGCCGAACTGATGCAGTTCATCCAGGACTTAAACGCCAATGTGGCGGAGATGTTCGAGTACGGCCGCGCCATGCTGCACAAGCGCCGGGCCGATCCGCAGCCGGACCTGATGAGCGCCATCGCCAGAGCGCAAGTGGACGGCGAGATGCTGAGCGACGAATACCTCGACGGCTCCTGGCTGCTGATCGTGTTCGCCGGCAACGACACCACGCGCAACACCATCTCCGGCACGATGAAGCTGCTCACTGACTTTCCGGGCCAGAAGGCGAGGCTGATGGCCGACCGGAGCCTGCTCCCCGGCGCGGTGAACGAGTTCATCCGCATGATCTCGCCGGTGATCTACATGCGCCGCACCGCCGCCCACGACACCGAGATCGGCGGCCAGCCTGTGGGCGAGGGCGAGAAGGTGGTGATGTGGTACGCCGCCGCCAATCGCGATCCGGAGGTGTTCGCCGATCCCGACCGGCTGGACATCGCCCGGCCCAACGCCGACAAGCACATCGCCTTCGGCTTCGGCCCGCACGTCTGCATCGGCAAGCGGGTGGCGCAGATGCAGCTTGAGGCGGTCTACGACCAGCTGCTCACCCGCTTTCCCGACATACGCTATGCCGGCCAAGGGATGGACGTGGCGGCCAACAACTTCGTCTACGCCATCCGCAAGCTGCCGGTGGTGTTCAGCCCCGAACGGAGCGCCGCATGAACCGGCTCGCCCTCCCTACCCTCGCGGCCCTGACCCTCGCCGTGGCGGCTGGCCCGACCCTGGCCGAGGGCGGGGTCGAGGTATGGCGGCCGCTCAGCCACACCGCCACGGGCATCACCGGCACGATCCGCCTGTCGCCCACCGAATTGCGCGTGGCGGGCCGGCGCTTCGCCCTTCGCGTCGCCGCGGACGTGCCGGAATACCACGCCGACCTGAACCAGGTTCATCCGGCCCGCATCCTCGAAGTGATCACGCCCAAGGACCCGATGCTGCTGAACCACAACCACTTCTGCGCCGGGAGGAAGCTGCAATGGCTGGTGGTCTATCACACGAAGAAGGACGAACTCGGCATGAGCACCTTCTCCGTCGGGCCGCGTCCTGTCACTGACGACAACAACCCGAACCTCTGCGGCACCTACAGCTACTTCAGGTAAGATGGCCGACTATTCCTTCGCCTCGGACAACACCGCCGGCGCCTGTCCGGAGGCGATCGAGGCGATGGTCGCCCACAACGCCGGCTTTACCCCCGGCTATGGGACCGACCCGGTGACGGCCAAGGCGGCCGACCTCGTGCGGGGGATGCTCGACGCCGACGCGGACGTGCGCTTCGTCGCCTCGGGCACGGCCGCCAATGCGGTGAGCTGCGCGGCGCTCTGCCGCCCGTTCGAGGCGGTGATCGCCCACCGGCACGCGCACATCTGCACCGACGAGACCGGGGCGCCCGGCCTGTTCGGCCACGGGCTCGGCCTCGTGCCGCTGGAGGGGGCGTCCGGCAAGATCGATCCCACCGCGCTGGAGGCGGCGCTCGGCCAACCCGACGTCTCCTACCGCCAATCGCCCGCCGCCCTGTCGATCACCAACGCCACCGAATACGGCACGGTCTATACGGTGGAGGCGGTGCGCGCGCTGACCGGCCGCGCCCGGGCCAAGGGACTGGCCGTCCATCTGGACGGCGCGCGGCTGGCCAACGCCGCCGCCGCGGGCTTCGACCTGAAAGCATTGAAGACGCTCGATATCGACATCGCCGTCATCGGGGGGACCAAGGCGGGCGCCTCGCTCTCCGAGGCCATCGTGCTGTTCGACAAGAGCCTGTCCCGCCGCTTCGACGCGCGGCTGAAGCAGGCGGGGCAGCTGCCGTCCAAGGGCCGGTTCCTGTCCGCCCCCTGGATCGGCATGATCGAAAGCGGCGCCTGGCTGGACCGCGCCCGCCACGCCAACGCCATGGCGCAAAAGCTCGCCGCTCTTATGCCCTTCCCCATCCGCCACCCGGTTGAGGCCAACGCCCTGTTCGTGGAGATGGACGAGGCGGCGCTGGAACGACTGCGCGCCAGGGGCTTCTTCGTCTACCGCTTCACCGACGGCACGGTCCGCTTCATGTGCTCGTGGGCGACCACGGCGCAGAGCGTCGAGCGCCTGGGCGAAGCGCTGAAGGCGGTGGCCTAGCGGGGTTATCCAGCGCCCCGGCCGAAACCATCTCGGCCATACGACCACGGCGCCTCCGGGCCTGGACCCGGACGCTCCGCGCCTCCTCGCTCCACCTCCCGCCCCCGGGGCGCGAGGGCGAGACCGCACGTCCATTGCGCCCCCGCCCGAGCAACCGAGCGCCTCAACCGCAGCAGCGGCTTGACGCTCCGGCTTCGCCTGCCTACTCCGCTGGCGACATCATTCTGGAAGGAAGACACCATGGCTGGCGCCGACATTCGCTTCGACGGCAAGGTCGCCATCGTCACCGGCGCGGGCGGCGGGCTCGGCAAGCAGCACGCGCTGGAGCTGGCGCGGCGCGGGGCCCGGGTGGTGATCAACGACCTCGGCGGCTCGGTGGACGGTACGGGCGGCAATTCCGCCGCCGCCGAAGCGGTGGTGGCCGAGATCGAGGCGGCGGGGGGCGAGGCCATCGCCAACGGCGCCAGCGTCACCGACGACGCCGGCGTGGCCCACCTGGTCAAGCAGACCATGGACGCCTGGGGCCGCATCGACATCCTGGTCGCCAATGCCGGCATCCTGCGCGACAAGTCCTTCTCCAAGATGGAGATTTCCGACTTCGAGGCGGTGGTCAACGTCCACCTGATGGGTACGGTGAAGCCGGTCAAGGCGGCGTGGGAGATCATGAAGGCGCAGAACTATGGGCGGATCGTCGTCACCACCTCCTCCACCGGTCTCTACGGCAATTTCGGCCAGACCAACTATGGCGCGGCCAAGCTGTCGCTGGTGGGGTTCATGAACTCCCTGAAGATCGAGGGGCAGAAGAACAATATCCACGTCAACGCCATCTCGCCTGTCGCCGCCACGCGGATGACGGAGGACCTGATGCCGCCGGAGATGCTGGACAAGCTGAAGCCGGAATATGTGACGCCAGGCGTGGTGTTCCTCTGCTCGGAGGAGGCCCCCACCGGCGCCGTCCTGGCCGCCGGGGCGGGCGTGTTCGCGCTGGCCCGCATCTATGAGACCGATGGCGTCTATCTCGGCGAGGGCGGCCTGTCGGTGGAGGAGGTGCGCGACAACTGGTCGAAGATCGAGGACCCGGCCAAGCAGGAAGCCTATGTCAACGGCGGCGGCCAGACCGGCAAGTTCTTCCGCAAGCTGTCGGGGGGCTGAGGGTTCACCTTCTACCGTCAACGTGCTATTCTACCTTAGGAGCAGGAGGGTAGAATGGGCCTCAACATCAAGAACCCCGCTACCGAAGCCGCCATCCGCGAACTGGCGGCGAAACGCGGCGTCAGCCTGACCGACGCGATCGATCAGGCTGTGCGGGCCGCGCTCGACACCCAGGCCGAAGCCAAGCGGCTCGAAGTGGAGCGGCGTCGGAAAGTCATTCGCGACATCCAGGCTCGCGTTGCCCTTCTGCCCGTTCTCGACCCCCGGCCATCGCGGGTGATCAATGACGAGATGTATGGCGAGTTCGGCGAACCGATCTGATGGTCGTGGACACCTCGGCGCTAATGGCGATCCTTTTCGACGAAGAGGACGCCGAGAAGTTCGCGCAGGCCATGGCTCAGGCCGACCTACTGCACATATCCGCCGCCACCCTCGTCGAGGCGTCCCTCGTCGCGAAGGGGCGCGGGGAAGGATACGATGAGGAATTGACCGCCCTGTTGGACGCATTCCCGGTGGAGGTCGTTCCGGTCACGTCGGTCCAGGCCGGATTCGCCAGGGCGACCGTGGGCCGATACGGCAAGGGCCATCATCCCGCCGGGCTAAACCTCGGCGACCTGTTCGCCTACGCGCTCGCCAAGCATCTGGACCAACCCTTGCTATTCAAGGGGAACGACTTCGCCCTCACGGACGTCAAACGCGCCCTCTAAAGCCCGAGGATCGCCTTGGCCATGATGTTGTGCTGGATCTCGTTGGAGCCGGCATAGATCGAGGTCTTGCGGTAGTTGAAATAAGCCGGGGCCGTCGGCCAGGCATGGTCCGGGCCGGGGTGGGGACCGTTGGTGGCCAGTTCGGCCTCCGGTTCGGCGACGAAGGGCGCGGCGTGGAGGCCCGCCGCCTCCAGCGCCAGTTCGGTGATCGCCTGCTGCGCCTCCGAGCCCTGGCACTTCAGCATGGAGGAGACGGCGCCCATGGCCGCGCCCGACTCGCGGCCGGAAAAGGCGCGCAGTTCGGTGGCGTTCAGCGCGTCGATACGGATCTGCATCTCGGCCAGCTTCCGGCGGAACTCCGGGTCGTCAATCATCGGTGCGCCGGTGTCCGACAGTTCCCTGGCGGCGATCTTTCTGACCTTCTTGAGCTGGGCGTTCAGGCCCGGCGCATAGGCGTTGCCGCGCTCGAACTCGAGCAGGTACTTGGCATAGGTCCAGCCCTTGCCCTCCTCGCCGATGCGGTTGGCCACCGGCACGCGGACGTTGTCGAAGAAGACCTGATTGATCTCCTGCATCCCCTCCAGCGGCCCGTCGAGGGTGGGGAGGGAGCGCACGGTGATCCCCGGCGTCTTCATGTCCACCAGGATGAAGGAGATGCCGTTCTGGCGTTTGTCCTCCTGGCTGGTGCGCACCAGGCAGAAGATCCAGTCGGCGTGCTGGGCCAGGGTGGTCCAGATCTTCGAGCCGTTCAGGATGTAGTCGTCTCCATCCCGGTCCGCGCGCATGGACAGGGCGGCGAGGTCCGAGCCGGAGCCGGGCTCGGAATAGCCCTGGCACCACCACTGGTCGAAGTTGCGGATCGGCGGCAGATGCTGGGCCTTCTGCTCATCCGTGCCGAAGGCCATGATCACCGGCGCCACCATGCGCACGCCGAACGGCACCACGGTGGGCGTCCCCGCCGCGGCCATCTCCATCCCCCAAAGATAGCGCTGGGTGGCGGTGAAGCCCGGCCCGCCGTACTCCACCGGCCAATCCACCGCCAGCCAGCCCTTGGAGGCCAGCGCCTTCTGCCAGCGCCGGGTGCGCTCCTTGCTGAGATAGCCGTTCTTGGTCTGGGCCATGCCGGCGCGCAGGTCGTCGTCGAAATTGGCCTCGATCCAGGCGCGGACCTCGCCCTGAAACTGCAGATCCTCGGGAGCGAAATTCAGGTCCATGGCTCAGCCGATCCCGTCCAGCAGCTCCACTTCGGGACGCCCGGCCAAGGCCCCGCCGAACACCTTGCCGCCGGCCTTGAAGTGCTCGTACTCGCGGTGCGCCTCCAGCGCCGCCTGATCCTTGTAGATCTCCAGCACCTTGTAGGTGTTGGGTTCGGTGCGGCTCTTGGTGAGTTGATAGGCCACGTTGCCGGGCTCGTTGGCCCGCACCTGCCTGGCCATGTCGGTGAAGCCCTTCTCGAAGGCCTCCGCCTCGCCGTCCTTGATCTTCAGGGTCGCGATCACGCCGATCATGCCCGTGTCTCCCAAGCTTGGTTGGAAACGACGGTATGGCGAAGGCGGCGGCGGCTGGCAACCGTCACGGTGGGTCAGCCCTCGTCCTTCCCACCGGGCGCAGGAAGGCCTATATCGGGATTGTCCGGCTTCGGCCGAACTATGGAGATAAACGCGCTCATAATAAGCGGACTGGACCCGGGTGCGATTCCCGGCGGCTCCACCAAATCTTCCTCGGGTATCGCCGGGCTTGTTTGGGGCCGATCAGCATCGACAGACGTCTAAAGGGGTTTGCTTTCTCTCGGTATGGGCCTCCGCGATCGGCCCTTTATCTAACTGCGAACGATAACTTCGCTCAAGAGTACGCCATCGCCGCGTAATGCGGTTCTGACGAACTCACTTCTGAAGTCCTAGGATCTTAGCCATCCTAGGCGGGGCCCGGCGGGGGCCTGCCAACAGAACCCCGCCACCTAAACGAGGGCGTCTGGAGACGGAACCCTCCCCCTTATCCAACCCTCCCCGATTGGCCCTATGCTGCATCGCTGGCCATGATAGAGGTCGCCGCTGGTACGGAGTGTGAGGCGCGGATGTCCGATCCCAAGGACCTGATGCAGTATGAGCAGATGGCGCAGGAGGCGCTCCGCGGCGTCATCAAGCAGGCGCTGAAACGGGCCGCCTCGCCTGAGCAACTGCCCGGCGATCACAAGCTCTACATCACCTTTCAGACCCGCGCGCGCGGGGTGGACGTGCCCGCCGACCTGGTCGCCCGCTATCGCGACGAGATGACCATTGTCCTGCAACACCAGTTCTGGGACCTGGCCCCCGGCGAGACCTTCTTCTCCGTGGTGCTAAAGTTCGACGGCCAGCCCAAGAAGCTGTCGATCCCCTACGGCGCCGTGACCCGCTTCCAGGATCCCTCCGTGGGCTTTGGGCTGCAGTTTCCGCCCACCGAGATCGAGGAGGTGAAGGCCGGGATAGAAACCCTGCCGCTCCGCGGACCGAAGGCGGTGGAGCCGGCCGCCGAAGGCGCCCCCGAACCGGACGGCGACGACGATGGGCCCAAGATCGTCTCCCTCGACCAGTTCCGGAAGAAATAGATGAGCGAAGCCGCCGCCAACGCGCCGGAGAGCGTCAGCGACGAAGCCATGCTGGCGCGCTTCCAGAACGCCAAGCGCCTGCCGCCCGCCACCCAGACCCTCGGCTTTCGCGTGGTGCGCATCGATCAGGCGAGCAAGGAGATCGAGGTCGCGTGCGAGGGACGGCCGGAGTTCTGCAACCCGGCCGGCCAGGTGCAGGGCGGCTTTCTGATGGCCATGCTGGACGAGACCATGTCGGTGGCCGCCGTGGTCGCCTCCAACATCACCGCCTTCGTGCCGACGCTGGAGATGAAGACCAGCTTCTATCGGCCCGCCCTGCCCGGCCCGCTGAAGGTGATCGGCCGGGTGTCCAAATGGGGACGCCAGATCTGCTTCCTCGAAGGCGAACTCTACGATCCGGAAGGCCGCCTGCTGGCCAAGGCCACCTCCACCGCCCTGCCCCAGCCGTACAAGCGGGCGGCGAGCGCTTAGGGCGCGCTCAGTTCGGCGTCACCCGCACGGTGATCCGCTCGCGCTCGCCGGCGTGACGTTCCACCAGCAGGCGCTGTACCTGCGCATCGTCGTGGAAGGCGTAGCCCTTGATCGCATCCAGGATCGCCTTGGCCAGGTTGTCGAGGTCGAGCCAGGGCGGATCGCCGGTATACTCCATCTGGATTTCGACCGCATAGTCGCCCCAGGCCGGCCGCGAACCGCGCCATTCTTTGCGGAAGAACTCGTACATCAGCGGCTTGTAATACTTGGCCTGTGTGGTCAGGCCGTCGACCACGACCTCGAGCACCCGCCCTTGTTCGCGCGCCCGCACCCGGCCGATGCCGGTCCATCCCTCCATCAAGGTGTCCGTGGGGCGGTCTGTGGCATTATCATCCCAGAGAGATCTGCGTTGCGCCCCGCGCACTATGTCGCTTTGCACAACGCAAAAGCCGTCCTACATTCCGCATCCCTGTTCAACAGTTGAAAGGAGGTGATCCAGTGATCTCATTGTCCCCAACCGTGGTCGCAGTCGTGACCTGGAGCCCGATGAGTGAGGTTCGCGCCTAGAGCATAATCGTTCGAATGGACTCATCCGAACGTAAATCAGGCTCTAAATGCAAAATGTAGACCCTGATTCACGGCTCAACATGAGCCGATCGGGGTCTAACAGCGTACACTGCCACCGGGCCTTTCGGGTCCACTGGCTGTCGACGACGGCCACGACGATGGAGGGGCCGCTGCGGGCAACCGCGGCGGCCCTTTGCTATTCCACGATCTCGGATCGGGTCGGCGCGGCGGGTTCATCGGCGGCCGGGGCCGTGCGACTCAGCAGGAAATGGATGCCCGCGAGCGTGATGAGAACGACGCCCAAAAGGCCGATCCCCAGGTGCATGGGCGTCGGCTGGCCGATCATCATCGAGCTGACCGCCAGGGCGAACAGAACGATGCCGACGCAGCCCACGGCGCCCCACACCACGGTGCGATTCTGCAGCGCTCCGCCAAACAGCGGCTTGCGCTCGACCCCGGCCAGGACGGCTTCCCCGTCAGGCGCATCGTCATCGCGCAGGCGTCCCGTGCGGGGCGGCGAGGCCGCCGCCGGGGCCGGCGGGGCCAGGGGGCGGTCAAACAGGCTGAACTCCGGCTGCGGCGCGGCCTCGGCCGGATCGTGGACGTCGGGCGACTCCGCCTCGATCTGATGTTCGTTGGCGGCGACGGGCGAGTCCAGGCCCGCCCGCCCGAAGCGCGGGGGCGGCGGCTCGAAGCCGCGGAACGCCGGCGGCGGTTGAACCGACGCCGAAGGAAAGGGCTGGTCGGGCGCAGTGTCGTTCATCGCCGGGGCGTCGGGGCCGCGAAGGAAGGGGGATGCGGCGAACGCCTCCGCCACGGTCACCGCCGGCGCCTCAACCTCGGCTTCACTTTTCGCTTCGTCGGCGAGCGAAGACGCGGCGGGGTCATCCTGCGCCGGAGCGTCTTGAGGGCGTTGGGCGGCCTGGCCGCCCGCCGGCTCCACCGACGAGGGCGCCTCGGCCGCTGACGCGGCGCCCGCCGCGGGATGCTCGACCGCGGCCAGCGCATCGTCTCCGTCCAGCGGGGCGTCGACCACCGCCGCGCGCCGGGCCATGTGGCTGTGCGCCGCCGCTTCGATCACTGAATGGTCGAAGGCCGGTTTCAGGACCTGGGTGGGCGAGGGCCGAAAGCCCTCCGGCGGGGTGAGGTAGTGGGCCTTTTCGGCGGCGCGGCGGCGCACCAGCGCATCCACCACCAGCCCCTCGCCGTCGACCTCGCTCTTGCGCCACAGTTCCATGGCGGCCGCGGCCTGCAGGTGTTGGCCCTCATTGACCCGCTTTAGCACGGTGGAGCGGCGAAAATTCTCCAGCCCGATGTTGAAGGCGAAGGCGATCAGCGCCTCGAACTGGTTCTGGTTCAGCGAGGTGAAGGTCCAGGCCTCCACCCTCGTCGCCACCTCGGACAGGTCGTAATAGAGCAGGGCCTCGGCATCCTCGGGCGAGACCACCGCGCCTTCGCGGGCGCTGCGCGTATGGCCATAGCCGATGGTCCAGCCGCCGTCTGGCAGGCGCGCGGCGCGGCGGCGCAACCCCTCAAAGCGCTCGACCAGCTCGACGGCGGTCCTGTTGACGCGTGGATGCAGCTTCATGTGACCCAACTTGGCACGGAAAGGCGATATCGCCCCCGCCCTCGCAAGAAGATGGCCGAGGCCTGCGATGTCCGTATTTCCAGGCGATAGAGCCTGGCCAGGATGCCGATGAATCACGACACCCCACTGGTGCGGTCGAGAAGACTCGAACTTCCACTCCGGTTAAGGAACAGCGACCTCAACGCTGCGCGTCTACCAATTCCGCCACGACCGCTCGTTTGGGAAGCGCGGGGGGTAGCAAACGGCGGCGCCATTGGAAAGTGCGTATTTGCCCAACGGAGCCATCGCCGTGCTAGGTTCATCGGAATGGGCGCAAGTCGCCTGAAGAAACATAGGGGCGGGACATGGGCGTGAAGGGTTTGGCCGCGGCGGCGGCGATGGCGGCGTGGCTTTGCGGGGGGCCGGCCGCGGCCGCGCCGGTCACCGTGAGGCTGGACAGCGGTCCGGTGATCGGAACGAGCGACAGCGGCGTGAACGTCTTTCGCGGCGTCCCCTTCGCCGCGCCGCCCATCGGCCCGCTGCGCTGGCGCCCGCCCGAGCCGGTCGCGGCCTGGACCGAGGCGCGGGACGCCTCCCGCTCCGGCCCGCCCTGTATGCAGCCGCTCCGGCCCGGCCAGCCCAACGAGGGCGGCGTGGAGGAGCAGGGGTCGGAAGACTGCCTGACGCTGCAGGTGTTCGCCCCCGTCGGCGCCCGGCGCGCACCGGTGATGGTCTGGCTCTATGGCGGGGGCAACACGCGGGGCGCAAGCTCGCTCGGCGCCTATAACGGTTCGGCCTTCGCCCGCGACGGGGTGATCCTGGTGGCGGTGAACTATCGCCTGGGCGCGCTGGGCTTCTTCGCCCACCCCGCCCTGACCCGCGAGGCCGACGCTAAGCAGCCCTTGGCCAATTTCGGCATCATGGATCAGATCGCCGGGCTGAAATGGGTGCGGCGCAATATCGCGGCCTTTGGCGGCGATCCCAGCAACGTCACCGTGTTCGGCGAGTCCGCCGGCGGCCAGGACACGCTGGCCATCCTCTCTATCCCCGCCACGGATGGCCTGTTCCAGAAGGCCATCGTCGAATCCGGCGGCGGCTGGAACGACGATCCCAGCCTGGTCGAAGCGGAAAAGCGCGGCGACGCCCTGGCGATCAAGGCCGGCGCGCCTGCCGCCGCCACCGCCGAACAGCTCCGCGCCCTGCCCGCCAGCGCCCTGGTCGCCGCCACCGGCCAGGCCAGCCTGACCGTGGACGGCCGGCTGATGGCGGAGACGCCGACGGAGGCCTTCGCCCGCGGCCACGCCCACGACGTGCCGCTGATGATCGGCTCCAACAGCTACGAGGCGTCGCTGGTCGCCGCCCTGCCTCCCAAGCTCCTGCTGTCGCGGATACAACCCTCCGTGCAGGCGGCCTATGCTGACCAGAAGCTGGACGAGCGGGGGCTGGCCGATGCGGCGATGACCGACGGGGTCATGGGCGCCCCCGCGCGCTGGATCGCCGGCAAGGCGTCGAGCGGCGCGCCGAGCTACCTCTACCACTTCTCCTATGTGCCGGAGAGCCGGCGCGGGCACGTGCCGGGCGCGGGACACGCCACGGAAATCCCGTTCGTGTTCGATAGCTGGCCCACCCTCGGCAAGAACGGCGATGGGGTGGCGCCCGGCAAGCAGACGATGGACGAGACCGCCATCATGCACGCCTGCTGGGTGTCGTTCGCCAAGCACGGACGACCGGAGATGTGCGCGCCGGGCGGCTGGCCCGCCTACGACCCGGTAAAGGATCAGCTGATGGAGTTCGGACTGTCGAACGGCGTGCGCACCCACTTCCGCAAGCCGCTGCTCGACGCGCAGGAGGCTGCCCGCGCGGACCTGCTCAGCGGCAGGTAGGGATCAGGCGCCGCCGGCCATGTAGTCGTAGACGTTGGCGGGGCCGATCACCGAGATGGCGATCTTGTCGTCGGAAATCTGGATTTCGCCACGCGCCACGGGATGGTTGTTGGCCAGGATCCACACCGGCTCGTTCTCGTTGGCGTCGAGCGGGATCACCGCGCCGCGGCCCATGCGCAGGAGCTGCTGCATCGGCAGGGTCGAGCGCCCGAGGACGACCGAAATCTCCACCTGCACGGAATTGACCTGACCCACCCGGGCTACCTCACGCTTGCGCGATCCCGCGCCGGGGCCACATTGGGGTCCACATGCTTGCTCCGAAGTTAAAGATCGAGGCGCCGTTCGCCCGCACCGACGGAAAGGCGGCCGGCTGGGCGGTATCGGGCGCGCCGGTCCCCTACCCCGAAGCGGTGGCCTTCATGGAGGCGCGCGCGGCCGCCATCGCCGCGGGCGAGGCGCAGGAGCTGATCTGGCTGCTGGAGCATCCGCCCCTCTACACCGCCGGTGTCTCGTCCAGGCCGGAAGAGCTGCTGAAGCCGGATCGCTTTTCGGTCTATGCGGCCGGTCGCGGCGGCAAATACACCTATCACGGACCGGGCCAGCGCGTGGCTTATGTGATGCTCGACCTCACCGCCCGCCGGCGCGACGTGCGCGGTTTTGTGCAGGCGCTGGAGGCCTGGGTGATCGGCGCCCTGGCCCGGTTCAATGTGGAGGGCGCCATTCGCCCCGGCCGCGTCGGCGTCTGGGTCGATCGCAGGACGCCGGGGCGGCCCGTCGCGGAGGAGAAGATCGCCGCCATTGGGGTGAAACTGCGCAAATGGGTGTCCTTCCACGGGGTCAGCCTGAATGTGGAGCCGGACCTTAGCCATTTCGGCGGCATCGTCCCCTGCGGCATCGCCGAGCACGGCGTCACCAGCCTGGTCGCCCTCGGCCGGCCCATCACCATGGCCGAGGCGGACGAAGCCCTGCGGCAGAGCTTTGTGGAGGTGTTCGGGGCGACGGCGGAGGCGGACGCGCCCATGTAGCGGGGCCGCCCTCGCCCTTCGAGGCCGCTTCGCGGCGCCTCAGGGTGAGGGCTATTTTTGCTCAGGTTCAGTAGAAATCCTCATCCTGAGGTGCGAACGGAGTGAGCCTCGAAGGACGGGGATTTCGGCCCTGCTACGGTTTCGGCCCGAAGCGGTTGAACCGCGCTTCGCCCGGCCAAAGCGTCAGGCCGACGCCGAACCACAGGACCACGCCGAGGCAGAGGCCGCCGAAAATGCCCTCCGGCCAAGGCCTGATCCAGGGGTAGGCCAGGATCGGCGCGGCCGACCACCAGCCCGCCCTGCCCCGGTCGTGCAGCCGTTTGGACAGGATACTCGCCGCCGCGCAGATCAGGATGGGGTAGACCACCCACCCGGTGATCCAGTGCGCCAGCGCGCCCATGCGCTGGTAAAGCTCGAACGCGGCGATCACCGCGGCCAATGCAAACAGGAACCTCACCCGGCCGATCCGGCCGACGCCCGAGACGAACAGTTCGACCAGATCCAGGCGTCGCGGCGCGCCGCTCACGCGAACTCCACCAGCACCTCGTCGGCGGCGACGCTGTCGCCCGCCTTGGGGCCGACCGCCTTTACCAACCCGTCTCGCTCGGCCTTGATGATGTTCTGCATCTTCATGGCCTCGATGATGGCCACGGTCTCGCCCGCCTTGACCTCCTGCCCTTCCTTCACGTCCAGGGAGACCACGAGACCGGGCATGGGCGAGACGATCAGCTTGGACGTATCGGCCGGCGTGCGCTTGGGCAGCCGTTCGTGCAGTTCCGCCGAGAGCGGGGTCAGCACCAGGACGCGGGCGGTGGCGGCGCGCTGGCGCAGGGTGAAGCCCTCGGCGGCGGGCTTTACTTCGAGCGCGAACGGCGTTCCGTCCAGCACGCCGCGAAACACGGGAAGGCCCGGCCGCCAGTCGATGCTGCGCAAGGCCAGACTCCGGTTCTCCGCGCCGAGATCGACGTCCAGCGCGCCGGGGGAATAGTTGACCGAAACCCGTCGCTGCTCGTCGTCGATCCAGATCACCCAGTCCCTCCGGGCCAGAGGCCGGGCCAGGGCGCCGTCGTCATTGGCCCGTCGCGCCCGTCCCGCCAGGGTCAGGTGCATGAAGGCCGCCGCCGCCGTCATCGCGTCCTTCTGGAAGGCGGTGGGGGCCGCGCCGCGAAAGCCCTCCGCGAACTCGTCGGCGATGTAGCTGGTGGACAGCTTGCCGGAGCGGAACCGCGCCTGATCCATCACCGCGGCCAGGAACGGGATGTTCTGGCCGAGCCCCTCGATATGGAAGTCCTCCAGCGCCCGGCCCATGCCGTCGATGGCGTCGATCCGGGTTTCACCCCAGGTGCACAGTTTGGAGATCATGGGGTCGTAGAACATCGAGATCTCGTCGCCCTCGCGCACGCCGGCGTCGTTGCGCACGGTGTAGGCGTGCTTGCCGCGTCCATGCTCACCCTCGACCGGCGGATCGTAGCGGACCAAGCGGCCGATGGAGGGCAGGAACTTGCGATAGGGGTCCTCCGCATAGATGCGGCTCTCGATCGCCCAGCCCTTGATCTTCAAATCCTTCTGGTCGAAGGCCATCGCCTCGCCCGCCGCCGAGCGCAGCATCTGCTCCACCAGATCGACCCCGGTGATCAGCTCGGTCACCGGATGCTCCACCTGCAGCCGGGTGTTCATCTCCAGGAAATAGAAGCTCCGGTCCTGGCCGGCGACGAACTCCACCGTGCCGGCGCTGTCGTAGTTCACGGCCTTGGCCAAGGCCACGGCCTGAGCGCCCATGGCGGCGCGGGTTCTGGCGTCGAGCAAGGGCGAGGGCGCCTCCTCGATCACCTTCTGGTTCCGGCGCTGGATCGAGCATTCGCGCTCGAACAGGTGCACCACATGGCCGTGCTTGTCGCCCAGCACCTGGATCTCGATGTGGCGGGGCGAGGTGATGAACTTCTCGATGAAGATGCGGTCATCGCCGAAGCTGGCCTTGGCCTCGGCGCGGACGGCGGGAAAGCCCTCCTCCACGTCCCTGCGCGTATGCGCCACGCGGATGCCCTTGCCGCCGCCACCGGCCGAAGCCTTGATCATCACCGGATAGCCGATCTCCTCGGCGATCCTGATGGCGTGGGCGGTGTCGTCGATCTCGCCGATGTGGCCGGGCACGCAGGAGACGCCGGCCCTCTCGGCGAACTTCTTAGACTCGATCTTGTCGCCCATGGCGCGGATGGCGCCGGGGTTTGGGCCGATGAAGACGATCCCCTCGTCGGCGCAGCGCTGGGCGAAGCTGGCGTTTTCCGACAGGAAGCCGAAGCCCGGGTGCACGGCCTGCGCGCCCGTCTCCTTGCAGGCTTTGATGATCTTGTCCTGGACGAGGTAGGACTGGACGGCGGGCGGCGGCCCGATGAAGACGGTCTGGTCCGCCATCTCCACCGCCAGGCTATCGGCGTCGGCCTCGGAATAGACCACCACCGTCTCGATCCCCATCCGGCGGCAGGTCTTGATGACGCGGACGGCGATTTCGCCCCGGTTGGCGATCAGGATTTTGGAAAACATCGCGGCTTTGGGACCTTCGGCGAACGGCTCCCGTCCGAGTTAGACGGGAGCCGCCAAATTGCCAATCGCCAAGTACGACCGGCCGGTCGCCGAACCGCTTAGACGATCTTCTTGGTCGCCGTCAGGCGGCCATAGAGGGCGAGCGCGGCGCCGAGGCCGGTGGCCAGCTGCAGGCCGGTGGCGATCACCGCCTGCTGATCGGTGGCGCTGGCCACGCCGGCGGCGCTCAGCGCCAAGGGCGCTAGCGCGCCGACCAGCGCGATCAGGCTGCCCCAGATACCTGTCGAGGCGAAGGCGGATTTGGTGGTTTCCATGGTCAGTTTCCTTTCGTTTACGGGAGGGTCGAGGGAATCACCCGCCCACGCGATCCAGCGCGGCGGCGAGGATGGTGCGGGCCTGGAAGTCGGAGCCGAACGAGGTCGGGTGCACGCCGAGGCCGCCGCTGGGAATGTCGGGGTTGATGTAGCGGGTGGGATTGGCGCCCCAGTCGCCCTGGCGGAGGTAGGCGTGGAAGGTGTCGATCACGAACATGCCGAGCTGGAAGCCGCCCATGGCCATCTGCACCATGCGCTGGGCGTGCAGCGGCCCCTTCACGTCCGGCGCGATGCGGGGGTTCTGCGTCACCATGCCGATGGCCGCGCCCGGCACGCGCGCCTTGACCTGCGCCACCCAGGCGGCCAGCGGCGTCAGGAGTTCCTTGTTCAGCGAGTAGGCGCCGGGATTGCCCGCCTCGTTGTGGCCGGTGTTGAGCAGCACGATGGAGCCATGGTGCGCCCGCACCAGCTTGGGAAACCGCACCGCGTCGCTGAAATATTGCGAGAGGTTCTCCCCCGCGCGCGAGCCGTTGTAGAAATGCAGCGTGGTGGACCCGCCGACGCTGCCGCAGGGCGTGCCGTTGTTCTGCGGCTGCCAGGCGGTGACGCCCACCGGGTTCATGATCCGCGCCCCGCCGTTGGCGCCGGTGGAGAGGCCATCCCTGATCTGCACGTCGTAAATCTTGCCGAACAGAGACGTCGTGAGGCCCCGCCCGCCGATCTCATAGTTAGCCGTCGTGGTCTGGTTGATCGACGTCGCACCGT
Source organism: Caulobacteraceae bacterium (assembly GCA_965277345.1). GTDB lineage: Bacteria > Pseudomonadota > Alphaproteobacteria > Caulobacterales > Caulobacteraceae > CAIOYC01. Next base: position 455,706 of record CBDICI010000002.1, read on the forward strand.
ATGTGCCGGCGCTAATATTCGTCCACGTCGCCCCGCTGTCGAGGCTATAGGACATCAACCACACGCCAGTAGAGGGCGTGAACTGCATCCTAAGTCGAACGCGTTGCCCCGCCGTGAACGTCAAGGCAGCAGAAGACGTTACCCCGGTGAATGAATTGCCGTCAGATGACCAGTCAAAGGCGAGCTGGTTGGCGCTGTTGATGTACCAGCGGAACGATTTGTTGCTTCCCGCTGTGACGAATAAGCAGATGAGAACCGACTCAGCCCCCCTCTGCCAGGTCACCGGCGCGCCCTCCCATTCGAGCTGGAGCGGGCCGCCGGGGGTCCACAGCCCCACCTCCGCCTGGGTCAACGTGCGCGTGCCGGTGTCGGTGCCCTGCACGAAGGTGAGACAGCGCTGGCCGCTCGCCCCCGCCTGCAACACGCGCGCCGCGCCATAGTCGCCGGCGATGTCCGTGGTCAGCGAGCCGGCCAGGTCCCATTCGTGATAGAGCACGCAGGCGTTCGGCGCGGCGGCGGCCAGCAGGCTCGCCAGGCGATAGGGCCAGCGGTCATCGCCTTGGCCGGTGCTGTCGCCGATCACGGTGATCGCCGCGTCGCCGCAGGGGTGCTGGCCCTGCGCGCCGAGGGTCAGCGCCCCCATGAAGATCGCCAGCGGCGAGGCGGCCGGATGCTGGAACCCGGCGGGCGGGAAGGACAGGCCCATCCTACCACTCCCGTGCGTAGAAGGCTTGGCCTGCTGCCGCGCCGATGATGGACAGGGCGTTCGGCGTCACGTGGGCGTCGGCCACGTACAGCGCACCGGGCGCGACCTTCAGGCTGTTCTGGTCGAGGCTGGCCAGCATCGATCCGGCCGCGCCCTTCGACCGGACATAGAGGTCGCCGCCCGACTGGTTCTGCAGCTCCCAGCCCTTGCGGGCGGGGTTGGCGGCCATCAGGTCCTGAGCCACGCCCCCCACCGCGATGACGGAGGAACGGCTGACGGCGTCGGTGGTGACCGGACGGGGCAGGACGTTCAGGGTCGTAGTCAGGTCGGCGTGGAGTTGGTCGAGCTTGCCCTGCACGACCGTGAGCGCCCCTTCCGACGCCGCGTCCTGAACGGGCTTGAGCGCTACGCTGTCGCCGGCTGCGGCAACGGACAGATATTCGCCGGTGGTCACGCCGATCATGGCCGGCGATCCCGGCTCGATGCGTAGGCCGCTGGCGTCGCTCGCCACGGGGGCGGCGCCCCAGGCGACATTCACCGCGCTGTCGATGGCGAAGATGCGGGCGAAGCCGTCCTCACCGCCAAAGTCGGGCGCGGGCGCGCTCAGGGTCGCGACGTCGGTAACGACGAGGGTCTGTACGCCGAACAATCCGGCGATATCGTTGGTGGCGGCGCCGCGGTCGAACGATGATCGGCTGAGCCGCACCCATTCAATTCTGATCTTGGCCAAGACCGGCTCCTTTTGTGTGTGGGGTCAGGACACGACGGCCCGGTCGGCCAAGCGCCGCCATGCCGAGCCGTCGGAGAAGGCGAGCGTTGCGCCGCCGGATTCGTCGGAGATGAATAGGATCGCGCCCGCGCCCTCGCCCGCGGCGGCGGGAAGGCCAGCCAACGGGAAGCCCTTCACGCGAACGCAACCGTCGACGTGAAGCCGGCTGGTGGGGGCCGATATGCCGACGCCTACCGCCCCGGATGCGGCCTTCACCACCAGCGCCTCGGTAAAGGTCGCCCCGTCGGCGGAGACCTTCAGGTGCAGGTCGTCGTCGCCGCACAGGCCGATCTCGGCGCGGCCACTGTAGTTGGTCTGATAGAGGAGGGAGCCGGTGTCGCCGCTCGCCGCCTTGTCGAGCTTGAGCTGCACGCCGGCGCCGTCATGACCCAGCAGGACCGCCGCGCTTTTCACCGCCAGCCGGTTGGTATTGTCTCCGGCGGTGTTGACGCCGAGGCTCGCAAGATTGGCGAAGCTGGTCAACAGCGAGCTGGCGTCGATCCAGCCGGCGGCGGCGTAGGCCACCAGCTCCGAAGTATCGACCACGAAGGCGAGCCAGCCGACGCCGGGCGCAATCGCCGTCCAGGCGCCGGCCTCGAACCGCATCACCGTACCGGCAGGCCTGCCGCTCCAGTCGGCGCCGGTGGCCGAGGGCGGCAGGATGTAGAGGGCGCCGTCCAACGGTGAGGCGGGCTGGGCGGTTATGGTGCGGCTGAGCGCGGCGGTCTGGACCAGCGCGTCGAGCAGCGCCAGCCCCTCGTTCACCGTCACATGCTTCTGGGCCTGGGCAGCGGCGAGATAGGGCAGGCTGAGGCGGGGGGTGGCGTCATCCGACACGGCGGGGGCTCCAGAACGTCAAGTCCTGGAAAGCCTGCGCCCGCTTTCATCGCCGTGGAGAAGCGGGGACTATTCCGCCGCCATCGCCGTCGCGCGGTGGGCGCTCAGCGCCACCTTGGCCAGCAATTCCGCCTGCGCCGCCTCATATTCCTCGGTCAGACGGGCGACGAACTCGGCCACGGTCCGGCGGGATTTCACCGCGCCTATCCCCTGACCACAGCCCCAGATGTCGCGCCAGGCCTTGGCCTCCTGGTTGCCGCCCGACCCGAAGTTCATCTTCGACGGGTCGGAAACCGGCAGGTTCTCCGGGTCCAGCCCGGCGCGCTCGATGGAGGGGCGCAGATAGTTGCCGTGCACCCCGGTGAACAGGTTGGTGTAGAGGATGTCGTTCGCGGTGCTGTCGACGATCATGTCCTTGTAACCGTCCATGGCCCGCGCCTCCTCCGTGGCGATGAAGGCCGAGCCGATATAGGCGAGGTCGGCCCCCATGGCTTGGGCGCCCAGAATGGCGCGGCCGGACGCGATGGCGCCGGACAGCGCCACGGGTCCGTCGAACCATTCGCGGATTTCCTGGATCAGGGCGAAGGGCGACAGCGTGCCGGCATGGCCGCCGGCGCCCGCCGCCACCGGAATCAGGCCGTCGGCGCCCTTCTCGATCGCCTTGTGCGCGAAGGCGTCGGTGATCACGTCGTGCAGGACCACACCGCCGTAGGAGTGGATCGCCTCGTTGACCTCGGTGCGGGCGCCGAGTGAAGTGATCACCACCGGCGCCTGGTATTTGACGCAGAGTTCCAGGTCCTGTTCGAGCCGGTTGTTGGTCCTGTGCACGATCTGGTTGACGGCATAGGGCGCGGAGGGCGTGTCCGGATGGTCGCGGTCCCAGGCGGCCAATTCTTCGTTGATCTGCGCCAGCCATTCGTCGAGTTGCGACAGGGGCCGGGCGTTGAGCGAGGGGAAGGAACCGACCACCCCGGCCTTGCACTGGGCGATCACCATCTCCGGTCCCGAGACGATGAACAGGGGCGAGCCGATCACCGGCAGTCGCAGCCGATCGCGCAGGACGGGAGGCAAGGCCATGGTCGGGGTTTCCGAAGCGCAATCGCGCGTGTCTGAACAGCGATAAGTTTAAGGGCTCGACGCCGCGCGGCAAGCCGAAAGCACGGTATAGTCGCCCGCGAATGCTTGACGCGGCGAAGCCCCGGGCCTTTTGTCCGGCCGATTTCAACGGAGCGCGACCGCCTTGGACGATGGCGTCATTCCCCTGGCCGACAGCTTTGCACCCACCGACGAGGCGGCGTGGAAGGCGCTGGTCGAAAAGACGCTGGACGGACAGGCTTTCGACAAGCGGCTGGTGGCGAAGACCTATGACGGCCTGAGGATCGAGCCGCTCTACACCGCCGCGAACGCCGCGTCGGCTTTGACCTTGCCGCAGGTCAGCGCCGAGGATGGCCGGTGGGACGTGCGCGTGCGCGTCGATCATCCCGACGTGACCACCGCCAACGAAATCGCGCTGCAGGAGCTGGAGGGCGGGGCGAATTCGCTGCTCATCGCCGTCGATCCCACGGGCGAGGCGGGCGTGGCGCTCGGGTCCATCGCCGATTTGGAAGCCCTGTTGGCGGGCGTCCATATCGACCTCGCCACCGTGGCGCTGGACGCGGGGCGCCATGGCCTCGACGCCGCACGCTGGCTGCTGGAGGTGGGCGAGGCGCGGACGCTCCGGCCCAAGCTGGCCCTCCATCTCGATCCGCTATCATCCTTCGCCGAGACGGGCATGGCGGCGGGCGGGATCGGCGCGCAGATCGCAGCCGCCGGCGAACTGGCGAAACACGCAAGTGCCGAGAGCGTGTTCCTGGCATCTGGCCGAGTGATCCACGAAGCCGGTGGCGCGGAGGCCGCGGAGCTTGGCTTCGCCATGGCCTGCGCCCTCGCCTATGTCCGCGCGGCGATGGCGTCGGGCGTCTCCGCCGAGCGGGCCTTCGCCGCCATCACGCTCGGTTTGACCGCGGACGGCGACTATTTCCTGACCCTGGCCAAGCATCGGGCGGCCAAGGCGCTGTGGGCGCGGATCACCGCCGCAGCACTTGGCCGGCCGGCCGCCGCCCGGATCGAGACTCGCTCCTCGCGTCGGATGCTCGCAGCGCTCGATCCCTGGGTGAACATGCTGCGCCTGTCCTCCGCCTGTTTCGGCGCGGCCACGGGCGGGGCGCAGGCCATCGTGCTGGACGCCTTCAGCCAGCCGCTCGGCCGTCCGACCCGTTTCGCCCGTCGCCAGTCGCGCAATACTCAACTGGTCCTGATGGAGGAGAGCCACCTTGGCCGCGTGGCCGATCCGGCGGCGGGCTCGTGGTATCTGGAGACGCTCAGCCGCCGACTGGCGGAGGCGGCGTGGGCGTTCATGCAGGAGATCGAAGCTGCCGGTGGGGCCGCCGCGGCGCTTGAGAGCGGGATGATCGCGCAGGCGGTCGAGGCCGCCCGATCAGCGCGCGCCACCGATATAGGCAAGCGCAAGGCGGGACTGATCGGCGTCTCCGAGTTCCCCGATCTCTCCGAGGCCGGTGTCGATCTCGACCTCGTCGATCCCAAGTCCTTCGCCAGGCCGGCGCCCGCGCCTCTGGCCGGGCCGGAAAGCCGATGTCGACCCCTGACCGCCTGGCGAGCCGCCTCCGCATTCGAAGAGCTTCGCCGACGCGCCGCCGCCATGGAGCCGCGACCGAGCGTCTATCTGGCGACGGTGGGAACGGCCGCCGACTATGCGGGCCGCGTCGGCTTTGCCCGCAACCTGTTCGCCGTCGGCGGGGTCGCGGCGCATACGGGCGGGCCGGCCGAGTTCGATCCGGCGGAAACCGGGATCGCCGTGATCTGCGCCTCTGACGCGCTCTATGCCGAACACGCGGTCGAGGCGGCAAAGACCTTGACCGCGAGGGGCGCCGGGCGGGTGTACCTTGCCGGACGACCGGGCGATTTGAAGTCCGCGCTGGAGGCGGCCGGCGTCCACCATTTCCTGTTCGCGGGCATGGACGCAGCCCTGATGCTGGCGCAGGCTCTGGATCTGCTGGAGGGCCGATGATGGATGGTCGCGGCTTCGACGAACACACCTGGGATCGGCTGAAGGTCTGGAGCGGCGGATGCGCCACGCCGCACGATGTGGACCAGGGCGCGGCGGTCTTCGCGCTCGGCGACACGCTGAACGGCAAGCCGCTGGAGTGGATGCTGCCCCAGCCGGTGATCTGGTACGAGGAGGACGAGGAGTTCGCCGCCGTGGTGGTGCAGGCCGAGGCGCATGAGACCGAGGAGGGCGAAACGCTGGAGGTTCTCGGCCTGGTCCTGCCCACCGGCAAGACGGCCGTGGCCTTTTCCGAAGACGTGGAGGAGGTGGATGCGGTCGATCCGACCTGGGTCGCCCTGATCGAAGCCGAGCTGGAGCCGATCGAGGACGGCGACGAGGATGAGCTGGTCGAGGCGGAGGACGGCGATGACGTCTGAGCTGCCCGACTTCGCCACCCTGCCCTTCCAGGACGTCGCCGCCGGCGGTCCGGCCCGAGGTCCCGTCTGGGAGACGCCAGAGGGGATTGCGGTGAAGCCCGGCTACGGCCCAGCCGATATCGAAGGGTTGGACTTCACCGGCGGCTATCCCGGCCTGGCCCCGTTCGTGCGCGGCCCCTACCCCACCATGTACGTCACCAACCCCTGGACGATCCGGCAATATGCCGGCTTCTCCACGGCGGAGGACTCCAACGCCTTCTATCGGCGCAACCTGGCGGCGGGGCAGATGGGGCTGTCGGTGGCCTTCGACCTCGCCACGCACCGCGGTTACGATTCCGACCACCCTCGCGTGAGGGGCGATGTGGGCATGGCCGGGGTGGCCATCGATTCCATCTACGACATGCGCACTCTGTTCGGCGGCATCCCGCTCGACAAGATGAGCGTCTCGATGACGATGAACGGGGCGGTGCTGCCGATCCTGGCTCTCTATATTGTGGCGGCCGAAGAACAGGGCGTGGCGCACGCCAGTCTTTCAGGGACGATTCAGAACGATATCCTGAAAGAGTTCATGGTGCGGAATACCTATATCTATCCGCCCGCGCCATCGATGCGGATCATCTCCGACATCTTCGCCTACACGGCGCAGGAAATGCCGCGCTTCAACAGCATCTCCATCTCCGGTTACCACATGCAGGAGGCCGGGGCGACCGCGGATCTGGAGATGGCCTACACCCTGGCCGACGGCGTGGAATACGCGCGCGCGGGCGTGGCCGCCGGGATGAGCATCGACAGGTTCGCGCCGCGCCTGTCGTTCTTCTGGGCCATCGGCATGAACTACTTCATGGAGGTGGCCAAACTTCGAGCTGCACGTCTCCTCTGGGCCCGGCTGATGAAGGCCGAGTTCGATCCGAAGGACCCGCGCTCGCTTTCGCTGCGCACCCACTGCCAGACCTCCGGCTGGAGCCTGGCGGCGCAGGACGTGTTCAACAATGTCGCCCGCACCACTGTGGAGGCTATGGCGGCTGTCAACGGTCAGACCCAGAGCCTGCATACCAATTCGCTGGACGAGGCGCTGGCCCTGCCCACCGACTTCTCCGCCCGCATCGCGCGCAACACCCAGCTGTTCCTGCAGATGGAGAGCGGGACCACCCGAGTGGCCGATCCCTGGGGCGGTTCCTATTATGTGGAGCGCCTGACCCACGATCTGGCAAGGCGGGCGCTGGAGCATATCGCCGAGGTGGAAGCGCTCGGCGGCATGGCCAAGGCCATCGAGCAGGGTCTGCCCAAGCTCCGCATCGAGGAGGCGGCGGCCAAGACCCAGGCGCGGATCGATACGGGCCATCAGACCGTTGTCGGGGTAAACCGCTATCGGCCCGATACGCTGGACGACATCCCCATGTTGTCGGTGGACAACGCCTCGGTCCGTGAACAGCAGCTGGAGAAGCTACGCCGCCTGAAGGCCGAGCGCGATCCGCGGGCGGTGGAGGCGGCGCTGAGCGCGCTTACCCACGGCGCGGCGGGCGGCGCCAACCTCCTGGAACTTTCGGTAAACGCCGCGCGGGCCAAGGCGACCGTCGGCGAGATCTCCTATGCCCTGGAAAAGGTGTTCCACCGCCACAAGGCGGTGATCCGCGCCATCGACGGCGTCTATGGCCGCGAAGCCGGCGACAAGGACTCGACCGTCCTTCGCGCCCGCGCCATGGTGAAGGCCTTCAGAGAGGCCGATGGCCGCTCGCCCAAGGTGATGATCGCCAAGATGGGCCAGGACGGTCATGACCGGGGCCAGAAGGTGGTGGCCTCGGCCTTTTCCGACCTCGGCTTCGACGTGGATATCGGCCCCCTGTTCCAGACCCCGGACGAGGCGGCCGCCCAGGCCATCGACGGGAAGGTCCACGTGGTCGGCGCCTCCTCGCTCGCCGCCGGTCACCTGACCCTGGCTCCCGAACTGATCGGCGCCCTGCGCACGGCCGGGCGAGACGACATCATGACGGTGATCGGGGGCGTGATCCCGCCCCAGGACCACCAAGCGCTCTACGACGCCGGGGTGGAGGCGATCTTCGTCCCCGGCACCGTGATCGCCGAGGCGGCCATCGCGCTCCTCGACAAGCTGAACGCCCGCCTCGGCTACGCCCAGAGGGCGGCGGAGTAAAATACCTCCTCCTCAATGAGGGGAGGTATTTAGCCCAGGTACACCACCCGGCGCTTTTCCTTGCCGGCGCGGACGCGGGCCAGGATGTCGGCGTATTCGGGGTCGCCCTTGTGGCCCTCCACATAGAGGGTTTCGTCCATGGCCTTGGCGATCATGTCCGAAGAGATCTTGTGCGCGCGGAAGGCGGCGGCCGCCACCTCGCCGACCGCGCCGATCGGGCCGAGGAAGTTGGATGTACCGATCACGGTGCGCAGCAGGATCAGGAAGGTGACGGAGACGAGGGTGGTGCCGGGCACCCGCGCGCGCATCCCCTCGATGACGATCAGGCCGCCCGCGCCGAGGCTATAGATTTCCCCCACGAACGGCACGAACTCCAGCACCGCTTCCAGCCCGAGCTTGATCGGACCGAAGTGGATCACGTTGTCGGACAGGTTGCCGATCCGGTCCACCGACTGGCGGATGTTGTGCAGGTCGATGTGCGAGCGGGCGAAGAACATGGCGGTCTGGCGCTCCGGTCGGATGGCGTCGTGATCTACACTGTGAGCGGGAACGCGGGATAAGTCTGTTTCGTTCGCGCGGCACGTGATTCGCGTGGCCAAGGTCGGACCGACCGGCCAACCTCTTCAACCGGCGCGGGGATTCGATCGATGACGAAACGCAAGCTCTACGCGCCCCTGGTGATGACCACGACCGCGATCGTGCAGGGGCGGCCGGTGGCGGAATACCTCGGCGTGGTGGCGGCCCAGGCCATTGTCGGGGCCAATGCGGTGCGCGATATCCTCGGGGGATTCCGCGACTTCCTCGGCGGCCGCTCCACCAGCTACGAGCGCGTGCTCGACAAGGCCCGCAACCAGGCCCTTGGAATGATGGAAGACGAGGCCGCCGACCTGGGCGCCGACGCGGTGATCGGCATCGACCTCGACTTCCAGACGGTGGGACCGCACGGCAGCCTGATCATGGTCTCGGCCTCGGGAACCGCGGTGAAGTTTGGCCCGGACCTGCCGCCGGTGACCGCCACGATCTCGCGCCCCGCCTGAGCCGATTCAGGGGATGAGGCGTGTAACCTCTCCTCTTCCGCCGGGCTCGCCACAGACCTTGGCCACCCACGCGCAGACCTCGGCGGCGGCGGCGTCGATGTCCGGCGTATCGACCAGCACCATGGCGCAACCGTTCAGCTTCATCGGGTTGGCGAGGGGCCGGAGCCGCACCTCCGCCACCGTGAGCGTAGCCGGATGGAGCGCTTCGATCCGGCGGGTAAAGGCGTCGAGGGTCTCCAGGTCCTTGATCGGCGCCCAGACCGCCGCCGCGGCGCCTCTGGCGATGCACAAACTGACGGCGGCGGCGGCCCGCTCGTAGTCGTCGGCGCGCTCGAACGGCGGGTCGATCAACACGAGGTCGCCGCTCTGCACCTCACCCGCCAGCGCCGCATAGCCGTCGGCGTGCACGGCGCGGGCCGTCTGCACCCTGCTTTTGGAATGCAAAGAATGCAGGAGGGGAACGGATGTATTCATGTTTCGCGAGCGCGCCTCCAACACTGCCGCCAGGCTGGTGAAGTCGTCCGGGCGCAGTTCGTAGCCGAGATAGCGGTCGGCGGCGCCGAGCGACAGCAGGGGCGAGCCCGGATAGAATCGAAGCCTGCCTTGGCTATTCTCCCGTACCACGGCGTCACGCAGGCGCAGGAGCGCCGGCGACAGATCGCCGGCCTCCATGAGCCGGCCGACCCCGCCCGCGGCCTCGCTCGAGCGGGCCGCCGCCTCGCCCTCGAGGTCATAGAGGCCGGCCCCGGCATGGGTCTCCACCACGCGCAGCGGCCCGCTTGCCCGCATCGACTCGATCAGCGCGAGCAGGATGGCGTGCTTCATCACGTCGGCGAAATTCCCGGCGTGGAAATGGTGGCGATAGTTCAGCGCGCGTCCTCCTGAAGGAACCCCGGCTCCGCCGGAGGATTAGCGGTCTCGCGGGCCGAAAGCGACCTGCCGCGGGGAGGCGGTCTTGGCCTTGGACGGAAGCATCGAGCCGGAAGTCGTCGCCCGTCACGCGGGGCTCGTCTACGTCCATGACGACACCCCGGGGATAAGCCGTCACGGCAAAGGCCCGCACGGCTTCTCCTATCGTCATCCGGACGGCGCGCCGGTGAAGGACGACGCGACTCTGGAGCGCATCCGCCATCTCGCCATCCCCCCCGCCTATACCGACGTATGGATATGCACCGACGCCAAGGGCCACATCCAGGCCACCGGCCGCGACGACCGGGGCCGCAAGCAGTACCGCTATCATGCCCTGTGGAGCGCCACCCGCGACGAGGGCAAGTTTGCGCGCATGGCCGCCTTCGGCCGCGCCCTGCCGAAAATCCGTACGCAGGTGGAGCGCGACCTGGCCCGCCACGGCCTTAGCCACGACAAGGTGACTGCGCTGGTGGTGAAGCTCCTGGAGTTGACCCTGATCCGCGTCGGCAACGACGAATACGCGCGCACCAACAAGCATTTCGGCCTGACGACCCTGCTGTCGCGCCACGCCAAGGTGAACGGATCGGGGATCCGCTTCGAGTTCATGGGCAAGAGCGGGGTCAAACACGCCAGCGGGCTGCACGACCGGCGGCTGGCCCGTGCGGTTAAGGCGGTGCACGACCTGCCGGGCCAACGGCTGTTTCAATATGTGGACGAGGCGGGCGGGCGGCATCCGGTCGGCTCGGCCGACGTGAACGCCTATCTGCACGCCGCCACCGGCCAGCCGTTCACGGCCAAGGATTTCCGCACCTGGGCCGGCACCCTGGCGGCGGCCAAGGCGCTGGCGCTGCAACCCCACCCGGAAAGCCAGGCGGCGGCGAAACGGGCCGTGAACCTGTGCATCAAGGCCACCGCCGGCCTGCTCGGCAACACCCCGGCGGTCTGCCGCAAGGCCTATGTCCATCCCGAGGTGCTGAACGCCTTCGCGGCGGAAAGCCTGCCGCCCGCCTTCGCCAGGGCGGAGGGGCCGGCGCTGGAAAAGGCCGCCCTGCGGTTCCTGGACGGTTTGGCGAAGACGGAGGCGTAAACCCGACTGTCATCCCGGCGCTCTCCCCGGACATGGTCCGGGGGGAGAGCCGGGACCCCGACGTGGTTCTCGCGTCATCCAGGTCCCGGACAAGCGCTTCGCGCTTTCCGGGATGACAGCAAAGTTGGTGTTCTCACCTTGCACCCTGCTTGCCCGGTCTTAGCTAAACCCCACCCCTCCGGAGACCTTCCATGCGCTATAACCAGCTCGGCCGCACCGGCCTTTATGTGTCGGAAATCTGCCTCGGCGCGATGACCTTCGGCGGCCAGGGCATGTGGCAGGCCATCGGCGCCCTGCAGCAGGATGAGACCACCAGGCTGATCGACACGGCGCTGAAGGCTGGGGTGAACTTCATCGATACCGCCGACGTCTATTCCGAGGGCAAGTCAGAGCAACTGGTCGGCCAGGCGCTGAAGGACATCGGGGTCAAGCGCTCCGACGTGGTGGTGGCCACCAAGGTGTTCGGCGATGTGGGCAAGGCCCCCAACGACCGCGGCGCCTCGCGCGGCCACATCATGGACGGGGTGAAGGCCAGCCTCGACCGGCTTGGCCTCGACCATATCGACCTCTATCAGATCCACGGCAACGACCGGATCACGCCGCTGGAGGAGACCATGCGCGCGCTGGACGATCTCGTGCGCCAGGGCCTGGTGCGCTATATCGGCGTCTCCAACTGGGCGGCGTGGAGGATCGCCAAGGCCAATACGATGGCCGACGCCCACGGCTGGACCCGCTTCGCGACGCTGCAGGCCTACTACTCCGTCGCCGGCCGAGACCTGGAGCGCGAGTTGGCGCCGATGATGATGGACCAGAATATGGGCCTGATGGCGTGGTCGCCGCTGGCGGGCGGCTTTCTCTCCGGCAAGTACGGCCGCGACCTGGACGGACCGCAGGGCTCGCGCCGGGTGGCCTTCGACTTCCCGCCGGTGAACCGCGAGCGCGCCTTCGACTGCATCGACGCCATGCGCGAGATCGGCGACGCCCACGGCGTATCGGTGGCCCGGGTGGCGCTGGCCTATATCCTCGCCAAACCCTTCACGACCTCGATCATCATCGGCGCCAAGACCGTGGAGCAGCTCAACGATAATCTCGCCGCCGCCGATCTGGAGCTGACCCCCGATCAGATGAAGCGGCTGGACGAGGTCTCGGAGCTGCCGTCGGAATATCCGGGCTGGATGTTCCAGCTGCAGGGCGGCCGCCGCATACCCGAACCGTTCAAGCCCGAGGCGCAAAAGGCGGCGGCGGAGTAGCGGGGCCGCCCTCGTCGTTGGGCGCCTGCCGGGGCTCTTCCCTCTCCTTCTGGAAACACCGTAAGAGGGGGCATGGCTGAGGATCAGACCTACGACATCGCCATCATCGGCGGCGGGGTGAACGGCTGCGGCGTGGCGCGCGATGCGGCTGGGCGGGGGCTGAAGGTCGTGCTGTTCGAGCGGGGCGATCTGGCCGGGGCCACCTCATCCGCCTCCACCAAGCTGATCCACGGTGGCCTGCGCTATCTGGAGCAGTACGCGTTTCGCCTGGTGCGCGAGGCGCTGAACGAACGCACGGTGCTGGCCAGGATCGCGCCGCATCTGGTCTCGCCGCTGCGCTTCGTACTGCCGCACCATAAGGGCCTGCGCCCGCGCTGGATACTTCGGATCGGGCTGTTCCTGTACGACCATCTGGGCGACCGGGGCGGCCTGCCCTCTGCCCGATCGCTGGACCTGGCGAGCCTGCCGGAGGGCCACCCCCTGAAGCCCGAATACCGGCACGGCTTCTCCTATTACGACGGCTGGACCGACGATGCGCGCATGGTGGTGGCGAACGCCATCGACGCGCGCGAGCACGGGGCGGAGATCCGCACCCGCACCGCCGTGCGCACCGCCCGGCGTGAGGACGGTCGTTGGCGGGTCGAGGATGAGCGGGGCGGCGTGGTCCATGCCCGTGCGCTGGTCAACGCCGCCGGGCCGTGGGTCAACGAAACGCTGGCGCTTACCGGTCTCAACGCGCCGCACGGGGTCCGTCTGGTTCAGGGAAGCCACATCGTGGTGAGGAAACTCTACGACCACCCCGCCGCCTACATCTTGCAGAATGGCGACGGGCGGGTGGTGTTCGCCATTCCCTATCGTCGCGACTTCACCCTGATCGGCACCACGGACCTGGAGTTGAAGTCTCCCGACGATCGCGTCGAGGCCACACCCGCCGAGATCGACTATCTATGCCATGCGGTAAGCGACTATTTCCGCACGCCGGTGACGCCGGACCAGGTGGTGTGGACCTATGCCGGCATCCGCGCCTTGGCCGACGAGGGCGGCGGCGCGGCGCAGGAGGCCACCCGCGACTACGTACTGACGCTGGACGCCGACAACGGCCAGCCGCCCCTGCTCAGCATCTATGGCGGCAAGATCACCACCCATCGCCGCCTGGCCGAAGGGGTAATGGAGAAGCTGGCTCCCTACCTCCCCAATCCCGGTGCGCCTTGGACCGCCACCCGGCCCCTGCCCGGCGGCGAGTTCACCGGCGATCTCAGCACACTGGTAGCCACCCTGGTCAGCGAATATCCCAAGCTAGACGGCTTCGTCCGTCGCCTGGCCCTGGCCTATGGTGCACGGGTGCGCGCCCTGTTCGCAGAGGCGCGCGAGCCCCAGGACCTGGGCGAGGTGTTCACGGCCGACTTGACCCAGCGCGAGGTGGACTACCTGATGGATCAGGAGTGGGCGCAGACGGCCGAAGACGTGCTCTGGCGCCGCACCAAGCTCGGCCTTTATGCGACGCCGGAGCAGGTTGAGCGGCTGGAGGCCTATATGTCAGGGCGGCGATAGTCGGGCGCACAGTCGGGAACTGGACTTCAGGCAGGTCGGCTGAGGATGACGCCAGTCCTAATTAGGGCGATTGGGGCGGAGCTATGACGCGACGATAAGGAGGGTGAATATTATGAAAGCCGCGGTACTTAAGGCGTTTGGTTCGCCACTCGTTGTGGAGGAGGCGCCGGCTCCCGTGCTGGGAACCGGTGAGGTTATTGTCGATGTATTCGCTGCCGGCGTTCTCGCCTACGCCCGGGATGTTTATAGGGGCAAGCGTCAAATGCTCCTGGAGACGCCGGTCATTCCCGGCACTGGGGGCGTGGGCAGAATTCGCGAGGTCGGGCCTGACGCCACCAAGCTGTCGGTGGGCGACTGGGTGCTATGCGACCCCACCATCCGTTCGCGCGACGACGTCCTCGCGCCAGACATCACCCTGCAGGGACTGTCCGCGGGCGGCGACGGGGGGCTGCGGCTGCAGCGCTTCCATCACGATGGTTCCTACGCAGAGCAGATGCGCACCCCCACCGAGAATGTCTTTCCCATCGGCGACATCGACGTCGCCGATGCTCCCCATTGGGTCAGCCTCTCGAAGTTGATGGTGCCCTATGGCGGGCTCCTTTCTATCGATTTCGGGGCCGGCGAGACGCTGGTTGTAAACGGCGCGACGGGCCAATTCGGCGGCGCGGCGGTGGAGATTGCCCTGGTCATGGGCGCCGCTTGGGTGATCGCGACCGGCCGAAACACGGCCGCTTTGGAGGAGTTGACCCGCCGTTTCGGCCCGCGGGTGCTGACAGTCGCCATGAGCGGCGATGAAGCCACCGACCGCGCTGCCATCCTGCAGACAGCGCCCGGGCCGATCGATTGCGTGTTAGACATCCTGCCGCCCATGGCGACACAGAGCCAGGTCCGGGCCGCCGTCATGACGGTGCGGCCCAATGGCCGGGTTTCGCTGATGGGAGGTGTCGGCATGCAGGGCGGCGATGACCTTGCGCTTCCCTACCGCTGGCTCATGCGGAACAACATCACCCTGCGCGGGCAGTGGATGTATCCACCCCAGGCGATGGTGCGAATGATCGCCATGGCTCGCTCAGGACTGGTCGACCTGAAGCTGCGCGAGGTCCGAACCTACGGGCTCGACGCCATTCACGGCGCAGTCGAACACGCGGCGGCGAATGCAGGGCCATTCCAGATGACGGTCGTGCTGCCACAGACCAGCTAGGACCGGACGCGCGCCAGCATTGCAGCGTTATTTTGACGTCGATGAGCGAACAAAAGCCGCTGTAGACGTTCCTCCGCTCAATCCTCCTCGTCCACCCAGTCCAGCGTCCGCTGCACCGCCTTTTTCCATTTGGCGCAGCGGCGGTTGCGTTCGTTCTCCGCCAGTTCGGCTTTCCACTCCGCGTCCTTGCGCCAGTTGGCGCGGAGCGTGGCCTGGTCGGGCCAGAAGCCGACTGCAAGCCCGGCGGCATAGGCCGCGCCCAGGGCCGTGGTCTCGATCACTTGCGGCCGCACTACCGGCTTGCCCAGCACGTCGGCCTGGATCTGCATGAGGAGATCGTTGGCCGTCATCCCGCCGTCCACCTTCAGCGTGGTGAGTGCGACTCCGCTGTCGGTGTTCATCGCCTCCACCACCTCGCGCACCTGCCAACAGGTGGCCTCCAGCACCGCGCGCGCCAGATGGGCCTTGGTGACATAGGCGGTGAGCCCGGCGATCACGCCGCGGGCGTCGGCGCGCCAGTACGGGGCGAACAGGCCGGAGAAGGCCGGCACAAAATAGCAGCCGCCGGTGTCCTCTACCGATCCCGCCAGCGCTTCGATATCCGGCGCTGAGTCGATCAGGCCGATATTGTCGCGGAACCACTGCACCAGCGAGCCGGCCACGGCGATGGAGCCCTCCAGCGCATAGACCGGCTTCTGGCCGCCGACCTGGTAGCCGAGGGTGGTGAGCAGGCCGCTTTTGGACGCCACCGGCGCCTCGCCCGTGTTCAGCAGCATGAAGCCGCCGGTGCCGTAGGTGCACTTGGCCTCGCCCGGCTCGAAACAGGTCTGGCCGAACAGGGCCGCCTGCTGGTCGCCGAGGGCGCCGGCCACCTTCACCCCCGCCAACACGCCGGTCGCCTCGCTATAGACCTCCGAGGAGGGCCGGATCTCCGGCAGCAGAGCGCGCGGCACGCCGATGGCGGCAAGCAACTCGTCATCCCAGTCCAGCGTCTGGAGGTTCATCAGCAGGGTACGGCTGGCGTTGGTCACGTCGGTGACGTGGCGTCCCGTCTTCCCGTCATGGGTCAGCTTCCAGATGACCCAGGTGTCCATGGTGCCGAACAGCAGCTCGCCCGCCTCCGCCGCGGCGCGCGCGCCCTCCACGTGGTCGAGCAACCAGGCGATCTTGGGTCCCGAAAAATAAGTGGCCAGCGGCAGGCCGGTCTTGGCGCGGAACCGGTCCTGTCCCCCATCCTCCGCCAGCCCGGCGACCATGGCGGCGGTGCGGGCGTCTTGCCAGACGATGGCGTTGTGGATCGGCTTGCCGTCGGACTTGCGCCAGATCAGCGTCGTTTCCCGCTGGTTGGTGACGCCCACCGCGGCGAGATCGGCGGGTTTCAGGTCGAGCCTGGCCAGCGCCTGACTGATCACCGCCTCGGTGTTGGTCCAGATTTCCCCGGCATCGTGCTCCACCCAGCCGGGGCGCGGGTAGTGCTGCTTGTGCTCCTTCTGGGCGACGCTCCGGATGGCGCCCTTGTGGTCGAAGACGATGCAGCGGGACGAGGTGGTGCCCTGGTCGACGGCGGCGATGTAGTGAGTCATGAGGCGACCTTGCCCCAGCTGGTCACGCGCGCCAACCATACAGCCAGTCGAAGCGCGCCTCCGGCGGACGTCCGCGCAGGCGATCAAGCGCCCTGGCGGCGCCGAACACCCCGGCCGCCACGGAGGATGGCAGGTGGAAAAGCGCGGCGTTTCGCGTGGCCCAGGCCTGCGCCCTGGCGGTCCGGGCCAGCCTTGCCTGCTCATAGGCCGTGAACGCCCCCGCCACGTCATCGCCGCGTGACAGCCGGTCGGCGGCGACCCACGCGTCCTCGATGGCCATGGCGGCGCCCTGGGCCAGGAAGGGCAGCATGGGATGGGCGGCGTCGCCGAGCAGGGTGACCCGGCCCGCGCTCCAGCGCGGCAGCGGCGGCCGGTCGTAGAGCGCGCTGCGCCACGGCCGGCCCACCGCGGCGATGGTGGCGCGCACGGGCTCTGGCCAATCGGCGAAGGCGGCGGCGAGATCGGCCCCCTGCCCCACGACCTCCCAGGACTCCACCTCGCCTATGCCCGCCCCAGTCACCGCGACCATGTTAACCAGGCCCGGCCCCACGGGATAGCGAACGAAGTGCCTTCCGGGTCCGGTCCAGACCTGAATCCCGGGCTCGCCCTCCGTCGCCATCTGGGCCAGGCCCCGCCACGCCGTCTGGCCGGTGAAGCGTGGCGGCGTCGCATCGCCCAGCCACGCGCGCACCGTGGAGTTGAGCCCGTCGCAGCCGAACAGCGCCGCGCCCGCGACGGCGGCGCCATCGGCCAACGTCACCGACACGCCCGACTCGCTCTGGCCGATCGCGGTCACCGCCGACCCCAGCCGAATCTCCACCCCTCCCGCCCGCTCCACGGCGTCCAGCAGCACGGCCTGCAGCGCCGAGCGCGTGAGGACGAGATAGGGGGAGCCCCACCGTGCCTGCGCATAGGCGCTGAGACGGTTGCGGATCAGGCGGCGGCCGGTGGCCGCGTCGTGCACCTCCGCCCGCCCGGGGGCCACGGCGGCGGCGGCGAGCGCCCGATCCAGTCCGAGGTCGGACAGAATCCTTGTGGCGTTGGGGCTTAGCTGGAGGCCGGCCCCCACCGCCTGCAGGCTCGCCGCCTGCTCGATCACCACCGTGGTTATGCGCCGCCGGGCCAGGGCGAAGGCCAGGGTCAGCCCGCCGATGCCGCCGCCGACGACGATCACGCGCATGGCGACGCGTCCGCCTCTTTGTCGCCAAGCTTGACCAGCGTCATTCCGTTCTCGACTGTGGGTTTGGCTCCGCGGAACGCATCCGGACGCTGGACGTAGAGACCTTGAGCTTGCGTGGAAAGGGGGCGCCTTTGGTGTTCGACCTGGAACTTCACCGCGATGATCGCGCCACCGCGGCCTCGCCGGGTTCCAACGCCTGGTTCGGCGCACCGCTGGGCGGCGGGTCGAAGCCGCATCTGGTCGATACCACCATGCTGTTCGCGCCCAAGAGCGGCGGGGTGAAGCGCTATCTTCTGGCCAAGCAGGCCTGGCTGGCGGCGGCGCGGCCGGATGTGAGACACACGCTGGTGGTGCCGGGCGACACCGCGCGCGGTCAGGCAGGGGGCTCCATGACCCTGCCCGCCGCCCGGCTACCCTTTGGCGACGGTTATCGCTATCCGGCTTCGATCCGCAAATGGGCCGACCAGCTGGTGGCGCTGCAGCCGGATTTGATCGAGGCGGGCGATCCCTATGGCCCCGGCCACGCGGCGCTGGAGGCGGGCGAGCGCCTCGGCTGTCCGGTGGTGGGATTCTGCCATACTGATCCGGCCGCCCTGGCCGCGCTGCACCTCGGCGAGTGGGCCGAACCGCCGGTGCGCCGCCGATGGGCGGAGTTCTTCCGCCGCTTCGACCAGGTGGTGGCGCCCAGCCGCCACATCGCCGAGCGGCTGAACTATGCGGGCGTGCCCGACGTGCGGGTGCAGCCGCTGGGCGTGGATACGAACCAGTTCCGCCCTGACCGGGCCGACCGCGAGGGCCTGCGCCGCCAGCTCGGCCTTTCCGCCGACACCCGCCTGCTGATCTTCGCCGGCCGCGCGGCGCGGGAGAAGAATATCGATGTGCTGCTGGAGACGATCCTGAAGCTCGGCGCGCCCTATCACCTGGCGCTGGTGGGCGCCGGCGCCTTCGCCGAGCCGCAGGCGCACACCACCTTCATCGACTTCCAGCGCGACACCAATACCGTGGCGCGGCTGCTGGCCTCCGCCGACGCCTTCGTCCACGCCAACGACAAGGAGCCGTTCGGCCTGATCGCGCTGGAGGCCATGGCCTCGGGCCTGCCTATCGTCTGCGTGCAGTCCGGCGGCCTGTCGGAGATCGTCGACAGCGACGTGGGCCAACTGGCCGAGCGCGCCAGCGCCTGCGCCATGGCTGAGGCCATTGAGGCGCTGTTCGCCCGCGACCCGACAGCGGTGGGACAGGCGGCGCGGCGGCGGGCGGAGACCAAGCACGGCTGGGCCCAGACCTTCGAGGGGTTGACCGGCCTCTATGCCGAACTGACCGGCGCGCCCAACCGCTATGCCGCCGTGGTGACGCCGCTCCGGCCCAGTCTGGTGGCCGACCCGGCGTGAATCCGATCTTCGCGGCGCTGCGGACCACCGTCTTCACCGAGATGTCGGCGCTGGCGGTCAGGCACGGCGCGGTGAACCTCGGCCAGGGCTTTCCCGACAGCGAGGGGCCGCTCGACGTGCGCGAAGCGGCGGCGCGGGCCATCCTCGGCGGTCCGAATCAGTACCCGCCCATGCAGGGCAGGCCCGAGCTGCGCCAGGCCATCGCCGCGCACTACCACCGCTTCCACGGCCTCGACCTCGATCCCGAGCGGGAAGTGCTGGTCACCGCGGGCGCCACCGAGGCGCTGAGCGCTGCTATCCTGGCGCTGGTCGCGCCGGGTGACGAGGTGGTGCTTATGCAACCGCTGTACGACAGCTATCTGCCCATGGTGCGCTTGGCGGGCGGCGTCCCGCGCTTCATCACCCTGAAGCCTCCACACTGGGACCTGAGCGAGGAGGCCCTCTCGGTGATCGGCCCGCGGACGCGGTTGGTGATACTGAACAACCCGCTGAACCCCGGCGCCGTGGTCTATCCGCGCGAGCAGCTCGAGCGGCTGGCGGCGCTGTGCGTGCGCCATGACATCACGGTGATCACCGACGAGGTATGGGAGCATCTGACGTTCGACGGGGCCGCTCATGTCCCGCTGATGAGCCTTCCGGGGATGCGCGGACGGACGGTGAAGGTGGGTTCGGCGGGCAAGATCTTCTCCCTCACCGGCTGGAAGGTCGGCTGGGTGTGCGCCGCGCCGGCGCTGACCGCCCAGATTGCCAAGGCGCACCAGTTCCTCACCTTCACCGTGGCCCCCGCCACCCAGGCGGCGGTGGCCTATGGCCTCGGCAAGGAGGACGCCTATTTCGACGACATGCGCGCCGGCCTTGCCCGTTCCCGCGACCGGCTGGCGGCGGGGTTGAAGGCGGAGGGCTTCGCGGTGCTGGCGAGCCAGGGCACCTATTTCCTCAACATCGACCTGCCGCGCTCAGGCATCGAGATGGACGATCGCAGCTTCTGCTTGCGCGCGGTGCAGGAGGCCGGTGTCGCCGCCATCCCGGTCTCGGCCTTCTATGAGGAGACGCCGGTCACCACCATCGTGCGCCTGTGCTTCGCCAAGAAGGACGCGACCGTGGATGCGGGGATCGAGGGGTTGGCGCGGGCGCGGCGGCTGTTCGCCTGACGTGTCATCCCGGCCGGAGCGAAGCGGAGAGCCCGGACCCGACGCTGGTTCTCGCTGACCCTCGGGGTCCCGGATAAGCACTGCGCGCTTTCCGGGATGACATGAACTGGCAGCTCACGCCGCCTTCGCCATCCTGCCCTGCTCCGCATGGTCCGCGATCACCTGGGCCACCACGCCGGAGACCTTCTTGCCGGTGGGGATGTGCAGGAATTCGTTGGGGCCGTGGGCGTTGGAGTGCGGGCCGAGGACGCCGGTGATGACGAACTGGGCGCGCGGGAACTTCTCGCCCAGCATCCCCATGAACGGGATCGAGCCGCCCTCGCCCATCATCGCCACGCCGCGCCCGAACGAGGCCTGCGAGGCCCGCTCCAACGATTGTGCCAGCCAGGGTTGAAGCGGCGGGGCGTGCCATCCCGAACCGGCCTTGTCGTAGTCGAACGAGACCTTGGCGCCATAGGGCGGGTCCTTCTCCAGCAGCGCCTTGACCAGCCCGCCCGCCGTGTTCGCGTCCAAGGTCGGCGGCAGGCGTAGGCTAAGCTTCACCGACGTGTAAGGCCGCAGCACATTGCCCGCGTCCTGCAGCGAAGGGATGCCCTCCACCCCGATGGTGGCCACCTGCGGCCGCCAGGTGCGGTTCAGGATCAGCTCCACCAGATCGTCGGTGACCGGCTCCATCCCTTCCACGAAGGGGAACTTGGTATAGACCTCATCGCCAAGGGCGCCCGCCGCCACCTTGGCTTGCTCGACCCGTTCGGGTGGAATCTGGGCGTAGAGCTCGTCCATCAGCACCTTGCCGGTCCTGGGGTCTTCCAGCCGCGAGAGCAGGTCGCGCAGGATGCGGAAACTGGACGGGACCACGCCCGAGGCGTCGCCCGAATGCACGCCCTCGCTCAGCACATCCACCCGCAACACGCCCGCCGTCATGCCGCGGAGCGAGGTGGTCAACCAGAGCTGGTCGTAGTTGCCGCAGCCGCTGTCCAGACACACCACCAGCGAGGGATCGCCGATCCTGGCCGCCAGATGATCGACGTAGAAGGGCAGGTCGTAACTGCCGCTCTCCTCGCACGCCTCGATCAGGATCACGCAGCGGGCGCGGGGCGCACCCTGCGCCTCCAGAGCCATCAACGCCGACAACGCGCCGAACATGGCATAGCCGTCGTCCGCCCCGCCCCGGCCATAGAGCTTGTCCCCCTTCACCACCGGCTCCCAGGGCCCAAGGCCGTCGGACCAGCCGGTCATCTCCGGCTGCTTGTCCAGGTGGCCGTAGAGCAGCACGGTATCGTCGATCTGGCCCGGAACCTCGATGAAGACCACCGGCGTGCGGCCTTCCAGGCGGACTACCTCCAGCGTCGCGCCGGGCAGGCTGGGCAGGCGCGCCCGCGCCCAGTCCTCCAGCAGCGTCACCGCCGCATCCATGTGCCCGGCGCCGGCCCAGTCCGGATCGAAGGCCGGCGACTTGTTGGGGATGCGGATGTAATCAACCAGGGTGGGCACGACCGCCTCGTCCCAAAGCGCGTCGATATAGGCCTGCAGGCGGGCGGCGTCGGCCATGGGAAGCTCCTCGTTACGCCGCCGTTCTAGGCCGCCGGGCGCATCGCGTCACGCCCTACTGAAGCCTCCGGCGATCCGGACGGGGGCGGGGTCTGGGGTCGAAGAGGACCTTGCAGAAACCATCAATAATAGGATCGTCTATATCGAGCTTATCAGAGACTTCGAACATATAGACCCCACGCTTGGCGAAGACCCGGACCCGCGGGTGTTCGTAGTCAACGCTGCCAAACAGCGAGTCCACATCGAAAGTGACGGAGGACATACGCGCCAGATTGCCGTGTTGGATTTCTGTTTGCGGCGAGCGGGAATCGAAGCCCGCTTCGGCTACGTAGGGCGTGTTGCCATTCGGCTGAACGATTATCGCCTCCGTTCCGTGCTTGCCCAGAAAATTCACGGTTAAGGCGTCGCCAGGGTGCAACATTTTCGGGAAGCAATCGACGTTATCACTCGTTAGAGGAAATTTCGGTTTGAATACATAATTGGGATCGCGGTCCATCCAGGGCTCAACCGTCAAGTGCTTTGCACCTGCGTCGGAGGCCGCGAAGACGCAGATAGACAGTGCAAAAATCCAATTCACCATCCCAAGCATTTTAGTGGTGAAGCTCAAGGTGCACATGAGGTGGTTTTTTCTCCGGAACAACATGGAAACCATGATTTCTAGACAACCTTATTAGGGTCGCCCTCTCTACCGAATTCAGCTCGCCTTTGGTTTTGATGTCGGCACCGCGACCGGTCATATGTAGCGAAATTAAATTTCCTTTTTCCTGCTGACTCTTAATCACGGCTGTCATGTTGTTGATCGTCTCGTCAGTCGAAAGACCGCGCTTCATGCCGTCGTTATAGGCGGCCTTGATATCTTCCAAGGCATTCTTGTGCGTATACAGCGCCCCATCCGAACCATGCTGAAATGTGTTGAACATTGCTGCCGCCTGATCTTCCGCGTCGCGGGTACCGCTGGTCACAACCAAAGTCTTGCCTGTATCACGATAGAAGTCACTCCCGAGTAGCGTAAGCTTGGCGTCGACCGCCGGCGATACAACAACGGAGCGGTCCTTAAGCCTGTAAGACTGCGCTGGGAAAAGTCCTCGCATCCCGATCCGCCCAGCGTCAGTCTTCGCCCACCTCCCACTCTCGACGCCGTTTCCCGCCGGCACGCGTGGTTGGTCCGGGCTGTATTTCCGCTCGATCATCAACAGCCTGAGCGTCGCCAGTTCATAGCGAAGGCGGGCGAATTCAGTCTTAAGGGCTTCGGGGTCTTTGGGGTGCATGATAGGTCTCCTTGCCGTCACAGCATGGGGCCATCGCTAGTCTCGTGGATAAGTCGCCGCCTTTCCCCCCTCTCCCGCGACGCTAGTGCGGTTGACGAAGGGGGGCGCGCCCTGCCACTCAGAGCTCATGGCGCTCGGCTTTCGCCCCCTCAAGGATTTCAAGGCGACGGACGCCGGACGCTGGCTGGCGATCGGCGCGGTAGGCGTGCTGAGCCTGGTGGCCGTCGCCGGCTTTTCACTGGCGATCTACGCCGCCTGGCTGTTCCACGACCTGCCCGACGCCTCGGAGCTGGCCGAGTACCGGCCGCCTACCTCTACCCGCGTCTATGCCTGGGACGGCACGTTGATCGGCGAGTTCGGCAAGGAACGCCGCATCTTCGTGCCCTATAACGAGATCCCGCCGTTGCAGGTGAAGGCCTTCCTGGCGGCGGAGGATCGCAAGTTCTTCGAGCACGGCGGCATCGACCTCTCCGGCATGGGCCGGGCCATGACGCGCGACGTGTGGAGCCTGGCCCGGGGCCGCAAGTTGCAGGGCGGATCGACCATCACCCAGCAGGTGGCCAAGAACGTCCTGCTTTCCAACGACCAGACCTTCGGCCGCAAGATCAAGGAGGCCATCCTCGCCCGCCGGATCGAGGAGACCCTGCCCAAGGAGCGCATCCTCGAACTCTATCTGAACGAGATCTGGCTCGGCTATCGCAGCTATGGCGTCGCCGCCGCCGCGTACAACTATTTCGGTAAGCCGCTGAACGAACTCAGCATCGCCCAGATGGCCTATCTGGCGGCCTTGCCCAAGGGACCATCCAATTACGACCCGATCAAGCGGCGCACCAACGCCATGGGGCGGCGCAACTGGATCATCAACGAGATGGCCGCCATGGGCGCCATCACCCGCCCCCAGGCCGAGCAGGCGGTGCTGGAGGACCTGAAGGTGCAGACCGCGCCGGAACGCACCCACTATCACGACGCCGACTATTTCCTGGAGGAGGCCCGCCTGCGCGCCATCGGCACGGTGGGCGAAAAGGCCGAGGGCGGCGGCCTCTACGTCCGCACCACCCTCGATTCCCAGTTGCAGACGGCCGCGCGGGTGGCGCTGATGAAGGGATTGGAGGCCTATGACCATCGCCACGGCTGGCGCGGCGCGTGGGGCCATACCGATCTGCAACCGGGCTGGGAGAAGGAGGCCGCGGCCAGGGCCACACCGGCCGAACGGCGCTCCTGGCGTCCCGCCGCCATCGACCGCATCGCCGGCGGCGCGGTGCACGTGGTCCTGCCTTCCGGCGGCGCGGGAGACCTCGACGGCAAGGACGTAGCCTGGGCCAAGGCGACCAAGGGCCTGAACGTCGGCGACCTGATCTTCGTGGAGCCGACCGAGGCGGGCAAGACCTACAACCTGCGCCAGATCCCCACGGTGAACGGCGCCATCGTCGCCATCGAGCCGCACTCGGGCCGGACCCTGGCCATGGTCGGCGGCTATTCCTTCTCGCTGTCCAAGTTCAACCGCGCCACCCAGGCCAATCGCCAGCCGGGTTCATCCTTCAAGCCCTTCGTCTACGCCACGGCGCTGGAGAACGGCATGACCCCGGCCAGCATCGTCTCCGACGCGCCGATCTCGCTCACCGGCGCCAACGGCACGGTGTGGGAGCCGGAGAACTACAAGCACGAGACCTCAGGCGCTGGCCCGATGCGCAACGGCCTGGTCTATTCCCGCAACCTGATGACGCTTCACATCGCCATACGGGTGGGCATGAAGAAGATCGCCGACAACGCCGTGAAGTACGGCGTGGTCGACAAAATGGATCCGGTGCTGGCCATGGCCATCGGCGCGGGGGAAACCACCCCCTTTCGCCTCGTCGGGGCCTATTCCGCCTTCCCCAACGGCGGGCGGCGGATCGAGCCGCACCTGATTGAGGAGATCGGCGACCGCTCCGGTCAGCTCAGCTACCGGGCCGACAAGCGCGAATGCCCGCACTGCTCCGACCCGTTCCAGGGTCAGGAAAGCCCGCACATCCCGCTGTCCGGCGCCCAGGTCATGGACCCGATCACCGCCTATTCCATCACCCTGATGCTGCAGGGCGTGGTGCAGAACGGCACGGGGGCGGCGGTCTCGGCGCTGGGCTATCCGCTGGCCGGCAAGACCGGCACCACCAACGACTATCGCTCCGCCTGGTTCGTGGGCTATTCGCCGAATCTGGTGGCGGGTGTGTTCGTCGGCTTCGACGACAACCGGTCGCTGGGCGAGGGCGAGACCGGCGCGGTGGCGGCGGTGCCGATCTTCATCGATTTCATGCGCGAGGCGCTGCGGGGCCAGCCCAAGACCGACTTCAAGGCGCCGAGGGATACCCGCTTCATCGACGTGAACGGCCACCGCGAAGCCTTCCGCCCGGGCCAGGAGCCAGAGGGACCGATCGCCCCGATCCGCAAGCCCGACGGCCCCATCCCGTACAACCAGATGCAGCTTGACCTGAACGGACTAAAGCCCGGCCAGGGCGCGCCGACGCCCTCAGCCGCCGCCGCCCCGCCGCCGCCCAAGAAGGCCACCGACGACCTGAAGGGTTTGTACTGAGCTGCGGGCGCCCGTGCACGATTATCCGTGGTGGAATGTTTCCATGGCCACCGCAAAGCTCATAAGCACGACCGCGCCCAGCCAAACCGCATAAATGACATAGGTCCGGCGGCTGATCTGGCCCCCATTTCGCTTTTGACGCCAAAATAGGAGCGCCATGAGAAATAGCTGGCTGAGCGGCAGCGTGGCCCTGAAAGGCGCCATACTTTGTATCCAGCCCCCCGCTACGAACACCACGGTCATCGCCAAAAGCATGGCGACGGCAATCCCGTTCTCAACGGGATCGACGGGCCTTTTGGGTCCAAGCGCGATGTTCTCCCAAGGTCGGCGCGCTGAGCGGGGAATTAGCGGTTCGGACATGGCCATGTCGTACACCCTGGGCGCGTGAATCCAAGAGCGCGAGGGGTTCTGCGCCACGACATCAGCCAATTTGCGCAATGCGCTGGCCGTTCCTAGGATCAAAACCCTATTTCCCCATCCTGAGGAACGTGGCCGATCATATCAGTCATTCTGAAGCAGCAACTCGTATCAAAGTACCGTCGGCGCCCTCACCGCATCGCGTACTTGGCTTCCTGGGCGAAGTAGGCGTCGATGGCGTCGGCGACGCCGCTCATGAAGGCGCGGCGGCGTTCGGGGTCGGCCAGCACGCGCTCGTCGGCGGGATTGGTGACGAAGCCCATCTCCAGCAGCACCGCCGGCACCTCGGGGGCCAACAGTACCATGAAGCCTGCGTCGCGGTGGCTATGGCGCAGCAACTCCACCCTGTCGCCGATCTTGTCCAGCACCAGTTCGGCGAAGACGGCGGAGCGGTTGCGCGTCTCGCGCTGGGTCAGGTCGAGCAGGATTCGGCGGGTGGCGGCGTCCTGGCCCGGCAGGGCCACGTTCATGAACCAGTCCGACTTGCCGAACACCCCGTGCTCGGTGCGCGCCGCGCCCTTCTCCGACAGGGTATAGACCGTGGCGCCGCGAATGGCCGGGTCGCCGCCGGAGTCGGCGTGAAGCGAGATGAACAGGTCGGCGTTGGCGCGCCGGGCGATCTGCACCCGCTGTTCCAGCGGGATGAACACGTCGGTGTCTCGGGTCAGCACCACCTGATAGCGACCGGTCTTCTCCAGCCGGTCGCGCAGGGCGTGGGCGGCGGCGAGGGTCAGGTCCTTTTCGTGCCTGGATGAGCCCAGCGCCCCGGAGTCCTTGCCGCCATGACCGGCGTCGATGACGATGACCTTCCTGGCGTTGGGATCGGGCGGCGGAAGGGCGGTCGTGGCGTAGTCGGCGGCCCCGATCTTCGCATTGTTCAGGCTCTTCGCCCTGTCCGGCGCGGGCGCGCCGCCGCCGTCGGCGGCCACGTCGATGACGTAGCGATAGACGTTCAGCCCGTCGCCGGGGGGCAGCAGGAAGCGGCGCCTGATCTGCCCGCTCCGGGTCAGGTCGAGGCGGATGCGCGCCGCGCCGGCGGCCTGGTCGATGGACCAGCCCTTCACCAGCCCCGCGCCCCCGCCGCTCATCTCGCCGCCGGCGACCTCCACGCGGGGCAGCGCGACCGAGACCTGGCTTGAAGGCTTGTCCGGGGAGATTTGCCGGCCGCTGGCGGTATGGTCGAGCTCGATCACCACCCGCGTCTGGGTCTGGTCGCCGCCGAGGCGGACCTTCAGCACGCCGGCCGACGGTTCGCGCTGCACCACGGCGGCGGCGGCGGCGGCGCCCAGGGCCACGAGGACGCAGACGCCTAGCGCCAGCCGCCCGCCCCACACGCGCCTAAGCCCTGCCGCCATCGGCGCAGCCTCGTTCAAGCCTCTCGAAGTCCCCATTATCGCGGACGCTCTGTAGACAAACCGTTAACCAGCACAAGCAGTCGCGATGGAGCCTGGCAGAGTGTTTGCTTTCCTTTTGCGGTGGAGTGTTGCAGACTCCATATGTGTGCAGTCGCGATCCGTCCCTCCGGGCCCAGGTCACGCGCATTCTGAGCCCCACTCCGTGTCGATCCCGACCGGAGGCCGGGCTCTGCCCCTCAATCGGCGCAGGCCCCCTGCGGCTCGCGCCAGGAATAAATTGAACCCCATGGGTTGTCCGGTTTTCGCCCCTGTCGCCTGGAAAGGACGCGGTCCGTTCGGCCGTGCGGTGATGGAGATGCGCGCGCGGACGGCCCCATCCGGCCGCCGGGACCGCCTCAGGGCGAAGCTTCCGGCCCGCGCCGAGGAGACCCCTTACATGACCAAGAGAATGCTTATCGACGCCGCCCACGCGGAGGAAACCCGCGTCGTGGTGGTGGACGGCCAACGGATCGAGGAGCTTGACTTCGAATCCGCCTCGAAGCGCCAGCTTCGCGGCAACATCTATCTCGCCAAGGTCACCCGGGTAGAACCGAGCCTGCAGGCCGCGTTCATCGAGTACGGCGGCAACCGGCACGGCTTCCTGGCCTTCAACGAAATCCACCCGGACTATTATCAGATCCCCCACGCCGACCGCGAAGCGCTGATGCGTGAAGCCGCCGAGGAGGACGACGAGGACGAAGGCCACGTCGCCTCGGATGACGACGATGACGACATGGACGCCGAGGTGGAGCGCCGCCGCCGCCGCCTGATGCGCCGCTACAAGATCCAGGAGGTGATCAAGCGCCGCCAGATCATGCTGGTGCAGGTGGTCAAGGAGGAGCGCGGCAACAAGGGTGCGGCGCTGACCACCTATCTGTCGCTGGCCGGCCGCTATTGCGTGCTGATGCCCAACACGGCGCGGGGCGGCGGGATCAGCCGCAAGATCACCAACGTGGCCGACCGCAAGCGGCTGAAGTCCGCCACCGGCTCGCTCGACGTGCCGCACGGCATGGGGCTGATCGTCCGCACCGCCGGCGCGGCGCGCACCAAGGCGGAGATCAAGCGCGACTACGAATACCTGCTGCGCCTGTGGGAAAACATCCGTGACAAGACGCTGAAGTCCATCGCCCCGGCGCTGATCTATGAGGAGGAGGACCTCGTCAAACGCGCCATCCGCGACATGTTCGACAAGGACATCGACACCATCGAGGTGGAGGGCGCGGGCGGCTATCGCGAGGCCCGCGACTTCATGCGGATGATCATGCCCTCGCAGGCCAAGAAGATCGTCCACTACACCCAGCCGACGCCGCTGTTCGTGCAGCACAGGGTCGAGGACCAGATCGCCCAGATCCATTCGCCTACCGTGCAACTGCGCTCGGGCGGCTATCTGGTGATCAACCAGACCGAGGCGCTGGTGGCCATCGACGTGAACTCCGGTCGCGCCACCCGTGAGCGCAACATCGAGGCCACCGCGCTGAAGACCAATATGGAAGCTGCGGAGGAGGCCGCCCGCCAGCTTCGCCTGCGCGACCTGGCCGGGCTCATCGTCATCGACTTCATCGACATGGACGAGTCCAAGAACAACCGCGCGGTCGAGAAGCGGATGAAGGACTGCCTGGACGGTGACCGGGCCCGCCTGCAGATGGGCAAGATCAGCCAGTTCGGCCTGATGGAGATTTCCCGCCAGCGCCGCCGGCTCGGCGTGCTGGAAGGCGCCACCAATGTCTGCCCCCACTGTCAGGGCGCGGGGCGCATCCGCTCGGTGGAAAGCTCGGCCCTGGCCGCGTTGCGCGTCATCGAGATGGAGGCGGTCAAGGGCGGCGCCGGCGCCATCACCGTGCGGATGCCGACTCCCGTCGGCCTCTATGTGCTGAACGAGAAGCGGGCCTATCTGGCGGGGCTCGACACCGCGCACGGCCTGCACGTGACCATCGCGCTGGACGATACGCTGGCCGCGGCCGAGCAGGAGATCGAGCGGACCGAGAGCCGCGAGGGCTATGTGCCGCAACTGCCCTCGCCCGAGCCCGCGACCGTCGAGCCCGAGTGGGTCGAACCGGTGTTCGAGGACGAGGACGAGGCGGACGACGACGCGGCCGAGGCGCCCGCCGCCCGGGCGCGCGACGCCGGCGACGGCGAAAGCGAGGAGGCGCGCCGTGACGGCCGGGGACGTCGCCGCCGCCGGCGCGGCGGACGTCGGGACGAACGCGAGGAGCGCGGCGAGGACTCCGCCGAACAGCAGGCGCGCTCGCCCGAAGACCTCGACGACGCCGAGGAGGATGAAGAGGACAACGAGGGCGGCGGCGCCGAAGACCGTGGAACCGACGCCGAGGGCCGTCGCCGGCGACGCCGGCGCGGCCGCCGCGGCGGCAAACGCATCCGCGAGGAAGGCGGCGCGTCGGGCTCCGATCCCTATGCCTGGACCCACCCCCACGGCGGCTATGACACCCCCCACCCCAAGGACGACCCCTATGCCTGGAAGGACCCGCACGGCAAGCCGATCCGGCTGACCGATGCGCCGAAGGGCGAGGCCGCCGGCGTGGACCCGATGGCGGCCAAGGCCGCCTCGCCGCCGAGGCCGCTGGATGCGGTGACGGTCGAGCCAAGGGCCGAGACGGGCGAAGCGCGCGGTCGCCGTCGGCGCGGCGGTCGTGATCGCGCCGCGCCCGAGCCGGTGGAGGCGGGGGTGGAGGCGCCCGCCGCCGAGCCCATGCTGGACGCCGGCCCCGTGACCGAGGCGATGGAAGGCGCCTCCATCGACGTGCCCGCGCCCAAGCGCCGCAGGGTCAAGCGGGCCGAGACCGCGACGGAGGCCGAAACCGGGGCGCCGGTGGAGGCTGCCGATACCGCCAAGCCCAGGCGCCTACGCAAGGCCAAGGCCGCGGACGTGCAGGCGCCCGAAGGGGAGGCCGAACCCGCATTTGTCGCGGCCGAGGTCGAGACGCCGGTGTCGTTCCTGACCCCGCCAGCCGAAACGGTGGCCGAGGCCGAACCCGCCCCGACCCCGGCGGAGGTCGACCCCGATCCGGCCGAAATCTCCGTCCCACCGGAAAAGCCGAAGCGCGGCTGGTGGCGTCTTCGCGGATAGTCGAATAGAACGGGATCGGGGAGTTCGGCCGAGAGGCCGGGCCGCGGGCTAGAGAAGCTGAGGAGCGCGCCGCCCCGATGTCAGTTCGACCACGACCGATCGGATCGCGACTGAAACATCTCGCCCTCGCCGTGGGCGCGGCGGCGAGCGTGATCGTCGGGCCGATGGCGAGCGTGGCGCAGGCCCAGCAGGCGGCGCCCCGCACCATCGAGGATACCGAGGTCGACGAGATTCTGCACAAGGAGTGCGACCCGGTCTTCATCGCCGCCGGCATCAATCCGCACGACATGCACATCGTGCTGATCGAGGACAAGGAACTGAACGCAGGCACCGGTTCGACCAAGCTGATCGGCATCAATACCGGGCTGATCGCCGAGACCAAGACGCCCAACGAACTGATCGGCGTCATGGCCCACGAGACCGGCCATGCCGCCGGCGGCCATACGGTGCGCGGCGAGGCGGAGATGGCGCGCGCGGGCATGAACCCGTTCCTGCTGACGTTGGGCCTCGGCCTTCTGGCCATCGCCGCCGGGGCGCCCGACGCCGGCGCGGCCCTGATCACCTCCTCGCCCTATTTCGGCGCGCTGGGCTCGCTCGGCTATTCACGGGAGCAGGAGGCGCGGGCCGACCAGGCGGCCGTGACCTATCTGGAGAAGTCGGGCCAGTCCGCCCGCGGTCTGGTCGATTTCTTCGACAACTTCCGCTACCAGGAGGTGTTCGACGAAGCGCGGCGCTATCCGTTCTTCCAGACTCATCCCATCTCGTCCGACCGGGTGGAGGGCCTGCGCCGCCGGGCGGAGGAACAGCCCCACTACAACACCCCCGACAGCCCCGAGCTGATCGCCGAACACGAGATCATGAAGGCCAAGCTGTTCGCCTTCATCCAGGACCCGGCCCAGACCTTCCTGAAATATCCCGAGACCGACAAGAGCTATCCAGCCCGCTACGCCCGCGCCATCGCCTATTATCGTGAGACCGAAATCGACTATGCGCTCAAGGCCATCGACGCCCTGATCGCCGATCAGCCGAACAATCCCTACCTATGGGAGCTGAAAGGTCAGGTGCTGTTCGAGGCGGGCCGGCCCAAGGAAAGCGAGGCGCCGCATCGCAAATCGGTGGAGCTGAAGCCCAATGCGCCGATCCTGCAGGTCAATCTGGCGCGCGCCATCCTGGCCCAGGAGGACGGAAAGCGCGCGGAGGAGGCGATCCAGCACCTGCAGAAGGCCCTGGCCTTCGATCCCGACAACGCCTTCGCCTTCGCGCTGATGGCCCAGGCCTACGACGCCAAGGGCGACGGCGGCAACGCACGCCTGGCCTCCGCCGAGGAGCATTATGCGCTTGGCGATCTGGTGCGGGCCCGGGTGTTCGCGCTCCGCGCTCGCGAGATGCTGCCCAAGAACACGCCCCAGTGGCGGCGCGCCACCGACATCGTGCTGGTCGCCAACCCCACCAAGGACGACCTGCGCCAGCTCGGGACCGGGTCTTAAAGAACAGGCTTAAGATTCGCCGCGTTGGTTCGTCTCATTGACGCCCTGCGGCTTATGGGAGACGAAGCGCGCCGGGGTTTTATCCAGACGAGGTTGTCCATGCGCCGTTTCGCGCTTCCCGCTCTTCTGCTCGCCGCGGCGCTGGTGGCGCTGCCCACGGCCGGGTGCAGCCAGGAGAGCGTGTCCGACCGCGCCTTCGGCGAGAAGGTCAAGGCCTATCTCATGCGCCACCCCGAGGTGATCGAGGAGGCCATGGCCGCGTCGCAGGCCCGCCAGCAGGCCAGCGCCGACCGCGAGGCGCGCGTGGCCCTGACCGCCAACCGGAGCCTCTTGGAGCGCGACGGCGACGACTATGTGGCCAATCCCAACGGCAGGGTCACGGTGGTGGAGTTCTTCGATTACAAGTGCACCTACTGCAAGGCCTCGGCCCCGGCGGTGCTCGCCATGATCGCCAAGAACCCGGACGTGCGCTTTGTGTTCAAGGAGATGCCGATCCTCACCGACACTTCCAGCCATGCCTCCGAGGCGCAGCTGGCCGCCAACAAGCAGAACGGCAAGTACCTGCCCGTGTTCGGCGCGCTGATGCAGGAGAAGGCGCTGGACGACAACGGCGTCTCGCGGATCATGAGCGAGCATGGCGTGGACGTGGCGCGCCTCGACCCCACCGCCAAGGCCGCCGCCGACAAGCACATCGCCGAGAACAAGGCCCTGGCCAAATCGATCGGCGTCGAAGGCACGCCCGCCTTCATCGTCGGCGACCATGTGATCGCCGGCTGGATTCCCGAGGAGCTGCAGGCCGGCATTGACGAAGGCCGTCGCCGCGGCGGCAGCGGAAGCTGATCACTTGCCGCGCGACCCCGATCGTCAAACGCTCTGGGACGCCGTCGATAGCTATTTTAACGGCGCGCTAAGCCCCACCGACGCCGTCCTCGAGGCTGCGCTCGGGCGCAGCCGCGCCGCTGGCCTGCCCGCTATCGCCGTCGCGCCCAACCAGGGCAAGCTGCTACACCTGATGGCCAAGCAGATGGGCGCCCGCCGCATCCTGGAGATCGGTACGCTCGGCGGCTATTCCGCCCTCTGGCTTGCCCGCGCCCTCCCGGCGGACGGCCGCCTGGTCTCGCTGGAGATCGACGCGCGACACGCAGAGGTGGCCCGCGCCAACCTGGCCGAAGCCGCGCTCGACTCCGTGGCGGAGGTACGCACCGGCCGCGCCCTCGACCTGCTGCCGACGCTGGCGCACGAGGCCCCCTTCGACCTGGCCTTCATCGATGCGGACAAGCCGTCCAACCCCGACTATTTTGATTGGGCGCTTCGGCTGGTGCGACCGGGCGGCCTGATCGTGGTCGATAATGTCGTGCGGGCCGGCAAAATCATCGAAACAGATGGTCGCGACGCCAATGTGGAGGGCGTCCGCCGCTTGGTGGACAGGGTGGCGTCCGAACCTCGCGTGGAGGCGACGGCCTTACAGACCGTGGGCGACAAGGGCCACGACGGCTTGATGTTCATCCGGGTAAAAGTGTGACCTGTGGTCGCTGTCGAGGTCGCTAAACCAACTCGTTGGTCGTGGCGCGCTGTCGCCAAGCGCGTGGTGGTCCTAGCCGTCATCCTGTTGACGCTGGCGACCTTCGCGACACACGAAGCTTATGTGTTGCGCCCCGGTGCGCCGCAATGGGCGCACCTCAAGCCGTTCAGGTGGTGGCTCCTACCGCACGTGGTGGGCGGGATGACCGCGCTTCTCTTTATCCCGATGCAGATTTCATCCACCTTCCGTCATCGCCATCCAGCCCTGCATGGGTGGCTGGGCCGAATCTATGTGGCAGGCGCAACGATCTCGTCGATCCTGTCGGTTTATATCGTCGTCCGGTTTGAGCTGAAGGCTAACTGGTGGGTGATGGGAACAATGGGTGGATTGTGGTTCCTCACTACCATCGCGGCATGGTTCGCGGCCCTCAACCGGAGCTTCGTCCAGCACCAGCTCTGGATGGGCCGCAGCATCGGTTTGACGCTGACCTTCGTAGCGACGCGGATCATTCCCGATCAGGTTCTGCCGGGGCTCGGCTACACAGAGACGACGGCGCTTTATTGGGCCTTCATCGTCGCCGCTCTTGTTGTACCCGACCTTGTCTTGAATGGCGGCGCGCTGCTGCCCAGGCGGACCCGCGAATCAAGATGAGCTCCGAATCGACGCACACTTAGCAGCTCACACCTGTCGTCAGGCAGGACCCGCGGCCGGCCTGGTGGTTGCCCATTCAACCATCCGCGCCAACCGCCCGTGGTGCTTTGCCGGTACGAAGCCGCCCACGACCGCGCAGGCCAGGAACACCAGAAACCTCACGACGCTTCTCCCCCGAAGCTTTGGCGGAGCGTGCGCCCAAGCGTGACCGTTGGCGATGTGGCGCAATGTCACCGTATTGTCACGACGGCGCAGACCCGCCGGCGCATCCGATCCGCGCAAAGCTTGTGACCGCCGCCGTGCGGGGCTAAAAGCCACGCCTCTCCGCGAGGGGCGGGAATCAGGACCGGGGCGGAATGCCGAAGGCCGATCTATGTGTTGAACGGGCCGAACCTGAACCGGCTCGGAACCCGCCAGCCCGATATCTATGGCAGGGACACGCTGGACGACATCCGCGCGCGCTGCGAGGCGCGGGCGGAGACCCTGGGGTTTGACCTGGTGTTTCGCCAATCCAACAAGGAGGGCGATCTGGTCGATTGGTTGAACGAGGCGGCAAGCGAAGCCTCCGCCGTCGTGCTGAACCCCGCCGCCTATGGCCACACCTCCGTGGCGCTCTACGACGCCATCAAGGGCATGGAGACGCCGGTGGTGGAATGCCACCTGTCGAACCCGCAGGCCCGCGAGGCGTTTCGTCATCACAGTTACGTGTCGCCGGTTGCGGCGGGGGACGATTTGCGGCTTTGGCGCACGTAGCTACGAACTGGCGCTGGACGCCGCAGCC
>CBDICI010000003.1:0-661863 GCA_965277345.1 Caulobacteraceae bacterium
CGTGTCATGGTTCTACAAGGTTTCACCTCCCGCTTGCCTGCATCTCTCACAATGCGCAAGAGCGCATGTACCACCTTGAAGTCTGGCTCGTGGAATGCTTTTCGAGCGGGATAAGACGATGACTTGTCCCGTCAGAGATGCTTCAGCTTGAAAAGCGGAGCACCGCGATGAGTGAAGAGGAAATCTCGCAGATTGATTTCGAAACGGCCGGAGAAGTGCTTCCTCCGTTGAACCTAGACAGGCCTGTTTGCTGTCTGAAACCAGCAGAAGAAGAACACTCTTCCTATGATTTCGCATCCGCAGAGGCTGCCCTACCTCCGCTCATCATCCCTGGACGATATCCGCTGCCTCCTAACGTGGACACGCTCCCCGACGATGTCTTGCGACAGATCTTCGATTACCTCGATCCGCGCAAACACCTGCACGATTGCATCTCCGTGAACTCGGTCTTCCATGCATACGCACTGCCGAGGCTGTACAAGTCGATCAGTATCGATATAGACGGACCTCTATTCTCCCTGACTGTTTACAAAGCGCTGCTTGCCAAAGATCACAAAGGCCTCCCACACATTAAAGAAGTGTGCTGCTTCCCGCCGAGTTCGGGCGAAGTATCGAAGGAAGCTCGAGGCTTGATCAAGGATTTCTTAGAAGTACTGCCACATGGCCAGCTTGAACTCTTTCGGTGAGCACGCCAGCGTGATCCGGGAGGTTCTATGGCTGATCCTATGAATAGGTGGTGGTGCGATTGGACAATCCCTCTCGATATCTGGAAGCTCTTGGTACGAACTCAGCCTAACATCGCCCGGACAGCTGCTGTTCGCCGACGCCTCCACCGGGGCCAACTCGCCGGCCCTGGTCCGCCAGGGGCAGATCAGCGAACTGATCGGGGCCAAGCCCGCCAACCGGCGCCGCATCCTGGAGGAGGCCGCCGGCGTCTCCGGCCTGCACACCCGCCGCCACGAGGCGGACCTGCGCCTGAAGGCGGCGGAGGCCAATCTCGACCGGCTGGAGGACGTGGCCGCCGAGCTGGAGGCCGCGCACGGACGTCTGCGCCGCGAAGCGCGCCAGGCGGAAAAATACAAGCGCCTCTCCGCCGAAATCCGCAGCCTGCAAGGGGCCGCCCTGCTCGCCCGCTATCGCGACGCCGAGGCCGGGGCGGAGGCGGCGCTGACGGCGGAGGCCGAGGCCGAAGCCCTGGTCGCCGAGACCGCGCGCAAGACCGCCCGCCTGACGGTGGAAGCCGCCGGCGCGGCCGAGGCGGTCAAGCCGCTGCGCGAGGAGGAGATGGTCGCCGCCGCGGTGCTGCAGCGCCTGGCCATCGAGCGCGACCGGCTGGAGCGCGAGGCGGCGCAGGCGGCGGCCGAGGTGGCGCGCCTCAAGGCCGAGCTCGGCCGCATCGCCGAGGATCGCGCCCACGAGGGGCAGGCGCGCGAGGACGCGGCGGAGGCCCTCGGCCGGCTGGAGCGTGAACTGCGCGAGGTCCAAGCCGCCATCGCCGCGGCGCCGGAACGGGGGCCGGAACTGGCGCGCGCGCTCGACGATGCGGGCCAGGCACGCGCCGCCGCCGATGCGGAGGTAGAACGGCTGGCCACCGAGGCCGCCGCCGAGGCCGCCCGCCGGCAGGCCCGCCGCGCCCGGCTGGAGGAGGTGGAGAGCCAGGCCCGCGCCGCCGCCCGCCGCGCCGAGGAGGCGCAGGCGAGGCTCGACCGCACCCGCCGCGCCCTCGCCGCCGCCGAGGCCGACCGGGCGGGCGCTTCGATCCCCGCCGCCGAGCCCGCCGCCGCCCGCGCCGCGCTGGACGCCGCCAATGCCGAACTGGCCCGCGTCCGCGCCCGGGTGGAAAGCGCCGAGCGAGAATGGGGCAGGGCCGCCGCGGCCGAGTCCGAGGCGCGCGAGCTCGCCCGCGCCGCCGACGATGCGCTGCGCAAGCTGAAGTCCGAGGCAGCGGGCCTCGACACCCTGTTCGACAACGGCAAGGTCACGTCCTTCCCGCGCGCGCTCGACAGCGTGCGGCCCGAGGCCGGCTACGAGGCCGCCGTCGCTGCCGCGCTGGGCGAAGACCTGGACGCCGCGCTCGATCCCCGCGCCCCCGCCTATTGGGCTGGCGCGAAGGCGCGCACGCAGGCCTGGCCGGCGGGTGTGACGCCGCTGGCCCCGCACATGACGGCGCCGCCGGCCCTGGCCGCCCGCCTTGCCATGGTCGGGGTGGTGGAGGGCGAGGGGGGTGAACTGGCCAAGGCGCTGCCGGTGGGCGCGCGGCTGGTGTCCAAGGCCGGCGACCTCTGGCGCTGGGACGGGCTGGTGGTGCGCGCCACCGCCCCGCGTCCCGCCGCCAGGCGCATGGCGCAGAAGGTGCGGCGCGAGGCCCTCGCCACGGAGGTCGAGGCGGCCGAACCGGACGCGGCCCGCCTGGCCGAGCTATACCGCGCCGCCCAGGCCATGGTGCGAACGGCGGAGGAGGCGCTACGCAGCGCGCGCCGGGCGCCCGAAGCCGCCGAACGCGCCGTCGCCCATGCGCGCGAGACCGCCGAACGCCACGCCCGCGAGGAAGCCCGGCGCGAGGCCCGCCTGCAATCCCTCACCGAGACCTGCGCCCGCTTCGCGCTGGAACTGGAGGAGGCCGCGGCCGGCCTAGGTGCGAGCGAAGCGGAGCGCGACACGGCCGCTGAGCTGCTGGAGGGCAAGCGCGCCGAAGCGGGCGAGGACGATGCGCCGGCCGGCGACCAGGGTCTTGCGGCGGCGCGCCGGTCGGCCGCCGCCGCCCGCGAGGCCGAGGCCCGCGCCCGCGCCGCGCTGGACAACGAGAGCCGCGCGCGGGAGGGACGCTTGCGCCGCCGCGAGGGGCTGACCCGCGACACCGCAGACTGGACCCGCCGCCTCGCCGCCGCCGACGCCCGGCTGCAGGCGCTGGACCGCGACGCCGCCCGCACCGATCAGCAGCTCAGGTCTGCCGCCGACGCGCCTGAACGGCTGGGGGGGCGCACACGGACGCTGCTGGACGAGGTATCCGCCGCCGAGGCGCGCCGCCGGGCCGCCGCCGACACGCTCGCCGCCGCCGAGGCCGCCTCCACCGAGGCCGACCGCGCCGGCCGCGTCGCCGAGCAGGCCGCGGGCCAGGCGCGCGAACGGCGGGCGGCGGAGGCGGTGCGGGTGGAAGGGGCGCGCGAGCGGCTGATCGGCGCGCTGGAGCAGCTTCGCGCCGCCACCCGGCTGGAGCCCGCGGCGCTGGCCCGCGCGCTGGACGAGGCCGCCGTGGCCATCCCCACCGACGCCGAGGGGGTGGAGACGCATCTGGCGGCGCTGGAGCGCGAGCGCGACCAACTCGGCGCCGTCAATCTCCGCGCCGAGGAGGAGGTGGCGGAACACGCCCAGCGGCTGGAGACCATGCGCGGCGAGCGCGCCGACCTGACCGACGCCATTTCGCGGCTGCGCGGCGGGATCGAGGAGCTGAACAGCGAGGGGCGCGAGCGCCTGATGGCCGCCTTCGACAAGATCAACGAGAGCTTCAAGACCCTGTTCCAGACCCTGTTCGAGGGCGGCGAGGCCGAGCTGCGGCTGGTGGAATCCGACGATCCGCTGGAGGCTGGGTTGGAAATCTACGCCTGCCCGCCCGGCAAGCGCATGGCGGTGATGAGCCTGATGAGCGGCGGCGAACAGGCGCTGACCGCCACCGCCCTGATCTTCGCCGTCTTCCTCGCCAATCCCGCGCCGATCTGCGTGCTGGACGAGGTGGACGCGCCGCTGGACGACGCCAATGTGGACCGCTTCTGCAAGATGCTGGACCAGATGCGCCGGCTCACCGACACCCGCTTCATCGCCATCACCCACAACCCGGTGACCATGAGCCGCATGGACCGCCTTTACGGCGTCACCATGGCCGAGCGCGGCGTCTCGCAGCTCGTGTCGGTGGACCTGAAACAGGCGGAGGCGCTGGCGGCGGAGTAGGGTGTGAGCCTCATAAGTATGATATAGTGCGCAGTATGAGATAGCGCCGAAGGAGGCAATCAGGAGCTGACGGCGCTTAAGACGGATATTGACCGCGGCCTTGCCGACCTCGCCGCCAACAGGACTACGGACTTCGACACCGACAAAATCATTGCCCGAGGGAGGAAGCTATTGGCCGCCCGCTAACCCTCCGCCTCACGGACACGGCCGAGGACGATCTCGCCGAAATCTGGACCCATATCGCGCGGAAGCATCCGAACGCGTCGCCACCAGGTTCGTCCAGGCGTTGAAGACGGGGCTTGAACCGCTGCTTACTTTTCCGCTGTCCGGGC
This sequence comes from Caulobacteraceae bacterium, assembly GCA_965277345.1. Taxonomy (GTDB): domain Bacteria; phylum Pseudomonadota; class Alphaproteobacteria; order Caulobacterales; family Caulobacteraceae; genus CAIOYC01. The sequence continues at coordinate 4,278 of CBDICI010000003.1, forward strand.
CTTCGCGCGACTACTTGGCGACGGGTCTGCGTGCAAGCCTCCACGGCGCGTACGTTCAAGAGACGCGGCCACGGCGCTATGGGCCGGCGGCGACACCAATGAATGACAGTTTCCTGCTGAATTGAAAATTACACAATATAATTCAATGAGATAAAGCGCTCGCTCTCGCGCTTGACCTCCCGCGCGGGCGTCTATAGGTTCCGCCGCGATCACGGACGGGGCATCGCTTCGGCCGCCACCACCGCATCGCAGTCATCATGTCCCCTGCCCAAGAGCCCCGCGAAGAGGCGATACGCCGCCTCGAGCAACGGGCCTCGGCGCTTGGGGCGCGAACCCAGCGTCCCTTGACGCGGCACGCGGGCGAACAGGCGGTCGGCCAGGCCTACAGGATCATCGCCGAACTGATCGGCGGGGTGCTGTTGGGACTGGGGGGTGGGTTTGTGGTGGTGTGGGCCTTCAAGGTCCCCACAGCCGTCGGACTGATCGGGGGCGTGCTTATCGGCTTCGCTCTTTCGCTATGGCTGGCCAACCGCACCGCGCAACGGCTGATGGCGATGGCCAAACAGGAAGGCGAGCCGAGGTCGGTTCCCTTCGACGACGACGAGGAGTGACCTGGGCCGATGGCCGCCGATCCGATTCATCAGTTCCAAATCACCAAGCTCATGGATTTCGGGCGGGTGAACCTGCCGCTGATCGGCAGGACCGATCTGGCGTTCACCAATTCGCACCTGGCGATGACCATCGCCTTTCTGGTGATCGTGATCTTCCTGACCATCGTCACCTCGGGGATGAAGGTGGTGCCCTCGCGCACTCAGGCGGTGGGCGAGCAACTGTTCACCATGATCGACGACCTCGGCGAATCGATCATCGGTCACGAGGGCAAGCGACTGTTTCCCTTCGTGTTCACCATCTTCAGCTTCATTCTGGCCATGAACGTGCTGGGCCTGCTGCTCACCTTCACGGTCACCTCGCAGCTGGCCATCACCGCCACCTTCGCCATACTGACGATCGGCCTCGTGTTTCTGATCGGCTTCTTTCGCCACGGTATCGGCTTCTTCAGGCTGTTCGTCCCGGGCGGCGTGCCCTGGTACGCCATCTGGCTGGTGGTGCCGATCGAGATTGTCTCGTTCCTGCTACGCCCCTTCACCCTGGCGCTGCGTCTGTTCGGCAACATGCTGGGCGGGCACGTGGCGCTGAAGGTGTTCGCCGGCTTCGTCGTGGCGCTGGGCGCGCTCGCGGCGGGCGGCGGGCTCGGCTGGCTCGGCCTGCCGGGGGCGGCGCTGCCGCTGGCCATGGTGGTGGCGCTGACCGCGCTGGAATGCCTGGTGGCCTTCCTGCAAGCCTTCGTTTTCGCCGTTCTGACCTGCATCTACCTCAACGATGTGGTCAATCTCGGCCACGGGCATTAGAAGCCCGACCCGACCATCCACAAACCTCCATTCTCACGACGGGACTGCACATCATGGACGTTACGGCTGCTAAGCAAATCGGCGCGGGCCTCGCCACCCTCGGCATGATCGGCGCCGGCATCGGCGTGGGCCAGGTGTTCGGCAGCTTCCTGACGGGCGCCTTGCGCAATCCGTCGGCCGCCGCCAGCCAGATCGGCAACCTGTTCGTGGGCGCCGCCCTGGCGGAGGCCCTCGGCATCCTGGCCTTCGTGCTCGGCATCCTGCTGAAGTACGGCTGATCCACCCCCTCCGTTCGCGGGGCGCGCCTTCCCTTGCGCGCCCTGACCCGGTTTTGACGACGGACACGGAATGGCCCAGCCCCAGATAGAGACCTATGCGCACCCTCCGACCGCCGAACGCGCTGCGGAGACCGCGGCGACGCACGCCGGCCAGACCCAGACCACGGAGTCGACCGGGACCTCCGCCGGCCTGCCCCAGTTCCAGTTCCAGCACTGGCCGGGGCAGATAGCCTACCTCCTGATCCTGTTCGCCATCCTCTACGTCTTGATGTGGAAGGTGTTCGCGCCGCGTATCCGCAAGATCTTCGACGAGCGGGAGGCCACCATCGGCGGCGCCATCGCCAGCGCCCGCCAGGTGCAGGCGGAGGCCGCCGCCCAGGCCGATGCCGCGCGCCAGGCCCTGGCCGACGCCCGCGCCAGGGCCCAGAAGACCGCCGCCGACGCCAAGGCCAAGGTTGACGCCGACGCCAAGGCGCAGAAGGACGCCCTCGAGGCCGATCTCTCCGCCCAGCTTACGGCCGCGGAAGCCGGCATCCGCACCGCGCGCGACGCCGCCATGGCCAGCGTGAACACCGTCGCCGGCGACACCGCCCAGGCGATCATCGAGAAGCTGACCGGGACGCCGGCCACCGGCGCGCAGGTCTCGGCCGCGCTCGCGACCCTGCAAGGATAAGGCGATGCCCGCGTTCTTCGACCTGGAGTTCTGGAGCCTGGCCAACCCCGAACTGTGGGTGGCCATCGGCCTCGTCCTGTTCCTGGCCGTGGTCTGGTTCGCCGGCGGGTTCCGTTTCGCGCTGGGCGCGCTCGACGCCAAGGCCGCCAGGATCAAGGAAGACCTGGACGAGGCCGCACGCCTGCGCGCCGAGGCCGAGGCAATGCTGGCTGAAATCCGCACGCAGCGCGACGAGGCCGAGGTGCAGGGCGCCCAGATGCTGGAGGAGGCGCGGACCGAAGCCACCCGCCTCGCCGCCGAGGCCAAGGTGAAGCTGGAGGAGCAGATCGTCCGCCGCAAGGCCCTGGCGGAGCGGCGCATCGCCAATGCCGAGACCCAGGCGACGGCGGAGGTGAAGGCCGCCGCCGCCGACCTCGCCGCCCAACTGGCCGAAGCGGTGCTGGCAGAGCGGGTCAAGGTCATGAAGACCGACCCCTCCATCGACGCGGCGGCAGGCCAGCTGGCCGAGCGGCTGCAGTAGATAGTTCCTCCCTCGCGAAGCGGGGGACGGGGATCGCCTGCAAGGTCGTGGAGAGGGCCGCCGCGCCCTGTCCGGTTGTCGTCCCGCCGCCCCCTTCACCGCTTCGCGGTCCCCCTCTCCCTCTGCAAGGGGGAGGAGCGGTTTGATCTACAGCCGCTCCACCACGGCCTTGCCCATGCCTTCGGTCCCCACCCGGCGGGCGTCTTCTGCGCCGATCAGGTCCGCCGTGCGATAGCCATCGTCCAGCGCCCGGCCTACCGCCGCCTCTACCCGGTCCGCCAGCTCCGGCCGGCCGAGCTGAAGGCGCAGCGCCATGGCGAGGCTGAGGATCGCCGCGCAGGGATTGGCCACGCCCTGGCCGGCGATATCGGGCGCCGAGCCGTGGATCGGCTCGTACAGGCCGGGCGTCCCCGGTTCGCCCAGCGCGGCGGAGGGCAACATGCCGAGCGATCCGGTCAGCATGGCGGCGGCGTCCGACAGCAGGTCGCCGAACAGGTTGTCGGTGACGATCACGTCAAACTGCCTGGGCCGGCGCACCAGCTGCATGGCGCAGTTGTCGGCGTACATGTGGGTCAGCGCGATATCCGGATATTCGGCGTCGCGCAGCTTTTGCACCTCCTCGCGCCAGAGCAGGCCGGTCTCCATCACATTGGCCTTCTCCGCCGAGCACACCTTGCCGGTGCGCGTCCGCGCCAGCGCGAAGGCCGCGCGGGCGATGCGGACGATCTCGCCGGTGGTGTAGACCTGCGTGTTCACCCCCCGGCGCTGGCCGTCGGGCAGGGTCTCGATCCCGCGCGGCCGGCCGAAATAGACCCCGCCGATCAGCTCGCGCACGATCACCAGGTCCAGGCCCTCGATGTATTCCCGCTTCAGGGTCGAGGCGTCGGCCAGCGCCGGATAGCACAGGGCCGGGCGCAGGTTGGCGTAGAGGCCGAGCCCCGAGCGCAGGGCCAACAACCCCTGTTCCGGCCGGGTGGCGTAGGGCTGGTCCGCCCATTTCGGCCCGCCCACCGCCCCCATGATCACCGCATCGGACGCCTTCGCCCGCTCCAGTGTCCGCCGGGTCAGTGGTACGCCGCGGGCGTCGATGGCGGCGCCGCCCAAGAGGTCGTGCTCGATCGCGGCGTCCAGGCCGAAGCGGTCGTTCAGCGCACGGATCACCCCTTCTACCTCGGCCGTCACCTCCGGCCCGATGCCGTCGCCGGGGAGGAGCAGGATGCGCGTCATGGACAGAACTCGCCTGGATGTCTGGAAGTCTCGTCATAGCGCGTTGGCGGCGGTGGCCATAGCCGTCGCCCAGGACATCGGAGACCGATCCTTCGAAGACATGGCGCGCCCAAAACGCGACATCGGCGACGCACTTATCCAACCGAAGTGCGTCTGCCGCACAATGGCGGCATGAAAGCCAAACCCGTCACCCTCTATCACGCCGCCGCGCCGGAGACCTGGACGCTGATCCGCGCCGCCTATCTGTCGGGGCTGTCGGCCCCCACCGTCGCAGCCCGCTTCGGCGTCACCGTCTCGGCCATCCGCAAGCGGGCCATGCGTGAGGGCTGGACCAAGCAGGCGCTGGCGAAAACCCGCGCCGCCGCCTTCGATGCGCCCCGGGCGGACGCCGCCGACGATCCGCGCCGGCCGCCCACGCGGGTCGATCCCATGGCGCTGGCCCGCCACGCCCTGCTGTCCGCCGCCCAGGCGCTGGCCGAGGGGCGAGGGGCCCAGGCCCGCTCCCTGGCCCTGGCGGCCGAGACGATCGCCAGACTCAACGACCTCATCCCCGCCGATATCGACCCCGAAACGCCCGAACAGATCGAGGCGAGACAGCGGTACTTCGAGGACTGCGTATTCGAGCTCGGCTGCGAGGTGGCCGAGGGCATGGCCCGGGGCGGCTACATCCCGCCGAGCCTGAAAAACCGCGTGGAGGCCTGGCGACGCAAGCACGGGTTCGATCCGGCTTTCCCGCCCGAGCCTTAGCCTCTATAGCGTCGCCAGCATTTGAAACCGCGTCAGGAAGCTCGCCCATGGCCAAGATCAAGGTCGCCAACCCCATCGTCGACATGGACGGCGACGAGATGACCCGCATCATCTGGAAGCTGATCAAGGACAAGCTGATCTTCCCCTTCCTCGATCTGGAGCTCGACTATTACGACCTCGGCATGGAGCACCGCGACGCCACCGACGACAAGGTGACCATCGACGCCGCCGAAGCCACCAGGAAGTGGGGCGTGGCGGTAAAGTGCGCCACCATCACCCCGGACGAGGCGCGGGTGAAGGAGTTCAATCTCAAGAAGATGTGGAAGTCGCCCAACGGCACCATCCGCAACATCCTCGGCGGCGTGATCTTCCGCGAGCCGATCATCTGCAAGAACGTGCCGCGCCTGGTGCCGGGCTGGACCCAGCCCATCGTCATCGGCCGTCACGCCTTTGGCGACCAGTACCGCGCCACCGACTTCCGCTTTCCCGGCAAGGGCAGGCTGAGCATCAAGTTTGTCGGCGAGGACGGGGCGGTGATCGAGCACGACGTGTTCGACAGCCCGGGCGCCGGCGTCGCCATGGCCATGTACAATCTGGACGACTCGATCCGCGACTTCGCCCACGCCAGCTTCGCCTTTGGCCTGCAGCGCGGCTTTCCGGTCTATCTCTCCACCAAGAACACCATCCTCAAGGTCTATGACGGCCGCTTCAAGGACATCTTCCAGGAGATCTTCGACGCGGAATACGCCGAAAAGTTCAGGGCCGCGGGCCTGACCTACGAACACCGGCTGATCGACGACATGGTGGCCTCGGCGCTGAAGTGGTCGGGCGGCTACGTCTGGGCGTGCAAGAACTACGACGGCGACGTGCAGTCCGATATCGTGGCGCAGGGCTTCGGCTCGCTCGGCCTGATGACCAGCGTGCTGATGACGCCGGACGGCAAGATCATGGAGGCCGAGGCCGCCCACGGCACCGTCACCCGCCACTATCGCCAGCATCAGAAGGGCGAGAGCACCTCCACCAACTCCATCGCCTCGATCTTCGCCTGGACCCGCGGCCTGTCGCACCGGGCGGCCCTCGACAACAACCAGGAACTCGCCCGATTCGCGCATACGCTCGAAAAAGTATGCGTGGACACGGTAGAAGCGGGGTTCATGACCAAGGACCTCGCCCTCCTGGTCGGCGAAGACCAATCCTGGCTTACCACCGAGGGCTTCCTCGACAAGGTGGCCGAGAATCTGACCAAGGCCATGGCCGCCTGATCCCGGCGGCCGGATAGACGGAGATCGGGAGCCGGATGCGGACCTTCTTCACCTGGATCCTGATTATCGCCATCCTGATCGGCGGGGCCTATTTCGGCTCGCCGTGGTGGACGGTGTGGAACCTGGACCGCGCCGCGAAGGCCGGCGACGCCCACGCCGTCGGGTTCGGTCGATTTTCCGGCGGTGCGCGCCTCGCTGTCGCCGCAGGTGACCGCCCAGTTGCAGACCGCGCTCGAGCGCGAAAAGGTCAAGCCGCACACCCTGCTGGAAAAGTTCACCATGTTCGCCAGCAAGCTGTTCGTGCCCAAGGCGGTGGACACGCTGGTGACGCCCGAGGGGATGACCTACATGCTCAAGACGGGGCAGGCGCCGCCCTGGACCAACCCGTTCCAGCGCGAGCATACCCCGCCCGCCGGCCAGCCCGACCTCGACCTTGGACACAGCGGCTACATCGCCGACGACCTCGACCAGTTCCAGGCCACGGTGGCCAACAAGACCTATCCAGGCCGCGCCGTCTCCCTGAAACTGCTGCGCCGCGGCTTCATCAGCTGGAAAGTGGTGGGGCTCGATCTGGTGAGCACAAGCGTCACAAGTACGACGACGAGCACGACCACGAGTTCGGGTGCTCCCGGCGCGAACGGGACCCCCTAACCTCTGCAGGGTCAGCCCAGCGCCGCCCTCACCGAATCTACCCCCGCTTGCGCCAAGTCTCCGTCGGGGGCGCCGCCCTGGGCGAAGTCGGGCTTGCCGCCGCCGCCCTGGCCGCCCATGGCCGCCACCGCCCGCCTGATCAGGTCGGAGGCCGGATGCGCGGCGCTGGATGAGGCGATGGCCACCGCCGCCTTGCCCTCGTTCACGCCCACCACCACCACCACGTCGGCCTGCTTGCGGAAGTCCTCGATGATCGGGCGCAGGCCCTTGCCGTCCACGCCGTCCAGCACCCGGCCCATGAAGCGCACGCCATTCACCAACTCGGCAGCCGCCGCGCCGCCGCCGGTCCCGCCGCCGAGGGCCAGCTTGCGCTTGAGATAGGCCAGCTCCCGCTCCAGCCGCTTCCTGTCGCTGATAAGGCCCTCCACCCGGCCGGCGACCTCCGCCACCGGCACCCTGAACTGGCCGGCCAGGGCCTGGGCCACGCCCGACTGCTCCAGCATATGGCGCCGCGCCGCCTCGCCGGTCAGGGCCTCGATCCGCCGCACGCCCGCCGCCACCCCGGTCTCGGACACGATGCGGAACAGGGCGACGTCGCCGGTGCGCGCCACGTGCGTGCCGCCGCACAGTTCGACGGAGTAGGGGCCCTGCCCGTCCAGCGCGTGGCCAAGGGTCAGCACGCGGACCTCCTCGCCGTACTTCTCGCCGAACAGGGCGACGGCGCCGGCCTCGATTGCCTGCTGCGGAGCCATGAGCCTGGTTTCGGCCGGGGCGTTCTGGCGGATCACCGCGTTCACCTCCGCCTCGATCCGGTCGAGCTCGTCAACGGTCAACGGGCCGCCGTGGGAGAAATCGAAGCGCATCCGCTCGGCATCGACCATCTGGCCCTTCTGCGCCACGTGCGCGCCCAGCACATTGGCCAGCGCCTTGTGCACCAGATGGGCTGCGGAGTGGTTGGCGCGGGTGGCGAGGCGGCGCGCACTGTCCACCTCCAGCCGTACCTCGCCGCCCGAGGTCAGCCTTCCCTGATCGATGATCAGGGTGTGCACGAACAGGTCCGCCGCCTCGCGCGTCACACCCAGGAGAGTGGCGCGCCCGGCGCGCTCCTTGCCTTCGGAGGGCCATTCGACCTCGCCGCGGTTGTCCGAGGCTTGGCCGCCGCTTTCCGCATAGAAGGGGGTGCGCTCGAAGACGACCTGCACGGTGGAGCCCGCGTCCGCGGCGGCCACTTCTTCGCCGGCCTCCAGCACCAGCAGGACCTTGGCGGTGACCTCGGACCGCTCATAGCCCTCGAAGCGGGTGGGGCCGTGCCGGGTGCGGACCGCCTGCCAGTCGGCCGCCGCGCCCTGGTCGCCGGAGCCGGCCCAGCTTTCCCGGCCGCTGGCGCGCTGGCGTTCCATGGCGGTGTCGAAACCTTCCAGATCGACCGCCAGTCCCTTGGCGCGGAGCGCGTCCTGCGTCAGGTCGAGCGGAAAGCCGTAGGTGTCGTAGAGCTTGAACGCCGTCTCGCCGGGCATGGCCTGGCCGGGCTGGAGCGCGGCGGCGGCCTCTTCCAGCAGGCTCATGCCGCGGCCGAGGGTGCGGCGAAACCGTTCCTCCTCCTGGCGCAGCGTTTCCACGATCAGCGGTTCGGCCCGTTTCAGCTCCGGATAGGGGCCGCCCATCTCCGCCACCAGGGTCGGGGCCAAGCGGTACATCAGCGGCTGCTCGGCGCCCAGGAGATGGGCGTGACGCATGGCCCGGCGCATGATCCGGCGCAGCACATAACCCCGACCCTCGTTGGAGGGCGAGGTGCCGTCCGCCACCAGGAAGGCGGAGGAGCGCAGATGGTCGGCGATCACCCGGTGCGAGGGCTGCGCCTCGCCCTCGGCTTTCACGCCGGTGGCTTCGACGGAGGCGGCGATCAGGGTGCGGAACAGGTCGGTGTCGTAGTTGGAATGCACGCCCTGCATCAGGGCGGCGATCCGCTCCAGCCCCATGCCGGTATCGATGGAGGGTTTGGGCAAGGGGGTGCGCCCACCCGCCTGCTGGTCGAACTGCATGAAGACGAGGTTCCAGAACTCCAGGAACCGGTCGCCGTCCTCCCCCGGCGATCCGGGCGGTCCGCCGGCCAGCGCCTCGCCCTGGTCATAGAAGATTTCCGAGCAGGGGCCGCACGGGCCGGTGTCGCCCATGGACCAGAAGTTGTCGGCGGTGGCGATGCGGATGATGCGGTCGTCGTGGAAGCCGGCAATCTTCTTCCACAGACCGAACGCCTCGTCGTCGTCGTGATAGACGGTGACCAGCAGCTTATCGACCGGAAGCTGGAACTCCCGCGTGATTAGGGTCCAGGCCAGTTCGATGGCGCCTTCCTTGAAATAGTCGCCGAAGGAGAAGTTGCCCAGCATCTCGAAGAAGGTGTGATGGCGCGCCGTATAGCCTACGTTGTCGAGGTCGTTGTGCTTGCCGCCGGCGCGGATGCATTTCTGGGCGGAGGTGGCGCGGGGCGTGATCGCGGGTTCCGCGCCGGTGAAGACGTTCTTGAACGGAACCATCCCGGCATTGACGAACAGCAGGCTGGGGTCGTTCTGCGGCACAAGCGGCGCCGAGGGCGTCACCGCGTGGTCGGCCATCCGGAAATAATCGAGGAAGGTTCCGCGGATATCGTTCAGACTCGGCATGGTCGGCTCGGGAACTCGCAGGATGAGGCGTGGCGTCATATAGGGTTGGCGCCCCCGGCCGGTCCAGCGTCCAGCTTGCCCCGTGCGGGCAAACAAGGGATGGTCGGGCCATGATCAGCAACCTTCGACCGGCCGCCCTGATGCTGGCGGCGCTCAGCGCGGCCTCGCTGGCGGCCTGTTCCACCACGGAGCCATCGGTGTCGGCGGGGCTGCGTCCGAGCCAGCGCGCGGACCAGCCCTTGGATCAGCATCCCGCGCCGGCGCAGGGGGCCAGCGCCTACGGGCTCTATCTCGCGGGCGAGGCGGCGATCGACGGCGGCTCCTCGCGCGACGCCGCCAGCTATTTCAGCCAGGCCAGCCAGATGGACCCCGGCTTCGCCACGGTGCAGGCCCGCGCCTTTTCCGCGGCGCTGGTGGCGGGCGATGTCCCCGGCGCGGCGGCGGCGGCGCGGACGCTGGGGCCGGGGGACGAGCCGATTCAGCAACTCGGCCGGCTGACCCAGGCGGTGGAGGCGCTGGCCGAGGACCACGCCGGGCAGGCCTATGCCCTGGTGTCCGCGCCCGCCTCCGCGAACCAACACGCCGAGGCGATCCAGCTGGTGCGCCCCTGGATGGCGGCGGCGGCGGGCGAGTGGAGCGCGGCGACCGCGTCTCCAGCGGCGCTGGGGGATCCGGTCGCCGCGGGCGTGGGCGAACTCGGCCGGGCCGAACTGCTGGAACGCAACGGCAAGCTCGCGGAAGCCGAAGCCATCCTCAGGCCGCGCGCCACCGGCAAGAACGGCCTGTTCATCCTCGGCTATGGCGGCTTCCTGGAACGGCGCGGGCGCAAGGCCGAGGCCAAGACCCTGTATGACGCCGCCCTCCAGGCGAGCCCGGCGGATACCGGCCTGCGCTTTGCCCGGGACCGGCTGGCCGCGGGCCGACCGCCGCTGGGCGTGCCGGGCTTCAAGGCGGGCGCGGCGGAGGCCCTGATCGCGCCGGCCGCCATGCTGGTGGCCAAGCACGAGGGCGACAACGGCCTGGCCTATCTGCGGCTGGCCCTGCGCCTCGATCCGACGCTGGACGAGGCCTGGGTGCTTGTCGGCGACGCCATGAACGGCGCGGGCGACCTCGATTCGGCCAAGGAGGCCTATCGGCGCGTGAAGCCGCGTTCCGACCAGTATATCGCCGCCAAGAGCCGCCTGGCGCTGTTGGCCCAGCAGGCCGGCGACAAGGAGGACGCGCTGCGCCAGACGCGCGAAATGCTGGACGCCGCGCCGGGCGACCCACGCCCGCTGGTGCTCTATGCCGACTTCCTGCGCGACGATGGCCGCTATCCCGAGGCGGTGGAGGCGCTAGACCGCGCCATCAAGTCGGTGGGCGAGCGCGACGCCGGCTGGTCGCTGTTCTATGAGCGCGGCGTGGCGCAGGAGCGGGCGGGGAACTGGCCCCGGGCCGAGGCCGACCTGCAGGCGGCGCTCAAGCTGAAACCCGATGAGCCGCAGGTGCTCAACTATCTCGGCTATGCCTGGGCCGACCGGGGCGAGCATTTGAAGGAGGCCTTGTCCATGCTGGAGACGGCGGCGGCGCTCGAACCGCGCTCGGGCGCCATCGTGGACTCGCTCGGGTGGGCGCGCTATCGCACCCACCAATATAAGGACGCCCTGCGCAACCTCGAACAGGCGGTGATGCTGGAGCCCTCCGATCCCGAGGTGAACAGCCACCTCGGCGATGTCTACTGGCGGCTCGGCCGTCAGCTGGAGGCGCGCTTCCAGTGGAAACGCGTCTTGACCCTGGGCGCGGACGCCAAGACCAGGGCGGCCATGGAATACAAGCTGGCCAAGGGCCTCGCGCCCGACACCGCCCTGTCCGCCACAGCCGCCCCCGCCACCCCCGAAAGCGTCGCCAGGCCGTGAGGCTGAGCCGGCTGGCGCCCGCCAAGATCAACCTGTTTCTCCACGTCGCGCCGCCGACCGCGGACGGCTATCACCCCATCGCCAGCCTGATGGTCTTCGCCGATGTGGGCGACACGCTGACCCTCCAGGGGGCGGACTATCCGGCCTTCGACACGGACGGCCCGTTCGCGGGCGGGCTCGGCGACGGGTTGAACCTGGTGGAGCGGGCCTGGGGCCAGTTGGCGGAGCGGGCGCAGGCGCCCATGCCGCCGTTCCGGCTGATCCTGACCAAGCTGTTGCCCGTGGCCGCGGGGCTGGGGGGCGGCTCGAGCGACGCCGGCGCGGCGCTGCGGCTGATCCGCGACGCCACCGGCCTGCAGATGGATGACGTGGCTCTGATGGGGCTGGCCGGCGAACTCGGCGCCGATGGGCCGGCCTGTTTCACCGCCGCCCCGGTGCTGGCGGAGGGGCGGGGCGAGCGATTGTCGCCCGCGCCCGCCATGCCGGCGGTGGATGCGGTGCTGGTCAATCCCGGCGTCGCCTGTTCCACCGGGGCGGTCTATCGCGCCTTCGATACGGCGGGCGCCAGGGGCGCGGCGGACATGCCGGGCCTGCCGGACGCCTTCGAGGACGTGTCCGATCTGGCCGCGATCCTGTCCTTCTGCCGCAATGACCTCGAGGCGCCGGCCATCGGCGTGGCGCCCGAGGTCGCCGTGGTGCTGGAGACGCTGCGCGCCGCGCCGGAGACGCTCCTCGCCCGCATGTCCGGCTCCGGCGCCACCTGTTTCGCCCTGTGCGCCTCGGACTACGACGCCGAGGCCCTGGCCGAGCAGGTTTCCACCATGGCCCCTCACTGGTGGGTCAAACGGTGCCGATTAGGCGGACCGTGGGCCTGAACTCCCCCTAAACGGCAAGGAGCGGGGCCTTGCAGCTCCGCTCCCCGTCATGCCCGCCGCCTGGACCCCTCCGACGACGTTCTGAATCCGGCCTTTAGACCCTGATCGGTTCATCTTGAACCGTGAATCAGGGTCTACACTTTGAGTTTAGAGCATGATTCACGTTCGGATGATTCCATCCGAAACGATCATGCTCTAGTGTTCGTGCAGCGCCTCGCCGTGCACGGCCATGTCCAGGCCCTCGTACTCCTGTTCTTCGGTGACGCGCAGGCCCGTGGTCACCCGGCAGACCAGCAGGATCGCCAGCGTGCCGACCGCGGTCCAGGCGGCGGCGCCGAGGCAGCCATAGAGCTGGGTCAGCGGGCTGTGCACCTTGCCCGCCGGGTTGATGGTGGCGTCGGCGAACACGCCGGTGAGGATGGCGCCGATGAATCCGCCCACCCCGTGAACGCCGAAGGCGTCCAGGCTGTCATCGTACCTGAAGATCCGCTTCAGCCAGACGGCGCTGGCATAGCAGCCGAGGCCCGCCGCGATGCCGATGACCAGCGCCCCGGTGGGATTGACGAAGCCCGAGGCGGGGGTCACGGCCACCAGGCCCGCCACCGCGCCGGAGCAGATACCGAGCAGGGTGGGTTTGCGCGAGAACATCCACTCAACGACCATCCAGCCCAAGGCCGCGGCGGCCGTGGCGATCTGGGTGTTGGCCATAGCCACACCGGCCAGCGCGTTGGACGCCACCGCCGAACCGGCGTTGAAGCCGAACCAGCCGACCCACAGCAGGCTGGCGCCGACCATGGTGTAGACGAGATTGTTGGGGGCCATGTTGTCGTGGCCGTAGCCCTTGCGCTTGCCCAGCACGACGGCGCAGACCAGCCCGGCCACCCCGGCGTTGATGTGCACCACCGTGCCGCCGGCGAAGTCGAGCACGCCGAGCGCACCGAGGACGCCGCCGCCCCACACCGCGTGGGCGATGGGTGCATAGACGAAGATCGACCACAGCGCGGTGAACAACAGCAGCGCCGAGAACTTCATCCGCTCCGCGAAGGCGCCGCAGATCAGCGCCGGGGTGATGATGGCGAAGGTCATCTGGAACATCATGTAGACGTACTCAGGGATGGTCTGGGCCGAACTGGCGATGGTGTAGCTCTTGTCCATGGTCACCGACCGCAGCATCAGCTTGCCCGTGCCGCCCCACCACCTGTTCTGCTCCGCGTCCGGATGGGTGCCGAAGGCGATGGAATAGGCGGCCACGAACCAGACCACCGTGACCACGCAGGTGATGGCGAAGGACTGGGCCACGGTGGCGATCACGTTCTTGCGCCGCACCATGCCGCCGTAGAACAGGGCGAGCCCGGGAATGGTCATCATCAGCACGAGCGCGGTGGAGGTCAGCATCCACGCCGTATCGCCGCTGTCGGTCTTCCAGCCCGAAGCCCTGTTCAGCCGCTCCATCGCCGCCTTGAGTTCGGCGTCGGACATGGCCGGTGTCGGCGCCGGGGTGGCGCTCGCCATTTCGGCGGCGGCAGGCGCGGCGTTGGTCGGCGGTGCGGTTTGGGCCAGGGCCGGCGCGCCGGGCGTCAGGGTGAGGGCGGGCAGCAGGGCCAGGGCGGCGATGACGCCCCACGGCGCAAGCCGCCTCCACCAACCGGACGTGCAACCGGACTTGGACATGCGCAAGGCTCGCTCCAGGGATCGCTACGACGCAGGCCCCCCGGGTGCGCCGACCGCGACGCTAGCGTCCGCGGCCCCCGCCGGGAGCTGTCGCCCTGACCATGCCGCGACATCGCGGTCTTCGCGCTGCAAATCAGGGCAATGGCGCCTTCCGCTGAGCAAAATCTGGGCAAATCGGTCGGCGAAACTCTCCGACCTGAGTTCACGAAGCCGTGATCGGTGAAACCCGTGCCCAGGCGGCGCGTAAGCCCCCCGACCGCTTAGCTCCGTCCGGTTTGCTCTACAGAGGACTGCCCATGACTGTACGTTTCGTGTCGCTGCTGATCGCCGGTGTCGCCATGGCGGGCGCCGTTCAGGCCCAGACCCGCGCCGCTCCGCGCGCCGCCACCCCGCCTGCCACCGCCTCCACGCCGCCGGCCGCGGCGCCGCCGACCGCCGCGCCCACGACCCCCGCACCCGTCATGCCCGCGCCGAGCGCTGCGCCTGCCCCGACGGCCACATCGCCCGCCATGCCGGCTTCCAGCTATACGCCCTTCACCGCGCCGACCCCGGCGGTGGACGCCATCGCCACCCTGACCGCCGCGGGCAAGTTCACCACCCTGCTGAAGGCGATCGACGCCGCTGGCCTCACCGCCACGCTGAAGCAGCCCGCCAACCTGACCGTGTTCGCCCCCACCGACGACGCCTTCGCCGCCGTGCCGGCCGCGACCCTGGCCGATCTGATGAAGCCGGAGAACCGCACCAAGCTGCAGCACGTCCTGCTCTATCACGTCATCAATGCGCCGGTGACCACGGGCGAGACCGCGGGCCACGCGGCGGCGGACATCAAGTCCGTGGCCGGCCCCACCCTGCACGTGGACGGCTCGTCCGGTACGTTGAAGATCAACGACGCCAGTGTGCTGCAGCCCGACATCAAGACCACCAACGGCGAAGTCCAGGTGATCGACAAGGTGCTCATGCCCACGAGCTGAGGCCGCTCCAAGAAGGAGCGCTGTCGCCGAGCGGCTGGGGGGCGAGCGCGCGTTGATCCCGGATGCGGCGCGCCCTATAGCTCCGCCGCCATGGACGCCGCCAAGCCCCGCTCCTTCCAGGACCTGATCCTGACCCTCCAGGCCTATTGGGCGGGGCAGGGCTGCCTGATCCTGCAGCCCTATGATGTGGAGGTGGGGGCCGGCACCCTGCATCCCGCCACGGTGCTGCGCGCGCTCGGCCAAAAGCCTTGGCGCGCGGCCTATGTGCAGCCCTCGCGCCGTCCCGGCGACGGGCGCTATGGCGAGAACCCCAACCGGCTGCAGCACTATTACCAGTTCCAGGTGATCCTGAAGCCCAACCCCGCCGACATGCAGGCGCTGTATCTCGGTTCGCTGCAGGCCATCGGCCTCGACCCCACCGTGCACGACATCCGCTTCGTGGAGGACGACTGGGAGAACCCCACCGTCGGCGCCTGGGGCCTCGGCTGGGAGGTGTGGTGCGACGGGATGGAGGTCAGCCAGTACACCTATTTCCAGCAGGTCGGCGGGCTGGACGTGGAGGTGGTGGCGGGCGAGCTCACCTATGGGCTGGAGCGGCTGGCCATGTACGTGTTCGACGTGGACAACGTCTATGACCTGCCGTTCAACCCCCCCAACTCGCCCGCGCCCAAGACCTATGGCGACGTCTTCCTGGAAAACGAGCGCGAGAACTCCGAGGCCAACTTCAACGGCTACGACGTGGAGATGCTGAAGCGCCAGTTCGAGGATATGGAGCGCGAGGCGCCGCGCCTCCTGGCGCTGCACGGGCCGCAGGGCCAGGCCCTGGTGCTGCCCGCCTATGACCGGGTGTTGAAGGCCAGCCACCTGTTCAACCTGATGGATGCAAGAGGCGCCATCGCCGTGGCGGAGCGCCAGAGCTATATCGGCCGCATCCGCGACCTCTGCAAAGCCTGCGCCGCCGCTTGGGTCGAGACCGAAAGGGCCGTCGCATGAAAACCCTCCCCCCTCGAGGGGGGGAGGGCAGGGTGGGGGGTGAACCTACCGTCGCCGATGGATGGGCGCATGAGGCGTCGCAGCCTCCGGAGTCCTTTGTTTCCGCCGCGCTGTACCCACCCCCATCCCCGGCCCTTCCCCCCTTGAGGGGGAAGGGGGAACATCGTTATTCGCGGCGCGCCGGAGCCATGGCCAAGCGATTGCGACGTGAACTGACCTTCACCGAAAAGCTCTTGTGGGCTGAGCTTCGAAAGCTCCCGCTGCATGTACGCAAGCAAAGCCCGGTCGGTCCCTATGTTGCGGATTTTCTGATTCACAGCGCCAAACTTGTGATCGAAGTGGACGGGTTGCGGCATGGGATCGAGGAGGCGCAACTGCACGATGCCGTCCGCGACGCGTGGCTGGCGTCAGAAGGTTATCGTGTGGTGCGGTTCACCGACAACGCCGTGATCGCTGACGCCGAAAGCGTGGCCCGCCGCATACTCCAATTGACCCTTCCCCGATCCCCCAGGGGGAAGGGAGAGTAACCATGCCCGACCTTCTGCTCGAACTGTTCTGCGAAGAGATTCCCGCCCGGATGCAGGCGCAGGCAGCGCGCGATCTGGAGCGGATGGCGAAGGAGGCGTTGGCCAAGGCCGGGCTGACGGCGGAACGCCTCATCGCCCATGGCGGGCCGCGCCGCCTGACGCTGGTGGCCGAGGGCCTGCCCGCCGCCACCGCCGACCGCACGGAGGAACTGAAGGGCCCTCGCGCCACCGCGCCCGAGCAGGCGCTGGACGGCTTCCTGCGCAAGACCGGGCTGGCCCGCGCCGACCTGACCGAACGCGACGGGGTGTTCTTCGCCGCCCTGACCACGCCCGGCCGCACCACCGCCGACATCCTCGCCGAGGCCGTGCCCGCGATCATGGCGAGCTTCCCGTGGCCGAAATCCATGCGCTCGGGCACGTCCCTCTTCCGCTGGGTGCGGCCGCTGCGGCGCATCCTCTGCCTGTTCGACGGCAAGGTCGTGCCGTTCGAGGCGGGCGGCGTGCGGTCCGGCGACCTGACCGAAGGCCACCGCTTCATGGGGAGCGATCACGCCCCCTTCGCCGTGACCGACTTCGCCGACTATGCCGCCAAGCTGCAGGCCCATTTCGTCGTGCTGGAGCAGGCCGAGCGCCGTCGCCTGATCCAGGGCGGCGCCCGCGCGCTCTGCGCCGCGGAGGGTCTGGAACTGGTGGAGGACGAGGGCCTGTTGGACGAGGTCTCCGGTCTCGCCGAATGGCCCATCCCGATCCTCGGCAAAATGGACCCGGCCTTCCTCGATCTGCCGGGGGAGGTGATCCGCACCTCCATGCGCACCCACCAGAAGTATTTCGCGGTGAGGACTCCGGAGACCGATATTCCGGAGACACTCCGCGCCGCGCCGGGGACATTGGCCCCCTATTTCGTGGTGGTGGCCAATATCGAGCCCAAGGACGGCGGCGCGGTGATCGCGGCGGGCAACGCCAAGGTGCTGTCGGCGCGGCTCAACGACGCCCGCTTCTTCTGGGATCAGGACCGCGCGCCATACCCCTCGGAATTTGGCAGCTTCGACAAGTGGCTGGAGAAGCTGAAGGGCGTCACCTTCCACGCCAAGCTCGGCACGATGGCGGAGCGGGTGGAGCGGATCGAGGCCCTGGCCCGCGAGATCGCCCCGCTGGTGGGCGCCGATCCGGAGTTGGCCGCGATCGCCGCCCGCTACTGCAAGGCGGATCTCGCGTCCGGCATGGTGGGCGAGTTCCCCGAACTGCAGGGGGTGATGGGCGGGTATTATTTTCGCCTCCTCTCCCCCTCGATGGGGGAGAGGTCGGGAGTGGGGGTGAACGCGCCGCCCTCTACGCAGGAGGAGTGGGAGGCGCCTCCCGTGCTCATCCAGGACCGTCGTGCACCCACCCCCAACCCCGACCCTTCCCCCTTCGAGGGGGAAGGGAGGGCGCTCATCGCCGACGCCATCCGCGATCACTACAAGCCGGTGGGGCCGAGCGACACCGTGCCCACCGCCCCGGTCACCGTGGCCGTGGCCCTGGCCGACAAACTCGACACCCTGGTCGGCTTCTTCGCCATCGACGAAAAGCCGACGGGCTCGAAGGACCCCTACGCGCTGAGGCGGGCGGCGCTGGGGGTGATCCGAACTTTACTTGAGAACGGATCAAGGGTCCGGCTCGTACCACTAGGTGGTTATTCGCCCATCCTATGGTCGTTCCACCTTCTCGCGAGTCAGCTCTCGGAGAAGCTTCTCGGAGAGAAAGCTTGGCGAGCTTATTTGGCTGAAAAGGAATTCAACGTTGAAGTGGGGAGTGTCGGAGGCCCGATCTCCGGCCCCCTCGGCGGTGATTTCGTGGATGAACTCTTTGGCATCAGGAAGAGCCTCCTCGCCTTCTTCGCCGACCGTTTGAAGGTTCTCCTCCGCGACGAAGGTAAGCGGCACGACCTCGTGGATGCGGTGTTCGCGCTGGGGGATGACGACCTCGTGCGCATCGTGCGGCGGGTCGAGGCGCTGTCGGATTTTCTAGCCACCGAGGACGGAGCGAACCTGCTCGCCGGCTACAAGCGCGCCACCAACATCCTGAAGGCCGAGGCGAGGAAGACGCCGGAGCAGGCCGCGAACTGGAGCGTCAACCCCGAGGCGGGGACCCTGCCGGAGGAGCGGGCGCTGGCCGAGGCCTTGCGTGTCGAGACCAGCGCGGTCGACGAGGCGCTGGAGGCCGAGGATTTCACCCGCGCCATGCGGCATCTGGCGCACCTGCGCGCGCCGGTGGACGCCTTTTTCGACAAGGTGCTGGTCAACGACCCGGACCCGGCCTTGCGCCTGACCCGGCTTCGGCTGTTGACGCAGGTGCGCGATACCGCCAACCGGGTGGCGGACTTTTCGCTGATTTCGGGATAGGTCCCGCTTACAAACCCCAAACCGTCGTCGCCCGACTTGATCGGGCGATCCAAACCGCGGTCTGGGCGTTGCTTGGGTCCCCCGGTCAAGCCGGGGGATGACGAACAAGGATAGGTCGGAGCAGTCATGGCTGACGGTTCAACGGGGCGCTGGGTGTACGGCTTCGGCGGGGGCGCGGCCGATGGCGACGCCTCGATGAAGAACCTGCTGGGCGGCAAGGGGGCGAATCTGGCGGAAATGTCGTCGCTCGGCCTGCCGGTGCCGCCGGGCTTTACCGTCACCACCGAGGCCTGCGTCCACTTCTACGCCAACGGTCGCCGCTATCCGGCCGAGCTGGAGGCGCAGGTGCGGGCGGGCCTGGCCAAGGTGGAGGCCGAGACGGGCAAGCGCTTCGGCGACGCCGGCGGGCCGCTGCTGGTCTCGGTTCGCTCCGGCGCGCGGGCGTCCATGCCCGGCATGATGGACACGGTGCTGAACCTCGGCCTGAACGACGCCACGGTGGAGGGGCTGGCCACGCTCTCCGGCGACCGGCGCTTCGCCTTCGACTCCTATCGGCGCTTCATCACCATGTATTCCAACGTGGTGCTCGGCATCGAGCACAACCTGTTCGAGGAGGTGCTGGACGATCACAAGGACCGGCTGGACGTCGCCGTCGATACCGCGCTGACCGCGGAGGACTGGGAGCGGGTGGTGGCCGACTACAAGGCGCTGGTCAGGACCGAGCTCGGCAAGGACTTCCCCCAGGCGCCGGACCAGCAGCTCTGGGGCGCCATCGGCGCGGTGTTCGACAGCTGGATGAACGACCGGGCCAAGTTCTATCGCCGGATGCACGATATCCCCGAAAGCTGGGGCACGGCGGTGAACGTGCAGTCCATGGTGTTCGGCAACATGGGCGAAAGCTCCGCCACCGGCGTGGCCTTTACCCGCAATCCGTCCACCGGGGAAAACCTGCTGTATGGTGAGTTCCTGATCAACGCCCAGGGCGAGGACGTGGTGGCCGGCATCCGCACGCCGCAGAACCTGACCCGGCGCGCCCGCGAGGAGATGGGCGACCGGGCGCCGTCCATGGAGGAGGCGATGCCAGAGGTGTTCGCCGAGTTCAAGGCGGTGACCGAACGGCTCGAACGGCACTACCGAGACATGCAGGACATCGAGTTCACCGTCGAGCGAGGCCGGCTCTACATGCTGCAGACGCGCAGCGGCAAGCGTACGGCCAAGGCCGCCCTGAAGATGGCGGTGGACCAGGCGGGCGAAGGGCTGATCACCGAGGAGGAGGCGGTGATGCGGGTGGAGCCCTCCGCCCTCGACCAGCTCCTGCACCCCACCATCGATCCGGACGCGGCGCGCGATGTGATCGCCGCCGGCCTGCCCGCCTCGCCCGGCGCGGCCACCGGCAAGATCGTGTTCGACGCGGACGAGGCGGAGCGGCTGGGCTCGCTCGGCGAAAGCGTCATCCTGGTCCGCGACGAGACCTCGCCCGAGGACATCCATGGGATGCACGCGGCGCGGGGCGTGGTCACGGCGCGGGGCGGCATGACCAGCCACGCGGCGGTGGTGGCGCGCGGGATGGGGCGCCCCTGCGTCTCCGGCGCGGGCGAACTGCACATCGACGCCATGGGGGGCCGTCTGACCGCGCGGGGCCGCACCTTCAGGACCGGCGAGATCATCACCATCGACGGCTCCAAGGGCGAAATCCTCGCCGGGGCGGTGAAGATGGTGGAGCCGGAGCTGACCGGCGATTTCGGCAGGCTGATGGAGTGGGCCGACCGGGCGCGCCGGATGAAGGTGCGCGCCAATGCGGAGACGCCGCTGGACGCCCGCACCGCGCGGGGATTCGGCGCGGAGGGCATCGGACTTTGCCGCACCGAGCACATGTTCTTCGACGAGACCCGCATCGCCGCGGTGCGCGAGATGATCCTGGCTGACGACGAACGCGGCCGCCGCGCGGCGCTCGACAAAATCCTGCCGTTCCAGCGCGCCGACTTCACCGAACTCTTTCAGATCATGGCCGGCCTGCCGGTGACCATCCGCCTGCTCGACCCGCCGCTGCACGAGTTCCTGCCCCATTCGGACGAGGAGATCGAGACCCTGGCGGCCAGCGCCGGGCTCGACGCCGCCAAGCTGAAGCGGCGCCGCGAGGAACTGTCGGAGACCAACCCCATGCTGGGCTGGCGCGGCTGCCGCCTCGGCATCGCCTTCCCCGAAATCTATGAGATGCAGGTCCGCGCCATCTTCGAGGCCGCCAGCGAAATCGCCGCGAAAACCGACGCGCCGCTGGTGGAGGTGATGCACCCCCTGGTGGCCAAGAAGGAGGAGATGAAGTTCCTCCGTGAACTGACGGATAATACGGCCAAGGCGGTGATGGCGGAAAAGGGCGTGACCTTGGCCTATCAGGTGGGCGCCATGATCGAGCTGCCCCGCGCCGCGCTTCGGGCCGCGGACATCGCCGAATACGCCGAGTTCTTCTCCTTCGGCACCAACGACTTGACCCAGACCACCTTCGGCATCTCCCGCGACGACTCGGGCCGGTTCCTCGATGCCTATATCCGCAAGGGCATCTTCGAGAAGGACCCCTTCGTGACGCTGGACCAGGAGGGCGTCGGCGATCTGGTGAAGATCGGGGCCGAACGGGGCCGCTCGGTGCGCCCCGCCGTCAAGCTCGGCATCTGCGGCGAACACGGCGGCGATCCGGCGTCCATCGGCTTTTGCGAAGGCGTGGGGCTCGATTATGTGAGCTGCTCTCCCTACCGCGTGCCCATCGCCCGCCTTGCGGCGGCGCAGGCGGCGCTGGCCGCCAAGCGATAATCTGAAGGGGGATTGAACTTGCCACACGACGCGCCGCTGGAAGCCCACGAACACGTGGAACACGCCGAACACGCCGCGCACGAGGCCGATCCCTTCGTCGGGCGCGTGTCGATCACCATCGCCGTTCTGGCCGTTCTGGCCGCGGCGGCCGGCAGCCTGGAGACGGTGGAGGCGGGGCAGGCCATCACCTCGTCCTCTGAAGCGGTGCTGAAGCAGGATCAGGCCACCGACAACTGGGGCTTCTCCAACTCCAAGGCGATCCGCAAGAATCTCTATCTGATCGCCGCCGACCAGAATCCCGCCAAGGCCGACGCCTACGACAAGTCGGAAAAGAAGGCCGAGACCGACGAGGAGAAGGCGCGCGAAAAGGCCGGCGACTTCGAGAAGGAGCGCGACCAGTTGCTCGCCGCCAGTCGCAATCACGAGAAGAACCACCACTGGCTGACCATCGCCGCCACCCTGATCGAGGTGGGCATCGCCATTTGCACCGTGGCCATCATCACCAAGAAGCGCACCTTCTGGATCGGCTCGCTTCTGCTCGGCGCGGCCGGTACCTGCCTGCTGGCGGTGGCGACCCTGGCGATCACGGGTGTGGCCACGCTGCCGCTGTAACGGCCTGCGCGAAGGGGGTTGACCAAGCCTCGCACGACAGCCGAGGGTGCAGCGGGGCGTTAACCGGAGTCGGCCAGTGGCGAACTTCGATGCGGCGGCGGCGACCGCGGCGTATCTTGCGGAACTCTCGCCTGAGGGACACCTCAAGGCCACCCACTATACCCAGGGCGGGCACTGGGTGCTGCTGTGGGGCTGGCTTATGGGCGTCGCGGTGGCGTTCGTCATCCTGCGCGTGGGCGTGCTGCACCGGCTGCGCCAGAACATCGACGGTACGCGCCGCCGTCCGATCCTGGCCAGTGCGGCCGTGGCCTTCGCCTTCCTCGCCCTGTCCTGGCTCCTGGGCCTGCCCTGGTCGATCTATGCCGACTGGTGGCGGGAGAAGCAGTATGGGCTGAACAACCAGAGCCTGCCGGGCTGGCTGGGCGAGAACCTGATGAGCGCGGTCATCTCGACCCTGGTGGTCGGCGCCTTTCTGGTGATGCTCTACGCCCTCGTCCGCCGCGCGCCGCGCACCTGGTGGGTTTGGATGGCGGGCATCGCCGTGGTTTTCGTGGTGATCGGCCAGATCGTGGCGCCGATCGCCATCGAGCCCCTGTTCAACAAATATACCCCGGCCCCGCCCGGACCGGTGCGCGACGAGGTTGTGGCCTTGGCGGGGGCCGCGCATGTGCCGTCGGACAAGATCTATATCTACAACGGCTCCAAGCAGTCGAACCGCTACACCGCCAATGTCTCCGGCCTGTTCGGCTCGGCGCGGGTGGCGATGAGCGACACCATGTTCCAGAAGGGGGCGGACCTCGCCGAGGTGCGCGGCGTCCTCGGCCACGAGATGGGCCACTACGCCCGCGGCCACGTGATCTGGGGCGCGGTCTTCGCCGCCCTGACGGCCATCGCCGCCTTCGCCCTGATCCAGGTGCTGTTCCAGCCGGCGGCCGATCTTCTGCGCGCCGAGGTGGTCAGCCTCGCCGACCCGGCCGGCCTGCCGGTGATCATGATCATCCTGATGACGCTGGGCTTCCTCGCCACGCCGCTGCAGAACACCTTCACCCGCTGGCAGGAGGCGGACGCCGACCACTTCTCGCTGGTGGTGGCGAACGAACCGGACGGCCTGTCCAAGGCCCTGGTCAAGACCATCGAGTATCGCGCCGACTCGCCCTCGGCGCTGGAAGAGTTCCTGTTCTACGATCACCCCAGCGTCCGCCATCGCGTGCAGGCGGCCATGGACTGGAAGGCGGCCCATCCCGCCGCCGCCCATGGAACGCCCTGACGGCGTGCTGGAACACCGAGGCCCGTGAGTGATCCGGCCCCTTCTCGCACCGCCGCCTGTAACTGCGGCCAGCTCAGCATCACCGTGCAGGGCGCGCCGCGCGGTGTGGGCCTGTGCCACTGTCTGGCCTGTCAACGGCGCACGGGCAGCGTGTTCGCCGCCCTGGCCGGGTTCGCAGCGCCCTGGTCGCTCTCCGGCGCCGCTACGGAATATGAACGCGTCGGCGATCAAGGGGCGCGGTTCACCTTCCGCTTCTGCCCGGTCTGCGGCACGAACCTGTTCCACACCGAGGCGGGCTATCAGCAGCGCTTCGTCAGCGTCGCCGTCGGCGCCTTCGCCGATCCTGGATTTCCGGCGCCGCGGTCGTCAGTCTACGATTGCCGCCTTCACCCGTGGGTACACCTGCCGCAGGGAACCAAGGTTTGGGACAAAGACCCGGACTGACGAGCCTTTCGCAGGCGCCCGAGCCATGCCATCCTGCGTTGCATCAACGGAGGCTGAAATGAAGTGTGTCGCCGCTATCCTAGGACTGACGCTGCTTTTCGCCGGCCCCGCTTTGGCGCAATCCGCGAGCGACCCTCCCGATAAGGAAAGGCTCGCCCTGGCTCAAGAGTATATCGAGGCTACCGGCGGCGCGAAGCAAGCGCGTGCTCAGTCGAAGGCGATGTTCGACGCCATGTTTGCGGGTATGGCAAAAGGCCTTCCGGCGAACAGCACGGTCCATCTCGACAAGACCCGTGCCGAGATGGAAGAGATAATCAATTCTCTTTTTCCGAAAATCATAGACGACATGACCGAGGTATATGCGGAAGATTTCACCGCCGATGAGCTTCGAGACATGCTTGGCTTCATGAAGAGTTCGACAGGGCAGGCCATGATCCATAAGTTGCCGACGATCATGCAGCAGCTGATGACAAGGATGGTTCCGCTCATCAACACCGAGATACCTAAACTGGCGACGCACATGGTGGACGACGTCTGTGCGGATCAGCACTGCACGGCCGATCAACGCTCGGCTCTTTTGGCCAAGGTCAGCGCGCAGTTCTCCGCGTCGCCGAGCGCCAGTCGCTAACGCTTCCTGACGAACACCGTCCCCGCCGAATAGCCCGCGCCGAAGGAGCAGATCAGGCCAGTATCGCCGGGATCGAAGCCGTCGCTCGCCGTATGGAAGGCGATGATCGAACCGGCGGAGGAGGTGTTGGCGTAGGTATCGAGGATGATCACATTCTCCTCCGCCGTCGGGTCGCGGCCCAGCACCCTGCGGCCAATCATCTCGTTCATGTTGATATTGGCCTGATGCAGCCACAGGCGCTTCAGACCGTGCGGGTCCAGCGACAGGTCGTGGGCGTGTTCCAGGATCATGTCCGAGACCATGGGCACCACCTCGCGGAACACCTTGCGACCCTCCTGCACGAACAGCTTGTCGGCTTGTCCGACGCCCTCCGGCGCGGCGCGGTTCAGGAAGCCGAAGTTGTTGCGGATATTGTTGGAGAACACGGTCTTCAGCCGAGCGCCCAGGATGTCCCACCCGCCGTGTTCGTCGGCGTCGTCCGCCCGCTCCACGATCACCGCGGTGGCCACGTCGCCGAAGATGAAGTGGCTGTCGCGGTCGCGGAAGTTCAGATGGCCGGAGCAGATCTCCGGATTGACCATCAACACCGCCCGCGCCGAACCGGCAGCCACATAGTCCGCCGCCGTCTTGATGCCGAAGGTGGCCGAGGAGCAGGCCACGTTCATGTCGAAGGCGAAGCCGTCGATGCCCAGCGCTTGTTGCACCTCGATGGCCATGGCGGGATAGGGGCGCTGCATGTTGGAGGCGGCGCAGAGCACCGCGTCGATCCCGCCGGCCGGCTTGCCCCAGCGCTCGATGGCCTGGCGCGCGGCCTTCACCGCCATCTCCGCCAGGACCGAAAGCTCATCGTTGGAGCGCTCGGGGATGATCGGGCGCATGATCTCGGGATCGATCAGGCCGGTCTTGTCCACCACATAGCGCGAGCGGATGCCGGAGGCCTTGACGATGAACTCGGGCGAGGAAGGCGCCAGCGCGGCGATCTCGCGGGCCGCGATGGCGGCGGCGTGATCGGCATTGAAACGCTCGACATAGGCGTTGAAGGTCTCGACCAGTTCCTCGTTGGAGAGGGCGTGGGGCGGGGTGTAGAGGCCGGTGGCGGCGATGACGGCGTGGTGCAAGGGTTCCCCTCGGCGCGGCCTGCGCCGGGAATCTGCGCGGCGGCGTCTTGTTCGTTACGATGAGGCTGGATTAGCACGCGGCGCGCCGGGTGCGAAACGCCGCATTCGCCGCAGCCTGGAGCGGGGGGCGGGCTCGATCAGGTTTCCGAGGCCAGCGGCAGCGACAATCCCAGCGTCGGCCGGGCCGCCAGGGCTTCGCGGCGATAGCGGAACAGCTCCGCCGGGCGCCCCCCGGTCTCGGTGCGCTGCCGGCCGAGGCCCTCCACCAGGCCGGTGCGCTCGATCATGCGGCGGAAGTTCTGCTTGTGCAGGCGCACGCCGGAGACGGCTTCCACCGCCTGTTGCAGGTCGAGCAGGGTGAAGGCCTGCGGCATCAGCTCGAATACCACCGGGCGATATTTCAGCTTGCCGCGCAGCCGCCCGAGCGCGGTGGCCAGGATGCGGCGGTGGTCCGACACCATGGGCCGCCCGAACACGTCCTCGAAGCGCGAGGGTTCGGGCAGATCGACTCCCTCCGCCCGGCCGTGGTCGCGCGCGGCCTCCGCCGCCAGCCCGGCTTCGTAAAGCAGCTCATAGCGCTCCAGCATCCGCTCCTCGTTCCACGGCCCGGCGCCGTCCAACGCGAACAGGCCGCGCGCCCGGGCGATCCGCTCACCATCCGTTCCGGCCCAGAGCTTCAGCGCCGGCGCGATGTGGTCGGTCACCACCGGCGGCCGGCCCCGCCGCCAATCCTCCCAAGGGAAATAGCGGGTCCAGGGCCGCCAGGCGGCGGCGGCCTCCGTGCCGTCCTCCGCCTCCGGGGTCAGGGCGAGGTAGCCGACCGAGATCATCCGCGCATCGGCCGCCGCGTCGATGGCGCCGAGGTCGGCCAGCGGCGCATCGCGCCCGAGATCGCCGAAGGTGTAGAGCTGCTCCACATAACCCAGCCGAAAGCCGGTCTGCGCCGTCACGAAGGCGCGGAGCGCCAGCTCGAAGGTGCGGTGCCCGGCCGGGTCGAAGGGGCCGAACGGCAGGCCGCGCAGATCGGAGGCGCGGTGGGTGCGCACATCCTCCGGCCGCACAGTCAGCACCTGCAACTCCCCGCCCCGGATCGCGGCCACCACGGCGGAAAGGCCGATGACGACGGCGGTGGCGGTCTGGGGCGGGAGGCCGCTCATTCGGTGTCGAAGGCCAGGGCGTGCGGCTCTCCCCCCGTCGCTTCGCTCAGCGTATGGAAGCGTTGTAGGTAGCGCGCCTGAGCGGGGAAGGGGGCCAACGGGTCTATGGTCAGGGCATAACCCTTGGGCGGGCGGCCGAAAAAGCCCTCCGCCTCCGCCACCGAGAACCCGGCCAGCTGCACCGCCTCGAAATAGGCGCAGGCGCGATCGGCCTGTTTGATCAGGGCGGCGATCTCGGCGGGCGTATCCGGCGGCAGGCCGAAACGGACATGGATGGCCCGTTCCAGCCGCGCCTCAAAGCTTTTGTAATCGTAGCCCAGCGCCGCCTTGAACGGCGAGATCATGTCGCCGATCACATATTCCGCCGCGTCGTGCAGCAGGGCGGCGAGGCGCCATCTGGGGTCGAGTCCCGGCCGGATGTGGGCGGCGATCTCCTCCACCACCACGCTGTGCTGGGCAACGGAGAAAGCGTGGGCGCCCACGGTCTGGCCGTTCCACCGCGCCACGCGCGCCAGCCCGTGCGCGATGTCCTCCACCTCGATGTCGAGGGGGGAGGGGTCCAGAAGGTCGAGCCGACGGCCTGACAGCATCCGTTGCCAGGCTCGCGCCGGTCCCGGCGTCGCGCCCTTCGCCGTCCGACCTTTGCTGTGCAGCCCTTTGCCCACTCGTTCGTTCCTTGGTCTATATCTTTGCAACTCGCTCATCGCGGGTCGAAGATCAACGCCCCCACACGACGAAGGGGCGCAGGCAGGAGACGCGTCATGAGCTGGGCGAGGGTGATGGCGCCGCTGTCGGGGGCGCCTTCGGACGATGCGGCGCTGGCCGCGGCCCGCGCCCTGGCGGAGCCCTTCGACGCCGAACTGGCCGCCGTGTTCGCCCCCGCCGACGCCGCCGAACTGATGCCCTGGATGGGCGAGGGCTTCATGGGCGGGGTGCAGGTGTCCGCCCTCGACAGCCTGAAGGAAGCCGCCGCCGAGGCGGAGCGACACGCCCGCACCCATTTCGACGCCGCGGCCTATGCCCATGCGCGGTTCATGACGCTGAGTTCGCCCGTGGCCCTGGCGCTGGCGATGGAGGCGCGGCTATCGGATGTGGTGGTGTTCGGGCCGAACGCCGCGCGGGGTCGCGGCCCCCTGGTGGAGCCGTTCCAGCAGGTCCTGATGGAGGAGCGCCGCCCGGTGGTGATCGCGCGGGGCGCCCCTTCGCTCGCCGATACCGTGGCGGTGGCGTGGGATGGGGGGCGCGAGGCGACGCGCTCCGCCCGCGTGGCGGCGCCCTGGCTGTGTAGGGCGGCGCGTGTGGTGATCCTGACCGCGCCCCAGGCCACGCCGCGCGACTTCGATCCGGCGCGGCTGAAGGACCTGTTCGCCCAGCGCGGGATCACCGCCGAGATCGACATCCTCAGCCAGGGCGGCGACGCCGGGCCCATGCTGATCGGCGCCTGCCGCGCGGTGGGGGCGAAGATGCTGGTCGCCGGCGCCTTTGGCCACCCGCGCTTCCAGCAGTTCATCTTCGGCGGGACGACCAAGCACCTGATGCAGGCCGAGGACGGCCCGTCCCTGTTTCTCACCCACTAGAGTTGGAGTTTCCCATGAGCCTTTCGCGCATCGTCATGCGGCTTGCCCGCAATCCGGGCACCGAATTCGCCGATGGCGACGACCACCGCGGCTATACGCTGACCGCACCGCTGACGGCGGAGGGCAAGATCGACGAGGCGGCGCTGAAGGCGGTGAAGGGCGGCGCGAGCGTGCGCCACTTCGTACCCGACGAGGATGCGGTCGAGGGCAAGCTCGGCCGGCGCGGCGAACGCTGGTTCTTCGACTTCGGAGACGAGGCCGACGGCGAGGAGCCGCTGTATCGGCTGGGCGAACACACCTTCGCCGTAGGCGAATATCTCTCCATCACTGACGATGATGGGCGGCTGCTCACCTACAAGGTCACCGAGGTGGCCGTGGTCTGACCGGGGACGGCCTAGAGCATGATCGTTTCGGATGGAATCATCCGAAGCGTGAATCATGCTCTAAACTCAAAGTGTAGACCCTGATTCACGGCTCGATATGAGCCGATCAGGGTCTAGGCTCTGACGTCGCCTGAACCGTAGCTGAACGGTGGTTTCCCGCACCGTTCAGCCTGGAGCGGCCAGGATGCGCGGGCGCTCAGGACGGGCGCCATCAGATCGGGAGAGACCCCATGCGTATCAAACCCCTTATCGCCGCCGCCTTGGCGTTGACCCTGACCGCGGGCGTCGCGTCCGGCGCGCTCGCCGACACGCGCTGGCAGTACCATCACCCGCGCCGCGAGGAAGTGAACGGCCGGTTGGCCAATCAGAACCGCCGCATCGCCATGGAGCGCCGCGAGGGCGAACTGACCCGCGGCCAGGCCCGCGAACTGCGCACCGAGGATCGCGGCATCCGGGCTCAGGAGCGCTTCTACGCCAGCCGCAACGGCAGCCATCTGACCCGCGCCGAACAAGGGCGCCTGAACCGGGAGGAAAACGCGGTCAGCCGCCAGATCGGTCACTGATCCGCGGCCCGCGCCGGTCCGGGGCCGTTCCCGGATCGGGGTGGGCGTTCACCCCTTCACGTTGCGGTCGATGAGGCGGTCGAGGTCGTGGTGTTCGTCATTGCCGTGCCGCTCGCCCTTGGAGCGGAATTCGCCGACCACCATGGGGCCTGAAGCCGGGCCCTTGGCGATATAGCCCACCGCGTGGTCGCCGTCCGGACCGGCCTTGTCGCTGGCCAGGACGTAGACCATGGACGCGTTGGTGACGCCGACATTCTCGGCCAGCACTTCCGCGCCGCCGGGGCCGGCGTGCACCACGGTGTTCTTCATGCCGGGCATATTGCCCTTGACCGTCGCGGTGTTCTTGTCGTCGTCGGCGTCGATCTGGAAGCCGAACAGGTTGACCTTGGCCTTGTTGCCGTGGGCGTCCACGTGCAGGAAAGGCATGTCAACCTTGGCATGGTCGCCCCCCTCGTCCTTTGAGGCCTCCACCCCCACCGGGCCGGGTGGGATCGCCGGCACCAGGGTCTTCAACTCAGCCTTCATCGGCGCGAAGGTGTCCAGGACCGATCGGCCGTCGAGCGCCACCAGCGACAGGTGCACCGTCTGGCTGCCGGGACCGGTATAGTCGCAGCTCTTGCCGTCCGCGCCCTGGGCGGTGCGGTTCAGCGCGCCCTCGCTGAGCGGGCAATCCAGGGTGGAGACGGCCTTCAGCGGCGGCCCCTTGTCGCTGTCCGTATCGCTGTCCGAGGACGAGGCGCTCATGTCGAACTTGGCGAAGTCGCTGTGCTTCAGCTCCCTGGGGTGGCAGGCCGCCAGCGCCAGCACCGAAACCGCCATGGCCGCCATAGTCGTCGTTCGCATCGTCGCCATTCCTTCCGCACCAGCCCTGCGCCTCAATGCCGACAGGCTGGCTCCGGAGAAGGGAGAGGTCCAGTGAAATCGTGGTAACGCATGGTGGAGTGGGCGTCGGCGCCCCGTCCGGTTAGCGTCGCGCCGCCCCCTCCGTCACGTCGGCTTCGCCGCCGCGCCACCTCCCCCGCTGAAGCGAGGGTGGAGAAGCGACTACTGCCCCGGCCTTGCGCCTTCGCGGCGGGCGAGGAAGGCCAGGCGCTCGAACAGGTGCACGTCCTGTTCGTTCTTCAGCAGGGCGCCGTGCAGCGGCGGGATCAGCCTGGCGGGGTCGCGCTCCCGCAGCACGCTCTCGTCGATATCCTCGACCATCAGGAGCTTCAGCCAGTCGAGCAATTCGGACGTAGAGGGCTTCTTCTTCAGGCCCGGCACCTTGCGCATGTCGTAGAAAATCTTCAGCGCCTCGCCGACCAGCTTCTGCTTGATGTTGGGATAGTGCACATCGACGATCTCCTGCATCGTCTCCGCTTCCGGGAACTTGATGTAGTGGAAGAAGCAGCGGCGCAGGAAGGCGTCGGGCAACTCCTTCTCGTTGTTGGAGGTGATGATCACCAGCGGGCGCACCGCCGCCTTGATGGTCTCGTCCGTCTCGTAGACGTAGAACTCCATCCGGTCGAGTTCCTGCAGAAGGTCGTTGGGAAACTCGATATCCGCCTTGTCGATCTCGTCGATGAGCAGGATGGCGCGGGTGGGGCTCTCGAACGCCTCCCACATCTTTCCCTTCTTCAGATAATTGCGGACGTCCTTTACGCGTTCCTCGCCGAGCTGGCTGTCGCGCAGGCGGGTCACCGCATCATATTCGTAAAGGCCCTGTTGCGCCTTGGTGGTGGACTTGATGTGCCAGGTTATCAGCGGCGCGTTCAGCGCCTTGGCGATCTCGTAGGCCAGCACGGTCTTGCCGGTGCCGGGTTCGCCCTTGATCAGCAGCGGCCGCTCCAGGGCGATGGCGGCGTTCACCGCCACCTTCAGGTCTTCGGTGGCGATGTAGTCGGCGGTGCCCTCGAAGCGGGAGGTGGTCATCGGCGGCGATTCCTCAGGCCCGACCGGGCGCGGCCAGGTTATCGCCGTAAACTAGAGGGGAGACGCCGCAAGGCAAGCGGCGACGGACCGAATATTCGAATCCGCCCCGCCCATGACGTTAGGTAATGTGCTTCACCGACACGGGATCAGATGCGGGGAAGGTCTCTTCCACGCCTTGGTCGAGCAGTTCGTCCTGGCGTTCGTGCGCGGCCTGTTCCGCTTCGGTTCGCGTGGGTTCGAAGGCCTTGCCCTCCGCAGCCGGCGTCTCCGCGCCCTGCCGCCCGTAGCCCAGCCTGTCGATATCCTCGTCCGACAGGCGAGCCGATTCGAAGCGCTTGGCGCTGCCGAGGGCGTGCTCGCGGTTGTTCAGGTCGCCCGCGTCCTCGAGTTCGACCTCGTCCTTGCCGAGCCGCTCCAAGCGGTCGTCCAGATCCGGGTCTTCGCCATCGATGTCGAGTTCGTCGTCGTCCTCGTCGTCCAGTGCATCGGCGCTACGGGTCCGGAGGTCGTCGTCCTCCAGATCATCGTCATCGGTCGCCATGGCGACGATCTCGCTGTCGTCCAGGTCATCGCCGATCAGGGCTTCGTCGTCGTCATCGTCGCCGACCTTGCGGGTGGCGTCATAGACATCGGGCTGCTCCTCGAAGGTGAAGCCGTCGTCGCCACCGGCCATGCGGCGCTCTTCGGTGAGCTGATTGTCCTCGTCGAAGACCTCGGCCATGTCCTGGCCGTCGAAATCCGGGTCGGCCTGGTCGAACTCAGGTGTATCGGGCATGGGAGTGTCCGGCATGATCGTTCCTCCACCGCGCGGATGATCCGCGTCTGTGGGTGAAACACCCCAGTGAGGCGCTACGTTCCGGCGGTCGGGGCCGATAGGCGCTCGCTCAGGGCCTGCGCCACCTCAGCCATCACCGGCTCCCATTCATTGTGCGCGGAAGGGGTAAACACCCGCGCCTGAGGATACCAGGGATAGCGATCGGCGCCGAGCTTGGGCCAGGCGCCGGGCGTGGAGATCAGCCACAGGTCCGCCCCTGCCGCCGCCGCGAGGTTGGTGGTGGCGGTGGCCGGCCCGATGACCAGATCGAGCGCCAGGCAGAGCGCGGCCAGATCGTCGAGATCGTTCTTCAGGTCGATGCCCGGCGGGGTCCAGATCTCCACTCCGAGTTCCGCCTCGGCCCGATCGATCTCTGCTGAGCCATCGCCGTACTGCAGGTTCACCATGGTCGCGCCCGGCGTGGTCAGTATCGGCGCCCAGCGGTCGAAGGGCGAGTAGAAGCGCAGACGCGCCGAATCCACCACCAGGCTCTTCCAGATCACCCCGACCTTGGGCCGGCGCCCCAACGCCGCCAGCACATCCCGCCAGTGCGCCACCCGCGCCGGGTCCGGCGTCAGGAAGGCGCGGCGGTGTGGAAAGGCGTCCAATGAGCGGCGAAATCCGCGCAGGGGCGAGGCCATCGGCGTCCACAGGTCGATCTTCGCCACCTCCGCCTCGGTCATGAAACGCGGCGCGCGCACCGTATGGTGATCGACCCTCAAGGTGCCGTGCTCGCCGACCACGGCGGTAGGGAAGGAGCGCGCGAACAGCGGGATCAGCCGCCGCTCCACCGCCAGGGTCACCTGACCCTCGGGTCCGACGGCGTCGATCAGGTCGGGAACGAGGCTGGCGAACAGCACCTCGTCGCCCAGGCCCTGCTCGCCCATGACCAGCAGCGACTTGCCGGTCAGGTCGCTGTCCGGTGTCCATTGCGGCCGGTCGAGCATGAAGTGGGTGACATCGGCATAGTGCGGATCGAAGCGCGCCTCATAGGCGTCCCAACCCTCGGCGATCCGTCCGGCGGACAGCAGCATGGTGGCGCGCGCCAGGTGCATCATCGCCCGTTCGGTCTCCAGCTTCACCCCCGGGATCGCCGCCTCGCAATCCTCCAGCGCCCCGAGGGGGTCGCCGAGGGACTGTTTGGCCCCGCCCCGGTTGTAGCGGCAGGAATGGAAGTCGGGATTGAGCCTCAGGGCCTCGTCGAAGAACTGGATGGACTGGGCCACATCCCCCCGCTCCGCCAGGATGGTGGCGAGCGTGTTCCACAGCAGCGCCTGTTCGGGATTGGCCCGTATGGCGGCGGTGATCGTCGCCTGGGCATCCTCATAGTGCATCAGGTCGCGCTGGGCGCAGGCCAGGTTGTTGGCGCCGGCGACCGAGCCCGGAACCTCGGCCAGATAGGCCAGGAACAGCTGCTCGGCCACGTCCTTGAAGCCCATGACGATGGCGAGGCGCCCAAGGTCGTTGGCGATCTCCGGCTCGTCCGGCGACAGCTTCAACGCGGTCTCGTAGCAGGTGAGGGCGGTGGTCACATCGCCGGCCTTCTCGCGGCAGATCGCCAGGATGTGCCAACCCACGCCGATCTTCTCGTCGATCGCCAGCGCCTTCAGCGCCAGCTCCGCGCCCTCCGCGTGCCGGTCGGCATTCATGGCCAGCAGCGCCTGCTGCAGGATCGGAACGGCCGCCTCGCGCCGGAGCGCGGCAAGGTCGGCCAGGGCCTGTTGCAGCCGGGTCAGGGCGGCGGGAGAGGCGCTGTCGCCCAGGGGCTCCATCGCCAGCTTCGGCGCGGCGGGCATGGCGCGGACGATGGCGGTGTCGGCGACGCCCGGGCCAATGGCGGCCGCGAAGGGCTTGGGCGCGCTCATATTACGCAGCATGGGGCGACTCACGCGGGGACCGGGGTTCGGATCAGCCTGCATGACGCGCGAAGCGGGTTACCAGCCGATTAACCATGAGCCGCGGTCGCCGTAAGCGTGTTCACGGTCCCACAGCGTCCGCCTACGGCCCCTGGCCGGCGCGAATCCCGTTGTGTGCGTCGCAGCAACGGCTTATCGGTGACGGCGGTATGTCATGCTAGAACCGCCAGATGCCGAGTCCGTCCCCGCGAGGTGAGGATCAGCCAGGCCGTTCGCCGGAGTTTGAATGACTGAGATCAAGACGGTCGCCGTGATCGGGGCAGGCCAGATGGGTTCGGGCATCGCCCATGTCTGCGCCCTTTCGGGCTATGACGTCCGGTTGAACGACGTGTCTGGCGACCGCATCGAGGCAGGCCTGAAGCTGGTGGAGCGCAACCTGTCGCGGCAGGTGGCGCGCGGCATGGTGTCGATGGAGGACATGCAGGCGGCGATGCCGCGCATTTCCGCCACCCCAGACCTCGCCATGGTGGGCCAGTCCGACCTGGTGATCGAGGCCGCCACCGAGAACGAGGAGGTGAAGAAGGCGATCTTCCGCAGCATAGCCCCCCACCTCGGCGGGCAGACCCTGCTGGCCTCCAACACCTCGTCCATCTCCATCACCCGCCTGGCCTCCACCACGGATCGGCCAGAGCGGTTCATCGGTCTGCACTTCATGAACCCGGTGCCCCTGATGAAGCTGGTGGAGATCATCCGCGGCATCGCCACCGATGTAGAGACCTATGAGACGGCGGCCAGTTTCGCCCAGTCGCTGGGCAAGACCACGGCCAATGCCGAGGACTTCCCTGCCTTCATCGTCAACCGCGTCCTGGTGCCGATGATCAACGAGGCGATCTACACCCTGTACGAAGGCGTCGGCACCGTGGACGCCATCGATACGGCGATGAAGCTCGGCGCCAACCACCCCATGGGGCCGCTGGAACTCGGCGACTTCATCGGCCTGGATACGGTGCTGGCCATCATGAACGTGCTGCACGAGGGGCTGGCGGACTCCAAGTACCGGCCCTGCCCGCTGCTGGTGAAGTATGTAGAGGCAGGCTGGCTCGGCAAGAAGACCGGCCGCGGCTTCTACGACTACCGCGGCGAAAAGCCCGTTCCGACGCGGTAGGTCACCAGAGAAACTCGACTTGCCACGACGACGCGATCTGGTGGATGCGCTCGTCGGCAGTGACCAGGGTCAGGCTGCGGTTGGTCGCCTGCGCGGCCAATAGGCGATCCCATGGATCGCGGTGATCACGGTCCAACCGACCCGCCACCTCCGCGTCGTCTAGTGAAATGGGCAGCCAGCCCATCTCGAGCCGATCCGCAATCTCCCAGAAGGGCGAAGGCAGTTGGTTGAAAAGGGGCTCACGCGGTCGCTTGTACTCGATCTCGTAGACGCTGACTGCGCTGACGAAGATTCGTAGATCAGGACTGACGGTGGCTTGGTAGGCCGCCCCTGAAAGTCTTTGCGGCTGCAAGATCGTCCAGACGAAGGCGTGTGTATCTAGCAGGAGCCCAGTCATGGATGACCAGGCTTGGCCTCGATCCGATAGAAATGGTCCTCGTCCCGCGACTCGGCCAATTCTTCGAGCTCTGGATCAGGCCGTAGGAAAAGGTCGGGATCCTTCAGGGGGCCGAGGTGGGCGTAAAGCCCCATCTGGCGCGGCCTTGTCGCCTGTCCGGTCGTGCGGGAAGCCGGTTCGGCCTCGCTGGGCTTGGGAGGGTTCAACACGGCCACGGCGACCCCCTCGCGCGACAGGATGATAGCCTCGCCCGCGGCGGCGCGATCGGCCAGCTCTTCGAGCCTGCCCTGTGCGTCGTCAATGGAGACCCAGATGGTCATTCACCGAGCCTAGCATAAACAAAGCGGTTGATCACCGTTTGGCGAATGTGCTCAACGCAGCGGCTCAGATTTGGACCCCGCCATGAACCTCAACGCCATTCCCGTTGGCAAGAACCCGCCCGAGGACGTCAACGTCATCATCGAGGTGCCCATCGGCGGGGAGCCGATCAAGTACGAGATGGACAAGGCCTCCGGCGCCCTGGTGGTGGACCGGTTCCTCTACACCTCCATGCGCTATCCGGGGAATTACGGCTTCATCCCCCACACCCTGTCGGGCGACGGCGATCCCTGCGACGTGGTGGTGGTCAACACCCGCGCCATCGTGCCCGGCGGGGTGATGAGTTGCCGTATCGTCGGCGTCCTCCTGATGGAGGATCAGGCCGGCGAGGATGAGAAGCTGATCGCCGTCCCCTCGACATGGCTGACCCAACGCTACGACGGCGTGCACAACTACACCGATCTGCCGGCGATCACCCTCGCCCAGATCGAGCACTTCTTCGCCCACTATAAGGACCTGGAGCCCGGCAAGTGGGTCAAGGTGCGGGGCTGGGGCGATGCGGCCAAGGCCCGCGAAATGGTGCTCGAAGGCATCGAACGCGCCAGGGCGGCCGCGGCCTGACCTCCCCTCGGGGCGGGGAGACTCAGATGCTGTATTCGCCCTCCATGGCCGCGCCCCGGCCCTGGCCGCCGGTGATGCGCCGGTGCAGGTGGATGATGGTGCGAGAGCCCGTCTTCTGGCAGAGGCCCGGCGCCACGGCGTGGACGGTGGCGGCCAGCGCCGCCTTGTAGAGCGGACCGGCGATGCTCAGGGCGGCGACCAGATGCTGCGGATAGGTTTCGCCCACCGATGCGGGGTGATCGAGGAACAGCTTACGAAACATGGGCGCCTCAAGGTTGGACAGGCCCCCTCCGATAGGCTGCATCGCCGCCGCTGCAAAGCCCGCAAAACGGGATCGAGACCAGGATCAGCCCTTCGCCAGCTTTTGCAGCAGGGCCCGGGTTCCGGCGCTGCCCCAGTCGGCCTCGCCCTGCACCACGCCGTAGAGCTTGCCCTTGCGGTCGTAGACGAAGCTGGTGGGATAGCCTTCCACCGCCGGCTTCAGGGCCGGGCTGAGCGCGCCCTCGGCGTCGTGATAGAAGGGCAGGGGGGCGTTCCGCGCCATGAAGGCCTGCGCCTTGGCCGCCGCCGCCCTGGAGTCGACCGAGACCGGCACGATGGCGATGGGGGCCGCGCCAAAGCCCTTCTGCAGCGCGGCCAGGGTCGGCATCTCCTTCTGGCAGGGGGCGCACCAGGTGGCCCAGAGGTTCATCACCACCACCTTGCCCTTGAACTCGGCGAGCTGGTGCGGCTTGCCCGCCGCATCGACGAAGCCGACGGTGGGGTAGTCGCCCGTCGCCCGCTTCAGCTTGGCCTCGGCGCCCGCCACCTTCTCGGCCGCCGCCGCGGCATTGGGTTTGAAGCCCGCGCCCCCCGTGACATATAGAGCCGCGAGCGCGGCCAGCCCGCCCAGGATCGCATGGGATACCCGAAACTTCATGTCCGACGACGCCTCCAAGCGCAGCAAGGGTCAGAGCCTGTGGGGCGGCCGCTTCGAGAAGAAGCCCGCCGAACTGATGCAGGCGATCAACGTCTCGATCGGGTTCGATCGCAGGCTCGCCGCGCAGGACCTGCAAGGGTCCCGCGCGCACGCGGCGATGTTGTCCAAACAGGGCGTGATTTCAAGCACGGATGCGCAGGCGATCCTCGGCGGCCTGGACGCCATCGCGGCGGAGATGGAGGCCGGAACCTTCCCCTTTCGCGACGAATACGAAGACATCCACATGAATGTGGAGGCGCGCTTGGCCGAACTGATCGGCCCTGTGGCCGGGCGGCTGCACACCGCCCGCTCGCGCAACGACCAGGTGGCGGTGGACTTCCGTCTGTGGGTCAAGGCCGCCTGCGAGCACACGGTGGTGCAGATCGAGGCGCTGCAGCGCGCTCTGCTCGCCAAGGCGGAGCCCCACGCGGCGACCCTGATGCCCGGCTTC
This sequence comes from Caulobacteraceae bacterium, assembly GCA_965277345.1. Lineage (GTDB taxonomy): Bacteria > Pseudomonadota > Alphaproteobacteria > Caulobacterales > Caulobacteraceae > CAIOYC01. The sequence continues at coordinate 42,063 of CBDICI010000003.1, forward strand.
ACCCACCTGCAGCCGGCCCAGCCGGTCACGTTCGGCCACCACCTGATGGCTTATGTGGAGATGTTCGGCCGCGACGCTTCGCGCTTTCGCGACGCCATCCAGCGCATGAACGAGAGCCCGCTGGGCGCCGCGGCCCTGGCCGGCTCGCCCTACGCCATCGACCGGCACCTGACCGCCGCCACGCTCGGATTCTGCAGCCCCACCGCCAATTCGCTGGACAGCGTCTCCGACCGCGACTTCGCGCTTGAGGCCTTGTCGGCCGCTTCGATCTGCGCGGTGCACCTGTCGCGCATGGCCGAGGAGATCGTGATCTGGACCACGCCCCAGTTCGGCTTCATCGCGCTCAGCGACGCCTTCACCACCGGCTCCTCGATCATGCCGCAGAAGCGCAATCCCGACGCGGCGGAGCTGGTCCGCGCCAAGGTGGGCCGCATCCTGGGTTCGCTCACCCAACTCACCGTGGTGATGAAGGGCCTGCCCCTGGCCTATTCCAAGGACATGCAGGAGGACAAGCTTCCGGTATTCGAGGCCTTCGACGCGCTCGATCTGTCGCTGGCGGCCATGGCGGGAATGGTGGCGGACCTGACCCCCGATGTGGAACGCATGGCCGCCGCGGCCGGGGCCGGCTACTCCACCGCCACCGATCTCGCCGACTGGCTGGTGCGCAGGCTGGACATGCCCTTCCGCCAGGCGCACCACGTCACGGGCCAGGCGGTGAAACGCGCCGAACAATTGGGCGTTGGCCTGGGTGACATGCCGTTGCAAGACTTGCAGGCTATCGAGGCCGGGATCACCGCCGACGTGTTCTCGGTGCTTTCGCCCGAGGCCTCGGTGGCGTCTCGCACGAGCTATGGCGGCGCCGCGCCCGTGCGGGTCCGTGAACAGGTCAAGCGCTGGAAGGACAGACTCGGATGAACGGCTGGAACACGATGGGGCGGATCGCGGCGCTTGGCCTTTTGACGGTGTCGGGGGTCTCCCTGGCCGGATGCGGCAAGCGCGGACAGTTGGAGACGCCGCCGCCCCTGTTCGGCGACCGCGCCCGCGCCCGCTATGAGGCGCAGCGCCAGCAGGACGCCCAGGACGCGGCCGACGCCCGCGCGCGTCGCAGCGGCTCCACCGCCCCCGCCGACCAGTCCGACAACGCACCGCTCACCACCCGCGACATCAAGGCGCCAGAGCAGAAGAACATCCCCGCCAGCCGCCAGCCGCTGGACGGCATCCCCAACCCGGTCGGCCCCGCGATCAATCCCAACCCGCCGAACTGAGCCAGAAGGCCCTGTTCTAAGTGCTTGGAGACGCAAGCGAACTCGCTCCTCAGCATGAGAGCGTTGTTGAAGCTCACTACCTTCGTCATGCTGAGGAGCCTCCGAAGGAGGCGTCTCGAAGGACGCAGTTCAGTTCCAACGGGCACCTAGGGCGATACCGTGAACCACTTTGACTACGACCCTGACGGGGTCATGGCTTGCGAGGAAGTGTCGCTCACCGCCATCGCCGAGGCCGTGGGCACGCCGGTCTATGTCTATTCCACCGCCACGCTGGTCCGCCACTTCACCGTCTTCCGCCAGGCGTTCAAGACGCGCGACCCGCTGATCGCCTATGCGCTGAAGGCCAATTCCAACCTGTCGGTGATCCGCACCCTGGCGGCCCTCGGCGCCGGGGCCGATACGGTGTCCGAGGGCGAGATCCGGCGCGCCCTGGCGGCGGGCGTGCCCCCGAGCCGCATCGTCTTCTCCGGCGTCGGCAAGACCGCGCAGGAACTGGCCTTCGCGCTGGACGTGGGCGTGGCGGAGATCAATATCGAGTCCGAGCCGGAGATGGCGCTGTTGGCGGAGGTCGCCGAGCAGAAGGGCGTGCGCGCCACCCTGGCCATCCGCGTCAATCCTGACATCGGCGCCGGCGGCCACGCCAAGATTTCCACCGGCGCCAGCCACAACAAGTTCGGGGTCTCCTTGTCGGAAGCCGAGCGTCTCTATGCCGCCGCCGCCGACACCGCCGCGCTGAACCCCGTGGGCGTGGCCTGTCACATCGGCAGCCAGATCACCGACCTCGCGCCCATGGAGCAGGCCTTCCGCGCCATGCGGGCCCTGGTGGAGCGCCTGCGCGGCGGGGGGCTGTCGGTGCAGCGGCTGGACCTCGGCGGCGGCCTCGGCGTGCCATATTTCGACCAGCCCACACCGCCGTCGCCGGACGCGTTCGCCGCCATGGTGGAGCGGGTCGTGGAGGGGATGGAGATAGAACTCGCCTTCGAGCCCGGCCGCGTGCTGGTGGCCAATGCGGGCGTGCTGGTCAGCCGCGTCATCCACGTGCATGAGCGGCCCGCACAGGAGGGAGAGGCCCGCAAGCGCTTCCTGGTGCTCGACGCCGCCATGAACGACCTGATCCGGCCCGCCCTGTACGACGCCTATCACGACATCCGCCCGGTGGTGCGCCCGGCGCAGGATGCCGAGCGCCCCGCCTACGATGTGGTCGGCCCGATCTGCGAGACCGGCGACACCTTCACCCGCGACCGGCGCCTGCCGACCCTGGCCCGCGGCGATCTGGTCGCCTTCATGACCGCCGGCGCCTATGGCTCGGCCATGGCGTCGGAGTATAACTCCCGCCTGCTCGTGCCCGAGGTCCTGGTCGACGGCGACCGGTTCGCCATCGTTCGGCCACGGCCAAGCTATGAAGACATGCTGGCGCGCGAGCGCACGGCGGATTGGTTGTGAAGGGTTCGGTCATGCGGCGGCGGATGGTGATAGGGGGGGCGGCGCTCCTGGCCCTCGGCGCGGGCGCGGCCTTCGCGGCGGTGGATCGGCCGCAGACCACACCGCTGGCCGATGCGCAGCTGTTCATCAGCCCCTCGGGCCAGCCGTTCCGTTCCAAGCCGGGGGAGCCCTATCCGGTGGTGGCCTGGTTCGCCAAGACCGACGCCGACCACGACGGCAAGATCGACCGCGCCGAATTCCGGGCCGAGGCGGAGGACTTCTTCCACCAGCTCGACGTGCGCAAGAACGGCATCATTGATGACGAGATCATCGGCCTGTACGAAAAAAAGGTGGTGCCGGAAATCCTTGCCGGCGTGGCGCGTAGCCGCTTTTCCGGCCCGATGGGCGCGCCCCGGCTGATCAAGGTGCAGAGCCAGCTCGGCGGCTTCGGCGGGCCAGGCGGGCCGCCGGTGACTTCGGGCCCCGATACCTCTATCCCTCCCACGGCCACGGACGGCAAGCCGCTGCCGGCGGGCGCCGCCACCTATGGCCTGCTGAACGATCCCGAGCCCGTGCGCTCCGCCGACCGCAGCTTTCGCAGCCGGCTGAAGCTGGCCGACTTCCTGGCCCAGGCGGACCGCAACTTCGACGCCTTGGACGCCGACCACCGCGGCTACCTCACCCTCGAAGACCTCCCCCGCACCCCGGCGCAACAACTCGCCCGCCCGGCGCGGCGACGGTAGGGACCGCCTGTAGAACGCGGAGGGTCCGCCGGCACACGCTTGAACGCGGAGACCGGATGTAGTAACGTAGGTACTTGCTGCTGAACAGCGCGGGAGGTCGGCGTGACCATTACAACCTTGTCGAGCCGCGAATTCAACCAGGATTCCAACCGCGCCAAAAGGGCCGCGAGGGAAGGCCCGGTGTTTATCACCGATCGCGGTCGGACAGCGCATGTGTTGCTGAGCATCGAGGACTATCAGCGACTTGCGGGCAGCCGCCCCAAGATCGCCGATCTGCTTGCCATGCCGGGCGCTGACTACATCGAGTTCGAGCCGCCGCGCGCCGTTCTCAACAGCCGCGGGGTCGAGTTCGGCTGATGTTCGTTCTTGACACCAATGTGGTGTCCGAACTGCGAAAAGTACGCCACGGCAAAGCCGATCCCCAAGTCGAAAGATGGGCTGACAGCGTGGACGCAGCCGATCTCTATCTATCCGTTGTCACGATCATGGAACTGGAGACCGGCGTCTTGCAGGTAGAACGCCGGGACCCAATGCAAGGGGCAAGGCTTCGAGCCTGGCTGGATAACGCCGTCCTGCCGGAGTTTGTCCGGCGCATACTCCCGGTAGACACAGCGGTCGCCCTACGCTGCGCCCGTCTCCACGTCCCTGATCCCCGCGCTGAACGGGATGCCCTCATCGCCGCCACGGCGCTGGTCCACGGCATGACCGTCGTGACCCGCAACACCGCCGACTTCGAGGCGACAGGCGTCCCGCTACTGAATCCGTGGAATCCTTGACGAGGGTTGAAGGACGAAACGGGGACACCTACTGTTTCCAGTCCGTTTTCCCGCCTTCGCGCTGAAAAGGTCAAGCCCGCGCACAAGCGCTTATGCGCCAATGAACATCGATGCTTGTGCTGTGATGAAGGCGTATATACAAATTCAGTATTGAAACCTGCCGGATGTCCCCATGCCGAAAGAGGCTGTTTTCACGATGAAGCTCGAAGCTGAGCTGCGAAATGAATTCATGGCCGAGGCGGAGGCCGCGCACCGGCCAGCTTCGCAGGTGGTCCGGGAGTTCATGCGTGAGTTTGTGCAGCGCCAGCGCGAGGCGCGTGACTACGACGCGTTTCTAAGGCGCAAGGTGGCCGTTTCGCGGTCATCGGTTCGCGCGGGTCGGGGTCTGTCGAATGCAGAGGTCGAAGCCGAATTCGCCGTCCGGCGCGCCGAGGCGACTGGGGAGGCGTGAGGGTCGTTTGGACGCCTGAGGCGCGAGAGGACCGCAATGTCATTTGGGACCATATCGCAGCTGACAATCCCCGCGCCGCCGCGCGGATGGACCAGCTTTTCAGCGATGCCGCAGCAGCCCTGAGTGAGCTCCCGATGCGGGGCCGCGCGGGGAAAATTCCCGGAACGCGCGAGCTGGTCCCGCATGAAAGTTACCGCCTGGTCTATGAGATAGAAGACGAAACGGTCTGGGTGCTCGCTCTGGTCCATACGGCTCGTCAGTGGCCGCCGATTACTGATTGAACTTCCCGGGCAGGCCGAGCCCAAGCAGCTGAAAGAACTCACGGAACGGGGCGCGCGCCATTTGCCGGAACATGTACGGCCTTCAACTTGGAAATACACGTCGCCTGTCCTTTATGGGATCCCTACCTTTAGCTGTCGTCGTGCGTGACGGCAAAATAACCTCAGCCTTGGGCGGCCCTAATCCACCGCCACCACGTCCGGGCAGCCGCGCAGGCGACCGGCCATGTCCATGCCGTAGCCGGCGAGGAAGCGGGCCGGGGCGTCCCAGGCGATGAAGTCGCAGGTCACCGCGCGCGGCTCCGGCCACGGCTTTCGCGCAAAGACGCAGGTCAGCACCCGCGTCGCGCCGGCGTCACGGAGCAGCCGGTGCGCTTCGTGCAGCGACAGGCCGCTGTCCATCACATCGTCGATCACCAGCACGGTGCGGCCCGCCACCGGCCGCTGCAGGCCCGCCCGCAGCAGCACCCGCCCGGCGCTCACGGTGTCGTCGCCATAGGAGGCGATCCACAGGGCGTCGAAGGCCACGTCGCGGCCATGGCGGTGCAAGGCGCGGGTCAGGTCGGCGGCGAACCACAGGCCGCCGGTGAGCAGGCAGACCGCCACGGTGGCGTCGTCGATGCGGGGCGCGATCTCGGCGGCGAGGGCGTCCACCCGCGCGGCGATGGCCGCCGCGTCGAGCAGGACCGTTGGCCTAGCCATGCGTGGCGGTCGCCCTATTGGGCAGGGCGTAGGGCGAGGAGGCGGGCAGGGGCGTGGCCTCCTTCGCGGGGATCGGGAGCGAGGCGGGCGCGGGCGCCTCGGCCGCGCCGCGCAGTTTCAGGACGGTGGAGGCCGGGACGGGAGGCGCAACCGCGACAGCCACGGGGCGCATCGAAGGCTTGGTCGCCGGCCGGGCGGCGGGCTTCATGGCGTCGAAGGCGAACTCGGCCTGGGCTGAGCTGGCCTGCAGCGGGGGATCGAAGAACAGGGCCGTGAAGGGGCGCGTCTCACCGGGCTGGATCGGGCCGGCTCCCGGCCGGGTCACCTGGCTGGCGACAAGACGGCCGGCCTTGTCCACCAGGCTGACGCGCAACGGCGCGGCCTCGCGCGGGCGGGTGTCCACATTGCGCTCCATCCCGGTCACCTTCAGCGCGGCGCGGCCGTCCTTCAGGCCGGGGCCGCCCACCACTCCGTCGATGGCAAGGCCAATGGGGTTCACCGGCATCCGGGCGAAGGCATAGGCGCCGGCGGTCATGGGCGCCAGCCGCACCACGTCGGTCCGGAAGATCACCGCCGCCAGGGCCAGGGCGCAGAAGCCGGCGCCGAGCACCGCCCAGGTGACGCCGATGGCCGCGGCCTCCCGCGTCCTGCGCTTTTCGGCGGCCTCTTCGCGTAAACGCGCGGGCACATCCGCGCGCGATCCGCGCAGCTTCACGGGCTCGACGCCCACGCCTGGTGCGCCGGCGGGGGCGAAGCTCAGCGGTTCGCCCATCGTCGCCATGGCGTTCGGGGCGGCCTCGCGCCAGGCGTGGCCGCACGAGGCGCAACGCACCTTACGCCCTTCGGGACCGATGCGATCATCGTCCACGAAATAGCGGCTGGCGCACTCGGGGCAGGTCAGTATCATTGCGTCGAATCGAGACTTCTCGCCCGTCCGTCCCGGGGTGACCTATTCCCAACCCCCTGTCCATAGAGGCGAGATCGGGCCGGGCGGGATGTCCAGGCAGGGTGTGAACGCTATCCCGACGCAGGAAATCCACGCCGGGCCGGTGCTAGAGTTTCAGGGCGTCGCCATGCGCTATGGACGGGCGCCCGAAACCCTTCGCGATATCAGCCTCAGTCTGGCGCCGGGCTCCTTCCATTTCCTTACCGGCGCGTCGGGGGCGGGAAAGAGTTCGCTGCTGAAGCTGATCTATCTGGCGCACGAACCCTCGCGCGGGCTTGTGCGCCTGTTCGGCCGCGACATCGCCACCCTGCCGAGGCGCGAGATGCCGCATATCCGCCGCCGTATCGGGGTGGTGTTCCAGGAGTACCGCCTGCTCGACCACCTTTCGGCGTTCGACAACGCCGCCCTGCCGTTGCGCATCGCCGGCAAGCGGCTGGACAGCTACCGCGCCGACGTCGCGGAACTCCTGTCCTGGGTCGGGCTCGGCGCGCGGATGCACGCCCTGCCGCCCACCCTCTCGGGCGGGGAGAAGCAGCGGCTGGCCATCGCGCGGGCGGTGGTGGCGCGGCCGGAAATCCTGCTGGCCGACGAGCCGACCGGCAACCTGGACCACGAGATGGGGGGGCGCATCCTGCGCCTCCTCATGGAGCTGAACCGGCAGGGGACCACGGTGCTGGTCTCCAGCCACGATCGCGATCTGGTGGAGCAGTCCGGCCACCCGGTGCTCAATCTGGAGGGCGGCCGTCTGCAGGGACCGGGCGGCTATGCGGGGACGGGGGCATGAGCGATCCCGCCCCGCCGCCGCATCGGGACGCGGGGGAGCGTCCGGGTCCGCTGCTGCCGGCGGGGGACGGGCGCGACGGAGCGTTGATGTTCGTTATCGCCGTCCTCTGCGCCCTGGCCTGCCTGGCGGTGCTGGGGGCGGCGGCGTCCGACCGGGCGGCGCAGGGCTGGCGGGCCGACCTCAGGGCCTCCGCGACCGTGCAGGTGCGGCCCAAACCCGGCGAGAGCAGCGCCGAGGCCGCCGCGCGGGGGGCCGAGGCCTTGGCCGGGGTGAAGGGCGTAACCGAGGCGCGGGCGCTCGACCGGGCGGCGGCGGTGAAGCTGCTGGAACCCTGGCTCGGCAAGGGCGGAGTGCCGGACGACCTGCCGATCCCTGAGCTTGTCACCCTCGACCTCGATCCCGCCCACCCCGCCTCGCCGGCGGCCCTGACCGAGGCCCTGACCCGGGCGGGGGTGGACGGCGCGGTGGACGATCACAGCCGCTGGCTCGGCGATGTGGAGCGGGCGGCGACCACGGTGCGCCTCGGCGCCGTCGGCGCGGCCCTGGCCCTGGCGGCGGCGGCGGCGGCGGCCATCGGCTTCGCCACCCGCGCGGGACTACAGGCGCGCCGCGAGGTGGTTGAGGTGCTGCACCTGTCCGGCGCGGAGGATCGCTTCGTCGCCGGCCTGTTCCAGAACCGATTCGCCCGGCTGGCGGCGGGGGCGGGGCTGGTGGGCGCCGTTATCGCCCTGTCGTTCTGGGCCGCGATCAGGCTGTTTATGCCGCAGGACGGCTTCAGCCCGCTGCTTCCGCAGGCCTGGAGCGACCTCTGGCTCATCGTTCCGTGTCCGATCCTGGCCGGCGCCATCGCCGCGCTTTCCGCGCGCCGCGCGGCCATGCATAGTCTGCGCGCCGGCTATGGCGGGGGTGGATAGGAAGGGCGGATGAAGACGCTGGCGGTGATCCTGTTGCTGGTGGTGCTGTGGGGCGTGGGGTTGATGGCCTTCGCCGCGCGGGTGGCCAACTCCACCCCCGCGCCCGATCCGCAGCCGGCGGACGGCATCGTCTCGCTCACCGGCGCCGGCTCGGTGCGGATTGAGGCGGCGGTGCAACTGCTGGAGCGCGGCAAGGCCAAGCGCCTGCTGGTCTCCGGCGTGAACCCCGAGGTCAGCCGCAAGGACATGCAGAGCCTGACCCATGACTATTCCAGGACCTTCGACTGCTGTGTCGATCTCGGCTTTCGCGCCGCCGACACCCAGGGCAATGCGCGCGAGACCCTGGCCTGGACCACCTATCACCACTTCCACACGGTGATCGTGGTCACCGCAGACTATCACATGCCCCGCGCGCTGCTGGAGCTGCGCGCCGCGACGCCGGGGGTGGCGCTGCGGCCCTATCCGGTCGCCACCCCGATCCTCGACGCCCACGCCTGGTGGAAGACCACCGACGGGTCCAAGCGCATGGCCTACGAATACTGCAAGTACCTGGTGATCCTGGCGCGGGAGGCGGTTTTGCACCTCGGCGCCAAGCGCGACACGCTGGTGGTGGATGCGCCGGCCAACAACACCACCTCCGCCCCGGCGACGGCGGGCGAATGACCGGATTGGTCCGCTCAAGGCCCGGCCCCCTGCAGGCGGTGGGCGCGGTGCTGTTCATGGTGTGGATGTTCGGCCTCGCCATCGTCATGGGGCTGATCTGCCTGCCCCTGCTGCTCGGCGCCCGGCGTCCGGCGCTGGAGGCGATCCGGCTGTGGATGAAGTGGGTGCTGGCCGGCCTCGCCGTCACCTGTGGGCTGGAGGTGGAGGTGCGCGGGCGGGACAACCTGCCGTCCGGGGCCTGCCTGGTGGCGGCCAAGCATCAGGGGATGCTCGATATCCTGCCGCCGTTCACCTATCTCGACGACCCCGCCTTCGTCCTGAAGCAGTCCTTGATGGTCATCCCCATCTTCGGTTGGTTCTCCGCCAGGTCCGGCATGATCCCCATCGACCGCGCGGGCGCCGCCAAGACCATGCGGGCCATGCTGAACGCGGCGTCCGAGGCCGCCAGCGAGGGCCGGCAGGTGGTGATCTTCCCGGAGGGCACCCGCAAGGAACCGGGCGAGGCGCCGGACTATCAGCCGGGCGTGGCGGGCCTCTATCGCGAGCTGAACGTGCCCTGCGTACCGGTGGCCACCAATTCCGGCCGCTTCTGGCCCGCCTCGGGCCTGATGAAATGGCCGGGCGTGGCCGTGTTCGAAATCCTCCCGCCCATCCCGCCGGGCCTGAAACGCGCCGAGTTCATGCGCCGCCTGCAAAGCGAGGTCGAGACGGCTAGCGCAAGGTTGCTGGCGGAGGCGTGAGGAACCCTCTCCCCCCTTGCGGAAGAGACGGGAGGGCGAGGGAAGTGCGAGCTCGAGGCTGGACTGTTTGCGCCCGGAGTTCGGCCGCCTTCTTCGGTCGCACCCCCAGCCCAACCCCTCCCCGCGAGGGGGAGGGGTTCAGGTTGCTCCCTCCACCGCCTCCACCCGCTCCAGCAGACGCTCCATGAAGGGGTCGCTGACGCTGTCGGCGCGGAGACGCTCGACCAGATCGCGCAGATAGTCCGTGTTGCGGCCCGACAGGCCCACGGCCCCGGCGATCCGCTGGGCCTGGTCCTCCAGCGACAGACGACCCGCCCATTGCGGATGGGTGCGGTCGGACAGGAAGGCCAGCACGCGCACGCGGCGACCGTCGTCCAGCGTCACCGCCACGTGGCGCTCCACATAGGTTTCGGTCGGCTGTTCGCGCTCCACCAGATAGGCGTAGGTCGCAGCCCAGTCGGCCGTCGCCACCCGATAGGCCGCCCCCACCACCGACCCGCCGGGGCTGAGCCCCAGCACCAGGCCCGGCCGGGCCGGCGTGCCCCGATGATGCACCGAATGGATGCAGAACGACCGGTGGCGCCCGTTCAGCCGCGCCCGCCGCCGCTCCGCATAGGCAAAGCCCGGGCGCCACATAAGGGAGCCGTAGCCGAACACCCAGTGCTCCCCCAGGCCGTCATGCGTGTGCGTCATCGGTCGGGGCTGTAATCGCGCCCCGCCGCACTGTGAACCCCAGCTTTGCTCATTGGACGATCAGCGGCGATCGCGCTATGGCCGCGCCATGAGCGTCATCGTCCCCGAAAGCACCCTGCGTCCCCGCCCCAAGGCCGGCATCCTCGACATCGAGCCCTATGTGGGCGGCAAGTCGAAAATCGATGGCGTCGCCGAGCCGGTGAAACTGTCGTCCAACGAGAACATCCTCGGCTCCAGCCCCTTGGCGCGGCAGGCGTTCGAGGAGACCGCCGGCAGGCTGCACCTCTATCCCGACGGCAAGGCCAATGCGGTGCGGGACGCGGTGGCGACCGAATTCGACCTAGAGCCGGAGCGGCTGATCTTCGGCTGCGGCTCGGACGAGGTGTTCACCCTGATCGCCCAGACCTATTGCGAGCCGGGCGACAACGTGGTGCAGGGCCAGTACGGCTTTCTCGCCTATCGTATCGCCGGCCGCGGCGCCCAGGCGGAGGTGCGTTTCGCCCCCATGCCCGCTCTGCGCTTCGACGTCGACGAGGCCTTGGCCCTGGTGGACGATCGAACCCGCATCGTCTTCCTCGACAATCCCGGCAACCCCACCGGCGGCTGGCTGTCGCGCGATGAGGTGCGCCGCCTGCACGAGGGCCTGCCGGGAAACTGTATCCTGGTGCTGGACGCCGCCTATGCCGAGTTCGTCGACGATCCCACCTATGGGGACGGGCTGGATCTGGCGCGCGGGGCGACCAATGTCGTGGTCACCAAGACCTTCTCCAAGATCCATGGCCTTGGCGGTCTGAGAGTGGGGTACGGCTATGCGCCGGCGGAGATGGTGGCGGCCATGGAGCGCATCCGCGCGCCCTTCAACGTCAACCTGCCGGCGCAGGCGGCGGCGGTGGCGGCGCTCGGCGACAAGGATTTCCAGGCGCGGAGCCGCGCGTTGGTGCTGCAATGGCGCCCCTGGCTGATGCAACAGCTCGGCGGTTTGGGCCTCGACCTCACGCCCTCGCAGGGCAATTTCGTGCTGGTCGGGTTCCCGAAAGCCGCGGGCAGGACGGCGCGCGAGGCCGAGGCGTATCTGGCGGCGATGGGCATCCTGACCCGCGGCCTGGCCAATTACGGCCTGCCCGACCACCTGCGCATCACCATCGGCCTGGAAGAGCACAACCGCGCCGTGGTCGATGCGTTGGCTGCATTCCTGGCTTGAAATTCCTCCCCCGCGCAGAGGGGGAGGGGGACCCCGAAGGGGTGGAGGGGGCAGCGCTGCCCTCCAGTGTTTTGTCCAGCCGATGTCGCGCAGCCCCCTCCGTCACGGCGTTATCACGCCGCGCCACCTCCCCCGCTGCGCTCGGGAGGAGACATCGCCCAAGTTCGGACAGGGTTCCTTGGTTCCTGACCCCATGCATCTCGACCGCCGCACGCTTCTGGCCATGACCGCCAGTCTTATGCCCGCCAGTCTGACGCCCGCCTCGACCCTGGCGCAGGGCTTCAACCACATGGGCGCCCGGCCGGCCCTGCCGCACGTATCGGAGGCGCTGGATCAGGTCCTGAAGCAGACCGGTGTGCCGGCGCTAGGCTATGCGGCGGTGAATGCGGGCGGTCTTCTGGCGCTCGACGTGGCGGGGCGGCGGCGCGCCGATGTGGACGACTACGTTACCTCCGACGACAGCTGGCACATCGGCTCCAACACCAAGGCGATGACCGCGGCCCTCTATGCCCGGCTGGTGGAGCAACTCAAGGCCAACTGGGGCGCGACGCTGAATGACCTGTTTCCGGACGCCGCGGACGCCAACCCCGCCTGGGCCACGGTGAAGATCGAGGACGTGCTGGCCCACCGCTCCGGCGTCAGCGACAACGGTCTGATCGACCAGGCCTGGCTGATCAAGGCCCACGCCGACAACCGCCCGGTGATCCAGCAGCGCGCCGATTTCGCGGCCCGCCTGCTGCGCAACACCCCCACCGGCAAGGCCGGCGCGTTCGAATACGCCAATTCCAACTACATCCTGGCCGGCGCGGCGATGGAGCGCATCCTCAAGACCGACTGGGAAAGCGCCATGGCGGCCGAGGTGTTCGGGCCGCTGCACATGACCTCCGCCGCGTTCGGCGCGCCCACCGGCCCCAACCCCTGGGGCCACGAACCGGGGCCCAACGGCGCGCTGACCCCGGTCGATCCCCTGCACGACGTGGCCGATAACCCGCCCGTGTTCGGCCCGGCGGGCCGCGTCCACCTGTCGCTGGCCGACTACGCCAAGTTCGCGCGGGTGTTCCTGACCGACGGCGGCGACTGGCTGAAGCCCGAAAGCCTGGCCCGGCTCGCGCGCCCCTGGGACGGCAAGGAGGGCTACGCGCTGGGCTGGCAGTATTACGAGAACCGGGGCTGGGCCAACGGGCCGGTCCTGGCGCATGAGGGCTCCAATACGCTCTGGCGCACCCTGGCCCTGATCGCGCCGGCGCGGCCCGCGGCCTATCTGCTGGTCACCAACTGCGGCGGCGATGCGGGCCAGCGGGCGGTGCAGCTGATGGCCGCGCGCCTGATCGCCCAGCAGGTGGACCCCGGCGACGTCCCCGGCCTGCCGCGCGGCTGATCGAGACGATCGGCGGGGGAAGCGGAGCCATTCGCGCGCCTGTGCATTAGCGTATAAACAGGAGATAAGCTGATGTTTCTGGCAATCGCGGGCGTTCTGGTCGTTCTCTGGCTGCTGGGCTTTCTGGCGTTCCACGTCGCCGGCGGCCTGATCCACATTCTGTTGGTGCTGGCCGTGATCGCGGTGGTCTGGAACTTCGTGGCCGGGCGCCGCCGGGTTTAGCGCTCCGCCGCGATCTCCAGCACTTGCTCATAGGTGCGCAGGCCCGGTTGCTGGGCGGTGACCAGCACCGCCATGTTGCCGGGCAGGTGTTTGTTATCCAGCATTTTCTCGTGCGCGGCGGGGATGTCGTCCCAGGGGAACACCTCTGACAGGCAGGGATCGAGGCGCCGCTCGATCATCAACTGGTTGGCGGCGGAGGCCTGCATCAGGTTGGCGAAGTGGCTGCCCTGTACGCGCTTCTGGCGCATCCACAAAAAGCGTGCGTCCATGGTCAGGTTGTAGCCCGACGTGCCGGCGCAGATCACCACCATGCCGCCGCGCTTCACCAGGAAGACCGAGACGGGGAAGGTGCTCTCGCCGGGATGCTCGAACACCATGTCCACATCGCGCTTGCCGGTGATGTCCCAGATGGCTTTGCCGAACTTGCGGCACTCCTTCATATAGGTGCCGAACGCCTCGCCGTTTACGGGCGGAAGCTGGCCCCAGCAGTCGAAGTCCTTGCGGTTCAGCACCGCCTTGGCGCCCATGCTCATCACATAGTCGCGCTTGCTCTCGTCGGAGACCACGCCGATGGCGTTGGCGCCGGCGGTGGCGCAAAGCTGCACTGCGAAGACGCCTAGCCCGCCCGAAGCGCCCCAGACCAGCACGTTGTCGCCGGGCTTTAGCTCGTGCGGCTTGTGGCCGAACAGCATCCGGTAGGCGGTGGCCAGGGTCAGGGTATAGCAGGCGGCCTCTTCCCAGGTCAGGTGCTTGGGCCGCGCCATGAGCTGGCGCGACTGCACCCTGCAGAACTGGGCGAAGGAGCCGTCCGGCGTCTCATAGCCCCAGATGCGCTGGGAGGGCGAGAACATCGGATCGCCGCCGTTGCACTCCTCGTCGTCCCCGTCGTCCTGGTTGCAGTGGACCACCACCTCGTCGCCCGGCTTCCACCGCTTCACCTTGCGGCCCACCGCCCAGACGATGCCCGAGGCGTCGGAGCCGGCGATGTGGTAGGGCTGCTTGTGGCCGTCCAGCGGGCTGATCGGCTCACCGAGCGCGGCCCAGACCCCATTGTAATTAACCCCCGCCGCCATCACCAGGATCAGGCACTCGTCGTCACCGATGGTGGGCGTCGCCAGCACCTCCACCTGCATGGCGGTGTTGGGTCGGCCGTGGCGCTCCTTGCGGATGGCCCAGGCGTACATGGTCGAGGGGACGTGGAAGGCCGGCGGAACCTCGCCGATCTCGTAGAGGTCCTTCTCCACCGGGCGGGAAAGGGTGGCCGCTTCCATCGGGCGCTCCAAACAAAAGGGTCGAATGTGGCCTGAGCCTCCGCCAGAATGCGACATACCGCAACAACTTTCCGCATCGCAGCATATTATCGCGGCAATCTTGTTGCTGCGCCGCGACGGGGTCGATAGCGTCTATAAGTGGCTGTCATCCCGGAAAGCGCGCAGCGCTTATCCGGGACCTCGATGATGGCTTGCACCCTCCATCGGGGTCCCGGCTCTGCGCTGCGCTCCGGCCGGGATGACAGGAGTTCGGATGAGCGACGACAAGCCGTTCCAGCACGCGCCGGATGCGCCGTGGATCTTCCGCACCTATGCCGGCCACTCCACGGCGGAAAAGTCCAACGCGCTTTATCGCTCCAACCTGGCGCGGGGCCAGACCGGACTGTCCATCGCCTTCGACCTGCCGACCCAGACCGGCTACGACCCGGATCACATCCTGGCGCGGGGCGAGGTGGGCAAGGTGGGGGTGCCGGTATCGCACCTCGGCGACATGCGCGCCCTGTTCGACGGCATTCCGCTCGACAAGATGAACACGTCGATGACCATCAACGCCCCCGCGGCCTGGCTGCTGGCCCTCTATGTGGCGCTGGCGGAGGAGCAGGGGGTGGGCCGCGCGGCTCTGCAAGGCACCACCCAGAACGATATCATCAAGGAATACCTGTCGCGCGGCGCCTACATCTATCCGCCGGGCCCATCGCTGCGCCTGATCGCCGACATGGTGACCTGGTGCTATCTGGAGACGCCGAAGTTCAACCCGATGAACGTCTGTTCCTATCACCTGCAGGAGGCCGGCGCGACGCCGGAGCAGGAGCTGGCCTATGCCCTGGCCACCGCCATTGCG
This sequence comes from Caulobacteraceae bacterium, assembly GCA_965277345.1. Classification (GTDB taxonomy): domain Bacteria; phylum Pseudomonadota; class Alphaproteobacteria; order Caulobacterales; family Caulobacteraceae; genus CAIOYC01. The sequence goes on from CBDICI010000003.1 coordinate 57,353, forward strand.
GTGCTGGACGAGGTCAAGACGTCCGGCCGGGTTCCGGACGAGGATTTCGCCACCGTCGCCTCGCGCATCTCCTTCTTCGTCAATGCGGGCGTGCGGTTCGTCACCGAGCTTTGCAAGATGCGCGCCTTTACAGAGCTTTGGAACGAGATCCTGCGGGATCGCTACGGCGTGGCCGATCCCAGGCAGCGGCGCTTCCGCTATGGCGTGCAGGTCAACTCGTTGGGCTTGACCGAGCCGCAGCCGGAGAACAACGTCTATCGCATCCTGATCGAGATGCTGGCGGTGACTCTCAGCAAGACCGCCCGCGCCCGCGCCGTTCAGCTTCCCGCCTGGAACGAGGCGCTGGGCCTGCCGCGCCCGTGGGACCAGCAGTGGTCGCTCCGGATGCAGCAGGTGCTCGCCTATGAGACCGACCTCCTGGAGTTCGAGGACCTGTTCGACGGCTCGAACGTGGTGGAGGCCAAGGTTGCTGACCTGAAGGTCAAAGCGCTCGCCCTGCTGGCCGAGGTGGAGGCCGCGGGCGGGGCGGCGGCCGCCATCGAAACCATGAAGGGCTCGCTGGTGGGAGCCAATGCCGGCCGGGTCAGGGCCATCGAGACCGGAGACATGACCGTGGTCGGCGTCAACCGGTGGACCGACAGCGAAACCTCCCCCCTGTCCGCCGGCGAGGGCATGATCGAGACCGTCGATCCGCGCCTGGAGGCCGGCACGGTGCAGAAGCTGAAGGCTTGGCGCGCCGCCCGCGATCCGGCCGCGGTTGAGGCGGCGCTCGCCGCGCTGACCGAGGCGGCCCGCGGCGGCGCGAACATCATGCCCCCCTCCATTGCGGCGGCCAAGGCGGGCGTGACCACCGGCGAATGGGCCGACGCCCTGCGCGGCGTGTTCGGCGAGTACCGCGGCCCCACCGGCGTCGGTCTGGTCATGCTCACGGGAGGCGGCGACTACGACGAGGTTCGCGCCGAGGTGGACCGGGTTTCCGAGGCGCTCGGCCGGCGCCTGACGCTGCTGGTCGGCAAGCCGGGGCTGGACGGCCACTCCAACGGGGCCGAACAGATCGCCACCCGCGCCCGCGCCGTCGGGATGGAGGCGGTCTATGACGGCATCCGCTCCACCCCCGCGGAGATCGTCTCGCGGGCGAAGGAGAGCCGCGCCCACGTCATCGGGCTGTCGATCCTGTCCGGCTCGCATCTCGACCTGGCGCAGGAGGTCGTGCGCCTGCTCCGCGCCGAGGGGCTGGACCACATCCCCGTGGTGGTCGGCGGCATCGTCCCGCCCGAGGACGCGCTGGTGTTGAAACAGATGGGCGTCAGGCGCGTCTACACCCCCAAGGACTTCCAACTCACCGGCATCATGGCCGATATTGTTAAGGTGGCGGAAGCGGCGGCGTTGGCGGAAGTCGAACCCTGATCCGGGCGCGGCGGCCCCCTCACCCTACCCTCTCCCCGAGGGGAGAGGGGTTGTCGTTCTGGGCTGTCGCGGCAAGCCCCGCTCGCGGGAGAGGGAGAGGCCCGCGCCGTAGGCGTGGGAGGGTGAGGGCCCGTGAAGGTCGGGCCTCTGGCGCCCCGCTTGCCTAACCGGTCTTAACCTTCGCCGGAGCGTCCGAAAATGAGCCGCGCCCTGACCGTATTGACCGGCCCGCCCTCCTCGCCGAACAACGCCGAGCCCCGCGCCCGAGGCCAAAAGGCGGCGACCTCGGTGGTGGACGCCCAGGTGGCCGGCCAGACCGGCGCCCGGCGGGGACTCCGGGGCGGCGCGCCTGTGCTCGAGGCCGCCCGCGCGGCCTATCTGGACGCCGAGTGGCGCGGCGAGGGCGACCGCCGGCTGCCGGCCGGAACCTTCCGGCGTGTGATCCTCTAGGCGCGGCAAGGCTGGCGCGGAATTTGCAGGCCGGGCGGCGAGCCGGGAGCCGCCCATGTCCACCCTCTATCGCATCCTCGACATCGCCGTGGTCGCGCTGATCTTCACCGCGCTCACCTGAGAAACCGGTACGCCAAACCGGGTTGACCGGGCGGCGCCGGCGGGCCCATCTTCGCCGCGCGGGTCAGGGCGCGTTCCCGCCCGACTGTGGTATGGCGATCGGGAGTGCCGGACAATGTCCAACGGTACGGTGAAATGGTTCAACACCACCAAGGGTTATGGCTTCATCCAGCCTGAAGACGGCGGCGCGGACGTGTTCGTGCACGTGTCGGCGGTGGAGAAGGCGGGTCTGCGCGGTCTCAACGAAGGCCAGCGCGTGGCCTTTGAAATCCAGAATGAGCGGGGCAAGAACGCCGCGGTGAACCTGCGGCCGCTTTAGGCTTCCGGCGCTTCGACCGGCTGCGGAGGGCGCGCCGCGGTCTGGGCGATGGCGACGCCCACCAGGGCCAGCCCCGCCGCCAGCGCCTGCAGCGGCGTCATCGCCTCGGCGAAGATCAGCCAGCCGAGCGCCGCGGCGATCACCGGCTGGACCAGCACCACCACCGCCGCCAGCGCCGTCGGCAGCCGGCCGAGCGCCCAGGCGATGGCGCCCTGGCCGCACACGTGGACGAGGCCGAGCGCCGCCATGGCCGCCCAGCCGCCGGCGCCCACCGGCCACAGCCCCTCGCCCAGCAGCAGCGCCGCCAGGGCCAGCAGCGGCAGGCCGGGCAGGGAGGAGCCCAGCATTACCGCCACGGTGGAGAAGCTCTGCCGGGCCTGGCGCACCACCAGGAAATAGCCGCCGTACCAGACCGCCGTCATTACCGAGAGAATGTCGCCGAGATAGCTCGGCGCCCGCCCGCCGACACCGGCCTTGAACACCGCCATCCCCACCGCGCCCAGCACCGCCACCGTCAGGCCGATCAGGAACACCGGGCGCGGCCGCTCCTTGAACGCCAGGGCGGCGACGATGGTGACCAGGATCGGCGTCAGGTTGGACAGCACCGTCGCGTTGGCCACCGAGGTGAAGTGGATGCCGTAGTGCCAAAAGCCGAGGTCGGTGGCGAAGAACGCCGCGCCGAGCCAGATCAGCGGCGTGCGGAGCGCCCTCCTCCCATCGCCCGGCGCGCCCGGCCGGGCGATGAGGATCAGGAACCACGGCATGGCGAAGAACAACCGCCAGAAGCCGGTCGCCGCCGGGCCCGCGCCGCCCAGCCGGACCAGGATCGGCGACCAGCCGATGGCCATGGCCCCAAGCAGAAGGACGATCAGGGCGCGGCGGTCGGTGGTGGGACTCATCGCCCGCTTCTGCCCGAGGGGAACCGTTTCGCCAACCGCCGGATCAGTCCAGCCCGACCAGGGCGCGGATGGCGGCGGGGGTGGCGCCCTTGGCGCGCAGGTCGCACAGGCGTCCCGTGCCCTCGCGCTTGGCGAAGCGCTTGCCGTCCGGGCCGAGGATCAGCCGGTGGTGGCGATAGAGGGGCGTCGGCAGACCCAGCAGGGCCTGCAGCAGGCGCTGGATGTGCACCGCCTCGCGCAGGTCCTCGCCGCGGATCACATGGGTGACGCCCTGCAGCGCGTCGTCGACGACGGAGGCCAGGTGATAGGCCACGCCCACGTCCTTGCGCGCCAGCACCACGTCGCCCGCGGTGTTCGGATCGGCAAACGCCGCGCCGCGGTCGAGATCGGTAAAGCCCAGGCGGTCGTAGGCGCCGCCGAGGCGCCGCCGCGCCGCGTCCAGAGACAGGCGCCAGGCGAAGGGTTCCCGGCGGCCGAGGCGCTCGGCCTCCTCCGCCGGGGGCAGCGCCGCGCCGCGAAATGCCGCTTCCGCGCCGTGGGGTGCGGCGGAGGCGGCCTGCGCCATGGCCTTGCGGGTGCGAAAGCAGCGATAGAGCAGGCCCATTTCCCGCAAGCGCTCGATGGCGGCCTCATGGTCGGCCCGGTGCTCCGACTGCCGGCGCACCGGCCTTTCCCACACGAGGCCGAGCCAGTTCAGGTCATCCTCGATGGCCCGCGTGTATTCAGGCCGGCAGCGGGTGGCGTCGATATCCTCCAGGCGCAGGAGGAAGCGTCCGCCCGCCGCCTGCGCCGCGCCATAGGCTGTCAGGGCCGAATAGGTGTGGCCGAGGTGCAGGGGGCCGGTGGGCGAGGGGGCGAAACGGGTGACGAAGGGCGCGCTCACTTCCGGACACCCGGGGCGGGGGCTCGGCCTAGGCTCCGCCCGCTGCCGCGGCGCGGCTGACGGTGCAGACACGGCCGACCAGTTCCTCGATGAAGCGATCCTCCCCGCCCAGGGCCTCTATCATGTCCTTGAACTGGGCGAAACCGACCATTTCGGCGACGCCGTGGGCGGAGCACCAGGCGGCGACGCACCAGAGCTTCAGCCCCATCTCGTCGTTCGGATCGACCCCGGCCCGGACCATGGCGTCCGCGACCATGTGAAATCCGCCGCCGGACTCCTGGGTCTTGTCGGGCATGGAGTCCTGGTCGCGCGAACAGTCGTACATGACGCGGTAAAGGGCCGGGTTGGCTCTGGCGAACTTCACGTAGGCCACGCCGATGGTGGTCATCTTCTGCTCGGCATCGGTGTGGACGGCCGCCTTGATCGCCTCGCCCAGCGCCTCGAACCCGGCCTCGGCGATGGCGTTGAGCAGGTCCGACTTGTCCTTGAAGTGGTGATAGGGGGCCGCCGGGCTGACCCCCGCCTCCCGCGCCACGGCCCGCAGCGACAGCGCCTGAGGCCCCTCGCGCTCCAGGATTCGCTCCGCCGCCAGGATCAGCGCGCGGCGCAGATCGCCGTGGTGATAGGGGCGGGCTTCGACCGTGTCGACGGGGGCGGGCTTGTTCATCGGAGGCACTCTAGTTTTTTATCCGAACGGCGTAAAGATCATCTTGACACCGTTCACATGGACGGCTATTTGAACATTGTCAAGATCGAGCTTGGCCGCTGGGGCGAAGCCGAAAACCTAACGGGGATAACATCATGTCGTACCAAGCGCTCTCCACCGCAACCGACGCCGTTCGCAATTCCGGCGGCGTCTTCGCCCTTCTCGCCGACCGGATCGGCCCCCTGATCCTGCTGGTCATGGGCCTCGCCATGGGCGGCGTCACCGTCCTGACCGGCGCTTGATGGGTCCGATCTCCCCCCGGCCGTGAGCCCTCACTTGCGGCCGGCGAGGGAAGCGGGCTTAGCTGCCCCGCGTGAGCACCGACCCTAGCGCGATCAAGGCCGCCCGCGCGCATCTGGCCGCCGTCGATCCAGCGCTCGCCAGGGCCGACGCCGCCACGCCGGAGTTCGCCTGGCGCGTCTGGGACAGCGGCTATCGCGGCCTTGCAGAGATCATCGTCGGCCAGCAGGTCTCCACCCTCGCCGCCGACGCGATCTGGGCCCGCTTCGACAAGGGTGTGGGCGGGGTGAATGCCGGCAACGTCCTCAAGTTCGATATCGACGGCCTGAAAGGCTTCGGCCTGTCCCGCCCGAAGGCCCGTTATGTGCTCGCCATCGCCGAGGCGGAGCGCGATGGGGCGATCGACTTCCACGCCCTGCGCACCCAGGATGACGAGGCCGCGCTCGCCGCCCTGACCGGGCTCGTCGGCGTCGGCCGCTGGACCGCTGAGGTCTATCTGATGTTCTGCGAGGGGCGGCTCGACTTCTTTCCCGCCGCCGACATCGCCCTGCAGGAGGGGTTGCGCCTGGCGGACGGGGCGGAGCAACGCTTGTCGGTCAAGGCCCTCTATGCCCGCGCCGAGGCATGGCGCCCGCATCGCGGCGTGGCGGCCCACCTGCTCTGGGCGCTGTACGGCGGGGTAAAGCGCGGTGAAATCGTGATCGACTGATTTGGCCCGGTCCTATCGGGTGTCATGGAGATGTCGCCAGGAATCGCTTAAAGCTCCGGCGCGAGAGGGCCAAGGACCGCCCTGTTTCCAGCCTTGGGGAGACTCGTCTTCAAGCGTCGGTGCAACTCAACGCCTTGGCGGGGGAGGGTCCTGCCATGACCATGCAGGTGCTGTCGCGCCCGCCCTCCGGTTGGCCGGCCCTGGTGCTGAACGCCGACTATCGGCCGCTATCCTATTACCCGCTGTCGCTCTGGCCCTGGCAGGAAGTGATCAAGGCGGTGTTCCTGGAGCGGGTGGATGTGATCTCCAGCTATGACCACGTTGTGCGCTCGCCCTCCTTCGAGATGCAACTGCCGAGCGTCGTGGCGCTGAAGCACTACGTGGCGCAGGATCGCTCGCCCGCCTTCACCCGCTTCAACCTGTTCCTGCGCGATGGCTTCGCCTGCCAGTATTGCGGCTCGCCGGACGAGCTGACCTTCGATCATGTCCTGCCGCGCTCCAAGGGCGGGCGCACCACCTGGGAGAACATCGTCACCGCCTGTGCGCCGTGCAACCTGTCCAAGGGCGGACGCACGCCGCGCGAGGCGCAGATGGGCCTGCACCGCACCGCCCGCCGCCCCACCATGTACGAGCTGCAGGAGCAGGGCCGCCGCTTTCCCCCCGGCCACCTGCACGAGAGCTGGCTCGACTATCTCTACTGGGACATCGAACTGGAAGCGTGAGGCGGTTTCAGGCCGCCGGCTCGGGCGTCCGCCGCCGGCGTGCGGCCAGCTCGGAATACTGCCAGGCCAGCATGGCCGGGACGCCGATGGTCAGATCCTTGGCCCGGCGCAGCAGGGCGACGGCGAGGGTCACCTCCGGCGTCAGCCCGAACAGCGGCGCCACCAGCACATAGGCGCTCTCCTGAAAGCCGAGGCCGCCGGGCGTCATGAAGGCCACGCTCTTCACCGCCGCCATCAGGCTCTCCAGCGTCAGCACCTTCCACAGCTCCACCCGCACGCCCATCAAGCCGAGCGCCAGCCAGGACCCCGCCCCGCTGAACACCCAGGCGAACCCGTGCAGCAGGATGGCGCCGGCGACACGGCCGGGCCGGGCGTAGATGGACCGCAGCACCGTCTTGATGGCTTCGGCGCGCTCGCGGGTGTCGGGCAGCCAGCGGCCGGCGATCACGCCGATCAGATCGAGGCTCCGTCCCTGCAGGGCGACAAAGGCCCCGAGGCCCACCGCGCCGACCATGAGGGCGGCGATCGAGGTCCAGAGCAGCTGTCCAGCGGCGGTGGCGTGGGACAGGATCGCCAGCAGCATGGCCACGCCGAACAGGGTGTAGAACAGCTGCGCCGCCATCTCGGCGGTCAGGTCGGCGATCTGCGAGGCGATGGCGAGGGACTCGGGCAGGCCCTGCTGCTGCACCACCCGGATGCCCACCACCAGCCCGCCGACCTGGGAGAAGGGCAGCACGTCCGACGCGGATTCCCGCACCAGCCGGCCCCATGGCAAGAGCAGCCAGCGCCGCGCCCCGACCCCCGGCGCCACCGCCCACCAGGCCCAGCCGAGCGGCAGGAAGCTGAGCAGGTTGTAGGCCGTATAGAGCAGAAAGCCGCCGAAGCCGACGCGCTCCACCGATCGGAGCAGGCCCTCCCAACCCACATAGGCCACCGCGCCGACGGTGAGGGCCACGCCGAGCAGCAAGGCCACGGCCGCGCCGATCTTCCAGCGAGTCAAATCGTCACCCCGAGCTTCATACGGCGGCGACCACCGCCGCGACACTCTAGGCCGTGGACGCGGAAGGAAAAGGCGCTTGGATCAGGCAAGGTCGGAAAACGCGCCGAGTGTTGCGCCGCCGTCGGCGAGGGCCTCGCGGGTCGCCGGCGAGGTCAGCGCTTGCAACTCCCCGGCGTAGTCGTAACCGGGCGCGGCGCCCTCGAACCCACCGGTCGTCGCGGGGTGGAGGTAGAGTTCGCTGAGGCCGTCCGGCAGGTGGCGAATGATCCCGGCCACCCGATCCGGCGTCATGGCGCCCGACCAAGCGAGGCCGAACACCTGATCGGCCATGCGGACGCCGGCGGCGCGATAGCGCGCGCGCACCAGCCTGGCCCAGGGTTCGGTTACCCAGGCGGGCTTCGGCGCCGCGGCCGGATCGACCGCGGCCAGGACGGCGCGGGGCTCGATCGGCGCGCGGCCGGCGTTCATGCCATGGCGCCGGCCGATGCGCAGGATCAGCCCGGCCACGGTCGGATGGAGGTGGTAGTGCTTGTGCGTATTCACGTGGTCCAGCGCCAGCCCCGTCGCCGCGAAAGCCTCGAACTGCGCTTCGATCTCGGTCGCCAACTGGCGGCGGACATGGGGTTTGAAGAAGATGTCGGCGCCCATCCTTGCCATGTCGGTGCGGAACCGCCCATCCGGCGTCACCAGGTCGGGCAGGTCGCCGGGGGGCAGCCGGGGGCGGCCCTCCACCAGCACCAGATGTAGCCCAACCCGCAGCGTCGGCGCCCGCCTGGCCCGCGCCACGGCGTCGGCGCAACCCGGCGCGGCGACCATCAGGCTGGCGGCGGTCAGCACGCCCTGGCGATGGCCAAGCTCCACCGCTTCGTTGACGGCTTCGGCGGCGCCGAAGTCGTCGGCGGTGATGATCAGCCGCTTCAAGATCGGTTTAGGAGACGATCATGTCTTCCCGCGTGCGCAGGAACTGGAAGAACTCCACCCCTTCGCGCAGGCGGCGCACCAGCATGTCCTTGGAGGTCAGCATCTCGCCGACGATCTCCATGATCTTGGACGGGCGGAAATAGAACTTCTTGTAGAAGTCCTCCACCGATTCAAAGATTTCCGTGTGACCGAGGTTGGGATAGCTCAGCGGCGCGATCTGGGTGCCGTCGTCGGTGAGCAGGTCCACGTCGGAGGCGAACCAGCCGTTCTCCTTGGCCTGCTTGTAGAGGAAGGTGCCGGGATAGGGGGCGGCCAGCGACACCTGCAGGGTGCGGGGGTTGACCTCCTTGGCGAAGCTCAGCGTCTCCTGGATCGTCTCGCGCGTCTCGCCGGGCAGGCCGAGGATGAAGGTGCCGTGCACGATGATGCCGAGTTCGTGGCAGTCCTTGGCGAACTGCTTGGCGACGGTGACCAAGAGGCCCTTCTTGATGTTGTGCAGGATCTTCTGGTTGCCGCTCTCATAGCCCACCAGCAGCAGGCGCAGGCCGTTGGCCTTCATCACTTCGAGCGTCTTCCTCGGCACATTGGCCTTGGCGTTGCACGACCAGGTGACTTTCAGCGGGCCGAGCGCGCGGGCCAATTCCTCCACCCGGGCATGATCGTCGGTCAGGGTGTCGTCGTCGAAGAAGATTTCCCGTACCTGCGGAAACTCCCGCTGCACATACTTCACATCCTTCACCACCCGTTCGGTGGTCTGGTAGCGGTACTTGTGCCCGCCGATGGTCTGGGGCCACAGGCAGAAGGTGCAGCGGCTCTTGCAGCCGCGCCCGGTGTACCAGGACATGTAGGGGTGCAGCAGATAGCCGCCGAAATAGTTCTCGACCTTGAGCTGCTTGTAGAGCGGCAGGACCGAGGGCAGCACATCCATGTCCATCTGGATTTCCCGCTCCGGATTGGAGACGATCTTTCCTTCGCCATTGCGATAGGTCAGGCCGCGGATGTCCGCCCACGCCTTGCCCTCGGCGAGTTCCTTGACCGTCTGCTCGTATTCGTTGCGGCAGACGAAATCCAGCTCCGGGCAGGCCTCCATGCTCTCGCGGAACTCCACCGCCACCTTGGCCCCGATGAAGCCGATCTTCGCGGCCGGATTGATCTCGCGGATCATCCGCACCGTGCGGCAGTCGGACTTGAACGAGGGGGTGGAGGTGTGGACGAAGATCAGCTCGTGATCCTTCACGTCCTGCTCGATGTCCTTGAACGAGGTCTTGTGCGGCGGGGCGTCGATCAGCTTGGAGCCCGGAACCATGGCCGCGGCCTGGGCCAGCCAGGTCGGGAACCAGAACGATTTCACCTCGCGCTTCATCTGGTAGCGCGCACCGGCGCCGCCGTCGTAACCGTCGAAGGAGGGGGCCTGCAGGAAAAGGCTCTTGAGCATTGCTGGGTCCCTACACCGGACTTAGGTCGCCGTCGCTGGTCACATGGAACTTTTCCCCGCCCCAGACAACCGCCCGGCCGAAGAACGAGGCGACGAACACCGCGAATGACAGTATATCGCGCCCCGGCAGCCACAGCCAAGGCCCGGACGATGTTCCGCCCACCCTGTCCACCGCCGCCTTCAGGCAGAGCCGGGTGAGGACGGCGAGGACGACCAGACCCAGCCCAGCGGGAGAAGCGCCCAGGAGGGCGGCCGCCATGACCGCCAGGGGCAGGGGATGGGTGACCAGGCTTCCCGCATGGCCGGCGGGATCGACCCCCCTTACCGTGCGCGCCCAGCGCAGTTCGTGGCTGAAGACGGCGCCGAGGCGGGTTTCATCGCCGCTGTGCGAGACCAGGATCGGCGCGACCACCGATTTCATCCCGAGCGCCCTCACCGCCGCGCCCAGGGCGTAGTCGTCGGCCAGACCGTCGCGGAACGCGCCGAAACCGCCGATCCGCTCCAGCGTCTCGCGCCGGAGCGCGATGGTCGAACCCATGCACGGCTTGGCCAGGCCGAGCGACACGCCGGTGATCACGTTGGGCAGGAACTGATAGCTCAGTCCCATGGCCGCGAACCTCGACCACACGCCCCCGTCGCCCTGCCCGAGATAGGGGCAGGTGACCACACCCACGTCCGGTTCCGCAAGGGCGCCGGTCACCGCCGCGAGATAGGTCGCCGGGGCGCGGATATCGCTGTCGCTGAGCACCAGCACCTCGCCCTTCGCCCGCGCCATCATGTTGATCAGGTTCGAGACCTTGCGATTGGTCCCGTGCGGGGTGGGGTCGATGCAGAGCACGGCGTCGATGTCAGGGTGGGCAGCGATCAGCGCCTCCACCACGGCGCGGGCCGGATCGGCCGGATCCTGCAGGCCGAACACGATCTGCGCCGATCCGGCCCAGGCCTGCGTGAAGGACCGGGCCTGCACGAAAAAGCTTTCGAGGTCATGGCGAAGCTCGGGCGGGCGCCCATGTAGGGGCTTCAGGAGCGTCACGCCGGCGATCGGCGTGGGGGCGGTCCGGGACGGCAAAGCGGGTCGCTGTTGGAAGAAGCGCAGAACGAGCAGGGCCGTCAGGCCGGTATAGGCGCAGCCCGCCGCCGCCAGGATCGCAAGGCCTACGCCCAGAGCGAAGATCACCGTCGCCAGCATGGCCGCTACGATTCGCCGGACTCGGCGGCTTCGGCAATGGGGCCGTGCGGGTTTTCACCAAAGCCGGCGCGGCGGCTGGAGCGGGGGGCGGCGGCCATCGCCGTCGGATCGACCCTGTTGCTGAGCGGCGCGGCGCACGCACAGGGCGCGGGGCCGCCCGGCGCCGGCGACCCCTTCGAGGGTTTCAACCGCGCCATGTTCGGCGTGAATCAGGTGCTCGACCGCGTGCTGCTGCGGCCTGCCGCCGAAACCTATCGGCGCATCGTGCCCCGCCCCATCCGCCACGTGCTGAAGAACGCCGTCTCCAACCTCGGGGAACCGGCGGTGGCCGTGAACGACGCGCTGCAAGGTCACGGACTGAAGGCGGTGAAGACCCTGACCCGTTTCGCCGCCAACTCCACCTTTGGCCTCGCCGGCCTGTTCGACCCCGCCACGCCCGGCGGCCTGCCGCATCACGACAACGATTTCGGGCTGACCCTGGCGCGCTATGGCGTGACGTCCGGCCCCTATCTGTTCCTGCCCCTGATCGGGCCGTCGACTGTGCGCGACGGGGTGGGCGAGGCCGCGGGGGTGGGTCTCAACCCCTTGATCTACATCCGCTACGACGGCGACGCCGCCGTGGGGGCGACCAGCTTCATCGCGGGGGGCCTGCAGGCGCGGGCCGACGCCGACTCCGATCTGAAGACGCTCTATGCCTCCGCCACCGATCCCTACGCCTCGCTGCGATCCTTCTATCTGCAGAACCGCGCCAGCCAGGTGAGCGGCGGCAAGCTGGACATCCAGAGCCTGCCGAGCTTCGACGATCCGGCCCCGCCCGATCCGACGCCGCCCAGTCCCGCCTCGTCCAGCCCCGCCTCGCCCGGTCCGGCCCCGGGGCCGGCGACGGGCGAGGTCGCGCCCGCCGCGCCGCCGCCGCCGCCCGGCGATTCCCCTCTGACGCCGCCATGATCGCCGGCGGGGGCGAGCTTGTGCTGGTCACCGGCGCCACGGGCTTCGTCGGCTCCGCCGTCGCCCGCGCGGCCCTGGCCGAGGGCCATCGCGTCCGTGTGCTGGTCCGGCCGAACAGCCCGCGCGCGAACCTGGCCGGGCTGGAGGTGGAGGTGGCGGCGGGCGATCTGGCCGATCCGGCCTCGCTGGCCGCCGCCATGGCCGATGTGCGCTACCTGCTGCACGTGGCCGCCGACTATCGCCTGTGGGCGCGCCACCCGGAAGAGATCGTCCGTAACAATAAGGCGGGGACGGCCGCGGTGATGCAGGCCGCCCGCGCGGCGGGCGTGGAGCGGATCGTCTACACCTCCAGCGTCGCCACCCTCGGCTTCCACGACGATGGCCGCCCGTCGGACGAGACCCTGCCGCTGACGCCGCAGGGCGCGATCGGCGCCTACAAGCGCTCCAAGGTGATCGCAGAGCGGCTGGTGGAGGCCATGGCGCAAGACGGGCTGCCGGTGGTGATCGTCAATCCCTCCACCCCCGTCGGCCCGCGCGACATCAAGCCGACGCCCACGGGCCGCATCATCGTCGAGGCGGCCACCGGCAAGATCCCGGCCTTTGTCGATACCGGCCTGAACGTCGTGCATGTGGACGATGTGGCGAGGGGGCACCTGCTCGCGCTCGGGCGTGGCCGAATCGGCGAACGCTATATCCTGGGCGGCGAGGATGTGAGCCTGCGCCAGATGCTGACCGACATCGCCGCCATGGTGGGCCGCAAGCCCCCGACGCTGAACCTGCCGCGCGGTCCCCTCGCGCCGCTGGCGCTGGTGATGGAGGGGATCGGCCAGATCACCGGCAAGGAGCCGATGCTGACCCGCGACGCCCTGAAGATGGCGGCGCACCGCATGTTCTTCTCCTCGGACAAGGCGCGGACGGAACTGGGCTATGCGGCGCGGCCCTATCGGCAGGGCCTGTCCGACGCCCTCGCCTGGTTTCGCGCCGAGGGGTATCTCGGGTGATCGTCCTCCCCCTCATCGCCACCCTGTCCCTCGCCATCTGGATCTACATGATCTTCGGCCGCGGCCTGTTCTGGCTGGCGCGCGAGCGGGACGACCGCGACCTGCCCGCCGATCCTGCGCGCTGGCCTGCGGTTTGCGCCGTGGCGCCGGCCCGCGACGAGGCGGACGTGATCGCCCGCTCGGTCGGGTCGCTGCTGGCGCAGGACTATCCGGGGCTGTTCCGCGTGATCCTGGTCGATGACGACAGCGCCGACGGCACCGGCCAGGTCGCGCGGGATACGGCGCGCGAATGCGGTGCGCAGGCGCGGCTGGAGGTCATCACCGGCCGCCCGCTGCCGCCCGGCTGGACCGGCAAGCTCTGGGCCATGGCGCAGGGCGTGGAGCGGGCCGAGGCGCTCGATCCCAAACCGGAACTGCTGCTGCTGACCGACGCCGACATCGCCCATGCGCCGGACAACCTGCGCCGTCTGGTCGCCCGCGCCGAGCAGGGCCGCCTGTCCATGGTGTCGCTGATGGCCCGCCTGCGCTGCGACAGCGTCGCCGAAGTGATGCTGATCCCGGCCTTCGTCTTCTTCTTCGACATGCTGTATCCGTTCGCCCTGGTGAACGACCCCAGGCGCAAGCTCGCCGCCGCCGCCGGCGGATGCATGTTGGTCCGCCGCGAACAGCTCGAAGCCGCGGGCGGGGTGGCGGCGATCCGCACCGCCATCATCGACGACTGCGCCATGGGCCGGATCATGAAGGGGCAGGGGCCGGTCTGGCTCGGTCTGACCGACAGGGCGCAAAGCCTCCGCTCCTATGGCGGGTTTCGCGCCATCGGCCGCATGGTGGCGCGCTCCGCCTACGCCCAGCTCGGCTACTCGCCGCTGATCCTGGCGGGGACGATCCTCGGCATGGGGCTGACCTATCTGGCGCCGCCGGCGTTCGCCGTCTTCGGCCCGGGTCCCGCCCGCTGGATCGGGCTTGCGGCCTGGCTGCTGATGGCCCTGAGCTTCCAGCCCATGCTGCGTTTCTATCGCCGCTCGCCCTTGTGGGGCCTGGCGCTGCCGGCGATCGGGGCGCTCTACAGCCTGTTTACCGTGCAATCGGCCATCGACGTCTGGACCGGCAAGGGCGGCTTCTGGAAAGGCCGCGCCCAGGCGAGGGTGGAAACCATGACGGAACGGGCATGAGCGATCTCGCGCCCCCCAGCCTCGGTTCCGGCAAGGACCACACGGGCGAGAACTTCCCGGTGGCCTCCTTCATCATCCGGCCGCAGCACCGGGCGGTGGTGATGGCCTTCTACCGTTTCGCCCGCAAGGCCGACGACATCGCCGACCATCCCACCGAAACGGCTGAGCGCAAGCTGGCCCTGCTGGAGCGGATGCGGGCCTCCCTCGCCGGCGAAACCGACGCGGACGCAGAGGCGGCGGCCCTGCGCCGGGCGGAACGGGGGCATGGGCTGGGCGGTGAGCACGGGCTGGACCTGCTGGAGGCCTTCCGCCGCGACGTGACCCGGACCCGCTACGCCGACTGGGCCGACCTGATGGACTACTGCCGCTATTCGGCGGCGCCGGTGGGGCGCTTCGTGCTCGACGTGCATGGCGAGAGCCGGGCGCTGTGGCCCGCCAACGACGCGCTCTGCGCCGCGCTGCAGGTCGTCAACCACCTGCAGGACTGCGCCAAGGACCATGCGGCGCTGGACCGGGTCTATCTTCCCCTCGATGCCCTCGGCGCCCACGGCGCGGCGGTGACCGATCTCGCGGCGCCCAAGGCCAGCCCCGCCTTGCGCGCCACCCTGCAGGATCTCGCCGCCCGGACCGAAGATTTGCTGCAACAGTCGCGCGGTTTCGCGGCCCGCATCCAGGATCGGCGGCTGGCGTTCGAGGTGGCCCTGATCCAACGTCTGGCCGAAAGCCTGACCCGGATGCTGATGCGAAATGATCCCCTGTGCGACCGCGTCCACCATTCGCGGCCGGAAACGCTCGGCCTGGCGGCGCGGGCCGCCGGCGACTGGATGTTCGGCCGGGCGCGGCGGGCGGCCGCGTGAGCGACGACCCCATCGCGGCCGCCGAGACCAAGGCCCGGTCGAGCTCCTTCTATGCCGGGATGAGGGTGCTGCCCAAGGCCGAGCGCACCGCCATGTACGCCATCTACGCCTTCTGCCGGGCGGTGGACGACATTGCCGACGAGCAGGGGGTCGATCCCGCCCGGCGCCGCATCCAGCTCGACGCCTGGCGCACGGACGTGGCCGACCTCTATGCGGGCGGGACGGGCGGACGGGCGGCCTTCCTGTGCGAGGCGGTGGGCCGCTTCGGCCTGCGCCACGCCGACGTGCTCACCGTCATCGACGGAATGCAGATGGACGTGGACGCCGACATCCGCGCCCCGGCTCTCGCGGTGCTCGACCTCTATTGCGACCGGGTGGCGAGCGCGGTGGGGCGGCTGTCGATCAGGGTGTTCGGCATGGAGGCGGGACCGGGCGATGCGCTGGCCCACCACCTCGGCCGCGCGCTGCAACTGACCAACATCCTGCGCGACATCGACGAGGATGCCGGGATCGGCCGCCTCTATCTCGCGCGGGAATGGCTCACCGCGGCGGGGATCGAGAGCGAGGATCCGGCGGCGGTGGTCAGCGACCCCCGGCTCGACGCCGCCGCGCGGGCGGGCGCGGCCCTGGCGCAACGGCACTACACCGAAGCCGACCGGATCATGGCGGCGCGGCCACGGGGGCGCCTGATCGCGCCGCGGCTGATGAGCGCCGTCTATGGAACGATCCTGACGCGCATGGAACAGGTCGGCTGGACCGCGCCGCGCGCACGAATAAGGCTCGGCAAGGGCGAGATGATGGGCATCGCCCTGCGCAAGGGCCTCTTCGGCCTATGAAGGTGCACGTCGTCGGCGCGGGACTGGCCGGTCTGTCGGCGGCCGTGGCGCTGGCGAAGGCCGGCGTGGAGGTAGAGCTGTCGGAGGCGGCGGCCCAGGCCGGCGGGCGCTGCCGCTCCTATTTCGACCCTCAGCTCGGCAGCGTGATCGACAACGGCAACCACCTGGTCATGTCGGGCAACCAAGCGGTCCATGACTACCTGCGCATCATCGGCGCGCTGGATCGCCTGGCGGGTCCTGACGAGGCGGTGTTCGATTTCGTCGAACTGCCGGGCCTGGATCGCTGGCAGGTGCGGCCGAACGCCGGGCCGGTCCCGTGGTGGGTGCTGTCCCCGGCGCGGCGGGTGCCGGGGACCCGGGCGGTGGATTATCTGGGCCTGGCCGGACTGCTGCGCCCGAAGGCAGGGTCCCGGGTCGATCAGGCGATCCGCTGCGAGGGACCGGTGTGGCGGCGGCTGATGGAGCCGTTCCTTCTGGCGGCGCTGAACACCCGGCCCGAGGCCGGATCGGCGGCGCTGGCCGCCGCGGTGGTGCGCGAGACCCTGGCCCGGGGCGGAAACGCCTATCGTCCGCGCATCGCCGAGCCGACCCTGGCCTCGGCCTTTGTCGATCCGGCGCTCGGCTATATCGAGGGCAGGGGGGCGACGGTGAAGCTCGGCCGTCGTCTGCGCGGCGTCGCGTTCGAGGGCGAGCGGATCGCCGGCCTGACCTTCGCGGACGGCGAGGCGGCGGTTAGGCCCGGCGAGGTGGTGGTGCTGGCCACCCCGCCCGCCGTCACCGGCGAGCTTGTGCCGGGGCTTTGCGCGCCCGACGCCTTTTGCGCCATCGTCAACGGCCATTTCCGCATCGCGCCGCCGCCGGGCGCGCCGGCGATCCTGGGCCTCGTCGGCGGCCTGGTGGAGTGGATCTTCACCTTCGAGGACCGGGTTTCGGTCACAATTTCCGGCGCCGACGCCATCGTCGATCTCGACCGCGAAACCCTGGCGCAGCGCATGTGGACGGAGGTCGCCGTGGTTCTCGACCTGCCGTCCGCCCTGCCGCCCTGGCAGGTGGTGAAGGAAAAGCGCGCCACCTTCGCCGCCACGGTGGAGCAGGACGCCAGGCGACCGCCGGCGAAAACCCGCTGGAACAACCTCATCCTCGCCGGCGACTGGACCCGGACCGGCCTGCCGGCCACCATCGAGGGCGCGGTCCGCTCCGGCTTCACCGCCGCCGCATTGGCGCACGGCCGCGGTGTCGGGTAAAAGCTCGGCCATGTACGACGCTGAGCAGACTACGGTCGATCTGGACGCCGTCGAGGCCATGGTCCAGCGCGCCGGCGCGGCGCTGCTGAAGGCGCAGAAGCCCGACGGGCATTGGGTGTTCGAGCTGGAGGCCGACGCCACCATCCCGGCCGAGTTCATCCTGCTGAAGCACTATCTCGGCGAGCCGGAGGACCTGGACCTGGAGGCGCGGATCGGGCGCTATCTCCGCCGCATCCAGTCGCTCGAAGGGCAAGGCGCGCACGGCGGCTGGCCGTTGTTCCATGGCGGCGCCTTCGATCTTTCCGCCACGGTGAAGGCCTATTACGCGTTGAAGATGATCGGCGACGGGGGGGAGGCGCCGCATATGGTCCGGGCGCGCGAAGCGGTGCTCGCCCACGGCGGGGCGGCCGCCGCCAACGTGTTCACCCGCTTCCAGCTCGCCCTCTATGGCGCGGCGTCATGGTCGGCGATCCCCACCATGCCGGTGGAGCTGATCCTGTTGCCGCGCTGGTTCCCGATCCACCTGTCGAAGATGAGCTATTGGGCGCGGACGGTCATCGTGCCCCTGCTGGTGCTGCAGGTGAAGAAGCCGCAGGCGCGCAATCCACGCGGCGTGCGGGTGGATGAGCTCTACCTGCCGAAAGCCACCGTCAAGCCCGGCTCCAAGGCGGCGAACCTCAAATGGGCCTGGACGGCGGGCTTCAAGGCGCTCGACGTTGTGCTGAAGGCGGTCGATCCGTTCTGGCCCAAGGGCCTGCGCCGACGCGCCATCGACGCCTGCGTGCGCTTCGTCACAGAGCGGCTGAACGGCGAGGATGGGCTCGGCGCTATCTATCCGGCCATGGCCAACAGCGTGATGATGTTCGATGTGTTGGGCTATCCGCCGGATCACCCCGATCGCGCCATCGCCCGCGCGTCGGTGGAGAAGCTGCTGGTGTTCCGCGAGGATGGGGAGGTCTATTGCCAGCCCTGCGTCTCGCCGGTGTGGGATACCGCGCTCGCCTGCCACGCCCTGCTGGAGGCGGGAGGCGATCTGGCCGAGCGGGCGGCGACACTGGGGCTGGACTGGCTGAAGCCGCGACAGGTGCTGGACGTCAAGGGCGACTGGGCCGGCGAGAGGCCCGACGTACGCCCCGGCGGCTGGGCGTTCCAGTACAACAACGCGCACTATCCCGACCTCGACGACACCGCCGTGGTGGTGATGGCCATGGATCGCGCCCGCCGCAAATCGGGCGGCGCCGAATACGACGACGCCATCGCCCGGGGCGAGGAATGGACCCTCGGCCTGCAGAGCCGTAACGGCGGCTTCGGCGCCTTCGACGCCGACAACAGCCATCACTATCTGAACAACATCCCCTTCGCCGATCACGGCGCGCTGCTCGATCCGCCGACGGAGGACGTGAGCGGCCGCGTGGTGTCCATGCTCGGCCAGCTCGGCGAGACCGACTCGGCGCCCATGACGGCGGCGCTGCGGTATCTGGAAGAGAGCCAAATGGCGGACGGCAGCTGGTTCGGCCGCTGGGGTGTGAACTACGTCTATGGCGCCTGGTCGGTGCTGTGCGCGCTGAACGCCGCCAGGGTGGAGGCGACGACACCCATGGTGCGCAGGGCGGTGGACTGGCTGGCGGCGATCCAGAACCCGGACGGCGGCTGGGGCGAGGACTGCGAGAGTTACGACCTCGCCTATACGGGTTACCAGCCCGCGCCCTCCACCGCGTCGCAGACCGCCTGGGCGCTGCTCGGCCTGATGGCGGCGGGCGAGGTGGACAGCCCGGCGGTGGCGCGCGGCATGGCGTGGCTACAGGCCAACCAGATCGCCGACGGTTTTTGGGAACAGCAGGCCTATACCGGCGGCGGGTTCCCGCGCGTCTTCTACCTGCGCTACCACGGCTACCCGAAGTTCTTCCCCCTGTGGGCCGCGGCCCGCTATCGCAACCTCAAGCGCAGCAACACCCGAGAGGTAGAGTGGGGGATGTGAGCGTCCTTGCCGTCACCGGCCTGAAGCGGGAGGCGAAAATCGTGGCCGGACCGGGGGTGGTGACGCTGGCCGGCGGCGGGGTGACGGGGACCTTGGCGGCGCGGATCGAGTCTGCGCTGTCTGCGGGCCTTCACGGGATCATCAGCATCGGCATCGCCGGCGCCCTCGATCCGTCGCTGAGGGTCGGCGAGGTCGTGGTCGCGTCAGCAGTGAGCGCAAACCCCCTTGCCCCTGTCGAGGGGGGAGGGACGGTGGGGCGAAGGTGGATGGAGCGTCTGTCTTTGGCGTTTCCCGAAGCCCGCCCTGGCCTCGTCGCGGGTTCCGACACCATGCTCACCGACGCCGCCGCCAAGGCCGCGCTTCATGCCGCTACCGGTGCGCTCTGCGTGGACATGGAGAGCCACATCGCCGCCGCCGTCGCCGCCAGACGCGGCCTGCCGTTCGTGGCGCTGCGCGTCATCTCGGACGGCGCCGACCGCGCCCTGCCCAGGGCGGCGCAGGCGGGGATGCGGCCCGACGGCGGCATGGATATCGGCGCGGTGCTCAAATCCCTCGCCGCCGACCCGCGCCAGCTTCCCGCGCTGATCCGCACCGGGATGGAGGCGGAAGCCGCCTTCCGCGCCCTACTCCGCGGCCGTGATCGGCTGGGTCCGGCGCTTGGATTTGCGGATATCCAGGGTGTTCATCTTCCCTAGGCGGATATCCTCCAGCTTCTCCTCCACATGGGCGGAAAAGACGAACTCGGCCGGACGCTGGTGGGCGAGGGAGATTTCCGGGGCGAACTCGCCTTCGGTCCTGATCCCGAACAGCGCCACCTTGGCGGCGTGCAGCGGATTGGCCAGGGTGGCCTTCACCGAGGTGCCCTCGAAGCCGCAATGGACCATGCAGTCGGCGCACTTCTCATAATTGCCGACGCCGTAGTCGTCCCACCTGGTGTCCTCCATCAATTCCTTGAAGGACTGCACATAGCCCTCGCCGAGCAGGTAACAGGGCTTTTGCCAGCCGAACACGGTGCGGGCGGGCATGGACCAGGGCGTGCAGGCGAAGGTCTCGTTGCCGGCCAGGAAGTTCAGGAACAGGTCGGACTGGGTGAACTCCCACTTCTTTCCCTTGCCGCGGGCGAACATCTCGCGGAAGAAGTTCTTGGTCTTCTGGCGATTGAGGAAGTGTTCCTGGTCGGGCGCGCGCTCATAGGCGTAGCCGGGCGACAGGGTCACTCCCACCTTCATCGCCTTCATGTGGTCCATGAAGGCGGCCATGCGGTCAGGGTCGGCGCCGTCGAACAGGGTGCAGTTGATCTGGACGCGGAAGCCCTTGGCCTTGGCCAGGCTGATCGCGTCGATGGCGGTGTCGAACACGCCGTCCTGACACACCGCCTTGTCGTGCATGGCCTGGTCGCCGTCCAAGTGGATCGACCACGAGAAGAAGCGCGAGGGCTTGTACTTGTCGATGTGCTTCTTCAGCAGCAGCGCGTTGGTGCAGACGATCGTGACCTTCTTGCGCGCGATCGCTCCCTCGACGATCCTGGGCAGGTCGCGGTGCAGCAGGGGCTCGCCGCCGGCGATCACCACGCCGGGGGCGCCGCATTCGTCGATCGCCTCCATGCACTGGTCGTAGCTGAGGCGCTGGTTCAGGATATCGTCCGGATAGTCGATCTTGCCGCAGCCGGCGCAGGCGAGGTTGCAGCGGAACAAGGGTTCCAGCATCAGCACCAGCGGATAGCGCTTCACGCCCGCCAGGTGTTTGCCGACCACATACTTGCCGACCTGGACCGTTTGGGTGAGTGAAATGCTCATTCTGCGGAGCTCCTGGCGGCTGAGGCGGCGTCGGCGCGGGCGGCGCTGCGCGAAACGGTGAATCGGGGTTGCGACCGGCCCGATGTAGTCCGGCGAAGCGCGGCCGGAAGACGAAACTCGATACTCTCTTCGATGCCGTTCAGTTGGGTGACCACCACCTCGTCGATCAGGCGCAGGGCGTCGATCACGCTCAGCACCAGCTCCTCGGGGGCCGAGGCGCCGGCGGTGAGCCCCACGGTGGCGATTCCCTTCAGCCACGCCGGCTCGATCTCCGAACCGTCGGCCACCAGATAGCTCGGAATGCCGGTCTCCTCGCCGATCTCGCGCAACCGCTTGGAGTTGGAGCTGTAGTTGGCGCCGACCACGATCAGGGCGTCGGCCACCTCGCACAGGTCGCGCACCGCGGTCTGGCGGTTCTGGGTGGCGTAGCAGATATCGGCGATGTCCGGCCCGGTGACGTCGGTGAAGCGCGCCTTCAGCGCCACGATCACGTCCTTGGTGTCGTCCACGCTGAGGGTGGTCTGGGTGACGTAGGCCAGGGGCGTGTCGAGCGGCAGGTCCAGCGCCGTCACCCCGGACTCGTCGGAGACCAGATAGACCGGCCCGTCGATCTGGCCCATGGTGCCCTCCACCTCCGGGTGGCCGGCGTGGCCGATCAGGATCAGCGTCCTGCCCTTGTCCACATAGTGCTTGCCCTGGCTGTGCACCTTGGACACCAGCGGACAGGTGGCGTCGAGCACGGGCAGGGCGCGCGCCTTGGCCTCCGCCACCACCGAGCGCGCCACGCCGTGGGCGCTGAACACCGTGATCGCGCCGTCGGGGATTTCGGACAGCTCCTCGACGAAGATGGCGCCCTTGCCCTTCAGGTCGTCGACCACGTGGCGATTGTGGACGATCTCGTGGCGCACATAGACGGGCTGGCCGAACTGGACCAGCGCCTGATCGACGATGTCGATGGCGCGCACCACGCCGGCGCAAAATCCCCGTGGCTGAGCCAGCACAACCTTGATCATGGACGATCACCTTCGAACGCGCGCGTGGCGACGCATACAGATAGACCACCGACCCCGCTCCCGTAAGGTAGCCCGGCCCAGCCGTTTCGCAAATGCAGCGATTTCAACACACCGCCGTGCCCGCTGCGCGCCCCACCGGCGTCGTGACGGGATGACGCCAGCGTCACCTTGCGCCGCGCCGCAAAAGCCTGCTTACCTTGCGCCACCCCAACGGAGGACGACCTCATGGCCATCGACGGCGACTGGAACATCACGGTGAACTCGCCCATGGGCAAGCAGGAGAGCAAGCTCTCCTTCGCCTCCAACGGCTCGGAGGTGACCGGCACGGCGGCCGCCCAGGGCCAGACCACCGCCATCTCGGACGGCAAGATCGACGGCGACAAGGTGACCTGGAAGGCGGCGATCACCAGCCCCATGCCCATGACGCTGGAGTTCACCGGCACGCTGGCGGGCGACAGCCTGGACGGCAGCGTGAAGGCCGGCGCCTTCGGCAGCTTCCCCTTCACCGGCGTTCGGGCCTAGTTTCAACGACGACTGTCATCCCGGCCGTACCCCGGACTTGATCCGGGGGAAGAGCCGGGACCTCGAGGTAGGTTTGCACTGGACATGGGGGTCCCGGATAAGCGCGATGCGCTTTCCGGGATGACAGTCATGTTGGTGCGAGGGTGGCTGCGCCGCTCCCGCCTTGCCCCCGCCCCGCGGCGCGGCTAGCTAGCGCGCCATGCGTCTTCCCCAGGCCAAACTCGATCAGGTGCTCGACCGCTTCCGCGAGGTGGAGGCGCGCCTGTCCGCGGCCAGCGACGGGGCGGAGATCGTCAGGCTCGGCAAGGAATATGCCGAGCTGAAACCGGTGGCGGAGGCGGTGGAGGCGATCGGCCGCGCCCACGCCGAGCTGGCCGAGGCGCAGGAACTGGCCGAATTCGGCGACATGGAGCTGGCCGCCATGGCGCGCGAGGAGCTGGTCGAACTGAACCAGACCCTGCCGGACATGGAGCGCGGCGTGGCCCTGCTGCTGGCGCCCAAGGACAAGGACGAGAGCGCCTCCGCCATCCTGGAAATCCGCGCCGGCACGGGCGGGGACGAGGCGGCCCTGTTCGCCGGCGACCTGTTCCGCATGTACCAGCGCTATGCCGCCCTGCACGGCTGGCGGGTGGAGGTGGAGGACGTCTCCGACGGCGAGATGGGCGGCTATAAGGAGATCATCGCTTCGGTCACCGGCGAGGGCGTGTTCGGCCGGCTGAAGTTCGAGAGCGGCGTGCACCGGGTGCAGCGCGTGCCGGCCACCGAGGCGCAGGGGCGTATCCACACCTCCGCCGCCACCGTCGCCGTGCTGCCCGAGCCGGAGGACGTGGACATTCAGATCAACGACGCGGACCTGCGCATCGACACCTATCGCTCCTCCGGCGCCGGCGGCCAGCACGTGAACAAGACCGATTCCGCCGTGCGCATCACCCATATCCCTACCGGCGTGGTGGTGACCTCCTCGGAGAAGTCGCAGCACGAGAACCGGCGCAAGGCGATGAAGGTGCTGCAGGCGCGCCTCTACGACCTGCAGCGCAGCGCGCTCGACACCGCCCGCGCCGAAAGCCGCAAGGAGCAGGTGGGCTCGGGCGATCGCTCCGAGCGCATCCGCACCTACAACTGGCCCCAGGGCCGGGTCAGCGACCATCGCATCAACCTGACCCTCTATAACCTGCCCAAGATCGTCGAAGGCGAGGCCCTGGACGACATCATCGACGCCCTCATCGCCGACGACCAGGCCGCAAGGCTGGCGCAGCTGGAGGAGGGATGGGGGTAGGCCAAAACTCCTCTCCAAAGTCCGTCATCGCCCGGCTTGACCGGGCGACCCAAGCCACGGCAAGTTCAACCTATGGGTGGCTGGGCCTACATTCTCGCGAACGATCCCTACGGGACGCTCTACATAGGCGTGACCAACGATATTTCCCGGCGAGCTTGGGAGCACCGAGAAGGCGTAGGCTCGATATTCTGCCGCAAGTACGGCGTGACCAAGCTTATGTACTACGAGTTCTTTGAAAACATCACGGACGCGATTCATCGCGAGAAGCGGCTCAAAAAATGGAAACGAGTCTGGAAGATCGCGCTGATCGAAGAAGCGAACCCACGCTGGGAAGATCTTTACCTTCGACTCAATGGTTGAGCTCGCTTGGATCGCCCGGTCAAGCCGGGCGACGACGATTGGGGGGCGGGTTAGCGAATAGTTTTAGCCATCCAGTCGTGATCGAACCCCTGACCGCGAAGGACGGTGGCGGTTTCCTGGCGCGCGTTGCCGGGCTGCATGAGCGACGGCGATACGTCGGAAGAAGCCGTCGTCAATGTGCGCGACGCCATCGCCACCTGGATTGAGGCGGCGCAGGACCTCGGCCATACCGTCCCGCAGCCTTCGCGCACCCTCGCCGCGGAATAGCGCCAAGTCGGGCGGAGCCTTTTCCAAGCTTGGGCGTAGTGTGGGGATGATCCGTGACCTGATCGAACGAGGCCGCCGGCTGCTGCCGCCGGGCGTCCGCCCGCTGGTGGTGTTCCTGATCGTCAGCGCGGTGCTGCTGTTCGTCCACCTGGTCGATGAGATGCTGGAGGGCGACGCGGCGGCGCCGGACCGGGCGATCCTGCTGTTGTTCCGCACGCCGGGCGATCTGGCCAAACCCATCGGGCCGGCCTGGATGCTGCAGTCGATGACCGACATCTCGGCGCTGGGCGGCTTCACCTTCATCTGGCTCTTCACCCTGGCGACGCTGACCTATCTGGCGCTGGTGCGGCGCTGGCGGGCGGCGGCGGTGCTGTTCGCCGGGGTGGTGGGGGCGTCGGTGCTGAACGCGGTGTTCAAGCTCAGCTTCCACCGGGCGCGGCCCGATGTCGTGCCGCACCTGACCATGGTGGACAATTCCAGCTTCCCCAGCGGCCACGCCATGATCGCGGCGGCGACTTATATGACCGTGGGCGCGCTTCTGGCCCATATGCAGCGGCGTATGGCGACGCGCATCTATCTGATGAGCCTGTTCATAACCTTGGCCATCCTGATCGGGATCAGCCGGGTCTATCTCGGGGTGCACTGGCCCTCGGACGTCCTGGCCGGCTGGCTGCTCGGCGCCGCCTGGGCGTTGCTGTTCTGGATCGTCGCGCGCAAGGCCGAGGGGGGCGCGGGGGGCGAGGCGGTTTCGGCCTCGCGCATCGCGGTCAGGTGACCGCGCCGGCCTCTACCTCGATCTCGGAATTGAGCTCGGCGCCGGCGAGGATGACGATGGTGGAGAGCCACAGCCAGGTCATGAAGCCGACCACCGCCCCCAGCGATCCATAGGTTCGGTCATAGTGGCCGAAATTGGCCACGTACCAGGAGAAGCCCATGGAGACCACGAGCCACCCCAGGCTGGCGAACAGGCTGCCCGGCGTGATCCAGCGCCAGCGCGCCCGCTGGCGGGACGGGCCGAAGCGATAGAGCATCGACAGCGAGCCCATGGTGATGGCCAGCATGACCGGCCAGCGCGCCACGTCGATGACGCCGGGATAGATCGCCCCATTCCAGCCGAGACCGCGCAGCAGGGCCGGTCCGGACACGATCAGGCCGAGCGACACCAGCACCAACGTCAAGCCGCCTATGGTGAAAGCCAGCGACATTAGGTTCAGCCCGATCAGCCCGCGCCGCTCCTTGCATTCATAGGCGGTGTTCAGCCCGGCGAAGAGCGCCTTCACCGCCCCGTTGGCCGACCAGACCGACAGCAGGAAGCTGACGGCGAAGGCCAGGCCCAGCGGCGCGTGCTTGGCGCTGGCGATGCGGGTCATCTCGTCGGCCACCAGCTCCAGCGCGGCGTGCGGCAGAAGGCCGGCCAGCACGGCCAGATGCTGGGGCACCTGGCTGGCGTCGGCGAACAGGCCGTAGAGCGAGACGAAGGCCGCCATGGCCGGGAAGATCGACAGCAGGGCGAAAAAGGCGACGCTGCCCGCCGCCTGCGGAATCTGATCGGCGTTGAACTCGTTCCAGGTGCGCATGGCGATATGGCGCCAGCCCCGGGCGGGGATGCGGCGGGGCGCCTCGGGGCGCGCGGGCGGCGCGGCGGGCGGCGGGGCCGATATCCGGTAGGCGATCGCTGCGGTGGCCAGCACCAGGAAGCCGAGCGCCGACAGGCTGCGTTGCAGCGTCGTGGGCAGGGCGGCGCGGGCGGGCTTTACGCTCGGCGGGGCCGTCTTCACCTTACGCCTGGCCACCCGCGGTCGTCTCCTGCGCCCTCAGCATGAAAGCGCAGCCGTGGCGGGCGTTCCCGCCCTTGCGGGCTCCATGGGTTCGGAGCCTCAGTTCTGCTTCTTGGCGCCGCCGCCGGTGACGGTGCGCACGCCCGCGCCGGCCACGTCGGCGGTGGCGCCGACCGCGGCGCCGGCGACCTTGGCGGTGGTTCCCACCGCCGCGCCGGCCACGCCCACGGTGGCGCCCACCACGGTCCCGACCACGCACCCGCCGAGTGCGGGACCGGCGAGGAGCAGGACGGCGAGGGTGAGACGGGCAGGGCGGGTCATGGCGACCTCCAGGATGCGACGCCCCGCCCTACCACAGGCAAGGTTACCGAAACCCGGCGACCGATGCGCGCAGGTTCGGGACGGCGAGCTTCACGCGGCGTCGACCAGCACCAGTTCGGCGTCGTCGCGGGCGGTGATGGTGAGGGCGCGCTCGCCGGTCACCGCCGCGCCGTCGCGGGGATCGAGGCGCACCCCGTTCACCTCCACCGACCCCCTGGCCGAGACCAGATAGGCGTGACGGGCGGGGTCGAGGGCGTATTCGGTGACCGCCCCGGCCTTCAGCGCGGCGCCCAGCACCCGCGCCTCGGCCCGGATCGGCAGCGCCGTCGCGCGGTCCGCCTCGAAGCCGGAGGCCAGCGCCACGAACCGGCCCGAACGGTCGTCCCGGGGAAAGGGCTTGGCGCCCCAATAGGGTTCGCCGCCGCGCGCGGTCGGCTCGATCCAGATCTGGAACAGCGTGGTCGGCCCGGTCTCCAGATTGTATTCGGCATGGCGCACGCCCTCACCGGCCGACATCACCTGAACGTCGCCGGCGCTGGTGCGGCCGGTATTGCCGAGGGAATCCTTGTGGGTGATCGCCCCTTCGCGGACATAGGTGATGATCTCCATGTCCGCGTGGGGGTGGGGCGGGAAGCCGGACTGCGGCTGGATCTCGTCGTCGTTCCAGACCCGCAGCGCCCCCCAGCCCATATTGCCGGGGTCGTGATAGCCGGCGAAGGAGAAGTGGTGGCGGGCCTTCAGCCAGCCATGGTCGGCGCCGCCGAGTTTGGAGAAGGGTCGCTTGTCGATCATCGCCTGTCCCTCCGTTCAGGTAATTGAACCTGTAACTGTTGCGGATCAGATAGGCGTCCGGCGCGGGTTGTAAAGGGGCCGGCGTTTCGCGAAGGCGGGGGCGCAACGAAAAAAGGGGCGACGTTTCCGCCGCCCCCGATCCGGGAGAATCAGGCGTCGCCTAGCGCGAGGCGATGCCCAGTGAGTTGGCGGTCTCGCCGGTGTAGCGGCCCGCGGTGAGGTGGTTGTCGTTCTGGTACTTCACCATGGCGCGCATGGTGTCCTGGGTGAACAGGCCATTCTGCGGGCCGGTATAGTAGCCGCGCGAGGCCAGGGCGCCCTGCAGGCCGGCCACCGCACGGTCGCCGCCGCCGTTGCCGGCCACATAGGCGGGGGCGGGGCTCTCGGTGATTTCCGACTTGGTGTAGGCGGGCTTCGGCGGCGCATAGGTGGCGGCCGGCACGGGCCTCGTCTCGTCGTCGCAGGTGGTGGTGGTGTGGCACTGCTTGCCGTGCTTCACATAGACCGGGGCGGGAACCGGCGCCGGCGGCGCATAGACCGGCTTGTGATAGACGGGGTGCGGCCGCGGCGCCTCGCCATAGGTCCGTACCGGCGGGGCGTAGTGGTGCACCGGCGGCGGCAGGGCCTCGCCATAGCTCGCCGCGGGCGGCGCATAGTGCGGGCGCTCGTAATTGTCGGCGTGCACCACGTCGGTGCGGCAGTCGACCTGCTTCCACTCGAAGCGCGAAGGCGTAACGATCTTGATCTTGGTATAGTCGTTGTAGACCGCCGGGATGGTGTAGGGCTGGGTGACGTCGCCGCCGCAGACCTTGATCTTCACGTTCTCGAACACCGCGGGGATGATGCGCTTTTCGGTGTGGGCCGGCACATCCACCACCTGGCGGGTGATCACGCGGGTTTCCGGCGGCACCGGAATGTCCACGCTGCGGGCCGGGGTCTTCAGCACCTGCTTGGTGATGGTCTTGTATTCCGGCGGCACTTCCACAAGGCAGAGCACTTCGCCGGTGGGCAGCACCTTGGTGGTCAGGCCGCCGTACTGCGGGTTGTGCTCGATCACGCCGTGGCCGTAGGTCCCGTCGGGCCGCGAGGTCGGCGCGGCGCCGTAGGAGTTGGCCGCGCCGGGCGCATAGCCGGCGACGGTGGCGCCGGGGCGCCAGGCGGTGAAGCCGTCCTTCACCTTCACCTGTTCCGAGATGGTCTCGTAGGTGGCGGGGATGGTCTCGGTGCGGGTATAGCCGGGCTTGACCACCACCGTCTCGCTGACCGTGCGATAGGCGGCGGGGATGGCGATCAGCTCGACCGACTCTTCCTTCACCAGGACTGACTTGTCCTCGATCCGGCACTGGCCGGGGATGACCTTCAGCTCGGTCTTTTCCGGCGAGATCAGCACATGCTCGGTCACCGCCTCGGTGATCTCGGGCACCAGCACCTTGGTGAAGCACTGGCCGGGCGCCGCATTGGGCGGATAGTCTTCGTTGGTCACCTGGCCGGGACCGAAGCCCACCGGGCCCGGCGTGCCGCAGCCGCCCGGACCGCACTGGCCGGGCGCGTAGCCGCCATAGGCCATCGGACCGCCCGCCACCGCCGCGCTGGCCGCGAACGCCAGGGCCACAGCCGCACCGCCGCCCATAAGAACCGAAATCCGCATTCTCATTCCCCCTCAAAAGCCAAGCCGCCAACCTCGTCCCCAGGCGGGCGGTCTGGCTCACTCCATCGTCACCTTAACAGTCTCTTTAGAAAGAGGGGAAGCCTTCTCCTTTCGGGCGAAAAAATGACCTTGCCGTCATGAATCCACACCCGGAAGGTCTCACAACTTCCCAGTCAAGACAAATGCTTAGGCTGGAAGCCATGACGATCGGGGGGAGAGCGCGCGGCCCGTTTCCAGAACCTTGAAATACGCTGAAATCCGCGGCGCATCCTGCGGCGGGCGTCCCAAACGGCCCTTGCCGCCGCCCGTCCAGGGCCTTAGCCTCCTCCGCAAGACGTATAGGGCGGGGCGGGGGAATGATGGCCGATCTGAAGCGGGTGCTGCTCGGCGCCGTCGTTGCGCTCGGCCTCGCGGGCGCCGCCGGGGCGAAGGATGTGGTGATCCACGCCGGGCGGCTCATCGACGGCGTCTCCACCGCGCCGCGCGACCGGGTGTCGATCTTGGTCCGCGACGACCGCATCGTGTCGGTGGAGCCGGGCTTCACCACGCCGGCCGGGGCGGAGGTGGTGGACCTCTCCGCCGCCACGGTGCTGCCGGGGCTGATCGACTGCCATGACCACATCACCATGTCGTTCCACAAGGGCGACCCGATCCGGGGCGCGGTGACCCGCACCGCGTTCGACGACGAGATCGACGCGGTGAACAACGCCCGCGCCACCCTGCTGGCCGGATTCACCACCATCCGCGATGTCGGGGCCTCCACCCCGGTGATCATGGCGCTGAAGAAGGCGGTGAACGCCGGCGCGACGCCCGGCCCGCGCATCTGGGCCGCCGGCTGCGCGCTCGGCCCCACCGCCGGGCACGGCGACCCCAGGAACGGCCTCGACCCCGGGCTGGATCATCCGGACTGGGGCGCCTGCGTGGTGGACAGTCCCGAGGCGGCGCGCCAGGCGGTGCGGCGCCTCCGCCGCGAGGGCGCCGACCTCATCAAGATCATGCCGTCGGGGGGCGTCATGTCGATCGGCGACGATCCCAGGCTGCAGCTGATGGCCGATGACGAGATCAAGGCGGTGATCGATACCGCCCATTCGCTCGGCATGAAGGTCGCCGCCCACGCCCACGGCAAGCAGGCCATCGACCACACCCTCGCGCTCGGCGTGGACTCGATCGAGCACTCCTCCTATTCCGACGCCGAAAGCTATGCGCTCTACAAGAAGCACGGCGCCTATCTGGTCCCCACCATGCTGGTCGGCAAACGGGTCTATGACCACGCCCGGACCCACCCTGAGGATCTCAACCCCTCCACCGTGGAAAAGGCGCTGAGCGTGGTGCCGGTGATGCTGCGCAACCTGCATGACGCCCATGCCGCGGGGGTGAAGATCGCCTTCGGCACCGACACCTTCGGCATGTCGGCCCACGGCGAGAACGCGCAGGAGTTCGCCATCATGGTCGGCGCCGGGATGACGCCGATGGAGGCGATCAAGGCGGCGACAACCTCCGCCGCCGATCTGATCGGCGACACCGCCGATATCGGCTCGGTCCAGCCCGGCCGCTATGCCGACCTCGTGGCCGTCGCCGGCGATCCCTTGAAGGACGTGACGGAGCTCGAGCGGGTCAAGTTCGTGATGAAGGGCGGGGTGGTCTACAAGGCCGACGGCCGCGCCGCCCCCACCGCCATCGCCGCGGCCCAGCCCGCCGCGAAACTGGACGAACAGGCGGTGGAAAACGCGTTTTAGGTCGTAGTGACGATTAAGGCCTTATCCCTCGCGTTCCCCTTTTTCCGTCTTGCCCGGACGTGTTCCGGGCATCCATGGCGCAGGGTCGGGAAGAGCAATTGGGCCTCACCGCCCGGACGCAATCCTCCCCCTCGCGCCCTGCCCCCCGGAACAAGTCCGGGGGTGACGAAAATTGGGGCGGCGCGTCCAAGCACTAACCGTAGTCACGGCCTAGAGCATGATCGTTTCGGATGGAATCATCCGAACGTGAATCATGCTCTAAACTCAAAGTGTAGACCCTGATTCACGGTTCAAGATGAACCGATCAGGGTCAGGACCTGACCGCGAAGCGGATGGGAATGTGCACGGTCCCGCCCTCCACCGACTGGCCGTCCTCGGTCCTGGGGCTCATGCGGAAGATGCGGGCGGCCTTCAGCGCCGCCTCGCCGAAGCCCATGCCCTTGGGGGTCTCGCCGGAGAGGGTGCAGCGGGTGAGGGCGCCTTGCGCGGTGACCAGACAGTCGAGCGTCGCCTGGCCGCCCGTCCCCGCGTCCAGCGCCCGCGGCGGATAGAACTGCGCCAGCTGCTCGGGGGTCGGCCGCGCCAGCCAGGTCGGGTTGGCGATGACCTTGGATCTGGCCTCCGGCGCGAGGCCGGCGCCGAGGTCCGGCGGGGTCAGGGGCCGGGGGTCCATGACCGGCGCCGTGTCGGTGGCGACCTCGGCGTGCAGCGGCTGGGGCGAGACCGGCAGGGTGGCCGGCGCCTTGAACGGATTCGGCGCCGGATCGTGGACCCGCACCACCTTGGGCGGCTGTGCGCGAGGGGGCGGCGGGTCCGGCGACAGCCGTATCGGCTGGGCCAGGATCACCGGCCCCGGCGCCGGCGGGTCGATGTGCGGCGCGGCGGTGCGGAGCTGGTAGAGATAGGCCGCGCCGGCCAGATGCAGCGCCGCCACGGCGCCGATCGTCGCCACGGCGCCGGTAGACCCCCGCTTGCGCTGCGTCTCGTCCCATGGACTGAAGGCTGCGACCGGGCGTTCGATGACCACGTGAGCCTCCCGTCTGTTACAATATCCGGAAGGCTGTCACCCGCGCGCCGCGACGTAAAGCGGCGGCCCTGCCCGGCGCGCCTAACATTTCAGGTCCGATACCGGCGCGCTATTTCACCGATGGCGGCGAACCGTCGCCCGCTCGTGCGGGTTCGCTCATGACGCCGAACACCGCGCCGCCATTGTAGGTGAAATACATCAGGTTCTGCTTGGGGGAGAGCAGCACTCTGTGGGCGCGAAGGAAGTCGGCGCCGAGCAGCATGGAAGTGGTGTCCTCCAGCCGGTGCGGCAATATGGAGCCGGTCACGGTGTAGGTATCGTCCTTGAACAGGTCCGACACCTCGAGCCGGGTGTGCTTGACCTGCTCGTCGCCGACGTTGACGCTGTCGAAGGCGGCGAGGCGAACCTCGACCGCCTTTTCGCCGATGCCGTGGCTATGGCCGACCCCTGGGGCGTAGCTCTCGTCCTTCACCCCGACGGAGAGCGCGGCGTCCTGTGTGATCACGCTCGTCGTGGCCCCGGAATCCAGGATCGCCTTCACCGGTCTTCCGTTGATCCGCACGCCGATCTCATACTCCCCGTCGGCGCCGTCCTGCTTGAGCTCCGCCAGCAGCGGCGTCTTCGACCAGTAGGCCAAGGAGCGATCGCCACAGTTCAGCGCCTGCCACAAGCGCACGGTCTGGCTGGCCAGATCGAACTCGACATTGTAATACTGGAGAATATCGCGCCCGATGACGCCGGTGCTCTTTTCCGAACCTCCATGGCCAATGACGTAAAGCGGAACGTCTCTGATCTTCTGCCCGGCCACGCTCAACTCTGAAATCACCGTCCTGTTCACGTCCTGCGAGCCGCCGACGCCATAGAACTTGCGGCCGGTGCTGTTCACGCCGAGGCCAAGGGCCCTGGCGGCGCCGCCCCAGACCAGGCTGGAGGCCGCCCCGGTGTCGATCAGGAACCAGGCCGGCTTGCCGTTGATGCCGAGTTGAACGAGCGGTTCGTTCTGCTCGAATTTTACCTGCAACTCGCCGATCTTGACGAACTTGCAGTCGGCGCCATCGGCGGCGCGCGCGTCGCTGAATGCGACGATCCACGCCGCCAGCACGCCGATCACCGGCCCAAGAGTCCCCGTCCGCATCATCGGTAGATCGCCCCCCTTGCCGCCAGACCGAGTGTTCCCTCGGAGAGAGCCGTTCGCAAGAGGGCGGCGCGCTGATTTCCGCGCAGGAAAAAGGGGCGGAGTGATCCCCGCCCCTGATGGCCCAGGCTTTCGCCGCGGTTACAGCTTGGCGCGGAGCGTCACGCCGAAGGTGCGCGGCGCCCCGAGGAAGGCGTCCAGCACGCCGGTGGCGTTGCTCGGCACGTTCTGATAGCCACTGTCGAAGGCGACCTGCTTGTAGTTGCGGTCGAACAGGTTCTCGGCCCACAGCTCCACCGCCCAGCGGTCGTTCGACGGCGCGAACACCACCCGCGCGTTGAACAGCGCAAAGCCCGCCTGGCGCTTGCCGGGATCGAGGTCGGACCCGGTGTTGTACCCAGACGAATACTTGGCGCCGATGTTATAGCGCAGCTTGAAGTCATCGTTCAGGTGCTGGGTATAGGTCGCCGACAGCGTGGACGAATACAGCGGCGCCAGCGACAGGCGCGAGCCGCGCGAGCCCTGGAACCCGGTCCGCGCCTGCAGCGTGGCCAGTTGGCCGCTGTTCAGGTCATAGCGGGTATCGGCCACGGTCACGCCGCCCTGGAACGACAGGTCGCGGATCGGGAAGAACACGAAGTCCGTGTCCAGGCCTTCGCTGGTGATCTTCGGCACCGAGTCCACCACGAACACCAGGCCGTTGAAGGTGTTGAGCTGGAAGTTGGTGAACTCCTGGTAAAACAGGGTGGCGTTCAGCGACAGCTTGCGGTCCAGCAAGGTGGCCTTCTCGCCGAGTTCGTAGGAGTTGACGAACTCGCCGGGGAACTGGGTGTTGCGCAGCGGCGCGATGGTGGCCGCCGAGCCGGGGGTGCAGCCGGGATCGACGCCGATGGCGCACTGGGTGCGGTCGAGGTTGAAGCCGCCCGCCTTGTAGCCCCGCGCATAGGAGGCATAGACCAGGAAGCGCGGATCGAAGCGGTAGTTCAGCTTGGCCGTGCCGGTGACCTCCTGCTCGCCCTCCGACTGGCGGTTGGTGAAGTTGTTGAAGCCCGGGCTCTGGAACGGCAGACACACGGCGGGTTCGATCACCGAGGCGACCGCGCCGCCGACAAAGGCGCCGGCCTGGGCGATAGCGGCGCAGGTGGCGCCGTTACCGATGTTCTGGTCGGTGTTGTTCAGCACCTTCTCGTCATCGGTATAGCGCAGGCCGATGTTGAGCTCGAGCTTGTCGGTCAGGTGGATGGTGTCGTTGGTGAACACCGAATAGCTGTCGTTGGCCTGCTTGTAGCGGTCCACCGAGCCCTGGCCGGCGACGAAGTTCGTGCCGAAGGTGTGGGGCAGGAACAGCGGGTCCTTGCCGCCGGAGAACAGCAGGCTGAGATAGGTTCCGAACTGGTTGCCGAACAGGATGCTGGTGTTGCTGCGCAGGTCTTCGTGCGCATAGAAGGCGCCGACCAGATAGTCGATCCTGCCGTAGGAGCCGGCGAAGCGGACCTCCTGGCTCAGCTGGCGGAACTCGTTGCTGTTGCTATCATTGGTGGGCAGGTAGAGCAGGTCGGCGGTGGAGAAGTCGGCGTCGAAGCCGGCCACGGTCTTCCAGTCGCGCCACGCGCTGATCGAGGTCAGCGTCGCGTTCATGTTGGGGATCTTGTAGTCCGCCTGCAGCGACAGGCCGCCGTCGGTGACGTTCTGCAGGTCCGGGCGGTTGGAATAGGCGTCGCGCGAATAGGGCCTGGAGCCGTCGCCCTCGCCCATGCCGCCGGCCAGGGCGTTGATGATCGGGTTGGTCTCGCCCGGACGCACCACCGTGGCGATGCAGCAGTTTTCCGTGCGGTGGCTGTAGTCGGCGATGAAGCGCAGCTTCAGCTGGTTGGTGGGTTCGTACAGCAGCTGGCCGCGCAGGGTGTAGAAGTTGCGGGTGTTGTCATAGGCCTTGGTGCGCGGGCCCGCCCCGGTGGCGACGTTGAAATAGCCGTCGCGCTGGCGGTCGGCGAAATACAGGCTGCCGGCCAGCACGTCGGGGATCAGCGGCCCGGTCACCTCGGCCGAACCGCCATAGCCGCCATAGTTGCTGGCGGTGAACTCGGCGTTCGCGCCGAACCTGAACGAGGGCTCGGCGGTGATCACGTTGATGACGCCGGCGGAGGTGGACTTGCCGAACAGCGTGCCCTGCGGCCCCTTCAGCACTTCGATGCGGTTCACATCGCCAAGGTCGCCGAAGCCGACGCCGTTGCGCGGGCGATAGACGCCGTCGATCACCACGCCGACCGAGCTTTCCAGGCCGGGATTGTCGCCCACGGTGCCGATGCCGCGGATGCGCGCGGTGGTGGAGGCCTCGGAGGTGGTGGAGGTGACCACCAGGCCGGGCGTCAGCAGGGCCAGGTCCTTGATGTCCTTGATGCCCGTGTCCTGCAGCAGCTGGCGGCTGATCGTGGTGACCACGATGGGCACGTCCTGCAGGCTCTGGGTGCGCTTTTGCGCCGTGACCACGATCTGGTCGATGGTGTTGGGCGCATCCTGCGGCGTGGTCGTCGGCTGGGGCGCGGGGGCGGGCGGGGCCGCGCTCTGCGCCAAGGCCGAGCCGGCCGACAGGGCCATGGCCAGACAGAGAACCGAACCGCTGGCGCGAAGCCGAAGGGAATGACGCAAGAAAGCCTCCATATGCCCCGCCACGCCTTGTGGGTGAGGGATTTTGGCCACCTCCCACACCGCCGCGCCGCCTGTGGCAACGCCTTATCGAGCGATAGGCGGCCGCTGCGGCGGCCTGTGTCACGAAAACCACATAACCCGTCGCCGCCGTCAGTTCCCGCCCCCGCGCCGCCGCAATCGACGCCCGCATATTTCAAGATGGAAACTTTTCAGCCCCCTCTCGATCACCGCGCGACTCACGAGTCGAGTAGGGCCGGTTCGACCTCTATGGCCTGACCCCGGAAGAGCGGCGCTTGATCGACGGTGTGGGATCGGGCTGAATCGGGTAGACTCAGCCGGCGCCTGGAGGCCGAAAGATGAAGCAGGGAGAACTGTTCGGCGCCGCCGATCTGGCCCAGCCGGTCGCCGCCCCCGCCCCCTGGCCCGCGCCGGCGCCGGAAAACATCCGCCGCCATCTGGCCCGGATGCTGAACGACGCGGGATACGCCCAGGTGATGCCCTGGCGCGACTGGGAGCTGGCCTCGCTCACCGAAAACATCAACGCCATGGCCGACCGGCTGGGCGAAGACGAAGCGCCCACCTGGAAGGTGCAGTGGGCCGCCGAAGTGGACCGGCTGCAACGCGCCGCCTAACGGGTCTCCTCTGCCCCTTCGAGGGTGAAGGGGGCTATACGCTCATGCCGTTTGGCGACAGGCGCTCAGGCCCATCCGACGCTGTCCGGGTCTTCAAGGCCGTAGCCTTTCCAGAACGCCTGCCGGAACTCGGTGGCGGACTCCAGCGGCAAGACGCGCCCCTCGTCGTCGAACACCTGGGTCGCCCAGCCGGACTCCTTGGCGCGGCGAAAATCGTGCGCAATATGTTCAGGCGGGAGGTTCTTCGCGCGCCAGGCATAGAGGGCGCGGGCATGGATCGACGGCACGGCCGGCGTTTTCGCGAGCATTTCCCTCGCCACCAGGCCGGCCGCTTCCCAGACGGCGTGAAGAAACTGGTCCATCAGCGCGTCATCAATGGCCAGGGCGAGCTTTCGCGCGTCTTCGGGCGGCGGAGCGTCCTCCTCATCCATCGGCTCCTGCCCCGCGTGCAGCTTGGCCAGGGCGTCGGCCGCCTTGATCAGGGCCTGCGCTTCGGCGGCGCGTCCTGCTTTCAGGGCCGCCGCCGCCCGCTGCGTCGCCGCCTGCACCGCCCGCCGGGGATCGACCGGCGGCGCGATCGGTTCCGGCATAGGCCCGGTTTCCGAGGCGGGGACAGGGCCGCCGCTTTCCCCTGCGATCGCCCTGGCCTCATGGGCGCCGGCGGCTGCCGCGCGGGGCGGCCCCAGCCGCCTATTCTCGACGGCGATGGCCTGGCCCCGCTTGCTCCAGCCCTCCCGCCAGCAGCGGGCGCGAAAGGCGTCGATCCTGATACCGTAACGGGCGCAGACCACCGGCCCCGTCTCCCCGCGCAGATAATCCTCGCGGGCCATGGCCCAGGTCTGCGGTCCCGTCTGGATCGGCGCGCGTCGTTTCATACCCCCAGTGTAGGGGTGAAACCTGTCCTCGGGATTTGTGGGGGCCGAAGTTCCCGCGCGAACGCCAAGCCGCGCCCGAGGGGGCGCCGCATGCCGTCTTCCCAGTAGCTCAATCGAGCTCCTTAGACCCTGATCGGTTCATATTGAATCGCAAATCAGGGTCTACACTTTGAATTTGGAGCACGGCCCGCGATCCAGCCCGTCGATTGTCACACCATAGCGTTCGTACAGCTTTGGTAGCACCCGCCAAATCGTCACCGCCGCCTACACCAGCGCGCCGTGGCAGTGCTTGAACTTCTTGCCGGAGCCGCAGGGGCACATGGCGTTGCGGGCGGTGCGCTCCCACCCCCCGGGCAGGGCGGAGGGGGGCAGGCGCTCGGCGATGGCCGGGTCGAGGAAGCCGCCTTCGCCGCCGAGCCCTGCGCCTGAGCGCTCGTTCTCGCCGGTGGTGGGGTCGAGGTGGACCTCGAACATGTCGGCGGGGTTGCGCTGGAACTCGTCGGGGTCCTGGAACTGGAACTCCACGGTCATGACCCAGCGGGTGACGTTCTGGCGAAGGTCCACCAAGAGCTTCTCGAACAGGGAGAAGGCCTCGGTCTTGTATTCATTCAGAGGGTCGCGCTGGCCGTAGCCGCGAAGGCCGATCACCTGGCGCAGGTGGTCCAGGTGCTGCAGGTGCTCGCGCCACACCATGTCGATCATCTGCAGCAGGAAGTTCTTCTCCAGGCCGCGGGTCTGTTCGGCGCCGATCTGGCCCTCGCGCTCAGTGGCCCGGGCGTCGGCGGCGGCGGCGATGCGCACCTCGATATCGTCCTGGCTGACGCCTTCCTCCTGCGCCCACTCGGCGATGAGAAGGTCGAGGCCGAGGGTGTCGCGCAGGCGCTCGGTCAGGCCCTCGGTGTCCCACTGCTCGGCATACTGCTTGGGCGGCAGGTGGCGGGAGACGAGGTCGCCCACAGTGTCGCGGCGCATCTCGGCGACGATCTCCGACAGGTCCTCGGACTCCATGAACTCCTGGCGCTGCTCGAACACGGCCTTGCGCTGGTCGTTCACCACGTCGTCGTACTTCAGCAGGTTCTTGCGGATCTCGTAATTGCGCTGCTCCACACGGCGCTGGGCGGTGGCGATGGCCGAGTTCAGCCACTTGTGGGTGATGGCCTCGCCCTCCTGCACGCCGAAGGTGCGCATGATGGAGTCCAGCCGGTCGCCGGCGAAGATGCGCAAAAGGTCGTCGTCGCAGGAGAGGAAGAACTTGGAGTGGCCGGGGTCGCCCTGGCGGCCGGTGCGGCCTCGAAGCTGGTTGTCGATGCGGCGGCTTTCGTGGCGCTCGGTGCCGAGCACGAACAGCCCGCCGGCGGCCAGGGCCGCCTGCTTGGCGCCGCTGATTTCCGCCTCCATCCGGTGCTGATAGGCCAGCGCCTCCTCCGGGGTGGGCTCCAGCCCCATGGACTTCTGCTCGCCGCGCCATTTGGCGGTGCGCATCTCCACATTGCCGCCGAGCTGGATGTCGGTGCCGCGCCCGGCCATGTTGGTGGCGATGGTCACGGCTCCGGGGACGCCGGCGTCGGCGACGATGGCGGCCTCCTGCTCGTGGAAGCGGGCGTTCAGCACGTTGTGCGGGATGCCGCGCCGGGTCTTGCCCTCGTGCTCGAACTCATGGGCGCCCAGCAGGGTGGAGAGGTGCTCGGACTTCTCGATGGAGACGGTGCCCACCAGGATCGGCTGGCCGCGGGTATAGCAGTCGGCGATCTGCTTCAGGATCGACTGGTTCTTCTCCGCCTCGGTGCGATAGACCTCATCGTCGTCGTCGATCCGGACCACCGGCTTGTTGGTGGGGATTTCGGAGACGTCCATCTTGTAGATGTCGCCGAACTCGGAGGCTTCCGTGGCCGCGGTGCCGGTCATGCCGGAGAGCTTGCCGTAGAGGCGGAAATAGTTCTGGATGGTCACCGAGGCCAGGGTCTGGTTCTCGGGCTGGATGTCGGCGTTCTCCTTGGCTTCGATGGCCTGGTGCAGGCCCTCCGACAGGCGCCGGCCGTGCATCATCCGCCCGGTGAACTCGTCGATCAGGATCACCTCCCCGCCCTTGACGATGTAGTCCTTGTCCAAGGCATACAAGACATTGGCCCGCAGCGCCTGATTGACGTGCAGCACGACGGAGACGTTGGCCGGGTCGTACAGGCCGGCGGAATCCTCGGCCAGGTGGCCGGAGGTCTCCAGCATCTGCTCCACCACGTCGTTGCCGTGTTCGGTCAGCAGCACCTGACGCTGCTTCTCGTCGTGATCGAAGGTCCTGGTGTCCTTGATCAGCTCCTTCACGATCAGATCGACGGTGCGGTAGAAGTCTGAGCGGTCCTCGGTGGGGCCGGAGATGATCAGCGGCGTGCGGGCCTCGTCGATCAGGATGGAGTCCACCTCGTCGACGATCGCGAAGTTGTGGCCGCGCTGGACCATCTCGCGCACATCATAGACCAGGTTGTCGCGCAGATAGTCGAAGCCGAACTCGTTGTTGGTGCCGTAGGTGATGTCCGACCCATAGGCGCGTTGGCGCTCGCCCTGCGACAGGCCATGCACGATCACGCCCACGCTCAGGCCGAGGAAGTTGTAGACCTGCCCCATCCATTCCGCGTCGCGCTGGGCCAGATAGTCGTTGACGGTGATGACGTGCACGCCCTTGCCCGGCAGCGCGTTCAGATAGACCGGCAAGGTGCCCACCAGCGTCTTGCCCTCGCCGGTGCGCATCTCGGCGATGCCGCCGGTGTGCAGCACCATGCCGCCGACGATCTGCACGTCGTAGTGGCGTTGGCCGAGCACGCGCCTGGCCGCCTCGCGCACCACGGCGAAGGCGTCTTCGAGGAGGTCGTCCAGGCTGGCGCCCTTTTCGAGCCGGGCCTTGAACTCCTGCGTCTTGGCCTTCAGCGCCTCGTCCGACAGGGCCGCCATCGCCGGCTCGAGCGCGTTGATCTTGTCCACGCGCGAGCGCATGGCCTTGACCTTGCGTTCGTTGGAGGAGCCGAAGAGTTTCTTGGCGAGCGCGAGCATGAAAGGTCCGAACAACGAAGCAAAGGGAGAAGAGGGCGGCTGGGATGGCCAGGCCAAAACCGCTTCGTCCGTGGGGGTCCACCCAACGGGACGCCCATGGGAGGATGCACCGGTTCCGAGGCTTGGACTCCGGCGCGCGCGAGACTTAGGGGCCGCTCCGGTTCAAGTCAACGCGACGGGCTGTGGCGCGCCGCCCTGCCGCCCTTCGGGATGACGGCGCGGGTTTGATGTTCTAGGGGTTGGTCCTCAACGGATCGACTGAGCTGATGCGAACTTCCCTTACCTGTCTTTGCGCGCTCGCCGCTTTCGGGGCGACCCTGACCCTCGCCGCGTGCGGTCAGACCCCGATCATCGGGGCCAAGCCCGAGGCCGGGGACAAGGTGGTGGCCAAGGTCGGCGGCGACGCCCTCTGGGCCTCCGACGTCCGGCGCGAGGCGGTGGCGCAGGGCTCGATCACCGAAGGCGAACCCCTCGATGTGACCACCGACCTGTTCCGCCGCACGCTGGACGAACTGGTGGATCAGAAGCTGCTGGCCAACGAGGCGGCGCACCAGGGTCTGGATCGTCAGCCTGCGGTAAAGCGTCGGTTGCAGGCCGCGCGGGACAAGCTGCTCGGCGATGTGCTGGTGGAGGGCGTGGTGGACAAGGCGGTGAACGACACCGCCATCCGCGCCCTGTACCAGGAGCAACAGCACCTGTCGCAACAGGCCGAGGAGCTGAAGGCCCGCCAGATTCTGGTGGCCACCCAGCCCGAGGCCGAGGCGATCAAGAAGCTCCTGGCCGCCGGCGCCTCCTTCGACCAGTTGGCCATGCAGCGCTCCACCGACAGCGCCACGCGGTTCAACGGCGGCGACCTCGGCTATTTCACCCTGGACTCCATGCCCGCCGCCTACGGCGCGGCGTTGAAGGGGGCCAAGCCCGGCGATACGGTGGGTCCGATCCAGGTGGACGGCGGCTTCGCTCTCATCCGGGTGGAGGACCGCCGCCCCGAGCAGCCGATCTCGCTGGAGGAGGCGCGGCCGCAGATCGTGCGCTTCCTCACCTATGACGAAATCCGCACCCTGCTGGAAAAGCTGCGCAAGGCGACCCGCGTCCAGTTGATGGTTCCCGCCGCGGAGCCGGGCGGGGCGAAGGAGCCGGCCTCGGCGCCCCGCGCCGCCGTCTCCAGCCTTCCCGCCCGGCCGCCCACCGCGTCTCCCGTTCCGTCCCCAGCCCCGGCCAGGAAATGACCAAGACGTCTGGACGTCCCCCGGCTCCAGGAAAGCCTGGCCTCGCCGTTTCGCCGCTCGCCGTGCCGTTCCCCGCCATCGCGCCGGTCGGGGGGGTGGAGATCGCCGCTGTCCATGCGGGCATGTACCGGCGCCGGCGGCTGGACGTGACGCTGATGCGCTTTCAGGAGGGAACGGCGGTGGCCGGTACGTTCACGCGCCACAATGTCGGCTCCGCCCCGGTCGATTGGGACAAGGCGGCGATCCAGGCGTCGGGTGGCCGGGCGCGGGCGCTGATCGTCAATACCGGACGCGCCAATTCCTTTACTGGCCGGCCGGGGGCGGACGCGGTGCAGCGCATCGCCGACGCGCTCTCCGCCGCGCTCGGCTGCCCGAGCGCCCAGGTGCTGGTGGCCTCCACCGGCGTGATCGGCCAGGTGCTGGAGTACGGCAAAATCCTGAACGTGCTGCAGGAAACGCTGGTGAGCCTGAAGCCCGACAACTGGGCTGCCGCCGCTCAAGGCATCATGACCACCGACACCTTCCCCAAGGGGGCTGTGGCGCAGGCCCGCATCGGCGATCGCACCGTGCGCATCGCCGGCATCTGCAAGGGCTCGGGCATGATCGCGCCCGACATGGCCACCATGCTGGCCTTTGTCGTCACCGACGCGGCCATCG
The DNA here is from genome assembly GCA_965277345.1 of Caulobacteraceae bacterium. GTDB lineage: Bacteria > Pseudomonadota > Alphaproteobacteria > Caulobacterales > Caulobacteraceae > CAIOYC01. Next base: position 99,144 of record CBDICI010000003.1, read on the forward strand.
CGCCCGAGGCGTTGCGAGCCATCCTTTCACCCGCGGTGGTCCGGACCTTGAACAGCGTCACGGTGGACGGCGACCGCTCCACCAACGATACCTGCCTGCTGTTCGCCACCGGCGCCGCCGGCGGGGCGGAGATCACCGATCCTGACGCGAAGGAGCTGAAGGGTTTCCGCGCCGCGCTGGAGGCGGTGCTGCTCGACCTCGCCCACCAACTGGTGCGGGACGGGGAGGGCGCGCAGAAGTTCGTGCGGGTGGAGATCACCGGCGCGACCAGCGAAGCCTCGGCCCGCAAGATCGCCCGCACGGTCTGCGAAAGCCCCCTGGTCAAGACCGCCATCGCCGGGGAGGACGCCAACTGGGGCCGCATCGTCATGGCCGTGGGCCGCGCCGACGAACCCATCGACCGCGACCGGATTTCCATCCGCTTCGGCGATCTGTGGGCGGCCCGGGACGGCGCGGCGGCGCCCGACTACGACGAGGCGAAGATGAGCGCCTATATGAAGAATGCCGAGCTCTCCATTACGGTGGATGTGGGCGCCGGATCGGCCGCCGCGGTGATGTGGACCTGCGACCTCACCCACGGCTACATCTCCATCAACGGCGACTATCGGAGCTGACCGGTCTTGGGAAAGCCGACGGCCAAACTGCTTCGCCAAATGGCTCACCGCGGCTGGACAAAGGCCCAGATCAATGAGGCGCAGGCTTTGGGCGACCGGCGCCCAGCCTGGAACCTAGAGACAGGCGGGCCGGCTACGCGCTATATACACCCCACGACGGGCCGTTCCGTCGTGATCGACGACGCGTCGGGAGAGGTCATTCATGTCGGCGGCGACGGCTTCGTCTACTGACATCGATGTCGTTTTTGTCCGCCTTCTCGAAGAGGGTGTCGATGTCTGGCGTCCCGTGCCGGCGCGGCGTCTGAGTGAAGCTACCTTCAAACTCTGGGACGCCCCGGTCCCGGCCGATGAGGTCTGGAGCTTCCAGCCCGGCGATATTGTCGTGGCCGAACACCGCGTTGAGAATGGTTCGATGTCGGAGGCGCTTTTCGCGATCGCGCGCGCCAGCGATTTCGACCAGCGCTCCAAGGCAGGCTGATTTCTTGAAGCGTCTCCTCCTCGTCGTGGCCGCGGCGCTGGTCGATGCCGATGGGCGGGTGCTGATCTGCCAGCGGCCGGAGGGCAAGCAACTCGCCGGGCTATGGGAGTTTCCCGGCGGCAAGCTGGAGCCGGGCGAGACGCCGGAGGCCTGTCTTATCCGCGAGCTGGATGAGGAGCTGGGCATTCAGGTCAGCGCCGCTTGCCTGGCGCCCTTCGTCTTCGCCTCGCACGGCTATGGCGAGTTTCACCTGCTGATGCCGCTCTACCTCTGTCGTCGCTGGGAGGGTTTTGTTGAGCGGCGCGAACACGCGGCCCTGGCCTGGGTCGAGCCGATGAGGCTGGCCGACTACCCCATGCCGCCGGCCGATGCGCCACTGGTGGCGTGGCTCAGGGATTTCCTGTGATCAAATAACCTCCGTCTCCCTCGGGCCTGGTCGGAGGCCCCGGCGTTCTGCTTGGGCGCATACCCATCCAATTTCGTTATCCCCGGACGGGTTCCGGCGCCTCACGGAGATTGAGGTTGTGGTAGGCCTCAATGGCCGCCCCCGCCGGCATGTCCGCCGGCCGCAGCCCGCGCTCCAGCAGGAATCGGTGCTCCACCACCTTGGCCTGCTGCTCCAGGTTCAGGCGATCCCACGCCACCGGCAGCGTATAGCGATACGCGCGGCGGTTGAGGTAGCAGCCGCTGAGCGCCACCCGCGCCCAGCTCGCCAGCGTCCACAGCGGCCGGGTCTGGAACTGCCAGGCGTGGGTGAGTTCGTGGACGAACCAAGCCTGGGTGGGGACCGGCTCGGCGGCGAAATCGGCCAACTCGCCGGGAAACAGCATCAGGCCGAACAGAACCATGGCCCAGCCGCCGGTCGGCGCGCCGGTGAGCAGCCATACGCGGCGCGGGTCCAGCGCCGCACCGAACACCTCGGCGGCCAGCCGCACCTCGCCCACGCTTAGCCGGCGCAGCCTCACTCGGGATCGAGCCGGTGTTCGACCACGTTCAGCGCGTCGGCCAGCCGCATCCTGGCCGAGCCCGGCCTCAGCGGTGTCTGCTGGCTCTCGTGCGCGGCCCAGCCGGTCAGGGTGACGATCTCGAACGTCGCGGGAATGCGGCCGTCGGGCAGGGCGAAGCGCTCGGCATAGACCTCGGCGGCGCGCAAGAGCAGGGCGCGGGTCAGCGGCGCGCGGGGCCGGTCCACCAGCACGCCGGTCTCGCCCATGGCTCGAAGGTCCGCCATCAGCTTCAAGGGATGATCGTAGCGCACGCTCAGACGGTCCACATCCGCCACCGGCAGGGTGAAGCCGGCCCGCTGCAGCAGCGCCGCCCCATCGAAGCCGTCGGCGAAGGGCGAGATGCGCGGGCCGGAGCCGAGGCCGAGGTCGCTCTCGGCGAGCAGCAGCGATTGGCGCAGTTCCGTCAGGGTGGCGCCGCCCAGCATCGCCCCGACGAACAGCCCGTCCGGCTTCAGGGCGCGGCGAATCTGCACCAGCGCTCCTACCAGATCGTTGCTCCAGTGCAGTGAGAGCAGGCTCACCAGGAGGTCCAGGCTGGCCTCGCGGAAGGGTAGGCGCTCCTCGTCCGCCACCAGCCGCGGGCCTGGCGCGCCGCGCAGTCTGGCCTCCGATAGGCCGGCGCCTATCCACCCCTCCACCTGCGCCGGCGAAACCCGCCCGGGCATCAGGCCGGGCGCGGCGCCAAGCTCGACGGCCAGGGGAAAGCGACGCATTATGGCCGAAAGCCGGTCGGCGACGTCCTCGGCCGCGCGGCGATGCAGGAAGTCGGCCGCGCGCCAGGTCCTCGCCGAACGGTCGAGGCGACGGCGGCGCAGGCTCCGGTCGAACAGGCGGGGAGGGGCGGACATGCGACGGCTAGATGCGCTTTTCGACCCGGAATCCGCAACCGCCTTGTGGTCGGACGCCGCGCGCCGGGTGCGGCGGGGCGCCGGCCATGCCATCGACCGGATCCTGCCGCCGCTGGCGCTCGACGCGGGCGAGCGGCCCCAGACGCCGGGCCTGAGCGTGCGGACGTGGGAACGCATCCGGTTCATCGACGGACCGGTGTGCGACGGTTGCGGCGCGCCGTTCGCCTACGATCTCGGACCGGGCGCCCTGTGCCCCGCCTGTCTGGCCCGGCCGCGCGGACTGGATCGGGCGCGGGCGGCCTGCGTCTATGACGAGCACTCGCGCGACCTGATCCTGAAGCTGAAGCACGCCGACCGCACCGACCTGGCGCCCCTGTTCGCCCGCTGGCTGTCGCGGGCGGCGACGGAGCTGCTGGCGGAGACCGATGCGCTCTGCCCGGTGCCTCTGCACCCGCGCCGCCTCCTGGCCCGGCGCTATAACCAGGCGGCGGAGATCGCCCGGCCGCTGGCGCGTCTCGTCAGGGTCGCCTACCGGCCGGATGCGTTGGTTCGCACCCGCTCGACCCTGACGCAGGGCGGCAAGTCGGGGCGGGGACGGCGGCTGAACGTGCAGGGCGCCTTCCTCGTCCCGGAGCGGGCCAGGGCGCAGGTGGCGGGGAGGCGCATCCTGCTCATCGACGATGTGCTCACCACCGGGGCCACGGCGGAAGCCTGCGCGAAGGCGCTGAAGGCGGCCGGCGCCGCCCATGTGGCGCTCGCGGTCGTTGCGAGGGTGCGCGAAAGCGGAACACCGCCTATATGAGCGCGCTTGCCGCCTGTCGGGCCACCAACGGAAATCCCCATGCCGCCGATCACCATCTATACCAAGCCGCTCTGCCCCTACTGCGCGCGGGCCATGAACCTGCTGAAGGGCAAGGGCGCGGGGTTCGAGGAGATCGAGGCCGCCTGGGATCCGGACAAGCGCAAGGAGATGGTGTCGCGGTCCAACGGCAAGACCACCTATCCGCAAATCTTCATCGGCGAGACCCATGTGGGGGGCTGCGACGACCTTACGGCCATGGATCGCGCCGGCGATCTCGATAAGCTGCTGGCGGCATAGGGGCGGCCGATGGCGCGCATCGCGCTGCTGCAGACCCGCACGCCCGACACCCAGGCCGCCGCCCTGGCCGAGCTCGAGCCCATGGTGCGCGAGGCTGCGGCGGGCGGCGCGCGCCTGATCGCCACGCCGGAAGGCTCCAACCTGCTGCAGCGCGACCGGAGCAGGCTCCGGGCCGCTTTGGCCGCCCCCGAGGACGATGCGGTGGTCCAGGGGCTGCGGCGGCTGGCCGGCGAACTCGGCGTCGAAGTCCTGATCGGCTCGGCCCTCGTGCGGCGGGCGGACGGCCAGGCGGCCAACCGCGCCGTCTTCATCCGCGCCGATGGCGAGGTCGCCGCCACCTATGACAAGATCCACATGTTCGACGTCGACCTGCCCACCGGCGAGACGGCCCGCGAAAGCGAACTCTACACGCCGGGCGATCGCCTGGAGGTCGTGGACGCGGAGGTCGGGCGGCTCGGCCTCACCATCTGCTACGACCTGCGCTTTCCCGCCATCCACCGCGCCCTGGCCCGGGCGGGGGCGGAGGTCATCGCCGTGCCCGCCGCCTTCACCCGCCCCACGGGCGAGGCCCACTGGGACATCCTGCTGCGCGCCCGCGCCATCGAGTGCGGCTGCTACGTCATCGCCCCGGCCCAGGGCGGTTTCCATGCGGACGGTCGCGGCACCTGGGGCCGTTCGCTCATTGTCGGGCCGTGGGGCGAGACCGTCGCCAGGCTGGATCACGACGCACCGGGCGTGCTGTTCGCCGAGATCGACACCACGCTGGTCGCGAAGGCCCGCACCGCCATCCCGGCGCTGAAGAACGAGCGCGCCTTTACCGGTCCGGATCAGATCGGCGCGGGCGCTTGATCCGCTACGCCCTCGCCTGCGACCACGCGCATGAGTTCGAGGGCTGGTTCGGCTCCTCTTCGGACTATGACGGCCAGGCCGCACGGGGCCTTGTGGAATGCCCGGTCTGCGGGTCGCACGCGGTGAAGAAGCGGATCATGGCCCCCGCCGTCGCCGGGACCCGCCGCACCGGCGCGGCCGACCTGCCCGCGCCCGCGCGCACCATGGTGATGGAGGCCATGGGCAAGATCAGAAAGCACGTGAAGGACAATTTCGACTATGTGGGCGACGCCTTCGCCCGGGAGGCGCGCGCCATCCACGGCGGCGAGAGCGAGGACCGCGGCATCTATGGCGAGGCCAAGCCCGAGGAGGTGCGCGCGTTGCTTCAGGACGGCGTCACCGTGGCGCCTTTGCCACCGGATCCCAAGGACTTGAACTAAGGTCGAAATCGCGGCCAAGCGCCGCGCCGGCGCGCCTTCTACCCGTCACGAACACCGGCTATCCAGGTCGCCGGGCGTAGCGTTCAGTAGAGAGTATCAGCCGTGGCATCCCATCGCATCGTCGGCTCTGAAGTCGGCCGTCGGGCCACGCCCGGCAACGGCGCCCTGCGCCTCATGGGCCGGACGCGCAAGCGGCGGCTCAGCGGCTGGGGGCTGTTGCTGGCGCCGGTGGCCCTGCTCGCCGGCGGCGTCGCCGCCGTGGTGATGTGGCCGTTCCGGTAACCACTCCTCTCCTGCGCAGCGGGGGAAGTGGCTGGGCGGCCCGCCGGAGGGGGCCTGGCGCGACGCTGACCGTACAGGGCGGCTGCCCCCTCCACCATGCTTCGCATGGTCCCCCTCCCCCTCGATGAGGGGGAGGAGTTTTACCGCTGGGTGGAGAAGGTCATCTCGTGGGCGTTCAGGTCCTTGTCGAGGGCCCGGCGCTGGTTGTCGAAATAGAGCCGCCAGCGCTGGCCGGTGAGGGTGTCGGCCGAGCGGATCGCCTCGTTGTCGATGAAGATGAAGTGGCCCTGATAGGCCCCCTCGATCACCACTCCGGTGCGCATGTGGATGCGCTCCAGTTCGCCGACGCAGAAGTCGAGGCCGGTCAGGCCGCGCGACTGCACCGCCAGCACGCCGTCGGGGCCACGCCGCCAGCACACGCCCTCGTCGCGCGGGGCGTGCACCTCGTGCACCGCGCCCCAGATCAGCCAGCCCGACGCGGCGACGAACACCCCCAGCATGACGAGCAGGAGCGCGCCGAAGCGGAGAGGGCGGCGCCGGGCCATCAGGCCGCCCGCCCGACGGTGATCATATAGTTGATGCCGCAGTCGTCCGAACGCGACCAGCGGTCGGCGAAGGGATCGTAGGCGACGCCGAACGGCCCCGCCACCGTCAGCGACAGCCCCCCGTCGCCCGCCTGCCGGGCCATGGCGATCAGCTCGGGCGGGGTCAGGAACTTGCGCCAGTCGTGCGCGCCCCTGGGCAGCCAGCCCAGCACGTACTCGGCCCCGATCTTGGCCAAGGCCAGCGACTTCAGCGTCCGGTTCAGGGTGGCGACGATCATCAGCCCGCCGGGCGCCAGCAGGCGCGCGCAGTCGGCTAGGTAGGCGCCGGGCTCCGCCACATGCTCGATCACCTCCATGTTGAGGATCAGGTCGAAGGGCGCCTCGCCCTCGGCCAGGAGCGCCTCGGCGGTGGAGGCGCGGTAGTCGATGCCCAGCCCGCCCTGTTCGGCGTGCAGCCGGGCCACGCCGACATTGCGCTCCGAGGCGTCCACCCCGGTCACCGAAAAGCCCAGCCGGGTCATGGGTTCGCTCAGCAGCCCGCCGCCGCAGCCGATGTCGAGCAGGCGCAGGCCCTCGAACGGCCGCGCCGCGCGCGCCTCCCGCCCGAACCGGGCCAGGGCCTGGTCGCGGATAAAGCCGAGCCGCACCGGGTTGAACCTGTGCAGGGGCGCGAACTTCCCGTGCGCGTCCCACCACTGTTCCGCCACCGAGGCGAACAGCGCCACCTCGTCCGGGTCGATGCTGGTGCGCGGGGCGGCGGCCATGGTCCCTCCTCCAAGGGGCTTTCATCCCCCGGACCGCCCGTATAGAACGCCCCGCTTGCGCCGGACAGGGGCTCTGGGTCCCTCTGGCGCAAGCGTGTTCCCGCGGAGACCCGCTTGACCCGGCTGGTGATGAAATTCGGCGGCACGTCTGTGGCCGACCTGGAGCGGATCGCCCGCGTGGCGCGCCTGGTCGTGGCCGAGCAGCAGGCGGGGCACGAGGTGGCCGTGGTGGTCTCCGCCATGGCCGGCAAGACCAACGAGCTGGTGGCCTGGACCGACGCCGCCGGCCGCGCGGGGGCGGGGACCGCGCCCTCCGACGACGAATACGACGTGGTGGTGGCCTCGGGCGAGCAGGTCACGGCGGGCCTTCTGGCCATGACGCTGCGCCACATGGGCCACCGCGCCCGCTCCTGGCTCGGCTGGCAGATCCCCATCCTCACCGAGGACGCGCACGGCCGCGCCCGCATCGAGGACATCCCGCCCGAGGCCCTCGGCGCCGCCGTCGACGGGGGCGAGATCGCCGTCATCGCCGGCTTCCAGGGCCGCACGCGCGAGGGACGGATCACCACCCTCGGCCGGGGCGGCTCGGACACCTCCGCGGTGGCCATCGCCGCCGCGCTGGGCGCCGTCCGCTGCGACATCTATACCGACGTGGACGGGGTCTATACCACCGACCCCAGGATCGAGAGCAAGGCGCGCCGCCTGGCCCGGGTCTCCTACGAGGAGATGCTGGAGATGGCCTCGCTCGGCGCCAAGGTGCTGCAGACCCGCTCGGTGGAGCTGGCCATGGCGCGGGGCGTGGCGGTGCGCGTGCTGTCGAGTTTCATTGAACCGGGCGAGGCGGGCCCCGATACCGGGACCATCGTCTGCGCCGAGGAGGAGATCGTGGAAAAGCGGATCGTCAGCGGCGTGACCTACAGTCGCGACGAGGCCAAGATCACCGTGCTCGGCCTGCCCGACCGGCCCGGCGTGTCGTCCAAGCTGTTCTCCAGCCTGGCCGACGCCAATGTAAACGTGGACATGATCGTGCAGTCGCGCGCCCGCACCTCCGAAACCGCCAACATGACCTTCACCGTCGGCAAGCGCGACGCGTCGCGGGCCATCCAGCTGATCCAGGCCGTGCGCGCCGAGATCGGCTTCGAGGACGCCCTGGTGGACGAGGACGTGGCCAAGGTCTCGGTGATCGGCGTCGGCATGAGAAGCCACACCGGCGTCGCCAAGACCATGTTCGGCGCCCTGGCCGACCGGGGGGTGAACATCCAGGTGATCTCCACCTCCGAGATCAAGATCAGCGTGCTGATCGAGGCGGCCTATACCGAACTCGCCGTGCGCGCCCTCCACGCCGCCTATGGGCTGGATCAGGTGGGGTAGGCGCGGCTGCCCTCACCCTCGCGTTCCTGCGGAACGCTTTCCCTCACCCGCGCGGGTGAGGGGCCTGATGCGACGGCTCAGAGATATAACCCCTCTCCCCTCGGGGAGAGGGTAGGGTGAGGGGGCCGCCGCGGTACCGCCTAAAGGCTGCGTCCCGGGCCCGTTTTCCCCGTTTCAGCGCGTGGAGCTTGTCGAACACCAGGGCCTGGGCGGCGCGGGTGGACGGGTTTGGCGCCGGACAGTCCACGGAGTCCGGCTGATCCGGATTACCGCCGATATAGTCGAGGCTTGGCGTCGAAACCTCAGTCCAGAGCGAGTCCGGCGAGTCCGCCGCCGCGGGCTCCGTCACCGTCCGTTGGCGGGTTTCGCGGTCGATGGCGGCGCCCATGGTCTCGCGCCAGTCCGTGCGGCCCTCCTCCTGCAGGGCGAGTTGGCGAAGCTGCGCGGCCAGACGCACCCAGCCCTGCGCAGCCGAAGCAGAGTCCGGGGCGGGGGAGCGTGGATAAGTCGCCCCGCCGGCGCCGCTCCCCGGCCGGTAAACCGTTCCACGCCAAGAGGTATGGGCTTGAGACCCGTGCGGGATTGAGGGGGACAATGCGCCGGCCCAGGGCGGCGGCGAGCAGTCTTGCGGACGCCGAGCAGATAGCCATAATGATGGCCATAATCCAGGAGGCGCCGGTGACCACCTATAGCGTCGCGGAGGCGAAGAACGGCCTGCCGCGTCTGATCGACAAGATGCTGGAGGGCGAGGAGGTGGTGATCACCCGCCACGGCAAGCCCGTGGCGGAGTTGCGGCCGACTAATCCCCGCACGCCGTCGGCGGCCGAAGGAACGTATGAGTGGCTTCGGAGTCGCCGGGTGCAGCGGCCCAGGGTTAACCTTACCTCTGTCGAACTTCTCGATCTGCTCTACGAGGACGACTGATTGGCGATCTATTTCGATGCCAGCGTGCTTCTCCCCACAATCGTGGAGGAATCGACAAGCGCCTCCATCGACCGTCTCGTCAAGCAGACGGTCAGGCCGCTGATCGTCGGCGAATTCGCCGCGGCCGAGGTCTCTTCGGCGATTTGGAGGTTGGTGCGCATGAAAGAGATGACGCCCGATGACGGGCGTGCGCGGCTTGCCGATTTCGACGCCTGGCGCGCCGCAGCCACGGAAAGCGTCGACACGCGGGAGGCGGACATTCGTCTGGCTCACATTCTGGTGCGCCGGTTCGACCTGAGGCTTCGGGCGTCAGATGCTCTGCACCTGGCCATCTGCCGCCGGCTGTCTTTTGGCCTCGCCACCCTCGACCGACGCTTGGCCGCCGCGGCGCGCGAACTCGACCTCGACGTCGAAGGGCTGGCTTAGGCATGTGATGGCGCTCGCGGCACGCTTGAGACCCTGCGGCCACGTCGTCGATGCTTCGGCGGCGGCCAGGCTGCGCCCCATGCTCGCCGAGGGGGCGCACGCGGCCTGGTCCGCCCTGGCGCCGGTGTTCGCCGCTTCGCCCTACCTGGCCGGGCTGGCGCGGCGCGACCCGGCCATGCTGGAGCGCCTCCTCGCCGACGATCCGGCGGCGCGGCTGGACGCGATCGTCGGAGAGGCGCGCGCGGTCGCCTCGGCCGATATCGAAGCGGTGAAGCGCGATCTGCGTCGGCTGAAGGCCGAACTTCACCTGCTGACCGCGCTCTGCGACCTCGGCGGCGTCTGGGGGCTGGATCAGGTCACCGGCGCCCTGACCGGTTTCGCCGACGCCAGCCTGCACGCCGCCCTGGTCGCCGCGGCGGGGGAGGCGATGGAACGCGGGCGGATGACGTCGGTCGGGCAGGGGGACGACGGCCCGGTCCCCGGCTTCTTCGCCCTGGCGCTCGGCAAGCACGGGGCGGGGGAGCTGAACTACTCCTCCGACATCGACGTCTCGATCTTCTACCACCCAGAGCGGATGCCGGTGGCCGAGGGGGTGGAGCCGCAGGCCCTGGCGCTGCGCCTGACCCAGACCCTGGCGGCGGTGATGCAGGAGCGTACCGGCGAGGGCTATGTGTTCCGCGTCGACCTGCGCCTGCGGCCCGATCCGGCCTCCACCCCCGCCGCCCTGCCGGTTGAGGCGGCGCTGGACTATTACGAGACCTCCGGCCAGAACTGGGAGCGGGCGGCGATGATCAAGGCGCGCCCAGCGGCAGGCGATCTCGCCGCCGGGGCCGTCTTCGTGCAGGCGTTGCAGCCCTTCATCTGGCGGCGCAACCTCGACTATGCCGCCATCGCCGACATCCAGTCGATCAAGCAGCAGATCCATGTGGTGCGCGCCCTGGATGAGGCGGTCGACGGTGGGCTGAAACCGGCGGGGCATAATCTCAAGCTCGGCGCGGGCGGTATCCGCGAGATCGAGTTCTACGCCCAGACCCAGCAGCTCATCGCCGGCGGCCGCGACCCCGGCCTGCGCGCCCCCCGCACGGTGGAGGCCTTGGCGGCCCTGGTCGGGAGCGGCCACATCACCGCCGCCGCCGCCGACGAATTGACCGAGGCCTATGGCCGGCTCCGCGCGCTGGAGCACCGGGTGCAGATGCTGAACGACGAGCAGACCCACGTGCTGCCCGCCGCCGTTGCGGAGCGGCGGCGGGTCGCCGCCCTCTGCGGCTACGCGGACCTGCGCCGGTTCGACGCCTTTGTCGGCGGGGTGTTGAAGCGGGTGAACCAGCGCTATGGCGAACTGTTCGCCGGGGCCGAGCCGCTGTCCTCCCACTTCGGCAGCCTGGTGTTCACCGGGGTGGAGGACGATCCGGAGACGCTGGCCACCTTGGGCCGCATGGGGTTCGCGAAGCCGGCCCAGGCCTCCGCCGCCATCCGCGCCTGGCACCACGGCCGCATCGCCGCCACGCGCACCGAGCGGGGCAGGGAACTGTTCACCCGACTGGCCCCCCGCCTGCTCGAGGCCTGCCAGGCCACCGGCGCCCCGGATGCGGCCTTCAACCGCTTCATCGACTTCTTCGCCGCCCTGTCCTCCGGGGTGCAGATCCAGTCCCTGTTCCTGGCCCAGCCGAAGCTGTTTCGGCTGGTGGTGGAGGTGATGGCGTTCGCGCCGCGCCTGGCCTCGACCCTCGCCCGCCGCCCGGCGGCGCTGGACGCCCTGCTGGATCACGACTTCTTCGACCCGCTCGGCGAGGGCGATCTGGACCGTCTGGCGCAGGCCGTCGTGACGGCGGGGGGGTTCGAGGCGGCCATGGACGCGGCCCGCCGCGCGCATCGCGACCTCGCCTTCCGCATCGGCGTGCAGGTGCTGGCCGGAACCACCGACGCGGCCGCCACGGGGCGCGCCCACACCGCCCTGGCCGACGCCTGCCTCCGCGCCCTGGCGGCGGTGTCGCTGGCCGAGGTGGAGCGGATCGGCGGCGCTTTCGAGGGCGAGGTGGCGGTGGTGGCCCTCGGCAAGGCCGGCGCGCGGGAGATGACCGCGCGCTCCGACCTCGACCTGATGACCCTCTATCGCCCCGCCGCTCCGGACACAGCATCGGCCGGCCGGGGCTGGGGGGCGGAGACCTTTTACGCCCGCTTCACCCAGCGCCTGACCACCGCGCTGTCTGCCCCGACGGCGGAGGGCGAGCTCTACACCGTCGACCTGCAGCTGCGCCCGTCCGGCTCAGCCGGGCCGGTGGCCGTGCCGCTGGCGGGGTTCGAGGCCTATTACGAGAGCGAGGCGGAGACCTGGGAGTTCCTGGCCCTGACCCGGGGGCGGGTGGTGTGGGCCTCCAGCGACGCCTTCGCGGCCACGGTCGCCGGCGTCCTGGACGGCGCGCTGCGTCACTATCGCAAGCCCACCCTGGTGCAGGACGTACGCGAGATGCGCGCGCTGATGGCCAGGGAGCGTCCGCCCTATGGAGTCTGGGACCTCAAGCTGTCCAAGGGCGCCCTGGTGGACATCGAGTTCGCCGCCGAGGCCGCGCAGGTCGCCGCCGCCGCCGCCGGTGGGCCGCTGCACGCCAATACCGGCGCGGCGCTCGGCGCACTGGCGGCGGCCGGGCGGATCGACGAGACGGAGGCGCGTACCTTGCTTGACGCCTGGACGCTGCAGCAGGACCTTGGCCAGGTGCTGAAGGTGGCGCTGGCGGACGCGGCCGATCCCGCCGCCGAACCCGCCCGCTTCCAGGCCATCTTCGCCCGCGCCGGCGGCGAGACCGACTTCAGGGCGCTGGAGCGGCGGCTGAAGCGGGCGCGTCAAGGCGCCCATGCGGCGTTTTGCGCCGTGCTCGCTGCGCTGGAGCGCGCCGGAACGGCGGCGCAGCCACGTTGAAGGTCCTGAACGTCGTTTCTTCAGGAGCTGTCCCATGTCCCTTCGTCGCGCCGCGCTGGTCGCGCTGGCTCTCACCTCCACGGCGGCCGTCCTGGCCCCCGCCTACGCCCAGGCCCCCGCTCCGGCGGCGCAGGGCCGCCGCCACGGGGCCGATGCCGATGGCGATGGCCGGATCAGCCTGCAGGAGTTCCTGGCCGCCCGCGGTCGCATGTTCGAGCACATGGACGCCAATCACGACGGGCAGGTGACCAGCGACGAGATCGCCGCCTTCAAGGCGCACATGGAGGCCGCCGCCGCCGGCGCCACCATCCGCTCGGGCCGCGAGCACGAAGGCGGGGGCCATCAACTGGCCCGCTTCGAGCAGATGGCCGCCAGCGGCCCGGTCACCCGCGCCCAGTGGGACGCGATGATGACCCGGCGCTTCCAGCGGCTGGATACGGCCAACACCGGCTTCATCACTATGGACCAGATGCACCAGCGTCCGGGTGCGGCGGCCGCCGCCATGCCCGCCGCGGCCGCGCCGCCGCCGCAACGCTGAGCCGGCCGTGAACCTTGCGGGTTCATTGGAGGTTCACAGCCTGGCCGTCACAACGACGGTGAAGCTGCGGCCGGTGCGGTCGTCCAGGGCGAGGTGGGGAGTGGCGGGGCCGGTCTTCGATCCGGATACCGAACTGGTGGAGCGCGTCGGCCGGGGCGATCCGGCCGCGATCCAGGCGCTGATGGCGCGCAAATTGTCGCGCACCCTGGCGCTGGCCCGCCGGATGCTGGGCGACCCGGTGGAGGCCGAGGACGTGGCGCAGGAGGTGTTCGTCCGCGCCTGGAAGCAGGCCCGCATATGGAAGCCCGGTGCGGGCAAGTTCGATACCTGGATGCACCGGGTGGCGCTCAACCTCTGCTACGACCGCCTGCGCCGCCGGCGCGAGGATGTCACCGCCGAGCCCCCCGAGCAGATCGACCCCGCGCCCTCCGCCGAGGCCGGCCTGATCGGCGCGGCGGTGGCGGACCGGGTGCGCGCCGCCATCGACGCACTGCCCGAGCGCCAGCGCACGACCTTGATTCTCTGTCACTATCAGGACCTTTCCAACATCGAGGCGGCGGAGTTGCTGGGGGTCAGCGTTGAAGCGGTGGAGAGCCTGCTGTCGCGGGGCCGACGGGCGCTGAAACTGGCCCTGTCGGACCTGGCGGACCCGTATAGGCGGACGGGCGGTGCGGTGATGGATGAGTGAGATGCGGGACGACCGGCTTAACGAACTTCTGGACGCCTGGCGGGTGGAGCCCGCGACCGCCGCCCTGCGCGAGGCGGTCATGGCCACCGCCCCCGCTCCGCGTTCGACGCGGTTTGGCCTCTCCGCCCTGCGCGGCGCGCGCCTGTGGCTGGCGGGCGCGGGTCTTGCGGCGGGCCTTGCGGGCGTGTCTTGTGGCGTGGTCTTTTCAACCGTGGCGGTCCGGGAAGCGCAGGACGAGGCCCTGGTGGCCTCGGCCGTGGGCGAAGGCGCCCCTGCTATCGCCCCGATCATGGAGCCCGTCCGCACCCTATGAGTACCCGTATGCGGATCCTGTTGATCGCTTCGCTGATCCTGAACGTGTTCCTGGTCGGGATCGGCATCGGCGTGGTGGTGACCGGGGCGCGGATCGCGCCGCCCCAGCCGCCGCCGCGTCGGATGGCCCCCAACGCCTGGGTCGCGGCGGAAGCCTTGCCCCCCGCCGAACGGGTCAAGTTCCGCCAGATGCTGCGCGACCGCGCCCTGGCCGTCCAGCCGGAGCTGAAATCGGTGCGCCTGGCCCGGCGCGAGGCGGTGGCGCTGATGTCCCAGCCCAACTACGACGCCAAGGCCATCACCGACGCCCTGCAGCACGCCCGCGAAGGCGAACTGCACGTGCGCGGCGAGATCGATGCGGCCATGGTGGACTATCTGTCGCACCTGCCGCCGGATCAGCGCGCGGCGGTGGCCGAGGGCATGGTGCGCAACCGGCCCAATCAGTTGCGCAACGCCATCAAGGCCGAAGACGCCGCGGCGGCGCCGGCCAAGCCGTAAGCGCTTTCGCAAACTTTCCGTTCTAACCATAAGAGACTGCTTCATAAGGATCAGCTAGACGCTTCACCTACGTGAACGGAAGGTCTCCTCAGAAGCTGAAAATTAAGTAGAACAGACGTGTAAAGTGACTTCAAGTATAGAGCTTGAGGTTATTACGTCCATTTTTCGGCAAGCCATGTTTAGCTCATCTTGTTTCCTCTTTGCATTGGAATCAATGGGCCGCCTCCGTCCTTATCAAAATAGCTGAAGTGGGTTCTATATTTAAAAGTAGTGTGGTGATTTTTTCCATAGACGTCCTTATAGCGAATAATTCCCGCGTAAATCAGTGCAATATATCCCTCATGTAGGAGTCCTAAATTATCTGCCTGAAGTGCTTGATCCCAAAGATATCGAATGTCTCTATGGGAGGAAGGCGACATGTCACTCTTATGAACAAATTTTTGTGGAAAATAGATTCTGTCATCCCCCTGCTTCAAAAATACAGCGGCCTTTATTTCAACATCAAAAGCGACAGTTTTTCCAACATTTTTAACAATGCATGAAAATTTTGGTTGAGTACCGGGGAACAAATTATCTATTCTAATATCAGTTATAGAAATATAGGCGCGAAGCTCCCGCTCAGAGGTTCGCCTAGAAATTTCGTTGGCTTCTACAGCCAATCTCGTTCCTTCGACACTACCAGCTACAGCTTGTCGAGTCAGCCACCAAAGCAATGCTGTGAAGACCCAAAGACCGAGGGTGGCAAAAAAGAGTCCAGCAGTGAACCCAGCTACCCACCAGTCTGGTTCCGTATACCACTTGCTCTCCTTCTTGGGATCGGAGCCAATATCCCGATGATTTTTGGGTTTATCTTGTACGATAGGAACCGTTGGGTGGGAGTTAGCCTCTGTTGCTTGGCTGGTTTCATGATGATTGGCGGCACGGGTTTGAGGTTCATCCTCGGCATTCCTGCTACTTGGGGCTGGCTGGTTTGATGGAGCAGCGCAGATGCACAACAGCATCGCTGCAGCCTGAACGGTTCGCGACAGCAATGACCATGACCAGCGCATCTACCCCTCCGAGCGTGCGTAGCAGACGCTATCGGACGAGTTCTGCGGATCAATCGAAAATAGCTAAACAATGCTTTATGTTACCGCTAGGCGCGACTTTTGAAACGGTTTCTAAGATACTATCATCCTGGCCGGAGCGCAGCGGAGAGCCAAGACCCCGATAGTGGTTATCTCTGCTCTTCGGGGTCCCGGATAGCCCTTCGGGCTTCCGGGATGACAGCTATGGTTGAATGAAGGCCGCGGCCCTCACGCCGCCGCGGTGGCCTGCTTTTTCTGCGCCGTGGGCAGGCTGAAGGCGACGGTGGTGCCGACGCCGGGCTTGCTGTCCAGATCGAGGGCGCCGCCGTGACGCTCCACCAGCGACTTGGTCAGGGCGAGGCCGAGACCCGTGCCCTGCTGGGTCTTGGAATGCTGGCTCTCGATCTGCTCGAACGGCTTGGCCAGGCGGGCGAGGTCCGCCTCGGCGATGCCGATGCCGGTGTCGCTCACCCGCACCTGCACGCGCCCATCCACGCGAACCGAGGCCTTCAGATCCACCCGCCCGCCGCGCGGGGTGAACTTGACCGCGTTGGAGAGGAGGTTCAGCAGAATCTGCTTCAGCGCGCGGTAGTCGGCGTCCACCTCCGGCAGGTCGGCGCCGAGATCGACCCCGATGATCAGGCCGCCGTTGTCCGCGCGCGTGCGCACCAGCCGCACCGCATCCTCCACCAGCTCCAGCAGATCGAGCGGTTCAGGCCGCAGGGTCATCTTGCCGGCCTCGATCTTGGACATGTCGAGGATGTCGTTGATCAGGGCCAGAAGGTGCTGTCCGGAGGCGAGGATATCGCCCGAATACTCCCTGTAGCGGGCGTCGCCGAGCGGTCCGAACATCTCGCGCTGCATCATCTCGGAAAAGCCGATGATGGCGTTCAGCGGGGTGCGCAGCTCGTGGCTCATATTGGCCAGGAACTCGCTCTTGGCCCTCGACGCGCTCTCGGCGGTGGCGGAGGCGGCCTTGTGCTTCTCCGCCAGTTCCTCCAGCGCCCGCGCGTTCTCCTGCAGGCGCTGCTGGTTTTGCAAGAGGTCGCTCTCCTGGCGTTTCAGGGCCGAGATGTCGGCGGCGGTGACCACCGCGCCGCCGTCGGCGGTCTGCCGCTCCGACACGTGCAGCCAGCGACCGTCATAGAGTTCGACCTCCGAGGCGCCTGATCGCCCCTCCACGGCGTGGCGATGGCGGATGGCCATGGCCATCACCCCCTCCACCGCCGCGCGCGGCGCACCGGGCTTGAGCAGGCGCGCCTCGAGGTTGAACACGTCGCGGAAGTTGGGATTGCACATCAGCAGCCGCCCGTTCGGCCCCCAGAGGACGAAGGCCTCCGAGACGCTGCCGATGGCGTCCGACAGGCGCCGCTCCGCCTGCTGCGCCCGGTGCTCGGCATGGCGTTCGTCGGTCACGTCCAGCGCCACGCCGATGAGGGAGGCGAAGCCCAGCGGGCCGCGCTCGAACCCCTGGCCGCGGGCGTCGATCCAGGTGAAGCCGCCGCCCGGCCGATCCACCCGGAACGAGACGTCGAAGGCGCCGAACTCGGCGGCGGAACGCAGGGCCTGGCGCACGCGCTCCTGATGCTGGTCGGCGATGCGGGCGATGACGTCGCCGCCGTGGGCGACGCCGCCGCCGCCCCAGCCCAGCATGACGCCGGTGATGTCGGACATGGAGACGAGGTCCTTGTCGAGCCGCCACTCCCAGATGCCGCAGCTCGCCGCCTCCACCGCCAGGCGGAACTTGCGCTCGCTCTCGCTCTGCGCCTCGCGCGCCTCGTTGGCCTTGCGCGTCTGGCGCACCAGGACCAGCATCAGCACAAGGCCCGCCGCCAGTGGGACCAGCAGGCTGACCAGCCCGTCCCCCCAGCGCCTCACACCGAACGGGCCGGGGGGCGAGGGCGGACCTTCCGTCGCCGCGGCGATCAGCGCGCCGTCGGCCAGCGCAACCCCCGCCAGACGCACCGGCCCGGCCGGGGTCTCGATGCGGGCGGCCTCGCCGCGCGCGATGCCGGCGGCCGCCGCGCCGGACAGGGGCGGAGACGGCCCGGCCCCCCTGGCCAGCACGCGCCCGTCGGGCAGGGCCACCACGGTCCCGGCGCCCAGCCGGTCGCCGAGGGCGGCGGCGAGGTCCACGGCCGAGACCAGCTGGGCGCGCCGCCGGCCGGGCGCGGACGCCGCCAGATAGAGGAGGGAGCCGCCGCCCGGGCGCGCCAAGAGGCCGGTCCTGGGGTGCGCGGCGATCTCGGCCAGGGCGCCGCGCCAGTCCGCCGCGGAGAGGGCGCCGGTCACCGCCAGCACCTCACCCGGACCGAGCACCGCAGCGCCGAGCGCCTTGCCGCCGGCGGTGCGCAGGGCCGCTTCGGCCGCATCGAGCGGCTTGGCCGGCGCCGCGGCGAGCTGGCGCTCGCCGCTGTCAAGGCCGGCGCGGACCGGGGCCAGGACCGCGTCCGCCTCGGCGGCGGCGAGACGGGCCTGCAACTCCGGCGCGCCGGCGTCGGCGTCCGCACCATGGGTCCGCCAGAGCTTGTAGGCGGTCAGGCCGGTATAGCCGATCAGCAGCAGCACGGCGCAGACGATGGCCGCGCGCAGGCCGGACCCCAGCGTCCGTGCGCGGGGCAGATCGCCGGAAGCCGTGGGGCCGCTTCGCCGCATGGTGCGGTTGGACAAGCCGGCGTCTCCCCTGTCAGCCCTGAGAATCTGTTTTGGAGTCTACGCGCTGCGCCTTCACCCGTCACGCGGGCAAAAGGCAAAACGTGCGGATGATTCAATCCGACGCAGGACGGCTGGAGCTTCGCCTCAAGCGTCGGTCCGGGCGGCCTTCTCGGCGAGTTCGAACACGTTCCTGGAAACCCGGGGCGCTGCGGCGATCCGCTCGAGTTCCGCCCGCATCAGGGCGCCGAGGTCCGGGATATAGCGCCGCCAGCCGCCCAGCGCCTCCACCATGCGCGCGGCGATCATCGGGTTGAAGGCGTCGGTCTCCAGGATGCGGTCGGCCAGGAAGCGGTAGCCGGCGCCGGAGAGGTCGTGGAAGCGGGCCGGATTGGCCGAGGCGAAGGTGGAGACCAGCGCGCGAAGCCGGTTGGGGTTCTTCGGCTCGAAGGCCGGGTGGCGCATGAGGTCGGTCACGCGGGCCAGGGCGTCGGGGGAGGGATCGCGGGCCTGCAGGGCGAACCACTTGTCCACCACCAGGGGCTCGTCCTTCCAGCGGGCGTAGAAGCTTGTCAGCGCCGCTTCCAGCGGCTCGCCGCCGATCTGCAGGAGGGCGTTCAGCCCGCCCATGGCGTCGGTCATGGTGAGGGCGGCGGCGAAGTGGCCCTCGGCCCGCCCGCGCACCACCTCGCCCGGCCCCGCGGCCAGCAGGTCCAGCGCGGCGTTGCGCAGCGCGCGCCGCCCCGCCGGCCCGGCGGAGGGGGAGAACTCGCCCTGGTCCTGCAGCGTGGTGTGCAGGGCGATCAGGTCCGCCTCCAGGTGCACGGCCAGGCGGGTGCGCAGCGCCTCGCGCGCCGCATGGAGGGCGGCGGGATCGGCGGCCTCGCTCGCCAGGGCCAGGTCGTTCTCGCTGGGGAGCGCCAGCAGCAGCGCCTTGAACGCCGGCTCCGCCCGGGGGTCGGCCAGGGCGCGGTTCATGGCCTCGGCGAAGCGCTCCTCGCCCACCTCGTCGGGCTGATCGTCGGCGCGCCGCAGGATCAGCGCCTGGGCCAGGCCCTGTCCCGCCTCCCAGCGGTTGAACAGATCCGGGTCGGCCGCCAGCAGCACATAGGCGTCGCTCGGCCGGGCGTTGGTGGTGAGCTTCACCGGCGCGGAAAAGCCGCGCAGGGCCGAGATCACCGGACGCGAGGCGGCGGGGAGGCGGATGGTGCGCTCGGCCTCTTCCAGGATCACCAGACAGGGCTCTCCCAGTGGCGCGCCCTCGTCGTCCAGCAGGCCGAGTTGGAGGGGGATTACCATTGGCCGCTTGTCCGGTTGGCCCGGCGTCGGCGCGGTGTGCTGGCGCAAGGTCAGCGCCACCTGTCCCGCCGCGTCGTCATGATCCGCGTCGATGTGCAGGCTCGGCGTCCCCGCCTGTTCATACCAGGCGAAGAAGGGGTCGAGGTTCCGGCTGGAGGCGTCGGCGAAACAGCCGATGAAGTTCTCCACCGTCGCCGCCGTGCCGTCATAGCGCTCGAAGTAGAGGTCCATGCCGGCGCGGAAGGCGTGGTCGCCGAGCAGGGTCTTCAGCATACGGATCACCTCCGCCCCCTTCTCATAGATGGTGGCGGTATAGAAGTTGTCGATCTTCAGATAGCTCGACGGGCGGACCGGGTGGGCCAGCGGTCCGGCGTCTTCGGCGAACTGACGGGCGCGGAGCGCCTTCACGTCCTTGATCCGCTGCACGGCTCTGGAGCGCATGTCGGCGCTGAACTCCTGGTCGCGAAAGACCGTCAGCCCCTCCTTCAGGCAGAGCTGGAACCAGTCGCGGCAGGTGATGCGGTCGCCGGTCCAGTTGTGGAAGTATTCGTGGGCGACCACGCTCTCGATCCGCTCGTAATCGAGGTCTGTCGCGGTCTCCGGATCGGCCAGCAACAGGCTGGAATTGAAGATGTTCAGCCCCTTGTTCTCCATCGCTCCCATGTTGAAGTCGCGCACGGCGACGATCATGAACAGGTCGAGGTCGTACTCGCGGCCGAACACCGCCTCGTCCCACGCCATGGACCGTTTCAGCGCATCGAGCGCATAGGCGGCGCGGGCCGACTCGCCGGGATCGGTATAGAGGCGAAGGGCGACGGTGCGGTCGGTCCGGGTGCGGTGCTCGCCCTCGATCACGTCGAGTTCCCCCGCCACCAGCGCGAACAGATAGCAGGGCTTGGGGAAGGGATCGGTCCAGACGGCGAAGTGGCGGTCACCGGGCAGTTCCCCGTGGTCGGTCAGGTTGCCGTTGGAGAGCAGCCGTCGGAAGCTCTTCGGCGCCTCCACCCGCACGGTGTAGCGGGCCAGGACGTCCGGCCGGTCGGGGAAGTAGGTGATCTTGCGGAACCCCTCCGCCTCGCACTGGCTGCAAAAGCGACCGCCGGACATGTAGAGCCCCTCCAGCGCCGCGTTGCCGGCGGGGTCGATCTGCACCTCCGTCTCCAGGACGAAGGCGCCGGGAACGTCGGGAAGGGTGAGGTATTCGTCGGTGAGGCCATACTGGTTGGCGCCGCGCGCCTCGCCATCGATGCTGACCGACACCAGCTTCAACCGCTCGCCGTTCAACACCAGCGGTTCGGTGTGATCGCCGCTCCGCCGCACGCCCAGCTTGGCCTTCACCCGCGTGGCATGGGGGTCGAGCGCGAAATCGAGCTCGACCGTGTCGATCAGATAGGCCGGCGGGCGATAGTCGGAAAGCCGGATCGGCTGGGGCGTTTCGGTGCGCATCCGGGGGATTTAGGCCGCGCCGTCGGCCAACGCCAGCTCGGCTGTCGTTTCCGAGGGTTTCGGTCCAGCCGGCCTATTTCGAACCCACCGCGCGCAGGATCGAGCCGGCGTCGGCGGCCATGGTCTGCAGCTCCACCGGCGCATCCTGCGGCGCCTCGGCCACGAAGTCGCGCAATTGCTGGGCGACGGCCATCAGTTGCGGCGCGTGGGCGATCAGGCGGGCCTGGAACTCGATCTGCGCCGGGTCGCGGTCGTATTCGGCGCCGGGGGTTCGCCAGCCGCCCCAGTCCTGTGGATCGGTCACCACCACGGGAAAGGTGCCGGGGAAAGGGTGGTGGGCGCAGTCTTCCGGCTGCTGCCACTTGTTGCGGGCGCGCAGGATGCGCCACTCGGTCTGGAACTCTGGGGGCGAGGCCCCCGCCGCCTGCTCGGCGCGGAGCTCCTCACCGCGGAACTCGCGGCCGAGACCCACGTCATAGGTGATCTTCACCGGCTCGTCGAAGTCGCGGGCCCAGACGGGGATCACCCGCTCGACCGCGGCCCAGGCGCCCACGGCCTCGACCCACACCTTCTGATGCCGTTGAAACAGAGCCTTGGCCAAACCCAGCGTCCTTGAACCACCCGCCCCCACCATGCCCGCGAACTGTTGACACCCCCCTAAGTCCCTGACGTCGGGTCAGTCTTCCCATCGCCTGACCTTCGCGTCATGGTGCCCGCATAAGAGGGTCAGGGAGCCGGGACGGCCGTGAATTTCGATTACACCGACGACCAGAGGTTCCTGAAAAGCGAGGCCCGCAAGTTCCTGGACGCCCGCTGTACGCCCGCGGTGGTGCGCGGCGTGCTGGACGATCCGGCCAAGTCGTATGACAAGGACCTGTGGAAGGCCGTGGCGGGGATGGGCTGGCTCGGCGCCGCCATTCCCGAGGCGCACGGCGGGCTGGGGCTCGGCCGGATCGAGCTTTGCGCCATCGCCGAGGAGCTCGGCCGGGTGGTGGCCCCCATCCCCTTCGCCTCCACCGTCTATTTCGTGGCCGAGGCGGTGATGCTGGCGGGCTCCGAACAGCACCAGGCCTATGTGTTACCGAGGATCGCCTCGGGCGAATGGATCGGCTGTTTCGCCACCGCCGAGGGGCCGGGACCGGTGACCCCCGCCTCGATCAAGGCGACGGTGAAGGACGGCAAGCTGACCGGGACCAAGATCCCCGTCACCGACGGCGACTGCGCCGACATCGCGGTGGTGCTGGCCAATGAGAACGGCAAGCCCGGCCTCTATTTCGTCAACCTGAACGACGCCGGCGTGCGGCGCGAGACGCTGACCACGCTCGATCCCACGCGCGGGGTGGCCCGGCTGAGCTTCGACGGCGCCGGCGCATGGCGCCTCGGCGGGGAGGGCGAGGGCTTCGCCCTGATGGAGCAGGTGTTTGATCGGGCGGCGGTCTATCTTGCCTTCGAGCAACTGGGCGGCGCGGATCGCTCGCTGGAAATGGCCAAGGCCTATGCGCTGGACCGTTTCGCTTTCGGCCGCGCCATCGGCGGCTATCAGGCGATCAAGCATAAGCTGGCGGACATGTATGTGAAGAACGAGCTGGCCCGCTCCAACTGCTATTACGGCGCCTGGGCGCTGGCGTCTGGCGCGGGCGAGCTGCCGTTGGCGGCGTCGGCGGCGCGGGTGGCGGCCAGCGACGCTTTCTGGTTCGCCGCCAAGGAGAACATCCAGACCCATGGCGGCATGGGCTTCACCTGGGAGGTGGACTGCCACCTCTACTACCGGCGCGCCAAACAGCTCGGCCTGGTGGCCGGGGGCGCCAAGGTGTGGAAGGAGCGGCTGGTGAGCCAGCTGGAGCGACGCAACGCGGCTTAGTCACTTACCCCTCACCCCTCCACGTCTGCGGCGCATTTCCCTCTCCCCGCAAGCGGGGCGAGGGGTTGGCGCCCTTCCCCCTCTCCCCACGGGAGAGGGTCGGGGTGAGGGGAACGAAAAGGACCGGATCATGGACTTCAACGACAGCCCCGAGGAAGCCGCCTACCGCGCCAAGGCGCGAGCCTGGCTGGAGACCAACGCCCAGCGCCGCAAGGGCGAGGGCGGGGAAGACATTGAGGTGGAGGGCGACGCCTCCATGCGGGCGTCCAAGGCCTGGCAGGCCAAGAAGGCCGCCGCCGGCTATGCCCAGATCACCTGGCCGGAGGCCTGGGGCGGCCCCGGCGGCACGCCGATCCAGCAGGTGATCTTCAACCAGGAGGAAGGCCATTTCAGCGTTCCGCCCAACCCCTTCCAGATCGGCCTCGGCATGTGCGTGCCGACGGTGATGACCTTCGCCGATGATGAAACCAAGACCAGGTTCGTGGGTCCCGCGCTCCGGGGCGAGGAGATCTGGTGCCAGCTGTTCTCCGAACCCGCCGGCGGGTCGGACGTGGCCGCCGCCCGCACCCGCGCGATAAAGGAGGGCGAGGACTGGGTCATCAACGGCCAGAAGGTGTGGACCACCGGCGCGCAGTTCTCCGATTTCGGTATCGTCCTTGTGCGGACCAATGTGGACGCCCCCAAGCACAAGGGCCTGACCATGTTCTGGCTCGACATGAAGGCCCCGGGCGTGGAGGTGAAACCGATCCACCAGATGAGCGGCGGCTCGGGCTTCAACGAGGTGTATTTCACCGATGTGCGGGTCAAGGACTCCCAGCGTCTGGGCGCGGTGGACGAGGGCTGGAAGGTGGCGCTGGTCACCTTGATGAACGAGCGGCTGGCGGTGGGCGGCTCCTCCGGCGCGCAGTACGGCGATATCATGAGGCTCTCGCGCGAACTGATCGGCGAGGACGGCCCCATGCTGAAGGACGCCGCCTTCCGTGAGAAGCTGGCGGAATACTATGTGCAGACCGAGGGGCTGAAGTTTACCCGCTTTCGCACCATGACCGCCCTCTCCAAGGGCCAGACGCCGGGGCCGGAAAGCTCCATCGGCAAGATCATCGCCGCGGTGCAGATGCAGACCCTCGCCAACGAGGCGGTGGAGATGGAGGGCCAGTACGGCGTCATCTGGGACGAAACGCTCTCGCCGCTCAAGGCCGCCTTCCAGGGCTCGCTGATGTTCGCTCCCGGCCTGCGCATCGCCGGCGGCACCGACGAAATCCTGAAGAACATCATCGCCGAACGCGTTCTGGGCCTGCCCGGCGACATCCGGGTGGACAAGGACGTCCCGTTCAAGGACGCCCCGACCGGGCGGTGAGCGCCGCCGCCGTTTTTTGGGAACGCACGGGCCGGAATCGCTTTCAGCCTAGAGCCACCCCGGAGCGCCCCATGCGCCGCCTCGCCCTGTCCCTCGCCTGCCTGACCCTGCTCACCGCCTGCGAGACCGCGTCCGGTCCGCCGCTGGGTCCCTCGGTGCGGTCGGTGGAGGCGGGGCGCTACACCGTCACCTATCGGGGAACCTCGCGCATGTCCCAGCCGGAGGTGCAGGATCGCGCCCTGGTGCAGGCGGCGCAGGTGACGCTGAACAACGGCGGCGACTGGTTCTCCGTCGCCGGCCGCTCCGGCGGGGTGGCGCCGCCCACCGGGCCGCAATTCAGTTTTGGTATCGGCGGGGCCAGCTTCGGTCGGAACAGCGCCGTCGGCGCCGATGTGGGCACGACCGTGGGCGGGGAGGCGACCTTCGTCGCCAGCCTGGAAATCCTCATTGGCCATGGCCCCAAGCCCAGCGAGCCGAACGCCTATGACGCGCGCGACGTGATCTCGACGGTCGGCGCGCGATTGCATTAGCCTGCGAGCATGGCCAATCTCGACACCTTGCGTCGCCTGGCGCTGAAACTGCCGGAGGTGGAGGACACATCCGCCTTAGACGGGCCGATGTTCCGCGTCGCCTGCAAGGGCTTGGTCTGGCCCTATCGCGCCCGCGCGGCGCCCAAGACTCCGCGCGTGATCCAACCGGGCAAGGTGGCGATCCGTTGCCCGCTGGAGCGCAAAGAGATGCTGATCGCCGCCGCGCCCGATCGCTTCTTCGACGACGACCACTTCAGCGGCTATCCCGCCGTCCTGGTCCACCTCGACGCCATCGACGAGGATGAACTGGCGCACCTGCTCTACCAGGCCTGGCGGATGCAGGCCCCGAAGTCGGTGCAGAAGCGGCATACGTTATAGACTGTCATCCCGGCCAACGAGCGAAGCGCGGCCGAGCCGGGACCAAGGTACCCCGCCAACATCCCATCGGGGTCCCGGATAAGCCCTGCGCGCTTTCCGGGATGACAGTCCAAAGGTTCACCCCAAACTGGGGTCGATCAGGTATTTCGCCCCGGTAGCCTTCCTGTTGTACGCCGCCGCCACCTCGGGCTTGAGCACGTCGCCGAGCGAGAGGGTGTGGCTGTAATGGCTGGCGAAGGTGGTCTTCAGCTCGTCCATCACCCGCTTTCTCATCCGCGCGTTCACCTCCGGCCCCGCCTTCTGCAGGAAGGGAGTGAGCAGGAAGCCGCCCACACCCCAGGCGAAGCCGAAACTGCCGCGGTTGAGCACCGTAGGGCCCGTATCCAGGCCGCCATAGATGTAGAGCTGCTTGTAGGTGGTGGAACCATAGCGGCTGTAAGCGCCGGCCCTGGCGCTGGCCGCCGCCTCGATGGCGGTGAGGATTTGCCCGCCGAGCTTGCCGCCGCCCAGCGCATCGAAGGCGAGGGTGGCGCCGGTCTCGTCCACCGCCGCGATCAGCCTCTGCATGAACTCCGGGTCGGTGGAGTCCACCACGTGCGTGGCGCCGAGGGCGTGCAGGATCGCCGCCTGCTCGGCGCTTCGCACGATGTTCACCAGCGCCACGCCGTCCTTCAGACAGATCCTGTTCAGCATCTGGCCGAGGTTGGAGGCGGCGGCGGTGTGGATCAGAGCCGTATGCCCTTCCATCCGCATGGTCTCCACCATGGCCAGCGCCGTCAGCGGGTTGACGAAGCAGGAGGCGCCCTCTGCGGCGCTGGCGCCCGGCGGCAAGGCCATGCAGTCCGCCGCCTTGATCCGCCGGTACTGGGTGTACATGCCGCCGCCGATCATGGTGACGGTCTGGCCGAGCAGGGCCTTCGCCTCCGGCGCGTCGCCGGCCTTTATCACCACACCCGCGCCCTCATTGCCCACCGGCATGGACTGGCCGAGCCTCGCGGTCATGGCGCGCATGAAGGCCTGCGGGATGGGGGCGCTGAGGCGGGCCCCGGCGCCCTCACCTTCGGCGGTCATGGCGCTGAGATCGGCGGCGCCGAACAGCAGGCCGAGGTCGGACGGATTGATCGGCGTGGCCTGCACCTTCACCACCACCTCGCCGGCCTCGGGTTCGGGAACGGGAACCTCCACCAGAGAGACCTCCAGCCTCCCGGCCTCGGTGGCCAGCGAGCGCAGCTCCAGGCCGGTCTTGAGATCGTTCATGCGCGTGTTCCTCCGTATTGGGGCGAAGCAGTGTGCCGCCCGCCCCGGATCGTCAATCCTGCCGTTGCGTCGGCGGGGTCCAGCCGCTATCTCCCGCGCCTTACCTTGAAGGGATTTCCCATGAGAGCGGATGTCGTGGCCCTGGCGGCCGACATCGAGCAGTCGATCGCGCTGCTCAGGAGGCGTCTTTGACTGGGAGCCCTCGCTCCGCAAGCTGGACGAACTGAACGCGCGGGTCGAGGACCCGACGCTGTGGGACCGCCCGGCCGAAGCCCAGGCGCTGAGCCGTGAGCGCTCGCGGCTTGACGCCTCCATCGGGTCGGTAAGAGCGCTGGAGCGCGAGCGCGCCGACGCCATCGAACTGGCCGAACTGGCCGAGATGGAGGGCGATGCGGGTGTGGGGGACGAGGCGGCCGCCTCGCTCCGCAGCCTGAAGGCGCGCGCCGCGCGGGCGGAGCTGGAGGCGCTGCTGTCCGGGGAGGCCGACGGCAACGACGCCTTCGTCGAGGTGAACTCCGGCGCCGGCGGCACGGAGAGCGCCGACTGGGCGCTGATGCTCATGCGCATGTATTCGCGCTGGGCCGGCGCGCACGACATGCAGGTGGAGCTGCTGGAGGAGACGCCCGGCGAACAGGCCGGCATCAAGTCCGCCACCTTGCAGATCAAGGGCGCCAACGCCTATGGCTGGTTGAAGACCGAGGCGGGGGTGCACCGCTTGGTGCGCATCTCGCCCTTCGACTCCAACGCCAAGCGGCACACCAGCTTCGCCTCGGTCTGGGTCTATCCGGTGGTGGACGACACCATCGAGATCGAGATCAACCCCGCCGACGTGCGCACCGATACCTACCGCGCCTCGGGCGCCGGCGGTCAGCACATCAACAAGACCGACAGCGCCGTGCGCCTCACCCACATCCCCACCGGCATCGCCGTGGCCTGCCAAGCCGGCCGCTCCCAACACCAGAACCGGGAGGAGGCGTGGAAGATGCTGCGCGCCCGCCTCTACGAACAGGAGTTGCAGAAGCGCGACGCCGAGCGCGCGGCGCTGGAGGACCAGAAGACCGACATCGGCTGGGGTCACCAGATCAGGAGCTATGTGCTGCAGCCCTATCAGATGGTGAAGGATCTGCGCACCAATGTGGAGACCTCAGACACCCAGGGCGTCCTCGACGGCGACCTCGACGCCTTCATGGGGGCCAGCCTGGCGCAGCGCGTGGGGCATACCCGTGACGAGGCCGGATAACCAGCTCGTTGTAGTCTGGCCTCGGCCCAGCCGCGCCCTTGGCGCGGTCAGTAGTCCCGACCGGCATAGCGGTGCGGAAGCGCGTCACCTTCGGGATCGCCGATGAAGCGCGCCCAAACCCCACCGGGGCGCCACACGCTCTCCATTTCCGCCAGCGCCGCCGCGTCGTCCTCGCCGAGCACGTCACGACGATAGCGGTAGAAAAAGGCCGACACCCGGGCGTTGAGGATGCAATGCACATGCACCGGTTGCTCGGCGACGCGCCCCATTTCCTCGCAGAAGCGCGCGAAATCATCTTCAGTCGGCCGCTCGAAATCGACCGGCATGTGAACGTATTCCATACCCAGGCCCACAACCGTAGCACCCTCGTCCTTCAAGGCCCGCTCATGGGTGTGCAAGCCGAGGTTGACCACGCGAACGACCCCGAGCTGGGCGATCTCGGCGAGCTGGCCCTCGGACGGCTGGCCGGAAGTGGTGATCCGATCGGTCAGCCGCCGCCAGTTTAGTATTCGGGTCGGATCGCTCATGCGGGCCTCGGTCGTGTTCTGCGCGCCTACGGTTTTACCCGAACGGGCAGGGGTATATTGCACACACCGACACGGCCGGGAGAGTATTTATACCAGCTTTCGCTACGCTCGCGCCGGGATTGGACCCAGGCCTTGAAGGTGGGGCTGTCGGTGCGCAACGCCTGGAGCGGGAGGCGCTCGGCGGGCGGCAGGTCGGCGGCGAGGCGGATGCGGGTGATGGCGGTCTTGTCGGCGTCGCTCGTATAGAATCCCATGGCGCCCGAGCCCCGGGGCAGGACGGACAGCCATTCCATCCCCTGCACCACGCGCCCGACCAGGGTGACGTTGCGATCCAGGTTGCGGGGCGACTGGCCGATCACGGCGTAGAGTTCCTTGCCGCCGCCGGTGTCGGCCCCGTCGTCGCGTCCCGCGCCCACCATGCCGTAGCAGTGGGTCAGCCAGGTGCGGTTCGCCTGCGGGTCGCGGGCGACCGGAAAGCCGCCGGAAAAGCCGACCTGCGGCGCATAGGTATCCGGGTCGGCCAGCGGCGCGAAGGGCTCGCGCCCGATCGGCCGGTCGAACTCCGCCTTCAGGGTGTCCTGGCCGGCGGTGATCTTGCGGCCCTCCGGCGCGGACCACTGGACCACGTAATTGTCCTGGGCGCGGACGATGGCGCTGCGGTCGAAATAGCCCGAGCGCACTAGGGCCTTGATGTTGGCCACGTGGCGAGGCGCGAAGTCCGGCGCCAGTTCGATCACCACCCGGCCCCTTGGCAGGTCCATATAGAGGGTGTTTTCCGGATCGAGGGTGCGCCAGTCTGCGGCGGGGGCGTCGGCGAGGAGGTCGCCCACTGGTGCAGCGTGCGCCGCAGTGGCGGCGAGCGCGAGGAGGATCGGGGCGAGGGCGCGGATCATGGCGACTCCAATTTGGGAGCCATTGGCCCGCAATCCTCGCCCTTCGGCAAGAAGGGGCTCAGCCCTGCTGCTGGTGGGCTTCCAGCGGGATGATCTCGGCCACCGGCGCGGGCTGGGCGACCGGCTGGGGGCGGAACTGGGCGCAGCGGCCCTGGAAGAAGGCGCCCACATCGATGGAGAGCTGTTCGTGGGTGATGTCGCCCTCCACGTGCGCGGTTTGCAACAGGTGGACGGCCTTGCCCTCCACATTGCCGACCACGCGGCCGCGCACCTCGACGGAGACGCCGCGCACGGTGCCCTCCACGTGGGCGTGCTCGCCGATCACCAGGCGCGAGACGTGCACGTCGCCCTTCACCGCGCCGTCGATGACCAGCTCGCCCTCGCCGGAGATGGAGCCCTCGAACACCAGATCGGCGGCGAGGATCGAGGCGACCCGGCCGGACTGGCGCATGGGCGCCGACGCCGGGCGGTGATCGACGGTGGTCGAGACCGGCATGGTGGGGCCGGTCGGACCGACGGGACGGCCCGCGCCAGGACCGGTGGAGCCGCCGGTATTAGTCGTTTTGCTGAACATAATCGCCTGCCTTCAAGAAACGGGCCGGGTCCTGTAGCCGGCCATTCACCCAAGTCTCATAGTGTAGATGCACCCCGGTGGAGCGGCCGGTGGAGCCCATGCCGCCGATGTGCTGACCTAAGCCCACCTTCTGGCCCATCGCCACCGATATCGCCTGCAGGTGCGCATAGCGGGTCTTGAATCCCCCGCCATGATCTATCTCTACCACATTTCCATAGCCGTTGCGCTGGCCGGTGAAGGAGACCACGCCGGGCGCCGTCGCCTCGATCGGGGTCATGAAGGCGCCGGCGAAATCCTGGCCGGGGTGAAACGCCATGTGGTGGTTGATCGGGTCGATCCGGGCGCCGAAGGGCGAGCTCTTCACCGGAACCTCCACCGGCTTGGCGAAGGGCAGGTGTTCGGCGCGCTGGCCGAGCGCGCGGGCGTCGGTCACATCCACCGCCGCGTGCTGGATGCGCACGGCGAAGTCGCTGTCCACGTCCAGCACGGCGGCGAGGGCGCGGGGGTCCTTGGCCTCGATCAGCGGCCCGCCCAACCCGCTGCTGTTGGACCCCTCGCCCGCCGCGCCCCGGCTGGCCGCCGCCGCATCCAGACCGGCGAGGCGGAAGGCCATGCGCAGCCGGTCGGCGCGGGAATGGGCATAGGTCTCGGCGGCGGCGACCATGCGGTCCTGGTCGGCCTGCACCGCCTTGATCTCCTCGGCCGGGCTCTTGGCCTTGAGCGCGTCGAAGGAGACCGGCGCCACCGCCCCCGCCGCCCCGGACCCCTTCAGGTCGGTCAGCAGCATGGCCAGGGCCGCGTGCCGGCGGGCGATGCCCTCGGCCATTCCCCTCACCCCGCCGGCGCTGCCGCTGATCTGGGCCATGGCGGTGTCGAGCCGCGCCTGGCGATCGGCGATCAGCCGTCCGTAATAGCGCTGCATCTTCACCGCCGCCGCCTCGTCGGCGCGCTGGAACATGGGCTGCAGGACGAGGACGCCCGTGGTCACGATCAACCAGCACCCGGCGGCGATGAGCGTGGCGGCGGCGGCGGCCTGGAACGGGGTGGACAGGGCGAAGGCCCGCGTTTCCGCACCGGAGCGCAGATAGAGGTGTCGCTCCGGAAAGATTCGGGAGATCGACAAACGCAAGGCCTGTATCCGGTCGCCGATCATCGCCCCACCGATGAAGTTCACGAAGGCCGCTATGCAGCAAAAATGCGACAGGTCATCAAGGACGCTCGCCCGCGGCGTTTCGACTTCGCCTGTCAGGGGAATAATGCGGACGCTCCCGACCCGGCGCCTATGGACTTGGCGCGGTGTTCGACCACCAGATGTGGTGACGGGCATCATGCACCGGCCGGGATCACGGGCGGTCGGCGCCGCATCCGGGGGAAGGTGCGTCGAACGGTCGCGGAGCCGTCGTGCGTCCGGACCTCAGGCCTTGAGGGCGCGCGCGGCCTTCAGCACGGCGTCGGCGTGCCCCGGAACCTTCACCTTGCGCCACACCTGGCGAACCACGCCGGCGCCGTCGATCAGGAAGGTGGAGCGGTCGACTCCCATATATTTGCGGCCGTACATGCTCTTCTCCACCCACGCGCCCAGCGCCTCCACCACCTCGCCGCTCTCGTCGGAGGCCAGGGTCAGCTCCAGCCCGTACTTGGCCTTGAACCTGTCGTGGCTCCTCACGCTGTCCTTGGACAGGCCGACGATCACCGCGCCGGCCTTCCTGAAATCTTCCGCCAGGGTGGTGAACTGCTGCGCCTCCGAGGTGCAGCCCGAGGTGTCGTCCTTGGGATAGAGGTAGAGGACCACGGTCTTGCCCTTCAGGTCTGCGAGGCGCACCCGACCGCCGCCGTCGGCGGGCAGGTCGAAGGCCGGGGCCTGATCGCCGGGCTGCAGTTCGCTGGTCATCCTTGGTCTCCCTTTTTCCTGTCATCCCGGCCGCAGCGAAGCGGAGCGCCGGGACCCAGAGGCGGCTGTAGCTGGACATCCGGGTCCCCGATAGCCGCGCTGCGGCTTTCGGGATGACAGCCTATTGAACTCTCACCAGCACGATCTTCTTCTTCCCCGCCGCCAGCTTGATCACACCGCCCTCGCCGATGTCGTGGGCGGTGACCAGACGCTGGGCGTCCGGCTCCTGTCTGTCGTTGACGCGCAGGCCCCCGCCCTGGGCCAGGCGCCGCGCTTCGGATTTGGAGCCGGCCAGGCCCGCGTCGACGGTCAGGGTCGCCAGTTCTATCCCCGGCGCCAGGGCGTCGGCGGGGATCGTGATGCTGGGCAGGTCGGCGGAGACGCCGCCCTGGACGAAGGCCATGTGCGCCGCCTCCGCCGCCGTGTCCGCCAGGGCGCGGCCGTGCAGCAGGGCGGTGGCCTCACTGGCCAGCACGGTCTTGGCCGCGTTGATCTCCGCGCCGGGCAGCGCCTCCAGCCGGGCGATCTCGTCCAGCGGCAGGTCGGTGAACAGCTTCAGGAAGCTGCCCACGTCGGCGTCCTCTGTATTACGCCAGAACTGCCAGTAGTCGTATGGGCTGAGCAGCTCGGCGTTCAGCCACACCGCCCCCGCCGCGGTCTTGCCCATCTTGGCGCCGGAAGACGTGGTGATCAGCGGCGTGGTCAGGGCGAAGGCGGGCTTGGCGTCCACGCGGCGGATCAGCTCCACCCCGTTCAGAATGTTGCCCCACTGGTCCGAGCCGCCCATCTGCAAGACGCAGCCATAGCGCCTTGAAAGCTCGAGGAAGTCCGTCGCCTGCATCAGCATATAGTTGAACTCGATGAAGGTCAGCGGCTGCTCGCGCTCCAGCCTGAGCTTCACCGAGTCGAAGGTCAGCATCCGGTTGATGGTGAAGTGGACGCCGTAGTCGCGCAGGAACTCGATATAGCCGAGCCTGGACAGCCATTCGTCGTTGTCCACCATGATGGCGTCGGTCGGGCCCTCGCCGAAGGTGAGCAGCCTGGCGAACACGCTCTTCAGCGAGGCGATGTTGGTGGCGATCTGGGCGTCGGTGAGCATCTGCCGCGTGGCGTCCTTACCCGATGGGTCGCCCACCTTGGTGGTGCCCCCGCCCATGACCACGATGGGCTTGTGCCCCGCCTGCTGCAGCCGACGCAGCAGCATGATGGAAACGAGGTTGCCCACGTGGAACGAGCTCGCCGTGGCGTCGAAGCCGATATAGGCGGCGATGGGCGCGCCGGTGTTCGCCGCGGCGTCCAACTCCGCCGGGTGGCTGATCTGGTGCACATAGCCCCGCGCTTGCAGGGTCCTCAGGAAGTCGGACTTAAAGGCGGGGGCGGTATTCATGCACGGGTCGCTACGGCGCGGGGCTTGGGCCGTCAAGCTGCGGCCTCGTCCTGCGACGGGCTCAGGAATGAGGCCGACTTTTGCGGCGGAGCAGAAAGCCTCATCCTGAGCCTGTCGAAGGACGAGGCTTTCGGTCCCTCCCACCCATGTTATGCCTCCGCCCATGCGCATCCTCGGCTTCATGACCGGCACCTCGCTCGACGCCATCGACATGGCGATCCTGGAGACCGACGGCGAGCGGATCACCGCCTTCGGCGCGGCGGGCGAGGCGGCGATGCCGGAGGATTTGCGCGCGTTGGCGCTGGAGGCCATCGCGGCCGGGCGGGCCTGGAAGCGGGGCGAGCCGGAGCCCAACCTGTTCCATCACCTGTCCGAAGCGATCGCCACGGCCCACCATCAGGCCGGGAGCGCCTTTCTCGCCGCTCGCGGGCTCGCCTGGTCGGACATCGACCTGATCGGCTTCCATGGCCAGACGGTGGTTCACGAGGCGCCGAAGGAAGGTCTCCCCGGCCGCACCCGCCAGCTCGGCGACGGCGCGCTGCTGGCCCGCCTGACGGGGCGTCCGGTGGCGTTCGACTTTCGCACCGCCGACGTGACGGCGGGGGGGCAGGGCGCGCCCCTGGCCCCGATCTATCACGCGGCGCGGGCCAGGGCCTCGGGCCTGACCCCGCCGCTGGCGGTGCTGAACCTCGGCGGGGTGGCCAACATCACCGCCATCGACGCGGGCGGACGGGTGGTCGCCTTCGATACCGGCCCCGGCAACGGTCTGATCGACCAGTGGGTGGAGCGCCACGACCTTGGCCGCTTCGACGCGGAAGGGGCGCTGGCGGCGTCCGGCCGGATCGATGCGCAGGTTTTAGCCCGGCTGATGGAGCACCCGTTCTTCGGGGCGGTGGGGCCCAAGTCGCTGGATCGCTACGACTTCAACCTGGACGCCGTGGCGGGTCTCTCGCCCGCGGACGGGGCGGCGACGCTGGCGGCGTTCACGGGGGCGAGCGTGGCGCTGGGGCTGAAGCAGACCGGCGTCGGGACGGCGGCGATCATCGTCTGCGGCGGTGGGCGGCGCAACCTGCAGCTCCTGCGCGAGATCGGCCGTTACACGCACCGCCCCATCCTGACCGCCGAAAAGGCCGGCTGGCGCGGCGACGCCATCGAGGCCGAGGCCTTCGCCTATCTGGCCGCCCGCACGGTGAAGGGCCTCCCCATCAGCTTCCCCGGCACGACCGGGGTAGGCGCGCCCCTGGCGGGTGGGGTGGTGGCGGCGCCCTAAACCAGCCCGTCCATCTTCATGCGCTTATCGACGTAGTTTCCCACGTGGATCTCCACGTCGGGGATGTGTTCGGACCAGTAGTGGTTGGCGCCCTCCACCAGTTCGTAGTCGATGATGATGCCCTTCTGGGTGCGCAGCTTGGCCACCACCCGCTCCACCTCGTGGGGCGTCGCCACCGCGTCGGCCGAGCCGTGCAGGATCAGGCCCGAGGCCGGGCAGGGGGCCAGGAACGAAAAGTCATAGACGTTGGTGGGCGGCGAGACGCTGATGAATCCGTCCGTCTCGGGCCGGCGCATGAGGAGCTGCATCCCGATCCAGGCCCCGAACTGATAGCCCGCCACCCAGCACTGGGCGGCCTGGGGGTTCTCGCCCTGCAGCCAGTCGAGCGCCGAGGCCGCGTCGGCCAACTCGCCGATGCCGCTGTCGAAGTCGCCCTGACTCTTGCCCACGCCGCGGAAATTGAAGCTCAGCGTGGCGAAACCGCGCTTCATGAACACCCGATGCAGCTGCACCGTCGGCGCATTGTTCATCTGGCCGCCGGCCTTGGGATGGGGATGCAGGATCAGCGCGATCGGCGCATTGGGCGTCTTGCCCCGGGTGTAACGACCTTCCAGACGTCCGGCGGCGCCGGCCAGGATCACCTCGGGCATACGGTCTTCAATCCCTCAAATACTTGACTGCCACAGTCGGGTTTCCTACATCCGGCGGACGTGGAAGCGGCGGCTATTAACACACCGGTCGTGGTCAGCGGGTAATTTTTCCAAGCGAGGGTCCGGGTCGATGCGGTTGGGCGCCAAAGGCCGCTATGCCGTCATGGCGATGGCCGACATCGCCCGTCATGGGCGCGAGGGCGCGGTGAGCCTGGCCGAGATCGCCGAGCGCCAGGAAATCTCCCTCGCCTATCTGGAGCAGCTCTTCGCCCGCCTGCGTCGCGCCGGGCTGGTGGCCAGCGTGCGCGGTCCGGGCGGCGGCTATCGCCTGGCGCGCGCACCCGAGGCCACCTCGGTGGGATCCATCGTGCTGGCGGTGGACGAGCCGCTGCACGCCACCCGCTGTGACGCGCGGGGCGAGATCGGCTGCCTGTCTGGCGGCGAGCGGTGCATGACCCACCACCTGTGGGAGGCGCTGGGCGATGAGATCGAACAGTTCCTGGACGGCGTCTCGCTGGCCGACGTGATCGGCCACCGCATTCCACGCCGCGCCCCCGCGCGGGCCAGGGGCTCGGCGCGGGTGGAGGTCGCCGCATGAGCCGACCCGCCCTGCAGAAATCCGATCCGGTCTATCTCGACTACAACGCCACCGCCCCGATCCGGCCGGAGGCGCAGGACGCCGCCGTCTGTGCGCTCCGCCTCGGCGCCAACCCATCTTCCGTCCACGCTGCCGGCCGCATGGCGCGGGCCGCGGTGGAGAGGGCGCGGGCCGAGGTGGCGCGGCTGGTGAACGCACCGCAGGAGCAGGTGATCTTCACCTCCGGCGGGACCGAGGCCAACCGCATCGCCGTGGAGGGCGCCGTCGCTCAGGGCTGTCGGCGGCCCATCCTGCTGGCCACCGAACACGACAGCACCTTTCGCCCCGCCATGGCGTCGGGTCACTGGACCGAGGCCTGGCCGGTGGATGCCCGCGGCGTGGCCGATCTGGACTGGCTTGGCGACCGTCTGACCCGGTGGGACGCCAGGGACGGCGCCCCCTTCGTCGCCCTGTCGCTGGCCAACAGCGAGACGGGCGTGATCCAGCCGGTGGCGAAGGCCGCCGCCCTGGTCCACGCCGCCGGCGGCGCGCTGCACGTGGACGCCGTGCAGGCGGCGGGCCGGATCGCCGTCGATGTCGCCGCGCTGGGCGCCGATACCCTGTCCCTCTCCGGTCACAAGCTCGGCGCGCCGCAGGGCGTCGGCGCGCTGGTGGCGACCCCGGGCGCCCCCATGAGGGTCAAGCACGCCTTTATCGGCGCCCATGCACTGTCCGTGGGTCAGGAACGGGGCCTGCGCGCCGGCACCGAGAACGTCTCCGGCATCGCCGGCTTCGGCGCCGCGGCCACGGCGGCCATGCACGACCTTGACGAGGTTCCGGTCCAGGCCCTCTGGCGCGACGCCGCCGCCGAACGGTTGAAGGCCGAGGGCGCGGTAATCGCCGGGGAGGGGGCGCCGCGCCTGCCGGGCGTGCTCTGCGCGGTGACCGAGGGCTTTTCCTCCGAACTGCAGGTGATGATGCTCGACCTGGAGGGCGTGATGGTTTCGGCCGGCTCGGCCTGTTCCTCCGGCAAGGTGAGTCACAGCCTGGTGCTGGCCTCCATGGGCCTGCTGGGCCTGGCGGGTTACGCGGTGCGGGCCTCGGGCGGGTGGGCGACGACGGAGGCGGACTGGGCCCGCTTCGCCGATGTATGGCTTTTCGCCCATGAACGGCACGCCCGCCGCAGGAGTGTCGCCTGATGGCCGCCGTTCGCGAAACCGTGAAGACCGTCGAGGCGCTGGAAGCCTATGAGCACGGCTTCGTTACCGAGATCGAGACCGAGTTCGCGCCCAAGGGGCTGAACGAGGACATCGTCCGCTTCATCTCCGCCAAGAAGAACGAGCCGGACTGGATGCTGGACTGGCGCCTTGAGGCCTATCGCCGCTGGCTGGCCATGGACGAGCCGGACTGGGCCAAGGTCGACTTTCCGAAGATCGACTACCAGGACGCCTGCTATTACGCGGCGCCCAAGGAAGGCCCCAAGTCGCTGGACGAGGTCGATCCGGAACTACTGCGCACCTACGAAAAGCTCGGCATCCCATTGAAAGAACAGGCGACCCTGGCCGGAGTTCAGGGCGCGCCGCGCATCGCGGTGGATGCGGTGTTCGACAGCGTGTCGGTGGCCACCACCTTTCGCGCCGAGCTGGCCAAGTCCGGCGTGATCTTCTGCCCGATCTCCGAGGCGCTTCGCGATCATCCGGAGCTGGTGCGCAAGTATCTGGCCAGCGTGGTGCCGACCACGGACAACTATTTCGCCTGCCTGAATTCGGCGGTCTTCTCTGACGGCTCCTTCGTCTACATCCCGCCGGGGGTTCGTTGCCCCATGGAGCTCAGCACCTATTTCCGCATCAACGCCAGCGGCACCGGCCAATTCGAGCGCACCCTGATCATCGCCGACAAGGGATCTTACGTCTCCTATCTGGAGGGCTGCACCGCGCCGCAGCGGGACGAGAACCAGCTCCACGCCGCGGTGGTGGAGCTGGTGGCGCTGGAGGATGCGGAGATCAAATACTCCACCGTGCAGAACTGGTATCCGGGCGATCCGCAGACCGGCAAGGGCGGCATCTACAACTTCGTCACCAAGCGGGCGGATTGCCGGGGCGACCGCTCCAAGGTGAGTTGGACCCAGGTGGAGACCGGAAGCGCCATCACCTGGAAGTACCCCTCCTGCGTGCTGCGCGGCGAGGAATCGCAGGGCGAGTTCTACTCCATCGCCATCACCAATGGGCGCCAACAGGCCGATACCGGCACCAAGATGATCCACCTCGGCAAGAACACCCGCTCGCGGATCATCAGTAAGGGCATTTCCGCGGGGCGTTCCACCGGCACCTATCGCGGGCTGGTCTCGGCGCACCCCAAGGCGCTGGGCGCCCGCAACTTCACCCAGTGCGACTCACTTCTGATCGGCAAGGACTGCGCGGCCCACACCGTGCCCTATGTGGAGGCGCGCAACGCCCATTGCACCTTCGAGCACGAAGCCACCACCACCCGCCTCTCCGACGACCAGCTGTTCTACTGCCAGAGCCGGGGCTTGGACGCGGAAGCTGCAGTAGCCCTCCTCGTCAACGGCTTCGTCCGCGACGTCCTGCAACAACTCCCCATGGAGTTCGCCGTCGAGGCGCAGAAGCTGGTGGCGGTGTCGCTTGAGGGGAGCGTGGGATGAGCCATCCGGGCTTCGTTACGGAGTGGAACCAGCCCAACCCACGAATTGAGGTTGTAATTCTGTCGCTCCAAACCGCCGGATATGTTGTGAAGCCGCTCGTTCACAAGACGGCGCTGACAATCGAGTATTCAAAAGAAACTGATGGTCGTTGGAAAACGCTTTTGGCAATTTTGAGGACGCTCATATTTCGATCAAGTGGTGGTGTCCTTGTGTTCAACAGAAAATTTGGGAACTACGGGCTAGTGCGCTACCGAACTCCCTTTAGGTGGCTTTAATGCTCTCCATCTCCAACCTCCACGTCAGCGTCGCCAACAAGCCGATCATCGACGGCCTTTCGCTCACCGTGCCGGCGGGGGAGGTTCATGCGGTGATGGGTCCGAACGGGGCCGGGAAGTCGACGCTTTCCTACACCTTGGCCGGACGCGGCGGGTATGAGGTGACGGGCGGTTCGGCGACCCTTGACAGTGAGGACCTGCTGACCCTCTCGCCGGACGCGCGCGCGGCCAAGGGCGTGTTTCTTTCCTTCCAATATCCCCTTGAAATCCCCGGCGTTCCCGCCCTTACCTTCATCCGCACCGCCATGAACGCCCAGCGCAAGGCGCGCGGCGAGGCGGAGGTCTCCGCGCCGGAGTTCCTGAAGCGGGTCCGCGCCGCCGCCGCCGCGCTCCGCATGGATATGGACATGCTGAAGCGCGGGCTGAACGTCGGCTTCTCGGGCGGCGAGAAGAAGCGGATGGAGATCCTGCAGATGGCGCTGCTGGAACCCCGCCTGCTGATTCTCGACGAGACCGATTCGGGGCTCGACATCGACGCGCTGCGCATCGTGTCCGAGGGCGTCAACGCCATGCGCCGGCCGGACCGCGCCATGCTGGTGATCACCCACTACCAGCGCCTGCTCGACCACATCAAACCCGACCGGGTGCACGTGCTGGCGGGCGGGCGCATCGTCGCCTCCGGCGGCCCGGAGCTGGCGCTGGAGTTGGAGCGCGAAGGCTACGACAAGTATGCGAGGGCGGCGTGAGCGGCCTCGCGGTGAGAACCCTTCCGCCTCGAGGGGGGAAGGGCAGGATTGGGGTTGGAGTCGAAGAGGGCGCGGAGTGGGCGCTGATGGAGCCTCCAGCGCTATCTGCAAAAGCGTTGTGCACCCACCCCCTCTCCCAGCCTCTCCCCCCTCGAGGGGGAGAGAGGATATGACCCTCGCCGCCGCCATCGAAGCGCGCGACGCCGACCTGCTGCCCGGCCGGCGGGACGAGGACTGGCGCTGGACCGGCCTGCGCGAGCTGATCCGCGTCGTGCCCCCCGCCTCGCCCGCCGTGGATGGGGCGGCGGCGAACGCCGCGCTGGCTGGGCTGGACTGGCCCACGCGACTGTTCGCCAACGGTCGTGCGCTGGACGACGGAGCGATCGCCGTCCCCGCCGGGGGTGAGGCCGCGCTTATCCGCCGCTTCGTCTCGGTCAGTGACGGCAGGGCGCATCATCTTGCGGCGGCGGTGTCGGTGGGCGAAGGCGCGCACCTGGTGCTGATCGACAGCTTCGAGGGGCAGGGTTCCGACTATCTCGCCAGCGCGACGCTGACCCTTGACCTCGCCGCGAATGCCGAGATCGAGCGGATCGTGCTCCTGGACGACGCCGGGGACGCCGTTTCCGTCGCGCGCACCGAGGTGCACCTGGCAGCCGGCGCGCGCTTCCACCAGACGGTGCTCGCCACTGGCGCCAGGCGTCAGCGGTTCGAGACCCACGTCACCCACCCTGGAGCGGGGGCGCAGGTGTGGCTGGACGGCGCCTATGTTCTCGTCGGCAGGCGCCATTCCGACCAGACCACCGTGGTCACCCATACGGGCGAGAACGGCGTCACCATCCAGCTCACCAAGGGCGTGGCGACGGACCAGGCGCGGGGTGTGTTCCAGGGGCGGATCGTGGTTCAGCGCGGCGCCGACGGTACGGACGCGCGCATGGCCCACCACGCCCTGCTGCTGTCCGACCGGGCGGAGATCGACGCCAAGCCCGAGCTGGAAATCTATGCCGACGACGTGGCCTGCGCCCACGGCAACACGGTAGGCGCGCTCGATGAGGCGGCGATCTTCTACGCCCGCTCGCGCGGCATTCCCGAGGCCGCGGCGAAAGCCATGCTCACCACCGCCTTCCTCGGCGAAGTGGTGGAGCGCATCGTCAGCGAACCGGCGCGGGTGCTGGCCGCAGGGTGGCTTGCCGAGCGGTTGGACAGGTTGGCATGACCCTCAAAATATCCGCTCATCCCAAACCGAAGTTACTCCCCGTCTTCAGCGTCGGCGCCCTTCGCGCCGAGTTTCCGATCCTGTCGCGGCAGGTAAATGGGCGTCCGCTGATCTATCTGGATTCAGCGGCTTCCGCGCAAAAGCCGCGCGTCGTGATCTCCGCCATGACCGCGGCGATGGAGGGCGCCTATGCCAACGTCCACCGCGGCCTGCACACCTTGGCCAACGAAACCACGGAGGCCTATGAAGCCGCGCGCCGCGCCGTGGCGGGCCTGCTGAACGCCGGATCGGTGGACGAGATCGTCTTCACCAAGGGCGCGACGGAGGCGATCAACCTCGTCGCCCACAGCTATGGCGGGCTGCTTCAGGCGGGCGATGAGATCGTGTTGTCGCAGCTCGAACACCACGCCAATCTGGTGCCTTGGCACATGCTGCGCGAACGGCGCGGTGTGGTGCTGCGCCATGTGCCGGTGCAGGACGACGGGGCGCTGGATATGGCGGCCTATCACGCCCTGCTCGGTCCCCGCACGAAGCTCGTGGCGCTGACGCACATGTCGAACGTCACCGGGGCGGTCTCCGACGCCCGGGCCATCGCCGAAGCGGCCCACGCGGTGGGCGCCAGGGTGCTGTTCGACGGCTGCCAGGCGGTGGTGCACCAGAGCGTGGACGTGCGGGCTATCGGCGCCGACTTCTACGTCTTTTCCGGCCACAAGCTGTATGGCCCCACCGGCATCGGCGCCCTCTACGGCAAGGCGGAGCTGCTGGCGGCCATGCCGCCGTGGCAGGGCGGGGGCGAGATGATCGCCAGCGTCTCTCTGGACGCCATAACCTACGCCGATCCGCCGCATCGGTTCGAGGCCGGCACCCCGCCGATCCTGGAGGCCATAGGGCTCGGCGCGGCCATAGACTGGCTGAACGGACAGGACCGCAGCGCCATCGCCGCGCATGAACACGCGCTTTACCAACGCGCCCTCGACGGTCTGGCCGGCCAGAACTGGCTGCGCGTCCTCGGCGACGCGCCCGGCAAGGGATCGATCCTCAGCTTCACGGTAGAGGGCGCCCATGCGCACGATGTGGCGCAGATCCTCGACCGCTACGGCATCGCCGTGCGCGCCGGCACGCATTGCGCCGAACCCCTGATGCAGCGCTTTGGCGTTACGTCGAGCGCGCGGGCCTCGTTCGCCCTATATAATACCCTGGACGAGGCCGACCGCTTCGCCGAGGCCCTGATCACCGCCCGCAGCTTTTTCGTACCCTGACCGACCATGCCCAGGCTTTCCGATGGATGACGCCACACCGCTCTCGACCCTGGATACCGAGCCCTCGGCCCTGCCGGCGGAGGAGCTGGAGCGGCTGACCGACGCCATGATCGAGGCGCTGAAGACCGTCTATGACCCGGAAATCCCCGTGGACATCTACGAGCTTGGCCTGATCTACAAGGTGGACGTGTCCGACGACCGCGACGTGGTGGTGGAGATGACCCTGACCGCGCCGGGCTGTCCGGTGGCGGGGGAGATGCCGGGCTGGGTGCAGGACGCCATCGAGCGGATCGAGGGCGTGCGCGGCTGCAGCGTCAACCTGGTGTTCGAACCGGCCTGGGACCCCTCGCGCATGTCCGACGAGGCCAGGCTGCAACTGAACATGTTCTGAGGCGCGACCCATGTCCGACCTTTCCACCATCGCCCCCCGTCCCCGCCGCCCCCGTCCCAAGGTGGTCACCTTGACCGAGGCCGCCGCCGCCCGCGTGGGTGAGATCATGGCCAGGAGCGACAAGCCCTATGCGGGCTTGCGCGTCGGCGTGAAGAACGGCGGCTGCGCCGGGCAGGAATACGTGCTGGAATATGCGGAGACGGCCGGCCCGCTGGACGAGGTGGTGGAGGACAAGGGCGTGACCATCCTGGTGGAGCCCAAGGCGGTGCTGTTCCTGATCGGTACCGAGATCGATTACGAAACCACCCGCCTGTCGGCCAAGTTCACCTTCCGCAATCCCAACGAGACCGACGCCTGCGGCTGCGGCGAGAGCGTCACCATCGTCCCGGCCGACTTCGACGCCTGATCCATGGCGCTATCCAAGAGCTTCGAGGCGTTCGCCACGGAACTGCTGTCCGGCGTGGGCGAGCTCCGGGTCAAGCGCATGTTCGGCGGCGCGGCGGCCTATGTGGACGACCGCATCTTCGCCCTGTTCGACGACGAGGCGATCTGGATCAAGGTCGATGCGGCGAACGAGGCGGCCTTTGTAGAGGTGGGCTCGCCGCGCATGACCTATCCGGCCAAGGACGGGAAGATCATGCAGATGGCCTACCGCCGGATGCCGGAGGCGGCGCTGGACGATGCGGATGAGGCGGTGCGCTGGGCCCGGCTCGGGGTCGAGGCGGCGGCGCGAAAGCCGGTCAAGACGCCCAAGAAGGGCGCCCAGGCTTGAGGTCGCCGCCGGCGCCCGTTCCAGGTTCGGTGCTGGTCTATTCCGTGGAGGAGATTTCCGGCGACGGGCTTATCAAACTCCCCTTCATCGCCGGGGTCCGCACAGCGTTCCCGGACGCCTGTTTCAGCTGGTGCGCGGCGAGTGGAAACAGCGTCTATGCCGGATGGCTCAAGTCGGCGGTGGCGGGGTTGATCGACGAGCTGATCCTGGACCAGCCGGTGGGGCAGGGGCGTTTCGACGCCCTCTCGCCCAGGCCGCCGTTCGGCGGGCGGCGGTTCGACGTGGTGA
This sequence comes from Caulobacteraceae bacterium, assembly GCA_965277345.1. Taxonomy (GTDB): domain Bacteria; phylum Pseudomonadota; class Alphaproteobacteria; order Caulobacterales; family Caulobacteraceae; genus CAIOYC01. The sequence continues at coordinate 142,185 of CBDICI010000003.1, forward strand.
TCGACACCCAGCGCAACCTGGCGCGGACGCTGGCGGTGCGACGGGCGGTGAAGGGGGTGTTCATCGCCTCCACCGCGCGTTTCACCCTATCGACGCGAAGGCCGAACGAACCCTGGCCGGACGCCATGGTGGATCAACTGGCGCTGCTGCTGAAGCTGGCGGGCGGAGAGGGCGCCGTGCCCCGCCCGCTCCCGCTGCTCGACGCCGACGCCCGGGCGGCGGCGCTGGCGCTGGCGCCGCCCGGGCCGATCTATGTGGGGTTCGCCCCCGGCGCCGGGGGGCAGGAGCGGCGTTGGCCGATCGAGCGCTACATGGCGCTCGCCCGGCTCCAGCATGAGCGCGGACGCACCCCGGTCTTCCTGCTGGGGCCGGCCGAGCGCGATTATCTGGTCCCGATCCGCGAGCAGCTCCCCTTCGCCCTGCTGCCGGGCGAGGGCCGGACCGACCCTTTCACCACGGTCAATGGGCCGTTCCTGACCATCGCCCTGGCCACGCGTCTCGCCGCGGGCGTCGCCGCCGACGCGGGTCCCGGCCATATGCTGGCGGCGGGGGGCTGTCCGCTGGTCAGCCTGTTTCGCGAGCGGCGCAAGGCGGCCAAGTTCCGTCCCGCCGCGCCGCGTGTGGAGGCGCTGATCGCCGAGGATTATGGGGCGAAGGACATCGCCCTGATCCCCACCGAAGCGGTGGACCAGGCGCTGGAGCGGCTGCTCAGCGCCCCTTGAACGTGGCCGGGCGCTTCTGCAGGAAGGCGCCGACGCCCTCGGCGAAGTCCTCGGTCTTGCCGGCCTTGGTCTGGGTGTGCGCCTCGTCCCGAAGCTGGTCATGCCAGTCGGCGTCCAGCGAATCCCACACCAGCTTGCGGATCATGCCGAGCGCCTTGGGTCCGCGCGCCAGCTCGCGCGCCAGGCCCATGGCCGTCGGCATCAGCTCGGCATCGGGGACGCAGCGGTTGATCAGGCCCCAGTCCAGCGCCTTCCGCGCCGGGACCTTCTCGCCCAGCATCATCATCTCCATGGCCCGGGCGCGGCCGATCATGCGGGGCAGGAGGTAGGTGGAGCCGCCGTCCGGCACCAGGCCGATGCGCCGGAACGCCTGCAGGAAATAGGCGCTCTCCGCCGCCACGATCAGGTCGCCCAGCAGCGCGAAGGAACAGCCGATGCCCGCCGCCGCCCCGTTCACCGCCGTCACCACCGGCAGCGGATACTCGCGCATCAGGGTGACCAGCGGGTTGTAGATCGCCTCCAGCGCGGAACCGGCGTCGCGCGGCCCCGCCGCACCGTTGGCCGAGAGATTGGCGCCGGAACAGAAGCCCCGGCCCTCGCCGGTGAGCACCACCGCACGGGCGAGCCCATCGTCGGCCACCTGGCGGAAGGCATGGGTCATCTGCTCGGCCACATCGACCCCGGCGGCGTTCAGCGTCGCCGGGTCGTTGAGCGCGATCACGGCCACGCCGTCATCCACCGAGAGCCTGATCTTTGAATAGTCCATGGCCGCCTCCCGTGCCCCGGGGTTGGGGCGCGATGGCCGCAAGGATAAGCGCGGCGGACGAAGAGGGGAACCATCTCCCCCTGCGTAAGGCCCGCGGGTTTTTACACCGCCCGGCGTCTAAGCGGCCTCGGAGCGGGCGGCGGGGGCGAGGCTGAGCCGGTCTCGACCGCCGCGTTTGGAAGCGTAGAGCGCGGCATCGGCGCGGTCGATCAGGCCCGCCGGGCCTTCGCCCGCCTGGTACTGGGCCACGCCGATGGAGACGGTGACCGCGCCGAGATCCTCGTTGGTCGAGCGGCGCTTGAGGCTACGCGAGCCGATCTCGGTGCGCACCTGGTCCAGCTCGCGCGCCACATCGTCGAGCATCTCGTTGGGGAACAGCACGGCGAACTCCTCGCCGCCATAGCGCGCGGCCAGGCGCGGCGCGGCGCCCACCCGCGCCATCACGCTGGCGACATAGCGGATCACCTGGTCGCCGGTCTGGTGGCCCCAGGTATCGTTGAAGCGCTTGAAGTGGTCGATATCCACCACCGCCAGGGCCATGGGCTTGCCCGAGGCGTCGGCCGCGGTGCAGGCGCGCGCCAGTCCGTCGTCCAGCGCCTTGCGGTTGGCCAGCGTGGTCAGCGCGTCGGTCATGGCTTCGCGCCGCACCTGCTCCAGGTGTTCGCGCAGCCTCCCGACCTCGTTGGTGGAGGCGTTGAGGCGCTTTTCCAGCGAGGCGTTCTCGCGCTGGACCTTGCGCGTGGCGGTGGCCAGGGTCTGCACCAGCCGGGTCACATCGGCGGCGGGGACGTCGGCCTTCAGCTCCTCATTGGCGCCGGCGAGGGCCTTGCCGTAGGCGTCGGTGGATTTCTGCGCCACCTTGATGGCGGCGGAGATGTTTTCGAGCTGCTGGTTCAGCTTGTCGCCGGCGTCGCGGATTTCCTCGGTCAGCCGCGCCTTGGGCAGGTATTGCGCGGCCAGCTCCTCGGCCACCGCTTCGGTCAGGGGGTCGCCGTCCTTGAGCAACTGGCCGATGGCCCGGCCGAGTTCGCCGTCGGGATTGCCGATATAGTGAAGCCAGAGCTCAAAATTCAGCGGCGTCGGCCAGACCCTGTGCTGCTCCATGCCGTCGATGGCCGCGCGCGCCAGGCCATAGGCTTCGGGTCCGCGGATGGAAAGTTCGACTTCGGCGGTCATTGGCGTCCAGACTTATCGCCCCCCGCGGGCTTCTGACACAGCCTATGCCGAAGACCTGAAACACGAGTTAAGAGCGGGGCTTGTGGGCTGATCCATGCGGCGTATGGTTCGCCCAAATCACGAGGAAGTCCGCCATGAACGCCTCTGCTACACCCAATATGGGTATGCAAATCGTGCTGGAGCGGCAGAGGGCCGCCCACCTGCGGGAGGGGACCCCATCGGCGGAGCTGCGCATCAACCGGCTGAACCGCTGCGTCCGCATCCTGATCGACAATGCCGAGGCCATCGCCACGGCCCTGAACGAGGACTTCGGCAACCGGCCGAGGGAATCTACCGGGGTCACCGACGTGGCGGGCTCGATCGGGCCGATCAAACACGCCCGCGATCATCTCAAGACCTGGATGAAGCCGGAAAGGCGGGCGCCGACTCCGGCCCTGCTCGGCCTGTTCGGCGCCAAGGCGGAGGTGCGGTCCCAGCCCAAGGGCGTGGTGGGGGTGATCTCGCCCTGGAACTTTCCCGTCAACCTGACCTTCGCGCCGCTGGCCGGCATCCTGGCGGCGGGCAACCGGGCGATGATCAAGCCGTCCGAGTTCACCCCCGCCACGTCGGAGCTGATGAAGACCATGTTCGCCTCCGCCTTCGACGAGGAGGAGATCGCCGTCTTCACCGGCGGGCCCGAGGTGGGCCAGGCGTTCTCAGGCCTGGCCTTCGACCACCTGATCTTCACCGGCGCCACCTCCATTGGCCGCCACGTGATGAAGGCGGCGGCGGAGAACCTGGTGCCCGTCACGCTGGAGCTCGGCGGCAAGAGTCCGGTGATCCTGTCCGAAAGCGCCGACATGGCGAGCGCCGCGGACCGGATCATGGCCGGCAAGACCCTGAACGCCGGTCAGATCTGCCTCGCCCCCGACTATGTGCTGGCGCCCGAGCCGCGCATGGCCGACTTCGTGGCCGCGGCCAAGGCCTCGGTGACGCGGATGTTCCCCACCATCAAGGATAATCCCGACTATACCGCCGTGATCGCCGACCGGCACTATGACCGCCTCCGGGCCTATATCGACGACGCCCGCGCCAAGGGGGCCGAGATCGTGGAGATCAATCCGGCGGGCGAGGACTTCAGCCAGCAGCAGCACCGCAAGATCCCGCCGACCCTGATCCTCAACCCCACCGACGACATGGCGGTGATGCAGGAGGAGATTTTCGGCCCGGTTCTGCCGGTGAAGGGGTATTCCACCATGGCCGAGGCGGTGGCCTATGTGAACGCTCACGACCGGCCGCTCGGCCTCTACTATTTCGGCCAGGACAGGGCCGAACAGGAGAAGGTGCTGGAGGGCACCACCGCCGGCGGGGTGACGGTCAACGATGTGGTCTTCCACGTGGCCCAGGAAAACCTGCCCTTCGGCGGGGTCGGTCCCTCGGGGATGGGCGGGTATCACGGCGTCGACGGCTTTCGCGAGTTCAGCCACCGCAAGGCCGTCTACCAGCAGATCAAGAAGGACCTCGGCCCCATGCAGATGCTGCGCCCGCCCTATGGCGAGGGCATCCGCAAATATCTCGCGAGCCAGTTGAAGGCATAACGCTCGCTCACGCGTTCCCCCTGCGGCGCGGAGGGACGAAGCCTTGTCGAACTACGACTGCCTGGTCGTCGGCGGCGGTCCAGCCGGGCTGACCGCCGCCATCTATATTTCCCGCTTTCATCTTGGCGTGAAGGTGATCGATGCCGGTTCGAGCCGCGCCGGGCTGATTCCCTGCACGCGCAATCATGCCGGCTTTCCGGAGGGGATCGCCGGCGAGGCCTTGCTCGACCGGATGCGGGATCAGGCGCGGCGCTACGGCGCCGAGATCGAGGTCGGGCGGGTAGACCGGCTGCACCGGGACGGGGCGGGCTTCCATGCGGAGGGCCAAGGCGTCGATGCGCGGGCGACCATGGTGCTGCTGGCCACGGGGGTCACCAATCGCGCGCCCGAGGGCATGGACGGCGACCTGCACGCCCGCGCCCTCCACAGCGGACAAATCCGGTACTGCCCCGTCTGCGACGGCTATGAGGTCACCGACCAGGCCGTTTGCGTCATCGGCGATGGACCCCGCGGCGCGCGCGAGGCCCTGTTCCTGCGCACCTATACGGCCGATGTGACGCTGATCTCCACCGGCGCCGAACATGATTTGCCCAAGGAGCAGCGCGACATGTTGGCCCAGGCCGGGGTCCGCCTCGCGAAGGGGCCGGCCCGGGACTTCGTGGTCGAAGGCGACCGGATCACGGTGGAGTGCGGCGGGGCGCGGCTGGCCTTCCGCTCGATCTATCCGGCGCTGGGTTCAGACATCCATTCCCGCCTGGCGTCCGATCTTGGAGCGGACACCACGACGGACGGGTGCATCAAGGTCGATCCGCACCAACGCACCTCGGTCGCCGGACTCTATGCGGCGGGGGACGTGGTCAAGGGGCTCGACCAGATCAGCCACGCCATGGGCGAGGCCGGGGTGGCGGCCACCGCGATCCGCAACGACCTGGCCGAACGCGGCCCCCTGCTGCGCTGAACCGACGGTCCGCGCCCAGGGCCTTTGAGAGCTTGATGGAACCGCCCTCCCATCGGCTTCATCCGGAGCGCGAAAGACAAAGGCCCCGACGGGCCTAGGCTCAGGACCCATTGAAGGGATTCCCGAGGGGGCAGTGATCTGATTCACTGGTGGTGGGAGGAGCCTGCCATGAGTGATTTGTTCTGGTTGTCGGACAAGCAGTTGCGTCGGATCGAGCCGTATTTTCCACTGTCGCACGGGATGCCCAGGGTCGATGATCGGCGGGTGATCTCGGGCATCATCTTCGTCATCAGGAACGGCCTGCGCTGGCGCGACGCGCCCAAGGACTACGGCCCGCACAAGACCATCTACAACCGCTTCGTCCGCTGGAGCCGGCTGGGGGTGTTCAACCGCATCTTCTCCGAACTGGCGGGCAAAGGGCCAAAGCCTGAGCGGCTGATGATCGACGCCACCCACCTGAAGGCCCACCGGACGGCGGCCAGCCTGCTCAAAAAGGGGCTGTTCCCCGACGTATCGGACGCACCAAGGGCGGGCTGAACTCAAAACTCCACGCCATCTGCGACGGCGAGGGGCGGCCTCTGGTCATGCTGCTCTCAGAGGGTCAAATGAGCGACTACAAGGGCGCGGCCCTGATGATCGACGCCCTGCCCAAGGCCAAGGCCCTGCTCGGCGACCGGGGTTACGACGCCAACTGGTTCCGACAGGCCCTGATCGCCAGAGGCATCACCCCGTGCATCCCATCCAAAGCCAACCGCAAGGTCCAAATACCCTACGACAAGACCCTCTACCGCCAGCGCCACAAGGTCGAGAACATGTTCGGACGCCTCAAGGACTGGCGGCGCATCCACACCCGATACGACCGCTGCGCACACACCTTCATGTCCGCAATCGCACTCGCCGCAACCGTCATCTTCTGGCTATGATCAATGAGTCCTGAGCCTAGTATCCGGCGAAGGAGATCGCGTCGGATAAAACCGAAAAGGCCCTTAGGCTTCGACCGGCTCGGCCTTCTTGCGGCGTGGGGCGCGCTTGGGTTTGGCGGGGGCTTCGGACGTCGGGTGCTCCATCGGCGCCGGGGCGCCGTCGGGCTCGCCGATGGCGGAATCGACCGCGGCGGCGACCTTCGGTTTGCGCGCGCGCCTGGGCTTGACCGGCGTCTCGATGACTTCCGGCGCCTCGACGACGAGTGTCTCGCCCTCGTCGTCCACGTACTCGCCCTCCGCATCGGCGGCGGGGGCGGGCGGGGCCTTGAAGGCGGTCAGCAGGAAGGCGGGGAGTTCATTGCCGAACCCGACCACCGAAGGGCCGAGGTCGTCGCGATAATCGCGGCGCGGGCGATCCCGGCCAGGCTCGGTGCGCGGCTCCTCCCGGCGCGGACGCTCATCGCGGCGCGGTGAACGCTCCTCGCGGGCGGGGCGCTCGGCGACGACGGCGGGCGGTTCCGCCCGTTCGGGGCGGTCTTCGCGCCGGGGCCGCTCCTCTCGCCGGGGCGTTTCTGCGCGTTGGGGCCGGGCCTCGCGTTCAGGACGGGCCTCGCGTTCAGGACGGGCCTCGCGGGGGGGCGCTGGATCGCCGTCGGGGTCGCGCGCCTGCACCTCGGCCGGCGCCATCTCGGCGCGCTCGCCGTGATCCTTCACCGGACGGGGACGGCGGTCGCGGTCGCGGTCCCGCCCGGTGGAACGGCCGCCCTCGCGCCCGCCCTTGCGCTCGCCGCCGCGCTCCTTGCGCCGTTCGGTATCACGGGCGCTGGCTTCCTTCACCTCGCCCCAGTCCAGATCGACCGTCTCTTGCTCGGGCTGGGTCTTGATCAGCTTGAGCACCTTGTCATAGCCGCGGTCGTCGGCGGGGGTGACGATCATATAGGCCACGCCCGAGCGCCCGGCCCGGCCGGTGCGGCCGATGCGGTGGACATAGTCCTCCGCATGGTGGGGAACGTCGTAGTTGAATACGTGGCTGACGGCGGGAATATCCAGCCCCCGCGCCGCCACGTCCGACGCGACGAGAAGCTTCAGTTCGCCCTTGCGGAACATCTCCAGCGTCTTCATGCGCTGGGACTGTTCCAGATCGCCATGGATGGGCGCGGCGTCCAGGCCATGCACCTTCAGCGACTTGGCGACGATATCCACCTCGGTCTTGCGGTTGCAGAACACGATGCCGCTATCGGGGCTGTCCTTGTCGATCAGGGCGCGCAGCACGGTGCGCTTGGCCTTGGGATCGGAGAGGGGGATCTTCACCACCACCTGGCGGATGTTCTCCCCGGTGGAGGCGGGGCGCGACACCTCGATCCGGGTCGGGTCCTTCAGGAACTGGGTGGTCAGCCGGGTGATCTCCGGCGGCATGGTGGCGGAGAAGAACAGGGTCTGCTTGGCCGCCGGGGTCAGCTTGAAGATGCGCTCCAAGTCGGGAATGAAGCCCATGTCGAGCATCCGGTCGGCCTCGTCCACCACCATGATCTGCACGCCGGTGAGCAACAGGCGCCCGCGCTCGAAATGGTCCAGCAGGCGGCCGGGCGTGGCGATCAGCACATCGACGCCGCGGTCGAGCTTCCTGATCTGGTCCTCGAAGCTGACACCGCCGATCAGCAGCGCCCAGGAGAGCTTCTGATACTTGGCGTACTTGTTGAAGCTTTCCGCTACCTGGTCGGCCAGTTCGCGGGTCGGCGCCACCACCAGCGAGCGCGGCATCCGCGCCTTGGACCGGCCGGCGGCCAGCTTGTCGATCATCGGCAGGGTGAAGGCGGCGGTCTTGCCCGTGCCTGTCTGGGCGATGCCGAGCACGTCGCGGCCGGCGAGCGCCACCGGGATGGCCTGCTCCTGGATCGGGGTGGGTGTGGTGTAGCCGGTGTCGGCGACCGCTCGCAGGGTTTCGGGGCTTAGCCCCAGGGTGTTGAAGTCAGTCATAGGCCTCGGGATTCGGGAGCTAGAACCGGGGCCGCCCATGCTTAGGCGAACGGACGGCGCGAATTCGCTCTACCTGCCTCCGGGTGCGCTGGAGATAGGCCCAATCGGCCAAAAGTCAATGCGGTGCGGGAAGGCGGCGACGCGCTGGACCGGGGAGCGGAGGTTCCTGATCGCTCAGGTATCGGCGCTCATCAAAGCTGCATCAAAGGGGTTCTTCGTATTACCTGATCGCCCTTTCCGCGGAGCGGATCGCATCGGCTACCCGCGCGGGCGCCTCCAGCGGCGCCATGTGGCTCAAGCCGGACAGAACGATAAATTCGGCGCCCGGAATGATCTTGCCGAAGGCGGCGCGAAGCGAAGCTTCGGTCTCGACCACGTCGGCGCTGCCGACGATGACATGCACGAGTACGGCGATTTCGGCCGCCTGGCGGGTAATATCCTCGATCATTCCCTGCTCTGGCCAAGCCCGTTTGGCGTCCGGCGATCCACGCAACGCATCTTCGATGATCTGCTCACGGCTCGCATCCGATAGCGGAAGCGCCGCGATGATGGCCGCCACGCCTTCCCGCGTCTGATAGGCGGTGATCATCGCCCGACGCTGATCCTCCGGCACGGCAAGAGGCGTGGGCGGCGCGGGCGCCATCAGGATCAACCCGCGCAGCTTCACCGGCCGACGCCCGGCGACGATCTGGGCCACCTTGCCGCCCATCGAATGGCCGATGAGAATAAAGTCCTTTAGGCCGAGCTGGTCTACGGCGCCGATAACGTCTTCAGCGAGGGTGGCGAGGCTGTAATCCGCCGCGTCCCTGCTCGATTGGCCCCAGCCCCGAAAGTCGATCCCGACGCAACGGTTCGTCGGCGCCAGCCCTCGCATGACGGGGAGCCAGCTATCGATCGAACCGCCCCAATAGTGAAGGAAGACGAGGGCGGGGCCCGCTTCGCCCAGTTCCACGACGTTGAGCCTGACGCCGTTCGTCCGGATCGTGCGGTTACCAGCCATGGCCGTTGCTTCTCGTCAGGCGGGTTCAGCGACGCGGCGGCCGCGGGCAATCTGCACAGCCTCGTCGGTCATCTCGTCACCCATCACCGCGCGGGCGGCCGCCACCAGCGCAGGATCGCACCGGCGGGGGTGGCCGGTGTCGAACGGCGGCTCCGGATCGTATTCCAGCATCAGCTGGGTCATCTTGGCGACCTCTTCGCCCCGCAGCTCGGCGAGAAGGCGCAGACCGAAGTCGATGCCGGCGGTCACGCCGCCGCCGGTGATGCGATTGCCGTCGAACACGACGCGATCGTGGACCGGCGTGGCGCCGACCGCTTCCAGCGCGTCATACAAGGCCCAATGGGTCGCGGCGCGGCGCCCGTCCAGCAGCCCGGCCATGCCAAGGATCAGCGACCCCGAACAGACGGAGGTGACATATCGGGCCTTGGGTCCCGTCCGCTCCAGGAAGTCGATAATCTCCGCATCGCGCATCGCATCGTTGGTGCCGAAACCACCCGGCGCCATCAGGATGTCGAGCTCACCCTCGAAATCCTTGAATGTCGTGGTCGGCACAAGCGCCACGCCGGTGTCAGACATTACCGGATCGAGGGACTTCCAAAACAGGTGGGTCTGACTGTGAAGTCCCAGCGCAGACTGCGGGCCGGCAAGGTCGAGCAAGGTGAAGCCGGGATAGAGCACGATGCCTAGGGAGTGCGGCGGGACGGGCGGGGCTGGTGCGGCGGACATGACGGGTCTCCTCTGATCCGGGGCAAGGATACGGCTTGCCGAGACGTCAGGGGAGTGGCAGAAACGACAATAAGTGATCAGTTTCCGCCACGCAGGCGATGCAATTTGGATTGGGAGCGCATTGTGCACGGCGTGGCGATCCTGGCCCTCGACAAGGTCATCGCGCTCGATCTCGGGATCGCTTACGAGGTGTTCTCGCAGGCGCGGCTGGCTGCCGGAGAGCCGGCTTACGCGGTTCGCGTATGCGGCGAGCGGCGCTCCGTTCGAGCCGGCGGGTTCGATCTGCACGTGCCCGGCGGCTTGAAGGAGGTTGCGCTCGCGGACACGGTGCTCGTGCCGGGGATCGAGGATATAAACGCGCCGATCGCGCCGAGAGTGATTTCCAGCCTGCAGACGGCCCGTGAAAACGGCGCGCGGGTCGTTTCGATCTGTACCGGCGCGTTCGTGCTGGGCGCGGCTGGCCTGCTCGACGGCCGGCGGGCCACGACGCATTGGCTGATCGCCGACGAACTGGCCCGCCGTCATTCCCTGGCGCGCGTCGAGGCTGACGTCCTTTTCGTCGACGAGGGGCGCCTCGTCACATCCGCGGGGGCTTCGGCCGGTCTCGATATGTGCCTGCATCTGGTCGGGCGCGATCACGGGCAGGCCGTCGCCGCTCACACCGCCCGGTTGCTGGTGGCGCCGCTCAACCGCGACGGCGGGCAGGCGCAGTTCATCCGCCAACCGGCGCCGACCACGGGCTGCAGCCTGACTTCGACGCTGGATTGGATGTTGGCGGGCCTGGAGAGGCCTCTGAACGTCGCCGCCATGGCGGCCCATGCGCGAATGAGTGATCGGACGTTCGCTCGCCGGTTCCACGAGCAGGTCGGGACCACGCCACTGCAATGGCTGGTCACCGCGCGCGTCCGGCGCGCGCAGGAATTGTTGGAAAGCACGGCGACCAGTATCGACGAGGTCGCGGCGCGGTCAGGTTTTGAGTCTCCGGCGACGTTCCGTTCGCGGTTTCATCGAATCGTCGGCCTGACGCCTGCCGCTTATCGGCGTCGCTTTAGGGCCAGGGCGAATGCGGTTTAGTCATACCTTTTACGCCTGCTGAGGAGGCTTCGCTCGCGAGCCTCTCCCACAGATGAGGGACCTCTAGGACTCGACGGGTTGGACGAATCTCCTGCCTCCGACGGCCGACCGCGCGCCCTCAACCCATGCGGGCATAGAGGCCGCGAATGATCCCCACGGCCTTTTCCGATTCGGCGCGGTCGGGGGTCTCGTTCTCGTCCTTGTAGCCCATCACGTCGCCGCCCCATACCGCCTGGACCACGATGCCGTCGCGGCGGGAGATGACGCTGACCCCGCCATAGTGAAGGCCATAGTTCAGCTCCGGCTGGGGGACCAGCCAGCCGATCTGGCCGCGCACCGGCACGATGCTCTCGTCCTTGCACAGGGCGCGGGCGCCATAGCCCGGACAGTTGATCACCACCTTCTGCGGCAGGGCGGCGAACTCGGCGGGCGAATGGAACTCGCGCCGCTCGATCCGTCCGCCCGCGGCGAGGAAGTCGCTCATGAGCGTGTGGCCGTAGTCCGCCACGTTGAACTGCAGCGCCGAGGAGCGGCGGACGACGGGGGTGGGAAAGGGCGTGGCGCCCGGCGCCAGGGTCTCGCCGCGCGGGGTGAGGTCGGCGATGCGGTCGCTATAGCTGGCGAAATCCAGCGCGTCCGGCGCCGCGGACCCGCCGCCCCCCGGCGCCGCGTCGCGCAACTGGTAATAGTCGCGCCACTCCACCGGATCGCCCGGCAGGCCGAGATAGCGACGATAGCGATGGAACGAGGTGCGCGCCATCTGCTCCCACGTCTCCGCGAACTTCGGCCCCGCCACGTCGGTGAGGGCGATGCGGCTGTCGGGTGTCCAGCTTCCGGTGGCGCGGCTGGAGCGGGCGTCGGGCAGGAGGTCGCGGGCATAGATGGTGACCTTGGCGCCCGCCTCCTGCGACAGGATGGCCGAGGTGAGGCCGAGCGCGCCGCAGCCGATCACCGCGACCTCCCTCGGGCTGTTGGCCATGGCCATACGCACCGCCAGGGTTCCCGAACCCCACGACAGCGACCAGCCCGAGCCGCCGTGGCCGTAGTTGTGCACCACCAGGGTATCGCCGATGGTCTCCGCCTCCAGCCTCGGCCCGGCGGCGCGGAAGGGGCGTAGGCACACGGTGATGTCGAACAGCCGGTTTGTCTCCGCCCGGATCGGCGCCAGGACGGGGCGGTAGATCGACGCGCTGACCGGGGTCCCCACCGTGATGGGGGCGAAATTCGTGGAGCAGGCGCCGAGGCCGAGCGCGCCGAAGCCCGCGGAGCCCAGGATGACCCGGCGGCGATCCAGGGTCATCAGCGCGCCCCCCGCACCACCTCGCCGCCCTTCATGACGAAGGCCATGTGCTGCAGGGTGGTGACGTCCTTCAGGGGGTCGCCCTCCACCGCGACGATATCGGCGTAATAGCCGGGCGCGATGCGGCCGATGCGGTCGCCCCAGCCCATCAGCGCGGCGGCGCTGGTGGTGGCGCACTGGATCGCCTGCATCGGCGTCATGCCCCAGTCCACCATGGTCTTGAACTGTCTGGCGTTCCAGCCGTGGGGATAGACCCCGGCGTCGGTGGCGAAGGCCATCCTGGCGCCGGCGGCCCACGCCTTCCTGAAGTTCTCCCGCTGCAACCGGCCCACGGAGCGCTCCTTGGCCAGGGAGGCCTCCTCCACCCCGTTCTTGGCGCCTTCGGCCAGGATGTAGTCGTCGTCATAGACGTCCATGTCGAGCCATACCCCCTTGGCCTTGGCCATGCGGATGCCCTCGTCGTCGATCAGAGAGGCGTGCTCCACCGAATCGACCCCGGCGCGGATGGCGGCCTTGATCGCCTCGGTCCCATGGGCGTGGACGGCGACCTTGCGGCCCCACATGTGAGCTTCGGAGACGATGGCGTCCATCTCCTCCTGTGTCAGTTGCTGGCCGCCCACCGAATCGCCGTGCGACAGCACCCCGCCCGAGCCCATGAACTTGATCACGTCCGCACCGTACTTGGCGTTCTGGCGCACCCGGGCGCGAAAGCCCCACGGACTGTCGGCAATGCCGGAGGGCGCGCCGTCGTCGGCGTGGCGGGCCTCCCACGGCAGCAGGTTCTCGTCGGCGTGGCCGCCGGTGGCGCCGAGCGGCGGCCCGGAGGCCTGCATCCTCGGCCCCTCCACCAGGCCGGCGTCGATCGAGTCGCGCAGCGCCACGTCGGCATATCCGCCGGCCCCTACATTGCGCACGGCGGTGAAGCCCGCCTGCAGCGTCTTGCGCGCATTGACCACCCCGTTGATCGCCTCCTGCGGGGTGGAGACGGTGAGGCCGTTGGCGCCGGACTGTTCCGGATTGGCGGTCAGGTGGGTGTGCACGTCGATCAGGCCCGGCAGCACCGTATCGCCCGACAGGTCGATCAGCCGGGCGTTCACCGGCGGGACCACCGTGCCGCTGGGACCTACCGCGGTGATCTTGGCGCCCTGGGTCAGGATGATCTGGTCGGTCAGCACCTTGCCCGACACCGGATCGAGCAGGCGGCCCGCGTGGATGGCGGTGACCGGCTCGGGCGCGCCTTCGGCCTGCGCCAGCGCGGGGGTGGCGAGGAGAATGAAGGCTATGGCGGTCAGACGACGCATCAATCGGGGTCCTCGGCAGGAGAGACGGGCGGTTCGGCGGGGCGGTCCGGCGGGACCGGGCCGGTCTTGCGGCGACGCAGGTTCGCCCGCAACGCCGCGGCCAGTCTGGCCTCCCGCGCCTTGGGCTTTTGCGCTGTCCGGTTGTCCGACCTGTCCATCCGCCTTACCGTTGAACCCCAAGCCGTGCGGCCAAGCCTTGTCGGGGTCAAGCCAACTTTGTGGGATTTCGCTTTGCCTTCGCGTCGGCATTGGGTATAGGCGCGGCCTCCATTCGCCGCCTTAGCTCAGTGGTAGAGCGCATCCTTGGTAAGGCTGAGGTCGACAGTTCAATCCTGTCAGGCGGCACCACCTTCCTTCCTACCGCCCCCGCGTCGGGATCCACCGTTGGCGGCGTGTAGGAGGAAGGACTATATTGAGACGACGCACAGGCGCCACGCTGGCGAGGAGTCGAAAATGTTTTCCGGCGGACTCAACCCGATCCACCTCCTCATCATCGCGGTGGCGCTTCTGCTGTTGTTTGGTGGAAGTGGAAAGATTTCCGGCCTGATGGGCGACGCGGCCAAAGGGATCAAGGCCTTTCGCGACGGGATGAAGGACGAGCCGCCGGCCGGAACGCCGCCCGAGCAGCCCGCGGTGCTGACCGCGCCCGAACCGCCGGCCAAGCCCGCCCCGGCGCCCGTGCGCGAAGACGTCTCCCACTGAGCCACCGCCAGCCGCCGCCCCGCGCCAGGGACTGACCGCCGATGTTTGGGTTCTTCGAGCAGGGCGCGCTGGAGTTCATACTGATCGCGGCCATCGGCCTGATCGTGCTGGGTCCCAAGGACCTGCCGATCGTCATGCGCCGGGTGGGGCAGTTCGTGGCCAAGATGCGCGGCATGGCGGCGGAGTTCCGCGCCTCGTTCGACGAACTGGCCCGCCAGTCGGAGATCGACGATCTGCGCAAGGAGGTGGAGGCCATGCGCAAGGGCGAGTTCGCCGCCGGCGCCAGTCCGCCGCCGGAACCCACCTACGACTATAATCCCTACGACAACGCTTCGGCCGGGCTGGACAATCACGGCTTCACCTTCCCGCCACAGCCCTCCACCGGCCAGCCGCCGATCCTGGGCGCCCCGATCATGGGGGAGGGCCTGCCCCCCGCCGAGGCCGAGGTTCCGGTGAAGCCCGTCCGCAAGTCCCGCGTCAAAACGGCGACGACCGTCGAGGACATTTCGGTTGAGGCCCCCCCGCCCCGCAAGCCCCGCGCGAAGAAGGCCACTCCGGCCGGCGACGCCGCGGAATGAGCCTGCTGCCCGACGACGAGCACGAGATCGAGGCCAGCCGCGCGCCGCTACTCGAGCATCTGGCGGAGCTACGCACCCGGCTGATCATCTGCGCCGCCGCCTTCGCCGTGGCCTTCATCGGCTGCTTCTTCTTCTCCACCGACATCTATCTGATCCTGACCCGGCCCTTCGCCATGGCCTCGGCGCTGAACGCGCTGCCGCACAAGCCTGGCCCCTTCGACCTGATCCTGGCGGTGATGGGCATCATCCACCCCGTGGCGGCGCACCCGCCGACGCTGCAGGCCACCGGGCCGCTGGAGATTTTCTTCACCAAGATGAAGCTGGCCGGGTTCGCGGCGGTGATGGTGATCTTTCCGGTGCTGGCCTGGCAGCTCTACCGCTTCGTGGCGCCCGGCCTCTACAAGCGCGAGCGCAAGGCCTTTTTGCCCTTCCTGCTGGCCTCGCCGGTGCTGTTCGCCATGGGCGCGGCGCTGGTCTATTTCGTCATGCTGCCCTTCGTCATGTGGTTCTCGCTGAGCCAGCAAGTGCAGAGCGCGCAGGTCAATATCGTGCTGATCCCCAAGGTGTCGGACTATCTCGACCTGGTGACCAAGCTCCTGCTGGCGTTCGGCCTCTGCTTCCAACTTCCCGTGGTGGTCTCGCTGCTCGGCATGGCGGGGCTGGTGAGCGCGCAGGTGCTGGGCAAGACGCGGCGCTACGCCCTGTTCGGCATCGTGGTGGTCTCCGCCCTCGTCACCCCGCCGGACATGATCTCGCCCTTCCTCCTCGCCGTGCCGATCTATGCGCTGTACGAGGGCTCGATACTCTGCGTGCGCCTGATCGAGGCGGGGCGCAGGAAGACCGCGGTGGCGACGGCCTAAATCCTCCCCTGCGTAGCGGGGGAGGGGACCGCACGCAGTGCGGTGGTGGGGGCCTGTGCAGCCCACCTCGGCTTTTGGGCAGCCCCCTCCGTCGGCTTCGCCGCCACCTCCCCCGCCGCGCAGGGGAGGATTAAGGGTGTTGGCTCCATTCGTTCCACCGCCTAAACACGAACCCTTCCTCCGCCCGAATCTCCGCGTCCCATGCACGACATCAAAGCCCTCCGCGACGACGAAGACGGCCGCTATCTGCGCGGCTGGACCTCGCGCGGGGTCAAGGATGCGGCGGCGCAGACCAGCGCGATCCTGACGCTGGATGCGGAACTGCGCGCGGCCCAGACCGCCTTCCAGGCGGCGCAGGCGAAACGCAACGAGCTCTCCAAGCAGATCGGCCAGGCCAAGGCGCGGAAGGACGAGGCTGGCGCCCAGGCGCTGATGGCCGAGGTGGAGACGCTAAAGGCCGAGATCGAGTCGAGCTACGCCAAGGAGGGCGAGGCGGGGCGGCGGCTCAAGGATCGCCTGGCCAGCCTGCCGAACCTCCCCGCCGACGACGTGCCGGTGGGTGAGGACGAGGCCGGCAATGTGCAGGTGCAGCGCTGGAGCGACCGCGCCGCGGTGCCCGCCGGGCGCCTGAACGCCACGCCCAAAGACCATGTGGACCTCGGCGCCGCCCTCGGCATGATGGACTTCGAGGCGGCGGCGAAGATGAGCGGCGCCCGCTTCGTGGTGCTGAAGAGCCAGCTCGCCCGGCTGGAACGCGCGCTCGGCCAGTTCATGCTCGACCTGCAGACGACGCAGAACGGCTATCTGGAGGTCAGCCCACCGCTTCTGGTCAACGACGACGCCATGTTTGGCACGGGGCAACTGCCGAAGTTCGAGGATGATTTATTCAAGACCCAGGCTGAGTCGTTTGCAAGCTATGGCGAACGTCTGGAGGCGGAAGTCAGGCGACGGTTGGATGAACGCTTTCCAAACGGCCAACCCATCACGCTTGACGCTTGGGATAACATCACAGCGCAGGTGCCAAATGAACTCGATATATTGGAGCCTCGCTGGCTTATCCCCACAGCCGAAGTCTCCCTCACCAACCTGGTGCGCGAGGCGATCACTGACGAGGCGGAGCTGCCGCTGCGGCTCACCGCGCTGACGCCGTGCTTCCGTTCGGAGGCCGGGGCGTCGGGGCGCGACACGCGGGGCATGATCCGCCAACACCAGTTCTGGAAGTGCGAGCTGGTCTGCATCGCCACGCCCGAAAAGTCCGCGGATGAGCATGACCACATGGTCGCTTCGGCCCAGATGGTGCTGGAGCGGCTCGGCCTGCCCTATCGCACCCTGCTGCTGTGCACCGGCGACATGGGGTTTTCGGCCAGGAAAACCTTCGACCTGGAGGTCTGGCTGCCCTCGCAGAACACCTACCGGGAGATCAGCTCCATCTCCAACTGCGGCGACTTCCAGGCCCGCCGCATGGACGCCCGCATCAGGAAGGCCGGGGAGAAGGGCACGCGCTTCCCCCACACCCTCAACGGCTCCGGCCTCGCCGTCGGGCGCACGCTGGTGGCCGTGCTGGAGAACTATCAGGACGAGGGCGGCCGCATCGCCATCCCCGAGGTGCTCCAGCCCTATATGGGCGGCGCGACCCATATCGGGGGCGAGCAATGACTCCTTTCCCCCTCGAAGGGGGAAAGGTTGGGATTGGGGGTGAATACCCTGTCGTTTCGGTGATGGCGCTGGAGGCGGCGCCTCGCGCGCTCTTCGCTTTACCCTTGTGCACCCACCCCCATCCCCGACCCTTCCCCCTTCGAGGGGGAAGGGAGCGGTAATGCGCATTCTCCTCACCAATGACGACGGCATCCATGCGGAGGGGCTGGCCAGCCTCCAGCGCATCGCGGCGATGCTCAGCGACGACGTGTGGACCGTGGCGCCGGAGTTCGAGCAGTCGGGCGCCAGCCGGGCGCTGACCCTGGCCGATCCCATCCGCGTGCGGCGGGTGGACGACAAGAGCTTTTCCGTCACCGGCACGCCTACCGACTGCGTCATGCTGGGCATCCGCGACCTGGTCGGGGGCAAGACGCCCGATCTGGTGCTCTCCGGCGTCAACCGCGGCCAGAACCTGGCCGAGGACGTGACCATGAGCGGCACGGTGGCGGGCGCCATCGAAGGCATGGCGCTCGGCGTCCCCGCCATCGCCCTCTCCCAGGCGGTGAAGGTGTTCGACGACGGCTATCGCGCCCTTTTCGAGACGGCGGAGGCCTATGGTCCCGGCCTGATCGCGCGCCTGCTGGAGATCGGCTGGCCGGGCGATGTGGTGCTGAACGTGAACTTCCCGCCGGTCATGCCGGGTGAGGTGCGCGAGGTGGAGGTCACCCGCCAGGGCTTCCGCGAAAGCCACATCCGCCATGCCGAGAAGCGCACCGACCTTCGCGGCCGCGACTATTACTGGATGGGCTTCGACGCCCAGCCCCAGCGCCCGGCCGAGGGCACGGACCTGGCCGCCGTCCACGCCGGCAAGATTTCCGTCAGCCCGTTGCACATCGACCTCACCCATATGCCGACGGTGCACGCGCTGAAGGGCCAACTCGGCGGCGCCCCGCCGAAGGCCGCCCTTGCCAAGGCCGTGCGCTGATGGCGGCGAAAGCCGACAGGGACAAGCCGGCGGCCGACCGGGCGGAGGAAACCGCCCGGCTGATCCTCAGCCTGCGCGAAGCCGGCGTCACCGACCGCAACGTGCTGAACACCATCGAGAAGACGCCCCGTCACCTGTTCGTGCCCGACCAGTGGCAGGAGCGCTCGTGGGAGGATCGGGCCCTGCCCATCGCCTGCGGCCAGACCATCTCCCAGCCGCTGATCGTCGGCCTGATGACCCAGGCCCTGACGCTGGAGCCCCGCGCGCGGGTGCTGGAGATCGGCACCGGCTCGGGCTACCAGACCTCCATCCTGTCGCCCCTGTCGCGGCTGGTCTACACGGTGGAGCGCTATCGCACCCTGCTCGGCGAGGCGGAGGCGCGGTTCAGGACGCTGGGCTTCACCAATATCATCACCCGGTTCGCCGACGGCGGCGAGGGCTGGGCCGAACAGGCGCCGTTCGACCGTATTCTGGTCACCGCCGCCATGGAGGGTGAGCCCCGGGCGCTGCTCGCCCAGCTGAAGCCGAACGGCGTCCTGGTGGCGCCGGTGGGCCGGGGCGGTGTGCAGGTGCTGAAGCGCTACGTGAGCGACGGCAAGGGCGGCTTCCATCGGGAGGACCTGATGGACGTCCGCTTCGTCCCGCTGCTGCCCGGCGTGGCGCGCGATCAGTAACGAGAGGGAGTCCGGCCGCATGATCGGTCGTCCAGGCCTTGGACTGTTGGTGCTGATGACGCTCGGCGCCTGCGCCAGCGAGCCGCAATATGCCGTGCGGCCGGGCGCGCCCCGCGCCGAGTTCGAGATGCCGAAGCCGGCCTATCCGGTGCGGCGTGAGGCCGAGGCCGCGGACGGCGGCGAAAGCACGCCCGCGCCGCCCCCCGCGGCGGCGGCGCCCGCTCCGTCGTCGCCGACGCCTTCGGAGGGATCGACCTACTACCGGCCCCAGCCGATCACCGAGGCCCCGCCGCCGCCGGACGATTCGCCATCGCTGCGTGGCCGCGCCTCGCCGGGGCCCGCCATGGCGGTGCGCTCCGCCCCCGCTCCGGCGCTGGAGACCCCGCGCGAGGTGGTGGTGCGGCCGGGCGAAAGCCTGTTCGAGGTGGCCGAGCGCGTGCGCACTCCGGTGCGCGCCCTGATCGACGCCAACGGACTCAGCCCGCCCTATGAGGTGACGCCCGGCGCGACGCTGAAGGTGCCGCCGCCGGTGATCTATACGGTGAGGGCGGGGGATAGCCTGATGTCGGTCTCGCGCCGCTTCTCCATCGACCCGCGCTCGCTGGCCAATTTCAACGACATCGCGCTGGAGACGCCGCTGAAGCCCGGCCAGCGGCTGGCCATGCCGGCCCTGGTCAAGGACAGCGCCGCCGCCCGGGCTCCGGCGATTGTGGCCGCCCGGCCGCTCCAGGCCGCGCCGCCGACCTTCCGCAAGGCCGAGGCGCCCCCGGCCTCGCCGCGCGCCGAACCGCCGGCCTCCGCGGACAGCGATACGTCGTCGCCGACGGCGGCCACCGCCGCGGGCAAGGGCCGGTTCGTCTGGCCGGTGAAGGGCGATATCCTCTCCACCTTCGGTCCCAAGGGACCCGGCCAGCGCAACGACGGGATCAATATCGCCGCCGCCGAGGGCCAGTCGGTGAGAGCCGCGGCCGCCGGAGAGGTGGTCTATGCCGGAAACACCATCCCGGGTTTCGGCAACCTGGTGGTGATCAAGCATTCGGGCGGCTGGACCAGCCTGTACGGCAACCTCGGCAAGATCGCCGTGAAGATTCGCGGCGAGGTCGCCCAGGGCCAGGAGCTGGGCGTCGCGGGCCTGTCCGGCTCGGTGGACCGTCCCCAGGTGCATTTTGAGGTGCGCTACGCCCCCACCCCCCAGGAAAAGGCTCGTCCCGTCGATCCGCAGGGCGTGCTTCCGTAATTCCTCCCCCGCGCAGCGGGGAGGGGGACCGCCCGAAGGGTGGTGGAGGGGGTGGCGGCGCCCTGTCCGGTTGTCGCCGCGCAGCCCCCTCCGTCACGTCGGCTTCGCCGCCGCGCCACCTCCCCCGCTGCGCAAGGGAGGAGTTAGTAAGGCAACTTAACCCCCCGCTCCCCGGCCAGATCGCGGATGAACTGCCACGCGACGCGGCCGGAGCGGCCGCCGCGACGTTGGGCCCATTGCAGGGCGCGCCGCTCCAGCGCCGGATCGGCCAGCCCGAACCGCGCCGCGTAAACGCCGACGGCGGCCAGATAGGTGGGCTGGTCCATGGGCGGGAAGCCGATCCACAGGCCGAAGCGGTCGGACGCCGACACGGTCTCCTCCGCCTGTTCCGCCGCGGCCAGCATCCCCTGGCCCTCGTCATGGCGTTCGGGCGCCAGGTGACGGCGGTTGGACGTGGCGGCGAACAGCACATTGTCCGGCGCGCCGCCGATTCCGCCCTCCAGCGCCGACTTCAGCGACTTGGCCTGATCGGCCCCGGCCTCGAACGACAGGTCGTCGCAGAACACCACGAAGCGTTCGGGCCATCGGCCGAGCCGCTCGAACAGGGCGGGCAGGGCGGCGATGTGGTCGCGGTCCAGCTCCACCAGCTTCACCGCCGGCGTGCGCGCGTGCTCCGCCGCCACGGCGGCCTTGACCAGCGAGCTCTTGCCCGTGCCCCGCGCGCCCCAGAGCAGGAGATGATTCACCGGCAGGCCGTGCGCGAACCGATGCAGCGCCCCGACCACCTCCGTCTTCTGCGACTCGATACCGAGCAGCAAGTCGAGCGGCAGGGCGCGGGTCGGCGCCGCGTGGAAGGCCCCCGTCGCCGCATCGAACCGGAAAAAGGCGGCCTCGAAGACCGGCTCGGGCAGGGCGGCGGGCGCCAGCCGCTCCAGGGCGTCCGCGATGCGCGACAGAATCTTGTCCAGGCTCTCGGTCATCGTCTCTCGGGTCCGCCCTCGTCCTTCGACAGGCTCAGGATCAGGGCCATTCCTAGCGCTGCCTTTACAAAAAATCCTCATCCTGAGCTTGTCTAAGGACGAGGATTTCACCCCGCGCGGCGCAATGTCCGGCTACAAACCAGCGCATTGCAAATCGCGGACGCTGCGCATAGCTTCCGGCCCCTCCGCGCGGGGGCGAAGGCTCGCCGCGCCATACCCGTTTTCCCCGCCTTGGGAGCCATCATGTTCGCCACCCCCGCCTATGCGCAAGCCGCCGCCGGCGCCGCCCCCGCCGGGGGAGGCCCGATGGACCTGGTGGTGCAGATCGCGCCGCTGATCCTGCTCGCCGTCGCCGGTTATTTCCTGCTGTTGCGCCCGCAATCCCAGCGGATGAAAGCCCAGCAGGCCAAGATCGGCGGTATCAAGCGCGGCGACACCGTGGTGTTGACCTCCGGCGTCATCGGCCAGGTGACGCGGGTGGAGGATACCGAACTCGCCATCGACATCGCCAAGGGCGTGGAGGTGAAGGTGGTCAAGTCCATGGTCGCCGATGTGCGCGTCAAGGGGACGCCCGTCGCCGCCAACGACGTCAAGCGCTGAGCCCGGCCGGACCGCCGCCATGATCCAGCTTCGTCCGTGGAAGATCGTCGTCGTCGCGCTGGCGGTGGTGTTCGGCCTGCTGTTCTCGCTGCCGAACGCCCTGGCGCCCGGCGCGCTGCCGGGCTGGCTGCCGAACCAGCGGCTGAACCTCGGCCTCGACCTGCAGGGCGGCTCCTACCTGCTGCTGGAAGTGGACCTGGACGCGCTTAAGAAGGAGCAGCTCACCAATCTGGTCGAGGATGCCCGGCGCGCGCTGCAGACCCGGCAGATTCTGTTCACCGGCCTCGGCGTCGCCGGCGACCATGTCAGCGTCCGCATCAGCGACCCCGCCCACCTCGCCGACGCCCTGGCCGAACTGAAGAAGCTGGCCGCGCCGCTGCCGTCGGGCGGGCGCGATATCGACGTCACCCAGGGGCCGGACCAGAGCGTCGTCCTGTCCCAGAACGCTGACGCCCAGCGCATCGCCGGCACGAAGGCGGTAGATCAGGAGATCGAAATCCTGCACCGGCGGATCGATGCGCTCGGCACGCGTGAACCGGCCATCACCAAGCAGGGCTCGAACCGCATCGTGGTCGAGGCCGCCGGCGAGAGCGATCCGGAAAAGCTAAAGGCGGTGATCGGCAAGACCGCCAAGCTGACCTTCCAGATGGTGGACGATGCGGCCAGTCCGCAGGAGGCGCAGACCAACCCCGCCGCCGTGCCGCCCGGCGACGTCTGGATGCCCACGGACGAGAAGTTCGATCCCTACGGCTTGGTGCTGAAGAAGCGCGCCATCGTCTCGGGCGACATGCTGACCGGCGCCCAGTCCAGCTTCGACGAGAACGGCCGCCCGTCGATCTCCTTCCGGTTCAACAACCAGGGCACGCGCAAGTTTGGCGACGCCTCCACCCAGTCGGTGGGCAAGCGGTTCGCCATCGTGCTCGACGGCCGCATCGTCTCGGCGCCGACGATCCAGGGGCCGATCACCACCGGTTCCGGCCAGATCACCGGCAATTTTCAGCCGGAGGAGACGGCGCGGATGTCGCTCCTCCTGCGCTCGGGCGCCCTGCCGGCGCCGCTGCATGTGGTGGAGCAGCGCTCGGTGGGCGCCGAGCTTGGGGCCGATGCGGTGCGCTCCGGCGCCATCGCGCTGGTCATCGGCGCGATCGCCATCTTCGCCTTCATCATCCTGGCCTATGGCCTGTTCGGGGTGTTCGCCTCCATCGCGCTGGTGGTGAATCTGCTGCTGCTGCTGGCCTTCATGTCCATGACCCAGGGCACGCTGACCCTGCCGGGCATCGCCGGGGTGATCCTGACCCTGGCCGTGGCGGTGGACGCCAATGTGCTGGTCTATGAGCGGATGCGCGACGAGTTCCGCCACGGCCGTTCGCTGATCCTGTCGCTGGACAGCGGCTATCGGCTGGCCTGGCCCTCGATCATGGACGCCAACATCACCACGCTGATCTCGGCCCTGATCATGTATTTCCTCGGCTCCGGTCCGGTGAAGGGGTTCGCCCTGACCTTGATGGTCGGGGTGTTCACCTCGGTGTTCACCGCCATGCTGATCACCCAGCTCCTGATCGGCTGGTGGTTCAAACTGGCGCGGCCCAAGGCGCTGCCCATCGGCAAGGATCGCGGCTGGTGGCCGGTGAGCCGGCTTTTGCCGCACGACACCAAGTTCCGCTTCACCCGCCTGGCCCCCTATGCGGCGGTGCTGTCGGTGATCCTGGTCGTCGCCTCGCTCGGCTCCTTCGGGCTCCGGGGGCTGAACCTCGGCATCGACTTCAAGGGCGGCACGGTGATCGAGGCGGTGACGCCCGGTCCCGCGCCGCTCGGCGGCTATCGCACCGCGCTGGCCGGCATGAACCTGCGCGACAGCCAGGTGCAAGGCTTCGGCGCCGCCAATGACGCCATGATCAAGTTCCTGCCCCGCGACGGGGTGGACCCCACCGCCCAGGTCAACGATGTGAAGGCCGGGCTGTCGCAGCAGTTTCCGGGGGTGAAGTACCCGTCCACGGAGGTGGTCGGCTCCAAGGTCTCGGGCGAGCTGTTCCAGTCCGGCTTCACTGCCCTCGGCATCGCCATCGTCATGATGCTGGGCTATCTCTGGTTCCGTTTCGGCCTGCAGCAGGGCCTCGGCGCCGTGCTGGCCGTGTTCCACGACATCGTGTTGACCATCGGCCTTTTGTCGCTGTTCCAGATCGAGTTCTCCATGACCTCGATCGCGGCCCTGCTCACCGTCATCGGCTATTCGATGAACGAAAAGGTGATCACCTTCGACCGGTTGAAGGAGAACCTGCGCAAGTATCGCAGGACGCCGCTGCGCGAGGTGATCGACCTCTCGGAGAACGAGCGGTGGTCGCGAACCCTGATCACCGGCACCACGGCGCTGCTGGCCTTGGGGGGGATGCTGTTCCTGTCCGGCGCCAACCTGTTCCCCCTCGCCTTCACCATGGTCTTCGGCATCGTCATCGGCACCTATTCGTCGATCTATGTGGCGCTGCCGGTGCTGCTGCTGTGGGGGGTGAAGCGCGGTGAAGAAGACGCCAAGCCGATCGCGCCCACGGGCTCCGTGCCCAAGCCGCGCCAGGCCTGAGCCCGAGCATGGCGCTCCGCCAGCCGCCGGCCATCGAGGGTTACGGCGGCGGCGGCTTTCGCGTCGGTGGAAATTGGGTCGCGGGCTCCGTCCTGATCCTCGATGACGTAGCCCGCCCCTGGCCAGTAAGCGCGCCGGCGGAGCTCACCCCGTCGGACTTCGGCGCGGTGATCGCCGCGGGGGCGGCGGTGGTCGAGTTCGTGCTGCTGGGAACCGGGCCGGCCATGGCGCCGCCGCCCAAGGCCGTTCGCCTGGCCCTGCACGACGCCGGCCTGGGAATCGAGCTCATGGACACCCTGGCCGCCGTCCGCCTCTACAACGTCCTGGCCCAGGAGGGCCGACGCGTAGCGGCGGCGCTGATCGCCGTCTGAAGCACTCCCCTCACCCTCCCACGCGCTGACGCGCGCGGGTCCCTCCCTCTCCCCGCACGCGGGGCGAGGGGTTCGCACCTTTCTCCCTCTCCCCACGGGAGAGGGTCGGGGTGAGGGAGCGTCTTGCAGGTGAGACGTTTGCATCCCCCGCCAAACCGCCTAGGTTGCCGCGGAACTGGATTCTCAAGAGGGGGCTTAACGCCATGGCCGGGCTGCTCGCCAATTTCCGCAATACCGTGATCCTGAGCGTGGTGCTGGCGCTGCTGATGGTGGGCGCCTATTTCCACCACAACCACAACATGGCCGACGCCATCTTCTGGCAGGCGGTGCTGCGCCTGTTCCACGTCTTCTCCGGCATCCTGTGGATCGGCCTGCTCTACTATTTCAACTTCGTGCAGATCCGGGTGATGCCCAACGTGCCGGCCGAACTGAAGCCGGCGGTATCCAAATATATCGCGCCCGAGGCCCTGTTCTGGTTCCGCTGGTCGGCGCTGGCCACCTGGGTGTTCGGCATCCTTCTCGCCTGGAACCGCGGCTATCTGGTCGGCGCCATCACGCTCGGCGCGTCCGAGGGCTTCACCGTGCCGCAGCATTCGCTGATCGGGTTCGGCATGTGGCTGGCGACGATCATGTTCCTGAACGTCTGGGGCATCATCTGGCCGAACCAGAAGCGCGCGCTCGGCATCGTCGAGGTGGACGCGGACGCCAAGGCCAAGGCGGCGCGGATCGCCATGCTGGGCTCGCGCACCAACATGCTGCTCTCCATCCCCATGCTGGTCACCATGACCATGAGCCAGACCATCTTCGGCTGACCCTGACCCTCGACGCCGACCTTCGCGCGCGCGACCCGGACCGCTGGCTGGCCAGCCGGTTCGTCGGCGATCCCGTCCTCCGCGCCCGGTTGGTGGCGCTCTACACCCTGGATGGGGAATGGGCGCGGGTGGCCGCGCTGGCGAAGACGCCGCTGGCGGGCGAGATTCGCCTGGCCTGGTGGGCCGAGGCGGTGGAGTGCTTCGCCGCCGGCGGAGCGGCCGATCATCCGGCCCTGGCGGCGCTGGGCGCGGAGGCGGCGCAGGCGATCCAGCCAGAGCTTCAGGCCGTGATCGACTCTCGCCAGGCCGCACTGGAATCGCCGGGTCCCAGTGAAGCCGCCGAGGCCGCGGTGATGGCCGCCGCCGCCCGCCTGCTTGACCCTTTGTCAACCCAGGTCGATTTCAGGGCCGCCGCGCACGCCTTCGTCGCCCGCCACACCCATGCCCTCGATGCCGCCAATGCCGCGCTGGCGCACCTGCCCGCTCAGGCCTTCCCGGCCGTAGCCCACGTGACGCTGCTTCGTTGTGGCGACCGGCGCCCGGGCGAACTCGAAAAGCGCCTGCGGATCGTCTGGGCAGTGGTACGGGGCCGACTGTAGGTCGAGCCCGTTAGTCTAGTGGATCGGGCTTAACATTAGGCCTCATCCTGAGCCTGTCGAAGGACGAGGCCGCGCGCGCAGTGGGTTTCGCCTCGTCCTTCGACAGGCTCAGGATGAGGCGAAAGAAGACGCGCAAGACAAACGAATGAAGTTCTAGAGGCGCGGCAATACCCCCACGGCCTTCAGCTTCAACAAGGTCAAGCCCTTCAGGTCTTCGCAGCGGTTCAGGCGGGCGACGATGGCGGTCCGGGGCCTGGGCGGGGGGCGGATCGGCTTTTGCGTCTCCGGATCGACGAAGCGCCACTCGCCGGGCGCGCCGTAGTTCTGCGCCCCGCCCGCGCGCACCGCCTCATACATGATCTTGCGTCGGATCGGGTCCACGTGGTGCGCCGCCAGCGCGTCGAGCAGGATGGTGTCCGCCTTCTCCCGCTGGCCGGGCTCGCCCACGGCATAGAGATAGTCGTGGATCACCGCCGCCTCCATGTTGTCGCCCATGGGGTCGATGATGGCGGAGGCGGCGTAGGGAATGGAGGCGAAATCGGTCTCGAAACCCTTCGGGATGCGGATCACCTCGTGGGTCAGGGGATAGCACCAGTAGTAGTCGTCGGTCAGGGCCGCCACCCGGCGGAAACCCTCGCGCCGGGCGTCGCGCTCCACAGCGATGTGCAGCGAGGTCTGCGGCTTCATTTCCGAGGCGCAGCCGCAAAGGGCCAGAAGCGCCAGAAGGGCGAGCGTTCGCCTCACGCCGCCGCCTCCGCTCCGTCCTGCGCGCCGCCGAGCCAGGCGTCGAGGTCGCGAAGGGCGCGCAGGCTCATGCCGCGCTTTTTCGCCCGGCCCCGATCGGTGGGGCTGAGTCGGCGCCCCTGGGCGTCCCGTTTGGGCGAGTCCTGATCCAGCGGCGGCATCAAACCGTAGTTGATGTTCATGGGCTGGAACGATCCCACGCCATGGCCGAGGTGCCCGCCGGTGATGTGCGCCACCAGCGCCCCGAGCGCCGTGGACGGCGGGGGCGGGTCCAGTGCCTCGCCCCGCCGTTCCGCCGCCGCCAGCCGCCCGGCGATCAGGCCGATGGCCGCGCTCTCCACATAGCCTTCCACCCCGGTGATCTGACCGGCGAAGCGCAGGCGCGGCTCCGTTTTCAGCCGAAGCCGCCCATCGAGCAGGCGCGGCGAATTGATGAAGGTGTTGCGGTGCAGGCCGCCCAGCCGCGCGAACACCGCCCGCTCCAGTCCCGGAATGGTGCGGAACACCTCGGTCTGCGCCCCGTGCTTCAGCTTGGTCTGGAAGCCGACCATGTTGAACAAGGCGCCGAGCGCATTGTCCTGGCGCAGTTGCACCACGGCGTGGGGCTTTTCCTGCGGCCGGTGCGGATTGGTCAGCCCGATGGGCTTCATCGGCCCGAAGCGCAGGCTTTCGCGGCCGCGCTCGGCAATCACCTCCACGGGCAGGCAGCCCTCGAAATAGGGCACATGCTCCCAGTTCTTGAACTCGGCCTTCTCACCATCGAGCAGGGCCTGGACGAAGGCGTCGTACTGCGCCTTGTCCAGGGGGCAGTTGATATAGGCCGCCGCGTCTCCCCCCGGGCCCTCCTTGTCATAGCGCGACTGGCGCCAAGCCACCGACATGTCGATGGACTCGATGTGGACGATGGGCGCGATGGCGTCGAAGAAACTCAGCGCGTCCTCGCCGGTCTGGGCCAGGAGGGCGGCGGACAGGGCGGGGGAGGTGAGGGGGCCCGTGGCGATCACCACGCTGGGCCAGTCGGCGGGCGGTATTCCGGCCACCTCGCCGCGCTCCACGGCGATCAGCGGATGGGCGGCGATGGCCGCGGTCACGCCGGCGGAGAAGCCCTCCCGGTCCACCGCCAGCGCGCCGCCCGCCGGCACCTGGCTGGCGTCGCCGCAGCGCAGGATCAGCGAGCCGCAGCGGCGCATCTCCGCGTGCAGCAGCCCGACCGCATTATGCTCCCAGTCGTCGGAGCGGAAGGAGTTGGAACAGACCAGTTCGGCCAGCCCCTCGGTCTGGTGCGCGTCGGTCTTCACCAGCGGCCGCATCTCGTGCAACACCACGGGCACGCCGCGTTCGGCGATCTGCCAGGCGCATTCGCAACCGGCCAGGCCGGCGCCGATCACGTGAACGGGGTGTGGCGCGAGGGAGGGATCGGAGCGCATGGCGCCACCATACCCGCCCAGCCGCGTTGAAAAAATGGCTTGCCGCGCTCCACCGGTTGGGTGAGGGGACGCTAAGGGGATTTCATGGCCGACCAGACCGTCACCGCCCGGGCCGCGCTCAGCGACGCTGTGGCCTTTGTGCACCGCGCCGCGCCCCTGGCCTGGGCGCCCATGGCGCTGGTGGCCGTGCTGGCCTTCATGCCGAGCCCTGCGCTGCATCTGGCGCCGGTCTGGCTGGTTGCTGTGGCGCTGCTGAACCTGCCGGTCTCGGCGGTGGCCAATGGCGCGCTCATGCGCATCGCGCTCGAGGACCGACACGCGGGCGAGGCCGATTTCCGTCTCGGCCCGGCCGGGCTGCAATGGGGCGTGATCGAAACCAAGCTGCTCTGGTCGCTGCTCCTGCTCGGACTATTCTTCGTCCTCTGCATCATAGGGGCGGTGTTCCTGTTCGGCCTCGTCGCCATCGTCGTGGCGGCGGTCAGCGGCGCGCCGCCCAGGACGCCGGCCGGCCTGTTCGCCAGCCCGTCGGGCGTTTTCGGCGGTCTCGCCTTCGCCATCGCCGTGCTGTTGATGTTCTGGGCGGCGGCGCGGCTGATCCTGGCGACGCCCGCCACCGCCGACCGACGCAGCGTGCAGGTGTTCTCCACTTGGGAATTGACGCGGGGGCAGGTGGTGAAGATCGCCGCCGCCATGATCGTCATCGGCCTGCCGGCCCTGATCCTGAACCAGGCGGCGCGGCTGTTCGCCGACGGGGGACCGGCGCTCGTTACCGCATTGTGGGGGCTCTACGCCCTGGTTGTCGGCCTGGTGCAGACGCCGCTGGTCGCCGGCGCCGCCGCCTCCTTCTACCGCCGGCTCGGCGATGGCGCGGCGGTCGCCGGGGCCGAACCCGCCGCGCACAACCGGCAGGAGACGGCCATTGCCGCCAACGGCCAAGCCGGGCAGGGTTAACGGGACGAAGTGGCCGGAACGTCGGCCGGGATTCGGGGAACGGACATGGCCTTGGCCCATCGCGCGGCGCCGCGTCTCGGCGTTCGGGACCTGATCGCGGAGGGCGGCGATTTCGCCCGCGAGGCCTGGCGCGAGGCCTGGCTGGTCATGCTGCTGCTGGTCGGCGTGCAGACCTATCTGTTCGCGCGGGGCCATATCGCCGTGGCCGACTGGCGCAGGAGCCCGATCGACTGGCTCGTTCCGCTGCTGCTGGTGTTTTATATCCCGCTCTACGGCGCCCTCTACCGCGCGGCGCTGGGCGGTCGTCCGGCGGCGGGGCTGGGGGTCGGCGGGCTGCAGTGGCGGGGGGTGGAGTGGCGTCTGATCGCCGTCGGCTTCGTCATCGTGTTCCTCGCCGGCCTGGCCATGGCGCCGTTCGTGGCCGCCAGCCTGATCGCCGCGCTGGTCATGGGCCTGCACGCCTCGATGAGCATCGGCCCGTTCGGCGGCTGGGCGCGCTGGACACCGGCGACGGTGGTGATCTGGCTGCTGTTCTTCTGGCTGATGGCGCCGCGGATCGCACGGCTGATGCTGGGCTGGGCCTATTCCACGGCGGCGGAGAAGATCGAGCCCTTCGCCGGCTGGGGGTCGTCCAGGCGATCCGGGTGGCCGCTCGCCTTCGCCCTGGTGGCGGCCTGCGCGCCGCTGGCGCTGGGCTGGCTGGCGCTCTACGCCCTGACGCTGGTGGAGCCCGATACGCTGTCCGGCGAGTATTGGCCCGTGCCAGAAGCGGTGGGCGCCGGGGTGCTGCTGGCCGTGCTCAAGGTGGCGGTGGTCGCCCCGCTCGGCGTCGGCGTGCTGACCGGCGCCTGGTGGCTGCTGGAGGGCGAGGGGGCCGACGCGCCCGCCGCCGTGGCGCCCATCCGGCCCGAGCCTCACCGGTTCCTGGACAGCCTCGGCCCTGCCACCCTCGCCGCCATGACCGCCGCCGGAGCCGCCCTCGCCGTGCGCGAGGCGGCGGAGCTCGGCCTACATCCCACTCAGATCGACCGCGACGCCGAACCTCCGCCCGAGCCCCAGCCCGGGCCGGGACACGATCCGGCCGCCGAGGGCGCCCACACGCCTGACGCCACGCCCCAGCCTGTGGGTGCGCCCGCCGCCGCGCCGGCCGAAACCTGGGTCGTCCACAACGCCGACAGCCCCAAGGCGAGCCCCGAACCGGCTGGGTCCGCCTCCGCGGAGGACCCGCCAACACCGGGGGGACCTGCGCCGCTCGACCTGACCGGCGCGGTCGCGTCGGACCGCGACCTGCACATCGTGCATCCGGCTGAAGCGGCCGAACCCGAAGCGCCGCAACCGATCCTTGCCGAACCCGCGCCGCCGGAAGCCTTCCACATCTTCAATCCGCGGGCGCCGACCGCCCCGGGGCGTATCGCCGCGCTTTCGGCCTGGCCGCACTCCATCCTGCCGCTCTGGCCCACCGCCGTGAAGGCCGAGGCGGCGGCCGCCGCGCCGTCGGCCCTTGCATCCGGCGCCGAACCCGATCACCCCTCCACGGAGGTATCGGAGCGGCATTGATGGATGAGTTTTCGCCGGCCGAAGCGGCGCTGGAGGGGGTTCGCCTGCCGCGCGAGCGTCCCGCGGCCGTGCTGTGGTGGTGGGCCGGCTATGTGGTGGCCACGGTGATCCAGTTCGCCGTGTCGCTGGCGCCGCCGTTCCAGACGCTGCAGGGGCTGAGTCCGCTGATCCAGGCCCAATGGGAGGCGGCCCAGCAGAACCCCGGCGATGCGGCGATCACCCAGCGGCTGGTGGCCCTGCTGCTGCAGGCGGCGCCGGCCTTCCTGCTGTTCGCCGGGGTGACGCTGCTGCTGCAGATGGTGCTGTCCACCGCGGTGCTGCGCGCGGTGCTGCGGCCGGCGGAACGGGCGTTCGGGGCCCTGCGCCTGTCCATGGACGAGGTGCGCCAGCTCGGCCTCAGCCTGATCGTCCTGGCCGTGGGGCTGACCTATCTGTTCGCGGTGACGCTGGCCATGTCGGTGGTGCTGGGCCTGCTGCAGACCATCGTGCCCACCTTCGTGCTGAGCTTCATCGCCTTCGCCGTCCTGGTGGTGGCCATCGCCTATCCGGCGGTGCGCCTGTCGCTGGCCCCGGCCATGACGCTGGCGGACGGCCGGATCAGCGTGCGCCGCGCCTGGACCCTGACGCAGGGCCAGTTCTGGTCGCTGTTCGGCGCCTATCTGATCGCCATCGCCACCGCCCTGGCGCTGCTGGCCGCGCGCTGGGCGATCCTGCAGATGGTGGTGGTCATCGCCGGCGGTCCGGTGAGCGTGGCCGAGCCGAAAACCCTGCTGGGCCTCCTCGCGCCCACCACCCTGGTGGTGGTGCTGTTCAACGCCCTGGTCGCCGCGCTTCTGGGGGCCATCGCCACCGCGCCCATGGCCGCCGCCTTTCGCCAGCTCACCGGGCGGGTCGGCGCGCCGCCGCCGATGAGACCCGTTACCGGCTCGCCATGGGCCAAACCATAGGCTAGGTTTCGCCACATCGGGTTTCGTCCGGGGGGACGCTCATGCAGACATTTTCGCCATCGGAAGCCGCGTTCGAGGGCTTTCGCGTGATCAGAAGCCATCCCGGCGCGGTGCTCGCCTGGGCCGTCGCCTACATGCTCTGCTATCTGGTGCTGGGCGGCATTGCTTTGATGGCCTTCGGTCCGCAGATCGCGGCGATGTCCAGCTACTCCGGATCGACGCCCATGCCCCCCGATGTGGCGTTCGGCTTTTTCCGGTCGATGGGGGTGGCGTTCCTGATCCTGCTCCCCGTGGGGCTGTTCATCGGCGCCATGCTGGTGAACGCCGCCTACCGCCCGATCCTGCGCCCGGACGACAGGGGCTTTTTCTACCTCAAGCTCGGCGGAGACGAGGGACGGCTGGTGCTGCTGTTCCTGGCCTATTTCGGCCTCGGCATCCTCGCGGAGATCGTTCTGGTGATCGTGGTCGTGATCCTCGCCCTGCTGTTCCACACGGCGGTGCAATCGCTGCAAGGCGCACAAATCCTTATCCCGCTGCTGTTGGGGCTGGCGGTGTTCTGTCTTGGGGTGTGGTTGGCGGTCAGGCTGTCACTGGCGGCGCCGATGACCTTCGCCCGGCGCAAGCTGAGCGTGTTCGGCTCCTGGGAGGTGACGCGGGGAAGGTTCTGGTCCCTGTTCGGCTGCTACATCCTGGCCTGGATCTTCGGCATCCTCATCGGCCTGTTCGGCTGGATCGTCTCGGTCTGCGCCGGCGCGGTGATCAGCGGCGACTGGGGTTCGCTCTCCAGCCATATGTTCAACCCGCGCATGGCGATGGCGGGCGGTGGCCTGTCCATGGTCAGCCATATGTTCACCCTCGCCGCCATCGTGCAGATCGTCCTGTCCAGCCTGATCGGGGCGGTGAGCCGGGTGGTGATGTATGCGCCCATGGCGGCGGCCTATCGCGACCTCGGCGCGCCCTCGGACACCGCGGACTCGCCCTGGGCGCCCAAGACGAGCGGGCTGGTGCTTTAGACCCTGATCGGTTCATCTTGAACCGTGAATCAGGGTCTACACTTTGAGTTTAGAGCATGATTCGCGTTCGGATGATTCCATCCGAAACGATCATGCTCTAGGCGGCGACGGCGTTGGGCGCCGCGCTCGGCCGGGCCGAGACGCGGGCGTGCCAACCCGCGAGGTGCGCGGCCTCCGCCGGCGGCTCCAGCCCGGTGAAGCGGGCGAAGTCGATGGTGGTGAGCGCGCAGATATCGGCCATGGTGAAGGCCTCGCCCACCAGGTGGGGCCGCCCGTCCGCCAGGGCCTGATCGATCAGCCGGCAGGCGGCGGCGTAGGTCTCGCGGTTGGACTCGCCGAAGTCCTTGAACTGGGTCAGGAGGTGCGCGGTATAGGGGTGGGCGTGGCGCCAGAACATCCCCACCGGAACCATCAGGGTCAGCTCCACCCGGCGGGTCCACATCTCCACCTTCGCCTGCTCGAAGGCGTCATGGCCGAACAGGGGCGGGGCCGGATGCAGCGCCTCCAGATAGCGGCAGATGGCTACGGTCTCGGAGATCGTTCGTCCGTCGTCGAGCTCCAGCGTCGGCACCTGGCCCCACAGGTTCTTCTCGGCGCGATAGCCGGGCGCCTTGTGTTCGCGATCCCGCAGCGACAGCATCGTCTCGGGGATGCGCACCCCCTTCTCCACCATGAAGATGCGCACCCGGCGCGGATTGGGGGCAGGGTCGGGGGCGGAGTAGAGTTTCATGGGGTTGAGGTTAAGGCCGCGGTGTCCCGTGACACAATAGAGTTGTGATCCCGGAAAGCGCTTAGCGCTTATCCGGGACCCCGATGAACGGTGAGAACCTGCATCGAGGTCCCGGCTCTGCGCTTCGCTCCGGCCGGGATGACAGGAAGGGCGCGCTTCAGGCCCGCCGCTTCGTCCGTACGGGTTTGGCGGCGACCGGTGGGGCCACCGCGCGGGCGGCGTGGCGGGCCAGCACGTCCTTCAGATAGCGCCCGGTCCAGCTTTCGGCGTTCTCGGCCACCTGTTCGGGCGTGCCCACCGCCACGATCAGGCCGCCGCCGTCGCCCCCCTCCGGCCCGAAGTCGAGCAGCCAGTCGGCGGTCTTCACCACGTCCAAGTTGTGCTCGATCACCACCACCGTGTTGCCGCTCTCCACCAGTTCGTGCAGCACTTCGAGCAGCTTGCGCGTGTCCTCGAAGTGGAGGCCCGTGGTGGGCTCGTCCAGGATGTAGAGGGTGCGCCCCGTGGCCCGGCGCGACAGCTCCTTGCTCAGCTTCACCCGCTGCGCCTCCCCGCCCGACAGGGTGGTGGCCTGCTGCCCGACCTTGATGTAGGTCAGGCCGACCCGCTTCAGCGTCTCCATCTTGTCGCGGATCGGCGGCACCGCCTTGAAGAAGTCCGCCGCCTCCTCCACCGTCATGTCCAGCACATCGGCGATGGTCTTGCCGCGATATAACACTTCCAGCGTCTCGCGATTGTAGCGCTTGCCGTGGCAGACGTCGCAGGTGACGTAGACGTCCGGCAGGAAGTGCATCTCGATCTTGATCACCCCGTCGCCCTGGCACGCCTCGCAGCGGCCGCCCTTGACGTTGAAGCTGAACCGGCCGGGGCCATAGCCCCGCGTCTTGGCTTCCGGCAGGCCGGCGAACCAGTCTCGGATCGGGCCGAAGGCGCCGGTATAGGTGGCCGGGTTCGACCGCGGCGTGCGCCCGATGGGCGACTGGTCGATGTCGATCACCTTGTCGAAATGCTCCAGCCCCTCGATCCGCTCGTGCGGGGCCGGCGCGTCGCTGGCGTTGTTCAGCCGCCGGGCCGCCGCCTTGTAGAGCGTCTCGATGGTGAAGGTGGACTTGCCGCCGCCCGACACGCCGGTGATGCAGGTGAAGGTCCCCACCGGGATGGAGCCCGACACATCCTTCAGATTGTTGCCCCGCGCCCCGACCACGGTGAGCTTCTTCTTGCCGAAGGGGCGGCGGTGGCGCGGCAGGCCGATCTCGCGCGCGCCGGTCAGGTATTGGCCGGTGAGGCTCTTGGGCTCGGCCATGATGTCGCCCGGCGTGCCCTCCGCCACTACGTGGCCGCCGTGCACCCCGGCGCGGGGGCCCATGTCGATCACGTGGTCGGCGGTGAGGATGGCCTCCTCGTCGTGCTCCACCACCAGCACCGAATTGCCGAGATCCCTGAGCCCCTTCAATGAGGTGAGCAGGCGGGTGTTGTCGCGCTGGTGCAGGCCGATGGAGGGCTCGTCCAGTACGTAGAGCACACCGGTGAGGCCCGAGCCGATCTGCGAGGCCAAACGAATGCGCTGGCTCTCTCCGCCCGACAGGGTGCCCGAGGCGCGGGCCAGGGTGAGATAGTCCAGCCCCACCTCCACCAAGAAACGCAGGCGGTCGTTGATCTCCTTCAGGATGCGCCGGGCGATCTCCGCCTGTTGTGGGGTGAAGCCGGGCTCCAGCGCGGCGAACCATTCCAGCCCGTGCCGGATCGACAGGGTGGCGGCCTCGCCGATGTTCATGCCGCCCACGCGCACCGCCAGCGCCTCCGGCTTCAGGCGCAGGCCATGGCAGACCTCGCACGGGGTCTGCGACTGATAGCGGCCGAGCTCTTCGCGCACCCAGGCGCTGTCGGTCTCCTTCCAGCGCCGTTCGAGATTGGGCAGCACGCCCTCAAAGGGCTTGGAGACCTCATATTTTCGCGCCTGGTCGTCATAGGTGAACTTCACCTTTTCCGCCCCGGTGCCGAAGAGCACCACCTTGCGCGCCGCCTCGGGCAACGCGTGCCAGGGCTTGTCCATGGAGAAGCCGTAGTGGCGGGCCAGGGCCTGCAGGGTCTGGGTGTAGAGGGGGGAGGGGCCGCGCGACCAGGGCGCCACCGCCCCCTTGTGCAGGGTCTTGTCCTTGTCGGGGATCACCAGATCGGCGTCGAAGGTCAGCTTCTGGCCGAGGCCGTCACAGGCGGGGCAGGCGCCGGCCGGGGCGTTGAACGAGAACAGCCGGGGCTCGATCTCGCTGATGGTGAAGCCGGAGACCGGGCAGGCGAACTTCTCCGAAAACAGCATCCGGCGGGGTTCGGTCTCACCCTCCGCCCCCTCGTCAGGGTTTGGGTCCGCCCATTCGGCCACAGCGATGCCGTCGGCCAAAGAGAGGGCGGTGGCCAGCGAGTCCGCCAGCCGCTGCTCCTGGCCCGCGCGGGTGACGATGCGGTCCACCACGATGTCGATGTCGTGCTTGAACTTCTTGTCGAGGGTCGGCGCGTCCTCGATGGGATAGAACACCCCGTCGATCTTCAGGCGCTGGAAGCCCTGGCGCTGCCAGTCGGCGATCTCCTTGCGGTACTCGCCCTTGCGGTCGCGCACCACCGGCGCCAGCAGCAGCAGGCGCTCGCCCTCGGGCAGGCCGGTGATCCTGTCCACCATCTGGCTGACGGTCTGGCTTTCGATCGGCAGGCCCGTGGCGGGGGAATAGGGCACGCCGACCCGCGCCCAGAGCAGGCGCATATAGTCGGCGATCTCGGTGACCGTGCCGACGGTGGAGCGTGGGTTCTTGGAGGTGGTCTTCTGTTCGATGGAGATGGCCGGCGACAGGCCCTCGATCAGGTCCACATCCGGCTTGCCCATCAGCTCCAGGAACTGGCGGGCGTAGGCGGACAGGCTCTCCACATAACGCCGCTGCCCTTCGGCATAGATGGTGTCGAACGCCAGGGACGACTTTCCCGAGCCCGACAGTCCCGTGAGCACCACGAGCCGGCCGCGGGGGATGTCCACATCCACCCCCTTTAGATTGTGCTCGCGCGCGCCGCGCACCTTGATGGCCCCGTAAGGGGAGAGTGGGTGGGTCATTCGGGCTCGCACCGAGGCTCGGGAGACCCGCCACGCGCGGCGGGCAAGCTCCCTCATGTAGTAGTCCGACTCGTCGTTTCAGCAAGAACAATATGAGAACTCGGCGCGTCGCGGCGCTGTCGGTGGGCGGGCGCCGTCGCCTGGGCGAACCCGGTTCGCGTCGATGGAGGCTCAGAGCAGCAGGGATTGCCCGCCGCGTGCGGCCATTACCTTGCCGACGCTTTCAAACAGGGCGTTCATGGCGACGGGCTTTTGCAGGAAATCGTCGGCGCCGATGGCCGCGCATTGTTCGCGCAGGTCCGCCGCGGTGTCGGCGGTGATGACGATGATCGGGATCGCCGCCTTCTCGTCCTGGCGCGCGCGCAGGGCCCTGATCGCGGTCATGCCGTCCATGCCGGGCATCCGCAGGTCCATCAGCACGAGATCGAACTGGTCCCGGTCGATCATGCCGAGCCCGAGTTCGGCGCTTTCCGCTTCGGCCATGTCGAGGCCGACCACGCTCAGCATGTCGCGCACCACGCGGCGGTTCATGGCGTCGTCCTCGACGAACAAGACCTTCATGGCGTGGTCCATATCCACTGGAGGGCCGATGGCGGCGGGGTCATCAGGCCACCCTCGCCCTTGGCGCAGCACGGGGTTGCGGGCCCTCAGTTAAGCACGCGTCCAGCTGCTGGAACAGGGTCGCGCCGGCGACCGGCTTGGCCAGTACGCAGGCGGCGCCGGCGGCGGAAAGCTGCGAGGCGATCCCCGTGTCGAGGCCGGGCCACAGCACGCAGATCGGCGCGGTGGCGGCGCTCGCCAGCGACCGGAAGGCCGCGATCGGGTCGTCGGGCGCCTGGCGGATCAGGCACCCTCCGTCGATGAGGACGCAATCCACGTCGCCGGATCGCAGCGTGTCCGGAAGCTCGACAGGGCTGGACACGAAGTCGAGCCGGCCGACCTTATCGGAAAACAGCGCGCGCAGCATGGCCTGGGCCAGGGCGTTGTCGTCCAGCACCAGCAGCCGCGCTGAACCCAGCCCGCGCGGGCCGGTCTCGACAGGGGCGGCTTCGGCGGCCCGTTGGAGGGGCAGGCTGACCGTGAAGGTGGATCCGACGCCCGGACGGCTTTCCACCTCGACATCGCCGCCGAGGGCCGCGGCGATGTTGCGGCAGATGGTCAGCCCAAGGCCGGTCCCGCCGTATTGCCGCGCCGTGCTGCTGTCGACCTGGGTGAACGATTCGAAGATGCGGCCGAGCTGGTCGGCGGGGATGCCGATGCCGCTGTCCGCGACGGCGATTGAGACCCGCTCCCCGTGTTCATGCGCGGTGGTCTTCACGCGGAGCGACACCTCGCCCCGTTCCGTGAACTTGATCGCGTTCGACATGAGGTTGGCCAGGATCTGGCGGAGCCGGTCGCCGTCCTCGACGATGCGGGCCGGGCAATCCGCCAGATCGAGGGTGAAGCCGAGGCCCTTGTTCTGCGCCTGGTCGCGCCAGACCTTGGCGGTGTCCTCGAGCAGCCGGTGCAGGTCGATCTCGGTCTTGTCCACCGAAAGCGCGCCGTTCTCGATCTTGGCCACGTCAAGCAGGTCGTTGACCATGGCGTTCATGGTATCCCCGGCCGCCTTAAGCAGGCCGAGCCGCTCGCGCGTCTCGGTGGAGATTTTGCGGTCGGCCAGCATCACCTGCGCCATGCCCAGAATGCCGTTGAGGGGGGTCCTGATCTCGTGGCTGGTGGTGGCCAGGAACTCCGTCTTGGCCTTCAGCGCCTTTTCCAGCGAGCCGTTCGCCGTCTCCAGCTCGGTGTTCACCGCGCGTATCCGGTTGCGGCTGCGGCGCATGGTGAAGAAGGCGTGGGTGATCAGGCTGGTGACGATCAGGCCGCCGAACAGCAGGATGGCGATGATCGCGGTGGTGAAGCGGGCCTGGGACTGCGCCTGGCTCACCTTCAGCTCCGCGATCTTGGTGGCCTGGTTGGCGAAGTCGAACTTGGCCGCGACCAGGGCGGCGTTGGTGGAGGCCGCCAGGGCGCGTCCCTGATCGTCCAGCCGCTTGAAGGCCTTCAGATGCGCGAGCGCCTTTTCGCGCTCGCCCGTGACTTCATAGACGTTGGAGGCCAGTTCGTGGAAATCCATGAACTCCATCTGGGTGCTGGCCGGATCGACGCCGGCGAACACCTGATCCAGCAGCCTGGCGGCGCCGGTATCGTCCCCCTCCCTGGCCGCCACCTTGGCGAGGGCGCCGAGCAGGAACGGCCGCTCCGACCGGGCTTCGGGGTCCGCCTGCGCCAGGGTGAGGCCGCGCCGGGCGTCGGCCCGCGCCGCCGCATCCTTGCCCTCCAGCGCTTCGGTGAAGGCGATATTGGCGAGGATGTGGGCCTTGAGCGCGCCGCTCTTCAGCCGGTCGGCCACCCCGTAGGCGTGGCGGAACTCGGCCTCCGCCTCGCCAAGCTGGCCCATGCTCTTCAGCGCGAAGCCCCGGTTGTTGTCGGCCGACAGGCTGAGGGCAGGGTCCTGCGAGAAGGCGTCGCGCGCCTGCGCATAATATTGCAACTCGTGCGGATAGTCGCGCGCGTCGGAATAGATCGAGCCGATCTCCTGCAGGGTGATGGCTTCGCTGCGCGGCTCGTGCGCGCGTTCGTAGATCTTGTAGGCGGCCTGGAAGTCTCGCAGCGCCGCCTGCACGTGTCCGAGCGTGGCCGCGGCGTGACCGCGCGACTTCAGCACATCGCCGTGGAGCTTGGTGTCGGGCGCGGCGCGCGCCACCACCGCCAGCGCCCGGTCCAGGATGGGCAAGGCTTGTTCCGGATGCTTGGTGCGCGTCAGGGCCTCGGCCATCAGCCAGTTGGCCGTCGCCTGTTCCAGATCCTGCCGGCGGCCCGCCGGGGCCTTCTGCGCGATGGCGAGCGCCTCCTTCGAGGCGGCGTAGGCCTTCTGCGGCGCCGTCATCATGGCCGACTTCGCCGAAAGGACCGCCCGGTCGAACGGCGGATCGGTCGCGAGGGCGGGTGCGGCGCCTGCGGCGGACGCCATCGCGAGCACGATCAGGATAAGCGCCGCCCGGTTTTTTGCGCTGGCCGACATTTCCATTCTCCAACCCTGCGACAAACTAGCCGGAACATAGTTGCAGTCGCCTTAACGACGCACGGAGGATAGGTTTCACTCTGTACCAAGCTTAGCCATAAGCGCATTTATTTAGCTATAGGTCGATGTAACATAGGTTATTACCTCAGGTTATTCTCAAAGAATATTTGGATAACGGTAATTTACCAGCCTTGTTGGGACGTTACCAATATCTCTCGCCTACCTTGTCCCCAGAAGCCCGTAAGAGGGTGGCTGGGGTATACAAGAATGTCTCGTCTTCTGAACGCGAAGAGGCTGCTGCGCCACGCTGGCCGGCTGCTCGCTGGCGGCGCTGCAGGCCGCGCCGGCCCTGTCCCAAACCACAACGCCGCCGGCGACCACGCCCGGCAACACCATCAAGCCGATGTATGGGAACATCAGCGCGTTCTACGGCAACATCAGCCCGTTCTATGGGAATATCAGCGCGTTCTACGGCAACATCAGTCCGTTCTACGGCTATATCCACCCGTTCTACGGCAATATCAGCCCGTTCTACGGCAACATCAGTCCCTTCTATGGCAATATCAGCCCGTTCACGCAGCAGACCGACGTGGCGGTGACCGGACTGTACAATCCCAACCAGGTCGACCCCTTCTGGGGCGGACAGACCGCCAATCCCTATCTTCACAGCCCGTCGCCCAACGTGAATTTCTCCCAGGTCCAGCCGTTCTGGAACACCGAGGCGAGCAACTGGGCGATCGTGCAGAAGGCCTGGGGCTCGGCGCAGACCGCGGCCGACTATCAGGGCGTCGCCAACCTGTTGCAGAGCACAGTCCTCGATCCGGCCGGCGCCTTCTGGGGCAAGGCCGTTTCCCAACCGGCGCCCTCGGTCGGGCCCGTGCTCGTGGCCGTGCCCAAGCCCACCCTGGCCAACGGCGCGCCCGGCGTCAG
Organism: Caulobacteraceae bacterium; assembly: GCA_965277345.1. Lineage (GTDB taxonomy): Bacteria > Pseudomonadota > Alphaproteobacteria > Caulobacterales > Caulobacteraceae > CAIOYC01. The sequence goes on from CBDICI010000003.1 coordinate 182,753, forward strand.
CGCGGGGTCGAGCCTCGGCAGCTTCGGGGTGAACTTCTCCGACAAGTTCCTCGCCAATGCCGGCGTCACCTTCAACAGCGACGGCACGATCAACGCCTCCAGCCTGGCCAATGTGAGCCAGACGCAACAGGCCGTCCTGTTCCTGAACATGTACGACAACCTTATGAGCTATACCGGCGCCGGTCACGTGGACTGGTGGATGGGGGCGACGGGCTGGACCCCCAACCTCGCCAGCATCGTCGGCTCCGTCTATAAGTCCGACTATCCCATCACTATCGGTATGCTGGACTTCAGCGTCAGCGCCAGCGGCGGCAGCGGCCAGGGATCGATCACCCAGTACGGCGACAACCAGGGCGACAACAACGGCCAGGGCAAGGGCAAGGGCAATGGATCGACTTCCACCTCGGCCCTGACCCAGCTCGGCAGCACGGTCTATAATGACGGCCATGGCGCGGCGGTCGGCAGCCTGATCATGGGCTCGATCGACGGCACGGGCATCCTCGGCATCCTGCCCACGGCCGACGCGAACGTCATCACCTACAATCCCTATGACTCCACCGGCACCACCAACTGGACGGCGGTCGGCGCCGGCATCCAGGCGCTCACGGCCAATATCTTCAACGCCAGAAAGACCGGCGCGCCGGTGGGCGTGATCAACGCCTCGCTCGGCGTGGCCGGCTGGACACTGAACCCGGGCTGGAACGACGCGCTGTCGTCCGGCGCCGCGGCGGGCCGCGTGCTGGTGGTCGCGGCGGGCAATGACGGCATGGTCCAGCCCGCCGACGTGGCCTGGAACACGGCCAAGAACCCGACCCTCCTCGTGGTCGGCTCGGTGGGCGTCACCGGCGCCATCTCCAACTTCTCCAACACCCCCGGGGAAGCCTGCCTGGTCGATACCGTCAGCGGCGCCTGCGACAAGCTGAAGAACCATTTCCTGGTGGCGCCGGGCGAACTGATCCTGGTCTCCGACGGGCAGGGCAATATCTCGCGCCAGACCGGCACGTCGCTGGCGGCGCCCCTGGTCACCGGCGCGGTGGCGCTGCTCCAGGCGCGCTGGCCGTGGCTCGGCTATTACCCGAACGAGACGGCGCAGATCATCCTGCAATCGGCGACGCCGCTGGGCTCGCGGGTAACCAATCCCACTGTCCCTGACCCGGTCTATGGCTGGGGCGAGCTGAACATCGCCGCCTCCCAGGCGCCCTTGAACTGGAACGCGCTCACCTACACCCAGGTCGTCAACGGCAAGGCGACGCCGCTGTCGGTCGGCCAGGTGGTGTCGGCGGTGCAGACCGGCACGCAGGCGAGCTGGAACACCTCCAAGCTCTACTTCACCGCGCTGGAGCAGGTCGGCAACACCCACCGCGATTTCCAGATCCCGATGGGCGCCAGCCTGGTCGGCCAGCTGGTGAATACCGAAGCGGGCCAGCAGCAGTTCCAGAGCTATCTGTCGCTCGGCCTTAGGAGCTGGGTCGCCGGCGGCGCCCACTTCGCCGACAGCGACGGGGACGCCGACGCCAATCCGGTGCAACGCTCCATGCTGGGCTTCGCCGCGTCCAGCACCGCCTTCGGCAAGGTCGCGGGCATGGATTTCCGGGGCCGGATGACACCGGCGGAGACGCCGCTCGGCTTCAAGACCAACAACCTGCCGATGGACACCGACTTCGCCCTCTACAGCAGCAAGCAGAGCCTGCGCTTCGGCTATGGCCAGGGCGCCGCGGTCCTGGGCGGTCAGGACGGCTTCGCCCAGCGCTCGGACTACGATCCGGTCAGCGGCGGGGCCAACCCCCTGCTGGGCCTCGCCTCCGGCGGCGCCTTCGCCGAATACAAGGTCGCGCCGCTCAGGCAGGTCTCGATCAGCTTCGGCGTGACCCAGCGGCGCAGCGTGCGGGACATCAACGTGTTCGGCGCGGCGGAACAGGTCACGCCGGCCGCGGTCTACGGCGCCAGCGCCGAACACCTCGGCATCGACTTCGCGCCGACCGGTAGCCTCGTCCTGCACACCGCCTATACGCGGCTGCATGAGGACACCGGCCTGCTCGGGGTCCAGTCGCTGCAGTCCGGCGCGCTGCAGAACGGATCGACCACCAGCGGGGCCAGTGTCGGCTTCGACTACGCCCTGGCGCGTTCGTGGATGCTGAGTGCGTCCGGCACGGTGGCGCGCACCGACGCGGGCGTCGGCCAAAGCCTGCAGACCGGTTCCGGCGGCCTAGTGAGTTCCTCCGCCGAAGTCGCGCTCAGCAAGACCAGCCTGTTCGCCAGGTCGGACCGCCTGCGGCTGACGCTGTCCAAGCCCATGCAGGTCGTCGGCGGGCGGCTCCACTATACCGACTTCGGCGTGGTGGATCGCCAGACCGGCGCCCTCGGCTTCATCAACGAGACCGCCGGCGCCGCCGCCAGCCATACCCCCCTGGCCGCCGAACTGCTCTATGGACGGGTGATGCCGGACCGGCGGACCGAGGTCAGCTTCGTGCTGCGGGCCAGTTCCTACACCGACCAGTACGCGACGACGAGCAACAGCGCGGAGTATATGGCCGGCGGCAAGTACCGGCTGACCTTCTGATCCGGCGCCCCGGGGCGGCCCACCGGTCGCCCCGACCCTTCATTCCAGACCCTCGGTGCTTCGAATGCGCGTGCTCTATATCGAGGACAATGAGATGAACCGGCTGGTGGTGCGCCAGATGCTGACCGCGGTCGGGGTGGAGGTCCTGGAGGCGGAGAACGGCCAGGTCGGCGTCGAGTGGGTGGAGGCGGACGACGCCGTGGACCTCATCCTGCTGGATCTGCGGATGCCGGTGATGGACGGGTTCACCGCCTTGCAGCGCATCCGCGGCCGGGGCGACCCCAAGGGGCGGACGCCCATCGTGGTCATGACCGCCGACGCCGCGCCCGGCCTGCGCGACACCTGTATCGGGCTCGGCGCCGACGACTTCCTGGCCAAGCCGATTCAGATGGACGCCCTGTTCGACGCCATCGGCCGGGTCAGTGCGGCCCAAGAAACGGCGATGGCGCTCGCCTGATCGCAGGGATTGAGGCGCGCCGAGCGGTCGTTGATCGCACGAGCCAATCTCAAATGGGTGTTCAGGCCGTTGCGCGGATCGCCGGCCGTTCAAACGTCTCGGCGCTGAACGCATCCAGGAACAGGCAGAGCTCATCGAACGGCAGCGGGCGCGAGATATGGTAGCCCTGCACCATGTCGCAGCCCATCACCCGCAGCAGCGCCAGCGACATGGCGTTATCGACGCCCTCGGCGGTGACCTCCATCTCCAGCGCATGGGCCAGATCGATGGTGGAGCGGACCAGCAGCGGGTCGCGCTGACTGGTGGTCAGACCGCTGACGAAGGCGCGGTCGATCTTCAATTCGTGGGCCGGGATCTGCTTCAGATAGGACAGCGAGGAGAGGCCCGAGCCGTAGTCGTCGATGGCGATGGCGATGCCGGCCTCGGAAAAGGCGCGGATGTGGTGGAGCGCTTTCTCCGGATTGGCGATGACGGCGGTCTCGGTGATCTCGAACCCGAACCGGGTTTCGCGGCCGCGCATCGTCTCCAGCACCCACGCCGCGAACGCGGGTTCGGCGATCAGCGTGCCCGATATGTTGAGATCGATCCGCACCTTGCGGCCGGCCCCCGCCAGCAGGTCGGACTGCACGATGGCCTTGCGCACGACGAGTTCGGTGACGGAGCGGACTTCGCCGGTCTCCTCCGCCAGCGGAATGAATGTGTCCGGCGGCACGAACCCTCGCGCCGGATGGCGCCAGCGCACCAGCGCCTCCATGGAGGTGACGGCCGAGGCCCGCAGGCTGAGCTTGGGTTGGTAGAACACCACCAGCTCATCGTTCGCGACGGCGCCGCGAAGATCGCGCATCAGCGACAGCCGCTCGATCCGCTCCGCACGGTCGCGCTCGGTGAAGGCGCCGATCTTCACATGGTTGGCCCGCGTCTTGGCCAGGGCGTGTTCAGCCCGATCGACCAGGGCTTCAAGATCGTCCTTCTCGGCGTCCCGGCCGGCGAAGCCGATGGCGACGTCAAGACAGACCTCGCGGCCGTCCAGCGGGATCGGCGCTTCGAGGCGCCGTTGCAGGTCGGCCAGGACGCCCTCGGCCTCCTCGAAGCCGGCGGCGAAGAAGGTGAACTCGATGCTGGAGCGGTTGATCCGCCCGAGGTGGACGTGCGGGGCGCAACGCGCGATCCGCTCGCACAGGGTGTTCACCGCCGCATTGGCGCCCGGTTCGCCCAGGTCGTCGCGCATCCCGTTGAACCGGTCGATGCCCACCATGGCGACGAACGGCGTGCCGGGCGATCCCGACAATCCCCGCCGCGGCGCGTCCGACGGGGTCGCGCCGGCCAGCCCATCGAGGCGCTGCTCCAGGATCGCCAGGGTCTCCAGCGCCTGCGACCAGTCGGCGGTCGGATGCCCGCCCTCGGTCTCGATCCTGGCCCGGAGCGACGCCCTGACCCGCACGATGTCGTCGAGCAATGGGCTTCGCGCGCGCCGATCTATCGAAGAATTTGCGTCGGCCATGACGATGCACCCACTCTATCCGCGCATTAAAGACCGACGAGGTTGAGTGCGCGTTAAAGATCGCGCGGAGACGACCCTTATTTTTGAGTTTAGGCGGTGGTCGGGAAAGCAGTCTTTTGAAAGACGTCGCTGCTCTCCGCGCTTGATACTTGCCGGCTCAAGGTCGGAATCCGGCTTTCGGCCCTCTTGAAGCTTAGCTATTGGGCGGCGGAAACCTTGGCGAAGCGTCCGGAGCGGGGAGGGGGCTCAGTTCCTCAACTCCAGCCCGGCCATATCGCCGTTCGCGCGCCAGTCCCGCAGGATCTTGATGAAGGCGATCGAGCCCTTGCCATAGGAGCCGTTGCGGGCGGCCATGGCGGAGACCTTGCCCTCGTTGTTGTAATAGCCCGGCGTGCACTCCTCCAGGAACTGGGCGCGGTCCATGGCGGTGTCGACGATCTCCTGCACCCAAGCGTCCTCGGCCGCCCGCGTCGGTTCGACCTCGCGCACCTGCTCGGCCAGGCAGCGCGAGACGATGTAGGCGATGTGCCGCGCCTGCTCGTTCAGCATGTGCGGGAAGTTGACGGTGAAGCCCGACTGGGCGTTGGACATGATGAAGCAGTTTGGGAAGTCTCGGCTCAGAAAACCGTGGAAGGTGGAGAGGCCGTCCGCCCAGTGTTCGGTCAGGGTCCGCCCGCCGCGGCCGCGCACCTCATAGCCGGCGCGGCGGGCATAGCCGGTGCCCACCTCGAAGCCGGTGGCGAAGATCAGGCAGTCCAGCGGATATTCCACCCCGCCCGCCACCACGCCTCGCTCGGTGATCCGCTCCACGCCCTTGCCGTCGGTATCCACCAGGGTGACGCTCTGCCGGTTGAAGGCGTCCAGATACTCGTCGTGGAAGCAGGGACGCTTGCAGAACTGGTTGTAATAGGGCTTCAGCGCCGCCGCGGTGGCCGGGTCGCGAACCACGCCGTCCACCCGGGCGCGGATCGACTCCATCTTCTGGAAGTCGGCCAGTTGCACCAGTTGCGCCGGGTCGGCCCCGCCCTCGCCCATGCCGGCGCGCTTCCTGGCGATGAGGCCGAGGTTGCGGATGATGTCGGTCCAGCCGTCGGAGACCAGGTCCTCCTCCGCCCAGCCGCCGGAGACCAGGGTATTGAAATTGTCCATCCGGTGCTGCTGCCAGCCGGGCTGCAGCGCGGCGACCCAGTCCGGGTCGGTGGGCCGGTTATTCCTCACGTCGATGGAGGAGGGGGTGCGTTGGAACACGTGCAGGGATTTGGCGTGGGCGCCGAGGTGGGGCACGCACTGCACCGCCGTCGCCCCGGTGCCGATCACGCCCACGCGCTTGTCGGCCAGGCCTGTCAGCCCGCCGTCGGGGTCGCCGCCGGTATAGGCGTAGTCCCAGCGCGAGGTGTGGAAGGTATGGCCTTTGAACTTCCCGACGCCCGCAATGCCCGGCAGCTTCGGCCGGTGCAGCGGGCCGTTGGCCATGACCACGAAGCGCGTCTTCATTGCGTCGCCGCGGTTGGTGCGCAGGGTCCAGCGCGAGGCTTCGCCGTCCCAGGTCAGATCGGTCACCTCGGTCTGGAAACAGGCGTTGCGATAGAGGTCGAAGCGTTCGCCGATGGCGCGGCTGTGGCGCAGGATCTCGGGCGCGCGGGTGTATTTCTCGCGCGGGATGAAGTCGAGTTCCTCCAGCAGCGGCAGGTAGACATAGCTCTCCACGTCGCAGGCGGCGCCGGGATAGCGGTTCCAGTACCAGGCGCCGCCGAAGTCGCCGCCCTTCTCGATCAGGCGGATGTCCTCCACCCCCGCCTGGCGCAGCCGCGCCCCGGCCAGCAGGCCGCCGAAGCCGCCGCCGATCACCACCACCTCCACCTCGTCGGTGAGCGGTGCGCGGGTGAAGCCCGGCTCCACATAGGGGTCGTCCAGGAAGCCGGCGAACGCGCCCGCCACCTCCACATACTGTTCATTTCCCTCGGCGCGCAGGCGCTTGTCGCGTTCGGCGCGGTATTTGGCCTTGAGCGCCTTGGGGTCGAAGCCCAGCTCCGTCGTCGCCGCATCCGCCATGGTCGTCTCCACCGTACCCGATCATCAAAGCCCAAAGAACCGTTACCTGGCAAGCGAAGCGCGTGTGGCGCCCTCACGCCGTTGCTCACGGCGACGGCGGAGGGTGTATGAGAAGACGACACCGTTTGAAATAAGCCCCTCCCCCTTGCGGGGAGGGGTTGGGGTGGGGGTGCGGCCGACGTCAGGCGGCCGAACTGAAGTGCTAATCTTTCAGCCTCGGCGCTGACACCCCCCTCACCCCGGCCATGTTCCGGGGGCTGCGCTTTCCCCGCAAGGGGGAGAGGGTTCCTGGTATTTCGGATCGAGGTATAGGCAAGAGTTTTTGGCAATAGTCCCTAAACTTCGGCGAGAGGAACAGCTTGCAACCCGTGCGATCCGCACCGTGTTCTCCACCGGACTCTCTGGTGGACTCGCGTGGACTGAGGTTTTTCGGACAGGCTACAGACGGCAAAGGGAAAATCGGCGCTGATCCGGACTCCGTGGACTCTCCGGACTCCGCGCAGAACGGGATCAAGCGCGTCTGTTTAGGGCGATGGCGCTGGCGCTGGCCGTGGCGGGCCGGGCGCCGGGGCCATAGCCGGCGGCGGCGGTGCGGTTCTGGGCGACCTCCTCGGCGATGGCCCTCACCAGACCCTCGCTCACCGCGCGGGCGGCGGCCACGGCGCGGCCTTGGCGGGCCAGCACGGCCTCGAACGCCTCGGTGGCGCGGACCAGGCGTCTGCGGGTCTCCCGCGCCGCGCCGGCGATCAGCTCCGGCTGCTGTTTCACCCGCGCCGCCTCGTGACGATAGAGGTTGGCCACGCGGGCGGTTTCGGCGATGCCGGCGGCGGCGTCCTGTGGCCGCTGCCGCTCGAACGCCAGGGTCTCGCCGGCCAGCCGGTCGGTGAGGCGCTCGGTGAGTTGGATCAGCTGCGCGGCGCGGTCTTCGGCGTCGAGGGCGGCGAGGCTCATGCGGCGATGTCCAGCGTTTGGGCGGGGGCCTGGGCGGGTGTTGAGGGCGCGGCCAGGGTTCCAGGTGCGGTTGCAACGGCCGCCGGGGTGGCGGAAAGGCCCTGCAGCTTCAACATGTCGGTTTCGATCCGTCGGGACAGGCCCACCCCGCCATGGCGCACCATCGACTTGGCCATGGCGTCGGTAAGGAAGGATTTGAAGGCCTCCTCACCCTCGCCGCCGCCGAAGCTGGAGGCCTTCACCCCGCTCATCATCTGGCCGAGCATGATGGAGAGGAAGGCGCCCTCATAGTCCTTGCCGGCCTTGGCGATCCGGGTCCGCCTGGCGGTCTCGTCCAGGCCGCCCGCCTGACTGGAGGCGGTGGTCGACGCCGCGGGTTTCAGCAGGGACAGGGGCAGGGCGCTGACGGAAAGGTCCATGGCTACAGCACCTCGAGGTCGGCCTGCAGCGCGCCGTTGCGCTTGATGGCCTGCAGGATGGAGATCATGTCGCGAGGCGAGACGCCCAGCGCGTTCAGCCCCTTGACCAGACTGGCCAGCGAGGCGCCCGACTTCAGCACCATGAACTTCTTGCCCTTTTCCTCGTCGACCTTGAGGTCGGTCTTCGGCACGACGGTGGTCTGGCCCTGGCTGAAGGGATTGGGCTGGCTGACTTGGGGGGTCTCGGAGACCGAGATGGTGAGGTTGCCCTGATCGATGGCCACCGGCGAGATGCGTACGTCCTGGCCCATGACGATGACGCCGGAGACCTCGTCGATCACCACCTTGGCCACGCCGTCGGGATCGACCTCCAGCGCCTCGATGTCGGAAACCAGGTCCATCATGGTCTTGCCGGCCGGGCGGGTGACGCTGACCACGCCGGGGTTCTCGGCCACGGCGATGCCGGCGAAGCGGCCGTTGATGGCCTGGGCGACGCGGCGCGCGGTGGCGAAGTCGGGGTTGCGCAGGGTCAGGCGGATGCCGCCCTGCTTGGTCAGGTCATAGCCCACCTCCTTTTCCACCGTGGCGCCGTTGGCGATCTGGCCGGAGGTCGGCACCCCGCGGGTGATGGAGGAGCCAGACGCGCCGGAGGCGGAGACGGAGCCGGTCTGCACCGTGCCCTGGGCGACGGCATAGACCTCGCCGTCCGGGCTCTGCAGCGAGGTCATGACCAGCTTGCCGCCGAGCAGGCTCTTGGCGTCGCCCATAGCCGAGACGCTGACGTCGATCTCCTCGCCCGGCGTGGCGAAGGCCGGCAGGCTGGCGGTCACCGTCACCATGGCCACGTTCTTGGTGTCGATATTGGTGGCCGCGCGGGTGTTGATGCCGAGGCGCTCCAGCATGGATTGCAGGCTCTGCTGGGTGAAGGGGATGTTGCGCAGCGAGTCGCCCGTGCCGTTCAGGCCCACCACCAGCCCGATCCCGATCAGCTGGTTGGACCTGACCCCCTCGAAGCTCACGATGTCCTTGATGCGCGAGCGGGCCGTCGCGGGCTGAACCGCCAGCGCCAGCATCAGGGTCGCCAGGACCCACTTGAACCCGTTACTCATGCGGCCCCGCCCCTTTACCTGCCCACGCCATGCGAACGACGTGCCAGGGTGCGCGTCAGAAAACGCTTTGCGCAGCAGGGCTCCAGGCGGTCGCCGCAGCGGCTGCGGCAGGATTTGCCCGGCGCCGTTAACCATACCGCAAGGCTCCTCAGCAAAAACTGCCGCCATGGCGTTGGGGAACATCCGATGAAGGTGAGCGGACCGGGGGCGACGGCGGCGACCGGCCCGGCCGCGCGCTCGACCCGGCCCTCCGGCGACGGTTTCGCGCCCGAGGCCGGCGAGGGCGCGCGCGAGGCGGCGGCCCCGCGCGCGGTGGGCGGCGTCTCCGCCCTGGGTTCGCTCGACGCCCTCCTCGCCCTGCAGGAGACGCTGACGCCGGTGGAGCGGCGCAAGCGGGCGATCCGCCGGGCCGGCGGCCTGCTCGACGCCCTCGAACAGATGAAGCTGTCCTTGCTGGAAGAGGGCGGCGACCCGCGAGGCGCGCTCGAACGGCTGCGCCTCGTGGCTCGGGACGCCCGGGACGATACCGAGGATGGCGGGCTTGAGGCGGTGCTCGACGCGGTCGAAGTGCGCGCGGAGGTCGAACTCGCCAAGGACGAAATGGCGCGCCGGGCGCGGGATTTGGCGGCCTGACAATCTGACGCGCGTTGAACGGCGCTCAGATGGTGTTATAAGCCCGACGCCTATTGGGGGCGTAAGAAACGCATAGTGTGAGGGCGTCCATGCAGGCGGCCACAGCAGTGGTTTCGGAACGAGAGGCTCTGGAGCTTCCGGATACCTATCGTCCAACCGAGACCGAGCCGTTCATGAACGAACGGCAGGTTCAATACTTCCAGCGCAAGCTACTGGCCTGGAAAGAAGATATTCTTCGAGAGTCGCGAGAGACTCTCAGCCATCTGCAGGCCGAGACCGAGAACTACCCCGACATCGCCGACAAGGCTTCATCGGAGACCGACCGGGCGCTCGAACTCCGGACCCGCGACCGCCAGCGCAAGTTGATTTCCAAGATCGACGCGGCGCTCCGCCGAATCGAGGACGGCGACTACGGCTACTGCGAGGATACGGGCGAACCGATCAGCCTGGCCCGCCTGGAGGCCCGGCCGATCGCCACCCTCGGCCTCGAGGCGCAGGAACGGCACGAGCGCAAGGAACGGGTCCACCGGGACGATTGATCGGACCGGCGGCGCTGCGTCGTTGGCTTCGCCGCCCTTCGGGTCGAGACGCCTCCGATCAAGTCGGAGGTTCCTCAGGGTGACGACGGGGGAGTGAACCTTAACCACATTCGTCATGCTCAGGAGCGAGCTCGCTCGCGTCTCGAAGCACGCAAAAGCGTGGAACCCCAAATCCAAACAACGCTCAGGCCTTTCTTGTCACCTCGGCGTCCGGATAGCCGTGGAAGCCGGGACCGTGCTCCGCGGCATCGATCATCCGGCGGATGGCGGGAAGCACCTCGGCCACCGTCGCCACCGATACCCACGTGTCGGGCAGCCAGGTCGGCATGACCTGCTCCGCGATCAGGTGGCGCAGGGTGGCGAACAGCGTCTCCCAGAAGCCGTCGATGTTCAGGAACACGATGGGCTTGCGATGCAGGTCGAGCCGGCGCCACGACATCAGCTCGATCACCTCCTCCAGCGTGCCGATCCCGCCCGGGAAGATGGCGAAGGCGTCCGATTCCTCGAACATCCGCATCTTGCGGGCGTGCATGGTGTCCACCACCACGGTCTCCACCGCGTCATAGATCACCTCGTGGCGGCGGAGGAAGTTCGGCATCACCCCCAGCACCTCTCCCCCCGCCGCATGGGCCGCCTTGGCCGCCGCGCCCATCAGGCCGACGCCGCCCCCGCCATAGACCAGGCGCACCCCTTCGCCGGCCAGGGTGCGGCCGAACGCCTCCGCCGCCCGCAGATAGTCCGGGCGCGCCGTGTTCGACGACCCGCAGAAAAGACACACGGAAAGACCGGGCGCGGAAAGACTGGGCCGCGCGATCGCGCCCCTTTCTGTCGTTGGCATGAGGCGCAAACCCTTTTCGATAGCTTGGCCGCCTTGCGGGCGGTCCGGTTTGGGCCGATCTAGCATGGAATGGATCGACTGGGGTTTAATCGTACCGCGAGCGCCGGATTGCTGGCGGCCTTGATGCTGGCGGGGTGCAATCGTCCCCAGGGAACGGCGCGCGCGGGGACGGGCGGGGATCAGGACTATGCCGCGCCGCCGACGGTGGAGAGCGCGGTGCGGGTGGCCGGGGGCGCGGTGCGCCTGGCGGGACACGCCCCGTCCGAGGCCCTGATCCAGCTTCACGCCCCGGACGGCGGCCAGGCCACGGCGCGGGCGGATCTGGGCGGTGCGTGGGCGCTCGATCTGCCGCCTTCGGAACAGCCGCGCCTTTACGCCTTCGAGGCGGTCAGCGGCCGTCAGTCGATCCGCGGCGAGGGCGCGCTCGCCGTCATGCCCGCGCCCGCGCTCCCGGCTCTTATATTGCGCGCGGGCTTCGCCACGGAGGCCATCGGCCCGGTGCGCACCGATCGCCTGCAACTGATCGCGCTGGACTATGACGGCAGCGGCGCGGCGGTGGGCGGCTTTGCGCCCATGCACAGCCGGATCCGTCTGGCCGTCGACGGCAAGGTGCTGGGCGAAGCGGCGGTGGACAGCCAGGGCCGCTTCGCCGTCCTGGCTGTCGATCCCGGCCATCACGTGGCGCCGGGTCCGCATCAGGTCAGGGTCTACACCTCGCAAGGACTGGCGGTGGACCGATCGGTCACGGTGTCGGACGGCGAGATCGGCGCGGATCAGGCCTTTACCGGGTCCCGCGGCGCGGGGGGCTGGCGGGTGATCTGGAGACTGCCTGGCGGCGGAGTGCAGACCAGCCTGATCTTCGACGACGCCATTGGGACGCCGGCGCCCGCGGGCCGCGCGCCATGAACATCCGCGCCACCGCGCCCTCCCGCCCCGCCGCCACCCTCGTGGATGGCCAGTCGCCGGACAAGCTCAGCCTGCTGCACGCCATGATCGACCTGTCGCGGCTGGTGATGCGCTCCAGGGCGCCGGGCCTTTACTGGCGGTTGCCGGTGGCGCTGATCGTCACCTTCGGCTCGAAGTTCACCGATGTGCTGGCGCCGCTGTTCCTCGGCGTCGCGGTGAACCGGCTGGCCGGCGTCCATGTGGTGCGCGCGGGGCGGCACGCGGCCTCGGCCATGGGCGCCGCCTCGCAAGGCGCTTTACTCTCCGGCCTCGGCTGGAGTTTCGGGGCGCTGGTGATCGGCTGGTCGCTGATGCGGTTCGGCTCCGCCGCCGCGCCGCAGGTTCGCGACATCGTGTTCGGGCCGGTGGGGCAGGCGGCCCAGCGCCGCGCCGCGGCGGAAACCTTTGCCCATGCCCTGTCGCTGTCACTCGACTACCACCAGACCAAGCGCACGGGCGCGCTGGCGCGGACCGTGGACCGTGGGTCGCGGGCGGTGGACTTCCTGCTGCGTATCCTGGTGTTCAACCTGGCGCCGACCGTGGTGGCGCTGGTCTTCGCGGCGGGCGTGCTGGCGCGGGCCTATGACTGGCGTTTCGGCGCCACCGCCGTGGTCACCGTGGTGGTCTACGGCGCGCTGACCTTCGCCATCTCCAACTGGCGGATCGGCCACCGGCGCATCCTGAACGAGGCGGACGCTACCGCCTCCGCGCGGGCGGTCGATGCACTGTTGAACTATGAGACGGTGAAGGCCTTCGGCGCCGAGACCCGCGCCGCGGCGGCCTATGACCAGGCGCTGGGGATTTATGCGGAGGCCTCGGAAAAGGCCAACGCCTCCCTGGCGTTGCTCAACATCGTGCAGGGCGCGGTGATGAGTCTTGGCCTCATGGTCATGACGCTGCTCGCCGGGATGGAGGTGGTGGCGGGGCGGATGGGGCCGGGGGACATCACCGCCTCGATCCTGATCCTGACCTCGCTCTATGCGCCGCTGAACATTCTGGGTTTCGCCTATCGCGAAATCCGCCAGTCGACCATCGACATGGAGGCCATGCTGGCCCTCCGTAAACAGGAGCCGGGCATCGCCGACCCCCCGGACGCCATCGCCCTGCCGTCCACCGGCGACCGCCGCGGCGGGGAAATCCGGTTCGAGGCGGTCTCCTTCCGCCACTCGGCCCGGGTGCAGGGCCTGTCCGACGTCTCGTTCACGGCTCGGCCGGGAAGCACGGTGGCCATCGTCGGGCCATCCGGCGCGGGCAAGTCCACCCTGGTCAAGCTGGCGCTGCGCCTGATCGATCCCCAGGGCGGCGCAGTGCTGATCGACGGGGTCGATGCGCGGGCGGTGACCCAGGCCTCGCTCCGCCTCGCCGTCGCGCTGGTGCCGCAGGATGTGGCCCTGTTCAACGATACGCTCGGCGCCAACATCGCCTTCGGCCGGCCGGGCGCGACGGAAGCGGACGTCTGGGCGGCGGCGGAAGCGGCGGAGCTCGGCGCCTTCATCGGCGCGCTGCCGGAGGGGATGGAGACCAAGGTCGGCGAACGAGGCCTCAAGCTCTCCGGCGGCGAGCGTCAGCGCGTGGGGCTGGCCCGCGCCCTGATCGCCAACCCCCGCGTGCTGATCCTGGATGAGGCGACCTCGGCCCTGGACAGCCGCACCGAGGCGGCGATCCAGGCGACGCTGCGCCGCGCCAAGGCCGGGCGCACCACCCTGGTGGTGGCCCACCGCCTCTCCACCGTGGCCGATGCGGACGAGATCCTGGTGCTGAAGAACGGCCGGATCGTCGAACGCGGTTCGCATGAGACGCTGGTGTCATCGGCCGGCGAATATGCGTCGCTATGGAAGAAGCAGACGCGCGAGGGGTGAAGCGATGATTCGACGGACGGTTCTGGCCCTGGGCCTGTATCTGATGCTGACCGGGCCGGTGGCGGCGCAGGCCCGGCCTCAGCCCGAGGCCGGGAACGGATTGGCCGACGCCACCCTCCTGATCGTCCGCCACGCGGAAAAGCCCGCCACCGGCCGGGGCCTGACGGTGGAGGGGGAGAAGCGGGCCAAGGCCTATGCCGACTATTTCCGCCACTTCGAGATCGACGGCGCGAAGGTGAGGATCGACACCCTCGTCGCGACCGTCGATACGCCCAGGAGCGAGCGGCCGCGCCTGACGCTGGAGCCGCTCAGCCATTCGACCGGACTGCCGATCCAGCAGCCGTGCGCGGACGCGGACGTTCAGGGCATGGCGCACTGGCTGGCGGCCCAGCCCCCCGGACGCACGACGCTGATCGCCTGGCACCACGGCAAGCTGCCCGGGCTGATCGCGGCCCTGGGCGGCGATCCCGCCCGCTGGCTGCCGGACGGCGCCTGGCCCTCCGGCATCTTCAGCTGGGTGGTGGTGATGCGGTATGACGGGCAGGGGCGCCTGGTCTACCAGAACCTGGTGCACGAGCCGGAGGCGCTGAACCGATGACGGCGCCTCGCATTGGCCATTCGGGCGAGGCAGTCTAAACCACGCCCGAGCCTTCGAGGCCCGCGCCCCGGGCCGACAGCGAGAGACGCCATGCAATATCTTCATACCATGGTCCGGGTGGCGGACCTGGACGCCGCGCTGTCGTTCTACTGCGACAAGCTCGGCCTGAAGGAGGTGCGGCGGGTGGACAACGACAAGGGGCGCTTTACCCTCGTCTTCCTGGCCGCCCCGGACGACGAGGCCCGCTCCACCCGCAAGCGTGCGCCGGAGGTGGAGTTGACCTACAACTGGGATCCGGAGGCCTATTCGGGCGGTCGCAACTTCGGCCACCTGGCCTATGCCGTGGACGACATCTATGCCGCCTGCCAGCGTCTCGCCGACGGCGGCGTGACCATCAACCGCCCGCCGCGGGATGGCTACATGGCCTTTGTGCGTTCGCCGGACGGCATCTCCATCGAACTGCTGCAGAAGGGCGGCCCCAAGCCCCCGGCGGAACCCTGGACCTCCATGCCCAACGCCGGCGAATGGTAGGGCCCGTGGCGCCGCTCGCCGTGCTGCAGGACACCCATCTGCGGATGGTGCTGGACTATGCCGGGGTGGCCGTGTTCGCCGCCACCGGCGCGCTGGCGGCCGCGCGGCGCGGGTTCGACATCATCACCTTCGCCTTCTTCGCCGCGATCACCGGCATCGGCGGCGGCACGCTGCGCGACCTGTTGCTCGGCGCGCCGGTGTTCTGGGTGGGCGACGCCGGCTATGTAGGCGTCTGTATCGCCGCCGCCGGGGTGGTTTGGGCGCTGGGCGAGGGGCTGTCGCGCTTCCGCACGCTGCTGTGGCTCGACGCCCTGGGGCTCGCCGCCTATTGCGTGGTCGGCGCCTCCAAGGCGGCGGACTGCGGCGCGCCGCCGCTGGTGGCGGTGGTCATGGGCGTGCTCACCGCCTCGTTCGGCGGCATGGTGCGCGACGTGCTGGCGGGCGAGCCGAGCGTGCTGCTGCGCAAGGAGATCTACGTCACCGCGGCGGTGGCCGGGGCCGGGAGCTTCGTCCTGGCCCGACTGCTGGGTGCGCCGGACTTGGTGGCGGCGGTGATCGGCGCCCTGGTGGCCTTCGCCCTCCGGGCCGGCGCCCTGGCCCAGGGCTGGACCCTGCCGGGCTTCGGCGGCGTCTCGGGTCCAGCGATGGCCGCCGCCGCGCCCATCGCGGCGCCCACGGCGATTATCGTCCCGGCGGACCCGCCACCCGCCGCGCCCGCCGGGGCGAACGAGTTTCCTCCGCCAGAGGCGCCGGAGCCGGTCATCGAGGCCGTCTCCGCCGCACCAGCCCCCGCGCCCAAGCCGCCTCGCCCCCGCAAGCCACGCGCTCAGGACCTGACCGGGTCCGCCGGCTCAGTCGGGCCGCCCAGGCCGCCGCGCCGTCCCCGCAAGCCCAAGCCCGACGAAAGCTGAGCCCATGCTCTGGCGCCTGATCCGTTGGCTCTTGGCGCTCATCGTCGGGGTCTATTTCATCGCCAACGCGGTGCTGGCGCGGGCCTTGATCGACTTCAAGCTGAACGGCGTTCGCCCCGACCCCGCTTCGCATCATTGGGCGCCGCTGCTGGCCGATATGGGCGGGGTGCAGAGCGCCGTGTGGATTGCGGGCGTGGCGCTCTACGGGGTGACGGTAGGTTTGTTGATAGCGGGGCGGCGCGGGGCCGTCTTCGCCTACGCCGCCGCCGTGGCCTGCGATTTCGCCAACTGGCGGCTGATGATGCTCCACCCGAGCTATGGCGTGGTCTTCGGTCCCGGCCAGGCCGAGAAGGACACCGCCATCTTCGTCGTGCTGTCCATCCTCGGCGGGGTGATCTGGCTGCTCGACCGGCGCGCCTCGCGTTAGGCGCGTTCACCGACGGCTTGTTTACCAGTATGGCTTAGATTGCGCTCCGATCGGCGCCCGTCGCCGCCGCGAACGATCGGGCCATGCTGAAGCTGTTACGAGCCTTTCGCCAGAACCGGGGCGGCAATATCGCCCTGATGAGCGCCCTGCTGTTTGTGCCGCTCATGGGCGCCGCCGGAGGCGCCATCGATTTCGCCCGCCTGCAGATGGTGCGCTCGCGCCTGCAGGACGCCGTGGACGCCGCCTCCGTGGGCGCCGTGGCGAAGAATTCCACCGCCATGACCCAGGCCGCCACCATGAACGGCGACGGGACCATCAATGCGGGCGGCCAGCAGGCCACCCAGATCTTCAACGCCAACATGTCGACCATGGCGGATGTCTCGGTCTCGACCCCGGTGACGACGGTGACCAAGTCCGGATCGGTGGTGACCTCCAGCGTCTCCGCCCGGGCGACCATGCCGACCATCTTCCTGCGCATCTTCGGCCTGAACGCGCTCACCACCTCGGGTCTCGCCAGTTCCACGAACGGTCTGCCGACCTTTATCAACTTCTATCTGCTGCTCGACAACACCCCCTCCATGGGCGTCGGCGCGACGCCGGCGGACGTGGCGACCATGGTCTCCCACACGCCCGACCAGTGCGCCTTCGCCTGCCACGACACCTCGAACGCCAACAACTATTACAATCTGGCCAAGTCGCTCGGGGTGACCACGCGGATGGATGTGCTGCGCACCGCGACGCAGGACCTGATGACGACCGCCAAGAGCACGGCGGCAGTCCCCAACCAGTTCGGCATGGGCATCTATACCTTCGGCTCATCCTCCGCGGCGCTCGGCTTCACCACCATGACGCCGCCCATCACCAACCTGACCACCGCCGCCACCATCGCCGGTTCGCTCGACCTGATGACCGTGCCCAATTCGTCCTGGAACAACGATCAGGACACCGACCTCTCCGGCGCGCTCAGCAACGCCAACGGCACGATGCCCAACCCCGGCTCGGGCGTATCCGCCGCCCAGCCGCAGGAGGTGCTGTTCCTCGTCTCCGATGGCGTCACCGACACCAATGTGGGCGGGGTCATGATCGCCGGTCAGTATGTGGGCGGCAGTCGTAGCATCACCACGGTGAACGCCAGCTATTGCACGACGATCAAGAACCGCGGCATCAAGATCGCGGTGCTTTACACCACTTATCTGCCGCTGCCGACCAACTCGTTCTACAATAATAACGTAGCGCCGTTCGTGAACACCATCAACCCGACCATGCAGTCCTGCGCATCGCCCGGCCTGTTCTTCGAGGTCAGCCCGACCCAGGGCATCAGCCAAGCCATGGCGGCCCTGTTCCAGAAGGTGGTCGCCAATGCCCACATCGTCACCTGAGCTCCAGGTGAAACGATGCCTGTGGGGCGTGAAATCCACACGCCGGCGAGCTGGCTCCGCGGGTAGGATTCGAACCTACGACCAGCCGGTTAACAGCCGGCTGCTCTACCACTGAGCTACCGCGGATCGGCCTCGCTCGGGAGGAGGGCGCTATACAGGGGCGACTCGCCGAGTGCAAGCGGCCGATGGCGCGGGGCCTCGGCATTGGCCGGGAAACACTTGCCGCCCGCGCCTCGTCAGCGCACGGCGTAGGCGTGGTGCCGCGCATCGGCGTAGTCGTAGAGGCTGACGGTGTCGGCCTGGACCGTGGCCTCATAGAAGGCCTCGGTCCCATGATCGTAGCCCTTCACGCCCGCGGGCGTGCGCTCGATCGTGATCCGGCCGCCGTCGGCGCTGTCGATCAGGGCCTCGCCGATGACCCCTTCCAGGATGCAGCGCCGGGCGTGATCGTAGGCGCCGACCTTCGTTCCGCCGGCGCTGGCGCTGACCTCGCGATGGACCGCCCGGTCGTAGTCGTAGACCCAGGCGCAGCGTCCGCGGTGGGCGACGGTCCAGGCGATGGCGGCGAGCAGGCTTCGGTTGTCGGGCGACATGCTGATCCGGGTCCGGCGGTGGGGCGCCTTGGCGATAACGTGGTCAGGCGACCTGTGGCAACCGGTCGCGCAGCTTGTCCAGCGTAATGGAGCGCGCCCCCGATCTGGATTGACCTTGGGCGGGCGCTTACATCTGCGCCTGTTCGATGGTCGAACAGGGAGCCCCACGCATGAAGCTGCTGCTCAATATCCTGTGGTTCATCTGGGGCGGGTGGCTTTCTGGGCTGCTGTGGCTGCTCGGCGGCGCCATTCTGGCGATCACCATCGTCGGCCTGCCTTGGGCTCTCGCCGCCTGGCGTATCGCGGGCTTCGCCTTCTGGCCTTATGGCAAGAGGATCGTCCACCGGAGCGAACTCGGGCGAAGCGACGCCGGGACGGGCTGCATCGGCGTGGTGTTGAACCTCGTCTGGTTCATCTTCGCCGGCTGGTACATCGCGCTCTCGCACCTGATCATCGCGGTGACCGAGGCCGTGAGCATCATCGGCATCCCCTTCGCGTTGAAGGATCTGCAACTCGCCCAACTGGCCCTGGCGCCGGTGGGGATGGAGGTGGTGGAGGCCTAACCGCCGAGCAGGGTCTCGAGCATGGCCTCACGCCGGGTCAGAAAGGCGCGGGTGACCTGATAGTGCTCGGTATCCTCATAGGTGACCGTTTCCAGCCCGTGCGCCGATACGCTGTAGATCAGGGCGTCCGGATAACCCAGAATAATCGGCGAATGCGTAGCGATGATGAACTGCGATCCCTCCGCGATCAACTCGTGCATCCGCACTAGGAACGAGAGCTGACGGTTCGGTGAAAGTGCGGCCTCGGGCTCGTCCAGGATATAGAGGCCCTGACCTCGGAACCTATGTTCAAGCAGGGCGAAGAAGGATTCGCCATGGGACTGTTCATGAAGCGATCGCCCGCCATAGGCGGCGATCAGGGGTGGCCCGCCGTCTTCGTCCAGCCGCTCGATCTCCGTGGCCACATTGAAATAGCTTTCCGCCCGCAGGAAGTAGCCGTCTTTGGGGCGTTTTACGCCGCGCACGGGACGCACGAAACGATGCAGCGGCGAGTGCGACGCGCGGTTGGCGAAGTTAAAGTTCTTCGAGCCGCCCTCCGCATTGAAGCCCCAGGCGACGGCCAGCGCCTCGATCAGGGTGGACTTGCCCGCCCCGTTCTCGCCGACGAAGAAGGTGACCTTGGGGTGGAAGGTCAGGGTCTCGGTCCAGCGTACGGCCGGGAGGTTGAAGGGATAGGCGTCCCCATCCCATCCCTCGCGGCGCTCGAATCGCGCCTCCAGCCAATAGTGCCTGGCGTCGATGGCCCGCATCAGAAGCCGGTGAACAGCCGATCCAGGGCGCGGCGGATATCGTCTTCATAGTCACAAAGGTCGCCCGCCCGGCGGTTCAGCCCGCGTGCGCTGATTCCGGCCAGATCGGAGGTGATGAAGACCAGGGCGGAGTCCTTGAAGGACATAGCCAGTTCGAGGTTGGATATCGGCACGCTGCGAAGGCTCGTCAGCGGCGCGACAATCACCTCGGTAAGATCGGGCGGAAGATGTGAGGACAGGACGACGAGATGGGGCATGACGGGGCGTGCTGACACGACCGGATTCTCGTAGACGTCGAACTGCCTCACCCCCACTTGCCGAAATGATCTGACAGCAGGCCATGCTTCGCCACGAAGTCGTTGTGTTCCTTGATCGCCTCGGCGTTCTCCTCCGCCCAGCGGCGGCCGCGGTCCTCGGCGCCCTTGGGATCGACCTTCTGCAGGTGCAGGCGCAGTTCCCGCTCGCTCATACCGGCCACGGAGAGGCCCAGGCGCTGCGCTTGCGCCACAGGTCCGGATCGATGCCGAGGTTGAGTTCGGGCTTTATCATGCGGCGAGCTTAACACATCACCCCGGCGAGATCATCTTCTCGGGCCTGACGTATGCGTCGAACTCGGCGTCGGTGAGGTAGCCGCCGCCGACGGCTTCCTGGCGCAGCGTCGTGCCGTTCCTGTGAGCGGTCTTGGCGATCTTGGCGCAGACGTCGTAGCCCAGCCGCCCGTTCAGCGCGGTCACCAGCATCAGCGAGTTGTCCAGCCCTCGCTTGATGTTGTCGAGACGGGGCTCGATGCCGACCACGCAATGCTCGGTGAAGCTGTTCGCCGCATCGGCCAAGAGCTGGACCGACTGCAGGAAGGTGTAGGCCATGACCGGGTTGAATACGTTGAGCTCGAAATGGCCCGAGGCGCCGGCGAAGCTCAGGGTGCTCTCATTGCCGAACACGCGGGTGCAGACCATGGTCAAGGCCTCGCACTGGGTCGGGTTGACCTTGCCGGGCATGATCGAGGAGCCGGGCTCGTTCTCCGGCAGGCTGAGTTCGCCGAGGCCCGAGCGGGGGCCCGAACCCAGAAAGCGGATATCGTTGGCGATCTTGAACAGGCTGACCGCCACGGTGTTCAGCGCCCCGTGGGTGAAGACCATGGCGTCGTGCGCGGCCAGGGCCTCGAACTTGTTGGGGGCCGTGGTGAAGTTCAGCCCGGTGATCTGCGCAATCTTGTCCGCCACCTGTTCGGCGAAGCCCACCGGCGCGTTGAGGCCGGTGCCGACGGCGGTGCCGCCCTGGGCCAGCTGCATAAGCATGGGCAGGGTGGACTCGATTCGCGCGACGCCGTTGGTGATCTGCTGGGTATAGCCGGAGAACTCCTGGCCGAGGGTCAGCGGCGTGGCGTCCTGGGTGTGGGTGCGGCCGATCTTGATGATGCCCTTCCACGCCTCCGCCTTGTCGTTCAGGGCGTTGCGCAGGGTCTGCAGGGCGGGCAGCAGGCGGTGGGTGATCTCCTCCGCCGCGGCGATGTGCATGGCCGTGGGATAGGTGTCGTTGGACGACTGACTCATGTTCACGTGGTCGTTGGGGTGGACGGGCGTCTTGGAGCCCATCACTCCGCCCAGCATCTGGATCGCCCGGTTCGAGATCACCTCGTTGGCGTTCATGTTCGACTGCGTGCCGGAGCCGGTCTGCCAGACGGACAGGGGAAAGTGATCGTTCAGCTTGCCCTCGATCACCTCGTCGGCGGCCCTGACGATGGTCCTGCCGATCTCGGGGTCGAGCTTGCCGAGGCCCATGTTCACCTCCGCGGCGGCGCGCTTGATCACGCCCAGCGCCCGGACGATGGAGGCTGGCTGCTTCTCCCAGCCGATCCTGAAGTTGCCGAGCGATCGCTGCGACTGCGCGCCCCAGTACCTCGACCCATCGACCTCAATCGGGCCGAAGGTGTCCGTCTCTGTGCGGGTTCGGGTCGGCTCGGCCATGCCTGGGCTCCTTGACGATGAGCGGGCTCTAGTCGATATATAGCCAGAAATCTAGCCAGAGTAGGGCCATGGAAGTCGGCGTCCTCGAAGCCAAGAATCGCCTCTCGGAGCTGATCGAACGCGCCGAGCGCGGCGAAAAGGTCGTGATCACGCGCCACGGCAAGGCGGTGGTCTCGCTGATCCCGGAGAAGGCGCCCTATGATGAAGCAGCTTTCAAGGCCTTGATGGAGGAGAATGCGAAAGCGCGGGCCAAACTCCCCAAGATCACGCGCGAGGACATCGCCGAAGCCATCCGGGCCGGCCGTAGATTTTGACGACGGTGCTCGACGCGAGCTTCGCGGTGAACTGGGCGATCGCGGAGGATGGCTCGGCGAAGGATAGACAACTCCGCAGTGCCGCCTCGCGGAGCGCATTGGCTGCGCCTGTCATTTTCTGGCACGAAGCCGCCAGCGCGCTCCGGGCGTTGGGTATGCGCGGCGTGCTGTCGCGCGAAGAGCGCGATGACGCCCTCTCTCGTCTCAGGCGGTTAGGAGTCGAACTTGACGTCGCTGCTCCCGGCATTGCGCGGGTGCTGCATCTGTCCGACCAATTCAGCCTGACCGTCTATGACGCCGCCTATCTGGAGTTCGCCTTGCGCACCGGCGCCGACCTCGCCACCGATGATGCGGGGCTGATCCGGGCGGCGGAGAAGGCGGGTATTGCCGCAATATCATCTGGCTGATCGGAGATCTCCATGATCGTCACCACCACCAACGACCTGCCCGGGCGCCGGATCGTGCGCCATGTCGGCCTCGTCAGGGGGGTTACAGTGCGCTCGCGCAACGCCATCGCCAGCGTCGGCGCAGGCATCCAGTCGCTGTTCGGCGGCAACGTCACCATCTACACCTCGCTGGCCGAACAGGCGCGGCAGGAGGCCTACGACCTGCTGGTCCAGCACGCGCAGGCGGCCGGAGCCAACGCCATCCTCGCCATGCGCTATGACGCCAACGAGATCATGGAGGGCATCACCGAGGTCCTGGCCTATGGCACGGCCGTCGTGGTCGACCCCGCCTGACCGTGGCCAGTTGGGACGTGGACCAATACGAGCGCTACAGGGCCTATCGCGACCGGCCCGCGCTCGATCTCATGGTGCAGCTTCCCGCCGACCTGGAGCCGCGCGAGATCTGGGACCTCGGCTGCGGCGCCGGCGAACACGCCGCGCTCCTGGCCAAGCGGCATCCACGGGCGCGGGTCCACGGGCTCGATTCCAGCGGGGCCATGTTGGCGGCGGCGCGCGGGCGCAACACCGAGGTGGACTGGGTGCAGGGCGACATCGCCGCCTTCGCGCCGGCCCGGGCGCCGGACCTGATCTACACCAATGCCGCGCTGCAGTGGCTGCCCGATCATGAGCGCCTGTTTCCTCGCTTGGTCCGGATGCTGGCGCCGGGCGGCGCGTTCGCCTGCCAGATTCCGGTCTCGTCGGAGACGCCGTGGTACAGGGCCGTGCGCGATATCGCGCGGGGAGGGCTCGGCGAAGCCCGGTTCGACGACATTCAGGGCGTCTATCCCACCCATGCGGCGGAGGCCTATCATCGCTGGCTGGCGCCGCTGGCCGAGGTCGATCTGTGGCGCACCGACTATCTGCACGTGCTGTCCGGCGAGGACCCGGTAGTGGACTGGATGCGGGGCACGGCGCTTCGACCCTATCTTGACGCCTTCGACGATGACACGGAGCGGGAACGCTTCCTCGGTCTGTGCCGGGCGCGGATGCGGGCGGCGTTCCCACCCGAGTCGGACGGCTCGACCCTGTTCGACTTCCCCCGCCTGTTCATGATCGCGCGCCGGCCTTAGGTCGCATCGTCCATCAGGTCGTCCTGCAGATCGGCTTCGCGCAGGTGGGTGAGGGGGCGTTTCAGCGTCTCCAGGGCGGCGACTGCGGCCTGGTGACCGGCCTCGACGGCGGGGTCGAAGGCCTTCCAGTCCTGCAGCCCCACGCCGTCGATCATCGGGGTGATCAGAAGATCGGTATTGCGGGCGAGATTCTCCGCCGTGCGGGCGTTGGAGACCGTCGCGGCGCGGATCAGCAGGGCCACGATCGGCGGCCCCCGTCGCCAGGCGCCCGAGGCGATCCATTTCCACAGCGAGGCGGGCGGCTGCACGTCGCCCGGCCGGATCGCGCCTTCCTCGGCCACATCGACGCCCACCACCGCGCCGCGTTGCCAGCGGCGCATGATGTCCACCGGCAGGTTATTGGTCACCGCCCCATCGACCAGCACCGAGCCGTCGACGATCTGCGGCGGCATGACCCCCGGCAGCGAGGCCGAGGCCCGCAGCGCCTTTCGCAGCATCCCCCGGTCGTGCAGCTGATCCTCGCCCGTGGTCAGGTTGGAGGACACGCAATAGAACGGCAACCACAGGTCCTCGATCAACACTTCGCCGAAATGCTCCTCCAGTCGCTGGCGCACCACATTGCCGCGGGTCATGGCGATCATGGGGAAGGCGATGTCGGACAGCGGACTGGTCTGGACGAAGGCGTGGCGGATGCGGCGCTCGATCTCCTCGTCCGGCCACCCCATGGCCACGCCCGCGGCGATGATCGCCCCCATGGAGGCGCCGCCGAGGAAGTCGATCGGCGCGCCGGATTCATGCAAGGCGCGGATCACCCCGATATGGGCATAGGCGCGCGCGCCGCCGCCGGACAGCACCAGACCCACGGAGGCGCCGCACAGCACGCGGGCGATCCGCTCCGCATCGGCGATGGCGCCTTCGCGCACATGATAGTGGCGGGCGAAGGGGCCGGCGTTGAGCCAGACAGCGGTCCCGCTCGGCTGCCGCGCTCCGTCCGGCTGGATCAGCAAAAGGTCGATCAGCCGATGCTCGTGCATGGCCCGGCCGGCGAAGGCGGAGGGCTCGAAGGGCGGCGTCTCCGAACTCCGTCCCACCAGCAATAGCCGGTCCACCTGGCGTGCGCAGAGGTGTCGCCAGCTGTCCTCGCCGGTCTCCGCGCAGAACAACAGGAAGTCGTGGCGCTGTTCGACGGTGGAGAACCATTCGGTCGGGGCGTGCTCCGCCTCCTGGCCCAGCACAGCGACGGAATAGCCGAGCGCCTGCAGCGCCCGCTCCACCTTCTCGACGAAGGGGCGGATGGGCGGCCCCTCCGAGACGCCGATGAAGCCCAGCACCCGCGGCGTCGCCATGCCGGCGTCGGACACCGGCTGGCGGGCGCGGATGATCATCAGCCGGGCCAGCTCGGCCATCAGCGCCGGGTCCCTGCGCGCGGCGGCGAAGAAGGCGCGCCGGGGCAGGGCCAGCACCTCCGAATCGCGCATGGCGACCACGGTGGCGGAGTGGGGCGAGCCGGCGATCAGCGCCATCTCTCCCGCCGGTTCGCCAGGCTTGATGACGCCCAGGAACTGGCTCTCGCCATTGTCGCCCTTGCGCAGCACGCCGAGTCGCCCGGCACGGACCAGGTAGAGCAGGTCGGGCTCCTCGCCCGCGGTATAGAGCGTCCGGCCGCCGGGCAGGGAGAACCACACAACCTCCGCCGCGGCGCGTTCGCCCACGAACAGCCGCGTCAGGGCGCCATGGCCGGCGGAATCGCCCAGCCGGTCGGCCAAAGTGGCGTGCAGATCGGCCATGGGATCGCCATCCTCGGTCAGCGTCCCATGACCATACGCGCAACCTGCAAAAGAAGGTTAACCCGGCCCGATACGGCGCCTGACCTGTGGACGATCGTCGCGGGGGCCTTCGCGCCCGGGCCGACGCGCGTTAACTCCCGTGGCATGACGTTGCACATGATCAAGCTCTGCGTCGGTTGCGACACCGTCGAGGAACTGCTCGACTGGCGAAAGGAGCACAGCGGGCAGGCGCCGGAATGGCGGCTGCGCACGCGCCAGACGCCCAAGCGGGCAGGGGAGCTGATCGATGGCGGTTCGCTCTACCGCGTGTTCAAGGGGCTGATCCTGTGCCGCCAGGACATCCTCAAGGTAGAGACGGTGGGCGAGGGGGTGCAGGCGCGCTGCGAGATCGTGCTGGGCGCCGAGGTGGTGCAGGTGACCCCGGCGCCCCGTCGCGCCTTTCAGGGCTGGCGCTATCTCACCACGGAAGACGCGCCGCCCGACCTGTCATCGGACGGCGATATGCTGGCCGTGCCGCCGGCGCTGGTGGCGCGCCTGCGCGAAATCGGCGCGTGGTAGACCGGAACCGATTGTAGGACCGCCGGCTGCGGCCGGGGTTGTGGAGTTCAGGATTTGATGACGACGAGCGCGCCCCCGAGGATCATCGTGGTGGGCAACGAGAAGGGGGGCGCGGGCAAGTCCACCCTGGCGATCCACATGGCCTGCGGCCTGCTGCACGATGGCCATACCGTGGCGGTGATGGACCTCGACCTGCGCCAGCAATCTCTGGCCCACTTCTACCGAAGCCGGCAAACCTGGTCCAAGGCGTCCGGCGCCGTGCTGCCCATGCCCGCCGGTGGGCTGGAGGACCCGGCCGCCCTGCTCGGCATGGCGGAGGACGAGGCGAAGTCCCGGCTGGAGGACATGATCGCCCTGGCCGCCGCCCGGGCCGATTACCTGGTGATCGACACCCCGGGGTCGGACACCGTGCTGTCCCGCGTGGCCCATAGCCATGCCGAGCTGATCGTCACGCCGATGAACGACAGCTTCGTGGATTTCGACATGCTGGGTCTGGTCGATCCGGTCACTCTGGATCTGGTCAAGCCGAGCCTCTACGCCGAGGTGGTGTGGGAAAGCCGCAAGCAGCGGATGGTGCGTGCGCGCCAGTCGATCGACTGGCTGGTGCTCAGGAACCGTCTGGCCACCACCGAGGCCCGCAACCGTCGCCGCCTGGACGAGCGTCTGCAGGCGCTGGCCAAGCGGGTCGGCTTCAGGATCGGCCCGGGCCTGCGCGACCGGGTGATCTATCGCGAGCTGTTCCCCTTCGGCCTCACCGTGGCCGACCTGTCGCCGACCGTGCGGCCGGTGCCTGTCTCCTTGACCCACGTGGCGGCGCGCCAGGAGCTGCGCGGCGTCATGGGCGCCATGGGTGTGCCTGGCCACCAGCCGGCGGTGGAGGGGGCGGACGACGAACTGGTGGCCGAGGTGGGCTGATGCTCGTGCTCATCGTCCTGGCGCTGCTGGCCCTGGGCGCCGTCCTCGGCGCGGCGGGGATGCGTCGGCTTGGACGTTGGACCGCGCAGGCCAGCGATCGCTGGCGACCGGGCGTGGGGGTCGCCGCCCTGATCACCGCCTTCGCCGGTCTGGCGCTGACGGTGCGGGGGGCGTGGCTGTTCGGCCTGCCGGCGCTCGCGGCCGCCGGAGCGATGGCGCTCGGCGCGCGCAGGCGTGCAGCTGGGCATAGGCCGCCGGCCGGCATGGGCGAGGCCGAGGCGCGCTCAATTCTCGGGATCGGTCCCGGAGCGTCGCCCGAGGACATCCAGGCCGCCTATGTGCGCCTGATGCAGCGGGTGCATCCAGATCGGGGCGGCGCCGCCGGCCTGGCCAGCCAACTCAACGCCGCCCGCGAGCGCTTGCTGGGTTAGGAGCGCATCACCATGCAGCGTTCGCCGTGGGTGGACAGCTTGTGGCAGGCGGCCTTGGCCTCGTCGGAGGTCAGGCCGGTGAAACGCGCGCGATAGCCGCCGCCGCCCGCCGCCACCTGGCCCTCGCCGCCGATGCGGGCGGAAAGCTTGGCGATCTGCGCCCGGGCGTCGGTCTTCGACTTGTAGGCGCCGACCTGGATCAGATAGCGGCCGGCCCCGGACAGCTTGGCCGAGGCGTCGGCCTCAGCGCCATTGTCGGCCACGTCGTGGTGGTGATGCGAGGCGGTCCGCTCGCAGCTCCGCCTGGCCCGCCCGCGCTTGTGGGCGCAGGGATCGGCCGCTTGGGCCACGCGGACATCCTCGTGCGCCGCACGGCGCTTGCACGCCCGCAGCTTCGATCCGCGCAGATGACGGCAATCGTCAGCGCTGTCGCGGCTGGCCACCGTCGTGGCCCGCGCGGCGGCGGCGCGGCACGGATTGGTCACCACCCGCACCCGGTGAGCGTGGCGCCCGCGCCCCTTCCTGACATAGCCGACGCGCGGGGCGCAGTCGCGGTCCGGCATCCCGTCGGAGACCACGCGCTGCAGCGTGCCGCTGGCGCGCGCCTCCGCCAGGTTGCCGGGCAGGCCCTGGGGGCCGCGCAGGGAGTCGGCGACCTCCACCTGGACGCCGTCCTGCTCGCCGTCGCCCTCTTCGGTGGCGGGGCGCTGGATCGGGCCGCTGTCGTCGCTGGGCTCGGCGATGGAGGCCAGGGTGATCCGCTGGCCCACCGCGCGGCGCGCCATGACCTGGAAGCCGGCATTCAGCAGGGACTCCACGTTCTCGTCGCGGGTGGCGGTGGATGAGCCGCCCAGCACCACCGCGATCAGGCGGTGGCCGCTGCGCATGGCGGAGGCGGCGAGGTTGAAGCCCGAGGCGCCGATATAGCCCGTCTTCAGCCCGTCCACGCCCGACATCTTGGCCAGCAGGTGGTTGTGGTTCCTGTCGGTGCGGCCGCGAAAGGTGATCGAGCGCTCGCCGAAATAGCCATAATACTGGGGATAGTCGCGCATCACCGCGCGGCTGAGGATGGCGAGGTCGCGGGCCGAGGAGACGTTGCGCGGGTTGGGCAGGCCCGAGGCGTTGGCGAAGTGGGTGTTGGTCATGCCCAGCTCCTGCGCGCGCAGGGTCATCAGTTGGGCGAACCGATCCTCGGACCCGCCGATGCGCTCGCCGACGGCGACAGCCATGTCGTTGGCCGACTTCACCGCGATGGCCTGCAGGGCCATGTCGAGCATGACCCCCTCGCCGGGGCGCAGGCCGAGCTTGGACGGCTGCATACCCGCCCCGTGGGCCGACATGACGATGGTGTCCTTGGGCGAAAGACGTCCCGTCGCCATCGCCTCGAACGCCAGATAGAGCGTCATGATCTTGGTCAGCGAGGCGGGGAAGCGCTGAACGTCGGCGCGCTTGGAATACAAGACCTCCCCGGTGGAGGCGTCGACGACGATGGCCGAATAGCGCGGGATGCTGAACAGGCCCTGCGCGCTCGCGGCCCCGACCGGCGCCAGGGCCATGACCAGGCTCGTGAACAGAGCGACAAGGGTCTGAAGCAGGCGGCGGCCAGGCTCGATCATGAGGAAGCGTCCGACATTTTGCAGCGCGGCAGCGAGCCGCTGTGAGGCAGGATGATCAGATTCGCTTATCCATCCTTTATCCAAGGTAAACAATCGTTGCGGGAAAGCTAACCCTAACACCTAACGTCGCAGCCCAAAGCTTGACCATTCGCGAGGAAAACCAGCGCTTTGTGAATATTGTGCATCGCACAAAAATTGCCTTGACCATCATGCTGCGGCGCCGCATATAACGGTCTGTCGCCTGAGCCAACGGGCGACCCCCGCCCGCGCCCCCCGCTGACTTCCAGGAGACTTCCATGGCCGCCGCCGAAACCGCCCCCAAGATCGCCGCCGATACCGCGAACACCGCCAAGGCCACCGCCGAGAAGGTCAAGGCCACCACCGAGCAATACACCGCCGCCGGTACGCAAGCCTTCAAGGACAATGTCGAGAAGTCCCTCGCCGGCCTGAACGACCTGAACGCTCACTCCAAGAAGAACCTCGAAGCCATGGTCGCCTCGGCCACCGCCGCCACCAAGGGCGCCGAGACCCTGGGCGCGCAGGCGATGTCGTTCTCCAAGACCAGCTTCGAGCGCAATGTGGAAGCGGCCAAGGCCCTGTCGAGCGTCCGCTCGCTGCAGGAAGCCGTCGAGCTGCAGACCGCCTTCGCCAAGTCGGCGATGGAGACCTACATGGCCGAACTGAACCGCGCCACCGAGACCGTTTCGGCCACCGTCAAGGATAGCCTGCGCCCTCTGAACGAGCGCGCCACCGCCATGATGGAAACCTTCCAGGCTGCTCGCTAGGCCTCCTCCCAGCTTGGCGAACGACTGGGCCCGGAGCGGAAACGCTCCGGGCCTTTTCCTTGCCTGCGCAACAGGTTGAGCGAAACGGTCAAGCTATGCGTCGGGCATGGGGCGGCGTAGCCTCGCGTCCATGACCGACATCACACCGCTACATGACCTCTTCAAGGGCCAAGCCCATATCTGCCGCCAAAGCGGCTCGGCCTTCGCGGTGCTGGTGCTTGAGGCCATCGGCCCTGCCGTCGGCGCCGGTCCGCCCTATGGCGTCTATCTCGAGCCCTGGTTCGGGGCCGACCTCCGCGTCCTCTTCGCCGATGCGGTGGCGCTTCGGCTTACCGGCGCCTTCCACTATCTGGCGCTGAGCGGAGAGGCGCCGCGGCTTGCCGCCCTCTATCCGCCGCACGCTCCACCGGCGCCCGAGGCGCTGGCCCGCGCGCTCGCCGCCGCCGCCGAAGCCCACCCCGAGGTGATCCGCCGCTACATGGCTTCGCCGCCCCAGACCAACGAGGTCAACCGCGCCCTCTGCCTGATCGGCGGCTTTCTAACCGTGGCGAGAGTGACCGGCCTGCCGCTCCGCTGCCTGGAGCTCGGCGCCTCGGCGGGGCTGATCATGAACTGGGACCGCTTCCACTACAGCTTCGGCGGGGGTGCGGCTTGGGGCGATCCGGCGGCGGCCGTGCGGTTGGGAGGTGCGTGGACCGGGCCTAACCCGCCGCTGATCCCCGTGACGGTGGCCGAGCGGCGCGCCTGCGACCAGGCCCCCATCGATGTAGCCGATCCGCAAGCGGCGCTCCGCCTTCGGAGTTATGTCTGGCCGGACCAGACGGTGCGGCTGGAGCGCCTGGCCGCCGCGATCGCGCAGAAGCGGGCGAGCGGCGGCGTGCCGGAGCGGGCCGACGCCGCCGACTGGGCCGAGACGCACGTTTATCCGCGGCCGGGCGTGGCTACCGTGGTCTATCACTCCTCCTTCATCTTCTATCCGCCGAAGTCGGTGCGGAACCGCATCCACGCCGCCATCGCGCGGGCCAGGGCGGCCGCTACGGCGGATGCGCCCTTCGCTTGGCTCAGCAAGGAGCCGGACCGTCAGGCCCCGCTCGTTCATGACGAGGTGCTGTTGCGACTCTGGAGCGGCGGACCGGAGGGGGCGCCGGATGGCGGCGCGATCCGGCGCCTCGCCGCCGTGCACCCGCACGGGTCGGAGGTGACTTGGCTGAGCGATTAAGCGGCGCCTGCGCATCATACCGGCCAAACGTCGCGGAGCGCGTGTCGGGGCTTCCCAAATCGCGCTTGCGGCCTATCTAATCCGTGTTGCGTCGCGTCAGGTCGGCGTCCGAGGGATCATATAGATGGCCGAGCGAAAGCCGGGCAATCAGGGAAATGGCGTCGGTTCGGCGGTCATTACGCAAGTAAAGCCGAAGACTCAAAAGCCATCCTTGTACCGGGTTCTGCTTCTGAACGACGACTACACGCCGATGGAGTTTGTGGTCTACGTGCTTGAGCGCTTCTTCAACAAGTCGCGCGACGACGCCACGCGGATCATGTTGCACGTGCACCAGCATGGAGTGGGGGTGTGCGGGGTTTTCACCTTCGAGGTGGCCGAGACCAAGGTCGCCCAGGTGATCGACGCCGCCCGCCAGAACCAGCACCCCCTGCAATGCACTATGGAAAAAGATTGAGAGGTCTCACTTGCCGTCATTCTCGCGCAATCTTCAGGAGACCCTGCACCGCGCCGCGGCCTACGCCAACCAGCGTAAGCACGAGTACGCCACGCTTGAACATTTATTGCTGGCCCTGACCGACGACGAGGACGCGGGCGCGGTGATGCGCGCCTGCTCCGTCGATCTGGCGGCGCTGAAGAAGTCGTTGGTGGGCTATCTCGACACCGAACTGAAATCGCTGATCGTCGAGGACGGCGAGGACGCCAAGCCCACCGCCGGGTTCAACCGCGTGCTGCAGCGGGCGCTGATCCACGTCCAGTCCTCGGGCCGCGACGAGGTGACCGGCGCCAATGTGCTGGTGGCCGTGTTCTCCGAACGCGAAAGCCATGCCGCCTTCTTCCTGCAGGAGCAGGACATGACCCGCTATGACGCGGTCAACTTCATCGCTCACGGCATCGCCAAGAAGGCGGGGGCCAGCGAGCCGCGCGCCGTGAAGGGCGCCACGGAAGAGGACGAGGGCAAGCCCAACACCAAGACCGGCGGCGAGGCGCTGGAGGCCTACTGCGTCAACCTCAACGAGAAGGCCAAGCAGAACAAGATCGACCCCCTGATCGGGCGCCTGGCCGAGGTGGAGCGCTGCATCCAGGTGCTGTGCCGCCGCAACAAGAACAACCCGCTGCTGGTGGGCGACCCCGGCGTCGGCAAGACCGCCATCGCCGAGGGCCTGGCCCGCAAGATCGTCAATCACGAGGTGCCGGAGGTGTTGGCCGACGCCACCATCTTCTCCCTCGACATGGGCAGCCTGCTCGCCGGCACCCGCTATCGCGGCGATTTCGAGGAGCGGATCAAACAGGTGGTGAAGGAACTGGAGAGCCACCACAACGCCATCCTGTTTATCGACGAGATCCACACGGTGATCGGCGCCGGCGCCACCTCCGGCGGGGCGATGGACGCCTCCAACCTGCTGAAGCCGGCCCTAGCTTCGGGCACGCTGAAGTGCATGGGCTCCACCACCTACAAGGAGTTCCGCCAGCATTTCGAGAAGGACCGGGCGCTGGTCCGCCGCTTCCAGAAGATCGACGTGATCGAGCCGACGCTGGACGACACCATCAAGATCCTCAAGGGCTTGAAGGTCTATTACGAGGACTTCCACAAGCTGAAATACACCGACGACGCCATCAAGACGGCGGTGGAGCTTTCGGCCAAATACATCACCGACCGCAAGCTGCCGGACAAGGCCATCGACGTGATCGACGAGGCGGGGGCCAGCCAGATGCTGCTGCCCGAGGCCAAGCGCCGCAAGAAGATCGGCGTCAAGGAGATCGAGATCGTGGTCTCCAAGATGGCCCGCATCCCGGCCAAGTCGGTGTCCAAGTCCGACACCGAGTCCCTGCGTTCGCTGGAAAGCGATCTGCAGCGGGCGGTCTATGGCCAGGACGAGGCGATTCACGCCCTCAGCGCCGCCATGAAGCTTTCCCGCGCCGGTCTGCGCGAGGGGCAAAAGCCGATCGGCTCCTACCTGTTCTCCGGCCCGACCGGCGTCGGCAAGACCGAGGTGGCGCGCCAGCTGGCCTCCACCCTCGGTATCGAACTGCTGCGCTTCGACATGTCGGAATACATGGAGCGGCACACGGTCAGCCGGCTCATCGGCGCGCCCCCGGGCTATGTGGGCCACGATCAGGGCGGCCAGCTCACCGATGCGGTGGACCAGCACAAGCACGCCGTGGTGTTGCTGGACGAGATCGAGAAGGCGCACCCGGATGTGTTCAACATCCTGCTCCAGGTCATGGACCACGGCACGCTGACCGACTCCAACGGCAAGAAGGTCGATTTCCGCAACGTCGTGCTGATCATGACCACCAATGCGGGCGCGGCGGACAACAACCGGTTCTCCATCGGTTTTGGTCGGGGCCGGGTGACCGACGCGGACGAGCAGGCCATCACCAAGCTGTTCACGCCGGAGTTTCGCAACCGCCTGGACGCCATCGTCACTTTCAAGGCGCTGGCCCCCGAGACCATCAAGAACGTGGTGCAGAAGTTCGTCATCCAGCTCGAAGCCCAGCTGGCCGACCGCAACGTCACCATCGAACTTTCCGACGAGGCGGCCGACTGGCTGGCCAAGAACGGCTATGACGAGCTGTTCGGCGCCCGGCCGCTGGCGCGGGTGATCCAGGAGCATATCAAGAAGCCCCTGGCCGATGAGATCCTGTTCGGCCGTCTGGTCCGCGGCGGGCACGTGAAGGTCGAACTCAAGGACGGCAAGCTGGCGTTCAACATCGACGGTGCGTCCAACGAGACCCGCCCGGGCGAGATCGAGGTCCACCCCGACACCGACCTCGCCGCGGAAGGCAGCGACGAACCGGCCATGGCGGACTGACGCGCCCGAAAGGAGGCGCCCGGGGCGAGGAACCAATCGGACACAGCTTCGCTGTGATGCCATGAAACACCTCGCCCCGGTCGCCCTGCTGGTTTCGCTCGCGGCCTGCGGGCAGTCTCCCCCCTCGGGGCAGGCGGCCGCGATCGCGCCGCCTGCGCCCAACGCCGCCGCCCCGGCGGCGGCGCCTCCGGCGCCGATGCAGCCGGCGCCGCCGCCGGCCCCCACCGCGCGCGCCGACGATCTCCAGAAAATCAACACGGCCATCGTGGACTCCAGCGCACCCGCTCCGAGCGACAGCAAGAACACCGCGCCCGATCCTGGACTGGT
Organism: Caulobacteraceae bacterium; assembly: GCA_965277345.1. Lineage (GTDB taxonomy): Bacteria > Pseudomonadota > Alphaproteobacteria > Caulobacterales > Caulobacteraceae > CAIOYC01. The sequence goes on from CBDICI010000003.1 coordinate 216,615, forward strand.
GCGAGCCGAGGTGCTGCTGGCGCGGGACCGGTTCTCGCCGGGCGTGGTGGACGGCAAGCCGGGGACCAACCTGAAACACGCGGTCGCCGCCTTCCAGAGCGCCGGCGGCCTGCCCGTGTCGGGCGATCTCGACGCCGATACCTGGAAGGCCTTGCTCGCCGCGCCGGACGCGGGCGCGGCGCCGGTGGTGAAGACCTACACCACCACGGACCAGGACGTGGCCGGCCCCTTCGCCCCGGACGTGGGTGAGGATTTCGTCAAGCTGGCGGCCTTGCCGGACGGACCGCAGTTCTCCACCCCCCTGGAGTCCCTGGCCGAACGCTTCCATATGAGCCAGGCGCTGTTGCAGGCGCTGAACCCCGCCGCCGACCTGACCCGGGCGGGGCAGGTGCTGGTGGTGGCCGACGCCGAGCCCAAACCGTTCGCCAAGGGCGACGTGAAGACCGTCACCGTCTCGAAGGCCAAGGCGCAGGTCACCGCCTACAGCCCAGACGGCAACGTGCTGGCCGTCTATCCCGCCACGGTAGGGTCAACCGAACGGCCCTCGCCGTCCGGGGTGCACAAGGTCAACGGCGTGGCCCGCAACCCGGACTATGTGTACGATCCCAAGAAGCTCCACTGGGGTCCGCGCAGCCACGGCAAGCTGACCATCAAGCCCGGTCCCAACAATCCCGTCGGCGTGGTGTGGATCGACCTCAACGCGCCGAGCTACGGCATCCACGGCTCGCCCGACCCGGAAAAGATCGGCAAGACCGCCAGCCACGGCTGCGTGCGCCTGACCAACTGGGACGCGCAGGCGCTGGCCGCCGGGGTAAAGCCGGGTGTCCTGGTCACCTTTGAGGGCAGGCGCGGGAGTTCAAAGTCCTGACTCATCCCAGGCCGGAGCGCGGCGAAGACCCGAGGACGAGGCGGCTCCGCGCCCGGAGCGGCCTTGTGGCCGGGTCATGCCCGGCCACAACCTGGTTTATCAGCTGATCTCCGCCGCGATCTCCTCGGCAATCCTCCTGAGTTCCGCCATGTCCGCCATCTGGCCGTGGCCGTGGCCCTTGAGCGGCTGGTCGGCCCAGCGGGGGATAATGTGGACGTGCAGGTGGAACACGGTCTGGCCGGCGACCGCGCCGTTGAACTGGGTGATGACCACCCCGTCCGGGTTCAGCGCCGCCACCACGGCCCCCGCCACGCGCTGCACGTCCTGCATAAGGCGGCACAGCACCTCCGGCGCCACATCGAGCAGGTTGCGCGCCGCGGACGCCTTGGACACCACCAGACAGTGGCCGCGGGCCTGGGGGAAGACGTCCATGAAGGCCAGGACGTGGGCGTCCTCATAGACCTTTGCCGCCGCCGCCTCGCCCCGGATGATCCGGGCGAAGATGTTCTGGTCGTCATAGGCGCCGTCGAGGCTCATGACCGGGCTCCGGATTGGGTGTTAGGCTCCTAGCACAGGGCGCGAAGAGGGAGCCATGCCGAAAGCCGACACCGAAACCTTGACCGAGCAACAGAAGAAATGGTTCGCCTCCGTGCGGGCCGGACTGGAGCGCGACACCGGCAAGTCGCTGGCCGAATGGGTCGTCATCGCCAGGACCTGTCCGGAGACCAGACCTCGCGCCCGGCTGGCCTGGTTCAAGGCGACGCACGGCCTGTTGCAGAACCGCGCTTCCTACGTGCTCGGCGAGGCCTTCCCGGCGAGCGCGGGTTGGGACGCCCCCGAGGCCCTGCGGGAGGCGCTTTGGGTCGATCCCGGTCAGTGCGCCATCTTCGAGGCGGTGGAGGCGGCGGTATCCGGTCTGCCCGACCTCGTCACCGGCCAGCGCAAGGGCTATTCGGCTTGGTCGCGGGCCTATCAGTTCGCGGCGATCCGGCCTATGCGAGGCGGCGCGCGGCTGGGTCTGGCCCTGTCGCCGGAGGCCGATTCGCGCCTGTCCCCGGCCAAATCGAACGAGGGCTGGTCCGAGCGTCTGAAATCGGCGCTGGTTCTGACCGATCCATCGCAGGTCGATGGCGGTCTGAAAGCCCTGCTGAGCGCCGCATGGGAAGAGAGTTGATGACCGAGGGTGCAAAAGAAAACGCCCGGGCGGACCCGGGCGTGATTGTCATGAAAGGGCCGGGGCGCCCTACTTGATCTTGCCTTCGCGGAATTCCACGTGCTTGCGCACCACCGGGTCGTACTTCTTCAGCACGAGCTTGTCGGTCTTGGTGCGCGCGTTCTTCTTGGTGACGTAGAAGAAGCCGGTGTCCGCCGAGGAATTCAGGCGGATCTTTATGGAAGCTGGCTTGGCCATGGCGTACCTGGGGGCAATAATAGGGCGGGCATGAGTGGGGCCGGCGGGAGGCCGGGAAATCGGAAGGCGCGGACCATACTCACAGCGACCACGAAGTCAACCTTCGGCGGGGTTCGGTCTAGGCGTCGCCGGCCGCCGTGGGCGTGCGGCGCGGATGGGCCTGGCGGATCTTGCCTGCCGCGGCGTCGATCGCGGCGGCCAGGGCCGGTTCGCCGATGCGGCGCGAGAGATCCGCCAATTGTAGCAGCATATCCTCGATATAGCTGCGGCCGGTTCCCGGCGTCAGGTCAGGCTCGCCGTCGGCCAGGGGCGGCGCCATGGGCGGTTTCCACGCGGATTTGGAGAGTAGATGGTAAGAACACGTCATGCGAGCAATCGTCCATGGTCCGTTGACAGGACGGGGGAGCGCCCCCCACTTTCCGCGCCTTACGTCGCGGCGTGACCGCGGCGTCCTCCCCGTCCGAGATCGCCCGCCCGCATGAACGTCGTCGTCGTCGAGTCACCGGCCAAGGCCAAGACCATCAACAAGTACCTGGGGTCGGACTACACGGTTCTGGCCTCCTACGGCCACGTGCGCGACCTGCCGTCCAAGGATGGCAGCGTTCGGCCGGACGACGACTTCTCCATGAGCTGGGAGGTGGACGGCAAGGCCGCCAAACGGTTGTCGGACATCGCCGCCGCCATGAAGGGAGCCGACCGGCTGATCCTCGCCACCGACCCGGATCGGGAAGGGGAGGCCATCTCCTGGCACGTGCTGGAGGTGCTGAAGGCGCGGAAGGTGCTGAAGGGCGCCACCATCCAGCGCGTCGTATTCAACGCCATCACCAAGGCCGCCGTCACCGAGGCCATGCGCAACCCCCGCGACGTGGATATGGAGCTGGTGGACGCCTATCTGGCCCGGCGCGCCCTCGACTATCTGGTGGGCTTCACCCTGTCTCCGGTGCTGTGGCGCAAGCTGCCGGGTTCGCGGTCGGCGGGACGGGTGCAATCGGTGTCGCTGCGTCTGGTGGTGGACCGCGAGGCGGAGATCGAGGCCTTCCGGGCGCGGGAATACTGGACGGTGGAGGCCGACGTCTCGGCCGGGTCCGACCCGTTCCTGGCGCGGCTGGCCAAGCTCGACGGCAAGCGGCTGGACAAGTTCGGCCTGAGCCATGCCGACGAGGCCGAGGACGCCCGCCGTGCGGTGGAGAGCGGCCAGTTCAAGGTCGCCTCGGTGGAGAAGAAGCCCGCACGGCGCAACCCGCCGCCGCCCTTCACCACCTCCACCCTGCAGCAGGAGGCGTCGCGCAAGCTCGGCTTCAACGCCCAGCGCACCATGCAGGCCGCGCAGAAGCTGTATGAGGGCGTGGACGAACAGGGCGGCCTGATCACCTATATGCGAACGGATGGCGTGGCCTCCGCGCCCGAAGCGCTGGACGAGGCGCGCCGGGTGATCGGCGATCGCTATGGCGCCGCCTATGTGCCCGAGCGCCCCCGCCTCTACACCACCAAGGCCAAGAACGCCCAGGAGGCGCACGAGGCGATCCGCCCGACCTCCATGGCCCGCAGGCCCGACCAGCTCCGTCTCGATGGCGATCTCGGCCGCCTCTACGAGCTGATCTGGAAACGGATGATGGCCAGCCAGATGGAGGCGGCGCGGATCGAACGCACCACCATCGATCTGGAGACCGCCGACGGCAGGACGGGGCTTCGCGCCACAGGCCAGGTGGTCCAGTTCGACGGCTATCTCGCCGTCTACGAAGAGGGCCGCGACGAGGTGGCGAAGGGGTCGGCCGGCGAGGAAGAGGACGACAGCCGCCGCCTGCCCGCCGTGAGCGAGGGCGCTGGGGCCAAGGTGCTCAAGGCCCGCGCCGACCAGCACTTCACCGAGCCGCCGCCGCGCTATTCCGAAGCCACCCTGGTGAAGAAGATGGAGGAGCTCGGCATCGGCCGCCCCTCCACCTACGCCTCGATCCTGACCGTGCTGCGCGACCGCGAATACGTGCGCATGGACAAGAACCGCTTCATCCCGGAGGACAAGGGGCGGCTGGTCACCGCCTTCCTCGAACAGTTCTTCCGTCGTTACGTGGAATACGACTTTACCGCCGCCTTGGAAGAAAAGCTCGACAGGGTCTCCGCCGGCGAGATGGAATACAAGGTGCTGCTGCGCGAGTTCTGGAAGGAGTTTCATGCGGCGGTGGGCGAACTCGGCGACGTGCGCACGACACAGGTGCTGGACGCGCTGAACGACGCGCTGGGTCCCCAGATCTTTCCGGACAAGGGCGACGGGTCCGATCCGCGTCTCTGCCCCACCTGCGGCACGGGGCGGCTCAGCCTGAAGACCGGCAAGTTCGGCGCCTTCATCGGCTGCTCCAACTATCCGGAGTGTCGCTATACCCGCCCCATGGCGGGACCCGAGGAGGGCGAGGGGGCCGCCGAAAGCGGCGACCGCGAGCTTGGCCACAATCCGGAGAGCGGCCGGCCCGTGTGGCTGAAGGTCGGCCGCTTCGGTCCCTATGTGGAGGAGGCCGGGACGGGGGAGGGCGCCAAGCCCGCACGATCGTCCCTGCCCAAGGGCTGGGCGCCCGGCGAGCTGAGCCTGTCGCAGGCGTTGCGCCTGCTGGCCTTGCCGCGCACGGTCGGTCTGCATCCGGAGGATGGAACGCCGATCCTCGCCGGGCTCGGGCGCTACGGACCCTACGTGCAGCACGGCAAGACCTACGCCAATGTGTCTGACATCGAAGAGGTTTTCGAGGTCGGCCTGAACCGCGCCGTCACCCTTCTGGCCGAGAAGCGCGCGGGTGGCGGACGGCCGCAGCGGGGCCAGGCTGCGGCCCTCAAGGAGCTTGGCGCCCACCCCGAAACCGGCGAGCCGGTGAAGGTGCTGTCCGGGCGCTTCGGACCCTACATCGCGTCCGGCGGCGTGAACGCCAACGTCCCGCAGGGGGCCGATCCCCAGGGCGTGACCATGGAGCAGGCGGTGGCGCTTCTGGCCGAGCGCGCGGCCAAGGGCGGCGGCAAGAAGCCGGTGAGGAAGGCCGCCGCGAAGCCTAAGGCCGAAACCAAGGCGCCTACGAAGAAGGCCGCTGCGAAGACACCGACCGCCAGGAAGACGGCGGTGAAAAAGCCGGCGGCGAAGGCCGCCGCCAAGGGGTGAAGCGTCCCCGCAAGCCCGGTCCCCATGCGGCGGGCGGCCCGTCGCCGCCGAACGTCAGGGCGCCCTCCGGCCTGCCGGACCGTGAAACGCTCGAGGCCTTCATCCGCGCGGCCGGCGAAACCGATATCGCCGCCATCGCCCGGCATTTCGGGCTGAAGGGCAAGGACCGCGCGGCGCTGCGCCACCTGCTGAAGGCGATGCAGGGCGCGGGCGGGCTGGCCAAACGCGGGCGCAAGGGCGTGGCCGAGCCCGGCGGCTTGCCCCCGGTGGGCGTGGCGGATGTGGTGGACCGCGACGCCGACGGCGAACTCTACGTACGGCTGGCCAGGGCCGACGACGCCGCGCCTGTGCGTCTGGCCCCGGCCAGGGACGAGGCGCGAATGGGGGCGCCCGGACTCGGCGACCGGGTGCTGGTCCGTTTCGAGCGGCTGGAGACCGGCGAGATCGAGGCCCGGCTGATCCGGCGCCTGGGCGAGGCCGCGCCGCGCGTACTGGGCGTGGTGCGCAAGGCGCCCGGTCCCAGAGGTGGGCGCGAGGCGCGGATCGAGCCGGTGGATCGCCGGGTCAAGGAAAGCTATCTGGTCGCGGATGCGCCGGGCGCCGCGCTCCGCGACGGCGACCTGGTGGTGGCCCAGGCCATGGACGGCGGCCGGCGCTATGGCCCGAAGTCCGCCAAGGTGCTGGAGATCATCGGCCGCGAGGATCACCCCCGCGCCGCCTCCCTGATCGCTATGCATACCCACGGCATCCGGACCGGCTTTTCCGAGGAGGCCGAAGCAGAGGCTGCAGCCGCCGGGAAACCCACACTGGGCGGACGCGAAGATTTGCGCGCCCTGCCGCTGGTGACCATCGATCCGGAGGACGCCCGCGACCACGACGACGCCGTCTACGCCGAGGCTGACGAGAACCCCCAAAACCCGGACGGCTGGGTGGTGTGGGTCGCCATTGCCGACGTGGCCGCCTATGTGCGGGCCGGCTCGGCGCTGGACCGCGAGGCCTGGGCCAAGGGCAATTCGGTCTATTTTCCCGACCGGGTCGAGCCGATGCTGCCGGAGGTTCTCTCCGCAGGCCTTTGTTCACTCAGGGAAAACGAGGATCGCGCCACACTGGCGGTGAGGATGGTGTTCGACCAGACCGGACGCAAGCTGTCGCATCGGTTCGTGCGCGGATTGATGCGTTCCGCCGCCAAGCTCAGCTACGGCCAGGCCCAGTCCGCCATCGACGGGGCGCCCGATGACAAGACCGGTCCTCTGCTCGATCCGGTGTTGCGCCCCCTGTGGGCGGCCTATGCCTGCCTGTCGCGCGGCCGAACCGTCCGCTCGCCGCTGGAGATCGCCAGCGCCGAGCGCAGCATCGCCCTGAATGCCGAGGGGGAGGTGGTGTCGATCCGCGCCCGCGTGCAACTCGAAGCCCACAAGCTCATCGAGGAGATGATGATCCAGGCCAATGTGGCGGCGGCGGAGGAACTGGAGAAGAAGCGATCTCCCCTGATCTACCGCATCCACGACGCGCCGAGCCAGGAGAAGCTGTTCAACCTCGCCGACTTCCTCGGCACCATCGGCATCCCCTGGACCAAGGGCGAGCCCGTGGCGACCGCCCGGTTCAACCGTCTCCTGGAGCAGACCCGGGGCGGCCCTCATGCGGAAATCGTCAACGAGGTGGTGCTGCGCACCCAGATGCAGGCGGTCTACGCCAATGACAATATCGGCCACTTCGGCTTGAATTTGCAGAAGTATGCCCACTTCACCTCTCCCATCCGCCGCTACGCCGATCTCGTGGTCCATCGCGCGCTCATCCGGGCGCTGAAGCTCGGTGACGACGGGCTGAAGGATGCGGAGATGGCGCGGATGACGGAGACGGCCGAGCACATCACCGCCACCGAGCGGGCCGCCATGGCCGCGGAACGCGACGCCACCGACCGCTATGTGGCGGCCTTCCTCGCCGACCGGGTGGGCGCTGAGTTCAGCGGACGGATCACCGGCGTCACCCGCTTCGGCCTGTTCATTCGCCTTGCCGAGACGGGCGCGGATGGGCTGGTCCCGGTCTCCACCCTCGGCGGCGAGTTCTTCGTCCACGACGAGCGCCAGCACGCCCTGGTGGGCGACCGCAGCGGTGCGCGCTGGCGGCTCGGCCGGACGGTGTCGGTGCGGCTGAAGGAGGCGACGCCGCTCACCGGCGGCCTGCTGTTCGAGATGCTGAGCGAGCCTGACCCGCCGGATCCGGACGCGCCGCGCCCACGCCTCGGCGTCCGCACCGGCACGGGTCGCGCGTCGCCGAAGGGCTCACCCCGCGGCGGCCTGAAGGGCGTGCGGCTGGGGCGGCGGCGATGAGCACGCCGGGCTACGACCCGCGGGTGGACGGCCCGCTCAAGGGCGAGGGGCAGAAGACCGTCCGGCCGCGCAACGCCGCGACCCTGATCCTGGTCCGGCGCACGCGCAAGGGAGCCGAACTGTTGATGGGCCGCCGCTCGCACGGGCACGACTTCATGCCGGGCAAGTGGGTGTTTCCGGGCGGCCGGGTCGACCGCGGCGACTTCAACGCGCCCTCCGCCAGTGAGCTTGCGCCTGAAGTGGAGGACAAGCTCCACCTTACCGCACCCCGTCGGCCGACCCTGCCGCGCGCCTTGGCCATGGCGGCGGTGCGCGAGACCTGGGAGGAGGCGGGACTGATGCTGGCCCGCAGGGCGCCGGTCCGGCCCGCCGCCGGCCCCTGGCGCGGCTTCATCGAGGCCGGCGCGCTGCCGGATCTGGCCGCGCTCCAGTTCGTGGCCCGCGCCATCACCCCGCCTTATCGGCCCAAGCGCTTCGACGCCCGCTTCTTCATGGCCGAGGCCGACAGCCTGCTGAGCCGGGACCGGTCGCAGGGGTCGGGGGAACTGGATGAGATCGCCTGGATTCCCATGGGCGAGATCGGTGCCTTCGACTTGCCCAATGTGACCACCTTCGTGGTCAAGGAGTTGGAGCATCGGCTGGCGGACCCCACCCGTCCGATCCTGTCGCTCTCTGCGCGCTACGGCACACGTCATCTGGCGCGGCTGTAATAAGTGCTTGTCATCCCGGAAAGCGCGCAGCGCTTGTCCGGGACCCCGATGGGGATGAGGTCCGCGCTGCTGTAGACCTTGTCGAGGTCCCGGCTCTACGCTTCGCTTCGGCCGGGATGACAGGGAAGGTCATGCCCGCGCCACAAGGCCCCCGGCCAACAACTCGACGCGGCCGGCGAGGCTCAACTCCACCAGGGCGGCGAACACCGCGGGCGAGGGCTCACCGAGGGCGCGGACGATCTCGTCCACCGGGATCGGCGTCGGCGAGACCAGGGCGTAGGCGCGCTCGCGCAGGCGCTGTGCTTCCCGGTCCAGGCGGTCGGTATCGTCGAGGAGCGAGGCGAACAGGTCGCCCTGCGGCTCGCGGACCAGAGGCGTGCGCCGCAGCGCCTCGATCACATCCTCGGCGCCTTCGCACAGGATCGCGCCTTGCCGGATCAGGTCGTTGGTCCCCTTGGCGCGGGGATCGAGGGGGGAGCCCGGCACGGCGAACACTTCGCGGCCCTGCTCGCCCGCCAGCCGCGCGGTGATCAGCGAGCCGGAGCGCATCTCCGCCTCCACCACCACCACGCCCAGCGACAGGCCGGAGATGATGCGGTTGCGGCGGGGAAAGTCCTGCGCCTTGGCCTTGCCCCCGACCCTGTTCTCGCTGACCAGACAGCCGGCCGCGGTGATACGCCGATAGAGATCGCGGTGTTCGGGCGGATAGATGTCGTCGATGCCGCCGCCCAGCACGGCCACCGTGCCCGTCGGCAGCGCCCCTTCGTGCGCCGCGCCGTCGATGCCGCGGGCGAGGCCGGAGGCGATCACATAGCCCGCCCGACCCAGCTCCAGACCCAATTGCCGGGCGAAACGCTGGCCGCCGGCCGAGGCGATGCGGGCGCCGACGATCGCCACATTGGGTTTGGAGAGCAGGGCGGCGTGGCCGAGCGTCCAGATCAGCGGCGGCGGGGGGTCTAGCGCGGCGAGCTGCGGTGGAAAGTCCGGCTCTCCACAGGTGATCAGGCGCGCCCCGAGCCCGGCGCCGGCGTCCAGTTCCCGCTCCGCCTCAGCGACGGAGCAGACCTTCAGCGGCGCGGTGCGGCCGCCGCGGAGCGCCATCCCCGGCAGCGACTCCAGCGCGCGGGTGGCCGTGCCGAAGCGCGCCAGCAGCGCCGCCGCCGCCACGGGGCCCACATTCTCCGTCCGCGACAGACGCAGGCGGTCGCGGCGTTCGGCGTCGCTGATGGGTTTCGGAGTCAAGGGGCAGGTTCGGCGGGCGGCGTCTTCTTCGCCCCGATCTTCGTCTCCTCGCCCTTCATCAGGCGCCGGATGTTTTCGTGGTGGCGACTATAGATCAGCACGGCCGTGAACAGGGCCAGCGCGATGATCGGCCGGCCGCTGTGCAGGAGGTAGGCGTAGATCGGCGCCAGCGCGGCGGTCGTCAGGCCCGCCAGGGAGGATATCCTGAACAGGGCTGCCACCACGAGCCAGGTGACGGCCGCCGCCACGCCCACCGGCCAGGCCGCCGCGAGCATGATGCCGAAAAAGGTCGCCACCCCCTTGCCGCCCCTGAAGCCCAGCCAGACCGGGAACAGGTGGCCGACGAAGGCGAAGGCGCCGGCCAAGGCGCCCGCCGGTTCGCCCCACAAGGCGCGCGCGACCAGGACCGCCACGATGCCCTTGCCGCCGTCGCCGAGAAGGGTGAAGAAGGCCAGGTCGCGTCGCCCGGTGCGCAGCACATTGGTGGCGCCGATACTGCCCGATCCGATCTGGCGCACATCGCCCGCCCCGCCCAACCGGGTGACGATCACCCCGAACGGGATTGAACCGAGCAGATACCCGCCGACGATGCAGGCCATGAAGGCGAAGGGCGCGAGACCGAAGATCATACGCCGAGCTTCGCGTCTGGCTTGCAGGCGCGCAAGGGGGGCATCACGCCTCCGCCCGATGCACGATGCGGCCATCGACCATGGTCAGAATCACGTGGCCCTGCAGGCGTCGGCCGTCGAAGGGCGAGTTCTTGGACTTGGAGACCAGCCGGTCGGCGTCCACGCGGAATGGAGCGCCGAGGTCGCAAAGCACGAGGTCGGCGGCCGCGCCGGGCGTGATCGTACCGGCGTCCAGCCCGATCAGGCGCGCGGGCGCCAGCGTCACGGCGCGGATCAGGGTCGCCAGCGCCGCGCCCCCCTCGTGATGAAGCGTGAGCAGGGCGGGGAGCAGGGTCTCCAGGCCGACGCCCCCCGGCGCGGCTTCCGCGAACGGCAGCCGCTTGTCTTCGGCGGGAGCGGGGGCATGGGCGGAGACTACAACCTCCACCAGGCCGTCCAACAGGGCCTGGATCAGGGCCTGCCGGTCGGTCTCGCTGCGCAGCGGGGGGTCGAGCCGGGCGAAGGTGCGGTACTCGCCGATATCGAGTTCGTTGAAGCTGAGATGGTTGATCCCCGCGGTGGCCGTGGCCAGCACGCCCTTCACCTTGGCCCGGCGCAGCGCGTCCAGGGCGTCGGCGGTGGTGATCTGGTCGACGATCAGGCGTGCGCCGGTGATCTCGGCCAGGGCCAGATCGCGTTCCAGCATGATCCGCTCCGCCACCGCCGGCGCGCCGGCCAGGCCCAGCCGCGCGGCGAACTCGCCCTCGGTGGCGCAGGTTCCGGCGGTCAGCCAGGGGTCGGCCGGGCGATGCGCCACCGTCGCGCCGAAACCCCTGGCGTAGCTCAGCACCCGGCGAAACACCTTGGAGTCGGCGATGGGGCGGTCGGCATCGGTGAAATAGACCGCGCCAGCCTCCCGCATCAGGCCGAGTTCCGCGATCCGCTCGCCCCGGCAGCCGCGCGTGGCGGCGCCGGCGGGATAGACATGCACGAGCTCGATGTCGCGCGCGCGGCGGTGGATGAAGTCCACCATGGCCGGATCGTCGATGGCCGGATCGGTATCCGGCTGGATGACGATGGAGGTGACGCCGCCCGCCGCCGCGGCCCGGCTGGCCGACTTCAGCGTCTCCTTGGGCTCCGCGCCCGGCTCCCCGGTCTTGACCCTGAGGTCGACCAGGCCGGGGCAGAGCATGGCGCCGCCGCAGTCGATGACGCGGATATCGCTCGACAGGTTGTCGAAGGTCGGGCGGCGCACCACGTCGGCGATCACGCCCTCCGCCACCACCAGCGCGCCGGGGCCGTCATAGCCGCTTTCCGGATCGACCAGCCGGGCGTCGAGGAAGGCGATGGCCTGCGATCTAGCCAATCGTGGGCTCCCCATTGTCCAGCCGCGCCGCCAGCGCGGTCAGCACCGCCATGCGCGCGGCCACGCCCATCTCCACCTGCGACTGGATCAGGCTGACGGCCGGATCGTCGGCCACCCCGGACTCGATCTCCACCCCCCGGTTCATGGGCCCGGGATGCATGACCTTCACCTTGGGGGAGGCCAGGGCCAGCTTCTCCGCGTCCAGGCCCCAGTAGCGGAAATATTCGCGGGTGGAGGGGACGAAGGCGCCGTCCATCCGCTCCAGTTGCAGGCGCAGCATCATCACCACGTCCACGCCCCTGATCCCCGTCTTCATGTCGTGGTGGACGCCGACGCCCCATTGCCCGGCGCCGGCGGGCATCAGGGTCGGCGGCCCTACCAGCCGCACCTCGGCGCCCAGCAACTGGAGCAGCACGACGTTGGAGCGGGCCACGCGGCTGTGCAGCACGTCGCCGCAGATCGCCACGGTCAGCCCCTCCACGCGCCCGAGCGCCCGCCGCAGGGTCAGCGCGTCGAGCAGGGCCTGGGTCGGATGTTCGTGCCCGCCGTCGCCGGCGTTGACCACGCTGCAGCTCACCTTCTGGGCCAGGAGGTCGGCGGCGCCGGAGGCGGCGTGGCGCACGATCAGGATGTCCGGCTTCATGGCGTTCAGCGTCACCGCCGTGTCGATCAGCGTCTCGCCCTTGGTGATGGAGGAGTTGCGCGGGGCCATGTTCACCGTGTCGGCGCCCAGCCGCTTGGCGGCGATCTCGAAGGAAGACTGGGTGCGGGTGGAGCTTTCGAAGAACAGGTTGACCAGGGTGCGGCCGCGCAAGGTGGAGAGCTTTTTGTCGCCGCGCAGGTTCAGGGCGACGAAGGCGTCGGCGAGGTCGAGCAGCGCCTCCGCGTCGGGCCGCGACAGGCCGGCCATGGATAACAGGTGGCGATGGGGAAAGGCGAAGGTGCGCTGGCGGATCAATCCTTCGATGTCGGGCGCGCTATCCATCGAAGCGGAGGCTATAGGCGGCTTTGGCGAGGGGCTCAACTAAGCTGTCATCCCGAAAAGCGCGCAGCGCTTATCCAGGACCTCGATAACGGTTTGCACCGCCCGTCGAGGTCCCGGCGCTCCGCTTCGCTACGGCCGGGATGACAGGATTGGGGATCACGATCCCGCCGGGGCGCCCGGCAGGTTCTCCAGCCAGCGGAGGACGGCGGCCTCCAGGGCGATACGCTGGTCCGAATAGCCGTGGTCGGTCTCCAGATGGAGGTAGGTCACCGGCGCGCCGCCGGCGGCCCTGTCCCGCAGCGCCAGGGCGCCTGCCGCCAGACCGTCGTTGGAGGTCACGATCAGCAGCGGATGGCGGGCGAGGGCGGGCGCCCAGTCGGTGAAGTTCCAGTCCTTGTCGTGCTGGATCGCCTCGTCGCCCAGGCTTTCGGGCGTGGCGTTCAGGGTGTGCATCCCGACGGTGGTTCCGATGTTGTCGTCCACCACCTTGGCGGCCGCCTTCCGGGGCAGGGCGCCCATGCCGGTCGGGCCGCCGAGGTTGGCGGCGGAGATCAGGCCCGTGGCGAGGAGGCCGGGATCGTGTCCCCCGGTATAGGCGGCCATGAACCCGCCCATGGAGTGGCCGATCACCACGATCTTGCCGGCGTCGATACCGGGCGCGGCGACGGTGTTGGGATCGCGCAGCCAGGTCAGGGCGGCGGCGGCGTCCTCGATACAGCCGGCGAAGGTGAAGCGGCCGGGGCTGCCCCAGGCGCCGCGATAGTGCAGGGTCAGCACGTTCCACCCATCGCGCCGGATGGCCTGGGCGAGATCGAGGTTCTGCTCGTTGCCCGGCAGGCCGTGCAGCAGCAGCACCGTCGGATGCGGCCCGGCGCCGGCGGCGGTGTAGAGCACGGCGTTGATCTTCACCCCGCCCCTGGTGGGCAGGGCGAAGGCGATCATGCCCGCCGGATGCGTCTTGTCCTGTGGCGGATCGGCGACCACGGCGGCGGGGAGGGGATCGGTCTGGGCTAGGGCGGGCGCTGCGGTCAGCAGGGCGAGACAGGCAAGGACGATGCGCACCGGATAGCCTCCCAAACAGCTTGGCGTTAGTGGAGCGAAATCCTCGCCCTTCGACAAGCTCAGGATGAGGATTCCCGTTCGTCCGTCGTATAATTCGCCTCATCCTGAGCTTGTCGAAGGACGAGGCGGTTCAACACGCCCTCAGCCGATCCAGCGCCCCTTGCAGGATGTAGCCGGCCGCCGCGCGGTCCACCACCTCGGCGCGTCTGGCGCGGGTCATATCCGCTTCGCCGATCAGCATCCGGTTGATGGCCATGGTGGAAAGCCGCTCGTCCCAGAAGGCGATGGGGATGTCCTTCAGCCGCAGCAGGTTGCGGGCGAAGGCGCGGTTGGACTGACAGCGCGCGCCCTCGGTTCCGTCCATGTTGACCGGCAGGCCGATGACGATACCCGCCGCGCCCCGTCCCGCCATCAGTGCGAACAGGTCTTCCGCCTCCGGGGTGAACTTGCGCCGGCGGACCAGAGCCAGTGGAGAGGCGATGGTGCGGGTGAGGTCGGAGACGGCGACGCCCATGGTCTTCTCGCCGAGATCGAGCCCCACCACCGGCGTCATCGGCGGCAAGGCGGCGGGAAGGTCGAGGAGGTCGATGACGGGCATGTTGCTCCTTACATGTCATCCCGGCCGGAGCGAAGCGCGGAGCCGGGACCTCGACAGCGATCGGCGGCGGCCCACCACTTGGAGTCCCGGACAGGCGTTGTGCGCTTTCCAGGATGACCGCCGCGGGGCGTGGCTTGCCAACGACCACCCTGGGCGGCTAACCCGCACGCTCGAGCAAGGAACCGTCATGGCCATCGACGCCGACACCGTCCGCAAGGTCGCCCGCCTCGCCCGCATCCGGGTGGAGGACGCCGCTCTGGAGCCCATGGCGCGGGAGCTCTCCGGCATCATGGCCTGGATCGAGCAGCTGAACGAGGTGGATACCGACGGGGTCGAACCGATGACCTCCTGCGTCGCCGCCAGGCTGCCGCTGCGCGAGGACGCGATCACCGACGGGAACCAGCAGGGCGCGATCCTGGCCAATGCGCCGCGATCGGACCGCGGCTTCTTCGTGGTGCCCAAGGTGGTGGAATAGCCATGGCCGCGCTCACCGACCTGACCCTGAAGGCCGCCCTGGACGGGCTGACGGCCAAGGCCTTCTCCGCCGAGGAGCTGGCCCGGGCGCACGTGGAGGCCATCGCGGCCGCCAACCCGCACCTCAACGCCTATGTGCTGCAGACGCCGGACAAGGCCATGGCCATGGCCCGGGCCTCGGACCAGCGGCGCGCGCGGGGCGAGGCCGGACCGCTGGAGGGCGCCTGTCTCGGCGTCAAGGACCTGTTCTGCACCGCGGGCGTGCAGTCCACCGCCGGCTCCAACATCCTCAAGGGCTTCGAGCCGCCCTACGAATCCACCGTCACCGCCAACCTGTGGCGCGACGGGGCGGTGATGCTGGGCAAGCTGAACATGGACGAGTTCGCCATGGGCTCGTCCAACGAGACCTCCGCCTTCGGGCCGGTGAACAATCCCTGGAAGATCAGGGGCTCCAACCGGCCGCTGACGCCGGGCGGCTCCTCCGGCGGGTCGGCCAGCGCGGTGGCGGCGGACCTCTGCCTCGCGGCCACGGCCTCGGACACCGGCGGTTCGATCCGCCAGCCGGCGTCCTTCACCGGCACGGTGGGGATCAAGCCCACCTATGGCCGCGCCTCGCGCTACGGCATGGTGGCCTTCGCCTCCTCCCTCGATCAGGCCGGTCCCATCGCCAAGACGGTGGCGGATGCGGCGATCATGCTGACCTCCATGTGCGGGCACGACCCTCGGGACTCCACCTCGCTCGACGTGGCGACTCCGGACTTCGCGGGCTTCATCGGCAAGTCGGTCAAGGGCCTGCGCATCGGCATCCCCGACGAGTATCGGCTGGACGGGATGCCGCCGGAGATCGCCGAGCTGTGGGACCAGGGCATGGCGTGGCTCACGGCCGCCGGGTGCGAGATCAAGTGCGTGTCGCTGCCTCATACCAAGTACGCCCTGCCGGCCTATTACATCATCGCCCCTGCCGAAGCCTCCTCCAACCTCGCCCGCTATGACGGGATGCGCTACGGCCTACGCGTGGACGGCGGTTCGCTGATCGACACCTACGAGCAGACCCGCGCCGCGGGCTTCGGCGCCGAGGTGAAGCGCCGGGTGCTGATCGGCGCCTATGTGCTCTCCGCGGGATACTACGACGCCTACTATCTGAAGGCCCAGCGCGTGCGTCGCCGCATTGCCGAGGACTTCGATGCGGCCTTCGCCGGGGTGGACGCCCTGCTCACCCCCACCGCCCCCTCCGCCGCCTTCGCGCTCGGCGACCGGGTGAGCGACCCCATCGCCATGTACCTGAACGACGTCTTCACCGTCACCACCAACCTGGCCGGTCTGCCCGGTCTCTCGCTGCCGGCGGGCCTTTCGGCGGAGGGCCTGCCGCTCGGCCTGCAACTGATCGGCCGGGCGCTGGACGAGGGCGCCCTGTTCTCGCTCGCCACGGTGATGGAACAGGCCGCCGGCTTTCGCGCCAAACCCGAGCGCTGGTGGTAGGCCAAGCCCAGCCCGCGCCGCGGTTGGTTCGATCCTGAATCCTCCCCCTCAACGGGGGGGAGGGGACCGCCCGAAGGGTGGTGGAGGGGGCGGCGCCGCCCGGTCCGGCTATCTTCGCGCCGCCCCCTCCGTCACGGCGGGTATCCCCGCCGCGCCGCCTCCCCCGCTGCGCAGGGGAGGAGAAGACGTGCATAATCGGCCTCTGCCGGTGGGGGCGAGGGTGGGGAGGTGGGCGGAGCGTTCCGGCCTCGTCCGGAGACCGGGAAGTGCGCTGTAGGTTTCGACGGGGCAGGAACGCTCCGCGCGGCTGTTTGGGATCGGCAGGCGTTCGCGCACGGGCTTGCAACTTAGGCCCTGACGTACGGCCCCGCCGGCAGGCTCGTCCACTCTTGGCATGGACGGGACAGGCGAGTTGTGACCTCGACCCTTGGACCGACCGCCCGAAGGCGGCGGGACACACCCCTGCTCAACCGCATCCCCACCGCCCTCGAGAGCCGGATCCAAGGCCCTCCCCGTGCGATGGAGACACCTCCAGCATACGAGACGGCGCAAGCCGGTCGGATAAGGAGGAAGATTCCCCCGCCGATCGTCACCGAAAGGCTCCGTTCTCGATCGGCGGCGGGACGAGAAGCCCAGTCGTGGTGGCGGAGAAGGGGCGTCGCCCGTGTCCTCATCAATCCAGATCGAATCCCGCCTCGCGCAGGTTCTTGATCAGGCGGCGGAACAGCACAAAGTTGCTCTGCTGCAGGGCAGGGTTGTTGCCGAACTTGAACAGGTTCGCCTCGGTGACGATCAGGCCCTCGTCGGTCTGAACCAGTATGCCCTGCTCCACCAGGTATTTGGTGCGCCGCCGGACGGTCTCGTTGGGCATGTTGAGGAATCGGGAGACGGCGGTGCGCGATACGCCGCGCTTCAGGCTGTCGGGCTCGATGGCGGCGGTGGAGGCGAACGCCTTGTCCAGATCCCGATCCCCCATGATGGTGAGCACATTGGTGTTCATGATGGCGTGAATGATGAGAAGGTCGAGCGTGTGCAGGTCGTAGGCGTTCAGCATCTCGCTGATCATCAGGATGATGTACGAGAGCGTATGGCGCGACAGCAGGCGCGCCTGATCCTGGTCAGCGGGGGTCGTCCCGGTTCCCGGCGGATGCGGAGGATGGGCCATCAGGCGCGCCGCCGCTGGACCGACCCCAAGCCGGGAGAGGCTCCCGGTGGAAGGCCGTGAACCCTAGTGGTGTCCGCGATGACCTGCGCCGCGCACGCCGGCCCTGCCGAAGCCCGGGTCGCGATCGATTTTCGCCACCAGAAGTCGCAAGGTGAAGGCCGCCTCGCCGAGGTCGTCATCGACGCAGGCGTCCGCGAGTTCCGCCAGCTGCGGCAGCATCTCCACGAGGTATCGCCGGGTGTTTTCCGATGACATGGACGCACACTCCACCAACGCGCACCCCGCAAGCCTATGAAACTTCGGCCGAACGCGTGCAAGTTCCTTCACCCCCAAAATGAGGCTCCGCCCCGAACGGGGTGTGTGGAAGCCGCCTGACCAGAACTCTAAATGTGCGTGGCGTGAAGGCGTTCCGCTCAACCCATCATGGATTTTCGTGGTCGCTGCAAGCCCTGGAACCGGGGGTCGGGCCGCCGACGGCCGGCGATGGCGGCGCCGGACAGCAGAACGCCCCCGCCGCCGTCGGCGAGGGCGTCTGAACGTGGAACTCGGGCGTCGCCTACTGCGGCTTCACCTTGGCCAGGTCTTCCCCGGCCTTCTTCAGCGCTTCGTCGCTGATGGCGCCCTGCGACATGGGCTGCAGGTCTTTCAGGCTCATGGACTTGAACTGGTCGTACATGGCGTGGGTGGTCAAACCCGGCATGTCCTTGTCGAGCACCGCCTTGCCGTCCGGATTGGCGGCGATCTGCTCGATCGGCGTGTCGAGGGTAAGCGGCCCCTTGGCCATGGCCGGGGCGGGGGCCGGAGCGGCCTGCGCGAAGGCGCCGGATGCGAAGGCGAGACTGGCGACGGCCAGGCTCGCGGCGATGAACTTCCTCATGACGTCCTCCCTTAGGTGTCCGGCGGATAGAACCGTGTTTTGCGGACCTGAACAAGGCGTCACCTTTACATCGAAGTATGCCAGGGGCGTGACATGGGGCCTCGCCTGTTCCAGATAGACCGGCAGATTGGAGCATCCCGATGAGCGAACGCGCGCCCTACCGTATCCAGGGCCGGACCGGCGAGTGGGAGGTGGTGCTGGGGCTGGAGGTCCACGCCCAGGTCGCCTCCAACGCCAAGCTGTTCTCCGGCGCCGCGACCGCCTTCGGCGCCGAGCCGAACACGCAGGTCTCGCTGGTGGATGCGGGCTTTCCCGGCCAGCTGCCGGTGATCAACCGCTATTGCGTCGAACAGGCGATCAAGACCGGCTTTGGCCTGAAGGCGCGCATTAACCTCGTCTCCCGCTTCGACCGGAAGAACTACTTCTATCCGGACCTGCCGCAGGGCTATCAGATCAGCCAGTTCAAGGAGCCCATCGTCGGCGAGGGGACGGTGGAGGTGGAGCGCGACGACGGCAGCCGCTTCACCGTCGGCGTCGAGCGGCTGCACCTGGAGCAGGACGCGGGCAAGTTGATCCATGACATGGACCCGAACTGGACCCACGTCGACCTGAACCGCTCCGGCGTGGCGCTGATGGAGATCGTCTCCCGGCCGGATATGCGTTCGCCGGAGGATGCGGCCGCCTATGTGAAAACGCTGCGGATGCTGGTCCGCTATCTCGGCGCCTGCGACGGCGATATGGAGAAGGGCAATCTGCGCGCCGACGTGAACGTCTCGGTGTGCCGTCCGGGACAGTTTGAAAAGTTCAAGGAAAGCGGCGACTTCGGCCATCTCGGCGCCCGCTGCGAGATCAAGAACGTCAACTCCATGCGCTTCATCCAGCAGGCCATCGTCTATGAGGCGCATCGCCAGGTGGAGATCATCGAGGGGGGCGGGCGCATCGATCAGGAGACCCGCCTGTTTGACCCCGGCCGCGGCGAGACCCGCTCCATGCGCTCCAAGGAAGACGCCATGGACTATCGCTACTTTCCCGACCCCGACCTGCTGCCGCTGGAACTCGATCCCGAGTGGGTGAAGCGGATCCAGGCCAGCCTGCCGGAATTGCCCGACGCCAAGCTCCGGCGGCTGCAGTCGCAGTACGGTCTTTCCGCCTATGACGCCGGCGTACTGGTGATCGAGGGCGGGCGGGCGGACTATTTCGAGCAAGCCGCCCAAGGGGGCGGGACGGGGGGTATGGACGCCAAGCTGGTGGCTAACTTCACCACCAACGAACTGCTGTCGCGGCTGGCCAGGGACGGCCTCGAGATCGAGGCCAGCCCGATCTCGCCGCGGGACCTCGGCGGTCTCGTGGCGCTGATCCAGGACGGGACCATCTCCTCCAGGACCGCCAAGCAGGTGTTCGAACACATGTGGGCGGGGGAGGGGACGCCGGCCGAGATCGTCCAGACGCACGGCCTGGTGCAGATCAGCGACACCAGCGCCATCGAGGCCGCGATTGATGAGATCATGGCCGCCAATCCGGACAAGATCGCCGCCGCCAGGGACAGGCCGCAGGCGATCGGCTGGTTCGTCGGTCAGGTGATGAAGGCCACCGGCGGCAAGGCCAATCCGGCGGCGGTCAACGAGATCCTGAAGGCCAAGCTCGGGCTGTAGAGCCGAAACACCAGCGTTTTTGGTCTTATCTGATGTCTTCTGTTTTGCCTGTTGATAGGCCGGTTCTATCAAACCCTAAACGACCCCAGGAAGGGCCGCCTCATTGCAGCCCGGGCGCGGTGTCCAGTATCAGGCCGGTGGAGCGCTGCACCAGATAGGCTTCACGGCCGATGGCGTACCAGCCGTAGCCCGGCGGAGCGCCGCGCAGGTGATAGCGGCGTGCGTCGAGCGCGGCGCCGCCCCAGTAGGGCTGGGGCAGGAACTGGCCCCGCCGCCACGAACCGCCGCCGTGCGCGAACAGCGAGGCCTCGGGCGCCGGGCGACCGGGATAGTAAGCGGGGGGAGGATAGCGTCGGCCGGAAAACTCGGCGGCGGGCGGCGCGCCGAAACGGGGTTCGACGCCGCCCTCCCCGCGCTCGCGGCCCGCGAATCGGCCGTCCGGGCCGCGGTCATAGCCGCCCCGCGGCAGGTAACCGCCCCGATCCTGCCAGCCCTGGCCGCGACCGCCGTCGCCGCCTCGGCCCTCTGTATGACCGCCGCCATGCCTGTCGCCGCCGTGGTCGCGGCCGCCCCAGCCCTGCGCGCCGGCGCCGCCGGCGGCAAGGAGGGCGAGGGCCAAGGCGGCCAATGTGGCTTTGCGGCCGTTCATTCCAAGCTTCCTTCCGCGTCCCTTCCACAAAACGCGGTCCGGGAGGCGGTGGGCCGCCTCCCGGTCACACTCAGTAGTAGTAGACGCCCGGTACGGAGTCGACGACTTCGCCGGTGGCCAGATTGATCAGCAGCGCGTCGGCGCCGACCCGTATCCAACGATAGCCATAGTCGGGCTCCCACAGGCCGAAGTTGTAGTAGTCGTCGATATAGTAGTTGGGCAGGAAGAACACCGACGGCAGGAACTCGCCCCGGCGCCAATAGTGATGCTCCCACCCGCGATAGGCGTCGGGATAGCGATAGAAGTCGGCGTGATAGCGGTAGAACGAGCGGCCGCCGTAGTTGAAGGCTATGCCGCCCGGCCGTCCGCCGCCACGATAGCCGTGGTCGCCATCGCGCCCGAAGTCGCCGCCGCGATAGCCATGATCGCCGCCGTCGCGATAGCCGTGGTCGCCCCCCTCGCGATATCCCCCGTCGCGATATCCCCCCTCGCGATATCCATGGTCGCCGCCGCGCCCATCGCCGCCCCGGCCCTCATAGCCCTGGCCCTGATAGCCGCCTTGAGGCTGGTAGGAGCCCTGGGGCTGAACCCCGGGCTGGCGATAGTTGGGCTGGCCGGGCTGAGGCCGGTAGCCGCCCTGACCGCCGGGAAACTGCGGACCGCCTTGATAGTTGGGCTGCCCTGGCTGGGGGCGGTAACCGCCCTGGCCGCCGGGGAACTGGGGACGGCCCTGATAGCCGCCCTGACCACCGGGGAACTGGGGACGGCTCTGGGGCTGGACCTGGCCCTGCGGGCGCGCCTGCGGTTGGGGCTGAGGGGCCGGCGCGCTGTAATGCGGCGCGCCGCCGGCGGGCCGGCCGCCGCCATGGTCGTGCCCGTCCTCGTGATGGTCCTGGGCCAAGGCGGCCATTGGGGCGGCCATGGTGGACAGGACGGCAACGGCGGTAAGCAGACGCTTCATTGTACGCCTCCATGATTTTCGGCCGGCGCAGGGCCAGCCGGGTCGCTCCGGGTTGGAGCGGATTGTGAAATCATCTTGGCCGATGGCGGCTGAACCCCGCCTGAACGAACCTGTTCGGTAGCGTTGCAACAGGCTCCCGGTTGCATGACGGCGGGCGACCCGACCGCGCCCTACCGGTCCGCCGGTGGAAATTAAGCGGGTGAACACTCAGCTTTCCGGAACATGAATCAAGCTTTCCAAGTAAAGATTTGATTCACGAAAGATATAGATCAGGGTGTTTTTCCGCTTAACTGTATTTTCAGAAGAAGGGCGCTTTTCTAGCGTCATCAGATGTCGCAGGGCCGCAAAACGCGGCCGGATGCAAAGGATGAACGATGATGCAAGCGGCTTACGACCCGACGACCAGCGACGCGGCGGCGATGCCGTTGCCGGGCGCCGATTCCACCGGCGAGGAACTGCTGAAGATGGGGATGTTGTATTCCACCGGCCAGGGTGGCGCGCCGCTCGACTACGTATCGGCCCACATGCTGTTCAACCTCGCGGCCATGCGCGGCTGCGAAGAGGCCCGGCAGTACCGCAAGGACCTCTCCATGGAGATGGACCGCGACAGCGTGCATGAGGCCCAGCGCGCCGCCCGCGAATGGCTGCAGCGCGCCTGACCGGCGGGCGCGTTCGCCTTTTAGTTTGAAGGCGCAGTCGTGGCGTAGGAGCCGCCGATCACGTACTGGAACTGGATCGGCAGGGCGTTGCGGATTTCCGTCACCACCTCGCTGACCGCCTGCAGCGCGGTCTTGGGCACATAGACGATGTCGAAGCGGCGCAGCGGCACGGCGTCGCCGCCGCCCGGCCCATAGATCGCCCGCCGAAGATCCACCACCCGCATCATCGCCCGTCCGCCCGGCCCGCGCCGGATGATCACCACTTCGTTTCGGCGCGCCCCGGGCAGGAAGTCCCCCGCCAGCACCACGCCCTGCAGCGCATTGATGTCGCCCGGCATGGTATAGACGCCCGGCGTCTTCACCTGACCCGCCACGAAGATCTGGATCGAGGCGGCGGTCTTCACCGTCACCTCCACCTCTGGCCGCAGGAGCTGACCCGCATAGGCCTGGGCGAGCGCGGCCTGCAGTTCCGGGATGGAGCGGTCCGCCGCCATGGCCTGGGGAACCAGCGGCAGGGTGATCCGGCCGTCCGGCTGCACCGTCACCGTCCGCGCCAGCTCGGGCGCCGAGGGGATCGCCACATCCAGCACGTCGCCCGGATAGAGCCGGTAGCCGGGCTCGTCCTCGTTCCAGGTGGCGTAGGGGATGTCGGCGAAATCGTGCGTGGGATGCGGCCCGCCATAGAGGTCCGCGCGCGAGGGCAGGTCCACGCCGGCGCACCCGGCCAGCCCCATGGCCCCCACCATCGAAATCAAGCCGCGACGGGACAGATAGGGCAGGGCGGCCACGCGATTCTCCAACTCGGTGCGATACCGGGGTTGGGATGGAGATTTATGGTTAACGGGTAACAACTGGTTAAGGCCCGCCCACCATCCTGCATCGGCAGAGTGGAGTCGTCGGCCGAATGCCGGACCAGGCCTACGAGACGCGGGAGGGGATCACCGGCGCGGCGACGGCGCGGGAACGCACCACCGTGCAGTACGCGCCCGCCGACGTGCTGGCGCTGTTGTGGCGGCGCCTGCCGCTGATGATCGCCGTGTTCGTGGTTATCGCCGTGGTGGGCGTCATCGTGGCGCTGCAGATGAAGGAGACCTTCCCGGCCAGTTCCAGCCTGCTGATCCGGCTGGGGCAGGAGTATGTCTATCAGCCGGCGGTGGGCGATGCGGCGCGGGGCGCCACCCCGTCCAACGACCAGGTGGTGCAGTCGGAACTGGAAATCCTGCAGAGCGAGGCGGTGCGGGCGCGCACCGTGGACGACATCGGCCTGGCCCGCCTGTCGCCCGATCTCGGCCGCGCCTATGCCCGCGCGTCCACGGAGGACAAGCGCCGCGACATCCGCGCCGCGGCCATCGAGTCGATCCGCAAGGGACTGAAGATCGCCACCGCCCCGGACAACTCCATCGTCAAGCTGACCTACGCCGCCCGCGATCCGGAACTGGCGGCGCTGGTGCTGAACACGCTGGTGGACGAATATCTGCGCTATCGCCGCACGGTGCTGATCGACGGCGACGCCAGTTCGGTGCAGGCCCAGCTCAACGTATTCCAGACCCGGCTCGACGGCGCCGACGCGGCCTACCAGAAGTTCCTGGTGGACAACGGAATCGGCTCCGGCGATTTCGACGCGGAGAAGACCTCGCTGACCCAGCTCTACGCCCAGCTCACCACCGAGGCCTACAGCGTCCAGGCCGGGCTTTCAGAAGCGCAGGGGCGCCTTGGCGTCACCGCCCGCAATGTGGCCGCCGTCCAGCCCGAGGTGAACCTCTATCGCGACCTCGACCACACCGCGCAGGACGCGCTCAACAAGCTGCGCACCGATCGTCAGGACCTTCTGGCCCGCTACCTGCCCACCGCCCAGCCGGTGCGCGAGATCGACCAGAAGATCGCCGCGCAACAGGCGCTGGTGAGCCGCGGCCCCCTCGACGGCGGGGCCAAGCGGGTGGGGCCGAACCCGATCTACCAGAGCCTGGTCACTGACCGGAACAGCAACGAGGCGCAGGTCGCCTCCTTCCGCGATCGCCTGGCGGCGGTTCGGGCCTCCATGGCGGAGATCGCCGGCCGCCGCCAGAAGCTCGCCGGGCTGGAGGCGCAGAACCAGGCGCTGTCGCGCCAGCGCGATATCCTGACCAACAATGTCAAGAGCCTGGCCCAGCGGGTGCAGGAGAGCCAGGCGGCCCAGGCGCTGGCCAAGAGCGGCGACGACAACATCAAGGTGGTGGAGCGCGCCTATCCCGCCACGCAGGGGACCTCGCTGAAGAAGCCGGTGATGATCCTGGCCATCCTGTTCGCCGCCTTCGCCGCCCTCTGCGCCGGCCTCCTCTCCGCCTTCCTGTCCAAGGGCTATCCGACGCCGCAGACGATCGAACGCACCCTGCATATGCCGGTGCTGGCGACCGCGCCGTTACAACGGGCATGAGGGGGCTGGCGATCATGGCCAAAACCCGGCCTATGCTGGGATGAGCCTCGCTCAAACGATTCGGTTTTCGTCTATTCGGTCTCCCACAGCGTCGATGTCCGATCTGAGTTCCGAGATGGCGGCCTTGGCGGAGCGGCTGGGTCCCGCGCCGGGTGCGGTGGCGCGCGTGGTGCAGTTCGTCGCCGCCGAACCGGGGGAGGGGACATCGACGCTGGCCCGGGCCTTCGCCATGGAGGTGGCTCGCCAGGCGGTGCGCCCCGTCTGGCTGGTGGAGCTCGACCTGATGCGCGGCGAGCAGCACGCCCTGATCTGCGAGGACATCGACACCTACGGCCGCCTCGGCGAACCGACCCGCGCCACGCCCGACCACAGCATGTTTTTCACGGTCCAGCCGCAGGTCAACGCGGCGCCGGGCGCGGATGCCGACTATCTCGCCGCCTACGCCGTGGGGCGTTCACGCCTGTACGTCACCCGCTTCAGGCGCGAACGGCTGGCGTCCGGACAGACGGCGCGCATCCTGCCCAGCGCCGACTACTGGCGGGCCCTCGCCGCGCATTCGGACTATGTGGTGGTGGATGCGCCTGCCTGGTCGCGCTCGCGGCTGGCGGGGGTGGTGGCGCCGTTCATGGACGCCAATCTGCTGGTGGTCGCCGCCGACCGGCGCAGTCCGGACGCCGCCGCCAAGGCGCGGCAAGGGTTGGAGGCCGCCGGCGGTCGCTGGACCGGCGTCGTGGTCAATCGGGCGCCCAGGGCGCTCCCGGCGCTGATCCGAAAGCTGGCGCCGTAGGGCGGGCCATGAGCCTGGCCCTCGCCTATAGGGAGGATTTCCCGGCCGGGGCGGTCCGCCCCTGGTCCCGGCGGCTGGCCTTCGTGGCTGCGGTGGCCATCGTCCTGACCTTCAGCCAGTTCTGGCAGCTGCCGCTGATCGGACCGAACGGCGATCCGGAAAAGTCCGCCATCCTGCGCAATCTGTTCTTTCCGGCCTATGGCGCGGCTCTGGTGCTGGCCTGCATCCGCCCTTGGCGGACCCTGCGCACGGCGGTGCGCGATCCCCTGATCTGGCTGCTGATCGGCGATGTCTTTGTCTCGATCGTCTGGTCCATCGACCCCTCCACCACCGAGCGGCGGGCCATCGCCCTCCTGTTCACCACCATCGCCGCCATGGTCATCGCCTCGCGCTACGAGTGGCCGGAACTGCTGGAGGTGCTGGCCACCAGCTTTGCGGTGGTGGCGCTTTGCTGTTACGCCCTCGGCCTGCTGGTCCCCGCCTACGGCCGGATGAGCGACGCCTTCCCCGGCGCCTGGCGCGGCGTGTTCCAGGACAAGAATGCGCTCGGCGACACCATGACCGTAGGGACGATCACCTTCGTCGCGGCGGCGATCCTCAATCCGGTGCGGCGCTGGCTGTGGCTGGGCTTCGCGATACTGGCCGTCGGACTGATCCTGGTCTCCACCTCCAAGACCTCGCTGGTGACGCTGGTGATCGGCTCGGGCTGCATGGGCTTTGTCTGGCTGGCCAAGCGCGGGGCGGCGGTCAGCGTCGTCGCCACCTTCCTGGCGGTCAGTACGCTGCTGGCGCTGGGATCGGCCATCGCTCTGGCGCCGGACTTCTTCTTCGGCCTGCTCGGCAAGGATGCGACCCTGACCGGACGGACCACCATCTGGGCGGCGGTGATGCGGCTGATCCACCAGCGGCCGTGGACCGGGTTCGGCTATGGCGCGGTGTGGACCGACGAGAGCGGCTGGGGACCGTTGGCCTGGATCATCAAGTGGGCGCACTTCCGGCCCCACCACGCCCACAACAGCTGGATGGAGACCTGGCTGGCCATGGGCATTCCCGGCCTCGTCCTTTGGGCGGCGGTGTTCATCGAGACCTGGCTGAAGGCCATCTTCGCGGTCTACAACCGCATCGGCGGTTATTTCGCCCTGCCGTTCCTGGCGGTCTATTCGCTCACCACCCTGACCGAGAGCGTGGCCTTCATCTATAACGACTTCTACTGGGTGATCTTCACCGCCATGGCCTTCAGGCTGGCGCTGCCCGAGCGGGACGAGGCCGGCCTGGCCGCGGCGGCGCCATAGAACCGCAGCCGCTTGAACCAGAATACCTTGCCGAGGCCGCGCGCGGCGCGGTCGGCGAGGGAAAGGGCGCGCGCACGCCCGACCG
Organism: Caulobacteraceae bacterium; assembly: GCA_965277345.1. Lineage (GTDB taxonomy): Bacteria > Pseudomonadota > Alphaproteobacteria > Caulobacterales > Caulobacteraceae > CAIOYC01. Next base: position 243,424 of record CBDICI010000003.1, read on the forward strand.
GCGCGGCGGCCAGCGCGGCGGCGGCGAACACCGCGAATTGCACGGCGCCGATAGCCATCCATCCGGCCGCCGCTATCCAGTGACCGGCGCGGGCGGCGCTCTGGGCCGGGGTCTGGCCATAGCCGAAGGCGCGGGTGAGGGCGTAGCGCGCGGTCTGGCGGTTTGGTGTCGCGTGCTCCCACACCCAGGCCTCGGCGCACCAGCCGAAGCGGCGATCCTCCGTCCTCAAACGCTCGAACAGGCGGTCGTCCTCGCCGCCGGTCTCGTTGGCGCGGACGTCGAAGGGGGTAAGACCGGCCAAGGCGGTGGCCCGGGTCATCATCGAATTGCCGCAGCCATGCACCGTGTCGGTCAGGCCCGACAGGGTCGGCCCGAACCGGGAGAAGAACCGTTCGAGATGGCCACGCTTCCAAGGAGGGGAGGCGTCGGCCCGCCCCCGCACCGGCCCAAAGGTAACGTCGGCGCCCAGCGCGGTGTGGGTGGCGTAAAGAGCCGAAAGCCAGTGCGGCGGCGCTTCCTCGTCGTCGTCGAGGAAGGCGATCAGCGGTGTGCGCGTGGCGGCCACCCCGGCGTTGCGGGCGTTGGACACCCCGGGCTCTGGAGCGTGGATATAGGTCAGCGGGAGATCGTCGCGACGCAGGCGCTCCGCCGTGGAGCGCGCGGACCCCGCCGGGTCGTTGTCGACCACGACGATGGAGGTGAGCAAGCCGGCCACGCCCTCTTGGCCGATCACCGAGGCCAGAGCGCGGGCCAGGCTGTCCGGCCGGCGAAAGGTCGGGATGATGACGTCGATGGCGCTCACGGGGCGATCTTGCCGTCGCCGCCCATGCGCCGCGCGCCCTCCGCGGCGGTGACCACCTCGAACCCCCGCGCGAGCGCCTCGTCCAGCAGGCGGGTCAAGGCGTCCGCCGCGCACCCGAACGGCGAGGGCGCGTCCTCCACCCCATGGGTGAACAGGATCAGCCAGGCGGTGCGCGCCGCCGCGCGATCCATCCAGGGGCGGGCGATGGCCTCGCCGTCCGCCCCCTCCACCCCCACCGACGGCGCCTGGTTGAGGTCAGAACCGGGCGCGATCAGGCCGTGGTGCAGGCCGCGCGACAGGGCGAAGCGTTGCGCCGCCGCGCGCTTGCCAGGGAAGCCCACGTCGCCATAGGGGTAGGCGAAGGTGGTCATTCGCGCGCTCACCCCCCAGTCGGACAGCACCGCGGCGTTCAGATCCAGATCGTCGGCCACCTGTTCGCCGCTGGCCTGGCCGCAGTCGAGGTGGGAATAGGTGTGGCAGGCCACCTCGTGCCCGGCCTCGGCCACCCGAAGCATGTCCTCCCGCGTGGCGTACTGGCCCATATGGCCGTGTTCCCCCGCCAGGCCGGCGCAGAAATAGTAGGTTCCGCACACCCCGCGACGCTCCAGGATCGGCGCGCCCGCCCGGACGGCGGAGGCCGGCGTATCGTCGAAGGCGAAGGTGATCATCGGCCGCTCCAGCCGCCCCCGCGCCGGCCTGCGATCGACCAGACGCACCAGGCGGCGGCGCAGCTTGCCTTTGAGCGACGGATCGGCGCGATAGACGCCCAAAGCTCCCACGTCGTCCATCAGACCACCTCGGCATAGAGCGCGGCCCGGTAGGCCTTGAGCGCCAGCACGCGCGCGGTAAGCGGCGCCACGGGACGGATCGCCGCCCATTTCAGCAGGCCCCGCCACGCCTTCAGCCCCGGCGCCCGCTTCAGCAGCCTGGCCAGGCGATAGCTCGGATAGGTGGACACCACCTCTGGATGGCGGGCGACCACGCAGGCGAAATTCTGGGCGGACTGCTCGTACTTGCCCGCCAGCACCTCGGCGGTGTCGAGCCCAAGGTGGGTGGCGGGATTGTCCACGTGCACGACGCCATAGCGGCGGGCCACGCGCATCCCCCATTCTACATCCTCCCAACCCCAGCCGGTGAAGCTCTCGTCGAAGGCCTCGGCCTCGAACACGTCGCGCCGGACCAGAAGGTTGGAGGTGAACACGTACTTTTCCGGCTGCAGGGCGCGGGTGGCGGCGGAAAGGCATTCGCCGCGCAGCGCCAGGGCCCGGTGCAGGGCATATCTCGGATGGACCTTCACCTGTTTGACCGAAAAGCCGCCGAACGCCACCGGGGAGTTGTCGTTGTCGATCATGGCCAGATAGCGGGCCAGGAAGTCCGGTGCGTCCGGCGCCATGTCGCTGTCCAGGAACAGCAGGTGGCGCGCGCGGGCATGGGCGGCCAGCCGGTTGCGCCCCCGGGCGCGGCCCTGATTGGTGTCCAGCGCCACCAGTCGGGCGGGGGTGGCCAGGCGCCCGACCTCAGCCCCGATCCGCCGGGTCAGCGCCGCGTCGCCGCCGCCGTCGTCCAGCGCGACGATCTCCACCCGCCCATTCAATGCCGACGCCTCGCGGTCCAGCATGGCGAGAAGGGGGGCGGGATCGTCACGGAAGAAGGGGATCAGCACCGACAGGGTGGGCTTGGCGCCGGCATGGGCGGCGTTGTCGGTCAGGGTCTCGAGCGGCGCGGTCATGCGGGCGAGCCCGAACCGAGCGCGCGGGCGCGTACCGCCTGCACCGCCTCCATCGCCCGGCCGCGCGCGCCGGCGGCGTCCAGCGCCAGCACCGCAAAACCATAGACCAGGGCGCCGACGCCCGCCTTGACCAGCAGCTCAACCGCCCCGCCCCAGGCCGGGATAATGAGCGTCGCCAGTCCCATCAGCGTGGTGGCGAACACCACCTGCGCCACCGTCAGCCAGGGCACGGGCAGGGCGATGGCGCGGCGGCCGAGGGCGAAGGAGGCGATCAGGCCGAGTCCATAGCTCGCCGCCGTCGCCCACATGGCCCCGGCAAGCCCGAACCGGGGGACCAGCCCCAGCACCAGCCCAAGGTTGGCGGCGGCCGGAATAGCCATGGCCACGAGCAAGAGGCGGGTACGCCGCGCCAAGGTGAAGGCGGTGTGGAAATAGTAGGTGGTCAAGCCGGAGAACAAGCCGCCCAGCGCGATCCACGGCGTCACGCTCCCGGCCTGCGCCTGCAGCGCGGGCCCGACCATCACCTGCGACAAGGGGCGCGCCACCAGCGCCAGCCCCGCCGCGGCCGGGATGGCGATCAGCGCCATCAGCCGGGCCTGATCCAGCGCCACCCGTTTCAACGCCGCCTCTCCGCCGCGTTCCAGGGCCGCAATGGCGGCCGGCCCGCCCGCCATGCCGAGCCAGATGAACAGCACATCGAGCGTGCGGTTGGAGAGGCTGTAGCCGGCGTGATAGGCGCCCACCGCCGCCTCGTTCAGATAGGCGGCCAGCACGAAACGGTCGGTGGTCGCCAGCGCCAGACTCATGATCAGCGACAGCGACAGGGGAACGCCATAGGCGAGATAGCCGGTAAGGCGCCGGCGTTGGAAGTGGCCCTGACGCGCCAGCCCCATCTCGGAAGGCAGGGCCGCGGCGAGCAACAGCGCGGAGGCCACGCCGAGCCCAGCCAAGGGCGCCGCTCCACCCCAGCCGAGGAAGGCGAACGCGACGCCGAGCAGGAAGCCGCCGCCCACCTGCGCCATGTCGAGCCAGGCGTAGCCGGCGACCAGTCCCCCCGCCCGCCGCCGCTCCTGCGCCAGTTTCAGCACGCTGCGGCTGAGGATGGAGGCCAGACCCGCGCCGATCGCCCATTTCAGGCCGGCCGGGACGGGCAGGGCGAGGAGGATCGCGCCGGCGACCACCGGCAGGGCCAGCGCCATGACGGCATAGGTCCGATACAGGGTGGCGAACAGGTCGGCGCGGCCCGCCTCTTGCGGCTCCGCGGCGTAGAACCGGGCCATGGCGGCCTCGATCCAGGTGAACAGCCCGGTGTGCACCAGCGTCATCACCGAGAAACCCAGCGCATAGGCGCCGTAGTCCCGCGCCGACAGCAGTCGCGTGAACACGACGATAGAGCCAAATCCGGCCACCGCCTGGACGATGTTGACCGGCAGATAGCCGATGAGACCGCGCTTCAGCATGGCCTAGCGCACCGTGTTGCGGGCCATGATGAGGGCCGGAAGGGTCATGGCCAGGATGTAGAGGTCGAAGCCCAGCGACTGGCGCTCGATATAGTCGATGTCCAGGGTCACGCGGCGGCGCACGGCCTCGGGCGTATCCACCGCGCCGATGGAGCCGTTGATCTGCGCCCAGCCGGTCAGGCCGGGCTTCATCCGGTGACGCCAGGCGTATTCGCTCACCAGCTTGGCGCTGTCCTCGCCCGCGGTCTTCATGCCGATGGCGTGGGGGCGGGGGCCGACCAGCGACATCTCGCCCCTTACCACATTGATGAGCTGCGGCAGTTCATCCAGCGACAGCTTGCGGATCACCCGCCCGACGCGGGTCACGCGGTCGTCGTCCCTGGAAACCTGCCGGCTGGCGGTGGCGTCCGCCGCCTCTACCCGCATGGAGCGGAACTTCCACACGGTGATGACCTCGTTATTGAACCCGTGACGGCGCTGGCGGAACAGGGCGGGACCGGGGCTGTCCAGCCTGACCAGCACGGCGACCGCCAGCATCACCGGCAGGGCTGCGACCAGGGCCAGCGATCCGACCACGAGGTCCTGCCCCCGCTTGGCGAAGGCGCGGCGCTCGTTGGCCTCGGCGCCGGAGACTTGGGCCAGGGCGGAATTGGCCATGCGCGACAGCGTGGCGTCGCAGGCCGCCGCGCCGTCCACCTCCATGAACAGCGTGACGGCGTTGGGCAGGACGCGCAGGCGGTCGATCAGGTCGCGCACCCGCGCCTGGGCCGAAGGCGGCACGGCGATGACAATGCGATCCACGAACGGCAGCAGGGGGTAGGTGAGCAGCGCGTGCGTGTCGCCCAGCACCGGCACGCCGGCCACCGCCTCGGGCGAGCGCGCGGCGCGGTCGTCGAACACGCCGAGGATGGCCACGTCGCGGCTTTCCAGCGCCTGGCTGATGAGCTTCTGGGCGTTGGGCGTGGCGCCCACCACCACCACATTGGGCGTCAACCGCCCCGCCTTGCGCCAGGCGTCGACCCGCATCCACCACAGGGTGTGGGTGGCCAGCAGGGCCAAAGTCAGGCCTGCGATCCAATTCACCGTGAGCATGAAGGCGGAGGGTGTCAGCAGGGCCATGCCGAGCGCCGCCATCGACGCGGCCAGCATGGCGGCGAGGAGCCTGGCCAGATGGCTATGCAGGCTCTGGCGCGCAGGAAAGGCATAGAGATGTGCGGCGCGCACCAGCGCGAGCGCCAGGCACGACCCCACCCCCAGCGGCAGGACCTGGCCGAGCGGCCGCTCCAGCGGCGCGACGCCGCCAAGCTGCAGCGCCGCCACGGCGATGACCAGCACCGCCAGGCTGTCCAGCCCACGGAAGGTTCGCGCGATCGCCGCCGCCTCGATCCGCTTGCGCGACGATGACAGGGCGGGCGGGCGCAGCGGCCCCCGGGCGCGCGACGCACCGGGCGGCCGGGTTCGGTCGAAAGGCCGGGTCTGAGTGAAGGGCTGGACGAGGGCCATGGGGTCTCCGAGCGGAAACACCCTATCCCAAGGCGCTGAGCGTCCCGTTAACGGCTCGAAATGGCGCGTCCCCGCGTTGCAAGGGCGCCGCGAACCCGCTATCCACCCCCGCTCGAAGGTGACGTGGCCGAGTGGCTGAAGGCAACGGTTTGCTAAATCGTCATACGTGAAAGCGTATCCAGGGTTCGAATCCCTGCGTCACCGCCACTCAGTCCGGTTAGCCGGTCTCCCCCAAATTCTCGCGCGCTATCCCGCGGACTTGCCGGGCCTATTGCTTGTAAATCCCGATTTCATCCACCCAATGCGGGCCGCCTATTGCCCCGAAAGCGGCCTTTGCGGGCGCCCGTCTCTGCGCCTCCCCGATGCAGTGCGCTTTCCCGTATATCAGGGAAATAACAGGGAAGTTTTGCATGAAATTGATGCCGGTGGCATTCGGGCTGCCTGAATACAAGTCGGATCAATGGCTTAGGGAGCGGTCGCTCCGAAATCCCGTAAAATAACAGGGAAAAAATCCCGCCCATCTGGGACGCATTCGCCCATAACCGGGAAAGATCAAAACCGTAGAATTTCGCGCTGGCGCGCCCAGGAGAGCGGGATCTCGATCTGCATCAGCTCGGCAAGAGCCAGGCCTTCAGGTTGTCGGCGTGCCTTTAGCGCGGCGAGTTTAGACGTCGGCGCTGCATCGCATTTGCGCAGGTGACGGTGCGCGGTCTGCAAGGCTTTAATCAAAGTCGCGTCTCATGCGGGGCGCTGACCGCGCGATGGCCATCGGGCAGGGTCAGACTTGTGCGGCCGCCCCGAAGAATCGGCCGCACTTGGACGATCAAGCGCGCTGTCCCGTCATCGCCCAGCTCGATGCGATCCGCTTTGGGCAGCCGGTCCCTCGCGCTATCGACGGCCACGGACGCCACGCCGAAGGTCCAAAGGTGCAGCACCAAGCCATGAGTGGTGAGATCAGCGCGCTCCAAGGCGCCGGCGGCCTCAGGCCAAGCAGCCGATGGCCTATCCAGCCACAATCGAAGGCGATCAAGGGCGAGCGCATCCAGGGGTTGGGCGGCGATGCGGCGGATCATGTCGGCGCCGTGCGACGCCGAGCCGCGCTGGAGCGGGCTCGAGACGTAGTAACGATGCCGCCGGCTTAGGCGACCCTGGGCTGTCGTTGGCGTCATCGGCGCGCCGCTCGCATCGAACAGCAGCCCTTTTAGCGGCGATGGGACGCCCGCCGGAGGAGCGGCGGTCCTCCGGCGAGCCTGACCGTCGAGGTGCGCCTGCACTTGGTCGAACAGCTCGCGTTCGACGATGGCGGCGTGCAGCCCCGCATAGCGTTCCTTGCCGTGGCGGATTTCGCCGACGTACACGGGGTTGCGCAAGAGATGATAGAGCTGCCCGCGCTGGAAGACGCCGCCGCCCAACGTCTTGCCGCGTTGGGTGATCCAGACCTTGGAGCGTACGCCCTCGTCTTCGAGGTGGGCCGCCAAGGGCATGCACGGATCCGACGTCGAGATAGCGCCGGAAGACGCTGCGCACCTGCTCCGCCTCAGCGGCGTTGATCGTGAGCGCCTTATTCTCCGCGTCATAGCCGAGGGGCGGCAAGCCGCCCATCCACATGCCCTTCTTTTTGGAGGCGGCGATCTTGTCGCGGACGCGCTCGCCGGTGACCTCCCGCTCGAACTGGGCGAACCAGAGCAGCACGTTGAGCGTCAGGCGGCCTATGGAGGTGGTGGTATTGAACGCCTGGGTGACCGAGACAAAGCTGACGCCCTTCTCATCGAAGCGCTCGACGATGCGCCCGAAGTCGCCAAGGCTGCGGGTGAGGCGATCGACCTTGTAAACCACAACCACGTCGATCATCCCGCGATCGATATCCGCAAGAAGCGCCTTTAATGCCGGCCGCTTCATGGTCCCGCCGGGGAAGCCACCATCGTCGTAGATGGTCTTCAATGCCGTCCGCCCTCTCCCGCTTGCAACAGCACATAGGCGGCGAAGGCCTCGCGCTGCGCGTCGAGACTGTTGAAGGCCTGCTCCAGCCCTCCTCGGAGCTCTTGCGGGTATAGATGGCGCAGAGGAGGCAGCACGCTCACGTCTCGGCCCACCCGGCGGCCGCAGGCCGAAGAACCGCGGCCCGTTCCAGCGCACCCCTGTGACCTCACGGGCGATCTGCGAGAGGTTGTCATAGGAGCGTCCTTGCCACCGGAAGTCCCCGGCGGTCGCTTCGACCTCGATGGCCTGGCCCTTCCACTCGCGCACCATCCGCGTGCATGGGCGCACCGCCGGGGCGGCAGCCCGTATCGGGCTATCGCGGTGGGCCGCAGGGGTGGTGGCGGGGGCGAGTCCGCCCAGCACCTTGGCTTGGATCTCCCAAGCCAAGAGGGCGCGCAGCAGGTCCACCGATCTCAGTTTGGGCGGCGGCCCGACGCGGATGCGCCAGACCGCTCTTAAGCCTTCAAGGCCGAGCGCCTGAAGCGCCTCGATCTAAGCTTCCATTCGCTCTAGGCGCCCGGCGTCGGCGTCCCGGGCGGCGGTGCGGGCGCGGCTCATGCCGCAGCCTTGCGGCGTGCCCGGAACTTGCTCACCTGCGGCGTCTTCGAGCGTTGCGGCTTGTAGTTCTTCGGCTCAGCTTGAGGCGCCAAGTCGGGCGCATCCTCCGCCTCGGGCTGAGGCTTCGAGACCGGCTGAACCTCGATGGAGGGCATAGGCGCGCCGGCAGCCTGCGCAGGGATGCGGTAGTGGCGGACGCCGTCGAGCTTCTCCGAGGTGAGGGCGTAGCCAAGGCGCTTCTTCACGGCTCCGGCGAGGAGCCCGCGCACCGAATGCGCCTGCCAGCCGGTGGCCTGCATCATCTCGGCGATGTCAGAGCCCTCGGGGTGGCTCAGAAGGGCCACTATGAGGCCGAGCTTGCCGGAGGGGCGCCGGTCGTTCGCGACGCTTGGCGCGGCGCTGGCGGGCATATGGGTGGTGGAGGTGGTCATCGTCTCCGTCTCGCGCTGATGGCGGCGGCATGATCGTCGCCGCTACCGACGCGAGCCCCGGGTCCCGGGCTAGGACGTCACTACCGCTCTCTTCGCCGCGGTAGTCCAGCGCTTGTCAGTGAGGTGGAGACTCGCCGTCGAGATGCTGTTCGTAGGCCTCCCATGCGGTGATCGCCGCCAGCTCCTCGGGCGTGAGTTCAGTGCCGCGGCGGCGGCGCTGACGGAACGCGCTGAACCGCCCGGCGGGCTTCGTGAAGGTCCACTCGCCGCCAACCATTTCCACCAGGCCAGACTTCTTCATGGATGTCAGTCCGTCGAGAACTCTCGTGAAGCCCCTTACGAGCTCATCAGCCTTCGCTTGCCGCGCCCGCTCGTCTTCCTTGGCCTTAAACATCTCTTCCGGCGTTGTGCCTTGAACCCCGAGAACGCGGGCCAAATCGGCTTGGGCCTTCATCACCGCAGCGAATGCGCGCGTGTCGCCGGCGATCGCCCTTTTTATGTGGGCTATGGTCATGGCTTCTTCGATGGTCGCTCGCTGGCGCTTACCATCGATGTTGACCGCGATCTTACGCTGAAGAATCTTGTCGACAGCGTTTGCTTGGAGCGTCCCTTTGGACGGCCCTTTGGATTTGGCAAGGCCTTGCCCTTCTTGAACTGCGTGTACAATGGGGGATTGCCCCGGCCCACCGGCTTGCCATTGGCGCCGATCACGGGCGTCTTGGCTGGCTTCTTCCTGCGAGATGGCTTCTTGCTCGGCTTGTCGCTTTTATCGTCGAACATTGATGTTCTCCAAAGGCGCGCTCCGCGCGCCGAATGTGTCAAGGGTTGAGTCGTGTTGTCGCTCTCGACGGCGCAGACGCGCTCGTGGGCCTGCAGGTGGCCAGCCCGTCTCCGGAGCACCCGCGATCATCCTGCGGCTGGATCGGACTTATATCGCCGTCCGCTCGCCTGCCGGGCCAATCGCTACCGTCCACGGGGGCTTTGGGACCAGAGACAGGGTGATCTAAAAAGATATAACGGATGCTATCAGACCAACGGCGTCCGTTCGGCGCGCACCGCCTCGAACAGCCGGCCGCCCGCCTTCAGGGTCGGAGCCATGTTGGTGGCCGCCGCCCACCGCTCCAGCGCCACATCCACGTAGTGCGGATCCAGATCCAGCCCGATGAACCGGCGCCCCGTACGCTCCGCGGCGACCAATGTGGTCCCCGAGCCTCGGAAGGCGTCGAGCACCAGATCGCCCCTGCGCGGTGACATCTTTGACGGCGTCGGCCACCAGGCGGGCCGGCTTGACCGTCGGGTGAAGCTGCAGGTCTTCCTTGCGGCTGCCGAGGAAGCTGTTCACCGAGGGATAGTCCCAGACGTTGGTGGCGTTGCGCCCGTGCTTGCCGAGGGCGACGTTGTTGCGATGACCTTCGGAGCGAAGCGGAGGAGCCGCTCACCAGATGCTGGCCCGTGCACGCTGCAGTGATCGATGGCCTCAAGGTGGGGCTGATCGTCTGTTTCGGCGGTACGGCAGAACGTTGGGTGCGTGAGCGGACGGGCGCGAGCGATCAGGTCGATGAGTTTAAGGAGGCCAACGCCCGCAGATGGCGGAGTACGGTCCATAGGAGCCCGAACCGTCAATTGGTGGCGACCCTGACCCACCCAGGCATCGCTGACTGGACGACGCCGGCCGCAAATCCTACGCCGATGGTCAGGCGCGTGCTGGACGCCAGGGCTTGGCGGGGAGCGCATGTTCCCGAGCTGGAAGCTGGTGCTAAGGATCAAGGTCTCGCGGCGCTAGCTGACCGGTTGTCCCCAGGCGGATCGCCTCGCGACGGAGATAGGCAATCCTTGGGAAGTGCATCTCAGCTTCTGGGCGGCTGACGAGATCGAGTGATTCCTCGAAAATATGGGTGAGGTCGATCACACGCTGGTCAATGGAGTTGGGCATGGCGAGCCGCACACACGCTCCCGTCGCCGCAGAAGTCCAGTCGTGAATTTTTAGACCACTACGACTTCACGTGAGAGTCTCAGGAGGGCTTCTTCCGTTGAAGAAGACGGCTGCTGGCCCAGTAGACGCTGCTGCGATGTGGCGATCCGCTCCCTAGGGCGGCCGTCGGCACCAGTGGCGGGACCACGCCGCGAGAATACGTCGATAGCGGCAGCGAGGCTAAGCTGTTCTATGCTTGGCGTCGGCCGGCGTCAGCATCGTCATCAGATCAACCCGGAGCGCGGGCGATCCCCATTGGGGAAAGCGTGGGCATACACAAACCCAGCAAGGATCATTGTTGATCTGGTAAAGGTCATTTAAGACTTAGGGAGATTTTCTAATGTTCGCCCATTCGGGGAAAGATCCCTCAGGTTCGGACTGGGAGCCGCTGGTCCGACACCTCACCGAAGTCGGCGACAAGGCGGCGGAATTCGCGGAACCCTTCGGATTTGCGGCGATCGCTCGCGCGGCCGGCGTGCTGCACGATATCGGGAAGGTCTCACAGGCCTTCCAGCGCTACATCGCAGGCAAGGGGCCCAGCCCGGACCACTCGACCGCCGGCGCCGTGGAAGCGCAGAAACTCTACTGCAATCGGCCGGGCCGCATCATTGCGTTCGGGGTCGCGGGCCACCACGCTGGCTTGGCGGACGGAGATCGGCTGACCGAACGCCTGAAAGACCCCGCGCGTCTGCCCGACTATAGCGGCTGGGAGGCGCACGCCCCGCCCCTGTGGCCGCTGGCCGCATTGGCGCCTACGGCGCCGCCAAAACCCGGCGGCCCGCCTGGCTTTGGCGAAGCCTTCCTTACCCGTATGCTGTTTTCCTGTCTCGTAGACGCAGACTTCCTTGCGACAGAAGCTTTCTATGGAGAGAAGCCGCGCGGCGGCTTTGCTTCGATTAAAACGCTTGCCGAGCGCATAGCCGCCTATCTTACCCGCTTCGAGGGCGCGGAGGGGGCCGTCAACCGCCTCCGCGCCACAGTGCTGGCCTACGCCGGGGCCAAGGCGAACCTGCCCCTTGGCCTCTTCACCCTCACGGTGCCCACCGGGGGTGGCAAGACCCTAACTTCGCTGTCGTTCGCGCTGGAGCACGCCCGCCGTCACGGCCTGCGCCGGGTGGTCTACGTCATCCCTTACACGTCGATTATCGAGCAGACGGCGCAGGTGTTCCGCGAGGCTTTGGACGTGCGGGGCGGGCCCTCGAGCATCCTGGAGCACCACGCGAGCTTCGACTGGGAGGCGGGACTGCCTCGAAACGCCGGCGCCGCCGAGGCCGACGCGGGCCAGGGCGACGCGGGCCTCGCTAATCTGCGACGCGCGGCCGAAAACTGGGACGCCCCTGTCATCGTCACCACTGCCGTGCAGTTCTTCGAGAGCCTGTTCGCCAACCGGACCAGCCGGTGCCGCAAGCTGCACAACCTCGCCCGGTCCGTGATCGTGCTGGACGAGGCGCAAACCTTGCCTCTCCCGCTCCTGCGCCCCTGCCTCGCTGCTCTGGATGAACTCGCCCGCAACTACGGCGCCAGCGTCGTGCTCTGCACCGCGACCCAGCCCGCGCTGCGGGTGCAAGACGGTTTTAAGGCTGGGCTCGACATCCCGGATGACCGCGAGCCGGCGCCGGACCCGCCAGCCCTCTACGCGGCCCTGAAGCGCGTGACGGTGGAGCGCCGCGCGGGTCCAACCGACGACGCCGTCATTGCCGCCCGCTTCGCCGAAGCGCCGCGGATGCTCGCCATCGTCAATAGCCGCCGGCACGCGCATGACTTGTTCGCGCTGATCCGCGACCAGCCAGGCGCGGTTCATCTCACCACCCTGCTGTGCCCCGCCCATCGTCGGGACGTGCTTGGCGGCGTGCGGGACCGGCTGAAGGCGGAGGATCCCGTGCGGCTGGTCGCCACCTCGTTGATCGAGGCGGGGGTGGACGTCGATTTCCCGGAGGTCTGGCGCGCGGTCGCGGGCCTCGACTCGATCGCGCAAGCGGCGGGCCGCTGCAACCGTGAGGGTCGTCTTCAGAGAGGCCGTGTCGTCGTTTTCACTCCGGCCGACCTGAAGCACAGGGGGCCGCACGCGATGCGGGCCGCCCAGGGCGAGGCCGAGGGCGTGCTGGCGCGCCACTCCGACCCGCTGACGCTCGACGCGGTGCAGGACTACTTCCGACAGCTCTACTGGACCAAGGGCGAGGCGGCGTTCGACAAGGCGCGGCTGGACGGGAAGGACTATCCGATCCTGCCGGCCCTCAAGGATCGGGCGCGCAGCCTCGACTTCCCGTTCGAGAGCATCGCCCGGGCCTTCCGCGTGATCGACGAGGCGATGGACCCTGTGATCGTGCCGTGGGACGCGCGGGCGCGCGAGACGCTCGCCCGCATCGCCGCAATGGACCGCCCCCTCGCCGCGGACCTGCGCACGCTGCAGCAGTACGTCATCCCCGTACCGTTCGCCGCCCGCGCGGAGTGGCTCGCCTGTGGGGCCATAGCTCCGGTGCACCGCACGCTCGGCGACGCCCTCCTCGCCTTCCCCGACCTGGACCTCTACGACTCGGCGACGGGCGTGCGACTTAACGACCGGCACACCGAACGGCGGAGAGCAACATGATGTAACTCTACTCTGGACTTTCACTGCTGCTCACGGAAAGTGGGCAGCTACTAGCCTCTTGACCGCGCATGGCTTGCGTGCAAAACGGCCGTCACGGGTGGAGGGCGTCATGCGCCGTTGGCGACGAATTCGGTGGACCGTTGCCATCGGCGGACTCGTGCTCCGGGTGGAGCTGGAGATTGAACCCATAATAGCCGGCCCGGCGTGAGGCCGGGATGTCGACCAGGCCTGTGCTTGGCTGCGGATTGAAACACTGCGGCTCCGGGAGATGTGGGAGCGGCTCCTCACCGACGGTGGGGGGCCAGTCCCTCTAGGTCATTGACAGCCGCAAAGGATCATTCACGTTGTAAGGCGGGGGTGCTGGCATGAGCTACGGCGTCAGGTTGCGCGTGTGGGGGGAGAGGGCGTGCTTCACGCGCCCGGAGATGAAGGTGGAGCGCGTCTCCTATGACATGATGACGCCTTCGGCCGCGCGGGGCGTGCTCGAAGCAGTGCACTGGAAGCCGGCGATCCGCTGGGTGATCGACCGCATCCACGTGCTCAAGCCCATACGCTTCCAGTCCTTCCGGCGCAACGAGGTCGGAGCCAAGGCCAGCGCGTCCAACGCGGCGTCCGCCATGCGAGCGGGAACGACCGCGGGGCTCGGGATCGTGGTGGAGGACAACCGCCAACAGCGCGCCACCACGCACTTGGTCGACGTCGCTTATATGATCGAGGCCCATTTCGAGCTGACCGCCCACGCCAAGGACGACGACACCGAGGCCAAGCATCTGTCGATGTTCAATCGTCGCGCGCAGGCGGGGCAGTGCTTCCATCGCCCGTGCCTGGGGGTGCGAGAGTTCCCCGCCGAGTTCGAGCTCTTGGCGCCCGACGCTCCCGCGCCGGCGAGCGGACTCAAGGGCGCCGAGCGCGAGCGCGACCTCGGTTGGATGCTGCACGACCTCGACTTCAGCGACCCCGCCGACGTGCGCTCCCGCTTCTTCCGCGGCCGCCTGAGCGACGGCGTGCTCGACGTGCGCCGCTGCCTTGGGGAAGGCGTCGCGGCATGAGCGTGCTCCAGGCGCTCGACAGCTACTACGGCCGCATGGCCGCGCGGAGGGAGGCGGAGGCGCCCGGCTTCTCGCGGGAGAAGATCAGCTTCGCGATCCAGCTTTCGCCCGAAGGCGCGGTGGTGCGTGTGCGCGACTTGCGAACGCAGAGCGGGAGAAAGCTCGTGCCCCAGCTTCTCGAGGTGCCGGCGGCGGTGAAGCGCACGGTCGGGATCGTCCCCAACCTGCTGTGGGACAAGACGTCGTATACTCTGGGCGCCACTCGAATCGACGAGACGCTCTCGCCGGAGAAGCAGCTAAAAGAAGAGAAGCGCACCGCCGACGAGCACGCGCGGTTCAAGGTCGCCAATCTCGCCTTCGTCGGCGAATCAAACGACGAGGGCCTCGTCGCCTTCCGCCGCTTCCTGGAGACTTGGACGCCCGACCGGCTGGACGGGATCGAGTTCGCGACCGAGATGCTGGACGCCAATGTCGTCTTCGCGCTCGAACGAGAGCTCGCCTACCTGCATGAACGCGAAGCGGCGCGGCATCTGCTGGCCGCGCGGGCGGGCGGCGCGAACGCGGGCCTGACCTGCCTCGTCACCGGCATCGCTGCGCCCGCCGCCCGCTTGCATCCCACTGTCAAGGGCGTCGAGGGCGCGCAGTCGTCGGGCGCGGCGCTGGTGTCGTTTAACCTCGACGCCTTCACGTCCTACGGCAAGGCGCAGGGCGACAACGCGCCGGTCTCGGAGGTCGCGGCGTTTCGCTACGGCGCGGCGCTGAACCGGATGCTCGACCGCGGCAGCCGCAACCGCCTGTCGCGGCCGGTAGGAGACGCGAGCGTGGTGTTCTGGGCCGACACCTCCGCCGCCGTGGACGAGGCGCAGGCCCAGGCCGCAGAGGCCGCCTTCGCCTGGCTCGCCGAACCGCCGCCCGACGACGACAGCGAGCGCGTGAAGGTCGGCGACGCGCTCGATCTCCTGATGAAGGGCCGCCCGGTCGAAGACGTCGGCCTGAGGGTGGCGCCTGGCACACGCTTCCACGTGCTGGGCCTCTCGCCCAACGCCGCGCGCCTCTCGGTGCGCTGGTGGCTGAGCGACGACTTCGACATCTTCGCCCGCCGCCTCGCCGAACACCACGCCGACCTGCACGTCGAGCCCCAGCCCTGGAAGCGAGCGCCGTCGCTCCGCTACCTACTGATGAAAACCACGGCGCTGAAGGAGAAGCCGGAGAACGTGCCGCCGATGCTGGCGGGCGAGGTGATGCGCGCGGTGCTGACCGGCGGCGCCTATCCCCGCATGTGGCTCGCTGCTGTGATCGGGCGCCTCCGCGCTGGCGACGATCCATCCACAGGCTGGCACGCCGCCGCCATCCGCGCCGTGCTGGCCCGCCAACACCGCTTGGCCCAGGAGGCGCGTCCCGGCTTCGACCCCACTCGCTTCGATCCGACCCAGGAGCCGCCTATGAGCCTCAACCGGGATAGCACCGATCCCGCCTACAACTGCGGACGCCTGTTCGCCACGCTGGAAAGCGCGCAGCGAGGCGCACTGGGCAAGGTCAACGCCACGATCCGCGACCGCTACATGGGCGCCGCCTCCGCCACGCCCGCCAGCATTTTCCCGCTCCTGATCAAGAACGCACAAAGCCACCTGGGCAAGATGCGCAAGGAAGGGAAGGGCGGCTGGATCGAGCGGGAACTGGAGGATATCCAGGACAAGATCGCGTTCGAAGACGACCTTGGCTATCCGCGCACCCTCAAGCTCGAAGCGCAGGGGCGGTTCTTCCTTGGATACTACCACCAGCGCAAGGCGCAGTTCACCAAGGCCAAGGAAGCCGGCGAGAGCAACCACGAAGACGAGACGGAGGCCGCCGACCATGGCGAATGAGAACCTGCCCGGCGCCCTGCAGCGCCGCCACGAGTTCGTGCTGTTCTTCGACGTCAGCAACGGTAACCCGAACGGCGACCCCGATGCGGGAAACCTGCCGCGCCTCGATCCCGAGACCAACCAGGGCCTCGTCAGCGACGTCTGTCTGAAGCGCAAGATCAGGAACTACGTCGATCTTTCCGAAGTGCAGAACACGGGCCACCGCATCTACATGACGGAAGGAGTTGTGCTGAACCGACAGCACCAGGAAGCATGGTCGGCCACCGCAGCAACGCCCACCAAGGAGAAGGATTACAGCAAGCTTCCTAGGAAGGAAGGCGAGGCAAGGCGTTTGACCGACTGGATGTGCGCTAATTTTTATGACATCCGCACGTTTGGCGCGGTGATGACTACCGAGGTCAACTCAGGGCAGGTTCGTGGCCCGGTTCAGATCGCCTTCTCCCGATCCGTGGAGCCCGTGCTGCCACTAGAGATTTCCATCACGCGATCCTCGGTAACTAACGAGCGTGATGTTGAAAAGGAACGCACTATGGGCCGCAAGCACATCATCCCCTACGGCCTCTACCGCGTGCACGGCTTCGTCTCCGCGCCGCTGGCCTCGCACCCACTGAAGGGAACGGGCTTCTCCGGCGAGGACCTGCGCCTGTTGTTCGAGGCGTTGTGGAACATGTTCGAGCACGACCGCTCGGCGGCGCGGGGCGAGATGGCGTCGCGCAAGCTCTACGTCTTCCGCCACGCCACGACGCTGGGCGTCACCCACGCCGATAAGCTGTTCGACCGCGCCAGGGTCAAGCGCGCCCACAAGGGCTCGGTCGCCGAGATCGGCTCCGACCAGACCGACAATTGGCCCCCCGCGCGCAGCTTCGCCGACTACAAGGTGACATTCGACCGCGAAGATTTGCCCGACGGGATCGAGGTGTTCGAAGACGAAGAGGCCTTCACGTCGGCCTTCGCACACGGCGCCTGAGGGTGGCGACCATCCTCCCCTCCCGCGAGGTAGAGGCTGGGTTGATCCCGCTATCGGCGTTGCAGCACTTCCTATTCTGCCCGCGCCAGTGCGCGCTGATCCATATGGAGGGATTGTGGGCCGAGAACGTGGCCACGGCGGAGGGGCGCATCCTGCACGAGAAGGTCGATGCAGGCGGGTTCGAGTCTCGGCCTGGAGTGCGGCTGGCGAGGGGGCTACAGCTGCGCTCGCTGGCCCTGGGCGTCGCCGGGCGCGCCGACGTAGTTGAGATGCGCGGCGAACCAGCCCGCCCCTTCCCCGTCGAATATAAGCGCGGCAAGCCTAAGGCCCACCGCGCCGACGAGGTGCAGCTCTGCGCGCAGGCAATCTGCCTGGAGGAGATGTTTGGTACGGCTGTGCCAGATGGCGCGCTTTTTTACGGTCTGAAGCGCCGCCGCACGCCAGTCGTCTTCGACCCACCGCTGCGGTCGCTCACCGCGCAGGTCGCCGCCGCGACGCGCGCCATGATCGCCGCTGGCGAGACGCCCGCGCCCGTGGTGATTCCGGGTTGCCGTTCCTGCTCACTGGAGGACGCCTGCTGCCCCGCCCGCCTACAGAAGCCGCCGAGCGTGAGCCGCTGGCTCGCCGCCCAGCTTGCCGCGGACGGCGCACCCGAGAGCCTCCCGGAAGCGGGGTCGCCGTGAGGCGGCTCCTTAACACCGTCTATGTCACCAGTGAGGACGCCTGGCTGCGCAAAGACGGCGCCAACCTTGTGGTGGAGGTGGAGGGCTCTGAGCGCGGTCGTGCGCCTCTGCACATGCTCGATGGCGTGGTCAGCTTCGGCCGCGCCGGCGCCTCGCCCGCGTTGATGGCTGCCTGCGCCGAGGCTGGGATCACGCTCTCGCTGCTAGCGCCCAATGGACGCTTTCTGGCGCGTGTGGAAGGAGTGCGGACCGGCAACGTGCTCCTGCGCCGCACCCAGCACCGGCTCGCCGACGACCCCGAACGCGCGGCCCCCATCGTGCGGGCTATCGTTTCGGCCAAGGCGGCCAATCAACGCGCGGTGGTCCGCCGGGCGTTACGCGACCACGCCGAAGCGATGATACCCCAGGCTGTCGCGGCGCTTGCCGCCGCCGAGCGTCGCCTGACCGACGTGGGTCGGCGCACGCTGCTCGCCGACAACGTCGACAACCTGCGCGGGCTAGAGGGCGAGGCGGGGCAGGTCTACTTCGGCGTTTTCGACCATTTGATACGGGTAGAGGGCGACGCTTTCCGCTTCCGAGGCCGCTCGCGCCGTCCGCCACTCGACCGGATCAACGCTCTGCTCTCCTTCCTCTACGCCATGCTCGGTCACGATTGCCGCTCCGCCTTGGAGACGCACGGCTTCGACCCTCAGGTCGGCCTGCTGCACGCCGACCGGCCCGGCCGCGCCAGCCTGGCGCTCGATCTGATGGAAGAGCTACGCCCTGTGTTGGCTGACCGACTGGCCCTAAGCCTTGTCAACCGCCGCCAGCTCGCCGCATCCGACTTCGTGGTGGAGGAGGCGGGCGGTGTAAGGCTGACGGACAACGCCAGGAAGCGTGTGTTAGTCGCCTGGCAAGAGCGCAAGCGCGACGCCCTCCGCCACCCCTTCTTGGGCGAGACCGCGCCACTGGGGCTGGTGGCATCGCTCCAAGCCCAGCTCCTGGCCCGCCACATCCGCGGCGACCTCGACGGCTACCCGGCCTTTTTCTGGAAGTGAGCGGCTTAAGGAAGTGAGGGATCCGCGTGTTGATGCTGGTCACATACGACGTAAGCACCGAGACGGGCGCCGGCCGCCGTCGATTGCGTCGCGTGGCGCGCGCTTGCCTGGATTACGGCCAGCGGGTCCAGCAATCGGTGTTTGAATGCGAGGTCCCGCCCGCGCAATGGACGGTGCTGCGCGCGCGCCTATTGACTGAGATCGACCCGGAGACCGACAGCTTGCGCTTCTATCGTTTGGGCGCCGACGGCCGTCGGCGCGTAGAGCATGTGGGCGCCAAGCCAACGCTCGACATCGAGGGCCCGCTGTTGTTCTGAGGGGCGTGGTGTAACGGCCGCGCGAACCCCCAGCGAACGGACGCTGCCGGGAGGTTCGCACTCTTTACGCCGCAAGGATGCCGCCGCTTCTAGGTCTTAGAATCGCCGCTCCGTCCCCCGCGGCGCACCGGTTCGCACAACGAACCTGCTTTCCCTATATCGATCAACCAGCTAACCTGCCGCGGTCGCTCCCTCACGGGGGCGCGGATCGAAACAAAATGGACCTTGGCCGATCGTCGGGCAGAAGCGTCGCTCCCTCACGGGGGCGCGGATCGAAACTTGCAGCGCAGCCGGTACTCGCGGCGGACGGACGTCGCTCCCTCACGGGGGCGCGGATCGAAACTACACCGGCGAGGCTGACTGGCGCGCGGTGGCGAGTCGCTCCCTCACGGGGGCGCGGATCGAAACTATCCGGCTCCGATGACCCGCTCTGAACGGTGAAGGTCGCTCCCTCACGGGGGCGCGGATCGAAACACATACCGGGCGATTTCGTCGATCTGCATTCCTGTCGCTCCCTCACGGGGGCGCGGATCGAAACGCCGACCAGATCAAGTTCGTGATCACCGATGGGGCCGTCGCTCCCTCACGGGGGCGCGGATCGAAACTTTTACAGCGCTAAGGCCGATGCCGAAGACCGCCTGTCGCTCCCTCACGGGGGCGCGGATCGAAACTTCAAATCGAAGATCACGCCAGCGGTGAAGGTGGTCGCTCCCTCACGGGGGCGCGGATCGAAACCAGTCCGCACAGACACAGGTCGAGAACGCCAAACGTCGCTCCCTCACGGGGGCGCGGATCGAAACCCTAGTCCCACGTCGTCCCCGTTGATCATCCTGGGGTCGCTCCCTCACGGGGGCGCGGATCGAAACGTTCTCGGTTTCCAGGCCTTCGATCCGACGCTCGTCGCTCCCTCACGGGGGCGCGGATCGAAACCCCGACCTCCCCGGCTGCACCGCCATGGGCACCACGTCGCTCCCTCACGGGGGCGCGGATCGAAACTTGAACAGCTCTTGCGCGCCCTCCACGCTAGTGGGGGTCGCTCCCTCACGGGGGCGCGGATCGAAACGGTCTCGATTATGACGGCGGCTCGCTCTAGGGAGGTCGCTCCCTCACGGGGGCGCGGATCGAAACGACAAGGTCGTCAACACTGACAAGCTGGTTCTCTAGTCGCTCCCTCACGGGGGCGCGGATCGAAACGATGATATTCTGAACTAGCGTCGGCAGACCAGCCGTCGCTCCCTCACGGGGGCGCGGATCGAAACCCGTTCTTGGCGTTCCAAGTCAAACCCTGACCGCGTCGCTCCCTCACGGGGGCGCGGATCGAAACCAGCCGCACCGCGTGATCGCCCGCGGCGGCGTTGTCGCTCCCTCACGGGGGCGCGGATCGAAACATAGCCCCACCAACGCCTTTTCGCTGATTTTCATGTCGCTCCCTCACGGGGGCGCGGATCGAAACATCTCCCGGTTCGCCTTTGCAAGGCTTTCGGCAGGTCGCTCCCTCACGGGGGCGCGGATCGAAACCGCGATGTCCGGGACGAGTGCGTCGCCGTAGGCGGGTCGCTCCCTCACGGGGGCGCGGATCGAAACAACGCTGGGCTGGAGCGCGCCCGCCAGATGCAGAGTCGCTCCCTCACGGGGGCGCGGATCGAAACATCGGACCCATCGTGCACCACGTTGGCGGGCCAGCGGTCGCTCCCTCACGGGGGCGCGGATCGAAACAACCCGGCCAGCTACAACGTCTATGACTTCTCCGGTCGCTCCCTCACGGGGGCGCGGATCGAAACATTGCCAGCCAGCCGGTCGGCACCGTCTGCGATGGTCGCTCCCTCACGGGGGCGCGGATCGAAACGCCCTGACCCCGCGTGGTCGTTTCCTCGCCGCCAGTCGCTCCCTCACGGGGGCGCGGATCGAAACATGCACGACGGCGAGGTCCTGGCGCTGATCGAGTGTCGCTCCCTCACGGGGGCGCGGATCGAAACAATCAGCGCCAGAGCCGGATTGCCGGGCGGGCGGGTCGCTCCCTCACGGGGGCGCGGATCGAAACGTGAACATCTCGATCACGATCTCAAACAACGGCTCGTCGCTCCCTCACGGGGGCGCGGATCGAAACGCTCCCAGCGCCTCCTCACCACCATGTTCGGCGCGGTGTCGCTCCCTCACGGGGGCGCGGATCGAAACACCAAGCATCCCACCATGTTGATGACGACCGGCGCGTCGCTCCCTCACGGGGGCGCGGATCGAAACCTTCATCCAGTTGTCGGCCGTGGAGCGGGAGATGTCGCTCCCTCACGGGGGCGCGGATCGAAACTCTTCTAGAAGTGCGGGTTCGACTCCCGCCGCCCGGTCGCTCCCTCACGGGGGCGCGGATCGAAACTATGCGACCGAGCGCCTAATGCGCGTGATCGGCTGTCGCTCCCTCACGGGGGCGCGGATCGAAACCGTAGGGATTTGATTTACTCGGTCGAATATCCGACGTCGCTCCCTCACGGGGGCGCGGATCGAAACACCTTAGCCCACTTCTTTTCATCCACCTTCGCAACGTCGCTCCCTCACGGGGGCGCGGATCGAAACACATGCAGGCGCTGGGGATGCTTCTATGAGCCTCGTCGCTCCCTCACGGGGGCGCGGATCGAAACTTCCATCAGGCGGCGACCGTCGATTGCGGCGAGTGTCGCTCCCTCACGGGGGCGCGGATCGAAACCATCCGGCACGATCACTGAAACGATCACCGAACCGTCGCTCCCTCACGGGGGCGCGGATCGAAACCGGATGCGGGTCTCTCGTTGGGCGGTCAGGGCTGGACGTCGCTCCCTCACGGGGGCGCGGATCGAAACATCTCCACCTTCAGGGAAGAGTTCCGAAGATAAATGTCGCTCCCTCACGGGGGCGCGGATCGAAACCTGCGACGGCAATGCCGAGACCACGATCTCCCTCGTCGCTCCCTCACGGGGGCGCGGATCGAAACCTGCTCGACAACCTGGTCGAGCCCGGGCCGGTGGGGTCGCTCCCTCACGGGGGCGCGGATCGAAACGGAAGGCCGCGCCGCCGAGTATGGAGCGTGCTGGTCGCTCCCTCACGGGGGCGCGGATCGAAACAGGGTCACCAAGGCGGCGTTCCTCACCACCACGTCGTCGCTCCCTCACGGGGGCGCGGATCGAAACATCTCGTTCGACACCTTGTGCGCCAGGCGCCGCGGTCGCTCCCTCACGGGGGCGCGGATCGAAACATCGCCGGCGACCTCGACGTCTCCGCCGAGACGGTCGCTCCCTCACGGGGGCGCGGATCGAAACTGGTGCACGTAGGGCATGAGCTCGGCCTGCTGCTTGTCGCTCCCTCACGGGGGCGCGGATCGAAACGTGCTTGGACCTGTATTCCACCTGGGTCGAGGCGGGTCGCTCCCTCACGGGGGCGCGGATCGAAACGTCTCGGAGAAGAAGTCGTCCGCATCCGGCAGCAGTCGCTCCCTCACGGGGGCGCGGATCGAAACAGCTCGTCGAACGCCTTGAAAACGCCCATGTGCTGTCGCTCCCTCACGGGGGCGCGGATCGAAACACCCTGGGCCCGAGCGGGCCTGACACGGCCGGCGGGTCGCTCCCTCACGGGGGCGCGGATCGAAACTGCGCCGATGGACCCGGCGTGGAGGGCGCCAGGGGTCGCTCCCTCACGGGGGCGCGGATCGAAACGCCTAGAACAAGCCAAGGTGATGGCGTTCCGCGAGTCGCTCCCTCACGGGGGCGCGGATCGAAACGTTGATCCGGCCGGATGTGGCGTCGAGGATCGGAAGTCGCTCCCTCACGGGGGCGCGGATCGAAACTCCGCCCATTCCATCGACTTGCGGGTGCCCTCGGGTCGCTCCCTCACGGGGGCGCGGATCGAAACTACCCCGAGCTCCGGCGGCATCGGCAAAAAAGTGTCGCTCCCTCACGGGGGCGCGGATCGAAACGCCCGGCCCTCGCGTACAGCGCCAGAACCAGCGGTCGCTCCCTCACGGGGGCGCGGATCGAAACGGCGTCCGAGCGAGGCTGCGACCTCTGGGTTTTGGTCGCTCCCTCACGGGGGCGCGGATCGAAACCTCGCCGGCGGTGAGGCAGGTGCGGCTGGCGTGGACGTCGCTCCCTCACGGGGGCGCGGATCGAAACCCCCAGGCCTGTGTGCTGAAGACCGCCGACCGCGTCGCTCCCTCACGGGGGCGCGGATCGAAACCATCATCCATCCTCCCTCCCCCTCCTCCCTCCTCGTCGCTCCCTCACGGGGGCGCGGATCGAAACTCCAGGGTGTCGAACCCGGCGTCGAGGCCGAGGAGTCGCTCCCTCACGGGGGCGCGGATCGAAACATGCTCGATCGCCGCGTCGCCCACCTGAGCGGTGTGTCGCTCCCTCACGGGGGCGCGGATCGAAACAACCTTCTCCTCGACGACGTCCGCAGCGGACGCCGTCGCTCCCTCACGGGGGCGCGGATCGAAACTCCAGCACCGAGGTGAGGCGGATAATCTCGAACACGTCGCTCCCTCACGGGGGCGCGGATCGAAACAACGGGGATCAGGACACCAAGCGCTTAGGAGCTTGTCGCTCCCTCACGGGGGCGCGGATCGAAACGCGAGAGAGGATCGCACTCGGATAAATGTCCTGGTCGCTCCCTCACGGGGGCGCGGATCGAAACCGGTGCGGCCGAAAATGATCATTCGGTTGTCATGTCGCTCCCTCACGGGGGCGCGGATCGAAACGGCGCCACCGCCGAACTCCTAACCGCCATTTCCGCGTCGCTCCCTCACGGGGGCGCGGATCGAAACTTTCCAATCGGGGTGCGCGGTCCAACGTGCGCGCGTCGCTCCCTCACGGGGGCGCGGATCGAAACACGAAATATATCGAGCATCCCGCCCTGAGCGCCCTGTCGCTCCCTCACGGGGGCGCGGATCGAAACGCGGCCGGGATCGCCAGCGCGCCCACCGGGCCGAGTCGCTCCCTCACGGGGGCGCGGATCGAAACCTTCTGGGGGCGGCGAGGCTGCGGGTGGTCGAGCGTCGCTCCCTCACGGGGGCGCGGATCGAAACCGGCAGGGCTGCGCGGAGCCCCGCCGGGGGGGGGGGGTCGCTCCCTCACGGGGGCGCGGATCGAAACCGCACCGACGCCGCCGGCCGGCCCTTGGCGCGCGGTCGCTCCCTCACGGGGGCGCGGATCGAAACACCCCGCCGCCGACGCGCTTGGTGGTGTAGAACCGTCGCTCCCTCACGGGGGCGCGGATCGAAACGACGCGATGCCGAGGGCGTTCACCAGGGCGGCGATGTCGCTCCCTCACGGGGGCGCGGATCGAAACGGCGGCATGACGCCAGGCCAGCAGGCGGCGGAGGTCGCTCCCTCACGGGGGCGCGGATCGAAACAGCGGCGGGGGCCGAAGGTCGCGGCGGACGGCGAGTCGCTCCCTCACGGGGGCGCGGATCGAAACTCGTGGGAAAATGGGTGCTGTCAGGTTAAGCGCTGCGGTCGCGATTTCGCCTTCGCCATCCGGAACTTCAGGCCGCGACCGTCGCTTCCGTCCAAGCTTGGTGCGCGCGGGCTCGCAGTGTGCGGCGCCCGGGTCGGGAGATCAGGTGGGGCTGCAGATTGAAGGTGTTGTAGACGGCGGCGTGAGTGGCGAGGAGACGCTGAGCTGAACCCTGAGATTTGAACTTCTGTTGCTTTCGTTCTCGTCGTCGGATCGGGAGATGGTTGTGTTTAGCTCGGTTGTTCTCGCGCATGCCGCCGGGCTGGCGACGGTCTAGCATACCGAGATCGCGCAGAGCGGCGCGATACGAAGCGAGCTTGTCGGTGGTGATGGTCTCGGGATGGATGCCCTGGTTCTTGAGCAATTTCCTGAACAGTTTCATCGCCGCGGCGGTGTTGCGACGCTTCTGGACTTGAACGTCGAGAACTTCGCCTTCGTCATCGACAGCGCGCCAGAGCCACATGCGTCGGCCGCCAACCCTCACCACCATCTCGTCCAGATGCCAGCGGCCGGTGGGGGAGGGTCGTCGCCGCTTCAGATTTGCGGCGATCACCGGCCCGAACTTGATCGTCCAGCATCGGATGGTCTCGTAGCTGACGTCGATGCCGCGGTGGGCCAGCAATTCCTCAAGGTCGCGTAGGCTCAACGTGAAGCGGAAATAGAGCCAGACCGCATAGCGGATTACCTCGGGCGGGAAGCGTTGGCGTTTGAATGAGGTGGCCTGGTCACGATCATCTCCAAAGCCGGCCTGGCGTGGCTGGCAGAGACAAGTTGGGGTTAGACTGACAGCACGCCAACCATTCCGTCAGATGCCTCTTTGGTGCAGGCCGGCTCGTCGCGGGCGCAGCGGCTTTGGCCTCCGCCTTCGCCGCCATCGCGAGAGGCCAGCGGTGCGCAGAAGCTCCTGACCCGAAACCTGCTAATTTACAGCCTGGGCGGTGTCGTCGCGCCCTTCGTCGGCATCAAGATCATCGACCTTCTCGTCACCTCGATCCACCTCGCTTAGGAGCAGACCGCCGTGTCTCGCCTGAAACTCGCCCTTATCGCCGCCGGCGCCCTCGCCGTGACCTGGACGCCCTATCTCGCCCGCGCCCAGGCGGCTGCGACGCCGCCCGCCCCGGCGCCGCCCGCCGACCCCGGTCCCACGCCCATCTGCACCGACCGGCCGACCAAGTCGAACAACGCCTGCACCGTCGATCCTGGCGCGTTCCAGCTGGAGACCGACCTGTTCAACGGGACCTTCCAGCACCTGAGTGGCGTGACGACCGACACCTATCTGGTCACTAATCCGACGCTGAAATACGGCGTGGCCAAGAACCTCGATGTGGAGGTGAATATCGCGCCGTATGAGTTCGTCCGCACCCACGACGCCTCGGGCGACCACACGGTGGGCAGTGTCGGCGACCTCTACCTGCGCCTGAAGTACCTCGCCTTCTCCACCGCCGACGGCAATACCCAGATCGGGCTGATCCCCTATGTGAAAGCGCCCACCGCGCGCGACACCGTAGGCAACGGCGCCTGGGAAGGCGGGGTGAGCATCCCCATCAACATCAAGCTCAATGACAAGTGGTCACTGACCTTCTCGCCCGAGTTCGACGCCTTCAAGGACAACGTCGGCGACGGGCGCCACTTCAACACCAGCCAGACCGTCAGCCTCGGCTACAACCTGCCCGCGGACGTCACGGTGTCCGGCGAAGTGTGGGGCGACTGGAACCTCGATCCCGCCGGCACGATCCGCCAGTATTCGCTCGACTTCGCGATCACCAAGCTCGTCAACAAGAGCTTACAGATCGATGGCGGCGTGAACTTCGGCCTCAACCATGCGACGCCGGGCGTACAGCTCTACGCCGGCGTCTCCAAGAAGTGGTGATCCACCCATTAACGCGCTCAAGATCGTCCGCCCTGCGCGCTCCATGGGGTCCCGGTCAGTTGCAAGATTTCGCCACTCATCAACCCGCCGCGCCGGGTCAGCCAGCGCCATCCATCGTGCGATGCGTGCGTAGCGCCAAGTCATTATACGCCGTCAGTCCGGCCGCGGCTTACGTTATTCGGCCTAAGGCGTGGTTATTGATCGGAACAGTTCGTAGGGCCGGCCGTGGGCTTCGATATCGTCGCGGTTCATGCAGAAGCCTGTGTGGTCGTCGGTTATCAGGGTTCCAAGCTGGCTGGCGTGGCAGGCGATGGCGGCGGTCTTTCGTTCGAGTGCGGCTTCGATGGAAAGCCGCAGCGTGTCCGGCTTCGATAACCAGTCTCGGACCATGGGCGCACGGATGGGATAGCGCCACAGGGACGCGCCGAGCCTGGTGGCGGCCCTCGCCGACGCCTCGTAAACCCGGCGGTGGTCGGGATGGGGATCGTCCGCGGACGTGGCGAACAGGGTCTGCACGTCGCGGTGCGCCAGGGCCGCGACGATGGCGTGTTCCAGCGCCTCGACGCTGAGTTCGCCAAGGCGGCCGTCCGGGAAGCCCAGCGTGACGATGGCGGCTTCGTCAAGGCCGAGCACGCTCAGGCCGGACCTCAATTCCCGGTTACGGAGTCGAACGATGCCGTCCCTCGAGAACTGGGTCGAATAGGGATGCGATCCGCCGCCGTCGGTGACCACCACCACCGTCACCGCACGACCGGCGTCGCGCGCCAGAGCGATCAGGCCGCCGCAGCCGAGCGCCTCATCATCGGGATGCGGGGCGATGACGGCGATCCCGCCCGCGGGCGCCAGGGGGTCCAGCGTTCGGCTTGGGGTATGGACCGACTGCATCATGGTGTACGCCCCAGGGGTTCGCCCCGGAACTCGCGACAAGGGTAGGTGTTCCCAAGCCACATGCAGGGCGGCTCATGCAGTCAACTTCGGTCATCCAACATTTTGAAACCGCGATCTGCATTCCCGCCAGAAACGAATCCGGAAGGATCGGCGCTTGTCTCGACGCTATTTCCGCACAATGCGACCCGAGAGGCCAACCGCTCGACTTAACCTATGTTACCATTTTCGTGTTGGTCAACAATTGCACGGACAACACGTCTGAACTTCTCCAGGTCTGGCGTCAAAGCCATCCGCTGAACGTACGCCAGCGCGATGTCGTCCTTCCCATCAAGCAGGCCCATGCCGGCGGCGCGCGACGGTCCGTGATGGACTGGGCCGCGTCCAGCCTGAACGGTCGCCAAGCTCTGATCTGCAGCACCGACGCCGATAGCCGGGTATCGCCGACCTGGCTGCACGATCTTTGGTCGGCGTTCGCGACCGGGGTCGACGCCGTCGCCGGCGTCGTCGAATTCGATCCCCTGGAAGCGGCCTCCGGGCATCTTCCATCGACGCGCCGGCTCGAAGACCGCTACGCCGCGCTGCAGGCGGAGGTCGCCGCCTGCCTCGATCCGGAGCCACACAATCCTTGGCCGAACCATCTGTGGGCCTGGGGGGCCAACTTCGCCGTGACATCAGGCGCCTATAGAGCCGTGGGGGGCCTGCCGCCGCATCCTCTGGCGGAAGACCGCGCCTTCGCGGCGGCGCTTCGCCGCCGGGACCTGAAGGTCCGTCACGCCCCGAACGTGAAGGTGGTCACCTCCTGTCGTGAGCAGGGTCGGGCGCCGGGCGGCCTGGCGGACCTGATTCATGCCTATCGCACGGACCCGCAATACCCGTGCGACGCTGAACTCGAGCCCATTCTGATCGCCGCGACACGCGCCAGGCTGCGGCGAACGCTTCGCTCGTTGGGGTCCGATGCCCGCCGGACGGCCGCCATGGCCGACGACTTCCAGCTGGACCCCGCGATCTTGCAGAGGGCGCTGAAATCACCGTATTTCGGTGAGCGTTGGGCGATGATCGAGCGCGTAAGTCCTCGCCTCGCCCGGCATCGGCTATTGCCCCACGCCCTTCCCCTCGAAATCGCCCGCGCGGAAAGTTTGCTGGACCACCTCAATCCGGCCCGCGCAGAAGATCCAGGCGATAGCGATCGCCTCGCGCCTGCTGGACTATGGTCAGCCTGCGCCCTGTCCGCCGGATGAAGCCCTCGGACGCGGCGTCGCCGGTGAGGGGATAGTCGGTCTCCCCCAGCCAGTGGACGAGGAGGACGTCTCCGCCAGGCGTCAGGCGCGACAGGACGGTGTCGGTAGCGCGCTCCAGGTCGCCTGGGCCGAGATAGTACAGCACTTCGGACAGCACGATCAGGTCGAACGGCCCGGAAGGAAGATCATCGGGCAGACCGGCCAGCGCGAACGTCACATTGGCCGGCCGGCGGTCACGATGGATGGCGATATCGAGGGCGCGAGCCGAGATATCCACGGCCAACACGCGATCCGCCTCGTTGGCTATGCGCCGGGTCAGCACGCCGATCGAACAGCCGACTTCCAGGGCGCACCGATAACGCCGGCCGCCAAGGGCGTCGATGGAGTGGGCGTACTTGGCCGCCTCGTAGGCGCTGGTCTCGAAGTCCCAAGGGTCCGGATTCTCCTGATAGAGGGCGTCGAAATAGCCCGCGTCCAGGGTTTTCGCCGGGTTCATCGACCGAGCGCCCACGCGCCGATCCCCTCCAGCACCGTGTCGGGGAAAGGCTGGCGCAAATAGGTGGCGAGGTCGCGCACCAGCCGCTCGATGCGTTCGGCCTCGGCGAAGGCCATCAGACCGAGGGCGCGCTCGGCGAGTTCGATGACCTCGAGCGAGGAGCGCTCGACCACCAGTCGGGCCATGCCGGCATAGGCGTCGGCCTTGGCCGCATCGCCGTCTTCCCCTTCGACAAGATAGGGGCTTTCGACAAGGCGCGCGGCACGGCGGGTGATCAGACGGGCCGTCTCGACCGCCATCTCCATCCGGCCGATCCTCGCTTTCTGGTGCGGGTCGGAGGCGCGACCACGGGCCTGCACGCCCTGGCGCGCCAACCGCGCGATCTCCTCCAGCGCGCCGAACTGCACGGCGGCGAATCGCCAGGCGCCGCCCCGAAAGCCGGGGGAGCGATAATAGTCGCCGGGCGCTCCGATAATCTCATCATCCTCTACGCGGACACCGTCGAGATGGACTGTACCCGTCGCCGTCGTCCTCATCCCCCGCATCCGCCAGCCGGAGAGGTCATAGGGCGCGCTCTTCGCCGCTTTCGGCGTCGTCATGAGAATTTCTCCCGCGGCATTGCGCGCGGTGATCAGGGGGCGATCGATCAAGCCGACGCCTGAGGCGTAGATTTTGGACCCGCGCAGGCTTGATGAGCGGTGTTCGTAGGTGACGCCGGGCGGGGTTTCCGCATTCCATACGCCCATCAGCGCGCCGTTCGACACGGCGTCTGCCGCTTCGTGTTGTTGGGCGGCAGGTCCGAACGTGAAGACGAGTTTGATCGCGTTGACGTGTCCCTCGAACAGGCGGCCGGCGGAAAGGCTGGCGGCGCCGATCCGGCGAAGGACGTCATAGAGGTCATCGGTCCGGCCCGGATCGGTGGCCAGACCGTAGCCCCAGGGCGGCGGCAGGACGTCGTGAAAAAGGCCCGCCTCGCGAAGCGGCGCAATCAGGGCGGCCGGATCGGCGTCGCTGCTGTCGTGCAGGGCGCCGTCCCGCGCCAGGCGTGCGAGGGCCTTGTCGAATGGCCGCACGTCGTCTTCGTCGCATTCGTCCACGGAAGGGCCACTCCAGCGCCCTGACTCAACGCGACCTCCTGCCGATCGTTCAAAGGGGCCGCCTGGCGCGGCGGCTCGGTGCAGGGCGCCGCCGACCGGCCGGCAAAAGGTCTCTTTACGGTATGGTGTTGTAGTGATACATATCAGTAGTAGTGCCCTGTTTGACCGTGAAAGGTGCGTTCGGCGCGATGGATTCGGAGTGGAATGACGGCCAGCCGATCTATCGCCAGCTGCGCGACCGCGTCGTGGCGATGATCCTGGACGCCGTCTTGCAGGACGGCGAGCCCCTGCCGTCGGTCCGCAGCGTCGCTGCAGAGTGCCGGGTCAATCACCTGACCGTGCTGAAAGGCTACCAGCAGCTTGTCGATGAGCAGTTGGTGGAGAAGCGGCGCGGTCTTGGCCTGTTCGTGAAGCCTGGAGCGCGAGAGATGCTGCTCCGCGGCGAGCGACAAAGATTTCTCTCGGATCAATGGCCGCCCATCGCGGCCACCATCCGGCGGCTTGGCCTGACACCCGAAGAGCTCGCCGCGGCCACCGCCCCAACCTCCGACATCGGCCGGCAGAAGGACTGATCCCATGACCTGCATCCACGCGCGTGGCCTTCGCAAGACCTACGGTTCGACCGTGGCGCTGGACGGCGTCGACCTGCGGGTGGAGGAGGGGCGTATCCTCGGCCTGATCGGTCCCAACGGCGCCGGCAAGAGCACGGCGCTGAACGCCATCCTCGGCCTCACCCCCTATGAGGGCGAACTGAAGGTGCTGGGCCGCGATCCCTGGACCCAGCGTGACCGGCTGATGCGCGACGTCTGCTTCATCGCCGACGTGGCCGTGCTGCCGCGCTGGATGCGCGTATCGCAGGCGCTCGACTATGTCGAAGGCGTCCATCCCCGTTTCGACCGGGCCAAGGCGGACCGGTTTCTGGCGAAGACCACCATCCGCGCCTCCAGCAAGGTCCGCGAACTCTCCAAGGGCATGGTCGCCCAGCTGCACCTCTCGCTGATCATGGCCATCGACGCCCGCCTGCTGGTGCTGGACGAGCCGACGCTGGGCCTCGACCTGCTCTATCGCAAGCAGTTCTACGACGCCCTGTTGAATGACTATTTCGACCGCAGCCGCACCATCGTGGTCACTACCCATCAGGTGGAAGAGATCCAGCACATCCTGACCGATCTGGTCTTCATCAACCGCGGCCGCATCGTCCTGAACAGCAGCATGGAGGCCTTCGAGGCCCGCTATGCCGAAGTGATGACGCTGCCGGAACACGCCGCCGCAGCCCGCACCCTCAGGCCGATCCATGAGCGTCAGGTGTTCGGCCGCAGCCTTATGTTGTTCGACGGGGTGGACCGCGAAAGGCTCGCCCAATTCGGCGAGGTGCGCACACCGAGCATCGCGGACCTGTTCGTCGCCGTCATGGGCGAAGGTGATCCGACCAAGGGGAGGGCGGCCGCATGAGCCAGCTATCGCAAGACACGCCCATGGATGCGCCGGAAGCGCCGGCCGCGCCCCTCTCGCACACGGTCCAGCCGTTCTACTGGTCGGTGCGCCGCGAGCTTTGGGAGAACCGGGCGACCTACCTCGCTCCCGGCATCGTCGCGGCGCTGCTGATCGTCGGATCGCTGCTGGCCACATTGCGGTTCTCCCGGCACGGCGGCGAGGGCGCGCCACTCGACCCCCTGCAACGGCTCGGCCTGATGGAGGCGCCCTATGGGGTCGCCGCGCTCGCCGTGGTCGTCACCATGCTGATCGTCGCGGTGTTCTATTGCCTGGGCGCCCTGCACAACGAGCGGCGCGACCGCAGCATCCTGTTCTGGAAGTCGCTGCCCGTCTCGGACACCACGGCCGTGCTGGCGAAGGCGGCCATTCCTCTGGCCATCATGCCGGTCGCCGCCTTCGTGGCGATCGAGGTCCTGCAGTTCGCCATGTTCGCCCTGAACAGCATCACCTGGATGGCGCGTGGGCGGGAGCTCTACCTGCTGTGGGGTCAGGTTCCGTTCCTGCAGATGCAGGCTGTGGTGCTCTATGTGCTGGTGGTCACGGCCCTGTGGTTCGCGCCGATCTACGCCTGGCTGCTGTTCGTCTCCGGCTGGGCCCGGCGCGCGCCGTTCCTGTGGGCGTTCCTGCCCCCGCTGGCGCTGGCCCTGCTGGAAAGGATCGCCTTCAACACATCCTACATCGGCGATCTGATCGCCTATCGGCTACACGGCTTCAAGGACGCCTTCTCGCAAGGCGCCGGACCCCTGGGCATCGCCGCCCGCCCCCTGACGCTCCTCGATCCGCTAGGCCTGCTGGCCCTGCCGGGGCTGTGGAGCGGTCTGCTGGTCGCCGCGGTCCTGCTCGGCGCCGCCGTGTGGTTCCGTCGCAGGCGCGAGCCCATCTAGCGTCGCCCTTGCCCCGTTTGGAAAGCCGTCACCGAGGGGAGCCGGATCATGTATCGTTTTTCCATCGTCCTGGTTGCGTTAGTGCTGGTCGGCGGCGGCGCTCGGGCGCAGGCCTACCGCGCGCCACGCACACCGTGGGGCGCGCCCGATCTGCAGGGCATCTGGACCAATACCTCGCTCACCATGCTCGAGCGCACGCCGATGTTCAAAGGGCTGGTCGCGACGGACGCCGAGGCCAAGGCCCTTGAGACGATGTTCAAGAAGATGGTCGGCGATAGCCTTTCTAGCGCGCCGGTCGCGCCCGATCTGCCCGCGCCGCCGCCGGTCAAGAGCGTGCAGAACTCCGAATGGATCGAGATGGACCTGCACCTGGCCCGAATCGACGGCCAGCTGCGTTCCTCATGGATCGTGGATCCAGCCGACGGTAAGCTGCCCTTCACCGAGGCGGGCAAGAAGGCGCGCGACGCCGCCGACGATGAGAACTACGATGGACCCGAAGGCCGGCCGCTCAGCGAACGGTGCCTGACCTCCGTCGGTTCTTCCGACGGCCCGCCGATGATGAACACCGGCTATAACGCCAATTACGAGATCGTACAGACGCCGGACCGCGTGGCGATCCTGATCGAAATGGTCCACGAGGTGCGCGACATCCGCCTGACCGACCGTCGCCACCTGCCCGATACCGTTCGCCCCTGGATGGGCGACAGCGTCGGCTGGTGGGAGGGCGATACCCTGGTGGTGGAGACCACCAATCTGAACCCGAAGTCGTTCGTCTCCGGAATGGGCGGCAGCTTCACCCTGTCGCCCAGGGCCAAGCTGACCGAGCGCTTCAGGCGAACCGGCGAGCACCAGATGCTCTACAGCTTCGCGGTGGACGATCCGGTCAACTTCACCCGCGTATGGCGCGCCGAGATGCCCTGGCGGTCCGCGCCCGGCCCGATCTATGAATACGCCTGTCACGAAGGCAACTACTCACTGCCCCTGGCCTTGTCCGGCGCCCGGGTAAAGGAGCGGTCGGCGGGCTCGAAAGCCCAAGCCGCGCCGCCTCCTTAAGTCGCCGCCGGTCGATCACCCCGGTGTCGCTCAGGTCAAGGGGGCCAGGCAGCCGGTGCGGGCGAGGACGGGTTCGAGGGTGGCGCGGGCCGGGTGGCCCAGTGCGGCGAAGGACGCTTGCAGCACCGCCAGACACTTCGCCTGGTACTTGAACGCGCCCTGGGTCCATGGCCGTCGGAGAAGCTCGACGGTAAAGGTTTCGTCGCCGCGTTCGACCGCCGCCGCGTTGGCGAGGAGGAAGGGGAAATAGACCTCTCCGGCGAAGGCCAGCAGGCGCTCCACCGCCGGCGCCCGCCCCTCCGGCGCCCAGACGCCCTCGACCCCCGAGGCGTCGTCCATCTGCATGACCCAGCGCGTGGTGAAGGGCGCCGCCGCGCGCATCAGGTCGCTTGGGCTGGGGTCGACGATCAGCTGCGAGAACTGGCCGTACCAGCCGAACTCCGCCAGCGAGGGTCGCGTGCCGAAGAGGTACTTCCGCTCCGGGACCTGGGCCTCGAAGATGTCCAAGAGGCGCCGCGCCGTCTCCTCGATGACCGGGGCGTTGGCGGGGGTGCAGCCGACCAGGGCCATGCGCCCCACCTGGCGCGCGCGGAACGCCTCGGCGAAGGCGGTGATGGCGCCCAGGCCGTCCAACTGGTCGAAAGCCAGCCAGCGGCTGAGCTGGACCTGATCGCGTTCGGCGAACCAGCGGTAATGAAACATCAGCTTCGTGCCCCACTCGTCGGCCATATCTTCGAGCAGGCCGGCCAGGAAGGCGTCGGCAGGCTCGTCCGGCACGATCGACCGCCGGCCGGGATGACGACGCTCCAGGTCCATGATCATCGGCGTCGAGTCGACGTGATAGCCGCCGTCCGGATACTGGATGACGGGGATCAGAGGGGGCTTGACCTGCGCCCGCTCGCTGTCGTGCTCCAGCCCTCCCTGAATCCAGACATACGGCAGCCGTCGATAGCGCAGGACCGCCCGCATCTTCATCGAATAGGGCGAACCCAGCGCCCCGATGATGCGATAAGGCGCTGGCTCCATGCGGCTGTGGCTCCTAAGGGGCGTATCGCGCCGCGGCTGTGCAGTCTCAACGGGACCATAGCACCGGAGCACCCGGCGGAAAACGATTCGGCTGCATGATGACCGTAAGCTTAACCTTAAAGATCGGGTCGTTCTTTTACCTAACTGTCACAGTGTAGGCGTCCTTGATGAGGCAATCAGTCCAATTATGTCTAGGGCGCGTCCCATATAGTCATGGGCCCGACCGGAATTGGGCGGGAATCGGCTGGGAAGGATGCGCTATGCGGCGAGCCTTTGAACTCTTGTTCCTGTTGGCGATCGCCGGGCTGGTTTCGTCCTGCAGCGGCGGCGGCGGGGGTGGCGGCGGTTCGTCGAGCGCGCCCACCACGGCGGCGCCGCCCGTCATCATCTCGCAAGCCGACGCCGTGCGCCTGACCAAGCAGGCCACCTTTGGGCCGACCCAGCCGCTAATCGACCATATCGTTTCGGTTCAGAGCGCCAGCGCCTGGCTGGACGAGCAGTTCGCCGCCACGAGCAGCAACTATAACGCCCTGGCCGGGCGGGCCGTGCCCACCAACTACTGTTCGCTCATGGCCCAGACGGCGCAAGGGGTGTGCAACCGCGACTACATGTCGTCCACCCCGGTGGCCATGGCCTTCTACGCCAATGCGGCCAGCGGGCAGGATCAGTTGCGTCAGCGGGTCGCCTTCGCCCTGTCCCAGCTGATCGTGGCGTCCGACTTCGAGGTGCACTCCACCGCAGGGCTGGCGGCGTTCAACCAGATTTTCCTCGATAACGCCTTTGGCAACTACCGCGACATCCTCCAGGCCGTGACCCTGAACGGCTACATGGGCGACTACCTCAACCTGGCCAACAGCTCGAAGACCGCGCCGAATGAGAACTATGCCCGTGAGCTGATGCAACTGTTCTCCATCGGCGTCGTCCAGTTGAACGCCGACGGCACGGCCCAAAAGGACTCCACCGGGGCGACCCTCCCGACCTTTACGGCGGACGACGTGCACAGCGTAGCCCGGGCGCTGACCGGCTGGACCTATGCGCGGCTGAACGGCGCGCCGATCACCGACAATATCAACATCGACTATTCCAAGCCGATGGTGATGGACGCCGCCCACTACGATTCCACCGCCAAGACCTTCCTGGGAACCACCGTTCCGGCGGGCGCCGCCCAGATGGACAGTGTCAGCGCGGTGGTGACGGCGGTGTTCAACGCGTCGTCCACCGCGCCCTATGTCTCCAAGTTCCTGATCCAGCAACTGGTCACCTCCAATCCCTCCGCCGCCTATGTCGGCCGGGTCAGCGCGGTGTTCGCCAATGACGGCTCGGGCGTGCGCGGCAATCTGAAGGCGGTGATCCGCGCCATCCTCACCGACGCGGAGGCGCGGGGCGATGCGCGGACGGGCGTGGCCGACGGGAAACTGAAGGAGCCGGTGCTGCTCTCCCTTTCGATCGGCCGGCTGATCGGGGACACCACCGACGGCTACGCCTTCACCACGCGTGACGCGGCCATGAGCCAACAGCCGTTCCGGGCGCCCTCGGTGTTCAACTTCTATCCACCCGACTATCCGCTGCCGCTCGGCAACGGGTTGCTCAGCCCGCCGACCAAGCTTCTGACCTCGGCCACCGCCATTGCCCGGCACAATCTGGTTTACGACTGGACCGTGAACGGCGACGCGACCAATCGCCCCGAATACGCGGTACAGAGCAGCATCACCGGCGCCACCGGAACCCAGCCCGACTGGACCGCCTGGCAGGCCTTCGGCTCCAACGTGGACGGCATGATCGCGCGCCTCAATCTGCTGATGCTGAACAACACCATGACGTCCGCCCAGATGGCGGCGCTGAAGACCGCGATGCTGGCGGTCACCAACGCCGACGCCACGGTGCAGGCGCGCCAACGCGCACAGGTGGGGCTCTACATCGTGGGCGCCTCGCCCCAGTTCCAGATCGATCGGTAGGAGATAGAGCCATGGCGATCTCCCGACGCGATTTTCACCGACTGGTCGGCGGGGGTTCCGCCCTGGCGGCCTTCACCCAGCTGGGGCGATCGGCTTCCCTGGCCCAGTCGACCGGCTACCGGGCCATGGTGGGCGTATTCCTGTTCGGCGGCAACGACGCCTGGAACATGGTGGTCCCCACCGATGGCCGCTATGCCGCCTATGCCGCTTCGCGCGGCGCCAGCCTGGCGCTGCCGCAGAGTTCGCTGATGCCGCTCACCGGGTCGGCTTTCGGCCTGCACCCCAGCTTCGCCCCGCTGAAACAGGCCTGGGCTGACGGGGCCATGAATGTGGTGCTTAACGCCGGCTCGCTCTACCAGCCGCTGACCAAGGCGCTGTACCAGTCGACGCCGACGGCGCGCCCGATCAATCTCATGTCCCATGCCGATGAGCAGAACCATTGGCAGGGCGTGCGGGTGCGCGACGTGAACACCGACGGCTATATGGGCCGCCTCACGGACAAGGCGCCGGCGACCACCGTGCCGTCGCTGATCTCGGTGGCGGGCTCCCAGCTCTGTCTGATCGGCCAGTCGAGCTCGCCCCTGGTGCTGCCCTCCACCGGCGCCATCGTCCGCAGCGGCTTCAACGCCTCGGCCACCGATACGCTTACCACGACGCGGCAGGCGGCCCTCGCCGCCTTCGCCGACGCCTCCAACCTCGGCCTCGTCAGCGAGCTCAGCGGGCAGCAGATCGCCGCCGCCTATGCGCAGGCGACGACCGCCAACGCCATCGTCACCTCCACAACCTCCATCGTCGATCAGTATTTCAAGAACCCCACCACGGGCGCAGCGCTGACCAGCGATATCGCCCACCAACTGATCCGCGCCGCGCGGATGATCGAGGCGCGCACCATGCTCGGCCACGCCCGCCAGACCTTCTTCCTCTCGCAGGGCGGCTACGACACCCATTCCAACCAGGTGGACGCGGCGGCCACCACCACCGGAACCCAGGCCAATCTTTACAGCGACCTGGCCATGGCCCTGGCCGGATTCTACGACGCCATGAAGGCGCTGGGTGTGCAGAACAGTGTGACCGCCTTCACCATGTCCGACTTCGGACGCACGTTCAAAGCGAACGCCCAGCGCGGCACCGACCACGCCTGGGGCAATAACCACCTGGTCATCGGCGGCGCGCTGAAGCCGCAAGCGATCCACGGCGCCTATCCCGATGTCACGCTGGGCGGCGCGCAGGATATCGACAATGCGGCGCTCGGACGATGGATACCGACCATCGCAATCGAGGAATATATCGGCGCCATCGCCCTCTGGCAGGGCGTGGCGGCGGGCGACATGCCCTACGTGTTTCCGAACTGGACCACGTGGAGCACCAACGGCCGCGGGCCGATCCCGCTGTTCCGTTAAGGCCGCGCCCGCCGCGGGTGGCCGATCGTCGCGTTTCTGCTAAAGCCCGTTCGTACCCCGCCGGCCGCCTCAGCCGCTCATACGACCGGACCGACGACGATGATGCTTTCGGCGGCCAACCTCGCCTACTGGGCCATCGCCGGTCTCGCCACCCTCGGCGTGATCGTGCGGCCGTTCAGGTGGCCCGAGGCGGTATGGGCCTGTGCGGGGGCGCTGCTGCTGCTGGTGTCAGGCCTCCTGCCGCTCGCCGAAGGGATCGGGGCGGTGGGCAAGGGGCTCGACGTCTATCTCTTCCTGACCGGCATGATGCTGCTGTCCGAGGTGGCGCGCCGCGAGGGGTTGTTCGACACGGCCGCCGCCCTGGCGGTGAACCTGGCCGAGGGCTCCACCGCGCGCCTGTTTCTGCTGATCTATGGGGTGGGGGTGGCGGTCACCGTCTTTCTCTCCAACGACGCCACCGCGGTAGTGCTGACCCCCGCGGTGTTCGCCGCGGCGCGTAAGGCCAGGGCCGAGGCCCTGCCCCTGCTGTTCATCTGCGCCTTCGTCGCCAATGCGGCCAGTTTCGTGCTGCCGATCTCGAACCCCGCCAATCTGGTCCTGTACGGATCGCATACGCCGCCGTTGCCGAGCTGGCTGCGGAGTTTCGCCCTGCCCTCGGCGCTGTCCATCGGCGCGACCTACGCCGGGCTGCGCTGGGTGGAGCGGCGCAGGCTCGGCGGCGAGTGCGCGCGGGACGTGGCGCAGCCGCGCCTGACCCCCGGCGGGTGGACCGCCCTGATCGGCATCGCCGTCACGGCGGCGGTTCTGATCGGGGTCTCCACCCTCGATATGCCTCTTGGTTTACCGACCTTCATCCTCGGCGTCCTGACCACGGGAGTGGTGCTGATGCGCGCCAGAACCTCGCCTTGGCCGGTGCTACAGGGCGTGTCGTGGAGCGTGCTGCCCCTGGTGGCGGGGTTGTTCGTGCTGGTTGAGGCGCTGGCGCACACCGGGGTGATCGCTACCTTGGCGGCATGGCTCAGCGGCGCGGCGCGGGCTTCGGCGCCGGGCGCGGCGGCGGGCTCCGGCGGGCTGATCGCGGTGGCCAGCAACCTGATGAACAACCTGCCCGCGGGTCTGATCGCCGCCTCGACCCTGGCGGCCGCCCATCCGCCGGGCATGGTCACCGACGCGCTGCTGATCGGGGTCGACCTCGGCCCCAACCTCTCCATCACGGGGTCGCTGGCCACCATCCTGTGGCTGACCGCGATCCGGCGCGAGGGGGAGACGGTGGGCTTCTGGCGCTTCCTGAAGGTCGGGGCGGTGGTCATGCCGCCGGCCCTGGTCCTGGCCATCGCCGCCCGCATGATGATCTGACGCCTGCGCTCAGCCGGTCCTGAGCACGGGGGCGGGACGCCTGGCCAGGGCGGAGAAGGCGGCGACGGCGCCGGCCACGACGCCACAGACGACGACCAGCAGAAGCACGCTCACAATGCCGCTCCAGTCGATGGCGAAGTGGGTCTGAAACACGGTGGAGACGATTGGGTAGGCGGCCGCGGTTCCCAGCAGCACCCCGGTCACGCCGGCGATCCCGCCCACCGCGCCGTATTCGATGGCGTAGGCGGCTAGAACCTGGGCGCGACCGGCGCCCAACACCTTCAGAATCGCCGCCTCGCGCGCCCGCGCCTGGGCGGTCGAGGCGATGGCGCCGATCAGAACGAGGAGGCCGGCCAGCGCCGCCACGGCCGCCGCGCCGCGAACCGCCCAGGCCAGCTGGCTGAAGATCCGGCTGGCGGCTTGCAGCTGTTCGCGCACGCTGACCACATTCACCGCCGGGAAGTCCTGGCCGAGGCGCGTGACGATCGCCGCCTCCTGCGCCGGGGTGTTGCGCGCGATGGCGATGCCGCGCAGGTTGGCGCCCTCCAGCGCCGCCGGATCGACGATAATGGGGAAACTGGCGCCGAACTGGCTGATCTCCACCTTGCGCAGCGCCGCGATGCGAAGATCCAGGGCGCGGCCGAGCAGCGATATGGTGACGGGATCGCCCACCTTCAGCCTGGCGGCGTGGGCGATGTCGCTATCCAGGATGACCAGCGGCGGACCCCTGTAGCCCGCCGCCCACCAGCGCCCGGCGACCAGGTTGGCGTCCGGGGGAGCGGCGCCGAGCGATGAGACGCTGATATCCTCGTCGAAGGCCCAGCGTTGGCCACGGTCGATCTTCGACTTGTCGACCGGGGCGCCGGCGATGCGGGTGATCCGGCCGGTGGCGAAGGGATAACGGCGATAGCGGTCGGGGGTGAGCGGGCCCATCACCGCCGCCAGGTCCGCATCGAAGGCCAGGGAACGCTCAGGCGGTATCTGGGTGAAGACCATGGAAGGAGCGGTCCGGGGCGCCACATCGCTGACCTCGGCCAGCAGGCTCGACTGGATCAGCACCACCGCGGTCAAAAGCGCAACGCCGAAGCCGATGGAGGGCGAGGCGGTGCGCGCCGCCGAGCCGGGCCCGGCCAGGTTGGCCAGCCCGATTCGCGCCGCGCCGTGTGTAAGGCCGCCGAGATGCGCGGCCATCCAGGTCGCCGCCAGCCCCATCGACCACAGCAGGCCAAAGCCGACCAGCACCCCGCCGATCATGATCCCGGCAATGATCGGGCTCGGCGCGGTGATCACGGCCAGGGCGATGAGGCCGAGAACCGAGACTGCCAGCGCGACCGTCTCCAGCCCGAAATCGACCCGTCCGCGCAGGTCGCGGCGAAACAGGGAGGAGGGCGGGGTGGTCCGCGCGCGGGCGAGCGGCGCCAGGCTGAAGGCGGCGGCGGCCAGCAGTCCGAACAGACCCGCCTTCGCCAGCGGCAGCGGATAGACGGCGAACAGGACCGGGACGGGCAGGCGGTTGCGGGCGATCCAGCCGAGCAGGAAGGGCGAGGCCGCACCGATGGCCAGCCCGATGGCGATGCCGAGTGCTGCAAGGGCGCCGACCTGGATCAGATAGAGGTTGCGGATCAAAGCGCCGTCCGCCCCCAACGTTTTCAGTACGGCGATGGAAGGCTTGCGCGCGTCGAGATAGGTGGAGACCGCGCTCGAGACGCCGAGCCCGCCGGCCAGGAGCGAGGCCAGGCCGATAAAGCCCAGGAAGAATTCCAGCTGGTCGATCAGCCGGCCGAGGCCCGCGGCGGCCTCGTTGCGGCCGCGAATGCGCAGGCCGCTATCCGGGAACCGGGCGCCCAGCCGACGCGCCGCCTCGGCGGGCTTGACCGCGGCCGGCAGGGCGACCCTGACGGTTTCACCGAACAGCGCGTCAGCGCCGAGCAGGCCCGAGCTCTCCAGCACGCTTCTGGCGACCATCACGCCCGGGCCGAGCGAAAAGCCCCGGCCCAGCCGGTCCGGCTCGTCGATCAAGGCCGCCCGGATGACGAAGGCGGTATCGCCGATCAACAGGCGATCGCCGATGGCCAGGTGCAGCCGATCCAGCAGTTCGGGCTCGGCGATGGCGCCCGGCACACCGTCGACGACGGCCGTCGCCCGCGCCAGCGTCGGCGGTCCCCTGATCTCCACCTTGCCGGCCAGGGGAAAGGCGGCGTCCACCCCCCGGACCTCGGCCAGTCGCCGCCCGCCCGGACCCTGCGCCATAGCGCGGACGGCGAAGGTGGTGGTGGTCGGGCCGAGGCGGCGGAAGGCGGCGGTCTCCACTGGGGAAAACCGCCGCCCCTGCACCGAAATGGCGAGATCGCCGCCGAGGATGGACCTCGACTGGGACGCCAGGCCCTGACGAAACGCCTCGGCCGTGGAGCCGGCGGCAGCGAGCGCCGCGACGCCCAGCGCCAGGCACGCCAGAAAGATGCGAAAGCCCGCAACGCCCGAGCGGAGTTCCCGGCGCGCAAACGCGAACGCCAGCCTCATGCCGCCGCCAGCCGGCCGGCGTCCATGAGCAATCGCCGGTCGGTGCGCGCGGCCAGCGCGGCGTCGTGGGTCACCAGCACCAGGGCCGCGCCGGTGTCGCGCAACAGGCCGAACATCAGCTCCACCACCTGCGCGCCGGTGGCCTGATCGAGGTTGCCCGTGGGCTCGTCGGCGAACAGCAGCTTGGGCTCCACCGCCAGCGCCCGCGCCAGCGCCACGCGCTGCTGCTCTCCGCCGGAAAGCTGATGGGGATAGTGGTGCAGCCGGTGCGACAGGCCCACCCGGTCCAGCCACGCCCGCGCCACCCCGTCAGACCCGGCGCGCCGTGCAATCTCAAGCGGCGCCGAGACATTCTCCTGCGCGGTCATGTTGGGCAACAGGTGGAAGGACTGAAACACCAGCGAAGCCTGCCCACGGCGCAGGCGCGCCCGGCGATCCTCGTCCAGGCTGCCGAGGTCTTCGCCGAACAGGCGCACCGTCCCGGAGGTGGGCCGCTCCAGCCCCGCCGCCACGGCGATCAGCGAGGACTTGCCCGAGCCGGAGGGGCCGACGATGGCCACCCGTTCGCCGGGATCGACCCGCAGGTCCGCCCCCCGCAATATGTCCACCGGTCCCGCCGCCGAGGGCAGGGTCAGGCCGACCGCGGCAAGCTGCAGGAGGGGGGCGTTGGACATGAGGCGCTCTGCGGCCGTTGAGCCGGGGTCGATGGCGTCTACATAGGGTGCGCAACCCCGAGACGCCCCATGCTCCTTCCGCGATCCGTGATTCTTTCGGCCTTGGGGCTGCTGCTCCTGGCCACCTCTGTCATGGCCGGGGTGAACAAGGGACCGCCGGTGATCACCCTCCTCGGCGACTCCATCACCGCCGGCCTTGGCCTGCCCGAACGGGACGCGCCGCCCGCCCAGCTCCAGTCGGCGCTGAAGGCGATGGGGGTCGAGGCGGTGGTGCGCGGCGCCGGCGTCTCCGGCGACACCACGGCCGGTGGTCTGGCGCGGCTGGATTTCAGCGTCCAGCCCGACACCCGGGTCTGCGTGATCGAGCTCGGCGCCAACGACTATCTGCAATCGGTCGATCCCAAGGCGATGGAGGCCAACCTGACCCGGATCGTCCAGCGCCTGAAGGCGCGCCGGATCGCCGTCGTGCTGACCGCCAGCGCCTCGCCGCGGTCGGGATCGGGCGCCTATGGGCGCGAGTTCGACGCGGTCTTCCCCGCCGTCGCCCGGCGCGAGCATGTGGCGCTGGCGGCGAACGTCCTGGTCGGCATCGAGGACAAGGTCCTGCTCAAGCAGGCGGACGGGCTGCACCCCAACCCGGCGGGCGTAAAACTGCTGGCCGCCCGGCTGGCCCCCACCGTCGCCCGGGTGCTCAGGGCGAACTAGACCCTGATCGGCTCATATCGAGCCGTGAATCAGGGTCTACACTTTGAGTTTAGAGCATGATCGCTTCGGATGATTCCATCCGAAGCGATCATGCTCTAGCCGCTGTCTCCGCCTATGGCCGCAGGTTGTCGGTCCGGCGGATGAAGTCGGCGATGTTGTCGTGCAGGGCCTTCAGCGAGGCCTCGTTGGCATAGACCATATGGCCCGAGGGATAGTAGCGGTACTCGATATTCTCCCGCAGGGCTTGGGGAATGGGCAGGTGGTGCATCTCGTACCAGCCCTCGTAATAGGGCGTGGCAAGGTCGAAA
Organism: Caulobacteraceae bacterium; assembly: GCA_965277345.1. GTDB lineage: Bacteria > Pseudomonadota > Alphaproteobacteria > Caulobacterales > Caulobacteraceae > CAIOYC01. The sequence continues at coordinate 286,809 of CBDICI010000003.1, forward strand.
TAGCCGCCGTTGACCATGACCTTCAGGCCCGGATTGTATTTCATGGCCGAGGCCAGGTCGGGCATCACATTGGTGATGCCGGGGATCGGCATGGGCGAGCCCGGCGGCTGGTGGTCCATGCTCCAGTCCTTGCCGACGTCGATCTCCGGCTTGTAAGTCTTGCCGATACCGAAGCCGAGCGTCTTGCGCACATAGTCGTTGAACGCCGCCACATAGGCGGAGCTGATCGCCGCCGACTGGGGGTCGTATTCCGCCTCCTTGCTCAGCGGATCCATATGCGGGCCGGAGAAGCGCGTATCGAGCCGCCCGGTGGTCATGCCGGTGGAATCCTGCAGGGTCTTTTCAAACTCGCCGCCGTCGATGCGCAGGTTGGCGCGGAGGATGTAGGCGGTCGGCAGTCCCGTATAGCGGGTGAGGCGCTCGGCCACGGCCTGGCGACGGGCGGGGTCCAGTTCCGAGCCCGCCTGCAGGGCGGTGGCGTAGTCGGTGGTGGCGAACTGCTCCACCTCCTTGAGGAAGGGGCCGATCTCGGCCGGCCGGCCGGCGGGCAGCAGGTTGTGATACCAGGCCGTGGCCGCATAGGTCGGCAGGGTGACGATATAGGGCTGGTCGGTGCCCGGATTGAACTCCGGCGTGTCGGCGCTGAGGTCGAAGTTCAGGATCTGGGACAGCATGATGACGCCGTTGAAATCGATGTCGTCGCCGGTCTCCAGCATATTGACCAGCACTGCCGCCCGCGGCGTGCCGTAACTTTCGCCGAACAGGTATTTGGGCGAATTCCACCGCCCGTATTTGGAGAGGAACCCCTTAACGAACTCGCCGAAGGCGTGGGCGTCGGCGTCCACGCCGAAGAAGCCCTTCTCCTTGTCCTTGCCGGCGATCCGGCTGAACCCGGTGCCGGGCGCATCGACGAACACCAGGTCCGAGGCGTCCAGCAGGCTGTAGGCGTTCTCCTCGAGGCGATAGGGGGCGGCCGGCGTATGGCTGTCATCGCGCGTGATCACCCGGCGGGGTCCAAAAGCGCCCATATGCAGCCAGATCGAGGAGGAGCCAGGACCGCCGTTGAACAGGAAGGTCACCGGCCGCGCCGGGGAGGGCGCGCCTTTCCTGAAATAGGCGACGTAGAAGATGGAGGCTTCGGCCTGCGGGTTCTTGTCATCGCCGAGCGGCTTGTCGTCCTTGGCCGCATGTTCGCGCGCGGCGGCGTCATCCCACCCCTTGGGATGGACGATCATGGTCCCGGCGACGGCGTGATAATCCACCCGCTGTCCACCGATGCTGACCGCGCCGTCGCTGTCGGCGCTTTCCGGATGAAACAGCAGGCCCTGGTCGGGCGCGGCGGTGGTGAGCGAATCCGGCTTGGACGGCTGGGTCTGCACCTGCATCGCCGGCTTGCCGGGCTCGGCGGCCCTGGCGGAAGGCAGGGCGAGGCCGAACGCCATCGCGGTGGCGACCCGCAGCCAGGTTCTGTTCATCAACGACGTCCCTCGTCCGTGAGCCTGCGCCGATCGGCGCTTTGAAAGGTGGTCCAAAGCAACTGCTGTAACGGACACGGGTCCGGCGTTCAAAGCCGACCGATCGCCCGGGTCCATCAGGGTGTCGCCTTTCCGCCGAGGAGGACCTGCACGGCGGCGTCCAGTTGCGCGTCACGGCCCGTTTCGGTCTCCCCCAGCGGTCGCTCCACCTCGATATCCACCGGGCGGGGGTGGTCCTCCATGTCCTCGCCGCCGGCGGTCTGGATGCGGATAAAGGGGGTACGCACGGTCGAGCCGTCGATCAGTTGCGCGCCGCCGGTGTAGATGATCCAGCCGGCGGTCGGTACGCCGACCACCTTGCCGACGCCAAGCGCCCGGTAGCCTTCGGTGAAGTCCTCGGCGTCCGACAGCGAGGACTCGTTGACCACCAGCACCGTCGGTGTCCCGAGCGCCCGCTGCCCAAGGGCCTGGCGGCTCGGCACCGCGAAGCGGTCGCGCGGCGTCATGGTCAGGTAGTTGCGCCGGGTGAAGACATCGAGCGCATAGCCGTTGATATAGCCGCCGTTGTTGTTGCGAAGGTCGATCACCACGCCCTGCCTCGACTGGTTCTGGGCGTCGAGATCGAGATAGAGCTGGGCCAGGCTCTCGTCGGACATGTCGGCGATGTGCACATAGCCGAGCTTGCCGCCCGAGATCCGCTCCACATAGGCGCGCCGCCCCTCCACCCATTGACGGTAGAGCAGGCCCGAGGCGGTGGCGGCCGAGACCGGCCGAACGACCACGTCGCGGGTCGCGCCGTCCGCGGCGGCGACCCTAAGCACCACGCGCTTGCCGATCGTGTCGGTCAGCAGGCGGTCGAGGTTGACGCCCGGCGCCAACGCGTCGCCGTTTACCGCGAGCAGCGTTTCGCCCGGTTTGAGGGTGCCCTCGATGGCGGCGGGGCCGAGCGCCACCACCGCGCGAACGCGGAGCCCCTTGCCCGCTTCGTAAGCCGCGCGCTCGAACCGTAGGCCAAGGTCGCCCACGCGCGGCGGGGTGGGTCCGCCGCCGTTGATGCCGGAGTGGGAGGCGTCCAGTTCGCCGATCATCAGATTGATGTCCCGGCGCATCTCGTCCGCCGTGCGGGCGCCCTCGATATAGGGCGCCCACTGCCGGCGCAGCGCCGCCCAGTCCCGGCCGTGAAAGGCGGGGTCGTAGAAGCGGCGGTTGAGGGTGGACCAGGCCTCGTCGAACACCACCTGCTTTTCGGTGTCGAAATCCACGCTCATCTCCGCGGTGATGGCGATGGGCTTCGGGTGGGGATTTTCCAGCGGCGTGGAGGTCGCCACCCCGCCCTCCAGATAATAGATTTCCTTGGAGTCCGGCGTGAAGGCGATGTCCGACTTGCGTTTGCGGGTCGAGGTGAGCTGGTGCGCCGAGGGCGGCTCCTTGGCCAGTTCGTCGAGGTCGTAGCTGTAGAGGTTGTCCTGACCGGCGGCGGTGGCGCGAAACACCAGCGTCTTGCCGTCGGGGCTGATGTGGGGATCCTCCGCCGGCAGGCCGAGGGGCAGGGTGGTGGCGCGCTCGCGGATGCCGTCGAACACGATCCTCACCGGCTCGACCTTCCTGGCGGGCTTGGTTTCGGCGGCGAGCTTGGCCCCGTCGTCGTCGGCGGGCCGAGCGGCGTCGGCCTCCGCGGGCTTTGGCGGCGCGGTGGTGGTGGCGGGCGAGGGCGTGGTGGCCGGCGGCTGGGGCGGGCGGTTGCTCGGCCGATCCGGTTGCTCGGTCTGGCGGAACAGCTCGCGGAAGGCGTCTTCGCGGAACTTTGGGACGTGCGGCAGAAGATCGATCCGCAGCATGGTCGGGTTCTCGCTGCGCTGGGCGGTGGACATGAGCAGGTATGCGCCGTCCGGCGACCAGGCCACGCCGCGCGCATTGCCGTTGGCGAGGAAGGTGATGGGCCGCGCCTCACCGCCCGACGCCTCGACCACGTTCAGGTTGGCGAACGACTTGTGGTCGACCACCACGAAGGCGACCGAGCGGCTGTCGGGGGACCAGACGGGAGGATCCCCGTCGCCGGAGCCGAGCGCGCCGGTGAACAGCGTCCGGTCCTGCAACGTCGACCGCCCGGCCTTCCCGTCGCCGAGGTCGAGCACGTGCAACTCGCGATCCGCCAGGATGTAGGCGAGCTTCCGCCCGTCCGGCGACCAGACCGGCGCGGAGTCGAGGCCCCCGCCTGTCGTCAACCGGCGCTCCAGGCCGGTGGCGAAGTCATACTCGCAGAGCACGGTGTCGACGCCGCGTTCCGACACATAGGCGATCCTGCGGCTGTCGGGCGACCAGACGATCTCGCTCTCCGCGCCCGGCGTGTGGGTCAGTCGCTGGGCCGCGCCGCCGTCCTTGGTGGAGGCGGCGAACACCTCGCCGTGCGCGATGAAGGCGACTTTCTTGCCGTCGGGCGAAACCGCCATCTGACGGAACGAGGTCTCGCTGAGCCGCCGCTCGCCCGCGCCCGCGGGGGCGCCGCGCAGGGTGATCGGAACCTCCGCCGCGTGGCCGTCCCTGGAGTCGTACTTCCAGATGGCTAAGCCGCGCTCGAACACGATGGTGTCGCCGCCGCCGATGGACGGCCACAGCACCCGGCCATCCCTGAAATGGGTCAGCGGAGTCGCCGCGGCGCCCGAGAGGGGCAGCCGCCACAGGTTTTCGTTCCCGTCCTCGTCGCTCATCATGAAGAGCGCGGCGCCGTCGCGCGACCACATGGGCCAGGCGTGCTTGGCGCTGGCTGGCGCCAGGCGGCGATAGGCCTCGCCGTTCACCGGCTTCAGCCACACCTCGGTCTCGTCGATATGGGAGTGGCCGTGACGCCACCACTGCTGGCTGGAGATGCCCTTGGCGACGAGGGCGATGGCCTTGCCGTCGGGGGAGGGGGCGGATTCGAACTCGTTCAGGTATTGCTCCCGGCTGACCTCCAAGGGCGTGCCGCCCGAGGCCGCCACGCGGAAGATGTCGCCTTGGCGCTGGACGTCGTTCTGCGGCGAGGTGAAGTAGATCCACTTGCCGTCCGCCGACCAGCCGTCGAGCACCTCGTTGGCGTCGGCATAGGTCAGGCGCGTCACCGCCCCGGTAGCGAAGGTCAGGATGTAGATGTTGGGCGCGCCGTCGCGATTGGACTGGAAGGCGAGGCGGCTTCCATCGAGTGAATAGAGCGGCCGTGATTCCGTCGCCGGATTGGAGATCAGCAGGCGCGCCACCCCGCCGCCGGCCGGCACGGTCCAGATGTCGCCGCCCGAGACGAAGGCGATCTCCGCCCCGTCCGGCGACAGGGCCGGCTGCGACAGCGAGGGCTTGGGCGCGCCCATGGCGGCGCTCGCCAGGGCCAGCAAACCCGCTACGACGGCAACCCCAAACCAGGTCCGTTTCATCCACCGTCCTCGGATCGATTCATGCGAAGGCCACGCTTCCGCTTTAGCACGGGTTCGCCGCGGCGAAAGGGCGGGTCGCCACGCGCCGGCTTCTCGCGGCAATGCCAGTTCGCCGGTCGTTGCGGTCAAACGCCAGGGCCGGAATTACTGCGATTCTGCCGCCACCAGTTCTGTCCGGATATTTGAACCGGGGCATGGCGATGTGCAGCGATCTGTCGCGTCGCTGCGGCATTCGACGCCAAGGCGAGGCCGGCGCCTACCGATTGGGCAGGTTTTAACCACGGATGTGCCTATAGGACGAAGAATTCGCACTGCAGCATCCATGTTGCGGTGCGTCATGGGCAGGTTGTCGAAGTGCAAAAACATCGCAGCCGAGCGTCGACGACATTCCCGGTTTTCAACATGCTTGACGAAGCCAGTATTTGGCGTTCTCCTGAACTTGCTGCAGAGCCGCGCACCAGAAACCGGCCGGGCTAAGGGAGGCTAAACGAATGACCACTTTCCGTGGCCGGGTCCTTTTTGCGACCGTTTCTATGCTCAGTATGATGTGCGCCGGTTCTGTCCTTGCCCAGACCGGGGCGCGGCCGACCGCGGCGCCGGACAATTCCAATCGGACAGAGGAAATCGTCGTCACCGCGCAAAAGCGTGAGCAGACGCTGCAGCAGGTGCCCGTCGCCGTGTCGGCCTTCACCTCGGTGGAACGCGACAAGGTCGGCATCGACAGCGTGCAGGACATCACCAACTTCACCCCCGGCCTGTCCTACAATACGGGCAACGACCGGGTGACGCTGCGCGGCATCGGCCGCTACACCAATCAGCTTTCGGCGGACTCCAGCGTCGGCGTCTATGAAGACGGCTCCTTCACCACCTTCACCGTGAAGGTGGGCGAGGACACGCTGTTCGTGGACCGGGTCGAGGTGCTGCGCGGACCGCAGGGCACGCTCTACGGCCGCAACTCCATCGGCGGCGCCATCAACATCATCTCGCGCCAGCCCACCAACGACCCCTATGCCGAGGTGCGGGCGCAGTTCGACACCTACGGTTATCACTTGCTCGAAGGCGCCGCATCCGGCCCGGTGACGGATCACGTCCAGTATCGCGTGGCGGCGTACTCTCTCGGTCAGACGAACGGTTACTTCAACAACCTCAATGGTTTGAGGAACGAGGGCAACAACCGCAACGAATGGTATGTGGAAGGTCAGCTCCGCGGCGACTGGGGCACGCATTTCGACTGGTGGATCAAGGCCTACGGCGGCGGCTGGCAGAATATCGGCGGCAACGCGGGCGGGCGGATCAGCAACTCGGTCATCGTCGGGCCGGACGGCCATTCCAAGGTCGCCAACCCGGTGTTCGGCTGTAATGGCACACCAGGATCGCCCGCCGCGCCCTTTGTCGGCTCCTTGTACAGCAATCCCCTGGTACCCTCGCTCGGCGCCCAGAACTGCGCAGGCGTCACCAATATCAACACGATCAACCCCACCGGCCTGAACCCCGGCAACAAGAACATCCGCGACTATTATGCGATCTATCCGCAGTCCCAGGACGTTCAGGACTATCACGGCGCCATCCTCAAGCTGAACGGTCACTTCTCCGGCTTCGATGTGCGCTATCTCGGTTCGGTCAACCGCTACTCCTACCAGGAGCACGAGGAGTGGGGCGAGGGCCAGCAGCTCTCTCCGGGCGTAATCTCGTACAAGAATTTCACCGGGGCGACGATCTTCCCGGACTCCCAACTGCTTTACAAGGAGATCCATTGGACCACCCAGAACGAACTAGACATCGTATCGTCGGGGACCGGGCCGTTCCAGTGGGTGGTTGGTGGTTATAACTTCAACGAAGGCTACAAGCAGCCGGAGGAAATCAATCTTCCCGGACAGGCACAGTTGGCGACGCCCCTGTACGGCGACACCTTTACGCCGGCGCCGGCCAACCCGAACCGGGACGTTTATCGCACCACTGCACAGATGGGGGCCGAAACCTTCGCGGGCTTCGCCCAGATCGATTACAAGATCACCTCGGCATGGAAGACCACGCTGGGCATCCGCTACACGTACGACGCCAAGTACGGGCTCGACGAATCGCAGATCTATGAGTTCCTGCCGATCTTCGGTTCGCCGTTGCAGGTAGCCATCACCGGCATTACTGCCGCCACCGCCGCAGCTATGCCGGCTCAAAGAGGCGCAACGGCTCCCCTGCTGGATCCCAGGACTGGCCTGTTCGTCAGAAAGCTGAGCGGTGACTGGAGCGGGACCACGGGCGTCGCCGGCCTGCAATACGAGCCGGACCGGGACACCAACGTCTATGTGAAGTATAGCCGCGGTTACAAATCAGGTGGTTTCAACGCCGGTAGCAACCTGGCGCTCAATCCCGAGACGAATCCGGAAAACTCCAACGACTACCAGTTTGGAATCAAGAAGAACTTTGGTCGCAAACTGCAGATCAACCTCGATCTATTCTATGATCAATACTATAATGCCCAGGTTCCGATTGGAGTTGTGGGTACCGGCGGCGTCATCAATACCCAGTTCTACAACCTGCCGGAAGCGCGCAGCGACGGGGTCGAGGTCGAGGCGGTGTGGTCGCCCACGCACTCGCTGCAGTTCATGCTGGATTACGGCTTCAACGACACCTCGATCATCAGGTCGGGCTGCGTGGTGGACTCCAACGACCCAACCGCCACGAAGGTGGGCGCCACGCCCGGCGGTTGCGCCGGCGGCGCCCAGAACCTGAAGGGCAACGCGCTGCCCAACGCGCCGCGTAACAAGGTCGCCCTGAACGGCGTCTATACCTGGGATCTGTCCTCTGGAACGCTGTCTCTGTCCGGCAGCTATATCTGGCGTGATGAGCAGTACGGTGCGATCTTCCAGCGGCCGCAATATAATGCTCCGTCCTGGGATCAGGTCGATCTGCGGGCCGAGTTCAAGCCGCATGGCGGTCACTGGACGCTGATCGCCTATGGCAAGAACATCTTCGACAACGTGGGTTACATCAACGGGGCCGGCGCCGTCGCGCAATACAACGGCACCTTCCTGAAGCAGTTCGGCCTGACCCCGCCGGCGCTCGGCGGTGTGGAGGTTCAATACAAGTTCTAGTCGTCGGGCTCGCCTCTTGCGAGCCGCCGCCGACGTCGCATCCTTCCTGGCCCCCGGATCGTCCGGGGGCCTTTTTTATGTAAGCGGCGCCCAGGGATGGGGCCGATGGCGGTCTTGGGCGAGGGCGAGGAGCAGGTCATGGCGTTGGATTCTGGGCGCGGCGCGCGGCTGAAGCCGGGATTGTGGCTGACGCTCGGCCTGGTGCTGGTCGTGGTCGGCGTCGCGCTGGCGGCCCTGGTGGAGCGGTCCGGCGGCGTCTCGCTCAGCGATGTGCGGTTCAGGGGCGCGGATGGAACCGTCTTCAGCGCGCTGGTCTATCGGCCGGCGAACGCCACGGCGCAGCATCCGGCGCCGGGCATCCTGGCCGTGCACGGCTATATCAACACGCGCGAGACCCAGAGCCCCTTCGCCATCGAATTCGCCCGGCGCGGCTATGTGGTGGTGGCGCTGGATCAACGCGGCCACGGCTATAGCGGCGGGACGGCCACCACCAAGGGGTTCGGCGGGCCGGAGGGGCTGGCCTATCTCCGTTCGTTGCCGTTCGTGGACAAGGACAATATCGGCCTCGAGGGCCATAGCATGGGCGGCTGGACCGTGCTGGCCGCCGCCGCGGTCATGCCGGGCGCCTATCGGGCCATGGTGCTGGAAGGCTCCTCCACCGGCGCGCCGTTCGCGCGGACCGGCACGGCCGCCTGGCCGCGCAACCTGGCGGTGGTCTACAGCCGCTTCGACGAGTTCGCCCCGCTCATGTGGCTCACCCCCCGCGCCGTGGATGTGGGGTCCGGCGCGAGGCTGAAGGCTCTGTTCGGGACGACGCAGGATGTGCAGCCTGGACGGATCTATGGCGACATCGGCGCCGGAACGGCCCGACGGCTGACCCAGCCCGTCGCCACCCACCCCGGAGACCACCTGTCGCGCGAGGCGGTGGCCGATGCGGCCGACTGGTTCGCCGCGACGCTGAAGGGCGGAACGCCGCGCCCGCGGGGCGACCAGGTGTGGTGGTGGAAGGAGATCGGCACGGGCCTCGGCCTTCTGGGCGTCGGCGCGCTGATGCTCGGCCTGTTCGACCTGCTGCTCACCCTGCCGCCCTTCGCCGCCCTGAGCGGGGCGCCGGTCGTGGTGGCCGCGCCGCGGGGCGGGCGGTGGTGGGCGCTGTGGTTGCTCACCGCCTTCGTGCCGGCGCTGAGCTATTATCTGCTGCCGCTCAGCCTGCCGCCGATCAAGCCGTCGACGATCTTCCCCCAGGCGATCACCAATGTGCTGATGGTGTGGGCCCTCGCCAACGCGGCTCTGGCGCTGCTGTTCGGCTGGTGGCTGGGGCCAAAGGCCGAGACGCGGGCCCAGCCGTGGGGCCTGGCGCTGGCGCTGGCGGTCGTCGTGGTCGGGGTGCTCTATGCCGTCACCGCGCTGGCCGGGTTGCTGGCGGTGGATTTCCGCTTCTGGGTCGTGGCGCTGAAACCGTTCAGCGGCCGGCAGGCGTTGGCCGCGCTCTCCTACGCGCTACCCTTCACCGCCTTCGTCACCATCGCCTTTCGGGGGTTGACGGGCCTCGCCACGGGCCATGGCCGCGCGCACTATGGCTGGGCGGCAGGCGCGCTGGCGAGCGGCTTTCTCATCGTGACCGGCGTTCAGTACGCCATGCTGTTCGCCACGGGCGCCTTGCCACTGCCGTTCGAGGCGCTGAACGCCATCGTCGCCATCCAGTTCGTACCGCTGCTGCTGGGGCTGGGCGTTCTGGCCGTGCACACCTGGCGGCGCACCGGCAGCTATGCGCCGGGCGGGCTGATCGGCGGGCTGTTCATCACCTGGTATATGGTCGCAGGCACCGCGACCCATTTCGCCTGACCGGCGGCGGCTATTGCGCGGTGAAGTGGGCGGCGCGCAGTTCGGCCCGCGCGGCGGCGATCCTGGGCTGCAGGGCCGGGCTCGTCATCAGGTCGGTAGCGACCACGGCCCCCAGCACGTGGCTGGCCTCCGTGTCGGAGGGATAGTGCGACCCGCAGACCTCGCGGCTGAAGGCGTAGTCGACCGCCCGGGCCTGCAAGGCCTGCGCCTTTTCCGGCATCAGGCGGGCCAGCACCGCCGCGACGGTATAGCCCATGGTGGCGTGACCGCTGGGATAGGAGGTCAGCGGCTTGTCGTTGGGATCGCAGGTCTGCACCGTGGCGTCGATGGCCCAGGGGCGCTTGCGCGGGAAGGTCTTCTTGGCCGCGGACGCGGCATAGGACTGGTCGTTCATCACCACGGCGAGCAAGGCCGCGGTGGCGGGCAGGGTCTTCAGGTCGAATCCGCCGCCGATGGTGGCGTAGAAGGCCGAGGGGTCCTCGTGATCGTCGTCCCACCTGGCCTGGGCGAAGCGTTCGGGTGTCTTGGCATCGATGATCCGGTGCAGTTCGGCCAACTCGGCCTTGTGGGCCGGCCCCATTTCCGCCGGCGGCGGCGCAAGCAACAGGGCGGCGTCGATCTGATCGGCGGTCAGGACCTGAAGCGCCTTCTTGGCCTTGACCGGCGGCGGCGCCACGGCGGCGGGCTGGGCCAGCGCGCCGACGGCCAGGGACGTACCGACCACGGCGGCGGCGAACGACAGGGAGACGCGGGATTTCATCGAGGACTCCGGAACGATGGGAGGTGGCGGCGGCCTGAGGCCGCCCGGCCTAGAACGCCGCCTTGACGGTGAGCTGGAAGCTGCGCCCGGTCTCGTAGGTGAACACGTTGGCGGCGCCGCCCTGCGCCACCGTATAGGCCGGCAGGACCGTACCCGTCTGTAGCGCCTTGCCCTTCAGCGAGGTGATGTCGGTGTGATCGAACAGGTTCAGCAGCTGGAACTCGACGCTGTAGTGGTTGAGCTTGTAAGTCGTGGTCCAGTTGGTCTCATTGAACGAATTGATCAGGCCGGTGGTGCGGCTGGTGTTGGTCGCCGCATTGGTCAGTTGCTGGCCGATATACTTGGTGTCGATATTGGAGACGATGGCGTCGTCGCCGTAGAACACCCCGGTATGCTCATAGCGGAAACCGAAGGCGGCGGTGCCGCGCGGCGCCTTGGCCAATTGCCGGCCGTTGCCGACGGTGGCGTTGGGATCGTTCTCGCCGAGGGCCTGATTGACCGTGAAGTTGCCGAAGGTGGAGAAGCCGAAGGGCAGCAGGTAGGTGCCCTGCAATTCGATCCCCTTATAGACGGCGCCTCCGGAATTGGTGGTGAAGGTCTCGTTGGTGTTGAGGTCCGTGATGGTCTGGATCTTGTGCTTGAAGTCGATGTAATAGACGTCGCCGTCGAAAGTGAAGCGGCCGGCGCTGAATACCGCACCGAGCTGATAGTTGGTGGATTCCTGCGGCACCACCTTATTGTTCTGGGGTGTGTTTACATAGAAGGATGAGATGTCCGGCACCAAAAAGCCTTGGGCGTACTGGGCGTAGACCGACAGGGTGGGCAGGATGCGGTAATTGACGGTCAGGAACGGCAGGGTCTTGGTGAAGGTGTTCTGCACGTAGGACGGCTGCTGCGAGCCGCTAACGTTCAGCACCGGCGCGTTCACATGCAGGGTGAAGTTCACATACTTCACGCCGGGGGTTATGGTGAGTTGATCCGTGGGCTTCCAGTCGAATTCGGCGAAGGGCTGGTACTGGTCCCAGCCGGAGAACTCGCTGTACTGCGTGTTGAGCGGCACCTCACACGCGCCGTTGGTCGCCTGGATCGGATAGTTGCAATGGCTGCCGGTGGAGCTGTTGGCGAACAGCGCCGCCTTTTCGCGGAAGTCGAACACGCCGAGGCCGAGGCCCGGCCCGAGGTCATAGTCGAAACGCTCGCGTTGGGTGAAGGCGTGTTCGTACTCCGCGCCGACGGTCAGCTTGCCCCAGGGGGTGTCCTGATAGAATTTCAGGATATCACCGATGACCCGGTATTCGTTGCGCTTGGTATAGCCGGGCACACCATTGGTCTGGGTCAGAACTCCAGGCTTGGACAGGCTGCCCGGGGGCTGGACGGTGTAGCCCTTGCCGGGGGCCGGGTACGGTATGTTCGGAATATTGCCGGGAAAGACGTTGACGACGCCGAGCTTGTAGCCCGGCGTCCCGAAGGTCAGGTCGGCGTTGCTGTTGGCCGAGAGGGTATGGTTCGTGTAATAGTAGCTGTAGACCGTGTTCTCCAGCCTAAACCCATGGCCAATGTCGCCATTGACGCGGATATACTCGAAATCGGTCTGCTTGCGGGTGTGGTTATACGCCTGATAGGTGCCGACGGTCGGATCGGTGTTCTGCAGGGCGAAACGCCGGCCATAGGCTTCGGTCTGGGCGACCGTGGCGCTCGAGCTGGCGTCGCCCTGATAGTATTCGTCCTCGTTGCGGGTGAACAGGCCGGTGACCGACCAGTTGTTGTTGATGGGCAGGACGCCCTTGATGAACTGGTTCTGGCCGTTGGAGGGACTGTCGGTCAGATAGCCCTTGGTGGTGTATTCCATGAAGTTGAAGACGAAGTTGGCGTCGTGCAACTGGCGGATCGGCCCGGTCAGGAAGGTGGTGACCGACTGATAGGTGTTGAAGCTGGCGATGGTCCCGGTCTGGCGGAAGCCCGGCCGGTCCTCGAACGGCAACGAGAACAGGTTCACCGAGCCGCCGAAATTGGCCTGGCCAAGGTCCGAGGCGCGACCCGGGCCGCGATCGATCACCACGCCGCCGATCACGGAGGAGGGGAAGAACGAGTTGGAGTGGTGGCTCGGCCCGTTGGTGTCGCCCCAGGCGATGCCGTCATAGGTGACGTTGAACTGGCCGTCTGCAAAGCCGCGCAGGGTGATCTTCGCCCCGTCCGTGGCGCCCGGGCCGTTGGGGTTGGGCGTCGTCGCCATGGAGGGCGCCAGGATGGCGGTGGTGGTGTAGTCGCCGACGCGCGGCGCCACTTCCTCGATATTCCTGCGGGTGATGATCGCTTCCGGCTCGGTGGCCTGGAGGGTCGATTTGACCGGCGCGTCCGCCGCGGCCCGGCCCCTGGATGCGGTCACCACGATGGCCTGCACTTCCGGCGCATCGGTCGCCGCCGGTCCATCGGGCGGGGCGGCGGGCGCCGCGGCGCTGGCGGCGAAGGCCAGGGAGGCGGTGAGAAGCGCGACGGCGGAGGCCGAAGCAAGCGAAACGGCGCGGCGCGAAAAGATCGACATGGAAGGTCCCCGGGTTGCAGCGCAAGTCTCGCCCGGCGCCTTAACCGGCGCCTGGGGAGATCGATGCAAAGAGGAGATGCTCGATGGAGCGGCGCCGCAGCAAGTGAAGCGTTCGCGCCAGTTTTATTACGGTTTTATGTAGCCCGACGATAAGGCTTTACGCGGATTGGCATTTTAAACCTTCGTCGAAGTCAAAGGCGCGGCCCGGATGTTGCATTGAGTTTTCTCAATGTTGCGCAGGCTTCTTCGCCGGCGCCTTTGAGGCTAGGCTGTTTCCTTGATGCTCGGCACTCGGTTCGGCGCGGCCGCGCCCGCCACGGACGGCGCGTCGATGCGCGCGAACCGAAGCCGGACCCGCAGGCCGGGGCCGGCGTCCTCCAGAGCCATGTCAGCCCCGTGGCGCGCCGCGATGGCGGTGACGATGGCGAGGCCCAGGCCGGAACCCGGCTTGTGGCGACTGGTCTCAAGCCGCACGAACGGCTTTAGCGCGCGCGCGCGTTCGGCCGCCGGAATGCCGGGCCCGTCGTCGGATACCCGCAGTTCGGCAAAGCTCTCGCCGCCTGTCGCCTCTACGTCGATGTGCGCGCCCACCGGCGTGTGCCGCATCGCGTTCTCGAGCAGGTTGGCGAGGCCCTGCGCCAGCAGGTCCGGATCGCCGGCGATGCGAAGCCGATCCTCGCAGCGAACCCCAAGCGTGCGTCCACTCTCTTCCAGATCGGGACGGTAGGCTTCGGTCACCCGCAGCGCGATCTCGCCGAGCTCGAACGCCGACGCCGGTGCGCGCTCCGGAGACTGGATTTCGGTCAGTTGCAGAAGCGCATCGAAGGTCCGGAGGATCTCGCCCACATCGTCCTCCAGGCCCCGCACCGCCGTCAGCATGGCCGGGTCGTGCTCCACCTGCCGACGCAGGCGGTCGAGCTTCTGGCGGAATCGCGTCAGGGGCGTGCGCAGGTCGTGGGCAATGTCGGTGGAAACCTGCTTAACCTGGTCGATCAGCAGGGTGATGCGCTCCAGCATGGCGTTGAAGGCGTGGCCGAGCTCATCCACGTCGTCCCGGGGACCCCCGCCGCGCTCGCTTACACGCACGTCCAGCCGTCCGTCGCTGACGGCGTGCGCGGCCAGGGACAGGGCGGCGATCCGCCTCCACACCCCCCTTGTGAACAGATAGGACAGGGCGCTGCACAGCACGACGCCGAACAGCCCGCAAAGCAGCAGGGTCTGGGTGATGGCGTTGGTTTCCCCGGCCTCGGTGGCGAGATCCTGCCCCACCGTCAACTCGGCGCCGTCGGGCATGGCGTGCGAATAGGTCAGATACCGGGCGCCGTGGCCGCCGCGCACCTCTCCCCAGCCCGAGGCTACCGGCGCGGGGGGCAGGCGACCCGCCTCCACGGCCCCGTCCGAGGCCGCCAGGCGATACTCGAAGCCCCGCCACAGGCGCGACCGCTTGGCGACGGTATAGGGCAGGTGGGCGGCGCCCTTTTGCCGGAACTCATCGTCGAGCGAGGCCGCCTCGCCGCGCACGTGATCGCGCATGGCCCGCTGGCTGATCCGCTGCAGCGACACCTGGGCGATGCAGCCGGCGAGCGCGAAGGCCAGCACCACCGCCAACACCTGCACCGCCGCCAGCCGGACACCGGCCTTGGCGATCATCCGCCCCCCAATTCGCGCCGGCAAAGGGTCAGGCATCCTGCTCGACCCGATAGCCCGCCCCGCGCACCGTGGTGATGATCGCCGCGCCGCCGTCCTGGTCCAGCTTGGCGCGCAGGCGGCTGATATGGGTCTCCACGATGTTGGTCTTGGGATCGAACTTGAACCCCCACACCTGTTGCAACAGCATCAGCCGGGTGATCGGCTGTCCGGCGTGGAGCATGAGGCATTCCAGCAGCTTGAACTCGAGGGGAAGCAGGTCGATCTCCCGCCCGGCGCGGCGCACGCGGCGGCCGAGCCGATCCAGCTCCAGGTCCCGGGTCCTGAGTACGGTGGGCGGCGGCGCGCCCGCGGCGCCGCGCCGCGCCAGGGCGCTCAGGCGGGCCTCCAACTCCTCGAAGAAATAGGGCTTGACCAGATAGTCGTCGCCGCCGCCCTGCAACCCCGCCACGCGATCGGAGAGCGCGCCCATGGCGGTGACGAACAGGATGGGCGTGGTCAGCCCGCCGGCGCGCAGTTGCGCGGTCAGCGACAGGCCGTCCAGCCCCGGTAGCATCCGATCGACGACGATGACGTCGAAGCGCCCGCGGACGGCCAGGGCGAGGCCCTCGTGCCCGTCGTGGGCGAGGCGAACCCACCAGCCGGCCTGATCCAGGCGTTGCGCCACTTCGTCGGCGGCCTCCGTATCGTCCTCGATGAGCAGAACCCGCGGCTGGCCCGGCGCGCCATGCGGGATATCGACAGGCGCAAAGGCGCTGTGCGGGCTGGCGCTCGGCTGCATCGGGGCAGGCTACCGATTTCCTGTGACAGCTCGGTGTCGCGGCCCATTGTGGGTATCTGCCGCTGTTCGGCGCGACAATTTACTTGGATCAGAGAAAATGGGTGGGTCTGGGGCGATGAAATCGGGTCTGGGAGGCGGGTTTTACTTGCCTCCAAGCAAGACTCCAATAAAAGCCTTATGAAGGCGGGCATGGAGCGCGTCGAGGGAGCTGATGCATGAACGATCGAACGATCGAAATGACCACCGATATCGTCGCCAGCTATGTAACGGGTAACAAGCTCAATCCGGAAGATTTGCCTGCGCTGATCCGCTCTGTATTCACGTCGCTGTCGAATGTTGAGGCGCCGGTCGACGCCGCCCCGACGCAGGAGAAGATGACCGCCGCCCAGATCAAGAAGTCGATCCGCGCCGACGGTCTGGTCAGCTTCGAGGATGGCAAGACCTATCAGACCCTGAAGCGGCATCTGTCCAAGCGCGGCATGACACTGGCGGAATACAAGGACAAGTGGGGCCTGCCGAACGACTATCCCACCACGGCGCCGAGCTATTCGGCGAGGCGTTCGGAGATGGCCAAGTCGCTCGGGCTCGGCAGCATGACCCGCAGGACGACCACCGGAGCCAAGCCCGGCCCCAAGGCCAAGGCCAAGAAATAGCTGCCATCCGAGGCGCCCGGCATGGGCCGGACGCCTCGGGGGGACTCAAACCAGGGCGTCTTTCAGCGCCTTGGCCGGCTGGAACGCCAGCTTCTTGGACGCGGCGATCTGGATGGTTGCGCCCGTGGAGGGATTGCGACCGGTACGGGCAGGCTTGTCCTGCACCTTGAACTTGCCGAACCCCGGCAGGGAGACTTCCTCACCCTTCACCGCGGCGTCCTTGATGGCGCCGAACACGCTCTCCACCAAAGCCTTGGCTTGCGCCTTGGTGATCTTGGCGTCGGTCGTGGCGACGTGGTCAACGAGATCAGTGATATTCATACCTGGGATCCTTGATGCGGAAGTTCTGGTTAGGGTGAGTCGAAGCCTGACGGGAATGGAAGTCTTGCAGGCATCCAGGCTACAGTCCCGCGTATAACTGCACGGGGTCAATGGCTTTTCCTGCAACACCTCTCAGGTTCGGTCCAGCCCAGGCGCGCCGGATCGCCATCGCGGCGCAGGCGTTGAACGCCCCGCGGCCGTCCGGCGATATCGGCACACGCCAGATCCAGCGGTCGATCCGCCGCCTTGGCCTGCTGCAGATGGATTCCGTCAACGTGCTGACGAGAATGCACTATCTGCCCCTGTTCTCCCGGCTGGGCGACTATCCCCGGGGCCTGCTGGAGGCGGCCGCGTGGGGGCGGCGGCGCGACCGGCGCCTGTTTGAATACTGGGCGCACGAGGCCTCCCTCCTGCCGCTGGAGCTGCACCCCCTGCTCCGTTGGCGGATGGCGCGCGCGGAGCGGGGCGAGGAGGTTTGGGGCCGGATCAAGCCCTATGCGGGCGTGCGCCGGGCCGAAGCCGAGCAGCTGGCGCGGCGAATCGAAGCCGAGGGATCGCTCGCCGCCTCCGATATCGCCGCGGCCAGGGGCTCGGGCGGCTGGTGGGGCTGGAGCGACGCCAAGAGCGCGCTGGAGTGGCTGTTCTGGTCCGGCCGCATCACCACCACCACGCGCCGCGCCAACTTCGAGCGGGTCTATGACCTGACCGAACGGGTGCTGCCGGCGGCGATCCTGGGGGCGCCGACGCCGGACGAGGCCACCGCCCAGCGAGAGCTTCTGGCCATCGCCGCTCGCGCGCTCGGCGTGGCGACGGTGAAGGACCTGCGCGACTATTTCCGCCTGTCGCCGGAAGACGCCAAGCCGCGCGTGGCGGAGCTGGTGGAGGCCGGACGGCTGATTCCCGTGGTGGTGGAGGGCTGGAGCCAGCCCCCCCTTCTGCACCCCGAAGCGGCGCGGCCGCGCAGGGTGCAGGCCCGGGCCCTGCTGGCGCCGTTCGATCCGTTGATCTGGGAGCGCGCTCGCACCGAACGGCTGTTCGGCGTGCGCTATCGCATCGAGATCTACACCCCGGCGCACCGGCGGTCGCACGGCTATTACGTGCTGCCGTTCCTGCTGGACGACGCCCTGGTGGCGCGGGTGGATTTGAAGTCGGAGCGGGCTGCGGGCGTGCTGCGCGTCCAGGCCGCGCACGCCGAACCCTGGGCGCCGCCGCAGACGGCGGAGCGGCTGGCCGGTGAGCTTCACCGCATGGCGCGCTGGCTGGGGTTGGACGTCGTTGAGGTGGCGCAAAAGGGCGACCTCGCCGAGCGGCTTCGCCAGACGGTTTAATGTGCGTTAACGCAGTCGGGGACTGGGCGCCCTGTAGTGAACGCCGTCATCCTGACGGACCGTCGACGGGGTCGGCGGCGTCGGGGTGGAGCGATCCGTGAGCAGTGCGCGCACCGGGTCATCGGCCCCCGGCGCCACAGGTGTGTTGGAGGCCGGGGTGACCGCCGGCTCGATCGGCGTCGGGGGCGCGGGCGCCGCGGGGCCGGCCGGAATGGCGCCGGCGCCGGAACGGGGCAGGGCGGCCACCATGAAGCCACGCCACACCCGCGCCGCCGACCCGCCCCCGGCCAGATGCGGCACCGGCCGGGCGTCGTCCTTGCCGACCCAGGCGCAGGCGGTGAAGTTGCCGGAAAAGCCGCAGAACCAGGCGTCCTTGCCCTCGGTGGTGGTGCCGGTCTTGCCGGCGACGTCATAGCCACGGATGGCGGCGCCCGTGCCGGTGCCGGCGGTCACCACCGCGCGCAGCATCCGGTCCATTTCGCCGAGCGCCGGGTTGCCGATCACCTGCGGCTGCGGGTCCGGCTGGTGGCGGAACAGCACCCGGCCGGACCCGGTGCGGATACGCTCCACCCCATAGGGGACCACGCGCCGACCGCCGTTGGAGAAGGCGTCATAGGCCGCCGCCATCTCGATCGGCCGCACTTCCGATGTCCCGAGCGCCATGGCGGGGTCGGGACTGATCGGGGTGTTGATGCCGAGCCGGTGCGCCGTCGCCGCCACCCGGTCGCGCCCCACCTCGTCGGCCAGGCGGGCGGCGACGGTGTTGACCGATCTGGCCAGCGCCGTCTCCAGCGTGATCGGCCCCAGAAAGGCGTTGTCGTGGTTGCGGGGCGACCAGCCATTGATCGTCACCGGCTCGTCCGTCACCTGCACGTCCGGCGTGCGGCCCTGCTCCATGGCGGTGAGATAGACGAAGGACTTCCAGGACGATCCGGCCTGGCGATGGCCGTTGGTGGCGCGGTTGAACGGGCTGGCGGCATAGTCCGACCCGCCCACCATGGCCCGCACCCGGCCTTCGCCGTCCAGCGCCACCAGCGCGGCCTCCTCGCCCTTGGTGCGGTCGGTCTCCACCACGGTGGACAGCGCCGATGCGCCCTCCTGCTCCATCTTCAGGTCGAGCGTGGTCTCCACCACCAGGTCGGTGCTGTAGCCGCCGATGTCGCGTCGCACCTGCGGGTCCAGCCAGTCGACGAAATACTGGGCGGGGAGGGCGGGGTCGGTCTCGTACACGCGAGGACGGCCGGCCAGGGCGTGGGCGTGCTCGGCCGCGGTGATGGCGCCGGTCTCCACCATGGCGGCCAGCACCAGCCGGGTGCGCTCATCCGACCGCTCCGGCTGCTCCACCGGACTGTAGCCGGCGGGGTTCTTCAGGACGCCGGCCAGGGTCGCCGCCTCGCGCACGGTCAGCCTCTCGGCCGGCTTGTTGAAGAAGCGGCGGCTGGCCGCCTCGATCCCATAGGCGCCGGAGCCGAAATAGACCCGGCTGAGATAGAGCGACAGGATCTGCTTCTTGCTGAACTTCTGTTCGATCTGCACCGCATAGACCAGTTCCTGCGCCTTGCGCTCCATGGTCTGTTCGGGGCTGAGGAACAGGTTGCGCGCCAGTTGCTGGGTGATGGTGGAGGCGCCCTGGGCGGGGCGGCCTGTGACCATGTCCTTCATGAAGGCCCGCGCCATGCCGAACGCGTCGAAGCCGGTGTGTTCGTAGAACCGCCGGTCCTCGATGGCGACGAAGGCGGCCGGCACGTAGGGAGGCAGGCGGTCGAGATCGACGGGCGGCGGCACGTGCCCGCCCCGCACGCCGATGGGTATGCCGGCGCGGTCCACATAGGTGATCTGCGGGTCGCGCCGGATTTCCGGCAGCGCGCCGGGCGTGGTGAAGATCGAGGCGGCCAGGGCCAGGGACAGCACGAACGACACTCCACAACCGGGTCAGCCCCCCGCCGCCCCGGTCCGTTCTCCGCCTCCTGCGCCGCGATGCAATATAATTCGGGGTAATGCGGCGGTGCATGTGGTCGCGGCGGGACCTTAGGGTGCTTGATCCCGGCCCCCTGCCGCGCCAGATAGCTTGGCCATGCTCGCATCTCCGCCGCCTGTCCGCTCGCCCGTGATCTCCGTCAGGGGGTTGACCAAGACCTACAAGGGCGGCTTCACCGCGCTGAAGGAGATCGATCTTGAGATCGAGCGGGGGGAGATCTTCGCCCTGCTGGGCCCGAATGGCGCGGGCAAGACCACGCTGATCTCCATCGTCTGCGGCATCGTCAACGCCACGTCGGGTTCCGTGACTGCCGACGGACACGACATCAGGGCCGATTATCGCGCCGCGCGGATGAAGATCGGCCTGGTGCCGCAGGAGCTGAACACCGACGCCTTCGAGACGGTGTGGGCCACGGTGAGCTTCTCCCGCGGCCTCTACGGGCGGGCGCCGGACAAGGCCTATGTCGAGAAGGTGCTGCGCGACCTGTCGCTGTGGGACAAGAAGGACAGCAAGATCATGGCGCTGTCGGGCGGCATGAAGCGGCGGGTGATGATCGCCAAGGCCCTGTCGCACGAGCCCACCATCCTGTTCCTCGACGAACCCAGCGCCGGGGTGGATGTGGAGCTGCGCCGCGACATGTGGGCCATGGTGCGCGGACTGCGCGAAAGCGGCGTCACCATCATCCTGACCACCCACTATATCGAGGAGGCCGAGGAGATGGCCGACCGGGTGGGCGTGATCTCCAAGGGCGAAATCGTGCTGGTGGAGGAGAAACACGCGCTGATGGAGAAGCTCGGCAAGAAGGAACTGCGCATCGAACTGCAGGAGCCCATCGACCTCATCCCCGAGGCGCTGGCCTCCTACGGCCTGATCCTGTCCGAGGACCGCACGGCCATCACCTACAGCTTCGACGCCCGCCATGAGGGCACCGGCATCGCCGCCCTGATGCGCCAGCTCGCCAATACCGGCCTCGACTTCAAGGACCTTCAGACCCGCCAGTCCTCGCTGGAGGACATCTTCGTCAGCCTGGTGCACGACTCGCGGCAGGCGCCCGGCGCGGAAGGGGCGGCGCGATGACCCTGCCGGTGAACCTCTACGGCGTGCGCGCCATCTACGTGTTCGAACTGTCGCGCTGGTTTCGCACCCTCGGCCAGAGCATCCTGGCGCCGGTGATCTCCACGGCGCTGTATTTCGTCGTGTTCGGCTCGGCAATCGGCTCGCACATGGCCCCCATCGGCGGGGTCAGCTACGGCGCCTTCATCGTGCCGGGGCTGCTCATGCTGAGCGTGCTGACCGAGAGCCTGTCCAACGCGTCCTTCGGCATCTACATGCCCAAATGGGCGGGGACGATCTATGAGCTCCTGTCCGCCCCGGTGTCGTGGATCGAGGCGGTGATCGGCTATGTGGGCGCTGCGGCCACCAAGTCGGTGCTGCTCGGTCTGATCATTCTGGTCACCGCGCGGCTGTTCGTGCCGTTCACCATCGTCCATCCGGTGTGGATGGCCAGCTTCCTGATCCTCACCTCGCTCACCTTCAGCCTGTTCGGCTTCATCATCGGGGTGTGGGCCGACGGGTTCGAGAAGCTGCAGATCGTGCCGACCCTGATCATCACCCCGCTGACCTTCCTGGGCGGCAGCTTCTATTCCATCAGCATGTTGCCGCCGATCTGGCGGAAGATCACCCTGTTCAACCCGGTGGTCTACCTCGTCTCCGGCTTCCGCTGGAGCTTCTACGGCCACTCCGACGTGGGCGTCGGCATAAGCCTCGGCGCTACCCTGTTCTTTATGCTGCTGTGCCTCGGCGTCATCGGCTGGATCTTCAAGACGGGGTATCGGCTGAAGAGCTGAGGGTGACGCCGGCCCGCCTCCTTGCTCGGCGAAGGGGTTGGATAACCGACGCCGGAATGTCCAACCGGAGTCCAGCCGTGTCTAGGCCTGCACCCCCAATCTCGGGTGCAGAGGGCGCAGGACGAGAACGCTTGCTATCACAAACGGTCCGCGATGGATGGATCCGACAAAACCCGATTTGTCCAGTTGTCCAACAAAAGCGGGGATAGGTGCGCCTCTCCCACGGTCCCCTGTCATCTCTCCCCCTGTCATCCCGGACGGCCCGGAACGGACCGAGCCGGCACCCGGAACGGCGCCTCAATCCGCTCTGGGTCCCGGCTCTACGCTGCGCTTCTGCCGGCATGACAGAGATTGAGGGCCAACGGCGGACGGGCATCTAAGCCAGTATCGCACCGTCCGGAAGGCCGGGGACCAAATCTGCGGACTACCGGCCTGGGGTAGCGCCCTATACCCCCAGCCCGGACGCCACGATGCCGCCGTCTACGGTGAGGGTCGTGCCCACCACGTAGTCGCCGGCGCGGGAGGCGAGGAAGATGGCCGGGCCGGCCATGTCTTCCGGCTCGCCGACGCGGGCATAGGGGATGCGCCTGGCGATCTCCTCGCCGTGGTCTCTGGCGGCGGTGTTCATGTCCGAGGGGAAGGCGCCGGGGCAGAGCGCGGTCATGACGATATTGTCGCCGATCAGGGTGGCGGCCAGCCGGCGGGTGAGGTGGATCAGCGCCGCCTTGGAGGCATGATAGGAATAGGTCTCCTGCGGGTTCGGTCGCTGGCCGTCGATGGAGGCGATATTGATCACCTTGGAGGGCTTGTCGAACGTCCCGGCCGCCTTCAGCGCGCCGTGCAGGGCCTGGGTGAGGTAGAAGGGCGACTTGACGTTCAGGTTCATCACCTTGTCCCAGCCGTTCTCCGGGAAGGCGTCGAAGGGGGCCAGCCAGGCGGCGCCCGCATTGTTGACCAGAATATCCAGTTTGCCGCCCTCGCGCCGGGCGATCTCCGCCGCCAGCGCCTTGCAGCCCTCCACGGTGGAGACGTCGATGGGGATGGAGATGCACCGGCCACCGGTGCGCTGGCTCAACTCTTCGGCGGTGGCGTCGCAGGGGCCGGCCTTACGGGCGGAGATGTAGACCGTCTTGGCCCCGTGCAGCAGGAAGCCTTCGGCGATCATCTTGCCGATACCGCGCGAGCCGCCGGTGACCAGCGCGGTGCGCCCCTCCAGCGAGAACATGTCCGTGCGCATATTGCCGTTCCTTCTACTGTGGAGGGCGAGCCTACGGCTTGGGAAGGGCGGCGACTAGAAGGGAGTTCGGGCGTCCGGCAGACCCCTGATCGGTTCAGATTGAGCCGTGAATCAGGGTCTACATTTTGAATTTAGAGCCTGATTCACGTTCGGATGAGTCCATCCGAAACGATCATGCTTTAGGTCCGCAATGCGCGGCTAGACGGCGGCGGAACTCCGGGGGTGTCCGGCGGGCGCGGCGGTCAAGGCGATGCCCAGCGCCCTCATCACGGCGATGGTGGTCTTCAGGGTCGGATTGCCATTGGCGCTGAACGAGCGATAAAGCTGCTCGCGCGACAGGCCGGTCTCCCTTGCGATCTGCGTCATGCCCTTCGCCCGCGCCACCACGCCGACGGCGTGGGCGATATAGGCGCCGTCCTCGGTCTTGAAGGCTTCCTCCATGAAACCGGCGATGGCGTCCGGAGAGGTCAGGCCTTCGGCCGGGTCAAAGGGCGTCAGTTTTTCCACCATCCTGCTCGCTCCATAGTTCGGCCAGGCGTTTAGCCCGCCTGATGTCCCTGGTCTGGCTACCCTTGTCGCCACCACAGAGAAGAACGATCAGGGTGTTCCCGCGTGATTGGAAATAGACCCTGTAGCCGGGGCCATGGTGGATGCGCAGTTCACTGATTCCGTGGCCGACCGGTTGGACATCGCCCATATGGCCGTAGGCCAGCCGGTCCAGGCGCGCGAGGATGATACCGAGCGCGCGCTCATCCTTCAGCCCCCGTCCACCATTTCCGGAACGTCTCCGTCTGCTTCAGTTCGATCATATGTAGTCTATAAACGACGCATGATCAAGGTGGGTGGCCCACGTTCGCGACGGAAAAGCGCCACGCGGACTACATCGGCGCCAAAATCGCGTCCAGTGAACCCTCGCCCGTCCCAATCTTCTCCAGGTGGGGGTATTTCAGCCCCTCGTGCCAGTCGATCTTCACGGTGCGGAAGTGGTTGTTGATCTTCACCAGAAGCTCGATCGGCTCGCGCGTCCCCCTGGCGGCGATCACCGCCTGGCGCAGCAGGTCGGCGTCGTAGTTCAGCCCGTTGACGGCGATGAGCTGGGTATCGGCGGTAAGGCCGGCCCTGAAGGCGGGGCCCTCCCACTGCACGTCGCCGAGCTGGCCGTCCTTGCCCACGGAAAAGCCCAGCGAATACATGAAGTCCGCCCCGCCGCGCCGCGCGCCCGCCGCCTTGGCGAAGGCGGACTGCTGGTCGGTATAGACCAGGCGATAGCCGCCGCGCTTCAGCCCATCCAGCGGCGCGCCGGGGCCGTGGCCCTCCAGCCGGGTGCGCAGGAAGGTGGTCCAGTCGTAGGGCTCCACCGCGGTCAGCGCCCTCACCACATCTTCGAAGGTGTAGGTGTGGGTGATGAAGCTGCCGTCGTCCACGCCGAAGAACAGGCGGGCGAAGTCGGAGAGCGAGTGCTTGCCGCCCGACCGCTCGCGGATCAGCGTATCGGCGTCGAGCCAGATCAGCTGGCCTTCGGAATAATAGTCCTCGCTGCGCTGCCAGGAGAGCCAGGACAACGGCCGCCTCTGGGAGACGATGGGGTCGTTGGTGGTGTCGATCAGCGGCTTCCACGCACGCCCGACCCGGTGGTCGTAGGCGGCGGCGGTGAGGGCGATGGCGTCCAGCGTGTCCGCCTTGCTCATCAGGCCCGAGCGCGCGGCCAGCACATAGCCCCAATACTGGGTCTGGCCTTCATAGACCCAGAGCAGGCTGTCGCGCATCGGCACGTTGAAGGTGGGGGTCCAAAGGTCCGCGCCCCGGCGGAACTTGCCGTCCCAAGAGTGGGTGTATTCGTGGGAGAGGAGGTCGCGGCCCGCCGAGCCCTTGTCCCATTCGCGGAAATAGCCCGGGATGGTGCCGTCTTCCGACGACTGGTGATGCTCGAGCCCGTTGCCGCCCATCTTGTCGGACAGCGACAGCAGGAAGTCGTAGTGGTCGTAGTGGTGCGATCCGAAGTTCCGATAGGCCTGCTGCACCAGCTTCTTGTGCACGTCGATCTCGGCGGGCGTGGCCTCCACGTCCTCGGGCGAATCGCCGATCACGTCCAGATGCACGGGGGCCGGGCCGCCGGGGTCGAGGTCGTAGCGCTTGTAGTACCGCCCGGCAATCAGCGGGCTGTCGGCGAAGGTGTTGAAGGTGGTGGTCCTGAACTGGACCGTCCCGCCGGCCTCCGACTCGGTCTCCAGCGCGGTGGCGTACTTCCAGCCCTCCGGCAGGCGGATCGAGGCCTTCACCTTGATGTCGCGCGTGAAATAGCCGGCGGGATAGAGCGCCAGCGAGATCCACTCGGCGTTCAACATCTCCGGTGTCATCACCACCCGGCCCTCGCGGGTGGAGACGGGCGAGAGGAACTGAAACTCCACCTCCAGCGTCCTGGCGCCTTGCGGATCGACGTGAAAGGCGAAGACGTCGGCGCTGTCGCGCTTCCACTCCACCCGCTTGCCCCCGGCGTGGATAATCAGGCCGGCGACCTTGTCGATGGCGCCGCCCGGATTGTGCGCGCC
This sequence comes from Caulobacteraceae bacterium, assembly GCA_965277345.1. Classification (GTDB taxonomy): domain Bacteria; phylum Pseudomonadota; class Alphaproteobacteria; order Caulobacterales; family Caulobacteraceae; genus CAIOYC01. The sequence goes on from CBDICI010000003.1 coordinate 312,268, forward strand.
CGGCAGCCAGCGCGGATAGGTCAGCATCACCGGCGCGCCGGATACGGGGATGGTCTCCTTGATGGTGAAGATGCCGTGGGTCAGGTCGGTGGCGTCCACCGCCACGCGCAGTTCGCCGGGATGGGGGATGTCGCGGGGTTCGGGCAGGGGCGGGTTCGGCGGCAGGGGCATCGGTTGGGGAACGGCGCCCACAGCGGCGCTTCGCATCGGCGCGGCCTGGACGCCGCCGACCGCCATACACGCGGCCAATGCCGCAATAGATACACCCAGCCCTGACCGCATCGTCCCCTCCAGCTTCACGCCGCGAATGGCAAGCTATGCACGGCGCGCGCCCGCTTATCCAGATCGGAAAGATTGCGCCGCCGCAACAGGGCTATACGGACGAAATCCAGACCGGGTTCAATAGGCCACGGCGCCCTTCGGGAGGCGAACGCTCGGCGGTTGCAGGACCTGCCCCGGACCCAGGTGGCCGAGTTGAAGGCTGGCCAGCGCGGCGTCCAGCAACGCGGCGCCTCTGGACTGGGGCACCCTAAGCTGACGACGCGAGATGCGGCGGAACTGCGGAAATCCAGACCGCTCCCACCTCGTCTGTTGATATTCGGATTCCTGCGTCAGTCAGAGCGTGAAGGAGCACCGCCCTTGTGCGATCACTAAGAGAGCGTCGCCCCAATTCAAAGTCGGAGATAGTTTTCCGCGCTACCCCAGACTTCGCCTCTAAATCGCCCTGAGACCATCCAACCAGCGCCCTGCCAGCCGCGCACAAGCGCCCCTCAAATAACTCATTCTGAGTTATATCACTCATTTTGAGTTGCCGCCAAGACGCTCTGGTGAGATAACATCGTTCGAGTGATTCGTCGGCCGAGGGAACATGGACGCGTTAGAGATCGAAGGGCAAAAGATATTCTTTAGCGACGCCAGAAAAATGGAAGCATTCGCACCCGAGTCCATAGATTTCATCATGACGAGTCCGCCGTATTGGAACCTGAAAGATTATGGAAACTCGGTTCACGAGATTGGTGATAGTGATTACGAGAGCTACTTGGCAGACCTCGGGGAGGTTTGGCAGCAGTGCTATCGTGTCGCAAAGCCAGGCGCTGTTCTGATAATAAATGTGAATTCACGGCGTTCCAAGGGAGTATTCTACCCTATTGACTTCGACATTGTTGCCCGGATGAAGAACTGGAACTTCTGGGATCAAAACATATGGTACATTCCCAACGCCCTCCCTCAACCTAATGCCTACATGGAGCGACTGCTGGACAACAAGTTTGAGTCTATCCTAGTGTTTGTTAAGGGAGATAGTAAATCTTACAAGTTTAACAAGCCAAGAGTGCCGCAGAAGTATGCAGTCGCAGACCCCCGCTCGGAGAAGAAGAACTCTAGGGGGCGATGTGTGGGGAATATTATACGGGTTCCGGCGTACAGGCCTCCGAACGTTAAGCAGATGGGGTACCATGTTGCGGCGTTCCCTGAGGAACTCGTCGCCTTCTTCATGGAATCATACACCCGGCCCGGAGATGCTGTTTTAGACCCGTTTCTAGGTTCGGGAACCACCTTGAAGGTGGCACGAGTAATGGGACGCCAAGGCTTTGGTTTTGAGGTTCACGACAGCTACCGTGCGTTGATCGAGACCCGGATAGCGGAAGCTTGGGCCGTTCCGGACTGGCGGGACGTTGACGTATTGCATTCCGCAACAATGGAGACGGGCGCGCGGAAGCCACGCAAGTCTCAGTTTCAGAACCAGGACAGGAACGTCAGCCTGTTCGACGAATGAGGGCATCACCCGCTGTAAGCCAGTCAACCATAGAATTTAGTTCTTCGTGCCTGACGACCATGTCGTTCGCATCCCACTGCTCTATGAATGGCGCAAATTCAATGCGAGCATCCTCTTCGAGGGCAATCTGGATAGGGAGCTTGAGGCGGGCTGCCGCGATAAGAGCCACCTTCCAGATGGTCTTGAATTGGCAGAACTCGTCAGCGTTGCTCAGGACACCATCAAGTCCGGCCCTGTTGCTACGGAAGCCTACACCGTCGATGAAGGCGAGGAGTGTTGGACCGCCTCCACTTGGGTATCGGGTCTCAATCCAATCCCGAGCTTGTCGAATTTCGAGGTCATCCTTGGACTCGCCATATTGCCCAATATTGGCCGTGTGAACGGTCGATTTGATAACGACCTGCGGATGCGACACTGACGGTATAACCAAGTCAAAGGAAATGCCGTCTATTTGAGCATCTCGACATAAGGGATTATCCGCCTTTTCGAATGGCTCGAAGGGAATTTTTACGGACGCGAGCAGGGTGGCAAGTCGATACTCAGCCTCATGCCCGCTTCTTTTAGCGCGCTCCTGCCGAATGTAGCCCGGCCATGTGGACTGGTTCAGGGCCTCGAAAACATCTGAAATCTCTATTGCCTTCGAAGGTATGACGCCGATAACTGATCTTAAACGCGAGAGTAAATACGGACCGGCTACCTTCCATGGCCCCGGACGCGTCAATCCCGAGAAGTTACTGGGTATAGTGATCGCACCCCTTTTTACGGCCGCACTCGCCTTAAGGTCGGAGATTATTTTGTTTCGTGTAAGCCCGCATATTTGAAGAACCACCGACAGGGCCTCGCCCATTTTCAGGAGTTCTTTTTGTAGCTTCTCCAGCGCCTCATCATCATCAGCCAGCGTGGCGGCCTTGTAGACCCCTGCCAGCAATAGTTGCTCCGCGTCCGTGAGGGAGCGACGCTCATCGAACTTCATTTGGAAGGCGTCTGCAGCGTGGTCCCACAGATGCTTCTCGAACTCAGCTCTCCTTCCTACGACCGACATATGCACCCCCAATTTTTTTCTTAGTTCGAGAGGGAGTCGGGTCCAACGGCAAGGTTGGTCCTAGTCACCGGCCTCACTGTCGGGGCAGGGCTATCGAACTACGGACCAGAAGCCACTGAGGGGCGGCTCAGCGGTCGATCCCGTGAAATGTGAGCGTGGCGACCAGCTCGATCCCTTCCGGTGCTGGGGCGCGAGTGCGGCGGACAAGCGCACAGTTCTCGCTCCCCCTGTTGCGAGTTTTTTTTGTATGGCGACAGAGGCGCTCTGTGCTCGCCTCAAGGGAGCTCGCGTTTGATGGTACCCCCCCACCCGCCCCATGAGGTAACGAGGTCAGAACAAGGTACGTTTTGCGGCGACTCGGTGGGGATATAGTGGGGCGGAAAGCATGACGAAGTCAGCCGTACCGACTAACTACCTGAAAGAAATGGTGGACGCGGTAGGGATTGAACCTACGACCCCACCCGTGTGAAGGGTGTGCTCTCCCGCTGAGCTACGCGTCCGATCCGGGGAGGCGCGCCTATAGCGCAGGGTTCAGGCGCGGGCAAGCAGCCGTTGGGCGGCGGCGGGCAGTTCGGCATAGGTCTGGATCACCAGATCGGCGCCCAGCGCCTCCACCGGCGTGTCGGTATAGCCGAACGGAAACAGGATGCAGGGCACGGCGGCGGCCCTGGCGGCGTCGGCGTCGGCGCGGCTGTCCCCCACCATCAGCGCGCGCAAGGGGTCGCCGCCCGCCGTGTCGATGGCGTGCAGCAGGTGGCTGGGGTCGGGCTTTGGCCTTGGCGCGCTGTCGGCGCCGATCACCGCGGCGAAGCGGGCCTTGAGGTCCAGCGCCTCCAGCAACCGCATCGACAGGGCGGTGGGCTTGTTGGTGCAGACACAGAGCGTAGCGCCGGCCTCGGCCAGGGCGTCCAGCGCCGTCTCCATGCCGGGAAAGGGGCGGCTCTCGCTGGCGACCCGGCCGCGATAAATGTCGATGAAGCGCGCGACCAGTCCCGGCGTCTCGGCCTCGTCCAGGGGCTCGCCCGCGGCCAGGAAGCCGCGCTCGATCAGGGCGCGCGCGCCCCGGCCCACCAGCATCCGCGCCGCCTCGGTCGGCAGGGCGGGCAGGCGGCTTTCGCCCAGCACCACGTTCAACGCGCCGATCAGGTCCGGCGCGGTATCGACCAGGGTGCCGTCGAGGTCGAAGGCGATGGTGGCGCCATCCAGTCGCATGGGGTTCCAAATAGTTCGGCCGAATCGTTGGGCTCGCCCGCCGTTTCGGCTAAATCGGACCGGGCGCCAAGTCCGGCGCGTCCAGGAGAAGCCTGTCCATGGCCGCGAGAGCCGCCGTCATCCTCGCTGCGGGTCAGGGCACACGGATGCGTTCGCCGACGCCCAAGGTGCTGCACAGGGTCGGGGGACGCACCCTGCTGGACCGCGCCATCGATGCGGCCGAGGCCGCGGGGTGCCAGCGCATGGTCGTGGTGGTCGGGGCGCATTCGCCGGCGGTGGGCGCGCACGTGAGGAGCCGCCTCGGTGAAGGCTCCACCGCGCTGCAGGACCCGCCGCTCGGCACCGGCCATGCGGTGCGCGCGGCCGAGACCGCCCTGGCGGGGTTCGAGGGCGAGGTGGTGGTCACCTATGCCGATACGCCGCTGCTGGACGCCGATACGCTCACGCCGCTGTTCGAGGCCCGGGCCGGGGGCGCGGACCTGGCCGTACTCGGCTTCCACGCCGCCGACCCCTCCGCCTACGGCCGGTTGCTGCTGAACGAGGCAGGGGGACTTGAGCGGATCGTGGAGGCCAAGGACGCCACGCCGGACGAGCTGAAGATCATCGCCTGCAACTCCGGCGTCCTGGCCGCGCCCGCGGCGCTGTTGTTCGAGCTGTTGGGCGACGTGACCGACCACAACGCCAAGGGCGAATACTATCTCACCGACATTGTCGGCCTCGCCCGCGCGCGCGGGCTGAAGGTCGCCCCGGTGTTCGCTCCCGAGAGCGCGGTGATGGGGGTGAACTCGCAGGCCGAACTTGCGGAAGCCGAAGCGGTTTTCCAGTCGGCGATGCGGCGGGGCCTCATGGAGGCCGGCGTCCACATGCCGGCGCCGCACACGGTTCACCTGTGCTGGGACGCGCAGATCGCCGCCGGAGCGGTCATCGAGCCGAACGTGGTGTTCGGTCCGGGGGTGAGGGTGGAGCGCGGCGCGGTGGTTCGCGCCTTCACCCATCTGGAGGGCTGCGTCGTGCGCTCGGGCGCGGTGGTCGGACCCTATGCGCGGCTGCGTCCTGGCGCCGACATCGGCGAGGACGCCCATATCGGCAATTTCGTGGAGGTGAAGAAGGTGGCTGTCGGGCCGGGCGCCAAGGCCAACCACCTGAGCTATCTCGGCGACGGCACGGTGGGGGCGGGCGCCAATATCGGCGCCGGGACGATCTTCTGCAACTATGACGGCTTCGACAAGTACGACACCCATGTGGGCGAGGGCGCCTTCATCGGCTCCAACACCGCGCTCGTGGCGCCGGTGAGGGTAGGGGCGGGGGCGATCACCGGCTCGGGGTCGGTGATCACCCGTGACGTGGGGGCCGACGCCCTGGCCCTCGAGCGGGCGGAGCAGGTGGAGAAGCCCGGCTGGGCGGCGCGGTTTCGCCAGATGAAGCGCGCGCGGAAACCGCGATGAGCGCCGAGGACCAGAAGCGCCGGGCGGGGGAAGCCGCCGCCGAGCGGGTGCAGGCCGGCATGATCGTCGGACTCGGCACGGGCTCCACCGCCGCCTGGTTCGTGAGGGCGCTGGGTGCGCGCGGGCTCGACGTACAGGGCGTCTCCACCTCTGCCGCCACCGAGGCGCTGGCGAATGAACGGGGTCTGCGAACCCTGTCGCTGGACCGGGCGCGTTACATCGACCTCACCGTGGATGGGGCGGACGAGATCGGTCCCGGCCTCTCCCTCATCAAGGGGGGCGGCGCGGCGCTGTTGCGCGAGAAGCTGGTGTGGGAGGCGTCGCGGCGCTGCATCGTCATCGCCGACGCCGCCAAGCGGGTGGCGACGCTGGGCACGTTCGCCCTGCCCGTAGAAGTGGTGCGCTTTGGCCACCCGCACACCGCCAACGCCATCGCCGACGTGCTCGCCGATTTCGGCTTCACGCCGCCTCGCCTGCGGATGAAGGATGGCCAGCCTCTGATCACCGACGGTGGGAATGTGATCTACGACGCCGCCTGCGGGGCCATCGAGGAACCGGCGCAACTCGGCGAGGCGCTGAAGGCCATCACCGGCGTGGTCGATCACGGCCTGTTCCTCGACCTCGCCGACGAGGCCATCATCGGTACGGACACTGGCGTGGAAATGGTGACGCCCTAGATGGTTGTGCGCTATTTCAAGGTGCAACCGGCGCTCGCCGGGACGGAGTTTGACGTCTGATGGCTGGCTACGACTACGACCTCTTCGTCATCGGCGCGGGCTCAGGCGGGGTGCGCGCCGCGCGCCTAGCGGCCATGACCGGGGCCAGGGTGGCGGTGGCGGAGGAGCACCGCGTGGGCGGCACCTGCGTCATCCGCGGCTGTGTGCCGAAGAAGTTCATGGTGTTCGCCTCTGACTTCGCCACCCAGTTCGATCTGGCCCGGGGCTATGGCTGGGATGTGCCGCAGCCGCGCTTCGACTGGGCCCGGTTCCGTGATAGCAAGGATGCCGAAATCGCAAGACTGTCAGGGATCTACGTCTCCAACCTCACCAAGGCGGGAGCGGACCTGATGCACGGCCGCGCCGTTTTCCAGGATCCCCATACGCTGGAGGTCGAGACCCGGGAGGGCAAGAAGCAGGTCAGCGCGGCGAAGGTGCTGATCGCCACCGGCGGCCGGCCCAAGTTGCCGGATGACGTGCCGGGGACGGAGTTCGCCATCACCTCCGAGGGCGCTTTTCATCTGCCACAACTGCCCAAGCGGATGCTGATCGTCGGCGGCGGTTACATCGCCGTCGAATTCGCCTGTATTTTCCATGGCTTCGGCGTGGAGGTTACACTGGCCTACCGCGGCTCGAACCTGCTGCGCGGCTTCGACGAGGATGTGCGCGCGCACCTGGCGGAAGAGTTGCACCAGCGCGGCGTCAAGGTGGTTCTGGCCTGCCAGCACGAGCGGATCGAGAAGCGCGAGGACGGCATCCTGGTCAGCCACGTCACCGACTCCATGGTGATCGAGAGCGAGGTGGTGATGTTCGCCACCGGCCGTGAGCCGCACGTGAAGGGCCTCGGGCTCGACAAGGCCGGCGTGGAGCTGAACGACAAGGGCGCCGTCGCCGTCGATGCCTACAGCCGCACCAATGTAGAGCACATCTGGGCGGTGGGCGACGTCACCGACCGCATGAACCTGACGCCGGTGGCGATCCGCGAGGCCCAGGCCTTTGCCGAAACCGTCTTCCACGACCGGCCCACCCGGTTCGGCTATGACGCCATCCCCACCGCGGTCTTCTCCCAACCGCCCGTCGGCGTGGTCGGGCTGACGGAGGCGCAGGCGCGCCATCAATTCGGCAAGGTCGATGTCTATCTGACGCGCTTTCGCCCGATGAAGACGCTGTTCGCGGGTAGCCAGACGCGGATGCTGATGAAGCTGATCGTCGATCCCAAGACTGACCGGGTGCTGGGCTGTCACATCGTCGGCGACGAGGGGCCCGAAGTGATCCAAGTGGCCGCCATCGCGGTAAAGGCCGGGCTGACCAAGGCGCAGTGGGACGCCACCTGCGCGCTGCATCCCAGCGTATCCGAAGAGCTGGTGACGATGCGTGATAAATACACCCCCGCGGAACTGGCCGCCGCCGAATGACGGCCCTGGACGACGCCGAGGTCGCGGCGCCGGCGCGGGCGCGGTTCGCCTGGAGCACGCTGCGCGGCCGCTGGGCGCTCGGTCTGGTGCTGATCTGCGCCGCCCTGACCGGTCCGATCGGCTATGCCGGGCAGCTCGGCTATGCGGCGCTGGTCGGATTGGCGGGCATCGCCAGCCTGCCCATGCTCGGGGTCAGGCGCCCGCCCATGCCGGAGATGTTCATCCTGCTCGCCCTGGTGGTGTGGTGCTGCGCGGCGATGGGCTGGAGCGTCTACAGTCCCGGCCACGATTTCCATAGATACAAGCAGATCGAAGGCCTGACCGCGATCAAGCTGGTGCTGGAGCTGGCGCTCTACGGCGCCTTCCTGTTCCTGATGCGCGAAATCCCCGACCGTTGGGCGGGCCGGATCTTGGCCACCCTGGCGGTGAGTCTGATCGCGGCGGCGGTGGTGATGACCATCGACGCCTTTACCGGGCAATCACTTTATCGGGGCTTTCGGCTGTCGGCCCATGCGGTCGGCAAGGCGGAAATGATCCAGAGCAAGGCGGCGCGGGGCAGCTATACCCTGGCCCTGCTGTTCTGGCCCGTGGCGCTGTGGATGCGCCGGTCGCGTTGGAACATTGCTCTGGCGGTCTTCGTGCTGGGCTTCTTCGCCGCCGCGGTGGGGCTGAACGTGGCGGCGCCGATCATGGCGGTGCTGTTGGGTGGGATGGCGTTCTTTGCCGTCAGACAGTTCGGCCGCCCGGCGATCTGGGTCCTGCTCTGCGTGACGGTGATCTATTTCGCGCTGGCCCCGACCCTGATCGACCTGTTCGGCCGCTATATCCCCGCCATGCACAATACCGAAGGCGTCGCCAAGGAGTCGTGGAGCGCGCGCGTGGCCATCTGGCGCTTCGTGGCGCAGAAGGTGGCGGAGCGGCCCTGGCTCGGCTGGGGCATGGATTCCAGCCGCGTGTTCGACCCCATCCCGCTCCATCCGCACAGCGCGGCGATGCAGGTGTGGTTGGAGCTCGGCATGGTCGGCGCGGCCCTCGCCGCCCTGTTCTGGGCTTGGCTGTGGGCCCGGATCGGCGCGGTGACGGAGCGTAGCCGCGCCGACGGCGGCGTGGCGGCGGCGGTGGCGGTGGCCTATCTCACCATCGGCGGGCTGAGCTTCGGCGTCTGGCAGGAGTGGTGGCTGGCCATGGGGACGCTCGGGGTGGTGTTCTGCATCGTCTTCGCCAAGGCGTTCAGGGACTGGACCGGCGCGGACGAGATGGCCGAACTGATCCCCCTCGGCTGACCCCGGCGGCAAAGTCCCTCCCCAAGTCGCCGCATTTCCCCTATATGCCCCCGCTTCAAACGAACGCGACGCCCATGCCTGTGAACGACCGTTGGACCCCTTCGAGCTGGCGCGCCCGACCCGCGCGGCACATGCCGGACGACTATCCGGACGCCGCCGCCCTTGCGGCGGTGGAAGACGAGCTGCGCCGCCTGCCGCCGCTGGTGTTCGCGGGCGAGGCGCGGCGACTGACCGCACTGCTCCGCGACGTGGCCGACGGCAAGGCCTTCCTGCTGCAGGGCGGCGATTGCGCCGAAAGCTTCAAGGAGTTCCACGCCGACAACATCCGCGACACCTTCCGCCTGATCCTGCAGATGGCGGTGGTGCTGACCTTCGCGGGGGGCAAGCCGGTGGTGAAGCTCGGCCGGATCGCCGGCCAGTTCGCCAAGCCGCGGTCGGAGCCGACCGAGACGATCGACGGGGTGACCCTGCCCTCCTATCGCGGCGACAACATCAACGGCCAGGCCTTCGATCCCATCGAGCGGGCGCCCGACCCGCAGCGCCTGCTCAAGGCCTATGGCCAGTCGGCGGCGACGCTGAATCTGCTGCGCGCCTTCGCGGGCGGCGGCTATGCCGATCTCTACAACCTCCACCGCTGGACGCTGGGCTTCGTCGACGGCAGTCCCAACGGCGCGCGCTATCGCGAGCTGGCCGACAAGATTTCCGACAGCCTCAGCTTCATGCAGGCGGTGGGGGTGACGCCGGCCACCCATTCGGACCTGCACCGGGTGGAGTTCTTCACCAGCCACGAGGCGCTGCTGCTCGGGGTGGAGGAGGCGATGACCCGGGTCGATTCCACATCCGGCGACTGGTACGACACTTCCGCCCATCTGGTCTGGATCGGCGAGCGCACCCGCCAGCTCGACGGCGCGCATGTGGAGTTCTGCCGCGGGATCAGGAACCCCATCGCCATGAAGGTCGGCGCCACGCTGGAGCCGGACGCGCTGCTCCGCCTGATCGAGGTGCTGAACCCGCATGACGTCCCCGGCCGCCTGACCCTGATCGGCCGCTTCGGGCACGATCGGATCGCCTCCCGCCTGCCTGCCTTGATGCGGGCGGTAAAGCAGGCGGGGCGCAGGGTGGTGTGGTCCATCGACCCCATGCACGGCAACACGCTGAAGGCCGCCAACGGCTACAAGACCCGGCCCTTCGACCGCATCCTGTCGGAGGTGAGGAGCTTCATCGAGGTGGCGGGGGCCGAGGGCGTCCACCCCGGCGGCGTGCATCTGGAGATGACCGGCCAGGACGTGACCGAGTGCCTGGGCGGCGCGCGGGCGCTGACCGAGCACGATCTGGCCGACCGGTACCACACCCATTGCGACCCGCGCCTGAACGCCGATCAGGCGCTGGAGCTGGCCTTTCTGGTGGCCGAGCGCCTCCGCGCCCGCCGCGAGGCCGAGCCGGTCGCCGCCGCCGTCTAGCACCGGCACGCGTGCAACGCGGCCACAACGGGATGGAATTTCATTCACGGGGTTGAGCGGTCGCGTTCACGCCGTCATGGTCCGCGCCCTTTTCAGGAGCGGTTCCCATGTCTCGGGCCAGGCAGCCCGACCGCCGGTGGCGGCGCGATCTTTCCGACCTGTTGCGCCTCGCTGCGCCGGTGGTGGGCGCGCGCCTCGGCATCATGACCATGGGCCTGTCGGACTCCATCGTCGTCGGCCGCTATTCGGCGCGGGAGCTGGGCTACCATGCCCTCGGCTGGGCCCCCACCAGCATCGTCGTCACCATGCTGGTGGGCCTGCTCACCGGGGCGCAGGTGATGACCGCCCGCGCCATCGGCGAGGGTCGGCCGGAGGTGGCCGGCGCGGTGCTGCGGCGCTCCCTCGTCTACGCCCTTTGGATCGGGGTGATCTCCAGCGCGCTGTTCTTCGCCGTCGGGCCGATCGGCTTGGCGCACGTGGGTCTGGCGCCGGATCTGGCCGCCGGGGCGAGCCGGGTGCTGCTGGTGTTCACCCTGTCGCTGACCCCCTATGCCGTATCCTGCGCCGCCGCCTTCTGGCTGGAGGGGCTCGGCCGTCCCCAGCCCGGCATGTGGCTGATGTGGCTCGCCAATGTGGTGAACCTGGCGGTCGATCTGGTGCTGGTGCCGGGGCGGTTCGGCCTGCATCCCCTCGGCGCGCTCGGCGGCGCCTGGGCGACATTCACGGCGCGCACCTTCCTCGGCCTGGCGCTGTTGGCGTGGATCGCCTGCATGAAGGACGCGCGCCAGCTGGGCGTTTTCAGCCGCGTTGTGCGTCACCGACGGGCGGAGGTGGAGCAGCGGCGGGTGGGCTACGGCGCGGGGGCCTCCAACGCCTTCGAGGTGACAGCCTTCGCCAGCCTGAACCTGTTCGCGGGCTGGCTCGGCGGCTTCGCCGTCGCCGCCTGGTCGGTGACCATCAACGTGGCGGCCATCGTCTTCATGGCGCCGCTTGGGCTGAGCACTGCGACGGCGGTGCTGGTCGGACGGGCCTATGGCGCGCGCGACCCGGAGGGGGTGAAGCGGGCGGGGGAAATCTCCTTCGCTGTCGCCAGCGTGTTCGGCGTGGTGATCGCGCTCGTCACCTTCCCGGCGGCGGCGCTGATCGCCGGCGGCTATACGCACGAGCCGACCACCCAAGCCCTGGCGGCCGGCGCCATCGCGCTCGGCTGCGCCTTCTTCTGGCCGGACGCGCTGCAGGTCGTGGCGGCCCAGGCGCTGCGGGCGCGGGGCGACGTGCTGCTGCCCAGCGTCACCCACCTGACCAGCTATGTGATGGTCATGATGCCGCTGGCCTGGTGGCTCGCCCTGCCGCTACACATGGGGGTCGGGGGGCTGATGTGGGCGGTGATCGTCGCCAGCTATCTGGCCGCCGCCCTCCTGCTGGGGCGCTTTTGGCTCTTGGTGCGGCGAGACCGGTCGGCAGCCTAGAGCATGATCGTTTCGGATGGAATCATCCGAAGCGTGAATCATGCTCTAAACTCAAAGTGTAGACCCTGATTCACGGCTCGATATGAGCCGATCAGGGTCTAGGCTCCCAGCACCCAGCCCTCCTCGTGCTGGACGTCGATCACGGCGTCGGCAGGGAAGTCCTTGGCGGGGGCGAAGGCGGGGGCGAGCTTGCCGGCCTCATCCAGGCGCGCGAAGTGGTGGCAGAGGGTGCGCACCTGGGCCTGGTCCTTGATCTCGCCCGCCAGCGGCTCGGGCTTGATCAGCGAGGGATAGACCTCGGCCGCCACCACATCGACACCCACGAGGTCGGCTTCGGTCAGCGCCTTCCACCCGGTCTCGAACGGCCAGACCTTGAAGCCCTCGCCCCGCGCCGCCTTCAACCGACCCACGGCGGGAATGCCGACGATGGCCTGGCTGCCCACCGTGCCGTTGCCGAAGATCTGCCAGACCGACTTCGAGCCCTTGGCGGCGACCTCGGCGTGGCGCAGCACCGGCGGCACATCCACGCCATGCTCGGGCTTGGTGGATTGCAGCCAGGTCTGCACGTCCTTGGGCGGCGAGCCCCAGAACGGCCGCGCCTCGCCGGTCATCAGCCGGTTCATCTTGTTGGCGACGGCGAAGCGGTTGTTGGTGTTGTCCGCCTTGTCGACCACGTTGGCGCCGAGGAAGGCCCACAGGCCGGCCCAGCGCTCGTCCTTCAGCTTCAGCGCCGCGCCGGAGCCGCGGGGAAACCCCAGCGGAAAGTCGAAGCCGAGCAGGGTGCGCTCGCCGCGCCGCTTCAGGTCGTCGAGCACGGCGTTTAACCGCGCCTCAGCCTCCACGCGCGTCGAGGGATTGAAGGCCTCGAAGGTGAACTGGAAGCGCACGTCGCGCTTCATCACCCCGATCCAGATAGAGTCCGCCCCCGTCTTCGGCTTGGCGTTGGCGCTCCAGTCGGCGATCACATAGGCGTTGAACAGGCGCGCCACGACGGTACTCCGGGCAGTGAGCGCGCCTTCTACAGCGCCTGCCCCGCCGCTTGAAGTCACGATCTGGGGTTGGCCTTGGCCAATGAAGGGATAGAAGGCGCGCCATGACTCAGGACCTCAGATGCGGCGTCATCGGCGCCGGGGTGTTCGGCGGCTATCACGCCAACCAGTACGCCAGGCTGCCGGGAGCCACCCTGGCGGCGGTGTTCGATCCGCACCTGGAGCGGGCGCAGGCCATCGCCGGGCCGCTGGGGGCGCAGGCCTTCACCGACCGGGCGGCGTTCCTGGAGGCGGTGGACGCGGTATCGATCACCTCCCCCGCCACCACCCATTTCGATGCGGCCCTGGCGGCGTTGAAGGCCGGCAAGGCCACCTATGTGGAGAAGCCGCTGGCCGTCGCCATGGACGACGCCGAGGCGCTGATCGCCGCCGCGCGCACGGCCGGGCGACCATTGGGCGTGGGGCATCAGGAACGGATGGTGTTCAGGGCCATGGGCCTGTTCGACGTACCGGAAAAGCCGGTGCGGCTGGAAGCGATCCGGCGGGGAACCTACAGCCCGCGCAACCTCGACGTCTCCTGCGTGCTCGACCTGATGATCCACGACATCGACCTGGCGCTCGCCCTGTCCGGCGCCGAGGGGATGGGCGTGGAGGCGCAGGCGCACACCCTGCACGGCCCCTTCGCCGACGCGGTGAAGGCCGAGGCGATCTTCGACGACGGGCTGGTGGCGCTGTTCGACGCCTCCAGAATCGCGGAGGCGCGCGAGCGGCGGATGCGCATCGTCTATCCCTCCGGCGAGGTGGAGATCGATTTTCTCACCCGCGCCTTTCGCAACACCACCCCCTTCGCCCTCGACCCCGACTTTACCGAGACGCCCATCGGCAAGGATCCGCTCGGCGCGGCGCTGGGCGCCTTCGTGGCGGCGGCGCGGGGCGAACTCGATCGTCTGCCCGCCGAAGCGGAGGAGGGCGCCCGCGCACTCGACCTGGCGCTGGCTGTGGAGCGGGCCGGGGAGGAAGGCTGACGGAACGGCGCCGGGCGCCGTGGGTTTTGGCTTTGGAGCAGAAGGAGAGCCGTCATGGCCGAACTCGACACCAAGGACCGCAAGAGCCTGCCGAGGTCCAAATTCGCCGAGCCTGACAAGAAGGCCTATCCGATTGAGGACAAGGCCCATGCCAGGAACGCCAAGGCCCGCGCCAGCCAGGCGACGAACGCCGGCCGCATGTCCAAGGCAGAGGAAAAGCGCATCGACACCAAGGCCGACGCGGTGCTCGGCAAGCACTGAGGTCCGTTGCCAGCGGCCCACCGGCGCGGGGCCGATTGCGCGCAGCGTCCGCTTGCCTCAGAAACGCGCCGCTGATAAAGCGCTCGGCTCCGGCGAGGGCCGCGCGTCATTGGGTTAGCTCCGGGGCGCAAAGCCCGATGCCTGAAGGAGTGTAGCTCAGCTGGTAGAGCATCGGTCTCCAAAACCGAGGGCCGGGGGTTCGAGTCCCTCCACTCCTGCCACCCCACTCCACCCGCGTCGAACCGTCGGGCGCCTGACGCGGGCCCTGCAAGAGCCCTATATCCGGTCCGACCGGCCCACAACCGGGGAAAGCCCGGAACGAGAGGAACGAACGGCCCCCATGGCCAAGCCTGGTGTAAACACTCCCAACCGCCGCGCGGGTCCGGCGCGCACCGCCGTGTCGGTGGGCGGCCCCGTGACGGCCGCCGTGCCCGAGGCGAAGGTGAAGCGTCCGTTCAACCCGGTGAAATTCTGGACGGAGGTCCGCCAGGAGGCCCGCAAGGTCACCTGGACCTCCTGGCGCGAGACCTGGATCACCTCGGTGATGGTGTTCATCATGGTCGCCCTCACCGGCATCTTCTTTTTGGTCGTCGACCAGGTGCTGGGCTTCGGTATGCAATTCCTCCTGAAGCTCGCCACGAGCTGAGACTCCATGACCGAACAGACCCCCCAAGCCGCCCAAGGCGGCGTCAAGTCCAACCCCAGCCACAAGTGGTATATCGTCCACGCCTATTCGAACTTCGAGAAGAAGGTGGCCGAGAGTATCCGCGAACAGGCGCACCAGCACGGGCTGGACGACAGCTTCTCCGAGATCCTGGTGCCGACCGAGGACGTGGTGGAAATCCGCCGCGGCCGCAAGGTGAATGCCGAGCGCAAGTTCTTCCCGGGCTATGTGCTGGTGAAGATGGACCTCTCCGATGAGGCCTATCACCTGATCAAGAACACGCCCAAGGTGACCGGCTTTCTCGGCTCGGGCTCCAAGCCCATGCCCGTCTCCGACAAGGAGGTGCAGCGCATCGTCGGCGCCATCGAGGAGGGGGTGGAGCGTCCCAAGCCCACCATCCAGTTCGACATCGGCGAGACCGTGCGCGTTACCGACGGCCCGTTCTCCAGCTTCTCCGGCTCGGTGGAGCGCGTGGACGAGGAGCGCCAGCGCCTGCACGTCACCGTCTCCATCTTCGGCCGCGCCACCCCGGTGGAACTGGAATACAACCAGGTGGAGAAGGGCGGCTGATCGACGTCAAAGCATGAGCAGGCTTTTCAGCTTGGCTTTGACGTCGGCCAATATATGCGGGGGTGCGCGCTCCTTGAAGCGCGCTGTCCGCGTGCGCCAGTCCAGGTTCTTGATCTGGTCGGCGAGAACGGCGCTCGGCGGGTCACGGCTCAGCACCACTTCAAAGGCGTAACCCTTGATGCGAGACGTCATGGGACAGCAAATCATCATCCCGCGCAATTCGTTGTAGCGTCTCGGCGACAACACCAAGGCGGGCCGGTGGCCGCCTTGTTCGTGCCCAGTCCTGGGATCGAAATCGATCCAGACGATGTCACCCGCGTCCGGACAATAGGGCGCGGCTACCAAACTTCGCTTCCTACCGGAGGTCCAAAGTCGAGGTCTTCGGGGAAGGTCGCCAAGTCGAGACGATCCAGGAGTTGGTCGAGATCATAGATCGGCAAGCGAAGCGGTTCGATCACGACGCGACCGTTCTCCTCGCGCACGTCGACCGATTGATCGATCTTGAGGTCGGCGGCCGACATGACTGACGAGGGCAACCGTAAGGCGGCGCTGTTGCCCCACTTCTTGATCTGCACCTTCATCGCACCACTCCCGTAGCGACATTGTAGATACATAGGTCGGCTCGCGCCCGTCAAGCTCAGCGGCTTGCACCTGGTGAGATTGCCAACGCTCTCTCGCACTGCTACACGCCGCCACCCTTCGGTTCGCCGGGGATAAATCCGTGGGAGGGGCTGCCCGCACCACGGCCGCACAGGTGGGCTGATACCCCATCGTTTAACGGAGACAGCCAATGGCCAAGAAGATCTTGGGCTATATCAAACTGCAGGTGAAGGCGGGTTCCGCCACGCCCTCGCCGCCCATCGGGCCGGCGCTGGGTCAGCGCGGCGTGAACATCATGGGCTTCTGCAAGGAGTTCAACGCGCGAACCGAAAGCGTGGAGAAGGGCACCCCGCTTCCCACCGTGATCACCGTCTATCAGGACAAGTCGTTCACCTTCGTCACCAAGACCCCGCCCGCGACCTTCTTCATCAAGCAGGCTCTGAAGATCCAGTCGGGCTCCACCAAGCCCGGCCGCGACATCATCGGCTCCATCAGCCGCACCCAGCTGCGCGACATCGCCGAGAAGAAGATGAAGGACCTCAACGCCAACGACATCGAACAAGCCGCCAAGATCATCGAGGGCTCCGCGCGCTCGATGGGTCTGCGCGTTGTGGAGGCATAATCATGGCCAAGCCATCCAAGCGCATCCAGGCCTTCACCGGTGATCGCGACGCCACCCTGCCGGTCGCCGAGGCCGTGAAGCTGGTCAAGGCCAACGCCAAGGCCAAGTTCGACGAAACCGTGGAGATCGCCGTCAATCTCGGCGTCGATCCCCGCCATGCGGACCAGCAGGTCCGCGGCGTGGTCAACCTGCCCTCCGGCACCGGGCGCGACGTGCGCGTGGCGGTGTTCGCCCGCGGCCCCGCCGCCGAAGCCGCCACCGCGGCCGGCGCCGAGGTGGTGGGCGCCGAGGACCTGGCCGAACGCATCCAGGGCGGCTTCATGGACTTCGACCGGGTGATCGCCTCGCCGGACATGATGGCGGTGGTGGGGCGTCTGGGTAAGGTGCTGGGCCCCCGCGGCCTGATGCCCAACCCCAAGGTCGGCACCGTCACCCCCAACGTCGCCCAGGCCGTCAGGGACGCCAAGGGCGGCGCGGTGGAGTTCCGCGTGGAGAAGGCGGGCGTGGTCCATGCCGGCATCGGCAAGGCCTCGTTCACCGACGACGCGCTTCTCGCCAATGTCCGCGCGCTGGTCGACGCCCTGCAACGGGCCCGGCCGTCGGGCGCCAAGGGCGCCTACGTGAAGAAGATCTCGCTCTCCTCCACCATGGGGCCGGGCGTTAAGGTCGATACGGCTTCGATCAGCGCCCAGGCCTGATCGAAGCCGGTTGCACGGGCGGTGCGTTTCCTGTAGACGCGCCGCCTTGCCTGCGGGGTTCGCCCTGGAGGTCCTGTCCAAGAGCTGCGGGGTCCGAAGGCCATTCGGACCGTAAGTGCGGGGGAGCCCCTCCGCGTCGTAGGGAGATGGGGATGAGAGGTTACTTGCTCCGACCGTTTACGGCCGGCGCGGTCCTTGCGATCCTTATGGACAGTTTGGCGATCCCGAGCCGCCGGAGCAATCCGGTGGAGCGAGGTCGTTTCGGCGTTCGCAATCCCGCGGGCGCCGCGTGATGCCGTAACGGAGTCCGCTATGGACCGTGCTGAAAAGGCCCAGTCGATCGAAACGCTGAAAGGCGTTTTCGCTGACGCCGGGGCCGTCGTGGTGACCCACTATATGGGCCTCACCGTTGCGGAAATGACTGACCTTCGCGGTCGCCTGCGTAAAGAGGGCGCCTCGCTGAAGGTGGTGAAGAACACCCTGGTTCAAAAGGCGCTGGACGGCCGGGTCGGCGAAGCGGGCGACGCCCTCTTCAAGGGCCCCGTCGCCATCGCCTATGGCCCGGATGTCTCCGCCGCCGCCAAGGTCTCCACCGCCTACGCCAAGGAGAACGACAAGTTCACCCTGATCGGCGCGGTGATGGGCGAGACCGTGCTCGATGCGAAGGGCGTGGGGGCTCTGGCCACCCTGCCGTCGCTCGACGAAGTCCGCAGCTCGCTGATCGGCCTTCTCAACGCGCCCGCGACCAAGGTCGCCGGTGTGCTGCAGGCGCCGGCCGGCCAGCTGGCCCGGGTGTTCAGCGCCTATGCCGCCAAGGACGCGGCCTAGCGGCGCCGTCATTTCCGACCCGACCAACCTCATCCTCATCCCAATCTAGGAACCCTCCCATGACCGACCTGACCAAGATCGTCGAAGACCTGTCCAAGCTGACCGTCCTCGAAGCCGCCGAACTCTCCAAGCTGCTGGAAGAAAAGTGGGGCGTTTCCGCCGCCGCGCCGGTGGCCATGGCCATGCCCGCCGGCGGCGCCGGCGCCGCACCGGCCGCCGAGGCCGAAGTGCAGACCGAATTCACCGTCGTCCTGACCGCCGGCGGCGACAAGAAGATCAACGTCATCAAGGAAGTCCGCGGCATCCGCGCCGACCTCGGCCTGAAGGAAGCCAAGGACCTGGTGGAGGCCGCCCCGTCGAACGTGCTGGAGAACGTCTCCAAGCAGGTCGCCGAAGACGCCAAGAAGAAGCTGGAAGACGCCGGCGCCTCGGTCTCGATCAAGTAGGAAACGGGGCGTCATCCCTGACGTTTCAGCGGGCCGGGGCGATCCCCGGCCCGTTTTCATGTGGGCGCTGTCACGCCGGCGGCGCGATCCCTCGGGCTTTCGCCTCGTCCGGCAACCCCGGACTGAGCGCCTTGGCGGCGGCGATATCCGCCTCCCCCTCGGCCTTCATGCCCTTGCGCAACTCGGCCACCCCGCGCCCGTAGAGCGACCAGGCCACCCTGGGATTGAGGGCCAGCGACGCGCTATAGTCGCCGATGGCGCGGTCGTTCTCCCCCCGCCGCAGGTAGACCAGCCCACGGCTATCCAGCATCGCGGCGTTCTGTTGACCCATGCGGACCGCCCGGTTGCAGTCCCCCAGCGCCTTGTCGAGATCGACACCCAACTGGCCCCGCGCCCAGCAGCGGCCATTCAGCGCCTGGCGCATCTGGGTTTCATCGGAGTGCGAGGGAACCCAGAGGTCGATCTGCGCGATCGCCTTGTCGTAGAGCGCCATGCGTGAATAGAGCTGGGCGATGGTCAGGCGCGAGTCCGCTTCTTTCGGCGCGGCCGTCGCCGCGGCGTCGAGGTCGGCGATGGCCGCGGGCCGATCGCGTCCCGACAGGTTCAGCTCCGCCCGCATGATCAGCGCCTCGACATTGGCCGGGTCGAGCTTCACCACCTGGTCGAGATCGGCCTTGGCCAGGAACAGCTGACGCGAGGCGAGCCGTATTCTAGCGCGTTCGCCGTAATAGGCGGCGTGGTCAGGCGCGAGTTCGATCGCCTTGGTCAGGTCCGTCAGCGCCCGGTCATAGTCGCGGCGAGAGGCGAAGGCCGCACCTCGCCGAGCATAGCCATCGGCGTCCTTGGGCTCGCTCATCGAGTCGTCGGGTTTTGCGGCGGCGACCATGGCGTCCTTCGCCTTGTCGGACTCGGGCGTGAGGGCAGGGGCGCCGGTCGCGCTCGCCGGGATGCTGACGGGCGTATTCAGGTTGAAAACCGGACCGCCATTGTAGGTGAGATAGAGCTTGCGTTGACTATTGGCCACATAGACGCGGTGGGAGAGGAAGAAGTCGGCGCCGACAAGCATGTCTTCGCGTTCCAGTTCAACCTCGCCAAACCGCATCTGCGTGGTCTTGACCTCCTCCTCGCCGATCTTGAAGCTGGCGAAGGGGGCGGTCCACGTGCGGCCGACGCGTGAGCCTATGCCGCCGGTGAAGCCCGCCATCTTAACCCCCGGCGTCTGGGGCGTGACGCCTACGCGCCGGGCGGCCTCCATCGTCATGATCGAGGTGGCGGCGCCGGTATCGAACATGGCGCGAAGCTTCACGCCGTTGACGACGACCGTGCCGACCGTGTGCGGATCGTGCTCGTCAGGGCGGCTGATGTCGATCACCGCATAGGGCTTGTCGTGGGTCCAATAGGCCAGGACGGCGCCGTCGCAATGGTTCGGCTTCACCAGGCGAATGACGCCGTTCTGGAAATCGTACTCAACATCCGCGAGCCGCCAGATGTTCTGGCCGAGCAGGCCGGCCGATTCACCGCCGCCCGCACCCGCCGCGATGAGGAACTGCACCCTTGGAACGGTCGCGCCGGCGAGTGTGAACTTGTCCACCACGGTCAGATCGACGCTGGCGGCCTCGCCGCCCACGCCGGTCAGCCGCATATAGGGCAGGTATTGCCGGCTTAGCTTCAGTTCGGTGGCCACCGCCGGCGACATGGTGCTGTAGAAGGCGCCGCTGTCGGCCAGGAACATGACCTGCCGGCCATTGATGCCCGCCGGCACCATCGGCCTCATGCCCTTCATCGTCACGGGAAGCTCGGCGATGACGGCCACTTTGCAACCTTCCGCCCAGGCCTGCCCCGTCAAGGCGAGCGCAAAACCGGCCGCCCCAAGAATTGCCCTGCGCACACGGACCCCCAAGATTGCAACTCCGAGTAAAGCCAAGATCGTTCTATTCGGCAAGGGTTTCAGGCTTGTGTCGCACCGGGGGCTGCATGGACAGGCATGGTATGCGTCCTTGATTTTCCGGCGTTTCCCGCCTACATCCGCGCCATCTCACACGCAGGTGTTCGGTGCGGCCGGGTCAATCCCCGGTTCTCGCCGTTCCGGTCTGGGGTCGAAATCCTTCGATCCTGGAATTGCCTGCGGCGGACGAACCGGAAAAAGGACACAGGTTCAATGGCGCTACCCGATTTCTCCATGCGTCAGCTCTTGGAAGCTGGCGCGCACTTCGGCCACCAGACCCACCGCTGGAACCCGAAGATGGAAAAGTTCATCTTCGGCTCGCGGGCCAATATCCACATCATCGACCTGTCGCAGTCGATCCCGCTGCTCCATCAGGCCCTGGTCAAGGTGCGCGAGGTCGCCGCCGGCGGCGGTCGTATCCTGTTCGTCGGCACCAAGCGTCAGGCGACCGACCCGGTGGCTATCGCGGCCAAGCGCTGCGCCCAATATTATGTGAACCATCGCTGGCTCGGCGGTACGCTGACCAACTGGCGCACCATCTCCGGCTCCATCGCCCGTCTGCGCGAGCTTGAGGGCCTGCTGGACGGCGGCGAGAGCCACGGCCGCTCCAAGAAGGAGCTGCTGACCCTGACCCGCGAGCGCGAGAAGCTGGAACTCAGCCTCGGCGGCATCAAGGACATGGGCGGCATCCCCGACCTGATGTTCGTGATCGACACCAACAAGGAGGCCATCGCCATCCAGGAAGCGCGCAAGCTGAACATCCCGGTGATCGGCATTCTGGACACCAATTCCGATCCGGACGGCATCGCCTTCCCGATCCCCGGCAATGACGATGCGGCCCGCGCGCTGCAGCTCTATTGCGACCTGGTCGCCGATTCGGTGCTGGACGGTCTGGCCGCCGGCCAGTCGGCCTCGGGCGTGGATCTCGGCGCCGCCACCAATCCGGTCGAGCCCGCGCTCCGCACCCAGGCCGCGGCCGCGCCGGAAGCGGCGCCTGAAATAACCGCTGAGCCGGTTTTGGCCGAGCCCGAGGCCAAGACCGACGCCGCGCTGGACGCGGTGGCGGACGAGCCGGCCCAGGTCTGAGCTCTAGGCGCGCTGTAACAGCCCTGTCTCACAAGGCTGCTTGAACCCACCCAAGGACGGACGCTCGCGCACGCGGGCGTCCGCTTTCCACATTTCACTGACGGAGGTCGGCCATGGCCGAGATCACAGCCCAGCTCGTGAAAGAGCTACGCGACACCACGGGCGTGGGCATGATGGACTGCAAGAAGGCCCTTCAGGAGACCGGCGGCGACATGGAGGCCGCGATCGACTGGCTGCGCGCCAAGGGGCTCTCCAAGGCCGCCAAGAAGGCCGATCGCGTCGCCGCCGAGGGCCTGGTGGCCGTGGCGCTGCGTGATGACGGGAAGGGGATGACCGGCGCGATGATCGAGCTGAACGCCGAGACCGACTTCGTCTCGCGCAACGATCTGTTCCAGGCCGCCGCCCGCAAGGTGGCGACCGCCGCGCTCGATATCGAGGGGGCCGACCTCCAGGCGCTGAACGCGGCGACCCTGCCCGACGGCCAGACCACCGGCGAGATGATCACTCAGCTGATCGCCACCGTCGGCGAGAACATGGTGGTGCGCCGCTCGGCCCGCTTCGTTGTGCCGGAGGGCGCGGTCGCCGCCTATATCCACAACGCCACCGCACCCGACCTCGGCCGCATCGGCGTCCTCGTGGCGCTGAAGTCCGACGGCCCGCACGACCGGGTGCAGGACATCGGCCGCAAGGTGGCGATGCACATCGCCGCTACCCAGCCCCTGGCCCTGACCACCGAGGAGGTCGATCCCGCCGCGGTGGAGCGTGAGCGCGCCATCTTCGCCGAACAGGCCGCCGCTTCGGGCAAGCCGCCCGCGGTGGTGGAGAAGATGATCGAGGGGCGCATCCGCAAGTTCTACGAGGAGGTGGTGCTGCTGAAGCAGGCCTTCGTCATGGAGCCGGACCTGACCGTGGAGCAGTACGTGGCCAAGGCCGGCAAGGACCTCGGCCACGCCGTGACCGTCACCGGGTTCGTGCGTCTGGCGCTGGGCGAAGGCGTGGACAAGGGCCCGGAAGCGGACTTCGCCGCCGAGGTGGCCTCCATGACGGGTGCGTCGGCCTAACCGTTGCCTCTATTCCTCCCTCGCGTCGGCGGGGGAGGGGGACCGCGTGAAACGCGGTGGAGGGGGGCCGCGCCGCGGTATCCGGTTATTATGGTCGCGCCGCCCCCATCCTCACGTCGGCTTCGCCGCCGCGCCGCCTCCCCCGCTGCGCAGGGGAGGAGAGGTGAGCCGCTTTACCTGT
Organism: Caulobacteraceae bacterium; assembly: GCA_965277345.1. Classification (GTDB taxonomy): domain Bacteria; phylum Pseudomonadota; class Alphaproteobacteria; order Caulobacterales; family Caulobacteraceae; genus CAIOYC01. The sequence continues at coordinate 335,060 of CBDICI010000003.1, forward strand.
CTTGGATCATCCCTATAAAGACGGCCGGTCGCTCCAGCGGTCGGCCGTTCTGATTCCTTCAGTCTCCGCGCAAAGGGTCCGCCATGACCAGCCCATCTCATGCGCTCGAAAACGAGGAAGGCCCGGCGCCGCGCTACAACCGCGTCCTGCTGAAGATCTCGGGCGAGGCAGCGCTGGGCGGCGAGGCCGGCCACGGCATCGACATCGCCAATGTGGACAAGGTGGCCGCCGACATCGCCGAGATCGTGCGGCTGGGTGTGCAGGTCTGCCTGGTGATCGGCGGCGGCAACATCTTCCGCGGCCTGGCGGGGGCCGCGCAGGGAATGGAGCGGGCGCAGGCCGACTATATGGGCATGTTAGCCACCGTCATCAACGCGCTGGCCATGCAGAGCGCGCTGGAGCGGGCGGGGGTGGACACCCGCGTGCAGTCCGCCATCCCCATGCAGACCATCTCCGAGCCCTTCATCCGCCGCCGCGCCATCCGCCATCTGGAGAAGGGCAGGGTGGTGATCTTCGCCGCCGGCACCGGCAATCCCTACTTCACCACCGATACCGCAGCGGCGCTGCGCGCCGCCGAGATGGGCTGCGACGCGCTGTTGAAGGGCACCAGCGTCGACGGCATCTATACCGCCGATCCCAAGCGCAAGCCGGATGCGGAGCGGCTCGACCGGCTCACCTATCTCGAATATCTGTCCAAGGACCTGAAGGTGATGGACGCCTCCGCCATCAGCCTGATGCGCGAGAACGCCATTCCCATCGTGGTGTTCTCGATCCGGAAGCCCCACGCCCTCATGGATGTGATGACCGGGCAGGGCGCGCACTCCATCATCGCCGAATCGCCGGCGGCCTGACCGCCGGCCCCAAGCGGCGCCCTGCGACGAGAACCACAGCCAAAAAGGACCCCTGCCTCATGGCCAAGCCAGACCTCAACACCTATCGCGACCGCATGGATAAATCGATCCAGGCGCTGAAGGACGAATACGGCGGCCTGCGCACGGGCCGCGCCTCCGCCAGCCTCCTGGAGCCGGTGATGGTGGAGGCCTATGGCGCCACCACGCCGCTGAACGCCGTCGCCGCCATCAGCGTGCCGGAGCCGCGGATGATCACCGTCAGCGTCTGGGACAAGGGGGTGGTGGTCTCGGTGGAGAAGGCCATTCGCGCCGCGGGCCTCGGCCTCAACCCCATCGTCGATGGCCAGACCTTGCGCGTGCCGATCCCGCCGCTGACCGAGGATCGCCGCAAAGACCTCGCCAAACTGGCCGGCAAATATGCCGAGCAGCAGAAGATCGCCGTGCGCAACGTGCGGCGCGAGGCCAACGAGGATTTGAAGAAGGCGGAGAAGGGCGGCGACCTTTCCCAAGACGATCTGAAGAAGCTTGAGACGGAGGTGCAAGGCTTCACCGATGGGGCGATCAAGCGCATCGACGAAGCCTTGAAAATCAAGGAACAAGAGATCATGCAGGTCTGAAGCGGGCCGATCGGGCGGGCCGCGGGAGCGTTTGATGGGCGTGATGTCGCCGACATTCGGATCGGAGGGTCGCAAAGACCCTGCATCCGCGCGACACGTCGCCGTCATCATGGACGGCAACGGCCGCTGGGCGAAACAGAGGGGGATGCCCCGGGTGTTCGGCCACCGCGCCGGCGTCGCCGCGCTGAAGCGCACGGTGGAATCGGCGCCGGACTTCGGCCTCGAATGGATGACCGTGTTCGGCTTTTCCACCGAGAACTGGACGCGTCCCGCCGCCGAGGTGGCGGAGCTGATGAGCCTGCTCAAGAACTATGTGCGCTCCGACCTGACCCGCATGGAGCGCGAAGGGGTGCGGCTGCACGTGATCGGTCGCCGCCGCGACCTGGCCCCCGACGTACTGGAGATCATCGAGCACGCCGAGGCGCGCACCCGCCATAACGACCGCTTCCATCTGCAGGTGGCGTTCAATTACGGCGGGAAGGCCGATATCGCCGACGCGGCGCGGCGCTATGCCGAGGCCGTCGCCGAGGGGCGCGAGGACCTCCGCACCTTCGAGGAGGCGCATTTCGAGCGCTACCTGTCCACCGCCCACGGGCCCCCGCCGGACCTGATCGTCCGCACCTCGGGCGAGCGGCGGCTGTCCAACTTCCTGCTGTGGGAAGCCGCCTATGCCGAACTGGTGTTCCAGGATGTGCTCTGGCCAGATTATGGCCGCGAGCACCTGGGCGCCGCGCTGGAGGAATTCAGACGCCGGGAGCGCCGTTACGGCGGAGCGGAGGCCGATGGCGTCCTCGCAACCGGCTAAGCGTTTCGACTGGAACAATCTGCGCGTCCGCGTGCTGTCGGCGGCCATCCTGGCCCCTGCGGCGCTCGGGGCCCTGTGGTTCGGCGGCCTGTTCTTCCTGGTGATGATGGCGGTGGGCGTCTCGCTCCTCACCATCGAATGGGGCGGCATGGCCGATCGGGAGACGCCGGTACGCGCCGCCGCGGTGATGACGCTGGCGGTGCTGGTGGCGATCTTCGCCTCCTATCTCGGCCACCCCTGGATCGGCTGGCTGCTGGTGGCGCTGGGCGCGCTGGTGGGCGCGATCTTCACCCTGCTGCGCGGCCGGATCGACCGGCCGGCCGATATCGCCTTCGGCATCCTCTATATCGGTGCGCCGGCCGTGGCGCTGGTCTGGCTGCGCGGCGCCCCCGGCGGGCGGGAGTGGACCATCCTGCTGGTCGCCGTGGTCTGGGCGGCGGACATCGCCGCGTTTCTGGTGGGCAACGCGCTGAAGGGGCCCAAGCTCTGGCCACGCTTCTCGCCCAACAAGACCTGGTCGGGCTTTGTCGGCGGCCTGATCGGCGGCGCGCTGGCGGCGCTGGGCGTGGCGGCGGCGCCGTTTGGCGCGGGCGGGCCGAGCCTCGGGTCCGCTCTGTGGATCGGCCTTCTGGCGGCGCTGGCGGCCATGGGCGGCGACCTGTGGGAATCCATGCTCAAGCGCCGGTTTGGGGTGAAGGATTCCGGCGACCTGATTCCGGGCCACGGCGGCCTGCTCGACCGGGTGGACGGACTGATGTTCGCCGCCGTGCTGGTCGCCTTTGTGCGGCTGCTGATTTTCCAGGGGGTGGTGTCTTGACCGCGCGTCGTATCACCGTTCTCGGCTCCACCGGTTCGGTGGGCGCCTCCACCCTCGACCTGATCGAACGCAGCGGGGTGAAGGTGGAGATCGTCGCCCTGGTGGCGGGCAAGAATACCGGGGTCCTGATCGAGCAGGCCCGGCGCTGGCGGCCACGGATCGCGGTGATCGCCGATGAGGCCTGCCTGGCCGATCTTCGCGTCGGACTCGCCGGAACGAATATCGAGGCGGCGGCCGGGGCGGAGGCGGTGGTGGAGGCGGCGGGCCGGCCGGCCGACTGGATCATGGGCGCCATCGTCGGCATCGCCGGGCTGCGCCCCACCCTGGCGGCGGCCAAGACCGGCGCGGTGCTGGGCCTCGCCAACAAGGAGAGCATCGTCTGCACCGGCGATCTGATGCTGCGCACGGTGGCGCAGGCCCGCGGCAGCCTGGTGCCGGTGGACTCCGAACACTCCGCCGTGTTCCAGGCGCTCAGCGGCCTCGACGCCTCCCTGGCGACCAAGATCGTCCTCACTTCTTCCGGCGGGCCGTTCCGCGGCTGGACCCGCCAGCAGATGTCGGCGGTGACGCTGGAGCAGGCCACCAGCCACCCCAATTTCGCCATGGGCCCCAAGATCACCGTCGACAGCGCGCAGATGATGAACAAGGGCCTGGAGATCATTGAGGCCGCCTACTTGTTCGACACGCCCGCCGAGCGGATCGAGGTGCTGGTGCATCCCCAGCAGATCATCCACTCCATGGTAGAGTTCCGCGACGGCTCGACCATGGCCCAACTGTCGCCGCCGGACATGCGCGGGCCGATCGCCTGCGCCTATGCCTGGCCGGACCGGCTGCCCTGGCCGGCTCCGCCGCTGGACCTCGCCAAGCTGGGCTCGCTGAGCTTCGAGGCGCCGGACGAGTCGAAATTCCCGGCGCTCGGGCTGGCGCGCGAGGCGCTGCGCATGGGCGGCGCCGCCCCCGCGGCGCTGAATGCGGCAAATGAGTGCGCCGTCGCCGCCTTCCTTGACCGGCGGCTGGGCTTTCTGGATATTGCCGCCACGGTCGCGCAAACGCTGGAAAAGATGAGCACGGCCGGGGAATTAGGGGGCCAGGGGGGGCTCGACGGCGCGCTTGAGACGGATCGCCGCGCCCGTCAGGTCGCGGAGGCCATCATCTTGCCATCGGCGCATCGGAACTGAGCAGGGAACCTGGGGCGCCGGATGCTCGCACTACTGCAGAATATCCTTTTCACCGTGCTGCCGTGGCTGTTCGTGCTGACGGTGGTGGTGGTGGTGCACGAGCTTGGCCACTTCCTGATGGCCAAGGCCTTCGGCGTCGCCATCGACCGGTTCTCCATCGGTTTCGGCAAGACCCTGTTCGCCTTCCGCGACCGGAGCGGGGTGGAGTGGCGCCTGGCGGCCCTGCCGCTCGGCGGCTATGTACGCTTCGCCGGCGACGCCGAGGCCTCGTCCTCCGTGCCCGATGCGGATGACCTCGACGACCTGAAGCGGCGGATCGTCGCCAAGCTCGGTCCGTCGGCGGTGAAATCGTTCTTTCACTTCAAGCCTCTCTGGCAACGCGCTCTCGTGGTGGCGGCCGGTCCGGTGGCCAACTTCATCCTGGCCGTCGTCATCTTCGCCGGCTTCTTCATGACGCTGGGCGAGCCGACCATCCGGCCGCGCGTGGGCGCTGTCGTGGCCGGGAGTTCGGCGGAGGCGGCGGGCTTCAAAGTCGGCGATCTAATCACCAAGTTGAATGGTGCGCCGCTGCGCAGCTTCCTCGATCTCAGCCAGTACGCCGCCTACAATGTGGATCGCCGCACGACCTTCGAGGTGCGTCGGGGCGATCAGACCTTGGATCTGGTGGCCGCGGCTCGCGCCACGGTCCGACCCGATCCGCTCTTCCATCGGCCGATGAAGACCGGCCTGTTCGGCCTCAGCCCCACCCATGACCCGGCCGACTACAGCCAGCCCAGGCTCGGTCCGTTCGACGCGGTCATGGAAGGCGCGCGCAAGACGGGCGACGTGCTGGGCACGACCGTCCACTATTTCGGCCGGATGGCGACGGGCCGCGAGTCCGGCGACCAGCTCGGCGGGCCGATCCGCACGGCGCTGATGTCCAAGGCGGTGGCCGAATCGGGCGCGGCCTCAGGCGCGACCCTCGCCGAGAAGAGCCGGGGCACGCTGCTCAACCTGATCAGCTTCTCCGCCCTCATCTCCATCGGCATCGGATTCATGAATCTGCTGCCGATTCCCATGCTCGATGGCGGACACCTGTTGTTTTATGGATACGAAGCTATTGCGCGGCGCCCGGTGGCGGCCAGGGTACAGGTGGCCAGCTATCGGGTCGGTCTTGCTTTGGTGGTGGGATTGTTGTTGTTCGCCACCTGGAACGATCTCCAGCTTCCAGTTCTGAAAATCCTCGGAGGGCACGCCTCTTGAGCCCGCCCCCCGCAGACGGTCCTTTGATGTCTATAGCCCGCGCCCGCCGCCTTGCCCTATTCGCTACGGCGACCGCGCTGATCGGCCTGACCGCCACCGCGGCCCTGGCCCAGCCCACCGGCCCCGCCGTCTCCACCCAGACCGACGCCGCGCGCGCCCCGGCCGGCCGGCCGTCCCCCCCCGCGCCGGTCAATCCGCCCACGGGGGGCCAGCCCCCGGCGGCCGCCGTTCCCGCCGCCGATGCGCCCATCGCCACACGCGCCCAGCCCACCGTCACCATCCGCCGCATCCTGGTCACCGGCAACGAGCGGATCGAGAGCGGCACGGTGATGTCCTACCTGCCCATCGCGCCCGGCGACACGGTGGACTCCGCCAAGCTCGACCTCGGCGTCAAGACGCTGAACCGCACCGGCCTGTTCCAGGACGTGCGCCTGGACGTGGACGGGCAGGACCTGATCGTGAAGGTGATCGAGAACCCGATCATCAACCAGGTGATCTTCGAGGGGAACTCCTCGCTCACCAACGACAAGCTGCGCGACGAGATCAACCTGCACCCGCGCTCCATCTTCACCCGCGCCGCGGTGCAGGCCGACGTGCAGAAGATGGTGGAGCTCTACCGCCGCTCGGGCCGCATCTCCGCCAACATCACCCCCAAGGTGGTCGAACTGCCGCAGAAGCGGGTGGATCTGGTGTTCGAGATCGCCGAGGGACAGAAGACCGGCATCCTGCGCGTCAACTTCCTCGGCAACAAGGCGTTCAACGACAACGCCCTGCGAGACGTGGTGGTGACCAAGGAATCGTCCTGGTACAAGTTCTTCGCATCCAACGACAACTACGATCCCGACCGGATCGAGTACGACCGCGAGCAATTGCGTAAGTATTACACCAACCGGGGCTATTACGACTTCCACGTCGTATCCTCGATCGCCGAGCTGGAAGCCAATCAACGCAACTTCGTGGTGACCTACACCATAGACGAAGGCCAGAAGTACAAGTTCGGCAAGCTGACGGTGAAGACCGACCTGAAGAAGCTGAACGGCGACGTGCTGCGCGTGCTGCTGCCGATCCGGGAAGGCCAGACCTACCAGTCGGACAAGATCGAGAACGCGGTCGACTCGCTCACCTTCGCCGCCGGCGCCGCGGGCTTCGCCTTCGTCGATATCCGCCCGCGCTACACGGCCAACAAGCAGACCCACACCGTCGATGTGGTGTTCGAGGTGAAGGAGGGTCCGCGCGTCTACGTGGAGCGGATCGACATCATCGGCAATACGGTGACGCTGGACCCCGTGATCCGGCGCGAGATGCGCCTGGCCGAGGGCGACGCCTATAACCGCGTGCTGGTCGATCGGTCCAAGACCGAGATCAAGCGGCTGGACTTCTTCAAGACCGTCGATATCGAGCAGCTGCCCGGCACCGCCGCCGACAAGACGGTGCTGCGGGTCAAGGTGCAGGAGCAGCCGACGGGCGAACTGTCGTTCGGCGCGGGCTATTCCTCCGTGGACCGCCTGTTGCTCGACGCCGGCATCACCCAGCGCAACTTCCGTGGCCGGGGCGAGGACATCCGCCTGCGCGCCTCGGTGGGCTCGCTGCGCCAGCAGCTCGACCTGTCGTTCACCGAGCCGCGCTTCCAGGGCCGCGACCTGCGCGCCGGGGTCGATCTGTTCTACAACCGCTTCGACTTTACCAGCCAGGCCGGGTTCAACTCGCAGTCGGTGGGCGGCACGCTGCGCCTCGGCTTCCCGCTCAGCGTCAACGCCTTCCTGCAGCCGCGCTATTCGATCCACGCCGACGACGTGCTGGTGGACAACACGCTCTGCACCGAGGGCGCGATCTCGATCACCATCTGCCAGCAACGCGGTTCGACCTTCACCTCCCAGGTCGGTTACACCCTGTTCCTCGATTTCCGCAACGACCCGATCCATCCGACCCGCGGCTTCTACAGCAAGCTGAACCAGGACTTCGCCGGGGTGGGCGGCAATGTGCGCTACCTCAAGACGGAGTTGGAGGGCGGACTGTTCTACGGCTTCGCGCCGGGCTGGACCGCGTCCTTCATCGGGTCGGGCGGCTATGTGGGCGGCTGGGGCAATACCGACATCCGCATCAACGACCGCTTCTTCAAGGGGGGCAACACCTTCCCGGGCTTCCAGGTGGCCGGTATCGGACCGCGCGACACCAATCCCAATCTGCAGGAAGCGCTCGGCGGCAAGCTCTATGCCATCGGCGATGCGGAGCTGACCGTGCCCAACCATCTGCCCGAGCAGTATGGGATCAAGACCTCGCTGTTCACCTATGTCGGCACGCTTGGCCTCGTCGACAAGGACGTGAAGCAGAGCAACACCACGGTGAAGGACGATCTGGCCGTGCGCGCCTCCGCCGGCCTCAGCGTGTTCTGGACCTCGCCGCTCGGGCCGATCCGCCTCGATTTCAGCCAAGTTTTGGCCAAAGAAACCTACGACAAGACCGAAGCCTTCCGTTTCTCAACTTCCACTCAATTCTGAGACATCATGCAACGTCTGACGACCTGCGCCGCCACGGCCGCGCTTATCTTCGCTGTCGCCGGTAGCGCCGTCGCCGCCCCCGCCAAGCGCACCGCCGCCGCTCCATCGGGTCCCGTGGCCACCCAGGCGACCACGCCCCGGGCCGCCGGTCCGACCCTGCCGCCGCTGAATCACGGCCCGCCCATCGCCGGCATGTGCATCTATGCGGATGATCGCGCCATCGGCACCTCCAGCGTCGGCAAGGCCGCCGCCGCGCGGATGCAGCAACTGCGCGCCCAGGTGGCCGCCGAGCTGCAGGCCGAACAGACCAGCCTGCAGACGGACGCTTCGGCGCTGCAGGCCAAGCGCTCGACCCTGTCCGCCGACCAGTTCGCCCAGCAGGCGGCGCCGATCCAGCAGCGCGAACAGGCCTTCGAGCAGAAGGCGCAGCTGCGGCAGCGCGAACTGGAAGCCACCGGCGCCGAGGCGGTGCAGCAGATCCACGTGCGCATCAACGACATCCTGCGCACCGTCTATCAGTCGCGCAACTGCTCGGTGCTGCTCAACGGCGAGGCGGTGGTCACCGGCAACCCGGCCATGGACGTGACCGAGACGGTGGTGACCCAGCTTAACGGGGTGATGCCCACCATCACCTTCGACCGCAAGACGCTGCCGGTCCAGGCGCAGCAGTAACCGCCATCCGCCCCTGCGGCGCCGGCGGCTCTTCACCGAGCCGCTGGAACGGCCGGGGAGGCGAGGTCTAGAGTGCTGCCGGGCCACGCCCGCGCCGCACGTTTATGTCCTGCCAGGGGCCCACCCATGCCCGATACACGGTTTTTCGACGTCCTCGGGCCCATCGCCCTTGGCGACCTCGCCATGATCGCGTCGGCGCGGCCGGACGATGCGGCGCCGACCGACCGCTCGATCGCCCTGGCCGCGCCGCTGCACTTGGCGGGCGCCGACGCGGTCACCTTCTTCAGCGATCGGCGCTATCTGGCCGACCTGAAGGCGACGCGCGCCGGCGCCTGCTTCGTCCGGCCGGAGATGGCGGAACACGTGCCGGAGGGGTGCGGGCGGCTGCTCAGCCCCGAGCCGCAGGCGGCCTATGCGCGCGCCGCCAATCGGTTGCACCAGCCCATCCTTCACCCGGCGGAGGCGCCGCAGATCCATCCGCTGGCCGAGATCGAGGAGGGCGTGCGGCTGTCTCCCGGCGTGGTAATCGGACAGGGCGCCCGGATCGGCGCGGGGACGGTGATCGGCGCCAATGCCGTCATCGGCCCCGGCGTCATGCTCGGACGGGGTTGCCGTGTCGGCGCCAACACCACCATCGGCTTTTCGCTGATCGGCGACCGGGTATGGATTTTGCCGGGCGCGGCCATCGGCCAGGCCGGGTTCGGGGTCGCGGCCTCCAGCGCCGGCGCCATCGACTTTCCCCAGCTCGGCCGGGTCATCCTGCAGGACGAGGTGACGGTGGGCGCCTGCACCTGCATTGATCGGGGGGCCTATGCCGATACGGTGGTGGGCCAGTTCACCAAGATCGACAACTTGGTGCAGATTGCCCATAACGTGGTGATCGGGCGCAATTGTGCGTTGGCCGCGCAGACCGGCCTGTCAGGCAGCGTGACGGTAGGGGACGGCGTGCAATTCGGCGGCAAGGCGGGCGTGGGCGACCACCTCACCCTCCACGACGGAGCCAAGATGGCGGCCGGCGCGCTGGCTATGCGGGACGTCCCGGCGGGCGAGACCGTTTGCGGCGTTCCCGCCCGGCCGATCCGCCAGTTCATGCGCGAACTGGCCTGGGTCGCCCACGCCATCGACCGGCAGAAGAAGAACAAGGGGAGGGCGGATGGAGCCGGTTGAGACCGCGAGCGACGCCAGTGTCAGCATCGACATGCAGGAGATTCTGCGGCGCATCCCGCATCGCTATCCCTTCCTGCTGATCGACCGCGCCGAACACTACCGGCCGCACACCTCCATCGTCGGCATCAAGTGCGTCACCGCCAACGAGCCTTATTTCCAGGGTCACTTCCCCGATAACCCGGTCATGCCGGGCGTGCTGATCATCGAGGCGCTGGGTCAGGCCGGGGGCGTGCTGATGTCCAAATCGCTCGACGCCGATGTGAGCGGCAAGACCATCTTCTTCGCCACCGTGGACAACTGCCGCTTTCGCAATCCCGTGCGGCCGGGCGACGTGCTGCGCCTGAACGTGGATGTGCTGAAGCATCGCGGCGACGTGTTCAAGTTCGGCGGCAAGGCCTATGTGGGCGACAAGATCGCCGCGGAGTGCGAGTTCGCCGCCGTGGTGGTGGACAACCGCTGATGGCGGCCCTCCACCCGACCGCGCTCGTGGCGCCCGGCGCCGAGCTCGGCGCGGATGTGGAGGTCGGCCCCTATTGCATCGTCGGCGATGGCGTCCGCATCGGCGCCCGCACCCGGCTGATCTCGCACGTGGTGATGGAAGGGCCGACGGTCATCGGCGAGGACTGCACCCTGCATCCCTTCGCCGCATTGGGCGGTCCGCCGCAGGTGCTCGGCTACAAGGGCGAGCGGACCCGGCTCGAGGTCGGCGATCGCAACACCATCCGCGAATACGTCACCATGCATCGCGGCACCCCGAACGGACGGGGCACGACCACGGTCGGCTCCGACGGCCTGTTCATGGCCCAGGCCCACGTGGCGCACGATTGCGTCGTCGCCGACAAGGTGATCATGGCCCACGCCTCCACCCTCGGTGGGCACGTGCATATCGGCGAGTTCGCCATCATCGGCGGGTTGGCGGCGGTGCACCAATGGGGCCGGATCGGCCCGCACGTGAACATCGGCGGCCTGGCGGCGGTGACCAAGGACGTGATCCCCTACGGCTCGGCCTGGGGCAATCATGCGCATCTGGAGGGGCTGAACCTGGTCGGGCTGAAACGCCGCGGCTTCGCTCGCGAGACAGTCAACGACCTGCGCGCCGCCTATCGCCTGCTGTTCGCCGACGAGGGCACGTTTCAGGAGCGGGTGGAGGATACCGCGCGGGTGTTCGCCGGATCGGCGGCGGTGATGGAGATCGTCGATTTCATCCGCGCCGACGCCAACCGGCCGCTCTGCCTGCCCGCGCGTGAGCTTTAGAACATGTTCGGCGACAGTGTGGGCGATTTCGCCGCTCGAACATGCTCCAACTCCAGGAATCTAGCCCCTTTTTGTCTGATTCAGATAAGTCTATCTGAATCAGAGAGGGGCTAAGCCATGCGCAAGCTGGGCCTCGTGGTGGGCGGCGGCCGGCTTCCCGTCGATCTGGCCGATTATTGCACGGCGACGCACCGGCCCTTCTTCGTGGTGCGCCTGCGCGGCTTTGCCGAGCCAGAGATGCAGGCCTATCCCGGCGCGGAGATCGGCATCGCCGAGTTCGGGCGCATCTTCGACACGTTGAAGCGCGAGGGTTGTGCGGCGGTGTGCCTGGTGGGCATGGTCAGGCGCCCCGACCTCGCCAAGCTGAAGCCCGATCTGCGTGGTCTGCGCAGCCTGCCGGGGGCCATCGCCGCGGCGACCCGGGGCGATGACCCGCTGCTCCGGTTCCTGATCGGCGAGTTCGAGCGCGAGGGGTTCGCCATCGAAGGCGCCGACGAGGTGCATGGCGGCATGACGATCGGTGAAGGTCCCCTCGGCCGCCTCGCGCCCGGGGCCGAGCATCGGGGCGACATCGACCTGGCGATCCGCACGGCGGAGGCCATGGGCGCGCTCGACATCGGACAGGCCTCCGTGGTCGCCGGCGGCACGGTGCTGGCGGTGGAGGCGCAGGAGGGGACCGACGCCATGCTGGCGCGATGCCTGACTCTGCCGCCCGCCCTGCTGGGCCGGCCGGAGCGCCGACTCGGCGTGCTGATCAAGTGGCCCAAGCCGATCCAGGACCGCCGCATCGACCTGCCGGTGGTGGGCGTCACCACGATCGTGGGCGCCGCCGAGGCCGGGCTGGCCGGCGTGGTGGTGCAGGCCGGCGCGGCGCTGGTGGTCGATCGCCATGCGGTACGCGAGGCCGCCGACCGGCTCGGCCTGTTCGTGGTCGGGTTGAGGCGATGACCGACCGACCGCTCTGCGTCATGCTGGTGGCGGCCGAAGCCTCGGGCGACCAGCTCGGCGCAGCGCTGACGCGGGCGCTCCGGGCGCGGCTCGGGGCCGGAGTGAGGTTCGTCGGCGTCGGCGGCGCGGCGATGCGGGGGGAAGGGATCGACAGCCCCTTCGACATCGCCCCCCTGTCGGTGCTCGGACTGGTTGAAGGGCTGATGGCCTATCCCCAAGTGGTGCGCCTGGCTGACCGGACCGCGGCGCTGGCGCGGCGTGAGCGACCCGATGTGGCCGTCCTGATCGACAGTTGGGGCTTCAACCTCCGCGTGGCGCACCGTCTGCGCAAGGCGATACCGGGTCTGCTGCTGATCAAGTATGTGGCGCCGCAGGTGTGGGCATCCCGTCCGGGCCGGGCGAAGACACTGGCGTCGGCGGTGGATCATCTGTTGTCCATCAATGCCCTGGACGCCCGCTATTTCGAGCCGGAGGGCCTCGCCACCACCTTCGTCGGCAATCCGGCTCTGGCGCGCGAACCGATGGGAGTCGATGCCGAACGGAGCCGGGTCAAAATCGGCGCCCATGGCGAAGATTCCATCCTGCTTATTGCGCCGGGCAGCCGGCCGGGCGAGATCCGCCGAGTGGCTCCGGTTTTCGCCGAGGCCGCTCAGGCGCTGATCCGCACTCATCCCAACCTCAGGATTATCGTCCCGGTGGCCGAAACCGTGGCCGACACAATGCGCGACTGGGCGAAAACCCTGCCGCCCGCAACGACGCTGCTCTATGGCGAGGAGGACAAGCGCGACGCCATGGCCACCACCACTGTGGCGCTGGCCTGTTCAGGCACGGTGACCACCGAACTGGCTCTGGCCGGTGCACCGATGGTGGTGGGCTACAGGGTCGGCGCGCTGAGTTACGCGATCCTGCGCCGTCTGCTGACCGCCAAATACGCCACCCTGTTCAATCTGGCCGCCGATGCGGAGGTGGCGCCGGAGTTCCTCCAGCAACGCTGCACCGCCGCCAACCTCGCCGCCGCCTTGGCGGCGCGGTTGGATGACCCGGCCCTCCGCGCCCGGCAGATCGCACGTCAGAACGCGGCGCTGGCCGCCATGGGCCGGGGCGCACCCGACCCCTCCGAACTGGCGGCGGACAAGGTGATCGAACTGCTACGCGGGCGTTGATCGGCGCGGCATACGCATCGACGGAAGCGCGCATTCGCCCACCCTTCCATAAGGGCGGGGCGAGGTGAGCCGTCCTATCCCCGCTTTTCCACCGGCACGAAGTCGCGCTGCGGCTCGCCGGTATAGATCTGGCGCGGGCGGCTGATCTTCTGCGAAGGGTCGGAGATCATCTCGTCCCATTGGGCGATCCAGCCGACGGTGCGCGAGACGGCGAACAGTACGGTAAACATGTCGGCGGGGAAGCCGAGCGCGCTCATGGTGATGCCGGAATAGAAGTCCACGTTCGGATACAGCTTGCGTTCGATGAAGTATTCGTCGCTGAGCGCGATCCGCTCCAGCTCCATGGCCACCTTCATCAGCGGGTCGTCGTGCTTGCCGAACGCCTCCAGCACCTCGTGGGTGGTCTTTTGCATCACCTTGGCGCGCGGATCGTAGGATTTATAGACCCGGTGGCCGAAGCCCATCAGTTTCACGTTGGAGGACTTGTCCTTCACCTTGGCGATGAAGTCCGGAATCTTGTCGACGGTGCCGATCTCCTGCAGCATCTTCAGCGCCGCCTCGTTGGCGCCGCCGTGCAGCGGGCCCCACAGGCAGGCGATGCCGGCGGCGATGCAGGCGAACGGATTGGCCTCGGACGAGCCCGCCTGGCGCACGGTGGAGGTGGAGGCGTTCTGCTCGTGATCCGCCTGCAGGATCATCAGGTGGTTCATGGCCTTCACCGCCACCGGGTGCGGCTTGTATTCCTCCGCGGGCACCGAGAAGCACATGCGCAGAAAGTTCTCCGCATAGCTCAGCTCATTGCGGGGATAGACGAACGGCTGGCCGATCGAATACTTGAACGCCTGGGCCGCGATGGTCGGCATCTTGGCGATCATGCGGTGGGTGGCGATCTCGCGCTGCTTGGCGTCGTGGATGTCGGTACTGTCGTGATAGAAGGCCGACAGCGCCCCCACCGCCGCCACCATGATGGCCATCGGCGGTGCATCGCGCCGAAAGCCCTGGAAGAAGCGGTTGAACTGGTCGTGCACCATGGTGTGATGGGTGATGGTGTGCTCAAACTCAGTGAGCTGCGCCGCGGTGGGCAGCGCCCGGTTCAGCAGGAGATAGCAGACCTCGAGGAAGCTGCAGTTCTCGGCCAGTTGGTCGATGGGATAGCCGCGATAGAGCAGAATGCCCTGATCGCCGTCGATATAGGTGATCTGGCTCTCGCAGCTGGCGGTGGAGGTGAAGCCGGGATCGTAGGTGAAGGTATCGGTCTCGGCGTACAGCTTGCGGATGTCCACCACATCGGGCCCGACCGAGCCCTTCAGCACCGGCAGCTCCACGGTCTTGCCGCCCACGGTCAGCGTGGCCGAGCCACCCGTCTGGACCTTGTTCTCCATCATCCAACCCTTCTCGTTCGCGGCCCGTATATGGGAGGCGGAGCCTTGCCGTTCGAGCGCCTTATAGACCTTTACTGCACCTGCGAAAGGGCGTCGTCGATCCGCCCGAGCGCCTCCTCCGAGCCGAGCGCCATCAGGGTCGAGGCGAGATCGGGCGCCGGCGCGCCGCCCGACAGAACGCCGCGCAGCATGGGCCCGATCTTGCCGAGACCGACGCCTTCGGAGTCGGCAAAGGCGCGGATTTCCGCCTCCAGGGCCGGAATGGTCCAGTCAGCGGCGGAGAGACGCTCACGCAGCCGCGCCAGGCGGGCGCGCGTCTCTTCGTTGAGCAGGCTCTGCGTTTTGGCGTCGAGGTCCAGCGGCCGTGATTTGAGCGCGAACAGGGTCAGGTCGGCGAGCTGAAGCGTGGTCTGCGCGCCTTCCTTCACCAGCGACACCACCGCGGGCAGGGCCGCCGTGCGCTCGGCGGCGGGACGGACGCCCCGGCGCGCGTGCACCACCAGCGCCAGCGCGGCCAGACGCTCGTCATCGGCCAGGCGGATATAGTGCTGGTTGATGTGGTTCAGCTTGGCCCAGTCCAGGCGGGCGGGCGCCTTGACCACGTCCTTGACGTCGAACCAGGCCGCTGCGTCGGCGTCCGAAAACAGTTCGTCGTCGCCGTGGCCCCAGCCCAGTCGCGCCAGGTAGTTGCGGAGCGCCTCGGGCAGATAGCCGAGGTCGGCGAACTCGCCCACCGCCTGCGCGCCATGACGCTTGCTGAGCTTGGCGCCATCCGGCCCATGGATCAGCGGCAGGTGGGCGAAGGCCGGGCGGGCCCAGCCCAGCGCGCGGTAGATCAGCGTCTGGCGCGCGGCGTTGTTCAGGTGGTCGTCGCCGCGGATCACGTGGGTCACGCCCATGTCGTGATCGTCCACCACCACGGCGAGATTGTAGGTGGGCGAGCCATCGGTGCGCAGCACCACCAGATCGTCCAGTTCCTTGTTCTGGAACACCACTCGCCCCTTGATCAGATCGTCCACCACCGTCTCGCCGTCCAGCGGCGCCTTCAGACGCACGGTATAGGGCGCCCCCGCCTCGGCTTCGGCGGGATCGCGGTCGCGCCAGGTTGGGCGCACCACCCGGCCCTCCGCTCGGGCGCGTTCGCGCTCGGCCTCCGCATCCGCCGGGGGGGTATAGTCGCGATAGGCCTGACCGGCGGCCAGCATGGCGGCGACGGCTTCGCGGTGGCGCTCGGCGCGGGCGTACTGGAAGGTCGGCTCGCCGTCCCACTCAAGGCCGAGCCAGCGCAGCCCGTCCAGAATGATCTGCACATTGGCTTCGGTGGACCGCTCCCGGTCGGTATCTTCAATCCGGAGTAGAAACTTGCCGCCCGTATGTCGCGCATAAAGCTGGTTGAACAGCGCCGTCCGTGCGCCTCCTATATGGAGCGAGCCGGTGGGCGAGGGGGCGAAACGGGTGACGACGGTCATCTTCGGAAACAGCACGCGCAAAAAGGTCGGCGCACTTAGCACGTGGCTGCGTCGTGCGCCTAGCTTGAGCGTTTCGATCAACCGCTTGCGCGCCTTCGGCCGGGCGGAAGTCGCCGCGCAGGCCGACCGCTGGCCGCTGTGGACGCCCGTGGCGTTCGGCATCGGCGCGGCGAGCTATTTCGGGCTGAAGGCGGAGCCGCCGCTGTGGCTGGGCGCTATGCTGACCCTGCTCGCCCTCGTCGGGGTGATCGGCGCGCGGATGTGGGGGCGCAGCCGCGCGCTGGCCGCCTTCGCCACCTTGACCGCCTTCGCTGCGGCCGGTTTCGCCAACGGCGCGCTGGCCACCCATCTGGCCGCGGCCCCGCGCATCCCCGCCGGCTACGGCGTCGGCCAGGTGGAGGGCTGGGTGGTGGACGTCTCCAGTCCCTCAGCCGAACGCGGCCGCCTGCTGATCGCGCCGACCCACATCTCCCACCTGCCTGACGACGCACTGCCGGCCCGCGTGCGCGTGGTGGTGAAGCCCGAAGCGGTAATCGGGCCGGGCGAGGCGATCACGGTGACGGCCCTGCTCGATCCGCCGCCCCGGCCCGCCGCGCCCGGCGCCTTCGACTTCGCCCGCGACGCCTGGTTCGAGCGGATCGGCGGGGTGGGCCTGGCGATGAAGCCGCCGCAGATCGCCGCGCTGCCCGCCCCGGGCTGGCGGCTTGCCGCCGAGCTGTGGCTGAACCGGTTGCGCTGGCGGGTGGCCCGTAACCTGACCGACGATATCGCCCGCTTCGTCCCCGCGGCCGGACCGGGAGCGCAGGGCCTGGCCGCCGCCGTCACCACCAGCCACCAGGACTGGCTGGCGGGGGAGGAGGCCGACGGCCTGCGCGGCTCGGGCCTCGCGCACATGCTGGCGATCGCCGGGCTTCATACGGCGGCGGTATGCGGCTTTGTCTTCGTGGCGCTGAGACTGGGTGTTGCGGCCTGGCCCTGGTTGGCCCTGCGGGTGGACGGCAAGAAGCTGGCCGCCGCCGGCGCCTTGCTGGCCGTGGGCGCCTACCTCGCCCTGTCCGGCGCGCATCCCCCCGCCAAGCGGGCGGCGATCACCGCCGGTGTGGCGTTCATCGCCATCCTGCTCGACCGGCGCGCCGTCAGCCTGCATTCCCTCGCCGTCGCCGCGCTGCTGGTCCTGGCTCTGGAGCCGGAGGCGGTGGTGCAGCCCGGCTTCCAGATGTCGTTCTGCGCCACCGGCGCGCTTGTGGCCATGGCGGAGCTATGGCCACACCGGACCCGGATCATCCACGCGCCGCTGTTCATCCGCGCGATCCAGAAACTGCGCGATGGGGCGGTGGCGCTGTTCATGGTCAGCTTCGTCGCCGGCGCCGCGACGGGACCCTTCGCCATCCAGCACTTCAACCGCATGGCCAACTATGGCGTCTTCGCCAACCTGACCGCCGACCTCATCGCCTCGGCGGTGATGATGCCGGCGCTGGCGCTCTGCCTGCCATTCGAGGCGCTGGACGTAGGGCGCGAGTGGCTGGGCGCGCCCCTGACCCTGGCCGCCTGGGCCGGGCGGGCCATCTTGGAGATCGGCCGCTATTGCGCCACCGCGCCGGGCGCCGCGGCGAGCTTATCGAGTGCGCCGGCCATCGCCATGCTGGTGGCCTTCCTCGGCATCGTCTTTGGTATCCTGTGGAAGGGCCGATTGCGCTGGATCGGTGTGCCCCTGGCCTTCGCCGTCCTGGTCTGGCCACGGCCCGCCCCGCCGGTGGCCTGGATCGCCGCGGACGGTAACGACGCCGCGGTCGTCTCCGGCGGCGTGATGGTCGCGCTCAAGCCGGGTCGGCGAAGTTACGCCACCGGGCTCTGGTCGGCGCGGCGCGGCCTGCGCACCTCACTGGACGAGGAGAGCCTGCGCGACGATCTGTTCGACTGCGATCGCAAGGGCTGCACACCCCATGCGGAGACCTTCCCGGCGCTTGGCACCTGGTGGAGCCGGCGGGCGCCGAGCGAAGGTCAGTTGGACGCGCTCTGCGCCGCGTCCGATCTGGTGGTGAGCCGCGCGGATATGGCCCCATCCGACGCCTGCGCCGGCAAGCCCTTCATCGGGCCGACGGAACTGGCCAAGGGCGGCTCGGCGGAGGTATTCGCCGACCATGGCCGCCTCCGGCTGGAATGGTCCGAACCGATGCGCGGCGCGCGGCCGTGGACCGGCGCCGGCGAAACCGTCAGTGATAGCGGCGAATGAGGCCCACCAGCTTGCCCTGCACCTCCACCTGGTCGGGGCCGAATACGCGGGTCTGGTACTTGGGATTGGCGGCTTCCAGCGCGATGGAGCCGGCCTTCCTGCGCAGGCGCTTCAGCGTCGCTTCCTCGCCCATGACCAAGGCCACGACGATCTCGCCGGAGTTGGCGCTGTCGCCGCGCTTGATGACCACGAAGTCGCCGTCGAGGATGCCGGCGTCGATCATCGAATCGCCCTGCACCTCCAGCACGAAGTGGTCGCCGGCGCCCAAGAGGTCGGCGGGCACCGCCATGCGGTCGCGCTCGTGCTGGATGGCGGCGATGGGGGTGCCGGCGGCGATCTTGCCGAGCACCGGCAGGGATTCCGAATCGTTGGCGGCCCCGGATCCTGCCGTCTGGGGCGGAATCGACGGGCGCGATCCTTGCACCACCTGCGGCTTGAACGGGGTGCGCATCCGCGCCGCCGCGGTCTCCGGCAGCTTGACCACCTCCAGCGCCCGCGCGCGGTGCGCCAGGCGGCGGATGAAACCGCGCTCCTCCAGCGCCGTGATCAGCCGGTGGATGCCGGACTTGGAGGCCAGATCCAGCGCATCCTTCATCTCGTCGAACGAAGGGGAGACGCCGGTCTCCTTGATCCGCTCGTGGATGAACATGAGCAGTTCGTGCTGCTTGCGGGTAAGCATGAAGCCTCCGGGCTCGCCGCGGACAAACCGCGAACATCTGCGAATGTTCTGTAAGTGTTCCTCGTTAATGTCAAGTGAACGCGAGCAGGGCCCGCGTGGCGGCGGTGACGTCGGGCTGGCGCATCAGGCTTTCGCCGACGAGCATGGCGCTCGCGCCGGCGCGGGAAAGGCGGGCGGCGTCAAGGGCGGTGAAGAGGCCGCTTTCGCCCACCAGCAGGGCGTTTTCCGGCTTCAGCGGGGCCAGCCGTTCGGTGACGGCGAGGTCCACGTGGAAGCTGCGGAGGTCGCGGTTATTGATGCCGATCAGCCGGGCGCCGAGGCGACCGGCGCGTTCCATCTCCCCCGCGTCGTGCACCTCCACCAGCGCATCCATGCCGAATCGGGCGGCCTCGATCATCAGGGCGGCGGCCAGCGAATCATCGATCATGGCGAGGATCACCAGGATGGCGTCGGCGCCCAGCGCCCGCGATTCGGCCACCTGCCAGGGATCGACCAGGAAGTCCTTGCGGAGGACGGGGAGGGGGCAGGCGGCGCGCGCCGCGGCCAGATAGGCGTCGTCGCCCTGGAAGCTCGGCCCGTCGGTCAGCACGCTCAAACAGGCCGCGCCGCCCTCGGCATAGGCGCGCGCCAGGGCGGGCGGATCGAAATCGGCGCGGATCAGGCCCTTGGAGGGGCTGGCCTTCTTGATTTCGGCGATCAGGGCCGGGCGGCCGGGCCGGGCGGCCTCAGTCAGTGCTTTGGCGAAGCCCCGCCCGGGCGAGGCGGCGCGCGCGACGGCCTCCACATCGCGCCCCTCGGCCCTTCGCGCGGCGACCTCTTCGCGTTTGTAGGCGGCAATATTGGCGAGGATGTCGCTCATGGTCTCCTCCCCCTCGCAGAGGGGGAGGGGAACCGCGAAGCGGTGGAGGGGGCAGCGCCGCCCTGTCTGGTTATCGTCGCGCGGCCCCCTCCACCACCCTTCGGCTGGTCCCCCTCCCCCGCTACACGAGGGAGGAAATTGCTGGCGCACCTATCCATTGGAGATCGCCACCAGCCGGTCCAGCGCCGCCAGCGCGCGGCCGTCGTCGATGGCGGCGGCGGCGCGCTCCCAGCCTTCGCGCAGGGTCTCCACCGTTTCGGCCACCAGGAAGGCGGCGGCGGCGTTCAGGCACGCCACGTCGCGATAGGCCCCCCTCTTGCCGCTGAGGAGGTCGCGGAGCGCCAGGGCGTTCTCCGCCGGATCGCCGCCTTTGAGGTCATCGAGCCCCGAACGGGGCAGGCCCACGGCCTCCGGCGCGATGTTGAACAGTCGGAGGCCCCCCCTCTCCCCATCGCCCCTCCATTCGGCCACCTGATTGACGCCGGTGGTGGTCATCTCGTCCATGCCGTCGCCGTGCACCACCCAAGCCCGTTCGGCTCCGAGCGCGCCGAGGACCCGGGCCAGCGGCTCCAGCCGACGCGGCTCCGCCACGCCCAGCACCTGCCGCCGCGCCCCGGCCGGGTTGGAGAGGGGCCCCAGAAGGTTGAAGATGGTGCGGAAACCGAGGTCGCTCCGCACCGGCATCACGTGGCGCATGGCGCCGTGGTGGGCGGGGGCGAACAGGAAACACACCCCGGCCTCGTCCAGCGCGCGCCGCTGCAAGTCGGCCCCCGCCTCGATATTCACGCCCAGCGCCGCCAGAACGTCGGAGGAGCCGGAGCGGGAGGAGAGGGCGCGCGTGCCGTGCTTGGCCACCTTCAGCCCGCCGCCCGCCGCCACGATGGCCGCGGCGGTGGAGACGTTGAAGGTGTGCAACCCGTCGCCGCCGGTGCCGCAGGTGTCGATCACCGGATAGGGCACGTCCAGGTGCACCGCGGTGCGGCGCATCACCCGGGCGCAGGCGGTGATCTCGCCCACCGTTTCGCCCCGCATCCGCATGGCGGTGACGGCGGAGGCCACCTGGGCCGGGGAGGCCTCGCCCCGCAGGCAGGCGGAGAAGAAGATGTCGGCGTCCTCTTCCGACAGGGTCGCGCCGTCCGCGAGGCGGCCGAGCAGCGGTTTGAAGGCCTCGGAGGCGGTCATGCGGCGGGCTGCAGGGCGGCCACCGGCAGGCCGGCGATGCGCAGGAAGTTGGCCAGCATGGCGTGACCGCCCTCGGTGGCGATGGATTCGGGGTGGAACTGCACGCCGTGGATGGGGCGTGTTGCATGGTGGAAGCCCATCACCTCGCCATCGGCGGTCCAGGCGTTGACGATCAGGCTGTCCGGCAGATCGGCGCGCGGCGTGGCGAGGGAGTGGTAGCGCGTGGCGGTGAACGGGCTCGGCAGGCCGGCGAATACCCCCGTACCGTCGTTCAGGATCGGGCTGGTCTTGCCGTGCATCAGCGACTTGGCGCGGGTCACCTTGCCGCCGAAGGCCTGGGCGATGGCCTGGTGGCCGAGGCAGACGCCGAGGATCGGCAGGCTCGCCGGCGCCGTCTCCAGCACTTCCAGGCAGATGCCGGCCTCGCTCGGGGAACAGGGACCGGGGGAGAGCAGCAGGGCCTCCGCCCCCATGGCCAGGGCCTCGGCCGCGCCGAGCTGGTCGTTGCGGCGCACCACCGTCCTCGCCCCAAGCTCGGCCAGATAGTGGGCGAGGTTGTAGGTGAAGCTGTCATAGTTATCGATGACCAGGATCATGGCGTGGCCCTTGCGGAACCGCGCTTCTAGGCCGCGTAGGCGCGCACGCCAAGGGATCGGTGAGATGGCAACCCACCGTTAACCGTTTCCGCGCTCCTTTGGGCCATGCAGCTTGAGCCCCCATCCCCGTTGCCGTCGCTGGACCGGGTCCGCACCGGCCTGCAGACGCCGGCGCGGCGGCGCACCCCCATGTGGACCCTCCTGCTGGCGGCGAGCTTCGCGGCGGTGGCGGGCGTCTCGGCCGCAGCGGTGATGATCCTCGGCCCCGGCGGGGCGGCCACCGGAGCGCGAAGCGCACCGATCGAGCGCTGATCCTCCCTGCGCCGCGGGGGAGGAGATCTTCTTACTCGAAGCGCCAGGCCTCGGCGGCGGCGCGGCGCAGGGCGCGGGACTTGTGCAGGGTCTCTTCGTATTCGGCGTCGGGATCGCTGTCGGCCACCACGCCGCCGCCGGCCTGGACGTACATCACCCCGTCCTTCACCAGGGCGGTCCGCAGCACGATACAGGTGTCCACCGACCCGCCCGCGGAAATATAGCCCGCCGCCCCGGCATAGACGAGGCCGCGCTTGACGCCCTCCAACTCGTCGATGATCTGCATGGCGCGCACCTTCGGCGACCCCGAAAGCGTGCCGGCGGGGAGCGCGGTCAGGATCACGTCCACCGGGTCCAGTCCCTCCGGCGCATCGCCCTCCACATTGGAGACGATGTGCATGACGTGGCTATAGCGCTCGACCTTGAAGCTTTCGGTGACGCGGACCCGAGGGGCGGTGGAGACCGGCGCATTGGCCCCCTCGTCGCGCAGCATCACCGCGCGGCCCACATCGTTGCGACCGAGGTCGAGCAGCATGAGGTGTTCGGACAACTCCTTGGGATCGGCGAGCAGTTCGCGCTCCAGCCGCTGATCCTCTTCCACCGTGGCGCCGCGCGGGCGGGTGCCGGCGATGGGGCGGATGGTGACCTTGCCATTGCGCAGGCGCACCAGGATTTCCGGGCTCGACCCCACCAGCTGAAAGCCGTCGAAGTTCAGATAATAGAGGAAGGGAGAGGGGTTGGTGCGTCGCAGCGACCGGTAGAGCGCGAACGGATCGCCCGGCAACGGCGCGGAAAAACGGTGGCTCGGCACCACCTGGAAGATGTCGCCGGCCTCGATATAGCGTTTCGCCCGCTCCACCACCTGATGATAGTCCTGCCTGGAAGTGCTTGACTCCATGGGATTTTCCGGCCGCTGTTTACCCTCCTGGCTCGTTGGCAGGGCGGTGCGCAGGTCGGCCCGCACGCGGTCCAGCCGGGCGATGGCCTCGGCATAGGCCTGCTCGGTGGGGGTCGCGTCCGGCCACACCGGTGTGATCAGCACGATCTCCTGCGCGATGGCGTCGAACACCGCCACCACCGAGGGCCGCGCCATCACCGCATCGGGCAGCGAGAGGGGGTCGGGCTTAGCCGCGCCCACCGGCTCCACCAGGCGGATCATGTCATAGCCGATCACGCCGAACAGGCCGGCCGCCATGGGGGGGAGTTCGGCGGGGAGGGCGATGGCGGAGGCCGCGACCAGGGCGCGGAGCGAGTCCAGCGCGGGCGCCGGCTCGGGGGTGAAGCGGCCCGCGGCGATAGCCTCGCCCCGCGCCACCTCGGCCCGCTCGCCGAAGGCGCGCCAGACCAGATCGGGCCGGAGCGCGATGATGGAGTAGCGACCGCGCCAGGCGCCGCCCTCCACCGACTCGAACAGGAAGGAATAGGGGCCGCCTCGCCCGATCTTCAGATAGGCCGAGACCGGGGTCTCAAGATCGTCGATAACCCGGGTCCACACCACCTGCGCCTCTCCGGCGGCGTAGATCGCGGTGAAGGCCGGAAAGGCGGGCAGAACGCTCATAACCGGTTCAGGGGGGGTCAGCGGGCCGGCGAATGGCCGGCGGGAGCGGAGCCGGCCGCGGCGGCATCGACGCCGAGCGCCTGGCGGGCGCGGCTATAATCGACCTTGGGCTTGATCTTGCGCAGGGCGGCGAGGCGCACCGCGCCCCCGAGATCGTCGAACAAGGCGCGCGTGACGGGGATGCGGGCGGCCTCGGCCCGGCCCGCCAACTGCGGCGCCGGCGCCTCCTGCACCTTCTCCAGCCTAGCGACGATCAGGCCGGGCCTGGTGTCCTGGCCCTGAACCACATCGCCCACCTTGGCCTGGAACAGCTGACCCAGCAGGTCGGCGGTATAGGGCGTGGGTTGGCCGGGCGCGGCCGGCTGCGCCGCGCTGCGGAGAACATTGTTCGCCTGCACCACCTTGGCGCCCACCTCGGCGGCGGCGGCGTCCAGCGACTTGCCGCCCTTGATCTCGGCCACCAGGCCATCGGCCTTGGCCTTCAGCCGGTCGAACAGGGCCTTCAGCATGAACTGGCGGGAGATGGCGTCGCGCACCTTGGTCGGCCCCACCTGCTCGTCCAGCGTGAACAGGGCGGGGGGCAGCACCCTGTCCACATGCACCACCCAATATTCGCCCTGGCCAAGGTCCATCACGTCGCTCTCACCGCCGGCGGGCAGGGTGAAGGCGGTCTGCAGCACCTGGGGCGGCAGGTTGGCGCGCTGGCCCTGAAGCGTGGCCCCCTGGGCCATCAGCGGCGGCAGGGTGGCGACCTGCTGGTCCGACGCCTTGGCGGAGGCCGCCATGTCCGCGCCGCCGGAATGGGTGTCGTCGTACTTCTGGACCAGATCGTAGATCTTCTCCTTGGCCTGTTCCTGCTTCACCTCGCCCTCGATCTTGGCGCGGGCCTCGTTCAGCGTCACATCCTTGCCCGGCGTGATGGCGGTGACCTTCAGCACGGCGAGGCCGAGGTCGCCCTGGATCGGGGCGGACACCTCGCCGTCCTTCAGGGCGAAGGCGGCGCTCGCCAGCTTGGAGTCGGCGATGGCCGATTTGGGGGTCTGCTGGTAGCTGTTGGCGGTGGCGCCCGTGTCTTTGGCGATGGCGGTGGGGTCCTCCCCCGCCTTCAGCTTCTGAGCCACCGCCTGCCCCATTTTCGCGTCCTTGACCGTCATCTGGATCACGGTGCGCTTTTCGGGGGTGGAGAGGGTGTCCTTCTCGAAATTGAAGCGCTTCTGCACCTCGGCCTCGGGCGCCGCGATTGTCTGGGCCAAGTTGACGGCGGAGAAGTGCACCAGGCTCAGCACCCGCATTTCCGGCTTGGTCAGTTGCACCGCGTTCTGCTTGATGAAGTCGTTCAGTTGCGCGTCGGTGGGCTTGGGGACGTCTCCCACCACCTTGGGCTCAATGACGAAATAGCCGAAGTCACGGCCTTCCTGTTGGAAGGCGGCCTGGACCAGACCGTAGATGCGCGGCGCCTTCAGCCCGGCGGCGAGGCCGGCGATATATTGGCGCTGGGCGATGGTGTCGCGAAACTCGTTGTCGGCCTGCACCTCGGTCATGTGCCGCTGGGCCAGGAGGCGGGCATAGGTCTGCGGGTCGAACTGGCCGGTGACCGGATTGAAGAAGGCCTGGACCTTGCGGATTTCATCGGCGATCAACTTGTCCGCCGGATTGACACCCTCCGCCTGCATCAGCGCGCCCGAGGCTTCGGCCGAGGCCAGCCCATCGACGATGCTGCGGTCCAGGCCGTATTTCACCGCTTCGTCCACCGAGAGGGTCTGGTGCGCCTCCTGCTCTCGGCGGGTCTTCTCCTGATCGAAGATATCCTTGAACTGGACCGAATTGATCGGCGGACGGGCGCCGGCCTTCACCACCGCGTCGGAAAAGGTCGAGCTGTTGAAGACGTCCTTGATGCCCCACACGCCGAAGCTGATCACCAGCAGGCCAAGCAGAAAGGTGGCGAAAGGCGATTTCGCGAAGGCGCGGATACCGGCGAGCATGGGTGGGTCTGACCTCGAACGCGCGCCGTCGGAGCCGGCCGCCCTCGCCCTATAATCCGCCGCTTGCCGCGCTAGCAAGGCGCACGCGCCGGCCGTGGGCGTGACAAACCCCCGACGATCGCCTAGCCGGGGCGAAATCCTGGAGAAACCGTGACCATGAGCCCGACCGTCCGCCCGCTGATCGCCGGGAACTGGAAGATGAACGGCCTGGGCGCCGACCTGGCCGAGGCGCGGGCGATGGCGGAGGTGTTGCGGGGCGAATCGGCGTGCGCGCGGGTAGCGCTGTGCCCGCCCTTCACCCTGATCTCCCGCCTGGCGGAAGCGGTCGCGGGCTCGCCGATAGAGGTGGGGGCGCAGGACGTGCACGCCGCGGCGTCGGGCGCCTTCACCGGCGATGTATCCGCCGCCATGCTGCGAGACGCCGGGGCGCGGCTGGTGATCCTCGGCCATTCCGAGCGCCGCACTTTGCAAGGCGAGACCGACGCGCTGGTCGCCGCCAAGGTCGAGGCGGCGCTGGCGGGTGGGCTTGAGCCCAT
The DNA here is from genome assembly GCA_965277345.1 of Caulobacteraceae bacterium. Classification (GTDB taxonomy): domain Bacteria; phylum Pseudomonadota; class Alphaproteobacteria; order Caulobacterales; family Caulobacteraceae; genus CAIOYC01. The sequence continues at coordinate 361,060 of CBDICI010000003.1, forward strand.
CGTCTGCGTCGGCGAAACCCTGGAACAGCGCAAGGCGGGCGATGCGGAGGCGGTCGTCCGGACGCAACTGGAGGGATCGCTGCCCTCAACCCTCTCTGGCAGGGTCTTCGCCGTCGCCTACGAACCGGTCTGGGCCATAGGCAGCGGACTGACCCCGACGCCGGACGAGATCGCCGCCATCCACGCCGCCGTCCGCTCGGCTCTGGCCAAACGTTTGGGACAGGGCGGGGGCAGGGCGCCGATCCTCTACGGCGGCTCGGTGAAGCCCGGCAACGCGGCGGAAATCCTGGCCCTGCCCGAGGTCGGCGGGGCGCTGGTGGGCGGCGCCTCGCTCAAGGCCGCCGACTTCCTCTCGATCATACGTGCGGTCTAGGCGCTCGGACCCTCTCTAACCCGGGCGCTTCAGCGCCTTGTCCGCCTGGCACTGGCTGAGCCGGCGCTGCTTCACCCAGACGATGTTCGTCACCCGCATGGATTTGCGGTCATAGTGGGCGTGGAGACAGGCGCAACCATAGCCGTGATCGCCGGCATTGGTCACCACCCACTGCTTGCCGGTGAAATCCGGCAGGTCCGCGCCCGTGGCCTGATAGCCGCCCTGTTCCGAAATGGTCCACTCGCCCGCCCGGTCGGTCAGCCACCAGTTGGCGGGCGTGGGATTGGCGATCCAGCCGCACCGTGTCTCGGCGGGCGCCCCGAGTACGGGTCCCGACGCCAACGAGGCGGCGACCAGACCGGCCCACAGCCTAAGGAGTTTCAATTCTGCAATCCTTTCAAGTATTTGATGCAAAAAGGTGAATCCCAGAAAACCATGCGGCGTTTTGGCATGGTGACCTTCCCGAGGCCTGGATTGATACAAGGCGGCAATAAATATGTCCGGGGCGTAACAAATGATACAGTCCGTCGCAGGTTCGAACCGACCGTCAGCATCGCACGGGTTGCGCATCTTCGTCATCAGCCTGAAACGCCGGGCGGATCGGTCGGCGCACATGCGGGTGCTGCTGGCGGCGCGGGGGCTGACGGCGGAACTCGTCGAGGCGGTGGACGGCAGGGCGCTGACCGACGAACAGAAAGCCCGCTACCATCGCGAACGCGCGCTGGCGGTCTATGGCGCGGAGATGAACGCCGCCGAGATCGGCTGCCACCTCAGCCATATGAGCGTCTATCGCCGCATGGTCGATGAAGGGATCGAGACCGCGCTGGTGCTCGAGGACGACATCGACTGCGACGCCGATTTCGCGGCGGTGCTTGACTCGGTCATGGCTTCGCCCCGCCGCGACTGGCTGGTCCTGCGCCTGCAAAGCACCAAGGACGAGGTCATCAACGCCTCAAGGGCCGCCACCCAAGGCGACCGCGCCGAGGTGTTCCATGGCCGCACCATGAGCCGGGTGCGCACCGGTGTACTGGGCGGCTGCGGCTATCTGATCCGTCAGCAAGGGGCGCAGCGTATGCTCCGCTACGCCCACCGCCCGTTCATGCCCATCGACCAGACCCTGGACCGCTATTGGGAGAACGGCATCGAGCCTTATGTGCTGCGGCCTTTCCCCGTGCGGCAGAACCCGCGCATCGCCTCCGAGATCGCCGAGCGCAAGGTGAAGGCGGCATTGAGCCCGAGGCTGACGGCGGTGCGCCGCACCCGCCGCGCGCTGGACGGCGTGCGCAAGCGGATATTCGCCATGGTGAGCATGGAGGGCTGGCGCCGGTTCGCCGTCTTGCCGCGTCTGACCGCGCCCGGCCATGCCTGGCGTCCCGCCGCGTCGCCCGCCAATGGCTGAGGGCGGGGGCCTCGACAGCCTCGGGTCGTTGAAGGTCGCGCTGGAACTCGGGCGCTGGCGCCGGCTTGGCTACACACCTCGGCTGTGGTGGCGCGACGACGATGCGCGTGCACCCAGTCCGGCGCTCGACCGCCTGCTCGACCTGGCGGGCGACCGGCCGTTGGCCCTGGCGGTGATTCCCACCGGCGACCTCGCGCCCCTGGCGGCCCGGCTTCGGGCTGAACGTCAGATCACTACTGGCCAGCACGGGGTGGATCACCGCAATCGCCGTCCAGACGGAGCCCCGCCGTCAGAATACGCGCACGAGCCGACGGTCAGCGAACTGGTGGCGCGGATCGGGGCGGGACGCCAGCGCCTGACGGCGGCCGGCCTTGCGCCGCACTTCTATGCGCCGCCCTGGAATGCGGTGGGTCCGGGCTTGGTCGAGGCGCTTTCGGCGCTGGGGATACCGCTGCTGACGGCAGGCCGCGCGCCATCGATGCCGGCAAGCCTGCCCTACCTCGCCGCCGATGTGGACGTGCTCCGCTGGAAGGGCGGGGCGCGGTTCAAGGGCGCCGCGCGCATCCTGTCGAGGCTGGCTGGGGCGCTGGCGGAGCGGCGCGCGGCGGGCGCGTTCAGACGCCCCGTCGGTCTGCTCACCCACCACCTCGATCACGACGCGGCGACCTGGCGCTTCCTGGATCGAGCCTTGCCCTATCTGGACCGCAGGTTCGACTGGATCGACGTCGCCTCGCCCAGCGCCTTGACCGCCGCGTCGTCGCCTTCGGTCCCGCTCGCCGCTATGGCGGAAATGCAGCACGTCTGTTAGAGCGTCGCGGCTCAATGCGGCCCGCTCATTGCCGAGCCGGGTCCGCCTCCCAATGTCCCGGCCTATCCATCGGCCCCTGGAAGACCGAATACCGTGCTGCAAGCCATTCTCCTCGTCGTCTTGATCTTCGTCTGCATCGCCCTGATCGCGGTGATTCTGCTGCAACAGTCCGAGGGGGGCGCGCTCGGCATGGGCGGCGGCCCGTCGGGCTTCATGACCGCGCGTGGCGCCGGCGACCTCTTGAGCCGGACCACCGGCATTCTGGCGGCGGTGTTCTTCGCCCTTTGCATCGGCCTGACCCTGATCATCGGTCACGCGCACAAGGGTAATTCGGTCGTCGATCGATTGAAGATCCAGGGCGTCGATCCCAATGCGCTGAAGGGCGCGCTGGCGCCGCCGCCCGCGACCAACACCACGGGCCCCGCCGCGCCGGTGGCCGGTGCCCCGCTCCTGCTCGAAGCGCCCAAGCCAGAAGTGCACGGCGCTCCGGCCCCGACGCCCCTCGCCCCTGCACCCGCCGTTCCCGCGCCGACGGTGAAAAAGGCGGCGCCGGCCAAGGCTCCGCCCGCCGCCACCCCACCGCGCCGACCGCCGCGCCTGCGCCGTCGAGCGCAACGCCGCCCGCCGCCAGCGCGCCCGCGCCGGCCCCGGCGACGAACTCCACCGCACCCTCCAACTGAGGCGGCTCCGACGGCGGGCGGTGAATAAGTCCTGCCCGCGACTTACGCCCGACTGATTCGGGCGGTAGGGTGGAATCCCATGGCCCGGTACATTTTCATCACCGGCGGCGTGGTCTCTTCCTTGGGAAAAGGTCTGGCGTCCGCCGCTCTCGGCGCGCTCTTGCAGGCCCGCGGCTATCGCGTCCGCCTGCGCAAGCTCGATCCCTATCTCAATGTCGATCCCGGCACCATGAGCCCATACCAGCACGGCGAGGTGTTCGTCACCGAGGATGGGGCGGAGACCGACCTGGATCTCGGCCACTACGAGCGCTTCACCGGGGTGAACGCCTCGCGTGGCGACAACATCACCACCGGCCAGATCTACAAGACCATCATCGAGAAGGAGCGGCGCGGCGACTATCTCGGCGCCACGGTGCAGGTGATCCCTCACGTCACCGATGAGATCAAGCGCTTCGTCCTTTCTCCCGCCCAGGACGACGAGGGCCATGAGGTGGACTTCGTGCTGGTGGAGATCGGCGGCACGGTGGGCGATATCGAGGGCCTGCCCTTCTTTGAGGCGATCCGCCAGCTCGGTCAGGAACTGCCGCGCCATCACGCCGTGTTCGTACACCTGACGCTCCTGCCCTTCATCAAGACCGCCGGCGAGATGAAGACCAAACCGACCCAGCACTCGGTGCGGGAACTGCGCGCCATCGGCATCCAGCCCGATATCCTGCTCTGCCGCTGCGAACAGGCGATCGCGGAGGGCGACAAGCGCAAGATCGCCCAGTTCTGCAACGTGCGGCCCTCGGCGGTGATCGAGGCGCTGGACAGCGCCTCGATCTACCAGGTGCCGCTCGACTATCACCGTGAGGGACTGGACACCGAGGTGCTGGACGCCTTCGGCGTCACGGGCGCCAGGGCGCCGGACCTCACGCGCTGGCAGGACGTGGCGGACACCATCGCCCATCCGGACGGCGAGGTGACCATCGCGGTGGTCGGCAAATATACCGGCTTCAAGGACGCCTATAAGTCGCTGGTGGAGGCGCTGGTGCACGGCGGCCTGGCCAATCGGGTCAAGGTCAACCTGGACTGGATCGAGGGCGAGGTGTTCGAGGGCGACCGCGCCAGCGTCACCCATCGCCTCGATGGCGTGGACGGCGTTTTGGTGCCGGGCGCCTTTGGCGAGCGGGGCGCGGAGGGCATGATCCGCGCCGTGCAGTTCGCCCGCGAACACGCCGTGCCCTATTTCGGCATCTGTTTCGGGATGCAGATGGCGATGATCGAGGCGGCGCGGAACTTGGCGGGGGTCGAACAGGCCTCCTCCAGCGAGTTCGGTCCCACCGAGCAGCCCGTTGTGGGCCTGATGACCGAATGGACCCGCGGCAATCAGGTGGAGAGCCGCAAGGCCGGCGACGACCTTGGCGGCTCCATGCGGCTCGGGGCTTATGAGGCGACGCTGGCGGCGGGCTCGCGCATCGCGGACATCTATGGTTCGGCCAGCATCTCAGAGCGCCATCGCCACCGCTACGAGGTCAATGTGGGCTATCGGGAGCCCCTGGAGCGGGCGGGCCTGCATTTCGCCGGCATGTCGCCGAGCGGCCTGCTACCGGAGACCTGCGAGCGCACCGATCATCCCTGGTTCGTCGGGGTGCAGTACCATCCCGAGCTGAAGAGCCGCCCCTTCGACCCCCATCCCCTGTTCAAGAGCTTCATCGCCGCCGCGGTGGAGCAGAGCCGGCTGGTGTGACGTCCGACGAGGCCATTCGCCGCCAAGCCCTGGCCTTGCCGGAGGCCTACGAGGACACCCATCGCGGCTACCCGTCCTTCCGGGTGCGGGAGCGCATCTTCGCCATGCTTCGCCCAGCCCCACGCCACCTGATCGTCAAGCTCGGCTCGGAGGACCAGCACAACATGCTGGCGGCCCATCCCGATACGGTCATGCCGGGCCTGCACTACGCCCATCACGGCTGGACCCGCGTCGCGCTCGACCAGGCCGAGGACGACATCGCCGCCCTGATCCTGCGCCTGGCCTGGCTGCACGTTGCGCCGAAGCGGCTGCACGCGCGACTGGGTTAGAGAAGCAGTTTCATGCCCACGTGGGTGGGTTTGAAACCCTGGCGTTCCCAGAAGCGGTGGGCGTCGGTGCGGGTCTGATCGCTGGCCAGCTCCACCAGGGCGCATCCCGCCTGGCGCGCCAGCCGCACCCCTTCGGCCACCATCAGTGCGCCCAGCCCCATGCGGCGCTGGCTGCCGGCGATACGGACGCTCTCGAATTGCGCCCGAAGCGCGCCGCGCCGCGCCAGGCCCGGCAGGATGGAGATCTGCATACACCCCACCACGATGCCCTCGTCGTCCGCCACCAGGAAGCGCGTGGTGGGATCGGCGTCGATGGCCTTCAGGGCTTCGAGGTAGCCAGGATCGCCGAGCCGCTCGCGCTGGGCGCCGAGAGGGTCGTCGGCCAGCAGGCTGACGATGTAGGGGATGTCGTCGGGCAGGGCGTCGCGGAAGATCATGGAGGCAGGCTAGCATTACCCGCGCCCTGCGGTCACCTTTCGCCCTGCACGCCGTCAACGTGGACTTGCCTTCCCGGCCGACTTGACCCATAAGGCCCGACCTCGCCGGCCGGCCCCGTCCCGCCGGCACTGTCATTTGCGCCTGCAAGCCTGCCGAGAGACGATCATGGCCGTTCCCAAGCGAAAAGTATCCCCGTCGCGGCGGAACATGCGCCGCGCCCACCACGCCCTCGGCCCCAACGCCTATGTCGAGGACAAGGACACCGGCGAGCTGAAGCGCCCGCACCACGTGGACCTGAAGACCGGCATGTATAAGGGTCGCCAGGTCCTGACGCCGAAAGACGAGTAGTCGCGCCCGCAGTTGCTGATGTGCGCCCGGCGGCCATCCGCCGGGCTTTTTCGTTTGTGCGCCAGGGCGGCGACCTTTTCCGGCGGCCTTCGCTGGGCTAAGCCGCACGCAAATCCAAGAGGCCGCCATGACCGAGATCGTCGATATCACCGCCCGCGAAATCCTCGACAGCCGGGGCAATCCGACCATCGAGGTGGATGTGGCGCTGGAGGACGGCGCCTTCGGCCGCGCCGCTGTGCCGTCGGGCGCCTCCACCGGCGCGCACGAGGCGGTGGAGAAGCGCGACGGCGACCAATCCCGCTACGGCGGCAAGGGCGTGCGCCAGGCGGTGGATGCGGTGAACGGCGAGATCTTCGACGCCCTGTCCGGCTTCGAGGCGGAAGACCAGCGCCGGCTGGACGCCGCCCTGATCGAGCTCGACGGGACGCAGAACAAGGGCCGCCTCGGCGCCAACGCCATCCTCGGCGTCAGCCTCGCCACGGCCAAGGCGGCGGCGCAATCGGCGGGCCTGCCGCTGTTCAAGTATGTGGGCGGGGTGAATGCGCGCGTGCTGCCGGTGCCGCTGATGAACATCATCAATGGCGGCGCCCATGCGGACAATCCCATCGATATCCAGGAGTTCATGCTGGTTCCCGCCGGCGCGTCCACCTTCGCCGAGGCGCTGCGCATGGGTGCCGAGATCTTCCACGCCTTGAAGGGCGCGCTGAAGGCGGCCGGCCACAACACCAATGTGGGTGACGAGGGCGGCTTCGCCCCCAATATCGGCTCGGCCCACCTGGCGCTGGAGTTCGTCATGCAGGCGGCCAAGGATGCGGGCTATGCCGCCGGCAAGGACTTCTGGCTGGCGCTGGACGCCGCCTCCACCGAGTTTTTCAAGGACGGCCGGTACGTGCTGGACGGCGAGGGCCAGCGCTTCGACGCCGAGGGCATGGTCGGCTATTACGAGACGCTGGTGAAGGACTTCCCCATCCTGTCCATCGAGGACGGCATGGCTGAGGACGATTTCGAGGGCTGGAAACTGCTCACCGACCGGCTGGGCGACAGGATTCAGCTGGTGGGCGACGATCTGTTCGTCACCAATCCGGCGCGGCTGGCGGACGGCATCAAGCGCGGACTCGGCAACTCCATCCTGGTCAAGGTCAACCAGATCGGCACGCTCTCCGAGACGCTCGACGCCGTGGATATGGCCCAGCGGGCCCGCTACACCGCGGTGATGAGCCACCGCTCGGGCGAGACCGAGGATTCCACCATCGCCGACCTCGCCGTGGCCACCAACTGCGGGCAGATCAAGACCGGATCGCTGGCCCGCTCCGATCGGCTGGCCAAATACAACCAGCTGCTCCGTATCGAGGAGATGCTCGACGACCAGGCCGTCTATGCCGGCCGCAGCGCGATCCGCGCGGCCTGAGATTCCTGGTTCAAATCGAGGGAAATTGACCTCAGAATCTCATCATCGGACACGCTCGGACACAACCCAACCCATGTTGTTGACCGCCAGAATAATGCGGCGGATCGTCGCAAGATTGGTGAACGACTGGGTTCCTCAGGGCTGACGATGATCGGGCAAGGCCCGTCGACGCTCGGCTGGCCTGGGGGCGCTCACACCAGAGCCGAGCCGGTGGAGCTAGAGCATGACCCGTTCCCAACCATCCTATCGCGTCCAGGCCCTTGCGGGCTTCGCCGTGATCCTGGCCGCGTTTGGTTCGATCGGGGCCTACGAATCGCGGTCAGGGCCCGCAGACCAAGGGCCTCAGGTGGCGCAGGACCTGTCGGGCGACGCGACGCTCGGACGTGACGTCTTCCGCTTTGAGACCTTCGGCAACGAGGGGTTCTGGACCGACGCGGTACGGCTGCCGGCGGGGATCATGGCCGCCAAGGTCACACCCATGCAGGCGCTGGAGCTGGGCCTGCAGGTTGACGTGGACGCGGTCGATGGGCCGACCAAGGCCAAACTGGCTCGTGAGCTTCGAGACGACCCGTCGGGCCGGTCCTCGAGCGTGCTCAACGACCCGAACGTCACGCCAAAGCTGATCATGGCCAATGCGGTCATGGGCATGGCCCCCAAGGGCGACAAGGTCGGCACGTCCTGCGCGCTTTGCCACTCCATGAGCGACGGGTCGGTGTTCACCTCGCCGCACGGGGGCTCAATCGGCAAACGCGTCGACGGGCTGGCCAACCACGTGCTGAACATCGGGACCATCTTCGCCACCGCCGCCAATACCCGCGCACTCTATCCCGTGGCCCAGCTTGAACTGGCGGCCAATCACGGCAAGACGCTGGGCAGAGCGCCGCGCGGGCTGACCGACCGATCCACCGAAGCCGAGTTCGACGCCTATTTCAGCAATCCCCAATACTATCCCGTGGGGATGTTCGACGACACGCCGGACGGCAACGGCAATCCCATGCACAACACGCCGCTGTTCCGTCAGGACCTGGCCGCGCCCTACGGCAGCGAGGGCACGTTTACCAAGATGGACGACTTCAGCAACTTCGTCTTCACGACCCTGTTCGACCAGACCATGCTGACCACACCGGGTGGGCGGGCCTTTGTGCACAAGCTGGCCGGACCGGCCGGCGATGAGATGATCGCAAGTTACGTCAGGATCCTGAACGACACCGGGGTCACCGGCTATCCCTACGTCCAGGCCAGACGCGGCGGCAAGCCCGGCGAACTGGCCACGCCCATCGGTGCGCGGGTGGACAACCGCAAGCTTGTGGCCATGAACGCCTATCTGGCCTCGCTGCAGGCGCCCCGCGGGGTAGTGACCGATCGGGCGGCGATGAGGCGTGGTCAGGCGCTGTTCGCGTCCTCTGGCTGCACAGGCTGCCATAACGCCGACCAGAGCCGACCCGTCCCGACGACGATCCATCCCATGGCGCGGATTTGGCCGGGCGACCACCCGATGGTGCTGGCCCAGCGCGATCCGCCGCTCAATCCCGTCCTGAACTCTCCCGGCGTCTTCGACGATAAATGGGCGGTGGTGAATGCGAGCCAGCGCGGTGAGAAGCGGGGCGTGGCCATGCCGCTGTTGCTCGACCTGGCCCGCAAACCGGTGTTCCTGCACGACAACTCGGTCCCCACCCTGGAAGACCTGTTCGACGCCCGGCGCGGCGCCACCGCGCCCCATCCGTTCTACCTCGATGACGCCCGGCAACGGGCCGACATGGCGGCCTATCTGAAGAGCCTCGATACCGCGTCGCGCTGACTCCCCTTTTTGATATCGGAATCAACGCCTTCTTAAGCATGGTTCATCATCTTCGCGGGGTCCGGCGACCTGCCTCGCGGAGATGACGTGCTCACCAAGATCAGGCCCTATCTGCCGACCGCGCTTCTGGCGCTGCTGATCTTCTATTTCGGCGTCAGTGCGCTGACGGGCGAGCGGGGGTTGCTACACGGGCATCGGCGTGACGCGACCCTGGCCGAGCGCGTTCGCACGCTGAAGGATCTGCGCGCCGAGCGCGAGCGGCTGGAGACCGAGGTGGGCTTGCTTTCCGACGATCACCTGTCGCGCGATCTTCTGGAAGAGAAGGCGCAAAGGATGCTTGGGTTCGCCGATCCTTCGGACTATGTGATCCGAAACCAGCGGTAGCGCGGCCGAGCACCCTCCGCCGGCCTGCAAGCCCCGGAGGATTGACCGCATGACGCGTGCGCCGGCCAAAAAGGCGACCCCTCCCGTCAAGAAGCTCGCCGCCAAGCCGTCTTCACATCGCGGCGCAGGCTCCCCCGACAAGGACCGGCTGCTGGACTGGTATCGTCACATGCTGCTGATCCGCCGCTTCGAGGAGCGGGCCGGCCAGCTTTACGGTATGGGGCTGATCGGCGGCTTCTGCCACCTCTATATCGGCCAGGAGGCCATCGCCGTCGGGATGCAGTCGGTGAAGCGGGAGGGCGATCAGGTCATCACCGGCTATCGCGATCACGGCCACATGCTGGCCGCGGGGATGGACCCAAAGGCGGTGATGGCCGAACTCACCGGCCGCGCCGCCGGCAGCGCCCACGGCAAGGGCGGCTCCATGCACATGTTCGACGTGGCCCAGGGCTTCTTCGGCGGGCACGGCATCGTCGGCGCCCAGGTGCCGCTCGGCGCCGGCCTCGCCTTCGCCAACAAGTACCGCGACAACAAGGCGGTGAGCTTCACCTATTTCGGCGACGGCGCCGCCAATCAGGGCCAGGTCTACGAGGCTTTCAACATGGCCGAGCTGTGGAAACTGCCGGTGGTGTTCGTGATCGAGAACAACCAGTACGCCATGGGCACCTCCATCGAGCGCGCCTCGGCGGAGGTTCACCTCTACAAGCGCGGCGCCTCGTTCAACATCCCGGGCGAGGAGGTGGACGGCATGGACGTGCAGGCGGTGCACGACGCCGGCGCCAAGGCCGCCGCCTTCGCCCGCGCGGGCAAGGGCCCCTATATCCTGGAGATGAAGACCTACCGCTATCGCGGCCACTCCATGAGCGACCCGGCCAAGTACCGCACCCGCGAGGAGGTGGATGCGGTGCGCAAGACCCGCGACCCCATCGACCACCTGCGCGAGAAGATGGAGGCCCTTGGCCTTACCGACGAAGACGCCATGAAGGCCATCGACGCGGAGGTGAAGAAGATCGTCGCCGACGCGGCCGAATTCGCCCGCACCGCGCCCGAGCCCGACCCCGCCGAGCTCTATACCGATATCTACGCGGAGGCCTGATCCGTGTCGGCGAAGAGCGTCATACCCAAGTGGGCGTGGCTCACCAGTTGCGCGCTGTTCCTGATTGGCGCCATCGTGTTCCAACGGGTGGCGGCGCTGGCGGACGGCTGGTTCGCGCGGCTGGGGACCTTCGCCTTTACCGGCATCCTGCTGGATTTGGGGATGGTCTTTCTGGCCTCCTTTATGGCGTGTTCCATGTTCCTGCGCCGATACGGCCATGAACGGGCGGTCAGACGCAGGCTCGCCGTCGCCTACGCCGTCACCTTCGCGGTATGGACCGCGCTGTCCTTTCTGCTGATCGCCAACATGCTGGGGTTCGCGCCGGTGACGCTGGGTCTGGGCGGGTTCGCCCTGGCCGAAGCCCTGCTGGGCGCCGGCATCGTCGTCGCCGCGGTGCTGCTGCGCGGCCGCCTCTTTGAACGCAACATCTCGCGGCGCGTCGCCGTCGCCCAAGTGATGACCCCATGACCGACATCCTGATGCCCGCCCTGTCGCCCACCATGGAGGAGGGCACCCTCTCCAAATGGAATGTGAAGGCGGGCGATACGGTGAAGGCCGGCGATGTGATCGCCGAGATCGAGACCGACAAGGCCACCATGGAGGTGGAAGCGGTGGACGAGGGGGTGGTGGAGACGCTGCTGGTGCCCGCGGGAACCGAGAACGTGAAGGTCAACGCCCCCATCGCGCGGTTGAAGGGGGAGGGCGGGGCCGCGCCTTCCCCCTTACCCCGACCCTCTCCCCATGGGGGAGAGGGGGAAACGGCGCCGACCCCTCGCCCCGCCGGGGAGAGGGAGGGACCCGCGCCTGTGGCGCGGGAGGGTGAGGGGAGCGCCGCCGCCGACCAAAGCAAGGCGGGCGATCCCGAGAAGCAACCGCCCGAGGCGACCAAGCCCGCCAGCGAGGGCACGGCGCCCGTGGCCAAGGCCTCGCCGCTGAAGGATCCCGAACTCCCGGCCGGCGCCAGGATGGTGAAGGTCACCGTGCGCGACGCTCTGCGCGACGCTATCGCCGAGGAAATGCGCCGCGACGGCGACGTCTTCCTGATGGGCGAGGAGGTGGCGCAGTACCAGGGCGCCTACAAGGTCAGCCGCGAGTTGCTGCAGGAGTTCGGCGAACGGCGCGTGATCGATACGCCCATCACCGAGTACGGCTTTGCGGGCATCGGCGTCGGCGCGGCCTTCGCGGGCCTCAAGCCCATCGTCGAGTTCATGACCTTCAACTTCGCCATGCAGGCCATCGACGCCATCGTTAACGGCGCGGCCAAGCAGCGCTACATGTCCGGCGGACAGGTGGGTTGCTCCATCGTGTTTCGCGGTCCGAACGGCGCGGCCGCCCGCGTCGGCGCGCAGCACAGCCAGGACTATTCCGCCTGGTACGGCTCGGCGCCGGGGCTGAAGGTGATCGCCCCCTATGACGCCGCCGACGCGAAGGGTTTGCTCAAAGCGGCTATCCGCGACCCCAACCCCGTGGTCTTCCTCGAGAACGAGATGCTCTACGGCTTGGAGTTCGACGTGCCTGAAGGCGTCGATTACGTCCTCCCCATCGGCAAGGCGCGGGTGCGGCGCGAGGGCGCCCACGTCACCCTCACCGCCCACTCCCGCATGGTCGGCCTCGCCCTGCAGGCGGCGGAGGAACTGGCCAAGGACGGCATCGAGGCGGAGGTGATCGACCTTCGCACCCTCCGCCCGCTGGACCATGAGACCATCGTCGAAAGCGTGAAGAAGACCAACCGCCTCGTCACGGTGGAGGAGGGCTGGGGCGCCTATGGCGTCGGCGCCGAGGTGTGCCAGCGGGTGATCGAGCACGCCTTCGACTGGCTCGACGCCCCGCCCACCCGCGTGCACGGCGAGGACGTGCCCATGCCCTACGCCGCCAACCTGGAGGCGCTGGCCCTGCCGACGGTGGAGAAGATCATCGCCGCGGTGAGGGCGGTGACGTACAAGTGATGAAAGAGCTGGCCATCCCGGTCCCGTCCGAAGACAACAATCCCGCAGAAATGGCCCGAATCTGGATTACAGGTAAGGATGGAAAGTCTCACATTATACTCAACTATGGGGTATTTGGTGAGAAGGAACTTAAGGTTTGGGGATCTCTGGCTGCTGATTTGATAGCTCACGCCGTTCGCGCTGCGACCCTGGAAGGGACCATACATAGCGACGTCGAGCTCTTCGCCATGGTCGAAGCTGGTCTCCGGGAGCGGCTATCAGACAATCCGACTAGGACAGGAACTTTCACGGAGCGCACACTTCAATGACCGTCCTGCTAAGTTGGCATGTCGGCGGCTGCCATTGCGGCGCGGTGCGGTTCGAGGCGGCCCTACCGGCGCGGGTGCAGGCGCAGGCTTGCAACTGCTCCATTTGTAAGAAGCTGGGCTTCATCCACATCATCGTGCCGGAGAGCCGGTTCCGCGTTACGCAAGGCGCGGACCGCCTCACCGATTACACCTTCAACACCGGCTTGGCGCACCACTTGTTCTGCGCCACCTGCGGGGTGAAGAGCTTTTACCGTCCGCGCTCGAATCCCGACGGCTGGTCGGTGAACGCCCGCTGCCTCGACAATCCCGGCTCGCTCGACATCGTGATCGAACCCTTTGACGGGCGCCACTGGGAGGCCCACGCCTCGGCCCTCGCCCACCTCAGCCATGAGGACGCCTGATCCATGACCGATATCCTGATGCCGGCCCTGTCGCCGACCATGGAGGAGGGCACCCTTTCCAAGTGGAATGTGAAGGCGGGCGACACGGTGAAGGCCGGCGATGTGATCGCCGAGATCGAAACCGACAAGGCCACCATGGAGGTGGAGGCGGTGGACGAGGGGGTGGTCGACGCCATCCTGGTCGAGGCCGGCACCGAGGGCGTGAAGGTCAACGCGCCCATCGCACGGCTGAAGGGGGAGGGCGGGGTTAGCGCCGCGCCGAAGGAGACTCCCAAGACCGATAAAATGGAGACATCGCCTTCCAAGGGTGAGACATCAGAGCCTGCGAACGTTCCCGAGGCCAAGGCAGCAGCGTCCAAGGCGCCTCCGGCGCTGGAACCCAAGACGGTGGAGACCGCGCCGGCCCAAATCCCTACGGGCGACCGCGTCTTCGCCACCCCGCTGGCGCGCCGCATCGCGGAGCAAAAGGGCGTGGACCTAAAGGCGGTGAAGGGCTCGGGTCCGCACGGCCGTATCGTCAAGGCCGACGTTGAGGGCGCTAAGCCCAGCGCTGCGGCCGCTGCTGCAGACGCGCGTCCAGAGCCCAGAAAGGTCCAGTCGCTGGAGCAGATGGGCATCGCGCCGGGCTCCTATGACCTGAGGCCGCTGGACGGCATGGGCAAAATTATCGCCCGGCGCATGACCGACAGCTTCCGCGACGTGCCTCATTTCCCGCTGACCATCGACCTGGAGATCGACCGCCTGCTCGACGCCCGCGCACGCATCAACGCCACGCTGGAGACGCGCAGGGTGAAGGTCAGTGTGAACGATCTCGTGATCAAGGCCGCCGCTCTGGCGCTGAAGGCCGTGCCGGAGGCCAACGCCAGCTACACGCCAGAGGGCATCGCCCTGCACCACCATGCCGATGTGGCGGTAGCCGTGGCGCTCGACCACGGCCTGATCACCCCCATCGTCCGCGCCGCCGAGACCAAAACCCTGGCGCAGATCGCCACCGAGATGAAGGACCTCGCCGGCCGCGCTCGCGAGCGCAAGCTGAAGCCGGAGGAATTCCAGGGCGGCACCTTCTCCGTCTCCAACCTCGGCATGTTCGGCATCAAGAGCTTCGCCTCGATCGTCAACCAGCCGCAGGGCGCGATCCTTTCGGTCGGCGCCGGCGAGAAGCGGCCCGTCGTGCACGGGGACAAGCTTGAGGTGGCAACGGTGATGAGTGTGACCCTCACCTGCGACCATCGCGTGGTCGACGGCGCCATCGGCGCCCGCTTCCTCCAGGCCTTCAAGGGCTTCGTGGAAGATCCCGTGACCATGCTGGCGTAAGGGCGGCCCATGGATTTCGACCTCGTCATTATCGGTTCGGGCCCGGGCGGCTATGTGGCGGCGATCCGGGCCAGCCAGCTCGGCCTCAAGACCGCCATCGTCGAGCGGGAACTCCTGGGTGGCGTCTGCCTGAACTGGGGCTGTATCCCCACCAAGGCGTTGCTGAAGTCCGGCGAGGTGTATGAGCAACTCTCGCACCTGGACGCCTATGGCCTCGGCGCCGCCAAGCCCAGCTTCGACTTCGGCAAGATCGTGGAGCGCTCGCGCGGCGTGGCCAGGCAGCTCAATCAGGGCGTCGCCTTCCTGATGAAGAAGCACAGGATCGAGGTGATCGAGGGCGAGGCGCGGCTTGAAAAGGGCGAGCCGGCCCCCAGGGTCGTCGTCAAGCTCAAGGCCGGCGGCGAGCGCACGGTGCAGGCCAGGAGCGTGATCCTGGCCACCGGAGCTAGAGCCAAGGAAATCCCCGCCATCGGGCTGAAGGCGGACGGCGCCAATATCTGGACCTATCGCCAGGCGATGACGCCCAAGGTCTGCCCCAAGTCATTGCTGGTGGTGGGCTCGGGCGCCATCGGCATCGAGTTCGCCAGCTTCTACCGCGCCCTCGGCGCCGAGGTGACGGTGATCGAGGCCCTGGACCGCATCCTGCCGGTGGAGGACGAAGAGGTCTCCAAGGCGGCGCAAAAGGCGTTCGAGAAGCGGGGCCTGACATTCCGTGTCGGGGCCAAGGTGACGAAGCTGATCGGCGCGAAGGCCGGCGTCGAACTTGCTTTGGAGTCAGGGGGTAAGGCGGAAACGCTCAAAGCCGACGTCGCCATCGTCGCGGTGGGCATCGACGGCAATGTGGAGTCCCTCGGCCTGGAGGCGCTGGGGGTGCGGATCGATCGCGGCCACGTGCTGATCGACGGCCATCAGGCCACCAACGTGCCGGGCCTTTACGCCATCGGCGATGTGGCCGGCGCGCCCTGGCTGGCGCACAAGGCCAGTCACGAGGGCATTCACTGCGTGGAGGGCATCGCTGTGGCGCTCAAGGGCGGCAAGGCGGGTCCGGGCATCCCCGCGCCGATCCCCGGCTGCACCTATTCCACGCCGCAGATCGCCTCGGTGGGCCTGACCGAAGCCGCGGCCAAGCAGGACGGCCGCGCGGTGAAGGTCGGCCGCTTCCCCTTCCGCGTCAACGGCAAGGCCATCGCCTCGGGCGAGACGGAGGGCTTCGTCAAGACCGTGTTCGACGCCAGGACAGGGGCGCTCATCGGCGCCCACATGATCGGCGGCGAAGTCACGGAAATGATCCAGGGTTTCGCCCTGGCCATGACGCTTGAGGCCACGGAGGCGGAGCTGATGGCCACCGTCTTCCCCCACCCCACCATGAGCGAGGCGATGCACGAGGCCTCGCTCGACGCCTATGGCATGGTGTTGCACCTTTAGCGACCCATCGGGATGCCGATCCGGTCGAGCCAGGCCCGGCGCATGGCGTCCGGCGCCAGATGGGGGGCGGTCGTGGGAACCGGCCAAAGGGTGCAGGTGGGCAGTCGCCGACATGCCGCCGCGGCGCGCTGATCCGCCGCGGTAGCCGCCATCGTTACCGGAACCGTCGATCCGGCGAAGGCGGCGGGGGCGCGGGCGGCGCGGAGCGCCTGGTCATAGCCCCGGATCCAGCCGAAGGTCGTGCGCCGGGGCTTGAGTGCGGGATCGCTGCGCCGCCACGCCGCCGCCAGCCCTGCGCGCCTGGGATCGATATCGGCGGGCGCAATATGCGCCAGGCGCGGCTGTCCGTCGCCGGGAAGGGGAATCCAACCCAGGCGCAGGCGGGCGGCCCATTCCGCCGTCGTCTCCACCTGCTCGGGCGCCAGATCGAGATCGACGGCGGCCAGGTCCAGCGTGGGCGAGGCGAGGAGGGCCGCCTTGACGTTCGCCACGCGCGCCTCGCCGAGCCAGCGGAGCGCCAGGGTCGCGCCCAGCCCCTGACCGACCACCACCAGCGGCGACCTGGCCGTCGGGCGAATCACCTCCCGCGTAAGGGCCTGCGGACCCCGGGGGTCGAGCGCCGCCAAGCTCTTGCCGGCGCTGCCGTCCAGCAGCCAGACCGTATAGCCCCGGTCCAAGAGATCGTTGGCGGTCTCGAACCATATCTCGGCCGGTTCGCCATAATCGGGCAGGAGCAGCACCTGGCCGCGGGGGACCACCGGCGGGCTCGCCACCCCATAGCGCAGGGGCGCGCCGCCCGGCAGCTGTATTCGGCCCCAGGTCCAACCGCGCGGGGCATAGAACCGTTCCGACAGGGCGGCCGGGGCGTGCGGCAGGTCCGGCGCCCTGCCCACGCGGCCGCACCCGGTGAGGCACAGCAGCGCGCAGGCGCAGGCCATGGCTTGATCCCGTGCCCGTAACATCCGATCTAAGCGGCCAAGGAGTGCCGAGCCCCGCATGGCCACGATCATAGACACAACCTTGGCCACTGCCTTGCGTCATCCCGAAAAACGCGAGCGGCCGGAAACGCCTGTGCTCAGGAAGCCCGACTGGCTACGGGTGCGGGCGCCGGGCTCGCCGGGCTACCAGGCCACCCGCGCCATCGTGAAGGCCGGTGGACTGACCACGGTGTGCGAGGAGGCGGCCTGCCCCAACATCGGCGAGTGCTGGTCGCAGTCCCACGCCACCATGATGATCATGGGCGAGATCTGCACCCGCGCCTGCGCCTTCTGCAATGTCGCCACAGGGATACCGGGTCCGCTCGACCCGACCGAACCGGCTCGCGTGGCCGATGCGGTGCGCCGGATGGGGCTGAAGCACGTGGTGATCACCTCGGTGGACCGCGACGACCTGGCGGACGGCGGCGCAGCCCATTTCGCCGCCGTGGTCCGCGCCATCCGCGCCGAGACGCCGACCACCACCATCGAAATCCTGACCCCGGACTTCCTGCGCAAGCCGACCGGCGCCGCCGAGACGATCATCGACTCCCGGCCCGACGTGTTCAACCACAACCTGGAGACCACGCCGCGGCTCTATCTGAAGATACGCCCCGGCGCGCGCTACTACCACTCGCTGCGCCTGCTGGAGCGGGTGAAGGAGCGCGACGCCGGCCAGTTCACCAAGTCTGGTCTCATGGTCGGGCTCGGCGAGGCCAAGGAGGAGGTGATGCAGGTGATGGACGACATGCGCTCCGCCGGTGTCGATTTCATCACGATCGGCCAGTATCTGCAGCCGACGCGCCGCCACGCCGCCATCGACCGCTATGTGACGCCGGACGAGTTCGCCGCCTATGAGGCCATCGCCCGGTCCAAGGGTTTCCTGATGGTCTCGGCCAGTCCGCTGACCCGCTCCTCCCACCATGCGGGCGAGGACTTCGCCCGGCTCCGGGCCGCGCGTGAAGCCCGGCTGTCTGGCCCGACGCTCGCCGCACAGGCTTGATGCGCCACCACCTCGTCCGCGTGCTGCCCTACGCGCCCGACCAGCTGTTCGAGCTGGTGGGCGATGTGGCGCGCTATCCGGAATTCGTGCGCTGGATCACCGCCATGGATGCGGCGGCGCCGATGGAGATCGCGCCGGGCGTGAGTGTGCTGGATGCGGAGGCGGCGGTGGGGTTCTCCTTCCTGAAGGAACGCTTCTCCACCCGGGTGAAGCGCGACGCCGGTGAGCGCCAGATCGGCGTCAGCCTGCTGTCGGGGCCGTTCAGACATCTTTATAACCGCTGGAGATTCCTGCCCCATCCTACGGGTACGGAAGTGGTTTTCGATATCGACTTCGAGTTCAGGTCGCGCGTCCTCGACCTGATGATGAAAGCCAACTTCGCCACGGCGGTGGACAAGCTCATGGCCAGCTTCGAGGCGCGCGCGAAGGCGCTTTATGGGTAGCTCCCTTTGCTACCTCTCCCTCTGGGAGAGGGTCGGGGTGGGGGCAGCGGGGCCACGCCTAACCTGTCACCCGCTCGCGCATCATCTCCAGCGCCACCTGGACCGAGGCGAGGCGCACGGCGGTGCGGCCGATGTCGCCGAACAGCTCCATGCGGTGATGGATGGCGCTGTTGGCGCGGGCGGTGGCGAAGTGAACGAGGCCCACGGGCTTCATCGCCGTGCCGCCGCCGGGGCCGGCGACGCCGGTGATGGCCACCGCGATATGGGCGTCCGAGGCCTCCAGGGCGCCCTCCGCCATGAACCGCGCCACCGGTTCGGAGACGGCCCCCACATCGGCGATGAGATCGCCGGGCACGCCCAGCACCGACTGCTTGGCCCGATTGGAATAGGTGACGAAGCCCCGCTCCACCACGTCGGACGAGCCGGCGATCTCGATCAGGGCGGCGGCGACCAGCCCGCCGGTGCAGCTCTCGGCGGTGACGATGCGCAGCTTCCGCGCGCGGCACTCGTCGACCAGGAGGCGGGCCAGGCTGACGATCTCGATGGGGAACAGGCTGTCCATGGGAGCCTCTAAGCCGGCATGTCGATACTGACGATGGCCTGGGCCGCCAGGCCCTCGATTCGGCCGGTGAAGCCCATGCCTTCGGTGGTGGTGGCTTTCACACTCACCCGCGGCAGGGGCAGGGCGAGGAGGTCCGCCAGGCGGGCGCGCATGGCCTCGCGGTGCGGCTTGATGCGGGGCTGCTCGCAGATCAGCGTCACGTCCACATTGGCCAGCCGACCGCCGCGCTCCGCCATGAGCTTGACGGCGTGCAACAGGAACCGGTCGGAGGCCGCGCCCCGCCATTGCGGATCGCTGGGGGGGAAGTGGTCGCCGATGTCGCCCGCGCCGATGGCGCCGAGGATGGCGTCGGTCAGGGCGTGCAGGCCGGCGTCCGCGTCGGAATGGCCGATCAGGGTCAGGTCGTGGGCGATCTTCACCCCGCACAGCCACACCCCGTCGCCCGGCCCGAAGCGGTGGGCGTCGAAACCCTGTCCCACGCAGGCGATCCGGGCGCCGTCCGCCAGCCGTTCGATCATGGCGAAATCCTCAGGATGGGTGATTTTGGCGAGCCGGGGATCGCCGGGGACAAGGGCGATGCGCCCACCCGCGGCCTCCACCACCGCCGCGTCGTCGGTGGCGGGCGCGTCTTTCGGCCAGCGGGCATAGGCGTCCGCGAGCCTGGCGCGCCCAAAGGCCTGGGGGGTCTGGGCGCGCCACAGCCCCTCGCGGTCCATGGTGACAACTCCGGCGGCGACCTCGCGCTTCAGGGTGTCGGCCACGGACAAGGCCGGCAGGGCGCCGTCCGCGCCCTCCAGAGCCTCACAGAGGGCGGCGATGTGGGCGGGGGTGAGCAGGGGGCGGGCGGCGTCGTGGATCATCACCGCGTCGACCTCGCCCACCGCCGCCAGGCCGGCCTTGACCGAGGCGGTCCGCGTCGCACCGCCGGTGACGAGCACCACCTCCGCATCGCCCAGCCACCGCGTTGCCTCCGCTTCCTGACCGTCGGCGACCACCACCACGATGGGCCGGGCGCCCGCCGCCTGGAACGCGTCCACCGACCAGCGCGCCACCGCCCGCCCTTTCAGCATCCGCCACTGCTTGGGCGATCCGCCGGCGCGGCTGCCCGATCCTGCGGCGACGATAATGGCGGCGAAGCTCATAGCGGCATCTGCCGCGGCGCGGCGGTCGCTGTCCAGTCGCCATCCACAAATGCCTAGGATTTGTGCGTTGCCGATGGCGTATTTCTGTGCACAGGATAGGGTGGAGCTTGTCATGCCGACGTCATCCATCCTGCCAGAAGCGCTTCGGGCCGCTGCCTTCGACCTGAATCCCAACCCGGCGCTGGTGTTCACCGCCGAAGGCGGTCTGGTCGCCGCCAATGAGGCGGCGGAGCGGCTGTTCGGCCAGTCGCTGGGCCTGCTGCGCCGGAATCTGCTGTCGAACGCCCTGCCGACGGAGAGCGCCCTGCCGCTCCTGGTGGAGCGGGCCGCCCGCGAGGGGGCGGTAGTGCGCGAGCGCGAGGTGGAGATCACCCTGCCGGACCATCCCGCCTTCGAGGCCGAGGTGGCGTGCGCCCCCCTGCCGGGGGGGCTGGTTCAGCTCGCTCTGGTGCTGAAGAGCCACACTCCGGCCGCGGACCGTACCGCCGATACCCTGCGCTCCGTCGCCGGCATGGGGCGCACCCTGGCGCACGAGATCAAGAACCCTCTGGCCGGCATCCGCGGCGCGGCGCAGTTGCTCTCCAGCGGAGCCAGTCCCGAGGACATGGCTCTGGCCCAGCTGATCGTGGACGAGACCGACCGGATTCGCCGGCTGATCGACCGGGTGGAGGCCTTTTCCGACGAGCGTCCGCCCGCGCGCCAGGCCGTGAACATCCACCGCATCCTCGACCGGGTCCGGGTGCTGATGGCGGTGGGGGCCGGGGACCGCTTGAGCTTTCAGGAGCGCTACGACCCCTCCTTGCCGCACGCCTGGGGCGATGAAGACCAGCTGATCCAGGTCTTCCTCAACCTGGTGAAGAACGCGGCCGAGGCGGCCAACAGCCGGGGCGACGGGCGGGGCGAGGTGCTGATCGGCACCGGCTATCGCCACAATTCGCCGAGCGCGCCGCTGGAGGTCAGGGTGCAGGACAATGGGCCGGGCGTCGCCGCCGGCCTGCGCGACAGGCTGTTCCACCCCTTCGTCACCACCAAGCCCACCGGGGCGGGGCTCGGCCTCACCCTGGTGGCCAAGCTGGTGGCCGACCATCAGGGGGTGATTGACTTCGATTCCGAGCCCGGTCGCACTGTGTTCCGCGTGCTGCTTCCCCGTCGGGCCGCCAACGCGCCGGCACAAACCAGCGCCGCCGCCGGCCGCGCCGACAATCGACTGGAGGGCCGCGCATGAGCACGCCGCGCAAGGTGTTGATCGCCGACGACGACGCTTCGATCCGCCTGGTGCTGAGCCAGGCCTTCGCCCGCGCGGGCTATCAGGTGCGCGCCACCGGCGCCGCGGCGACCCTGCTGAAATGGGTGTCGGAGGGCGAGGGGGATCTCGTTGTCTCCGACGTGATCATGCCCGACGAGAACGTGTTCGAGGTGCTGCCGCAGATGCGCAAGCTCCGGCCAAAGCTGCCCATCATCATCATGAGCGCGCAGAACACCCTCCTGACCGCGGTAAGCGCGGCGGAGACCGGCGCCTTCGAGTACATGCCCAAGCCCTTCGATCTGGAGGACATGCTGGCCGCCGCCCGCCGCGCCCTGGCCCGTCCCGCCAATGCCGAGCCGGCCCAGACCAGGGCGCGCGCCGCCCGGGACGAGCGCCTGCCCCTGATCGGCCGTTCCGCTCCGATGCAGGAGGTCTATCGCACCCTGGCGCGGCTGGTGGGGGCGGAGCTGACCGTGCTGATCCTCGGCGAATCGGGCGCCGGCAAGGAGCTGGCCGCCCGCGCCCTGCACGATCTCGGCAAGCGGCGCGACGGACGGTTCGTGGTGGTGCATCTGGCCGCCACGCCGCGCGAGCGGGTGGAGTCGGAGCTGTTCGGCCGTGACGGCGAGACGGGCAAGTTGGTGGAGGCCGACGGAGGCACCCTGTTCCTCGACGAGATCGGCGACCTGCCGCTGGACGCCCAGACCCGGCTGCTGCGCGTCATCGACGGCTCGGAAAAGGCCATCAACCCCAAGACGGGCCGCCCGGCCGATGCGCGCCTGATCGCCGCCACCAACCGGGATCTCCGCGCCCTGATCCGCCAGGGTCTGTTCAGGGAAGACCTGTTCTTTCGCCTGAACGTCGCCCCCCTGCGCCTGCCGCCCCTGCGCGACCGGCTGGACGACATCCCCGACCTGGCCCGCGCCTTCCTGCTCCGCGCCCATCGTGAGGGCCTGTCCGCCAAGAGCCTCGACGAGGGGGCGATCGAACGGCTGAAGCGTCACGCCTGGCCCGGCAATGTGCGCGAGCTGGAAAACCTGATGCGCCGCGTCGCCGCCCTCTATGCGGAGGATGTGATCACCGCCCGTGTGATAGAGCGCGAGTTCCAGGAGCATTCCGCCGCCGCCCCCGCCGAACCCTCCACCACGCTGGAGGACCTGATCGAGCGGCGCCTGGCGCTGGAGTTCCTCGACGCGCCGGGCGGTATGCCGCCGCCCGGCCTCTACGACCGGGTGGTGGAGGAGATCAGCCGCCCCTTGATCCGTCTGACCCTGGACGCCACCCGCGGCAACCAGGTGCGCGCGGCGGAGGTGTTGGGCTTGAACAGGAACACTTTACGCAAGAAGATCAGCGACCTCGGCCTGGAGGCGGTAAGAGGGCGGCGAAGCTGACTCTTCTCCCCCTCAACGAGGGGGAGGGGGACCGCGCGAAGCGGGGTGGAGGCGCGCCGCCGCCCTGTCCGGCTATCGTCGCGTCGCCCCCGCCGTGTCGTGGGAGGATTCTAACACTCCAAACCCCTGCTCCAGATCGGCGATCAGGTCGGCGGGATGCTCCAGTCCAATATTCAGCCGGATCAGCGGACCCTCGGCGGGGAAGGGCTTGGCGGTGCGTTTCATCTGCGGGTCGCCATGGATGGCCAGGCTCTCGTAGCCCCCCCAGGAGAAGCCGAGGCCGAACAGCTTCAGCCGGTCGAGGAAGGCGAGCACGGCGGCGGGCGGGCAGGGCGCCAGCACCACGCCGAACAGGCCCGCCGCACCGGTGAAGTCGCGCCGCCACAGGGCGTGGCCAGGATCGCTGGGCAGGGCGGGGTGCAGCACCCGCGCCACCTCGCGCCGGCCCTGCAGCCAGCGCGCCACCTCAAGGCCGCTTTCGCCGTGCCGTTTCAGCCGCACCTCCAAAGTGCGAAGCCCCCGCAGGCCCTGGAAGGCATCGTCGGGCGATACCGACGCTCCAGTCTCGCGCACGAACTCGGCGAGCGCCCTGGCCACCTCGAGATCGGCGGTGGCGACCGAGCCCAGGAACACGTCGGAATGGCCGCAGACATACTTGGTCAGGGCCTGGATCGACATGGACGCGCCGTGGGCCACCGGCCGGAACAGCAGGCCCGAGGCCCAGGTGTTGTCCACCGCGGTGAGGATGCCGCGTTGCCGCGCCAGGGCGGCGATGGCCGGCACGTCCTGCATCTCGAAGGTGAGCGAGCCCGGGCTCTCCAGATAGATCAGCCGCGTCGCCGGGGTGGCCAGCGCCAGGATGTCCTGCGGCGCGGCGTCCACCGGAAAATAGCGGGTGGCGACGCCCATTCGCTTCAGATAGCCGTCGCAGAACCTGCGTGTGGGACCATAGACGCTGTCCACCGCCAGCACCTCGTCGCCCGTCCGCACGACCGCCATGATCGCACCGGTAACCGCCGCCAGGCCGGAGGTGAACAGCTCCACATGCCCGGCCTGCTCCAGGGCGCGCAGGCCCTCGGTCAGGGCGTCGTGAACGCCGAGCGCGTTCATGCCGTAGGTCGGCCGGTCGGCGGCGTAGAGGCTCTCCGCGTCGGGCATCAGCAGGGTCGAACCCCGTTGCAGCGCCGGCGCCACGGTGCGCGCGCGCGGCGGGGCATCGCTGGCGCCCAGATGGGTCAGAAGGGTGGCGATGCGGGGCGAAGGATCGTCGGTCACGGGGCGGGGTCCAGCACTACAGAAGCTTTCGCATGGCGCAGCGCAGCCGGTCGGGCTCCGGCCAACGCCGCCGCTCGGCGGTCATCACGGTCTGGAGCGTGGGCGACAGGGCGGCGTCCCCCACCATCGCATAGCCGAGCCTGGCGTAATACGGCCCGTTGAACGGCACGTCGCAGAAGGTGGTGAGGAAGACCGATTTCAAGCCCAGCGCCCGGGCGGCCGCCTCCGCCGTGGCGATCAGGGAACCTCCGGCGCCCTGACGCTGACGGCCGTGGGCTACGGCCAGTTCGTAGATGAACAACAGGTCGCCCTGCACGCCCGAGGCCAGAAAACCGAAGGGACGATCGGCCTCGTCGACCGCGACCCACAGGGTCTGGCTTTCACAATAAGGCTCCCACGCCTCGGCGGGCGGTAAGGGCTCGTTCGCCACATCGTCCATGCCGAGGTCGGCGAAGGCGCGACCGGCCGACTGCTCTATGGCGGGCAGGAGCCCGCAGTCGGCGTTCGTGGCCTGCCTGATCCTCATCCGGTGACGACGGGACAGTCCTCCGCCGCGCCCCATTCGGCCCAGGAGCCGTCATAGACCGCCGTGCGCCAGCGGCCGAGCCGCGCCAGCCCCAGCGCCAGCACGCAGGCGGTGATGCCCGAGCCGCAGCTGCTCACCACCGGGCGGGTCGTATCCACGCCCGCCGCCGCGAACACGCCCGCCAGCGCCGCCCTGGACTTCATGGTCCCGTCCGGCGCGATCAGCTCGCTCATGGGCAGGCTGAGGGCGCCCGGCATATGGCCGGATCGGAGGCCCGCGCGCGGTTCGGGCGCCTCGCCGCGGAAACGGGCGGCCGGGCGGGCGTCGATCACCTGCTCCCTGCCGTTGTCCAGCGTGCGCGCCACCTGGCGGCGGTCGCGCACCAGATCGTTGGCCACGCGGACGGTGAAATGGCGCTCGGTCGGCCGGACGGCGCGGTCGGTCACCGGCCAACCCTCGGCGATCCACTTGGGCAAGCCGCCGTCCAGCACCACCACGTCCTCGTGGCCCATGGCGCGGAAGGTCCACCACGCCCGCGCGGCGGACCGCACGCCCCAACCGTCATAGACCACGATGCGCGAACCATCGCCGATGCCGAGCCTGCGGACCCGCGAGGCGAACTTGGCCGGCGTCGGCAGCATGTGCGGCAGATCGGTGTCGTCGGCGGCGATCTCGTCGATATCGAAAAACACCGCGCCCGGGAGGTGAGCGGCGGCGTACTCGGCCTTGGCGTCCCGCGCCTCCGTCGGCAGATACCAGCTGGCGTCGACGATCTTGATGTCGGGCGCGTCCAGCCGTTCGGCCAGCCAGCCGGTGGAGACCAGGGGATCGTCGGGCATTGGCGCCTCTCGTTCTAAAGCCAGGGCGGCGTCGGCAGACCCTTCTCCGCCAAAAACGCCGGGTTGTAGAGCTTGGACTGATAGCGCGCACCGTAGTCGCAGAGAATGGTGACGATGGTTTTTCCCGGCCCAAGCTCGCGCGCCAGACGCACGGCGCCGGCGATGTTGACCCCGGAAGAGCCGCCGAGAATCAGCCCCTCGTGCTCCGCCAGGTCGAACACCTGGTGCAGCGCCTCCGCGTCGGAGATGCGGTAGGGATGGTCGATCTTCAGCCCCTCAAGGTTGGCGGTGACGCGGCCCTGCCCGATCCCCTCGGTGATCGACGCGCCCTCGGCGTGGAGTTCACCCCTGGTGTAGTAGTCGTACAGCGCCGAGCCGTCGGGGTCGGCCAGACCGATGGCGATATCCGGCTTTTTGGCCCGCAGCGCCTCGGCCGCGCCGGCCAGGGTGCCGCCCGAGCCGATGGCGCAGATGAACCCGTCGATCCGCCCGCCGGTCTGGGCCCAGATCTCGGGACCCGTGGTCTCCACGTGCGCCTGGCGGTTGGCCAGATTGTCGAACTGGTTGGCCCAGATCGCGCCGTTGGGCTCGCTCATGGCCTTCTCCTCGGCGATCCGGCCGGAGACGCGGACATAGTTGCCGGGGTTGGAATAGGGTACGGCTTCCACCTCCACCAGTTCGGCGCCGGCGAGGCGCAGGGCGTCCTTCTTCTCCTGCGACTGGTTGCTGTTGATGACGATCAGGGTGCGATAGCTAAGCGCGCCGCCCACCATGGCGAGGCCGATGCCGGTATTCCCCGCCGTGCCCTCGACGATCAGACCCCCCGGTCGAAGCGCGCCGCGTCGTTCCGCGTCACGGATAATCCAGAGCGCCGCGCGATCCTTCACCGACTGGCCGGGATTGAGGAACTCGGCCTTGCCCCAGAGGTCGCACCCGGTGGCGTCGCTGGCCCGGTTCAGGCGGATCAGCGGCGTCCCCCCGATCAGGTCGATCACCGAGTGGCCGGTACGAAGGGCGGGCTGGGGCAGGGCGGCGTTCATGTTTGACAGCTAGGCGCGACCCCCTGGCTCCGCAATCAGCCATCCGCCTTCAAACCCTTGAACGCTTGGAGCGCGCGCTTGCGGGCGAAGTCGTGATCGACGATGGGTTCGGGATAGGTCTGGCCGAGCGTCACGCCGGCCTTGTCGAGGACCGCGGCGGGCGCGGTCCAGGGGGCGTGGATGTATTTGGAGTCCAACCTGGCCAGCTCGGGGATCCACTGCTGGACATACGCCCCCTCGGCATCGAACCGCTCACCCTGACCCATGGGGCTGAAGATGCGGAAGAAGGGCGAGGCGTCGGCGCCGGAGCCCGCCACCCACTGCCAGTTGGCGGGATTGTTGGCCTCGTCCGCGTCCACCAGCGCGTCCCAGAACCAGCGTTCGCCGATGCGCCAGTCGATGAGCAGGTGCTTGATCAGGAACGAGGCGGCGATCATCCGCACCCGGTTGTGCATGAAGCCGGTGGCCCAAAGCTGCCGCATCCCGGCGTCCACCATGGGATAGCCGGTCTGGCCGCGCTTCCAGGCGGCCAGCCCCTTGTGGTCCCTGGACCAGGGGAAGGCGTCGAAGGCGGGCTTGTAGTTGGCGGTGGCGAGGTCGCCGTGATGATAGAGGATTTCATGGTTGAACTCGCGCCAGGCCAGTTCGGCCAGGAACTTGTCGGCCGCAGGTCGCAGCCTCTCGTGACGATGCGCGGCGCCCTCCACCGCCCGCCACACCTGACGCGGCCCGATCTCGCCCCAGTGGAGGTGCGGCGACAGGCGCGAGGAGCCGTCCGAGGCCGGCGCGTCGCGGGCGCGGGGATAATCGCCGAGTTCGGTGTCGATGAAGTCCGACAGCCGCGCCTGCGCGCCGGCCTCGCCCGGCGTCCAGAGCTGAAAGCCCTTCGACCAGTCGGGACGGTGCGGATGTAGCCCCCAGCTTTCCAGGGCGTCCGAGCGGGGCCAGTGCGGCGGCGGCGCCAGGCGATCGGGCGCGCGGTGCAGGGTGAAGTCTCCCACCTCGGCCCGCAGGGCCTTCCAATAGGGGGTGAACACCTTGAACGGGCCGCCGGCCTTGGTCTTCAGCGCCCAGGGTTCGGACAGGAGTGAGGCATTGAAACTTTCCGCCTGGATTCCCCGGTCTTTCAGCGTGCGTTTCAGCGACCTGTCACGGGCAATCGCGCCGCGGTCATACAGCCGGTTCCAGAGGACGCTGGCGGCGCCGGTCCGCTCCGCCAGTGCGGAGACCACGGCGGCGGCGTCGCCCCGGCATAGGACCAGCCTGGAGCCGCGGGCCTCCAGGTCGGCGGCGAGCGCCCGCAGCGACTTGTCCAGCCACCACAGCCCCGCCGCGCCCGGCGCCCGCACGCCATCCGCCTGTTCGAGCACATAGAGCGGGATCACCGGCCGGCCTCCTTGCGCCGCCGCGTGCAGGGCGGGATTGTGCCCCAGTCTGAGGTCGCGCCGGAACCAGACGATGACGGGTGCGGCGTCAGACATGGCGGGCTCCGGTTGCACGGACCGGCGAGCGGGTCCACATGGGCGGTCTGACAGGAACCCGGCTCGCCAGGACAAACGCCATGAACGCGTCAACGCCCACAGCCGTGCCGCCCAACGCCGTAGTGGAGATAAGGGCGCCCAGGGGCCCGGCGGTGCGGATCGGCAATGCGCTCAAGCTTTCCGTCCTCGCCGGTCCCTGCCAGATGGAGAGCCGCCAGCACGCGCTGGAGACCGCCCACGCCCTGAAGGAGATCGCCGAGCGGCTGGACATCGGCCTTGTCTACAAGACCTCCTTCGACAAGGCCAACCGTACCTCCGCCAGCGCCCAGCGCGGCATCGGCCTGAAGGACGCCCTGCCGATCTTCGCCGAAATCCGCGAGGGCGTCGGCCTGCCGACGCTCACCGATGTGCATGAGGCGGAGCACTGCGCGGCGGTGGCCGAGGCCATCGACGTCCTGCAGATTCCCGCCTTCCTGTGCCGCCAGACCGACCTTCTGCTGGCCGCCGCCCGCACCGGCCGGGCGATCAATGTGAAGAAGGGCCAGTTCCTGGCTCCTTGGGACATGCAGAACGTCATCGCCAAGATCAACGGCGCCGGCAATCCCAACGCCATGGCCTGCGAACGCGGCGTCTCTTTCGGCTACAACACCCTGGTCAGCGATATGCGGGCCCTGCCGATCATGGCCGAGATCGGCTGTCCGGTGGTGTTCGACGCCACCCACAGCGTGCAGCAGCCGGGCGGGCAGGGGACCTCCTCCGGCGGTCAGCGCCAGTTCGTGCCGGTGCTGGCCCGGGCGGCGGTGGCGGTGGGCGTCGCCTGCGTGTTCATGGAGACCCACCCCGACCCGGACCACGCCCCCTCCGACGGCCCCAACATGGTGCCGCTGAACCAGTTCGAGGGCTTGCTCAAGGATCTCCTCGCCTTCGATGCCCTGGCCAAGGGCCGGAGCGCCTGACTTTTTGCGGCGTGGGAGGCCCAAGCGCCGCCTTCAGCCCCGAATAGTTCGGCTGGTCGATCCGCACCTGGGCTATGGCCAGGGCTCTGAGATGGGCGAGCAGGGCCGGGTCGTCGTCGGCGAGGGCGCCGGAGCGGATCGCCTCGCAAAGCGCGTGGTTCAAAGCCTCCAGCGGACCATCCTGGCCGAGCAGGGCGATGAGCCGCGCGCGAGCCTCGTCTTCCATTGCGGCGCGTTGCTCGCCCTC
The DNA here is from genome assembly GCA_965277345.1 of Caulobacteraceae bacterium. Taxonomy (GTDB): domain Bacteria; phylum Pseudomonadota; class Alphaproteobacteria; order Caulobacterales; family Caulobacteraceae; genus CAIOYC01. The sequence continues at coordinate 390,369 of CBDICI010000003.1, forward strand.
GCGCTTCACCGTCGCCAGGGCGTTCACCGCCACCCGCAGCAGGAAGGCGTCGCGATCCTTCATGTGCGGCGCGACCTTCTCCTCCAGGAACCGCGTCACCGCGTCCAGCAGTTCGCCCGCACTGGGATGGGTGGTCATGCCGCGCCTTCCATCAGGTTCATCAGGTCGATCTCGGTCTCGGAGACGCGCCGGCCGATCATGGCCCGCTCCACGGAGGGATCGGCGCCCGAGGCATAGGCGCCGTACATGATCAGGCACATGACGCCCCACTTCAGCGAGCCCAGCGCCTGCCAGTAGAGCACGCGGGCGAGCGGGATCGGCGCGCCGCCCGCTGCGCGGTACCCGTCCAGCAGCTGGACATAATCGCCAAACCCGCCCACCGGCCGCTCGCCGCCGAAGCGCCAGGAGTTGACGCTGAGCCAGCCGAGGTCCGCCGCCGGATCGCCCACATGGGCCAGCTCCCAGTCCAGCACCGCCACGAGGCCGTCGGCGGGGTGGATCATCAGGTTGCCGTTGCGGAAGTCGCCGTGCACCAGGGCCGGCGCGGTCGTCGGCGGCCCGGATCTTCGCAGGCGCCGGAAGGCCAGTTCGAGGATCGGCCGCTCCGCCCCGCTCTCCCGATAGATGGCTTCGTACTTGTCGAGTTCCACCAAGGCGTCGGCGCGGGGGAGGGGCGGCAGGTCGGTGAGGTGGATGGCGTGGATCGCCGCCAATACCTCGCCGCAGCGCCGCGCCAGCCCCGGCCGAACGCCCGCGAAGGCCGCGCCCTGCACGATGCGCCGCCCCAGCGTCTCGCCTTCGACCCGACCCATCACATAGGCCTCGCCCAGCCGGTCGGCGGGGCTCGCCACATACAGGATTTGCGGAACCGGGGCGCCGGCCCGGCCCGCCAGTCCGATTAGCGCCGCCTCCGTCGCCAGTCCGGCGGTGCGCTGCGGATCGGCGCCGAGGCCGTCCGGCCGTCTGCGCAGGATCAGGCCACGCATCACGCCCCCCGCCTCGATATCGAAGGCCCAGGTTTCCTGACTGGCGCCGCCGGACAGCCGCCGGGGCTCGCCCACCAGTGCGCCTCCAAGCTGGGGCGCCAGGCGGGTGAGGGCGGCGGCGAGGGCGGTGGTCTCCATGCTTGCAGCTTCATGCCACACGCGTTCCACGCCAAGCCCTATCCGGCGGCAGACCAGCCCCCGTCCGGCTTCCAGTCGAACAGGGCCTGGAGAATGCGCACCGCCCGGCCGCGCGGGCTTTCCAGCCGGGGGTCGCGATGCAGGATCAGGCGCGCATCGTCGGCGGCGGCGATCATCAGGTCGCGATGCGTCACCGGATCGACGAAGCGGTAATCGGGCAGGCCGGACTGGCGCAGCCCCAGCGCATCGCCGCCGCCCCGCAGCTCCAGGTCCTTCTCGGCGATGAGGAAACCGTCCTCGGTCTCGCGCAGCACATTCAGCCGCGCCTGACCCGTGGCGGAGAGCGGGGGATCGTAGAGCAGCAGACACGCGCTCTGCGCCGCGCCGCGCCCGACCCGCCCCCGGAGCTGATGCAGTTGCGCCAGGCCGAAACGATCCGCGTGTTCGATCACCATGATGGTGGCGTTGGGGACGTTCACGCCCACCTCCACCACGGTGGTCGCCACCAGCACGCCGATGCGCCCCTCGGCAAAGGCGGCCATGACCGCGTCCTTCTCCACCGGGGCCAGTTGGCCGTGCACCAGCCCCACGGTCCGATCGCCCAGCGCCTGACGCAGCGCCCGGGCCCGCGCCTCGGCGGCGGTGACGTCCACCAGGAGTTCCGAGTCCGACACCAGAGGGCAGATCCAGAAGGCCTGCGCGCCGCCGCCTACCGCCCGTTGCAGCCGCCCGACGATTTCCGCAAGGCGGGCGGAGGGCGCCGCGGTGGTGGTGACTGGCTTTCGGCCGGCCGGCTTTTCGTCCAGCCGCGACACGTCGAGGTCGCCGTACAGGGTAAGCTCCAGCGTGCGCGGGATCGGCGTGGCGGACAGGGCCAGCAAATGGACGCTCTCGCCTTTTTCCTGCAAGCGTCGGCGCTCGTTGACGCCAAAGCGGTGCTGCTCGTCGACGACGGCCAGACTCAGCGATCGGAACCGGACGTCGTCCTGGAAAAGGGCGTGGGTGCCGACGGCCACCTGCGCATCGCCGGAGGCCAGCGCCGCCAGCTTCGCGGCGCGCTCTACGCCCTTGTCGCGGCCGGTTAGCATAACGGCCGTTATCCCCGCCCGTTCAAGGGGTTGTGCAATAGTTTCGAAATGTTGGCGGGCGAGGATTTCGGTGGGCGCCATCAGAGCGGACTGGCGCCCTGAGACGGCCACCTCGGCCATGGCCAGCATGGCCACCACCGTCTTGCCCGATCCGACGTCGCCCTGGACCAGCCGCGACATGCGCTCGCCTGAGGCCAGGTCGACGCCGATCTCGGCCAGGGTGCGATGCTGGGCGCCGGTCAGGCGGAAGGGCAGGGCGGCGGCGATGGCGTCGGTCCGCCCGGTGTGTGCAATCGCGGGCGCCGGGTTGCTGCGGCGTTCGGCCTTGCGCTGGGCCATGGCGAGGTGATGGGCGAGGAGTTCGTCATAGGCCAGCCGCCGCCGCGCGGGGGCGATGGCGTCCAGATCGGCTGCGCTTACTGGCGAATGCAGCGCTGCCACCGCCTCGCGCCATGAGGGCCATCGGTGGCGCGCGAGCCAGGCGGGGTCCTGCCACTCCGGCAAGTCCGGCGCGCGCTCCAGCGCCGTCCGCGCCAGCCGCCGCAATGTGCGGGAGGGTAGACCGGCGGTGGTGGGATAGATCGGCTCATGGGGCGGTATCTCCGACGCCCGCTCGAGGGGGACCAGATAGTCCGGATGGGCGATGGACAGTTGCGCGCCATAGCGCTCGGCCTTGCCGCTCACCGCCCGCTGGCTTCCCGGCGGATGCGCTTCGGCCAGATGCACGCCGTAGCCCTTGAACCAGCTCAGGAAGATGAGGCCGGTCTCATCGGCGCAGCGGATGGCGTAGGGCAGGCCCTTGCGCGCCGGCGGCACGTGGGCGTCGACCCTAACGTGGAAGGTCTGCACCTCGCCTTCCACCGCCTCGGCCACCTTGGTCACCGGCCGCTCGACCATGCCCTGCGGCGCCAGGAACAGCACGTCGCGCACCAGGGGACCCGCCGCCCGCTCCACCAGCGGCGCGATCTTCGGCCCGACGCCCTTCAGCGAAGCGGCCGGGGCGAACAGGGGGAACAGAATCTCCGGTCGCATGGGGGAAGCATAGCGTCCGGTCAAGGCGCTGGCATGTTCCGTCTTCGTGCCCTATATCGCCGCCCTCCCATGACCGACGCGATCACTCCCCCCGACCACCGGCTGAAGACGCTGCGGTTCCGCGCCTGGCGGCGGGGTTTCCGCGAGATCGACCTGATCCTCGGCCGTTTCGCCGACCGGCATGGCGAGGCTCTGTCACCCACCGAGCTCGAAGCGTTCGAGGCGCTGCTGGAGGCGAACGACCAGGACGTCTATGCCTGGATCATCGGCCAGGCGCCGACGCCGGCGGCGTACGACACGCCGCTGATGCTCCGCCTGCGCGCCTTCATCCCCGGGGCGCAATGAACGGCGACCTCGGCAAACTGGCCAAGGGCAAGGGCCGGATCGACCTGGTCGGCGCGCCCGAGGGCTTCGACGCCATGGCCGTGGCGGACCTTGCCAAGGCGCACAAGGGCCTGACCGTCTTCGTCGCCCGCGACGCGGCCCGCGCCACCGATTTCGCCGAGGCGCTGCGCTTCTTCGATTCCAGGCTGGAGCAGGTCGGCTTTCCGGGGTGGGACTGCCTGCCCTACGATCGGGTCGGCCCTTCGCCCGGCGTGGCGGCGGCGCGGATGGCGGTGCTGAGCCGTCTGGCGTCGTACCGGCCGAGCGAGGCCCTGGTGCTGATCGTCACTGCCCCGGCCCTGATGCAGCGCGTGCCGAGCCGCGAGACGGTAAAGGCCGCGCACTATCCGGCGCGGGTGGGTCGGGCGGTGGATGTGGCCGACCTGGAGCGCCACTTCGCCATGAACGGCTATGTGCGCGCTTCCACCGTCTCGGAACGCGGCGAGTTCGCCGTGCGCGGCGGGGTGATCGATGTGTTCGCGCCGGGGGCGGAGGAGCCGGTGCGGCTCGACCTGTTCGGCGACACGCTGGAATCGATCCGCGCCTTCGACCCTGAAACCCAGCGCTCTACCGGCCAGCTCCAGGCCATCGACCTTCTGCCGTCCTCCGAAGCCTTGATGGACAAGGACAACGTCTCCCGCTTCCGCGCCGGCTATGTGGCGGCGTTCGGCGTGGTAAACGACGACCCGCTCTACGACACGGTGAGCGAGGGGGGCCGCCGGGCGGGGATGGAGCATTTCCTGCCCCTGTTCTACGAGCGGCTGGAGACCCTGTTCGACTATGCGGGCGAGGGCGCGCTGTTCGCCCTCGACCACCTGGCGGCCGAGGCGCGCGACGAGCGCTGGGCCATGGCCGTCGACGCCTTCGGGGCGCGCCGGGAGGCCATGAAGGCGCGCACCGTTAAGAGCGGCGGCGCAGTCTACCGCCCCCTGCCGCCGGATAGCCTCTATCTGTCGCCCGAGCAGTGGCAGGCGCGGATGGCCGACCACGCCGAGCGGCGCTTCTCGCCCTTCGTGCGCGAGGAGAGCGCGACGGTTGTGGACATGGGCGCGCGCCAGGGCCGCAGCTTCGCGCCGGAACGGGCGCAGGACAGCGTGAATCTGTTCGAGTCCGTCGCCGCCCATGCGGCCCAGCTCTCCAAGACTGGAAAGAGAGTGCTGTTCGCCTCCTGGTCGGACGGGTCGTCTGACCGGCTGGGCGCCATGCTGGCCGACCACGGGCTCGGCAAGGTGCGGCTGGCCGGCGACTGGGCCGGGGCTCAGGCGTTCGGCGTCGCCGGAACCAGGCAGAAGCCGCCGCAGCGCGCCGTGCTGCCGGTGGAGGGCGGGTTCGAGACCGCCAGCCTCGCCGTCATTTCCGAAACCGACATCCTCGGCGACCGTCTGGCCCGGCCCAAGCGCCGGCGGCGCGCGGCCAACTTCCTGGCCGAAGCCACCTCGCTCACCCCGGGCGACCTCGTGGTGCACGTCGATCACGGTATCGGCCGTTATGAGGGCCTGAAGACGCTGGAGGTGGGCGGGGCGGCGCACGACTGCCTGGACCTCCAGTACGGCGGCGAGGCGCGGCTCTATCTGCCGGTGGAGAATATCGATCTGCTCACCCGCTACGGCTCGGAGAGCGAGGGCGTGCAGCTTGACCGGCTGGGCGGCGCGGCCTGGCAGGCGCGCAAGGCCAAGGCCAAGCAGCGCCTGCGCGAAATGGCGGAGGGGCTGATCCAGCTCGCCGCCGCCCGGGCGCTGAAGTCCACGGCGGAGATAGATCCGCCGCAAGGCCTGTTCGACGAGTTTTGCGCCCGCTTCCCTTATGAGGAGACGGAAGATCAGCTCAACGCCATTTCCGATGTGATTACAGATCTTTCCGCCGGAAAGCCGATGGACCGGCTGATCTGCGGCGACGTGGGCTTCGGCAAGACCGAAGTGGCGCTGCGCGCGGCCTTCGTGGTGGCCATGAGCGGACAGCAGGTGGCGGTGGTGTGCCCGACCACGCTCCTCGCCCGCCAGCACTTCAAGACCTTCCAGGAGCGTTTCGCCGGCTGGCCGGTGAAGGTGCGCCAGCTTTCGCGCATGGTGGCGGCGAAGGAGGCGGGGGAGACCCGCAGCGCACTCGCGGCCGGCGAGGTGGAGGTCGTGGTCGGCACCCACGCGGTGCTGTCCAAACAGGTTTCGTTCAAGGACCTCGGCCTCGTCGTCGTCGATGAGGAGCAGCACTTCGGCGTCAAGCACAAGGAGGCGCTGAAGGCGCTCCGCGCCGATGTGCATATGCTGACCCTCACCGCCACGCCGATCCCGCGCACGCTGCAGATGGCGCTGTCGGGCATCCGCGAAATGTCGATTATCGCCACCCCGCCGGTGGACCGCCTGGCGGTGCGCACCTACGTCACGCCCAGCGACCCGGTGGTGCTGCGCGAGGCGCTGCTGCGCGAAAAGTATCGTGGCGGCCAGGCCTATCTGGTGGCGCCCCGCATCTCGGACCTCCCGACGCTGGAGACCTTCCTGCGCGAACAGGTTCCGGAGGTGAAGTTCGTGGTCGGCCACGGCCAGATGGCGCCGACGCAGCTGGAGGCGGTGATGAGCGCCTTCTATGACGGCGCCTATGACGTGCTTTTGGCCACCACCATCGTGGAGTCCGGGCTCGACATTCCCACCGCCAACACCCTGATCATCCACCGCGCCGACATGTTCGGCCTGTCCCAGCTTTATCAGTTACGCGGCCGGGTGGGCCGGGCCAAGGCGCGCGCCTACGCCTATCTCACCACCCCGCTGGAGCGCCCGATCACGGAGGCCGCCGAGAAGCGGCTGAAGGTGCTGCAGTCGCTGGACAGCCTCGGCGCCGGCTTCCAGCTCGCCTCGCACGACCTCGACATCCGCGGCGGCGGCAATCTCCTCGGCGACGAACAGTCCGGCCATATCAAGGAGATCGGCGTCGAGCTCTACCAGCAGATGCTGGAGGACGCGGTGGCGGAACTCGGCGCCAAAGGGGGGGCGGACGTGGTGATCCTCGATGATCGCGGCTGGTCGCCGCAGATCAATACCGGTGCGGCGGTGCTGATTCCCGAGGAATACGTGCCCGACCTGAACGTGCGCCTCTCGCTCTACCGCCGCCTGTCGGACGCGGAGCGGGCGGAGGATCGCGAAGCCCTGGCCGCCGAACTGATCGACCGCTTCGGTCCCTTGCCGGAAGAGGCCGGGCAACTGCTCAAGGTGGTGGCGATCAAGGGCCTGTGCCGAGAGGCCAACGCCGCCAAGATCGACGTGGGCCCCAAGGGCGCGGTCGTCACCTTCCGGGGGGACGCCTTCCCCAATCCCATGGCGCTGGTCAAGCTGGTGCAGTCCCGGCCCAACGACTGGCGCATCCGTCCCGACCACAAGGTGGTGGTGAAGGGCGAGTGGGACAGGCCCGATGCGCGCCTGAACGCCGCCGAACGCATCCTCACCGCCCTCGCCAGGGCCGCCCAGGCGGCATGAGCCTAGGGAACGTCGGCGACCGGTACGCTGGCCGGGGCCAGCTTGGCTGCCTGCAGCAGCTTGTGGCCGCGCAGACCCATCTCCACCCCCCGCGCCACGAACAGTCCGGCGCCCAGGACCGAGGGCAGCACATTGGCCATGACCGGGCGAAGCGAGATGGCGTGGGCCTGGCTTTGCATCAGGTAGCTCAGCCCCGTGCGGGCGAAGATCAGGATGACGATGAACAGCATGGCCATGGCCGAGCCCTGAGCCAACACCCGGCCGGTGGCGGGATCGACGCTCATCCCGATCGAGGCGCCGCGGAAATAGCCCAGCACCAGGCCGAGGACGAAGGTGACCGCGATCCAGACCCACTCCCCGCCGACGGGTTGGGCGCTGTAGAGCGCCAGGCCGCTCAACAGGAGGAACAGGGTCGGCAGGATCCAGGCCCTATAGGGGTTGAAGGGCGTCGCCCGCATCATCCGCCGCATACGGAAGGCGAGCAGGCCGACGAACAGGACGCCGATGACCAGATAGATGAGCAGTTGCTGAGGATGCACGCGCTGACTCCGTGGAGGTTGGTCCTAGTTCGCCATCGCCGGGCGTTCGATGCAATCCCCTATCGGGCGCCGATCCGGCCCCTATCCGGCCTTGCGCTGGAGGGCGCGGGCGCCGGCGCGCTCCAGCGCATGGGCGGCGGTCTCGCCAGGCTCCAGCTCCGCCGCGCCGAGGTCGAAATTGACGGTGAAGGGCGTGCGACCCTCGCCGGCGTCAAAGGCGGTGCAGGCGATCACCGCGGCGATGCGCTCGGCGGCCACGCGGGCGGCGTCCTGGCCGGCGGCGGGGAAGGCGAGGGCGAACACGTCCGGCGCCAGGCGGGCCACGGTGTCCTCCGCCCGCACCAGCCGCCCGATCATCGAGCCGATCTGGGGAATGGCGCGATCAAGCCAGCCCTCGCCGCGCATCAGCGCCGTCTCGGGGCTTTCGGCGATGCGCAACACCGCCACCGACAGCGGCCGGTGGCGGGCGTGCATGGCGGCGGACAGGCGGGCCAGGTGGGCGGCGAACAGGTCGCGGGTGAACAGGCCCGTCGCTGCGTCCATCAAGCCCGAGGCGCGCGCCTTCTCCAGCGCCTTGCGGATGGCCGATTCGCGGCGATAGGTGCGGGCCATGGCCACCACGCTCCGGGCGGTCTCCTCCTCCGGCGTCTCGCCGGTGGCGAGGTCGCTGACCCCGCGGTCGAACGCCTCGCCCGGTCCGATATCGGCGTCGGAGTTCAGATAGAGCATGGTCGGGATGTGGTAGAGGCGGGTATTGCGCCGCATCCCCGCCGCGATGGACAGCGCCTCCGCCTGACCCTGGCCGGCCCACAGCACCACCGCATCGAACGGCCGCTCGTGCAGATAGTCGAAGGCGGTATAGGCGGTGAACGCCCCGGTCACCTCCGCCCCGCAGGCCTTCAGGGCATGGGACAGGGCGAGAAACTTGGGGGCGGGTTCGCCGACGGTCAGCACCTGCAGCGATCCGGTATCCGGCAAGGGCGGATCGAGCCGCTTGCCGCGCTCGGCCAGCGTCTTGGTGCGAAGCTCGAACTCCTCCTCCGTCACCGCCGCGCGCGCCAGGCTCTCCAGCCGCAGCGCGATCTGCGCCGGGTGTACGGGCGGGCGCATGATCAGGTCGAAGGGGCCACCCTCGCCCGAACCGTCGGGGTCGCCCAGCGCCAGGATCGGCAGGCGCCGCGGTGCATAGGCCGCCTTCATCCGCGCGGCGGCGGCGAACCCGCCTATCGGATCGTCGGCGAGGTCGACCACCACCGCCTCGATGCCGAGATCCTGCAGCGCCACCAGGGCCGCGCCGATGGCGCGCGCCGTCACCGTGCGCCAGCCGAGCTTGTCCAGCCCGTCGCAGAGGGGACCCGCCCAGCGATCCTCGCGGGCGAGCACCAGGGTCCGCGCCTTGGGTCTCATCAACCGGCTCTCCGGACGTTCCGCACCCTTTACCCTATCCAGCCTTCGAGCCGCCACGACCCGGCGCCCCAACGGCGCCCTTGAGACGGCCCCGTCTCCCCGCTATGCGCCGGAAGGTGCGCGGCAGGAAAGCGGAATCGATCTCGCCGACGATAGGCCGCTGCGACGCGGGTGCAAGGAAGCTTCGTCATGACCGGTAAACCCCTGGACGGCCGGGTCGCCATCGTCACGGGCGCGACCTCGGGCCTCGGCCGGCGCTTCGCCCACGTGCTCAGCGAGCAGGGCGCGGCGGTGGCGCTGATGGGCCGCCGGACCGACCGGCTGGAGGCCGAGGCGGCGGCGATCCGGGACAGGGGCGGTCGCGCGAAGGCCATCGCGCTCGATGTGACCGACGCCGCCGCCATTGGCCCGGCGTTCGATCGAGCCGAGACCGCGCTCGGCCCGCTCGATATCCTGGTCAACAATGCCGGTGTGGGCGGGGAGGGCGCGGCCCTGGACATCTCCATCGAAAGCTTCGACCAGACCTTCGACGTCAATGTCCGCGGCGTCTTCTTCGCGGCGCGCGAGGCGGCGCGGCGGATGATCGACAACGGGGCGGGCGAGCGCGGCCATGCCCGGATCGTCAACCTTGCCTCCATCGCCGCTACCGCTGTCCTGCCGGGGCTTGCGGCCTATTGCGCCTCCAAGGCCGCAGTGGCGGCGATGACCCGGGTGATGGCTCGCGAATGGGCGCGCAAGCACATCGCCGTCAACGCCCTATGCCCCGGCTATATCGAGACCGAGATCAACGCGCACTGGTTCACCGTCGAGGGTGGCGAGAAGCAGATCCGGGGCTTTCCCCGCCGCCGTCTGATGGACGAGAATGCGCTGGACGAAGCCTTGCTGCTGCTCTGCGGCGCCTCGGCGCGCTACATCACGGGCGCATCGATCACCATCGACGACGGCCAGTCCCTATAACCCCGTCGCACCAGGAGGAACGCCATGGCCCAGGGACCGCTGGACGGAGTGAAGGTGGTGGAGTTCGCGGGCATCGGCCCCGGCCCCTTCTGCGGCATGTTGCTGTCCGACCTCGGCGCCGATGTGGTGCGGATCGACCGCAAGACCGGGCCGGTGGGCGGGTCGCGCCCGACCGTGGACCGCTTTTCCGTCACCGCCCGTGGCCGGCGCTCGGTGGCGCTCGACCTCAAACACCCCGAGGCGGTGGAGACCTGCCTGAAGCTGACCGACCAGGCCGACCTGGTCTTCGAGGGCTTCCGTCCCGGGGTGATGGAGCGCCTCGGCCTTGGGCCTGACGTGGTGCTCAAGCGCAATCCCAAAATCGTCTATGGCCGCATGACCGGGTGGGGCCAGTCCGGTCCCTTGGCCCAGGCCGCCGGGCACGACATTAACTACATCGCCCTGACCGGCGCGCTCCACGCCATCGGCACGACGGACAAGCCGGTCCCGCCGCTGAACCTGGTGGGCGATTTCGGCGGCGGCGCGCTTTATCTCGCCTTTGGGATGCTGGCGGCCCTAACCCATGCGCGCGCGACCGGGGAGGGGCAGGTGGTGGATGCGGCCATGACCGACGGCGCCGCCTCGCTGATGGCCATGTTCTACGGCTTCCAGGCGCTGGGCATGTGGCAGGGGGGGCGGCGCAACAACATGCTGGATGGCGGCGCCCACTTCTACGACACCTACCGATGCGCCGATGGGGAGTGGGTGGCGATCGGCGCCATCGAACCGCAGTTCTACGCGCTCCTGCTGCAGAAGACCGGCATCGAGGCTCCCGAATTCCAGCGCCAGATGAGCCGCGACGACTGGCCGGCCCTGCGGGAGAAGCTGGCGGCGGTGATGGCCCTGAAATCCCGGGCCGAGTGGTGCGCCCTCATGGAGGGGACCGACATCTGTTTCGCTCCCGTCCTCAGCCTTGAAGAGGCGCCCCGGCACCCCCACAACCTGGCGCGTCAGACCTTTGTGGAGGTGGAGGGGGTGATGCAGCCGGCGCCAGCGCCCCGGTTCTCCGCCACGCCGGGCGCGGTGCAGGCCCCGCCGCCGGCCGTGGGCGCTCACACCGAAGGGGCGCTCAGGGACTGGGGCTTTTCGGCGGAGGCCATCGCGTCGCTGAAAGCGTCGGGCGCCGCCGCCTAGAGCATGATCGTTTCGGATGGAATCATCCGAACGTGAATCATGCTCTAAACTCAAAGTGTAGACCCTGATTCACGGTTCAAGATGAACCGATCAGGGTCTAGCCGACCTTACGGATGTGGAAGCTCAGGGTCGACCCCGCCAGGTCCATCGATTGGACGCTATGGCCCGCTTCGCGCACGAAATGGGGGACATCGATCCGGGCCATCGGATCGTCGGCGAGGAGCTCGACCACCTCACCCGCCGGCAACGCCGCCAGCGCCTTGCGCAAGCGCAGCGTGGGGACCGGGCAGCGATGTCCACGAGTGTCGATGACAGTCATGGCCGCATCGAACATGCACGCGCCTATCTCTTCAACGGAAAACGGCCGACCCGGATGGATCGGCCGTCTTAGTCAGTTCACCGGGCCTGCTAGGCCTGGGGCGTCGTGGTGGCCGGAGCCGGCGGCGGCGCCGCGTTGGTGTCCGGCGTGACCGGTTGAGCCGCGGGGGGCGGCGTCGTCGCCGGAGCCGGCGCGCTCTGGACCGGAGCCGGAGTCACCGTCTGCGGCTCAGCCGTCACGGCGCTCGGAGCCGGCGCTTTGGCGCCGTCATAGGCGGAGGGCGCAGGACCGTTATCGACAGCCGCACTACGGGCGGAGGGCGTCGTCCTGGCGACCGTATGGGTCTTGACGGTATGGCTCGCCGTGGCGCGGACCGGTGGAGCCGATCGGGCCACTGAATGTGCCGCGGCAGGCTTGGACGCGGGGATCGTCTTGGCGACAGCCTTTTTCACCACCGGCGCCGGGGTAGAGGCGGCAGGAACGGTGGCCGTCTGGGTCGTGGTCGTGCGCGCGGTGGTCTGCACCGGCGCGACCGGCTTGTGACTGCCGCTGGACGCCAGCAGCGCACCCCCGAGGACCACGACGATGGCGGCCGGCGCGATGATCATCCAGGGTGGAGTCTTGGATTTCTTGTTGATGCGGCTGTAGAGCGCGGAGCTTTGCGCAAACATATCCGAACGCGGCTCCACTGATTCCGTGTTGACCGCAGGTGAACTCATGTCGAAGGTCTTAGCGACCATGGTATTGCCTCCCAATCTGAGAAGTTACCAATAGGAAACGATACCGGAAGCGACCGGTTCCATTGACGATTTCAAGGTCAGATTAGGGCGAAACCGCCCCATTTCCATCGCGCGGGATGGTCTGCTGAACACCGATGACACTGTTGCGCGGGACTGGGTCGAAATGAAGATTGCCGCCGGCCGTGCCGCCCTAAATTCGGTCACTCCTGGAACGAGTACGGGCATGACGAAAGAAGGGGGCAGTGCCGGTGAATCTTAGGTCGTCAACACCCCTGACCGCGATGGGCGGCGGCGATGCGCTCAACCTCCTCGGCCGAACCGAGCACCACCGGTACGCGCTGGTGCAGCGTGGTGGGCTGGATGTCGAGGATGGGCCCGCACGCATCGGTGATCGCCCCGCCCGCCCGTTCGACGATCAGACCGAGCGGGTTGGCTTCGTACATCAGGCGCAGCTTGCCCGCCCGCTCCGGTTCCCGCCGGTCCCAGGGATAGAGGAAGACGCCGCCGCGGCTCAGGATGCGGTGCACATCCGCCACCATCGAGGCGATCCAGCGCATGTTGAAGTCCTTGCCGCGCGGCCCCTCGCGCCCGGCCAGGCACTCGTCGATATAGGTCTGTACGGGCGCAGCCCAGTGACGGCGGTTGGACATGTTGATGGCGAACTCGCCGGTCGCGCGCGGGATGGCCATGGCCTCGCTGGTCTGCACCCATCGCCGGGTCGAGGGGTCGAGGGTGAAGGCCGCGACGCCGCGCGCGAGCGTCAGCACCAGCATGGTCTGCGGGCCGTAGACCACATAGCCCGCGGCGCGCTGGTCGCGGCCGGGCTGGAGGAAATCCGCGTTGGTCACCTCACCTTCCGGGGCGCGGAGGACCGAGAAGATCGTGCCGATGGAGACGTTCACGTCGATATTGCTCGACCCATCCAGCGGATCGAACAGCAGCAGCAGGCGCCCACGGCGTTCCCCCTCGGGAAAGGCCAGGCTGTCCTCCTCCTCTTCCGAGGCGATGGCCGCCGCGGCGCCGGAGCCGTCGGCCGCCCGGATCAGGATCTCGTTGGCGATGAGGTCGAGCTTCTTCTGCTCCTCCCCCTGCACGTTGCCCGAGCCCGCCGATCCCAGCACGCCGCCGAGCGCGCCCTGCGCCACCCTGGCGCCGATCTCGACACAGGCCCCGGCCACGGCGAGCAGCAGCGTCACAAGGTCCGCGTCATCGGTCTCACGCTCCAGATAGGTCTGGAGGGTCGAGGCGACCGTGGGGGACGACATGGACATGGACTGAACCGGCGCTCGCGAAACAGACCGCCACCTCTAGGGGAGGTCGCCGCCCTTTCCAAGCAGTGGTCGCGGGCGCCAGTGTCTCAGTTTGAATCAGGGTGGCGCCTCAGCCGAATCGCTGTTTTACGTAGTCCGTTACTGATGCGCCCGACAATTCTGTGGTCGCGTTGCCGCCACGCACGAAAAACCGCTGCAAGTTCCCATCTTTGAGAAAGGCCGCTCTCGGCCCCTTCTCGCAGCGAATCGCTAGAACCCGCGCGCCGTTCTCGTCCTGAAAATGGGGGTGGATGTAGGGCAGGAAGACCTCGCCGATCCGATCCTTGACCAAATTAACGAGGTGCAGGCCAAGCTTGTCCTCGCTCTGAAATCCATCGGCACCCAGGCCCAGAACTTCCCCATCATCTGCAACCCCGATCAACAGCGTGCCGCCCTTCGCGTTCAGGAATCCCGCTACCGTTTTCAGTGCCGACACCTGAATTTTGTCATCGACTTGCCCGGTGTGCAGGTTCATCCGCAGCGTAGATTTGAATTCCACCGCGCCCGTTTCGCCGCCCGCGATCAGATCGGCGATAGCGATCGGAGCAACCACAGCGGCAGGCGGGGAGCCGACAGTCAGCAGTTTCCATGCCCGACGGATTACATCGGCCATGCGAACCCGGCGCTGCAACAGAAATTCGTGATAGGGCAGTTCCCACCACAACGGTGGCAGCGCGTGCCAGCCGTATAGCCGGTCGCGCTCGTCGGCACTCATGGCGTGATCGAGCGGCGGCACATAGTCGGCTGGCGGTTTCTTTCCGATCTTGATGTTCGCGGGCCATTCTACGGCAGCGAAGTTGGCGATCTGATTGATCTGTTTAACGTCGTCGATTCCCGTCTCTTCCAGATAGCCGCGCGGAAAAAGGTGATGCTGTTCAAGAGCCGCCTTGGTGCCCTTTACAGCCGGATCGACCATCGCCGAGATCTTGAGCGGGCTATAGAGCGCGTTGGCGTCCAGCTTGATGAGCGCGGCCTGATAGGCGAACAGCGACGGACTGCGCGACGCCGATGTGGCGAGCTGGCTTGGCAGTGTGATTGTCCAATAATCCCCGGTCAGGGTGGTGGCGCAGAGTTCGCGCAGCCGCGCCAGGAACGCCTTGCCATCGGACAAGTCGCTGGTCAGCGACAGGTCGCTCTCGAACCGTGTTTCGGGGGAGTTGGTGTAACGGCCGGTCAGCGTCGCCATGAAGAAGAACTCGGCGATGGTCTGCCGCATCGTCACGCGATCGACGCCGTAGTCCCGCAAGCCGATCAGATACAGGACGTAGCTGAAAATGATCGTCGTCCCCGAACTCATCATCTTCTCGCTGCGATAGCCCGCGAGCTTGAGCGAATCCATGAAATGGTGCCAGTTTGCAAGATTAAGCGCCGCCTTCTGGCCATCCCGCATCAGCGCAAACTGGGCATCGCGGCGTTCGGGGTCGTCCAGGCCCGTCTTGGCGTCGCGGCCCCGCAGCGCCCCGTAGACATTCTCCAGCCTTGCGCGCTTAAGCGACAGACCCACCGTGGCGCGCAGAAGTTGATCGGGCGACGGTTTGATGAAATGATTGAACGGCGATGCCTGCCCGTCCGAGGGCCGCATCGCGGCCAGCGCGAAAGCTTCCAGTTCGGCGCGCCCTTCGTCCCAGAACACCGACATCAGCGTCATGATGAAATCGGCCTGTTTGAGCGCCTTGCCCTTGCCGTTGATACGCACGAACACTTCGGCGATCGTTTCCTCGTCAACGGTGGAGGAGAGCGTTAGCGCGACGAAGCTGTAGTGCAGCAAGTTGCGAAGGTGATCGATCGCCTCTTCGATCCGTTCGGCGTCGTCGTCGGATATCGCCCGTACATGACGAAGCTGCTTTAGGAACTCCTTGCGATAGGCGCTCGGCTTGAAATCGGGCTGCCACAGGATCGAGATGTCCGCGATGAACCCCTTATCCTTGCCGATCGCGGCGTCGGCGACCTCGAAGCGACCGGACAGAGGGTTGAACGCGATCTGGATGCGTTCCTTTTTGAAATTGGCGCGGAGCACCTCGACGCCCTTTACCACCGCATAGAGCGAAGTCAGCCGCTGCTGGCCATCGACGATCGCAAGTTTCGGCGCGGCTTGGGCATTCTTGGCGCCGACTCCCTTCAATCCTGCGCTGACACCTGTTTCCCAAAACAACAGGGAGCCTGCCGGATAGCCACGATAGAGCGAATCGAACAGATCACGGACGTTGACGTTCGGCCAGACGAAGGGGCGCTGAAGTTCAGGCAGGCCAATCTTGCCGAGATCGATATCCTCGATCAGCGCCATCAGCGGATAATTGCTTGTGGTGAATAAAGCCAAAGTATTCCCCGTTTATTCGACTGGCTGTGTGTCAATGATCCGTTCACCAAGCCGGAGACAAGCGCAAACGAAGCCTTATAGCCAACGTTTGGCGGGCCACGACCGATGAAGATGAGCACTACATCTACGCGGTAGCACTATGAATGCCCGTTTCTTGCCTCGGGGCAAGCACTTCAAGCGTGTCGTGGTCGGAATGAAGCCAATCGCAAACGGTCGTGGCGACATCCGCCACAGATTTACCGCGAAGACAGCACTCCCAGACAACGGCGACACGCCATCCGGCGGCCCTCAGGGCTGCAATGTTCCGTGCATCACGTTCGACGTTGTCGTCAAACTTAGTCTGCCAGAATGTCGGGTTGGTGGCAGGTGTGGTGGTCAGGCGGCAATCCGTATGGCGATGCCAGAAGCAGCCATGCACGAATACAACGGCACGAAACTTGGGAAAAACGAGATCGGGTCGGCCCGGCAATTTTCGGGCATGCAGACGATAGCGCAGCCCGGTAGCGTGAAGCGCGGAGCGTAACCGGACCTCCGGCTTGGTATTCTTGCCCCCGATGCCCGCCATCATCCGGGAGCGGGTTGCCTTGTCCACTATGTCTGTCAGATACAGGTTCCTGAAAACGAGGGGCGAATTCGCAGATTCGGGTAACGAAAGAAGATCAGACGGGGGATGAGTAACGGCTTCGCGGTAGTTGACCTGTTTGCAGGACCGGGCGGACTGGCGGAAGGTTTTTCCGCCGTGCGGACGCCGGACGGCGCACGTGCCTATCGCGTCGCGCTTTCTGTGGAAATGGATACCGCAGCCCATTCCACGCTTCTTCTCCGAACCTTCCTTCGCCAGTTCGATGCTGGCCTGCCGCCGCAATATATCAGATTTCTGAACGAGGCGACCGAGGAACCCGATTGGGGAAAGCTGTATCCTGAGCAGTGGAAGGCCGCAGAAGCCGAAGCCCTGAAGCTCACGCTTGGCGCCCCGGATTCCGACGCGATCATCAGCGACAGACTGGCCGCCATTCGCACTAAGCATGGTAGCAACACCATCGTGATCGGTGGCCCGCCCTGCCAGGCCTATTCGCTCGTCGGTCGCGCGCGCAATCAGGGCAAGGCGGGCTATATCGCCGAGGACGATCCAAAACATCGCCTTTACGAGCAGTATGTCGGCATCCTCGATCAGCTTCGGCCAGCAGCGTTCGTTATGGAGAACGTCAAGGGAATGCTTTCGTCGTCGCTGGACGGATCGCGAATCTTCGAGCGCGTCCTCGACGACCTTCGCGCAGCCGGGGGCAGGGACAGCTACACGCTGGTCGCGCTTGGCCCGAAACGTGAGGGAGACCGAATGGCAGGGGTTTTCCCTGCGTCGTCGGATTTCGTCATTCGCGCCGAAGATTTCGGTCTGCCGCAGGCCCGGCATCGCGTGATCGTCGTTGGCGTGCGCCGGGACATTCACGACTCCCTGAGCGAGACGGCTCGCAAATTGCTCTTTCTCCCGAGGCGTAACCAGCGCGTTCGCGTTCGCGATGTTCTAGACGGCATGCCCCGGCTTCGCAGTGGTCTCAGCCGGGAAGCGGACAGCGGGAAGGCATGGGCTGGCGTTCTGGAGGGGGCCACGACCACCCTTGCTGCCACTCGGTTCGGGACGACCGAACCTATGGTGGAGCGGTTCGGAGCACGGCTCGTGGAATGTCGGAGACATTTGAAAGGTGTGGCATCAACCCTGCCTCGCAAGGCCCTGAAGCCCGCAGGTATCGGGAGAGATTGTCCGGCAGACCTGAAAAACTGGATCACAAGCCCGACAATTACTTCACTGGCCAATAATGAAACCCGGAGCCACATGGCATCCGACCTGTCGCGCTACCTTTTTGCGGCATTGCACGGGGAAATCATGGGGCTATCACCGAAGGCGAGCGATTACCCGCCTTCCCTAGCTCCCGATCACCGCAACTGGGAGTCCGGAAAGTTTGCCGACAGGTTCCGTGTTCAGCTGTTCGATAGTCCTTCTACCACCGTGACCAGTCATATTGCCAAGGACGGCCACTACTTCATCCATCCCGACCCGACTCAATGTCGAAGCTTGACGGTTCGAGAGGCCGCTCGGCTCCAGACGTTCCCGGACGACTATTATTTCAAGGGAAATCGCACCGAGCAGTTCACACAGGTAGGAAACGCGGTGCCGCCGTTTCTTGCAAAGCAGATCGGTGAGGTTCTCTACTCTGCATTAGTGTCAACACTCAGCTTGAAGGAAAGTGTCTCCAAAAGGCAGGAAGAAAAGAAGAAATGGGCACGATGGGTTGGCAGACACGGAAGCTATCAGTCCCGTTCCGCAGCCCGTCGCCACGGTTTCAAACGATAATGAGAACCTTTCGTGCTGCCCCTCGCGCCGCGATTCTCATCGAGAGCATGCGCGATATCGGCTATTCGCTGGAAACGGCGCTAGCGGATGTCATCGACAACTCCCTCACGGCGGGTGCGAGAAGCATCCGGCTTCTTGCTCACACGAGCGGGGCCGAGCCCCGGCTCGGCATCCTCGACGACGGACAAGGGATGGATGAGGCGACCCTCCTGGATGCATTGCGCTTGGGAAGCGCCAGCCCTCTCGACGACAGGGACAGCACCGATTTGGGGCGGTTCGGGCTGGGCTTGAAGACCGCCTCGTTTTCCCAATGCAGGCGGGTGACAGTCGTCTCTCGTCAGAAGGACAAGCTGGCTGTTGCGTTCTGGGATCTCGACTACGTGTCTGAAACTGGCGACTGGCTGGTGCAAATCCCGGACGACCCGAGCCAGACACCTTGGGCGGATCAGCTTGGAGAAACCGGCACGCTTGTGGTCTGGGAGAAGCTGGACCGTCTTTCCGAACGCGATGTCGGAGATGCAACCAGCAGCCAGATCGTTCGGCGAATTGATGAGGCGATCGAGCATCTCGAATTGGTGTTCCACCGGTTTCTCTCCGGCGAGCAGGGCCTCAAGAAGGTCGAGATGTCTATCAATGGCCGACCCCTGTCAGCGTTTGATCCGTTTAACTCCAAGCACTCCAAGACAATCCGCGAGCCGTCCGATCCAGAGCTTATTCGACTGGGCAATCACGATATCTGGCTCCAGGCTTTTACCCTCCCTCATCACAGCAGCCTGACCGCTGCTGAATGGGAGCGACATGCCGGCCGCGCGGGATATGTGAAGAACCAAGGCTTCTATGTCTATCGCGCGAAGCGTTTGATTATCTCCGGCACATGGTTTGGTCTCGCGCGACAAACCGAGTTGACGAAACTTTCGCGCGTCAGGATTGATATTCCAAACGGACTGGATGCTGACTGGAAAATCGATGTAAAGAAAGCGTCTGCGCAGCCTCCATATCAAGTCAGGGAGCGGCTGAGACGACTCATTGATACTATCGGAGCGACATCAAAGAGGGTTTACACCTCACGAGGTCGAAAGCTCGTCAGTGATAGCAAGTTGCCTGTGTGGATACGACGACAAGAGAAGAATCAGATTTCTTACGGCCTCAATCCGGAACATCCCGTTTTTTCTGATTTCATAGGCCTGCTTACCGATGATCTGGCACGGAAGTTCGTTAGGGTGATCGAAATGGCGGGTGCCACCCTCCCGCTTGACGCCGTATTCGCCGACATCAGCGGCGATCCAGCAAAGGTAGGTGGCGACGTGATGTCGGAAGAGGCACTTGAACACGCGGTATTTGCAACTTTTCGCCAGTTGTCAGCAGCCGGCATTCCGACCCCGGAAATCATGGAAATGATGCGGTCAAATGAGCCGTTCCGGTCGAACTGGCCACGGTCCCGGCAATTTCTCGACCAAGCAACCGAGGATGTGAGCGAGCATGAGTGAAGGTCTTCGGTTACTTGAAAGCATGGTCAGCGCGGCGCTCGCACGAGAGGCCCTGCCCACTCGCGAACGCATTCGGGAGTTGATGGACGCGCTCCGCACTACACCGATGTGTTCCGAGGTTACGGCCGAGGAGGCCGAGAAGCTGGCGCTCGATTTCGAGGAGCGGCACGGCGTAACGATGACAATCGGGGCGTTTCTGACCGACGCCGATTATGAGCCGTGGCTGGATAAGGCCAGAGGCGATATCGACCCTTACTTCTGGCAGCGATATCGTCAGCTCCTAACGCAACAGGGCTTTTCCGGCCAGGTTCTCGCGACGCTCGACGATGTGACCAATCGCATCCTCGGGCTGCTCGAAAACCCACGCAAGGAAGGCCCCTGGGACCGTCGCGGCATGGTCGTCGGACACGTCCAGTCGGGCAAGACGGCGAATTATACGGGGCTTATCTGCAAGGCTGCCGACGCAAGGTATCGGCTGATTGTAGTTATTGCGGGCGTTCACAATAACCTGCGTAACCAGACGCAATCCCGGATCGACGAGGGCTTCGTTGGCCGCGATAGCGCACGCATGCTGTCCAATCGTGATGATAGCGTTATCGGCGTTGGCCGGTTCGACAGCAGCAGACGGCCTGTAACCTTCACGAACTCGGTGCGCGATTTCAGCAAGGTGATGGCCACCGGCGTTGGTGTTCCGCTTCAGAACCTGAATCAACCCGCCGTGTTCGTCATCAAGAAGAACTCCAGCACGCTCAAGAACCTGCTCGAATGGCTCAAGGAGCACAGCGCACGGACCGGCAGCGCCACCGTTGACGCGCCGATGCTGCTGATTGATGACGAGGCGGACAATGCCTCGATCAATACGAAACACGGCAAGGGCGAAGTTACCCGGATCAACGGGCAGATTCGCGACTTGCTCAGGATGTTTGATCGAAGCTGCTATGTCGGATATACGGCGACGCCCTTCGCCAACATATTCATTGATCCGGCAAGTGCAGACGAGATGCGAGGTGCCGACCTTTTCCCGAAGGATTTCATCGTCAGCCTGGACCCACCCTCAAACTATTTCGGGGCAACTCGAGTTTTTCTGGACGATGCTGACAAGATCATTCGGGACATCGACGACAACGAAGACCACCTCCCGCTAAAGCACAAGGCGGACCTTGTGTTGCGGTCGCTCCCGCCAAGTCTCGTGACTGCGGTTCGCGCATTCGTCGTGGCCAAGGCTATCCGGCTCGCACGGGGCCACGCAGCAGCCCATTGTTCCATGCTCGTGAATGCGTCGATCAAGAACGAGGTGCAACGGCAGCTCCGCAACGAACTGCATATCGTTCTTGAAGCGATTCAGGCCAGCGTTCGGGTCAATGCCGGTCTGCCATCGGCCCAAGCTCTGATGGACCCGGAAATACGGGCGCTCCGCGACGCATGGGAAAATGAATATGCGAGCACTGAGTTCGATTGGCCCGTGATCCAAGGCCACCTGCATGAGGCTGCGGCCTCCATGCGCACCGTGCTGATTAACAGCAAGTCGGCCGATACGCTCGATTATGCCGGGCACTCGAAAACCGGGCTCAGCGTCATCGCCGTCGGGGGGTTCGCGTTGTCGCGCGGACTGACGCTTGAGGGCCTGACGATCAGCTACTTCCTGCGTAATTCCATGATGTATGACACGCTCATGCAAATGGGGCGCTGGTTCGGATACCGACCGGGCTACGACGACCTTTGCCGCATATGGATGCCGGAGGAGGCTACCGGCTGGTATGCCCATATCGCGGAAGCGATCGAGGAGCTTCGTGAGGAGCTGCGCAGCATGCAGGCCGCGAATGCAACTCCGGAACAGTTCGGCCTCAAGGTGAGGAGCCACCCTGACACGCTGATCGTAACGGCCCGCAACAAGATGGGGTCTGGCGAGAAGCTGCGGGTTTCGATCGGCCTTGGCGAGAAGTTTGCCGAGACCGCAACTCTGAAATGGGATGCGGCAAGCCTTGATGCGAACCGGATGGCGGCGCGCAGGTTGATTGACCGAATGGCCGAAGCAGGCGCACCGGCTTCATCCGCAAAGCAGGTGTCCGGGGGATGGCTGATAAGGAACGTCCCTCCTGGACCCATCGAGGATTTCATTTCCGAGTTTCAGAATCATCCGGGGTCGATGCTGACCGACCCCGGACCCGTGCGGCGATACATCGAAGACCGGCGCGAGACAGAACTGGCCTCGTGGGATGTGCTGTTGGCGAGCGTCAGGAGCCACGACCCCAAGGGCGTAACCGATACATCGCTTGGCCTTCCGATCCACTGTCAGCGGCGCAGTGCGGGTAAGCGGAGCACCACCGGCAACACCCTTCGTGTGACAAACAAGCAGCGTGTTGCATCGCGCGGCACGGAAAAGGCCGGTCTGACCGACGCCCAGATCGACGCTGCGCAACAGGATTATCGCAATCGTCATTCCGGCAAGGAGAATTTCCCCGACAGCATCTACCGGAAGGTTCGTGACCGCCCGCTAGTGATTATTCACCTGCTGACGATCGGTCCTGACGGCGACGATCTCAGCAATCAAAAGCCCGTGGTCGCCTGGAGCATCAGTTTTCCCCGAACCGAGATGGAGGAGAAGCGAGTTGATTACGTTGTGAACACGACGTGGTGGCGGGAGAACTACAGCGACGAGCTGGACGAGGAAGACATGGCCGGCGATGACGACTAAGGACCCCTGGAAGGAGCTGGCTGCCCCCGAGACGGCCGATGCGCTCAGCGCCCGGCGGGTCGATGCGAGCATGCCTTGGGGGTTCTTCTGGGCGCGCGACGCAGATCGTCGCCATTTGCTGCTGTTGCGCCACGGTGCCGAGGCGTCACCCACCGGACGACTACCGCGCCTCAAAGGAATTGAAACCACGCTATCAGAACAGGAGGCGGATGGCAGCCGTCTGCTGGCGCTTCGATTGCTCGATCCGGCGCAACGCGACATCTTTCATCGGCTCTGCCTTGATATCATCGCGTCTACCGCGCGCGCATCCAGCGAAGCTGAGGCCGTCGCCCATGCGCTGACCCGGACCTGGCGGTGGCACCATCTACTGCGCGGAGGTGCCGATGGTCGCCTTTCCATCGAGGAACAGAAGGGCCTGATCGGCGAGCTTCTTGTCCTCGACGAGCTGTTGCTGCCGGTCATCCCCGTGATTGATGCGCTTACAGCATGGCGTGGCCCGCTTGGCGCTCCGAAGGATTTCGAGGTGGGGCGGGTCTGCATCGAAGCAAAGGCCAGAAGGGGTGCCGCAACACCACACGTCGCTATCTCTTCCGAATACCAGCTTTCCACCGAAGGAACTGACGCACTCTTCCTCCACGTGGCCGAACTGTCTCAGGCACCCTCCGATGCCCCAAACGCCTTCTGTCTGACGGACCTGGCAATGCGGCTTCAAAACCGGATTGCCAGCGCCGATAGTGTGGCAGAAGACCTTTTTGAAAGCCTCATCATCGCGTCAGGATTCAGCTGGAGCGATAATTATTCCGACTTCCAGTTCGTCTCAGGTCCGTCCCGAATCTACAGGGTGGCCGAGGGCTTCCCGGCGATAACACCTTGCCTGCTGACTTCCGCCATCAGCCACGTTCGATATTCGATCGCTCTCCCTGATTGCGAGCCTTTCCGGGTGACCTCGGACGCCGTTTGACTCGCGCTAGATGGATCGACGAATGACAATTGAGCTGGATGAGTTTCACCGCGATTTCTTTCAGGAGATCTTGGCGTCCGCGGATGCGGACGGCGAGTATGTCGAGGATGCGTTCTTCGACCGCTTTTGCGAGTCTCTGATTGATGCTGGCGAGTTGGAGACGGCCGACGCAGCGCGTTACAAGAGCGTCGGGTTGCGCGTGGACGGCTATGGCGGCGATCCGATGTCGGCGGACGGTACGCTCAGCCTGATTGTTGCGGACTTCAGCCAGAACCCCGAACTCGCAACGCTGACCGGTTCCGAGATGGATGCGATCTTCAAGCGCGCCACTGCATTTCTGGCCAAGTCCCGCGACGCGCGTTTCCGAAATGGCCTTGAAGAAAACGATCCCGGATTCGGCTTGGCGGACATGATCGCCAAACGTTGGCAGGGCGTTTCCAAGGTTCGCATATTCCTTATCAGCAATCGACTGCTGAGCGCGCGCGTGGATGGTCGCGAAGGTGGCGAACATGAAGGGGTGCCCGTCACCTTCAGTGTCTGGGATATCGGTCGCCTCCATCGCTTTGCCGCGTCCGGATTTGGTCGCGAAGAAATTGTGATTGATCTGGAAAAAGATTTCGGTGGTGCCATCCCGGCGCTGCCAGCGCATCTGAACGAGGCGGGATACGAAGCGTATCTCGCCGTAATTTCGGGACCGCAACTGGCAGCGATCTATGATCGATGGGGAGCGCGATTACTGGAGCAGAACGTCCGCGTTTTCCTTCAGGCGCGCGCGGGCGTGAACAAAGGTATCCGAAACACGATCGAGAACGATCCGGGGATGTTCTTCGCCTACAACAACGGGGTGACTGCCACTGCCGAGGGCGTCGTGACACGCGAAGACGAGCGCGGGCTTGTTCTGACTGGGCTTCGCAACCTCCAGATCGTCAACGGCGGGCAAACGACAGCCTCTATCCATGTGGCGAGTCGCAAGAAGGATGTCGATCTCTCTCGGCTTTTCGTCCAGATGAAACTGTCGATCGTCCATCCCTCGCAGGCAATCGACGTGGTTCCGAAAATATCGGAATATGCCAACACGCAGAACCGCGTGAACGCAGCGGACTTCTTTGCGAACCACCCGTTTCATGTTCGCATGGAGGAGTTTTCGCGTCGTATTTTTGCACCGTCGCCGGATGGTTCGTTTCGCGAATCCAAATGGTATTACGAGCGTGCCCGTGGGCAGTATCAGGACGCCAGAGCCCTTCTGACTGGCGCTCAGCGCCGGAAGTTCGATACCGAATACCCCAAGCAGCAGCTCATATCGAAGACCGATCTGGCCAAGGTTCTGAATCCGTGGCGCGGTCATCCCGATATCGTCAGCAAGGGTTCCCAGAAGAATTTTGCCGAGTTCGCCAAGGAGATCGGCCGAGACTGGATCAAGCAGTCTGACAGCTTCAATGAAGCGTTCTACAGGCACGCGATTGCGAAGGCGATCGTGTTCCGCGAGACTGAAAAGATCGTCTCTGAGCAGCCTTGGTATCAGGGCGGCGGTATCCGATCGCGCGTCGTTCCATATGCGATTGCCAAGCTCGCACACGACGCCGAGAAGGTCGGTCGGTTTGTCGACTTCGAGCGAATATGGCGCGCGCAGGGGCTCGATTCCAACCTTGCCAAACTGCTGACCATCGCGTCGGAAGCCGTCCATTCGATCATCATGGGCGTGGCGAGCGAAATACCGAACCCGCTCGAATGGGCGAAGCAGCAGGCATGCTGGAATCGAGTCCAGAGTCTGAAAATCGAGTGGCCGGATGACTGGCAGGAAGCCCTGATTACGGGAGAGGATCAGAAAGAAACGAACCGTTCTGCCGTTAAGGATCAGCGGATGCTGAACGGAATCGAAGCGCAGACAGCCGTCGTAAAGGCGGGCAAGGATTTCTGGACCAATGCGAAGGCATGGGGCACCGCAAAACGCATTTTGACAGCAACCGAGATCGGAATTCTTGACGTGGCTGCGTCAGTACCACTGCGTATTCCGAGCGAAAAGCAGAGTCTGCGGGCGCTCGAATCTCTTCGCAAACTGCATGCCGAGGGATACCAAAGCGGGCTGGATTTGAGCTGAGTCAGGTCGGCAAAGACCATCCGCGATGAACGCCAGTTCTACATGCGACTGAGGATCGATTGGTAGTTTTCGGATTTAGATCGCCATCTTCAAGGTGAGAGAAGATGACGGCAAGATAAAACGAGATTCCTCGCTGCCGGAACTTCGTTCCTAAGTGTTTGTCTGCACATTATTTTTTGCCGTCCGGCCACCCTATCCGCGAGGTGCGTGGGTGGCGCTCAGGCCGTTTTCTCGTTTGTTATCAATGCTTCGATATGCACCACTCGCAACGTGCGGAGAATTCGACCTCGCCAGTCACCGCATCGCGCAAGTATTTCTACGCCACAGCCCTACGCCTCGATTTACTGTCTTGCGCTGCTGATTCCGGCCCTCAATCGTCGCGCCATGACTCGCGACGACGACCATTTCCGCATACGCCCCGGCAAGGTTCGCGACGGAGGCGCGGCGCGTCCGCCAAGGGTGGTGCGCCAGCGTCCCAAGACCTTCATCGGCGAGGTGTATCAGGCCATCCGCCGGGCGGGCGGTAACCCCAATCGCCTGGCCGGGACGGGGAAGGGAAGCGGGCGGTTCAACGCGCGCGGCAGGGGCGCTCAGATCGCGTCGGGATTGAAGGGCCGGAACGGGTGGAGCCGGGACGGCAGTGGCGTCCGCAACCGCTCGCGCCGGGTGGCGGTTAAGGCCCGCGTGGTGAAGCTCAGTCCCCAGCGCGGCGCTACGCGCGGGCGGCACTTCGTTAGCGGCAAGGCGGTGGACGCGCACCTTCGATACTTGGAGCGCGACGGGGTGACTCGCGACGGCGAGAAGGGCCAGGTCTATTCCGCCGACAAGGACATCGCCGATGGCCCGGCCTTCCTCGACCGGGGCCGCGAGGACCGCCACCAGTTCCGCTTCATCGTCTCCGCCGAGGAAGGCGTGGAGTTGTCCGATCTGCGGCAGACCACGCGCGACCTGATGACGGCGATGGAAGCCGACCTGGGCACCAAACTCGACTGGATCGCGGTCGATCACCACAATACCGGCCATCCCCACACCCACGTTCTGATGCGCGGCGTCACCGACGACGGCAAGATGCTCAATATCGCCGGGGACTACATCGCCCACGGCGTCCGCGAGCGGGCGAGCGAGATCGTGACGCTGGAGCTGGGCCGCCAGACCGAGCAGGAGGTCAGCCGTCAGCTTGAGCGCGAGGTGGACGTCGAGCGGTTCACCCGGCTCGACCGGATGCTAATCGCGGCGCAGGAACGCGACGAGTTCTCTGATCTACGTCCCGATCGGGAAATGCTTGAAACCGCCCGGCAGAACCGGGCATTGTTGATCGACCGCGCCCGCAAGCTGGAGCGGATGGGGCTGGCGACCGAACATACGCCGGGTATCTGGACCATATCGCCGCGCGCCGAACCCATGCTGCGCAAGCTTGGCATGCGCGGCGACATCATCAATACGATGCACCAAGCACTGGAGCGCGACGGGCTTGCGGAACGCCGATCGGTTGCCAGCTATGCCTTGCACCGCGACCGGCCCAACGAGCGGATCGTCGGGCGGGTTGTCGCCAAAGGGCTGGGTAGTGACGAGCTTGGCGAACGCATCGGCCTCACCGTCGACGGCGTAGATGGGCGCGTCCATCACATCGAAGTTCCGGCGAACAACGCTGAGGAGATCGGGCGCGGCAGTATTGTGGCCATCGAGCCGCCGCCAAGCGTTCCGCGCACCGCCGATCACAATATCCTCGCGGCGACCGATGCGAACGGCGTTTACAACCCGGCAGCGCATCGTGAGCAGGCGCTCGTGCGGCTCGGGGCCGAGGACGCCGATGCCTATGTCCGCAGCCATGTCCGCCGTCTGGAGGCGCTGCGCCGTGCCGGAACCGTCGAGCGCGTCCATTCGGAACGCTGGACCATCCCCGCTGACTTGCCCGAACGCGGCCTTGCCTATGATCGCGAGCGGTTCGGAAATGGCCCGCGTATCGACGAGTTGTCGCATCTCCCTCTCGACCGGCAGGTGGGCCATGAGGGCGCGACCTGGCTCGACCGCACCATGCTCGGCAAGAGCGAGACCATGCCGCAGGCGGGCTTTGGCGGCGATGTGCGCGCCGCCTGGGACGCGCGAAAGAAGGCGCTCTCCGACATGGGCTATGTCCGCGATCTTGGCGGGGGCCAGTTCCGCGCGCCGACCGACCTGATCGCGCAACTGGAGCGGGCCGAAATCAACCGATCAGGCAACAAGTTTGCCGCCGAACGCGGCCTCGACTGGCAGCCCACGGGGACGAGCGACCGCGTGTCGGGTAAGCTCGTTGGCCAAGCCCAGCTCAGCAGCGGGCGGTTTGCCATGATCGACAATGGCCTGGGGTTCCAGCTTGTGCCGTGGAACGACACGCTCGCCAAACGTCTTGGCCAGCAGGTTGACGGAATCCCCATGCCCGGAGGCGGCATCGACTGGACGCTCGGCAGAAACCGGGGATTGGGGCTTTAGGTGACGCTATTTCAGCGAGTCACGAAAGCGCGCCAGATCAGCGCTCCGGTCAGGACCAAAGCCGCGATCCAGACGACCACGATCACGACAGCAGCGGTTCGACTGGCGGGACGACCCTCCACCAACCGAGCGGTTTCGCGGTGTTCCTCCATGACTTCGGGCGGGACCAGTTTGATGACGAGCATCACGCCGAGCGGCACGAGGATCAGGTCGTCGAGATAGCCGATGATGGGATGAAGTCCGGAACCAGATCGATCGGCGACAGCGCGTGGGCGGCAACCACGAAGGCGAGCGCTTTGGCATACCAGGGGGTGCGGGGATCGCGCGCGGCGAGATAGATCGCATGGACATCCTGTTTCACGCCGCGCGCCCACCGCCGAAGGCGTGCAAGCCGGGATGGCTGTTCGGTTTCGATCTCATCATGCACAGCGTCACTATACCGGCAAAGTGCCAAAGCCGTCGCCGTTTGTGGCGACCCTGACGCGTCTTGATATGTGTGTCGTTTTGACGTACATAGTAGAGACGATGGAGAATGCCATGATCAGCAAAGCCACCGCCCGCAAGGAGCGGATCACCCGTGACGACCGCCTCGGTTTCCGGCTCGATGAGCAGACCAAAGGGCTGATCGAGCGCGCCGCGCAACTGGAACGGCGCAAGATCAGCGACTATTGCCTTACCGCCATTGCGGAGGCCGCGCGCCGAACCATTGCCGAACATGAGACGCTCAATCTTTCCGAGCGCGACAGGGCGGCGTTTTTCGATGCGATGATCCATCCGCCCGCACCCAGTGAACGGCTTGCGCGCGCACTCGCAGACCACAGCCGCCGCGTCGGCGCATGACCCGTGGCGCTATCCGAACCTGACTTGGCCGTCGTCCCGTTGGGCGACGGCCACGACCGCGCCCACTTCTGCTGCGGGGTCGAGAGCCTTGACCGCTATTTGCAAACCCAGGCCGGTCAGGACGTGCGCCGCCGCGCCAACGGGGTGTTTGTGCTGGCCGATAGGGGGGCGCCTGATCGCGTGCTGGGCTACTACACGCTTTGCGCCACGGCGCTGCCTCCCGGCGATGTTCCCGACGCGGCCCGCAAGCACATCCCGCGCTACCCGCTGGTCAGCGCCACGTTGATCGGGCGGCTTGCTGTGGCGAAGGCCCGGCACGGCCAGCGGCTAGGCGCGGTTCTATTGGCGGACGCGCTACGCCGGGCACTGGCCAGCGCGGAGACGGTGGGGTCATCGATGATTGTGGTCGATGCTTTGGACGACGGCGCGGCGGCTTTCTATGCCGCGCACGGCTTCGTGCGATTGCCCGAGTCGTTGCGCCTCATTCTGCCGATGAGGGCCGTCGAACGCATGATGGCATCGTCATGACGCGCGCCATGACCAGCCCATCCCCGCCTTACGCCGCCGCGCGCAAGTATGCCCACGCTCTGCTACGAGGCGTAGCCAAGCGTAAAGAAACGCTATTCTTCCAGAGCGTTGGTTCGGCGATTCTGGCGCAATGCCCCGAGTCTCGCGCCCGCATCCGCCAACCGCGTCCGAACAGCTTGAACGGCTGCTTGGAAAACCGTGGCCGTTTCCGGGGCGTCCGCCGAAGCACGACCTTGAGACCTGGACCGTCACCGACGATTGGCCCGAACGGGTGCCGATCACAAACGCCGAGGTCGATGTATTTGAGGCTTGGTTCGGCGACCTGTTCGACGAGTTGTTCGGGCCTTGCCGATGAGTTGAGGAGATTGTCGTCATGACCGTGCCGCTACGCGCCGCACTCTATCTGCGCGTCTCGACCGCGCGGCAGGCCGAGCATGACGTGTCGATCCCGGACCAGCGCAAGCAGGGCGAAGCCTATTGCGCCGCGCGCGGCTACCAGCTTGTCGAGACGTTCGTGGACG
Source organism: Caulobacteraceae bacterium (assembly GCA_965277345.1). Classification (GTDB taxonomy): domain Bacteria; phylum Pseudomonadota; class Alphaproteobacteria; order Caulobacterales; family Caulobacteraceae; genus CAIOYC01. Next base: position 420,172 of record CBDICI010000003.1, read on the forward strand.
CGGGCGCATCCGCCACCAACGACCGCCGCCCCGAGTTCCAGCAGATGATAGAGGCCGGGACGGCCAAGCCCGCGCCGTTCGAGGTGGTGGTCGTCCACTCGTTCAGCCGGTTCTTCCGCGATCACTTCGAGTTGGAATTCTACGTCCGCAAGCTGGCGAAGAACGGCATCCGCCGCTATCGATCACCCAGGAATGGGCGACGACCCGATGCACGTGATGATGCGCCAGATCATGGCGCTGTTCGACGAGTATCAATCCAAGGAGAACGCCAAGCACGTCCTCCGCGCCTTGAAGGAGAATGCCCGGCAGGGCTTCTGGAACGGCTCGCTGCCGCCGATCGGCTACCGCGTCGTCGCCGCCGAGCAGCGCGGCGCCAAGATCAAGAAGAAGCTGGAGATCGACCCGCTCCATGCAGACACCGTGCGGCTGGCGTTCCGGCTCGCGCTGGAGGGTGACGGCGCGTCCGGCCCGATGGGCGTCAAGTCGATCACCAAGTATCTGAACGAACACCGTATCTTCACCCGCGACGGCGGACGCTGGGGCATCGGCACCGTCCATCGGATGCTGACCCGGCGAACCTATATCGGGCAACACGAGTTCAACCGGCGCACCAAGAACGGCGACAACAAGCCCGACGAGGAAGTCATCCCAGTCGCGGTCCCACCGATCATCGACCAAGCCGTGTTCGACGCCGTGCAGGTTCGTATGAAAGCCCGGAACCCTAAGGTAATGCCGCCGCAGGTCGTCGGCGGCCCAACGCTGCTGACCGGTCTGATCCATTGCGCCAAGTGCGGCGGAGCAATGACCATCCGCACCGGCAAGGGCGGGAGGTATCGCTACTACACATGCTCGACCAAGGCGCGGCAGGGACCGACCGCCTGCACCGGCATGACGGTTCCGATGGAGAAGCTGGACGCGCTGGTCGCTGGGCATCTTGAGGACGGGCTGCTCGATCCAGCACGGCTAGAGGAGGTATTGGCGACGGTTCTCGACCGGCGACAAGAGCGCACCGAGCGCCGCCGCGATCACATCGCCGAGTTGAACAAGCGGGCGACGGAGACAGACCTCCGCCTCAAGCGGCTCTACGACGCCATCGAGAGTGGTGTTGCCGATCTGAACGACCCCGACCTCAAGGACCGCATCGCCAGCCTCAAGTCCATCCGTGACCAGTCGCGAGTTGATGCAGACCGCGCATCGGCGATGCTTGAAAGCGCGGGCCAGAAAGCGATCACCGCGCCCATGCTTGCCAAGTTCGCGCAGACCGCTCGTCAGCGGATGCGCCTGCCCGGTGGCGGCTATCGCCGCGACCATCTCCGCGCCCTCGCCCAGCGCGTTGAGGTCAACGACGGCGAGGTTCGCATCAAGGGATCGAAGTCCGACCTGTTGCGGACGCTTGCCGCCGCAGGCGGGGCCGGAACACTGCCAGGCGCGGTGCCCAGCTTTGTTCCGAGGTGGCGGATGGGGTGGGATTCGAACCCACGGTGGGCTTTCACCCACGGCGGTTTTCAAGACCGCTGCCTTAGACCACTCGGCCACCCATCCTGGGCGCGCTGCATAGCCGGACGCCGGTGCAAACACGAGGGCGAACCGCACCCATCCCCGGGGAACGTGGTGCACGGGGTTTAACCACATCGCTTAGCCAACCCGAAATGGGCGGTGGGTAATATGCTCCCCATCGGGCGGCAAAAGCTGCCGATGCTGGGATGTCAGGGAGCAGAATGGCTTCATCCATGCTTAACGCGCCGGGCCTGGCCCGGGCGCGCACGGGAACGCTCGTGCTGTCGCTGGCCGGGCTGCTCGGCGCCTGCGCCAGCCTGACGCCGGAGGATCCTGTGGCGACCCGCTTTCGCGCCGACGCGGGTTCGCCGGGCTCCCTGACGCGGGCCGACCGGTCCACGCCGCAGCCGGGGCAGGGCGGGGGCCGCTACAAGGTCGGCGCACCCTATCAGGAGGGCGGCGTCTGGTACGTGCCGGCCGAACAGCCGGGCTATGACGAGGTCGGCCTGGCTTCCTGGTACGGCGACGCCTTCAACGGCAAGAAGACCGCCAATGGCGAGACCTTCGATATGCACGCCATTTCCGCCGCGCACGCCACCTTGCCGATGCCGTGCATGGTGGAGGTGACCAATCTCGACAACGGGCGGGTGATCCAGGTGCGCCTGAACGACCGGGGGCCGTATCACCCCGGCCGCATCATCGACCTGTCCCACGCCGCGGCCGAACAGCTCGGCTATGCGGTGAAGGGCACCACCCGGGTGCGGGTGCGCTATGTGGGGCCGGCGCCGCTGACCGAAATCGCCGCGCCGGCGACCATCGCCCTGGGGTCGCGCGTGGCCGACTTCATGACCCCGCCGCATCCGGCGCCGCGCTATCAGATCGACCCGCCATCGGCGGCGGACGCCCGCACGCCGTCGCCCGTCGGCGCCGTGACCGGCTTCTATGTCGTCCAGGCCGGCGCCTTCTCCAGCCGCGCCACGGCCGAACGGGTCGCCTCGCGTCTCGGCTCGGCCGGCAAGGCCAGCGTCCGGCCCCTGGCCCGCGGCGGTTCGACCCTTTACCGCGTGGTGGTGGGGCCGTGGACAGACGGCGTGGCCGCCGCGTCGGCGCGCAGCCAGGTCGCCGCGCTCGGCTTCAGTGACGCCCGGGTCGCCGCCGGCTTCTGATCCGCCCCGTTCTGATCCGCATCGCCTGTCTTGCGTCCTTAAGCGAAGCGGCCAATGTGGGCGGTGTGCGCCGTGGATTCTTCATCACTTTTGAAGGCGGGGAGGGGGCCGGGAAATCCACCCAGGTCCGCCGCCTCGCCGAACGGCTGACCGCCGCGGGGCGCGAGGTGGCGACCACGCGCGAGCCCGGCGGCTCCGGGGGGGCGGAGGCGATCCGCGCCTTGCTGGTGGAGGGGGCGGCCGACCGCTGGTCGCCGCTGTCGGAAACCCTTTTGCTCTACGCCGCGCGCGCCGATCATCTGAAGCGGCTGATCCGTCCGGCGCTGGCGCGGGGCGCGGTGGTGATCTGCGACCGGTTCGCCGATTCCACCCGCGCCTATCAGGGCGCCGGGGGCGGCGTGGCGGCTGACTTTATCGGGGCGCTGGAGGCCGAGGTGCTGGGCGAGACCCGGCCGGATCTGACCCTGATCCTCGACCTGCCGGCCGAGCGCGGGCTGGCGCGGGCGGCGGGGCGGGGCGGGGCGGAGGCGCGCTTCGAGAGCAAGGGGTTGGCGTTTCACCAGCGCCTGCGCGACGGGTTCCTCCTGCTCGCCCGCGCCGAGCCGGAGCGCTGCGTGGTGATCGACGCCGACGGGCCGATGGACGCCGTGGCCGCCGCCATCGCCGCGGTGGTGTCCTTGCGCCTGGAGGCGGCGGCGTGAGCGATTGGCTGCATACCGGGCGCCAGATCGCCGCCTTCGAGGACGCGCTGGCCCGCGGTCGGCTGCATCACGCCTGGCTGCTCACTGGACCGCAGGGCGTCGGCAAGGCCGGCTTCGCTTGGCGCGCCGCGGCCCGCCTGCTCGGCGCGCGGGACTTCGCGGCGCCGGTGGACGATCCGGCGGTGCGGCTGATGGCGGCCGGCTCTCACCCCGATTTCATCAAGCTGGAGCTGGAGGAGCGGCAGGCGGGGGGGCTCCGGCGGGAGATCACCGTCGATCAGGCCCGCAGGTTGCCGGAGTTCTTCGCCAAGGCGCCCGCCATCGCCCCCTATCGCGTGGCCATCATCGACGCCGCCGACGATCTCAACCCCAACGCCGCCAACGCGGTGCTGAAGACGCTGGAGGAGCCGTCGGCCCGGGGGGCGATCCTGCTGATCTCGCACGCGCCGGGGCGCCTGTTGCCCACCATCCGCTCGCGCTGCCGTCGGTTGGCGTTTTCGCCGTGGGACGAGGCCGACGTCACCGCCTTGCTGCAGGCGCGGGGCCAGGACCCCGCCATCGCCGCCATGGCCGGGGGTTCGCCGGGGCGTGCCCTGGCGCTGGCTGAGCAGGGGGGGCTGGACGTGCAGCGGCAGGTGGAGGCCCTGCTGGCCGCCGCCGGCCCGGCGCGGCTGGCGGCGATCCAGACCCTGGTGGACGGGCTGCGCGGCGAGCCCGGACGGCTCCGCTTCGCCCTGATCGTCGAGCGGCTGGCCGCGGCGGCGCGGCGGCGGGCGCTGGCGGGCGAAGGCGCGGGGGAAGGCTGGGCGCAGGCCTGGGAACGGCTCGCCGCCCTCACCGGCATGGTGGAGGGGTTGAACCTCGACCGCGCCGATGCGCTCTCGGTGGCCATGGAGACCGTTGGGACCGCCACACGGATGGCCCATAACGCCTGATGCCGCCCGCCCCATGCTCATAGACAGTCACGTCAATCTGCACGCGCCGCAGTTCGCCGAGGACCAGGCGGAGGTGATCGCCCGCGCCCGCGCCGCCGGCGTCGGCCTGATGGTGACCATCTGCGACAGGGTGTCGAACTTTCCCGCCGTCAGCGCCATCGCCCACGCCCACGACGATATCTGGGTCACCGTCGGAACCCACCCGCATGAAGCCAAAGAAAATCCGGAGCTTGGGGCGGAAACCTTGATCGCCCTCGCCAAGGATCCACGTGTGGTCGGGATCGGTGAGTGCGGGCTCGATTACCACTACGATCTCTCCCCGCGCGCGGTTCAGCGGGCGGTGTTTCAGCAGCATATCGAGGCGGCGCGCGCCGCCGGCCTGCCGCTGGTGGTGCATACGCGCGAGGCGGACGCCGACATGGCCGCCATGCTGGAGACGGCTTACGCTGTCGCGCCGTTCCGCATCCTTATGCACTGCTACACCTCCGGCGCCGATCTGGCGCGGCGGGCGGCGGCGCTGGGCGCCTGGTTCTCGGTCTCCGGCATCGCCACCTTCAAGGCGGCGCAGCAGGTGCGGGCCGTGATCGCGGACATGCCGCCGGATCGGATCGTCGTGGAGACCGACTGCCCCTATCTTGCGCCGGTTCCCTTTCGCGGGCGGCGGAACGAGCCCGCCTATCTGCCCCACGTCCTGGCCAAGCTGGCGGAGATTCGCGGCTGGTCGCCGCAGGAGGCGGAACGGCGAACGGAAACCGCCTTCTTCGACCTGTTCGACCGCATTCCGAGGCCGGCGGCCTGATGGCGCGCCTGGAGTTCACCATCCTCGGCTGCGGCTCATCCGGCGGCGTGCCCCGCGCCGATGGGGAATGGGGGGCCTGCAACCCCCTGGACCCCCGCAACCGGCGGTCCCGATGCAGTCTGATGGTGCGGCGGAAAAACGAACCGGACCAAGGGGATGAGACGACGATCCTCATCGACGCCTCCCCCGATCTTCGCGGTCAGACGGCGGGGGCGGGCGCGCGGCGGCTGGACGCGGTGCTGCTGACCCACGATCACGCCGATCAGGTGCATGGCATCGACGACGTCCGCGCCTTCTTCATCAAGCAGCGCCGGCGAATACCCTGCTGGATGGACCCGCCGACGCGGCGCACGATGGAGCGTCGTTTCGACTATATATTCAACGACGAGGGCGGATATCCTGCCATCTGCGATCCGATGGACCTGCCGCCGCATGGCGAGGCCTGGAGCGTCGAGGGGCCCAGCGGCGCCATTCCGATCCTGAACTTCGATCAGGACCATGGCGCCATCCGCTCCGTCGGCTACCGGATCGGTCCCGTCGGCTATTGTAGCGACGTGGTGCGCCTGCCGAAAAGCGCCATGGCGGCGCTGGCGGGTGTCGAGGTCTTCATTACCGACGCGCTGCGCTACCGGCCGCATCCGACCCACGCCACCGTCGCCGAGGCCCTGGCCTGGATCGACGCGCTGAAGCCCAGGCGCGGCATCCTTACGAACATGCATATCGACCTGGACTACGCCACCCTGGCCGCCGCGCTGCCGCCGGGGGTGGAGCCGGCCCATGACGGATTGCGCTTCGAGGTCGAAAGCTGATCCCATCAATATCCCGATTTGTGATAATCTTCCTTAGGCGCAACGGTAGGCGACCCCGCCGCGAAGGCTGCGACGGTTCAAAACCACACGTCGGCGACACGCCGCCCGTCACGGGGAAGATCGCTCATCGTCGCGGTGTCGTGGTGCACGACCGGTACGGCGGCGACGGTGTTCGGTTCGACGGCGAGGCGCAGGTTCACCGCGCCGTAGAGGCGTCCGTCCTCACCGCGACCTGTGGTAAGCCACGCCACTACGCACGCGCATCGGGCACAGAAGTGAAAGGCAAGCCAGCCGCGATTCCAGACATAGGTCGCAGTTTCGCCCATGACCGTAAAGGCTTCGCCTTCAAAGCCATAAGCCCAGAGCGCGCCATGCCTCCGGCAGATGCTACAGTTGCAGGACGTCGCCGATGTGGGAACGCCTTCAAAGCGCCAGCGCACCGCGCCGCAGTGGCAGGACCCGTCCATCGCCGCCTCCGTCTCATCGGCCGAGGCGTCCAGCCCCCGGCGTGCGATCTTCCCTTTCGAGAAGAGCATCCCGGGCAAACGGCCGTCGATCCTACGGTCGACGCTTCGGTCTGGTGATCGAGCCGACCACCCTCCATAGCCTGTCCTGGCATTTCTATCGGGCGCAAGCGCCACATTTCTGTCCCTTGCTCCTCTACCCAATCCAGCGCTCTATGTCGAAAGGTGCGTCCGCAGAGACGTCGGAGGAAACATGACAGTCGTTCCCGCCGATTTCGGCGCCGACTCCCCGAGCCTTGTCGAGAACGCCGTCGATCCTCCGGCCGTCAACCGGCTATCGGCCGGGGCGCTCGGCGTCTTCTCAGGCCCCGCCATCCCGCTGGCGGCTCTGGCCCTGCCGCTGGTGGTCTATCTGCCGCACTTTTACACCGCGCAGATGGGCATCAGCCTGGCGACGGTGGGCGCGGTCTTCTCCATCGTGCGCCTTCTCGACATCGGCTTCGATCCGATCCTCGGCGCGATCATGGACCGGACGCGCACGCGCTTCGGCCGATTCCGGCCCTGGATGGCGGCCAGCATTCCGATCCTGATGCTGGCCTCGTTCCTGGTCTTCATGCCGCCCAAGGGCATCGGCGCGCCCTATGTGACCGCTTCGCTGTTGCTGCTCTATGCCGGATATTCCATGGCGGTGCTGGGCCATCTGGCCTGGGGCGCGACGCTGGCGGCCAATTATCACGAGCGCTCGCGGGTTTATGGCTGGGTGCAGGCCGCCACGGTCGGCGGCATGATCCTGGTGCTGATCCTGCCCATCGTCATCGCCAGGCTGGTTCCCAACGGCGACGCGGCCGGCGTGGCCTCCATGGGCTGGTTCGTGATCGTGCTGACTCCCCTCACCATCGGCCTGGCGATCTGGCGGCTGCGCGAACCGGAGGCGGTGGGGCAAGGCCAGACCCCGGCCCATATCGGCATGTACCTCAAGGTGATCCGCCGTCCGGCCGTGGCGCGCATCGTCGCCTGCACGGTGCTGATCGCCACCGCGCCCGGCGTCACCGGCGCCATCTTCCTGTTCTTCTTCCGTCAGGCGCGCGGCTTCAGCGCCGCCGACACCAACCTGCTGCTGCTGGTCTATTTCGTCGGCGGATTCGCCGGGGCGCCGGTGTGGAGCAAGGTGGCCAAGCGCATTGGCAAGCACCGCGGTATGATCGTCTCCTGCGCCTACTATGTGTTGATGCAGTCGCTGATCCTGCTCGTGCCGCACGGCTCGATGGCGGTCGGCCTGCCGCTGATCTTCCTCGGCGGGGTCGCATTCTCCGCCTATCTGATCCTGCTGCGCGCCATGACCGCCGACGCCTGTGACGAGGCGCGGCTGGACCTGAACACCGACTGCACCGGCATGATCTTTGCGCTGCACAATTCGGGAACCAAGGTAGGCAGCGCGCTCGGCGTGGCCATCACCTTCCCGCTGCTGCAGTTGTTCGGCTTCCTGCCGAGCGAGCGGGCGCACAACACGCCGGCCGCCATCCATGGGCTGGAACTCACCTTTGTGCTCCTGCCCATCGCGTTCGTCATCCTGGGCGGGCTGAGCCTGGTCGGCTATCGCCTGACCGAGGCGCGGCACGACGCGGTGCGCATGGAGCTGGCGGCGCGCGACGCCGGCTCTGTCGGCGGATATGAGGGGATGTGACCCACGCCCCTTCGCCCTCCCCCGTCTCCTCTCCGCCCGCCCTCACGCCGCTCGAGCGGCTGTTGGCCATCATGGCGCGCCTGCGCGATCCCGTGGGCGGGTGCGCCTGGGACCTGGAGCAGAGCTTCGCCACCATCGCCCCCTATACGGTGGAGGAGGCCTATGAGGTGGCCGACGCCATCGAGTGCGGCGACCTGACGGACCTGCGCGACGAACTCGGCGATCTCCTGTTCCAGGTGGTGTTCCATAGCCGCATGGCCGAGGAGCAAGGCGCCTTCGCCTTCGACGACGTGGCCGAGGCGATCTGCGCCAAGATGATCCGCCGCCACCCGCACGTGTTCGCCGACGCGGGCTGGCGCAACAGCGCCGCCCAGACCGTGGCCTGGGAGGAGATCAAGGCCGAAGAACGCGCCGCGAAGGCCAAGACCATGGCGGGCCCCGCCGGGAGCGTGATGGACGACGTGCCCGTCGGCCTGCCCGCCCTTACCCGCGCGGTGAAGCTGACCCGGCGCGCCGGCCGCGTCGGCTTCGACTGGCCGGGCCCCGCCGCGGTGCTGGAGAAGCTGCAGGAGGAGGTGGCGGAACTGGAGGTGGAGATCGCCGCCGGAGATCGCCACAAGGCGCGGGAGGAATTGGGCGATCTGCTGTTCGTCTGCGCCAACCTGGCCCGCAAGCTCGACCTCGATCCCGAAGACGCCCTGCGCGCCGCGAACGCCAAATTCACGCGCCGGTTCGGCTATATCGAGCGCCGGCTGGCCGCCGACGGCCGACGTCCGCACCAGTCGACGCTGGAGGAGATGGAAGCCCTATGGCAAGACGCCAAGCGCGAGGAGAAGGCGCAGGGTCGCTGAAACCCGAGGCGTCGGATTCGCCCCTGCGTGGTTGTCGTCGCGCGCTGGACTGTTAGGCTTGCACGGCAGCCATGGGAGGCCGGCCTTTGGCGGAGATCGAAATCGTCTCGCCCGATCAATCCATCGCCATCGGGACATCTCCGCCGGGCGGTCTGCACCGCCAGCTGTCCTCCCTCGGCGTGCTGTTGCTGACCCTTTCCAGCCTGTCGCCCGTGGTCTCGATCTTCGGCATGGGCGCCGATGTGGTCCAACATACCGGCGGCGGCGCGGCCACCCTGTTTATGCTGGGTCTCGGGGCGGCCCTCCTCTGGGGTCTGGTCTATGCGGAGTTGGGCTCGGCCTATCCCTATGCCGGCGGCGACTATGTGGGCGTCGGCAGCATCCTCGGCGGATGGGCGGGATTGGCCACCCTGACGCTGTGGGTGGTGATCACCCCGCCCTCCATCGCGTTTTCGGCCCAGACCTTCGCCGTCTATTTCGGCGGTCTGACGCCTGGCATTCCGAGGCCGGCGGTCGTCTATGGCGGTCTGGTCGTCTGCCTGGGGGTCGCGCTGATGTCGGTCCGCTCCGGCGCGTGGATCACCGGCCTGTTCCTGTCGCTCGAAACGGCGGCGGTGCTGGCGCTCCTGCTGGTCGGCCTGTCCCACCCTCACCAGAACCTGCTGGCGGTCATGGCCCATCCCGTGGCGCCGGGCCCCGGCGGCGCGCTCCTGCCCGTGGCCCTGGGCGCTCTCGCCATCGCGGGGGTCAACACCGCCTACGCCACCGTCGGCGGCAATCAGGCGATCGCTTTTGGAGAGGAACTGGCCGATCCACACCGGCGCATGGGCGGGGTGATCGTGCTGGCGGCCCTCGGCGGCGGCGTCGCCATCGCCCTCCCCGTTTTGGCCGTAGTGTGGGGCGCCAAGGATCTCGGCGCCCTGGCCCGAAGCAGCTCACCCTTCGCCCTGTTCCTCGCCACGCGCCTTGGGAATTGGGCCGCGGTGGCGCTGAACGTCGGGGTCGCGGTTTCGGTGTTCAACGCCACCATCGTCACCGTCATGGTCGGCGCGCGCCTGCTGTTCAGCCTGGGGCGGGACCGTCTCCTGCCCCTGCCGCTCAGCCGGATGCTGACCGGCGTCAGCGCGCAGTCCGGCACGCCGCGCGCGGCGACCCTGGTGATCACGGCGCTGGCGGCGGCGTGCTGCCTGCTCCCCTCGCACACGCTGCTGGTGATCATGTCCGGCCTCATGGTGTATGGCTGGAGCCTGGTTTGTCTGGCGGTGCTGGTCGGACGGCGCAAGGGCCTGACCGGCCGGCCGGGCTATTGGCGCTCGCCGCTGTTTCCGCTGGCGCCGCTGCTCGGCCTGCTGATGGCGGGCGCCTTCGTCGCCGCCGACCTGATGGACGCCGACGCCGGGCGGCCGAGCCTGATCATCCTCGGAGCGGCCGTCCTCGGCGCGGTCCTGTGGTATTATCGGGTGCTGAAACGTCGCCCTGGCGGCTGGACGCCAAGCTTGGGCGAGCGGGCGGACCGGGCCTAGCTAGGCCTTCGCCGCTTCGGTATGGACCTGTGGAAACAGGCGCTCGAACCGGCCCTGCGCCCGCGGATCGAGGCGGACGATGAGATGAAGGACGCCCGCCTCATCGTCGGTGCGGTCGGTGACGCGGCCGTGGCGATAGAGCCAGGCGGCGGCCTCCCCATCGCCGGGCTGCAGCACCACGGCCATCGGCGGCGCCTGGTCCACCCGCTCGGTCAGCCGGGCGAGCAGCGCGTCGCACCCCTCCCCGCTCAGCGCCGACACCGGCCAGGCCTCCACCCCGCCGCCCTCCATCGAACGGCTCGCGCGGGCGCGGATCACGGCGTGATCGTCCTGGGGTAGCCGGTCGATCTTGTTCCAGACCTCGATCAGGCGGCGATCGTCGGGATCGAAGCCGAGGTCGGCCAGGACCTCGGCCACATCAGCGGCCTCGGCAGCGGAGGTTTCGCCGGCGATGTCGCGCACGTGCAGAACGATGTCGGCCTCCTCCACCTCCTCCAGCGTGGCGCGAAAGGCCTCAACCAGTTCGTGCGGCAAGTCGGAGATGAAGCCCACGGTGTCGGAAAGGATGGCGGGGCGCCCGCCCGGCAACTTCAGTTCGCGCAGCGTGGGGTCCAGCGTGGCGAACAGCATGTCCTTGGCCAGCACCTCCGCCTCGGTCAGCCGGTTGAACAGGGTCGATTTGCCGGCATTGGTGTAGCCCACCAGGGCGATGGTGGGATAGGGGGTGCGCCGCCGCGCCGTCCGATGCAGGGTGCGCGTGCGACGCACCTCGCCGAGCTCCTTCTTCAACTTGTCGATCTTGTCGGCCAGCAGGCGACGGTCGGTTTCGATCTGGGTCTCGCCCGGGCCGCCCATGACGCCGAAGCCGCCGCGCTGGCGCTCAAGGTGGGTCCAGGTGCGGACCAGGCGCGAGCGCTCATAGGCGAGCCGCGCCAGCTCCACCTGCAGCTTGCCCTCACGGGTGCGGGCGCGACGGGCGAAGATTTCCAGGATGAGGCCGGTGCGGTCGATGACCTTGGCCTGCCAGGCCTTTTCCAGGTTCCGCTGCTGCACCGGGGTGAGGGCGTCGTCGATCACGACCACGTCGATCTCCTCGGCCGCAAGGGTCCGGCCGAAGTCCGCCACCTTGCCGCCGCCGATCAGGGTAGCGGGCGTCACCTGCCGGAGCGGGACGAGTTCGGCGGCGACGATGTCCAGATCGAGGGCGCGGGCCAGGCCCTGCGCCTCCTCCAGCCGCGATTCCGGGCGCCGCAACCCGCCGCGCTCACGCGTGCGATGCGGATGGATCACCAGCGCGCGCTGGATCGGGATGCGGTGGTCGATGAAGCCGCGGGCGTCGGTGGGGTGCGAGGCGCTCACTCGTCCTCGTCGCCCTCCGGTTCGTACAACTGAACCGGCTGGGAGGGCATGATGGTGGAGATGGCGTGCTTGTAGACCAGCTGGCTCTGGCCGTCGCGGCGGAGCAGCACGCAGAAATTGTCGAACCAGGTCACCACGCCCTGCAGCTTCACGCCGTTGACGAGGAAGATGGTCAGCGGCGTCTTGGCCCGGCGAACACTGTTGAGGAAGGTGTCCTGCAGGTTCTGCTTCTTGTCGTTAGACATCGTATTTCCTTACCTTGAGGCACACGCCTCACACAAAGAGTTGGTCGCCCGCAGGTTGGGGGTCAGATCGCCCCCTCCCGCGCCCGGCGAGTATATAGGTCACGCAGGCGCAGCGTCACAGGGCCAGGATGCCCATCGCCGACGGGTTCGCCGTCGATTGCCACCACCGGCGTCAAAAAGGCGGTGGCCGCCGTGAAAAACGCCTCTTTGGCCGCCTTGGCCTCGGCCACGGTGAAGGGCCGCTCCACCACCTCGATCTGACATTCGGCCGCCAGGTCGATCAGCGTCTTGCGGGTGACGCCGCGCAGGATGTTGGCGGCGGTGTCGCGGGTGCGCAGCCGCCCCTCCGCATCGACGATCCAGGCGTTGGTGGAGGCGCCCTCGGTGATCAGGCCGTCCCGATCCACCAGCCACGCTTCCCCCGCCCCCTGTTCCCTCGCCGCCTGCTTGGCCAGCGCGTTCGGCAGCAGGCCGACGGTCTTGATGTCGCAGCGGCCCCAGCGCAGGTCGGGCTGGGTGATGACTTTCGCGCCGGAGCGGGCCTTCCGGTCCATGGCGGCGAAGTCATGCGGCTTGGCGGTGATCACCACGGTGGGGCTCACCTCGGGCGCCGGAAAGGCGTGATCGCGCCGGGCGGCGCCGCGACTGATCTGCAGATACAGTAGCCCTTCCCGCAGGCGGTTGCGGCGGAGGGTTTCGCGCAACACCCGCTCCAGTGCGCCCTGGCTCATGGGCATCCGGATGCGAAGCTCGGCCAGGCTTCGTTCCAGGCGCGCGAAATGCCCGGCGTGGTCGGCCAGCTTGCCGTCCATGACCGCCCACACCTCGTAGATGGCGTCGGCGAACTGAAAGCCGCGATCCTCGATATGCACCGCCGCCTCGGCCAAGGGCGCATAGCGGCCGTTCACATAGGCGATGCGCGCCACGGCTCAGTCCTCGTCCCCGTCATCCCCGCCGCGCAGGGCCGCCACGCCCAGGGACTTCAGCTTGCGATGCAGGGCCGAGCGCTCCATGCCGATGAAGGCGGCGGTGCGCGAGATGTTGCCGCCGAATCTCATGATCTGGGACGAAAGGTATTCCCGTTCAAATACTTCCCGCGCATCCCTGAGGGGCAGGGCAATGATCCGTTCCGGCCCGATGGCGCCGGCCGAGCCGGTGGCGGCGACCTCCGCCGGCAGGGCCTCGGCGCTGATCGCCTCGCCGGGATCGCCGGTGGCAAGGATCATCAGCCGTTCAATATTGTTGCGCAGCTGGCGCACATTGCCGGGCCAGTCGTGCACCTGCAGCGTGGCGATGGCGTCCTCCGCCAGGGTGCGCTTGGGCAGGCCCGTGGCCTCCGAAATCCGCTCGATGAAATAGGTCACCAGTTCGGCGATGTCCTCGCGCCGTTCGGACAGGCCCGGCACGCGCAGAGGCACGACGTTCAGCCGGTGGTACAGGTCTTCGCGGAAGCGTCCCTCGGCGATCTCGTCGCGCAGGTTCCGCGCCGTGGACGACACCACCCGCACGTCCACCTGCACGTCGTTGTCGCCGCCCACCCGGCGGAAGCGTTGCTCCACCAGCACGCGCAGGATACGGCCCTGGGTCTCGCGCGGCATGTCGGCGATCTCGTCCAGGAACAGGGTGCCGTTGTGGGCGCGCTCGAACACGCCGATCTTCTTGGGGCGACCGCCCTCGCCCTCCTCGCCGAACAGTTCGAGGTCCATGCGCTCTGGCGTCATGCCCGCGGCGCCCAGCGGCACGAACTCGGCCCGCGCGCGGGGGCTCGACTGGTGGATCATCCGCGCCGCCAGCTCCTTGCCCGAGCCCGAGGGACCGGTGATCAGGATGCGGCTGTTGGCCGGCGCGATCTTGGCGATGGCGCCGCGCATCTGCTGCACGGCGGCGGAGCGGCCGACGATGCCGTCCGGCGCCATGGCCTGGGTGCGCAGGCGCCGGTTCTCCCGCCTCAGCGAGGCGGCCTCCAGCGCGCGCTCCACCACCAGGATCAGCCGGTCCGACTTGAACGGCTTTTCCAAAAAGTCGTAGGCGCCGCGCTTGATGGCGCTGACCGCGGTTTCGATGTTGCCATGGCCGGAGATCATGACGACCGGCATATCCGGGTCCATCGCCTTGACCACGTCGAGCAGCTCCAGCCCGTCCAGCCCCCCGCCCTGCATCCAGATGTCCTGCACCAGAAGCGCGGGGCGACGGGCGCGGATCGCCGCCAGCGCCGAGGTGCTGTCGGCGGCGGTCCGCACCGAATAGCCCTCGTCGTTCAGGATGCCGGAGACCAGCTCGCGGATATCGGCTTCATCATCGACGACCAGGATATCGGCCATATTGAACTCCTAGACCGCAAGCGCGTGCGACGACGCGGCGGCGCGTGGAAAGACGAGAATGGCGCGGGCGCCGGGCATGGCGCGCGCGTCGGTAAGCTGAAGTTCGCCCCCGTGTTCCTCCAGGATGCGCTTGACGATGGCGAGGCCGAGGCCGGTCCCCTTCTCGCGCGTCGTCACATAGGGTTCGGTCAGGCGTTCGCGGTCGCGTTCCGGCAGGCCGACCCCCTGATCCTCGACCTCCATGACGATCTGGGCGTCATTGACGGTCAGCCGCGCGAAAAGGCGACCCCGGTGCCGCGGATCGGCGGCGCGGTGCGCCGCCTCGGACTCGCCGGCGTTCTTCAGCACATTGGCCAAAGCCTGGCCGACCATGCGCGCGTCGCAGACCAGGGGGACGGCGTCCGCCGGCTCCTCAAGCTCCACCGGGATATCCGGGTAGGCGACACGCTGGGCGAACACCGCGGCGCGGAACAGTTCGGCGGCGTCCTCCTCCGCGAACTTGGGCGCCGGCATCCGGGCGAAGGATGAGAACTCGTCCACCATGCGGCCGATATCGCCCACCTGCCGGATGATGGTGTCGGTGCAGCGGTCGAAGGTCTCGAGGTCGTTCTGGATCTCGGCCCGGTACTTGCGCCTCAGCCGCTCGGCGGAGAGCTGGATCGGCGTCAGCGGGTTCTTGATCTCGTGTGCGATGCGGCGCGCCACGTCGCGCCAGGCGGCGTTGCGCTGGGCTGCGAGCAGCCGGGTGATGTCGTCGAAGGTCAGCACCAGCCCGTCGGCGCGTCCCGAGGCCCGCACGCGCAGGCGGCGGGTTTCGCTGCCACGCACCACGTCGATCTCGGCCTCGGCGTCGTTGGCGCTGTCGAGGGCGCGGTGGGCCACCGCCGCCAGTTCGGGCGCCGCCGCGTCGATCGGGCGGCCGTAAGTCTCGATCTCCTCCAGGCCCAGCAGCGCCACGGCGCGGTCGTTGACCACCGAGACCCGGCCGCTGGGGTCCAGCCCGATCACGCCGGCGGATACGCCGGAGAGTACGGTCTCGATGAAGCGGCTGCGGGCCTGCGCCTCGACGCTGGCGGTCCGCAAGGCCGCTTGCTGAGCTTGAAGATCGCTAGTCATCCGATTGAACGCACGAGACAAGACGGCGATCTCTTCAGGGTCACGATCAATGGTGACGCGGGCGGAAAGATCGCCGCCTGCCACCTTGTCCGCCGCCACCACCAGGCGCGCCACAGGGGTGGCGATCTGGGTCGCGGCGCCGAGGCCGACCCAAACGGCGCCGATCAGCACGAGGAGCGCGGTGGAGGCGTAGCTCAGCGCGAACACGGTCTGCACCCGTCGGCGGCTCTGTTCCGCCTCGCGATAGGTGACAACGGCGCGTTCGGAACTCCGAAGCTGCGCCAACATGCCGGGGCGGACGGCGCGCACCACATAGACGAAGGCGTCGGCATAGGCGCTGAGCGGATAGGCGATCCGCAGCACGTTCTGTTCTTCGGCCACCTGGATCGGCGGGGACTTGCGCAGCCCCCGGGCGGCTTCCGCCGATGCGGCGAGAACCTCCCGGGACGGCGCCAGATAGGGCGGCGAGCCGTCCGCCTCGGATCGCGCCAGGACCCGCCCCTCGTGGTCCACCACATAGACGGCGGCGAAGTCCCGCGCGGTCGCCTGGGCCAGCAGCGCGCTGTAGCTCAGCCGCGCCCGGCTGAAGGCGCTGACCACATCGGGACGGTCCAGATCGCCGATCATCGGGCTGAGCCGCGCTTCGATGAAGTCGTACTGTTCCTGCACGTAGGCGTTGCTGGTCTCAGCGGCGTTGTTCACCACGGTGCTGACCCGGCTGGAGAACCAGTTGTCCACGCCCTGCGTGACCAGCAGGCCGAAGAACAGCGCCACCACGATGGCCGGCAGCACCGCCGCCAGCGAGAACAGTGTCACAAAGCGCCGGTGCAGGCGCACGCCGGCGTCCTGCGCCTGCGGGGCGAACAGTTGCAACGCGCGCCACCCCGCCCCGGCCGCCAGCACCAGGATCAGCAGGAGGTTCAGCGACAGGACCAGCAGGATCAGGTCGCTCGGGCCTGCGGCGGTACGCGATCCCGGCGCGGTGGCGGTGAGGAAGATGACGATGGCGGTGACGCAAAAGGCGACGACAAAGCCGGCCCCGAAGGCGTAGCGGGCCGGCCCGCGCAACACCTGGTTCAGGGCCGGCGCCGGCGGGGCTGCCGGCATCGAGTCGTCCGCGGTGGCGGTCATGCCGGGACTTAGCCTCGCCTGTGGTCCAAACTCAACAGTGATGTGGCGAAATGGCTACGCTAAACCTGCGGCAAAGCGGCAAGTCGGGGCTGGCGCGCCCGGCAGGATTCGAACCTGCAACCGCCCGCTTAGAAGGCGGGTGCTCTATCCAGTTGAGCTACGGGCGCGCGGCGGACCCTCAGTGGGTCCAGGGGAAACGTCGGACGACGGCGAAATTGTCCGCATAGGCCTTAAGCACCTTCTTGGCCGGTTTCGGCTCCATCAGGCGGAACGGGATGCCGCGCCGCTGGGCGTAGGCGATGGCCTCGTCCTCGCTGTCGAAGCTCAGCCGCACCTGACCGCGCATGTCGTTGGACGAGGTCCAGCCGGTCAGCGGATCGGGCGTCCGCGCCGTGGCCGGTTCGAACTCCAGCACCCAGTCGCGCGTCTTGGCCAGCCCTGACTGCATGGCCGACTTGGCCGGACGGAAGATGCGCGCCAGCATGACTATCCTTCTCTCAAAGCTCCCGCTGCGCCTGCGTACCAGGCGTGGTCGGAGCGGCAGGATTCGAACCTGCGACCCTCTGCTCCCAAAGCAGATGCGCTACCAGGCTGCGCTACGCTCCGCCGCAACGGAGTGGCCTTGTGCCATCACACGGCCTTTGTCGCAATCGGCCTAACGCCCCGTGCGCTCCATCAGTTTGAACACCGCCGACGCGCGCAGCACCGCCTTGTCGCCCGCGTGCAGCCGCGCCTCGGCGAAGGCGATGTCGCGGGTCAGCTTGGTGACGCCGGCCTCCCCCTCGATCCACTCCCCGGCCCGCGCCATGGAGAGGTAGTCGAGCGACAGGTGGATGGTCACGCTGGGCCTGTTCGACGCCGCGCCGACCGCATGGCCGAGCAGCCCGTCCACGAAACTGGCCAACATGCCGCCGTGGACGATGCCGTAAGCGTTGCAGTGTCGTTTGAGCGCGCGAAAGCCGTGCACCACCGCCGCGCCATCCTCACGATGATACAGCGGCCCATTGTGTTCGCTGAAGGGGCCGCGGCGGGTGGAGCGGACGAATCCCTCCGGCGGTGGCGCGCCGATCTCCTCAACCACGGGCGCGGCGCTTCGGCCGGGTCTTCGGCACGAGTTTGATCTCGAACAGTCTGGGCCACATCTTGCCGGTGACGAACAGCCGGTCGCGCCTGGCGTCATAAGCGATACCGTTCAGCACCCCGTCATTGCCCGGCGGCGTCTCGGCGGCAGGCAGGAGGCCGGTCAGGTCGATCCAGCCCACCACCTTGCCGCTTTTCGGATCGATGCGCGCGATGCGGTTGGTCTGCCAGATATTGGCGTAGACCTCCCCCTTCACGTATTCCAGTTCGTTGAGGTTGGAGACCGGACGCCCTTCGTCGGTGACCTTGATCCGTCCGAGCTCCTTCAGCGTCATGGGGTCGAGGAAGCGCAGGTCCGGCGTCCCATCGCTCATGATCAGGCGCGTCTCGTCGTGGGTCAGCGCCCAGCCTTCGCCCGGATAGGTGAATTTGGCGAAGGGCTTCAGCGTCTTGAGATCGTAGGCGAAGCCGATCTGGGTTTGCCAGGTCAACTCGTACAGACGGTCCTTCCAGGCGACGATGCCCTCGCCGAACAGTTCCGGCGGAATGGCGGTGGACTGGACCACCTTGCCCGTCTCCAGGGTCTCCTTGCG
Organism: Caulobacteraceae bacterium; assembly: GCA_965277345.1. Taxonomy (GTDB): domain Bacteria; phylum Pseudomonadota; class Alphaproteobacteria; order Caulobacterales; family Caulobacteraceae; genus CAIOYC01. The sequence continues at coordinate 438,446 of CBDICI010000003.1, forward strand.
GACGAAGGAGCGCCCCGGCTCACCCGTGCCCTCGTAGAGATAGCCATCGAGATAAAACAGCCCCTCGGTGAAGGCGGTCTTGTCGTGGGGATAGGTATGGACGACGCGATAGCCGTATTCCGGCGGGGCCGCGCGCGCCGGCGCCGTCAGGGCCAGTAGTATCGCGACCGTGATCCCCGTCATCCTCAGCACCGCCGCACCTCCACCGATCGGACTCATCGGCGCGGAGCGGCGCCGGGCGGCGATCAGTTTGACGGTTGAATCTCGGCGACCACAAGGCCTTTGGGGCCATCGGCGAAGCGCACCAGCACCGTTTCGCCGGGCTGGAGATCCTCCAGCCCGCAACGGCGCAGGGTTTCGATATGGACGAAGATGTCGCCGGCCTCGGTCTCGCGCATGACAAAGCCATAGCCCTTGGTCCGGTTGAACCACTTCACCGTGGCCCGCTCCAGCTCGCCCTGCGCCTGCAGGGGGCGGCGCGGCGGGCGGCTGTCGAAGCCGTCGTGACGGTCACGCGATGGGAAGCCGCGCTCGCCCCGTTCGCCGCCGTGGTCGAAGGCGTCGCGGCGTGAAAACCCTTCGCGGCGGAAGCCGTCTTCGCGGTGGCGATCGGGCCGCTCACCGGGCGCTACGGTGGCGCTGGACTCGTCGAGTTGGACCACCGTGGAGACCTGCCAGCCCTTGGGCCGGCGCACGGCGTCACAGATGATGGCCGACCCTTCCATCGCGTTCTCGTGCCCGAAATGGCGCAGGCTGGTGACGTGCAGCAGCACGTCCTTCAAATCGGTTTTGCCGGGATCGTCGGGCACGATGAAGCCGTAGCCCTTGCCGGGATCGAACCATTTTACCCGACCGCTGATCCGAACCGACTCGTCCCGAGGATCAGCTCCCTCGAAATCCAAACCAGACATGTAGCCCCTCTCGCCCGCACAGCCTCCCTGCGGACAGCTAAGCTAATATCACAGATTGTGGCAGAAAGCGCGCCAAATTTGTAATGCGGCATAGCATGGCCGTGCGCCATTCCGCACGCGGACCTTGTAACAGAAGGGAATTGAAGGTTTCGCGTGGCAGTCCCTAGGGGAGTCGAACCCCTCTTCCCAGAATGAAAATCTGGTGTCCTAACCGATAGACGAAGGGACCGCGTCGCGGAGGCGGGCTTATATCCCGCGTTCGTGATTATTCGCAAGGGGGGTTTTCCGCCGCCCGGAGCAGCGGCGTTCTGTCACACGTGGGGCGTCGCGCGATCGCGCCGGCGGGGGTCGGCCAAGTCCTCGATCTCGAACTGCACCCCGTCCCGCCCGTTCCAGTCATCGGGCTTCAATCGGCCCACGACGTGCACCGCGCCGCCGCCCTCCAGCAGGCGCCGGCCGAGCGGCGTCTCTTCGGTGCGCCAGGCGATCGCCTTGAGGCGCCCCCCCTCCCCCGCCAGCCGGCAGGAAACGTGCCCGCCGCGCACGATCTTCGGCTCCTCGATACGTACCTCGGCCAGGGCGAACATGGGCTCCGGCGCGCCGGGACCGAAGGGGGCCAGGCGCTGGAACTCGGCCCAAAGGAGGCGATCGGCGCCGAGCGGTGTGGTGAGCGCGTCAATCTCAAGCGCGTCGGCGGCTAGGGCGTCGGTGGTTTCCCGCATCAGCCGCTCGGCGAGGAAGGCGCGCAGTTCCGGCACGCCATCCTTGGCCACGGTCAGCCCGGCGGCCATGGCGTGGCCGCCGCCCGCCATCAACAGACCGGCTTCATAGGCGGCCTGGACCGCGGCGCCCAGGTTCACCCCGGGATGGGAGCGACCCGAACCCTTGCCAACACCCGTGGCCGGATCGACGGCGATGACGACGACGGGACGGCGGTAGCGCTCGCGCAGCCGCCCGGCGACGATTCCCACCACGCCGGGATGCCAGTCCTCGCCCGCCACCACGATGACTGGCGCATTGGGATCGAGGTTGGTCTCGCGCTCGATGCGGTGGACGGCCGCCTCCAGCGCCTCGCGCTCCACATCCTTGCGGGTGGCGTTCAGGGCGTCGAGCTCCAGGGCCAGGGCCATGGCTTCGTCCGGATCGTCGGTGGACAGGAGCCGGGCCCCGAGGTCGGAGCGGCCGATCCGCCCGCCGGCATTGATGCGCGGACCGAGGATGAAGCCCGCATGGAAGGTTGAGGCCGGGCCCTCGGCCTTGGCCACGGCCATCAACGCCTTCAGCCCCGGATTGGCGAAGGCCGACATCACCTTCAATCCCTGTGCGGTCAGGGCGCGGTTGAAACCAGTCAGGGGGGTGACGTCGCAGACCGCACCCAGCGCCGCGAGGTCGAGCATGGCGCGAATATCCGGCTCGTCGCGATCCTCGAACAGGCCACGCCGGCGCGCTTCACGGTTCAGGGCGGCGAGCAGCACGAAGGTGACGCCCGCCGCCGCCAGGTTCCCCTGTCCCGAGGCGCAGTCGGGACGGTTCGGATTGACCAGCGCGGCGGCCGGCGGCGCTTCGCCCGGGCGCATCATGTGGTGATCGATCACCACCACCGGCAAATCGATTTTCTCGGCATAGTTCAGCGCCTCGTGCGCGGCGGCGCCGCAATCGACGGTGACGACCAATGCCGCGCCTTCGTCCTTCAGGCGCTGGAAGGCGGCGGGGCTGGGGCCATAGCCCTCCTTCACCCGGTCCGGCACATAGATCGTCAACTCACGCCCCATGGCGCGGAACCAGCGGACAAGCTGGGCGGCCGAGGTGGCGCCGTCCACGTCGTAATCGGCGAACACCGCCACCTTGCGGCCATCTTCGGCGGCGTCCACCAGCAGCGCCGCCGCCCGGTCCATATCGGCGAAGCAGGAGGGATCGGGAAACTGGGCCTTCAGCATCGGGTTGAGATAGAGGGCGCCGTCCGCGACTCCGCGCGCGGCGAGGGCGCGCGCCAAGGGCTCGGATACGCCGAGCCGGAGCTGATGTTCCCGCACCAGGGCCGGGTCCGCCGGCCGCAGCCGCCAGACCCGTTCGCTCACCGAACGGTCGATACCAAGGAAGCCTGAAGCGCCTGAACCATCCGCCATCGCGCCAGCCTAGCGCGCACGGCGAGTCGCGTCGCCCTCCTTTATCCCGCGCGCGTTTAGGGTGAGGGCGGCGCCGGCTTTTCCCTCACCCTACCCTTTCCCGGAGGGGGAGGGTTTGCGAAACCTAGAGCGGGCGGCGCATCCGGATTTCGCGGACCGTGTGGGTGGCCGAGTTCATCACCAGGGTGTGGGTCTCCACGAAGCCCCGCCCGAACCTCACCCCATCCAGCAGCGCCCCCTTGGTGACCCCGGTGGCGGCGAACACCGCTTCGCCCCTCACCAGATCATCCAGCGCGTATTTACGGCCGAAATCGGCGTCGGCGAGGCCGATACGGCGGGCGCGGGCCTTCTCGTCCTCGCTGCGGAACACCAGCCGGCCCTGGAACTGGCCGCCCACACACTTCAAGGCCGCACAGGCCAGCACCCCCTCGGGCGCGCCGCCCGACCCCACATAAAGGTCGATGCCGGTCTCGGGCTTGGTGGTGGCGATGACGCCTGCGACATCCCCGTCGGTGATCAGGTGAACGCGAGCGCCGACGGATCGCAGGCTTTCGATGATCGCCGCATGGCGGGGTCGGTCCAGCACACAGGCGGTGATCTCGCGCGGATCGACGCCCTTGGCCTTGGCCAGCGCTTTCACATTCTCCGCCGGTCTGGCGTCGAGATCGACCAGGCCCTGGGCATAGCCGGGGCCGATGGCGATCTTGTCCATATAGGTGTCCGGCGCGTGCAGCATCGCCCCTTCCGGCGCGAACGCGATGACGGCGAGGGCGTTGGCCATGGCCTTGGCGGTGAGGGTGGTCCCCTCCAGCGGATCGAGGGCGATATCCAGCCGCGGTCCATGGCCGGAGCCGACGGCCTCGCCGATATAGAGCATGGGCGCCTCGTCGCGTTCGCCCTCGCCGATCACGATGCGGCCTTCGATGTCGAGCGCGTTCAGGGCGGTGCGCATGGCGTCCACCGCCGCCTGGTCCGCCGCCTTTTCATCGCCGTGGCCGACCAGGCGCGAGGCGGCGATAGCCGCCGCCTCAGTCACCCGCGCCGCATCCATGGCCACATTCCGCTTCAGCAGATCCTCCATAGCGTTTCTTCCTATTCTTCTTGTGTTCAGATACGCGCCACCCGGAGGGCGCGGGGGCGTTCCAGCACCGCGGGGATCGCGGCGATATGCGCCACCGCCTCGCGCACGGCGATGTCCGTCGCCGGATGGGTGATGAGGACGATGGGCACATGCCCCGAATCCTCCACCGACCGCTGCAGGAAGCTGTCGATGGACACGCCGGCCTTGGCCAACGCCTCGGAAATGGCGGCGATGGCGCCCGGCACGTCGCGCACCAGGATGCGCAGGAACGCCTTGTCGCGCTGGTGGATGCGTTCGAGCGGCGGCAGGGGCTTGAGCCGGTGGGCGGGCCGTCCGAACACGGGCCGCCGGCCGCAGCCGATCACGTCGGCAATGTCGGCGGCCACGGCGGCGGCGGTCGGGCCGGCCCCCGCCCCGGCGCCCTGGATATAAAGCCGGCCGACGCGCTCGCCTTCGATGAACAGCGCGTTCAACGCGCCGCCGGCCTGGGCCAGCGGGTGGTGCAGGGGAACGAGCGCCGGCGCCACGCGCACGCTGGCGCCGGCCTGGCCGCCCGTGGCCTCGGCGATCAGCTTGATCCGATAGCCGAGATCGCGGGCGAGGCGGATGTCGATCAGCTCCACCCGGGCGATGCCCTCCACCTCCGCCGCCGCGAGGTTGGGGGCGCCGCCAAAGGCCAGAGCGGCGAGGAGGACGATCTTATGCGCCGCGTCGAACCCGCCGATATCCGTGGTCGGGTCGGCTTCGGCATAGCCCAGGCGCTGGGCCTCGGCCAGCACCTCGGCGAAGGTGCGTTCGGTGCGCTCCATCTCGGTCAGGATGAAGTTGCAGGTGCCGTTCAGGATGCCGGCGATGGAGATCACATCGTCGCCCACCAACCCTTCGCGCAGCATCTTCACCGCCGGCGTGCCGCCCATCACCGCCGCCTCGAAATGCAGGGAGGCGCCGGTCCGTTCGGCCAGTTCCGCCAATTCCAGCCCATGGGCGGCGATCAGGGCCTTGTTGGCGGTGACCACCGGCTTGCCGAGCTTGAGCGCCGCGGTCACGGCCGCGCGCGCCACGCCCTCCGCCCCTCCGATCAATTCGACGAAGATGTCGATGTCAGGCGAGATCGCCAGCGACAACGGATGATCGAACCACTGGACCCCACCGAGATCGACGCCGCGCGGCTTGTCGCGGTCGCGCGCGGTGACCCCGACAAGCCGCACCGCCTCGCCCGCCGGGGCGAAATCCGGCCGCTCGACCAGCCACTTCAGGAGGCCGCTGCCGACGACGCCGAGGCCGGCGACGCCCACCCGCCATTTTCGCCCGCTCATGGCCTGCCCCTCATGGCGCCGCCTCGGCCAGATCGCGGTGCGCCGACAGGATCTGGCCTGACTGGGCCAGGAACGTCTTCACATTGCGGGCGGCCTGACGGATGCGCTGTTCGTTCTCCACGAGACCGATGCGGACGAAACCCTCGCCGTATTCGCCAAAGCCCACACCCGGCGCCACGGCGACACCCGCGTGCTCGATCAGCAGCTTGGAGAAGGCCATGGAGCCGATATGGCGATAGGGCTCGGGAATCGGCGTCCAGGCAAACATGGAGGCGGGCGGCGTGGGAATGTCCCAGCCCGCCCGTTTCATCGACGCGATCAGCACGTCGCGGCGCGACCTGTAGATGCCCCGGATCTCGTCGACGCAATCCTGCGGACCGTTCAGCGCCGCCGCCGCCGCGACCTGCACCGGGGTGAAATTGCCGTAGTCGAGATAGGACTTCACCCGCGCCAGGGCGGCGCACAGCCGGGCGTTGCCCACCACCATGCCGACGCGCCAGCCGGCCATGGCGTAGGTCTTGGACAAGGAGTTGATCTCCACCGCCAGGTCCTTGGCCCCCTCCACCTGCAGGATCGACGGCGGCGGATGGTCGTCGAAATAGATCTCGCCATAGGCCACGTCCGACAGCACCAGCAGTTCGTGCCGGCGCGCCAGGGCGACCACCGCCTTGTAGAAGTCCAGATCGACGGTCTGGGCCATGGGGTTGGAAGGATAGGAGACGATCAGCACGCTCGGCGGCGGGGCCGAATGCTTCATCGCGCGCGAAATGCCGGATAGATAAGCCTCCGGCGAGAGGGCCGGCACGTGGCGGATCACGCCGCCCGCCATGATGAAACCATAGGCATGGATCGGATAGGCCGGATTGGGGCAGATCACCGTATCGCCGGGCGCGGTCAGGGCCTGGGCCAGATTGGCGAACCCCTCCTTGGAGCCGAGCGTCGCCACCACCTCGGTCTCGGGGTTCAACGTGACGCCGAAGCGGCGTTGATAATAGCCCGCCATGGCCTTGCGGAGGCCGAGGATGCCCTTCGACGCCGAATAGCGCCCGGACTTGGGGTCGCGCGCCGTCTCGATCAGCTTGTCGACGATGTGCCGGGGGGTGGGCATGTCCGGATTGCCCATGCCGAAGTCGATGATATCGACGCCGTCGGCGCGCAGGCGCGCCTTCAGCGCGTTCACCTCCTCGAACACATAGGGCGGCAGTCGCCGTATCTTGTGGAAATCGGTCATGACGGCGCGGGCCTCAGTAGGCCGAAGGCGCGGTCTTGGTCTTTTCCGCGGGCTTCTTCGCCGTCGTCATGGGCGCTGACCTCGGCGGAGGCGCTTCGGCCGCTTCGCGCAGTCGTCGGGCGAAGGAGTCCGACTCCGCGCCATGGGCCGCCGCGACCGGGGTCTGACCAGCGAGGGTTCGGCGCTGGGCTTCGGCATAGCGCTCGGTATCGTTGACGCCCGGCGGGTTGGCGGCCTCCCACCGCGCCAGCGAGCGACGGTCGCCCACCACATCCACCACCTGCGAGCGATAGGCGTCGGCGCTGCGCACGTCGGTGGGCTTTGGCGGTACGGTGGCGAAGCTGGGGACCGGTCCCTCGATCTTCTCCGCGCGCGCCACATCGGCCGCCACGGGCGAGGCCGGATCGATGGGCAGCGTCTGGGCGTGCGTGGCGGCGATGATATCGTCGCTGGTGGTGCGGATCTGGGCGCAGCCGGCCAGGGTCACGGACAGAGCGACCGCGATGGCGATCAGGGCTCCGCCCTTCGTCCGCCCCTCGCGCCCTGTCGCCCGCACCCGGCTCATCGTGTCTCTCCTTGCGCCAACCTTTGCACCCGCCGCGCATTTCCACGGTGACGGCATGATCGATCGAGGCTCTTATGCGACGATCGCTACGGATAAGAAAGGGTGGGCGGCCTGTCGGCCGCCACGCCCGCTTCCAGGGAGGACGGCATGGCTCGCAAACCGGCGGGGGGGGAGTCTCCGGGCAAGCCCGCGGCTCGCAAACCCCGCTCCGTTCCGGCCAAGCCCGCTCCGGCGACCCCTAAGGCGACCGCGCGGAAGGCGACCCCGACAAAAGCGGCGTCCAAACCCACCAAACCCGCTCCTAAGCCGGTCGCGGCCCCGCGCAAAGAGGGGCCGGCGCCGTCGATCACGCCGCCCGCCGACCCCTTCCTTCCCCTGCCGCCGGAGCAGCGCCAGGTGCTGGAGCAACTTTCGGTCAATCTGGCCAAGGCGGCGCTGACCGCCCAGGGCGCCCTGGCGGAGGCGGCGTTCCGCCCGGGCGTCGCCGCCGAACTGAACACCGATCCCTTCCATGTCGTCCCGGCGCTGACCGAAGTCGCCACCCGGATGGCGGCGGACCCGCAGCGGCTGATGAAGGCCCAGGCCGAGCTGTTCGACGGCTATATGGAGTTGTGGAAGACCGCCGCGCGCCGCGCCGGCGGGCAGGAGGCCGCGCCCGTGGCCACGCCGGCCAAGGGCGACAAGCGCTTCAACGACCCGGACTGGTCGTCCAACCCCATGTTCGACATGATGAAGCAGTCCTACCTGATCACCTCCACCTGGCTGAACCGGCTGGTGGGCGAGGTGCACGGCGTCGATCCGATGAGCAAGCGGCGGGTGGAGTTCTTCACCAAAATGCTCACCGACGCCTTTTCGCCGTCCAACTTCCTGGCCTCCAACCCCGTGGCGATCCGCGAAGCCATGGCCAGCCAGGGCGAGAGCCTTCTCAAGGGGGCGGAGACCTTCGCCGCCGACCTGGCGCGGGGCGGCGGTCAACTCGCCATCAGCCAGACGGACGCCGAGAAGTTCAAGGTCGGCGAGAACGTGGCCACCGCGCCCGGCAAGGTGGTGTTCGAGAACCGGGTGTTCCAGCTCCTGCAGTTCGCGCCGAGCACCGACCAGGTGCACGAAATCCCGCTGCTGATCTTCCCGCCCTGGATCAACAAATACTACATCCTCGACCTCAGGCCGGAAAACTCGATGATCCGCTGGCTGGCCGGCCAGGGCTATACGGTGTTCGTGGTCTCCTGGGTCAATCCCGACACCGCCATGGCCCACATGGCCATCCCCGACTACATGAACGAGGGCGTCTTCGCCGCCGTGGACGCGGTGCTGAAACAGGCCGGGACCCAGCGCACCAACACCGTCGGCTACTGCATCGGCGGCACACTGCTCGCCACCGCGCTGGCCTATATGGCGGCGACCGGCGATGAGCGGATCGCCAGCGCCACCTTCTTCGCCGCCCAGCAGGACTTCGCCGAGGCGGGCGACCTCATGCTGTTCACCAACGAGGCCTGGCTGGCCGATCTGGAGAAGAAGATGGACGCGGCGGGCGGCGTGCTGCCCTCCGCCGCCATGGCCGATACCTTCAACATGCTGCGCGCCAACGACCTGATCTGGTCGTTCTTCGTCAACAACTACCTGCTCGGCAAGGCGCCGGCGGCGTTCGACCTGTTGTTCTGGAACTCCGACCAGACGCGAATGCCCAAGGCGCTGCACATGAGCTATCTGCGCGACTACTACAAGGATAACCGGCTGGCGGCCGGTAGCCTGACCATCGACAACGTGGCGCTCGACCTCGGGCGGGTGCAGGCGCCGATCTATGTCCAGTCCTCGCGCGAGGATCATATCGCGCCGATGCGCTCGGTCTATCGCGGCGCGCGGCTGTTCGGCGGCCCGGTCACCTTCACCCTGGCGGGCTCGGGCCACATCGCGGGCGTGATCAACCACCCGGATGCGAAGAAGTACCAGCACTGGACCAACGCCGCCCTGCCCGAGGCGGTGGAAGACTGGTTGGCCGGGGCGGTGGAGTCCTCCGGTTCGTGGTGGCCCCACTGGGACAGGTGGCTGTCGGCGAAATCAGGCAAGCTGGTTCCGGCGCGCGACCCGTCCAAGGGATCGCTGAAGCCGATAGAGGACGCGCCCGGGCGGTACGTGAAGGTGAAGTCGACAGGTTGAAGTAAGGCAGCATTTGCCTTACTATGCCGATATGCCCTCTGCTTCCCTCAAGATTACTTCCAAGGGCCAGATCACCCTCAAGCGCGTAGTTCTGGAACATCTCGGCTTACGGCCCGGCGACGAACTTCAGGCGGTCCTTAGGCCCGGCGGCAAGGTCGAATTGATGGCGCCCCCCGCGCAGCACGACATCTCGGCGGTCTTCGGGATGCTTTATCGGGCGGGTCAAAAAACCCTGTCCATAGAGGAAATGGACCAGGCCATCGCCGATGAAGTCGCTGCCCTGGACGATGCGACAAAGCGTTGAAGATCGCCGCCGATACGAATGTGCTGGCCCGGGCGATCCTGAGCGATGATCCCATCCAGTCGGCGGAGGCACGTGCCTTATTGGAAAGCGCGGCGCCTTTGGTGATCTCAACCGTGACGCTGTGCGAACTGACATGGGTTCTACGGTCGAAGGGAATGACGGCGGCGGCTGTCCGCGAAACACTCGAAATGCTCATAACCTCATCGAACGTCGAAGTGGACAATGCGGTAGCGCGTGCTGGCATCGCCATGATGGGTCGGGGCGGCGACTTCGCTGACGGCTGCATTCTCGAACAGGCGCGCGCGAACCGCTGTGTCGCCCTTGCGACCTTCGACAGCAAACTGGCGACGTTGGGACGCCCAGTGGCTCGGCCTCCCGGAGATTGCATTTAACTTCGGGGGCAGATCAAAGCCCCGCCCCCTCCTTCAGCCCCAGCATCAGGTTCAGGTTCTGCACCGCGGCGCCCGAGGCGCCCTTGCCGAGATTGTCGAGAACGGCGATGAGGCGCGCCTGCTCCGTCGCCGGATTGCCGAACACGTAGAGCTTGAGGTGGTTGGTGGCGTTCAGCGCCTCGGGGTCCAGCGCCGCCACGTGGCCGGCCGCGCCCGCGCGCGCGGTCTGCAACGCATCGGTTTCGGCCGCATCGGCCACAGTGACGAACCGCTCGCCCGAATAGGCGGTGGCCAGCGTGTCGCGCAGTACGGCGGGGGTCGGCCGAGCTGGCAGCGCCCAGAGCTGTAGCGGAACCTCGACGATCATGCCTTGGGCGTAACGCCCAACAGCCGGGGCGAAGACGGGTGTGTGGGAGAGGCCGGTATAGGTCGCCATTTCCGGCAGATGCTTGTGCGCCAGCGTCAGACCATAAGGGCGGAATGAGTCTGTAACCCCGTCCTGCTCGAACTCCGCGATCAGCCCCTTGCCGCCGCCCGAATAGCCGGAGATGGCGTTGACGCTTATGGGAAAGTTCGCCGGAATCAGACCCGCGGTCACCAGCGGCGCCACCAGCGCGATAAAGCCGGTGGGATAGCAGCCGGGGTTGGAGACCCGCGTGGAGGCGGCGATCCTCGCCCGCTGGCCCGGAAGCTCCGCGAACCCGTAGGTCCAGCCCGGCGCGACGCGGTGGGCCGTGGAGGCGTCGATCACCTTGACCGCGGGATTGTCGATCAGGCCGACCGCCTCGATCGCCGCCTCGTCCGGCAGGCACAGGATCACCGCATCGGCGCCGTTCAGCATGTCGCGCCGGGCGGCGGTATCCTTCCGCTTCGCCGGATCGATCGAGATCACGCGCAGGTCGGTACGCCCCGCCAGCCGCTGGTGGATTTGCAGCCCCGTGGTGCCGGCCTCGCCGTCGATGAAGACCGTCGGGCTCATGAATGCAGGTCTTTGCTCATGTTGAAGGTGGACATGCCGTGCCGTCCCGCCGGGCCGCCCTCGCGATAGCCCGCGGCATAGTAGAAGCCGTAGGCGGTGCGCGTGCTCATCAGCTTGGCGCGCTCGGCGCCGAAACCCGCCAACAGCGCCTCCATCTCGCCGAGCAGGCGTTTCGAGACGCCCTGGAAGCGGGCTTCGGGCGCGACATAGTTCAACAGGATCTCGTCCGGCCGGCGCACGCCGCCCACGGCGACGATCCGCCCGTCCAGTTCGGCCACCAGGATGGGCTGATCCGCCTGCGTCAGCCATTCGCGGAACACTTCAGGCGTCTTGTTGGACAGCCAGACGTCGAGGATTTTCGGCTCGTTCTGATGATCCTGCACGCACAGTTCGCGGATCGAGCGCCGCAGCACCTCGGTGGCGGCCTCCGCATCGGCGCTGCAGGCAGGGCGGATATGCATGTCTACCCCCAAACGAAAAAGGGCGCTCCGGTTGCCCGAAGCGCCCCATGACCGCGAAAGGTTCGCGCTTAGCGCTTCGAGAACTGGAAGCTGCGGCGGGCCTTGGCCTTGCCGTACTTCTTACGCTCCACCACGCGGCTGTCGCGGGTCAAGAAGCCGTGCGGCTTCAGCACCGGGCGCAGGCCGGGCTCGTAATAGGTCAGGGCCTTGGAGATGCCGTGGCGGATGGCGCCGGCCTGGCCCGAGAGGCCCGAGCCCTGCACCGACACCACCACGTCGAACTGGCCGACACGGTCGGTCACCTGCATGGGCTGGGCGATCATCATGCGCAGCACCGGGCGGGCGAAATAGACCTCCTGGTCGCGGTCGTTAATGGTGATCTTGCCCGAGCCCGGCTTGATCCAGACCTTGGCGATGGCGTTCTTGCGCTTGCCGGTGCCGTAGGCGCGGCCCTGGGCGTCGATCTGCGGCTCGGTCGGCGCCTGGGCGGAGAGGCCCTCGGTCGACATCGCCTTCAGGGCGTCGAAGCCGGTGGCCGCCGGGACGGATTGCACATCGCTCATTATTGGGCCCGCACGTTCTTGGCGTTCATCTCGGCGAACGCGATGGTTTCGGGTTGCTGAGCCTCATGGGTGTGCTCAGGGCCGGCGAAGATGCGCAGGTGGGTCATCTGCTTGCGCGCCAGGGGGCTTTCCTTGGGCAACATGCGTTCGACCGCCTTTTCCAGGATGCGCTCGGGATACTTGCCGCCGAGGATCTTGTCCGCGGTGCGCTCCTTGATGCCGCCGGGATAGCCGGTATGCCAATAATAGGTCTTGTCCTTGAGCTTGGCGCCCGTGAACGTCACCTTCTCCGCGTTGACCACCACGACATAATCGCCGCTGTCTACGTGGGGGGTGTAATCGGGGCGATGCTTGCCGCGCAGGCGCATGGCGATGAAGGTGGCCAGGCGACCGACCACCGCATTTTCGGCGTCGATCACGATCCACTTCTTCTCGACATCCGCCGGCTTCAAGGAGGCCGTGGTCTTCATCATGGGAAGAGGTTCCGTAACAGGAGACGCCGCCGCAAGGATGCGGCGGCGACCGAGGCGCGGTTGATAAAGGCCGGCCAGCCGGATGTCAACACGTGAAATCCGACGCTATCGCCACTAACTGACTGTTATTGTTGTTATTTTTATCTAAGGTATCATGATACCTTAGAAAGGTCAGGCGCGCTGCACCCGCCAGGCCAGGGTCAGCGCCAGGGTAAGGATCGCCGCCGCGCCCAGTTGATGCAGGAGACCGAGCGCCAGCGGCGTCGCCATCTTCAGCGTGAGGATGCCGAGCAGGGCCTGCGCCATCACCGCCCCCATCAGATAGAGCGAGAGCTGTTTCGGGGCCTGGGGCGCGTGCGCCTTGGCGAGGCCGATGAAATAGGCGACCACCGAGGCCAGCAGCAGGTAGGCCACCATCCGATGGTTGAACTGCACCGCCGCCTGGCTGTGGGCCAGCACCGTCCACAGTCCCTCCCCCTTCAGCGCATAGGCGGCGGGGAAGAAGCGTCCGTCCATCAGCGGCCAGTCGGTATAGACCCGCCCCGCCTGATTGCCCGCCACCAGCGCGCCCAGCATGATCTGGAAGAAGACGATGGCCACCAGGCCGACGGCGCCGCGGACCCAGACCGCATCGGCGGGATAGCCGCCGGGCCGCGCCCGGCCGAACCAGGCCTCCAACCCGGTCCAGACGCAGGCCATCAGGCAGATCAGCGCCAGGCCGAGATGCACCGCCAGCCGCTCGGGCGCCACCACTACGTTCTTTTCCAGCCCGCTGGCCACCATCCACCAGCCGACCAGACCCTGTAGCGCGCCGAGGGCGAAGATGACGCCGCAGCGCCAGATCAATCGCCGCGGCAGGCGCCGAAACACCACCAGCAGCAGGAACGGGACGAGGAACACCACGCCGAGCAGGCGGCCCAGCAGCCGGTGCGCCCACTCCCACCAATAGAGGACCTTGAACTGGCCGAGCCCCATGCCGAGGTTGACCAACCGGTATTGCGGAATGTGCCGGTATTTGGCGAACTCCACGGCCCAGGCCTCAGGGCTCAGCGGCGGGATCACACCGGTGACCGGCCGCCATTCGGTGATCGAAAGACCCGAACCGGTAAGGCGGGTCGCGCCGCCCACCACCACCATGGCGAGGATAAGCGCCGCGATGCTGAACAGCCACAGCGCCGTCGACATGGACCGCTCGAGATTATAGCTCCACCGCATGGCCGGCCTTTGCGCGCCCGTCGTGCCCGAGCCCCGTCGCGCTCCCTAAACGCTCCGCAGGCGTCGCACAATCCGGCTTGGGCGTTTGATCGGACCAAGGTTAAGCTTCGCCTTGCGGCGGGTTTACGCGCCGTTCCATAAGGGAGAACGCCATGAACGGCGTCGGTATCATCGGTTGGATCGTCATCGGCCTTCTGGCCGGCTGGGTCGCCTCGATGGTGATGAACAGGCATCACGGCCTGATCGTGAACCTCATCATCGGCATCGTCGGCGCCGTACTGGGCGGATGGCTGGCGGGCCTGTTCGGCTTTGTGGCGCTGGGCTGGGTCAGCGCCTTCATCATCGCCCTGATCGGGGCCATCGTGCTCCTGTTCATCCTCGGCCTGATCAACCGGCCAAGAGCCTGACATTCACGTCTCAAGGCTGATAGAGGAGGCCGTCGCCAGGACCCGGCGGCGGCTTTCCATTGAGGAGCGAGCGATGACCGCACGCCTACGCAAATTGATCGGCGGGGTCGGCATCCTGGCGTTCCTGGCGATCTATGCGCGCACGGCCGTGGTGGTGTTCAGCTGGCTGCCGAACCAGCCCCTGGTGCAACTGCTCTACATGGCGGTGGTGGGCATCGCCTGGGGCCTGCCGCTGATCCCGCTGATCCAATGGATGAACCGCGGCCGCTGAGGCGAGCCATGGGGTGGGGGAAGGCTGGTCGGAGCGACAGGATTCGAACCTGCGACCCCTTGACCCCCAGTCAAGTGCGCTACCAGGCTGCGCCACGCTCCGAACAGAGGCGGGCTTATAGGGGCGAGGCCCCGCGGTAGCAATCAGGAATTTCTACCGCCGTGCAACAGTGCGTCGAGGCGGACCTTGACCCCCTCCAGATCGTCCAGCACGCCCCCCAGCCGCCGGCGCGCGCCTTCCCCCAGCAGGGGCCGGTACGCTTCGACGGCGGCGGGGGGCGGCGAAGCTTCCGGGGTCTCGCCGCCGGCGGCGGACACCACACGCACGACGCCGTGCTCCTTGTGCAGGCGCTGTACGCCCTTGATGGTGTAGCCCTCGTCATGCAGCAGGGTGCGCACCCCGCGCAGGACGTCGATGTCCTGGCGGCGGTAGAAGCGCCGCCCGCCGGCGCGCTTCATCGGCCGGATGAAGGAGAACTTGGTCTCCCAGAAGCGCAGCACGTGCTGGGGGACGCCAAGCTCCGAGGCGGCCTCCGAAATCGTGCGGAACGCGTCGGGGCTCTTCATGACCGAGAGCCCCTAGCCCTCTGCGGCGCCGTTATGGGCCCCGTCCACCTGCGCCTTCATCACCTGCGAGGCGCGGAACGAGATCACCCGCCGCGGATCGATGGCGGCGGGCTCGCCGGTCTTGGGATTGCGGCCCATGCGCGCGTTCTTGGCGCGAACCTGAAACACGCCGAAGCCGGACAGCTTGACGATCTCGCCCTGCTCCAGCGCCTCGGTCACCAGATCGAGGGTGCGTTCCACCAGCCCGGCGCAGTCCTGGCGGGTCAGGCCCACCTCGTTATGCACCGCTTCCGCCAGATCGGCGCGCGTCAAGGTTTCGCCCTTCATGTGGAGGCCCCCGCCTGCAATAACGTCACAGTTACGTGTTTGGCGCGAAAGGCGCAACAAGTCAAAGGCTTCTCGCCGAGACCTCCGGGCGACTTAGAGCCGCAGGACGCAGGCCCCCCAGGTCAGGCCCCCGCCCATGGCCTCCATCAGCAGAAGCTGGCCGGGCTTGATCCGTCCATCCTCCATCGCCGCGTTCAGGGCGAGCGGGATGGAGGCGGCGGAGGTGTTGGCGTGGGTGGCGACGGTGGAGACCACCTTGTCCTCGCTGACGCCGAGGCGATGGGCGACCCCGGCCAGGATACGCTGGTTGGCCTGGTGGGGGATGAACCAGTCCACTTCGGCCACCGCTATGCCCGCGTCGGCGGCGGCGGCCTCCACCCCCTCGGCGATATTGACCACGGCGTGGCGGAACACCTGCTGGCCAGCCATGCGCAAATGGCCCACCGTGCCGGTGGTGGAGGGGCCGCCGTCCACATAGAGCAGGTCCTGCTTATTGCCGTCGCAGCGCAGCGCAAAGCCCAGCAGGCCCTGGTCCGCCGTGTTCCCCTGCCCCGCCCGCGGCTCCAGCACCACCGCGCCGGCCCCGTCGCCGAACAGCACGCAGGTGCCGCGGTCGCTCCAGTCCATCAGCCGCGACATGGCCTCGGCCCCGATCACCAGCGCGCATTGGGATAGGCCCCGCGCCACGAACCCGTCGGCCACGGACAGGGCGTAGACGAAACCCGAACAGACCGCCTGGATATCGAAGGCGATGCCGATCGGCGCGCCGAGCTTCCTCTGCACGATGGCGGCGGTGGCGGGGAAGGTCAGGTCCGGCGTGGTGGTGGCGACGATGATCAGGTCGACCTCGGCGACGGTTCGTCCCGCCCGCTCCAGCGCCTGCCGGGCCGCCTCCACCGCCATATCCGAGGTCGCCTGCCCCTCCGCCACGCGGTGACGCTGGTGGATGCCGGTGCGTTCGCGGATCCACGCGTCGGAGGTCTCGACCACCTCGGCCAGATCGGCGTTGGTGACCACACGTTCGGGAAGATAGCCACCGACCCCGCGGACGGCCGATCGCGTCACTGTCACTACACTGTCTCCGGGGCAGGTTTGGGCGCCGCCAGCGCCCTGGCCAGCCGCTCCATGTTCGCCGCCGCCTTGGCCGCATAGTCGGATGCGGCGAGATCGGCCGCGATCTTCACCGCGTCGGCGAAGCTGGAGGCCGTGCCGCCGCCATGCGCCTTGATCACCACGCCATTGAGGCCCAGCAAAGGGCCGCCCCCCGGCGGCTCCAGCCGCGCCCGCATCTTCCGCAAGGCGCCCTGGGCCAGCAGCGCGCCGGCGGTGGCGAGCGGACCGGAGGTCATCGCCTCCCGCAGTTCGGCGGCGAAGAAGCGGGCCAACCCCTCGCCGGTCTTCAGGGCCACATTGCCGGTGAAGCCGTCGGTGACGATCACCTCCACCGTACCCTTGGCGATGTCGTCCCCCTCGACGAAGCCGAAATAGTCGAGCTCGATCCCGCCGGCACGGAGCAGGGCGTGGGCCTCGCGGACCTCCTCGTGGCCCTTCTGCTCCTCCGAACCCACATTCATCAGCCCGACGCGCACCTTCTGCCCCGGCGCGGCGTGGACGGCGGCATAGAAGGCCTCGCCCATGATGGCGAACTGCACCAGTTGCTCGGCGTCGGATTCGATATTGGCCCCCACATCGAGCATGGCGGTCGTGCCCTGCCGCGTCGGCCAGCTGGAGACGATGGCCGGCCGGTCGAGCCCGCCCGCCGCCATGCGCAGGATCAGCTTGGCGATGGCCATCAGGGCACCGGTGTTGCCGGGTGAGACGGCGCCGTCCGCCCGGCCGTCACGGATCGCCTCGATGGCGTTCCACAGGCTCGATCCCTTGCCGCGACGCAGCGCCTGGGCCGCCTTGTCATCGGCCGAGATCACCTTGTCGGTATGGTGGACGGTGACGAAGGGTCTGAGTTTCGGGTGTCGGGTCAGCTCGGCATCGATCGCCGCCTCGTCGCCGTGAAGCAGGAAACGGACCTCGCGCGCCACACGGTCGAGCGCAAGTTCAGCGCCGGCCACCGTCACCGGCGGTCCATGGTCGCCCCCCATAGCGTCGATGGACAGGGTCAGCGGTCGGCGGTCGGTATCGGGCACGAGTTGGGCGGCGCTCCTTGAACGATTCGACGGGCTGATCCCGCCCCTTCGCGGCGCGGGCGGACGATAGCGATCAGATTGGGCGATGCAAGCCACGCCTACTGGGCATCGTCCTTGGTCTTCAGCACGGCAAGGGCCGCAAACGGAGAAATGATCGACTGGCCGCCTGGTTGCTCGAACACGGCGTCGGGTTTGCGCGGAAAGGGATCCACTTCGAGCGCCAGATGCTCGACAATATAGGCGCCCACATCGATCGTCTCGCCGTCCAGTACGTCCGGCGGCTCCCCCTCCTCCTCAGGATCGATGACGACCTCGTGCGTCTGCGCCGGCGCGTGGGGACTACCGGCGGGCAGCACGTGGACGGTGAAGGCGCCGCCGAGTTCGGTGGTGAAGGGATCGAGCGTGACGCCGCAGGTCTGGGTCACCGTGGCCTTGAAGCGGCCGCTCAGTTCCGCGCCGTCCAGCCAGCGCTTCAGCCTGACCTCGGCCTTCAGCGCGTCCAGGGTATCGACGCCGATGTCCTTGGCGATGCGCGCCAGCGCCGCCGCGTCCGGCTCGGGGCCGAGGTGAACCTCGCGCCGGTCGACCTCGACCAAGGGAACTAGGACGGGCCAGGGACTGCTCACGACACGGCCTCCATAAATACCGGCGTCGGCCAGGGCAGCGGTTCGGTAAACAGCGCTTCCGTGGAAATGTCCGCCAGCGCCGTGTCCGCCGCGCGCATATAGGCGGCCAGCCCAACCGGCGGCGGCTCGACCCCCGCATAGACGGTTCGGCCCAGGGCCTGCTCCAAGGCGTCGGGGCCGGCCGGCGCCGCAAGGGCCGCGTCATAGGTGCGGAAGCGGCCATAGATGGCTTCACCCAGCCTGCGCATCTTCTTCGGCACGGTGAGGTCGCCCACACCCAGTTCGCGCAGTCCCGCATCGAGGCCCGAAAGGAAGGCGTCGAACAGGGCCTGGCTGGCCTCGCCGGCGAAGCCGCCCTCCCCTTTCAGCCGCCTCGTCACCAGGGCCAGATGCAGGGTGTAGAGCTCGAAGCGGCCGTCGGTGGTGTCGGGCACGCGCCCCGCCAGATAGAAATCCGGCCGGCGCGCCTGATCGATCAAGGGGCGATAGAGCGCGCGCCCCGCCGCCGCGGCCGGTCTCTGCGGGAAAAAGCGCTGGAACATCATCTCGCCGTCTTCTCTTGCGTCATTCGGCGTCAACGCGCCGCGCGCCTCGCCGATTGAACTAGGGTGCGACTGGCGCTAGGTCAAAGCCCAAGGCGGTAAGTTCCAGACCGCCGTCCGGAGCACTCCGCCTATGATTTCGCGTTCCGCCATCGCCGTAGCCCTGGTGCTGGGCCTGTCCGGCGCCCTGGCCGGCTGCACGCCGGTGACCGCCACCAACGGCTTCATCGCCGTCGATGTCCAGCCCACCGACGTGAAGCCCGGCGATACCCGCGCTTCGGTGCTGGCGCGTTTGGGCTCGCCCTCCACCTCCAGCGCCTTCGACAAGTCGACCTGGTATTACATCACCCAGACCAGCGACAAGCTGGCCTATCTCAACCCGGTGATCAAATCCCGCGACGTGGTGGCCATCCGCTTCGACAAGGACGAGAAGGTCGCCGAGGTCCGCAAGCTGACGCTGAAGAATGGCTACGACATCGCCTATGACAAGCGCGAGACGCCGACCCGCGGGCGCGAGCTGAACTGGATCGAGCAGATTCTCGGCACCATCGGCGCCAGCGGCCAGCTGCCGCAGGACAACGATCCCGGCCAGCGCCCGGGTCAGGGCGGCTCCGGTCCCCACTAGATCGCCGCCGCTCTTTGAACGCGGAACGCCCCGGAGATCGCTCTCCGGGACGTCTTGCCTTGTGCGCTGAAGGGCGGCCGAAGCCGCCCCTTCCTGTGGCGATCAGCCGCCGATCACGCCGCGCGCCAGCACCGCGAGGAGCAGGAGCGCGACGATGTTAGTGATCTTGATCATCGGGTTCACGGCGGGGCCAGAGGTGTCCTTGTAGGGGTCGCCTACGGTGTCGCCGGTGACGGCCGCCTTGTGCGCCTCCGAACCCTTGCCGCCGTAATTGCCCTCCTCGATATACTTCTTGGCGTTGTCCCACGCGCCGCCGCCGGAGGTCATCGAGATGGCCACGAACAGGCCGGTGACGATGACGCCGATCAGCATGGCGCCGAGGGCGGCGAAGGCGTTGACCTTGCCGGCCAGCGGCAGGATCACCACGAACAGCACGATGGGCGACAGCACCGGCAGCAGGCTCGGCACGATCATCTCGCGGATCGCCGCCTTGGTGAGGATATCCACCGCCCGGCCGTATTCCGGCTTGACCTCGCCGGTCATGATGCCCGGGTTCTCGCGGAACTGGCGGCGCACCTCGGCCACCACCGCCTCCGCCGCCCGGCCCACCGCGGTCATGGACAGGCCGCCGAACAGGAAGGGCAGAAGGCCGCCGAACAGCAGACCGACAATGACGAAGGGGTTGGAGAGGTCGAAGGTCACCGCCCCCATGCCGGCGAAGAAGCCGCTGGTGGCCGTGGTGGTGAAGTGCTGCAGGTCCTGGGTGTAGGCCGCGAACAGCACCAGCGCGCCGAGGCCCGCCGAGCCGATGGCGTAGCCCTTGGTCACCGCCTTGGTGGTGTTGCCGACGGCGTCCAGCGCATCGGTGGAGACGCGCACCGAGCCGGGCAGGCCCGCCATCTCGGCGATGCCGCCGGCGTTGTCGGTGACCGGACCGAAGGCGTCCAACGCCACGATCATCCCCGCCACGCCCAGCATGGTGGTCACCGCGATGGCGGTGCCGAACAGGCCAGCCAGCATATAGGTGGCGACGATGGCGATGATGATCACCAGCGCCGGCAGGGCGGTGGACTCCAGCGAGACGGCCAGGCCCTGGATAACATTGGTGCCGTGGCCGGAGACCGACGCCTTGGCGATCGACTTCACCGGCCGGAAGCCCGTGCCGGTATAGTATTCGGTGACCACCACGATGGCGGCGGTGACGGCGAGGCCGATGGCGCCGCAGAAGAACAGCTTCATGGGGTCGATGACGAGCCCGCCGCCGAGCGCGATGGGATCGGGCGCCAACGCCCGGATGACGAAATAGACCGCTATCAGCGACAGCACGCCGGTGACGATCAGGCCCTGATACAGCGCGCCCATGATGTTGCGGCTCTTGCCGAGACGGACGAAGAACGAGCCGATGATGGAGGTGACGATGCAGACGCCGCAGATGGCCAGCGGCAGCAGCATCATGTTCCCCACCTGCGGCAGCCCGCGGAAGAAGATGGCGGCCAGCACCATGGTGGCCACGGTGGAGACGGCATAGGTCTCGAACAGGTCCGCCGCCATGCCGGCGCAGTCGCCGACATTGTCGCCCACGTTGTCGGCGATGGTGGCGGCGTTGCGGGGGTCGTCCTCCGGAATACCCGCCTCGACCTTGCCCACCATGTCGCCGCCCACGTCGGCGCCCTTGGTGAAGATGCCGCCGCCGAGACGGGCGAAGATGGAGATCAGGCTCGCGCCGAAGCCGAGCGCCACCAGGGCATCGACCACGCCGCGGCTGGTCGGGTCCATGCCGAGCCCGACGGTCAGGACGGCGTAATAGCCCGCTACGCCCAACAGAGCGAAGCCGGCCACGAACATGCCGGTCACCGCGCCCGAGCGGAAGGCGAGCGACAGGCCCTTGTCCAGGCTTTCCGAGCAGGCCTGGGCGGTGCGCACATTGGCGCGCACCGAGATCAACATGCCGGCATAGCCGGCCAGTCCCGACAGTACCGCCCCGATCAGGAAGCCGATGGCCGGAAGCACGCCCAGCAGCACGCCGAGGATGACCAGCACCACGACGCCAACGATGGCGATGGTGGTGTATTGACGACGGAGATAGGCGGCGGCGCCTTCCTGGATCGCCGCGGCGATCTCCTGCATCCGCTCATTGCCGGGCGAGGCGCGCAGCAGCGACAGGGTCTGCACGACCCCGTAAATCACCGCCAGCGCGCCCGCGGCGATGACCAGCCAAAGATAACTCATGTTCTGCCCCTATGATGGCTCGTTGGGACGGTTGGCCGCGACCGACAGGTCGTCCCCCGACCCCGCACGCTTCCCCGCCATCGAGGGCAAACCCGCCCCCTTGGGTGGCGGGACACTGCCAAATGCCTTGCATGGACGCAACCGCGCTTTGCAGGCGAAATAGAGCGTCAGGGGATCGGCGCGCGCTCTACCGGGGCCAGGCCCTTGGGCCGGGGCAGGCCGGAAAGTTTCTTGGGCTGAGGTTCGCCCGCCAGCTCTACCGCGATGATCTGGCCCGGCCCGGCGATGCGGTTGGCCTCGGCCTTCATCCGCGCCTTCAGCGCGCCGATGTCGATCACCGTATAGTTGGTCGGCACGGTGAAGGGCTGGCGATAGGCGGTGTGCACCAGGGCGTCGCGGAAATAAGGCTCCCGGTCGCGCAGCGCCGCCATATTGGCGGACGGCGCGAGCTTCAGCTTCACCGTGACGAACACGAAGTTGATCAGCTGACGGTCGACCACCACCGGCAACGCCACCGGCGAGAGGGTGACGTACTGGCCGTCCTCGGCCTTCTTGTCCTTCGGATCGGCCGCGAGGGCGGACCCGGCGAAGGCGAGGCTGAGGGCCATGGGAAGAAGTGCGCGCATATCCCTTTGCACCACAGACTCACCCGTGTCGCCAACCCAGCCTGTCGAGCGGAACCGCGTGGCCCCGGAATGTCGCGGTTACCCCCTGCCCTTCGACCATGCGGCCGATGGGGGTGAGCGGAACACCCGCGGCTCCGCCGGCGGCGATCAGGCTCTCGACCTCGTGCGGCGCGGCGGCGCAGACGATCTCGTAATCGTCGCCGCCGCTCGCCAATTCCACCAACGCCCGCTCATCCCCTGAAACGCGGGGACCCAGAATGCGCCGCGCCGCGTCCGACACCGGCGTTCGGTCCAGCATGATTTCCACCGCCAGTCCGCTGGCCGCACCGATATGACCCGCATCGGCCAGCAGGCCGTCGGACACGTCCGCCGCGGCGCGCGCATGGTTGAGCAGGGCGTCGCGCAAGGCCAGCCGCGGCTGGGGCAGGCGGTAACGGTCGGCGAGCCAGTCGGCGCCCTTGCCGCTAAACTCGCCTCGCGCCGCCTTCAGGCCGAGATACCCGTCGCCGATCGTGCCGGAGACCAGCAGGGCGTCGCCCGCCTTGGCGCCGGAGCGCTTCACCATCCGCCCCTGCTCCACCCAGCCGAACAGGGTGACGCTGGCGGTCATCGGGCCCGGGGTGGCGACGGTGTCGCCGCCGAACAGCCTGAGGCCGAACGCCGCCTGATCCTCGCCGAGCCCTCGGGCGAAGGCGGCGCGCGCCGCGTCGTCCCAGGTGTTCGGCCAGGTCACGGTCAGCACGTAGCCGTAGGGTTCGGCCGCCTTGGCCGCGAGGTCGGACAGGTTCACGCGCAGGAGCTTCCTCGCCACCAAGTCTGGCGGATCGTCCGGCAGGAAGTGGACGCCCTCGACCAACGCATCGGCGGTGACCACCAGTTCGAACCCCGGCCTCGATGTCAGCAACGCCGCGTCGTCCATCAATCCGAGCGCCTCTGGCGAGATCGCCAGCGGGCGAAAAAGGCGGGCGATGCTATCGAACTCGTCCATGTTTAGGCGGGACCAAAATCCCCGTCCTTCGAGGCTTCGGCTACGCCTTCGCACCTCAGGATGAGGATTTCTACAGAGCAGTTTAAAGTAGTCCTCATCCTGAGGTGCTCACGAAGTGAGCCTCGAAGGACGAGGAGGGTTCCTCAACCCTCAGCGCTGCTGAAAGCATAGAGTGTTGCCGTCGGGATCGTCGATATAGACTTCCCGCGCGCCCCAGGTTTGGTCCAAAGGCGCTTCATGGACCGGCGAATCCGTCCGCATCGTGGGCGCCAGACCCCTCGTCTTAAAGGTGGCGAATAGGCCGTCCACGTCCTCGCAGACCACGATGGCCGACTGGCCGCCGGGTTCGCGCTTCGTCGGCAGGCTGAGGTGCAGCTCGTCCTCGCCGCGGGCGAGGACGACGTAGAAGGGCTGCTCGGGGGTCATGAGGTGCATCACGGTGAAGTCCAGCACCTCGGTGTAGAAGGCGGCGGCCTTTCGGATATCGCTCACACCGAATGTCGGAATCATCACGCCCGTATGTCCCGTGCTATGGCGTCCAACGCGGCGTTGACGAAGCCCGCTTCGTCGGTGAAGCCCTTGGCCAGCTCGACATATTCGTTGATCACCACCTCGGTCGGCACATCGGGGCGGCGATAGAGCTCCCATGCGCCGCAGCGGAGCGCCGCGCGCACCGTGGCGTCCAGCCGCTGCAGCTTCCAGCCGGAGGCCAAGCGGCGGGCGATGGCGCGGTCGATCTGCGCCTGGTCCGCCACCACCCCCTGCACCACGGCGGAGAAGAAGGCCTCGTCCGCCGGGCCGAGTGCACCGTGCGGCTCTTCGCCGTCGGCGGGCAGGTCGTGCTCGAACCGGTGATCGACGAACTCGCTCACCACCGCGTCGGCGCCGACGCCGGAAAGCTCCATCTGGTAGAGCGCCTGCATGGCGGCCAGGCGCGCGGTGGTGCGTTCGCGGATGTTCAGCGCCGCGCTCACGACCCCGCGCCGTCTTCGCTGAGGCCTTCCTTGCCGAGGAAGTCGGCGAAGTCCTTGGTCTGGCGAAAGTCGCGATAGACCGAGGCGAACCGCACATAGGCCACATCGTCCAGCGCCTTCAGCGCCTTCATCACCATCTCGCCGACCACGGTGGAGGCGATCTCGGTCTCGCCGAGGCTCTCCAGCTGGCGCACGATGCCGGAGATCATCCGCTCGACGCGCTCGGGCTCCACGGGCCGCTTGTTGAGGGCGAAGGCGATGGAGCGGGCCAGCTTGTCGCGGTCGAACGGCGTGCGCCGGCCCGAACGCTTCAACACGATCAGTTCACGCAGCTGCACCCGCTCGAAGGTGGTGAATCGCCCGCCGCACTCGGGGCACGAGCGCCGACGCCGGATGGCCGCGCCGTCTTCCGACGGGCGGCTGTCCTTCACCTGGCTCTCGGCGTGGCCGCAGAAGGGGCATTTCAAGCGAGGGCACTCCGCCGGACAGGAGACAAGGGATAGGGGCGAACGCCGCCAGCATCACCCATAGATGGGGAAACGCGCCGTCAGGTCCAGCACTTCGCGCTTCACCGCGCCCTCCACCTCGGCCGAGCCGTCCTCGCCGTGGGCGGCCACGGCGTCGACCACCCTGGCGATCAGTTCACCGACCTTGCGGAACTCGGCGGGTCCAAAGCCGCGCGTGGTGCCGGCGGGCGAGCCCAGCCGGATGCCGGAGGTCACCGTCGGCGGCTTGGGATCGAACGGTACGCCGTTCTTGTTGCAGGTGATGTTGGCGCGGCCGAGCGCCGCTTCGGCGGCCTTGCCGGTGACGCCCTTCCTCTGCAGGTCCACCAGCATCAGGTGGCTGTCGGTGCCGCCGGAGACGATGGAGACGCCGGACGCGG
Organism: Caulobacteraceae bacterium; assembly: GCA_965277345.1. Taxonomy (GTDB): domain Bacteria; phylum Pseudomonadota; class Alphaproteobacteria; order Caulobacterales; family Caulobacteraceae; genus CAIOYC01. Next base: position 463,428 of record CBDICI010000003.1, read on the forward strand.
CGAGGGTCTGCGCCAGCACCACGGCGTTCTCCACCACCTGTCTGGCATAGGCCTTGAACTCGGGCGTCAGGGCTTCGCCGAACGCCACCGCCTTGGCGGCGATCACGTGCTCCAGCGGGCCGCCCTGCAGGCCGGGGAACACCGCCGAGTTGATCTTCTTGCCCAGCGCTTCGTCGTTGGACAGCACCATGCCGCCGCGAGGGCCGCGCAGGGTCTTGTGCGTGGTGGTGGTGACCACGTGGGCGTGCGGCAGTGGGCTCGGAAACACCCCGCCCGCCACCAGCCCGGCGAAGTGGGCCATGTCCACCATCAGATAGGCGCCGATGCTGTCGGCGATCGCGCGGAAGCGGGCGAAGTCTATCACCCGGCTGTAGGCCGAGCCGCCGGCGATGATCAGCCTGGGCTTCTCCCGTTCGGCGATCTCGGCCAGGCCGTCATAGTCGATGAGCTGGTCCTGGGCGCGCACGGTATAGGCCACCGGGCGGAACCATTTGCCGGACTGGTTGGCGGGCGAGCCGTGGGTCAGGTGACCGCCGGCGGCCAGGTCCATGCCCATGAAGGTGTCGCCGGGCTTGAGCAGCGCCATGAACACCGCCTGGTTGGCGTTGGCGCCGGAGTGGGGCTGCACGTTGGCGAACGCGCAGTCGAACAGCCGGCAGGCGCGCTCGATGGCCAGCCGCTCGATCTCGTCCACATACTGGCAACCGCCGTAGTAGCGGCGGCCGGGATAGCCCTCGGCATATTTGTTGGTCAGCACGGACCCTTGCGCCTCCAGCACCGCCTGGGAGACGATATTCTCCGAGGCGATCAGCTCGATCTCCTCCTGCTGACGATGCAGTTCGCGGCCGATGGAGGCGAATACGGCCGGATCGGCCTCGCCGAGCCCCTGGGTGAAGAAGCCGGGCGCGCAGGTCTGGCGGGCCATCGTATCGGTCGCGGTCATGGAAGACTCCCCTGGGAGATGGCGTCTTGTGGCCCGAGCGCCCGTTCGGATCAATCGGTTGCAGGCAAATCCGCGCCGGAACTTTGCCGTGGGAGGCGACGTTGACTGAGCAAAGGCGGTAAACGGCGCAGACCCTTTTCGATCAACGGGTTTCGAGGGCTGCGCGCCCCGCCGTTTGATCAGGAGACGTCGAATATGTCCGACTCACTACCCCATGCGGCGACGGCCGAGACCGACGCCCTGCGACAGGCCGCCGATATCGTCGCCTCCTATGTGGCCAACAACACGGTGGCGCAGGCCTCGATCCCGGACCTGATCCGGGCGGTGCATTCCACGGTCGCGGCACTGGGGCACGAAGATGACGCGGCCGCCTCGCCGAAGCTGGCGGAGCGGCCCAAGCCCGCGGTGCCGATCGCCCGCTCGGTGCAGCACGACCACATCGTCTGTCTGGAGGACGGTAAGAAGCTGACCATGCTGAAGCGCTATCTGCGTTCGCGCTTCGATCTCAGCCCGGAGGAATATCGCCGCCGCTGGGCCCTGCCGCCCGACTATCCGATGGTGGCGCCCGCCTATGCCGCCCGCCGCTCGGACTTCGCCAAGCAGATCGGCCTCGGCAAGGGCGTGCGGCGCAAGGGCTGACACCCTGAAATCGCCATCATGCGGGTTAAGGTCGTCCCATGCTCGCGCTCGCTGTCGCTATGGCCCTCGCCGTCCAATCGCCACCGACGACTGAGCCTTGTGCCTATGATAAGGCCGGGACGCTCGCCCTATCCTATGCGGCGTTTGATGAAACGGCTCGGATAAGTTGGCGTAAGCTTTCTGAAAAAAGGGCGTGCCAATTAACTGCAGCAGATCTTCTCGCGGCCTACCGGGCGGCAAACCTCGGTGGACTTAAGCTTTGGCAAATTCACGACCTCTATTGGCATGAGGGACAGGTGCGTGCGGCGGCGGGACAGGCAGACCGGGCCGTTGGACTTCTACTGGCGGGAACCGACCCTGATGGACCCTATGACCCAGCGGACTATACACTTGGCACAGTGGCCTTCTTGCAGGGTGATCTCCTGGCGTTGAGAGCTGCGAGAGATCGCCTGGCGCGCCAGCCTCCCCCTCGGGACTGGGAGGCACAACAAGTCAAAGCAAAATCGCAGCTTGGCTATGCCCCGACTTGGCCATTAAATCTCGACGTCTTGGACGGACTGATCGCCTGCTTTGGAAAACCTTACGTCGAAGCCTACACCACTGCATGTCGTAAGGCGCGCTGAAGTTAGGCCGCCACCCCGCCCACGCGGGCGATGTTGCAGTGGGTGAAGAGGCTGTCCATCGCTTCCACCAGATCGTCCATCATCCCGTCGGTGTGGAACGGGGTGGGGGTGAAGCGCAGCCGCTCGGTCCCGCGCGGCACGGTGGGGTAGTTGATCGGCTGGACGTAGACGCCGTGCTCCTCCAGCAGGATGTCGGAGATGACCTTGCAGTGGCCCGCGTGGCCGACCATCACCGGGACGATGTGGCTGACCGAGGGCAGCACGGGCAGGCCGATCTCGCGGAAGCGACGCTTCAAGGTCTCAGCGCGCTCCCGATGGACGATGCGCACCTCGTCGTGCACCTTCAGCCAACGGATCGAGGCTGCGGCGCCCGCCGCCAGGGCCGGCGGGATCGAGGTGGTGAAGATGAACCCCGAGGCGTAGCTGCGCACCGCATCCACCAGGTCGGCATCGCCGGCGATATAGCCGCCCATGACGCCGAACGCCTTGCCGAGGGTGCCCTCGATAATGTCCACGTCGGCCATGCAGCCGTCGCGTTCCGCCACGCCGGCGCCGCGTGGGCCGTACATGCCCACCGCGTGCACCTCGTCGAGATAGGTCAGCGCGCCGTACTTCCTGGCCAGCGCGATCGTGCCGGGGATATCGGAGATATCGCCGTCCATGGAATAGACGCTCTCGAACGCCACCAGCTTGGGCGCGCGGGGGTCGGCGGCGGCCAGCAGGCTTTCGAGGTGCGCCAGATCGTTGTGACGGAACACGTGACGCTCGCACCCGCCGTTCCTGATGCCCGCGATCATCGAGGCGTGGTTCAGTGCGTCGGAAAAGACGATCAGGCCCGGCAGCACCTTGGCCAGGGTGGCCAGCGCGCCCTCGTTGGCCACATAGCCGGAGGTGAACAACAGCGCCGCGGGCTTGCCGTGCAGGTCGGCGATCTCGTGCTCCAACTGCACGTGGTAGTGCGTGGTGCCGGAGATGTTGCGCGTACCGCCGGACCCCGAGCCCACCTTGTCGATGGCGGCCTTCATCGCCTCGGTGACCACCGGGTTCTGGCCCTGGCCCAGATAGTCGTTGGAACACCAGACGATCACCGCGTGTTCGCTGCCGTCGCCCTGGGTCCAGGTGGCGCGCGGAAAGTCGCCCCGGTGCCGCTTCAGATCGGCGAACACGCGATAGCGCCCCTCCTCGTGCACACGGTCGAGGGCGGAACGAAGGGCGGCCTGATAGTCGAAGCGGTCCATGGCGGGGTATTTACACCTGATCGGCGTTCAGTCCACAACCCGCCGCCAAGATGAGACTCGTTATCAGTTCAGGCTTTGCGGCTGACCGCGCAACCATTGCAGCACGGCGGAGAAGTCCTTGCCGCCATAGCCCATGCGGTCGAACAGGGCGTAGAGCGCCTCCGCCTGCGCCCCCATCGGGGTGGCGGCGCCGGATCGGGCCGCGGCCTCCTGCGCCAGCTTTAGGTCCTTCAGCATCAGCGCGGTAAGGAAACCACCCTCATAACCCCGGTCGGCCGGGGTCGAGGGTCCCACGTCCGGCCACGGACAATAGGTGTTAAGCGACCAGGACTGAGCCGAGGACTGCGAGGCGATCTCAAAGAAGCGCGCGGGATCCAGGCCCAGCCGCTCACCCAGCGCAAAGGCCTCGCACACTCCGAGCATGGTGATGCCCAGCACCATGTTGTTGCAGATCTTGGCCGCCTGCCCCGCCCCGGCCGCGCCGGCGTGCACCACGGCCTTGGCCATGGGCTGCAGCGCGGCCTTCACCGCCTCGAACCGCTCCGGCTCACAGCCCACCATGAAGGTCAGCGTGCCGGCGTCGGCCGCCATGATGCCGCCGGAGACCGGAGCGTCGGCGAAGTGGAAGCCCGCGGCCTTCGCCTTCTCCGCCACCGCCCGGGCGCTGTCCACGTCGATGGTGGAGCAGTCGATGAGCAAGCATCCCTCGGCCACGTTGGGAAGCACCTCGTTCTCATAGACCGCGCGCACGTGCTGGCCGGCGGGGAGCATGGTGATCACCACCTCGGCGTCCTTTACCGCCTCGGCGGCGGAGGCGGCGGGATGGCACCCGTTCGCCTCGGCCTTCGCCAGCGCCTCCGGCGACAGATCGAAGGCCGAGACGTGATGCTGGGCCTTGGCGTGGTTGGCGGCCATGCCCCCGCCCATGTGGCCCAGGCCGATAAAGGCGATACGCGACATACTGAGATCCTAGGTCTTCGGCTTCACGAACCGGTAGGCGAAGCGGTCGGTCTGACCCTTGATGGACTTGTCGAACACCAGCGCCGTGTGCGGGTCGTCGGGGTTGGCCAGGACCTTGGACTCGCCGGCGAACTTGAAGCCGGCCTTCTCCACCTCGGCGCGGACGGTGGCGGGATCGATGCGGTGGGTGGTGTTGGTGTCGGCCAGGCCCGAGCCCGCGGGCGCCGCATGATCGACCACGATATAAGACCCGCCGGGCTTCAGGAGGGTGAACACCGCCCGGTTCCAGGCGTCCACGTCCGCGCCCTTCATGAAGGGGTCGTGCAGGTCATGATAGTTCTCGAAGGTCCAGACCAGATTGGCGACGCTTCGGTACTGGGGCGGCGGGGGCGTGGCCAGGGGATCGCTCACCACCTCCACATTGGCGCGGCCGGGCTCCGCGGCCGTGGCCTTGGCGACATCCAGCGGCTTGTTCTTGAACTCCACGATCTCCTCCGGAACATAGGAGACCACGTGGCCCTTGGGTCCGACCGCCACGGAGAACAGGCGCGTCCAGTACCCGCCGCCCGGCCACACATCCACCACCATATCGCCGGGCTTCACCTGGGCGAAGGCGAGCAGGTCGGCGGGCTTGCGGCTGGCGTCCTGCGCCTTGTCCTTGTCGGGGCGACCCGTATCGGCGACGGCGGCGGCGATCCCCGGGGACGGCGTCTGGGCGACGGCCGGAACCGCCAGGAGCGCGAGCGCGGTCGCGGCGAGACGAAGTTTCATGAAGGTATCCTCCCGATCTGGACGGCCGGCATAGGGCGCGCGACGTCCGTTCCCGTCAAGCTGGTCCGCTCAGCGGCGTCCATTCTTCCCCGGCAGGCAGGGGGGCGAAGATCGCATCGAGCAGGTCATCGCCCACCCCCTCCAGCGTTTCCGGCGCCCACCTCGGCTGGTTGTCCTTGTCCACGATCACCGCCCGCACGCCCTCGATGAAGTCGGGCCGCTGCACCACGCGGGCGCCGATGCGGTACTCCATCGCCATGTTTTCGGCGAAGGTTCTCAATGTGCGGCCGGCGCGCAGCTGGCGGTAGGCCACCTTCAGCGTCTGCGGCGACTTGGTCAGCAGCGTATCTTGCTGGGCGACGGCGAAGGGCGAACCGTCCTCGCGCAGCGCCTGCAGGATGGCCTCCACCGAGGGCGCGGCGAAACAAGCGTCGATCACGTCCTGATGCTGGGCCAACGGCGGCGCGCCCGCATCGCCCTCGTACTCGGTCAGCAAGGTGTCGATGGCGGACGGATCGGCGACGATGGCCGCCTTCAACGCCTCCAGTTTGGCGGCCTCCACATAGTCGGTGGCGATACCGAGCAGGAGGCAGTCCGCCGCCCTGATCCGCACGCCGGTGAGCGCCAGCCACAGCCCCGCTTCACCCGGCATTCGCGGCAGCCACCAGCCGCCGCCCACATCGGGAAACAGGCCGATCCCCGTCTCCGGCATGGCGAAGCTGGTGCGTTCCGTCGCGATCCGGTCGTCGCACGGGAGGCCGATGCCCACCCCGCCGCCCATGACCACCCCGTCCATGACCGCCACGGTGCGTTTGGGATAGGCCTCCAACAGCGCATTCAGCCGGTATTCGGTGTGGAAGAACCGCCGCGCCTCCACTCCGTCAGTCGCCCCGCTCTGCGCCAACATGCGGATGTCGCCCCCGGCGCAGAAGCCGCGCTCGCCGGCGTGGTCGATCAGCACCAAGGTTACCGCCTCGTCGCCGCGCCAGGCCAGCAAGGCCCGCGTCATCGCCTCGCACATGGCGGTGGTCAGCGCGTGCAGGGCCTTCGGTCGATTGAGCGTGATCCGCCCTACCGCGCCCTCAATTCGGGTGAGAACGTCGTCCGTCATCGCAGGTCCCATATTCGAACGCCCGAGCGTTCGGCCGCCGCCAATAGTCCGTCGTCGCGCGAGGCGAGCGACAGCCCCCTGCCGAGCGCAAGAGAGAGATAGGCCGCGTCAAAAAGGCTCAGCTTTTCCCGGAGCGCGAGGAGCTCTACCTGCTCGGCCGCAAAAGGCGTTTCGATCTGGATGGCGTACTGGCCAAGCCCCGCGACAGCTTCATCGTAGTCGATCCGGGTGAGCCGGCCGCGATGCAGAAGACGCAGCATCACGTTGCGGGTCTCCCATGGAAACACAAAGGGGGAGATGAAGATGTCTTCGGCGGCGCGGCTCAGGAAGGCCAGCGACGCCACCGTCCGCTGGGATTTGAGGGTCCAGGCAAGGGCGGCGGAAGCGTCGATAACGATTTCGCTCAAGACTGCGCCATTTCCTTTAACTCTCCCCAAGTCAGGGTGTCTGTTTCCGGGCTTCGCTCGGAAATGCGCTCCTGCAACGCTATAGCGCGCGCCACCAGTTCGGGGCCGGAAAGACGACGAGGAGCGTGTTTCGGCGCCGGCGGCGCCAGGCGAGCCACCGCCCGACCGTGGCGGGTAATAACGATTTCTTCGCCCTCGCGCTCCACATGATCCAGCAAGGCTGAGAGATGGGTCTTGGCTTCAAGCACACCGACTTCACGCATGACAATTCCTCTGACCACAATGGTCAGAATACGCTCGCGACCCTACTGCCGCAACATCTCCCGGGACGCGATCACCCGCATCACCTCGTTGGTCCCCTCCAGAATCTGGTGCACGCGCAGGTCGCGCACGATGCGTTCCAGCGGGTAGTCGCGCAGATAGCCGTAGCCGCCGTGGATTTGCAGCGCCTGGTTGGCCACCTCGAACCCCATGTCCGTGGCGAAGCGCTTGGCCATGGCGCAGAGCTTGGTGGCGTCGCCCTGGCGCTTGTCCAGAGCATCGGCGGCGGCCCGAACCATCAGCCGCGCGGCCTCGAGGTCCGTGGCCATGTCGGCCAGCTTGAACTGCATTCCCTGGAGATCGGCCAGCGGCCGGCCGAACTGCCGGCGGCTCTTGGCGTAATCCACCGCCGTATCCAGCGCCAGGCCGGCGCCGCCGAGCGAACAGGCGGCGATGTTCAGCCGCCCGCCGTCGAGCCCCGCCATGGCGAAGCGGAACCCCTCCCCCTCCTGCCCCACGCGGTTCTCCACCGGCACGCGGCAGTCGTCGAAATTGACCATGGCGGTGGGCTGGGCGTTCCAGCCCATCTTGCGCTCGTTGGCGCCGAAGGAGAGGCCGGGCGTCCCCTTCTCCACCACCAGGGTGGAGACGCCCCTGGGGCCCTCCGCGCTCGTGCGCACCATCACGACGTAAAGGTCCGAGACCCCGGCGCCGGAGATGAAGGCCTTGGCCCCGTTCAGCACATAGTGATCGCCGTCGCGCACCGCGCTGGTCTTCAGCGCCGCCGCATCCGACCCCGACCCCGGCTCGGTCAGGCAATAGGAGGCGATCAGGTCCATCCGGGTCAGACCCGGCAGATACTTGTGACGCAGCGTATCGGAGCCGAACCGGTCGATCATCCAGCTGGCCATGTTGTGGATGGAAAGGAAGGCCGAGACGGCGACGTCGCCCCGGCTCAGCGCCTCGAAGATGATCGCCGCGTCCAGCCGCTTCAGCGCCGAGCCGCCCACGTCTTCCTGCACATAGATGCCGGCGAACCCCAGCGCCGCCGCCATTTTCAACACGTCCACGGGAAAGTGCTTGTCCTCGTCCCACCGCGCCGAATGGGGCGCCATCTCCGCCTCGGCGAAGGCGCGGGCCATGTCCTGGATGGCGCGCTGATCGTCGGAAAGGGTGAAGTCCACCGTGGAAACCTCGCAACGCTTCGCCGGTTACGGGCGAACGGGGCTTGATGGACTGCGTGAGCGCGCCCACTCTGTCAATCGGTCGCAGGCTCGCCTTCAGGGAGGGGCGGGCTGTGACGCGAGGGACGACCATGGCCGCCTCCAGAACCACCGTCGAGGAACCCCATCACGACCCGTTCATGGCCACCTTCGACCGTGGGGTGGCGCTGGCGGCCTATGGGCTCCTGTTCATCTCACCCTTCATGCTGGGCGCACCCGCCGTGGTCGGCATGGGCATGGCGTTCGCCCACCGGGACGATCCGCATTCCCTGACCCGCAGCCATTACCGGTTCCAGATCCGCATCTTCTGGACCACGGTGGTCTGTCTGGTGCTGGGCGCGGCGCTGGCGCTCGGCGCCGGCGGAATGGCGATCGGCTCGGCCTACCATTTCATCCGCGAAAGCGTTCCGGCCCTCGGCCTGCCCATCGGCGGCTGGCGCATGATCGGCGACGTGCAGCAGGAGGAAGGCTGGCTGCTGGTGGCCGGCGTCGCCTTCCTGATCGGGGGGGTGGCCTATATCCTGGCCAGTTCGCTCTACGGCTTCATCAAGCTTTTGGCGGGGCGGCCGATCCGGCATAGGAACGCCTGACAGCGTTCCTCTAAACTCAAATTGTAGACCCTGATTCACGGCTCAATATGAGCCGATCAAGGTCCTGAGGTTTCCATGACCCGCGCCCCCCTCGCCCCCTATCCCGCGCTGCGCCTGCGACGGCTGCGTCAGGCCGAGTGGATACGCTCGCTGGTGCGCGAGACGGTGCTGACGCCGGGGGACCTGATCTGGTCCATGGTGGTGCACGAGGGGAGCGAGGACGAGATCGCCGTCGCCTCCATGCCCGGCGCGCCGCGCCTGTCGGTGAGGAAGGCGGCGGAGGCGGCCAGGCGGGCCAGGGCGCTCGGCATTCCCGCCATCGCCGTCTTTCCCCATATCGACGGATCCAGGAAGGACGCGGCCGGCTCCGCCGCCGCCGATCCGGACGGACTCGTGTGCCGCGCGGTCAAGGCCATGAAAGACGCGGCGCCGGAGGTGGGCGTGCTGTGCGATGTGGCGCTCGACCCGTTCACCGATCACGGCCACGATGGCCTGATCGAGGGCGGCCGTATCGTCAACGATCCGACCGTGCAGCGGCTGGTGGAGCAGGCCCTGGTCCAGGCCGCCGCCGGCTGCGACATCCTGGCCCCGTCCGACATGATGGACGGCCGCATCGCCGCCCTGCGCACCGCCCTGGAACGGGACGGCCATCAGGACGTGATGATCATGTCCTATGCCGCCAAGTACGCCTCCGCCTTCTACGGCCCCTACCGCGAGGCCATCGGGTCGGGCACGCTGGGCTCTGGCCCCCACGCCAACCCTGCCGACAAGAAGACCTACCAGATGGACCCCGGCAATTCGGACGAGGCCCTGCGCGAAGTGGCGCTGGACATCGCCGAGGGGGCCGACATGGTGATGGTCAAGCCCGGTATGCCCTATCTCGATATCGTGCGCCGGGTGCACGAGGCCTTCGCCCTGCCCACCTTCGCCTTCCAGGTCTCCGGCGAGTACGCCATGATCATGGCGGCGGCGAAGAACGGCTGGATCGCCGAGGACCGCGCCATCCTGGAGAGCCTGCAGGCGTTCAAGCGCGCCGGCGCCGCCGGAACCCTGACCTATTTCGCCCCGCGCGCGGCGGAAATGCTGGGCGCCTGAGTCGAGCAGGACGGGTTAGAACTTGAAGCGGATGCCCGCCTCATAGGTCTGGCCGTAATATTCGATTTGCTGGGTCCGGGTATGGTCGCCGTCGTTATAGCGCAGCGGCGTATCGAGCAGGTTCTTGACCTGGAAATAGCCGTTCAGGTTGCGGGTGAACTGATAGCTCGACGAGAAATCCAGGTTCAGCTTTTTGTCCTGGATTACGTCCAGCGTGCGATCGCCGTTCAGGCCGAACAGGCTGGCGCCTACATATTCCGCCGATAGGCGCAGGGCCAGACCGCGATCCTCATAGAAGGCGGCAAGGTTCCAGGTGACGTGCGAGGTGCCGGGGAGAGGGCCGAACTCGTCCTTGCCCGTGCCGCTAACCGCCGCGGAATACTCCCGGAAGCGGGAATCCACCCAGGTGATGTTGCCGTCCACGCCGAAGCCGCGCAGCCAGTCCGGCGCACCGCCGAGGCCCATCTGACCGAGCCAGACCGGCAGGTCGGTGAACTTCTGGTGATAGGCGATTTCGAGGCCGCGGGCATAGGCCGACTCGTTGATGAAGGTGATGAAGTCGCCGGGCATGGGCGTCAGACCCTGGGGGTCGAAAATCTTGTCCAGCACGTTCACGCGGGTGGACTTGAAGATGTAGTTGTCGAATTCCTTGTCGAACAGGCCGATCTGGATGATGCCTCCGTTGGAGAGATAGTATTCGTAGTCCAGATCGAAGTTGTTGCCGGTGGTCGGCTTGAGGTTGGGATTGCCCGCCGTGGCCTGGGGCCGGAGCGTTCCGGAGGTGAAGTCCACCCCGGCGTTGCCGCCCGCCTGAGTGAAGCCCGGCCGCGCGATGCCGGTGGAATAGGTCGCCCGCACCTGCATGTTCGGGGCGAGGGCGTACTTCAGCTGCACGGTTGGAAAAGCGTTGATGTAGCTGTTGTTGCGCGTGATGGACGAGACCGTGCTGATCGTGTTGGTATGGGTCGGATCGGTCGGGTCGAACACGGTGGTGGTCAGGAAGTTTCCGTACTTGGCGTCGGTTCCCTCCACCCGCACGCCGGTCAGCACCCCGAGCTTGCCGACCTGCGTCGTGTACATCAGATAGCCGGCATAGACATTCTCGTTATCGTTGAAGTCCTGACCGAGGGACGGCTTCAGCGTGGTGTTGGCGCGCACCAGGGCGTCGGCCTTGTAGATGTCCGCGTAAGGCGCGGGCGGGAACCAGCCGTTATAGTAGTTGTTGCCCGGACCCACGCTCGGGGAGATGGCCGAAAGGTTGAGGCTCGCCGCGCCGAAGCCGCCGAAGTCGTTGACCACCTTGTCGCGCAGGCGGGCGCTGAGGCCGCCCTTCAGTTCGCCTGCGTAGCCGAACAGGTTCAGCGGATAGCGGGCGTTGGCCACATAGCTGTATTCCTCGTCCACATTGGTCTCGAAGAAGGCGGTCAGGGCAGTCCTGCCGTTGGGCGCGCCGTACTGGGTGGCGTCGGTGGAGACGAACGGCACGGTCAGCGCCGCGTCCTTGAACAGCTGGTAGGAGAAGCGCTTGGGGTCCTTGGTATCGTTGTATCGGCCGAAATAGATGTCCTGGCCGAAGAAGCGGGCCTCGTCGTAGTAGTTTTCCAGATAGGTGGCGCGGCTGTAGGCGGCGCGATAGTCGATCACCAGCTTGCTGAACCGGTCCTCGCCGCCGATGGCGAAGACGGTGTTGCGGTGGGTTTCGTCCAGATCGATGAGGTCCACCTGCGGCTGGAAGCCGTCCACCACATAGCCCTGCGCGTCCGGCGCTGAGGGCGAGCCGTCGAACTGGGCGTAGAAGTGGTTCTTGTGGGACCGCTCCTTGTACCCGGCGACATCGAGGCGAACGTAATAGTTGTGGTCCTCGTTCGGCGTGAAGTCGAAGTTGAAGCCATAGCCGAACCGGCGGCGGTGATAGTCGTAGCGGCGGAAGTCCACCCGCCCCAGGACGTGGTCGCACGTACCGGCGGCCGTGAAGCCGCAGGTCGCCCCGTCGTTGGCGTAGCTCGGTTCGGTGTCGTCCACGCCCCGCCGGTCGTCCTTGCGCGAACCGGTAATGACGAAGGAGAAGGGGGTCGGGTTGGAGATCCAGCCCGCGCGGACCGGCTGCTCCTGGCCGTCGCCCTGCACGATCAGGCCGTGATCGCCAAAGCCGAACCGGGCCCCGGCGGCGATGCCGGCGGTGAAGGGACCGGTGTGATCGTGCAGGTTCTCGTAGCCCCAGCCGAGTTCGCCCTCGACAAATGGCTTGGACAGGTTCTTCGACGACCGCGGCGTCAGTTCGATCTGGCCGCCGAGACCCTCCGCCTCGCGGTCGGGCGACAGGGTCTTGTAGACGATGATGCCGTCGATGGCCCCCGTGGGGATGGTGTCGAACTCCACCGCGCGGCCCGCGCCGGACCCCGCCGTGATCGAGGGGAGCGTGTTCAACAGGACGACGCCGCCATAGGTGGCGCCGTTGAGGTTGGCGTCGATACCGCGAATGTTGACGAAGCGTCCTTCACCGGTGTCGCTCGACAGCGAGATGCCGGGGATACGCCCGAGCGCCTCGGCGGCGTTGTAGTCGGGGTATTTGGCGATGGTCTCGGCGGCCTGGATGTTGACGATGACCGGTGCGTCTTCCTGTTTCTTGCGGGCGATCACCTCCACGCGCGGCGCGGTGACGACGATCTCCTGGGGCGGGGCGGAGACGACCTCCTGAGCCTGCGCCGCGCCGGCCACGGCCAGCACACTGGCCGAAGCCATCAACCACACCATCTTGACGTTTGAATTCATTGCACTATCCCCAACTCCGGGAGCGGGGGTCCCCAGACGCCCATTTCCCGCGCTATGGGCGTGACTTATTGCCGCCGTGCGACAAATTTTCCGCGCTGGCATGAAGTTTGGATAACAGCGCGCGCTTGCGGTTTTGAAGCGGGGGCGGCCCTCCTCCCTCTCCCCCTGGGAGAGGGTCGGGGTGAGGGGAAGGGGTGGCAGGCGGGCGTTGCGTTCATCCCTGACGAAACCCTTCGGCGCCTAAACCACGGTCCCTCCGGGCAGCGACCCGGGCGCCCCGCTCACCTCCCCGACCGGGTCCCCCCAGCCGAAGGCCGATGACGGCTGTCTTCTCCTCCCTTGCGCAGCGGGGAGGTGGCGCGGCGCAGATATGCGCCGTGACGGAGGGGGTTGCGCGACGCTAACCTGAGAGGGCGGCGCCGCCCCCTTCACCACCCTTCGGGTGGTCCCCCTCCCCCCTCTGCGGGAGGAGCTGGGTTGCGTGAGCCGCAGCGCCGCGCGACTAGCGTTCCAGCCGCGCCACCAGGCTCGAGGTGTCCCAGCGCCGGCCGCCCATGGCCTGCACCTCGGCATAGAACTGGTCGACGAGCGCGGTGAGCGCCAGGCGGGCGCCGTTGGCGCGAGCCTCGTCCAGCACCAGGCCGAGGTCCTTGCGCATCCAGTCCACAGCGAAGCCGAACTCGAAGCGGCCCTCCACCATGGTCGGCCAGCGGTTGTCCATCTGCCAACTCTGGGCCGCACCCTTGGAGATGGCGCCCAGCACCGCCTCGGTATCGAGATCGGCCGCCTTGGCGAAATGCACCGCCTCGGCCAGCCCCTGCACCACGCCGGCGATGGCGATCTGGTTGACCATCTTGGCGAGCTGGCCGGAGCCTGGTCCACCGATACGGCGGATGTTGGCGCCGTAGGCCGCGATCACCGGCCGCGCGGTCTCGCAGGCCGCCGCCTCGCCCCCGAGCATGACCGTCAGCGTTCCCCTTTCCGCCCCCGCCTGACCGCCGGAGACCGGCGCATCGACGAAGGCGCGGCCGGAGGTCGCCGCAAGCTCGGCCAGCTCGCGCGCCAGCTTGGCGGAGGTGGTGGTGTGATCGACGATCACGGCGTGGGGCGCCAGCGCGTCCAGCGCCTCGCTCACCACCTGGCGCACGTCGTCGTCGCGTCCGACGCAGAGCGCCAACAGCTCGGCGCCTCTCACCGCCTCGCCCACACTGGCCGCGGTCCGGGTCCCCGCGTGCTGCGTCACGAAGCGCTCCGCCTTGTCCGGCGAACGGTTGAACACCGAGACCTCATGCCCGGCGCCGGCCAGGTGCCCCGCCATCGGGAAGCCCATGACGCCCAGACCCGCGAACGCGACCTTCATGCTCAACATCTCCTTAACGAGACGCCCGTTAAGCACGTTCTCGAACCGTGGGGAAAGACGATGGCGTATAACGCCGACGCACCGATCCTGATCAAGAAGGTGAAGAAGGTGGTCGGCGGCGGCCATCACGGCGGCGCGTGGAAGGTGGCCTATGCCGACTTCGTCACCGCCATGATGGCCTTCTTCCTCCTGATGTGGCTGATCAACACCACCAGTCCCCAGCAGAAGCGCGGCATCGCCGACTATTTCGCCCCGGCCAGCGTCTCGGAATCCACCTCCGGCTCCGGCGGCATCCTCGGCGGCACCGCGCTCGGCGATCAGGGGGCCAAGGCCGACGGCTCCCAGCCCATCATCCAGGCCCAGGCGCCCGAATCGCCTCAGGACGCCAAGGACGGCAAGTCGTCCAGGGCCGGCGGGGCCTCCGACGCCCAGACCGCCCTGCAGGCCGCCGCCGCCAAGCGCGAGGCCGACGAGTTCAACTCCGCCGCCCAGTCGCTGCGCCAGGCCATGCAGGACATGCCGGAACTGGCAGAGCTGTCCAAGCAGGTGCTGGTCGACCAGACGCCCGAGGGCCTGCGCATCCAGCTCATCGACCAGGAGGGCCGCTCCATGTTCGAGCCGGGCTCGGCCAGACCCAACGACCGGGCGCGCCTGCTGCTACGCGCCGTCTCCAAGGTGATCAACCAGCTGCACAACCGGATCACCATCGCCGGCCACACCTCGGCCACGGCGCAAGGCCAGAAGGGCGGCGACGACTGGGCGCTGTCGGCCGCCAGAGCCAACGCCTCGCGCACAGTGTTGCAGGAGGCGGGTATCGATCCCGACCGGGTCTATCAGGTCTCCGGCAAGGCCAATTCCGACCCGCTCTTTCCCGACGATCCGACCCTGCCCGGCAACCGCCGCATCGCCATCGTGCTGTTGAAGGAAGCGCCGGTGCTGCCGCCCGGCCATTAGGGAGCGCCGGGACGCCGCGGCGCTTGCGCCAAGACGCGGGATCGTCGCTTAATCGGGCGGTCCGTTCCGGTTCGACTCAGGCCCCGTGACCCAGCATTTCGCCACGCGCAAACTGAGGTTCTTCCTGACCGCCCCCTCGCCCTGCCCCTATCTCCTGGGGCGCGAGGAGCGGAAGGTGTTCGCGCACCTGCCGCTGTCCGACGGCCCCACGGTGAACGACGTGCTGACGGAGGTGGGCTTTCGCCGCTCGCAGAACATCGCCTATCGCCCCGCCTGCGAGGCCTGCGAGGCCTGCGTCTCCGCGCGCATCCCCGTAGCGGACTACGTCTTCTCGCGCTCGGAGGAGCGGACGCTGGAGCGCTCGGCCGACCTGTCGCGCCATCTGGTCGAGGCCGAGGCGACGCGCGAGCAGTTCGACCTCCTGCGCCGCTATCTGAACGCCCGCCACGCCGGCGGCGGCATGGCCGACATGACCTGGCTGGACTACGTGGCCATGGTGGAGGACACGGCGGTCCGCACCCACCTGATCGAATACCGCGCCCCCACCGGCGACGATGGCCCCGGGGACCTGATCGGCTGCATCCTGGTGGACGTGCTGAGCGACGGACTGTCGCTGGTCTACAGCTTCTACGATCCCGCTCTGAAAAAGCGCAGCCTGGGCTCGTTCATCATCCTCGACCATGTACGCCAGGCCCGCGCCGCCGCCCTGCCCTATGTCTATCTCGGCTACTGGGTGCAGGGCTCGGGCAAGATGGACTACAAGGCCCGCTTCGACCCGCTGGAGGTGCTGCGCTTCGGCGGCTGGCGGCTGCTCTCGGCCCAGGAGCGGTCGGCCGCCGTCGTCAAGGGTTAAGGCCCTTCCGCCATCAGCTTCGCCAGATCGTCCTGCCAGACCACCGCCCAGGTGTGGGTGCCGTGGCCATGGGTCCGGTCGCTGGCCGGGACCAGGATGAAGCGGCCGCGTCGCAGCCGGGGCGCCATCCGTTGGGCGATGCCGAGTTCGGGCGGATTGATGAAGTCGTCGCCCGAATTGATCCACAAGACGGGGACGGTGATCTTCTCCAGCCCCGCCGAAGGATCGTAGTTGCGTGAGGCTTGTATCTGATAGATCAGGTCGTTGGCGTCGGTGGCCCTGGCCGCGCCATCGAGGATGTGGGTGGCCAGGGCGTCGGCCGCCTCGCGGGTCGGCAGGTCCCTCTGCATCTGGATCGGCGCCGAACCGGCCATGGTCATCAGGATCTCCGCCGCACGCAGCCCCTCCACCGGTTCGGCCGGGTAGTCGCCGCCCGCCCACGCCGGGTCCTTCTCGATAGACTGGACGGTAAAGGCGCGCCACAGCCGGTTGCGGCCCACGAGCGCGGTGGGCAGACAGGCAAACGGCGCCAGCCGCGCGCTGAACCTCGGATAGGTTTCGCCCCAGACGAAGGCCTGCATACAGCCCATGGAGGTGCCGAGGATCAGCTGCAGGCGATCCACCTTCAGCCCCTCGGTCAGCATAAGGCGCTGGGCGGCGACCATGTCGTCATAGTCGTATTTGGGAAACTTCATCCGCAGCCCATCCGAAGGCTTGGACGAGCGGCCGTGGCCGATGCCGTCCGGCAGGATGATGAAGTATTTGGCGGCGTCCAGCACGCCGCCGGGCCTGAACAGCACGTCGGAGAACTGTGGGCGGATCAGGCTGGCGCCGCTGCCGCCGGTGCCGTGCAGCACCATCACCGCATTGGTCACATGGCCTGTCGCATCGCGCCGGGGCTCGCCCACGGTGAGGTAGTGCAGGCGGAGTTCGGGCAAAGTCTCCCCGTCCTTGAACCGGAAGTCGTGGGCGATGTAGTCGCCCTCGCGCGGATGCCAGGCGGCGGGAAGGGTCTGGGCGGAGGCGGCGAGCGCCAAAGCGGCCAGCGCCAGACCCAGGATAACCTTCAGCATCGCATCCACTCCCTTGATCCATCGAGGGACCGCCCTCGTCCTTCGAGGCCGCTTTCGCAGCGCCTCGGGATGAGGGCTATTTAACTAGACGCTCAATAGAAATCCTCATCCTAAGGCGAGCCTCGAAGGACGGGGATTTCAGTCCACTACCCTTTCGGCCTGAACCGCTTCGACGCCGGGAAGCCCTTGGGGACCACCTTGCCCGAGGCGGCGCGTTTGCCGAGCCAGTCGCGCCAGCTCGGCCAGTCGCGCGTCCGCCCGGCGCCGTCGATCCAGGTCGCGCCCGCATCCGCCGTGAACACCATGGCGTCGCGCAGGCCGCCCTCGCGATAGGCCTGCAGCTTCACGCCCTTGCCGCGCGGCATTTCCGGCAGGTCCGACAGCGGGAAGATCAGCGCCTTGCCGTTGTCGCCCACCACGGCGAGATGGTCGCCCTCGCCAATCTTTTCAGAGAGCGGCAGGCAGACCAACGCTTCCTCATCGCCCACATTCAGCACCTGCTTGCCGGCGCGGCGATTGGCGATCAGTTCGTCCTCCGGCGCCACGAAGCCGTAACCGGCGGAGGAGGCGAGGACGCGCCGGGCGCCCGGCCGGTGGGGGAAGACGGCGACCAGCCCGGTCTTGTCCTCCAGATCGAGCATCAGCCGCAGCGGTTCGCCCTGTCCGCGGGCGGAGGGAAGCTTGTCGCAGCCGAGGGTGAACACCCGCCCATCCGACGCCAGGATCAGCAGCCTGTCGGTGGTTTCGGCGGGCACGAGGAAGCCCAGGCGGTCGCCCTCCTTGAACTTCAACTCAGACGGATCGGCCACGGCGCCCTTGGCGGCGCGAATCCAGCCCTTGTCCGACAGAATCACCGTGATCGGCTCACGCGTGATGTAGGCCTCCGCCGGGGGCGCCAGATCGGCGGCCGGGGCGTCGGCGAAGCTGGAGCGGCGGCGCGCCAGATCGGCATCCTTGCCGAGCGCCTCGCGCACCGTGCGAAGATCCTCGCCGACCTTGTTCCATTGCGCCTTTTCGGAATCGAGCCGTGCGTTCAGCGCCGCCTGCTCTTCGCATAGCGCAGCGTGCTCACGGCGGAGCTCCATCTCCTCCAGCTTGGCGAGTTGGCGAAGGCGGGTGTTGAGGATGGCGTCGGCCTGCAGCTCATCGATGCCGAAGGCCTCCATCAACCGCGCCTTGGGTTCGTCCTCGAAGCGGACGATGCGGATGACCTCGTCGAGATTGAGATAGACGATCAGCAGGCCGTCCAGGATGTGCAGCCGGGCGGCGATCCTGCCAAGACGCCAGCGGGCGCCCCGGCCATCGACCTCGCGCCGGTGGTCGAGGAAGGCCTGCAGCATGGCCTTCAGGCTCATCACCCGGGGCGTGCCCGTGCGGTCCAGCACGTTCATGTTGATGGGAAAGCGCGTCTCCAGATCACAGAGGCGGAACAGGGATTCCATCAGCACTTCGGGTTCGACGGTGCGGACCTTGGGCTCGATCACCAGCCGCACCCGCTCGTCGGACTCGTCGCGCACGTCGCCGAGCAGGGGGGCCTTCTTCAGCTCGATCAGATTGGCCAACTGCTCCACCAGGCGCGATTTCTGCACCTGATAGGGCATTTCGGTGACGACCACCCGCCAGCCGCCGCGCTCCAGCCTTTCCAGCTCCCAGCGGGCGCGATGGCGCACGCCGCCCCGGCCGGTCTCATAGGCTTCGTGCAGGGCCGCCCGGGGTTCGACGATTACTCCGCCGGTGGGAAAGTCCGGCCCCGGCACGCGCTCCATAAGATCGGCGGTGGTTGCGCCCGGCCGTTGCAGCAGCAGCAGGCAGGCGTCGATCAGCTCGCCCGCATTGTGCGGCGCGATGGAGGTGGCCATACCCACGGCGATCCCGGCGGAACCGTTGGCCAACAGATTGGGGAAGGCGGCGGGGAGCACCACCGGCTCCTCATCCTCCCCGTCATAGGTGGGGCGGAAACCGACGGCGTCCTCATCGATCCCGTCGAGCAACAGGCGCGCCGCGGGCGTCAGCTTGCACTCGGTGTAGCGCATGGCGGCGGCGTTATCGCCGTCGATATTGCCGAAATTGCCCTGCCCGTTCACCAGCGGATAGCGCTGGGCGAAATCCTGGGCCAGGCGCACCAGGGCGTCATAGATCGACTGGTCGCCGTGCGGATGATAGCCGCCCATCACCTCGCCCACCACCTTGGCGCACTTGCGGGCCGCGCCTTCGGGGTTCAGCCGCATCTGGTTCATGGCGTAGAGGATGCGCCGCTGCACCGGCTTCAACCCGTCACGTACATCGGGCAGCGCCCGGTTCATGATGGTGGAGAGGGCGTAGGCCAGATAGCGCTTGGACAGCGCCTCGGTCAGCAGTTCATCGACGATGCGCCCGCCCTCGTCGGGGGGCGCGGGGGGTGGAACGTGGGTAGCCATCGCGCCCCGTCATAATGCAATCGGCGATTCTTGACACAACAGTTGCGGGCGAAGCTGGAGGGCCGCTACAGCCGCCCCGCGTGCGCCAGCTTATCCAGCAGCCAGACCCGGGCGGGCGGCAGGGGGCGGTTCAGGGGGCCGAAGACGAACTGTTCGAGGAAATGACCGGTGAGGGCGAAGCCCGCGCCCACATCGCCGGCGCGCAGTCCCGCCTGTCCCCCCAGCATGAAGGGCGGCAGGGCCAGCATCCGCGCGGCATAGGGCGCGCCGGCCCCGCGGCTGACGGCGCGGCCCGTCTTGGGGCTCACATAGACCAGATCGTCAACCGCGCCCGTAGCGGCGCATTTGGACAGGTCGAGACCGAAACCCAGCTCCTCCAACAGTCCCGCCTCGAAACGGACGAAGACGGCGGGCCAGACCGCGTCGTGGGCGAAGGCTGAGACCAGCGCCTCGAAGGCCAGATAGGCGCCCGGGTGCGGCTCGCGCTCCGGCAGGGCGCCGGCGGCCACCGCGGCGGCGGCGGAGAGACCGGCCAAGGCCAGCGCATCTTCAAACAGGGCGCCTGGCCCCTCCCCCACCGGCTCAAGCCTGATCGCGCCGAGCTGTTCGGCGGTGCGCGAACGATAGGAGATCATCACCTGCGCCCCCGCCTGCAGGAACGGCTTCATCCGCCGCGACGCGCCCCCGGCCAGATGCCCGGCATGGCGGCCGTGGCGGGCGGTGAGAAGCTCGACGATGGCGCCCGTTTCGCCATGCGCGCGGGCGGAAAGCACGAAGGCGTCGTCGTCCCATTCCATTAGGACCCCCTTCCCCCTCGAGGGGGGAAGGGTTGGGGATGGGGGTGGGTCCACGAGGTTGAAACGAAGGTCACTTGAGGCGGCGCCTCATGTGCAATCTGACGAAGGGGCGGCGCGTCCACGCCCACGCCCAACCTTTCCCCCTCGATGGGGAAAGGAGCCTACACATCGAACTCCAGCCCGGTGTCGCGGTAGAAGTCGCGCTTGTTCTGCCAGTCCTCCACCACCTTGACGGTGAGGAACAGGTGGATGGGACGGTCGAGGATTTGGCTCAGTTCCTCGCGCGACTTCTGGCCGATCCATTTCAGGGTCTGGCCGCCGGCGCCGAGCACGATGGGGCGCTGGCTTTCGCGCTCCACATAGACGGTCTGCTCGATGCGGGCCGAGCCGTCCTGACGCTCCTCGAACGCGGTGGTCTCCACCGCCGCGGCATAGGGCAGTTCCTCATGGACGCGCAGATAGATCTTCTCGCGGGTGATCTCGGCGGCGAGCAGGCGTGCGGGCAGGTCGGCGGTCTGGTCCTCCGGATAGAGCCACGGCCCCTCCGGCATCAGGGCGGCGAGACGGACTTTCAGATCGGGCACGCCGGAGCCGTTTTCCGCCGAGAGCATGAACACCTCGCCATAGACCCCGGTCTTGAACAGGGCGTCGGTGAGGCCAAGCAACTGGTCGCGCCTGACCATGTCGATCTTGTTGAGGGCGAGGATGGACTTTCGCCCGGCGGCCTTCAGCCCCTCGACGATGGTGCGGGTATCCTCCGCCCCCCGGTGTTGGGCGGCGCTGGCCTGTTTGGCCTCCACCGCGATCTCGGCCTCCGCGTCCACCAGATGCACCACCGCGTCGGCGTCTTCCGCCCCCGCCCAGGCGGCCTTGACCATGGCGCGGTCCAGTCGGCGGCGGGGGGTGAACACGCCGGGCGTATCCACCAGCACAATCTGGGCTGGACCCTCCATGGCGACGCCGCGCACCGGAAAGCGGGTGGTCTGCACCTTGCGCGTGACGATGGACACCTTGGAGCCCACCAGCCGGTTGACCAGGGTGGATTTGCCGGCGTTCGGCGCGCCGATCACGGCGGCGAACCCGGCGCGGGTGGCCACGCCCGCCTCTGCCTCGCCCATCAACTCATCCCTTCGCGCTTCAGCATGGCCAGCGCCGCCGCAACCTCCGCCGTCTGGCGCGAACCCCCGCTCGCACGCTGGGGGTCGAGGCCGGCGACAGACACGTCCACGGTAAAGCTAGGGGCGTGGTCCGGGCCGGTGCGCTCCACCACCCGATAGACCGGCGCACTCCGCTTGTTCGCCGCCGCCCACTCCTGCAGTTGGGATTTGGGGTTGAGGAAGGCGTGCTCTTCGACCTCCGCCATGGCCTCCGCCCACAGCGTGCGGACCACGGCCGCCGCTTGCTCCAGGCCGGCCTCGAGGTAGAGGGCGGCGATCAGCGCCTCGCAGGCGTCGCCCAGCACCGTGTCGTTGTCGCGCAGCCCGCTCCTGGTCTCGCCCCCCGCCATGCGCAGCGCCTGGCCGAGCCCCAGCGCGCGCGCCACGGCGGCGCAGCGGGGGCCGGCCACGAGCGCATTCAGGCGTTTGGAGAGCTCCCCCTCCGCGTCGGTGGGATAACGCTCCACCAGCGCCTCGGCGATGCACAGGCCGAGCACCCGGTCGCCCAGAAACTCCAGCCGCTCGTTGTGGCGCACCCGGTCGACGGTCTGCCCGGCGCTCACATGGGTCAGGGCGCGTTCGAGCAGCCCCGCGTCGCTAAAGCTGTAACCCAGGCGTTCCTGCAGCGCGGCGACCGCCTCGGCCCGCAGGTTTACACCTCCGCTCACGTCAACGGGCGGAAGAAGCGGCGGAAGTCGAGGTTCAGCAGCCAGGTCCACGGCTTGAACAGCGAGGCGCCCTGCTTCCAGGACACCAGGATCAGGTCCGCCTTGCCCACCAGATTCTCCGCCGGCACGAAGCCCACGCCCGGCTCCTCGGCATTGATGAACGGCTCGGCCGCCGCCGACTGGCAGGTGGGCGCGCCCGAATAGAAGCGGCTGTCCAGCGAGTTGTCGCGGTTGTCGCCCATCATGAAATAGCAGCCCTGCGGCACGGTGAACACGCCGGTGTTCTCCACATCGTTGTCGCGGGTCAGCGAATAGGTGGTGTATTTCTTGTAACCGAGGTCCTGCTGATACCGGTCGAGCTGGCGCGGGGCCGGGAAGGCGGTATTTGACACCTCCGGCGCCAGCGCCGTCTCCGTCGTGGCCTTGCCGTTGATCCACACCGTGCCGTGCTTCACCTGCACCGTATCCCCGGGCAGCGCGATCAGGCGCTTGATGAAGTCCGGATGGGTTCCCGTCGGCAGCTTGAAGACGATGATGTCGCCGCGCTTGGGCTCATGCGAAAAGAGGCGGCCCTTGAACAGCGGCGGCTCGAACGGGATGGAGTTCTTGCTCCAGCCATAGGCGAACTTGTTGACGATGATGTAGTCGCCCTCCCGCAAGGTCGGCTCCATGGAGGCCGAGGGGATGGTGTAGGGCTGGAACAGCACGATGCGCAGCACCAGCGCGATCAGCAGGGCGTAGATCACCGTCTTGCCGAGATCGATGTATTCCGACCACGGGCTTGCGGGCTTCACCGCCTCTTCGGCCACGGCGGCCGTTTCGGGGGTAGGATCAGAGGAGGCCATGCTCATCCTTGGGGATCTTTCGCGGGCGCCGGGCGCTTCATCGACGGTTTGGGTATCGTCTCAGCCTGGAGGCGGCAAGCTATCTTCCGGTAAGGCCTCGATAATGACGAAAGCCTGCGCGTAGGGTATGTCATCCGTAAGGCTGAGGTGGATCACCGCCTGCATACCCCGCGGCGTCATCGCCCTCAACCGGTCGGCCGCGCCGCCGGTGAGCGCCAGGGTCGGCTGGCCCGAGCGCAGGTTGACCACGCCCATGTCGCGCCAGAACACCCCCCGGCGCATCCCGGTTCCGAGCGCCTTGGCGCAGGCCTCCTTAGCGGCGAAGCGCTTGGCATAGCTGGCGGCGCGGTCGCTCTTGCGCTCGGACCGCGCCTTTTCCACCTCGGTGAACAGCCTTTGGGTGAACCGCACGCCGAACTGGTCGAGCGAGCGCTGGATACGGCGGATGTCGGTCAGGTCCGAGCCGATGCCGATGATCACGCGCCGCCCTCCGTCCGGGCGGCATCCATCAGCGCGCGCATCCGGCCGATGGCGGCCTCCAGCCCTACAAAGATCGCCTCCCCGATCAGGAAGTGACCGATGTTGAGCTCTACCAGCTCCGCAATGCGGGCGACGGGCGTGACGCTGTCATAGTCGATACCGTGGCCGGCATGAACCTCGAGACCCAGCCTGTGCGCCTCGGCGGCGGCGGCGCGCAGGGCGTCGAGATGGGTCTGCGCCACGTCCGGCCGCTCGCGCAGGGCGTCGCAGTAGGCGCCGGTATGCAGCTCCACCACCTGTGCGCCGGCGTCGGCGGAGGCCCTCACCTGATCGGCCTCGGGCGCGATAAACAGCGACACGCGCGCCCCGGCCGCCTCGTGCAGGCTGCGGGCGGCGGGGCCGATCCGATCGTACTGGCCCACAACGTCGAGGCCGCCCTCGGTGGTGCGCTCCTCGCGCCGTTCGGGCACCAGGCAGACGGCGTGGGGCCGGTGGGCGAGGGCGATCGCCACCATCTCCTCGGTCACCGCCATCTCCAGGTTCAAGGGATGGCCGGTGGAGCGGGTCACGACGGTCAGGCCGTCCAGATCGGCGTCGCGGATGTGGCGGCGGTCCTCGCGCAGGTGGGCGGTGATCCCATCGGCCCCGGCGGCGATGGCCAGTTCGGCGGCGCGCACCAGGCCCGGGGCCTGGCCGCCGCGCGCATTCCGCACCGTCGCCACATGGTCGATATTGACGCCGAGGCGGAGACGGGGGCTCACCCCTTCAGCCTCCGGCTGCCCGGATCCTCGATCGGAATGGCGGCGAGGTCGGCGGGCAGGGCGTCGGCGGGATAGGCCGGCACGTCGAGCGTCGCCAGCGCCACCAATGGCGCCCCCACATCGGCGCGGCCGCCGGATCGGTCGACGATGCAGGCGGCGCAGATCACCTCGCCCCCGACCGCGCGGATCGCCTCGATGCACTCGCGCGACGAGAGGCCGGTGGTGACGATATCCTCCACCATCACCACCTTGGTCCCCGACTCGAGATGAAAGCCGCGGCGCAGTTTGAACTGCCCGCCGTCGCGCTCCACGAAGATGGATGGGAGGCCAAGTTGGCGGCCCACCTCATAGCCGGGGATAATGGCGCCGACGGCGGGCGAGACCACCAACTCGATGCGTTCGCCCAGCTCGCCGACCCTGGCGCGCACCTTGGCGGCCAGCGCCTTGCACAGCCGCTCGGCGCGATCCGCGTGCATGAACACCAGGTTCTTCTGCAGGAAGACCGGGCTGTGCAGACCGGAGGACAGCACGAAGTGTCCCTCACGCAGCGCGCCGGCGGCACGAAATTCGTTCAGCACGTCATCGGGGCTCATGCCCCTACCTAGCGGCGCGGCGGGTCAAGCTCAACCGCCGCCGCGCTCGACGTCCTCCACCGAGGGGCAGGCGCGGAGCGCCGCGGCGATGTGGGTCAGGTGGCGGGCGTCCTTCACGTCGATATCGAAATCGGCGTCGAAGAAGTCCGCCTGCCGGTGGTGCATACGCAGGTTGACAATATTGCCGCCGGCCTCGCCGATCAGCGTACAGGCCTGACCGAGCATCCCCGGCGCATTGCGCATGGTGGCGGTGAGGCGCGCGCGCGAGATGGTCGAACTCTCCGCCGCGGGCGTCCAGTGCAGGTCGCGCCACAGGTCTTCGCGATCCTCGTATTCGGCCAGGCGCGGGCAATCGATCACGTGCACGGCCAGGCCTTCGTCCGGTTGAACGATGCCGACAATGCGGTCCCCCGGCACCGGCGAGCAGCAGGCGGCAAAGTGCAGGGATACGCCCGGCGTCAGCCCCCCGCCGCGGACGAACAGCTTGGCGGCGGCCTTGCCGTCCTCGATCCGGCGACGGGCGGAGGCGGCGGCCTTTTCCTCCGCCTTCATGCCGGGATAGACGGCCTCCAGGATGTGTTCGGGCGCGATCCTGGCGCGGCCGGCGGCCTCATAGAGATCGTCCTCATGGGCGACGGCGAACCGGTCCATGGCCGGACGCAGCGAGACCTCGGCCAGGGATTTGCCGGCGCGCTGGAACGCCTGCTCCACCCCGGCGCGGCCGAGGCGGATGAACTCCTCGCGCTCGGTGGCGCGGATGTGGCGGCGGATGGCGGAGCGGGCGCGGCCGGTGACGGTGAGCGAGCGCCAGTCCGGCGGCGTCACGCGCTTCGGGCCACGGATCACCTCCACCACGTCGCCATTCTGCAGCGGTGTGCGCAACGGCTTCAGCTCGCCGTTGATCTTCACCCCCACCGTGGTGTCGCCAATATTGGTGTGGACCGCATAGGCGAAGTCCAGCGGCATGGCCCCCTTGGGCAGGTTGATCAGTTGGCCCTTGGGCGTGAAGACGAAGGTATGATCGAGGAACATCTCAAGCTTGGTATGCTCGACCAGTTCGTCCGGATCGCCGCCGTGGCTCATCACCTGCACCAGACTGTTCAGGCTGGCCAGGGGATCGCGTCCGCCCGATTCCTCGGCGGCCTGGGCGTCGAAGCCGTAGGCCTTGTCCTTATAGCGCCAGTGGGCGGCGACGCCCTGCTCGGCGATACGGTCCATGTCCTCGGTGCGGATTTGCAGCTCGATCCGCAGGCCCCGTGGGCCGACGACAGTTGTATGTAAAGACCTGTAATTGTTGCGTTTCGGCGTCGAGATATAATCCTTGAACCGCTCGGGCACCATGGACCAGCTGCGATGGACGACGCCGAGCGCACGATAGCAGTCGTCCTCGCTT
Organism: Caulobacteraceae bacterium; assembly: GCA_965277345.1. Taxonomy (GTDB): domain Bacteria; phylum Pseudomonadota; class Alphaproteobacteria; order Caulobacterales; family Caulobacteraceae; genus CAIOYC01. The sequence continues at coordinate 489,412 of CBDICI010000003.1, forward strand.
TCAACGATGACGCGGAAGGCGTAGATGTCCGACAACTGGGAGAAGCCGACCGACTTGCGCTGCAACTTGCGCCAGATCGAATAGGGCTGTTTCTCCCGTCCATAGACCCGCGCCGCAACGCCGGATTCACTGAGCGCTTCGGCCACCTCGCCCGACACCAGCGCCACCGCCGGACCCTGGCTGGCGCGCAGCGACTCCAGCCGCCGCACCACCGCATCGCGCGCCACGGGATTGAGCGTCTCGAACGCCAGTTCCTCCAGTTCCGAAGTGATCCGGTGCATCCCGATGGTGCGGGCCAGCCGGGCGTAGATGTCGAGGGTCTCACGGGCGATGCGCTCGCGCTTGTCCGGCCGCAGGAAATGCAGAGTGCGCATGTTGTGCAGCCGGTCGGCCAGCTTGACGATGAGGACACGCACGTCCTTGGAAATGGCCAGGATGAACTTGCGCAGGTTCTCCGCCTGGCGCTCGTGTTCGGCGGTGAGTTCGAGCTTGGAGAGCTTGGTCACCCCCTCCACCAGTTCGGCGATCTCGTCGCCGAACATCTCCGCCACGTCGGGCCGCGTGGCGCCGGTATCCTCGATCACGTCGTGGAGCAAGGCGGTGACGATGGTCGCCGTGTCCATGCGGTATTCGGTCAGGATACCGGCCACCTCGATGGGGTGGGCGAAATAGGGATCGCCCGAGGCGCGCAGCTGCGCCCCGTGCATCCGCATGGCGTAGACGTAGGCCCGGTCCAGCAACGCTTCGTCGGCGGTGGGATCGTAGGCCTTGACCCGCTCCACCAGCTCGTACTGGCGCAGATAGCGCGGCGGCTTGCCCATCGGCGCGGGCATGGCCGTCGGCGCAGGGGGCGCCGTGTGCGAGGATGGGGCGGCGCCGACCGGCTCGGTCGGGACCGCCGCGACGGCGAGGGGTTCTGCGCCCGGGGGCGTCAGTACCGCTCCTCTTGACCGCCGTCGCGGTCGCTTTGCAGGGCGCGGACCAACTCCTGCTCGCTCATGTGCATGTGCTGGGGATCGGCCAGCAGCGCCAGGGTCTCCGCCTCTTCCTCCGCCTCGGTCCGCTCATCCACGCGCTGCAGCGAAACCACCAGGGCTTCCCGCAGACCCTCCGCCTCCACCGCGTCCTCGGCGATTTCGCGCAGCGCCACGACGGGGTTCTTGTCGTTGTCGCGGTCGATGGTGAGGGGCGAACCGGTGGAGATAGCGCGCGCGCGATGGGCCGCCAGCAGCACCAGGCTGAAGCGGTTGGGAACCTTCTCGACGCAGTCTTCGACGGTGACGCGGGCCATAAAATCCTCGGAGGGGTCGTCTTGAACCCGCCAAAATAGGGAACCCGGCCCGATTGTGCAATGCCGAAAGCGGCTCAGGCGAGCGGTGCGGCGTCGCGTCCGACCAGGGCCGCGGCGGCCAGAACCTCGGCCGTCTCGCCGCTCACGGGATGGACCCAATCCGGCGCGACCTCCGCCAGCGGGCCCATGACGAATCGCCGATCCGCGGCGCGCGGATGCGGCAGGATGGGGGCGGCCTGCGACAGCCGCCGGCCATGGGCGATCAGATCGAGGTCCAGCGTCCGGGGTGCGTTGGCCGCGCCGCGCACGCGGCCGAACCCGTGCTCGATCCCGTGCAGCACCCTCATCAAGGCCGCCGGCCCCAGCGCCGTCTCGACAAGACAGACGGCGTTGCGATAATCAGGCGCGTCCGGATCGGGCCAGGCGCGGGACCGCCAGAGGCGCGAGCGGGCGACAACCCCAACGCCCTTGGCGTCCAAGGCCAGGATCGCGCGCTCCACCATGTCGGCCGGAGACCCGTATTCGCCCGCCATATTGCTTCCCAGCGCGATGACGACGGCCTCGTCCAGCGCCTTTCGATCAAGGATTTTCACGCCAGTGACCTTTTACCCCAACGACCGGATCGCCCTCTTCGTGGACGGCGCCAATCTGTATTCCGCCGCAAAGGCGCTCAGCTTCGATATCGATTACAAGAAGTTGTTGGAGGAATTTCGTAAGCGCGGCGTGCTGATCCGCGCCTATTACTACACCGCCATCCTGGAGGACCAGGACTATTCGCCGCTGCGTCCGCTGGTGGATTGGCTGGACTATAACGGCTTCACCATGGTGACCAAGGCCGCCAAGCGGCACACCGATTACGCCACCGGCGTCACCCGCACCAAGGGCAATATGGATATCGAGATCGCCGTGGATATGATGGAAATCTGCGGTCATGTGGACCACGTGGTGCTGTTCTCCGGCGACGGCGACTTCCGTCGGCTGGTGGAGGCTGTGCAGCGCAAGGGGGTGCGGGTGACCGTGGTCTCCACCGTCCGCTCGCAGCCGCCCATGGCGTCGGACGATCTCCGCCGGCAGGCGGACACCTTCGTCGAGTTGCAGGATCTGGCGGCCCTGGTCGGCCGCCCGGCCCGCCCGCCGAGCGAGCGGCGCTACGTGGATGAGCGCGAGCCGGATGACGTCTGAAACCCTGTCCGGCGACCTCGCCGTGGCGGAGCCGCCGCGCGACTGCCCGCTCTGCCCGCGCCTTGTGGCCTATCGCGAGGCCAACCGGGCGGCTGAGCCGGGCTGGTTCAACGGTCCCGCCCCGTCATTCGGGGACCCGAACGCCCGGCTTCTGGTGGTGGGTCTGGCGCCGGGGCGCAAGGGAGCCAACCGCACCGGGCGCCCCTTCACCGGCGACTATGCCGGCGTTCTGCTCTACGCTACCTTGACCAAATTCGGCTTCACCAAGGGCGCCTATCGGGCGCGGCCGGACGACGGGTTCGAGCTTATCGACTGCACGGTCTCCAACGCCGTGCGCTGCGCTCCGCCGCAGAACAAGACCTTGCCAGTGGAGGAGGCCAGCTGCCGCCCCTTCCTGCAGGCGCGGATGGCGGGTCTGCCGAACCTTCAAGCTATCGTGGTTCTGGGCGATGTGGCGCGCAAGAACGTGCTGAAGGCGCTCGGCCTACCCGCCAGCGCGGCGGAGCCCGGCCATGGCGTCGAAACCGAGGTCGGCCCCTACCGGCTCTATTCCAGCTATCATTGCTCGCGGCTGAACACCAACACCGGCCGGCTGACGACGGCGATGTTCGAGGCGGTGTTCGCCCGCGTACGCGGTCAACTCGACGTGACCGGACGTCGCTGAGCGTCGATGCCTGCTTTCGCTCGCGGTCTTTTTTCCTCTAGGGTCGCCGCTTCGTTTCGACGGGGCGGCCAACCTTTCGCATGAGCGATCCCAACGCAGAGCGGCCCGAGCCGGCCTCGGAGGCCGCCCCGCCGGCCGGGCGCGCCGCGGTCGCCTTCATCTTCGTCACCGTGCTGCTCGACATGATGGCGTTTGGCATGGTGGCGCCGGTGCTGCCCAAGCTGGTCACCGAGTTTGTCAAACAGGACGCCACCTCCGCCGCGCTGATCTACACCGCGTTCAACACCACCTTCGCCCTGATGCAGTTCCTGTTCTCGCCCCTGATCGGCGCGCTGTCGGACCGGTTCGGGCGCCGGCCGCTGATCCTGGCCTCGAACCTCGGCCTTGGGCTCACCTACGGCCTGATGGGGTGGGCGCCGAACCTCGGCTGGCTGTTCATCGGCCGGATCGTCTCGGGCATCACCGGGGCCAGCTACGGCACCGCCTCGGCCTACATCGCCGACACCACCTCGGTAGAGAAGCGGGCCGGGGCCTTCGGCATCCTGGGCGCCGCGTTCGGGGTCGGCTTCATGATCGGACCGTCCCTTGGCGGGGTGCTGGGCGAGTATTTCGGACCGCGCGCGCCCTTCTTCGTGGCCGGCGCCTTTTCGCTGCTGAACGCCGGCTACGGCTTTTTCGTCCTGCCTGAATCCCTGCCCAAGGCCTTGCGCTCGCGCCTGCGCCTGTCCAAGGCCAACCCCTTCGGCGCGCTTCGCCTGATACGCCGCCATCCGGACCTGATCGCCCTGTCGTCCACCCTGTTCCTGTCGACCCTGGCGCAGGTGTCGCTGCCGTCCACCGTAGTGCTCTACGCCATGTATCGCTACCACTGGACGCCCTTCGCCATTGGGCCGGCCCTGACCGTGGTGGGGATCGCGCTGGCGGCGGTACAGGTGGGCGTGGTCGGCCCGTTCGTGAAGCGGTTCGGCAATCGCATGGCGCTGGCGACCGGACTGGCCTTCGGCGCCGCCGGGCTCTACATCGTCGGCCTCGCCCCCAGCGGGCCGCTGTTCTGGTTCGCCGCCCCGGTGATCGCCCTTTGGGGCCTGGCCGGCCCCGCGGTACAGACCATGATGACCCACCATGTGGAGGCGTTCGAGCAGGGCCAGCTTCAGGGCGCCAACGCCAGCCTGACCGGCATCGCCGAACTGGTCGGCCCCTCCATCTTCGGCCTGACCTACGCCTTCTTCGTCACGCCGGGCCATGGGCCGGCGGCCTCTGGCGCGCCGTTCATCCTGGCGGGCGCCCTGCTGACCGCCACCGCCGCCTTCGCCTTCTTCGCCACGCGCGGGGAGCGGGACGATGAGGTCGAATCGACGGCCTAGCCGTGATCCTTCATCAGGCGGGCCTTGTCGCGGGCCCAGTCGCGCTCGGCGGTGGCCTGGCGCTTGTCGGGCGCGCTCTTGCCCTTGGCGAGCGCCAGTTCGAGCTTGGCGCGGCCCTTGTCGTCCCAATACAGCCGGGTGGGCACGATGGTGCGCCCTTCGCGCTGGACGGCGGCGATCATCTTGTCGATCTGCTTCCTGTGCAACAGGAGCTTCCGGTGGCGGCGGGGTTCGTGGTTGAAGCGGTTGGCCGGGCCGTATTCGGGGATGTAGGCGTTGATCAGCACGAGTTCGCGCCCCTCGGCCGAGGCATAGGATTCGGCGATGTTGGCCCGGCCCTCGCGCAGCGCTTTCACCTCGGTCCCGGTGAGGATCAGGCCGGCCTCCACCGTATCGTCGAGGAAATAGTCGAAGCGCGCGCGCCGGTTCTCGGCGATCAGCTTGCGGGTCGGGGCGTCGGCCACGTCAAACCACCCCCGCCGCGGCCATGGCCTCGAGCACGACCGGCTTCACCGCCTCGCTGCAGGCGACCAGCGGCAGACGAACGTCCGCCGAGCAAAGGCCGAGATGCGCCAGGGCGAACTTGGTCGGCGCGGGGGAGGCGTCCAGGAACAGCGCCTTGTCGAGCCGGATCAGCCTGTCCTGCCAGTTCAACGCCGTCTCGGCGGCGCCGCCCAGCGCCGCTTCCATGCGCTTGGCGCAGGCGCCGGGCGCCACATTGGCGGTGACCGAGATCACCCCATGCCCGCCGTGCGCCACATAGCCGACGGCGGTGGGATCGTCGCCGGACAGCATGACGAAATCCTCGCCGCACATCAGCCGCATCAGGCTGGCGCGGGCGAGATCGCCGGTGGCGTCCTTGACCCCGACGATGTTGGCCATCGGCGCCAGACGCGCCAGCGTCTCGTTGGCGATATCCGAGCCGGTGCGCGAGGGGACGTTGTAGATCAGCACCGGCAGATCGACCGCGTCGTTGATCGCCTTGTAATGTTGATAAAGCCCCTCCTGGCTCGGGCGGTTGTAATAGGGCGTCACCACCAGCGCCCCGTCGGCGCCCACCGCCTTGGCGTGACGGACCAGCTCGACGGCCTCGTCCGTGGCGTTGGAGCCCGCGCCGGCGATCACACTTACGCGACCACGCGTAATCTCGACACACAGTTGCACCACACGCTTGTGTTCTTCGATAGACAGGGTTGCGGTCTCGCCGGTGGTGCCCACCGGGACGATGCCGTGGACACCCGCCGCGATCTGGCGCTCGACGAGGCGAATGAAGGCCTCCTCGTCGATTTCGCCGTTGCGAAGGGGCGTCACCAACGCGGTGATGGCGCCGCGGAACAAGGGCTCGGACATGGGGCGAAGACGCTCTGGCGGATAGGGTTTACACCACGCGCTTGCGGGGTGGTTGCATGTGTGGATCAGATTACCGGGCCGCAAGCGCCGCCCGCAACAGGAATACCAATGAAGCTTGAGGATGGCCGGATAAAGTCGATGCGCGGGCTGTGGCTCCTCGGGGCGATGGCGGTGCTGGCCTTTGCGGCCTCGGCCGACCCTATCCCCTATTCCAGCCTGCCGGACGCACACCCGACCCAGCCGGGGGACAGCGCGGCGATGGCCGGCGGGCAGCCGGCGTTCGGCAGCGAATCGGCCAAGCTGCACGACGCCATCGAAGCCGCCAAGGTGGGCGATACCGACCGGGCGCGGTCGGACCAGGCGACGCTGGCCGATCCCCTGGCCCGCCGCATCGTCACCTGGGCCATGGTGGACAACGCCGCCTCTCGACTCAGCTTCTTCGACCTGGACGCCGCGCGGCGCGATCTCAACGGCTGGCCCCGCGCCGCGCGCCGCAAGCAGGCGACGGAAAAGTCGCTTGAGACGTCAGCCATCTCGCCCCAGGCGGTGATCGATTTCTTTGCCGGCGGCGATCCGGATACGGCCGAGGGGGCCATGGCGCTGGCCTCCGCCTATCAGTCGTCGGGCCGTCAGGCCGAGGCGGCGGCGCTGATCCGGCACTTCTGGCGCGACAAGGTGTTCGAGTCGGACGTGCAGGCGCGGATGCTGGCGCGCTGGGGGACGGTGCTCGGCCCGGACGACAATGCCCGGCGGCTGGACATCCTGCTCTATGGCCAGCAGGGCCCGGCGGCGCGGGCCATGCTCGACCTTGTTCCCGCCGACCTGCGGGCCGAAGGCGAGGCGCGCATCGCGCTGCGCGCCGATCGCGGCGACGCCCCCGCCCTGGTGGAAAGCCTGCCGCCCTCGGTGCAGAACGATCCCGGCCTCGCCTTCGAGCGCGCCCGCTATTACCGCAAGCGCAATCTCGACACCGTGGCGGTGCAGTACCTGCGCCAGTTGCCCACCGACCTGCCGCCGGAAATCAGCGCGCAGATCTGGAACGAACGCCGCGCCCTGATGATGGCGGCGCTGCGCTCGGGCGATGTGACCGGCGCGCACAAGGCCGCCTCCGAGCATGGCCTGATCAGCGGACCCGACTATGCGGAGGCGGAGTTCTTCGCCGGCTGGATCGACCTCACCAAGCTGCACAATCCGGCCGAGGCGGACGAGCATTTCGCCCGCATCCAGACGGCGGGCTCCTCGCCCATCACCCTGTCGCGGGCGCTCTACTGGCGCGGCCGGGCGGCGGAGGCGCGGGGCGAACACGCCCAGGCGCTGGATTTCTACGGCCAGGGCGCCCAATACATCACCGCCTTCTACGGTCAGTTGTCGGCGGAGAAGGCGGGGCGCACCACCCTGGCGCTCAGCACCGATCCGGTTCCCACCACCGCGGATCGCGACCGGTTCGAGGCGCGCGATCAGGTGCGGGCCGCGCGTATGCTGGCCGAGGCCGGCGAGCGCGACACGATGCGGGTCTTCGTCCTCGGCAGCGACGACATACTGCCCTCGGCGGAAGAATACGCCCTGATGGTCGACCTGGCGAAGAGCTATGGCGACCAGGACCTGTCCATGCGGGTGGCGAGGGCCGGCGCGCAGCGGGGCTTCATGTTGCCCGAGCGCGCCTATCCGGTGCGGATGCCGCCGACGGGGGGCGGCCTGCCCGAGCCCGCCTTCAGCCTGGCCATCATCCGCCAGGAGAGCAATTTCGACCCCGGCCAGCGGTCGGGGCCGGGCGCCCGGGGCATGATGCAGCTCATGCCGGGCACGGCCCAGGCTGTGGCCCGTCACCTCGGCCTCGGCTATTCCGCCGCGCGGCTGAATGAGCCGGACTACAACATGCAACTCGGCTCCGCCTATCTCGGCGAGTTGTTGACCGATCAGGGCGGCTCCTATGTGCTTACCGCCGCGGCCTACAACGCCGGGCCGGGCCGCGCGGCGCAGTGGGTGGCCAGTTGCGGCGACCCTCGCGGCGGGGCGACCGATCCCGCCGATTTCATCGAGTGCATCTCGATTTCGGAAACGCGCAACTATGTCATGCGCATCCTGGAGACCACCGAGGTCTATCGCGCCCGGCTGAACGGCGGGACGGCGGCGCTGACCCTCACCGCCGACCTGAAGCGGGGTCAGTGGACGCCGGGGTCATCGGCCGCCGGGCCGGGGCCCCAGCCCTATATCGCGTCCCCCTCACCCTATTTCCCGTCCGGCCAGGCGACGTCGAGCGGCCCCTCGCGGCGGTAGGGTTCGCCACCAATCCGCGCGATCCGCGTTTGAGTGTTCAGATTGACCACCGCCGAAGGAAGCACCGATGCGTCGTGTCCTGCTCGCCTCCGCCGCCACCGCCCTGTTGCTCGGCGGTTGCTCGACCATGAGGGAAGATGTGTTCCACGAGCAGCCCTGGCGGCTTACCCGCGTGGCCGGCGAGGTAGATTACGAATTGCTCGACTCGGTGCTGTTCGCCACCGATTCGGCCCAGCTCTCGCCCCGCGCCGAACGGGTGATCGAGGATCTCGCGGTGGAGGTGCGGCACGACAACGACGCCAGCGTCATCGTCGACGGCTATACCGATACTGTCGGCAGCCCGGAGCACAACCTTGAGCTCAGCCGGGTGCGCGCCGCCTCGGTGGCCGAGGCGCTGGCGCAGAACGGCATCTCTCGCAACCGCATCCAGATCCACGGCTATGGCGAGACCCATCTGGCCGTGCCGACGCCGGACCAGACCAAGGATCGGCGCAATCGCCGCGTGGTCATCCGCGTATTGAGTCCCGCCAGCTAGCTGGACACGCGCTCAGACCGGGATGGCCAGCGCCCGGACGAACACCTCCGGATCGACATTGCCGCCGGAAGCGATCACCAGCACCGTCATGCCGGTCAGGTCGAGCTTGCCCGCGAGCGCCGCCGCCAGCGCCACGCAGCCCCCCGGCTCCACCACCAGCTTGAGCCAGCGAAAGGCGAAGGCCATGCCGTAGAGCACCTCCGTGTCGGTCACCGTGAGCGCGCCGGTCAGGCGGGGCCGATTGATGGCGAAGGTAAGGTCGCCGGGCGTCGGCGTCAGCAGGGCGTCGCACAGGCCGCCCGCGGCGCGGGCATTGATCTGCCGACGGCCGGAGGCGAGGCTGCGGCCATAGTCGTCGAACTCGAAAGGTTCGACGGCATAGCATCGGGCCGCCGGCGCCAGCGCGCCGATGACCAGCGCCGTACCGGCCATCAGGCCGCCGCCTGAGGTGGGACACAGCACGACATCCGCGACAAGTCCGAGCGCGGCGAGGTCCCCCGCCGCCTCCAGCGCGGCGGTGCCCTGGCCGGCGATGATGAACGGATCCTCGAACGGCGGCACGAGCACCGCGCCGCTTTCGCCCTGCACCCTGGCGGCGATCTCCTCCCGGCTCTCCGTGTGGCGGTCATAGAGGACGACCTCGGCGCCGTAGCCGCGCGTGGCGGCGATCTTCAGCTTGGGTGCATCGGCCGGCATGACGATGGTGGCCTCCACCCCGGCCATGGAAGCCGCCCTGGCCACCGCCTGCGCGTGGTTGCCGGAGGAGTAGGCCACGACGCCGCGCCGCTTCTCCGCCTCCGTCAGCCGCAGGATGCGGTTCGAGGCCCCCCGGAACTTGAACGAGCCGGTGTTTTGCAGCGGCTCGGCCTTCACGAACACCCGCGCACCCGTCGCCTGATCCAGCGCATCGACGCGGAGCAGCGGGGTATGGACCGCGACGCCGGCGATCAGCTCCGCGGCGTCCTCGATATCGTCGAAGCTGGGCGTCATCACCGCCGGGCTAGTCCCGGACCAGGCCGGCGAACAGGCCGTCGAGCATCAGCGCCATCAGCCCCTCGCGCTCGGCCCAGGCGAAGTTCGGCCGGACGATCAACAGCGCCACCAGGCCGTGGCAGGCCGACCAGGAGACCTGCGCGGTGTCCTCCACCCCACCCTTCAGCCGTCCGGTGTCGGAGATCGCCTGTACCGCGCCCAGAAACAGTTCGTAGCAGCGGTCGCTGACCTGCCGCATCCGGTCCACCTGCCCGTCGGTGAGGGCGGGGTGGGTGGAGCAATAGACCACCTGATAGGCGTTCGGATTGTCGAAGGCGAAGCGCATATAGGCGCCCAGCATCAGGCGCACCCGCGCCACGGGGTCCATCCGCAGGGCGGAGATTTCAGTGTTCTGCGCCAGGAGACGGGCGAAGGCGCTCTGGCAGATCTCCACCAGAATCTCGCTCTTGTCGCGAAAATGCATGTAGAGCGCGGTGGAGGAGACGCCCACCTCATCGGCGATCCGGCGGATGGTGGCGCCCTCGTAGCCGTAGCTGAGAAAAACGCGCTCCGCCGCTTCGAGGATTTCCGCCCGGCGCAGGTGGCCGGAGCCCTTGGCCTTGCGCGCCGAGCGCTCCTGCTTGATCAATACGGCTTCATCCACCAAGGCAGCGTCCCTCGCAGCAACAGGCCATGGCTTAACATAACGCGCCCGGAGGGGAAGAAGGGGCGCATCGCCCCACCCCACGGTTGAGAACAGACCGAACACAATTCTGGGTCGCTTTTGCCGACCCAAACGCCCGTTCAGGGTGATTCGGTGGGGTGGGCATGTCGGCGATCCATGGTCTTGACGATGAGGCGCCGCGGCCGCGCGGCTGCAGGATAGGGAGCGCGGCGTTCGGCCCCACCCCGGCGCAATGGCTGACGGCGGGACTGGTCTTGCTGGCGGTTTTGGCCGGCCTGTCGGTCGAGCCGGCGGTGACGAAGGGCGCGGTGCATGTTCTGATCGTCGCCGGGTGCGGGCTATCGGCCTGCGCCAAGCTGGCCCTGGCGATCATCGCCCGCGCGCCCCCTGCGGTCGAGCCGCTACGACGAGACCGGCTGCCGCGCTATACCATCCTGGCGCCGATCTACCGGGAGGCGGCGGTGGCGGCGCAACTGGTGGCGGCGCTGACCGCCATCGACTATCCGCGCGACCGCCTGCAGGCCATCCTGATCCTGGAGCAGGACGACGAGGAGACGCTGGGCGCTCTCGCCTGGCTGCGCTTGCCGCCGTTCATCGAGGTCCTGGTGCGCCCGCCGGGCGGCCCGAGGACCAAGCCCAACGCCCTCAACGCCGCCCTGCCGCTGATGCGGGGCGAGCTGCTGGTGATCTACGATGCGGAAGACATCCCGGCCCCATACCAGCTCAGGGAGGCGGCCGCGCGCTTCCACGCCGAGCCGGACCTGGTCTGCCTGCAGGCGCCGCTCCGCATCGGCAATCCGGGCGCGGGCTTTCTGGCCCGCCAGTTCGCCCTGGAATACGCAGGGCTGTTCGAGGCGATCCTGCCGGGTCTGGCCCGCCTCGGCTCGCCCTTCCCGCTCGGCGGCACCAGCAACCATCTGCGTAGCCATGTCCTTAGGGCCGTCGGAGGCTGGGACGCCTTCAACGTGACGGAGGACGCCGACCTCGGCTTCCGGATCGCGGGCCAGGGCCGGGTCGGGGTGATGGCCGCCGCGACGCGGGAGGACGCGCCCACGGCGCTCGACAACTGGCTGCCGCAGCGGGCGCGCTGGGTGAAGGGTTACATGCAGACCTGGGGCGTGCACATGCGCCGCCCGTTTGCAGGAGGATGGAGAAAACTCCTGGCCCTGCAGGCGACGCTGGGCATCGCCATCATGGGCGCCGCCTTGCACGGTCCGCTCATCCTGATGCTGGTCGCCGCGCTGGTCATCGACATCCTGCAAAAGTCGGCGGCGCCGTCGGTAATCGCGGACATCGGCATCCTGGTCGGCGGCTGGGCGGCGGCGGCGCTGACCAATGCGGTCGGGGCGCGGAGGGCGGCCCAGCGCATGAGGGTCGTCGATGCACTGGGCTGCCTGGGCTATTGGCCGCTACAGTCGCTGGCCTTCTGGCTCGCCGTGCGGCAACTGATCCTGGCGCCGCATCGCTGGGACAAGACCACCCACGTCCCGTCCCTGGATGCGGGGGATGCGAACCGCGCGGCGCCACTGGACGCACCCTCGCCCTGGAGCGTAAGCCCGGCGGCGTGAAGCCGACCAGCGCCCCCCTCCCCCACCCCGGCATCGCCGCGTTCCCCCTGGTCGCGCGCACCCGTGGCTGGAGCGATTATGCCCTGCTGGACAGCGGCGACGGCCGCAAGCTGGAGCGCTATGGGCCGATTACCGTGGTCCGGCCCGAACCGCAGTGCTGGTGGACGCCCAGGCTGGACGAAGCGGTCTGGGCCGGCGCGGACGCCGTGTTCGACCCCGCCCCCACCGACGATGACGACGCCGGGCGGTGGAAGCCGCGCCATCCCCTGCCGGAAACCTGGCCCCTGGCCTGGGATGGGGCCCGGTTCCTGGCCCGCCTGACGCCTTTCCGCCATCTGGGCTTCTTCCCGGAGCAGGCGGCCAACTGGCGCCACCTGACCGAACGGCTGAACGGCCTGTCCGACGAGAGGCGCGTGCTGAACCTGTTCGGCTATACCGGCGTGGCCAGCCTCGCCGCCGCCGCCGCCGGGGCGCAGGTGACCCATGTGGACGCCTCCAAAAAGTCCGTCGGCTATGCGCGGGAGAACGCGTCCGCGTCGGGGTTCGAGGACCGGCCGATCCGCTGGATCGTCGAGGACGCCCGCCGCTATGTGCAGCGCGAGGTGCGGCGGGGCTCGCGCTATGAGGTCATCATCCTCGACCCACCCAAGTACGGGCGCGGGCCGACCGGCGAGGTGTGGCGCCTGTTCGAGGACCTGCCGGGCCTGCTGTCCGATTGCGCCGCCCTGCTGTCCGACCGGGCCGACAGCCTGATCCTGAACGCCTATGCCGCCCGCATCTCCGGCCTGTCGCTGGCCTACCTGATGGCGCAGGCCACCGCCGGGCGTGGCGGACGGATCGACTGGGGCGAACTGGCCCTGGTGGAAGAGGGCGAAGACGCCCGCGAGATCGGCCTGTCCTTCTTCGCGCGCTGGACGAGATCATGAGTGAGATCAAGCGGATCACCTCGCTCACCAACCCGCTGGTCAAGGGCGTGCGGGCGCTGCACCTGCGCAAGGAACGCGAGGAGGTGGGCCGCTTCCTGGCCGAAGGGCTGAAGATCGTCACCGAAGCGGTAGCGCTGGGCAGGGCGCCGCGCATCCTGCTCTACGGACCGGAAGCGGCGGATCATCCCGTACTGCGCCAGGTGGCCGGGGCGACGGCCGACGCGGGCGGCGAGGTGATCGAGGTAACCCCCGACATCCTTGGGAAAATCTCGCGGCGGGATAATCCCCAGACCGTGGTGGCGGTGTTCGATCAGGCCTTTGCGCTGTTGGACACACTCGTACCTGAAAGCTGCGAGGTATGGGTGGCGCTACATGCCGTACGCGATCCCGGCAACCTCGGGACCGTCGTGCGCACGGCGGACGCGGCGGGGTGTGGCGGCGTGATCCTGGTGGGCGAATGCTGCGACCCCTATTCGGTGGAGGCGGTGCGCGCCACCATGGGGTCGATCTTCGCGATCCCGATCTACAAGGCCACGATCCCCGACTTTCTGGCCTGGCGGGACCGCTGGCCAGGTTCGGTGGTGGGAACGCTGCTTACCGCCACCGTCGATCATCGCCAGGCCGACTATCGCCGCCCGACGCTGCTGCTGATGGGCAATGAACAACAGGGCCTCACCCCTGAACTCGCCGCCGCCTGCGACGTGAACGTGAAAATCCCCATGCGGGGCCGGGCCGACAGCCTGAACCTGTCCGTCGCCACCGGCATCATGATCTATGCGGCGGGCGGCTGAAAAGCGCCTGTGAGTGCAGGCGGCCGCCACAGACCCAAGCTGCCACGGGCTCACGTTCCGCGCGGCTTGGCGCGCAGGGTGGGCGGGGCGGTGGTGGGGTCTTCGGGCCAAGGGTGCCTGGGATAGCGCCCCTTCATCTCGGTGCGCACATCCCGCCACGATCCCCGCCAGAAACCCGGCAGGTCCCGGGTCACCTGCACCGGCCGATGGGCGGGCGAGGTCAGCGCCAAGGTCAGCGGCGCCCGGCCGTTCGCCAAGGTCGGGTGGACCGTCACGCCATAGAGCGCCTGCACGCGCACCTCCACCCGCGGCCCCCCGTCTGCGGCATAGTCGATGGCGAAGCTGTCGCCGGTGGGGCCGGTGAAGCGGGGCGGCGCCAGGGTCTCCAGCCGTCGCTGCTGATCATGGGGAACCAGGGTGCGAACCGCGCCGTCGAGATCGCCCGATGACACCCGGTCCAGCCCGCCCCGCCCCGCAATGAGCGGCTCCAGCCAGTCTTCCAGCCGCGCCAGCAAGGCGGCGTCCGACAGATCCGTCCAGTCCCCGCCCTCAAGCTTGCGAAGGAAGGCGATGCGGGCGCGCAGGCTCACCGTCGCCTCGCCCCAGTTCAGGGCGCTTAGGCCCTCCCGGCGCAGGCGATCGAGCAGGGCCCGCGTCAGCAGCGCGGGCGGCGGGGCGTCCACGCGTCGCTCCAAGACCATCAGCCGGTCGAGATAGGTGTGCTCATAGGCCGTGGCCTTGCCGCCGGCCCCGAGTTCCACGTTCACTTCGGTACGCAGGCGATGGGCGAGCACGGCCAACACCTCGGCCTCATCTATCCGCGCCGCCAGCAGCACCCGGTCGCGCTGGGCGCCGCCGCCGAGGTCCGCCGCCACGATCCAATCCGCCCGCGCCAAGGCGTCGGTCTGCTCGACGAACACCGCCCGGCCGGTGGTCAGGCGGAACTCGCCCGGTGGTCCGCGGCGTTTGGCGGCGCGTTCGGGATAGGCCGCCAGCAGCAGGGCGCCGATGCTGGCTCCCCCACCTCCGGCCCCGCCCGCCGCTCTGGCCCAGCGCGCCGCCAGGGCCTGCGCCTGCCGCGCCCGCTCCGACCGGTCGCGAGCGAGGTCGGTCAACCGGTCCTCAAGATCGGTGGAGAGGCCGCCAAGTCCGCGCTCGCCGAGCAGGGCGGCGATGCGGGCCGCGGGGAGCGCCGCCCCCGTTTCCGCGCCCCGCGCCACCATGTGCGCCAAGCGCGGCGGGAGGGGCAGACGGGCCAGCGTGCGCCCGTGCGGGGTCAGCCGCCCCGCCGCGTCGAGCGCCTGCAGCCCGGTCAGCAGCGCCCTGGCCTCCCGCCAGGCGGTGGCGGGGGGCGGGTCGAGGAAGGCGAGACCGTCCGTCGAGTCCGCGCCCCACACCGCCAGATCGAGGGCCAGACCGGAGAGGTCGGCCTCCAAAATCTCCGGCCGGTCGAAGGGGGTGAGGGCGCGGGTCTCCGCCTCCTCCCACAGACGATAGCAGACGCCGGGTTCGGTGCGCCCCGCCCGTCCCCGCCGCTGGTCCGCGCTCGCCCGGCTGACGCGCACGGTCTCCAGCCGGGTGAGGCCGCTGGACGCATCGAAGCGGGGCGTGCGCGACAGCCCGGCGTCGATCACCACGCGCACACCCGCCAGCGTCAGGCTGGTCTGCGCGATCGCGGTGGCCAGCACCACCTTGCGCCGACCGGGCGCGGCGGGCTCCAGGGCGCGGTCCTGTTCGGCCGGCGGCAAGGCGCCGTAGAGCGGCGCCAGCTCCACATCGGCGGGCAGCCGCTCGGCCAGCAGACCAGCGGTGCGGCGGATCTCGCCCTGGCCCGGCAGGAAGACCAGCACGCCGCCGACCTCTTCCGCCAGCGCCTTGCGTACCCCCCTGGCCGCGCGCGCCTCCAGCCGCTCGGCCGGGTCGCGACCGAGATAGCGCGTCTCCACCGGATAGGTGCGGCCCGTACTCTCGATCACCGGCGCGTCGCCGAGCAGGGCCGCCACGCGGGCGCCGTCCAGAGTGGCCGACATGACCAGAAGCTTCAGGTCGGGTCGCAGCACCGCCTGCGCGTCACGGGCCAGGGCCAGGCCGAGGTCCGCGTCCAGACTGCGCTCGTGGAACTCGTCGAACAGGACGGCGGCGACGCCTTCCAGCCCCGGATCGTCCAGGATCATGCGGGTGAACACCCCCTCGGTCACCACCTCGATCCGGGTGCGACCCGAGACGCGGCTCTCCATCCGAACGCGGAACCCCACCGTTTCACCCACCGGTTCGCCCAAGGTCTGCGCCATTCGGTTGGCCGCCGCCCGCGCCGCCAGCCGCCGGGGCTCCAGCACGATCAGCTTGCTCCCCCGGGCCCAGAGCTGGTCCAGGAGGGCGAGGGGAACCACCGTGGTCTTGCCGGCGCCGGGCGGCGCCACGAGCACGGCCGCGTCGTGCGTCGCCAGCGCCTGCATCAGGGCGGGCAGCGCCGCATGGATAGGCAGATCGGACGTCGACGGCATTGTTACGGTGGCGTGAACCATGACCCTTGACCCGGGGGCGCCGGTACGGCCTTCTGCCCCATCCGTTTGGTAGGCCCCGCGTGGGCATAGGGGGAAGCATGTGGCGTGTTAAGCCACTCGATCAAATCCTGGCTACGGCCGAAAAGAAATCGCTGAAACGCTCGCTGGGTCCGATCCAGCTCACCATGCTGGGCATTGGCGCCGTCATCGGCACCGGCATCTTCGTGCTCACCGCCACGGCCGCGCAGAAAGCGGGGCCGGGGATGATGGTCTCCTTCATGATCGCCGGCCTGGTCTGCGCGGTGGCGGCGCTGTGCTATTCCGAACTGGCCTCCATGGTGCCGGTGGCGGGCTCCGCCTACACCTACTCCTACGCCGTGATGGGCGAACTGGTGGCTTGGCTGGTCGGCTGGGCGCTGATCCTGGAATATGCGCTGGGCGCCAGCGCCGTAGCGGTGGGATGGTCGGGACACATCACCGGTTTCCTCGACGCGGTCGGCTTGCACCTGCCCCATGCGCTGACGGTGGGTCCGCCGATCTCCATCGGTTTCGTCCATGGCGGCGAGATCGGCGGCGTGTTCAACCTGCCGGCCGTGCTGATCACCGCGGCGGTCACGGCATTGCTCGTCCTCGGCACCAAGGAAAGCGCCACGGTCAACGCGGTGCTGGTGGGCGTGAAGATCACCGCCCTGACCCTCTTCGTCATCATCACCCTGCCGCTGGTCACCGGCCATATGAGCAACTTCCATCCGTTCACGCCGCGCGGCTGGGGCAATCCGCTGAGCTCGACGGGGACAGGGGTGCTCGGCGCCGCGGCGTCGATCTTCTTCGCCTATGTGGGCTTCGACGCGGTTTCGACCGCGGCGGAGGAGACCAAGAACCCCCAGGTCAACGTACCCATCGGCCTGATCGGCAGCCTGCTGATCTGTACGGTGTTCTACCTGCTGGTCGCCGGCGGCGCCATCGGCGCGTTCGGCGCCCAGCCCCTGCTCGACACCTCCACGGGGCAGTATTTCGCCGACGGCTCGCCCGCGCTCTACGCCAGCGCCACCTGCACCGGCCTTCATGCGCCGCTGGTCTGCTCCAAGGAGGCCCTGGCCCACGTGCTGCGCGAGATCGGCCAGCCCTTCTTCGGCAATCTGCTGGGCCTGGCGGCAACCATCGCCCTACCCTCGGTGGTGTTGCTGATGATGTATGGCCAGACCCGCATCTTCTTCGTCATGGCGCGCGACGGCCTGCTGCCCAAGGGCCTAAGCGCCGTCCACCCCTCGTTCAAAACGCCCTGGGTCATCACCCTGGTCACCGGGGTCATCGTGGCCATCGCCGCCGCCTTCCTTCCCGTCGGGGCGCTGGCGGACTATTCCAACGCCGGCACCCTGTTCGCTTTCGCCGCCGTGTCGCTCGGCGTCATGATCCTGCGCTTCACCGACAAGACCCGCGTTCGCCCGTTCCGCACGCCGCTGCTGTTCGTAGTGGCGCCGGTGTCGATCATCGGCTGTCTGCTGCTGTTCTTCAGCCTCGGTATCGAGTCCAAACTGGTGTTCATCTTCTGGACCCTGCTCGGACTGGTGATCTACTTCGCCTTCGGATTCTGGAACTCCAATATCCGCCGCGGCGTGGTCGATGACGTGGACCTGGACGACAGCGGCTCGGGCGAGGCGCCGGCGTAGGCCGCGATCCTTGAGGGCGGCGGTGCAGCCCTTGCATCGCCGCCCTTTGCTCATCAGATCACGGCCATGACCAATCCCTCGCCCATTCGCGCCATCGTCGCGCCGGTGACGCCGCTGCAGCAGAACTGCACCATCGTCTGGTGCACGGCGACGCAGAAGGCGGCGGTGATCGATCCCGGCGGTGAGACGCCGCGACTGCTCAAGGCCATCGCCGATCAGGGCCTCACCCTGGAAAAGATCTGGATCACCCACGGCCACATGGATCATGCGGGCGGCGCGGCGGCGATGAAGGACGCCACCGGGGCCCCCATCGAGGGTCCCCACCGCAACGACCAGTTCTGGATCGACCGCATCGCCGAGAGCGGCCGACAGTACGGAATGCCCGACGCCCGCGCCTTCACCCCCGACCGCTGGTTGGAGGACGGCGACACCGTCACGCTCGGGCAAACCACCTGGCAGGTGCGCCATTGCCCCGGCCACACCCCCGGCCACGTTGTGTTCATTCACGAAGGCGCACGCTTCGCCCAGGTGGGCGATGTGCTGTTCAAGGGCTCCATCGGCCGCACCGACTTTCCGCGCGGCAACCATGCGGACCTGATCCGTGCCATCACCACGCGGCTCTGGCCGCTCGGCGACGACATGGCCTTCGTGCCCGGCCACGGACCGATGTCCACCTTTGGGGCGGAACGGAAAACAAATCCGTTCGTGGCGGATCAGGTCCTGGACGTGGGCGCGCGGTAAGCACGGAGTTGCGCTCGGCCGTGCCGGCCTGAGGCGTAAGCGCGCACGTCAACCCTGTTTCAATCCAGACATTGCCGGGGCATTGTGCTCTGTCATGACCCGCTCCATGGGAACCATCGCTGAAAACATCACCGGGGTTGCGGGCGCGGCCGCCACCGCCCGCATCGTCGTCATCGACGACGATCCGGACATTCGCGAACTGGTCTCCGAGTTCCTTACCCGGCATGGCTATGAGGTGGAGGCCGCGGCCGATGCGCAGGGCCTGGCGCGCGCCTTGGCCAACCACCCCACGGATCTGGTGATCCTCGACGTGATGCTGCCGGGTGAGGACGGCCTGCAGATCTGCCGCCGCCTCGCCGCCACCGACGGTCCCGCCGTGATCATGCTCTCCGCCATGGGCGAGGAGACCGACCGGATCGTCGGGCTGGAGCTCGGCGCCGACGACTACCTGCCCAAGCCCTGCAATCCCCGCGAGCTCCTGGCCCGTGTCCGCGCCGTGCTGCGGCGGCGGGGCGAACCGCGCCCTCATGAGGGCGACATCGGCGCCCAGTGCGAGTTCGCCGGCTGGCGCCTGGATCTTGTCCGCCGCGAGCTGAAGAGCCCGGACGGCGTGGTGGTGAACCTGTCCGGCGGAGAGTTCTCCCTGCTTCGCTCCATGGTGGACCGGCCCGAGCGCGTGCTGACCCGCGACCAGCTGCTCGACCTGGCGCGCGGCCCCGACAGCGACGCCTATGACCGCGCCATCGACGTGCAGATCAGCCGGTTGCGCAAGAAGCTCGGCGACAGTTCCGGGGGGGGCGCCGACCTGATCCGCACCGTGCGCAACGAGGGCTATATGTTCATGGCCAAGGTCGCCCGCCGATGAAGGCGCCCGGGGCATGAGGCTGCCGCGTCCGGCGACGGCGTTCCGCGCGCCCGTCTTCGCCCAGCTTCTCGCCCTCGTCATGGTCAGCCTCGTCGCGGCCCTGGCCATCAATGTCGCCATCGTCTTTCTGTTGCCGCCACCCGCGCCGGAGATGTATCCGCTGAGCGAGATCGGCGTGGCGCTGAAGGCCAGCGGCCGCACCGTTCACGCCTCCAACGAGCGGATGTTCACCGCCCATCTGCACGCCACACCGCCCCAGACCACCCACAGCCGCGCCAGCTTTCGCGAGGCGATGCTGACCCGCAACCTTGCCGACAATCTGGGCGTGCCGGTGGCGAATGTCAGGATCGTGCTGCTGAACCGCCCGCCCGCCGCCAAGCGGCGCCGGGGGGGTCAGACCGGCCATGCGGGTCCCTCCGCTTCCGAGTGGAAGCTGCCGCCCCGCGGCTCCCTGCCGCGGTCGCAGGAGGACTTCGCCATGGCCCCGTTCGATGCGGCGCTGGAGCAGTCGGACGGCCAGTGGATGACGCTGCACGTGGCTGAGTCCGGCCTGGTCAGCGCCTGGCAGTCGCGTGTGCTGCTGTGTTTCGCGCTGAGCGCCCTCGTGCTGATCCCGCTGGTGTATCTGTTCGCCCGGCGCCTGGCGCGCCCGATCGCCGCCTTCGCCCGCGCCGCCGAACGCCTCGGCCGCGATCCCGGCGCCGAGCCGGTGCAGATCGAGGGGCCGGCCGAGGTAGAGGTGGCCGCCGCCGCCTTCAACGAGATGCAGGAACGCATTCGCCGCTACGTGCAGGACCGCACCGCCATGGTCGGCGCGGTGGCGCACGACATGCGCACGCCCCTGACCCGGCTACGCTTCCGCATCGAGGCGGCGCCCGAGCCGCTGCGCAGCAAGATCATCGCCGACATCGACCAGATGGACGAGATGATCTCCGCCGCCATGGCCTTCGTGCGCGAGGCCTCCAACCCCAATGAGCGCCGCAAGCTGGAGCTGGTTTCACTGGTGGAGAGCGTGGCGGACGAGATGGCCGAGACCGGCCTGCAGGTCACCGCCGAGGGGTCGGGTCCAGTGGTGATTCACGGCGATCCGGTCGGCCTGCGCCGGCTGGTCACCAACCTGATGGACAATGCGGTGAAGTTCGCCGGCCATGCGCGCGCCCGCGTCTATGCCGAGGACGGCGCCGCCGTCGTGGAGGTGGATGACGACGGTCCCGGCGTGGCGGAGGGTGAACGCGAGACGCTGTTCGAACCGTTCCAGCGCGGCGAACCCTCCCGCTCGCGCGCCACCGGCGGTTCGGGGCTCGGCCTGGCCGTTGTGCGCTCGGTGGCGCGCGCCCATGGTGGCGAGGCCACCATCGAGAACCGCATGGAGGGCGGCCTGCGGGCCCGCGCCCTCCTGCCGCTCTGACCTCCGCCGGAGTCGCCATGACCACTGTCCGCCCGAAGACCCTGATCCTGGTGCTCGGCGGCTTGTTAGCGCTGGCCGCCTGCGCTGGCGATGAGAACGCGGTGAATTACAAGGAGGTCGGGCGTGGCAGTTTCGGACGCGGCGGCGGCGGCGATCCGGCCGCGCGGCGGCCCGGTATTCCCAATCTGTTCATCAGCCCCTCGGGCAAGCCCTGGCGCGCCGAGCCCGGCCAGCCCTATCCGGTGGCCGCCTGGTTCGCGGCGGCGGACGCCGACCACGACGGCCGGCTGACGCGCGAGGAGTTCCGCAAGGAGGCGGAGGGGTTCTTCCACGAACTGGACACCAACGGCGACGGCGTCATCGATGGTTTCGAGGCGCAGGCCTATGAGCAGAAGGTGGCGCCCGAAATCCTGCCCCGGGTCGCCGGCCTGGCCGCGGGCGAAGACATGGACCTGTCGCTCGGCAAGCGGGGGCGCGACAACGGGCCGCAGATCGGCGGGTCGCGCGCGGCGCGCAGCGCCGGCAAGTCCACGGCGGGCGATCGCCGCCCGGAGGGCGCGGGCGTCTATGGCCTGTTGAACGAGCCCGAACCGGTCTCCGCCACCGACACCCAGTTCAATTCGCACATCACCCTGGCGGAATGGCTGGCGGCGGCGGATCGACGCTTCGACGCCCTGGACGCCAAACGGCAGGGCTATCTGATATCGAATGAGCTGCCCAAGACCCCGGCCCAGGACGCCATCGAGCGGGAAGCCGCCCGCCGCGCCAAGGCGCGGGCGGCGGCCAAATCCAACTAGAGCTAGCGCCAGTCGCGCTGAGCCAGAAGGACGCCCAGCAGCAGGCCGGCGGCGAAGGCCGAGGCCGCCGAGACGCCGATGGAGATAAACGGCCTGGTCTGCACCGTGTCGCGCAGCACGTCGGACTGATCGGCGGCCCAGTCGCGCGCGGCTTCGGCGCGCTCTTCCACGCGGCGGCGGATTTCCGCGGTGCGGGCGGCGGCTTCCTCGAACGCCTGCGTGGCGGTATCGGCGGTGTCGAAGGCGTCCATGACAGACCTCGCGGTGGCGGCAAACCCGGCGATTGCGGAATACGCCAGCGACGCGTCGGTTCCTAGAAGACGGCGCGGACCTCTTCGGTCTTGCGCTGCGGGGCGTGGAAGAACAGGGCCTGCGCCACCAGCGCCTTCACCGCCTCCTCGCGGAACGGCTTGGTGATCAGGAAGGCGGGCTCGGGCCGCTCGCCGGTGAGCAGGTGCTCGGGAAAGGCGGTGATGAAGATCACCGGCACGTCCATCTCGGCCAGAATGTCGTTGGCGGCGTCGATCCCATTGGAGCCATCCGCCAGCCTGATGTCCGCCAGCACCAGGCCCGGCCGGCTGGCCTTGGCCATGATCAGCGCCTCTTCGTGCGTGGCGGCGGCGCCCACCACGTCATGACCGAGTTCGCGCACCACACGGGTGAGATCCAGCGCGATGATGGGCTCGTCCTCGATGATCAGCACCTTGGAGGCGAGTTGTCGGTCGAGATCGCTTTCCGCGCCGGCCAGCGTGGCGGTGAAGCTGGCCGTATCCACCTGCAGCACCTGCGCCGCCTCGGTGGGCGCGAAGCCCTCCACCCCCACCAGCAACAGCGCGGCGCGGCGCGCGGGCGAGAGCCCCTGCAACCGCGCATCGGCCACCGACCCCTGGCCGTCTTCGGATTCGTCGCGATCCCACACCTGGTGTACGATGCGATAGAGACCGACCTTCAGCGGCAGGTCGGCGTCGAGCCGCAAGGCGCCGCCGAGCAGCCCCTCCAGCGCAGCCTGCACCAGAGCATCGCCCCGCGCCTGCGATCCGGTAAGGGCGCGCGCATAGCGCCGAAGGTTGGGCGCCTGGCGGACGATCTGTTTTGACATGCCCTGGCCCCCGTCCTGCCGCCTCGTTGTGGGGGCGCCGTCCGCGTGCCGCAGCCGCGTCGTCGGACCGAAACGGGGTATTTTAGTCAAGGTTCCGCCCCTTCAGCTTGGGTGGCCGGTAGCCCAAGAGAGCAACCACTCATACGCGACCCCGAACGGCCGCGCGCTGCGCGAACCGCCGCAGGGTTCAGCCCGAACCCATCAGGTTGCCGATGATGTTGATGCCGAGCGCCAGCACCATGGTGTTGAAGGCGAAGGCGATCAGGGCGTGCACGGTCACCAGGTTGCGCATCCGGCTGGTGGCGATGTCGAAGTCGGAGACCTGACACGTGGCCCCGACACAGACGGCCACATAGAGGAAGTCGCGATAGGTGGTCGGCTGCTGGCCGGGGAACTTGATGCCGGCGTCGTCAGAGCCGTCGTCGTCGCGGTCGCCGAAGAAGCGGTGGGTATAGTGCAGCGTGAACAGGGCCTGCACGGTCATCCAGCTCAGCACCAGGGTGGAGGCGGACAGGGCGACGATCCACGGCGGCAACCCCTGCTTTCCGCCCGCCTTCACGTCATGCAGCGCCAGCACCATGGCGCCCAGGCTGGCCAAGGCGGCGACCATGATCACCGACATGAGGATGGCGCGGTTCTCGTCCTCCTGCCGGGCGCGGGCGCGGACAAAGCGCTCATCGGCGGTCAGGATCAGTCGGCCCACGAAGACGAGGTAGGTCAGCGCCGCCGCGTTCCAGCCGATCAGACCCGAGGCGCCGGAGGGGATTTTCTGCCCCAGGGCGAGGCCGCCGGCAACGACGCCCACCGCCAAGGCGATAAAGAGTCGCCCCCAATGCAGCCATCGTCCGCGCGCGTCGGATTTGTCCATGCGTATCTCCCTGGCGGACATCCTCTCGCGATTCGATCCGATAAACCCT
Organism: Caulobacteraceae bacterium; assembly: GCA_965277345.1. GTDB lineage: Bacteria > Pseudomonadota > Alphaproteobacteria > Caulobacterales > Caulobacteraceae > CAIOYC01. The sequence goes on from CBDICI010000003.1 coordinate 513,018, forward strand.
TGAGTCAAACGGAACTTGTCGGGAACCCCTAGGCGGGAGGGCGGTTTCTATTCGCAACTGCTGCCAAGCCGGCAGGACGGTAGAGAACAGGAGCGATCCCATGGCGCAGGCCTCCAACGCCTCTTCAGGCGGCAAGTCGAATCGGGGCTTCGCCTCGATGGATCCCGAGAAGCAACGCGCGATCGCGCGCAAGGGCGGCGAAAGCGTTCCCAACGAGAAGCGCAGCTTTTCACAGGATCGAAGCCTGGCCGCCGCGGCGGGTCGCAAGGGCGGCGAAGCCTCGCAAGGCGCCCGTAAGAAGCCGAACAGCTGACGTCCAGCGCGAGGCGGTTAGCGAGCGGCTTGCCGACCTATATCCGAGCGGCCGCCCGTTTCGCGCACGGCGCTGCGACATCGCCGAACAGTTGGCCGCTGACATAGGCGTCGTCGAGCGCTTGCAGGAGGCGGTCGAGCGCGGTCGGCATCGGCTCCGACATCTGCGGTTCGAACACGCACCTCAGCCGTTCGCAAACCGGTACAAAGGAGGGCGAGTGGGAAGCGTCCATCGACTCTTCTAAAAAGCTTCGCTGCGACATTGTGTACGCTCAGACAACCGAACGCAATCGTATCCGTTCGGCACACCTCGCCAAGTCGGACCAATGTCTTCAAAATCCGCGCCGACGCGCGCCACGCGCCTACTTAAACGGCGCGCCCGATCTCCAGCACCGCTTTCAGCCCCGGTTTGTTGTCCGACAGCTTGAGCGCGCCGCCGTGCAGCTTGGCGCAGGCGGTGACGATGGTGAGGCCGAGGCCCGAGCCGCCCGCACCGCGCGCCGGATCGAGCCGGACGAAGCGCTCGGGAATGCGACCACGCTGGTCGGCGGCGACCCCCTGCCCCGTATCGGCGATGGTGATCTCCACCCGGTCGCCGAGCGCCTCGACCGTGGCGCTGACCACCGCGCCCTCGCCCGCATAGAGGGCGGCGTTGTGCAGCAGGTTGCCGATCGCCTGGCGCAGCAGCGCTTCATGAGCAAGCGCGACCACGGGCGCCTCGCCGGTGCGCACCAGCAGGGTCTGGTCCGCGTCCTCGATGATCGGGGCGAAGAAGTCAGCCACGTCCGCCGTCAGCGCCGCGACGTCCACGGACCGCATCATCTCCCGCGACAGGCCCGTCTCGGCCCGCGCAATATCGAGCATGGCCGACAGGGTGGCCAGGGTGTGTTCCACCTGGACGTGCGCGTCCTCGATGGCGTCGAGCCGTTCGGCCTCCGTGGCCTGGGCGTAGAGCGCCCGCGCCAGCGCGCCCTTCATCCGCGTCAGGGGCGAGCGCAGATCGTGGGCCAGGCTGTCGGTGACCGTGCGCATCCCGGTCATCAGATCCTCGATCCGCTCCAGCATGGCGTTCAGCGAGGCGCCGACCCGGCCGAAGGGATCGTGCGGATCGCCGATCGGAGTGCGCGCCGAAAGGTCGCCGGCGGCGATGCGCTCGGCCGTGGCGGCGATGGCGTCGACCCGCCGCAGCATCCGCGCGTTGAGGATATAGCCCGCCGCCAGCCCGGCCACCACGACGATGACCAGGGCGCAGAAGAAGCCCTCCACGATGGCGCGCTCGAACTCGCGGATGTTGGAAAGGTCGCGCCCCACCACCAGCCGTGTCCCGTCCGGAAGCACGGTGGTGGCCACATGCAGCGTCGCCGGGCCGGGCGAGGCGACCCGCACCGGACGCCAATCCGCGTCGTTGAAGGCCGGCAGGTAGCGGACGATATCGCCCGCCAGCGGCGCGCCGGTTTCGCTGAACAGGCCATAGCGCTCCCCCCCGGCGGAGAAGCGCGCGCGGCGGGCGACGGAGGAGACCACATTGGCCACGCCCTGCTCCTGGTCGAGTTCGATCAGAAGGTCACGCTCGGCCAGGGCCTCGGCCCGCTCGCGCTGCAGGATGATCCGCTCGCCGGAGGAGTAGACCACCACCAGCGCCGCCGCGCTCGCCGCCAGCACGAGGCCGATGGCGATGACGATGAAGGTGGTGGGCGCCAGCCGGCGCAGGCCGCCGAAGGTCCGGGCCCCACGGGTCAGTGCGCCGCTCAAGGCGTCTCGGACAGGCGATAGCCGACGCCGCGCAGGGTGTGCAGCAGCGGCGTGGGATAACCGTCGTCGAGCTTCTTGCGCAGGCGCGAGATATGGGTGTCGATGATCGAGGTGTGGGGATCGAAGCGATAGTCCCAAACCTGTTCCAACAGCATGGTGCGCGTCACCACCCGGTCCTTGTTGCGCATGAAGTATTCCAGGAGCTTGAACTCGCGCGGCAACAGGTCGAGCGGCTTGCCCGAGCGGGTGACCTTGCGGCTGAGCAGGTCCACCACCACGTCGGCGCAGCGCAGCACGGTCTCCACCGCCTTGCCGCCGCGGCGACGGATCAGATTCTCCAGCCGCGCGTGCAACTCCGAAAAGCCGAACGGCTTGGTCAGATAGTCGTCGCCGCCGGCGCGCAGGCCCGTCACCCGCTCGTCCATGTGGGCCAGCGCCGACAGAATCATGATCGGCGTCTCCACCCCCCCGGCCCGAAGCGCCTTGACCACCGACAGGCCATCCATGCCGGGCAGCATCCGGTCCATGATCACCGCGTCGAAAGCGGAGGACGAGGCGAGGTAGAGCCCGTCGCGCCCGTCGGCCACATGCTCGACGGTGAAGCCGGCCTCGCGCAGGCCCTTGGCGATATAGTCGGCGGTGTCCACGTCGTCTTCCACCACCAGGATGCGACCGCTCATTCAGACCTTCCCATGCCCGGCCTCTGGCCCAATCCCTACCGCTAGGGGCCGATTGCGGCGAGGTGCGGGCCGCCGGCTTCCAAGTGTGTAAGCCACATCGCCGGTTTGCGCACCTTCGCCGTTCCTGCGATGGACGGAGCCGGACCGTCACGGGGAGCCTCATGGCCCGCAACTTCACCCTGTTCATCCTGCTCGGCATGGCCCTCGGCCTGGCGGCGGGGGCCGCCTGCCATTTCGGTCTGCCCGCCGCCGCGGCGCAGAAGGACGCCGCCGGCTATTTCTCGCTGATCACCGACAGCTTCCTGCGCCTGATCAAGATGATCATCGCGCCCCTGGTCTTCTCCACCCTGGTCTCGGGCATCGCGCATATGGGCGAGGGGTCGGCCATCGGCCGGGTGGGGCTGAAGACGCTGGGCTGGTTCCTCGTCGCCTCGCTGGTCTCCCTGGTCCTGGGCGTAGCGACGGTGACGCTGCTGGCCCCCGGCGCGGGATTGCACCTGATCGCCCCCGCCACGGAAGCGTCCTCGGCCACGACGGCGAGCGACCTGTCGCTGAAGGCCTTCCTGGCCCACGTCTTCCCAACCTCCATCGTCGACGCCATGGCGAGGAACGAGATCCTGCAGATCGTGGTGTTCGCCGGTTTCGCCGGCGCGGCCATGGCGGCGCTCGGCGACCGCGTGTCCGGCCTGCTGGCGCTGCTGGAGCAGGTGGCGCAGCTCATGCTGAAGATCACCAACTACGTGATGACGCTGGCGCCGTTGGCGGTGTTCTCCGCCATCGCCGCGACGGTGACCACCCACGGCTTCAGCGTGCTGGGCGCCTATGCCGCCTTTGTCGGCAGTTTCTATGTGGGTCTGCTGATCCTGTGGAGCCTGTTCGCCGCCGCCGCCTTCGCCACCGTCGGCAAGCGGGTGACGGCGCTGGCGCGGGGGATGCGGCAACCCGCGCTGCTGGCCTTCTCTACCGCCACCTCGGAGGCCGCCTATCCCCGCACGCTGGAGGCGCTGGAGGCGTTCGGGGTCTCCAAGCGCGTGGCCAGCTTCGTCCTGCCGCTGGGCTATTCGTTCAACCTGACCGGCTCGATGATGTATTGCACCTTCGCCAGCCTGTTCATCGCGCAGGCTTACGGCGTGCACCTCGGCGCGGTGCAGGTGGCGACCATGGTGCTCATGCTGATGGTGACCTCCAAGGGCATTGCCGGGGTGCCCCGCGCCGCCATCGTGGTGATCCAGGCCACCCTGCCGAGTTTCCACATCCCCGACGCCGGCATCGCCCTCGTGCTGGCGGTGGACTACTTCCTGGACATGGGCCGTTCGGCCACGAATGTGGTGGGCAATGCGGTGGCGGCGGTGGCGGTGGGCAAGTGGGAGAACGAGCTTGGCGAGACCACCGCCGACCTCGACGCCGCGGCGCTGCCGACAGCCTGAGATCCAGTCTCAATGCGCCTGCTGGCCGTTGGAGGGCGGCGGGATGCTGGCCGCCTCACGGTCCGCCTTGACCATGGCAGTGGTCACCGGGCCGCCGGTATTGCCGAAGGACGAGCGCAGATAGGTGGCCACCGTGGCGATCTGCTCGTCGGTCAGGTCGCCGCCAAACTGGGGCATCCCCCCTCTCCCGTTCAGCAACACGTGCACCACCGGCCCCGGCGGACCGTTGACGAAGGCGTTGCCCGCGAGCCTGGGAAACGCCCCGGTAATGCCGGCGCCGCCCGGCTGATGACAGGCCTGGCAGCTCTGGATGTAGAGGCTCGCGCCATCCTGCGCCGCGGCCGGGGCGGCCGGGGCCAGCAGCACGGCCGCCGCCGCAATCGCTCGAAATCGCATGATACCCTCTGCTCTCAGGCCGCGCTGGCGCGGGCGTGAATCTTGCCGATCTGCTGCCAGGCGGACTCGATGCCGCCCTCCTGCCAGCCGGTAAGGTAGCTGAGGTGTTCGCCGGCGAGGTAGATGCGCCCGTCCGGCTCGTTCAGGATCGGATAGGCGTCGCGCCGACCCTCCTCGGTCCACGAGGCCCAGCCGCCGAGATTGTGCGGCACGCGGTGCCAGGCGATGGAAAAGGCGCTTTCGGCATTGGCGCCGTATTCGGGGAAGACCTTCTCTCCGGCGGCGATGGCGTGCGCCAGGCGCTCCTTCGGCGACTTGGCGCTGACCTGCGCCGCGGCCGACCCGAACTGGTAATAGCCCAGAACCACGCCCTTCTGCCCCATCCAGCCGGTGGAGGGCAGGCTGATGGAGCCGATCGTCGGGTCGTCGTAATAGACGTGGCCGCCGTAGAGGGCATGATTGTCCTCCCAGAAGCGGGTCCTCATCTGGATGCCGATCTTGCCGACCAGGGCGTAGGAGACCCCGCTCATCGCCTGCTTGAACCTGGGCGACACCTGCATGTCGATCCCCTTCAGCACCGACAGCGGGATGGCGGCGATGCAGTAGTCGGCAGTGACCGTGCCGTGATGGCCCTTGGCGTCCTTGTAGGCGACGGTGACCTTGTCCGGTGTCTGGCTGATCTTTTCCACCACATGGCCCATCTTGACGATGGGGCCGAGCTGCTTGCCGAACGCCACCGGCAAGCGGTCCATGCCGCCCACGGGCTGAAACATGGTGCGCTGCTGGTCGTACCCCGCCACCGAGCCCAGGGTGGCCCAGGTGCGCGATTTCAGCACGTCGTCGAAGGCGTAGGGCTTGGACTCCGCCCCGGGGTTCAGCCCGGCGCCGGGGTTCGGGTCCATGCCGCGACCGTCCGTGCCCACATACTGAAAGTCCTTGCCGGTGAGGTAGCCCTCGTGGCGGAGATACTGGAGGAACAGCTCGCGGTCGCCCTTGTCCATCTGCTGGTCGAGGGCGCCCTGGTTGATCTGCTTGGCCAGAATCTCGGCAGCGTGGCCCCGCGCGTCGGCGGCGATCTCGCCCTTGCGGACCACCTTGCCGGCCAGCGCGCCGGAGCCCTTGCTGAAGTAGATCGGCGAGTGATCGTTGTCGTTGTTGAACAGCTCCAGCGGGACGCCCAGCGTCTTGGCGTAGTGCAGATAGCCGCGGTGCCAGTAGGGAATACGCCAGGGACCGGCATTGATGTAATGACCGTCGTCGAAGTCGCAGACCTGCTCCTCGCCGCCGAGCTCGGTCAGCCGCGTACCCTTGCGGGCGGAGAAGGCCCGGCCGCCGACGCGGTCGCGCGCCTCCAGCAGCGTCACCTTATAGCCGGCCCTGGAAAGCTCGTAGGCGGCGGTGAGGCCGGCGACGCCCGCGCCGAGGATGACCACGCTCCTGCCCCTGCCCCCCGATAGCTCCGGCGGGGTGGCGGCGCGCGATTCGATGCCGAAGCCGAGCGCGCTCATTCCGGCCAGGAGCAGCGGCGTCCCCCCTACCCCGGCCAGATATTCCAGGAAGGCGCGGCGGGTACGGGGAGGTCCGGCGGGCTGGGTCACGGGCAACGTCCTTCAACCTCCAGGGCCGCGGTCGGCGACGCCCTGGCTGATCGTCCCTAAAGCAGCGGCAAAGGGGCTGTAAATCGGCGCCGGGGCCCAGACCCGGACGGATGCGGCGCCGCTTGTTTTTGCAGCGCCGCGTGATGGTTTATGCGGCAGTGCAGCAGGCCGATCTCAGGCAGCCGCCGCGCCGCGCACGACGCCGAGGATGGCCTCGCCGTATCGGTCGAGCTTGCCGCTGCCGACGCCGCTGGCCTGGCCAAGCGTCGCCATCGTGCCCGGCCACGCGCGCGCGATCTCCAGCAGGGTCTTGTCGTGGAAGATCACGTAGGGCGGCACGGATTGAAGCGCCGCCTCCGCGCGCCGCCATTGGCGCAGCGCGGTGAACAGGGCCTGGGTCTCCGGCTGTTCGTCGAGGATGGGCGAGGTTCGCGCGCGCCGCTCCGCCCTCGCCGTCTTGCGGTCGTGCTGGCGCACCTCCACCCGCCGCTCGCCGCGATAGACCGCGCGCACCGCCTCCGCCTCGCCGAGCTGCACCAGCGGCCGACCGTCGTTGGGGTCCTCCGCCAAAAGGCCGTCGAGCAGCAGTTGGTCCAGCAGGGTGCGCCATTCGGCGAGGCTGAGATCGGCGCCGACGCCGAAGGTGGAAAGGTTCGCCTCATCGGGACGCACATCCTTGGTGCGCCCAAGCAGGTGATCGACGATGCGGCCGCGCCCGAACCGCCCGCCCAACCGGTGCACCGCCGACAGCGCCATCTGCGCCGCCTGGGTGGCGTCGTGGGTGCGGGGCGGGTTCAGGCAGACATCGCACTGGCCGCAGGGTTCGACCTCGACCTCGCCGAAATAGCGGCGCACGGCGGCGGCGCGGCACTCGATACCGTCGAACAGGGCGTAGAGCTGGCGCACCTTGCCCACCTGCACCCGCTTGACCTCCGGCGCGATGTCGCGCTCGTCGGTGCGGCGCAGCGCCCAGGCGATGTCGGAGGCGCCGTAGAGAGTAATGCCCTCCGCCGGCATACCGTCTCGCCCCGCCCGGCCCACCTCCTGCCAATAGGCCTCGATCGAGGCCGGAGGATCGGCATGGATCACGTAGCGGACGTCCGGCTTGTCGATGCCCATGCCGAAGGCGATGGTGGCCACCACGACCGCGCCGTCCTCGTTGAGGAAACGGGTCAGCCGGTGTTCGCGCACCGCCTTGTCCAGCCCGGCGTGGTAGGCGAAGGCCGGCGCACCCACCGAGGACAGCCGCTCGGCCAATTCCTCCGTCCCCTTGCGCGAACCGGCATAGATCACCCCGGACCGGCCGGGACGGGCGCGCACCAGCGCCTCCACCCGCGCCGCCACCCCGCCCGCCTTGCGCTCGGCAGAGAGCTGGAGCTCGGGCCGGGCGAAGCTGTCGACGAACTCCCGTCCGTCGGTCAGGTGCAATTGGGCGCGGATGTCCTCGCGCGTCCGCACGTCCGCCGTGGCGGTCACCGCCAGGCGCGGCACGCCTGGGAAGAGCGCCGAGAGCCGCCCCAACGTCCGGTAGTCGGGACGGAAATCGTGGCCCCACTGGCTGACGCAGTGGGCCTCGTCGATGGCGATCAGGGCCAGCGGATGGCGCGCCAGGCGGTCGAGCACGCCCGGCTGCATCAACCCCTCCGGCGACATGTAGAGCAGATCCAGGGTCCCCTCCCCGATCCGCTTCCAGATGGCCGAGCGCTCGTCCGGGGCGGTGTTGGAATCCAGCCGCGCCGCCGCCACGCCGAGTTGCTGCAATCCCGCCACCTGCCCGGCCATCAGTGCGATCAGCGGCGACACCACAAGGCCGAGGCCCGGTCGGAGGATGGCGGGAATCTGGTAACACAGGCTCTTGCCGCCGCCGGTGGGCAGCACAGCCAGCGCGCTCCGTCCGGCCATGACCTCGCCGATCACCTCGGCCTGCAGCCCGCGGAACTCGGCATGGCCGAAGATGCGGCGCAGCACCTCTCGCGCTTCGTGCAGACCCGACTCGTGACCCATGCCGCCTTATGCCGAGCCCGCCGTCCCCGCGCCACGCCGGAATGCAGCCGGCGTGCTTGTGGCGTCATCATCCCGAGGTAAGGTAGGCCCCACGAAAAGGGAGGTGAGTGACCATGCTTAGACATATGATGCTGGCGGCGATGGCTTCGACCCTGGCGCTGGGCGGCGCCTCGGCGGCGCCGGTTCCGGTCAAGGCGATGGCCGACGCCCTCGCCGATCCGTCGCTGAAAGGGCCCGAGGTCATCGCCTTCATGGGCGTCAAGCCCGGCGACAAGGTGGCCGACATCGTCGCCGGCCGCTTCGTGCGCGCGCTGAGCCAGGCCGTGGGGCCGACCGGCAAGGTCTACGCCATCGAGACCGCCGAAGTGGTCAAGGTGCATCCCGAGGTGGCCGGCATGATGAAGACACTGACGTCGGATCCGGCCTACGCCAACGTGGTCTACAGCGCCGATCCCGTCGCCACGCCCCTGCCCACCGGGTTGAACGCCGTCTTCATCCGCCAGAACTATCACGACCTGCACGACAAGTTCATGGGTCCGGCCGACGTGGCGGCGTTTAATCGGAACGTCTATGCGGCGCTGAAGCCCGGCGGAGTCTACGTCGTGCTCGACCACGCCGACGCGGCCGGCACGGGCCTGAAGGACACCGACACGCTGCACCGCATCGACGAGGCCTCGGTCAAGTCCGAAGTGCTGGCGGCAGGCTTCGTCTTGGACGGCGAGAGCACGATCCTGGCCAACCCCGCGGACGATCACACGATGATGGTGTTCAACCCGGCCATCCGCGGCAAGACCGACCAGTTCCTGCTCCGGTTCCGCAAGCCGCGCTAGGTTCGGCTGCGCGTCGCTCTGGAAATGCGGCGGCGCGCGTGCCAGACGGGGCGGGATGGATGCGCTCCGGGCCAGCAGGATTTCGACGCGGCTGATCGTCGGTCTGGCGCTGGCCATCGCGCTCGATACGGTGGTGCAGGTGGTGTGGAAGCGCGCCGCCGCCGCCCTTCCCGCCATAGACGGGCTGAGCCTGCATACCCTGCAGGGTATGGCGCTGGGTGTGTTGCATCAGCCGGTGTTCCTGCTCGTCGCCGTCCTGATCGCGGCGCAAATGATCAACTGGCTGAAGACGTTGGACCATGCCGACGTCTCCTTCGCCCAGCCGATCACGGCGCTGAGCTATGTCACCGTGGCCCTGGTTTCGCGCCTGTGGTTCGGCGAGGCGGTCACGCTGGGCCGGATGGGCGGCATGGCGCTGATCCTTTTCGGCGTCGCCCTCGTCGCCCGCTCCGACCCCAACACCCCGCCCCTGCCCAAAGTGATCGAGCCGTGAGCGGCCTCGGCCTCGGGCTCGTCCTGGTGGTGACCTGTTCGCTGATCGAGGGGTTCGCCCAGGTGGCGTTCAAGCTGTCGCGCACCCACGAGGCGCAGCGACTGGCCTGGACCGTGGCGGGATTCCTCGCCTACGGGGTGGAGGTCAGCCTCTATACGCTGGCGCTGCGCCAGATCGACGTGACGGTGGCCTTCGCCATGGGCAGCCTGAGCTTCGTCGTCACCGCCGGCCTCTCCGCCCTGATCCTCAAGGAGCGCATTTCGGGGGTTCGCGGTGTCGGCCTCCTGCTGATCCTGTCCGGCGTGGCGCTGATGGGGGGGCAGGCGTGAGCCTGACGGTTCGCGTGGTGGCCCGGGCGGACGGGGCTCCGCCCGCCCTATGGGCCGCGGGTTTCGCCCCGCCGCTGGAGGGGGTGTGGTGGTATCGCGGGCTGGAGACTTCGGGGCTGGAGGCGCAGTTCACCTTCCGTTACGCCGTGGTGGAGGAGGATGGCCGCCCCCTGGCGCTGGCCCCGCTGTTCTTCACCGATATCCCTATCGAACTGGTCGTGCCGGACGAGGTAATGCCCCTGTTCCGTGCGCTTGGCCGGGTTTGGAAGGGGGTGATGCACCAGCGCACCCTGTTCGTCGGCTCGCCCTTTTCCGATGAGGGGACGGTGGGCTTCATGCCCGGCGCGGACCGCGCGGCCTGCCTGCTGGCGATCGCTCGCGCCTTGCCCGCCGTCGCCAAGGCCCACCACGCCTGGATGTTGGTGTGGAAGGACTTCCCCGAGGCGGCGGAGCCCGGAATGTCGGCCATGGCGAAGGCGGCGGGCTTCTTCCGCACGGTAAGCTTTCCCGGCACGGTGGTGCGGTTCACCTCCAGCCGCAAGGCGGACTACGAAGCCTCGCTCAAGTCCTCCCGCCGCCAGAACATGAAGCGTCGGTTGAAGAAGAGCCATGCGCTGGTCGCGCTCACCGCCGACACGATCCAGCGGCCCGATGCGGCGACCGTCGATGAGATCCACGCCCTGTTCCGCCAGACCTTTGAAAAGTCGGACACCCGGTTCGAGCGGCTGGACCGCCGCTATTTCGAGGTGTTCGCCGCGATGCCGGAGGCGCACTTCGTCACCCTGCGCGAACCCGGCGGGGCCATGGTGGCCTTTATGCTGTGTCTGGTGAGCGGTGATCTGGCGATCAACAAGTTCATCGGGCTGGACTACGGACGCGACAGGGACTGGTTCCTGTATTTCCGCCTTTGGGACGCGGCGGTGGACTGGGCGCTCAGCCTCGGCGCCAAAGCGATCCAGAGCGGCCAGACCGGCTATCGGCCGAAGATCGAGCTCGGCAACCAGCTACAGCCGCTGTTGAACTATGCCCGTCACCGTAACCCGCTGGTGCACACGGTCTATGCCTTCGTGGGGCGGCGGATCACGCTAGGGTCTCTCGACCCGCAACTGGCCGAGATTGTCCAGGAACGGCCATAGCGGCACGCGGCGCCGCTATCTCGCGCCGTACATGGCCATCACGTCCCGCCGCATCTGCGCCTGGCTGTCGGGGCGGCTGTAGAACATGTGGCCGCCGGGATAGAGGTGGAGCTGCAATCGGCCGGGATCGCCCTTCACCGTGGGGGGAATCTGGTCCACGGCGAGTTGCGAGACGAAGAACGGACAGGACAGGTCGTCATAGCCGTGCAGGATCAGCACCTTCATGCGCGGATCGACCGCGAGCGCATCGCGCAGGGCCGAGACAGACTCCGCTGTCTGCGCCCAGCCCGGCTCCCATAGCCGCCCGACGGTGTTGGAAAGCGCGTTGTAGCGCCCCGGCGCCTTCCACCCCACCACGCGGGTGTCGAAATCGACCATGGCCGAGGTGGTCGGGGCGATGATCTGGTCCAGGATGGGGTCGTTCACCCGCTGGTCCGGCGCCCAGGGGAAGGGATCGGCGGCGGTCACGTTGGGATCGTACCAGCTGCCGAGCTTGCCGGTGTCGCGGTAGAGTTCGCGCAGGAAGGCCCGGCTGTCGATCCGCCCGCCCGAACGCCGCACGAAGGTGGGGTCGAGGCCGGTGTAGTCCGACACCCGCTTGACCATGCGGTCCAGCGCCACCGGGTCGTTCCAGCCGTTCATCAGCGTGGTGGCGTAGTCGGTGCGGGCATACTGCTCCACCTCGGCGATGGCCTCCGGCGTCAGCTTGCCGTGACGTTCCAGGTTGGAGGCGGTCATGGACGGCAGCAGCACCACCCACGGCATGGGCGAAAAGTCGCCCCCGCTCCACGACGCGGCGTCCAGGAACGGCGAGAGCATGGTGACGCCCGTGACGCCGACGCCGAGATCGGTTTGCAGGGTGTGGGCGATGCGCGGCACGCGGAACCCGCCATAGCTCTCGCCCACCAGGTATTTGGGCGAGGCCATCCGCTCATTCTTCACCAGCCAGTCGAAGACGATGCGCGACAGGTAGTCGATATCGCCCTTGACGGTGAAGAAGTGCGGCTTGGCCTGATCGTCGGGCAACAGCGAGCGGGAGAAACCGGTGCCCACCGGATCGATGAACACGAGGTCGGTGAAGTCGAGCCAGGCGCCGGGATTGTCGATCATGCCGGTGGCGTCCGACGGGCTGTCGCCCATGGCGCCGAACTGCACGCGCTTGGGCCCGATGGCCCCGAGGTTGAGATAGACCGAGGCGGCGCCCGGCCCGCCGTTGAAGGCGAAGGTCACCGGCCGGCGCGGATCGCGCGGCCCGTCGAGCGTATAGGCGGTGTAGACCACCTCGGCGATCTTGCGGCCCTTGTCGTCCAGCACCGGCAGGGCGCCGACGCGGGCGGTGTAGTCCAGCGTCTTGCCGCTGAGGTGGGTCGCCTGCCGGGCGCTGGCCTCGGCCGGGAAGGCCGGCAGGTCGAGCAGGTCCGCGTCCTTCTTGTCGGACGCGGCGGCGGGGGCGGCGGTCTTTTGCGCCAGCGCGGGGGCGGCGATGAAACAAAGGGCGGCGGCGAGGGCGGCGGCGAGGGCTAGCGGCTTGAACAGCGGCGTCATGGAATCTCCGGAAGCGAACCGGACAAGCTTAAGCACCAATGCCGGGCGAAGGCGACCTCACTCGCGGGGCACGGTGATATCGGCGCCGTCCGCCTTCAGCCGGTCGAGCACGCCGTTGGCGTGAAGCAGCAGGCGCAGATCGACCACGGCGATGGTCCGCCCGCCCCGTTTCAGCGCCGCATCTATGGAGCCGGCCGCATCGCGGGTGAGCTTGTCGATGAAGCCCTGCAGACCGGCGGTCCCGGCCAGGCAGGCGTTGACGCTGTCGACCCCAAGCTCGGCCTTCACCGCCTTGAGGTCGCCGTTGGCCCAGGCGTCCGCCAGCGGCCGCGCACGCGAGGCGTCGTGTTCCGTCTCGGTCAGTTCGGCATCCAGGCACGCGCGGTTGGCGGCGGCGTCCATCTTCGCCCCGGCGCGGAACAGGTCGATCACCGGAATGCCGCCCTCTTCGCGGGTGCGCAGGTGGTGCGCCTCCGCCAGCCGCTTGACCGTCGAACCCGGCTTGGCGCTGGACAGCCCCGCGGCCTTCTCGAAGTCGCCGGCGAGGGTCAGGCCGGCCAGGACCGGCTTCAACTTCTCATAGCGCTTGGCGTCGGTCTTGGCCTGGAGACGCAGACTGTCGAAGCGGCGGCGCTGTTCCGGCGTGATCTCGTCCCACAGGGTCCGCCCGGCCGGCAGGCGGAAGTCGCCGGCGTGGAACAGGATATAGACCACGTCGAGCGGGCCGACCCGGCCGGTGGGCGGCAACAGCACCTCCTGCGCGCCGTCCATCAGCCGCTCCAGCCGATGGCTGTTCCACTCCAGCATGTGCGGCAGGGGGGACAGGGCGCCCATCACCACCACCTCGCCCGCGCCCCGGCGCACGGTCCACAGCGGCGGACCGGGATAGCGTCCGACCACCTCCAGCTCCTGCACCACGGCGCTTTCATTGGGATCGGGGGCCGCGACCGGCGGTGAGGGCGCCAGCCCCATCAAGGCCACGCACAACGGCGCGACCAACCAGGCGACGCGCCGGCTTCCCTTCATGGCGTCCTCGTATAGCATCCGCACGGCCTAATCAGGCCAGGATCGCGGCGAGCGCATGACCCCTGAGCAGTTTTTTACCGGCGAGACCACGGGATTCGGCGTCGTGCGCAGTCGGCGCGGCAAGGTCCTGCGGCGCTTTACCCTGGAAATGCGGGGCGAGTGGTCGCCGGATCACCGCGCCCTGCACCTGGACGAGACCTACACCTATGTCGGCGGCGGTTCGTTCCAGCGTCGCTGGGCGATCCATACGGACGAGCAAGGCTTCATTCTGGGTCACGACGCGCTGGAAGTGGCGCGGCTGCGCGGGCGTCAGCGCGGGGCGGACTTTCGCATCGTGTTCGATCGGCGGAAACGCCCGCTCGGCCGGTTCGACCCGCCTCAGGTCGTCGATTTCATCGAAGCCGGACCGGGCCGGGCGATCCTGTTCGGCCGGGCCAGGCTGTTCGGGCTGACCATCGCCACCATCCACGCGGCCTTGCGACGCCGGGACTGACCGCCCATCGCCGGACCCGCGCCCTCACAGGTCGAAGGGCGTGGGCGCGGCGCCCACAACCCCGGCCAGCCGCCCCGGCGCGCCGGCGAGGCGGGGATCGTCGGCCTGCACATAGCCCGGCAGGCTGAACAGCCTAAGACCCCGCCCCTCGGCCAGGAGGTCCGCGGCCAGTCCCAGTCGGCCAAGCGCCTCGACGATGGCGTCCGCCGGGGTTGCGGCGTCGGTGATCCACAGGGTCTGGTCGGCGCCGGAGGGCTCGACCTCCACCTGCGCCACCGCCAAGGCCTGCGGCCGACCCCAGGCGTTCAGGCACGGCAGCACGGCGAAGGCGCGAAGCTTAGGTTCGGCCAGCAGCCGGGCCCAGGGCGCCAGGCCGTCCAGCGGCAGGACGCCCACGCCGCCCAAGGTCCTGGCGGCGGTCAGCGCGGCCTCGGGATGATCGACCATCGTCAGGGGCGGAGCGGCGCCGAAGCGGAGCCGCGCCAGCTCCGCCATGCGCGCCGGATCGCGCCCGCCGAACACGGTCAGGGCGAAGGGCCCCTGCGATTTCAGGCTCTCCGCCATCAACTCGCGCCATAGCCGCACGATCAGCGCGGCCGAGGCGCCGGGGTGGGGCCGCGCCAGCAGGCGGCGCATGATCTCGGTCTCCCGCGCCGGGCGCAGGCCGAAAGGCTGGGGCGCATCGCCCGCCGCCGAACGCTTGGCCGCCGCCACCGCCGCCGCCAGACCGGCCCGTTCGTCGAGCAGGCGCAGCAGTTCGGTGTCGACCGTGTCGATCCGCGCGCGCACCGCGTCGAGCGTCATCGGCAACGATGTCGGCGTCTCGGCCATCCGTCCCCCGTTCCGGTGGGCTGGCCTAAAGCCGCCGGCGCGCTCATGCAAGGTCGGGAATTGCGCCAGACGGTCCTATATGCTTCGTCCGCGCAAGATTTTCGCCGTGAGCGTCCACCATGCCTGCCTATCGTTCCCGCACCACCACCCACGGCCGCAATATGGCGGGTGCCCGCGGCCTGTGGCGCGCCACCGGGATGAAGGATGCGGACTTCGGCAAGCCGATCATCGCGGTCGCCAACTCCTTCACCCAGTTCGTGCCGGGTCACGTGCATCTGAAGGATCTCGGCCAACTGGTGGCGCGGGAGATCGAGCGCGCCGGGGGCGTGGCCAAGGAGTTCAACACCATCGCCGTGGACGACGGGATCGCCATGGGCCACGACGGTATGCTCTACAGCCTGCCCTCGCGCGAACTCATCGCGGACAGCGTGGAATATATGGTGGGCGCCCACTGCGCCGACGCGCTGGTCTGCATCTCCAACTGCGACAAGATCACGCCCGGCATGTTGATGGCGGCGCTCCGGCTCAACCTTCCCACCGTGTTCGTGTCCGGCGGTCCGATGGAGGCGGGCAAGGTGGTGTGGAAGGGCGAGACCCGCGCGGTGGATCTGGTGGACGCCATGGTGGCGGCCGCGGACGATGCCAATAGCGATAAGGAAGTGGACGCCATGGAGCGGGCCGCCTGCCCCACCTGCGGTTCGTGCTCGGGCATGTTCACCGCCAACTCCATGAACTGCCTGACCGAGGCGCTCGGCCTGTCGCTGCCCGGCAACGGCTCGGTGCTGGCCACCCATAAGGACCGCGAGCGGCTGTTCCGCGAGGCCGGTCACCTGATCGTCGATCTGGCGCGGCGCTGGTACGAGCAGGACGACGCCGCCGCCCTGCCCCGCACCATCGCCTCCAAGCCCGCCTTCGAGAACGCCATGACGCTGGATATCGCCATGGGCGGCTCCACCAACACGGTGCTGCACCTGCTGGCGGCCGCGCACGAGGCGGAGGTGGACTTCACCATGGCCGACATCGACCGCCTGTCGCGGATCACCCCCTGCCTCTGCAAGGTCGCCCCCTCCAAGGCCGATGTGCACATGGAGGACGTGCACCGGGCCGGCGGCGTCATGGCCATCCTCGGCGAACTCGATCGCGCAATGTTGATTGACCATGATCAACCCATGGTCCATTCGGCGACCATGGCGGAGGGGCTGGCCCGCTGGGATGTGTCACAATCCAACTCCGAGGCTGTGCATGAGTTTTTCCGCGCGGCGCCGGGGGGCGTGGCGACCCAGGTGGCGTTCTCCCAGGCGCGGCGCTGGGACGAGGTGGACCTGGACCGGACGCATGGGGTGATCCGCGATGCGGCCCACGCCTTCAGCCAGGATGGCGGGCTGGCGGTGCTCACCGGCAACCTCGCCCCGGACGGATGCATCGTGAAGACGGCCGGCGTGGACCCCTCCATCCTGATCTTCGCGGGCCCCGCCAAGGTCTATGAGAGCCAGGACGACGCGGTCTCCGCCATCCTTACCGGCAAGGTGACCCCGGGCGATGTGGTGGTGATCCGCTACGAAGGCCCCAAGGGCGGCCCCGGGATGCAGGAGATGCTCTATCCCACCAGCTACCTGAAATCCAAGGGCCTGGGGGCGACCTGCGCCCTGCTCACCGACGGGCGGTTCTCCGGCGGCACCTCGGGCCTCTCCATCGGCCATGTCTCACCGGAGGCGGCGGAAGGCGGACCGATCGCCCTGGTGCGGGACGGCGACCGGATCGAGATCGACATCCCCGCCCGCACCATCCGGCTCGCCGTGGCCGATATCGTCCTGGAGGCGCGCCGAGTCGACCAGGCCGCGCGGGGCTGGAAGCCCGCCAGTCCCCGCCCGCGCAAGGTCTCTCCCGCCCTTCGCGCCTATGCCGCCCTCACCACCTCCGCCGCCAGGGGCGCGGTGCGCGATGTGAGCCAGGTGGAATGACCGAAACGCGCCTGGTCAGGGCCAACGGCCTGACCTTCGCCGTCGATGTGGCCGGCGAGGGGGAGACGGTGGCGCTGTGCCTGCACGGCTTTCCCGAGGCGCGCCAGGCGTGGAGCCAGCAACTGCCCGCCCTGGCCGCGCTCGGCTGGCGGGCGGCGGCGCCCGACCTGCGCGGCTATGGCGACAGCGACCGGCCGGCTGGGCGTAAGCCCTATCGGCTCGACGCCCTGGTGGCGGATGTGGAGGCGCTGTTCGCCGCCCTGGGCGCCCGGCGCCGCATCCTGATCGCGCATGACTGGGGCGGGGTCATCGCCTGGCAGGTGGCGATCCGGCGCCCGGGTCTGCTGGACGGGCTGATCGTGATCAACGCACCGCACCCCAAGATCTATCGCCGCCTGCTGGACAGTGGTCTCCGCCAGCGCCTGCGCTCGTGGTACGTGGGTTTTTTCCAACTGCCTAGGCTGCCGGAACTGCAGTTGACGCTCGGTGCAGGCAAGGGGCTGGAGCGGGCGCTGACCGCCACTACCAGACACTTTCCGCCCGAACGGCTGGCGCTCTATCGCCGCAACGTCTGCAAGCCCGGCGCCGCGACGGCGATGATCAACTACTACCGGGCCAATGCCGCGGAACTGGGCTTTGGCCCGTTGCCCACCGGGCGGATCACCACGCCGACCCTTTTGGTCTGGGGGGAGAACGACCCCTATCTCGACCTCGCCCTGACCTTGGGTAACGAGGCGGTGGTGGAGGACTTCACCCTCCATCGCCTGCCCGGCGTCTCCCACTGGGTGCAGGAGGACGCCTCGCCGGAGCTGAACCGGGTGATCGCGGCGTGGGCGCGCGGAAAGGCGCTTGCGGTTTAGGCTATCAGCTCGATCCGCGCTTTGTGGCCACGCGCGGCCGCCAGACGGGCGTCACAAGTAATGAGCGGGGCATCCAACACCTCCGCCAAGGCGACATAGGCGGCGTCGTAGGCCGTCAAATTGTGGCGAAGCTCCCATGTGCGGGCCATGAGGCTCTGGTGCGGGTATCGCTCTATCTCAAGCCGGGCTAAGTCAGAAAGCGCTTGTTCGGCGCGCTTCGCCGTCGCCCACTGACCAAGGTTGTATCGTCTGAGCGTATGCAAGACTTCGAAGTCGATCAGGTGCGGCGCACATAGCAGGCCCCCGAACGATTCCATGACCTCCGCCACGGCGTTCGCCCTTGGAAAGAGCAAAAGCAATTCGATGACGGCCGATGAGTCGACGACGATCAAATTGGTCCGCGTAGTTCGCGGATAATGTCCGCGGGGCTTTCCGGCGCCTCCACGGGCGGCAGCTTACTCAGCCGTTCGCGCATCTCCTCCCACGTCGGTCGGTCCGCCAGCCTTTGCGCATCGCGGAGCAGATAGGCCGACAGCGACATTCCGTCCTTGGCGGCCTTCGCCTTGAGCTTCAGGTGAAGCTCGGGCGGCACATTGCGAATCTGGATCATGCCCATGCGCAGAACATGTGCGCATGGGCACTACATGTCAATCTAAGCCCACCTATGCCTTGACGCAAAATCCTGCCCGTGGCAAAGGTTCTGCAACCGTCCGGAGCAATGATCTTGCGCATCACCCTAGTAATTCGTCGAGCGGCCGCCGTCGGGTGACATTTGTCACGCGAACCGGTCGCTCGTGTCCAAGGCTCCTTCGGGAGCCTTTTTTAATGGCCCAAACCCCGCCCGTATCCGAGACTCCTCGATGACCCTGCACCAGACCATCGACCCCAGCGACGTCAGAACCGAAGCGTTGAGCGGCGCCGAGACCGTCGTGCGCGCCCTGGTGGACAATGGGGTGGAGGTGCTGTTCGGCTATCCCGGCGGGGCGGTGCTGCCCATCTACGACGCCCTGTTTCACGAACCTGGGCTGACCCACGTGCTGGTGCGCCACGAACAGGGCGCGGCACATGCGGCGGAGGGGTATGCCCGCTCGACCGGCAAGGTCGGCGTGGTGCTGGTCACCTCCGGCCCCGGCGCCACCAACGCCATCACCGGCATCGTCGACGCCCTGATGGACTCCATCCCTCTGGTGGTGATCACCGGCCAGGTGCCCACCGCCCTGATCGGCTCCGACGCCTTTCAGGAGTGCGACACGGTGGGCCTGACCCGCTCGGCCACCAAGCACAACGTCCTGGTGCGCGACGTGAACGATCTGGCCAGGACACTGCACGAGGCCTTCCGCATCGCCGCCTCTGGCCGGCCAGGGCCGGTGCTGGTCGATATCCCCAAAGACGTACAGCTCGCCCACGCACCCTATCGACGGCCGGATGAGGTGCGGTTCGGCCACGCCTATGCGCCGCGGGTCGAGCCCGACCCAGTGCGTATCGCGGAGGCGGTGGCGCTGATCGCGGGGGCGGAGCGGCCGATCCTCTACACCGGCGGCGGGGTGATCAACGCCGGGCCGGCGGCGGCGACGGCGCTGCGCCGCTTCGCCCATGCTACCGGCATTCCGGTCACCTCCACCCTCATGGGATTGGGCGCCTACCCCGCCTCCGACCCCGGGTGGCTCGGCATGGTGGGGATGCACGGCGCCTATGAGGCCAACCACGCCATGCACGATAGCGACGTGATGATCTGCGTCGGCGCCCGCTTCGACGACCGGGTGACCGGACGGCTGGACGCCTTCGCCCCCGGCGCGCGCAAGATCCATATCGACATCGATCCCGCGTCCATCGGCAAGATCGTCCACGCCGACATCGCGCTGATCGCCGACGCCGGACGCGCGCTCGAGGCGATGATCGCGGCGTGGGGCGCCGAGGGCCGCCGCGACAACGCCGCGCTCGATCCCTGGTGGCGGCGCATCGGCCTGTGGCGGGCGCGGCGGGGCTTCGCCTATGCCCCCTCCGATATCGTCATCAAGCCGCAGCACGCACTGGAGCGGTTGGCCGAACGGCTGAAGGGTCGCGACGCCTACATCACCACCGAGGTCGGCCAGCACCAGATGTGGGCCGCCCAGTTTCTGCCCTTCGAGCACCCCAACCGCTGGATGACCTCCGGCGGGCTCGGAACCATGGGCTATGGCCTGCCCGCCGCCATTGGTGTGCAGATGGCGCATCGGGGCGCCCTGGTGATCGACATCGCCGGCGAGGCCTCGATCCAGATGTGCATCCAGGAGCTGTCGACCGCGGTGCAGTACGCCCTGCCGGTAAAGGTGATGATCCTCAACAACGAATGGATGGGCATGGTGCGCCAGTGGCAGCAGTTGCTGCACGGTGAGCGCTACAGCCACTCCTACTCCTCCAGCCTGCCGGACTTCGTCAAGCTCGCCGAGGCCTACGGGGCGCTGGGCCTGCGCGCCGAAACGCCAGACCAGCTCGACGACGCCATCGCCGCCATGATCGACCACCCCGGCCCGGTGCTGTTCGACTGCCGCGTGGACAAGACCGAGAACTGCTTCCCCATGATCCCCTCGGGCAGGGCGCACAACGACATGATCCTGGGCGACATGTTCAAGGGCGATGGGGCCATTGACCTGACCGCCGCCATCGACACGGCGGGGCGGGGGTTGGTCTGATGGTCCTGCCACAGCGCCAGGAAGCCGAACGCCGCGCCACCTTCGCCGCCACGGTGGACAACGAGCCCGGCGTATTGCACCGCGTGGTCGGCATGTTCGCCGCGCGGGGCTACAATATCGAGAGCCTGACTGTGGCGGAGACGGACCACGCGGCCCACACCTCGCGCATCACCGTGGTCACCCGCGGCGCGCCGCAAATCCTGGCCCAGATCCGCGCCCAGCTGGAGAAGATCATCCAGGTGCGCGGGGTGGAGGATATCGGGCAGGACACCGGCGGGATCGAGCGGGAGCTGGCCCTGTTCAAGGTGGTGGCGAAGGGCCCCGTCCGCGCCGAGGCGCTGGCCAGGGCGGAGGCGCTCCAGGCCCGCCTGATCCACGACGCCCCGACCACGCTGTTGTTCGAGCTCACCGGCGAACCCGGCGAGATCGACGCCTTCGAGACCGTCCTGCGCCCCCTCGGCCTGGTCGAGATGTCGCGCACGGGGGTTCTCTCCATCCACCGCAACGCCTAAACACCACCCTCCCCGCCCCTCTCGGAGCCCCGACCCATGCGCGTCTATTACGATCGCGACGCCGATCTCGCCCGCCTGCTCGACAAGAAGATCGCCGTTGTCGGCTATGGGTCGCAGGGCCACGCCCATGCGCTGAACCTGCGCGACAGCGGTGTGAAGCATGTGGCGGTGGCGCTCCGCCCCGGCTCGGCCACCGCGAAGAAGGCCGAGGCCGAGGGCCTGACGGTGATGACCGTGGCCGAAGCCGCCGACTGGGCCGACGTGATCATGATGCTGGCCCCCGACGAGCATCAGGGCGCCATCTATCGCCATGAGATCGCCCCCCATATCAAGGACGGCGCGGCCCTGCTGTTCGCCCACGGGCTCAACATCCATTTCGGCCTGGTGGAGCCGAAGGCGTCGGTGGACGTGCTGATGGTGGCGCCCAAGGGCCCCGGCCACACGGTGCGCAGCGAATATCAGCGCGGCGGCGGCGTGCCCTGCCTGATCGCCGTGCACAACGACGCCACCGGCGGCGCCCTCGACCTCGGCCTGGCCTACGCCTCGGCCATCGGCGGCGGCCGCTCCGGCGTGATCGAGACCAACTTCCGCGAGGAGTGCGAGACCGACCTGTTCGGCGAACAGGTGGTGCTGTGCGGCGGCCTGATCGAGTTGATCCGCGCCGGGTTCGAGACCCTGGTGGAGGCCGGATACGCCCCGGAGATGGCCTATTTCGAGTGCCTGCACGAGGTGAAGCTGATCGTCGACCTGATCTATGAGGGCGGCATCGCCAACATGAACTATTCCATCTCCAACACGGCGGAGTACGGCGAATACGTCACCGGCCCGCGGATCATCACCGCCGAGACCAAGGCCGAGATGAAGCGCGTGCTGGAGGACATCCAGTCCGGCCGCTTCGTGCGCGACTTCATGACCGAGAACGCCGTCGGCCAGCCCAGCTTCAAGGCGACGCGCCGCCGCAACGCCGAACATCCCATCGAAGAGGTGGGCGCGCGCCTGCGCGCCATGATGCCCTGGATCGCCAAGAACAAGCTGGTGGATCAAGCGAAGAATTGAGCCTCAAGCTCACGTGTGCGGGGGCGGGCCAGGTCAGGTCGGGCGAACCGGCGCCCCTGAAGTGGTACGTGTCCCTCTTTGTGTCCCTCTTTGTCCGCGTGTCCCGCGCCTCGCTTCCCACATCCCGTTTCTGGAGTCTCCCCCGTGGCGTTCTTCCTTGTGACGATGACCCATCCCGACGGGGACGGCTGGGGCCGCCACGTCGTTCCACACGTCGGCTTTCTTCAGTCGCTGATCGAGGCCGGCAAGGTACGGGCGTCCGGTCCGGTGACGGGCCTCGGCAAGCGGGCGGGCTTCATCATCGTGACGGCGGACAGTCGCGAGGAAGTCGAGCATTTGATCGCCCAGGACCCCTTCGCCGTCGAGGGCTTGATCGACGACCTGACCATCCTCGCATGGGACCCGATGTTTGGCGCCTTCGCCGACGACCCCGCCCGCGAGCCGAAAATGCCGACGGCGTGAGGCTGGGGTGGAAGGCTGGCCCAGTCGCAAACCGTCTTGGACTTGGGGAAATGTCTAGGTTGTCCTTGTTGAAGCTTAGCCGGGGAGCGATCAGGGTGCAGCATGTCGATCGCCGCCTGATGTTGACCGGAACGGTCACCGCCGGGCTCGTGCTCGTCGCCACGCACACGTCGGTTGAAGGAGGAACGATGAGTTCGGACACACAGCGCAACAAAAGGGTGATCTCCGATTTCATCGACGCGGTGTGGAGGAAAGGTGAGCTGGACAAGCTGCCGGGTTTTTGGACCGCGGATTGCATCAACCATGCCGACCCGAGCCCATCAAACCATGGGCTGCAACCGCTTCGCCACTACCATGAGCAGTTCAGCCAAGCGTTCGCTGCCTTCTCCGATTCGACGATTCAGATCGAGCAGCAGATCGCGGAAGACGATCGCGTCGTTACACAGATGGTGACGTGGGCGCATCAAAAGGCATCGGGCAGGAATGTTTCGCTCGCCACCATCCGTATCGACCGGTTGGCGGGTGGGAAGATCGCCGAACACTGGTCGGTCGCGGACATGGCGGGCCTCATGCAACAGCTCTCTGCCTGACGCGCCTGCGTTATTTGTCCGCCGAAACGAAGCAGCGGCGCCGCTGTTTCGGAGGGCCCAATCAGCCGGCGCTCTTTCCCCCTCACCCATCCGTCTGAATAATCGGGCCGTCGACGATGAGATAGCGGCCGTGCACGGCCGGGTCGGCGAGGTAGGGCTTGATGGCGAAGGCCCCGGCCATCTCCACCTCGGGCATGGGGTCGCCCGTCCAAAACGGGCCGATCTGGCGCCCGCCGCCCACGGGCTCCAGCGCGAAGCCGCGCACGTGTGAGCCGGCGTTCAACAGGGAGCCGACGCTGTCCAACCCGCCGACGCGGAAGGCCAGGGGCGCCGCCAGCTCGGCGAAGCTTTCACCGAAGGCGGCGGCGGCCACGGTGCGGTCGCCGAGGCGCGCGATACCGAACCCGATGTGGCTATAGCCGGGGCGCAGCATGTTGGCGCGGTGGCCGGGGCTGTCGCGCCAGAGCTGCGCCAGTTCCGCGGCGGTGGCGGCCGGGCCGCCCCTGACCTCGACGATATTCTCGCCGGCCAGTCCGACGAAGCGGCGCGCCAGCAGCCCGACCCGCTCGACCGACGAGAAGCCTTCGGGCGAGGCGTGCTCGAAATAGCCGCGTGCGATCATGTCGGCGGCGTGGGCGCGGGCGGCCTGATCCAGGGCGGCATGGCGCGACAGGGGTCGCAGCCCCTGGCGGCCGCGAAACCCGTTGTGCTCGCCGAGCAGCAGGTCTTCGCCCGCGGGGATGAACCGGCCGCCGCCCGCATCGCCGAGCCGGCCGCGCAGGCGGTCGAAATAGTCGGCCACGTCGGCATGGCCCCTGGCCCGCGCCAGTCCCGGGGCGGCCAGGGCCGCGGCGCCCGCGAGCATCAACGCGCGACGGTGGATGGTCCCCAGCATGACGTGCCCCACTGATGCGGCGACCTTGCGCCCTTTGCGGTTACCGGCAAGTGCACACACCTGCGGCGCGACGCCGCCCCTTAACCGGGCGCTCACCGCTCCCGTGCTAGGCGCGGGTCTTGCAGCCCTCCGCTCGCCCCACAGGCGAAAGGCCCGCCATGACCCAGGTTGAGACACTCGCGCCGCGTCGCCCCCTGCCGCTGACCCGCGGCGGCCCGCTGGACGCCCTGCGCTTCATGGCCGCCTTCTGCATGGTGCTCTACCATTACAGCTTCGAGGCGCCGGTGGAACTGGCGCGGGTGCACCCGATCTGGGGCCGGGGCTATCTGGCCACCGACTTCTTCCTGATCGTCTCCGGCTATGTGCTCGGCCGCATCTATGGCGAGCGGGTGATGAACGCGCGCATGTCCAACCTCGGTTTCTTCCAGCGCCGCGCCACCCGGGTGATCCCGGCGCACCTGATCATGCTGGCCGGACTGGTGGCGTTCGTGCTGCTGTCCACCGCCATCGGCTTTGCACCGACCCATCCGGAATACTTCCAGTGGTCTCAGCTGCCGAGCGAGGTCCTGCTGGTCACCTCGCTCGGCGTGCCGGGCGGGCGGGGCTGGAACGATCCCACCTGGTCGCTCTCGGCGCTGCTGGTCTGCTATGCGGCGTTTCCCTTCCTGTGGCGGGCGTTCTCGCGGTTGAAGTCGCCGGTGGTGTCGCTGGTGGCCGGGTTCGCCGTGCTGGGCGTGGCGGACGTGGCCGCCAACCTGATCCTGCACCGCGACGTGTTCCAGATCCCGCAGGAGATCGGGGCCCTGCGCGCCCTGCCCCTGTTCATCGCCGGCGCCATGCTGGCCCGCTTTTCCGAGAAGGTGGCCATCGCGCCCTGGATCGCGCGGACGCTGGGCGTCGGTTCGCTGGTGGCCCTCATCGCGCTGCAGGGCGCGGGTCGCTACGACTTCGTCAGCATCCTGCTCATCGCCGCCCTGGTGATCGCCGCCGGCGCCTGGCCCGTGAAGACGCCCTCCCATGCGTTGGAGAAGGGGGCGATCATCTCCTTCTCCCTGTTCATCACCAACGAGCCGGTGCGTATCGTGCTGTTCGGCCTGTTCCATGTGATCGAGAAGAAGCTGCACGCGGGCGTTCCCCTGCAGTGGGCCTTCTGGTTCGCCGCCCCGGTGGTGGAGATCGCCTTCGCCCTGGCCTTCCACTACGGCGTCGACATGCCGACCCAGCGCTGGATCAAGCGCCGCCGCAAGACTACGGCAGCGAACAGCCCAGCGTTTGGGGCGGTGGCGGTTTAAACTCCTCCCCTGCGCAGCGGGGGAGGTGGCGCGGCGCAGATATGCGCCGTGACGGAGGGGGCTACGCGACGCTGACCGGACAGGGCGCCGCCGCCCCCTCCACCGCTACGCGGTCCCTCTCCCCCTCGATGAGGGGGAGGAATTAGAGTGAAATCCCCGGCATCCAGCTTGGGCGCTTGGCTTCATACGCCGTGATGGCGGCCTCGTGCTGCAGGGTCTGGCCGATGTCGTCGAGGCCTTCGAGCAGGAAGCGGCGGCGCATCGGGTCGGTGTCGAAGGGGATTTCCTCGCCGTTCGGGCGGATCACCACCTGGCGCCGCAGATCGACGGTGAGCCGCGCATTGGCGCCCAACGCGGCGTCCGCCATCAACGCATCGCAGACGCCCCGCGGCAGCACCACCGGCAGGATGCCGTTCTTCAGCGCATTGGCGTGGAAGATATCGGCGAAGGAGGGGGCGATGACGCAGCGGACGCCGAAGTCGAGCAGCGCCCAGGCGGCATGTTCGCGTGAGGAGCCGCAGCCGAAATTCTCATAGGCGATCAGGATTTCGGCGTTGCGATAGGCCGGCTGGTTCAGCACGAAATCCGGCTTCTCGACGCCATCGGCATCGTAGCGCAGGGCGTCGAACAGGTGTCGGCCGAGCCCAGAGCGTTTGATCGTCTTCAGGAAGCGGGCCGGGATGAGCTTGTCCGTATCCACATTGGCCGCCGGCAGCGGCGCGGCGACGGCGGTGAGTGTGGTGAAGGCCTGCATCACGCATACTCCGGCTGGCGCACGGGCAACCCGGTGGGCCCGAGCGCGCGCACGTCCGTGATGCGGCCGGTGACCGCCGCCGCCGCCGCCATGGCGGGGCTCATCAGGTGCGTCCGTCCGCCCGGACCCTGGCGACCCTCGAAGTTGCGGTTGGAGGTGGAGGCGCAGCGCTGGCCGGGGCTCAGGCGGTCCGGGTTCATGCCGAGGCACATGGAGCAGCCCGCCTCGCGCCACTCGAAGCCCGCCTGCATCAGCACTCGGTCCAGTCCCTCCGCCTCCGCCTGCGCCTTCACCTGGCCGGAGCCCGGCACCACCAGGGCGCGCACGCCCCGCGCCACCGTGCGGCCCTCGGCGATGCGCGCCACATCGCGGATATCCTCGATCCGGCCGTTGGTGCACGAGCCGATGAACACCACGTCGATCGGCGTCCCCGCCATCGCCTGGCCGGGGCGCAGCGCCATGTAGTCCAGCGCGCGGGCTTCGTCGGCGGTGACCGCATGGGGCACGCCGCCGTTGATGGGCGAGCCTTGCTCGGGCGAGGCGCCCCAGGTGACCATGGGGGCCACATCCGCCGCGTCAATGGCGAGTTCGCGGTCGAACACGGCCCCGGGATCGCTGGGCAGGGTGCGCCACCACGCCATCGCCGCATCGAAATCCGCCCTCTTTGGCGCGAAGGGGCGGCCCTGCACATAGGCGAAGGTGGCCTCGTCCGGCGCCACCAGCCCGGCCCGGGCGCCGGCCTCGATGGACATGTTGCAGAGCGTCATGCGCCCTGCCATGTCCAGCGCCGCCACCGCCGCGCCGGCGTATTCGATCACGCAGCCGGTGGCGCCCGCCGTGCCGATCTCGGCGACGATATGCAGCGCCAGGTCCTTGGCCGTCACGCCCGTCGACAGCGCGCCACGCACCGTAATGCGCATGGATTTCGGCCTGGACTGGATCAGGGTCTGGGTGGCCAGCACATGCTCCACCTCCGAGGTGCCGATGCCGAAGGCGAGCGCGCCCAGCGCCCCGTGGGTGGAGGTATGGCTGTCGCCGCAGACGATGGTCATGCCCGGCAGGCTCACCCCCAGCTCCGGCCCGATCACGTGCACGATGCCCTGGCGCACATCCCCCATGGGGATGTAGGGAACACCGAATTCGGCGACATTGGTCTCCAGGGCGGCGAGCTGGATCATGCTGTCGGCCTCGGCGCCCTCCCGCCCAGGCGAGGTCGGCACGTTGTGGTCGGCCACCGCCAGGGTGCAGTCGGGCCGGCGCACGGTGCGGCCGGCGGCGCGCAGCCCCTCGAACGCCTGCGGGCTGGTCACTTCGTGCACCAGGTGGCGGTCGATGAACAGGATCGCCGCGCCGTCCGGCAACGCCTCCACCACATGGGCGTCCCACAGCTTGTCGAAGAGGGTTCGGGGGTGGGTCATGACTTTGATCATCTCGCGTTGTCATCCCGGCCGGAGCGGAGCGGAGAGCCGGGACCCCGAGGCAGGTTCTCGCTGCGCATCGAGGTCCCGGATAATCGCTGCGCGATTTCCGGGATGACAGTTTTGAACTAGGCGCTCATCGCTTCCGGCTCGCGCCGTTCGCGCTTGACCAGGAGCTTGTTCAGGGCGTGCACATAGGCGCGCACGGCGGCGACGATGGTGTCGGTGTCGGCCCCTTGGCCGTCCACGAGCCGCCCTTCCTCCTCCAGCCGCACGGTGGTCCTGGCCTGGGCGTCCGTCCCCTCGGTCACCGCGCCGACGGAATAGAGCCGAAGCTGCGCCTCGTGCGGGAACAGGATGCGGATGGCCCTGAACGCCGCGTCCACCCCGCCGTCGCCCTCCGCCTCGGCGACACAGCGCTGGCCGTCGATCTCCAGCGTCATGTGCGCCCGCGCCGGCCCGCGCGAGCCGGTCCACACGGTCATGTCCACCAGCCGCACCCGCTCGTGGTCGCGCACCGCCGCGTCGTCCACCAGGGCGATGATGTCCTCCTCGAACACCGTCTTCTTCCTGTCGGCCAGATCCTTGAAGCGGGTGAAGGCGTCGTTGATCTGGTTGTCGCCGAGATCGCCATAGCCGATCTCCTTCAACTTGGCGCGGAAGGCGGCTCTGCCGGAATGCTTGCCCAGCACCAGCGAGGACCTGGTCCAGCCTACGCTGGCGGGGGTCATGATCTCGTAGGTCAGGGCGTTCTTCAGCATCCCGTCCTGGTGGATGCCGCTCTCGTGGGCAAAGGCGTTGCGGCCCACGATGGCCTTGTTGGGCTGCACGTCGAAGCCGGTGGTGGTGGCGAGCAGGCGCGAGACCTTCAGGATGTTCTCGGTGACGATGCCGGTGGTCCAGGGGCAGGCGTCCGGCCGCGTGCGCAGGGCCATCGCCACCTCCTCGATCGCGCAGTTGCCCGCGCGCTCGCCGATGCCGTTGACGGCGCCCTCGATCTGGCGCGCTCCCGCCCCCACCGCCGCCAGCGAATTGGCCACGGCGAGCCCGAGATCGTTGTGGTTGTGGGTGGAGAGGATCACCCCGTCCGCCCCCGGCACGCGCGTTCTGACCATGGCGAAGAGGGCCGAAAGGTCGCCCGGCATGGCGTAGCCCACAGTGTCGGGGATGTTGATCGTGGTGGCGCCCGCCCGGATCGCCGCCTCCACTGCCCGGCACAGGAAATCCGGATCGGTGCGCGAGCCGTCCTCCGCCGACCATTCCACATCCGCCACGTGGTTTCGGGCCAAGGCGACGGAAGCGGTGATCCGCTCGATCACCGCGTCCGGCTCGAGTTGCAGCTTGGCCTTCATGTGCAGGGCGCTGGTGGAGATGAAGGTGTGGATGCGCGCCCGCTCCGCCCCCTTCACCGCCTCCGCGGCGCGCACGATATCGCCCGGCGCCGCGCGGGCCAGGCCGGCGATCACCGGCCCCCGCACCGTCTCGGCGATCCGCCGCACCGCCTCGAAATCGTCGTTGGAGGCAATGGGGAACCCCGCCTCGATCACATCGACACCGAGTTCGGCCAGGGCCATGGCCATGCGCAGCTTCTCCGAAAGGGTCATGGAGAAGCCCGGCGACTGTTCCCCGTCTCGCAGGGTGGTGTCGAAGATGATGACGCGGTCGTCGGCGACGGCGCCGAAATTGGGATGGTCGATGGACATGGGATGGAGCTCGAATGGGGCTGCGACAGGGGGGTGGGCGAACCCCTGGACGCAGCCGTCGCGGTCAACCCGCGTCGGTCACGCCCAGGGGCCGCTTAGTCGCAGACACGCGCGCGGAGTTCTCGACGTCCAGGGGCGTCGGGCGAACCGCAAGGGGGCGTTTGCGCGCGTCATGGACTCGTTATGCCGCAATCCGCAGACCAAGGCAAGGATTACCTTTTGACGGTGGATTTCGGCTTCATGACGCAATGACGTACCTGTTAGTTGCGAGGAAGCACGCAAAACATGCTAATTGTCGACCTGGAAACGAAAGACAGCCTCCAGCGGCGCGTTAAACACCGCGGCGATGCGGAAGGCCGCCTCCAACGTCGGGGAATATCTGCCCTGTTCGATCGCGATGATGGTCTGGCGGGTGACGCCTACCGCGTCCGCCAGCGCCTGCTGGGTCATCTCCCCATGTTCGAAGCGCAGCACGCGGATGCGGTTGGTGACGCGCGTCGGGGGGCGCCCCATCAGACGCCCCGCCGATAGCCGAGGATGACGGCCAGATATTGGATAACCTGAGCCACCGCCAGCGCGCCGAAAACCACGTTGGCGATCACCCAACCACCGCCCTCGCCGAGCCCCCGCGCGAAATAGACGCTGGCTGCGGCCGCCACCGCGCCGACCTGAAGCGTAAGATAGGCGGCCGACCTGGCGCGCAACTGGATCATGCGCTCCCGCTCGTCTTCGGGCGCCTTGGCCTCGCGCGGCGAGAGGATCGACACGACGGTCAAACCGATAATCTGTAGCACCACCAGCGCGACCACGGCGAGGCCGGCCTCCGCGCTCATGGCGAAGGGACCGCCGAACGCCACACCCCGGGCATAGAAGACAAAATACGCACCGTAGATCGCCAGGGTCGCCAAAAGCGAAATCCACGCCGACTTTTCCCGAAAGGCCATCGCCCCCTGCATGTCAAAGATATCAGACATTGGTGTGTATGCTCAAGCAAACATGGAGTCAAGAATATCGGACATCTCATCGGCTAAGCGCCCGACTCCGCCGATCGGCGGGTCCGTCGCCGGCCTTGCCGCGCCCTGTCCTTTGCTGTATCAGCCCGCCCTTCGTCGAAGGCGGTCTCTGAGCAGAGCGCAGGCTACGGGTTGGAGAGACCTCCACCCACCCGCTCAGGATCCATCGTTCCCGCAGGTCTTCCGGCCGGTGGGCGCGCCGCCTTCCCCAACCGGAAGAGGACCGACATGGCTCTTTACGAGCACGTTATCATCGCGCGGCAGGATATCAGCCCGCAACAGGCCGAAGCCCTCAACGATCAGCTCAAGCACCTCATCGAGGAACAGGGCGGCCACGTGGCCAAGATCGAATACTGGGGCCTGCGCAACCTGACCTATCGCATCAAGAAGAACCGCAAGGGGCACTATTCGCTCCTGGCCATCGACGCCCCCGCCCCGGCGGTGAAGGAGATGGAGCGCCAGCTGTCGCTGAACGAAGACGTGCTGCGCACGCTCACCGTCCGCGTGGAGGAACTCGATCTGGAGCTTTCGCCGATCCTGGCCCGCCGCGACCGCGAGCGCGCCGAGCGGGGCGACCGCGAGGATCGTCCGCCGCGCGCCGACTACGAAGAATTCCAGGTCTAAGGAGCCGTCATGACCGATACGACAGACGTCGCGGCGCCGGCCGCCTCCGCCGGGGGCGCCCGCCGCCCCTTCTTCCGCCGCCGCAAGGTCGATCCGTTCGCGGGCTCCGCCGCCCCCAAGATTGACTACAAGGACGTGAAGCTGCTGCAACGCTACATCTCCGAGCGCGGCAAGATCGTGCCCTCGCGCATCACCGCGGTCGGCCAGAAGAACCAGCGCAAGCTCGCCCAGGCGATCAAGCGCGCGCGGTATCTGGCCCTCCTCCCCTACGTCGTGAAGTAAGGGAGCGACACAGATGAAAGTCATCCTGCTGGAACGCGTCGAGCGCCTCGGCGCCATCGGCGACACCGTGGTGGTGAAGGACGGGTTCGCCCGCAACTTCCTGCTGCCCCGCTCCAAGGCGCTGCGCGCCTCGGCCAATAACCTCAAGCTGTTCGAGGCCCAGCGCGCCCAGATCGAGGCCCGCAATGCCGAGCAGAAGGCCGCCGCCGAAAAGGCCGGCTCCAAGCTCGACAACGAGACCTACATCATGATCCGTTCGGCGGGCGAAACCGGCCAGCTCTACGGTTCGGTCTCCGGCCGCGACGTGGCCGACATCATCAATGCCGAAGGCGGCAAGGTGGACCGCAGCCAGGTGGTGCTCGACAAGCCGATCAAGACCCTCGGCGTGCACGCGGTGAAGGTGCGCCTCCACGCCGAGGTCGCCATCACGGTGAAGATCAACATCGCCCGCTCGGCCGACGAAGCCGAGCGTCAGTCCAAGGGCGAGAACGTCATCACCAGCCAGTTCGAGGAGGAGCGCCAGGCCGCCGCCGAACAGGCCGAGGATATGGCCGAGGGCGGCGCCGGCTCACAGGGCGACGACCGGGACTACGCGGCCTGACCCTGCGTGAAGGTTTGAGAATGCGGCGCGGCGGCGAAAGCTTCCGCGCCGTTGCTATTTGGGGTTTTTCTTCTGGCTGTGTTTCTCGTCCCGCGCCGGATGGGGCGGTTTGGACACGTCGACCTGGGCGATCGGATCGACGGCGGGGTCGGCGGCGAAGTCGCACGGAGCGATGAAGCCGAGACCGTCCCAGGGGATATCGATCCTGGCCGCGGCGAAGGCCTTGGCCACGAACTCGGAACAAATGAACTCGTCGTCGGGGATCAGCATGTGCGGCGTATGCCGCTCACCCATCAGTTTGGCCGCGGCGATGCGCAGGCCGATCTTGGTGATCTCGTTCGGCGCGAACTTGGCGCCCAGATGGTCGAAGGCGAACCTGGCCATCTTCAACACCTTCGGATCGGCAGAACCGCCGCCGAACGCCTGGTGCCGGGTGAGCAATATCTTGCCCGGATAGGGCGAGGCGCCGGAGGAGCTCTTGGAGCAGAACTCCGACAGGGCCACGCAACGCACGCCGATGTTCTGGACACATTCGATGACGATCACCTCGTCCAGGCCGTCGATGCGGAAGGCGATGGCGATGTGGCTCCACGGGCTGCCGGTGGACCAGCGGATCAGCTTGGAGAACGGGTCCTTGCCTTGGCACAGGAACAGATCCCCATCCTTGACCAGCTTGCGCACCTCGGCATAGGGCTGGGGCGCGAAGGTCTCCAAGGCGTCGTCTGGGATGGTCATGACCCGTCCATGGCAAGGCGCAATCCTCGCCCAACGCCAAGCTTGCACAAGA
Source organism: Caulobacteraceae bacterium (assembly GCA_965277345.1). Classification (GTDB taxonomy): domain Bacteria; phylum Pseudomonadota; class Alphaproteobacteria; order Caulobacterales; family Caulobacteraceae; genus CAIOYC01. The sequence continues at coordinate 545,352 of CBDICI010000003.1, forward strand.
CGTTCCACAGGGCCCGAATGAGCCGTGGATATGTCGGCTCTGCGACGCCGCGCGCGCATGATCGCCGCCGGGCGTTAGTCTATCGCTAACCCCATGACCTCTCCCGCCTTCGATTTCAGCGCCCACACCCCCCTCGACCCGCCCATCGACCGGATGCCCTGCAATGTGGAGGCGGAGCAGGCGCTGCTCGGCGTGCTGCTCTACGACAACGGCGCCTATGAGCGGCTGTCCGACAGCCTCCAGGCGCGCCATTTCTACGAGACCTTCCACGGCCGCCTGTTCGCGGCGATCGAGGACAATGTCCGCCGCGGCGCCCTGGCCGACCCCAATCTGCTCAAGGACCGCTTCGCCCGCGACCCGGCGTTCGAAGAACTGGGCGGGGTGCGCTACCTCGCCAATCTGGTGGACAACGCCCCGCCCGCCGCCAACGCCGCCGACTATGCCCGCACCATCTACGACCTGGCGCTCCGCCGCGATCTGATCCGCATCGGCGGCGAGATCGCCTCCACCGCCACCACCGATGCGGAAAAGGCGGCGCGCGACCAGATCGAGGCCGCCGAACAGCAACTCTACACCCTGGCCGAGAACGGCATGGCCTCCACCGGCTTCATCGCCTTCGCCGACGCCCTGCACGGCGCGGTGGAGATGGCGGCGGAGGCCTTTTCGCGCGACGGCAAGCTGGCCGGCGTCTCCACCGGCCTCCTGGATCTCGACCAGAAGCTCGGCGGGCTGCACCCGTCGGACCTGTTGATCATCGCCGGTCGTCCCTCCATGGGCAAGACCGCGCTGGCCACCAACATCGCCTTCCACGTGGCGCGCAACTATGCCTACGAGATCGAGCCGGACGGCTCGAAGAAGACCTCGGGCGGCGGGGTCGTGGCTTTCTTCTCGCTGGAAATGTCGGCCGAACAGCTGGCCATGCGCCTCCTCGCCGAGGTCTCCGGCGTCTCCTCCGATCGCCTGCGCAAGGGCGAGATCGACCAGAGCGAGTTCAGCCGCGTGCGCGACGCCGCGCTGGAGATCGAGAGCGCGCCGCTGCACATCGACGCCACCGGCGGCCTGTCCATCGCCAAGCTGACGGCTCGCGCCCGCCGCCTGAAACGCACCTCGGGACTCGATCTGATCGTGGTCGACTACCTGCAACTGGTCACCGGTTCCGACCTCGGCGCCAACGCCAACCGGGTGCAGGAGGTCAGCCAGATCACCCAGGGACTCAAGGCCTTGGCCAAGGAACTCAGCGTGCCGATCATCGCCCTGTCCCAGCTCTCGCGCCAGGTGGAGAACCGCGAGGACAAGCGCCCGCAACTGTCGGACCTGCGCGAGTCCGGCTCCATCGAGCAGGACGCCGACGCGGTGATGTTTGTCTATCGGGAAAGCTACTATCTCGGCCGGGCGGAGCCGGACGTGAAGGACCAGGCCAAGCACTTCGAATGGCAGGAGCGCATGGACGAGGCGCGCGGCAAGGCCGAGGTGATCATCGGCAAACAGCGCCACGGCCCCATCGGCACCGTGCGCCTGGCCTTCAACGAGGACCTGACCAAGTTCGGCAACCTGGCCCGCAGCGACCGGTATGAGGTGCGGTGAGTTTTCCTCCCCTGCGCAGCGGGGAGGTGGCGGCGAAGCCGACGGGGGCTGCCCGAGCGCGACGGTGGGCTGCAGCCCCCACCACCGCGTTTCACGCGGTCCCCCTCCCCCGCTTCGCAGGGGAGGAATAACAGGCTACGTCACCGCCGTGTCCGTGACTTCCCCCCGCCTCACCATCGACCTCGACGCGCTGGCGGCGAACTACCGCACGCTGTCGGTGCAGGCGCAAGGGGCGGAGGTGGCGCCGGTGGTGAAGGCCGACGGCTATGGTCTGGGCGCCGCCGAAGTCGCCAGACGGCTGATCGCGGACGGGGCCAGGACGTTTTTCGTCGCCCGACCGTCCGAGGGCGTGAGCCTGCGCTCCGCACTCGGCGGCGAACCCGTCATCTATGTGCTGGACGGCTGCCCCGAGGGGGCGGCGGCGGCCCTCAAGGCCTCCGCCCTGACGCCCGTGCTCAACACGATGGATCAGGTCGCGGACTGGGGCGAGGATGACGCCGCCCTGATGATCGACACCGGCCTCAACCGGCTCGGCGTCACGGCCGGGGACGCCAAAGCCCTGGCCGAACGACGCTTCAGCATCGTGATGAGCCACCTGGCCTGCGCCGACGATCCGGCCCACCCCATGAACGATCGACAACGCGAGCGGTTCGGGGCGCTGGCGGCGCTGTTCCCGGGCGCTCGCCGCAGCCTCGCCGCCTCCGACGGTCTGTTCCTGGGATCGGACTTCACCTTCGACATGGTGCGCACCGGCATCTGCCTCTATGGCGGCGGCCCGCACGGCAGGCCGGACGCGCGGATCAAGCCCGTGGTCACCTTCGAGGCCCCGATCCTGCAAATCCGCGACCTCGCCCCTGGCGACACGGTCGGCTATGGCGCGTGCTTCACCGCGACCGAGCCCATGCGGGTCGCGGTGGTGGCGGCGGGCTATGCCGACGGCGTCTTGCGGTCCGCCTCCGGTCGCGCCTATGGAAGCCTGGACGGCCAGCGATGCGCCGGGCTTGGCCGCATCTCCATGGACCTCACCCTCTATGACGTCACCCATCTGCCCGCCGCGCGCGCCGGCGCGATGATGCAGCTCGTCGGCCCCGACGTGCCGGTGGACGATGTGGCGCGCGCCTCCGGAACTATTGCATACGAGTTGCTGACCCGGCTGGGCGGACGGGCCGAACGCCGCTATCTGGGACGCGCATGAACCCCGTCCGCTCCATCGGCCGCTCGGTGCTCGCCATGGTGCGGACCGCCGGCGCGGTCTCCGTGTTCGCCGGGCGCGGCGTCGCGGCGGCGGCGTCTCCGCCCCTGTTCGCCGGCCAGCTTTGGCGACAGCTCGGCCAGATCGGCTATTTCTCGCTGCCGGTGGTGGGGCTGACCGCGGTGTTCACCGGCGCGGCCCTGGCGCTGAACATCTATACCGGCGGGGGCCGCTTCAACGCCGAGCAGATCATGCCGCAGATCGTGGCGCTGGGCATCACGCGCGAACTCGGCCCGGTGCTGGCCGCGCTGATGCTGGCCGGCCGCGTCTCCGCCGCCATCGCCGCGGAGATCGGGGCCATGCGCGCCACCGAACAGATCGACGCGCTGCAGACCCTGTCCACCGACCCGTTCCGCTATCTGGTGGCGCCGCGCCTGCTGGCCGCCGTGCTGGTGCTGCCGCTGTTGACCCTGGTGGCGGACATCATCGGCATCGCCGGCGGATGGACCGTGGCCATCGCCTCGCTGAACTTCAACGGCGCGATCTACGTCAAGAACACCTGGGACTTTTTGCAACCGTGGGACGTGGTCTCCGGACTGATCAAGGCGGCGGTGTTCGGTTTCATCGTCGCGCTCATGGGCTGCTATCATGGCTATAACGCCACAGGCGGGGCGCGGGGCGTGGGCCGGGCGACGACGCACGCGGTGGTCTCCGCCGCCATCCTGATCTTCGCCGCCGACTACCTCCTCACCAGCGTGTTCTCGCACAAATGAGCGACACCCTTCCCAAGCTGGAGCTTCGCGGCGTGAAGAAGCGCTTCGCCGGCAAGGTGGTGCTGGATGGGGTGGACATCGCGGTGGCGCGCGGCCGCTCGCTGGTGATCATCGGCGGCTCTGGCCAGGGCAAGTCGGTAATGCTGAAGATCGCCATCGGCCTGATGCGGCCCGACGCCGGCAAGGTGCTGGTGGACGGCCAGGACGTGACGCGGCTCGGCCCGGGGGCCCGCCGGGCGCTGGCCTCGCAGTTCGGGATGCTGTTCCAGGGCGCGGCCCTGTTCGACAGCCTGAGCGTCTGGGAGAATGTCGCCTTCCGCCTGGTCAATGCCGACAAGCTCGGGCGGCCGGAAGCCCGCGATCGGGCGGTGGCGGCCCTCGGCCGGGTGGGCCTGAGCCCCGACGTGGCCGACCTTCATCCCGGTGAACTCTCCGGCGGGATGCAGAAGCGCGTCGGCCTCGCCCGCGCCGTGGTGGCCGAGCCCGCCATCATCTTCTTCGACGAGCCGACCACGGGTCTCGATCCCATCAATGCCGATGTGATCAACGACCTGATCGTGGAGCAGGTGAAGCGCCTCGGCTGCACCGCCGTGTCCATCACCCACGACATGGCTTCGGCGCGCAAGATCGGCGACGAGATCGCCATGCTGCACGACGGTCATATCGTGTGGCGCGGGGCGACCGGCGAGATCGACCGCTCGGGCAACGCCTATGTGGACCAGTTCATCAACGGCCGCGCCGCGGGTCCGATCACGACCCGCGTCTAGGGCTTTTTTGGCTTTATCTGCCACGTTCTCTTTCGCCTCTTCCTGAGCTGGTCAAAGGACGAGGCGAAACCCACCGCGCGCGCGACCTCGTCCTTCGACAAGCGCGGGACGAGGCCTACTGACAGGCCGGTTCTATCAAACCCTAAAAGCCCCTAGGCCGCCGCCGCGGCCGGCAGCATCGATACCGCCGCGAAACCGACGACGATGCTGACCAGCATGGCCAGCACGATGGCGCAGACCACGACGCTGAGGGTGTAGAGCAGCGCCTTGTCCTCCGGCGCGCGCATCAGCCGGGGCAGCCCCAGCCACAGCACGAACAGGCTGAACAGCCCAAGCAGCCGCAGCGGCGCCAGCATGGGAACCAGGGCGAACACCCCCGCCAGCCACCAAGCGGTAGGGAAAAAGGCGGCGACCTTCATCGCCTGGATCCGGTCGCGCCTGGCCCCGAAGAAGGGGGCGATGCCGTCGATGATCAGGCCGAGCACATAGACCGCGGCCAGGGTGAAGGCGTAGTCGAGGATGGCCGAGACCAGAAGGCCCACAGGCGACACCCGGGTCGCGCGCCACAGGCCTCCGGCGAACAGCAACTGGCCGATGAAGGCGCACACCGGCGGGATCGCCGCCAGATAGACGACGTACTTCAAGTAGAGGCCGCGCACGTCGGCGGGCTCGCCCGCGATCGCCTCCCATTCCGAACGCGGGCGCAGGATCATCGCCCTGGCCCTGGCGGTCAGTCCGCGCATCCGTGCGCTGTCGGTCATGGTCATGTCGGCCCTTCCAATCTCCAAGCCCCAGCAACGCACGAAAAAGGCAAAGGTTGATGCCTGCGCCGTGCAAGCCGTGAAAGCCTCTACAAGCGCCGCGAAACCGTGTACGAAAGGGGAACGAAACCCACGGAGCACCCATGGCCCGCGACGGCGCCCAGTATGTCTGCCAAGCCTGCGGGTCGGTCCATTCCAAGTGGAGCGGGCAGTGCACGGCCTGTCAGGGTTGGAACAGCCTGGTTGAGGAGGTCACGGGTCCCCGCCCGCCCGGCGCCCTGCACCCCTCCAAGGCCGGCAAGGCGCGGGTCGGCGGGTTGGTGTTCGAGACCCTGGATATCGACACGCCGCCTCCGCCCCGCCTCGTCACCGGGGTGGACGAGTTCGACCGGGTGTGCGGCGGCGGCGTGGTGCCGGCCTCGGCGGTCCTGGTCACCGGCGACCCCGGTGTCGGCAAGTCCACCCTGCTGCTACAGGTCGCGGCCGCCGCCTCGCTGAGCGGCGTGGCCTGCGCTTACATTTCCGGCGAGGAGGCGATCGAGCAGGTGCGCGGACGGGCGCAGCGCATGGGCCTCGGTCATGCGCCGGTGAAGCTGGCGGCGGAGACGGGCCTGCGCGAGATCATGGAGGGGTTGAAGCGCGACCGCTTCGATCTCGTCATCATCGATTCGGTCCAGACCCTGTGGAGCGACCAGATCGAGTCCGGCCCAGGTTCGGTCAGCCAGGTGCGCGCGGCGGTGGGCGAACTGGTGCGCTTCGCCAAGAAACGCGGCGTGGCGGTGGTGCTGGTCGGCCACGTCACCAAGGACGGCCAAGTGGCCGGCCCGCGCGTGGTGGAGCACATGGTCGATGCGGTGCTGAGCTTCGAGGGCGAGCGTGGCTATCCGTTCCGCATCCTCAGAGCCGCCAAGAACCGCTTCGGCGCCACCGACGAGATCGGCGTGTTCGAGATGGGCGACATGGGCCTGCGTGAGGTGAAGAACCCCTCGGCCCTGTTCCTGAACGAGGGCAGCGCGCGGGCCGCCGGCGCGGCGGTGTTCGCCGGGATCGAGGGTTCCCGCCCGGTCTTGGTGGAGGTGCAGGCGCTGGTCGCCCCCTCGGCCTACGGCACGCCGCGGCGGGCGGTGGTGGGCTGGGACGGCGGGCGGCTGGCCATGGTGCTGGCGGTGCTGGAAGCGCGCTGCGGCATCGGCTTTGGCGACCGCGACATCTATCTGAACGTGGCGGGGGGGCTGCGCATTTCCGAACCGGCGGCGGACCTGGCGGCGGCGGCGGCCTTGATCTCCTCCCACGTGGGCGAGGCGTTGCCGCGCGATTGCGTGGTGTTCGGCGAGGTGTCGCTGGCGGGGGATGTGCGTCCGGTCAGCCGGATGGAGAGCCGGATGCGCGAGGCGGCCAAGCTCGGCTTCAACCGCGCCCTGGCCCCCACCGCCGCGGCCAATCTGGGCTTTCCGGTGCTCGGCGCCGGTCGCCTCGCCGACGCCCTGCAGCGAATCAAGGACGCGGATTTCGAGGTCGATGCGGCGTCTGTAGGGCGCGTGCGGATCGGCGCGTGAAGGCGCCCTACCCAACCCGCTGCTCGATGGCGCCGAAGATGGAGTGACCCTTGGCGTCGCGCATCTCGATGCGAACCTCGTCGCCGGGCCCAAGGAACGGCGTCTCCGGCGCCCCGCGCAGCAGGGTCTCCACCACTCTCACCTCGGCGATGCAGGAATAGCCGAGACCGCCCTCGCTGACCGGCGTGCCGGGACCGCCGTCGGCGCCCCGGTTCGACACCGTGCCGGAGCCGATCACCGTGCCGGCCACGAGCGCGCGGGTCTTCGCCGCGTGGGCGATCAAGACGCCGAAGTCGAAGGTCATGTCCACCCCGGCGTCCGCCACGCCAAAGGCCCTGCCGTTGATGAAGGTCTCCATGGCGCCGTGCAGCTTGGCGCCGTCCCACCGATCCCCCAAGGCATCCGGGGTGACCGCCACCGGCGAGAGGGCGGAGGCCGGCTTGGCCTGAAAGAAGCCGAAACCCTTGGCCAGTTCGTCCGGAATCAGGCCCCGCAGGCTGACGTCGTTCACCAGGGCGACGAGGCGGATATAGCCTCTGGCCTGATCGGGGGTGACGCCCTGCGGCACATCGCCGACGATCACGGCCACCTCGGCTTCCAGGTCGCAGCCCCAGGCCACGTCCGCCAGCGGGATCGGATCGCGCGGACCCAGGAACCCGTCGGACCCGCCCTGATACATCAGGGGATCGGTCCAGAAGCTCGACGGCATTTCCGCGCCCCGCGCCTTTCGCACCAACTCCACATGGTTCACATAGGCCGAGCCGTCGGCCCACTGATAGGCGCGCGGCAGGGGCGAGGCCGCCTCGTGCTCATGGAACCGACCGCGGGGGACCGACCCATGCTCCAGGCTTTCGGCCAGGCCGCGCAGGAGCGGCTCGCAGCGCGCCCACTCGTCCAGCGCCGCCTGCAGCGTAGGGGCGATCAGGAAGGCGTCGGTGAACCAGGCAAGATCGTTGGAGACGACGACCAGGCGACCGTCGCGCCCGTGTTTCAGTGAAGCGAGTTTCATGGGGCCTTGGTCGCATGGCCGCGCGCCGGACGGAAGGGCCGATGCCTAGAACTTGAACCAGGGAAAGCCGCCGTTGGCGTCCCGCTCGGCCTTGGCCACGGCGTTGTCGAAGCCCGCGCCGCCGCGCCGCCGCACGGGCCGCTCGGCGGCGTAGCCCAGGTGAACCGAGCGGCCCGGACGCGCCCTCGCATCCGACAGGGCGTCGTGCACGGCGCTGAGTTGCGCCTTCACCCGTCCGCGCTCCCAGTATTCCGACAGGCCCTCCAGCGCCTCGCGCACCGCCTGCACCCGTTCGCGGACCGTCGGCTCGGGCGGCTCGTGATGATCGCCGCCGCCGATCTCCACCACCCGCGCGGGCTGCAGCACGGTGACGCCGCCGAACGGTCCGCTGACCGAGGCGGACGCCGCGCCCGCGCCCGCGGCGCTGGCGCTGACGGTGGAGGGATCGGCGGCGATGACCACGGCGGGTTCGCCGCCCTTGTGTGCCCCGTGACCCTCATGGCCGGCATGGTGCGCCGGCTTTTTCACCTTGCCGTCGAGCGCATTGCGAAGCTCGCGCACCGGCCCGCCCAACTCCTTGCCGACCAGCAGCAGCGGGGCGAGATAGAACTCCACCGCCTCCAGCACAGCCTGTGCGGGACCGAACGAGCGCTCCCCCGTGGCCAGGAGCGCGCGGTCGAGTTCATAGCGCACGTCGTCGAAGATGATGCGGATGGCGCTACGGCGACGACCGGTGAGGTAGTCCACCCGCGAACGCTGGCCCGCCCGATGGGCCGCCATCATCGCCGCCGCCACCAGGACCAGCAGCACGAGGGCGAGCAGGTTGACCCACCGATCGGGCCATGCGCCCTGGCCGATCAAGGGGTGATAGCCTGGATATCCTGGCGGACCGTCATAGTCCTGCATGGTCAGCCCCGTTAACCTTATCGGGGCGCAGCATGACTCGGTTCTGCGCAAGCGCAACCGTCAGCGCGTAGAACACGAACCCAAGCTGTGGAGGGCTTGATCAGGCTGGTCCGGGAAGTCGCCGGCTCGCCCGCGCGCCCTGGTCGTAGAGGACCGCGTTGGCGAACACCACCACCTCCACCAGCGCATCGCCGCCGGGCCGATCGGCCCACAGGTACTGGCGCTCCACCAGCACCGGGCGGCCGGAAGGAGCGAACGCCTCGGCCGTATCGCCCCAGGGAATCACCTTGGAAAGCTCGCGCCAGCTGAGCGTGCAGGCGCGATCCAGTTCCTCGCCCGCCATCTCCGCAAGTTCGGGATCAGGCGTGGAGTTCAAGCCTGCGGCCTGCGGTCGAGCACCTCGAAATGCGCCGCATACAGGTCGAAGCTCTCCAGCACCGCCTGCGCCGCCGCCGGGACATGGCTGGCCGAATAGTCCTCGCCCATGAAGGCCTTGATGCTTTCGAGGCTGTCGAACCACATCAGGGTGGTGAATTCCCAACGGCCATCGGGCAGGGGGCGCTTCATCAGGTCGATATGGCGAAAGCCGGGGATGGCGCGCGCCTCGATGCCGGGAATCACCTGGCCCCGCACCACCGCCTCATAGCGCGGGGCGCCGTCGCCCGTGGTCCAGCCCCGCCAAAGTCGGCAGATCAAGCCTTGACGCCTTCTTTCGCCGGCAGCACGCCGCGGCGAACCTGGTCGAGCTCCAGGCTCTCGAACAGCGCCTTGAAGTTGCCCTCGCCGAAGCCCTCATTGCCCTTGCGCTGGATGATCTCGAAGAAGATCGGACCCACCGCGTTCTCGGTGAAGATCTGCAGCAGCAGGCCCTGCCCCTCCGTCGGCGCGCCGTCGATGAGGATCTTGTCGGCGCGCAGGCGCTGCACGCTCTCGCCATGGCCGGGCAGGCGCGCGTCGATGCCGTCGAAATAGGCGTCGATGGTGTCCTGGAACTTCACGCCGCGCTCGCGCATGGTCTCCACCGTGTGGAAGATGTCCTCGGCGCCGAGGGCGATATGCTGGATGCCTTCGCCCTTGTAGTCCTTGAGGAATTCCTCGATCTGCGAGTGCTCGTCCTGGCTTTCGTTCAGGGGGATGCGAATCTTGCCGTCGGGCGAGGTCATGGCCTTGGAGAACAGGCCGGTCTGCTGGCCCTCGATGTCGAAATAGCGGATCTGCCTAAAGTTGAAGATGCGCTCATAGAATCCGGCCCAATGGCTCATCTGACCGCGGTGCACATTGTGGGTCAGGTGGTCGAGATAGGTCAGGCCGACGGCGTTCGCCGCCTCCTGTTCCGCCGCGCCGGGAATCGGCACGAAGTCGACGTCATAGATCTCCTGCGCGCCATAGCGGTCGACCAGATAGAGGTTCGATCCGCCGATGCCTTCGATACAGGGGATGTTCAGCTCCATCGGGCCGACCGGCCCGTGCACGGCCTTGGCGCCGCGCTCCACCGCCAGGGTCAGCGCCTTGGCCGCGTCCTTCACGCGGAACGCCATGGCGTTGGCGGAGGGGCCGCGCTCGGAACGGAACGACGCGGGCTGGCCCTCCGGCTCCATGTTGAGCAGGAAGTTGACATCGCCCTGCTTGTAGCGAGTCACCGCCTTGGAGCGGTGGCGGGACACGGCGGTAAAGCCCATGCGCTCGAAGTGCGCGCCCAGCGCCTCGGGATCGGGGCTGGTGAACTCGACGAACTCGAACCCGTCGGTGCCGAGCGGATTATCGAACAGATCGGCCATGGGGGACCTCGCTTTGCCAACGCCCGCGTGACACTTGGAGCGGCGGATGGGATTTGTCGCCATTAGGGGATCAGACCGCGCCTGCGCAAGCCAAACCGCCGTGATCGCCCTCGCTTGCCCACCGGCGCTCTGCTAGTCGGGGCGTGAGGAAACCCGATGCTTCGATCATTGTATGACCGGATGATGCGCGTGGCCGCCAGCCCGCACGGGCCGTGGTGGCTGGGCGTGGTGGCGTTCTGCGAGGGAATCTTCTTTCCTATCCCGCCCGACCTGATGTTGATGCCGATGGTGCTGGCGCGGCGCGAGCGGGCCTGGCTCTACGCCGCCATCACGCTGGTCTGCTCGCTGGCAGGCGGCACGGTGGGCTATGGCGTCGGCGTGGCGTTCGAGAATATCGGCCGCGCCATCCTGGCCCTGACCGGCACAAGCGGCGCCGGCGTCGACACATTCATGCAGACCTACAGGCACTGGGGCGTGCTGGTGATCGCCCTGCCCATTCCCTACAAGCTCACCGCCATCGTCTCCGGCATGACCCGATTCAGCTATCCCCTGTTCCTGCTGGCTTCGGCCGCGATCCGGGGCGCGCGCTTCTTTCTGGTCGCGGGTCTGGTGCGCACCTATGGAGCGCCGATCCAGGGCTTTGTGGAGAAGCGGTTAGCCTTGGTGATCTCCGCGGTCGCCATCGCCCTCATCCTGGCCATTTTGGCGCTGAAGCTTATGCATTGAGACGGGCGATCCGGCCCCTACGATATCGGCTCGCATGACGATACTGGCATGATGCGTTTGACTCTTGATGCGAAGACCTGGCTCCTGATGGGAGCGTTGGCCTCGGCGGCGCTGCTGGCGGGGGCGCACGCGTTCGAGACCTTTGGCCACTACAGTCCGTGCGAGCTTTGTTACCAGCAGCGCAACGTGCACTGGCTGGCTCTCTGGGTCGGGGCGTTGGGCTTTGGCGCCAGGTTCTGGCGGCCGAACCTGGCGCGGCCGGCCTGCTTCCTGCTGGCCCTGGTGTTTCTGGGCTCCGCCGTGCTGGCCACCTATCACGCCGGGATCGAGTGGAAGTGGTGGCCCGGCCCCGCCGCCTGCACCGGGTCGCACTTCAAGGGGGTGACCGCCGCCAGCCTGCTCGCCTCGCTGAGCACCACCAACCATGTGGTGCAGTGCGACGAGGCGGCCTGGCGCCTGTTCGGCTTCTCCATGGCCGGCTACAACGCCTTGATTTCGGGGGTGTTGGCCTTGGTGAGTTTCGCCGTGGCCTGCAGGAGAATGCGCCATGTCTGAGACCCACCCCGCCCGTCCTGGCTTTGGCGCCGCCGAGCAGCGGCTGGCGGAAATCCTGCGGGTCGATCATGCCGGCGAACTGGCCGCGGTGCAGATCTATCGCGGACAGCAGGCGGTGTTCGGCGCCGGCCGCGGCCGTGAGGCCATCGCCGGCCAGCTCGGCGCCATGGAGGCGCAGGAGGCGGTGCACCTCGCCGCCTTCGACCGCCTCCTGACCGAACGCGGGGTGCGCCCCACCCTGTTCACCCCCCTCTGGCGGCTCGCCGGCTTCGCCCTCGGCGCCTCCACCGCGCTGCTCGGCGAGGAAGCGGCCCACGCCTGCACCGAGGCGGTCGAGACGGTGATCGAGGACCACTATGCCGGCCAGATCGCCGAGTTGAAGACGCGCGAGCCCGAACTTGCCGCCCAACTGAGTGCGTTCCGTGACGACGAACTGGCGCACCGGGACGAGGCCGTAGCCCACGGCGCCAAGTCCGCGCCCGCCTACCCCTTGTTGTCCGCGGTCATCCGCACCGGCTGTCGCGCCGCCATCAAGCTTTCGGAGAAGCTGTGATCGGGCGGGAGGTGGAGAAGCCCCCGCGGCTGACCGCCGGATGAACGGCGTGCTGCGTCGCGGTTCAGATGACGGGGACTAGACCCGTGGTGGGTCCGCGAAGACCCGACTGCGCCAGACCGCACCGCTGGTCACCCTTCCGCCACCAGCGGTCCGTCGCGCCGATGCTGGCCGGCTCCCGGCGCGTCATCTGGCTCAGGCCCGCCCGGCGGCGCTCCCGCCGGGCGGGTTTCGCCGCTACCAGAAGCGCGAGCGCCAGTTGGCGATCAGCCCGTAATTCATCGGCGCGGCGGCGTCGTTGCCCTCCTCGACGATCGCCACGCCCTGCAGCCCGAACGTGCCGTAGCCGCGCAGCGTCTGGTCGAACCCAAGGCGCAGATTGAGCTGGCGCCCCGATGGATCCGCCGAGAAGCGGCGCACGCTGAACTGCAGCGGGTCGTCGTAGCGCGAAGGCAGGTTGGCGAGGGTGGCGAGGAAGCGGCCCTGTTCGATCCGCACCGGCTGGTCGACTTGCACAAACGGGCTGAAACAGGCGGCGGCGCTCGCACACCGCCCCTGCGCCGTCAGCCGCCAGGTGGACGACAGCACCGCCCCGTCCAGCCCCACCAGTCCACCCCCCGCCACGCGGGTCGAGCCGAGCGAGCCCTCCGCGCTGAACGCCCAGGACCGCGTCGCCAGCCAATCGGTCTTCAGCGACAAGAACCGGGTCGAGGCGGGCATCCCATAGCTCGACGACACGCCGGGCAGGAAGGAGCCGAGCGGGCCCTGCGGCTCGGTCAGGCTGCCGTAGGACACCTGCAGCGCCACGGGCCCACGCTGCATCGCCACGCTGGCCAGCGCATAGCGTGACGGCTCCAGGTTGGTCAGGCCGAGGAAGGTGTAGCGGCTGCCGCCGCCGGTCTCTCCGCCGATGGTCAGGCCGAACACGTCATAGGCCGCCTGCACCGCGTGGTCGGAGCGGGCCAGGCTGGCGAACCCGTCGTGCGACGCCACCAGCGAGGGCGAGGGCGCGACGCCGCCCTGCCCGCGCCAGGCCTGGAAACTGAAGGCGCCGGCCCTCACGGCGAAGCGCATGTCCGCCGGAACCTCCTGGGTGGCCAGGAAGCCCAGACCCTCCAACGGGTTGGGCGTGGCGAAATCGCCCCGGCTGGCGGCGAGGTCGAGCGAGACGCCGGGCGCAGCGGCGAGGGTCGTCTCGCTGGCGCGGGGCGCGGGCGCTGTGGACCCCTGGAAACTGGTTCGCGGCGCCGCGCGCAGCCCGTCGCCGAGATTGACCTGGAACAGCCGGTCATAGCTGTCGAAAGCGACGGTGGTCAGCGCGCCGGTGCGCCTGACCGAATTGCCGAACGCGCCGGACAGGGTGGAGCCCAGCTGCGTCCTGATCTGCACCGCGCCGCCCGCGCTGGCCGGGGTGGACAGGGTTCCCACCGGCTGGAAGGCGCGCTGTAGGTCGATCAGGCCATTGCCATAGGTGGTGTCGACACCGGGGGTTCCAAGGTCATCCGCCGTCTGGATCAACAGGGCGATGGCCTGCTTGCCCGTCATGTTGGGAAAGGCCTGCAGCAATAACGCCAGCGCCCCCGCCACGTGCGGCGCGGAGAAGGAGGTGCCGGACGCCCGGTAGCAACTGGTGGCGTCGCAGCCGGTGATGACGTTCTCGCCCGGCGCCACCACGAACTCCGCCGCCGCCGACCCGGCCAGGTTGGAGAAGCTGGAGATGACATTGTTCTGGTCGGTGGAGCCCACCGCCAGGATCGAGCCCGCAAAGCGCGGATCGACCGCATACATGGCCGGAAAGTCGGGGTTGGCGGCGCTCTCGTTGCCGGAGGAGATGGCGAACACCACGCCCGAGGCGATGGCGCGCGACAGCGCCGCCTCGAAGTTCGGCCCGAGGCCGCCGCCTGGGCCGCCGAGCGAAAGGTTGATCACCTTGGCCCCGTGCGCCACGGCGTAATTCACCCCGGTGGCTAGATCGTCGCTGTTGAACGAGCAGGTCGACATGGTGGAGGGCGGCGACTTGTTGGCCCCCACGGCGCAGCTTCCGGGTGTATCGGCGCGGACGCCGAGGATCGTGGCGTTATAGGCCACGCCGATGGTGCCGAAGCCGTTGTAGCCGGCGGCGATGATGCCCGAAACCAGGGTGCCGTGATTGTCCTCCCCGTCCGGCGCGTTGCGGCTGGCGAACAGGTCGGTCGAGAGCGGCGAGACGTTGGCGGCAATATCGGCCTGGGCGTGCTGCACGCCGGAATCCACCACGCCCACCGTGATGCCCGCGCCCGAGGCCCCGGCGGCATAGGCGGCGCTGGCGTGGATATTGGTCAGGCCATAGTTGCGCAGATATTCGGTACTGGTCGCGCTCGGCCCACTCGGCGGCGGCGAAGGGGGGGGCGGTGGAGGCGGTGGTGGAGGTGGAGGGGGCGGCGGGGGCGAAACCATGGGCGGAGGTGCGACGGTGGAGCCGCCCCCGCCCCCTCCGCCGCCGCCGCACGCGCTCAGCATCATCAGCGTGCTCAGCGCCGCCACCGCCATGACCGGGCGGCGCAGCGGCGGACAATAGGGAACGGTGTATTTGACCGAGTCCGCGGGACGCCAGCACCCGCGACCCCTGCTCCGATGCGTCGGCATCCAACCCTCCCGCTACGCGAACTCCTGGCGGGAGAGTATGCCAAAGACCGTGAAGCGAAAGGCCGAAATCGGCGGCTTAATAGCCGGTGGAAGGCGCGCCATAGCCGGGGTTCGGCCGGGGCGCCCGATAGGCCGGCTGGGACGGCGCGCCGTCGAGCTGGCCCGGCCTTGGACGGGCATAGTCCGGCGTGAACGGCTGGCCATAGCCCGGCTGCGGCGCCGGTGCGCCATAGCCCGGACGCAGCGCATAGGTCCGCTCCATCCGGGGCGCGGCGCAGACGATCGGCGTCCAGCGCGTGTGGGCGGGCGCCGACAGAACGCGCCGTTCGATAAAGCGGGGCGGCTGGCGCGTCTCGATCCGCACCCGCCGGCCCGGCGTCACCAATACCCGGTCGCTCACCGTGCGATAGACCGGCGCAACCGAGTGATCGATCACGCGTTCTGGCGTGACGACGAAATGCTCGACGATCCGCTCGCGGCTGGACGGACCCTTGACCACACAGGTGCGGCCGGGGCTGACCAGGACGCGGATACGGCGGATTTCATAGCGGGCGGGGACCCGCACGCGGCACATCACCTCGCCCGTCGGCGCGACGCTGATGGCTTGCCCGTAGCCTTCGTCGCCATAGCCCTGGCGGGCGTGGCCGGCGCGCCAGACCAGGTGCGCCCGGGCGACCTGTATCCGCCGCACTTCCCAGCGATAGACGGGCGACGCCTCGACGATACGATCCGCGCCGGGGTGTTCGACCCAGTGCATCCGCGTCCCCATCACGGCCGGAAGGGTCTGATGGTCCACACGGCCGGGCGCGACCATCACCTGTCGCGTCTGCGTCCGATAGACGGCGGGGATGTCGCGCCAGCCGATCAGCGGCGGCTGCGGCACGGCGATGCGGTCGGTGCGATAGACGGGGGCGACGGCGCTGCGCGAGAAGCATTCGCCGGCGTGGGCGCCCCGCGGCAACTCCCGCAAGGTCGTGGCGGAGGCGGCGCCGACGGCGAGAAGACTCGCCCCGGCCATCAGCCTGAAGGTAAACGCAAATACCGGCACTGGCCTGAACTCCAAAACAACGGGGGCGGCGCGCCGTCCCGGCTTGACACAATCACTCCCCCGCCCCACTCCGCCTGCACCCTCCGCGCCAAGGCGGCAAGCTGAGCAGGCCGAATATGATTCCCCGTTACGCCCGACCGGAGATGGCCGCCCTGTGGTCGCCCGAGACCCGCTATCGCATCTGGTTCGAAATCGAGGCGCACGCCGCCGACGCCATGGCCGCGCTTGGTGTGATCCCCGAGGCCGCCGCCGCCGCCATCTGGGCCAAGGGCAAGGACGCGGTGTGGGACGCCGAGCGCATCGACGAGATCGAGCGCACCACCAAGCACGACGTCATCGCCTTCCTCACCCACGTGTCTGAGATCGTCGGCCCGGAGGCCAGGTTCCTGCACCAGGGCATGACCTCCTCCGACGTGCTCGACACCTGTTTGGCGGTGCAACTCACCCGGTCCGCCGACGCCTTGATCGAGGATGTGGACCTGGTGCTGGCGGCGCTGAAGCGGCGCGCCACGGAGCATCGCCTGACCCCCACCGTGGGCCGCAGCCACGGCATCCACGCCGAACCCACCACCTTCGGCCTGAAGTTGGCCGGCCACTACGCCGAGTTCCAGCGCGCCAAGGAGCGGCTGGCCATGGCCCGCTTCGAGGTGGCCACCTGCGCCATTTCCGGCGCGGTCGGCACCTTCGCCAATGTGGACCCCAGGGTGGAGGAGCACGTGGCGGCGAAGATGGGGCTGGTGGTGGAGCCCGTCTCCACCCAGGTCATCCCCCGCGACCGGCACGCGGCCTATTTCGCCGCCCTGGCGGTGGTGGCCGCCTCGGTGGAGCGACTCGCCACCGAAATCCGCCATCTGCAGCGGACCGAGGTGCTGGAGGCCGAGGAGCCGTTCGATCCCGGCCAGAAGGGCTCCTCCGCCATGCCGCACAAGCGCAATCCGGTGCTGACCGAGAACCTGACCGGTCTGGCCCGGCTGGTGCGCTCCGCCGTCGTGCCCGCGCTGGAGGACGTGGCGCTGTGGCACGAGCGGGACATCAGCCACTCCTCCGTCGAGCGCGGCATCGCGCCCGACGCCACGGTGCACCTCGACTTCGCCCTGCGCCGCCTGGCCGGCCTGATGGAGCGGCTGAACATCTATCCGGACAACATGCGCAAGAACCTGGATCGCCTCGGCGGATTGGTGTTCTCGCAGCGGGTGATGCTGGAACTGACCCAGAAGGGCATGAGCCGCGAGGACGCCTATGCCGCGGTGCAACGGAACGCCATGAAGGTCTGGCGCGGCGAGGGCCGCTTCATCGACTTCCTCAAGGCCGATCCGGAGGTGCGATCCCATCTGGCCGACGCGGAACTGGAAGGCCTGTTCGACCTCGGTTACCACTTCAAGCACGTGGATACGATCTTCGCCCGGGTGTTCGGAGTTCAGCCCTGATGCTCGCCGTCGCCCTGCTTCTCGCCGCCGCGGCTCCAGCGCCGGTCTCGCCGCCCGCCGTGGCCAATCCCGCTCCGGCGCCCAGGGCCGAGGCGGTGATCGAGCCGGTCTGGCTCAGCGGTCCAGGCCCGAGCCTGATGGCCAACTGCACCAAGGGCTATCTCACCGACCCCGCCTTCACCGGGGAATCCATCGTCGTCGGCTGCGTGGTGCAGAAGGACGGGTCGTTGGGCCAGTGCCTCGTCAAGGAAAGCAAGCGGGCGCAGGCCGCCGGGGTGCAGGACGTGGCCATCTGCGCCGTGGCGGGGTTCCGCATGGGGCCGATCGACAAGTTCGGCAAACCCGTGGCCGGCCGCCCGGTCCTGATCCCGATGGGCATCGCCACCGTGGTGGACCCGCCCGCCGCTCCGGCGCCGACCCCACCGAAATAATCAACCCGCCGCCTGAATCTCCTCGCGGGCGGTGGCGAGTTGGCGGTCCATCTCGCTGCGGATGGCGCTGTCGGTCACCTGCACGCCCGAGGCGGTCAGATCGTTGTGCAGCTTGCGGAACACGTCCTCGTCGCCCGGCTCCTTCAGGTCCTCGCGCACGATGGAGCCGGCATAGTCCTCCAGCGCCTTGCCTTCCAGGCCCATGAGCCGGCCGGCCCATTCGCCGACGCGGCGATCGCGCCGGGCGATGGCCCTGAACTCGAGCGCCTGTTCGAGGGCGAAGTGCGCCTCGAACGCCTGTTCGCGCTCATCGAAGGTGGTCATCCCTACAGTCTCCACGCCGTCGCCGAGGGGCGCAAAGGCCACGCTTCGCCCGGCAAATCAAGCGAGCGGATCGCGCCATTCCAGCTCTTCCACATCGTGGAAGCGGCCATAGTCGATGATCCGCCGCCCGTCCTCGTCATACAGGATCACGTCGGCGAACCGCTTGTCCCACAGGATGTCCTCGGGGAGATAGGCGTATCTCGCGTGGATGCGCTGGGCGAAGGTCTCGTCTACCCCGGAAAGGACGACGATGATCTGCAGGCCCTCCTCCTCCATGCTGTCGGTGGTTGCGCCGTGGAGCGGGCTGCTTTCATCGATTACATGCATGATGGCCCAGGTCAGGGCGAACAGCGGCGAGCGCGAGCGGGTCGCCTTCAGGTCCTCGAAGCGGCGCATAAGCTGTCCCTCGGCGGTGCGCTTCTGCTTGGTGACCGAAAGCGTGACCTCCGCCTCCAGGATCTGGTTGGCGCGCTCGTTGGCGGCGCGCAGCATCAGGGTCCTTCGCCCCTCATGGGTGGTGATGATGGCGTTTCGCGAGAAGATCACCCGCGCCGTCGGCCGCGACACCCGCGCGAAGATCACGCCGGTAGCCACCGCCACAAAGGAGAGGCCGAGGAAGTTCTCCGCCGTCATCACCATGTTGGCATAGAGGTCGCGCGGGGCGAGAACGCCGTAGCCGATGGTGCCGATGGTCTCGACGCTGAAGAAGAAGGCGTCCGCGAACGACCCCGCCCGCGCATTGGCGATCCCCGCCGGGTCGAGCACATACAGCACGGCGAACAAAGCGTTCAGCGTCAGGTATGAACCCAGGCCGATGGCGGCGAACACGGGCCAGCGGGTGGTCAGCAGCCAGTGATAGACGTCCAGCGGATTGCGGCGGCGATTGCGGATTTCCAGCGCACCGCGATTGCGCGCGGTGAACATGCGCGGCAACCTGGCGGTCACATGCGGCGGCGGCGCGGCGCGGCGGGGTCCCTGGGAATCGAACGCCGGCATGGGCGAACCGCCCGCGTCGGCGGCGTCCGTCTCGACCTCTTCCCGCAGCGCTTCGTCTTCCACGCCCGCCCTCCCTCTCGGCAATTCCCTTACGCCGTCCAAACGCCTATATCGAGCGGGGTGTGGACCGGATTCGCGGCTTGACGCCGTGCGCCCTCCCCGGCCGCGCTGACGAGGACATGATGACCCGCCGCAAGAAGATCTATGAGGGCAAGGCCAAGATCCTGTACGAAGGACCCGAGCCCGGCACCCTGATCCAGTATTTCAAGGATGACGCCACTGCCTTCAACGCCCAGAAAAAGGCGGTACTGGAGGGCAAGGGCGTGATCAACAACCGCATCTCCGAATACGTGATGACGCGGCTGAACTCCATCGGCGTGCACAACCACTTCATCAGGCGGCTGAACCTGCGCGAACAACTGATCAAGGAGGTGGAGATCATTCCCCTCGAGGTGGTGTGCCGCAACATCGCCGCCGGCTCCATGTCCCAGCGCCTCGGCATTCCCGAGGGCCAGGTGCTGCCGCGTTCGATCATCGAGTTCTATTACAAGCGCGACGACCTCAACGACCCCCTGGTCACCGAGGAGCACATCACCGCCTTCAACTGGGCGCAGACCACCGAGATCGACGATATCCTGGCCACCACCCTGCGTATCAACGACTTTCTGTCCGGCATGTTCGGCGCCATCGGCATCACCCTGGTGGACTTCAAGATCGAATACGGCCGTATCTGGGAGGGCGACTTTTCCCGCGTGATCCTGGCCGACGAGATCAGCCCGGACAGCTGCCGCCTCTGGGACAGCAACACCAACGAGAAGCTCGACAAGGACCGCTTTCGCCGCGACCTCGGCAATGTGATCGAAAGCTACACCGAGGTGGCGCGCCGGCTCGGCATTATGCAGGAGATGCCGACGGTGATCCAGGGGGGCAAGGGCGCGTGAAAGTCCGCGTAGAGGTCTTCCTGAAACCCGGCGTGCTGGACGTGCAGGGCAAGGCGATCGAGGCGGCGCTGGGCGGGCTGGGCTTTTCCGGCGTTTCGGACGTGCGTGTCGGCCGCATCATCGCCTTCGACAGCGCCGCGACCGACAAGGCCGCCGCCGAGGCCGACGCCAGGCAGATGGCCGAGCGCCTGCTCGCCAACCAGGTGATCGAGAGTTACCGGGTGGAGGCGGCGTAGTGCCCCCCAACTCTGTATTCGTAGAGCGGACAGCGAAAACGCCAAAGCTCTTCTCAGAGCTGTTGAACCAGCCTCTGACAAAAATGGCCGAACTATCGGCACCCAGGGCAGCTGCAATTTATGTGTTCTACTATAACGAACAAGCCGTCCACGTAGGGCGGACACGCAACCTTCGTCAACGCCTCAGAGGTCATATCACAAATAGTCATTACTCTGCATCCTTTGCTTTCAAGCGCGCCCGGTTGGATACACAGATCCAGGCCACCTACAAAAAGGGGCAAGGGCGTGGTGATATGCTCACAAATCCAATTTTCGCTGCCGCCTTCGCTAAATCACTAGCCGAAGTGAAGGGCATGGCTGTCCGTTACCTGCAGGTGGATGACCCAATAGATCAGTATCTATTGGAGCTCTACGCCGCGCTGGAACTCAGAACCTCGTTAAGTGAATTTGGTACCCACTGATGAAATCCGCCGTCATCGTCTTCCCCGGGTCCAACTGCGACCGGGATTGCGCCGTCGCCATCGAGCGCTCTACCGGCTCGAAGGCGAAGATGGTCTGGCACGGCGACAGCGATCTGCCCGCCGGCCTTGACCTGATCGTACTGCCGGGCGGGTTCTCCTATGGCGATTATCTGCGCTGTGGGGCGATGGCGGCGCTCTCGCCGGTCATGGGGGCGGTGAAGGCGGCGGCGGATCGCGGCGTGGCGGTGGTGGGGATCTGCAACGGCTTCCAGGTGCTGTGCGAGGCCGGGATGCTGCCGGGCGCGCTGCTGCGCAACGCCGGGCTGAAATACGTCTGCAAGCCGGTCAGCCTGGATGTGGTCAATGGCCAGACCCGCTTTACCTCCGCCTATGGCGAACGGCGTGAGGCGGTGATGACGGTGGGCAACGGCGAGGGCAATTTCTTTGCCGATGAAGAGACTTTGGATCGGCTCGAAGGCGAAGGCCGCGTGGTGTTCCGCTATCGGGACAACCCCAACGGTTCGGCCCGCGCCATCGCGGGCATCGTCAACGACGGCGGCAATGTGCTGGGCCTGATGCCCCACCCCGACCGCGCCTTCGAGGCCGATCTCGGCTCCGCCGACGGCGCGACCCTGTTCCAGAGCATCGCCGCCGCGGCGTGAGGCGCCTCACCCCGGGGGTCGATCTGAAGAACAATTCATGTGCGTCCCCGGGCTTGCCAGCCTCGACCCTGATCGGTTCAATTTGAACCGTGAATCAGGGTCTACACCCTGAGTTTGGAGCATGATCTCGGGGCGACAGATGGCTCGGAAAGCGCTCGACGACAAACCTGTCCCAGTGAGGACGAAGCTGGCCGCACTGTGGGCGGCGTTGATGGCCTGCTTCATCTATGGCGATTATTTCGAGCTCTATCAGCCAGGGAAGCTTCGCGGCATGTTGTCGGGTCTGACGGCCGTCGGGCCGACCGGCCAGCCGATCCTTCTGGGCTTCGCCATTCTACTGTCCGCGCCGGCGGTGATGATCTATCTCAGCCTGGCGCTCGGCGCTATCGTCTGCCGGTGGGCGAACATCCTGCTCGGCCTGTTCTACGCCGGGGTCGTGCTCCTGGCGATCCAGGGCGGGTGGGCCTTCTACGTCTACCTCGGGGTTGTCGAGATCGTGCTTTGCCTGACCATCGTCTGGCACGCCGCGCGCTGGCCCCGCCGTCTGATCGAGACGGCCGAGAACAGCCCCGCATAGCGGTGCGGTCGGTCAGTCCGCGCGACCGTTCCGGAGGATTTGCCGATTGGCCTCAGCAGTCGCCCAGCCGTGAGACGGCCGGTGCGCGGGGACCTCTCGCCACCAAGCCGGCGACGCCTGCTGGGCGCCGCGTGAAGGATCACGCTCCCCGAGATCGTCCGCCACCTCTCCCGCCGTCGGGGATGCGAGGAAGGAGTCCGCGAGGTCGAGCGCGGCGGCGCTTCCGGGTTCGGAGCGGTCGGTGTGTCGATCGGACATGGCTGATCTCCTTGCACTGGTCTAGGAACGAGGCGCAGACCTGGGCTGTTCCGCCCCTGGAGGTAACGAATGCGCGCGCGGGTTTGGGGTCTGATCATGCTGGCCGCGGTAGCGGCGGTCGAAACGACGGCGGCGCGGGCCCAGCCCAGCGACATCCCGGCCCACTTCCAGCGGGCCGACGCCAGCTTCGACTACATCAAGCGCGAGGTGATGATCCCCATGCGCGACGGGGTGAAGCTGCACACCGTCATCGTCGTGCCGAAGGCCGCCAAGGGCGCGCCGATCCTGCTCACCCGCACGCCCTACAACGCCAGCGCCGAGACCAACAAGGCGCAGAGCCCGCACATGGCGGCGATCCTGCCCATGGGCGACGATTACGCGGTGGAGGCCGGCTATATCCGCGTCTATCAGGACGTTCGCGGCAAGCACGGCTCGGAGGGAGAGTATATCAATGAGCGCCCGCTTCGCGGCCCGCTGAACACGACCACGACCGACCACGCCACCGACGCCTGGGACACCATCGACTGGCTGGTGAAGAACACGCCGGAGTCCAACGGCCGTGTGGCCATGATCGGTACATCCTATGACGGCATGATGGTGCTGATGGCGCTGACGGACCCCCACCCGGCGCTGAAGGCCGCGGTGCCGGTGAACCCGGTAGCCAATACCTGGAAGAACGACGACGACTTCCACGGCGGGGCGTTCCGCCTGGTGGGGTACGACTATTACTTCTCCCAGGACGCGCAGAAGGGCGAGGGCGAGGATCTGTGGCGGCCGGGCTATGACGACTACGACACCTTCCTGCGCGCGGGTTCGGCGTCGGACTTCATGGACCGTTACGGACTGGCGCAACTCGGCTTTCCCAACCGGATGGCCGCCCATCCCGCCTACGACGCCTTCTGGCAAGCCCAGGCGCTGGACGCGATCCTGGCGACCAAGCCGCTCAAGACGCCGACCCTGTACGTGGCCAGCCTGTGGGACCAGGAGGACATGTACGGCGCCGTCGCCACCTACGAGGCCACCAAGCCCAGGGATACGGACGGGGACATAGACTATCTCGTGCTCGGCCCCTGGTCGCACGGGGGCGCCATGCGCGAGGGCGCCAAGCTCGGCGCCATCGACTTCGACGGCGACACCGCCTGGTACTTCCGCCACAAGGTGCTGCTGCCCTGGCTGAACCAGCGATTGAAGGACGGCGCGCCGAGGGCGGACACGCCGGCGGTGATGGCCTATGAGACCGGCACGGACGAGTGGAAGCGCTACACCGCCTGGCCGCCCAGAGCGGCCGCGACCAAGGCGCTTTACCTGCAACCCGGCTTCAAACTGGCCTTCGACAAACCGCGTCCCGCGCCGGGCCTGTTCGGCGGGGCGGCCAACTATGACAGCTACGACTCCGATCCGGCCAAGCCCGTGCCCTATCGGCTGCGCCCCATCCGCCCGACCTATTCGGAGGGCTCCACCTGGCGGGAGTGGCTGGTGGACGACCAGCGCCTGTTCTCCGACCGCCCCGATGTGCTGACCTATGAGACCGAGCCGCTGACCCAGCCGGTGGCGATCGCCGGCGCCCCGGTGGCCACCCTCTACGCCGCCACCACCGGCACGGATGTGGACTTCGTGGTCAAGCTGATCGACGTCTATCCCGACGAGGTGGCCTACGAGCCCAAGATGGGCGGCTATCAGCTTGCCGTCGCCATGGACATCCTCCGCGGGCGCTATCGCAACAGCGTCGAGCGGCCGACGCCGATCACCCCCGGGCGGGTCGAGCCCTATCGCCTGACCCTGCCCAATGCCAGCCACACCTTTCTGCCCGGCCACCGCATCATGGTGCAGGTCCAGTCCAGCTGGTTCCCGCTCTACGACCGCAACCCGCAGAGCTACGTCCCCAACATCTTCTTCGCCAAGCCGACCGATTATCGCAGGACCACCGAGCGCATCTACCGCACGGCGGGCGAAGCCAGCTTCATCGAACTGCCCATCGTACCGGCCAAGCCTTAGCGTCCCCGCCAGAGCGGACTATCGGTCAGGCGGAGCGTTCGAACCCGTTCGCGCTCCAGCCCTCCGTGCCGACGCCGTGGTGGGTGAAGAACAGGCCCTCCGGGTCATAGGTCCGCTTGGCTTTGAGCAGGCGCGCATAGTGGGCGCCCCAGAAGGCTTCCGCCCAACGGGGCTCGAAGAAGTCGCTTTCCGACACATAGGATGCGGGCGCCGTCTGCAAGGTCTTCAGGATCTCCACCGCCGCATGGATCGCCTTGGCGTCCCTGCGGCCGCCGACCGCATCGGGCTCATGCCCGTGTACGCCCGGATAGGCGGGGTCCTCGGCGCCGCCCAGGATCGCCAGGGCGAAGGCGTCGAGCACCGCCGGATGGGTGGCGGTGTCCGCCGCCTCGGCCAGGGGCTCGGGCGGCGCGCCGGCCAGCCCCTTGTTGAAATGCAGCCCCACCGACCAGCCCGACGCGGCCTCGGTCACCCTGTCGACCAAGGCGCCGAATCGGTCGGGCGCGAGCAGGTCCTTCGACAGCCAGACGGAGCCATAGCCATGCAGGACTTGGCCGACCTGGCCCTTGTCGCCATCCCAGAAGAAGCTCTCGGCCGCGCCGCCGGGGCGGTCGTCGAAATGGGCGATGCCGGGAATCTGCTTTATGAAAGTCGGATCCCAGAAGCGGGCGGCGGGCAGGGCCAGGATCAGCGGTGCGCGGGTCTCGAACGCGTCCGGCGCGGCCTTCAGCGCGTCGAACAGCGGCTTCCACGCCGCCTGCGCCTCGGCCTGCTCCAGCCCCTGGAACACCATGCGGATCTGCATCCGGTTACCGGGGCGAAAGCTGATCTGTTCGCCCCAGTGAGGATTCATCAAGGCGTCGCGATAGTGGGCGAGGGTCAGCGACACCAGCTTGCGGAAGGCTTCCGGCGTCCTGGCCTTCACATCGACCTGGGCCGCGCCGAAGAACCTCGGCAGGGCGTGGGTGCGCAGCGTCACGCGGGTAACGACACCGAACCCGCCCCCGCCGCCACCCTTTAGCGCCCAGAACAGCTCGGGATTGGTGCAGGCGTTGGCGATGCGCACCTGGCCGTCAGCAGTGACCACTTCGGCTTCCAGCAGGCCGCCGGCGGCCGTGCCGTAGCACTTGGAAAAGCTGCCGAACCCGCCGCTCTGCACCAGTCCGGCGACGCCGACGGTGGTGCAGCCGCCGCCCTGGACATAGCGGCCGCCCCGGGTAGTGACGGCGGTATAGGCTTCGATCCAACGACACCCGGCGCCCAGGCTGACCGCCGGCTGGGGGATCGCCGCGCCCTCGCATCCCTTGGGCACGAAGGCGTCGTGAAGCTGGGTGGCTTCGAGGCCCCGCGTCCAGACCAGCAGCGAATCCGCCGCATTGGACGTGCCCTGGTACGAATGGCCGCCGCCCTTCACCACCAGCCGCAGCCGGTGTTCGCGGGCGAAGTTCACCGCTGCGATCACATCCGCCGTGTCCGCCGCCGCCACGGCATAGGCGCTGGATTGCGAGGTCCAGGCGTCGGTATAGCCCAGCGTCTGGGTCAGGGCCACGTTGTCGCCGATGAAGTAGGGATTCTTCAGGTTACGGAACAATTCGGTGCAGGCCTGACCGCCGGGGTCCGCCTTGCAGGCCTCGAACGGCGACCGCGGCGCGACCAGACGCCCGCCGACCTGCCGGCCGAGATCGGCCCACGCGCCTGCGCTCGGCCAAGCGCGGTCGCCGGGGCGCACGCGGTGGAAAGCGGCGCGACGGGGGATTGCGGCGCGCGCCGGCGCGACGGCCGCGAAGGCCAGAGCGGCGCCCGACCAGAGCAGACTCCTGCGATCCATGCCCCTCTCCCTTCCGACTAAGGTCTCTTGCCCGGCAGCCATTCCGGTTTGAAGTCGCTGTCCAGCAGCCAGCGCACCGGCGTCACCATCGACTGGATCGCGCTGGCCATGAAGGGGATATCGACGTGGTCGAGATCGTCGCTCGGCTGATGGTAGGTGGGCGGCAGCGGCCAGCCGGAGGCGGTCTGCGCCACCACCCCCTTCAGCGCCAACTGGTAGTTGTCGGAGCGCTGGAAGAAATGTTGCTCCGGGTACGGATCATCACCGAGCTTGGCGCCGTGCGCCACCAGGGTCGGGCCGAGGTTAGACAGGTCCCAGCCGGTCAGCATCAAGGTGTCCGGTCGCTTGGGATCGGGATAGCCGATCATCTCGAACTCGATATTGGCGGCGAGATCGGTGAGCGGCATGGGCGTGTGGGCACGATAATATTGCGCGCCGAGGCCGCCCGACTCCTCGCAGCCGAACAGGGCGAAATAGACCGTGCGCCTCGGTCTTGCGCCGCTGTTCAACAGCCGGGCGAACTCGAGCACCGCCGCCGTTCCGGACGCATCGTCATTGGCCCCGGGATAGAGCTTGCCGTTCCTCATACCCAGATGGTCGTAGTGGGCGCTGAGCAGGAGCGCACGCCCGTCGGCGTCGCGGTCGGCGCCGTGGATCACCGCCAGGACGTTCTGGGTGGCGGCCGCTTCCGGCGACAAGGGGTCGGCGATCAGCCTGACACGGGCGCCCTCGGGGACGGTACGCAAGATTTCGGCGGCGGCCGGGCGGATCATCACCTGCAGGGCGCCCGACGCGGGCGGATCATCGCCCGGACCGCGCACGCGACTGCGACGCCACGCATCGGCGGCAAGCGGGAACTGCGCCGCCATGGCGGGCTCGGCGGGCGCCAGCACAAGGGCGGCGCCGGCCGCCTCGAACCGCCGCGCGGCGCCGCGGTCGGGTTTGGCCACGTCGTAGAAGACCACCGCGCCCTTCAGGTCACGGGGCGCAGACGCGGAATCGCTGACCCTGACCAGAGGCCCGCTTGCAGCGTGGGGAGCGCGGGTGACCAGCATCTCCTGGCCCTGCGCCCAGTGCAGGGCGCCGCCCGGCGCCTCGATCTCCAGCGACGGCGGCGCGGCGAGGCGGGGCGTGAGCAGCGGGACCGACTGCCGGTAGGCGCCGCCGGGGAGCGCGCCCGCCACGCCCATCCGCCTGAACTCCCCCTCGATATAGCGCGCGGCGTTGGCTTCGTCGGCCGTGGAGCAGCGGCGCCCGTTCATGGCGACGCCCGCCAAGGTCTGCATGTGGACGCGGACGCAATCCTCGCAGACCTTGGCGCCGGAAGTCGCGTTCGGCGCCCGCCAGCCTCCGGTCAGCAGCATCGCCGCCAGAGCCGCCGCCTTGATTGGAATCGCCCGCACCACCGCTCCTCTGGTCTTGTCCAAGGGGTAACAGGTGGCGTGGCCGCGGGCCAGTGGATCGGAGGTCTGACGCCGGAGGCGGGGCCGGCTAACCGATCTCCAGCGCGCAACGCTCGCCCACCGTCGGGCGGGACACCATCACGCGCGACAGACCGGGAAACTCGCCCTTCAACCGCTCGGCGAAATGCAGGCAGAGCCGCTCCAGCGTGGGGCTTTCCAGCCCGGGATGGTCGTTCAGGTGGCCGTGGTCGAGCTCGCCCGCGAGCCGCTTCAAGGCCCGGTCCAGCGCCCCCAGATCCTCCACCCAGCCGGCCGGCCCACGCATGGGGCCGCGCACCGTCGCCTCCACCTGGAAGGAGTGGCCGTGCAGGCGCCGGTACTCCGCCTTCGGTCCCGTCGGCAGGGAGTGGGCCGCGTCGAAGCCGGCGGTCTTGGTGATTTCAAATATGGCGGCGGTCATCTGGATCTGGCGGTCGCTGGCACGGCCCGGCTAGGGGAGGCCCCCGCCTATGGCAGGCCGAGGTACTTATGCGTCTGTACGCTGAGGCGCCAGCGCGGATGGGCCAGACAGTAGGCGACAGCGGCGGCGGTATTGGCGATCCGCTCCGGTCCGTCCATGGGCTGGAGGCGCAGGCGGCGGAACGCCATGGCCTCGAACCGGGCCGGATCGACGCCGGGCTGGGGATAGACCAGCTTCAACTCGTCGCCCGCAGTCTGCACGATGTGCGACTGCGCCTTGGGGCTGACGCAGATCCAGTCGAGCCCGGCGGGCGCCGCGAGCGTGCCGTTGGTCTCCACCGCCACCTCATAGCCCGCCGCGTGGAAGGCTTCGATCAGGGGGATGTCCAGTTGCAGCAGGGGCTCGCCGCCGGTGCAGACCACCAGCTTGGGCTCTCCCGCCGGTCCGCGCCAGATCGCGTCGGCGGCGGCGACCAGGGCGTTCGGCGCGGCGAAGCGACCGCCGCCGTCCCCGTCCATGCCGACGAAATCGGTGTCGCAGAAGGTGCAGACGGCGGTGGCGCGATCCGCCTCCCGCCCGCTCCACAGGTTGCAGCCGGCGAAGCGGCAGAACACCGCCGCGCGGCCCGCCTGGCCGCCCTCGCCCTGCAGGGTCAGGAACAGCTCCTTGACGGCGTAGCTCATTGGCCGCCCGTGACGCCGGCGCGCCACTCGTCCCAGCCCTGCGCGCGCAGTTCGCAGGCCGGACAGGCGCCGCAGCCGTGGCCCCAGGGATGAAGTACGCTCCGCTCACCGGTATAACAGGTGTGGGTATCCTCCACCGTGATGCGCACCAGCGCCTCGCCGCCGAGGTCCTGGGCGAGACGCCAGGTCCGGGCCTTGGTCAGTCCCATCAGCGGCGTCTGGATCTCGAAGGGGCGATCCATGCCAAGCCGCAGGGTTTGCTGCATGGCGTCCAGCGTGGAGCGCCGACAGTCGGGATAGCCGGAATAGTCGGTCTCGCACATGCCGCCGACCAGAACGTCGGCGCCGCGCCGGTCGGCCAGGGCCGCCGCATAGATGAAGAAGACCAGATTGCGACCCGGCACAAAGGTGGACGGCAGGCCGCGCCCGGTCATCTCGATGGCGCGATCCTCGGTCAACGCCGACGAGGCCACCGCGCCGAAACTGCGGATATCGAGCAGGTGGTCCTCGCCGAGGCGCGCCGCCCAGGCCGACGACAGGCCGACCATCTTCGCGCGCACGACCGCCCGGGCCTGAAGCTCCACCGCGTGGCGCTGGCCATAGTCGAAGCCCACCGTCTCCACCCGCTCATAGCGCTGAAGCGCCCAGGCCAGACAGGCGGTGGAATCCTGACCGCCGGAGAACAGCACGATTGCGGTGTTTGAAGGTGAAGCGGGCATGGGTTCTGAAGGAGGAAGGCGGCGGTCGGCGGCGCGGAATGGGGCGACCCTCTACACCAGCGCCCCCCGCCTGACAAAGCCCGCCCCGCTGGACGTCCCCGCGGGACGGGCGCCGCCGGTCTTTTTCCGATCGTCCGAAACGGGAGCTTAACCTCGTCGCAATCCATCCACAGCAGGATGTGGACGGAACAGATCAGGCTTACCGTTTGTCCAGCGTAGTCGAACAGACGCCCCAAACCGCCGCGACCGCGTCGGTCGCCCTGCTGCCGGGTCTCTACAACCCGTTGCAGCATCTGGTGGCGGCTGCGGAATTGCTGGACCGGCAACGTCTCACGCCCGAGGCGCGGGCCTGCGCGCGCGCCATCCTCCAGTCCGGCCGGATGCTGCTGAACGTGATGGAGGACCTGCGCCAGCTCGGCGCCGAACCCGCCGCCGTTGACAGCCTGCCCGCCCCCGCCGCGCTGTCCGAACTGGTGGAGGACGTGGAATCGCTGTGGCGGCTGCAGACCGCGCCGAGCGCCGGGCGCCTGCTGCTCTCCTGCACCGCCCCGGTCGGGACCACCTTGATGATCGACGGCGGCGCCGCCAAGCAGTTGCTCAATACCCTGATCGGGCGGGCGCTGCAGGCGGGCCATAGGGGCGTGGTGGAGGCCACCGTATCCCTCGGCGCCCTGGCCGGCGACGGGGCCGCCATGCTGACCCTGGCCGTGTCGCAAAGCGAACCGGGCGCGGTCAACGCCGATCAGGACACCGCCCTGGCGCTGGCGCGGAGTATCGCCATCCGGCTCGGCGGCGACCTTCGGCTTGGAGCGAATCCCGGGACGGGCCAGACGGTCACGGTCAACGCTCCCGTCAGGCTGGTGCAGGCCCTGCAAGCCGAGAGCGGCGACGACCTCGCCGTGCTGCCGGACCGCACCCACATCCTGATCGTCGACGACAACGCCACCAACCGCATGGTCGCCGCCGCGCTGTGCGAGATGTTCGGCTGCACCACCCAGACCGCCGACGACGGGGTCGAAGCGGTGGAGGCGGCGCGCGCCACCCGCTTCGACCTGATCCTCATGGACATCCGGATGCCGCGCATGGACGGCATCGAAGCCACCCGCGCCATCCGCCGCCTGCCGGGCGCGCTCGGCCGCACGCCCATCGTCGCGCTCACCGCCAACGGCGATGCGGAGGCGGCCAAGGTCTATCTGGCCAACGGCATGGACGCGGTGGTGGAAAAGCCCATCAAACCCGAGCGCCTGCTGGAAACCCTGCAGGCCGTGCTGGCGCCCGAAACGCCGGCTGCCGCGGGCGAGGTTCGCCGCGCCGGCTGAGTCTGGTCCGGCTTGATCTGGCCCGCTTGATCTGGCCCGCTTGATCTGGCCCGCTTGATCTGGCGAGGCCGACCCTTTTGCGCCATAGAAGACGCGCATCCCGGCGGCTTCGGAGGCCCCATGACCCCCATCGCCCTGATTCTGTTGCTACAGGCCGCGCCCGTCGCGACACCCACCGCGCCGCCAGCGCCCGCACCCGCCGCCGATGCGCCGCCTTCGAGCCCCGAAGACACCCTGCAGGGGCTGGAGCAGGTCTATTCCACCACCTGCGGCCAGTCGGGCATCCTGTACCACGCCTATGACGACCTGTGCGAAGGCCTGCGCAAGCAGATCAAATCCTATCGCGAGAAGATCGACCGCGATCAGGCCCGCGCGGCGAGGACCGCCGCCGGCGCGCCCAAACGCTAAGACCCTGTTTGGAAGTTGAGGTTCGACTTATGCGTGCTTCGAGACGCGAGCAAGCTCGCTCCTCAGCATGACGAGTGTTGTTAAAGGCCCACCACCCTTCGTCATCCTGAGGAGCCCCCAAAGGGGGCGTCTCGAAGGACGCAGAGACGTTGCAAAGGCTCTCTGACCGCTATTCGGTCTGGAGGGCCTTACGGACCAGCAGCAGGAACCGCCGCCGCCGCGCCCGCAGTGTGGGTTTGACCAGCTGTTGCTCGCACCACGCCTCGGCGCCCTCGCCATACTGCATTCGGAGGGCCTGGGCCTCGCGCTGGGCGTAATAGAGCCGCCGCCCGTGATCTCGCCGCGCGATCTTGAGCCTATTCAACCACGCGAACAAACCTGACGCTTCCCCTCAAAGCTTCCCTGGCGGGGACCTTACGGAATAACGGCGGAACGGGAAAGCGGCTTAGCGCTCCAGTTGTTTCGCCGCCGCGGCCAGCACCTTGCGCTGGTCGGGGCGCAGCGTCTCGCTCCGCAGCCGCGTCCTGGCGGCGCTCAGCGCTTCCTGGCCGTGCTGTTCCACCAGATAGTTCACTTCCTCATCCACCGCGGCGTTGAACGATCGCCGTCGCCGCAGGACACGGCCCAAACCCAGCATCATCTCGTCCCCGATTTCGCTCATGCCCTGTACGTCCAAGGTGTGACAGCCGTTCCACCCGCCGCCGTTAAACCTCAGGTAAGTTTCACTGTTATAGAATTAAGCCGCGTTCCGATGAGCCGTAGCATGAATACACGACGAAAGATTATCGCCAACGAGGCCCGTTTCTACGCCTCGGATCGACTTTCGCCCGGCGTCGGCGCCATTCGCCTGTTTCCCGAACAGAACGTCGTGCTTCGGGCCTTCGCCTGGATGCGATGGTGGCATTGGGCGGGTCTGGTCCTGGCGCTCCTGCTGATGCTGGACGCCCGGCTCTGACCCTTGGGGCTGGTGGCTGGAGGCCGCTGCAGCCGATCCCATACATCCCACAGGACGTCGATCCGCCTGCGTGTGGCGTAACGCTCCCGACTAGAAAAGTCGGCGCTGGGCCGCGGCGGTTTGGAGGTCGACGCCCTTCCCGATCAGCAGCTCTCGAACGATCCTGCCGGCGTCACCGATGGAGTAGCGCGTTTCAACCTCCGCGATCTCGGCCCACTCGAACAATGCGCGGATCTCCGGCACGTCGTTGATCGATAGGACGAAACGCCCCGCGATTCCGCGCAGCTGCTCGGCCAGGCTCGCGAAGTCGGCCGGCGCGAACAGGCCCGCGCCATAGTCGTCTTCCGAACCCCAGTAAGGGGGGTCCAGATAGAACAGCGTTCCCGGCCGGTCATAGCGCGGGATAAAGTCCGACCAGTCCAGGTGCTCGATCACGACACCGGCCAAGCGCTCATGCAGGCGGCGAAGGCGCGGCTCGAGCCGATGAATGTTGAACGGGTGGCCCTGGATCGGATCGCAGCCGAACGATCGGCCCCTGACCTTGCCCGCATAGGCCAGGGTCTGCAGGTACAGGAAGCGCGCGGCGCGCTCGACATCCGTCAGATCGGTCACCCGCACCTCGCGCAGGCGATCGAACTCGACGCGCATGGCCGGACGCCAGCGCAGTTCTGTGAACAGCGCTTCGGGATGACGCTGGATGATACGGAAGAGGTTCACGACGTCGCCCGACACGTCGTTGATGGTCTCGACGCGAGGACGCATGGTCCTGCGGAGAAAGACGCCGCCCATGCCCACGAAGGGTTCGGCGTAGGCGTCGTGGGGCGTGCTGGCCAGGATCGCGCAGATCCGCTGCGCCAGCAGCTTCTTGCCGCCGACCCAAGCCGCGGCAGGCTCAGCCGACAACACCGGCATGAGAACATTTTGAGAACTTTCCATTGCGTCGATCCCTTATGCACGAGTAGGAGTCCGCCGCGCTCGCGAGCGTATGGCGGGCGACCTGGCCAGCGGCCGAGGTCAGTTCGTGCGAGGGACGTCTCGCAGGTCGGCGCGTTGCCGCGCGCCGATCCCGCCATTCCGGCGATGGAGGTTGATATGGAGAAGGCGGAGAGCTTCAGAGGAAAGAGGCCGTCGCAACCGGCGGGTCGAACAGCGCCGCTCCTGGGCGTTGTGCGGGATGACGGCCAGGTGGTGCTGTCTGCGGGGGCGGAGGACTGGATGCGCCGCAAGGGCATCCTGCCGGCGCGCTGATGGCGTCCGGGATCAACAATCCGAAGCACACAGCGGCTGACTTTCCGGCCTCGTTCGCCATAGGCGGCGCGGTCGAGACCAAAGGCGGCGCAAAGCCTCCAGCTCCCGGCTCCGCCCTCGCCTGCCAAAGGGTTGGCGACCTTGTCCCGGCCGGCCGGGCGCTCCGCCTAGGCTGCTGGACATGCAGAGGCGAGCCGCGCGACATCTCGCCTTGGGAGGCCTGCATGCGCTTCGGGATGGAGATGCGCTTTGTGGAGGTGCGCGATATCTTGGCGCGGCGATGTAAGGTGCCGGACTGCAAGTTCGAATTCGAACCTTCGCTGAACCCGTGGAAGCCCTACACCACGCGGTGAGTTTAGCAGCCCCGGCCATGGCCGGGGCTTGCTCGTGTCAGGCTTGAACCGCCGCCTGACCCAGATCCGTCTCAGCCTGCCGCTCGTCCGCGACTTCCTGCGGTGCCAGCTTGGCGATCTCGGCGTCGATCGCCGCCTTGTCGGTGGAGGACAGCGTGTCCTTGATCTCGGCATAGAGCGCCGAGGCTTGTTGTGCGGCCTGTAGAATGGCCAGGATCGTGGCGACCGTGTTCATGTCAGCACCTTTGCTGTTGAGGAGGCCGCCCGGTCAGGATTAGCCGGGCGGTTTGAGGAGAGAATTCACGGCCACCAACAGGTTGGTGACGGCGATAAGCTGGGTGGCCGTGGTGGAGGCGTCCCCGGCGGCGTAAGCGGCCTTGAGCGCCTCCAGCGCGACCTGCGCCGCGTGGAGATCGACCTTGGCGCTCCCGGCGGCCTGCCCTTTCAGCACGCCGGACCTGGCTGCGGCGCTGAGCGAGATCGAGGCGGCGTCGACGCCGGCGATGGCGCTGGCGACGGCTTTGCCTTGATCGATGGGCGAGATGACCGCCGAGACGGTGGCGCACCCGGCCACGGACATGGCGAGGCAGCCTGCGAGCGCGAGGCCCGCAAAGATGCGGTGTTTCATGGCGATGTATCCTGGAAGGTTGGGACAGTGGACCGCCCCTGGACGGAGCGGTCCATAGAGGTGGCGGGTCAGCCGGCGATCGGCAGACCGGTGACCGGGTCGAGCGTGGCGGTCTTGGGCGGCGCCAGCTTGGCTTCCAGCGCATCGATCTGGCTCGTCAGGGCGGCGACTTCTTCGTCGTGGTCCGCCTGCATGGCGTCGGTCGCGGCCTTCACTTGGGCGGCGACATAGGTGTCCACCTCGCCACCGATCTTGGAGAGTCGGTCGAGCTGGGCTTGGGCAGTGGCAGCAATGGTCATGATCATGGTTCCCTTGTCCTTGAGGAAAGTCACCACCGGCCT
This sequence comes from Caulobacteraceae bacterium, assembly GCA_965277345.1. Lineage (GTDB taxonomy): Bacteria > Pseudomonadota > Alphaproteobacteria > Caulobacterales > Caulobacteraceae > CAIOYC01. Next base: position 579,838 of record CBDICI010000003.1, read on the forward strand.
GGACGGGGCGTCGATGGCGTTGGGGGGCGCTCCGATGGCGCCGCCCGTGCGAAGACGCCAATTTGAAGCGATGAGCGGGATTGGATTGCGCATGTTGGGTTCCTTCCAGATCGGGCGCAGGAGCGCGCAAGCGCTCAGCTTGACGTTCAGGCGGGAGAGGCCTTCGCGGCCCAGGACGTCGCCGTGTAGGCGACGCCGGTGAGGCGGCGGCTCCAGCCGGTGCCGAACGAGGGCCAATCGCTGTCCTGCTGGTAGGAGGACAGCCGCGCCTTGCGGATGCGTTCAATCAGCAGGTCCGCCGGCACATCATTGACGGCGCGGAGGGTCGCCGGACCGATAGCGCCATCCGGCGTGGCGCCCACGCAGCGCTGCAGAATGCGAGCGACGGTCCCAGGTCCTTGGACAATCGCGCCATCGAAGACGATCAGGTCGATGCCGCTCGGGAGCAGATCGCCCGAGATCACGTCCCAGAAGTCGCGCTTGTAGAGCGGTGTGACGGTCGCGCGGGTCAAGCAGCGGATATCGTCCGCCGTGCAGGACTTGCCGAGGAATGCGGTCAGCGTCGGCAGTGTGACGCCGAGGTTGGTGATCCCGCCGGGGTCGGCCGGGTTGTTCACCAGGCCGCCCTCATAGGACAGCTCCAGCGCCAATGCGGCCGTGAAGTTGGCCGCGCTCACTTCGCCGCTTCCTGCGACAGCGCCGAGATCACGGCGTCTTTGGCGGAAGAGCCCTTAGACGAGCCGAAGTACCAGCTCATGATGCCGGCCCACTGCACCAGCAGCGCGCCTTGGGCCTGACCCACGTATTGGTCAGCGTTCTTGGGCATACCCCACAGCCATGGTGCGGCGTACGCCACCGCGAACAGCACCGTCGAGAGTACAGCGATGACATCGCGCGTCTCCGGCCAGGTGAGCTGCAGGCGCGGTTTCGCAGGCGCAGCCGGAGCCGCGCCCGGAGTGGGCGTGTCGGTCATGGGATGTCTCCGAGGTTTAGAGGTGGCGAACCGCGTTCGCGTCTAAAGCGTGGTCCAGAGGCCAGGCGGCATCGGTGCGGGCGGCCGGTCGCGCATCATCTTGTCCACGAGGTCCGCTGCGCGGCGGGCCTCTCTATGGGTCTCCGTCAGGGCCGAAGCGGCATTGGCGGCGTCTCTGCCGGCAGAGGCGGCGTGGTCGCGAACGGCTCGCTCGACGTCTCCTGTTGCATCCCGACAGTCATCCAGCTTGTCGTTGGCTTGCTGGCCAATGGCCTCGATCCTCGCCAAGGACTCCACCACTTGACGTAGATCGTTGCCGCCGATCACGCCGCCGACCAGCGCGGCTTCCGTCTTCGCAGGCGTCGGGACAAGCCGGCCCTTGATGTAGCTCCAGGCTGCTACGCCCGCAGCGCCCGCCAGAAGGATAATAGCCCCGCCCACGGTTGGGGCGGAGACGATCGCTGTGGGATCGGGAGGGGACACGGCCTACCCCCGTTCAGCTTTAAGGGCCTCATCCGACAGCCCGGCGTCACAGGCGGCGAAGTAGACGCAGTAAACCTCCAGCAACAGCAGCGCGGGATACATCGCGATGCCGAGGTTGGGGACGGTCGACTCCCAAGCGAGCGCGCTCATCTGATACCAAAGAAACAGGCTCAAGAACGCCGTCCCAAGCCGTAGGTGTGGACTACGCCGCCACGCCCCGTTGATCGTCAGCGCCGCCAGCCTGCCCACCCCGAGAGCCACCAGGCCCACTGCCCACTCACGCGGGCTGGCCACCCGAACGAAGTCGCTGAAGAACGGATTGGCCGTAAAGATCGCCGGCTGCAGAGCGAGGCCACCGCCCATGACCATGATGAGCGAGCCCATGAACCACTCAGCCACCCGGTCCTTGATGGCGTAGTTTCTGAGGCGGAGGATCAGCATGGGATCACCGCACCAGCCGGTCGTTCAGATAGCCCCACACCGTATCGGCATAGAGCTGCGACCCGGCGCCGGTCGGATGCACGCCGAGGCCGCCCGAGGGGATGTCGGGATTGATCAGAACCGTTGGGTTGGCGATGAACCTCGGATCGGTCACGAAGGCCCGATAGGTATCGAACACCGTCCAGCCGTTCTGATAGCCCCACATGGCTTGCTGGAGCACGCGGTTGGCCTCTATCGGCCCTTCGGTATCCGGCGCGATGCGGGGGTTTTGCGTCGTCATGGCGAACGCCGCCGCCGGCAGGCGCGCTTTCAGATCCGTGTTCAACCCCGCCCAGCCGGTCAGGTTCTCCCGGTTCAGGCTGTAGGAGCCGGGCGAGCCCGCTTCATTGTGTCCAGTATTGAGGATGACGGCCGCGCCCATGAAGGGCGGCGCCATCAACTTGAAGCGAATGGCCGCATCGAAGTAGGCGATGTTCTCGCCCGAGCGGGCGCCATTGTTCCAGCGCAGCGTGGTCGCGCCGCCGATGGAGCCGCTGGCCGCGCCGCTGTTGTAGCGCTGCCAGACGGTGATCGGCTGCGGGTTCATCACCGGGCCGCCGGCGTAGCCGCTGGTCGCCACGCCGTCGCGGATGAACACCTCGTAGAACTTGCCGAAGGCGTTGGCGAGCAAGCCCCGCCCGCCGATCTCATAGGGCGCCGTGGACGCCGTGTTCAGGCTGCAGGCGCCCGTCGTCCCGACCTGGCTCGCAAGATTGGTCCAGGCCGCCGTGCCCGGCGTGCGTGAGGCGAACAGGTAGGTGTAGCCGCCCCCGCCGTTGTTCGGGGTGATCTGGAACTTGAGCTGCACGCGCTGGCCGGCGGTGTAGGTATTGGCGGTGGACAGCGACACCGCCGTCTCGGCGTTGCCGTCGCAGGAGAAGCCGAGGGTAAGCTTGTTGGCGGTGGAGATGTAAAACCGGAAGGCCTTGTTGCCGGTCGTGGTGGCGAACTGCGAAACCAGGTCCTGTTCGGTCCCGGCCTGCCAGTTGGCCAGCGCAACGTCCACCTCGCCCTGCAGCGAGCCGCTGGTGATCGCGCCGACTTCGGCGGCGGTGAGCTGGCGCGTCGCCGTGTCGGTTCCGGAGACGAACTGGATGTAGCTCGGTCCCGCCGCCGGGCAGGAGATCGTGCGCCAGGGGCCGTAGTCGCGGGTCACGTCCGTCGACGTCGTGCCGCCCGTGTCCCACTCTCGATAGAGCACACAGACATTCGGGAACGCCGGCGCGAGGTCGTTGGCCAGGAGGCGGTACTGCCAGCGGTCATCGCCAAAGCCAGTGCTGTCGCTCAGGGTGATCACCGCGACATCGGCGGCGTAGGCGCCCTGCCCCGAGTTGGCGAGCGTCAGGTTGGACATGAGGGTGGAAACGGGCGACGAGAGCGGACGCTTGGCCTGAAGTTGGCCGAGCGCCGCCTTGGCGATGGGCCCGTCCTGCGCCGCTACGGCGATAGGCGTGAGCGCGAAGATCAGCGCCAGAAGCGCGGAGAGGACGCGGCGCATCATTGGCTAATCCTCACGTTGAGCGTGCCCGAGGTGTAGTTGCCGAGCGCCTGCCCGCAATCGACCCGATAGAGGGCGCCAGTCTGGCTCTCGATCACGTCCTCGGAGAGCGAGGCGCCCGAATAGGTCCAGTTGTAGAGGATGGTGGTCGCGCCCCCGGCCGTGCTGGTGAGCGGAACCCAGTTTGTGCCGTCGAGCTGACGCTCGAGGTAGCAACTAGCCGAGGCCGTCCCGGTCAGCTGGACGTGAAAGGTGCGGCCGGCCAAGGGCGCGAAGCTGGCCGATGCCCCCGCCGCCGAGATCGCGGTGGAGACGGCCGAAACACCCGAGGCGCTCCATGCGACGGAGGACTGTGCGCTCGAGGCCGGCGACGGTTGATCGGCGGCCTCCGCGCAGCTCACCGTCTGCCCGGCTTTGACCGCCACCGGCAGCTTGTCGCCGGCGGCAACGCGAACGCCGTTCGTTTCGCTCGGCGTGGAGCCATCGGCCGTGCAGTAGACCGCCCCCACAACCCCATATAGCCGCGCGAAGCCGCCGTAGGCCGACGCGAATGTCGGAGCCACGCCGCTGCTGGAGACGGTCGGCGCCGCGATGGTAAGCAACTGCGCGCCGTAGATAAGCGACGGTGCATTGTCGGCCGCACCCTGGTTGAACACGGGCGGCGTCATCAGCACCCATTCCACCCGGACCTTGGAAGTGGCGCCGGCGGACCTGGGGGGAGCTAAGGCGCAGGCAAGCGCCGTCGCGCCCAGAATGTGCGTTCTGAAGTGCATGGGGACTCCGAGGGGTTGGTGCGAACGACGCTCGCGTCAGTCCGCAATCTTGATGGCGGTGAACGTCTCGCCAGGGTTGGCCGTGGTCAGCTCTGAGATCCGCGCCGAGGCGTCATCGCCTTCGAACGTCTCGCCGAACGGCACCGCCAGGCTTGGCTGAGGCGGATTATCCGTCCAGTCGATCAGACCCGTCGCCGGGTTGAAGGTTCCCTTGCGGGCGCGCCACAGCGGGTCGGGCCGCGCCACGCGAATTTCCCAAATCGGCATGACGGCTCCTAGTGACGCCCGAGGACGGGGGTGAACTGGCGCCAGTTGCCGCCATCAAACCAGAAACTGACGATCGACCCGGCGACCACGGCAAGGTCGGCATAGCCATCGGGAATGATGTCGCCGCCAAAGCCGAACGTCGTGTTGTGATCGACGCGGATGACGATGACCTGATCGAGCCGCCCGTCCGCGAAGCCGCTGAATCGCCCCGTCGCCGTCGTGCGGAATACGCGGCCGTTCTTGACGCTCGGCGTCGCGTTGACGGCAGGGTCGGGAAGACCGGTTGTCCAACCGAATGTGGTAGGATCGCCGATCGCCCCGTTGGTGGTTTGACCCGCAAAGGTGGAGTTGCCGGCTCCGGCGATGTTATCGCTTTCGTGCCAGCGGATCGGGCGATAGGCGCGCACCGCAACCCTGTTCGAGGTCGCGTCGATCTTACTGCCGCCGAGCGAGATCGCGTCGCCTGCGCCCGTCTGGACGTCAAGATCGTAGCCCGTCTGGGCAGCGAAATCGAGTTCACCGAACCGCAGATCCCCCGGCGAACTATGGGCGATGCCGCGCCCATTGCGCGCGATCAAACCGCCTTCGATCCGCGTGTCGCCGGCCTGTATGTCGTACGCCGCCTCCGCCCCATCGGTATTGCGCACGCCCCGGAAAGCCGACCGTACCGTGCTCGTGGTTCCCACATTGTGGACGAGTACGTTTTGTTCGCCCGCGCCGGAAATCTCGCCGCCCTCAACCTCCAGCTCCGGCCAATCCTGTGTCGCCAGATTGGCCTTGCCCGCGCCGCGCAGGGTCGAGGCCGAGATGCGGGCCACACCGGCCGGTCCGACGCCGTTGGGATTGGCCAGGAAGGCGCTGTACCAGGCGCACTGATCGATATCGAAGCCGCTCACGTCCACGCTGTTGGTGTTCGCCGCGCCGAAACCGCCGGGCGCGAGCAGCAGTGTGTCCGTCTGCAGGCAGGCGCGCCGTATCTTGCCATTCGTCCATCGCATTTCCTTATCGGTCAGGCCTTGCTGATAGGCGGCCGCCCCGAATACGCCGCCATAGGTCGGGTGGCGGATGGCGCCACTCACGCCGTCGATGTCCAGCCCGTCGCAGAGATTATTGATCCAGACATCGTTATCGTTCAGCTTGTAGGCGAGAACGCCGTACTGGCCGGCGTTTCGTCCGACCGGCTTGAAGAGCCGGTTGCCGCTGACGGTGTAGCCGGAGCCGGAATTGGTATCGAGAGTTTGGAGGGCGTGCGTAACGCCCGCTCCGTTCTTGCTGAGGCCGCCCCAACCGGTGCAATCGACGCACCCGTTGAACAGGCCGTAGTCGTATCCGGCGTTGGTATAGTTATCGACCGCTGGGTTGACGACGCTGTCGTGCACATAGCCGCGAACCCAGCCTGACGATGTGCAGGACAGGACGCCGACGCCGACCCGCCGATGACCTGTGACGTGCGGATCGATCGCCCATACATTCGTACGATTTTGAAACTTGATCGCCCAGCCCTGGAAGATACTGCTGACCGTCGTGCCGGGCGTGACCACGCCGTTGTCGAGGAAGCGCACCCCGCCGCCCTGCCCGCCGGTCCAGACCAAGGCGTCGGCATTGGCGTTGGCGCCAGTCTGGTCGATCGCGCCTTTGACGGTGACCCATTGACCATTCGCCGTGTGGTTTACCGGTGCGTCCAAGAGGTGCGCCGCGCCCGTATCGGGCACAATGTAGGAGCAACCAAAGTCTCTGGCAGCCAGGAAGGCGGCCGTGTCGATCGTTCCGCCGTCGCCCTTGGCGCCGAACATGGTGACGAAGATCGGCTGAGTGCGGACCAGGCCCCAACGCGCCGAGTCGGCGTCCAGGGCGTCGCCCGGCGCGTTGGCCTCCACGGTAAGCTTGCGATAGTAGAGTGCGCCACCGGCGTCGCCGGCCGTGTTCCGCCCCGCCGTTCTCAGCGAGGTGACATTGATCGGGATGTGCTTGGAAGCGATATCCGAGAACAGCGGCACGGAAACGACGCTGGTGGACTGGTCGATCTTCAGCGCCAAAGCGCCGGATTGCTTGCGATAGATCGTCTGGTCGCCCGAGCGGCTTTCGTCGGCGAACACCATGACGACGGCGAGGTCGGCCAAACCCGCGAGCGCGGCGATCGCCGCAGCCTTAGTGTCGAAGAAGGCGGATATCCCCGAGGCCTCGGCGGCCGCCACCGCTGCAGACTCGGCCGCCACGGCTTGAATCTCCGCCGCCGTCGCCGTGGCGGCGGCCGTGGTCGCCACCGCCATGTCCGACGCGACCACGGCCCGATCCGCCGCCGTCTGCACCGCGGCGGCCTGCGCCTCGGCGAGTGCGTTTTCCCAATAGGCCGAAAGCGCGCCAGGGACCGTTAAATTGGTGAGACTCCAGCCGCCCGCGCCGGAAGCTCCCGTCTTTACATAGACCGCATTGTTCGCCGGCGTTGCATCCTGCCAGACGATGCCCAGCGTGTTCGCCGCATGGGCCAGATCGGCATAGAGAGCGGACTGCGTCGCGACCACAACCACCGCGCCCAACTCCACCGCCGCCGCCACCAGATCGATGCCGGCGTCGATGGACGACAATACTGTGCGGATTTCAGACTTGATCGGCTTGTGGTTCCCGCTGGCGGGCAGGCCAAAAACCTCGCTGTCGCGCCAAACCTGAGCTGCCGCCGTCGTAATCTCGCCCATGGGACCTCGCGGCGGTGCTTAGGTGATGGTGGCGCTGACCGGGCCGACGTGCGCGGAGGGCGTGCCGGCGGCGTTGTAGGCGGTGACCCAGTAGTCGTAGGCGCCTGCCGCCGCCGTATCGGTGTCGCTCTCGACCGCGCCTGGCGCGCCGTAGAACGCGCCGACCGGGCTCGCCGTGCCGAAGGCGGCGCCGTGCGCGGCCCGCGACACGATGATGTGGTCGAAGTTCGCCGAGGTGGAGTTGCGCCACGATAGGGCCGCCGATCCCGCTGCGCCGGTCGCGGTGAAGCTGCCAAGGGCCGGATTTGACGGTGCGACAGCCGCCGTCGAGGTCGCGATCGCCGTGGTCGGCGAATACGGCGACGGGGTTCCAGCCCCTACGGAATAGGCGGCCTCCACATCGATCGACGCGTCAGCGGGTACGAAATCGCTGTCCATCTCCACCGTCCCGCCGACAGCGGACGAATAGGTCGACTCCTTCCAGGCCGTCGCCCCGGTGACCCGCCAGCGATAGTACCAGGTGAGGTCATCACGATCGGGACCGGAGGCGTAGATCCGCAGGCGCACCCCGCTCGCGCCCGCCGACACGTCGTCGAAGAACGGATCGACCTCGGTGATCGTCGGGGCTGTGAGTGGACTGGCGACGGGCGCGGCGGTGACCGAAGGCCCCGGTCCCTCCTCGGTCAGATAGTTCCAGCTGTAGCAGGCGGGGTCGAACAGCTGCACCGGGATCTGCACGTGCATGCCGCTGTCGACGATCTGAAAGTCGCCGATCACCTCGAGGAGCTGTCCGGTCAGGCCATCGTCGGCGTCGCCGCTCACGGGCAGTTGCAGATAGCGCTTGCCGAGGAAACCGATCCCGGAGGCGTTCAGCGTGAGCGACCACGGCGGCTGCTGCAATCGCGACATCCGCGCCTTGGCCAGCCGTCTGATCTGGCTGTTGGACTGCACGAGCGCCACGGGAAACGCCTGACTAGCGAGCCCGTCGCTGGTGACCGAGTCGTCGGCGCGCCAGGGCGTGCTGTCGATCTGATTATAGTTGTTGGCGGGCTCCACATAGGCGGGGACCAACTCGTTGATGACGCGGCCGATATCGACCAGTTCCGGCATGCTGAAGTCGATGATCTGACCCAGACCGATGGTGGCCGAGGCGTCCGGCGCGGTGTAGCTGCCGGCCAGGATGATCACCGCGGCGTCCGAGCCCCGGCGCATCATCCAGCCGTCGCAGCACTCCAGGAGCCGCTTGGTCGTGTCGGCCTCATCCTCCTGGCACAGCCAGCGGCCATGGGCTTCGTAGCGGCGCTTGGTCTGCGGACTTGCGGGGTTGGAGACCCATCGGGCCATGCCGCCCGCCGCCACCGCCGCGGAGAGCCCGGCCGCGACACCCACGTCGAAAGTCCCATCACCGCGCGCCGTGATGGAGGTGACCGTGGTCACCTGGCCCGCGATGTTGATGGCCATCCCGTCCGCCAGGCCATCGACCGACTCGAGGCGAACGGAGTGGTCGCCCGCAGCCGCGTCCTGGTCCAGTTCCGCCAGGACGTTGAGGATCGGCACGGGCTCATCGCAGACGTTCGCCGACGCGGTCAGGATGGCGAGCGACGGTGCGAAGTCACGCGACCAGACGTAGTCATGGTTGCGCCAGAGATCGTTGACCAGGGCGACCACCGGGTTGGCGCTGTTGCGCCATGTGCTTTGGTCCACCTGGCTCTGGCTCCCGTCGCGCCAATCATAGTGCACGTCGATATCGGCGGCGACGTTGTATTGCAGCTGGGATTGGCCGTGGAAGTCCTTCGAGAAGGCCTCGATCTTGCCGTTCGAGGTGGACAGCAGGCCCATATGGACGCCCGTGCCGTAGGCGGTCGCGGCCCAGATGGCGGGGTACTGGGCGTTCAGGGCGGGAAAGGCCGTCGTCCCGTGCACGCCGAAGGTGTCGTCGAGGCTGATCCTGGAATAGGCGCCATCGGCCAAGGCGACGACGGACGTCCCGGACAGCCGCACCTGGTCCTGGTTGATCCAGCGCCTGTCGATGTTGTTCAAGACGCAGTCGGCGAAGGCGACCACGACGCGGAGATTCTGCCCCTCGGCGTAGTCGACCAGCAGGGCGCCGCCCATCCGGCCGTGGCCGCAACCGCGATAACGTGGCGGCAGACTTTGGCGGATCGTGTTGCGCTGCGCGGTCGGCGTCGGCGTCGAGGGCGCCAGCGCGCTCGCAAGGGCGCTCGACGCGTAAAGGCCAGCGGCAGCGAGCGTGCCGATCGTTGTAAACCCCGCCGCAGCCGCCACCCAGGCCGGCGCGCCCGCAGCCGCCACATCGAGCGTGATCTCAGCCGCGGCGTCCAGGATCAAGGGAATGGCCTGAGGCACTCAAACCCTCCAAGACACCTCAGCCACGGCCGACCGGATGATCAGCACCCCGGCGGGACACAGCACCATCCAGCCGTCGCCGGAGAAGATCGCGCCCGCCAGTTCCGGACCGCGCGGCGTGAGCACGCGCACGACGCCGATATCACCCGTACCTGGCGTCGCCGTACGCGCCAGCCCGCTCCGCAGCCCCGCCTCGATCAGGCCGACGGCGCCGCCGTGCGCCGCCAGGATGCGGTTTGCGCCGAGACGCCCGGTATAGGTCCCGCGCCAGGTCGCGGCCGCGTCTGGATAGCCCAGCACCACAAGCCAGTCGGCCAGCCACAGAAGACAGTCCAGCACGCCCCACTTGAAAGGTCGGCGGCGCGTGGCGGCGACGAACGCCGCCAGCACATCGTCTCTCACGGGACCGGCCAGACGCGCGTGGTTCCATCGGCCAGCGTCGGCACAAGGCTCATGGCCGTATCGTCAGGGTCGCGAAGCGCCTGCTGGCTCGGCGTATAGAGGCTGATCTTGTGGCGGCGCCGCGAGGCGGAGCCGGACGACGCCTTGACGCCGGCGGAATAGGTCACCGGCTGAACGCGGCCGTTCCGGGTCCTGAACGGACCGTCGCAGACGCCCTGCCAGAGCCACTGAGGGTCGCCGTCCGGCGTCTGATCGTCGTTCAGCTCAAGGCGGGCGATGGCCACCAGCGCGCCCCGGATGGCCGATCCGGACGCGGCGATCGCCGCCGCCGTCGCCGCATCCAGCCCCGACATGCCGAAGGTGTGCTGGCTGAAGGCGCCGTTGAGCGGAATGGTGAGCGGCGGCATGCTCATCAGCCGGCCGGCGCCCAGATAGAAGCCGCCGGCGGCGTCTGGACCGCTTGGCCCAAGCTTGAACGCCTGGCCGTTGAACAGCAGCCGCACGGCCGGAGCGGTGTCCATGAAGAACAACCACAAGGGTTGCAGGCTATCGCCGCGAAGGGTGGACATGGGATCAGCTCGGCGGCGGAAAGGCTTCGACGAAGCGGATCGAGGGCTTGCCCTTGAACGGGGGCTCCATCATCAGCCAGGCGTTCTCAGCCGGCTGGGTGATGTCGTACTTCACGAGGCAGAAAGGACGGGTCACGGCCACTTGGGTCCCTGCTGCGTAGTCTTCGCGCAGCGGCGGCTTGAAGGTCACCCGCGTCGCCGCGCCGACCAGCTCCACCGAGCCGATCAGGTGCGCGCGCGGATTACCGCTAGCCCCGACCAGGCTGAAATACTCCCCGCCCCGGAACGGGCCGCAGACGTTCAGCTGGAAGTCCGCCTGGGTTGGCGGCTCCGGCGGAGCAGGCCAGGCCGGCATGTAGGCGGCGGCGGCAAGCTGGACGTCCAGCGGATCGCCCACGAACAGCGCGCCATCGCTGAACGCGGCTCCGTCGCTGAAGGGAACATCGGCCCAAGGGTTGAACCCGTCCTGAAAGGGCTGGAGCGTGTCGAACACCTGCATGGCGATCGGGGTCTTGCCGGTCATCAGTGTGACCAGCAGCGCGCGCCAGGTGCGTATCTGGTCGGGCTCATACAGGTTGCCCATCTCGAGATCGAGTACCCACCAGCCGCCCGCCGAGGCTTCGCCCGATTGCGGCGCTCCGGAAATGGGCTGACCGCCCGACAGCGTCGCGCCGGCGATCCGCCACCGGAACCGGGCCGCCGGCAGCAGATCGAGCGGAAACACCAGCATGATCAGCCGCGCTCAAGGGCGTGCTGCGAGGCCACTCCGGGCTGCGCACTGGTGGCGATACCCACTGCGGTGGAGATGGCGCGCTGATGCGACTGGTCGATGTGCTGGTAGATCTCGCGCGAGGTCACCGCGTTGTCGGCGTTGACGGTCGTGTTGAGGTGGTAGTGGTTCACCGCCGGCCCCGAGCTGGAGCCGCCGGCGTCGTACCCGGCGCCGCCCATCCGGCGCATGAACTCCAAGCTTTGCGCATGCGGCATCACGGTTGTCCCGGCCGGGACATAGCCCAGCTCCCTGCCCTGTTCGCCAAACCAGCGCCAGCCGCCATAGGAGCTGTCGGTGCCGCTGGCGAGGCCGGGAATGCCGAAACTCAAGGCCTTAGCGCCCAGCGAGATCGCGTCGCCGATCGCGCCGCCGCTGCTCTGCGGGGCGGGCCTGCCCATGCCGATCAAGCCGGCGACGCCGCCGAAGACGCCCGCGCCGGCGCTCATCAATCCCGAGAACAGGCCCGCTCCAGATCCTACGCCGGTCGAGCCGTCCGGCGGCATGAAGATCGAGCGGAACAGTGCACGGATCTCCGCCGTGATCGGATCGGAGATCATGGTCTGCAACAGGCCGCGCAGGATGGACTGACCGAGCTGCTTGCCCACATCGCCGCTCTTCTGTCCCATGAGCACGTCGGTGAGCGAGCGGCCGATGTCAGACGAGGCTTGGTCGATCTCACTGGTCAGCCGCTGTATGGATTCGTGCTGCGCGTCGTAACCCGCATCCGCCGCTTTCTTGCGAATGGCGATGAGCTGGGTCGCGTTCTCCTTGGCGTAGGCCAGCTCAGTGGCGGCGATCTGGGCGGCCGTCTCGCGCGCGGCTTCTTGATCGGTTTCGGCGCCGGCCGCCACGGCCTCGGCATGCTTGGCGCGGATGCGCTCTTCCGCATCGGCGATGATGCTGGCGCGGAGATCCTGCCATTGGCGGAGTGCGGCGGCGGGGTCGTAGCGGCCGGTGATACGATCTTCCGGATCGTGCTGGCCGGCCAGTGCGTTCTCGCTCGCCTCCCGCATTGCGCCCTGGGCGCCGCCAAGAGCGCGGGCGGCGTCGGCGGCGTGGTCGCGGGCGATCGCAAGGGCCGTCGCCGATGCGTGTGCCTCATCGGTGACCGTGATCCCGCGCTCGAGCGCGGCGCTGTAGGCGCTCTCCTCGCGCTCCAGGAACGCCGTGGATGCCGCAACGCCGCCGACGGCAGCTTGCCACGCCCGCATGGCCTGGGCCTGCTGGTCCGTGAGCCGGACACGCTCGGCCGCGTCGTTGGCGCGGGCCTTGGACAGCAGCGGCGTCTCTTCCCTGGCCGCGTCGGCCGCGGCCCTGCCGCCGAGCTTTCGCGCCTCGGCCAGCGCCTTCTGTACCTCCTGCTCCTGCGTCGCGTGGTTGATCAGGCGGGCATGGAGATCATCGAGCCTCTGGACAGCGGCCGCCTGCTCATTCGTCGCCTTCGTCGCCGCCCGCGCCCCCTTGGCATTGTCCATGGCGGCGGCGGCGGCCAAGAGCTGCTTTTTCTCGGCGTCCGGAATCTTGGTCCCGGAGTCCTCAATCTCCTTGATCTGCTTTTCGACCTGGAGCCGGTTGGTGGTGTGAGTGAGCAGCCGAGCCTCGAGCTCTTCGCGCTTTTCTGTAGCCTCCGTCAGCGTCTTCTGCTGAGCCGGTGTAAGTGCGCCTGCAGTCCCCGCTGAGGACGGGTTCGCACTCCCAGGTGAGTCTAAGCGTTTTTGACGATCGTCGCGCCCACGCGCAACCAGCGGATTCCAAACATGATCGTTCAACCATACCATCGGCGCGCCAAAGGTTCGCTTATCGAGTTCGCGAAGATTTTGCTGGCCCTTGTTCCAGTTATCGATCTGTTGTTTTGCCCAACCGGGAAGGCCCTTGCCCTCCGCCATGAGGTCGCGAACACCCTGGGTCCAGTTGGCAAGATCAGTGACCCACCCCCCCAACTTGGTCATCGATCCGGCCAGGGCGGTATCCAGCGGTGCAAACGCCGTAGTCAACTGGCTTCGAATGATCTGGTTTGCCGCTGTCATTTCGCGGTTCGCCTTGGCGAGGGCCTCGGTCGTTTCGTTATCGATGATCCTGCCGGAGTTGCGCGCTTCCTCGCCCAGCTGGCGCAGGCCGTCGCCACCCTTCAGCAGCAGGGGAAGCAAGTCGTCAATTCCGAGCTTGCGGGCATAGTTGAACGCAAGCGCAGGATCGTTCAGCGCTTTCAACCGGTCCGAAAGCACGAAGACCAGATCGCCCGCAGTCTTGGCCTTGGCCAGGTCGGCGTCGGTCACGCCCAATTGTGCAAAGACCTCCTTGAATCGAACATTGCCGATTCCCGACTTCATGGCGCCGAGGCGTTGCAAAAGGTTCTTTAAGCCCTCGTCCAGCTTTTCAATGGGGACGCCGGCCTGCTCGCCCATCACGCGCCAAACCTGAAGTTCCTGGGCGCTCGTTCCAAGCCGTTGAGCGTCCGCGATCAGCTTCTCGGCCTGCTCGCCCGCTTCACGAATGTGCTCCGCGAGCTTGTCATAGGCTATCACGGCGGCGCCAATGCCCACCGCTGCGCCGATACCGCCGGCGCCGCCGAACGCGCCCGCGACTTCAGCGAGGCCGCCGCCCTCCTCCGCCGTCTTGGTGAGATTGCGACGGACGAACACGTCGTGCGCGCGATCCGCGACGCGGAAATAGGGGTTTTGCAGCCGCTGATGATCCTCGAGGCGCTTGAACAGGGCCGTGGCCTCGTGGTCCGCCTGCTTCAGGGCCGTCATCATGACATTGATGTCGCGCGTGGCGTACCCGATCGCCTTGGACGGCTTGGCGAGCGCCTCGGCGACCTTGGTGAAGGCGGCGTCGCCCTCCATGCCCGTCGCCTTCAGGTCGGCCGCCATCTGGCGCAGCTCATAGGCCTTGAAGCGCAGCCTGATTTCCTTGTCGCTCATGTCTTGGCCGCCTTCTGTTCCTCGGCGCCTTGGAGGGCGCCGGCTTCGACCATGCTGAGAAGGTGGAGCACCACCTCGGCGTCCAGACCGGGCGTAAGCCGGTCCAAGACCGCCAGCGCCACGGCGACATCCAGTTGAACGCCGCCCGCCAGCCCGGCCGATCGCCAGATTCCCGGTGAGGCCATCGCCCGCAGCACCGCATGGCCCTCGCGGCTGCTTGGAGCGTGCTTGCGCTCCGGGCATGTGCGCAAGGCAGGGTTGGTCTGGCAGCGCGGCCGGGGATCTACTGCAGCACAACCCCGGCAGAAGTCCGCGCCACCCCGCCACCGCCAGTGGTGGAGGGCGCGGAGGGCTCCCCCTCGCGGATGGTCTCCACCAGGGGGCCGTTGAACCATCCGACCAGGCTCAGCACGATAGGCGGCACGCTGCGGTCGGGGTCCCCATCCCGAATCAGGCGCGTCAGGTTCGCCCGCGTGCGTTTCCAATCCTCGGCTTCCGGATCGTCGAGGCCGCGCACCTCGACGAAGGCGTACTCCACCGCCAGCACCATCTGAATGATCAGCCGCTGGCTGCGCTCGCTGGCCTCGGCCTGGGCCGGCAGGGGACGGGCGACCTCCAAGCCGAACATCCGCGCGTCAAGGTCGCCCTTGGCGATGCTTTCTGCGAGAAGCGACGCCTCGATCGAAAAGGTTATCCGCTCCAGCCCGTCGAGCTGGTTGAGGACCAGGATGACGCCGCCGCCCACCTCGATTTCCAGCGGCTCGCGCGTCCTGCAAACGTCGTTTGCGGTCATCCGAAGTAGACCGCTGTCTGGTTGGCCAGGGCGACGGCGAGCATGGCCGCCGTCGAGGACTGCTCGAGCCGCGCCTTCAGCTTGAGCTGGATGGAGCCGTCGTTCTCGATAGCCGCCGGGATCGGCTCGAACCGGGCGTTGGCGGCGGTGAACGTCATAGTCTTGCCGCTGCCGTTCGTCCAGCTCAGCACCATCGTGCTCGGCGGCGGGATGTATTGGCCGGACGGCACCACGCCCTTGGCCCGGATCGCGTCGGTCGTGTAGCGGACAGTCGATTCCACCACGATCATCTGACTCTTGAGGCCCACGGCGCCCAACGCCGCCGAGCCGGCGTAGCGGTCTTCGTCGAAGGTGTTGGTTAGGGTCAGCGAGCTGTCGATCAGCGCGCCGACGCCCACGCTGTCGATCGACACGGACCCCGCCCAGGCCGGCAGCTGGTCGGTGAACGCCGGCACGGTCGGCATTCCCGCGATCGAGGCGGCCTGGCTCTCCACCATATCGACGCCGCCCCAGGTGGTGGCGATCTTGGCCCAGCCCTTCTCGCCCGCCTTGATGTCGAACTGCAGCGTCTTGAGATAGATGCCAATGGCCTGGTCGTAGAGGCCGGTATCCTTCATCAGCTCGGCGGTGAACACCGGCAGCTGCCGCGACCCGGAGGAGAAAGCATGGGTATAGTTGGGGTTGGCGCCTCCGACCGTATCTGCGCCGAAAGCCGCCTGGAGGTAGAAGCCGACCTGCTGCAGCTCGAGCGGCGCCCCGATGGAGCCGGTCATGCCTATCAGCCCCGGCCCCGGCTTTCGCGCGTCCACCGCGTTGTTATAGCCCGGCCCGAGCGTCGGATCGTCTTCCAACGGACGTCCCTTGGAGAAGGATGCGCTGTTGAAGTTGAGGTCGACGAACCCGGACGAGGCCACGGCCGTCATCGACGTCTGCGCCGCCAGCCGCACGCGGCTGGTTGCGCCCATAGGGAAGGCGGTCGTGCCCAATGGCAGGGTCATGGGAAGCGCTCCAAGGGACTCGAGGGGTTAGAGGGCGTCGGGTTCAGGCACGGGCCATCCGATTTCGGCTTCCGCCGGCGTGGCGGGCCGCGCCTTGTCGGGGCCGAGCATCGCCGCATAACCCTTGGGCAGGCTCAGCACCTTGCCGGCGGGCCACGCGTCCGTGGCTTCGGTCAATACCATCACGGTGCGCTCGACGGGCGCGGCGGCAGCGGGCGTCGCCACCGGCGCGGGGGCTATGGCCACCGCCGGCGGAGCGGCAGGCGCGGGTGCAGGTTCAGGCGCAGGCGAGAAGGACTGGGCTGCTGGCGCGGGGGCGGCGTCGACGTCGGACATGGAGACCTCGTTTAAGAGTCAGGCCGCGGGGTTGGCGGCGGAAAACCACAGCCGGATCGGGATGCGGGTGATCGCCAGCGGCACGTTGGCGTCGAAGGCGGCGGTCGGAGGTTCGGGCGCCTCGACCCACATCCAATTGGCGCCGCCCGGCCGATGACGCGCGGGCTCATCGAGCGCATCCGGCAGCAGGGCGGCCGCAAGTGCGGCGACGCCGGCGTCTTTCAGGCTGACCCGGATATCCTTGTCGGTAGCGCGCACCGCGAACGCGGCGATGAGGTTGAGATCCCACTCGTAGATCGGCCCGGCCGGGCCCAACGTCACGGGCTCATCCTGTTTGGCGATCCCCTCGTCCAGCAGGCTGAGGAAGTAGCTGGGATCAGCCCCCGCATCGGCGTTCACCGGCACATAGTCTTCGGTGCGCGGATCATCCTCGTTGCGTGTGCAGGGCGGGAGCCCCTCGACGCCCGTCAGTCTGGCGAGAATGGCCTCAAACAGCGTCTCGCGGACCGTCGTCATAGGCTGGCCAGCTCCGCGTCCAGATACTCGGTGAAGCGCGCGTCGAACGTGGCCGGGAGCGAGCGCTCGATTTCGTTCAGCAGTTTGGAGCCCTGGATGCGCGAACTGAGCGTCGCCTGGCGCACTAACCATCCGATCCTGATGCGCTCTTTGGCCCGCTTCAGGTAGATGAAGCCGCGGTCGCCGCTCGGCTCGATGAAGAAGTGCGGGCGGCCGAGACCCATGCGATCGGCGATGAGGTTGGGCCAGTCGCTCACCTTGGCGAACTGGCCGGAGAGCGAGCGTTTCAGCGCCGCCGCCAGCACCCGCCTGATCTTTGGATCGGGCACCGCGATCCAGTGACCATTGACGCCTCTTATCGTGCCGCCAAAGGTCCAGATGTCGATGATCGCGGGCGAGCGGTTGAGCAGCACGCCGGCGGGATCGTAGGCCAGGCCAGAGCGAGGGAAGGTCTGTCCCTGCCAGGTCTTGGCGAGCTTGGAGCCGTTCCGGAACGCACGGGCCAAATCCTGCCGCAGCTGTTCCTTGCGGTGCATGACCTCGTCCACCGTCGCGCCGCGGCTGGCTCGCAGGATGGCCTTGGTCACATCGTCGGTCTGACCGCGCAGCGACCCGATCTGTTCGAGCTCCATGGGTCAGGCCAGGTCGAAGCGCCACTCGAGGCGGAGAGTGTCCAGGGGCAGCGGCTTTTTCAGGATCTTGCGATCAACGCCGTCGCACTGAATCTTCGCGCCGCTCCAGTCGGGAGTCAGGGCGCGGGAGACGGGGTCGGTGATCATCAGGCCCGCCGCCGCAAGTTCGAACGCCCGCAGCGCGACGCTGCGGGCCGGGGTTTCCTGCGGCCGGGCGTCGAAGCCGCCGCCGAAGTCGGCACCCGCCGCCGGGTCAATCGGGATCAACGTCAGGATCGACAAGGCGCCGCCCGCCGTGGTCCAGACGGTCGGGACGCCGAACTGCACATAGCAGGCGTCCAGCACCATCTGTTCCGGCAAGACCATGGCCTTAGGCAGTAAGCTTCACCAGCAGCGCCGGACGGCGCCACATGGGCAGCGGGTTCATCTGCCCTTTCAGCTCCAGTCCCGCGCCGTGTTTGAGCGGTTCGGTGGTGACGTGGATGAGGTCGCCCTCGTCAGCGGGTTCGCCGTCCAGTACGCGGATATCGAGCGGCGGCGCCGCGTAGGTGACGTGGCTGTCGATGGTGCCCATGGGGAAGGCGTAGCCGGTGTTGGCTTCGATGATTCGCATCGACGTGCCGCCCCACATGGGTACGTTCCAGCGGTATTCCTCGAACAGGATACCGCCGAATTCGAAGTTTCGCGGGCGATACTGACCGGACTCGCCTCGCAGCGGGTTAGCTAGTTTCTGAGCGGCGTCCCAGTTCAGCCAGAACTTGTTGACGTTGGGATGCGAGACCAGGGCGTTGAAGAACAGCGTGTCCACATAGACCTTCACACCGGTCATCACTTCATCGGACAGCGCATCCTCCATAACCCCGACCACCGAGCCGACCTTGGCGAGCACGTCGCTGGTGGGGTCGGTCAGGCCAAGGCTGATGACGGTCGGGGTGATGCCGAAGGCGGTGAAGAAGTTGTAGATCACCGTCCCTGCGCCGTCGATCAGCACACCCTTCAGCGCCGACACGCGCATCAGTTCCAGGGTGAGGTCGTGCTTCAACCGTAGGCGCGCGAGGCGCTTGTTCATGATGCTGGCCATGGTGGCCGGCTTCTTGGTGCGCTCGAAGATGGCCAGCATCGAGCGGATTTCGGCCGCCATCATGCTGTCTTCGTGGCTGACGTTCGGGATCTTGAAGATCTTCGCGTTGGGCGTTTCGCGCCTGGCCACGGTGGACGGCTTGCCGTCCTGGGTGATCGGCAGCGCGGAGATGACGCCGTTTTCGATATCCACCTCGACCAGGGCGGATGCCAGACCATCGACCGGGAACATGCCGGCATCGGCCAGGCGGGTGGACAACGGCGGCAGCACGTTGATCGACCTGGTGAGTTCGATGTTGCTGAACGGGAAATTGATCGTGTCGGTTTGGGTGACGAGAACGGTCATGGCGGCGCGAGCCCCTGTATTTTGAGGTTAAGGACAGGGGCGCGGGCCCCAAGGTGGGTTGCGGGAGAAGTGGGTGGATCAGCCGGTGGCGCGAACGATGACGCCGAGCGCCGCCAGCTGGGCGACCCCCGTGGCGATCTGGGCCGCGGTCGCCCCGACCGGCCATTGCAGCATGTCGGCGCGGAGCACGATGGGACCACGCGCCAGGACCGTCACATTGCCGTCGGAGTCGCTGGCGTACAGGCCGACGCCGGCGGCGTTCTGCGATCCATCGGTCGCCGCCAGGTTCAGCGGCTTGTAGGCGACGCCCGGCAACACGGTGATGTCGTAGCCATCGCCAACCACGAAGTCCGTGGAGCCGTCCGTCACGGCGAACTTGATCTGGTCGGCGAAGGCGGCGGACGCCCCGGCCCCATTGTAATTGATGTCTCCCAGCACATCGCCCTTGGGGTCGGTGACGCGGAAGGTGGCGGCGTTGGCGGCGGCGGCGATACAGCGAACCTGGTAGAGGCCCGGCTGATAGTTGGCCAGCGAAGGGTTGCTCGCATCCATGACCAGCGTACCGTTGCCGGTGTTGGCGCCGGCGGCCTTGACCGCCGAAGACACCGCGCCGATCGGCACGGCCCCCAGCACCTGGAGCTGAAGCGAAGAGGCGCCGGGCGCCATGGCCGCAGCCTCCCGGCTATAGAGCGGGTCCCACTCGGTGACGATGGCCGCCGTCGGGTTCACGGGCGCGTTGATTTGAACGACGTCCATGGACGCCTCCTTTGTCTAGGGTGGGTTTGAGGATAGGTCGGCTCTGCCGCGCCGGGCGGGGTGGTGTGGCGAAGTCAGCGCCGCGCTGTCGGTGTCAGCCCTTGCGGGCGGAACGTCTGGCCTCGGCGTCGGCCACCAAGGCCGAGCCGAGCGTGGTCTTGCCCTCGGCGGGCTGCACGCCATCGGCGCCGAGGCGCTTGGCGCCAGACATGCGGCGGTCCAGCGCGGATGCGGCCGGCGCGGCGGGTTGAGCCGCCGCCATGGCCTTGAACTGGGCGACGCTGAGGCCGGCCTCGATCGCCGCGAGGGCATGGGCGGGATTTGCCTTGGCCTCCGGCGTGGCGGCGATGGCCTTGGCGACATTCGGGGCCGCGGCCGCCGGCGCGGCGGCTTCGCTTTCGCCCTGTTCGACCAGTTCCTCGCCCGTGCCGTCGCAATCGGGGCAGGTTTCGCCATCCACCGAGCCTGTGCCATTGCAGGTCGGACATTCCATGGCCACGGCGGCGGCTTCAGCGGCTTCGGCGCCTTCGGCGGCCTTGGCGGCGGGCGCAGCGGCGGCGGTAGCGGGACGCAACGCGCCGGCGGCGACGCGAGCGACGGTCTTGAGCGTTTTCATGGGAGTTGGAGCCTCTTGCTGGGGAACGGGGGTGGCCGGAACCGCAGCAGCGGCCCCGGAAGCGGGAACTATCGCCTTGACGCCGCCCACGGCCGGAGAGACGCGCTCCAGCAGTTCGGCGAAGGCCTCTTGTTCGTCCATCACGTCGTCGATCAGGCCGAGCGCGAGCCCGGAGCGAGCCTTGTCGTCGTTATCGGCCATGAACACGCCGGCCTGGGTGTCCAGCAGCGCCTCGGCGGTGAGCGAGGGGCGGCCGGCGATGACGCCGGCGATGAAATCACGGCCAATCTGGTCGATTTCCGACTGCCAATCGGCCTTGGCGGAGGCCGAAAGCGGCGCCCACGACGCCCCATCCACCTTTTTGGACCCGAACGTGATCGGCGTCAGCGCCAGGCCCTGCTTTTTCAGGCCTTCGGACCAGTCCTCGTGCACGATCACCGCGCCGACCGAGCCGACCAGCCCCACGGGCGATGAGGTGGTGCGGTCGCCGTTGCAGATGATCCAGAAGCCGGCCGAACAGGCCATGTCCACGTGGAAGTGGATCGGCTTGCCGCCGGCGGCGGCGCGGGCTTTGCGCATGAAGGCGGTGAGGGCGTACATGCCGCCGTCCACCACGCCGCCGGGCGTGCGCATGCGGACGAACAGGCCCTTGGTTCGCTCGTCCGCCAGCGCCTCGCGCATCCCGGCCAGCAGCGTGTCGTAGCCGTGGTACCAGGTCCCGCACCACTCCTCGCCCCGGTCGGAAATGGCGGTCGCGCACTCCATGAGCGCGATCCCCTCATAGAGCGACCAGGCGAAGCCTTCGTCCTGCGGCTCGCCATAGGACTGCTGGGCCCAGAGCGGCGTGTAGCAGCCTGGCCTGCAAACGGCGTTTGCGGCGCTTTCGGCGGCGTCATCATGGACGTCCTGGGCTCGGGCGCGGCCGACGCCGATCTTGCGCAGTATCGCCTCGAGGCGGCCTTCCGAGTGCATGCCACGCGGATCGCCGAGGGCGAGCTGGCGCAGCAGGGCGTCGGCGGCGCCCGGCTCGAGCAACAGGGGGCGGCGGGCGTAACGCGCCGCCAATAGGGCTGAATTGGACATCAGGCGGCTTTCGAACGTCGATCGTCCAGGAAGAGGTCGTGGGCGGCGCTCGCCATCGACCGCAGGCGGCCAAGGGCTGAGACGCGCGCGCCAGGCGCGGGCTTGGCGCCGGGCTTTTCGTCCTGCGCCGGATCCTCGGCCCCCTCTTCCGGCGGCGCGGCCGGCGCCTTCTTGGCGTTGTTCCGCGCGTCCTGCACCGCTTGGGCGATCGCGTCTTGCGACGTCTCCAGACCCAGCGAGCGGCGGAAATCGTCTTCGCGGGCGATCTGCAGCAGCACGTCGCGCCAATCCTTGCCCTGCTTGGCGCAGATATCCTCGAGCGTCGCGGTCTGGGCCTCCATGGCGGCGGCGTCGCCAAGCACTTCCTTGACCGGATCGACCTGGCCCTGACCCGGCCCGATCCACAGCGCATTGGCGTAGGCGTCCGGCGCTTCCTCGAAGGCCGGGGCGCCGGGCGGCGCCTTCACATAGCCCTGGTCGAAGGCTTCCTCGAGGAAGGCCACGAAGAACGGACGCACCACTTCGCTCTCGGCCAGGGCGAAGATCACGTCAGCGTCGCGCTGGGCCGACAGCCAGCCGAACCGCAGGCTCACATAGTTGACCTGGCTGAGGTCGCCGGTGATTTCCTCATAGGTGACACCCAGCGTCGCCGCGATCGGGCGCACGACGGTGCGCACGAAGCTCTCGATGGAGGCGGTCTCGCGGCCGGCCGTCGCCATCTTGATCTCGTCACCGAAGGGCAGCACCACAGCGCGGGCGTCGCCGCCGAGGCCGACCGAATGATCGCCGTAGAACTTATCGCGCGCCCGGTCGAAGGCGATCATGTCGTCGGCGGAGAAGTTCTCCGACACAGCGTCCGGCCCGGCGCTTGACTGCACGAAGGCGGCGAACAGGGCGTTGATGGTGGCGTTCTGCAGCGTCGCATCGGTGAAGCGCGACAGCGCCCGGAACGACTTCAGCGCCGACACGAAGCGGGAAATGCCGCGCGTCTGCCCGGCCCGGCTGGGCTCGTAGCCGTGCAGCACCTGCGGGCGGCCCCAGGGCGTGTAGCGATCCCAACCCTGCCAGATGTAGGACCCCACCGCGAAGAAGTCGTTGGGGTGCTGTTCGCGCAGCCAGTAGCGGATCGGGATGCCCTGGGCGTGCTCCACACCGCCGCGGAACACGGCGTCGTTAAGCCGGCTGTAGGGGTTGGACAACCGATCGGGATCGACGACGCGGAGACGGGTCTTGTAACGCGTGGGTTCGTCGTCGGCCCACTCCACCAGGCCCAGCATCTCGCCATCGGTCATGAAGTGCGAGATCAGCAGCCGCAGCAGGCCGCCGAAATCCTGCTTGCGCTGACCGTCGATCTGGAAGCTGTGCCCGTAGGCGTAGAGCTTCCATTCGGTCTCGATCTGCTCGCCCAATTCCGCCGCCTGCTCGGGCGTGATGCCCAAGGTCTTGGCGACCGGGCGCGACGACATGCGCCAGCCCTTGCCGACGACGGTGTTCTTCTTGCGCTGCACCGCCGTATTGGCGATGGGGTCGTTGCGGATCTGGTCGCGGCCGCGCGCCGTGGCGAAGTCGCGGACCGGCAGCCATTCCTTATCGGGCGAGGTGATCCAGCTCGACCAGTTCGACCACCAGGCGCCGCGCAGGCTGGCGCCCTCGAACGACCCACCCCCGCCAATATCCACCTCCGCCGACGCTCTGGCGCGGGCGATGGTGCTGGCGGGGATGGGCTGGCCGCGATGATCGAGAAGATCGGTCATGGACGCTGCTCGCGAACGAAGGGCTTAGGCGAGAGCTAGACCGCCGACGCGGCCGCCTTGGGCAGGGCGGCGAGCTTGGCGTCGAACGCCGCCGCCTGCGCGGTCAGGGCCTCGGCCAGCTTAGCCCCGAACGCGGACGCCTGGGCCGCCAGCGCGTCTTCGATAGACTTGCCGCCGGCTTCGAAGGTGGACTTGACGCCATTTTCGATATCGACGCGCGCGGCGGCGATCTTCTCATCGACCAGCTTGGCGAAATCGCTGTCGTCGATGCTGAAGGGCTCCAAGGTCGCGGCTTCGCCTTCGATGACCGAACCGGCGAAGTAGCGGTCGATGGCTTCGGCGTCCGCCTTGACCTTTTCCCAAACCGCGCCGGCCAGCGGATAATTGCCGCCCTTCAGCACGGAAACCAGGCCGGTTGCGAACGACCCCATCGGGTGCTGGGCGGGGACGTCCGCAACGGGCTGCTTGGCGGGGATGTCCGCAACGTCGGCTTCGGCCGCGATGGGCGTGCCGCCCGTTCCGGCGCTCGCCGCTGCATTCTGGGTCTGTTGATCGAGCAGGGGCGCGGCGGCGCCTGCCGCGGGGGTTTCGGCCTTAGGCATGGGGAGTTCTCCTGGTGTTAGAGTCGGAAGCGGATGGAGCCGCGCTGGCGGCCGCACGACGCGGCGCCGATCGCGTTCAGGCTGTCGATCTGCCGCTTCAGCTCGGCGACATCGCCCTTTCCGAACAGCGTCCGGCGGCCGTTGTAGTCGACCTCAGCGATGTTCTGACCCGAGATCAGCGCGTCGTAGGCGCCCTGGAGCTTGGCGAGGCGCAGGGCCTGATCGACGGTCAAGGCCATCTTAGAGCCCCTTTCTCTGGCCGAAGAAGTCACGGCCGCCGACCTGGCCCGGATTGAGCGCTGTCTCGGCGTGGGGCGTCGGCTCCGGCGCCGCGATCGGCGGGCTGTCGAACAAGGTGGGCGCGCTCTCGCCCGGCAGGCGCGCACGGGCGGCGAACTCCGTTTCCCAGCGGGCGGGGTCCCAGGTCTGGAGACGCTTCTGGTACGCCAGGCCCCAGCCATAGACGGCCAGGTCGAGCTGTTCGTTCGCCCGGCCCTCGACCCGCTCCCAGACACCGCGCTCGCCCGGCCGCGCATCGACCGCGCGGCGGAACACTTCGGCGGTGAGCTGGCGGAAGTCCTCCGGCGTCGTGTCATCCTCGAACAGGATGGAGCCGGGCTCGATCACGCCGGTTTCGGCGCTCCTGACCATGCGCTGCAGGCCATAGGCGATGAACCGCTTGACGATGTAGCCGTCGATGCGCAGCAGCTCCACCGTGATGGTCCGCTGGCGGGTATCCTTGCCCTTGATGCGCTTCAGTTCGGTCGGCAGGCCCGAGGTCAGCGGCTTGGACGAACCCTTGATGGCGTAGACGTTGGGCTTGGCGCGGGTGAACTCATAGACCCTGGGCGTCACGCCCTCCTGGCCGCCGGAGTCCACGCCGAACACGTCGAAGCCGAGCGGGCGGACATGCGGCCCTTCGTATCGGCGCGCCACCACCTTGGCCAACTCGCTCCAGGCCTGCACCTCCAACGGATCGTGCTCGATCACGCCGCGGTCGATCCGCGCCATGAAGCTCGGGCCGTGGGCGAAGGCCGCCCACTCGATCCGGTCCCCCTGGATGTCGGCTTGGCCGCTCAGCCAGCAGGTGCCCGGCGGGATCTGTCCGCGCTTGACGTGGATGACCTCGTTGGCGGCGACCAGGATGTGCTCGTCCGGCGCCTTGACCGAGGAGGTGGTCTCCAGCCCGAGTTTCTGCTGGCGGAACGCGGCTTCCTCGGCCGGCTTGCCCTTGGCCAGCCGCCAGTCCTGGCCGATGCCCGCCCAGGTCTTTAGCGGCGAGACGATCTGCCAGAAGCGGTAGGACGGCTCGCGGCCTTCAACATCCCGAGCGCGCCACCGGGCGATATCCGCCTTGGCGACGAAGCGTTCGGGCGCGGGATTTTCGGGGTCCTTCGACCGGAACGTCGGCAGGTAGACGCCAGCCTTCACCATCGAACGCTTGGAGCGCTCCTCGATGATGGCGCCGCAGCAAGGCGCGATCACGTAGGGCGTCCCGCCGTCCTCGGCCGACTTCTTGAAGTCCTCCCATTCCCAAGTGTGCGCCTGGTCGCACTGCGGACAGGGCATGTACCAGAGCCGTTGGTCGCCCGCGTCGTAGTCGGCGGAGACGGGGCAGTGACCCTCCTCCCCCGGCGTTGATTCGTGTAGCTCCTTGGTGCCGCGAACCTCCCAGCCATCCATGCGGACGCGGGCCTGGGAGACGGGCGAGCCCCGGCCGCCGATGTCGGACAGGAAGTTTGGGGTTTCGGTCAGCCAAAGGGCGCCGAAGCTCTCCGACTGCAGGTCGTTGACCGACCCGGCCGAAAAGATGGTGAGCGATCCGCCCGGATAGTTCTTCTGCCGGGTGGTGGAAGATCGTTCGTCCCGCGAACTCGGCGGCACGATGCGTTCGCGCAGCACCGGCGTGGCGTCGATCACCGGTTGGATCTTCTTGGAGTTGAAGGCCTGGGCCTTGGGGCCGGATGGCACGCCCAGACCCATCGGACGCGGCGCGACAACCACCGTGTGGGAAAACCACACGACCCCGATGTTGGACTTGCCGGTCTGGCCCGCCGCCTTGACCGTGACCCGCCCGCATGGATCGTCGAAGCTCAGCCGGTTAAGCGGCTCGAGACAGTATTCGAACCCATCCCAGCTCAGCGGGCCCGGCTTGGGCGTGTTGGCCTCCGGCGGGATGACCACCAGGCCCTCGGACCACTCGGCGATGGTCTGTTCCGGCGGCGGGGCCACCGCCTGGGCGAGAACGACCAGCAGCGCGGCGCCCACAGCGCCGATTTCGGTAAGCCAGTCGTCCACTACTGCGCCGCCATCGCCTGCGGATTGGCGGACGCCGCGACGTCCATGAGCGAAGACGCGAAAGCGCTCTGGACAGCGCGTTCATAGGCCTTCATGGCCAGATCGGCCTCGCGGGGCGCCAGCGGCGAGCCCAGGGCGTCGATCAAGCTCGTGCGTCGCTCCTCCAAGGCCGAGCGCAGCGCCACGCCGGCGGCGCGGAAGGCTGAGACGGCGACTTCCCTGCGGATCGAGCGTCCCTCGGCCTCGGCGGCGAGCACCGCGGCGCGGCGCGCCTCAGACTCCGCCCGTTCGGTATCGGCCTTGGCCTTCCGACCGGCCAAAGGGTCCAGGTACGGTTCGGTGGCGATGGGCGTTGCCGCGGCGGCTTGCGGCGGACCGATGGGCGGCGGCGCGAAGGCCAGCAG
Organism: Caulobacteraceae bacterium; assembly: GCA_965277345.1. Taxonomy (GTDB): domain Bacteria; phylum Pseudomonadota; class Alphaproteobacteria; order Caulobacterales; family Caulobacteraceae; genus CAIOYC01. Next base: position 606,253 of record CBDICI010000003.1, read on the forward strand.
GTCGGCCGGCTGGCTGGACGGTCCCCTGCCCCGCCGCGTCTGGCGCGACAACCGCAGCGCCGCGAACTCCACCAGCACCGGCTTGCCCGGCCCTTCGGATCGGCGCGGCACCTCGGGGTGCGTGTCCAGGTACTGGCTGAGGCCGGGGCGGCTCAACCTGTCGCCGCTATCACTCAGCGCCTTGGCGGCATCGGCCAGGGAAAGCCATCCGACTTCAGCCATGGGAGTAACCTCCCCCCGTAACCCCAGCCCGTAAGGCCGTAAGTCCAGGCCGTAAGCCCGTAAGGTTTTTCTCAAACGAGTTACTGGTGGACACCCGCGGCTCTGCCCGACCGTATAGCTCGCGGGGTCGGGGAAGGACCCGCGGAAAGGTCAGACCCCTTGCCCTGTAGGGGCTGGGGTCGGCTCGCGATGTGGGGGGGTTGGATAGCGTCCGCAGGCGGCGGCATTTTGTGCCGCAACCTGCTGGCGCACGTTACGCAGCGATTCGGGTTACGGCGTCAAGCGCCTGGTTTTGCAGGTGCGGCGTGATCCACGGGCATGTGGACCGTGCGCTCGCTGCCCAACATCGACATCATCACCGTGATCCGATTGGCGTCGCCATGCTGGAAAATGGCGTCGAAGCCGCTCATGGGACCTTTGGTGATCTTCACCGACATGCCCGGCTTAAACGGTGAAGCCTTTGACGCCTTTGGCGCACCCTTCAACAAGATCAAACCATCGATCTCTTCAGCACGGATGCGCCTGACGGCGCCTCGCTCGATGGGAACCGGTAGCGGACGTCCGACCGATCGCGTGCGTGTGATCACCGACGCGACACCATGCATGGTGAACACACGCCACCACGTCTCGTCTTCAAGGTCCAAGCGTACGAACAGATAGCGCGGGAACAGTGGCGCCGCGTGTGTCTCAGCTTTCTTCTCGATCGCACGCATCGGCAGGTAGGCGTCGAATCCGCCGCCGGTCAGCGACGCCAGCGCAAGCTTCTCGCGGTTAGGCTCGGCATTGACCACATACCAGCGTGCTGCATCCTTCGACAAATCGCAGTAGTCTTCGACTTTCAGCAGCTTGCCCATCGCCTTACGCCACTTCACCGGTTGAGATCAGTTGATATTCGCGCCGTCCGACCAGGCGCGGTTTGGGTTCGGGGAGCCGCCATTCGCGGTCCACGAAGGCCATGACCTGGTTGCGCTGAATCCAGTCGCGGGCGGTTTCGGTCGCCGCGATCAGCAGCAGCTCGGCGCCGCAGAACTCGACGCGCACGCCGGCAAGCCAGCTGGCGAACAGATCGTCGCCGAACTTGGCGCGAAGATCCTCCGCGAGGGTGCGCCAATGCGCCTGCTGCTCGCTCAGCGGACCGGCCGGTTCGAGCCTGCGGACCGGCGCGGATGACGGCGCGCCGCCGAATTGCTCCCAGCGGCCACGGCTGAGGAAGTTGTGCATCGCCAACGGCCGGCCGGATGCGCCCCACGCCTTGTCGTCGGCGGCATAGGCCCGGCAGGCGGAGATCAGCCGTTCGGCGGAGGCCCCCTTGGCGCGCTCCGCCGCAAACGCCGTTTGCGCTTCGCGATGGCTCGAGGCGCGACGCCCGGCGTCGGGATACGCCGACCATGCGGCTTCGAAAGCTTCGTCCCGATCCTCGATCGAACGCGCGCTCGCGCTCTCGCGCTTGCCCTCGGGCGCGCTGTCTATGTGAGGGTTATTTGATGTATCAGCCTTATAGGGGGGTCTGGGGGGTTCCGCCAAATTGGCGGGTGGTCGTGCAGTTTTTGGCGGGTGGTCGTGTCGTTTTTGGCGGGTGGTCGCTGGTTGTCCACACGCCAGATTGGCGGGTGATCGGCGCTGACCACTCGCCAGATTGGCGGGTGATCGCGCGGCCTCTGCGGCGCGTTCGACGAACAGACCACCCGCCAATCTGGCGTCTAGTCGTGAGCGAAGTTCGGTCCGATCCTCATCGGACAGAAGGCCGTAATCGGGCCTCTCGCGGTGCACGACATAGATGAAGCGCGACTCCTTTCGCTCGCGCGCGGGCCGTTCGATCTTGGAGATCCAGCAGTCGCCGATCAGCCAAGCGATGTGCCGTTCGACCGTGCGCGTCTTCTGCGAGGTGTAGCGGCCGAGCCATTCCACCGAGGGAAAGCAGGTCCAGTCCTCGCCATCGTGCGCAGTGGCGCGGTCACACAACCCGAGCAGCACATACTTCGCGCCCGAGCTTTCGAAGCCGAGCAGCGACATCCAGTTCATGGCGTCGATACTCATGCGGCTACTCCACTCAACGCTTCTTTCAGCCCCGCGCTCGCGGCGGGGTTCAGCCAAAGCACCTCCGTGCGCGAGCGCGCTCCGTCCGCGTGCGCCGGCCGTTCGACCCTTTTCCAACCCGTCAACGCGTGCTCGTAAAGCGGGTGTGGATACCCCGAGAGGATCACCGCGCCGGCGACGGTCTCAAGCGCGGCCAGCAGGTCCGCATGGTCGGCGTCGGTCAATTCATGCCGATAGCAGCAATGCAAATCCGTGCCGTGGCGGCGGCCGGAGCGCGTCGAATGGAGGTAGGGTGGGTCGACGTAGAACAGCGTGTCGGGACCGTCGAACCGCGCGATGAGCGATTGCGCGGGGCGGTTTTCGATCACCACGCCCATCAGCCGCTCCGTGATCGCGCTCATATGCGGCGGCAGGTTGGCCCAGTCGTGCGCCGGCGTTGTGCCCGAGCGGTTGGAATTGGCGCGAAAACCGGTCCGTTGGCCGGGATGCGTGCCATTCGAGCCGTGACCCATATAGCTGCGGACCAAAAGCCGCCGCGCCGCCTCCACCGGATCGTCCGATGGGACATAGGCGCCGTTGAACTCCGACCGCGCGAACGGCGTCATTCTGACCGCATCGACCAGCCGGCGCGCCATATTCGGGTCGCGCAGCACTTCGAAGAAGCTGACAACAGATCCGTCCAGATCGTTGTAAATTTCGGCGTAGGCGCGCGGCTTGCGCAGCAACACGGAGGCTGCGCCGCCGAAAGGCTCCACGTAGACGCGGTGCGGCGGAAAATGGCCGATGATCCACGGGGCGAGCCGCCATTTGCCGCCGAGGTAGCGCAGCGCTGGGCGTTGAGGAGCGCTCACGCCGCCACCTCGCGCTTTTGCAGGTAGCGGTCGACCAGGGCGCGGAAGCGGGATTCGTCGGTCTTGATCTCGCCGGCGCCGTCGAAGGGATCGACGATGCCCTTGGCCTCGGACGCCTTCAGCCCGTTGACCTCCATCATCGGCGGATCGGAGCCGTCGTCCGCCACCAGATAAAGGGCGGTGATCTCGTCTTCGGTATCGTCGACGATGGAGCCTTCGCGATCGACGCGGCCGATCACCTGGTGGTGCACCTGCGGCGACCAGTCCAGTTCGCCCACCACCACGAATTTGCAGCGCGCCTGGAGCCCGTCCACGCCCCGGCCGCTGCGCAGCGACAGGATGAAGACATCGGTCTCGCCGGCCAGGAATCGGGCCTTCTGGCGCGCCTTTTCGGCCTTGGTCTCGCTGCCGGTGAACATGGCGGGCGCAAGGTCCGCCAGCCGTTCCATCCAGATCCTGTAGACCTCGCGATGCCAGCCGGCGAGGATGACCGCCTCGCCGCCTTCGACGATCAGGCGCACCACATCGGCCACGTATTGCGCCTTGGCGATGCCGGTCTGCTGGCGGACGCGCAGATCGAGCTGGCGCATGGCCTCGCCGCGCTGGACGAAGCTGCCCGTAGCCGCCGTCTCGGCCAGTTGGCGCGCCACATCGTCGATCGAGGCCAGCGAGGCCGCGTCGTGGTCGACCAGCTGCACGATGCGGTTGACCCGGTCGCCGGGCTTGCGATGGCGCGTGAAGGCGTGCTGCTCGCGCATGTAGGCGCCGAGCGCCGAGGGATTGGTGATATGACCGCTCGGGGCCCATTCGCGCGCGAAATCGCCGAAACTCCCGAGCAGATCGGCGCGCAGATACCCCATGATGTTGTAGATCTCGACGCCGTAATTGTAGATCGGCGTCGCGGTCAGACCGAGGCGGTAACGCGCCTGCGATACCAGCTGCAGCGCCGCCATGCCCTTTTGGGTATTGGTTCCGTTGCGCAGCTCCTGCATCTCGTCGAACGCTACTAGGCCAACGCCCATGAGCGCGAAGGCGTCGGCCCAGCCCAGGATTTGAGTCCATCCGAAGATCCGCACGTCGCAGGGCGGTATCTCGTAGGGCGTCGTCTGGGTGACGCAGTGGGCGCTAAGCGTCGTGGTCTGCTCAACCTTCTCGCGCCATTGGTCCTGCAGGTGCCGGTCGCACACGACGATGGCGGGCAGCGCGCCGGGGAGCATCGCCGCGCCCATGCCCACGAAGGTCTTGCCGAGCCCGGTATCGTCGCCGCACAGCACGCCGCCGAACATGCGCAGCAGCTCGATGGTGGTGACCTGGTGCGGCCGAGCGCCGAACCCCGGCCGCCAGTCGGTGTAAAGCGGTGGGGCGCAGTCGCCGTTCAGGATGTGATCGGCGAGCGCCTGGCGCGCGCGATAGCCGTCCAGCCCATCGTTCAACCGGGCTTGCACATCCGCTGTCATGGAAGGCGGATAGCGCTGGAAAAACCAGGTCAGGTCCGCCGCTTGCTCAAGGGTCGCCTTGAAGCGGAACGGCCCGCCCTGCCCCTTGGGCACCTTGGGAAACAGCCGCTTCAATTGCATGATCGCGTGCGGATCGAGGCCGCTCAGCACATAGTCCGCGCCCTCGACGGCAAGGTGGCCATAGGTTCTCATGGCGCGGCCGCCGCTTCCGCCCGGCGGACGATCACGTCCAGGGCCTTGAGCACCTCGGCGTGCTGTCGTCCGGGCTTATCGTTCCAGAGGACAGGCCATGCTCGCAGCTGGGCCCGCATGAAGGCGTAGGTGGGCGTGATCAGCATCGCGCAGTAACCGAAGGGGCGAAGCTCCAGGTACAGCGCGCCCTCCAAACCCCAGCAGCAGGCCTCGTCGGCTAGCGGCGAGACCACCCGGCCTTCCGCGTCGCGGGCCATGGCGCCCGCAGTCCAGCGGAGCGGGTTGGACAGCCGTTCGCGCGTGGCGCGCAGGACGATGAGGTCGGGCGCGGCCTTCATAGCCATGCGCGCCCGAGGCTAAGGTGAAAGGCGGGCTTGCCGTTGATCCGCGCCGGAACCGACAGCCCCTTGCTGGTGGCCAGGACAATCTCCTCCACATCGGCGCAGGCGGCATAGCGCTCCAGCTGGCGCAGCACCTGCGGCCGCTGCAGCTTCCTGACCTTGATCTCGATGGCGATGCGTCCGTCGATCAGGAAGTCGGGAATGTCCGCGGCGGAGAGCCGCTTTTCCCGCTCCATGAGCACGCCCAGGGGAAGACGCGCGGCCAGGTGCAGCTCTATGGCCGCCTGCGTCGCCTTTTCATGGCTGAGGTCGAAGCGGCCCATGGCCAGCAGGCGGCAGATCTCGGCGCCGGTGATCAGCGGAGCGTTCGTCGTCATGCGGCCTCGCCTATGGCGAAGGCGGCGTCGCTGGGCCGGGTCAGCCGAGCACGTGTGCCCGGCGGGATGCGCAGCACGATGGGGTGCGGGCGCGCTACGCGGCGGTGCTTCTCGAAGAAGTACCAGGCGTAATCGGTGGCGCTGGTGATCTCCGGATCGCAGCGGCCCTTGAGCAGCGGCAGGCGTTCGGAGAAGGGCGCCACGGCCGACAGGCCGCACTCGTCATGGAACAGGCGGTCGCGCTCCTGTCCGGCCAAGCAGCCCAGCCGCAGCAGCATGGCCACGCCGCGCCGCGCGCGCCGGTGCGCCACGCGAATGAAGTCTTCCAGCTGCGCGAACGGCGGATTGGTCGCGATCCAGTCGGCGACATAGGGCGCGTCTGTGTCCGCGCCGTTGATGAATTCGAAGATGCGGTTGCCGTCGTACCAATAGGCGTCCGAGGCGTGGACAGAGGCGAAATAGTCCCTGAACCCGTGCACCATGTGCCCAGCGCCGCAGGCCGGCTCCCACACGCTCTTGGCGGCGGGATCAAGCTGGCGGATCAGCTCCGCGCCGGCGCGCGCGCCCCAAGGCCAGGTGGGGTAGAAATCGCGCTCATCCGCCGTCTTGTCGCGGCTGGCCATCACCGCTGTATGCCCGCGCGCGACGGGCTTGAGGTTCAGCTTCTCGAGCACGGAAGCGCCCTTGGGCGTGACGCGGTAGCGGAACTGGGACCCGATCCGGTCCACCTCGCGCCAACGCTCCGCCAGGCCGTAGTAGACGAAGGCCGCTAGATGGGCGCCGTGCAGCAGTCCACTCGACAGCGCTGCTGTTCCCCGTTCGCCGGTTTGGGACAGCAGTTGCAGGGCTGCACGACGTTCTTCGCTTATTTGTTCAAGCGCAAGACCGTTCATCAAGCCACGCTATTATATGGCAGATTTGCCAGATAACCCTTGAGGATATGGCAGATTTGCCCTATACCAAATGCATGAACCGCGCCGCTTTCCTCCGTGATCTCAAGCGCTACTGCCGCAAGCAGGGGCTGAGCTACGCCTTCGATGCCCGCACGGGTAAAGGCGGCCACGGCAGGGTGACGGTGGGCGACAGGTTCACCACGGTTCAGACCGACCTCAGCGAAGGCCGGATCGAGTCCATTCTCAAGCAACTCGGCCTCCCAAAGGACGCCGTGTGATGCTCCACCCGCACGAACATCACGGAGGATTTTGTGCAGAACTTCCTTTATCCCGCGACGGTTAGCGAACACGCGCCGGGCGACTATGTGGTGCGTTTCCAGGATGTCCCGGAGGCGATCACCGGCGGCGATACCGTGCAGGCGGCCATGCTCCAGGCGCCCGACGCCCTGGCGGCGGCCATCGAAGGCTATCTGGAGCTGGACCGGCTTCCGCCGCTGCCGAGCGTCAGCGCGGCGGCGGGCGCGTTCGCCGTGCCGCTGGATACGGCGCTGGCGGCCCGCGTCGCCCTGGTGCGCGCCATGAGCGAGCAGGGCGTCAGTCTGGCCGAACTGGCCCGGCGCATGGAAACCGACTGGAAAACCGTGCAGCGCATCCGCACCGGCAAGGCGGTCAGCGCCGATAAGGTGCTGGCGGCGCTGGCGGCGGTGGGGCTTGTCTCCTCCCTGACCGTCCAGCCGATCTTCAGCCAGGACGCGGCCGAGGAACTGCGCTGGCGCAGCGCTTACCAGGCCGTGGCGGACGGCATCGCCGCGCAGCAATAGACGCCTCACGACCATCTACGCCGCCTCCCGGATCACGCCCGGCTCGGGGTCGAGATTGCAGGCGATCACGGCGGCGCCGTTCATGGGTGAGACGCTATTGCCGATCTGGCGCGTCTGTTCGGTCTTGGTGACCGGCTCGCCACGCGCGTTGCGGTCGGTGATGTAGTGCGCGCCGAAGCCTTGGGCGCCCGCCAGCTCCTTGGGCAGCAACATGCGCATGCCGATGTCGACGATCTGCCAGACCACGCCATCGAGCACGAGCAGGCCGAGCCGCAGGCGTCCCTGCGGCGTCGTCAGTGGCTCGGCGATCTCCGCGTCGGTCGGTTCGCCGAAGTGCTGCCAGAGGAAGGAGAGCACGTCGCGGCGGCGCCCTTCTCCCGCGCCGTCCAGCACCAGTTCGATCAGCCGCTGCGTCGTGCCACGCCCGACGATGGTGGACAGCGGCGCGCGGGCGTCGTGCCCGACCATGCCGGTATTGGCCTGCTCCATGAAAGCCACGCCGAGGCCAAAGCGCGCCTTGGCGGTCGCCGTATCGAGCGGTTCGGTTGGAGCGGCGCCGACGCCGGAACCGTAATACTTGTCAATGATCGCAGACGAGAGGCTGGTCTTGCCGCCGCCGCCCGAAGTGATCGTCCCGATCGGCGCTTCGGCGGCCGAACCTACGGAGCGTCCGAAGTTGCGCGTGAGGTGGGCCGCCACAACCTGGCTCTTGCCGCCTCCGCCGTCGGTCATCACGGTCGGATGTGGGTCGTTGAGATCCCGTGCACTGACCGTGGAGCCGAACTGACGACCGAGATAGGCGGAGACCAGCCCGTGGCGCGGCGCGCCCGCCATGGCGGTGTGCAGCGGCTCGCCCGGATCGGTGCCGATGCTGTTCTCGCTGAACTTGGTCAGGTGGGCGATCGCCCAAGCTCGGTCGGCCTTCGCTGTCACCGTATGCAGCGGATCGTCCAGGCCACGGGGCGGCGACTGCCCCGCCCGGCCGCCGACACCCACACTCGCGCCGGCCAGGGCTACCGTCGCCGCCGCGACCGCGTGCCGATTGGCCGTGGGTATGGTCCGAATGGGCTCGTCTAGACGAGAACCCCGGATGGCGCCGCCATTACCGTCGCCGTAGTAGGTGGATACGAACGGCGCGAGTGACGATTCAACCTCTGCCAGCCCCCCACGCGTTGTGATCGTTCGCAAAGGGTCTTCGACGCTATGTACCCCATTGCGCAGGTAGGCGCTCTGCATGTCCGTTCGCACTAGGAGCGAAGCGGACTGCGCAAGTTCACCTCTGTGCGCACCCGTTACGGTTGGCAGCGGTGCGCGCGCGTCATAGCATCGGTCCGACCGGCCGCCATGCGTGAGCGGCATGATCGAAGGCGCCGAGACGGCGAACTCGCCGCCCTTGGCCGTGGTGATCGTCGGCAGCGGTTCGGCCGCCGAGCGCGTGGCGTTGCGCCCCGCCGAATGGGTGACCGGCACGATGAACGGGTGTGCGGCGTCGATCACGTAGCGCTTGATGCCCTTGGCGATGCGCGCGCAGGTTTTGGGCTGCAGCGGCCGGGCCCGACCGAAGATGGACCGTGTCGGTACGCTCCAGTCTATGATTTCCGCCGCGGCGCGATAGGGCTTCAGCCCCTTGCCCTGCGCGATCGCGCGCGGGGCGTGCGTCGGCGACGGCCAGACGACGGGCTTGCCGTCGCAGCGCGCCACCAGGAACAGCCGCTTGCGCGTGGTCGGCGCGCCGTAGTCGGCGGCGATCAGCTCGCGGTGTTCGACCACATAGCCGCACTGCTCGAGTCTTTTGCGCCACAGGCGAAAGGTCTGACCACGCCGCGCGGGGTCGGGTTGCTGGCGGCCCTCCGCATCGGGCGGCAACAGCGGTCCCCAATCCTGAAATTCCTCGACGTTTTCGAGGAAGATCACATCGGGATGCACCAGCTTGGCGACCTTGACCACGATCCATGCCAAGCCCCGGATGCGCGGCGAAACTGGCGCGCCGCCCTTGGCCTTGGAGAAGTGACGGCAGTCGGGCGACGCCCAGAACGAACGCCAGTGCACGCCGGGCCGGAGCGCGCGCGGATCGACGTCGAACACATCGGCGACGAAGTGTTCGGTGTTCGGAAAGTTGACCTGGTGGACCGACAGGGCGGTCGAGTTGTGGTTCAGCGCGATATCCGGATCGCGACCGAGCGCCAGCCGGTAGGCCTCGCTGGAGCCCCCGGCCCCGGCGAAATACACCACGTCGATAAAGGGCCGGGCGAGCGTCACGCCGCCCTCCGGACTTCGACGGCGCGGTCCAGGCCCGCCTGCGTGGCGTGGTAGAGTATCGGCGGCGCTGAGCCTCTCGATTCCACCACGCCCCTCGCCCGCATTGCGATCAGTCGGCTGCGGACGATGGGCATATTTTCGCGCAGGAGCTTGGCCAGTTCGACGGCGGTCCAGAACCGCTCGCCCATAGCGATCAGGGTGAGATCGTGCAGGCGACGCTGCTCCACCGGGCCTGGCCGACCCGCGCGGCTTGGCCAGACGCGCTTGGCCGCGTCCGAGGTCGCCGAACCGGCGGCGGCCGGCGTGGACGGGAGGCCATAGCCGGGATCGAACGCCACGCGCACATCGTGTTCGGCGCGCCCCAGCATCGTGGCGATCGCCGACCAGCTGGCCCGCACCGCGCGCTTGGACGCCACGAACTCCCGTTCCCATGGACCGAACGGCAGAGGCCGGGAGCCGGCGAAGGACTCCAGGAAGGTTTCCGAGAAGCTGTAGAGCTTAACCATCGACGTCGGCCCGGTAGCGCGGTGTGGCCACTGTCGCGGTGAGCAGCCTTTCAACGGACAGGGCGGCGCCGGACAGCAGCGGGACCAGCAGCTCGCGCTGAGAGGGGGAGGCTTCGAAGTAGCGGCGGGCGAACTTGGCCAGCGCATCGGGTACATCCTTGCGGATGTCGCCCGGCTCGAGCGGGAACGGGTTCCGCCGGACCGCGCGCAGGTCATCGACCAGGGCGGAGGCCTCGGCCCTGCCGTCGACCACCGCCGCCACGTCGTCGACGAGCCGCCGCCAGACATTGCGCGTGGCCAGGCTCATGACGCGCTCGCTACGCGAAGCACGTCAGGGTCACCGCCCATGAGTTGATCGAAGCCCGGCCAAAGAACGGCCGGGTCAAAGTCGATGCCGTCAGCCTTAGCGCCCGCTACGATTTTTGCGACGTAGGACAGCGGAAGCGGATGTTCGTTAGTGCCACGGCCAAGCAGCTGGTAGACCGTATCAACTTTAATTCCGCACCAGCCGGCCACCCGTTTCACGCCTAAGCCCCTGAGAACTAAGGCTTTGGCGCGTTGCCGTACGGAAGGATCAGCTTCAGCGTGACATGGCGCGTCAGTCATGCAATTTTCTCCTGACGTTTTGTCAGGACGTACTGCTGAGATGCTTCGAGTGATTCGTCAACGACCCCGCGCTGACTTTCCGTCAGATTATGGGCATATGGACGATCCCGAAATAGCCGCGATCGATGCTGCGATGAAGGCCAAAGGGCATTCACGTGCAGATTTAGGACGGTTGCTTGGGCTCGATTCAGCTCAGGTCAGTCGGCTGTTTTCCAACAAGCGCAGGTTACAGCGGCACGAAGCACGAAAGATCGAAGAGTGGCTTGGAGGCGCTACACTCGGTCGCGAACGGGGGAATGTTATCCCAGGTCCGGGCATGGTGCCGCTCTATGGTTGGGTCGGCGCGGCCAGCGATAGCCGTCTAACCTTCGCGGAACAAAGCATTCGTGGCTTTGTGCCCATGCACCCTTCGCAACTGCACGTAAGGGAAGCCTTCGCGCTAGAAGTCGCTGATGTCAGTATGATCCCACGCTACGAGCCTGGCGAAATCGTCTACGTCGCCCCCAACCGCTGGCCTGCTCGAGGACACGACTGCGTGGTCGTAACCACTGAGATGGAAGGTCTTCTGAAGCGGTTCGTGCGCCGAGACACAGAGGATCTCGTGTTACATCAACTCAATCCAGACCGGGATTTCGAACTATCCCTTGCGAAAATTGCCGCTGTTCACAGTGTGGTCGGGCGGGGTTAGGGCTCTTCTCCTCGGTCGAGGTTTTCTGGCTTACATTCCGATCGAGTAGCACCCGTAGGTTCAGATCGGAGCTTCTCCCAGCAAGCAAGAGCGGCCGTAAAGTATGCTCGGGAAGTTATAGGCTGCTCGTAGGGCGGACATTTATGTTGTCCCATCAAAATTACATTCGTCTGTATTCTCTGCATGGCAGCAACATCCTTACTCGCTCTAACGACGCCGTGCAGAGTATCTTCGTTTCCCAAGCCCCCAATCGCATCTCGCACTGCGACGTAGCGCAGCTCTCGGTCGATCTCGTGGGCAAGGCGCTCGCAAATACCTGTCGCCGCCGGAGATGCGTGCACAGCCGCGACTGCGGTTATCAGCAGGATGATCACGATGTGCTCCTAGGTTGGTTTCCAATGATTCAGCGCTCGATGACAAATTGGAAGAGACGTTCTGTCTTGACACTATGTCAGGACGATGCGCAATTTCGGCCTGCCGCGTCGTCTCGTGGATGGCCACCGCCGGATTAGCACCTCCGCCGGCGGACGACGCGGCTCCCCTTTTCAGGAGCCGCCGCCTTGCCCGACACAAACCGAGCCACCTTCGGAGATCCTTCACGCCGCCTGCGCTGGGACGCCGCGCTGGGCGTCCATAAGATCGAACGGCGCTGGACGCCGGATCCAGACGCCATCGCCGCAAGCCGCGCCCGCTTCCAGGCCCTGTGCCTGCGGCCCGACCATCCCCTGAAATGGCAGCGCACGCGCGCCGAGCGATTCGCCCGCTCAATCCTGCGCCGCACCGCAAACGTCGTTTGCGCTCTCGTCTTGGGAGGCGCGCGGTGAACGCTGACCTGCTTTCGGTGATCGACGCCGCCGCGACCGACGCGGTCAAGCGCGGTCGGGAGCTTGCTCTACGATCGGCGCGAGAACGGCCACCACACCTTCAAGCATCGCCCGCTCGTCAGTCTCGGTTGACGTCAGAAGTTGCTGGCGAACATCAGCCAATATCACCGGCCAGAAAGAGGGGTCTTTGACATGATCTCTCACGACCATGCTGGTCACCAGGAATGTGGTGACCCCGATACTCGCTCCAAACATTTCCGGCTCTCCGTGGTTCGATTCGCAATCTCCACGGTAAGGCGCCTCGCCTGCCAAGTGTACTTGGCGGGCGAGGTTGCGCCCCGTTGCCTCCTGTTCGGAAGGCGCGGCGCATGAGCATCGCCCTTACCGATATCGCGCTCGGCAACGCCGGCCTGCTGCGCGCCATCCAGTCGGGTGAGCACACCAGCCAGACCACGCTGGCCGAGGCCACGGGTCGCCAGGCCAAGAACATGCCGCGCGACCTTGGCGTGCTGGAGCGGCACAGCCTGATCGAGCCGCGCGATCCCGGCGCCTTCCCTCGCCTGACGCCGTCCGCCCTGGCGGCGCTCGCCGACCTCGACCGGCTGGAAAGCGGCGACGGCGGTGCAACGGTGAGCCTGCGCCACGCCAGCCTCGACCCTGATCCGGACCAGCCGCGCAAGAGCTTCGACCCGTTCGAGCTGAACGGGCTCAGCCACAATATCGACAGGCACGGCCTCCTGCTGCCGCTGCTGGTCCGCCCGGTCGACCCGCAGACCGGCCGGGCCATGATCATCGCCGGCGAACGCCGCTGGCGCGCCATCGGCCAGCTGATCGACTGGACCGAAGGCGGACTCACCGTGGGCCGGGGGTGGACGTCGGACCAGCCCATTCCCTGCCGCGTCGTCGACCTCGAAGATCGCGAGCGGCGCCTGGTGGCGCTGACCGAGAACATGCAGCGCGCCGAGGTGCCGCACCTGGAGCTTGGCCGCGCCTTCACCGCGCTGATCGACGACGGCATGGAGCCTGGCGAGATCGCCCAGGAGCTCGGCAAGTCCAAGCAGTACGTGGCCGACCACGCCAACGTGATCCGCAAGGCGGCACCGGACGCCATCGCCGCGTTCGAGCGGGGCGAGCTTTCGTGGACGGCGCTGCGCGACAGCGTGAAGGCCCCGGCCGTCACGGCCAAGATGCTGCTGGCCCTGGTGGAGCTGGCCGATAGCGTCGAGCGGTTCGGCAACGACTATGGTCGCTGCAAGATCCGGCACGACGGCGGCCTGGGCGCCCTGCCCGACCTGGAGCGGATGGGATTCGTCGAAATCCTGACGCCTAACGTAGACGGCGTCGGCTTCGCCTCGGTGACGCGCCAGGGCCGCGACTATCTCGACGCCCTCTCGCAATATCCGGACGGGGACACCCGTGAGAGCATCCTCACCCAGGTCCGTATCCCCGTGATAAGCGAGGGCCCGGCGCACGCGCTGCTCACTCACGACGCGTACGCTTCCCGGTTTCTGGCGTTTCCCAAGCCGCTGCCGCCAATGCCCGACCAGGCAGCTGAGGCAACCGGTGAACGCGGCCGTCAAAACGTCGGCGAATTCGTCCACGGCCTTCACCCCGCGCCAGCGCTAGAGACAGCCCAGCACCTCGAGGAGCCGCTGGCCGCCCGCATCGACTTGAAGCGCGAGCTGCTGCCGCGCGACCGGCTGGCCTTGCTCGAGTTGGCGCACAAGATCAGTCATACCGCACCGCCGCTGATCATCCTTGGCCAGGCGGCCACCCTCGTCGGCAAGTACTGGCGGGAGGCGGACGCCGCGCACCTGTCGCAGGTCGAGAAGCTGATCATCTGGCAACACAGCCCCGATCATCCGGGCGCCGCCCTGTTCACCGACCGCGGCAGGGCCTGGCTCCAAGCCGAGGGCTTCTATTCCGAAGACCGCGGCATTCAGGTGACCGACACCGAGTTGGAGCACGCCCAAGGCGCCGGCGGGGACGCTTTCACTCCTTATACGTACAGCACGGCATGGCTGCGTGAGATTGCCGCCCCTGCCACTGAGCCGGAGGCCGCTTCGTCGCCACCGGACGGCGGCGACGATGACCCCGCCGAACAGGCCGCCGCCGAAGCGCTGGAGACGGTCAGCGCCACGCTGGACGCCGCCTGTCGCACCTTCGACCAGACCGGCCTGTCCATGGTCGCGAATAGGGACTTTCGCGCGCTGTGCGACCTGGCGGAAAGGCCCGGTCCCTACTCCACCCGCCCCGATCCCGACGATGCCGGCATCGTGTGGGCCGCCAACGGCGAGGTGTTCTGCGTCTGCGACGTGAACCACGAGCTGCCCGAGGCCCTGGTGATCGCCCAGAGCCGCATCATCGCCGCCGCGCTCAACATGGCCAGCGGCTATCGCCCCGAACCGCCCGCTGCGGCCGAACCCCAACCCGAAGCCCAAACCCAAACCGAAGAAGAGGACGCATGACCATGCAACTCCTTGGACGCCTCGAGTCTCGCCTGGGCGAGAAACCCCCTTACATGCAGCGCGACGTGACGCTACGACCTCGGCGCCGCCACCCCTGCGACCAGTTCCCCATCCTGCTGTTTCCCGGCGTCGCCATGGCGCCGGAAAAGTTCGCGACGGTCGAGGCGTTGGCCGAACGGCTTGTCCGCCTCGCCCGGCGCGACCCGCTGGACTGCGGGGGGCGCGACGCCTTCGTCAGCTTCCCCGGCGATCAGACCCGCCGCGTCGTGGCGGTCTGGACGCTGATGGAGGGCGGCAGCCGCAACCGCTTCCTGGGCTATGCCTGGCTGAACGGCCGCCCAGACAGTCACGCCATCCTGACCCACGCCGTACGCACCATTGAGCAGAAGCACGCCACGAGGCCGGCGGCATGAACCCGGCGGCCTGTCACTGCCATGCGTTTCCCGTGTTCGGGTGGGGCGTCCTGACCGGCGCGGGCGGCTTGATCGCGATCAGTGGCCTGACGCTGCTGTGGCTGCTGTGGCGCGCCGAGCGCCTGGCGACGCGAGGCGGGCGATGAGCCACGCGCCGTTCACCCTGAACGACATCCTGGATCTTCGCGCCATCGCCGAATGGCTCGAGGACATGGAGGACTACCTGGTGACGCACCGCTATCCGGACGGCCTGCCGCCGGCGCCCAAGCCCTTCGCGGACATGCACTCCCTGGTTCGCCGAGCGCGGCGTGAAGCTGCCACCCAACCCCGGGCGGTCGGCCAGCCGGTAGGGGTGACGGTGGAGAAGATCGCGGAAGATATTTACGTCGCAGTTGGCTGGGCAAAAGATGATCCCTGGGCAAATGCGGTCGACCGTAGAGATCGTATGGGCATGGCAGACCCGTTCACCCGGTCGCAGAGACTCTGCATCGATGCCGCCCAGACCGTCCTCTCCCGCCTCGCTCCTTCAGCCGGGGATGTGGGGGAGGCGCTGCGACCGGAAGTGCTGGCGTTCGCGCACCTGATGGAAGCGGAACTCAAGGCGAACGATCACAAGCCGGGCTGGAAAACGCGCCACGCCCTGTCCCTGCTGATGCGGCTGGATGAAGAGAAAGGCGAATTGCGAGATGTCCTCGGCGCCGGGACGCGCAACGGTCTTGAAAACTACCGTCTCCGCGTCGGGTCCGAAGCTGCTGACGTAGCCAACTTCGCCATGATGATCGCGGATGTCTGTGGCGCCCTCTCCGCCGCGAAGGGATCAAAATGATTATATTATCGATGCTTTTCCTCGCCTTTATGGCAACAACCGTCGCGGGGCTGATCTACACAATAGGCTTTCGTGCGGGCATGCTCAATGCCCGGAAAATCATCACCCATGCCGACCTAAATCGTCGAGACGCCGAGAAGGGATCGGAGCCAAGCGCCGAGGGGGCGGGGTCGTGACAGACGGCGATTATACGCTGGAAGAGGCGAAGCAGTTTCAGACCTTCACCGGCAACGATGGCCTAGGAGGGGCTCACGATGCCCTGAACCGTATGCGTCGGGCGTCCTCGCGCGGGACCGGCTGCCACCTGACGCGTGAGATGCTCGAAAGCCTGTGCGTCACCGCTATAGGCCAGATGTGGATGGAGGATGATCCGCGCATAACCCCCAGCAAGGAGCCAAGCGCCGAGGGGGCGGGGTCGTGAGAACGACAAGGCCCAGCCACGCTGCCTCGCGCCGGTTTCACAACCTTAACGGTCTATCCTCAGCCAAATCACCTGTTCACATTGAGTCAGGTTGTGAAGGGGTTGGTTGTGGCTTCAGTACCAAATCGTGCGGGCGCAGAGACGCCCTATATCCGCACTCGGCGCTACATCCTGGACATGCTTCGCCAGCTGGCGCGCATGGCCCGGCGTTCGGGCGACGAGGCGCTCTCCTCGGATATCAACTTCGTCGCCAGTCGGGCGCGCACCTGCAAGGGCTGCAGCACGACGATCAATCCCGACGAAGCTGCGGTGCATCTGCCCAACCCGGCCGGGCGCGGTGTGACCGGACCCTACCATTTGAGGTGCGTCGGCAAGGCCAAGGCGGAGGCGGCAGAGGCTTAACCGGCCTAAGCCAGCCGGGTCGCAAACGCTGTGCGGAGGCCTTCCATGGCTGAGCACAGCTTGATCGAATGGACCGACGCCACCTGGAATCCGATCACGGGCTGCAGCGTAGTCAGCCCCGGCTGCACTAACTGCTACGCCATGAAGCTGGCCGGCGGGCGCCTGCGCCACCAGCCGAGCCGCGCCGGGCTGACGCTCGCCACCAAGGCTGGGCCGGTGTGGAACGGCCAAGTCCGCCTCAACGAGGCCGAGCTGCTGAAGCCGCTCAGCTGGCGGCGCCCGCGCAAAATATTCGTCTGCGCCCACGGCGACCTGTTTCACGAGAGCGTCCCGGACGCCTGGATCGACCGAGTGTTCGCCGTGATGGCGCTCTGCCCAGAGCACACCTTTCAGGTGCTCACGAAGCGTTCGGCACGGATGCGAGCGTACTCGACTAACAAAGATACCGTCCGCCGGATCATTCACGAGGCTTTCCGACAAGACTGCGAGGCCGGCGCTTGGATGAGCGCTGATCACGAGATCGCAGGCGAGCCGGTTCTTCCGCTCCCGAACATCTGGCTCGGCGTCTCCGCCGAGGATCAAGACCGCGCCAATGAGCGCGTTCGCGATTTGATCGCCACCCCAGCAGCCGTGCGCTTTATCTCCGCAGAGCCGTTGCTTGGACCGCTGGACCTTTGCACGGCCGGCATGAAGATAAACGGCAAGCTGGACCTTCTGAGCGGTGAGCGCCGGTTTATAGGCTGGGTGATCGTAGGAGGCGAGAGCGGCCCCGGCGCGCGGCCCATGCACCCCGACTGGGCCCGCCAGATCCGCGACGACTGCGGCGCCGCGGGCGTGCCCTTCTTCTTCAAGCAATGGGGCGCCTGCAAACCCATGGAGGGCGGCGCCTGGATACGCGGCGGCAAGAAGGCCGCAGGTCGGCTCTTGGACGGCGTCGAGCACAACGCCATGCCCGCGGCGACGCGATAGACCATGGCCGCCGCCGTACAGCAGCGGGTCGATGACGATGAGGAGCTCGAAGCCGAGATCCTGCGTATCGTCGAGGCCCTTGCGGCGGCGGCCGTGGATGAGGACTATGCGCGCCTTGAAGCCGAGCAGCTGCAGGACCGCTGATGCGCGTCGCCATCTATGCCCGCTATTCGTCCGAACGGCAGAACGAACGGTCGATCGAGGACCAGGTGGCCGTCTGCACGCGCCACGCCGAGGCCCAGGGCTGGCCCGTCGTCGGCGCCTTCATGGACGCCGCCATCTCCGGCGCCGCAATGGTCAACCGGCCGGGGCTGCTATCGGCCTTAGCGGCGGCCGAACGCGGCGACTTCGACGCCCTGCTGTGCGAGGACGAGGACCGCATCGCCCGCAGCCTCGAGCACCTGGCCCACGTGGTCAACCGGCTTAACCACGCCGGCGCCCGCCTCGCCACCACCACCAACGCCCGGGTCGAGACCCTACACGTGGCGTTCAAGGGCCTGATCGCCGAGGACTATCTGCGCAACCTTTCGGCCAAGACCGCGCGCGGCATGCGCTCGAACGCTGAGAAGGGCCTGGCCACCGGCTCGCGCCTGTATGGCTACCGTAGCCAGCCCGGCGGCGGCATGGAGATCGTCGACGCCGAGGCCGAGGTGATCCGCAGGATCTTCGACCTGTACGGCGCCGGGCAAAGCCCGCGCGCCATCGCGGCCGCCCTGAACGCCGAGCACATCCCCTCGCCCCACGGCGGGCATTGGAACGCGTCTAGCATCAACGGGTCGCGCCAGCGCCGCAACGGCATCCTGCAAAGCGATATCTACGCCGGCGAGAAGGTCTGGAATCGCTGGGACATGCGCAAGGACCCCATGACCGGCCGGCGCGTCGCTCTCATCAAGCCCGAGGGCGAATGGAAGCGCACGCCCGTGCCTCACCTGCGGATCGTCTCCGACCTCGCCTGGCGCACCGCCCAGGCGCGCAAGCGCGCCTACGCGGACATCGCGCCGCATCATCAGCACCGCCGGCCGGCGTCACTGCTGTCCGGGCTGATCAAGTGCGGCCTGTGCGGCGCAAGCTACACCGCCGCCCACGGCGCGCGACTGCGTTGCTCGTCCCGCATGGAGCGGGGGGACGGCGCGTGCTCGAACCGCCGGACGATCGTGCGCGCCGAGATCGAACGGCGCGTGCTGGAGACTCTGCGCAACAAGCTCTTGAGCCCCGCCGCCATCCGCGCCTACGTCCGCGCCTACCATCGCCTTTGGGAAGCGCGGAAGGGCCGTGCTGCGGCCGACCGGTCGCCGCTCGAGAAACGTCTGGCCGAGCTCGTCCGCCGCATCGACCGCAGCGTCGAGGCGATCCTGGAAGGCGTGGCGACGCCGGCGCTCAAGGCGCGGCTCATGGAAATGGAGGGGGAGAAGGCGGACATCGAGTCCAGACTCGCCGTCATGGACGCCGCGAAGACGCCAATCGACCTGCACCCTGCGGCGGCCGAGGGCTACGCCGGCAAGGTCGAGCAGCTGCAGGCGATGCTGGCCAGCCCTTCGGCCGGCCAAGCGCCCGCGGACCTAGTGAACGCCATCCGAGATCTGATCGAACGCGTAGTGGTGACGCCGCAATCGAACGACCGCGCCGCGCCGATCAAGGTCGAACTCCACGGGCGCATCGCTCAATTCGTCCAGGGCTACAACGACGCGAACCCGCACGAAAGTATGAGCAAGGTGGTGGCTGGAGGCAGGATCGAACTGCCGACCTGAGGGTTATGAATCCTCCGCTCTAACCATCTGAGCTACCCAGCCGGGCCACGTCTTCCGCCGCCGCAGTCCTGCGGGGCGTCGGCGAGCGGCGGGGTATAGCCGAACCTTTCCCGGCCCTCAAGCGCCTTGGGTGCGGGCGGTTCATGCGCTAGGCAGGCGCCATGTGCGGCATAGCGGGCATCATCGGCGCCACCGACCTCGACGGGGCCGAACGGGACGTGCGCCGCATGATCGGGAGCATCGCGCACCGCGGGCCCGACGGCATCCGGGTGGAGCGGGTGGGGAACGCCGTGCTGGCCCACGCCCGGCTGTCGATCATCGACCTGGAGGGCGGCTGGCAGCCGCTGCACGCCGCCGGGTCCACCGTGGTCGGCAATGGCGAAATCTACAACTATCTCGAACTGATCGAAGAGTTCGGGTTGCAGGACAAGCTGACCACCGGTTCGGATTTCGAGCCCCTGCTGCACCTCTATGCGCTGGAGGGCGAGAAGGCGTTCGCGCGCCTTCGAGGCATGTACGCCTTCTGCCTGATCGGCGCCGACGGCCGCGCCTGGCTGGTGCGCGACCCGTTCGGGATCAAGCCGCTGTATGTTTGCGAGATGCGTGACGGCATCGCGTTCGCCTCAGAACCGCGCGCCCTTTCGCCGGAAAAGGACGCCGAGGTGTCGGCGCAAGCGGCGAACGAACTGCTGGCGCTGAATTACACCTTGAAAACGCGGTCGCTCTATCCGGGCCTTGAGCGCATCGCGCCGGTCGCAATCCACCAAGTGCGGACTGGCGAGCGTATTTTGCATCCCTCTCGCCCTGCCCTTTCCCATTCCGCCGGGATGAGCGGGGAGGAGGATCCGCTGCGCGAACTGGATCGCGTGCTGGAGGACAGCCTGCGCGTGCACCAGCGCTCGGACGTGCCCTACGGCCTGTTCCTCTCCGGCGGGATCGATTCCACCGCCATCGCCACCTTGATGGCGCGGCTGAATCAGCGGCCGGTGATCGCCTACACCTGCGGCTGGGAAGGAACCGAGACCCACGACGAGCGCAGCGCCGCCGAGAAGATCGCCCGCGCCCTGAACCTCGACTGGCGCGAGACCACCTTCACCGAGGCGGACTTCTGGCGCATCGCACCCGAGGTCGCCTGGGCGCTGGACGATCCCACCACCGACTTCGCCTGCTTGCCCACCTACAAGCTGGCCGAGGCCGCCAAGGGCGCGATGACCGTGGTGCTGTCCGGCGAGGGGGGCGACGAACTGTTCGGCGGCTACGGCCGTTATCGTCGCGCGCTTCGGCCTGGATGGCTCGGCGGCCGCCCCGCCCAACCGCAGGTGGACGCGCCCTTCCTGAAGGACGGCGGCGCGGGCGCCCTCGACCGCTGGCGGGAAGCGGCCGGACGGGCGGGCGGCGACACCCCGCTCCAACGCGCACAGCGGGCCGACATCGCCACCTGGCTGCCGGGCGACCTGCTGCTCAAGCTCGACCGCTGTCTGATGGCGCATGGGCTGGAGGGGCGCACGCCCTTCCTCGACCGGGAGGTGGCGGCCTTCGCCTTCGCCCTGCCGGATCGGATGAAGGTGCGCGGGCGGCACGGCAAGTGGATTCTGCGCCAGTGGCTGGAGCGGCACTGCCCCGCCGCCCGGCCCTGGGCGCGCAAGCAGGGCTTCACCGTGCCGGTGGCCGGCTTCATTGCGCCCCGCGCCGCCAGCCTCGCCCGCACGATCCCTGCGCACGAAGGCGTTCGTCAGGTGTGCGATCCGGCGGCGGTGCGCGCGGTCTTCACCGACGAGACCCAGGCGCACAATCGCTGGCCGCTCCTGTTCTACGCCCTGTGGTGGTCGATCCATATCAGCGGCATGGCGCGGAACGAGGCGCTGGACGCGCTACTGAGCTAAGCCCTCTCCCCTTGGGGAGAGGGTTGGGTGAGGGGGCCGGTGCGGTGCGTTTTCAATATGACCGCGTCGCTCTCACCCTCCCATCGCCCGCGACGGTCCCGCCCTCTCCCGCGAGCGGGAGAGGGTTATGCTTAGCCCAGCGCTTTCGATCGCTTCACGGCGGCGGCGACCGCGGTGCGCATCAGCGGCTCCAGCCCCTCCTCGCCCATCAGCACCTCCAGCGCCGCCGCCGTCGTGCCGCCGGGCGAGGTGACCTGGCGGCGCAGGTCCGCAGGCTCGCCGCCCGATTGGGCCATCAGCGCCGCCGCGCCCTGAACCGTGGTGCGGGCGAGGGCGGCGGCGTGGTCCGGCGCTAACCCGGCGCTGACGCCCGCCGCCTCCAGCGCCTCCACAAAGGCGTAGAGATAGGCCGGGCCGGAGCCGGAGACCGCGGTGGCCGCGTCCATCAGGCCTTCATCGTCGAGATCGACGACCCGCGCGACCGGCGCGAACAGGGCGTGGGCGACGGCGCGGGCGCGGCGCTCGGAGGCGAAGACAGACGCTGCACCCTGGCTGATGGCGACGGCGGTGGTGGGCATCACCCGCGCCACCCGCCGTCCACCGAACACCCGCGCCAGGTCGGCGCAGCGCACCCCCGCGGCGATGGAGACGATCACGGCGTCGGCCGCAAGCGCACCGGACAGTTCGGCGGCCGCCTCGCGCCACAGCTGCGGCTTGACGGCCAGCACGGCGGTTCTGGCGGCGGAGCGATCGGGGGCCAGGCTCGACCCGCGCGCCGCCGCCCGCGCGGCGGCCTCACCGGGGTGGGGATCGGCGATGCCGATATCTCCCGGCGGGAAGGCGTTCGTCATCGCCCATCCGTCCAGCAACGCCCCGCCCATGCGGCCCGCGCCGACAAGAAGGATGGGGGTGATCGGAGCGTTCATGCGCCTTGCCTTCCCTGTTAGCTCGGAAAGCGCGCAGCGTTCCTCCGTGACGCTAGGCTTGCCCCACCGTCTCGAACATGCAGGCGGCCATGGCGTCGGCGGGGGCCTTGCCCTTCAGCATGAAGTCGAAGGCCGGATAGAACCGGTCCGCCGCCTCCACCGCCGCGTCGATCATGGACGCGGCCTGGGCCAGGGTCGGACGATCGCCGGTCTGCAGCGCCATGGCGTGTCGGAACACGATCTCGCCATCCTCGGCCCAGACCTCGAAATGGCCGAGCCAGACGCGCTGGTTGATCAAGCTGACCAGCTCATAGGCCGGCGCCCGCACCTTCTTGGTCACCCGCACGTCGAGCGACAGGCAGAGTTGCAGGCAGTCGGCCTCCGGCCGCCAGGCGAACCAAAGCTCGTAATCCTTCCAGTCGCCGGTGAGGGCGAAGGCGAGATCGCCGTCGTCGGTGCGGTCGAAGTCCAGGTTTTCGGCCGTGAGCACATGTTCGACTACATCGAGGGGATCGATGCCGAGATCGACGTCTTCCGGCTGGGGGGTGTCCATACGCGACGTTCCCTCGGGCGAACGGGGCTGCGCGGGAGACGCATCCTCGACTCGGGCCCGGTACAATGGAGCCTACTGGCTAAAGGTGAGTCTGCTCAACCGGCGTCGTCCGCCGGGCGAGCTTCGCCGGTGGAGCCCCTCGATTGGGCGAGTTCGGCGCGAAGCGAGGCGACTTCGGCCGTCAGGAGGGCCTTCAAGGCTTCGAACTCGTCGCGGCGGACCAGATCGAGTTCGGTGGCCATGCGGTCGGCCTGGGCGCGCACGGCGGCCTTGGCCTCCTCCCCCGCGCTCTGGGCCATGCCCATCACGCCTTCCACGGCCTTGGCGATCTCGTCGGCGAAGGGATTTCTCGTCTGCATCCGCGAAGGGTTCCGGCCTGTTCCCCCTCTATATGGGCGAAGGCGGAGGGTTTGCGAAGGGGCGGCTTTCGCCCCGCGGCGGATGGGGTAGGAATAGAGACATGAGTCTCGCCCCCCTGCCCGACGCCGCCACCGCCAACTGGGTGGATCGGTTCGCACCCCGCGCGACGCGCCCCTGGCTGAAGCTCGGCCGTTTCGACCGGCCCGCCGGCGCCTGGCTGCTGCTGCTGCCGGGCTGGCAGGGCGTGGCGCTGGCCAGCGCCATGAACCAGGCGGCGCCGGACTGGGCGCTGCTGGTCAAGATCGCCGTCGGCGCGGTGGTGATGCGCGCGGCGGGCTGCGCCTATAACGACATCGTCGATCGCAACATCGACGCCAGGGTGGCCCGCACCGCCGCCCGCCCGATCCCCTCCGGTCAGCTCGGCGTCGGGCAGGCCTGGGGCTTCGTGGTGGCGATGAGCCTGATCGGTCTCGCCATCCTGCTGACCCTGAAGCCGACCGCCATTCTTCTGGGCGTGCTGTCGCTCGGCCTAGTGGCGGCCTATCCGTATATGAAGCGGTTCACCTGGTGGCCGCAGGCCTGGCTCGGGCTGACCTTCAACTGGGGCGTCCTGCTCGGCGCCGCGGCGGTGGACGGCGGCCTCGGGCTGCAGCCGCTGATCCTCTACGCCTCGGGCCTGTTCTGGACGCTGGGCTACGACACCATCTACGCCATCCAGGACATCGAGGACGACGCGCTGGCGGGGGTGAAGTCCAGCGCGCGGCGGCTGGGCACGGGGGTGCGGCGCGGCGTCGGCCTGTTCTACGCCCTTTGCGCCGGGCTTGCCCTGGTCGCCGGCTGGTGGGGCGGCCTCGGCTTTCCGTTCTATGTCCTCTGGCTGGCCTTCGCCGCGCATCTGGCCTGGCAGGTTGTGAAGCTGAAGCCGGGGGACGGCATACGCGCCCTGCACCTGTTCCGCTCCAACCGCGACGCGGGGCTGCTGCTGGCCATCGCCCTGGCGCTCGGCGCCATGCGCTGGAGCTGAGGCCTCAGAACGGCCCGTGGGTGGCCACCTCGTCGATGACGCCCTGTAGGCGGGCGATGCGGTGGGCGTATTCCGAGGCCAGGCACTGCGTATTGGCGCCGCATTCGCGGCGGCCGTGCAGCCAGGCCGTCTGCTCGTCCTCCAGCTGGCCGCGGCGGCCCATGGCGACGAAGTGGCGCGAGATATCGAACAGCAGCGCCATGCGCACGTCCTGGTCGTTCAGTGCGCGGTCGGCGCAGATGGCGCGTTCGTCCGCCGCCCTGGCCTTGCCGCAGGTGAAGCTCGCCGCCTGCACCGATCCGGCGGCGAACACGCCCGCCATGAGCGCCAAGAACGCGACCCGGACGATGGACATGGCGGTTCCTCCGGCGCACCCCGACGCGCCGAGGGCTTGATACCGCGACTTTGAACCGTCATGCTAGGGCCAAGGCTTCAGAGAGACCCCTCCCCTTGCCCGCCGCCCTTCGCGTCGATCCCAAGCGCTTCTTCG
Organism: Caulobacteraceae bacterium; assembly: GCA_965277345.1. GTDB lineage: Bacteria > Pseudomonadota > Alphaproteobacteria > Caulobacterales > Caulobacteraceae > CAIOYC01. The sequence continues at coordinate 630,810 of CBDICI010000003.1, forward strand.
CCGAGGAAGAATGGGCGGGCCTGTCGGTGCGCTCGAAATGGCGGGGGCTGGCGCTGGTGGCGCACGCCTGGACGGTGATCCTGCTGGCGGGCGCGGTGTTCGTGATCTGGCCGAACCCGCTCACCCTGATCCTGGCGGTAATGGTCATCGGCGCGCGGCAACTCGGCCTGGCGATCCTGATGCACGACGGGGCGCACGCGGCCCTGCACGCGGACATGAAGGTGAACGACTTCGTCGGCGAGTGGCTGTGCGGCGCGCCGGTGGGGGCCAGCCTGTACCGCTACCGCCCCTACCACCTCACCCACCACAAGTTCGCCCAGCAGGCGGAGGATCCGGACCTTAGCCTTTCGGCGCCCTTTCCGATCAGCCCGAAATCCTTCCGCCGCAAGGCCATTCGCGACCTGACCGGCCAGACCTTCTTCAAGCAGCGCATCGCCCCCACCCTCGCCGCCTATCGCACCCGCAAGGCCAAGGGCCTGAGGCACGAGCAGGTGGCCGACGCCCTGTGGAGTTTCTGGGGCCCCTTCGTGATCACCAACGGATTGATGTGGGGCGCGCTGACCCTGGCCGGCCTGTGGTGGGCGTGGCCGGTGCTGTGGCTGCTGCCCATGGCGACCTGGTATCCCCTGGTGACGCGGATGCGCAACATCGCCGAACACGCGGTGACGCCCGACAACGGCGACCCGCTGCGCCACGCCCGCACCACGCGCACCAACCTGGTGGAGCGGGCGCTGATCGCGCCCTATTACGTGAACTATCACTGCGAACATCACATGTTCATGCACCTGCCCTGTTGGCGATTGCCCAAGGCCCACCGGCTGCTCACCGCCAAGGGGATGACCGCGGCGATGGAGGTGCAGCCGGGCTATTGGACCGTGCTGCGCCTGGCCACCTCCGCCGGCATCGATCACACCCGGGACGGCGGCCGGAAGGTTGCCGCGCCCATGGCGAGCTTCGGATGAACCCCCACCGGTGATCGCCGACCCGCGCGGGTTCATCCTGGCCAACACCCGCCTGCAGCGACCGCCGCACACACCGGAGATAGAGCTTCACCTCGCCGACGAGGTGACGCCGATCTGGCGGCTGACCGAAGAGGCGCTCGGCGAAATGGGCGTGCCGCCGCCGTTCTGGGCCTTCGCCTGGGCCGGCGGACAGGCCCTGGCGCGCTACGTGCTCGATCATCCGGAGACGGTCGCGGGCAAGCGGGTGATCGACTTCGCCGCCGGTTCGGGCCTGGTGGGCATCGCGGCGAAGATGGCCGGCGCCGCCTTCGCCCTGTCGGCCGACATCGATGGCTTCTGCGCGGCGGCGGTGGCGCTGAACGCCGAGGCGAACAGGGTGGTGGTGGCCTTCACCGCCGACGACCTGCTGGATCGGCCGGCGCCCGACATCGACGTGATCCTGGCCTCGGACATCTCCTACGAACAGCCGCTGGCGGGCCGCGTGCGGGCCTGGCTGAGAGCGGCGCACGCGCGCGGGACCCCCGTCCTGATGGGCGATCCCCACCGCACCTACTTCTCCACCGAAGGGCTGCGCCCGCTCGCGGAGTATCAGGTGGAGACCACCCGCGAGTTGGAGGATTTCGCGGTGAAGCGCTGCGGCGTCTGGACGTTCGCCTGACTTGGCCCTATGGAACGTAAGCGGAACATCTGGAGGGAGCAACATGCGCGAGGACGGCAAGATCGACTATGTGGAGATGCCCGGCCGCGACCTTCCCGCGCTGAAGGGATTCTATCGCGACGCTTTCGGCTGGGCGTTCACAGACTATGGCCCGGGCTACGCCGCCTACAGCGAAGGGCTGGACGGCGGCTTCGACGGCGATGCGGCCTCCGGCCTGGTGCGGCCGTTGGTGGTGCTCTACGCCCATGACCTTGAGGCGATGCGGATCAGGGTCGAGGCGGCGGGCGGCCTGATCGTGCGGCCGATCTTCACCTTCCCCGGCGGGCGCCGGTTCCATTTCACCGACCCGTCCGGCAACGAACTGGCCGTGTGGTCGGAAACCTAGAACCGCGGATGGAAGGCGCGGGGCGACCAGCCGAGGTCGCGGCGCGCGGGGGCCGCATCGAACACCAGGTCCGCCTCGATACGCTCGATCATCTGCGCGGTGGAGCCGGGGAGAAGTGGCCGCGCCAGCCCGTAGCCGAGCCGCACCAGCGGCAGGGGCAGGGGCAGCACCCGGGGCCGCTTGCCCAGGCCCGCGAAGATGCGCTCCACCATCCGGCGATAGGTCAGCGTCTCGCCGCCCGGCACGTCATAGGCCAGGTCCGTCGCCGGACGCCCCATGGCCGCCAGCGCCACGGCGGCAAGATCGTCGGCGTGGACCGGCTGGCGAAGGCCTCGCCCATCCCCCGGCAAGGGAAGCACGCCGAACCGCCCGATCAGTCCCGCCAAGCGCGAGACGTTGCCGTCCTGCCCCTCTGCATAGATCAGCGTCGGCCGCAGCAGGGTGAAGCCGATCCCGTGGGCGCGGCAGAACGCCTCCACCGCCCTCTCGCCCTCGGCCAGCGCGGCGGCCACCGCCCGCTCCTTGTTCGAGCCCGACGCGTGCTTGGTGAACCGGCTGGTGGAGGAGAAGGCCACCAGCCGCTCCATGCCGAGCGCGCGAAGCGTGGGAAGCGCCGGGGCCAGCAGCCAGATCGGCGACAGGCTGAACACCCGGTCCGCCGCGCCGAGGGCGGTCAGCGTTTCGGGGCGATGAAGATCGCCCACCACCCAGCGCACCCCCGCGGCCTCACGTCGCTCGACCCGGCTGAGCGCCGTGACGGCAAGCCCCGCCGTCGCCAGCCGCGGCAACAGGAAGCGTCCCACCAGGCTGGCGGCGCCCAGCACCAGCACCTCGCCCTTCGTCTCCACCGTCATCATCCGGTGCTAGCCGCTCCACCGCGCCGGGTCCACCATGGGGGTTGCGCGCCAGGCCGAGCCGGCGGCTAATGCGCCCGCAATCCGGGAGGGGTAGATGGATACGGTGGTGACGCCCGCCAGCCACGCGGCGGCGCTGTGGTCCGGCCTGCTGCTGCTGCTCATGCTGATCCTGGCCGTGCTGGTGGTGCGCCAGCGCCAGCGTCATCGGGTGCTGATCGGGGATGGCGGGGTCGACGATCTGGTGCGCGCGACCCGCACCTTCGGCAATGCGGCGGAATATATCCCGGCAGGCATCGGCGCTCTGGCCGTGCTGGCGCTGGTGGGCGCGCGGCCGCTGGTGATCCACGGCGTGGGGCTGCTGCTGCTGCTCGGCCGGCTGGTGCACGCCTTGGGCCTCTCGCGCACCACCGGCCTGTCGGTCGCCCGCACGGCCGGCATGGTCCTGACCTGGACCGCCTATCTGGTCGCCGGCGCCTTGCTGCTGTTCTACAGCTTTCCCTGAGCCCACGGTTCCCAAGGTTGCCCCCGCCCGCGGCGCGGGCCATATGCGCCCCTTCGCGAGGATGACTGCGCCTATGGATCCGAACCTGCTCCACGACGTGGTGCGCCTGGCGCTGGCCAGCGGCGCGGATGGGGCCGAGGCGGTGGGGGCGGAGCGCGCCGCGCTGTCGGTGGGGGTTCGCCTCGGCGCGCTGGAAGAAGTCGAGCGTGAGGAGAGCCGCGACCTCGGCCTTCGCGTCTTCATCGGCCAGCGCCAGGCGGTGGTCTCGGGCTCCGACATTTCCAAGGGCGCCCGCGCCAGGCTGGTGGAGCGCGCCGTGGCCATGGCCCGATTGGCGCCGGAGGACCCTTACGCAGGCCTCGCCCCGCAGGACCGCCTGCTGAACGACGCGCCGCCGAACCTCGACCTCTACGACCCCACCGAGCGGTCCCCCGAAGCGCTCGAACAGCTCGCCCGCGAGAGCGAGGACGCCGCCCGCGCCACGCCCGGCGTGTCCAATTCCGAGGGCGGTTCGGCCACATGGTCCACCAGCGCCTGGAGCTTCGTCACCAGCCACGGCTTCGAGGGTCGTCACCGCGGCTCTTCGTTTTCCCTTTCCGCCTCCGTCATCGCCGGGGAAGGCGCGGGCATGGAGCGCGGCGGCGACGGCCGATCCACCCGCCATGCGCAAGACCTGCCCACCCCGGGGAGCATCGGCCAGGAGGCGGGACGGCGCGCCGTGGCCCGGCTGAACCCCCGCAAGCTCGACAGCACGACCGCGCCGGTGATGTTCGAGAACCGTATCGCCACCGCCCTCCTGTCGCCCTTCATCGGTGCGGTGTCGGGTCCGGCGGTGGCGCGGGGCGTCTCCTTCCTGAAAGACAGGCTCGGCCAGCCCGTGTTCGCCCCGGGGGTGCGCCTGTTCGATGCGCCACACCGGCGCCGCGGCCTCGGCTCCGCCCCCTTCGACGACGAGGGCGTGGCGACGGAAGAGACCGAACTGGTCAGCGACGGGCGGCTGACGACCTGGCTGCTGAACGCGTCGTCCGCCCGGCAACTGGGGCTGCAGACCAACGGTCACGCCTCGCGCGGATTGGCCGGGCCGCCGGGCGTCTCCACCCACAACCTGACGCTGGAGGCCGGGACCGGGACGCCGGACGCCCTAATGCGGGCGGCGGGGTCCGGCCTGCTCGTCACCTCCATGTTCGGCCCCTCGCTCAACGCCAACAACGGCGACTGGTCCGCCGGCGTCTCCGGCTTCTGGTTCGAGGGCGGGGAGATCGCCTATCCGGTCAACGAGATCACCGTCGCCGCCAATCTGACCGACCTCTATGGCCGCCTCGTGCCGGCCAGCGACCTGGAGCTGATCCGCGCCGCCAACGCCCCCAGCCTGATGATCGACGCGGTGGCGATCGCCGGCCGATGAGCGCCGACCTCGACCTGCTGAAGGACGCGGCGCGGGAGGCCGGCGCCCTGGCGCTGAAGCGCCGCACCTCGAACCTGGAGATCGAGAAGAAGGCCGACGGCAGCCCGGTCACCTCCGCCGACCTGGAGGTGGACGCCCTGCTCCACACCCGCCTGATCGGCGCGCGCGGCGACTATGGCTGGCTGTCCGAGGAGAGCGCGGACACCCCTGCCCGTCTGGTCGCCCGGCGCGTCTTCGTAGTCGACCCCATCGACGGCACCCGCGCCTACATCCGCGGCAAGCCCTGGTTCGTGGTGTCGCTGGCGGTGGTGGAGGACGGCCGGCCCATCTCCGCCGCCATCTACGCCCCGGCGCTGGACGAGCTTTATGCCGCCGATGCGGGTGGGGCCGCGACCTTGAACGGCCAGGTGATCCGCGCCGCGCGCACCGATCGGCTGGAGCACGCCGCCATGCTCGGCGACGAGACGATGTTCGCCCATCCCGCCTGGGCCGAACCCTGGCCGCCGATGCGGATCGAGGCCAGGAACGCCATCGCCTATCGCATGGCGCTGGTGGCGTCGGGCGCCTTCGACGCGGCGGTGGCGCTCTCGCCCAAGCACGAGTGGGACATCGCCGCCGGGGCCCTGATCGCGCACGAGGCCGGGGCCACGGTCTGCGATCACAAGGGCCGGCCGCTCGGCTTCAACGGCCCCTCCGCCTCCTGCCCCAGCCTGGTCTGCTGCGCCCCCGCCCTCGCCCCGTTGATCTTGGCCAGGACCCGGCCTATCGACCTCCCGAGCTGAGGGAATCGGCCCGGACGGGGAGAATGGCATGGCGGACAAACAGCTCCTGCACCTGGTGTTCGGCGGCGAGCTGAAGGACCTCGGCGCCCTCGAGTTTCGCGACCTGTCGAAGCTCGATTTCGTCGGCGCCTATCCCAACTATGCCGAAGCGCATAAAGCCTGGAAGGCCAGGGCGCAATCGACCGTGGACAACGCCCTGATGCGCTACGTCATCGTCCACGCCCACCGCCTGTTCGACCCCGAGACCGGCCAACACCACGACCACTAGGTCGTGGGGCCCGGAACAGGAGCGAAAGCCCTAAGAGATTGTTCAAAAGTCTCCGGACCTTTGGATTTCCAAGTCATCCTCGGGCTTGACCCGAGGACAAGGCAAGCGGAACGCCCGGAGCTGCCTTGTGGCCGGGTCAGGCCCGGCCATGACTCAAGGATGGGGAGACGAACAAGGAGATTCAGAACCTTTTGAAACAGCCTCCAAATTATCACCAAATCCTAGCACCGGGCCGGCATTCGCGCTTAGGTAGGCGCGGTATTTGGAGGACCCGATGCGACTCACAGTGTTTATCGCCGGCCTGATCGGGCTGATGGCGTTTTCCGCAGCGGCGGCGGCGCCGACTAAGGCCAGCTTCACCCTGGTCGGCCAGACCTATACCTACAGCGTGCCCGACGGCTATTGCCTGCCGACCGACAATTCGGCGGCGGCGGTCAAGGCCATGGCGGCTGAGCGGGCGGACACCGTCAACGTCACCAGCGCCCAGTTCTTCAATTGCGCCGACCTGAACAACCCCACCGGTGGGCTTCCCCACGCCGGCGCGATCAAGACGCCGAAGTCCTCCCTAATCGCGGCGATCCCCGACCGCACGGTCCTGCTGTCCCAAATGAAAACCGCGCTGGCCAACGGTTCGCTGAACGCCGCGGTCCAGTCGGCCAAGCCGATGGAGCAGGCGTCCAGCGCGCTGAGCGATTCGACCGGGCGCAAGATCGTGCTCACCGGCGCGCCGAAGTTCGTCGAGGTCGATGATAAGGCCGCCTACATGACCGGCGTGATCGACGCCAGCGCCGAGGGGCGACAGGCCAAGATGGCGATGGCCTCGGCGACCACGGTGTCGAAAGGGCGGCTGATCTCCTGCGTATTCTTCGGCCCCTATACCTCGGACGCCGACGTGACGGCCGCCTTGGCCATGAGCAAGACCGAGATCACCCGCTTCATCGCCGACAACGGCGGCTGAGAGGCTGTTTGGAAAGTCCGTGCGTCCTTCGAGACGCCCTCTTCGAGGGCTCCTCAGGATGACGAGCGCGGGAGAATCTCCAACTTTCGTCATGCTGAGGAGCGGCGAAGCCGCGTCTCGAAGCACGCAGAGACGCTCGAAATGCAATTCCCAAACAGGCTCTGAGCCTCATTCCCGCCGCAGCAGGCGCTCGGTCAGCAGCGAGCCCAGCCCGCCGGCCTTGAAGTCGGCGCGGATCTGCTTGGGGTCATAGCCGGGCTGCTCGACCCACTCGAAGAAGCTGAGGCCCTTGGGTTCGCCCTCCGTGAAATAGCGCTCGAAGGTATAGCCCAGCACGCCCACCTGGCCCTGCTTCACGTGCAGGGTGCGGAAGCTGAGCTCCTTCATCGCCTCGCGGAGCGGCAGGCCGAGGGTGTGGTGGGCGTAGAGCACGCTCATGATCCCGGCCCGGTCCGCGCCGGACTTGCAGTGCATCAGGGCGGGATACGCGATCCGGTCGAACAGGGCCCGCGCCCCGGCCACCTGTTCGCGCGACGGCGCCTCTCGGGAGGCGATGGCGAAATTCTCCAGCCTGAGGCCCAGCCGTTCGCAGGCCGCCTTCTCCAGCAGATAGAAGCTGGTGGGATAGCCGCCGCCGCGCAGGTTGATCACCGTCTTCACCCCCCGATCCTTCCACCAGCGCAGCTGGAACGGCCAGGGCTGGTTGGTGCGGATCAGGTCCGGCGACACCCAGTGGGCGTTCTGGAAGCCCAGCCGCAGCCAAGCGTGATCCTTCCACAACAGGTCCAGATAGGCCTTGAAACGCCCCATCGGGGTGGTGAGGTCGATGGCGGACACGAGCTTCCTTCGGCGGTCTTGAGGCGACGCCATGGATCATGCAGCGCCGACCCCCTAACTAGACGTCTGAACCGCCGGGGGAAAGCGCGGCGCCCCGTCCCCCCAGGAACCCACGCCTTGACACCCATGGGCAATCGTCAGAACCCAGCCCCATGACGTCCACCGACGCCGAAGGCCGAAGCGGCGCGCGCGCGCTCATCGCCCGGCTGTATCGCGAATACCTGAAGCCGCGCACGGCCCGGCTCGCGGCCGCCCTGGCGTGCGCCGCCGGGGTGGCGGTGCTGACCGTGACGCTGGGCTATCTGCTCGATCCGGTGATCAAGAAGATCTTCGACCAGCGCCGCGCCGACAGCCTGATCGCCCTGCCGCTGATCATCGTCGCGGTGGTGACCCTGCGGGCGGCGTTGCAGATTGGCCAGGCGGTGCTGTCCAACCGCATCGGCAACCAGGTGGTCGGCGATATCCAGAAGCGCACCTTCGCCACCCTGATCCATGCCGATCTGGCGCGCCTGCGCACGGCGCACTCGGGGGCCTACATCTCCTCGGTGCTCTACGACGCCGGCCTGATCCGCGAGGCGGCGACCAACGGGGTGATCAACTATACCCGCGAGGGTCTGACCGTGGTGTTCGCCATCGGCTACATGCTGGTGACCGACCCCCTGCTCACCGCCCTCGTCCTGGTCGGCGCGCCGGTGGCGTCCTGGATCATGCGGCGGTTCGCCAGGCGCACGCGCAGCGCCGCCCAGGGCGCGATGACCGAGACCTCCGCTCTCTCCACCGCGGTGATGGAGAGCCTGGACGGGGTGAAGATCGTCAAGATAGACAACCGCGAGGCCTTCGAGGAGGCGCGGGTGGGCGCGGTGATCGACCGCCGTCAGGCCCATCTGATCAAGGGCGCCAACGCCCGCGCCGCCGCCTCCCCCGCCACCGAGTCGGTCACCGGCTACGTGACCGCCGCGGTGATCGCCTATGCCGGCTATCGCGCCCTGCATCATCAGATGACGCTGAACCAGCTCGTCGCCTTCCTGGCCATCCTGGCTATGGCGGGCCAGTCGCTGCGCCAGGTCGCCAACCTGCAGTCGGTGTTCGCCGAGGGCCTGGCCGCCGCCGCCCGCCTGTTCGACGCCCTGGACGTGAAGGCCGAGGTGGGGGACGCGCCGGACTCCAGGCCCTTGCAACTCTCCGAAGCCTCGATCCGCTTTGATCGGGTGTCGTTCGGTTATGCGGCCGCCGCGCCGGCGCTGTCGGAGGTGACGCTGGAGGTCCGCCGCGGCGAGACGGTGGCGCTGGTCGGCCCGTCGGGCGGGGGCAAATCCACCATCCTGAACCTGATCCCGCGCTTCTACGACGTGACGGCCGGACACGTCACCGTGGATGGCCAGGACGTGCGCCACATCACCCTGGCCTCGCTCCGCCACCAGATCGCGCTGGTGACGCAGGAACCCTTCCTGTTCGACGACACCCTGCGCGCCAACATCGCCTATGCCCGCCCCGAAGCCAGTCAGGAGGAGGTGGAGGCCGCCGCCCGCGCCGCCGCCGCGCACGAGTTCATCGCCGCCCTGCCTGACGGCTACCATACCTCGGCCGGCGAGGCCGGCGCGCGCCTGTCCGGCGGGCAGCGCCAGCGCATCGCCATCGCCCGCGCCTTCCTGAAGAACGCTCCGATCCTCTTGCTCGACGAGGCCACCTCGGCGCTCGACACCGAAAGCGAGCAGAAGGTGCAGGAGGCGCTGGAGCGGCTGATGGCCGGGCGCACCACGCTGATGATCGCCCACCGCCTGTCTACCGTGCGGGGCGCCGACCGCATCTATGTGATCGATGCCGGACGGGTGGTCGAAGAGGGTGATCACGCGTCGCTGGTGGCGCGAGGCGGGCTCTATGCCCGCCTGGCCCGCGCCCAGAACCTGGACGTGCCGTTGCCCGCGGCGCCGGTGCTGAGCGATGGCCTTTGATGGACCCGGCCTCGTGAAACGCTGGTTTCGACGGCCGGGCGTGCAGGCGGCGCTGGCCTGGCTGATGGCGGCCTATCTGCGCTTCGCCCTCTCCACCCTGCGCTGGCGTCAGGAGCAGCGCGGCGTGGCCGAGGCGGTGTGGGACGCGCGAGGCGGGGACGGGGTGCGGGGCGGGGTGATCGTCTGCTTCTGGCATTCGCGTATCGCCCTGTCTCCCGCCTGCTGGCCGCTCCACCGGGCGCAGGCGCCGCGGGCCTTGATCTCCCTCTCCCCCGACGGCCAGTTCATCGCCGGGGCGGTGCAGCGGCTGGGCTTTCCCGCCATCCGCGGCTCGTCGCGCAAGGACAGCGATCCCGCCAACGACAAGGGCGGCCTTTCCGCCTTTCGCGACGTGCTGAAGTGGATCAGGGGCGGCGGCGGGGTGGCGATCACCCCCGACGGCCCGCGCGGCCCCGTCGAGCAGATGAAAGAGGGCGCGCCCATGCTCGCCAAGCTCTCGAAAGCGCCGGTGCTGTTCGTGGGGCTGGCCTGCCGCCCGGCAATCCGGCTGGGAAGCTGGGACCGTGCGATGATCCCGCTGCCGTTCGGCCGGGGGGCCATCGTCTGGGACGGCGGCGCCCCGGTGGACCGCGACGCCGAACCGGCGGTGCTTGCGAACCTCTGGGCGGAGCAGCTCAGCGCCGCCACGCGCCGCGCCGAGGCGCTGGTGCTCAAGCCCGTCTCCCCCTCGAGGGCGAAGGGAGCATGACTCCGCTCGCGCTTCAGCTCTACCGCTTCGCCACCGGCGTCGCCGAACCGTTTGCGCCCATGCTGCTGAACGCCCGCGCCCGGCGGGGCAAGGAGGACCCCGCGCGGCTTGGAGAGCGGCTGGGCCACGCCCCCATCCCCCGCCCCGCCGGACCGATCATCTGGCTGCACGGGGCCAGCGTGGGCGAGAGCCTGTCGCTGCTGGCGCTGGTGGAGCGCCTGTGCGCCGTGCGGCCGGAACTCGGCGTGCTGATCACCTCCGGCACCGTCGCGTCGGCGGACCTGATGGCGCGGCGGGCGCCCGTCGGCGTCATCCACCAATATGCGCCCGTGGATGCGCCCGGCACGGCGGCGCGCTTCCTGGGCCATTGGCGCCCGTCCCTCGCCGTGTTCGTGGAGAGCGAGGTGTGGCCGAACCTGCTGCTAACCGCTAAGGCCCGGGGGGTGAAGCTGGCTCTGGTCTCCGCCCGGCTGTCGGAGAAGAGCCTGACGGGATGGGCCCGCCGCCCCGCCGCCGCCCGCGCCCTGTTCCGCGGCTTCGACCTCGTGCTGGCCCAGACCGACGCCGTGGCGGCAGGGCTGCGCGAGCTCGGCGCCAAGGATCACGGCCGGCTGAACCTGAAGCTGGCGGCGGCGCCGCTCAGCGTGGACGCCGGGGCCCTGGCCGACCTGCGCGGCGCGGCGGGAGAGAGGTCGGTGCTGCTGGCCGCCTCCACCCATCCCGGTGAGGACGAGATCGTGCTGGACGCCTTCGCCAGGATCAGCGGCTATGCCCTCCTGGTCATCGTGCCCCGCCATATCGACCGCACACCGGGCATCCTGGACGCCGCCCGCGAGCGCGGCCTGGGCGCGGCGGCGCGCAGCGAGGCGCCGTTCGGCGAAGCGCACGTCTATGTGGCAGACACGCTGGGCGAGCTCGGCCTGTGGTTTTCCCTGGCGCAGGCGGCGTTCATCGGCGGCAGTCTGCTGTCCGGACCGGGGGGACACAATCCGGTCGAGCCGGCCCAGCTCGGTTGCCCCATCCTCACCGGTCCGCACGTGGATAACTGGCGCGACGTCTATGCGGGGCTGATCGGCGCCTCCGCCGCCGTGGTGGTCACCGACGCCCTCGACCTCACCGCCGCCTGGAGCGAGGTCCTGCTGCAGCCGGCCACCGCCAAGGGCCGCGCCGACCGGGCGCGGGCGGTCGTGGCCGACGGGTCGAGCGGGCTCGACAACGCGGTGGGCAAGCTGCTGGGCCTGCTGCCGTGAGCCGGTTGTCCACGCCCCGCTGGTGGTATTCGGAGCGCGGCGGCAGCCTGGCCTGGCGCATCCTGTTAACGCCGGTCTCCTGGGTCTGGACCTCGGCCACCGCGCGGCGGATGGCCCGCGCCGACCCCATAGACCCCGGCATACCGGTGATCTGCGTCGGCAACCTGACGGTGGGCGGGGCGGGCAAGACGCCGGTGGCGCGGGAGATCCTTCGGCGACTGACCGAGCGCGGGATAAACGCCCACGGCCTGTCGCGCGGTTATGGCGGGCGGGCCACCGCGCCGACCCGGGTCGATCCCCTGGTCCATCACAGCGGCGACGTGGGGGACGAGCCGCTGATGCTGGCCCGCGACGTCCCCATGTGGGTGGCGCGGGACCGGGCCGCCGGAGCGCTCGCCGCGCGGGCGGCGGGTGCGGAAGCGATCGTGCTGGACGACGGTCACCAGAATCCCGGCCTGAAGAAGGCGCTCTCGCTGGTGGTGGTGGACGGCGAGACGCGGGGCGGCGAATGGCCCTTCGGCGACGGCGCGGTCTTTCCCGCCGGCCCGCTGCGCGAACCGATGCGGGTGGGACTGGACCGCGCCGACGCGGTGGTGATCCTGCTGCCGACAGACCTCGAAGCGCCCGATCCACGGCTGGTGCGGCTGTTCGAGGGACGCGTCGTGCTGATCGCTCGCCTCACCGCCGACGCCGCCCCGCCGCCTGGACCCCAGCTCGGCTTCGCCGGGGTGGCCAAGCCCTGGAAGGTGGAGCGGGCGCTGAAGGCCGCCGGGTGCGCGCTGGTGGATTTCGCGCCCTATCCCGACCATGCGGCCTATCGGGAGACAGACCTCGCCTTTCTGGCCGCTCGCGCCCGGACGCTCGGTGCAGGTCTGGTCACCACCGAGAAGGACTGGGTGCGCCTGACCCCGGCTTGGCGCGCGCGCGTCACGCCCTGGCCGGTCAGCGCCCGGTTCGAGGACGAAGCGGCGCTGGACGCGCTGTTAGAAAGAGCAACGGCGGTTTCCCCTCACCCCGGCTTTCTCCCATAAGGGAGAGGGGAGGAAACACGCCCGCTTCCCCCTCTCCCGCGAAGTGGGACAGGGCCGGGGTGAGGGCAGCGAGGAGTCCTAGACCCTGATCGGTTCATCTTAAACCGTGAATCAGGGTCTGCACTTTGAGTTTAGAGCATGATTCACGTTCGGATGATTCCATCCGAAACGATCATGCTCTAAGCCCCCGCCTTCTTCGCGAACTCCAGCGCGCTCTCCGCCAACGGCACGACGCGGTCGGCATTGGCCACCGCCTGCGTGCTGGAGGCGGTGCCGTCGCGCACGCGCCCGACGATGCCCTGCAGGATGCCGGCCAGGCGGAACTGGTTGTAGGCGAAGTACCAGTCCAGCGCGGGCAGGCCGGTGCGGCCGGTCAGCCGGCAGTAGTCCTCCACCGTCTCCTCGATGGTGGGGATGCCGAGGGCCTTGAGGTCCAGTCCCTTCAGGCCGCTGCGTCCCTCCGCCTGGGCGTGCCAGTTCATCAGATAATAGGTGAAGTCCGCCAGCGGGTTGCCGAGGGTGGACAGCTCCCAGTCCAGCACCGCCGCCACCCGCGGTTCGGTGGGGTGAAGCGAAAGGTTATCCAGCCGGTAGTCGCCGTGGACGATGGAGGTGGTGTCGTCCTGCGGCAGGGTGGCGGGCAGGAACTCCATCAGCCGCTCCATGGCCGGGATCGGCTGGGTTTCCGACATGCGGTACTGCTTGGTCCAGCGGTCGATCTGGCGGGCGAAATAGTTGCCGGGCTTGCCGAAATCGGCGAGGCCGATGGCGGCGTAGTCGGTGTTGTGCAGGTCGGCCAGCGTCTTGAGTTCGGCCCCATAGGTGGCGGTGCGCTCGGCCGGGGTCATGCCGGGCAACGATCCGTCCCATAGTATGCGGCCCTCCACCATGCTCATCACGTAGAACATGGTGCCGATCACAGCGTCGTCGGTGCACAGCGCGTAGGCGCGCGCCACCGGAAAGCCGGTCGTACCCAGCGCCGAGATGACCTTGAACTCGCGATCCACCGCGTGGGCGGAGGGCAGGAGCTTGCCGGGGGGCTTGCGGCGCAACACGTATTTCCGCGCGGGCGTGACGAGCTGATAGGTCGGGTTGGATTGACCGCCCTTGAACTGGCGAACCTCCAGCGGGCCGGCATAGCCCTCCACATTGGCCTTCAGCCACGCTTCGAGCCTGGCCTCGTCCAGGGCGTAGCGTTCATCGACCGGCTTGGTGCCTGAGAACGCGTCCTGCGCCGATTCCGGGGCGGAAGTTTCGTCGGCCATGGCGTTTCCCCGCAGGCGTACCGTTTCTTCGAGTGGCGGCTTTGTGGCCCAGTCGCGCGGCGGACGCAACGCTATGGCGGGGCGAGCGCGCGCCAGGCGATATCGGTGCGGTGGAACCCTTCGGGCCAGTCGATCCGGCTTACGGCGGCATAGGCGCGTTCCCGGGCGATCTCCAGGGTAGCGCCCCGCGCGCACACGTTCAGCACCCGCCCACCGCTGGCGATCAGCGCCCCGTCGTCCCGCAATGTCGTCCCTGCGTGGAACACCACCACGTCCCCACCGAAGTCCTGGTCGGCGCCCTGGATCACCGAGCCCTTTTCCGGGGCTTCCGGATAGCCGCGCGCGGCCAGCACCACGCAGATCGCCGCCTCGTCTCGCCATTGCGGCGCCGGCATCGAGGCCAAGGCGCCGGTCGCCGCGGCGTGCAGGTAGGGTAGCAGGTCGCTCTGCAGCCGGAGCATCAGGACCTGGCACTCGGGATCGCCGAAGCGGGCGTTGAACTCCACCAGGGACGGGATCTCATCCGCGATCATCAGCCCCGCGAACAGCACGCCGCGATACGGCGCGCCCTCCGCCGCCATGCCCTGGGCGGCGGGCTGGATCAGGGTGCGGCGGGCCGTCTCCAGCACCGCAGGCGTCGCCACCGGGGCGGGCGCATAGGTTCCCATGCCGCCGGTATTGGGGCCCTCCTCGCCGTCATAGGCCCGCTTGTGATCCTGGGCCGCGCCGAACAGCAGGGCGGTTTCACCGTCGCAGAGGGCGAACAGCGAGGCCTCCTCCCCCTTCAGGAACGCTTCGATCACCACCCTGGCGCCCGCCGCGCCGAAACGGCCGCCCAGCATGTGGCCGATCGCGGTCTCGGCCTCGGCGCGGGTCTCGGCGATCACCACGCCCTTGCCCGCCGCCAACCCGTCCGCCTTGATCACATAGGGCGGATCGAACCGGTCCAGCGCCGCGCGCGCCGCCTCGGCGGTCTCGCAGGTGAGGTGCGGCGCGGTGGGCAGACGATGGCGGTCGGCGAACGCCTTTGAGAAGGCCTTGGAGGTCTCCAGCCGGGCGGCGGCGCGGGTGGGACCGAAGCAGGGAATGCCGAGCTCCGCCAAGCGATCCGCCAGCCCGGCCTCCAGCGCGGCCTCGGGTCCAACGACCACCAGATCGGCGGTCATCTCCCGGGCGAGGTCGGCGAGGGAGTCGACGTCGGTGCCCGTCACCGGACGGCATTCGCACAGGCCGGCGATGCCGGGGTTGCCGGGGGCGGCGACCAGGCGCGTGAGTCTGGACGAACGGGCGATTTTCCAGGCCAGGGCGTGTTCGCGCCCGCCGGAACCGACGAGGAGGACGTTCATGCCCGCCCTGTCCCCCGCCGGGCGGGAGAGGTCAAGGATCAGCTGCGGACCGCGCTGAACGACCCCCGGTGGCCGGGCGCAATGGCCTCCCCGCTCATGCGGTCGCCCGACACCGTACCCGCATAGCTGGCGGTGAAGGGGATCAGCAGGAAATGGGTCCGATAGGCGAAGCTGACCCTGTCGCCGTCTACGTGACCGACGGTCAGGGTGTGGCTGCCCTGCGGCTTGTGGCTGGGATCGTTGGTGGCCATGTCGCGGCATACCCCGCTGAGATCGTCGCCCTTCTGGGTGAACCGGCATTCCAGTTCGAAGCCGAACGTCTCCACCTTGCAGGTGAACCGCCAGACGCCGGTGAGGTCAGCGGCGGCGGCCGGGGCGGCGCCCAGCCCCACGGCCGCGAGGGCGAGTATGGGGGCGAGCCAGGGGGCGACAGGCTTCATGCAACGGGCTCCGGTTGGTTCAAGGTACGCGTGGTTCGGCGCATCGGTTGCGACGACCCTGCCCTGCGTCGCCCTGAACGCCTATCTTGGTTAGCGATGAGCCTGGTCGAATCACCCTCCGCCGACGCGCCCGGCAACGCGCCGGCCTATTCGGTGTCGGAGCTGGCCTTCGCCCTGAAGCGGACGCTGGAGGACGCCTACGGCTTCGTGCGGCTGCGCGGCGAGATCTCCAAGGTCACCCGCCACGCCTCCGGCCACGTCTACCTGTCGCTGAAGGACGAGCGCGCCTGTATCGACGGGGTGGTGTGGAAAGGTTCAGTACGGGGTCTGCAGTGCCAGCCGGAAACGGGGCTGGAGGTGATCGTCACCGGCAAGATCACCACCTATCCCGCCCGATCCTCCTATCAGATGGTGATCGAGAGCATGGAGCCGGCCGGCGTCGGCGCCCTTTTGGCCCAGCTCGAACGGCTGAAGGGCCGGATGCAGGCGGAGGGCCTGTTCGAGGCAGGCCGCAAGACCGCCCTGCCCGCGTCCCCCGCCGTCATCGGGGTCATCACCAGCCCGACCGGCGCGGTGATCCGCGACATCCTGCATCGCATCCGCGACCGCTGGCCCTGCCGCGTGATCGTCTGGCCGGTGGTGGTCCAGGGCGCCGACGCCGCCAATCAGGTGGCGGCGGCCGTGCGGGGCTTCAACGCCATCGACGGGCAGCGGCCGGGCCCCGGCGCCCCGTCCCGGCCCGAGGTCATCATCGTGGCGCGGGGCGGCGGCTCGATCGAGGACCTCTGGCCCTTCAACGACGAGGCCTTGGCGCGGACGGTGGCGGCGAGCGCCATTCCGGTGATCTCGGCGGTGGGCCACGAGACCGACACCACGCTGATCGACTTCGTGTCCGACCGCCGGGCGCCGACACCCACGGCGGCGGCGGAGATGGCGACCCCGGTGCTGGCCGACCTGAAGGCGCAGGTGCTGGGGCTGGAGCAGCGCACCGCGCGCTCGGTGCAGCGCCTGTTCGAACTTCGCCGGGCGCGACTGGACGGCGCCGGGCGCGGCCTGCCCCGGCCCGAGGCGCTGCTCGCCATCGCCAGCCAGCGCTTCGACCTCGCCGCCGGTCGCTTGACGGCCGGGTTGACGCGCAATGTGGATGCGCATGAGCGACAACTGGTGCGCACATCCTCAAGGCTGAACCCGCAGATGCTGCGCCGCCCCATCGCGGTGCAGGCGCAGCGGCTGTCGCCGCTCGGCGGGCGGCTGGACGCCGCGGCGCGCCGGCTGGTGGAGCGGCGCGCGGAGCGGCTGGAGCGCGCCGAGCGGCTGTTGCGCTCGCTGCATCCTGAGGCGCCGCTGGCGCGGGGCTTCGCCCTGGTGCGGCGAGCGGACGGTGCGCTGGTCCGTTCATCGGCCTCGCTGAAACCCGGCGACGCCCTGCAGCTGAAGTTCGCCGACGGCATGGCGGCGGCCCGGGTCGATGGCCCGGCCGATAAGCCGGTTGTGCGGAAACAGGCGCCCCCGGAACAGGGAAATCTTTTCTGATCCGCGGTTTGCGCGCTGCGCGACACGCATTACAATCGGTTCATGAACGCGTTCGACCGCAATCTCGATGGCCAGGCGAGTCTCCACTATGGAGACGGCGAGTACGTGGTGCTGAAACCGGGCAAATACGTGCTCTGCGCCCTGTCCGGACGCCGCGTGCCGTTGGAGACGCTGCGCTACTGGAACGCCGAACTTCAGGAGGGCTATGCGGGGCCCGAGGAGGCCTTGGCGCGATGGAAACAGTTGCAGGGCGTCGCTTGATCGACCGGCGCCGGGCCATGGCCGCCATGGGCGCCCTCGCCGCGGCGGGGTTCGCCACGGGCCCGCGCGCCCAGCCGCCGGCCGGCGTGTCGGCGCGGCTGACGCAGGGCGGCTTCGTATTCGGCCTCACCAGACCGCGCGCGCCGATCTCCATCGACGGCAAGGCGGAGGCCATCGCCTCGGCCCGCGGCGTCTACGTGGTCGGCTTCGATCGCGACGCCCCGGCGCGCGTCGCTTTCGGCCCCTATGTGGACGGCCGTTGGCGGGAAGAGACGGTGGCCATCGCCCCGGTGGCCTACGACGTGCAGCATGTGGACGGCCTGCCGCCGGAGACGGTGACGCCCACCGATCCCGGCATCATCGCCCGCATCGGTGCGGAGCGGGAAAAGAAGGCCAGGGCCGCCGCCTCACGCGACGATACGGACGCGTTCAAGGACGGCTTCATCCTGCCGCTCGACCATCCGATCCGCACGTCGCCCTTCGGCGTGCAGCGGGTGCTGAACGGCGAGCCCAAGCAGCCCCATTATGGCGTCGATCTCGCCGCGCCCGCCGGCACGCCGATCCATGCGCCCGCGGCGGGCCTCGTCGTGCTGGCCGAGCCGGACATGTTTCTCGAAGGCGGCCTGACCATGATCGACCACGGTCAGGGGCTGATCAGCTACTACCTGCACCAGTCGCGCCAGCACGTCGCCGCCGGGCAGCGGGTAGAGCGCGCGCAGTTGATCGGCGAGGTCGGGATGAAGGGCCGCGCCACGGGCAATCACCTGTGCTGGCGCATGACCTGGCGCGGGCGCCACATGGACCCGAGCCTGATGATCGGCGCGTCGGCGCCGTCGCGGGCGGCCTGAGCCTCGGTAATGGATCGGAAGGCCTCCCTTGTTATGATAAAGACGAACGGATAATTGAGCGCATGGGCGGCCTGGAAAGTCTTCGCGTCCTTCTGGTGGACGACAATCAGCACATGCGGGCGATCGTCATGACGGTTCTCGCCGGCGTCGGCGTACGCAATGTGCGCGAGACCCGCGACGGCGCCGAGGCGCTGGAGGCGTTGCGCGACTGGCCGGCCGACGTGGCCATCGTCGATTTCCAGATGTTCCCCATCGACGGGGTCGAGTTCACCCGCATGGTCCGCAACGCGCCGGACAGCAAGAATCCCTACCTGCCCATCGTGATGATGACCGGTCACTCGGAAAAGTCCCGCGTGGTCGATGCGCGCGACGCCGGCGTAACCGAGTTCATCGCCAAGCCGCTGACGGCCAAGTCGGTGCTGGAGCGGCTGCAGGCGGTGATCTATCGTCCCCGCCCCTTCGTGCGCACCGCCACCTATTTCGGCCCCGACCGCCGCCGCCGCGACGATCCTTCCTATACCGGCCCCTGGCGGCGCGCCGCCGACGCCGGCAAGGCCCCTGCCGGTCGCAAGGCCGGCCCCGCCGCCGAGATGCAGTGGGACGAGGCCTGAGGCCGTAGTCCCTCGCCGCCGGCGCCCCGGCGCCACGACGGGCTCCCTACGAGACGCCTCATTTCTGAAAATGTGGTATGCACTCGCCGATCGTGCTATATACGGGACGGTGAAAGCGCCGCCGTTCGATGGCGCACGTCCGGGGAGGACCTTATGACTCGCGCGCTCGCTCTTATTCTGGGAACCGCGCTCTGCGCCGCGCCCCTGGCCGCCCTGACCGCGCACGCCGCGCCCTCGGCCTCCGCCTACAAGGCGCCGCGTAACGGCTATGGCCAGCCCGACCTCGGCGAATACTGGAGCAACGCCAGCCTGACGCCGGAGACGCGGGCCAACAACGTGCACGCAGCGGTCTTCACCCCGGCCGAGGTCGCCAAGGCGGAGGGCGCCGCCGCCCACGAATTCAGCGAGGGCAACAAGGCCACGGACCCGAACGCCCCCGCCCCCACCAAGGGCGGCGACAAGCCCCCGCCGGGCACCCGCGCCGAGTTCGCCGCCGCCGGCGGCGCGGTGGGCGGCTACAATGTAGGCTGGCTGGATCCCGGCTCGATGATCATGCGGGTGAACGGCGAGCCGCGCACCTCCATCATCACCACGCCGGAGGGCAAGGCCCCGCCCTATAGGTCGGGGGTGCCGGCGCCGGACTACCGCGCCCTGTTCCGCGATGTGTACGACAACCCCGAGAACCGTCCGCTGGGCGAGCGCTGCGTCATGGGCTTTGGCCGCAACGCCGGCCCGCCGATGCTGTCGAACGGCTTCTACAACAACGACTACCAGTTCGTGCAGACCAAGGACGCGGTGGCGATCCAGGTGGAGATGATCCACGACGTACGCGTGGTGCGGCTGAACGCCCCGCATCGCACCGACGGCGTGCGGCCGTGGATGGGCGACTCGGTCGGCCACTATGACGGCGACACCCTGGTGGTGGAGACCACCAACCTTCCCGAAGCCCAGGCCTATCACGGCGCCTGGAAGGACCTGACGGTGACCGAGCGCTTCACCCGCATGGGGCCGGACCGCCTGCTTTACCAGTTCAGTATCCACGATCCCAGCAAGTGGGACCGCGACTGGGGCGGCGAATACGAGTTCCACCCCATGCAGGGCATCGTCTACGAGTACGCCTGCCACGAGGGCAACTACGCGCTGCGCAATATCCTGGCCGGCGCCCGGGCCAAGGAGAAGGAGGGCGCCTCGGCCTCCACCGGCGCCGCCAAGACCGGCAGCAGGTAGGTCAGCCGACCGCGGGGTCTGCGGCGGCGGCGCCCTCCGAGACGGTCGGGACCCGCAGTCCGTAGTCTTCCTGCGGCCAGCGCTTGTGGACCCAGAACCACTCCGCCGGCCGTTCGCGCACCCGCGCCTCCACATAGGCGTTGATCGCCTCCACCCCGGCGCGCACGTCGCGCTCGCGCTCCCCGGTGTGCTTGAGACGGATCGGCTCGTCGATCACCACGCGAAAGCGCGCGCCGGGCAGCCGCTGCACCCACATGGGCTGCATCACCGCGCCGAACTTCAGGGCGACGCGGGTGGAGGCGCCGGCGGTGTGGACGGTGCGGCCGAAAAAGGGCGCGGCCACCCCGCCGTTGAACTTCTGGTCGTTCAGGAAGGTGACCGAGCAGCCCTGCTTCAGCGTCTCGATCAGATCGCGCGAGCCGTTGCCGCCCTTGGGCGCGAACAGTTTCACCCCGTAGCGCGCGCGGGTCTCGATGATGCGCCGGTCGATATAGGGATTGTTGGCGGCGCGGTAGGTCACCCGCGCCGGCACGCCCGCATCGACGATCGCCGCCGCCATCACCTCCCAGTTGGCGAAATGGCCGGAGATCAGGATGGCCGGCCGGCCCGACTTGGCGATGGTGAGGAGCCGCTCGCGCCCGACCACCTCCACCCGCCCCGAGGAAGGTGTGAGCCGGTGGGTCAGCGGGAACTCGAAGAAGGTGCGGCCGAGGTTCTCCCACTGTTCGGCCAGTAGGGCGGCGCGCTCGGCGTGCGTCCAATCCGGGAAGGCCAGTTCGATGTTGCGCCTTGCGATCCGGGCCGAGCCGGTGATCGGTCCCAGCCGGCGGAACAGCCAGCCCCCCGCCGCCGAGACGCGCTCGATCGGGAACAGCCGCACGAGGGCGCCGGCCAGATCGAAGCCGAAGGCCTCCAGCCGCCAGAGCAGGTCGCGTGAGAAGGGGGGGCGATCAGCCATGGCGTGAAATACGCACTCCGCGTCCCGGCCGCAACGCGGGGGGCGACCCGGCCCCAGATGCCGGCCGGACGTGGCGCCACGGCGACGGTCGGACGGCGAGCGTCAGGCGGCGGCGACCAGCTCCATCTCGCTCGACCTTCCGAACAGGCAGGGCGCGCCGGGGACCGGCTCGAACCCGGCGGGTGCGGGCTCGCCCGCCCCGAGCATCAACCGGCCGCCGACCGCCAGCGCCTTTTCCAGCCGCCCGAGCGTGACGCCGCGGGCGGCGGGGGCGAAGGCGGACACCACGTTGCGGCACAGGATCAGGTCGTATCCCTCCTCCACCGTGAAGGGATCGATCAGGTTGAGCCGCATCCAGCGCACGCTTTGGCGCAGCGAGGCCGAGGCGCGCCAGGCGTCCTCCATCTCGTCGAAATGGCGCAGCAGGCGGCGGATCGGCAACCCGCGCTGAACTTCGAAATGGGTGTAGACCCCGGCCTTGGCCTTCTCCAGGGCGAAGGTCGAAAGGTCGGTGGCCAGGATCTGCACCGGCGGAAGGGCGCGGTCGTACTCGGCCATCATCATGGCCAGGGAATAGGCCTCCTGCCCCTGCCCGCAGCCCGCGCTCCACACCCGCAGGCCCTGTGGCTTGCTGGCGATGAGGGACGGCAGCACCAGGGCCCCCAGCCCCTTGAACGCCAGGCGGTCGCGGAAGAAGGCGGTCTCCTGCACCGTCATGGCTTCCACCGCCGCACGGGCCAGGGCGCCCGACGGCTGCTCCATCACCTGATCGACCACCTCCGACACCGAAGCCATGCCCTCGCGGCGGGCCAGGGGCGCCAGGCGCGATTCGACGAAGAAGCCGCGCTCGCCGGTCAGCACCAGGCCGGAGCGGGCGCGCACCAGGGCGCAGAGGAAGTCGAGGTCCTGCGGGCTCACAGCAGTCCCGCCTCGGAGAACTTGGCCACGACGATCTCGCCGTCGAACGGCTTCATGATGTATTCGTCGGCGCCGGCGTCCAGCGCCTCGCGGATACGGTCGGCGGTGTTCTCGGCGCTGCAGAACACCACGGCGGGTTCGTCGCCGCCCGGCTCCCTGCGCAGGCGCTTCAGGAACTCCAGCCCGTCCATCATCGGCATGTGCCAGTCGAGCAGGACGGCGTCGGGCATGGCGCCGCGGCACACGGTCAGGGCGTCCGCCCCGTCCACCGCTTCGATGATCTCGAACTCGAGGCTTTCGAGGATGCGGCGGGCGACCTTACGCACCACGCGGCTATCGTCGACAACTAAACAGGTCTTCACGCTTCGATCCTCGTGGCGTGACGGCGGATTTGAGGGAGCAATCCCCGACCCGGCCAGTGTCGAGGATCGCGGTTAAGGAGCCGTATGGTCCGCGGCGTTTTGTTGAAGTTTAATGGTCGCAGCCCCCCATCCGACGATCAGGCCGGGCAGCGCACCCGAAGCACGACCCGCCCCTCCTCGGTCACCGCATCGACCCGCCCACCGGCGGCCTGGAGCAGGGCGTGGAGATAATAGGCCTGCACCCAGAACCCGCCGAGCCCCTCCGACAGCTTCTCGCCCCGCAAGCCCTGCTGCGTTTCGGCGCGAAGGCGCGCCCGGGGCGAGATGGATTCCACCGATATCAGGTACTCGCCGCCCGAAAGCCGCGCCTCGACCCTCGCCACACCGCCGCTCGGCAAGGCGTCGCCGCCGATCTGGCACAGGTTCAGCAAGGCCCGCGCCGCCGGCTTGGTAAACACCTCCGCCTCCACCGCCCAGTCGAGTTGCGCGCGCATGTGGCCGAATATCCCCTCGGCGAGGTGCTTCAGGTCCTGCGCGCCGAAGGTCTCCGCCAGGGTCGAGGCGCCGAACGCCACCCGCGAGAAGGCCACGATGGCCACCAGCTTCTTGGCCGAGGACGAGATCAGGTTCATGGCGTCGGCCCGCATGTCCGCCGCCGAGGGATCCTCCAGCAGGTCCAGCCCGGAGACGATGGCCGAGGCCGGGCTGATGAAGTCGTGACACAACCTCCCGGCCAGCTGGGCGGCCAGTTCGGCCGCGCCGACCCGCTCCTGCGGGGAAGGGGGTTCGACGCCGAGCACCTTGGACCAGTCCGTCAGGGGGCCCGTCGGTTCGGGGTGGGGATCGGTCAGGATGGCCTCCTGGAAACGCGGCGCGGGGGTTCAGGCATGGCTAATCCCGCCCGCGGCATGTCACAAGGGCGCATGGCGCATGACCACACCATCGATACGTTTCTGGAGCCGGGCGTGCTGGTGATTCATCCCGGCCAGCCCGACTGGGGTACGGGCCAGGTCCAGTCGGTGGACGGCGCGCGCGTCACCGTGACCTTTCCCGAGGCCGGCAAGCAGGTGATCGACGTCCGGGCGGTCCGGCTGACCTATGTGGGCGCAGACCCGCGGAACGACGGCCGGGGTGTCTAGCGCCCCTGATCGTCGTCGTAACCCCGGCGCGAGGAGTGGAAGGCCAGCGCCATCAGGCCGCCGCCGAGCAGGATCGACAGGACGACGCCCAGACCCATGGCGACGTAGCCGTGCAGGCTCATCGGGGCGTTGCCCGCCATCTTCCAGGCGACGCCAAAGCCCCACACGGCGAAGGCCAGCATGAGGCCGAGCGCCGCCACCAGCAGCCAAAAACCCGCGCCGAGACGAATCGGTTTCATCGCCGCCTCCTCCACGGCCCTGCGCGGGCCGCTCGCCCCATGTCGGCTCCCGCCGCCCCTTTGGCAATCGTCGAACGTCAAAAGGCGCGGCGGATCGCCGCGAACTGCGGCCAAGCCCCGGGCATATTCCAATTCTTTCTTGTCCTTAGCGATCGCTGCCGCCATGGTCCGGCCGTGCGGAGGCCGAAACATTCGGGGCGGGCCCGCACCTCGCCGTCGTCGAGTTAGTCGTTCCAGCGTGCCGGTCGCCCATGGCCGATCACGCGCAATCCACGGGGACCGATGCCCACCTTCGATCCGCGCGAACAGCCGTCGCGTCTCTCTCCGCTCATGGCCGGCGGCGTCGCCGTCCTGGCCGCCGTCGGGTGCGGCGTCGGCGCCTCGCTCCTCCTCGCCCCGCACGACGCGGGCAAGGCGCGGCCGGCCGGATTGAGCCCGCAGCAGGCCAAGGCGCTGGAGCATCAGGCCTTCGCCTCGGCCGAGACGCGGGCGGGCCTGCAGGCCCCGGTCTCCATGCCGGTGAAGGTGCAGTCCGGCGAGACCCTTCAGGCGGCGGTCCAGCGCACCGGCGTCACCGCCGACGAGGCCCGGAGCGTGGTGCAGGTTCTGGCCCGCGCCGTGGACACCATCCACATCAAGGCGGGTATGGCCTTTCAGGCCGTGGTCGCCGCGCCGCGCGACCATCGCGGCCCGACGCGCCTGATCGGCCTGTCCATGCGCACCGGCCCGGCCTCGGCGGTCAGCCTGTCGCGGACCTTCGACGGGGCGCTCAAGCTGCGCGAGCTCGAGGAGAAGGTGCGTGACGAGACCACCGTCGCCCAGGGCAATATGAGCGGCTCGCTCTACGAGAGCGCGCTGAAGGCGGGCGCGGACAGCCGCATGGTCGCCGAGGCGGTGAAGCTGTTCAGCCACAAGATCGACTTCGCCCGTGACATCCACCCCTCCGACTCGTTCAGGCTGGTGTTCGACCGCAAGGTGACCGAGAGCGGCCGGACCATCGAGACCGGGGACCTGCTCTATGCCGAACTCGGCGCCAAGGGGCAGACCACGCGCTTCTATCGCTTCGACAACAACGGCCACGTCGATTACTTCGACGAGCTCGGCAAGAATATCAAAGGCTTCCTGCTGCGGACGCCCCTCGACGGCGCGCGGGTGACGTCGAGCTTCGGGATGCGCCTGCACCCCCTGCTGGGCTATACCCGGATGCACGCGGGCATCGACTTCGGCGCCCCGACGGGAACGCCGGTGTTCGCCGCCGGCGCGGGTGTGGTGAAGGAGGAGCGCTGGGCCGGCGGCTATGGCCACTGGCTGAAGATCGAGCACCAGGGCGGCTGGGCCACCGGCTATGGCCACCTGTCGCGCTACGCCTCCGGCCTGCATGTGGGCGAGCACGTGGCCCAGGGCCAGGTGGTGGCCTATGTGGGCTCCACCGGCATGTCCACCGGTCCCCATCTCCACTACGAGGTGATGAAGGGCGCGGAGAAGCTGAACCCCACCAGCGCCAAGGTGCCGCAGGGCACGATCCTCGGCGGTCGCGAACTCGTCGCCTTCCGCAGCCAGAAGTCCCACGTGGACAGCCTGATCAACAAGTCCGCCGAGCGCGCCGACGCGCCGGTACAGGACCTGGCCAGCCTCCAGCTCCGCGGACGCCAAGGCGTGGGCGGCCGCACGCGCTAGCCGCCACCGCTTGGAGGCTGATTGAAACGCCTGCGTCCTTCGAGACGCCCCCGATCAAGTCGGGGGCTCCTCAGGATGACGACCAATAGTGAATTCCCACACCATTCGTCATGCTGAGGAGCGAGCTTGCTCGCGTCTCGAAGCACGCACAGGCGAGCCCCAATTCCAAAACAGGCTTTAGCCGCCTTTCGCCCTCAGCGCCTCGCCGGCCTTGCCGACATAGGCAAACAGTTCGGTGTTCATTGGCAGCTTCGGAGCGGTTGATGGGTCGGTCATGGCCTCGGTCCACATAGCCTTCGCCTTCAGGGTGATCCCCGGATCGCCCCCGGTGAACAGTTCCTGCAGGGCCTTCCAGCGCCGTGCCATGTTGATGGCTCGGTCAGAGGTGGGATCGATCCCCTGCGCCATCATACTGGTCGCCTCAGCGATAATGGCGGTCCATTGGTCGCCGATCGCCTGCTGGTCGAACGGCGGGCGTTCCTTGAAGGTCTCGATCTCCTCGGGGGTGAAGTGCTTCTTGGCCAGGGGATCGAAAATCTTGTTCCAGGCTTCCTCATTCAACGGTTCGGTCATGGTGGTCTCCTTGGTCAGGGTTGCGAGATCGTCGATGGAGAGGGCCTGACCCTCGGCCAGCCGCCACCGGGCCGTGCGCACCAGGGCCAGCGCCTGGTCGAGCCGCGCCCGGTCGCCGGCCAAGGCCCGCTCCTGCAGGGCGAGGACGAGATCGAGGCTGACCTCGCGACCCGCGAACAGGTCGGCGATCCGCTGAAGCGACAGCCCCAGACGTTTCAGCGCCAGGATCTGGTGCAGCCGCGCGATGGCCTCCGGGCCATAGACCCGCCAGCCGCTGGCCAGGCGAAGCGGCTGCACCAGCCCCCGCGCCTCATAGAGCCGAAGCGCCTTCACGCTCACGCCGAGCCGGCGGGCGGTCTCGGCGGGACTGAGATGTTCGAGCGTTGCGGCCACGGCGGCCCTCCTCATCGACGGACCAGCTTCTAGCGGCCGGCCCCAGGGGACGGGTCAAGGGGCTTTTTTCGTCGCGAACGCACGCTAGCATCGGGACAGGGAGACCCGTGATGACCGACGCCCGAGCTTCGCTACAAACCCAATGCTGTATCGCCGGCGGCGGTCCGGCGGGCATGATGCTCGGCTATCTGATGGCGCGGGCGGGGGTGAGGACGCTGGTGCTGGAGAAGCACAAGGACTTCCTGCGCGACTTTCGCGGCGACACCGTCCACCCCTCCACCCTGCAGGCCATGGTCGATCTCGGCCTGATCGAGGGCTTCCTGCAGCGGCCGCACAGCGAACTGCACCGGATCGGCGCGGAGATCGACGGCGAAACCCACATCGTCGTCAGTTTCGACCGCCTCCCGGTGGACTGCAGGTTCGTCGCCTTCATGCCGCAGTGGGAATTTCTGAACTTCCTGGCGGAAGAGGGCCGCAAACTCCCGGCCCTGACCGTGATGATGGAGGCCGAAGCGAGCGAACTGATAGAGGATGGCGGCCGCACCGTCGGTCTGCGCGGCCAACGACCCGGCGGGCCGTTCGAGGTGCGGGCCGACCTGATCGTCGGGGCCGACGGCCGGAGCTCGATCCTGCGCGACCAGGCCGGATTGAAGGTGCACGACCTCGGTGCGCCCATGGACGTGTTCTGGTTTCGCCTGTCCCGCGATCTCAAGGACGAGGACCAACTGCTGGCGCGGATCAACAATGGGCGCTTCATCATCACCATCGAGCGCGGCGACTATTGGCAGTGCGCCTATATCATCCCCAAGGGGGGCGCCGAGGCCGCCCGCGCCGAAGGCATCGCGGCCTTCCGGGCCAAGGTGGCCGAGGCCGCTCCGTTTCTGGCCTCCAAGACCAGTGAACTCCTGTCCTTCGATGACCTCAAGCTGCTGACGGTGACGGTGGACCGGCTGGAACGGTGGTCGAAACCCGGCCTGCTGTTCATCGGCGACGCCGCCCACGCCATGTCGCCCATGGGCGGGGTGGGCGTCAATCTGGCGGTCCAGGACGCCATCGCCGCCGCCAACCTCCTGGCCGCGCCCATGGCGGCGGGGCAGGCGCTGGACGAACACCGGCTGGATGCGGTGCGCCGCCGCCGGGGTCTCCCGACCCGCATCGTCCAGAGTTTCCAGGTGCTGGCGCAGGATCGGCTGCTGAAGCCAGGCCTCGGCGACGGGGCGAACGCCCATATCGATACCGGGCCGATCGAACTGGTGGCGCATACGCCGCTGCTGCAACGGCTGGCGGCGCGGATGATCGGTCTCGGCGTGCGGTTGGAGCGGGTCAGGAGCCCGAAGGCCTGATCACCACCGGGTCTTGAGCTGGTCGGTGACCACCGTGGTGTCGGAGAGGCCGTAGGGCTGCAGGGTCGGCGGCTTGGGCTCCGGCGTCTGGCCGGCGGGCCAGCCGTCGATCACCTCGGCATATTGCAGGTTCAGTTCGCCGTGCGGCGTGGTGGGCGTGAAGCGCAGTTCCAGCCCGTCGGCGCCGAGCGCGGACCAGCGCACATAGGTGGGTGTGTTCGCCTTGGCGAGGATCGCCACCGGTCGGCCCGCCAAGCTGACCTGCTTCGCCGGGGCGGTCGCGGTGAGGGTGAGGCGCACCTCGCGCCCGCCCGCCTGCGGCGCGATCCGCACCACCACCGCGTCGCCATCGCGCGAGGAGCCGAACACCGGGCGCTTCTCACCCGCCGGCGGCGCCGGGCTGAGCCAGAACGCATCGTTCAGCGCGGCGACCGGGTGTCGCGCCGGCCTGCCCTGCCCCGCCGTCAGCACGCCCGCCGACCAGGGATCGAGCCGGTCCAGGCCCGAGGCGCGGAAGCTCTTCCCCGCCACGCTGTCCTGCAGATAGAAGGCCTGCGCATAGGCGGGCGTCCGCGCGGTCCAGGGCTGTCGGGCGGCGGCCCAGGTCAGCGTCCCCGCGCCGGCCAGCACCATCGCCAGGGCGGCGATCTGGCCCCCGCGCCCAACCCGGCTCCACCCGTTGAGCAGCGGAAACGCCAGCGGCAGGGCCAGCAGCACGAACACCGCCAGCAAGGCCGGCGCCATCTCGCCGACGGCGGTGAAGGTCTGGTCGGCGAAGTGGGCGAGGTGCGCCAGACCCAGCACGCCGAGGACGGCGGCGGCGACCACGCTGGCCGGCGCCTCGAACCGTCCCATGCCCACGAACGCCGTCGCCGCCATCAGCAGCGCCGCCAGCAGCAGCGGCCAGGCGCTGATCATGGCCATGGGCGGCGACATGATCTGTAGCGCGAGGTCGAGCAGCGCGAGGATCAGAAAGCAACCCGCCCAGCCGCTCCACCGCGTCTCATTTAGCCCGACCAGCAGCGACCATACCCGGCCGCGCTGGACCGGCCCAACCAGAAACAGCCCGGCGCCGACGGCGAGCAGCACGAAACCGATGAACTCCACCGGATACTGGGCCAGGAAGGCGCGATGGCGGGCAAAGTCGTTCAGGCCGATGAACCGGCCCGCCGCCCACAGCACCACGCCGACCACCACGACGAGCAGCAGGGTTCCGAGCGCACCCCAGGCCGTGGCGCCGGGACGCAGGCTCCGCTGGCCATCCAGACGCTGGCCCCGCACCACCGAGACCCCGGCGATGAGAATGGACAGGGCGAACAGCACCCAGCCGCCGAGCACCGCCGGATAGGCGATCACCATCTTGCCGAGCAGATCGGAATAGGCCGCGTCCGGCCCCTTGGCGGGCAGGGTCTCGCCGTCGGCCAGCGCACGGGTGATGGCCAGCGCCTGGTCGCCCATGTGCTGCACCGCCCCCTGGTCCAGCATCTGCGGGGTGGAGGAGGGGGAGTGGTAGTCGAACTCCAGCCCGGCGAAGGCGAAGTTGTAGCCGGGGAAGCCGGCGTTGCGTGACACGGTGAAGTCCGTATCGTTGGGCATGTATTTATAGACCTCGCTGGTCAGCGAGTTGGCGTTGGTGTCCCCCACCGCCTTGCGGAACAGGCTGAGGTGGGGGCCGTCGGCCGGCCCGGTCTGGAACATGTTGACCCGCCCGCCGCCGCCGCGCGATTCCAGGTTCACCACCTCGCCGATGTGCTTCAACAGGGGATCGTCGGAGGCGAAGAAGGCGCGGGCGCCGAGCAGGCCCGCCTCCTCCCCGTCGGTGATCAGGATCGCCACGTCGCGCCGGTGCGGCCCCTGCGCCTTCAGCGCGCGCACGGTCTCCAGGATGGAGACCACCCCCGCCGCGTCGTCGGCGGCGCCGGGGGAGCCCGGCACACTGTCGGAATGGGCCATGAGCAGGACCGCCGGAAGCGAGGGGTCGGTCCCCTTCAGCACGCCGACCAGATTCTCCACCCGACCGCCGACCACCAGCGCGCCCTTGAACCAGCGCGGCGTCTCCACCGCCACCCCCTCGGCGATGCGCGGCGCAAGGCCCAAAAACTGCATCCGCTGCAACAGGTAGCTGCGCACCAGCCCCGCCTCGGCCGAGCCGATCGGATGCGGCTTGGCGGCCATGGCGCGATCATCGACCATGGCGCGGGCCGCGGAGAACGCGGCTTCCGGCGCCTCCGCGCCCCGCGGCGTCGGCGTCTGCGCGGCGAACCAGGCCAGGATCGCCGCCAGCGCCAGCACCACAACCAGCGCCGGGGCGCGCAGATCGCCAAACTTCATAACCGCCACCCTATCATCGTCATTCAGGTCAGGTTCATGGCGTGAGTCCCAAGATGCAACCGTGATTTAGAGCGTAGAGACCAAAACGGCCCTCGCGCGTTAACCCAGGCGAACCAAGAGGAGGTTCTCATGATGAAGAAGATCCTGACCGGCGCCGCGGCGGCCTTGACCCTCGGCGGCGCTATGCTGGCCACGGCGACCCCTGCGGCGGCTCAATGGCGCGGCGGCTACGGCGGTTACCATGGCGGTTACCATGGTGGCTATTATGGCGGCTATCACCGCGGTTACGGCGGCGGGGCTGTGCTTGGAGCGGGCCTGCTTGGCCTCGCGGTCGGCGCTGCGGTCGCCAGCCCCCACTACGGCTACGGTTATGGCTATCCGGCCTATGGCTACAGCTACCCGGCCTATGGCTATGCCCCCGGCTATTACGGCGGCTGCCACACCGTGTGGCGCTGGGACGGCTATGGCCGTCGCATCCCGGTGGAGCGCTGCTACTAACCGCGTTCCGACAGCCTGACGAAGAGCCCCGCGTGGTCCGCCACGCGGGGTTTTCTTTTGTTCGGTCAAGCGACGGGACGTCAGTGGAACAGGGCCTTGGGCAGCATGACGTGCACGCCCTTGTTGCTGTCCACCATCTCGGTGATGTGCAGGTCGCCCGCCACCGAGACCAGCATGTAGGCGTCGTCGCGGTTCAGGTGCTTCTCCGCCACAAGGAACTCCACCATGTTCTTGACCGCCTTGTGGGTGGCGATGGCCAGGTCGTCGTCGAAGCCCATGGAGATGTATTGGCTGGGCGTCTCGGCGCGGGGATAGGCCTGGCGGGTCCCCTTGTGCAGGATGAACTCGAAGGTTCCGGTGAGCGAGGTTTCCATCGCGGTGACGTCCACCTCGCCGTCGCCCTGCCCGGCATGGCCGTCGCCGACCTCGAACAGGGCGCCCGCCGCCCAGACCGGGAAATAGACCGTGCTGCCGGCCACCAGCCACTTGTTGTCCAT
>CBDICI010000004.1:0-1972038 GCA_965277345.1 Caulobacteraceae bacterium
TCTGCAGGATCGCCGCGTCCAGGTCGGCATCGGTACACTGGTGGTCGTGCTGCTGGCGGTGCTGCTGGCCGTCTTCGTCCTGCGCGGTCCCAAGGGCGCCAAGGGCGACGCCAACCAGGCCGACAAGGGGGCGCTGAAGGTCGATGCGGTGCAGGGCGAGGCCAAGGTAAGCCAGACCAAGCCGCTGCGCTGCTTCGTCGGCGGCCAGTATATCGGCGACTTCCCGGTCTCGGAGTGCGCGGCCAGGAACGGCGTGGCCGCCCAGGCGCTGGATGTCGGCCTCGATCCGGCCACAGGCCAGGTGGCGGGCGGCTCGGCCCCGCTCCAGCCGCTGCCGGCGCCGAGTTCCGCCGCCGCGCCGGCCCCCGCGGCGCCGGTGGCCCCGCCGGCGGTGGAGGGCCGCCAGTCCGCGCCCGCGGGCGGTCCGGCCGAGTGCCTGCGCTTCGCGGGCGGCGAGTGGCGCGGGGCCGGGCACGGCGACTCCCTCGGCCAGTGCGTGCGCGACCTGTTCGACGGCCGCTGCGTGCGACCGGGCGATGCGCTCTATGGCCGCTATGGCGCGCTGACCGTGCGGCTGGTGCCGGGCCGGGTGGAGCTGTCGCCGGACAACCGCACCTTCCATCCCCTGGTCGGCCAGGACGAGGACTGCAACCTGCCGCCGGGCTGAATTGCGCGGCCACCTCGCGCCCCGCCGACGGGCGGTGTAAGACGAGCGTCATGAAGCGCCTGCCCATCCTGTTCGCCGTTCTTTCGACGCTCGTCCTGGCGGCCTGCGACACCTCGCCCAAGCCCCCGGGTGACACCGGGGTATGCTACCACTACGTCCAGCCCAAGGGGCAGAAGCCGCGCTTCAACGTGCTGGCCCGCAATGTCGCCACCCTGGAACAGTGCGCCGCCAACCTCGAGGCCATGCGCGTGCGCTTCATCGCCCTCGGCGGCAACCAGACCGATATTACCGGGGCTTACCAGTCCAAGTTCCTGTTCCTGGAGCGCGAAGGCATCTTCACGGCCGACACGCTGGAGGGGGCGAGCTATCTGGCGCTGGTTCGCACCGGCGACGGGCGCCTGGCGCCGCCGGGCTCGGTCCCCCAGCCCAGCCCATGACCACCGCGCCCATTGACTCCGGCGTCGTTGGGCGAGAACATTAACAGAACATCAAGGTAAGGCCCCATTGGCGACACGGCCGGGGCGGCCTGAAGCGAAGGACGAAACACATGGCGGGCAGCGTCAACAAGGTGATCCTGATCGGCAATCTGGGCAAGGACCCGGAGATCCGCACCCTCAACTCCGGCGACCGGGTGGCCAACCTGCGCATCGCCACCTCGGAAACCTGGCGCGACCGGCAAAGCGGCGAGCGCAAGGAGAAGACCGAGTGGCACCAGGTGGTCGTCTTCAACGAAAACATCGTCAAGGTGGCCGAGCAGTATCTGAAGAAGGGCTCCACCGTGTACGTGGAAGGCGCGCTGCAGACGCGCAAATGGACCGACCAGCAGGGGGTGGAGAAATACTCCACCGAGATCGTGCTACAGAAGTTCCGCGGCGAACTGACCATGCTCGGCGGCCGCGCCGGCGCCGGTGACGAGGAGGGCGGCGGCCGCGGCGACTACGGCGCCGGCGGCGGGGGCGGCTTCGGTCAGGGCCGCGCCCAGGACCGCGCTCAGGACCGCTCCGGCCCCCGCGAAAGCTTCGCCGCCGACCTCGACGACGAGATCCCGTTCTAGGGGTCATTCGGTATGGCGGCGCGCGCCTATGGCTATCGAAGCGACGCGCGCGTGCCGCCGTTTCCCGACGACCGGCCGCTG
The DNA here is from genome assembly GCA_965277345.1 of Caulobacteraceae bacterium. Taxonomy (GTDB): domain Bacteria; phylum Pseudomonadota; class Alphaproteobacteria; order Caulobacterales; family Caulobacteraceae; genus CAIOYC01. The sequence goes on from CBDICI010000004.1 coordinate 1,803, forward strand.
CTGGTTTTCGACGGGCTGTGTGTGCTGTGTTCCAGCGGCGCCCAATGGGTTCTGAAACTGGACAAGGGGGCGCGGTTCCGTTTCGCACCGGCGCAATCCGATCTCGGTCGTGCGCTCTACCGCCACTACGGCTTGGATGAAAGCGGCGACGAGACGGTGCTGCTGATCCAGGATGGAGTGCTCCACACCAGGTCCGAAGTAGCGATCGAAGTAGGCCGGGGGCTTGGCGGGCTCTGGAGGGCGGCGATCCTGCTCCGCGTGCTTCCGCTGGGTCTGCGCGATGCGATGTACGACTGGCTAGCCCGCCGCCGCCTCAAGCTGTTTGGCGCGCGCGATCTGTGCTTCCGGCCGCGGCCCGGCTGGGAGGAGCGCTTCCTGGCATGAAGGTTCTTGTCCTCGGCACCTCCGGCTTTATCGGCTCGGCCGTCGCCGCGCACCTGGCGCATCGGGGCCTCGATGTGCGCGCCGGCGCGCGGCGTCCGGATGAGGCCCGGCGGCTTATGCCCGCCTTTGACTGGGTGGCGGCGGACTTTCGGGACCTGACCCGGCCGGAAGATTGGCAGGCGATCCTGGACGGCGTCGAAGGGGTGGTGAACTGCGTCGGCGTTCTGCAAAGCGGGGCGGGCGACAGCCTGGCCCTGGCGCATGAGATCGGCCCCGCCGCCCTGTTCGCAGCGTGTGAGGCCGCCGGTGTGCGCCGATTGATCCACATCTCCGCCGTCGGCGCGGATGTGGCGGCCGGCACCGCCTACGCTCGGTCCAAGCACGCGACCGAACGGCGGCTTCAGGCCAGCGTGCTCGACTGGGTCATCCTGCGTCCCTCGCTGGTGGTGGGCCGCGCGGCCTATGGCGGGACGGCGCTGATGCGGGGGCTGGCCGCCTTGCCGTGGGTGATTCCGCTGATCGGCGGCGATCAGCGGTTCCGGCCGGTCATGTTGCCCGATCTGGCTGACGCCATAGCGCGGCTGCTGGCGCCCAGCGCGCCGGCCCGGATGACGATCGACGTTGCGGGACCCCAGGCGTTGTCGCTGGCGGAGGTGCTGCAAGCTTTTCGCGGCTGGCTGGGACTGCGGCGCGCCCCGGTCATCGCGGCGCCACGCGTGTTGGCGTGGCCGGTGTTGAAGCTCGGCGATCTGCTGGGCTGGCTGGGCTGGCCCTCGTCGCTGCGCACGACCTCGCTCCGTCAGATGGACTATTACGTGGAGGGCGACGCGGACGCCTGGTCGGCGGTGACGGGAATACGGCCGCAGACGCTCGCGCAATTCCTGTCCATCAACCCGGCCACCTCGGCCGAACGCTGGTACGCCAAGCTTTATTTCGTTCGTCCGATCTCAATCGTCGTCCTGTCGCTGTTCTGGCTGCTCACCGGTTTGATCTCGCTGGGACCCGGCTATCCGCGCGCAATCGAGGTCCTCCGAAGCGGCGGTTTTGGCCGCTGGTCGGTGTCGGTGGAAATCGCTGGCGCGCTGTTCGATGTCTTCATGGGTCTGGCTCTGCTCAATCGGCGCTGGACCGGCGCGATCGCCACTTGCATGTGCATCGCAACTGCAGGATACCTCGTAGCGGGCAGCCTGACCCTGCCGCAATTGTGGGCCGACCCGCTCGGTCCCTGGCTGAAGGTGATTCCCATGATGGCGCTCTGCCTGTTCGTGGCCGCTACCGAGGATCGGCGCTGATGGAGCCGCAGATGTTCGTAAAGTGGCTTCACGTGCTGTCCTCGACCATCCTGTTCGGGACGGGCGTCGGTATCGCCTTCTTCATGCTGATGGCCCACCGCACGCGCGATCCCAAGGTCATCGCCGGCGTAGCGGGCATCGTCGTCGCGGCCGATTTCATTTTCACGGCTACAGCTGGCGTGGTCCAGCCGGTGACCGGCTTCATCCTCATGTCGATGATGGAACTCACCTTCGCACCGTGGATCGTCACCGCGCTTTCGCTCTTCGTGTTCGTCGGGGCGTGCTGGGCGCCGGTGGTTTTCATCCAGATGCGGATGAAAAGGCTGGCGGAGCGGGCGGTGGCGGAGGGCGCCGGTTTGCCGCCGGAATACGATCGGCTTTACCGGATTTGGTTCGCCCTGGGCGTCCCCGCCTTCCTGGCCATGGTGGCGATCTTCTACCTCATGCTGGCGCAGCCGGCGCTTTGGGGCCATGCGGGTTGAGAGGGCGGGTTAAGCGGGCTGGCTGAAGGGCGCAATCCTTTGCGCCGGGGCTTTGGAGTTGCTAGATAAAGCGGGTGGGCGCCGTGCGCCGATTCCCCATGTGCGGCGGGTCTTTAGGGCCGCGCGACGCCAGCTTCCGAAAGCCGACCTTCCTTGAGCGACGACAGCGATATCATCCCCCCCTCCGGCGGCGGCCCAGGGTCTGGCGGCGGGTCTGGCGGCGGACCGGTGAGCGGCGGGGGGCATGTGACCTCGATCTCCATCGAGGACGAACTCAAGCGCTCCTATCTCGACTACGCCATGAGCGTGATCGTCAGCCGCGCCCTGCCGGACGTGCGCGATGGGCTGAAGCCGGTGCACCGCCGCATCTTCTATTCGATGCACGATCTCAACATGACGCCGGACCGCACCTATTCCAAGTGCGCGCGGGTGGTGGGCGACGTGCTCGGCCGGTTTCACCCGCACGGCGACCAGTCGGTCTATTTCGCCCTGGCGCGCATGGCGCAGGAGTTCTCGATGGGCCTCGTGCTCATCGACGGCCAAGGCAATTTCGGCTCGGTGGACGGCGATCTGCCTGCGGCCATGCGCTATACCGAGTGCCGCATGGCCAAGCCCGCGGTGGCCCTGCTGGCCGATATCGACAAGGACACGGTCGATTTCCAGGACAATTACGACGGCAAGGAGCAGGAGCCGACGGTCCTGCCGGCCCGCATCCCCAACATCCTGGTCAACGGCGCGGGCGGCATCGCCGTCGGCATGGCCACCAACATCCCGCCGCACAATCTGGGTGAGGTGGTGGACGCCTGCCTGGCGCTGATCGACGATCCGTCCCTTCCGCTGGAGACCCTGCTCGACATCGTTCCGGGGCCGGACTTCCCCACCGGCGGGGAAATCCTCGGCCGCACCGGCGCCCGCAACGCGCTGATGACCGGGCGGGGCTCGGTGGTGGTGCGCGGCAAGGCCGGCATCGAGACGATCCGCAAGGATCGCGAGGCCATCATCGTCACCGAAATCCCCTATCAGGTGAACAAGGCGACCCTGGTGGAGCGCATCGCCGAACTGGTGCGCGAAAAGCGGGTCGAGGGCATATCGGACCTGCGCGACGAGAGCGACCGCGACGGCACGCGCATCGTCATCGAGATGAAGCGCGACGCCCAGGGCGATGTGATCCTGAACCAGCTCTACCGCTACACCGCGCTGCAGAGCTCCTTCGGCGTCAACATGCTGGCGCTGAACCGGGGCAAGCCCGAGCAGATGGGCCTGCGCCCCATGCTGGAGGCCTTCCTGGCCTTCCGCGAAGAGGTGGTGGTGCGCCGCACCAAGTACGAGCTGACCAAGGCGCGCAATCGCGGCCACGTGCTGGTGGGCCTCGCCATCGCCGTGGCCAATATCGACGAGTTCATCCGCATCATCCGCGCCGCCAAGGACCCGGCGGAGGCGCGCGAGCAACTGGCCGCCCGCGACTGGCCCATCGGCGACATGGCGCCGCTGATCGCCCTGATCCAGGACCCCCGCACCATCGTGCGGCGCCCGGGTGAAGAAGGGGGCGATGTGGTGCGCCTGTCGGACGAGCAGGCCCGCGCCATCCTGGCGCTCACCCTGTCGCGCCTCACCGGCCTCGGCCGCGAGGAGATCTATACCGAAGCCGGCGAACTGGCCGGGGCCATCGCCGAATACCTCTCCATCCTGGGCTCGCGCGAACGGATCATGACCATCGTGCGCGAGGAGCTGGTGGAGGTGCGCGGGCAGTTCGCCGTTCCCCGCCGCTCGACCTTCGTCGAAGGCGACGCCGACATGGAGGACGAGGACCTGATCCCGCGCGAGGAGATGGTGGTCACCGTCACCCACTCCGGCTACGTCAAGCGCACCCACCTGTCGGCCTATCGCACGCAGAAGCACGGCGGCAAGGGCCGCTCGGGGATGCGGATGAAGGACGAGGACGCGGTGACGCGGGTCTTCTCCGCTTCCACCCACGCGCCGGTGCTGTTCTTCTCCTCGGAAGGCAAGGTCTACAAGCTGAAGGTGTGGCGACTGCCGCTCGGCGACCCCAACGCGCGCGGCAAGGCGTTCGTCAACCTGTTACCGCTGGAGGCCGGCGAGACCATCACCACCGTCCTGCCGCTGCCGGAGGACGAGGCGAGCTGGGAGCGGCTGGACGTGATGTTCGCCACCACTTCCGGCGATGTCAGGCGCAACAAGCTCAGCGACTTCGTCAACGTGAACCGTGCCGGCAAGATCGCCATGAAGCTCGGCGAGGGCGAACACATCCTGGGCGTGGCGCTGGCCGATGCGTCCATGGACGTGCTGCTGACCACGGCGCAGGGCCGCGCCATCCGCTTCGCGGTGGAGGAGGTGCGGGTGTTCGCCGGCCGCGACTCCACCGGCGTGCGCGGCATCCGCCTGGCCGAGGGCGATACGGTGATCTCCATGGCCATGCTTACCGCCGTCGCCGCCACGCCGGAGGAGCGTACCGGCTATCTGAAGCGCTTCCGCGCCGAACTCCGCGTCGAGGGGGTAGAGGGCGATGAGCCTCCGCCGCCGGACGAGGACGAGACCGAAGAGGCCATCACCCTCAGCGACGAACGCTATGGCGAGTTGAAGGCGGCGGAGCAGACCATCCTGACGCTCTCCTCCGAAGGCATCGGCAAGCGATCCTCCGCCTATGATTTCCGCCGCACGGGGCGCGGCGGCCAGGGGCTGTCGGCCCAGGACCTGTCGCGCAAGGGCGGGCGCCTCGCCGCCGCCTTCCCGGTGGAGGCCGGCGACGAACTGCTGCTGGTCACCGACGGCGGACAGATGATCCGGGTGCCGGTGCGGAACATCCGCATCGCCGCGCGCAACACCCAGGGCGTGATCGTCTTCCGCACCGGCAAGGACGAACACGTGGTCTCGGTGGAGCGCCTGGCCGAACCGGAGGGAGATGAGGCGCTGTCGGACGGCGGCGAGGAGGCGCAGGTCTAGTGTCCCGAACCGGAGGTTCGCCGGCGGATAGGATCAAGCACAGGACGAACTCTGGTTCGCGAAAAGGACCCTAGAGCATGATCGTTTCGGATGGAATCATCCGAAGCGTGAATCATGCTCTAAACTCAAAGTGCAGACCCTGATTCACGGCTAGATATGAGCCGATCAGGGTCTAGAAACCCATACTTCCAGTGTGGCTTGAGATTCAGAAATTCGCACCGCGACCGCCGTCCTCTGTCGGCGAATTTCTGAAGCGCCGCACTAGCCAGGTCGCGCGACCAGAGTCCCCAATCCTACCTCACCGGCGCGCCGCATGAGACGCGCGTCCAGGGTGACCAACACGGTTTCGCGCTGCTGCGCCAAGGCGAGATAGAACCCATCATAGGCCGAAAATCGATGATCGGCCGCCAGTTTGAAGGCGGCCGAGGCGAGGCTCTTGAGAGCGCAGACGGCGCCCACGAAGTCCGGCAGCACCGCCAGCGCCTTTTCGCCCGCTTCCTTGCTGGCCTCACCGCGCCAGACCTTCTTGGCCGACAGACTCGCGATCTCCGCGAACAGCAGGTCGGGCGCGATCAGCGTGGGTCCCTCGGCAAGAAAGCGGCGCGCTAAATCGGACTCGGCTTCATTGAACAGGGCCGCCCCGATGACTGAGGCGTCTATGACCCGCTCATCGCCCATCGCGGTCGGCTCGGATCAACTCGGCGCTGGTTTCTTCCGACATGACGGTATTGTGAGCAAACCAATCCAGTGTCTCCCGCCGACGGCGCAACGCCGCCTGGTTGAGGAGCGCGGTTACCGCCTCACCGATATCGACGCTTCGTTCTTCGGCATAGTCCTCGATCAGCCTGATTGCGGCGGGTTGTAGCCGTGCGCGCGACAGATGAATGTCATCCGATCCCGGTGCCATTATCATGGGAGTTCCATCAAGACTATTGTCCTGCTTATAGAATGTAACGGTGTCGCTCGTGGTATCGAGCTTGGCTTTTCGTCCGTTCATCAGCCAAGCCTTTGCCTGGGTGTGGGTTTCCGTGTTCGCCCACCACTGCCGCCTTACCTTGTCGTTTCGGGCGGACGGCGGAAGCGCGCGCCCCAGAATCCTTTCGATTTCTGAATAGCTCATGCTGAGTCGGGGTGTGGATTGGACCGCTATATGTTGCAGGAGAGGCTCGTAGGCGTAGGTCATTGGGCTTCTCCAAGAGAGTCAGAGAAAGTTATATAGGCCAAAATTTTGGTTATTTCGACTTGGTTCGTAACTTTTTTGGCCTGGACTTGACGAGGGCAGCCTCGACAAGGCTTGTTGCGCCGCGGCATGTGGCCGGGCTGTGGGGATAGACGGGCAATGGTCAAGCGTATCGGTCTCTATCCCGGCACCTTCGATCCCATCACCAACGGCCATCTGGACATCATCGGGCGCGGTCTGAAGCTGGTGGACCGGCTGGTGATCGGCGTGGCCATCAACGCCGGCAAGGGGCCGCTGTTCTCACTCGAAGAGCGGGTCGAGATGGTGGTGCACGAGACCGCGCACCTGAAAGGCGAAGGCGAGATCGTGGCCATGCCGTTCGACAGCCTGCTGATGCACTTCGCCGAGGAGATCGGCGCGTCGGTGATCGTGCGCGGCCTTCGCGCGATGGCGGACTTCGAGTACGAGTTCCAGATGACGGCCATGAACCAGCAGCTCAACCGCGATATCGAGACGGTGTTCCTGATGGCCGACCCCCGGCATCAGGCCATCGCGTCCAGGCTGGTGAAGGAGATCGCCGGACTGGGCGGCGATATCTCCGCCTTCCTTACGCCGCATGTGGCCGGGAAACTGCTGGCCAAGGTGGCCGAACAGCGCCGCTGAACCTCCTCCACATCCGGATCGATTGCATGTTGTTTCGCCGCCCCATGGGCCGCTTCTTGGGCCTGACCCTCGCCGCCGCCCTCATTCCCCTCGCCCTGAACGCGGCGCCCAAGCCCAAGGCCAGGGCGCCCGCCCGCGCGGCCAAGGCGGCGGCGCCGGAGCCCGCGCCGGTGGCGGCGGAGGGCGACTGGCGCACCCCCGATCCCGCCAACCTGATGGTGATCGACACCAACAAGGGCCGCATCGTGGTGGAGATGTATCCCGACGTCGCCCCGGCCTCGGTGGCGCAGATCGAGACGCTGGTGCGCCGGCATTTCTATGACGGCCAGACCTTTTTCCGGGTCATCGACGAGTTCATGGACCAGACCGGCGATCCGAAGAACACCGGCGAGGGCGGCTCGGACCTGCCGAACCTGAAGGCCGAGTTCACTTTCCGCCGCGACGCCACGACGCCCTTCGTCAAGGCCCTGGACCGCCAGGGTCTGGAGCTCGGCTTCGTCCACGCCCTGCCCGCCGTCAGCCAGTCGGAGGACCTGATGGCCATGACCGCCAAGGGGCAAGTGAACGCTTGGGGCCTGTTCTGTCCGGGCACCGCCGGCATGGCGCGGGCGGCCGACGTGGATTCCGCCAACAGCCAGTTCTTCCTGATGCGCGGCACAGCGACCTCGCTGGATCAGAAATACACCACCTGGGGCCGGGTGCTGTCCGGCATGGACGTGGTGCTGGCGATCAAGACCGGCGAACCGGTGGAGGCGCCGCAGGACAGGATGGTGAAGGTGAGCATGGCGCCGGACCTGCCCGAGGCCGAGCGGCCGAGGATCCAGGTGCTGGATACCCGCAGCGCCGCCTTCCGCTATCAGTTGCGCAAGGCGGTGGACGCGGGGGCCTTCTCCGTCTGCGACGTGCCCGTGCCGACCCGCGCGGGACCTAGAGCATGATCGTTTCGGATGGAATCATCCGAAGCGTGAATCATGCTCTAAACTCAAAGTGTAGACCCTGATTCACGGCTCGATATGAGCCGATCAGGGTCTACGGCGTAAGCAGGCAGAGCCGCGCCTCGATCAGGTCGCAGACCCGGTCGGGCGTGTAGGGCTTGGGCACGAACAGGGCGCCGTCCACCCGCTCGCGCTCGAAATCGCCGCGGGGGCCGCCGGAGGTATAGACGATCTTCACCCCGGGAAGCGTCTCGTGCACGTGCCGCGCCACCTGATAGCCGCCGCCGTGATCGCCGAGATCGATGTCGATGAAGGCGACGCGCAGATCCGTCCGTTCATCGACGATCTTCAACGCATCGGCGGTGGACGCCGCCTCGGTGGGCTGGAACCCGTGCTCCACCAGCACCTCGCACATGATGGCGCGGATCAGTTCGTCGTCTTCGGCGACCAGTATGGCTTTATCGCAGTGCATCAATACCTCCGTCGATGAAACACGGTCGGAAGTTTCGGGTTCCGCATCATCTTTCATCAGGGGCGTTACAAACAGTTTAACCTGATCCACGGTACGAATTCGCAATAGGGTTCTATCAATTTAACAATACTTTACGATTGGATAATTTGCATCAATACTTAAGCTGAATATTCCAGCCGGCGCGGTGTTGCCGAGACGGCGGCAATGGTGTCAGGAGGAGAGATGAACGCCCGCGTGAAACGATCCGGCAAGCCCGGCATTGGCAAAAGCGTGCGATCGGGGATGGGTAGATGAGCGAAGAAGCGGCGAGGGCGGCGGCGGTTTCGACCGCGAAGGACGTCCGCGAGGTCACGCTGTCCCAACGCGAGTTCAACCGCCTCATCATGACCATATTGGCCGCCGGCCTGGGGGTGTTGGCCCTGCTCGGCGGCGTCATCGTATGGCTGTCGTTTCAGACCAGGGACTTCGAGTTCTGGGTCGAGCATACGCATGTGGCCGAACAGCACATCGTCGATTTCGTGGCGTCGGTGGAGCGGGTCGAGACCGCCCGTCGCGGTTACCTGCTCGGCCCGACATCCTCGCAGCTCGAAGCCTATCATATCGCCCGCAACCAGGTCGCCGCCTCCTTTTATCAGATGGCCTCGACGGTGCAGGACAATCCGATCGAGGTGAACAACGTCTCGCGTCTGAAGCCCATGCTGACATGGAAGAGCAAGCTCAACGACGACAGTGTCGCCCTCGCCCGGTCCGGTCGACAGATGCAGGCGATCCATGACTTTTCGGCCGAGCAGGAGATGCAGCCGCTCCTCGGCATCCGTCGCGTGGTCGCCGAGATGCTCGATGAAGAACAGCACCTTCTGACGGTCCGTACACAACGGGAGCAGGATGCGGTTCGCTTCCTGACCTTGCTCGGTCTCGCCGCCGCCATCCTGCTGGCCGTGCTTTCGGTGAGCGCGCTCCTGCTCATGCGGCGCTTCGCCGGCGCCTTGGGCCGCACGCAGGATGAGCTTCGCGATCTGAACGCCGCGCTGGAGCTTAGGGTGGCGGAACGCACCGCCGACCTCACCCGGGCCAATCAGGAAATCCAGCGTTTCGCCTATATCGTCTCCCACGACCTCCGCTCGCCTCTGGTCAATGTCATGGGCTTCACCTCCGAGCTGGAGGTGGCGATGAAGCCGCTCCAGGCCCTGGTGAAATGGCTGGAGGAACGCGACGTGGAGGGGCGGATGCCCAAGGAGGTTCGCCAGTCGGTGGATACCGACATCCCCGAGGCGATCGGCTTCATTCGCTCCTCCACCAAGAAGATGGATGGGCTGATCGGCGCCATCCTGAAGCTCTCGCGCGAGGGGCGGCGGGTGTTGAATCCGGAGCGGCTGATCATGGGTCCCCTGGTGGAAAGCCTGTTCGAGAGCGTCCGTCACCGGATCGACAGCATCGAGGGGACCGCACGGGTGGAGGGGCGGCTGCCGGATATCGTCTCGGACCGGCTGGCGGTGGAGCAGGTGATCGGCAACCTGATCGACAACGCCATCAAGTACCACAGCGCCCAGCGGCCGCTGGAGATCACCGTCAGCGGGTCCGAAGCCTTCGGCCGGGTGCACATCGCCGTCGCCGACAATGGCCGCGGCGTCGATCCCAAGGACCACGAGCGCATCTTCGAGCTGTTCCGCCGCTCCGGCGCCCAGACCCAGCCGGGCGAGGGGATAGGGCTTGCGCATGTGCGCGCACTGGTGCATCGGCTTGGGGGAACGATCACCTGCGAGTCCGAACTGGACCAGGGGGCGGTGTTCCGCCTCTCGCTGCCGAAAGTGCTGACGCTTATCGAGGAAATGTCCGCGTGACCGAGCATCAACCCGTCAACATCGTCATGGTCGAAGATGACGAAGGCCATGCGCGCCTGATCGAGCGCAACATCCGCCGCGCCGGCATCTCCAACACCATCCACCACTTCCTGGATGGCACCAGCGCGCTGGACTATCTGTTCAACCACGCCAACGGGCCGATGCAGAATGGGCCGGCGCTGGCCCTGCTCGACCTGAACCTGCCGGACATGAGCGGGATCGACATCCTGGCCAAGATCAAGTCCGAGCCCAAGCTGAAGCGGATGCCGGTGGTGGTTTTGACCACCACGGACGACAAGGTCGAGATCCAGCGCTGTTACGACCTCGGCTGCAACGTCTACATCACCAAGCCGGTGAATTATGAGAGCTTCGCCGATGCGATCCGCCAGCTCGGCCTGTTCCTGTCGGTGATCCAGGTCCCCGAGGCCGCTACTTGACCACGGCCGACGCCTCGGAGCCCTGCCGCCTCCTCTACATCGACGATGACGAGGGCCTTTGCCGTCTGATCCAGCGCGGGCTGGAGCGGCGGGGCTTCAAGGTCGATTGCGCCTATTCCGGGGCCGCCGGGATCGCTCGGGCGCGGGACGGCCGCTTCGACGTCATCGCCCTCGATCACTACATGCCGGGCCAGGATGGCCTGGACGCCATGGCCGAACTCCTCACCATCCCGCAGGCGCCGCCCGTGGTCTATGTCACCGGGTCGGACGAGAGCCGGATCGCCGTCGCCGCGCTGAAGGCCGGCGCGTCGGACTATGTGGTCAAGACCACTTCGGACGACTTCATCGACCTGCTTGCCGCGGCGCTCCAGCAGGCGATGCATCAGGTCAAGCTGATCCGCGAGCGCGACGCGGCGGCGGAGGCGCTGGTGGCCGCCAATGCCCGGCTGGAGGCGGTGGTGGCGCGCCAGGCGGTGCTGCTGCGCGAGGTGAACCACCGCGTGGCCAATTCGCTGCAACTGGTCTCGTCCCTGGTGCACATGCAGGGGTCCGCGGTCACCGACGAGGTGTCCCGCGCGGCGCTGCGCGACACCCAGGCCCGCATCGGCGCCATCATGCAGGTGCACAAGCGGCTCTACACCTCCGAGAATGTGGAGGAGGTGGACATGGGCGAGTATCTGAAGGGCCTGGTGGACGAGCTCAGCCAGTCGCTGGGCGCGGGCGGGCGCCGTCCGATCCTGCTCCAGGCCGAGCCGGTGCCGGTCTCCACCGACAAGGCCGTGGCGCTGGGCGTGGTGGTGGCGGAACTGGTCACCAACGCCTGCAAGTACGCCTACGGTGAGGGCGAGTTCGGCGAGGTGAGGGTCAGCCTGCATCACGCCGGCGACAAGCTCGCCCGCCTTGCGGTGGAGGACGACGGCGTCGGCGAACCCGATGGCGGCTTCACCCCCCAGGGTACGGGCCTCGGCCAGAAGGTGATCGCCGCCATGGGCCGCAGCCTCGGCTCCGCCGTCACGCTCGACCGCACCCACGGCAGGGGCGTCCGCGCGGTGATGGAGTTCGCGCTTTAGGCCGCCAGTAAGTCGTGGCGATCGAACGCCGCCGCTTAGGAATATTCCGCGCTACCGGGACGAGGCCGTGCGCAGGATTGCAATGCTGCGAGCCGGCGCCGACGGCGCCACGGACGCCCGATCCCTCTCGGACTCCGAGGCCGCCGCCGCCGACGCCGCGACCCATCCGAAATAGGACGATGAGGCCCGCGCTCCGTTACGCTCCGGCCAAAAGGCTGGAGTGACGGCTGAACAGGGCGTAAATCGCCAGCCCAAGGGCGTTCCAGGCGAAGAACAGCAGGATCGTCAGGTTGGGCAGGGTGGTGAACAGGTAGATGCACCCCGGAATGCCGACCAGGGCCAAGAGCTGCCACGCCGGCGCCTTGAACACCCTTGGCCGGTCGGGCTCGCGCAGTCGCAGCACCGCCACGCAGGTGATGGTGGCCACGAAGGCGCAGAGCGTGCCGGCGTTGGCCAGAGCCGCGATCAGGTCCAGCGGGAAGATGCCGGCCAGGATGGCGGCGGTGACCGCGGTCACCAGCGTCATCACCACCGGCGTGCCGGTTTTGGCGTTCACCCGCGACAGCGCCCGGGGCAGAAGACCGTCGCGGGCCATGACGAAGAAGATCCGGCTCTGCCCGTACATGAAGGCCAGGATTACGGTGGGCAGGGCCAGCACCGCCGCCCCCGCCACCAGCTTGGCCGCGCTATCGTGGCCGAGCTGGTTCAGCACGAACACCAGCGGCGCCGGGCTTTTGGCGAAGTCCGCCGGGGCCGAGGCGCCGATCGCGGTGGCGGCGACGACCATGTAGATGACGATGCACAGCACCATGGAGCCGACGATGCCGATAGTCAGGTCGCGGGCGGGGTTCCTGGTCTCCTCCGCCGCGGTGGAGACCGCATCGAAGCCGTAGAAGGCGAAGAAGATGATGGAGGCCGCCGCCATCACCCCGATCTTGCCCCCGTTCGCGCCGATGGCCGAAAAGCCGTTCGGCATGAAGGGGGTGAAGTGCGCCGCCTTGAACGCCGGCAGGGCCAGGACGACGAAGGCCGCCAGCGCCGCCAGCTTGATCACCACCAGCACGATGTTGATCGTGGCGCTTTCCCGCGTGCCGGCGATCAGGAAGCCCGCCACCACGAAGGTGATCAGCACCGCCGGCAGGTTGATCAGGCCGCCGGGCGTGCCGAGGCCCGAGAGCAGGCTCTCCGGGATCGGCCAATGATAGGCGTGGGCGAACTCCACCGCGTGGCCGGCCCACCCCACCGCCACGGCGGAGCAGACCACGGTATATTCCAGGATCAGGCTCCAGCCGACGACCCACGCCAGGGTCTCGCCCAGCACGGTATAGCTGTAGGTATAGGCCGACCCGGCGGCGGGTATGGTGGTGGCCATCTCCGCATAGCAGAGCCCGGCGCAGACGCACACCACCCCGGCGATGGCGAACGACAACAGCACCGCCGGCCCCGCCAGCCCCGCCCCGACCCCGATCAGGGTATAGATGCCGGTGCCGACGATGGCGCCGACGCCGAGCGCGATCAGGTGCGGCCAGCTCAGCGTCTTCTTCAGCCGGTATTCTTCGGCCGTCCGCTCCAGCGCGTCGAAGCCCTTCTTGCGCAACCAGCCCTCCACCGGGTCAGCCTCCGATCAGGCGCGTGGCGCGGCCGATCCGGGCCGAATAGGCGTCGAGCGCCTTGGCGGTACGGCCGATATAGGCCTGCGCCTCCCCCCAGCGATGCGCCTCCAGCGCCTCGCGCACCCCCGGCAGGGTCTTGGAGCCATAGCCGGTAAGGACGCCGGGCGCATAGGCCAGGTTCTTGTACCACGGCCGTCCGGGCAGCCCCTCGGGCGCGATCAGGGCCTGGTCCACGCTCTGCAGTTCGGCGTTCAGCGCGTTTCGCTTGGCCGGCGACAGCGCGTCGGCGTGGGCCAGCGCCTCGTCATAGGCCTTGGCCGCCGTCTTCAGCCGCGCCTCGGCGCCGTCCAGTTCGCCGAAGTCGAACTTCGGCGGCAGATCCTCCACCGCGGGCGCCACACTGGTCAGGGTCGGGTCGGCGGCGGTCTCGAAGGCGCCCGACCTCACCAGCTTGTTGGTGGCGTCGATCCGCGTGCGGGTGTCGGCGGCGAGCTTCTTCAGCTCGTCCACATAGATCCCCACCGTGTCGGCGAAGGAGGTGAAGTGGAACGGCAGCACCTCCGCATCGGCTTCACGCAGCGCCAGGCGGCCCGCGGTCTGGCTCAGCGCCACCCCGAAGGCGAACTGCGGATCGCCGAAGCGGACGAAGTGCTCGAAGGTATCGTAGGCGGAGTGATAGATGCCGCCCTGTTCGCTCTCGCCGCCGAAGCCGAGGTTGATCGAGGCGATACCGAGATGCTCCAGGAAGGCGGAATAGTCCGACCCCGAGCCCAGCGGCCCGATGGGCAGATCGCCTCCGCCCTCCGCCTGCTTGGCCGCCCGCGTGGCCTGCGCGTCCGATGGATTGGAATAGGCGCGAACCCCGAGACTCGCCTGTTGCCGCTCGCGGATGGTCACCGGCCGCTCCGGGTCCTTCACGTCCGCCGCGGTCTGGTTGATCATCCGCTCCAGGTCGTGACTGCCCTCGACGCCGAGATAGCCGCGCCCGTTGGTGTCGGAATTGATATAGACCACCGCCTTCCTGGCCAGCTCCTCCGCATGGGTCTCGACCCATTCGGTGGAGCCGATCAGGCCGGGCTCCTCGCCGTCCCAGCTGGCATAGACCAGGGTGCGCTTGGGCCGCCAGCCGGTCCTGGCCAGGGCGCCGATGGCCTGCGCCTCATTCAGCTCCGCCACCATGCCGGCCAGCGGGTCATAGGCGCCGAACACCCAGCCGTCGTGGTGATTGCCGCGCACCACCCATTCGTCCGGCGCCTCCGAGCCGGTCATCACCGCGATCACGTCAAAGACCGGCTTCAGGCTCCAGTCCGACTTCACCACCAGGTGCACCTTCGCGTGCGAGGGGCCGGAATGGTAGGTGATCGGCAGGGCCCCCCGGAAGCCGCGGGGCGCCACGGGCCCCTCAAGCGCCTCCAGGATCGGCTGGGCGTCGGCATAGGAGATGGGCAGGGCGGGGATCTTCAGGATCGTCACCGCCTGCGCCCGGGTCAGCCGCCTGGCGCCGGGCGTGGCGCCGACGCCGGGGGTCAGCGGGTCGCCGGGATAGGCGGTCATGTCCTGCACCGAGCCGCGCTGCACGCCGTCCGGCGGCCGCGTCCCGCCCTTGGGATAGACGTCATCGATGGCGAAGCCGTCGTCCGCCGGGTCGGAATAGATCAGACAGCCGACGGCGCCGTGCTCATAGGCCAGCTTGGGCTTCAGCCCGCGCCAGCCCTGGCCATAGCGCGCGATGACGATCTTGCCGCGCACATCGACGCCCTGGCGCGCCAGCGCCTTGTAATCGTCGGGCATTCCGTAATTGACATAGACCACCTCGGCGGTGACGTCCCCATCGCCCTGATAGGCCACATAGGGGGGCAGCGCGCCCTCGATCCGCGCGGTCGCGGTGCTGTCGCTGGGGATCGGCGGCTCCTTCAGCTTCAATTTGTAGGGGTGTGGCCCAAGCAGATCGACCGACTCGAACTTCGGCGTCGGATAGAGCACGTCAAAGGTCTCGATGTGGGCGTCCCAACCCCACTCCTTGAACCGCGCCAGCATCCAGTCGGCATTGGCCTTGTCGTGCGGCGAGCCCACGTGGTTGGGGCGCGCGGCGAGCAGCTTCAGCCAGTCGCGCTGCTGCGTGGCCGAAAGGTGACGGTCGAACTCCGCCTCCACCGAGCGTTCCTTGGCCGCGCCCTCGGCGGAGAAGCCGAGCAGGGGCGCGGGTTGGGCATGGACCTTGGCGGCGCCCGCCACACCGGCGGCGAACAGGGCGGACGAGGCGAGGGCGGCGAGCAGCAGGCGGGATCGATCGGTCACGAAGCACTCCGGCAGGGATGAGACGGAGCAAGCCCCTCCGCCCGGCGGACCTTAACGGGATTTTCCGTACCCGCCACGTCATGAAAACGGTAAATTGCCGCAGGGGGAGACATGGCGGCGAAGCCCACGACGCCGGCCTCTTCAACAATCCTCAGAACTTATCGTCACGATCCGCCATGGCCCTCCGGGGCCGGGTCCGGGGATGACGAGGCGTGGGGTGGACGTCCGGCCTTCAAAGCGTAGCTATCGTACAGCCCGTCGTTGTTTGCCGATCGTGTTTGTCAAGCTCTGGTACAGCCTATCGCCCCGTCAGTTCCGCCACCAGCGCGTGTTCGCCATAGACCTTGTCGAGCGCCTCGGTGACTGCGGCGGTGGAGACGGTGACGGCGCGGTTCAGCACCGGATCGTAGCCGTAATCGCCCCCGAGCGAATGGATGTTGCCATCGAACACCGCGCCGATCACCTCGCCCTTGGCGTCGATCAGCGGCGAGCCGGAATTGCCGCCGATGATGTCGTTGGTGGAGGAGATGTTGAACACCGTCGTCGGGTTCAGCCGGCCCTTGGCCGCCACCCAGCGCGGATCGAGCTTGAAGGGATCCTCGCCCGTGGCGCGCTCGTACAGGCCGCCGAAATAGGTGAAGGACGGCACGCGCCGGCCGCGCTCCATCCAGCCGTCGATCTTGCCGTAGGACAGGCGCAGCGTGAAGGTGGCGTCCGGATAGATGCTGTCGCCATAGGCGGCGAAGCGGGCGCGGGCGATCTGCTCGGTGGGCTGGGTGACGGGGCCGGTGACGCGATCCTCATAGGCCTTGCGCAGGGCGCGGGCGCTGGGATCGGTGCGCAGGACGAAGCGGATCATCGGGTCGTTTGAGGCGCGGATCGCCGCCATGCCGCCGTCGAACAGCGCCTTGCGCACCGCCGGATCGCCGAGTGCGGAGCCGGAAACCAGGGCGGCGGACAGGCTTTCGGGGCTGTCGCGGCCCAGCAGCAACTTGGTGTTGGCGTCGTCGGCCGTCAGCAGTTCGCGCACCTTGGTCAGCCAGAACTCGACGGTGAGCTGCTCCAGCGGCTTCTCCACAGGCTCGGGATCGAGCAGTTGCTTGGCCAGCAGCGGCAACTGGCTGTCGGAATAACCGGCCAGCCGGTCGGCTGACGGCTTTTCGCGCTCCGCCGCCGCGCGCACCAGGGTCTTGGCGTAGCCGTAGAGCTTGGAGCCCATGGGGCCGCCCTCCACCAGCCGGTAAGGCAGGTAGAGTTCGCGCTGCGCGAGGGTGGCGGCGGCGATGGCGGTCCAGGGATCGGCGCCGCCGGAAGCGCCGGCCTTGGCGCGCAGGTCCGCTTCCTTGGCGCGAAGCTGGTCCATGAAGGCGCGGTCGTTCAGGGCGAACTGGCGGCCGAAATAGACCTTGTAGGAGTTCTCCAGGCCGAACAGCAGATCCCCGGCCATGCGCTTGTTGTCGGCGCTCTCCTCGCCGAAGCGGATCAGGCGGCCGCGCAGTTCGGCGAACATGACCAGGGTGATGGGGATGGTCAGGTCGCGCTGGGCCTCCAGCTGGGCGATGGTCAACTGACGGTCCGTCCCGCCGGGATTGCCGGCCACGAACACCGGCTCGCCGTCGCGCGGCGGGGCGGCGTTCCACACCAGATGCTGGGTCGTGGCCGCGGGCTTGCCGTTCTCGTACAGACGAAGGAAGGCGCTATCCAGGTCATAGCGGGGGAAGTTGAAATTGTCGGGGTCGCCGCCGAAGAAGGCCGTGGCCACACCGGGCGAGAACACCAGCCGCACGTCGGAATATTTGCGGTACTTGTAAAGCTTGTATTGGCCGCCCTGATAGAGCCGCACCACCTGACAGCGCAGGGTCGGATCGGAACCGCAGCCCTCCTTCTCGATGCCGGCCGCAACGGCGGTGCGCGCCTTGACCAGATCGGAGCCGGTCGCGCCCTGCCCGGCCGCCAAGACCCGCGGGGTGACATCGGAGATGGCGAGCAGGATTTCCGCCTGCTGGCCGGGGCAAGTCTTTTCTTCTTCGCGGCGGCCGACGTGATAGCCGTTCTGGAAATAGTCCTCGCCCTTGGGCGACAGGTTCTGGGCGCAGTCGGCGACGCAGTGGTTGTTGGTGAGCACCAGCCCCGAGCTGGACACCACCGAGGCCGAGCAGCCCCCGGCCAGACGCACCGCGGAGGCCTGCACCCGGTCCAGCCAGGCCTTGTCGATGGTCACCCCATAGGCGGCCTTGACCTTGGCCGAGGGGAAGTTGTCGAAAGTCCACATGCCCTCGTCGGCGAAGGCTGAAGCGGCCGAGAACGACGCCGCGCCGGCCACGACGCCGGCCAGGAGGAAACGACGCAAGCTGATCATGGAAGCCCCTGTGAAATGCTGTTGTGACGGTGGTAACCGAGCTTTTCGCCCCGCGCCAGCAGCCAAGCCCGGCCCTTACGGCGAATTAACTCGACCCCTTGCAGGCTTTTGGGCCTTCTCCCGCAAGTTGCGTTGCGGCGATCGGCTGTGGCGACGGGTCGGGGGCCCTCAGGTCGAGCCATGTCTCTGGCGCTGTCCACAGTGATCTACGAGTGGCGGCGCTATATGGCGGCGGTGGTGGCGCTCGCCTTCTCCGGCCTCATGGTGCTGGCCCTGGTCGGGCTGTTCGTGGGCCTGATCCAGTCGATCACCGCCAATATCGACCGCTCGCCCGCCGACCTGATCATCCTGCCGTCCAAGGCGACCAGCCTGCTCGGCTCCGGCGGGATGCCGCGTCGGGTGATGCCGCTGATCTATCTCAACCCCGAGGTGGTGACCGTGGCGGACATCGACGAGGGCGGCGGCCAGTTCTCCAATCTCGCCTCCGGCAAGGAGAAAAAGCGCACCTTCGTGCAAATCCTCAGCGTCGACACCCAGCCCGGCGCCCTGACCCTGCCCAAGGACATCCCCGACAGCACGCGTCTGGCCCTGTCGCGCCCGTTCGCGGTGGCGGTGGACCGGACCCAGCTCGGTCAGCTTGGGGTGAAGCTCGGCGACCATGCGGCCATCAACGGGCACGAGGCGTTCATCGCCGCCCTGGTCAGCGGCTATCCCAGCCTGAACGGTCCCCAGCTCATCGTCTCGCGCGCCACCCTGCGCCTCCTGAGACAGGCCCGGCCGTCCAATCGCGTCGGGCCGATGCTGGTAAAGATCCGCGACCCGTCCCGCACGCAGGAGGTGGTGGATGCGCTGAACGCCGCGTCGGGCGGCCAGTACCGCGCCTGGACCAAGGCGGAGCTTTCCCGCGCCAACCAGGGCGACCTGATGAAGGAACAGATCATCGGCATCATGCTGGGCTTCGCTGTCGTCATCGGCGCCCTTGTCGGCATCGTCATCACCTGGCAGACCCTGCGCGCCGCCATCCTCGCCAATGTGAAGGAGTTCGCCAGCCTGCGGGCGTTGGGCGTCTCCATGGGTTCGCTCGGGCTGGTGGTAATGGAAATCTCGTTCTGGGTCGGCATCGTCGGCCTGCTCGCCACCGGCGTGCTGCTGTGGATCGTGTCGAGCCTGGCCGCGCTGGCGGCGGTGCCCATGGGCTTTCCGATCGGGTTCGTGATCTTCGTCGCCGCCCTGCTGCTCGCCATCGCCATCCTGTCCGGCTCAATGTCGCTCGGCGTGTTGAAGAAGAGCCAACCCGCGGACCTGCTGCGATGAAGAAGGCCATCGACGCGCACGGGCTGAGCAAGCGGTTCAAGACCGGCCGCACCTTCGTGGAGGTGCTGAAGGCGGTGGACTTCGACGCGCTGCATGGCGAGCTGACCATGGTGATGGGTCCCTCCGGCTCGGGCAAGTCGACCCTGATCGCCGCGCTTTCCGGCCTGCTGCGTCCCGACAGCGGCGAGGTGATGGCGCTGGACAAGAACCTGTGGAAGCTGTCGCCGGGCAAGATCGACAAGTTCCGCCTGGATCACTGCGGCTTCATCTTCCAGGGCTTCAACCTGTTCGCTTCACTGACGGCGCAGCAGCAGGTCACCCAGGTGCTGAAATACACCGGCCTGTCGTCCCGAGCGGCGCGGGAGAAGGCGGAGATCGCGCTTGACGAGGTGGGACTGACGCCCCGTGCGCATATGCGGCCGAACGCACTGTCGGGCGGCGAGAAGCAGCGGGTGGCCATCGCCCGCGCATTGTCCAAGGACCCGCAACTGCTGTTCGCGGATGAGCCCACCTCAGCCCTCGACGGCGAAAACGGCCAGCTCGTCATCCGCCTCCTGCAACGAGCCGCCAAGCAGCATGGCGCGGCGGTGATCTGCGTCACCCACGACCCGCGGCTCGAGGCGTTCGCCGACCGCATCATCCATATCGAGGACGGTAACATCCTCGACGACAGCCGCCCTGTGCGCGAACCCGCGCGCGGGCCCGTTCCGGCCGGAGCCTGAGACCGATGCCCGCCTTCCTGAAAAAGCCGCTGACCTGGTTCGTCCTGTTCGCCGTCCTCGTGGTCGGCGGCGGCTTCTTCTACGTCCAGAACAGCGCCAGGGCGGCCAAGGCCAAGGCCGTCGCCGCCGCCAAGCGCGCCCCGCCGAGCCCTTACGCCGCCATAGCGTCCGGCAAGGCCGACGTGGAGGGCGGTGTGATCCAGGTGGCGGCGCGGACCGCCGGCGTCGTCACCAGCGTGGACGCCAACGAGGGCGATACGGTGCGCAAGGGCCAGGTGTTGGCGCAACTGGAGGACGGCCCCCCTCGCCTCGCCGTCGCCAATGCCGAGGCCACGGTGGCCCAGGCCCAGGCGCAGATCCATCTGATCGAGGTACAGCGCGCCACCGCGCAGCGAGAGTACGAGCGACTGGCCAAGCTGCAGGCGCGCAACTTCGTCGCCGGTCAGGCGGTGGACAACGCCGCCGACGCCATCAAGACCGCTGACGCCAGTCTGGGCGCACAGCACGCCGCCATCGGCGCCGCCATGGCCGCCGCCAATTCGGCGCGCTATCAACTGGAGCTCACGCGTGTGCGAGCGCCGGCCGACGGACGCATCGCCCGTCGTTACGCCAATCCCGGCGTCGGCGCCTCGACCCTAAACGTCACGCCGATGTTCGACCTGGAGCCGCATACGCCCAAGATCGTGCGCGCGGAGATCGCCGAGGCCGACATTCCCAACGTCTATATCGGCCAGGGCGTGGAGTTGCAGCCCGAGGCTGACCCGACCAAGGTCTATGTGGGCCGGGTGGTGCGGCGTTCGGGCGAGTTCGGTGGTCGCAAGCTCATCTCCGACGACCCTACCGAACAGACCGACGCGCGGGTGGTGGAGGTGGTGGTCGCCGCCGAACAGACCCCGTTCCTGATCGGTCAGCGCGTGCTGGTGAAGTTCATGAAACCGGGTCAGACCGACGGCGCGGTCCATGCCCCCGCCAGGCTGGCCGCCGCAACGAAATAAGGGCGGCTGGCGAGCCGCCCTCGATCGCTAGAGCATGATCGTTTCGGATGGAATCATCCGAAGCGTGAATCATGCTCTAAACTCAAAGTGTAGACCCTGATTCACGGCTCGATATGAGCCGATCAGGGTCTAGACGCCGGGAGCCCCTAGCGGCAGGACTGGACCCAGGAGTGGCTGCCATAGGCGTCGGTCTGGTCGCGCCAATGGCACGAGCGGCCGTAGGAATCCTGCCACGTCGCCGAACCGTCGCCGTATGACGAGGATGAATAGGCCTGGCTATAGCTGCGCGAACCGCGGTCGTATGACCGGTCGCCGTATTGCCCGTCGGAATAGGCCGGGGCCGGCGCGGCATAGCCATCGCCCCGGTCGCTATAGCCCGGTTGCGCATAGGCCTGGGGCTGAGCATAGGTTTGGGGCTGCGAATATTGGGAGTAGGACGAATAGGCCGGCGTCTTGCGACCATAGGCGTCGTAGCTGTAGCCCTGCGATGGCTGGTCGTAGCCCGAGGGGTAGCCCGGCTGATAGTCGCGCGAATACTGGTCCGGCTGGGCGTAGCGGTCCGAAACCGCCGCATCATCGTAGGCGGTGTAGCCGTCCGGGCAGTGATAGGACGATGACGCCAGGCTGTTTCCGACCACGGCGCCGCCGACGGCGCCCGCCGCGGTAGCCAGGCCGCGGTCGCGGCCGTGCGAGACGGCGTTGCCGAGGAAGCCGCCGGCTATGGCGCCGACCACGGTGGCCGCGGTCTGGTTGCCGCGGCTGTCACGACAGCGGGTTTCCGCGTTGGCCAGGGTAGGGATAGCGAGCGCGGCGGTGACGCCGGCCAGGATGAGAATGTTGCGCATGGGGTCCGTCCTTGAAGTCGGAGTTGTCCCCGCGCTTCGTTCCGAAAGTTTGGGGTGGCTGGCAAGGTAAACGGCGAGAAGGCGATAAGGATGCGCGGGGCCGACACGAATTGCGGGCGCCGTTGAACTACGACATTACTGACGCCGCCCACCCGATTGAAAAGGCAGGGAACCGCCGCATGAAGACCCGCCGCCTTGGCCGAAGCGCCCTGCACGTGTCCGATATCTGCATGGGCACCATGACCTTCGGCTCACAGGCGGACGAGGCCATGGCGACCCGCATCCTGGACCGGGCGTTCGACGCCGGGATCACCTTCTATGACACCGCCGAGAACTACCCCGTACCGCCGGACACGAAGTGGGCGGGCCGCACGGAGGAGATCGTCGGCCGCTGGCTGAAGACCAAGGATCGCGACGCCGTCATCCTGGCCACAAAGGTGTGCGGCCCAAGCCATGGCTGGATCAAGGGTTCCCAGCGCGCCGGCATGACCGCGCTCGACCGTCACAACATAGTCCGCGCGGTGGAGGCCTCGCTGAGGCGCATCGGCACGGATTATATTGACCTCTACCAAACGCACTGGCCGGACCATGGCGCCCGCTATGAGGAGGCGATGCGGGCGCTGGACGATCTGGTCCAGGCCGGCAAGGTGCGCGTGATCGGCTGCTCCAACGAGACCGCCTGGGGACTGATGAAGTCGCTGGCGACGTCCGACGCGGGCGGCTGGGCGCGCTACGACTCGATCCAGAACAATTTCAGCCTGAACAACCGCCGCTTCGAGGATGAACTGGCGCAGGTGTGCCGTCAGGAGGGGGTCAGCCTGATCCCCTATTCGCCGCTGGCGGGCGGTGTGCTGTCGGGCAAATATCAGGACGGGGCGACGCCGGAGGGGGCGCGGTTCTCGCGCTATCTGGGGCTCGGCGGACGCCAGGCGGCGATGGCCCGGCGCTTCGTCAACGACAAGTCGCTGGCGTCCACCGCGCGCTTCATCCAGATCGCTCTGGAGGCGGGGATGAGCGTCGTGACGCTGGCCACGGCCTGGTCCAGGCAGCATGATTTCGTCGCCTCCACCATTGTCGGGGCCAGCCACGAGGATCAACTGGCGGACATCCTCGCCGCGGCCGAGGTAACGCTGGCGCCCGAGGTGATGAAGGCCATCGACGCCGTGACGAAAGAGATTCTGTATCCGATGGGCTGAGCGTGCCCTTATGGTCCAAGCCGTCTAAGCGCGCCGTGGAGGCAGGCAATGTACAAGCGGGTATTGCTGGCCTCGGACCGGTCGCAGGAGAGCCTGGTGGCTCTGCGGGAAGGCGCCTTGATCGCCCAGGCGGTCGGCGCGGAGGTGTTCCTGCTGGTGGTGGATGTGGAGACCCCCGGCGGGCGATTGGCGGATTCCGTGCATGTGGCGCCCGAAGACCCTGAGACGGCGGCGCTGATGAAGCGCGGCCTGGACCGGTTGGCCCGGCTCGGCGTGAAGGCCAAGGGCGCCCTGGTGCGCGGTGAGCCCTCCGCGGTCATCGCCGACTACGCCCGCCGGTTCTCCGCCGACCTGGTGGTGGTCGGCCATCGCCGGCAGGGCATTATCGAGCGATGGTGGTCGGGCGCATCGGGCGCCTATCTCGTCGATCTCATCGATTGCACCGTGCTGATCGCCCGCAACCTGATCAGCGACGCCGACTTCGAGGCGAGGCTGGGGCAGCCCAAGATGGACGGCTGATTTCCCCGCTTGACTCAAATGTAAGTTTCAACTAACCGTTAGTCATGACTAACGCCAATGCCGCCGCGCTCGACGCCTTCGCCGCTCTCGGCGATCCGACCCGGCGCGCCATCTTCGAGCGATTGTCGTTGCGCCCGGCGGCGGTGGGCGAACTGGCGGCGACGCTGCCCGTCAGCCGGCCCGCCGTGTCCCAGCACCTGCGCGTCCTGAAGGAGGCGGGCTTGGTCACCGAGACTCCGGACGGCGCCCGCCGCATCTATCGCCTGGATCCGCGCGGCATCGGCGCGATGCGCGAATGGCTCGACGCACACTGGGCCTCGGCGCTCGACGCCTTCCAGACCTTTGCCGACAGAGACATCGACGAATCCGAACAGGAGCCCCCCGAATGAGCATCGCCCCCATCGTCCGCAGCGTGGAAGTCAAGGCGCCGCCCGCCAAGGCCTTTGAGCTGTTCATCACCCGCATGTCCGACTGGTGGCCGCGCGGGATGACCGTCGCCAAGCAGCCTCACGACACCATCGTGATCGAGCCGCGCGCGGAGGGCCTTTGGTTCGAGCGCGACGCGGATGGACATGAGACCCGGTGGGGCAAGGTCCTGGCCTACGAGCCGCCGACGCGCGTGTTGCTCGGCTGGCAGCTCAACAGCCAGTGGGCCTATGACCCCGGCTTCCAGACCGAGGTGGAACTGACCTTTCAGGCGCTGTCGGCGGGCGGAACCCGCGTCACCTTGGAGCATCGCGATCTGGAGCGCTTTGGGGCCGACGCCGAAAAGCTGCGCGCGCAACTCGACGGCGGCTGGCCGAGCCGGCTGGCGAACTATGCCGCCTTCGCCGATGAAAAAGGCTGAGCCATGCCCGACATCCGCCACACCATGACCATCGAGGCCACGCCCCAGCAAATCTGGCCCGCCCTCACCACCGCCGAGGGCGTCGGCGGCTGGTGGACGCTGGGAGACGCCATGCTCACCGGTGAGTTCGGCGCGCCGGGCGAGTTCTCTTTCCAGAGCCGCGACGTGACTTCCCGCATCGAGGTCACGGTGCTGGACCCTCCGGCCCATGTGGCCTGGCGCGCGATAGAGTCCAATGCGCCCGGCGGCTGGGCCGGCACGACGATCACCGTCGATCTGACCGCGGAAGGCGACGGCGCGAGACTGGACTTCGCCCATCGCGGCTTTGCCGAGGACAACGAGGGCTATCGCCGCGTCGTCGCCGGCTGGGCCCACTACCTGCAGAACCTGAAACGGGCCATCGAAACCGAAAGCGGGACTCGCGCCGCTGACCTGCCGACCGGGCAAAGGAGAACATCATGACCGACTTCATCGTCCACACCATCCCGGGCAGCCCGTTCGCCCGCGCCGTCATGACCGTGCTGGAAGAGAAGCGCGCGCCCTGGCGTCTGTCTCCCCTGGCGCCCGGCCAGACCAGGCAGGAGCCGCACCTGTCGCGTCACCCGTTCGGACGGATGCCGGTGATCGAGCACGGCGACTTCACCCTCTACGAGACCCAGGCGATCCTGCGCTACATCGACCGCGTATGCCCCGAACCGGCGCTGACGCCGGCCGATGCGAAGGCCGCCGCCCGCATGGACCAGGCGATGAACATCAACGACTGGTACCTGTTCCAGGGCTGCGGCAGCATCATTGCCTTCCAGCGGCTGATCGGCCCGGCGCTTATGGGCATCACCCCGGACGAGGCGGCCATCGAGGCCGCCATGCCCCGCGCCCACCAGGTATTCAACGAGCTTGGGCGGATGCTCGGCGAGCAGGCCTATTTCGGGAGCGAGCGACCCTCGCTGGCCGACTTCATGATCGGGCCGCAGCTCGACTTCTTCGCCCAGACTCCGGAATGGGCGCCGCTTACCGCGCACAACCGCAACCTGGTCGGCTGGATGGAGCGGATGAACGTGCGGCCGTCGATGCAGGCGACCACCTGGCCCAGGGTAGCGGAACTGGCCAAGGCGGCTTGAGGCTCACCAGAGCCTGCCCTCACCACATCGGGTCAGGCTCGCTCCCGTCGAACACCTCCGCCAGGCGACGCCGGGTAATCGGGCTGGTCTCCGCGGGCAGAGCGTCGAGGGCGAACCAGCCGACGTTCAGGATCTCGCCGCCCGCCAACAGGGGCGCCTTGACCGCACACGGTCGCCAGCGTTCGATGCGATAGAGCAGGATGTGGTCGCCGGGGAAGATGCGGCGGTTGTCGTGCACCGAGAGCAGGCGCGGGCGGCCGAGGGCCTCCACTCCCGCCTCCTCGCGGAGTTCGCGCACCACCGCCTCCTCCGCCGTCTCGTTCCGCTCCACCCCGCCGCCGGGCATGTACCAGCCGGGGACATAGGTGTGCTCGATCAGGAGGACGCGCCCCGCCTCGTCCGTCACCAAACCGCGCACGCCCAGCGACAGGCCGCGCGACCAGCGCGACCAGCGTTGCCAGAACGGCCGGGCGAAAGGTTCGATGCGGCGAAGCCAGGTCATGGCTTTGTGTAGTCCGAGCCGGCGCTTGCGGCAAAGGCCGACGGGGGCTAAGCGGGGCCTTCGGTTCTGGAGAACGCCATGGCGGCCATTCTGCCCATCCTTTTGTTCGTGATCGCCATCGTCGCGATCAACGTGTTCGAGTTCAAGCGGCCGGACTGAGCGCGATGCCCGTACGGGCAGGCGCGGCGCTGGTCACCGGGTCCGGCCGGCGGGTCGGCCGCACGCTGGCGATCCGGCTGGCGGAGGCCGGTTATGCGGTGATCGTCCATGCCCGCCAAACCGACGACGACACCGCCGAGACCGTGGCCCTGATCGAGCAGACCGGCGGCCGGGCGGCGGTGGTCGCCGCGGACCTTTCGGATCGGGGCGAACTGGCCACCCTGATCGATCGCTCGGCAAAACCCTTTGGGCCGCTCTCGGTCCTGGTCAACTCGGCCTCCGTGTTCCACGAGGACTATATGGGATCGGTGACCGGTGAGAGCTGGGATGTCCACCTCGCCTCTAATCTCCACGCACCGGTGATGCTGGGCCAGGCCTTTGCGGCGCAGGCGAGCGTCCTGCCGGACGACGCCGATCCCTGTATCGTCAACATGATCGATCAGCGGGTGCTGAAGCCCAATCCGCAGTTCTTCAGCTATTCGCTGAGCAAGGCGGCGCTGTATTGGGCGACGGTGACCATGGCCCAGGCGCTGGCCCCCCGGATTCGCGTCAACGGCATCGGCCCCGGCCCCACCCTGCCCTCGATCCATCAGACCGAAGCGAGCTTCGCCGCCGAAGCGCGCGCCACGCTGCTGCAGCGAGGTTCGCCGCCGGGGCAATTGGCCGATGCCCTCCTCTATCTTGTCGGCGCCCGCGCCGTGACCGGCCAGATGATCGCGGTGGACGGCGGTCAGCACCTGAACTGGCTGACCGCGGACATCCGGGCGTGAGCGGACGCGTGACGGTCCAGCGGGTGTTCGTGCGCGGCCTTAGGGTGATGGCCGAGATCGGCCTCAACGCGGATGAGCGTGGCCGCCGCCAACCGGTGACCATCGACGCGGTGGTCGTGATCGACCCGGCGGCGGCGCATCACCTGCGCGACACGCTGAACTACGAACACATCGTCACTGCCGCCGCCGCGCTGGCGGCGGGGGGACACATCGAACTGGTGGAGACCTTCGCCCATCGCCTCGCCGAGGCCATCCTCGCCCATGCCGTGGTGCGCGAGGTCACCATCACCGCCGGGAAGCCCGAAGCCCTGCGCGACGCCCTGGCGGCCGGGGCCGAGGTCACCCTGGTGCGTGCCTGAACGCTCCCCCGCCGAGCGAGGGAGGATCAAAAGCTGTCCAAGACTTAATCTCGCCCCGTCTGGTGGACGCCTTAGCCTAGGCGTATCTACGGGACAGGGCGCAACAAGCGCCGGCCTGGAACCGCGACCATGACTGACGCGCCCACCTTCAATCCTTCGCCTCGCCCGTTCGCGGCGGAGGAAGACCTGACCCTGCCCATCGTCGTCTATGTACTGTACCTGCTGGCGATCCCGACGGCCTGCATTTCGCCGGTTGTCGGCGTGGTCATCGCCTATGCCAATCGCGACACCTGCGGCCCGGCGGCGCGGAGCCACTACGAATTCGCCATCCGCACCTTCTGGCTCAGCCTGATGGGCCTGGCCGTCGGCGTGGTCGGCTGCGTGATCGGCGGCATCCTCAGCCTCGTCCTCGTGGGCATTCCGCTGCTGTTGGCGTCCATCCTGCTGCTGGTCGCAGGCAAGATCTGGTATGTGGTGCGCTGCATCCTCGGCATCATGCACGCCGCTCGCCATGACGCCTATCCGCGGCCGGAGGCGGTGCTGGCCTGACCGCCCGCGCTATCGGCCGCCGTGGGCGCGCCG
This sequence comes from Caulobacteraceae bacterium, assembly GCA_965277345.1. Taxonomy (GTDB): domain Bacteria; phylum Pseudomonadota; class Alphaproteobacteria; order Caulobacterales; family Caulobacteraceae; genus CAIOYC01. The sequence continues at coordinate 29,718 of CBDICI010000004.1, forward strand.
CAGGGCGCCTTGCATGAAGTCGGCGGGGGGATCGGTCTCGGCCAGGATGCTGTCGCGGATCGCCCGCGGTTCGCCGAACAGGTGGCCCTGGCCGTAGCCGATCTCCAGCTCCAGGATATCCACCACCTGCCGCTCGCTCTCCACCTTCTCGGCGATCACCTCCACGCCGTAGCGGCGGGTCAGCGCGGCATAGTCGGAGGCCTGCACGTCGGGCAGCGAGCGCAGCGCCATGCGGCCGTCGATCTCGATCATCTGCTGCAACAGCACATCGGCGCCGATCTTCAGGAAGTGCACGTCGGCGCGGCCGAGATCGGCGAAGTCGAGGTCGAGGTCATTGACCTTGTCCAGCGAAAAGCGGAAGCCGAGATCGGCGAGCTTGGCCATGTTGCGCGCCTCCAGCGACCCCCGCTCGCCATAGGCGGCCTGGCCGAGCTCGAAGATCAGCGCCCCGGCCAAATCCCGGTTCTGCGACAGGAATTCGAGGAATTGGGGAAAGAACACCTCGTCCCCGAGCGAGCCCAGCGAGATGTTGCAGAAGATTCCCACGCGACGGTCCGTCTTGGCGAGGCGGCGCACGATCTGCACACAGCGGAACAGCAGGAGGTTGTCGATGGCGGAGACCAGACCCTCGGGCTCGGCCACGCGCAAGTACTCCGCCGGCATCAGCACGCGCCCGTCGCCGTCGCGCAGGCGCGAAAAACTCTCGTAGAACACCGTGCGGCGTTGCGGCAGCGACACGACCGGTTGGAGGTAGAGATCGACCCGGTTCTCGGCCAGCGCCTCGCGCACCGTGTCGAGTAGGGCGGAGGTGCGCGGATCGGGCCTGGCGAAGCCGCCGCCATAGGCCGCACGGGGCGAGGCCATGCTCTCGCTCATCCGCGCCACGAGATCCTCCAACATGCGGACCTCGTGGGTCAGTTCCTCGGTCCGGGTTTCCGCCTCGGCCGACAGGCGGTCGGCCAGGCCGTCGAGCGAGCCCTGGGTCGCCTCGATATGGTCGATCAGCAACCGGTGCGCCTCGCGCAGCCGTTCGAGCTCAGCACGCAAGCCCGCGCTCTCCACGCCGCGACCGATCAGGTTGTGCAGGGCGAAGGCCAGGGCCAGCGATCCGATCAGGCCGGACAGGCCCGCGCCCCATCCCGCGCCCGCGCGCCAAAGGAACGCGGCGACCGTCGACGCCAGGATAAGATAGGCGGCGCAGAGCACCGCCATCACGGCCTTGGACATGGGCTTGGCCTTGGCCCTCCGCTCCAGCCACCAGAATCAATCGGAGTATCGTGGCGTTTGGCCCGAAACGCGACCCGTGATTGCGCCGCCCGCCGCGACAATCGGAACCAGCGGCCAAGCCTGTCGTTAGCGCCCTGACATGGATCATGAGCGACTGCGGTGAGCGCGACCCTGCACGAGACGGTGAAGTCTGAAGGCGGCCTTGGCCTGCTCTACAGTCTGACCGCCTGCGTCGGGTTCGCCACGGACGCCGCGGTTCTGGTCGCGCTGTCCCACCTGCATATGACGCCGGCCTTTGCGCGCCTGATCTCGCTGACCACAGCCATGCAGGTGACGTTCTGGATCAACGGCCTGTTCGTCTTCCGCTGCCTGCATCGCAAAAACTGCGTCGGGGCGTGGCTGGGCTATATGGCCACGAACGGGTTTGGCAATTTGGCCAACTATTGGGTTTTCGTCACGCTGGCGTCGCTGCATCACCCCGTGCTGTCGAACCGCTGGGTCGGGCTCGTCGTGGGCGGCGGGCTGGCGTGGAGCATCAACTTCCTCAGCGCCCGTTATCTGATTTTCGGCGTCCGGGGACCGGACGGAACGGTGCAGGGCTGCATCTCCATCGGAGAGGTGGGCAAAAACCTCGCCGCCCGGTTCGGGCGTGCGCCGCAAGCCGGGTCCGGCGCCTTTTCACGCATTGTGCGTTGAGTGCGGATCAATTGGGGAATTCTGGCATGAAGCGAGTAATCTTTGCAGCGGCCTCGGCCAGCGCGGCGCTGGTGGTGGCGATGGGCTCGGCGGCGGCGGACAAGTCGGACCTCGCGCCTGCGTTCAAGAATACCGTGGTGTCCACCTATCCGGACGGGCGCCAGGCCAAGCTGTGGCTGTCATCGGACGGCACCTACCGGGCCGAGGGCCGTAAACACGACATGTCGGACGGCAAGTGGAAGCTGAAGGGTGAGGAGATCTGTATGCGGCAGTCCCATCCCGCCACCCTGCCCTTGTCATACTGTACCGCCGTTCCCTCCGGCGGCGTCGGGTCGACCTGGGAGGCGAAGTCGGTATTCGGCGATCCCCTCAAGGTGGAACTGGTCGCTGGACGCGACTGATAACGGCAAAAAGCCCGCCGGGGCGCCGGCGGGCTCTTCGTTGTCGATGATCGAGAGATCAGGCGGCGGCGGTGGCCATGCCTTCGGTCGGATCGCGCAGCACATAGCCACGACCCCAGACGGTTTCGATGTGGTGGTTCCCGTTGGTGGACGCCGCCAGCTTCTTGCGCAGCTTGCAGATGAACACGTCGATGATCTTCAGCTCTGGCTCGTCCATGCCGCCATAGAGATGGTTCAGGAACATTTCCTTGGTCAGGGTCGTGCCCTTGCGGAGCGAAAGCAGCTCCAGCATCTGGTATTCCTTCCCCGTCAGGTGCACGCGGCTGCCGTTCACCTCGACCGTCTTGGCGTCGAGGTTGACCAGGATATCGCCGGTCTTGATCACCGATTGGGCATGGCCCTTGGAGCGGCGCACCACGGCGTGGATGCGGGCGACCAGCTCGTCCTTGTGGAAGGGCTTGGTCATGTAGTCGTCGGCGCCGCCGCCGAAGGTCTTCACCTTGGTGTCGATTTCCGAAGTGCCGGAGAGAATCATGATAGGCGTATTGATCTTCGCGACGCGCAGCTGACGCAGGACTTCCATCCCGCTCATGTCCGGCAGGCTGAGGTCGAGGAGGATGAGGTCGTAGTCATAGATCTTGCCCAGATCTATGCCTTCCTCACCCAGATCGGTCGTGTAGACATTGAAGCCCTCGGACTTCAGCATGAGTTCGACTGACTGCGCCGTGGCGCTGTCGTCCTCGATCATCAGAACTCGCATAGACCCCTCCTGGCGCGCCCGCCGGCCCATTTCCCGAGCGTGCCCGCAAGGCGGACTCCACTCTCATCCCCGCAACGCTAGGCTGCGAGTTACTTAAGATTGGTTAATCGTGAATGCCGATAAACGAATCAGTAAGTCGATTGGCGCGATGCTTCAAGCGCCGCCGTTAACTATTTGATTCAAGCCGAGTGCGGCGGTTCGACTCAGACGCTGAATCGCGAGTCCAGCCAACGGTTTGCACGCAAGGCCGCGACAAAGGAGCGGCTGACCGGAGCCTGGATTCCGTTGCTCAGCCGAAGACCGAGGTTGCGGCCCTGCTGTACGGTCTCGACCACCGCGGCGCGCGCGACCCACCAGGAACGATGTACCTGCATCCCGTCGATCCCCTGGACTTCCGCCATGGCCGCCTTCAGCGGCATCAGCACCAGTTCGGAACCGCGATCGGTGTGCACGCGCACATAGTGATCCTCCATCTGCAGGCAGAGGAGGTTGCGGCCGAGACGGGGCGGCAGGCGGTCCAGCAACGGCGCACCCAAGCCTTCGGAGGCCTCTTCGGTCGAAGCGGGCGGTGACGCGGGGCCGGGCCTGTCGGGCGCCGCGACATCCGGCCTATCGGGATACAGGCCAACCCGGCGCCCAATGAAGTAATAGGCGAAGGTGCAAGGTTCGGCAATCGCCAGGGTCTGACCGTACCAGATGAAGAAGGGCGAGATGTGGCCGTGATTGCCGGGCCAGAACCAGGCGGAGAACAGCGCGATCATCGCCCCGAGCGGAAATGAGCCGAGGGCGATTCCTGTCGCCAACGCGAACCACACCGGTACGTCAAGCCGGCCTGCAATCCTGATCGCCAGCCGGGTGACGGTAGCGAGCACGATCAAGCCCATCCAGACGTCGGCGACCCAATAGACGAGTCGCAGCTCGATCCGCCCGCCGTAGAAGCTGCCGAAGGGGCCGATGACGCCGAGGAACACACCGATTATAGTGGCGGCGGCCAAGTCCTTCGCCCACTCGCGCGGCGTGCCGAGAAGACTCGACCTCATCAGGCTCGGCGTATCGTCCATTCCGTTGTGTAGCCTTGCCTCGGGCGATTTCGCAATCGCGCCGCCCGCCCATTCGCCCATTGGCGCAGGCGGTTAGCCGACACGCGAACCCACCGGTCGATCCGCGTAAGCCTCGTGGCGAGGGCGCCGAAAACGCGATGTCTGTAGGCCGCCGCAGAGGAGGCCGCCCATGTCCGCCATCACCCCGACCGTTCCGCAGCCCGCCCGGCCAGACGACGGAGCGCATGTCCATCCGCTGATCCACGCCGGCAAGGGGCTCGCCGAGGATCTCCTCTCCACCCTGATGTTTGTCGGAGTCTATGCCCTGGGCCGCAACGTCTACCTGGCGACGGGCTTGGCGATCGCCGCCGGCGTCGCGCAGTTCGCCTGGCTGAAGCTCCGCCGCCAGCCCATAGACCTGATGCAGTGGATGAGCCTCGGCCTCGTCGTCACGTTCGGCGGCGCCTCGCTCCTTACCCACGACCCGCGCTTCATGATGCTGAAGCCGAGCCTGATCTATTGCGCCGTCGGCGCGGTGATGATGAAGCGGGGCTGGATGAACCGGTACGTGCCGGCCATTGCGCAAACCTGGGCGGGAGATGTGATCACCGCGTTCGGCTACGGGTGGTCGGCGCTGATGTTCGCCACCGCCGCGCTAAACCTCGTTCTGGTGGCCAACGGCGATCCCAAGGCTTGGGCCTGGTTCGTCAGCGTATTTCCGGTGGCGTCCAAGCTCGGCCTGTTCGCCGTCCAATATCTGACGGTCCGGGCCGTCATCGGACGCCGGATGCGACGCGCGGGCGCCGCCCACTGAGCGGCGGCGTCGGGAACCCGTACAACCCTCACGCCATTGTTAGTTCAGACCTGTGGGAAAGGCTGAACATGCGCACCCTGGCACTGATGGTTCTGGTCCCGACGCTGAGCTTCGCGGGCGCGGCCCTCGCCACACCGTTCGACCCCGCCAGACAGTGCCGGGTCGGCGCGACGGAAACCGCACGACCCGACCAGTGCAAGGTTCAGCCCGCCGCTTCCGACCACGGAGCCCCGGAGCGCTACGACTGGCCCCAGCATCACGTGATGAGCAAGGCGGAGGTGCGCGCCGAACTGGATGCAATCCGCACCGAACGCGGCTCCCCCTCCATCGATACCGCTCGCGTCGCGCTGAACGACCGCCCAAGCGCTGATCACGAGTGAATCTCCTATGCCGTGCGTAACCGTCGGAAGGCCGAGAAAGGCCCCGGCGCATACGCGGGCCGGCGCTTCACGCGGCGCCATGAGCCATCGGATTCCTTGACGCGCAGATCGACGCTCTGTCCGCCTTCTTCGACAAAGGCCGCCATGCGTTCGGCGCGCCGGAGCGCGGTGGCGAAGGGCAGTCCGGAGTCGAGCACGCGGCCTTCCATGAGGACGGCCCACCCGGCGTCGCCCCCGCCCAGGATCCATACGATCTTGTCCGACATCCACCCTCGCCCCTAGCTTGGCCATTAGGTGGGCTGAGTTGTTGCATTGTTGAAATGTGACCGCGCGTCGCACCCTGGCCCAGCCTTTCACCTGTGGTTAACGGCGACCCGGCAAGGGTGATGAAACCGCTGCTGGACCCGCCCTTGCGTAACCTGATCGCCGCCGTCGAACGCATCGATCCCCTCACCGTCTCGGGACGGGTGGCGGCGGTGAACGGCCTGCTGATCGAGGCGCGGGGTGGATTGGCGCGGCTGTCGGTGGGGGCACGCGCCGATATCGTCCGGGGGCCCGGCTTCAAGCCCCTGCCCACGGAGGTGGTGGGTTTCCGCGAGACCCGCGCCTTGCTGATGCCCTTCGGTCCGGTGGAGGGCGTGGCCCCAGGGGCGGAAATCACCATCATGCCACAGGGCGCGGCAGTGCGCCCGACCCTGGCCTGGCGAGGCCGGATCGTCGACGCCTTCGGGCAGCCGATCGACGGCAAGGGTCCGCTGCCCCAGGGCCCGGTCGCCTATCCCCTGCGCGCGCCGCCACCCGCCGCCCATGCGCGGGGCCGGGTGGGCGAGCGGCTGGACCTCGGCGTGCGCGCCATGGACGTCTTCACCACCGCCTCACGCGGACAGCGGCTGGGCATCTTCGCGGGCTCGGGCGTCGGCAAGAGCGTGCTGCTGTCCATGCTGGCGCGGGAGGCCAGTTGCGACGCGGTGGTGGTGGGCCTGATCGGCGAACGGGGCCGGGAAGTGCGCGAGTTCATCGAGGAGACGCTGGGCGAGGCGGGACTGGCCCGCGCCATCGTGGTGGTGGCCACTTCCGACGAACCCGCCTTGAAGCGCCGCCAGGCCGCCTACCTCACCATGGCGCTGGCCGAATACCTGCGCGACCAGGATCAGGAGGTGCTATGCCTGATGGACAGCGTCACCCGCTTCGCCATGGCCCAGCGCGAGATCGGCCTGGCCGCGGGCGAGCCGCCTACCACCAAGGGCTATACCCCCACCGTCTTCACCGAACTGCCCAAGCTGTTGGAGCGCGCGGGTCCGGGGCCGATCCGGCCGGACGGCACGGTGGCGGGGCCGATCACCGCCATGTTCACCGTCCTGGTGGACGGCGACGACCATAACGAGCCGATCGCCGACGCCGTGCGCGGTATCCTGGACGGTCACATCGTCATGGAGCGCGCCATCGCCGAGCGCGGGCGCTTCCCCGCCATCAACGTGCTGAAATCGATCAGCCGCACCATGCCGGGCAACCAGACCGCGGCGGAGCGCGAGATCGTCAGGGGCGCCCGGCGCGCCCTGTCGTCCTACGCCAATATGGAGGAGCTGATCCGCATCGGCGCCTACCGCACCGGCTCCGACGTCGAGGTGGACCGCGCGATCGCGCTGAACCCCGCGCTGGAGGCCTTCCTCACCCAGGGCAAGGACGAGACCACCCCGCTGGCGGACGCCTTCATCGGGCTCGGCGCGATCCTCGGCGACGCGCCCGCGCCGGTGACCCCGCCGGCGTTCGAGGCGGCCGCATGAGCTGGACGGAAAGCCTGATCAAGCTGCGCACCTTCGAGATCGAAGGCCTGCGCAAGCGCCTCGGCGCGGTCCTGGAGGTTCGCAAACAGCTGCAGCAGAAGCTGACCGCGCTCGACGCCGAAGCCGCGCGTGAAGCCGCCCACGCCAGCGCCAATGCCGAGGCCGGCTGGTACCTGATCGGCTACCGCGAAGGCTGGAGGCGGCGCCGCGCGGCGCTGGAGGCCGAACTGCGCACCCTTGACGGGGAGGAGCGCGGCGCCCGCGATGCTCTCACCGAGGCCTTCGAGGGACTGAAAAAGGTCGAGAAGACCGCCGAGACCATGGCCGCCCGGGCCGCCAAGGAAGCGGCCCACCACGAAAGCCAGGAAATGGACGAACAGGCGCTGCGCCGACGGATCGCGGGCTGAGGGGTTCCGCTTCCGCCGTCCCGATGCTACATGCGCCGCCATGCGACGTGGTCCGAGAGCTCCGCGAATTATCCGCCCGGCGTGACGCCCAAGGGCCCCTGCCCCGTGTCCGCCGGATCGCCCCTCCCCGTGCAGCGCAATAGCGGATAAAGCTCCCCCATGGCCGACGACCACGCCCCGACCGATTCCGGCACGACGGAAAGGCGCGACTATCGCCCCACCGTGTTCCTGCCCGAGACGCCTTTTCCCATGCGCGCGGGCCTGCCCCGGCTGGAGCCCGAAATCCTGGCCGAATGGGAGGCCGCCGATCTCTATCACACCCTGCGCAGGACGCGGCAGGAGGCCGGTTCGCCCCTGTTCGTGCTGCATGACGGCCCGCCCTACGCCAATGGCGCGATCCACATCGGCCATGCGCTGAACAAGACGCTGAAGGACTTCGTGGTCCGCTCGCGCTTCCTCTTGGGCTACGACGTGGACTATGTGCCGGGCTGGGACTGCCACGGTCTGCCCATCGAGTGGAAGATCGAGGAGCAGTATCGCGCCAAGGGCCGGCGCAAGGACGACGTGCCGGTGGCCGAGTTCCGCGCCCAATGCCGCGCCTATGCCGCCCAGTGGATCGAGGCGCAGAAGGCGGAGTTCAAGCGGCTCGGGATCTTGGGGCGCTGGGAAGCGCCCTACGCCACCATGGACTTCGCCACCGAGGCCAGGATCGTCCAGGAGTTCCACAAGTTCCTGATGAGCGGCCAGCTCTATCGCGGCTCCAAGCCGGTGATGTGGAGCCCGGTGGAGCGCACCGCCCTGGCCGACGCCGAGGTGGAATACCACCCCCACACCTCGCCCACGATCTGGGTGAAGTTCCCCGTGAAGATGTACGACGAAGAGCATTACGCCAACTCCGACGATCCGCGCGGCGACAACGTGTTCCGCCTGCAGCCCAACGACGCTTCGGTGGTGATCTGGACCACCACGCCCTGGACCATCCCCGCCAACCGCGCCATCAGCTTCAACCCCAAGATCGCCTATGGCCTCTATGAGGTCGAGGCCATGGAGGAGGGGCTGGCCTTCGCGCCCTGGGCCAAGCCGGGCGACCGGCTGATCGTGGCCGACAAGCTGGCGGAGAGCGTGCGCGCCGCCGCCAGGATCGCCAGATGGCGCCGCGCCGAACCGGTCGATCCCACCGGCATGATCTGCGCCCACCCGCTGGCGCATCTGGACGCCGGCTACGGCTTCGAGGTCCCACTCCTTCCCGGCGATCACGTCACGGACGACGCCGGTACAGGGTTCGTACACACCGCCCCCGGCCATGGTGCCGACGACTATGCGGTGTGGCTGGCCAACGGCCATCGCGACATCCCCGACACCGTGGACCCGGACGGCGCCTACTATCCCTCCGTTCCGTTGTTCGCCGGGCTGAAGGTATTGGAGACCGAGGGCAAGAAGACCGGCAAGTTCGGCCCCGCCAACGCGGCGGTGATGGACAAGCTGATCGAGGCCGGAAACCTGCTCGCGCGGGACCGGGTCGAGCATTCCTACCCCCATTCCTGGCGCTCCAAGGCCCCGGTGATCTTCCGCAACACGGCCCAGTGGTTCATCCGCATGGACATGGCCCTTTCTACTCCCCTGCAAAGCGGGGGAGGTGGCGCGGCGCACAGCGCCATGACGGAGGGGACTGCGCCGACGCCAGCCGGACAGGGCGGCGCTGCCCCGTCCACCGCTCCGCGGTCCCCCTCCCCCTCTGCGAAGGGGAGGAATGAGACCCTCCGCCACCACGCCCTCGCCGCCATCGACGAAACCCAGTTCTTCCCCGAAAGCGGCAAGGCGCGCCTGCGTGGCATGGTGGAGACGCGGCCGGACTGGCTGATCTCGCGCCAGCGCGCCTGGGGTACGCCGCTCGCCATGTTCGTGGACAAGCGGACCGGCGAGCCGCTGCGCGACGAAACCGTCAACGCCCGCATCGTCGCCGCCGTGGAGACCGGCGGGGCCGACGCCTGGTACGCCGCCGATCCCGCCGACTTCCTGGGCGATGGCCGCGATCCCGCCGACTATGAGATGGTCACCGACATCCTGGATGTGTGGTTCGACAGCGGCTGCACTCACGCCTTCACCATCGAGCACCGCGAGGGCGGCCCGGACGCCAGTCCCCATGATCCAAGCCATTGGCCCGCCGACCTCTACCTGGAGGGATCGGACCAGTCGCGCGGCTGGTTCCAGTCATCCTTGCTGGAAAGCTGCGGCACGCGCGGCCGGGCTCCGTATCGCGCGGTGGTCACCTGCGGCATGACGCTGACCGACACCGGCGAGAAGATGTCGAAGTCGCTCGGCAACGCGGTCGAGCCCCAGACCATCATCAAGCAGTCCGGCGCGGAGATCATCCGCCTGTGGGTCGCCACGGTGGACTATACCGAGGATCAGAAGATCGGCCCGACCGTGCTGCAGACGGTGAGCGACAGCTATCGCAAGCTGCGCAACACCCTGCGCTACCTGCTGGGCGCCCTGGCCGGGTTCGAGGACGCCGAACGGGTGGCCTACGACGCCATGCCGCCGCTGGAGCGCTATGTGTTGCACCGGCTTCACGTGCTGGATGGTGTGGTGCGCGCGGCCTACACCACCTACGCCTTCAATACCGTGCTGCGGCAGGTGACGGACTTCTGCAATATCGAGCTGTCGGCGCTGTATTTCGACATCCGCAAGGACAGCCTGTATTGCGACCGGCCGGACAGCATAAAGCGCCGGGCGGCGCGCACGGTGATGGATCTCGTGTTCGAGCGCCTCACCGCCTGGCTCTCGCCGCTCATGCCCTTCACCACGGAGGAAGCCTGGCGGACCCGCCACCCGGGCGGCGCCCCAAACGCGCTGCGCGTGATCCCGGAGACGCCGGAAGGGTGGCGAAACGAGGCGGAAGCGGCGCGGTGGGCGACCATCGCCGACATCACGGAGGCGGTGACCGCGGTGCTGGAAGCGGAACGCCGTGAGAAGCGGATCGGCTCAGCCCTGGAGGCGGCCCCGATCATCACCGTAACGCCGGAGTTGGCGTCCGCATTCGACTCACTCGACGTGGCGGAGATATTCAGAACCTCGGCGGCCACGCTGGAATCCTCCGCCGAGATGACGCGGCCCTGCGAGGTCATCCATGCGCCGGCCCAGGGCCAGAAGTGCGAGCGCTGCTGGCGCATCCTGCCTGAGGTGAAGACCGCCACGCGGCTTTGCCTGCGCTGCGAGGATGCGGTGGCCGATTGGGATAGCCATCACCATGCATAACCCGTTCATCCCGGCGAATGCCGGGACCCAGATCGAAAAGCGCCGGCGACTGATCGGGAACCCCTTGGCCGTCCTTCACGTCGGAGGTCTGCGCCCGATGATTTGTGTCCCGGCATTCGCCGGGATGAGCGGAACGGGGGCTGCTGCGTGACGGACCTGAAAGACTCCCCCATCTCCCCCAATGGCTGGCTGGCCTATGGGGTGGCGCTGGGGGCAATGGTCATCGACCAGCTGTCCAAGTTCTGGATCCTGTATGGGTTCGACCTGCCGGAAAAGTTCTCCGTGCCGGTGATCCCGCGGCTGTTTCGCCTCACCATGGTGTGGAACCCCGGCGTGTCGTTCGGCCTGCTGCGCGCCGACAACCCCGCGGGGCGGATACTGCTCAGCCTGTTCGCCGCCGCCGTGGTCATCGGCATCGGCTGGTGGGTGAGGAAGGCGGAGCGCCGGCTGACAGCCGTGGCGCTCGGCCTCGTCATGGGCGGCGCGCTCGGCAACAACCTGATCGACCGCATCCGGCTTGGCCACGTGGCCGACTTTCTGGACTTCTCCGGCACGGGCTTCTTCCCCTGGGTGTTCAACGTGGCGGACAGTTGCATCACCATCGGTGTGGCGCTATTGCTGCTGGAGACCTTCATCGCCAAACCGGCGCCCAAGGCCGCGGCTTGAGCCTGCGACGCGGCGGCGTTTGCGGCGACGGCGCGAATGCGCTAACCACGCCCAATCGAATTGGCCGGGGGGCCAATGGAGCGGGATTTCATGAGCTCAGCCCTTAAGACTGTCGCGGTGGGCGCCGCCCTCGTCTGCGCCACTATGACCCTTGGCGGTTGCGGCACGGCGGGCAATGCGCTCGGTTTCAACAAGTCGAGCCCGGATGAATTCCGCGTGGTGGCCAAGGCGCCGCTGGTGGTGCCGCCCGACTACGCGCTGCGCCCACCCTCCCCCGGCGAGCCGCGCCCGCAGGAATTGCAGCCCGAAAGCTCGGCTCGCACGGCGCTCCTCGGCCAGCGCGAGGCCGCGGCCCGCAGCGGCGGCGAGACCCTGCTGGTCAATCGCGCCGGCGCCGAGAAGGCCGATCCCCTGATCCGCTATGTGATGGACGACGAGTTCGGCTCCATCGCCCACAAGGACAAGAGCTTCGCCGACCGGGTGATGTTCTGGAAGAAGGGCGCGCCCGCGCCGGTGGTGAATGAGAACGTGGTGGGGGCCAAGACCCCCGCGCCGCTCGACCCCGTCGCCGAGCAGGCCAAGATCAAGTCGCTCACCGGCGATCAGGACGTGATCATCGCCCGCGCCCCCACCGGGATGAAGCTGAAGCTGCCGGGCCTGTAGGACTCGAACTCCTCCCCCGCGCAGCGGGGGAGGTGGCGGCCCAGCCGACGGAGGGGGTGGCGCTGGAGATAAGCCGGATAGGCGCCCCCCTCCGCCCCTTCGGGGTCCCCTCCCCCTCTGCGAAGGGGAGGATTAAAGCCTCGCCTTCCCTCCACGTCACTCTGCTAGCCTTCCAGCAAAGAACAGGGAGGTCGCGATGTCCGATCGGCTACCAGACATGCCGCCGGTGCAGTATGCCCGGGTGAACGGCATCCGCATGGCCTATTACGAGGCCGGCCCGAGGGGCGAAGGTATCCCCGTCGTCTTCTCCCACGGCTTTCCCGAGATCGCCTATTCATGGCGTCATCAGATCAAGGCGCTGGCCGAGGCCGGGCGCTGGGTCATCGCGCCGGACCAGCGCGGCTATGGCCTGACCGAGCGACCGCAGGCGGTGGAAAGCTATGACATCGAGCATCTCAGCGCCGACCTGATCGGCCTGATCGACCACTGCGGGGCGAAGACCGCCATCTGGTGCGGCCACGACTGGGGCGGCTTCGTGGTCTGGCAGATGGCGCTGCGCTATCCGGGTCGTACCGCCGGCGTGATCGGGCTGAACACCCCCTATACCGCGCGCGGGCCAGCGGACCCCATCGCCACCATGCGCGCGCGCATGGGCGAGGAGATGTATATCGTCCACTTCCAGAAGCCGGGCGAGGCGGACGCGGTCCTCGGCCGCAACATCCGCAACACCATGGACTTCTTCCTGCGTCGGCCCTTGAACGCAGCCGCGGCGGCAAGCGGCGATGCGGGCGTTTCCCAGGCCTTTTCCGGCGAGGGCTCCAAGGGCTTCGCCAGCGAGCGGCCCAAGGACGGCGCCTCGGTCTTTCCCCTTGTGCGCATGGTGGAGGCCTATGACCCCGCCCACGACCGTCGGCCCTACTTCCTCACCTATGACGAGTTCGAGGTGTTCGTGGCGGCGTTCGAGCACAGCGGCTTCACCGGCGGCATCAATTGGTATCGCAACATGACCCGCAACTGGGAGCGGTCCGCCGACGTGCCGGTGAGTATCGAGGTCCCTTCGCTGATGGTCATGGCCGAGAAGGATGCGGTGCTGCCGCCCTCCTCCGCCGACCACATGGGCGAGCATATCCCTGACCTGGAGAAGGCGCTGGTCAAGGACAGCGGCCACTGGACCCAGCAGGAGGAGCCGGAACAGGTGAACCGCATCCTGCTCGATTGGCTCGACAAGCGCTTCCCCAAGGCGTGAGGCCGCGCTAATCCGCCAGGGATGACCATCGCCAACGGCCAGTCCCGCCGCACCCTGTACCCGGAGAACGAGCCGTTCGCCTATGGCTGGGCTGAGACCGACGGCCCGCACGAGGTCTATTACGAGGAATGCGGCGCGCCGAAGGGCAAGCCCTGCGTCATCCTGCACGGCGGTCCGGGCGGGGCGATCAACCCCACCATGCGGCGCTTCTTCGATCCCAAGCGCTGGCGGATGATGCTGTTCGACCAGCGCGGCTGCGGCAAGTCGCGGCCCAACGCCTCGCTGGAGGACAACACCACCTGGGCGCTGATCGAGGACATCGAGCGGCTGCGCCAACGGGTGGGGTGCGAGAAATGGACCGTGTTCGGCGGCTCCTGGGGCTCAACCCTGGCGATGGCCTATGCCGCCACCCACCCCGAGCGGGTGGACGCGCTGATCCTGCGCGGTATCTTCACCCTGACCCGGCGGGAAGTGCGCTGGTTCTATCAGGACGGCGCCTGCGCCCTATTCCCCGACGCGTGGGAACGCTTCCTGGCCCCGATCCCGCTCTCGGAGCGGGACGACCTGCTGGGCGCCTATCACCGGCGTTTGACCCATGCCGACACCGCCCTGCGCCGCGAGGCCGCCGCCGCCTGGAGCCGGTGGGAGGGCGACACCATCTCCATCCGCGGGCCGGAGGCGCGCCCGGCCAAGTTCAACGAGGCCGACTTCGCCGTCGCCTTCGCCCGCATCGAGTGCCACTACTTCATCAACCGGGGTTTCTTCGAGTCGGACGACTGGCTGCTCCGTCAGGTCCCCCGCTTCGCCCACATCCCCGGCTTCATCGTGCAGGGCCGCTTCGACGTGGTGACGCCGATGGAGACGGCCTGGAAGCTTAAGGCGGCCTGGCCGGCGGCGGAGTTCAATCTGGTCTGGGACGCCGGTCACGCCTCCACCGAACCCGGCATCATCGACGGCCTGGTCCGCGCCACCGACGCGGCGCTGAAGCTGTAGACAGGGCGTTAGCCGATCTGGCTATTCGCCCGAACGGACTTCGATCGAGGCGTTGTGTCGGTAGAGACGGCTCAGCACGGGCGAGTCCGTCTGCGCCACCGCCTGGCCGACGCCGTCGTGAAAGCAGGCCGACTGCTGGACCGCAGCGCGATATTGCGGCGCGCTGAACTCCGAAGCGCCGCAGGCCTCCAGCGCCGCGCGATCGATCCGGTCGAGCATCACCCGCGCCTGACGCGGCTGGCTGAGGTCGAGATCCTTGTAGGCGACCCTTACCGCGCTGGTGCTGTCGGTATCGGCCGTTTGGGCGGAAACCGCGAATGGCGCGGCCAGGGCAAGGGCGGCGAGGCCGGCCATGAGGATGGTCTTCATAGGTCTACTCCCTGTCGGCCTGTCGAGCGGCCTGTTAAACATGTATTCTGAGTATAGCGCCAAAATTGACGGCATGTGCACAAATATCTGCCATTCAATTGCACATAGTTTATGCAATTCTTATCGAAATGAATTGATTAAGCTATAGTCATCGACGGGAGGCGGCGGCCTTTAGGACAGCCGGCGGCCGCTGGCTTGAGGACCCGGCCCGATCTCGACCAGCATGATCTCGGGCGGACTGCCGAAACGCGCCGGCAGGCCCGACTCGCCCAGCCCACGGGTGACCACCAGCACCCGGCCGCCCCGCACCACCGGCTGATCGAAGCCGGCATTGATGAAGGGCGAGCGGTGGACCACGGCGCCCAGCCAGGGCAGGCGGACCTGCCCACCGTGCGTGTGGCCGGCCAGCAGCACGGGCAGGCCGGGCGTGGCGTAGAACTGGCCGGGCTCATGCGCCACGCCGAGGATGGCCACACCGTGGGGCGCGCCGGCCATGGCGCTCGCCAGGTTCGGGCGCCCGGCGATGGCGTCATCGAGCCCCACCACCCACACATCGCCGTCCGGTCGCCGCAGGCGGATGCCGGCGTTCCGCAGCACGCGGATGCCGACGCCCTGCAGGAGCGCCGTCGCCCGATCCGCACTCCACCAGCCGTCGTGGTTGCCGAGCACGGCGACAGCGCCGTAGCGCGCCTTCAGACCGGCCAGGGCCGCCAACCCCTCCTCGATGGCTTGGTTGGACCTTGAGCTACGGCGCGCCCGCGGCAGACGCGAACCACCCTCGTCCCAGAGGCCGCCCACATAGTCGCCGCCCAGCACGATCAGGTCGGGGGACAGCGCATTGGCGGTCAGAACCAGGCGGCGGACGCGTTCCGGCGGCATATGGGCGCGGTCCGCATGGAGGTCGGACAGGAACACTACCCGCAGCGGCCCGGTCCCCGCCGGCCAGGCGGGCGTCCTTACCTGCACATAGGCCAAGGCCAGCGAGCGCGGCTCACGCCAGAACGCCTCGTCGGCAAGCAGGCCGAGGGCCAGCACAAGCCCCGTCGCCAGCGCCGCCAACCCGCCCCAGCGCCTAACCCACATTGAGATGCCCGCCATGGCCCGCTCCTATCGCTGGACGCGAGACATGGGAAGCGGACAGCGACGCTCGCGCCGACGGCCATCCCCGCCGTTTGCATACCAAGGCGCAGTGCTTGGGAGACGGAAGCGTACTTGCTAAGGAGGGAGCCTAGGAGCCCCTATGCCCGATCGCCTGTTCTATCCCCTGGCCGCGCTGTTCGCCGTGGCGCTCATCGCGCTGTCCAGCGTCTATCCGCAGGGGCAGGGCGCGCGATCGCCCAGACCCTTCGGCCACGCCACCTGGGGGCAGACCCATACGAAGAAGACGCCCAAGCCCGGCGACCCCGCCGCCTCCGATAAAGCCCGGCTCAAGGGCGCGTTCTGATGGCGCCGCCCACCTTCGACGCCGCCGCGGTCGGGCGCCGGGTATTGACCATCGAAGCCAGGGCGCTGACGGCGATGGCGGAGGGGCTGGGCGAGCATTTCGCCGCCGTGGTGGAGCTGATTCACGGATTGAAGGGCAGGGTGGTGCTGACCGGCGTCGGCAAATCGGGCCATGTGGCGCGCAAGATCGCCGCCACCCTGGCCTCCACCGGCACCCCCGCCCTCTACGTGCACGCGACGGAGGCCAGCCACGGCGATCTCGGCATGATTGGCGCGGACGACGCGGTGCTGGCCCTGTCCAAGACCGGAGAGACGCGGGAGCTGGCGGACGTCATCGCCTATGCCAAGCGGTTCGCCATTCCGCTGATCGCCCTCACCGCCGATCCCGCCAGCGCGCTGGGCGCCGCCGCCGACCATCTGCTGCTCATTCCCCCCGCGCCGGAGGCGGCGGATGCGTTGAAC
Organism: Caulobacteraceae bacterium; assembly: GCA_965277345.1. Lineage (GTDB taxonomy): Bacteria > Pseudomonadota > Alphaproteobacteria > Caulobacterales > Caulobacteraceae > CAIOYC01. Next base: position 46,327 of record CBDICI010000004.1, read on the forward strand.
GCCCCCACCACCTCCACCACCCTGCAGATCGCGCTGGGGGACGCGCTGGCGGTGGCGCTGCTGGAAAAGCGCGGCTTCAGCCATCAGGACTTCAAGGTCTTCCACCCCGGCGGCAAGCTCGGCGCGGCGCTGCGCACGGTGCGCGACCTGATGCATACGGGCGCCGAGGTGCCGTTGGTGGCCCTGCACACACCCATGTCGGAGGCGCTGCTGGTGATGACCGAGCGCCGCTTCGGCACGGCCGGCGTCATCGACGGCGAAGGCCGGCTGATCGGGGTGATCACCGACGGGGACCTGCGCCGCAAGATCGACGGACTGATGCAGCACACGGCGGAGGAGGTGATGAGCCCCCATCCCACCACCATCTCGCCCGACGCCCTGGCCGGCGAAGCGCTGAACCTGATGCAGGGTCGGATCACCGTCCTGTTCGCGGTCGAGGCCCACAAGCCGGTGGGCCTGGTGCATATTCACGATCTGCTCCGGGGCGGCGTCGCCTGAGCCTCGGCGAACCATCGCCGCCCCTGACGCGTTGCCGCCGTCACACACCGCGCCTAGTAAGACACGCTCGGGAACCAGGAAGCTCATGACCGCTCAATTAACGCCGCGCGCCGACATCAAACCCAATACGATCGAGTACGAAACCACTCCGCTGGTGAAGCCCACCGGCTTTCGCGAGTACGACGCACGCTGGATCCTGGAGACGGAGATCAACCTGCTGGGTATCCAGGCCCTAGGGCTCGGGCTCGGCACGCTGATCCATGAGCAGGGCGTGCGCCCGACCGTGGTGGTCGGTCATGACTTCCGCGCCTATTCGCTGTCGGTGAAGCAGGCGCTGATGCTGGGCCTGGTTTCGGCCGGCTGCGAGGTGCTGGACATCGGTCTGGCCGTCTCGCCCATGGCCTATTTCGCCCAGTTCGACCTGGATGCGCCCTGTGTGGCTATGGTCACCGCCAGCCACAACGAGAACGGCTGGACCGGGGTGAAGATGGGCTCGGACAAGCCCAAGACCTTTGGTCCCGAGCAGATCGAGCCGCTGAAGACGATCGTGCTGGAAGCAAAGGGTGTGGAGCGGCCGGGGGGCGTGGTGAAGCGTATCGACGGCGTGCGCGAGCGCTACATCGCCTCGGTCTCCCAAACCCCGATCAGGCGCAGGCTCCGCGTGGTGGCCGCCTGCGGCAATGGCACGGCCGGCGCCTTCGCCCCCGAGGCGCTGAAGCGCATGGGCGTCGAGGTCATCCCCATGGATGCCGAACTCGACTGGACCTTCCCCAAATACAATCCCAACCCGGAGGACCACGAGATGCTGCACGCCATGAGCGAGGCGGTGAAGCGCGAGGGCGCCGATCTGGCGCTGGGCTTCGACGGCGACGGCGACCGTTGCGGCGTGGTGGATGATCTCGGCGAGGAAATCTTCGCCGACAAGATCGGCCTGATGCTGGCCCGCGACCTGTCGGACCTGCACAAGAACGCCACCTTCGTGGTGGACGTGAAGTCCACCGGCCTCTACGCCACCGATCCCGTGCTGAAGGCCAACGGGGCCACGGTGGTCTACTGGAAGACCGGGCACAGCTATATCAAGCGCAAGACCGCGGAGCTCGGCGCGCTGGCGGGGTTCGAGAAGTCGGGCCACTTCTTCTTCAACAGCCCACTCGGCTACGGCTATGACGACGGACTGGTGGCCGCGGCGGCGGTGCTGCAGATGCTGGATCGCAATCCGGGCCGGAAACTCTCCGAACTGCGCCAGGCCCTCCCCCCCGCCTTCACCTCCCTGACCATGAGCCCGCACGCCGGGGACGAGGTGAAGTACGGCGTGGTCGACAAGGTGGTGAAGGAATACCAGGACCTGGCGGCCAAGGGCGGCGAAATCCTCGGTCGCAAGATCAAGGAGGTCATCACCGTCAACGGCGTGCGCGTGGCGCTGGACGACGGCTCCTGGGTGCTGGTGCGCGCCTCCTCCAACAAGCCGGAGCTGGTGGTGGTGGTGGAAAGTATGCGCTCGGAAGACGATATGCGGGACCTGTTCCGCAGGGAGGTCAAGCCCCGTCTGGCCGCCCATCCCGAGGTCGGCGCCTATAATCAGGAAATCTAAACCTTACCCGCCGACACAGGACGTAGGGGAGATTTTCGATGAGGCGTATCCGTAAGGCGGTCTTTCCGGTGGCGGGGCTCGGCACGCGGATGCTGCCCGCCGCCAAGACCGTGGCCAAGGAGATGCTGACGGTGGTGGACCGGCCGTTGATCCACTACGTGCTGGCCGAGGCGCGCGCGGCGGGGATCGAGCACTTCGTGCTGGTCACCGGACGCGGCAAGAGCGCGATGGAGGACTATTTCGACCACAATGTCGAACTGGAAGCCACGCTGGAGGCCAAGAAGAAGACCGCTATCCTGAACGAGCTCATGGCCGACCTGCCCAAGGAGGGCGAGATCAGCTATGTGCGCCAGATGGCCCCGCTGGGGCTTGGTCACGCGGTGTGGTGCGCCCGCGACATCATCGGCGACGAGCCCTTCGCCGTGCTGCTGCCGGACATGATCATGGACGCGGCGCCCGGCTGCACCGCCCAGATGCTGGCGGCCTATGAGCAGACCGGCGGGTCGTCCATCATCGCCGTGGAGCCCTGCCCTGCCGGCATGGAGCATCAGTACGGCATCGTCGCGCTGGAGGGCGCGAGCGGACGGCTGAACCGGATGACCGGCATGGTGGAGAAGCCCGCGCCGGGGACCGAGCCCTCCAACCTGTTCATCTCCGGCCGCTACGTGCTGACACCCGATATCTTCCCGGTGCTGAACGAGAGGGCCGCCGGCGCCGGAGGTGAAATCCAGCTCACCGACGCCATGCTGAAACTGCTGCAGGCGGGCCAGCCCTTCCACGCCCTGGAATACGAGGGCGTGACCTATGACTGCGGCGACAAGCTGGGCTGGCTGCGCGCCAATGTGGCCATGGCGCTGAAGCGCAGCGATATCAACGGCGTGCGCGAGATGATGGGCCGGGAACTCGCCCGCTAAGCTACTGATTTACAACATTTGCTAAGCTAATAATGACCGGGGTTCACGGAACCGGGCCCCGGTCGGTTGCGCTATCCCTCCACACCCCCGACGGAGGCCGAGATGGCGACCAAGGCACGCGCGAAGAAATCCACCAGCGGCACCGTCGCGGTAAAACGCTATGACGGCCGCACGGTGCGGCAGCCCGAGGCGATCGCTTTCCTGATGAAGAAGCATCGGGAGGTCGAGGGCTATTTCGACCAGTTTGAGCACGCCGAAGACGACGCCGAAAAGGCCAAGCTGGTGAATACCATCTGCCTCGCCCTCGCCGTCCACGCCAAACTCGAAGAAGAGCTGTTCTATCCTACCGCCGAGAACACCATCGAGGAGCCCGATTTGGTCGATGAGGCCTGGGTGGAGCACGCCACGGCCAAGGACCTCATCGCCCAGCTCGAAGGCATGAAGGTCGGCGACGAATATTACGACGCCAAGGTCAAGGTGTTAGGCGAATACATCGCCCATCATGTGAAGGAGGAGGAGACTGAACTCTTTCCCCAGACCGTCCGCGCCGGCATGGAGCTGAACACCCTCGGCAAGACGCTGGAAGCCCGCGCCGAGGAGTTAATGACGGCGTTCGGCGACCCGCAAAGCCGAACGACCAAGGCGGCGGTGCGGGAAGAAGCGGGCGCCGGCGCCCACCTCTAACCCGTCCGGATCAGGCCGGCGCGGTCATCACCCCCGCCGGCCGCCGGAGCCGCGGCGTCAGCATCACGAACACCACCATGGCCAGGGCGATAAGGCCCGTCGCGAGGAAGCGGCCAAACTCCAGGCCGCCTTGGGCGTGGGGTTTGGTCAGGGTGTCGCCGAGGGTGGCGCCCAGCGGCCGGGTCAGCACATAGGCGGCCCAGAACAGAACCGCCTGGGGGAGAAGCCTGGCCACATGCAGGGCCGCCACCACGGCGATCAGCACGATGAACAGCACCGCCCCAAGCTCGAAGCCCCACTGGTCCCAGGCGCCGGGCTGGGCGTGGAGCAGGTTGGTGACGAAGTTGGGCATCACCTCGGAAGTGAAGTCGCCGAGCGCGGTGCCGAGGGTGTTCGAGGCCAGAATGGTCAGCCAGTAGAATATCTCGTCCTTGCGCGAGGTGATGTGGTCGGCCCGGATCGCCCCCGTGGTGAGCCGCCAGGCGATCAGGATGGCCACCACCAGCGCCAGCAGCATGGCCGAGGAGACCGTGTAGCCGAGGTGCAGGGTCCGATCGATATAGTCCGAGGTGGTGGTGCCCACGGTGGTGGTGGCCACCACCACCAGCCAGTAGGTCACCGGATGATAACGCCGCGCCGCCACCTGCAGCGCCATGGTCACCGCGAAGAAGAGCAGGAAGCCGATGGTGGCGACGAGATAGCCCGCCTTCAGCGTCATGGAGATGGCGTCGCCGCCAGTCTCGCCCACCGTGGTGGCGCAGATCTTCACCACCCAGAACATCAGGATGGCGGGCGGCGCCTTGCTCAGCAATTCGCCGGCGAGACCGGTCTTCGCACTATCGGCCATGACGCGCTCAGTGCGCCGGATCGAGGATCATCAGGCGCAAGGTTCCGGCCTTGGGATGCGGCCGGCCGCCCGGCGTGGTGGGCGGATCGACGTCGGCGGCGGCCACGAACAGGCGGCCGGTGGCCGGGTCCACATCCATGGTCCGTCCGCTCACCGCCGTGGTGATCGGCGCCAGGGCGGTGTAGGCGTCCGGCGCGGTCTGCTGGTAGATGGTGATGGTGCCGTCGATGCCGTTGGAGCTGAACACCCGCTTGCGCTTGGGGTCGAAGGATACGGTGTCGCTGCCGCGGCCGATGGGCAGTTCGGTCACCAGCCTGCCGGAGGTGGCGTCCACCACCATCAGCTTGCTATTGATACAACCCATGAACAGCCGCTTGCCGGCCGGATCGTAAGCCAGGCCGTGCGGGCTGGTGCAGTCGGGCGTGGCCCATCGCTCCAGCACGGTGTTGGTGCGGGCGTCGATCTTCAGCAGGTCCTTCTTCTCCTCGCCGGCCACATAGAGGATGCCGTGGTCGTCGCCGGTGACCGCTTCCAGCTTCTCGCCGGCCTTGATGGTGGCGACGAGCGTGTCGGTCTTGGGATCGATCACGCCGATGGATTCCGGATCGCCCTCGACCACGAACAGATGGCCCGTGGCGGCGTCCATGAAGATGCCGTCCGCGTCCTTGTCGGCGGGGATCTGCTTGGTGACCTTGAGGGTCTTGAGGTCGAAAGCCACGACCATGCCGCCCCGGCCGTCGTCGGTGAAGCCCTGCCCGGTCCTGGCGGAGACGCCGGTGCCGTGTGTGCCGCCGGCTATGCCCTCCACATTGCCGATCATCTCGCCGGTCCGGGCGTCGATGACCGCCAGCCTGTCGCCGTGCGCCACATAGACCCGTCCGCCGGCGCTGTCGGCCACCACATAGTCCCAGCGGTCCGGCGCGCCCAGCGGCACGCTCTTGGTGAGCGTATAGGCCGGCGCCGTCTGGGCCGCCGCGCCCCCCGCGAGCAGCGCCGTAGCGGCGACCGCGATCAACAACTTCAGCATAGGACCTCCTGGACCGAGCGACGCCCCCGCGAGGGCGAGGGCGACACGGCATACAGCGAAAACAATGGCGGCGACAGATTGCCTGTGGCGGACCGGTTCGCAAGTTGTGATTTCGCAAGCGAGCGATGACCGCGCCGTGACGCCTGCCTGATCTCTTGCGGGGGCCGGCCGCGACGATGCAACCAAGCGGCAAGCGGAGCCGTTGTTCCCGCTCAGTCAGAAAGGACCTTTCCATGCGTTCCAAGATCATCGTCACCGCGGTCAGCCTGAGCCTGGCCCTGGCCTCCACCGCCGCCCTGGCTCAGGGCCGGGTGGCCGGCGCCGCCGTCGGGGCCGCCGCGGGCGCACACTCCAAGCACGCCGTCGCCGGCGCCGTGGTCGGCAGCGCCGTCGGGCACCACATGGCCAAGACCCACGACAAGAAGATGGCCAAAAAGGCCGCCAAGGCCAACTGACCGGCTTTAGCCCGACAGCAATTCCTCCACCGTCTGGATCAGGCGGTGGAGGTCCTGCGGCCGCGACAGCCGGTGGTCCCCGTCCTTGATCAGGCTGAACACCACATCGGGAGAGGTGATCGCGTCAGCGAGGGAAAGCGCATGGCGCCAGGGGACGTCAGGGTCCTCGCCGCCCTGCAGGATGCGCACCCGGCCCGCATAGGCGATGGGGCCGCCCAGGATCGACCAGTCCCGTCCCTCCTCGATCAGTCGCCGGGTGATGGCATAGGGCTCGCCATAGTCCGAGGGTCGCTTCCACATCCCGGTCGCCGCCAGTTCGGCGCGGGCCTCGGCAGGCATCTCCTTTTCCATCAGGGCGGAGGTGAAGTCGGCGGCGGGGGCGATCAGCGCCATGCCCTTGATCCGCTCCGGTCGCGCAAGGGCCACGAGGCAGGCCAGCCAGCCGCCCATGGAGGAGCCGACCAGCACCACGGGGCCGGCCGTCATTCGGTCGATCACCGCCAAGGCGTCGTTGCGCCAGCGGCCGATGGTCCCGTCTTCGAACGCCCCGTCGCTCTCGCCGTGGCCGAAATAGTCGAACCGCACATAGGCCCGGCCGGCCTCCACCGCCCAATCGGCCAAGGCCTGCGCCTTCGTGCCCAGCATGTCGGACCGAAAGCCGCCCAGCCACACCACCGTGCCGCCCCAACCGGGGACACGGCGATAGGCGAGGCGATAGCCGCCGCGATCCAGATAGTCAGCCGTCGTGTGCGCCATGCCCGGCCCTGGCGTTGATGAAGTCCATGAGCGCCAGCAGGACGCCCGAAATCACGAAGGTCAGGTGGATCACCACCTGCCAGAACAGCGTCCGCTCGTCATGCACACCCTCGTCGGACAGCACCAGGAAGCTTTTGAGCAGGGCGATGGCGGAAATGGCCACGATGGAGGCGATCAGCTTCATCTTCAGGCCGGAGAAATCCACCGTCCCCATCCAGCCCGGCCGGTCCTCGCTTCTCGCCGTATCGATGCGCGAGACGAAGTTTTCGTAGCCCGAGAAGATGACGATCAGCAGCAGGTTGGCCGCCAGCGACAGGTCGATCAGCGACAGCGCCATGACGATGCCCGCCTCGGCCAGCTTGTCCGGCCTGGCGGCGAACAGGCCCGCCAGTTCGTGCACCAGATCGACGCCGAACACGCCGAGCAGACCCACCAGCGCAACGACCAGGCCCACATAGAAGGGCGCAAGCACCCAGCGGGAGGCGAACAGGGCCGCCTCCAAGGCGCGCTCGACGGCGGGTTTGGGCATGGGCGCTCCGTGGGGCGGCAATCTTCGACCTTCGAGGCGCGCCGTGCCCGACTAGCACCTCAAGGATGAGGATTTCTACTGAACCCTTAGCGTTTCAAACGCGAAGCCAAAAGTCGTCCTCATCCTTGAGGCGCGCCGCCCTACCCCCGCAGCACCCCGCCCGTGGCCTTCTCTACCGCCGCCACCACACGCGCCGACAGCGCCTCGATCTCCGCCTCGGTCAGGGTCTTCTCACGCGGCTGCACCAGCACTTCGAGCGCGATGGAGCGCTTGCCCTCCGGCACGCCCGGCCCTTCGTAGACGTCGAACACGCGCGCCTCGGCGATCAGGGCCTTGTCCGCGCCGCGCGCCGCGCGCACCAGATCGGCCGCCGGCCTGCCCCGATCGACCAGAAAGGCGAAGTCGCGGCGGAGCGGCATCATGGGCGACAGGCCCGGCGCGCCGCGCGCCTTGCCGGCCTTCTTGCGGGCTTCGGGCAGGGCGTCGAAGTCGAGCTCGAAGCCGAACAGCACGCCGTCCACGTCCATTTGGCGCAGCACGCCGGGATGGAGCTGGCCGAACTCCGCCATCACCGCCTTGGGACCAAGCTGGACCCGCGCCGAACGGCCGGGGTGCCACCAAGGGCTGGCCCCGCCCTGCACGACCTGCAACGCGGTCACCGGCGCGCCGAGTTCCTCCAGCAGGCTCATCAGGTCGGCCTTGAGGGTGAAAAGGCCGTCCTCGCTCATTCCGTCCCAGCGCCGGGGCGATGCGGCGGCGGCAGTCGCGCCGACCGTCATGCGCTGGTCCTGCGGCTCCAGGCCACCGAACACCGGCCCGATCTCGAACAGGGCCACCTCGGCGAACCCGCGCGCGGCGTTGCGGCGCGCCGCCTGGATCAGGCCCGGCAACACCGAGGGGCGCATACAGTCGAGGTCGGCGGCGATCGGGTTGGCCAGCACCAGCGCATCGGCGCCGCCGCCGAAACGTTTGGCGTCCGCCTGGCTGACGAAGGACCAGCCGATGGCCTCCTGATAGCCCAGCGCGGCCATGGCCCTGCGGCCCACGCGGATGCGGGTCTGTCGGCCGGTGAGTACGCCGCCGGGGCGCGGCTCCATATGCGGCAGCGGCGTCGACGGCAGGGCGTCGAAGCCCTCGATCCGCGCCACTTCCTCCACCAGGTCCGCCGGTCCCTCCACGTCGCGCCGCCAGGTGGGGGGTTGCACGCGCAGATGGGCGCCGTGCGGGGTGAGCTCGAAGCCGAGGCGGGTGAGGATCTCCATCACCCCCTCGCGCCCGGTGGTCAGGCCGGACAGGCGATGGACGTAGGATGGGTCGAACGCGAAAGCCGGCGGCGGCGCTGGGATTTCACCCGCCACCACAACCTTTGACGGCTCGCCGCCGCAGAGTTCCAGGATCAGGCGCGTGGCCAGTTCCAGCCCCGGCAGCACGAAGCCCGGATCGACGCCGCGGGCGAAGCGGTATTGCGCGTCCGACGCGATGCCGGTGTCGCGCCCGGTCTGGGCGGTACGGATGGGGTCGAACCAGGCGCTTTCCACAAACACGTCGTTGGTGGTCTCATCGCAGCCGGTGGAGACGCCGCCCATGACGCCGCCGAGACCGATGGGACGCTCGCCGTCCGCATCGGCGATCACGCACATACCGGCGTCGATGTCGTAGGTCTTGCCGTCCAGCGCGATGAGGTGCTCGTCGTGGTGCGGCCCGGGCGAAGGCTGATCCGGCCCGGCCTCAGTGGAGCCGCGGCCCAGGCGCGCCTCGATGGTGGTCCCCACCAGCTTGGCCACATCATAGACGTGGAGCGGCCGGGCGCGGTCGTAGGCGATCAGGTTGGTAACGTCGACAAGCGCCGAAATGGGCCGTAGGCCAATGGCGCGCAGCCGTGTCTGTAGCCAGGCCGGCGAAGGGCCGTTCCTGACGCCGCGGATCACCCGACCAGCGAAGACGGGACAAGCGTGGCCGTCCACCTTCACCGCGATGGGACAGGGAAACACCCCCGGCGCGGCTTCGACCGACAGGTCATTCACGCGACCGACGCCTGCCGCCGCCAGGTCGCGGGCGATCCCGGCCACACCCAGCCAGTCGGGTCGGTTGGGCGTCACCTCGAAATCGATCACCGGATCGGTGCCGAATACCTCGGCCGCGGGCGTGCCGACGGCGAGCGCCTCATCCAGTTCCATGATGCCGTCGCTCTCTTCGGAGACCTCCAGCTCCTTGGCCGAGCACAGCATTCCGTTGGAGACCACGCCCCGCACCGGCTTTTCCACCAGCGTGACGCCGAGGCCCGGCACATAGGCGCCGATGGGGGCGTAGATGGTGACGAGGCCCGCGCGGGCGTTCGGCGCGCCGCAGACGATCTCCTTCATCCCGTCCACCGTCTCCACCTGGCAGACGCGCAAGCGGTCGGCGTTGGGGTGTTGAACCGCTTCGGCGATCCTGGCCACGGTGAAGGGCTTCAGGGCGGCGGCCGGGTCGGCCACATGCTCCACCTCCAGCCCGGCCATGGTCATGGCCCGGGCGATCTGATCCACCGTGCGGTCGGTGGCGAGGTGGTCCTTCAGCCAGGACAGGGTGAACTTCATCGGTTCACCTGCAGGGTTTCCACCAGCATCATCTCGTCGAGAAAGGCCTTGGCGCCGGTGAAGCCGATGCTGAAGAAGTCCACCGAGGTGAAGGTGCAGCCGATCATGGGGATGGCGCCGGTCACCTTGTCGGGCGCGGCGGGATGCAGGATCAGCGTGCGCATGTCGCCGTGGGCGATGCCGAAATTGCAGTCCTCGAAATTGCAGCCAATGACCGGCAGCAGCACCGCAGGCCCTTCGATATGGCAGTTGGTGAAGCTGACATCGCGCACCACCATTTCGCCCCCGGTCTCGAAGCGGGCGCGCAGGACGTCGAACAGCAGGAGGTTCTCGTTCTCGAACGCCGTCTTGCGATAATCGGTGGCCAGCGTGCGGAGGGCGGGATTGCGGTTGGTGGGCATGGCGTCCTCAGCTCAGGCCGGAGGCGGGATTGGGGGCGGCGTAGGGCGAAAAGCCGTAGTGGGCCAGCCAGCGCGTGTCGGCGGCGAACATGTCCCTGAGGTCCGGCATCCCGTACTTGAGCATTCCCAGGCGATCGACGCCGAAACCGAAGGCGAAGCCCTGCCATTCCTCCGGGTCGATGCCACAATTGCGCAGCACGTTGGGGTGAACCATGCCGCAGCCCACCACCTCCAGCCAGTCGCGCCCCTGCCCGACCTTGATCTCGCCACCGGTGCGGTCGCACTGGATGTCCATCTCCGCCGAAGGTTCGGTGAAGGGGAAGTGGTGGGGGCGAAAACGTGCGCCCACCTCGCCCTCGAAGAAACGGGAGATGAAGGTCTGCAGCGTCCACTTCAGGTGGCCCATGTGGACGCCCCTGTCGATCACCAGCCCCTCCATCTGATGGAACATGGGGGTGTGGGTCTGGTCGCTATCGCAGCGATAGGTGCGGCCGGGCACGACGATGCGGATCGGCGGCGCCTGTCCCCCCGCGATCCAGGCCGCCGGCGCCGCCGCATTGATCTGCCGCATAGTACGCACCTGCACCGGCGAGGTGTGGGTGCGCAGCAGTTTGCGCTCGCCGGTCACCGGGTCGGGCTTGAAGAAGAAGGTGTCGTGCATCTCCCGCGCCGGGTGCCGGGGCGGGAAGTTCAGTGCGGTGAAGTTGTGGAAGTCGTCCTCGATGTCCGGCCCTTCGGCGACGCCGAAGCCCATCTCGGCGAAGATGGCCACCATCTCGTCCATCACCTGCATGGTGGGATGCACCGAGCCGCGGCGGCGCGGCGGCGGCGGCAGGGTCAGATCGACGCGCTCGGCCGCCAGGCGCGCATCGAGTTCAGCGGCCTCCAGCGCGGCCTTGCGCCCGGCGACAGCGGCGGTGATGCGGTCCCGCAGGCCGTTGATGCGCGGCCCCTGCTCGCGCCGGTCGTCGGGCGAGAGGGCGCCCATGCCCTTCAATAGAGCCGAGACCGAGCCTTGCTTGCCCAGCGCCTCGACCCGCACGGCGTCGAGGGCGGCGGGGTCCGCCGCGGCGGCGATCTTGGCGCTCAGCTCGGCTTCAAGGGTTGAAAGGTTAGTCATCGCGCAGGTAGCCTCGTGCTTCGACAAGCTCAGCATGAGGCTTTCTGATGAAGGCCCGTTCTCACACCATCCTCATCCTGAGCTTGTCGAAGGACGGGGATGGCGGCGCGACGGTGAAGGGGGTCAGCCCAGCGCGGCGCGCACCTTGTCGGCGATGGCCTTGAAGGCGGCGGGCTCGGCCATGGCGATATCGGCCAGCACCTTGCGATCCATCTCGATCCCCGCCGCCTCAAGGCCGCTGATAAATCGGGAATAGGTCATGCCTTCCATGCGGGCGGCGGCGTTGATGCGCTGGATCCACAGCGAGCGGAAGGTCCGCTTGCGCACCTTGCGGTCGCGATAGGCGTACTGACCGGCCTTGTCCACCGCGGCCTTGGCGGCGCGGATGGTGTTCTTGCGGCGGCCATAGAAACCCTTGGCCTGCTCCAGAACCTTCTTGTGCTTGGCGTGGGACGTGACGCCCCTTTTGACGCGAGCCATATCGAATTACCTCGAGATTTTTGCTTGGAAGAACAGAGGGTCAGGCTCAGCCGTAAGGAAGCCAGGACCGAATGTTCTTCGTATCGGCCTCAGACATCACCTTGGTACCCCGGTGTTGGCGGATGTACTTGGAGGAGTGGCTGATCAGCCTGTGGCGCTTGCCGGCCACACCGGCCTTCACGCGACCGGACGCAGTGATCTTGAAGCGCTTCTTGGCGCCCGACTTGGTCTTCAACTTCGGCATTTTGCATCGGCGCCCTTGGGCGTCCGTCCTCAATCAAGGATGGCTGACAGGAAGCCGCCAAGGCATGCCATTAGCCCGGCCACTTCGGAAGAGCGGGGCTTGTAAGCGAAAAGGCCCCCTAGAGCAAGGGCGCGGTCTTCACCGCCCGTCCGGCGGACAGCGCCAGCAATATGGCCGGCGCCACCACCAGCGCGGCGAGGTAGAACGGCCCCGCCGCCAGGCCGGAGAACACATAGGTCGAGGCCAGAGGACCCAGGAACCGCGCCAGGGCGCCGGCGGCGTTGTTGAGACCGAGCGCCTGACCCTGCCGGTCCTGATGCGCCACGCGCGAGATCAGCGCTCCCACATTGGGAAAGGCCACGGACTGGCCGAACGCCATCAGCGACATGAACACCGTCACGCTGACCAGACCGCGCGAGAGGGGGATCAGCAGGGTGGCGAGCACGGTCAAGGCCATGCCCGCCGCCAGGGCCTTGTCCTGTCCCCAGAGCTTGGACAGCCGTCCGGTGACGAACCACTGCGCCGCCGCGTTGGTGACGCCGACGCAGCCGAACACGATGGCGATCTGGCGCGGCCCCCAGCCGAACGCGTGCTGGCCCCAGAACCCGAACACCGATTCGATGCCGTTGAAGGCGAAGCCGGCGGCGAGGGTCAGCAGCAGCAGCCGCCCGGCGACGGGATGGCGCAGGGCCGCGCCGGTCAGCGCCCAGCGGCTCGGCTGGTTGATCATGCCGGTGCGCCGGGCCCGGCTCTCCTTGACCAGAAGCGCGACACCGAGCGCGGAGAGCGCCGCCAGGGCCGACGACACCAGGAAGGGCGCCCGGAACCCCACGGGACCGAGGTCCGGCCTGGCCAGCGCGCCGGACACCATGGGGCCGAAGATGAAGCCGATGTTGAAGGCCACGCCGATGCGCGCCAGCTTGCCCGGACGGTCCTCCGGCGGGGTGACGTCGGCGATATAGCCCTGCACCACCGAGCCGTTGCCGGAGAACATGCCGCCGAAAAAGCGGATGGCGAAGGCCGCCCAGATGTTGGGCGCGAAGGCCATCAGGCCATAGGTGACGCAGTTGCAGGCCAGGGTGGAGATCAGCACCGGCCGCCGTCCGATGCGGTCCGACAGCCGCCCCCAGAACGGCTCGCCCACGAACCCGCCCATGGCGTAGGCGGAGAAGATCAGGCTGATCTGCCACGGCGCGGCGTGAAACGACTGGGCGAAGAACGGCAACAGCGGGACCACCATCCCGAAGCCGAGCAGATTCATGAACACCACGAACAGCAGCGTGGGCAACGCCCCCGGCGCCGCCTCGATCGCGCCCGTCTTAACGGCGTCAGCCCTGCGCGGGTCGGGCGGCCCCGGCGGCTCCGCCACGGCGGATGGAGCCGGTGTGGTCATACCCCGTGGATAGGACGCGCCGCCGAGGCGGGCAACCCAGTATGCTCACGGCGCGGCGGCGGCCCTCAGCGGCCGGCTTACAAAGTCCTACTCGCCGGACCGCACCGGATCGACCGTCACAACCGGGTGAGGCGGATTGGGCGGATTATTCCGGATCAGGAAGCCGCTCATAGCCTGGAGCATCTTGGTGCGCGTAGAGGCGGATTCGATGTGGTGGGTTTCATGTTCGAGAATCACGAACTCCACCGGCTTATTCGCCGCACGCATGGCGTTCAGCATGATCTCGCCCTGCTCAAGCGGCACGGTGGTGTCTTCGCGGCCGTGGATGATCATGAGCGGGCCCTGCACCGCCGCCGCGTGTTTCGCAGGCGAAACCGCCGCGCCAGCGGGATCGCCCTCACCCTTCAGGGCCATCGACTGTTTCCAATAGCGCATACCGTAGCCGTCCTTGCCGCCTTGGTCTCGGGTCCAGACCAACATAGCGTTGAGGTCAGCCGGCGCCGCGCCGGCGGCGGCGCACCGATAAAGGCCGGGCTGCAAGGTGGCGGCGGCCAGGGTGGCGTAGCCGCCGTAGCTCCAGCCCACGATGCAGGTACGGCCGGGATCGATGATGCCCTTGGCGGCGACGGCCTTGAAGGCGTCGGATACATCGGTCTGCATCAGCTTACCCCACTGACCCCAACCCGCACGCTCGAACTCTAAACCGAAGCCGCCTGAACCCCGGTATTCTGGCTGGATCACAACGTAACCGCGGCTCGCCAAAGCCTGAGACCACCAGTCGAAGCCGAACCGATCGCGCGCCTGCGGGCCGCCATGGGGCAGGACGACTCCGGGAAGGTTGCGCGCCGTCTCCATCGTGTAGCCGGGCGGCAGCGTCACAATCGTCTTTTCCGCCGTGCCGTCCTGTGCGTGATAGTCGAACCAACTGAACGCGCCCACGTCCCCCGCCTTGATGTCGGGGTATTGCGCACCCAGCGGTATGGCCTTGCGCTCACTGAGATCGATCATAAAGAAGTGACCGGAGTCATGATCGCCTTCGGTAAGAACGATGAAGCGGTTCTTGGCGTCATCTGTGCTGGCGAGCGTGACCTTCTCTTTCGGGAAGGCGGCCTGAACGCTGTCCCACTTATGCTGTAGGGCCGGGTCCAGAAACTGGTTGTCGTCGATGAACCCCCCGACGTGGAAGCCTATCAGCCTCAGCGTCACGTGGTCGTACAGCGGCGTGACTTCGAAACCGCCGCCCTGCACCAACGGGCCGCTGACCTTGCCGTCCACCAAACTGATCTCGTGGATGCCGCTGAGCGTGCCATTCTCGTTAGTGGCGACCAGCACCTTGTCCGCCGTTCGGCCAAGCCCGAGAATCTCTCCCCCGCCGACCTCGGCCTCGCCGCTGGCCAGCACGGTTTCGCTGTCCTGCCCTTTGAGAATGGTCCACTTGCGTCCGTGATTCTTGTGCTCCATCCGCGCGAGGATGGTCGCGTCCGGCGCAAGCAGGAAATCTCCCTGGTCCTCACCCGTGCGGGCGACCGGCACCAACTGTTCGGTGTCGAGATCCTGACGGAACAGCCGGCGGCCGACCTGGAAATACCCATAGGTATGGCCGCCCGAGTGCGTGATCAGTTCAGGCAAGCCGATTACCCCGGTATCTTCGTCCGGCGTAACTTGTTGAGCAGTATTCTTCTTCAGGTTTATGAGAAATAGGAAGCCGCCCTCGCGAACGTACTCCGTTCCGGTGTCGAAGGTGCGGTGTGTGGTGACATAGAGGTGGTCGTCATCGGCCCAACGCACGCCGCCGACGCGGTCATTCAGGCTAGAGGTTCGTAGAACCTTTTTCTCGCCCTCGATCTGGCGCACGACCAAAACATGCTGCTCACCCTTGTTGAGGATGATCGCCACCAGCTTGCCGGACGGCGAGAGCGACATGGATTGATAGAGCGGCAGCGCGCCGTAGGTCTCCACCGGAGGCGGGGCGGCCATGGCGCTGGTCGCCAATCCCGCCGCTGCGCCGAGCGCCGCCAGCCAACCAGACATCCGCATGACAAAATCCCCAGACCTAATTCTGCCGGGATGTGAGACAGCCGAAGCGCCTTAGTCAACCCTTGCTAGAGCGGTGGAACGTCGCGCAGCGAGCCTAGCGGGGGGCCAGGATCATGATCATCTGCTTGCCTTCCATGCGCGGCTCGTACTCCACCTTGGCCACCGGCTCGAAATCGGCCTTCACGCGCTGCAGCAGCTTCATGCCGAGCTCGGGGTGCGCCAGTTCGCGGCCGCGGAAGCGCAGGGTGACCTTCACCTTGTCGCCCTCCTCGAAGAAGCCGTGCATGGCCTTGGCCTTCACTTCGTAGTCGTGGATGTCGATGTTGGGACGGAGCTTGATCTCCTTGATCTCCACGACCTTCTGGCGCTTGCGCGCCTCGTTCTTCTTCTTCTGTTCCTGAAACTTGAACTTGCCGAAATCCATGATCTTCACGACGGGCGGATCGGCGTTGGGCACGATCTCCACCAGGTCCAGACCCGCTTCCTCCGCCGCCTCGATCGCGGCGTCGGTCGGCATGATGCCTTGCTTTTCACCGGCTTGATCGATCAGCAGGACGCGGGGGACGCGGATGTCTTCGTTGATGCGCGGCCCGTCCTTGACGGGTGGCGACTGCATGGGACGGCGAATAGGCTTGCTCTCCGTAAGCTGTTGGAACAGGGGCGGGGTGCGCAAACTCGCACACCACCACCTTATAATATAGGGCGAAAGCCGCCGATTCAGCAAGGCGCCGCCAGGAGCCTATCGGCTGTGGAGATGACGCTCTCCAGCGAAAGATCGGCCAGGCGCTCCGCGCGCAACGCCTCCACCCGCGCGCCGCGGGGCGCGCACAGCGCCGGGTCGGACTCGCCGGAGAACAGCACCAGCGTCGCCGCGCCGGTGGCGGCGATCAAGTGGGTCGGCCCCGTATCGTTGCCGACCGCGAGCCGCGCCCGCGCGCCGAGGCCGGCCAGGGTGGCGAAATCGGTCCTGCCGGTGAGGTCGATGGCGTCCGGCGCCAGCGCCCCGATCGCCTTCGCAAGTGCGGCCTCGGCCGGACCGCCGACCACCGCGACCTGCATTCCCCGCCGGCCCAGCGCCTTGGCCAAGGCGCCATAGAGCGGCGCCGGCCAGCGCTTGCCCGGCCGGTGCGGCGAGGCGCCGGGGATCAACAGCGCGTAGGGCGGTCCAAGGCCGAAATGCGCGGGGCCGCGTTCAGGCGTCTCGTCGGCCAGCAGGAACGACAGGTCCGGCGGCGGTGCGGTTCCCGGCGCGGTGGGCGCACCCGGCCAGATGCCTGCGAACTGCAACTGGTCAGCCTCGCGCTCCAGGGTGTGCATCCGGTCGCGCTGAGGATTGGCGTGGGGATGGGAGGCGCCCGGCGCGATGCCCGACCACTCCGGCGCGAAGGGCAGCAAGGCCAGCCGATAGGCGCTGGAGCGGCTGGAGGTCTGCAGGTCGTAGACCCGGTGGTAGCCGGCCGCCCGGATGCGCCACAACATCCCGAGCGTCGCGGCCAGGTCCTGTGGCCGCCCGTCGCTTTCCACCCGGTCCACGTCGGGGCAGAGCCGGAACAGGTCGGCATAGGGCGGCGTGGTGAGGACGGTGATCTCCGCTCCCGGGTGCGCCGCGCGGATGCGGGCAAGCGGCGCGAAGGCCAGCACCACATCCCCCAGCGCCGCCAGCTTGATGACGAGGATTTTCATGGCGGCGGCCCCCGCCCCGCCAGCAGCCCCGCGTAGACGTCCAGCGTGGCGTCCGTCATGCGCTCCAGCGAATACAGCGCTTCGGTTCGCTGGCGACCGGCCCGCCCCATCATCGCCCGGCGATCGGGACCCGCGTCCAGCGCCGCGCCGAGGGCTTCAGCCCAGGCGGCGGGATCGCCGGGCGCGACCAGCCAGCCGGTCTGGCCGTCCAGCACCGTCTCTGTGGTGGCGCCATGGTTGGCGGCCAGCACCGGTCGGCCCATGGCCTGCGGCTCCACCGCGGTGCGCCCGAACGCCTCGGGGTCCAGCGAGGCGGAAAGGGCCAGATCGCACGCCAGATAGGCGGCGGGCATGTCGCTCACGTGGCCGGGAAAGCGCACCGCCTCCGCCACCGCCGCCGCCGCCGCGGCCTGGGCCTTCAGCTCGGCGGTGTAGTCACTGCGCCCCTGATCGTCGCCCGCTAGCACGAGGATCGCCTCACGCCCCCCCGCCGTCAGCCGGGCCAGGGCGTCGATCGCCAGACCCTGCCCCTTCCAGCGGGTCAGCCGCCCGGCCAGCAGCAGCACCGGCCGCCGCTCGTCCGGGGCCAGGCCCCAGCGCTCGCGCACCGCCGCAATACGTTCAGCGGATACCGCCTCCGGCGCGAACCGGCGCAGGTCGACCCCGCGCGGGATGGCGATCACCCTGTCCGGATCGACCCGATGCTCCGCGATCAGGTGGGTGCGGGTGTATTCGGAATTGGCGATGATCAGGTCACCCCGCGTCATCACCCCGTTGTACCAGCGCTTCAACCCGCTGCGAGCGTTGTAGACGCCGTGATAGGTGGCGATCACCGGTACGCCGGTGCGCCTGGCCGCCGCGATGGCGGAAAAGGCGGGGGCGCGCGAGCGGACGTGCACGAGGTCGACCCCCTCCGCCCGGATCAATCTCGCCAGCCGGCTGGCATTGGCCCAGACCCGCAGAGGGTTCTTGCTGTCGATGGGCAGACGGACCAGCCGCCCACCACGCCGCGCCAGCTCACCCTCCAGCCGCCCGCCCGCCGAGGCCACGAGCGCCTGGCCGCCGGCGAGCGTGATCGCCTCGGCCATGTCGAGCGTGGTCTGCTCCACGCCTCCGGCGTCGAGGGCGGGGGTCGCCTGCAGAATCTTGGCGTCGGGCGGCAAGCTGGCCATGCGCGCTACTTGGCCCGCGCCTCCGCCGCCGTCCAGAGCCGCCGGGGTCGGGCGCGACCGCTGCGGTGCGCGCCACCTCAGCCGAAATGGGGCAGCAGGCCGACGGCGATGGCCACCGCGCCGGTGGCGCAAAGGACGATCAGGGCCTGGCGCCAAGCGGGCATGGTCGCCCTCACCGCGGCGCGGGGTTTGGCGGGCGGACGTGTGTCGAACTGGGTCATGGGCGCTCCTGTGCGCCGCCCCACCCCAAGAACCGGTCCACACCTTGTTAACCGCGTTGAAACCGGCCCTGCCGATGTCCTGACCGCCGCCTCAGGTCAGGGTGGAGACGGTCCAGGTGGCGCTCTCGATGGCTTCGTCGGCCGCCAGCCTGACGACGATGGCGTCGAGGTCATGGGGGTCCGCCGTGGTGGGCACCAGCGAGGCGGCCAGCTCCACCTGCCCCTCGCTTTCGGACAGCGTTTCGATCTCACGGATCGGATAGCTTCGCGCCTCCAGCAGCTCGAACAGCAGGTCGCGCGCGTCGGAGATGGAGTCCGGCTCGCAGATCACGTGCACCCGATAGAGCGCCTCGGTACTTGAGGCGTCGATGGGCCGGCGGTTGATGAAGTCGGCGATGGGCCGAAGCAGGGTGTTGCCGGCCAGGATGAAGACGGTGACCAGCGCCGCCTCGCCCATCTGGCCCGCCCCGGCGAAGGATCCCACGGCGGCGGAGGCCCACAGGGTGGCGGCGGTGTTCAGCCCGCGTACCTGCGCCCCCTCCTTCATGATCACCCCGGCGCCCAGGAAGCCGATGCCGGAGACCACATAGGCGATCACACGCACGAAGCCGTCGCCCGCCCCCATCCGCCCGCCGAGATCGACGAAGGCGGCGGCCCCCACCGCCACCAGCACATTGGTGCGCAGGCCTGCGTTACGTTGGCGCCACTGTCGCTCGAACCCGATCAGGCCGCCCAGCACGAAGGCCACGGCGAGGGCGACGGCGGTGTGTAGCAGCGGCGCCATCGATCCCACGCCGCTCAACGGCCCGCTCAATGGGCCGGCGCGGGTGTCGCGGCGGGTGGCGGCGGCGCGGCGGGCTGGGCGCTCACCTTGTCCATGATGTCGATCAGGCTGGGGCGAAGCTGGCGGCGCTGCTCGGCCATCTTGAGCGCCGCAGCGGCTTCGTCCACGAACGCGACCTTGAAGTCCGGCGCGGGGTCGACCATCACGGTCTTGCCTCCGTTCGGCCCGACCACGGTATGGCTGGTCCCCCGCGCCAGGCCGCTCTGGATCGCGGCCAGCCCTGAATCGCACAGGACCGTGTCCGGCTTGCGCAGGGGCGCGGTGCGCCCCTCCCAAGCGACCACCTCATCGGCGATGGCCCCCCGATCGGCCGGCGGCAAGGCGCGGAGGTTGAGCCACGCCACGCGCCCCTGCACCAGGGCCTGGTCGATGCGGTGGGCCACGGCGCTGGCGTCCTGGCAGCGCTGGCCGTCGATGACGATCACCGAGGCCAGATAGAGCGCCGCCACCACACTCGTGCGCTTCAGCATCGCATCCTGCGGCGCCGCCAGCGAGGCGCGCGAGGTGGTGTCAAGATAGGCGTAACCGATGAGGACCGAGGCGCCGGCGTCGAGCTTGCGTCGCTCCCAGCCGATCTGCGCCGCGCGTGTCTCCGCCGTGGCCGGCGCCGTGAGGAGCTGGGTCAGCCCCTTGTAGTCCCCGGCGGCATAAGCCCGGTCCAGCACGGAGATGTCGGTCCCCTGAGCCACTGCCGGTCCGGCGCCCAGCGCCAGGGCCAAGGCGAGCGCGGCGCCATGGCGAGCCCGTGAAGCCTGTGCGTGCATAAGGTCCTCCCTGTGCCCCGGTCCGCTTTGAGCCCAATTCCATGACAATTTGGCGTCAGAACCGCATAGCGCCCTCAGTTCCCGGCCAGCGGGTGCCTGGTCAGCACGGTCTCGCGCAGGCGGTCGGAGGCCACGTGGGTGTAGATCTGGGTGGTGGCGATATCGGCGTGGCCGAGCAGCATCTGCACCGCCCGCAGGTCCGCGCCGCCTTCGAGCAGGTGGGTGGCGAAGGCGTGGCGGAAGACGTGGGGCGAGACCCGCGCCGGATCGACCCCGGCCTTGACCGCGCAGTCGTTCAGCATCTGGGCGAAGCGGGCGGGAGTCAGCCGGCCGGAGGCGGCGGTGCGGGAGGGAAACAGCCAGGGATTCTCCACCGGACCCTTCGGATCTGTGCGCAGGAACTGAGCCCGCACCTCCAAATAGGCCTTGATCGCCGCCCGGGCCGGGGGGTTCAGCGGCGCCAGCCGGTCCTTGCCGCCCTTGCCGCGCACCATCAGAAAGGCAGGGTCGCGCGACACCGACTGCAGCGTCAGCCCGGTCAGTTCCGAGACGCGCAGGCCCGCGGCGTAGACCACCTCGATCATGCAGGCGAGCCGGAGCCCGGCCCCGTCCCGGGTCGAGGCGGCGGCGGCGATCATCCGCTCGATCTCAACGCGCGACACCAGCTTGGGCAGGGGGCGGCCCTTCTTCGGCGCATCCACGCGGCGGGCGGGATCGTCGGCGCGCCAGCCCTCGCCCAGCACGAAGCGGTAGAATTGCCGGAGCGCCGCCCGCCGCCGGGAGGCCGTGGCCGGAGACAGCCCCCGCCGCCCGAGTTCGCCGAAATACGCCTCCACATCCTCCGCGCCTGCCCCGGCCAATCCACCGCGTGACTTCAGAAAGGCTGAGGCGTCGTCGAGGTCGCGGCGATAGGCGGTGAGGGTGTTCTTCGCCGCCGCGCGCTCCACCGCCATCATCTCCAGGAAGGCGTCGGCCCAATCGGCGCCCAGGGCGGCGGAGGTTCTCGTCGTGTCCACGGCGGCGGTCATGCGCGCCATAAGGCCATCCAAACCCTAACCCGCCCTTGCCGTCCGTGTTAGGACGGCGGCATGACCGCCACCGCAGGACTCGATACTGCCCGCCTCGGACCGCCGCGCGACCGCACCATCGCGCTGGTGGGGCTGATGGGTGTCGGCAAGACCTCCATCGGGCGGCGGCTGGCGGCGGCCCTCAACCTGCCCTTCCGCGACGCCGACCAGGAGATCGAGGCCGCGGCCGGCCGCTCCATCGCCGATATCTTTTCGGAACGGGGCGAGGCGGAGTTCCGCGACGGCGAACGGCGCGTGATCGCCCGGCTGATGGATGGGCCGCCCCACGTGCTGGCCACCGGCGGCGGCGCCTTCACCCGTGCCGAGATCCGCCAGGTGATCCTGCAGAAGGGCGTGGCGATCTGGCTGAAGGCCGACCTCGCCATCCTGGCCAAGCGGGTCGCGCGCAAGACCAGCCGGCCTCTGCTGATCGGCAAGGACCCCCTGGAGGTGCTGACGGTCCAGGCCGAGGCCCGCTATCCGCTGTACGCCGCCGCGCATCTGACCATCGACACGGGCGACGCGCCCCACGGCGTCACCGTCAACGCCATCGTCAGCGCGTTGACCGCCTATCGCCAGGGCCATGCCGCGTGAGCCGTAGCGTGACCGTGGGACTGGCCGGGCGAAGCTATGAGGTGCGGATCGGGCGCGGCCTGATCGACGGCGCCGCCAGATGGCTGAAACCCCACCTGCCGCGCCGGCGCACCGCCATCGTCACCGACGAGACCGTCGCCCCGCTGCACGCCGAGCGGCTGCGCCACGCCCTGCAATCGGCGGGGATCGTCGCCCCTCTGATCGTCCTGGCGCCGGGGGAGGCGACCAAGAGCTGGGCAGGATTGGCCGATCTCACCGACCGGCTGCTGGCGCTGCACCTGGATCGGGGGGATGCGATCGTGGCGCTGGGCGGCGGCGTGGTGGGCGACCTCGCCGGCTTCGCCGCGGCGATCTACAAGCGCGGCATCGACTTCATCCAGGTCCCCACCACCCTGCTGGCCCAGGTGGACAGCTCCGTCGGCGGCAAGACCGCCATCGATACCCCGCGCGGCAAGAACCTGATCGGCGCCTTCCATCAGCCCCGCGCGGTGCTGGCCGATCTCGACGCGCTGGCCACCCTGCCCCCGCGCGAGATGCGCGCCGGCTATGCCGAGGTGATCAAGTACGGCCTGCTCGGCGACACCGCCTTCTTCAACTGGCTGGAGCTGCACGGACCGAAGGTAGTGGCCGGCGATCCCGACGCCCTGGCGCACGCCGTGGCGCGCTCGGTGGAGATGAAGGCTGCGATCGTGGCGGAAGACGAGAAGGAGGCGGGCCGCCGGGCGCTACTCAACCTCGGCCACACCTTCGGCCACGCGCTGGAGGCCGAGACGGGCTTTGGCGAGGGGCTGAAGCACGGCGAGGCCGTGGCCATCGGCATGGCCATGGCGTTCCGCTTCTCCGCCAGGCTCGGCCTCTGCCCGGATGGCGACGCGGTGCGGGCCGAGCACGCCCTCCACGCCGTGGGTCTCGCGACCGACGCCCGCGCCCTGCCCGGCTGGCCCCACGCCGCCGACCGGCTGATCGCCCACTGCGCCCAGGACAAGAAGGCCGAGGGCGGGCGGCTGACCTTCATCCTCGCCCGCGCCATCGGCGAGGCGGTGGTCTTCAAGAACGTGGAGGTCGAGCCGCTCCGCACCTTCCTACGGGACGAGGGCGCGGGTTAACGCTGGCCGTTCACGGCAGCGAACACCTTGTCGTACTCGCCGCGCCGTTCCGCCCCGGTCAGGAACTCTACCCGCTGCACCATGTTTTCGACCGGCGTCGGGGTCTGCTCGAAGTTAGCCATCGTCTCGGCGATGAAATTGTCCAGCGGCATGGCGTTGGGGTCGCTGGCCTGAGCCGCACCGCCGAGTTCGGTCTGCACATAGGGCGGGGAGAGTTCGATCACCTCCACCGTCGTCTCCCTGAGTTGGTGGCGCAGGGATTGGCTATAGGACCGCAGCGCCGCCTTGGTGGCGGAATAGGTGGGCATACGCGCCAGCGGCACGGCCGCAAGGCCGGAGGTGACGTTGACGATGGTGGAGGCCGCCTGCGACCGCAGGTGCGGCAGCAGCGCGGCGATTAGGCGGATCGGGCCGAGCAGGTTGGTGGCGATGGTGGCCTCCGCGATCAAGGTGTCGCCTGCCGTCACGTCCTCCGGCTTGGCGACGCCGGCGTTGTTGATCAGCACGTTCAGGTTGGGATGTTCGGCGATGAGCTTCACCGCAAAGGCCTTGATGGCGTCAGGGTTCTCCACATCAAGCGCGACCGGCGCCATGCCGGGATTGGCGGCGACGACGGCGTCCAGCACCTCGCGGCGGCGCCCGGCGATGATCACCGCATTACCACGCCTGTGGAACTGTTCGGCCAGCGCCCGGCCAATGCCCGAGCCGCCGCCAGTGATAAGAATGGTGTTTCCGGTGGTCTTCATCGCCTTGGTCCTTGCGTCCTGCCCGCGCGGAGGGGTTCGTCGCGGGTCGGGCTTGCATATGTGAGGCTGCTCTCCAAATTAAAGAAGGCACCGAAGAGTTCGATACTTACCCGTTGGAGAGTGTTGATATGACTACCGCGACGACGATCAGGCAAATCGAGCCTGAGGCGGTGTGCCTGCTCGAGAACGGCGAGATTAACCCCAAGGTGGAGGCTCTGGTCACCGAGCTGATTGGCCGGGTGGCCGACAAGTGGACCATGCTGATCCTGGACGTGCTGGAGGAACGCGGAGAACTTCGCTTCACCCGCATAGCCGAGCGCGTCCCAGGCATCAGTCAGAAGATGCTGACCCAGACCCTTCGCCACATGGAGCGCGACGGCCTGGTCATCCGCACGGTACACCCGGTCGTGCCGCCCAAGGTGGAGTACCGCCTGACCGAGCTTGGCGCCGGCCTTGGCGCGGCCTTTTGCGGAGTTTGGACATGGGCGGGCGAGCATCTCCGCCAGGTGGAAAAGGCGCGCCAGGCTTTCGATGAGCGCGGCAAGGCTTGTTGAGCGTTGAACTCACCCGCACAGGACTTACTAAACTTACGCCATGACCCTGACCATCGTCGCCCTCGTCATCTTTGTTCTGCTCAGCATCTCGGCCCTGTTCTCGGCGGCGGAGACCGCGCTGACCGGCGTCAGCCGCGCCCGGATGCACCAGTTGGAGAAGGAGGGCGACCCCGCCGCCCGGCGCGTGTCTGAACTGATCGACGACCAGGAGACGATGATCGGCTCGGTGCTGCTCGGCAACAACCTGATCAACATCCTCTCCACCGCCCTTGTCACCGAGGTGATCACCAAGTCGCTGCCGGGCGCGTGGGGCGCGGCCATCGCCACCGGCCTGATGACCGTGCTGGTGCTGGTCTATGCGGAGGTGCTGCCCAAGACCTTGGCCATCGGCCGGCCGGACGACACCGCGCGCCTGCTGTCGGCGCCGACCCTTCTGGTGGTGCGCGTCTTCGGTCCGGTGATCGCCGCCATTCAGACGGTCATCCGCGTTTCGCTGCGCACCGTGGGGTTCGAGGTCTCGCCGCCGCCTAGCGCCGACGCAGCGCAGGAGGAGATTCGCGGCGCGGTGGAATACCACCATTCCGAAGGCCTGGTGGAGGGCTCGGACCGCCGCATGATCGGCGGCGTGCTCGACCTGGCCGAGATGGATGTGGCCGAGGTGATGGTCCACCGCCGCAACATCCTGATGCTGGACATCGCCCTCCCCGCCCGCGAGTTGATCGACCAAGCCCTGAACGCCCCGCACACGCGCCTGCCGATCTATCGGGGCGAGCAGGACAACGTGGTCGGCGTCATGCACGCCCGCGACCTGGCCCGCGCCGTCTCCGCGGTCCGCGGCGACATCGACCAGCTCGACTTGCTGGAGATCGCCCGCGAGCCCTGGTTCATCCCCGACACCACCAACCTGCGCGACCAGCTGGGCGCCTTTCTCAAGCGCAAGAGCCACTTCGCCCTGATCGTCGACGAATACGGCGCGCTGCAAGGATTGGTGACGCTGGAGGACATCCTCGAGGAGATCGTCGGCGAGATCGAGGACGAGCATGACGCCGCCGTGGAAGGGGTGAGGGTCCAGCCCGACGGATCGGCCAATGTCGACGGGGTCGTGACCATCCGCGACCTGAACCGCGCCATGGACTGGGACCTGCCCGACGACGACGCGGTGACCGTGGCGGGCCTCGTCATCCACGAGGCGCAGACCATTCCGGAGGCCGGCCAGACCTTCATCTTCCACGGCCACCGCTTCCAGGTCCTGCGCCGCCAGCGCAACCAGATCACCGCACTCCGCGTCTCGCCAAGGCTGGAGATCGGGGCGGAGTGAGCCAATCGACTGCCGACGACGCGACCTTCGACCTCGCCATTGTCGGCGCGGGGTTCGCCGGGTTGGCGGCCGCGCGGGCCGCGGCGCTTCGCGGGCTGCGGGTCGCGGTGCTGGAGGCCAAGCCAGCCATAGGCGTCAGACTGCACACCACCGGCATCTTCGTGCGGGAGGCCGCCGACGCGTACGACATCCCCCTGTCCTTCTCCCGTCGGGTCACCCGCGTTCGGCTGTACGGACCCAGCCGCCAAACCCTCGATCTGCAGGGACCCGGCTACTATTTTCTGACCACCGACACCGCTGCGGTCCTGCGCTGGTTGGCGGAGGAGGCGGTGCGGGCGGGCGCCCACATTCGCACCCACTGCCGCGTCGAGGGCATGGACCGCGACGGCCGGGTGTGGCGAATCCAGGCGGGCGGCGAGGCCATCGGGGCCCGCTATCTCCTTGGCGCGGATGGTGCGCGCTCGCCCACGGCGCGGATGCTGGGCCTTTCGGAGAACCGGCGGTTTATCGCCGGCGTGGAGCGGGACTATCGCGATCCCGGCTTGCTTGATCCCGCCTATCTGCACTGCTTCCTCGATAGCCGTACCGCGCCGGGTTACATCGCCTGGGCCGCCGTCAGCCCGATCGGGGCGCAGGTCGGACTGGCGGTGTCGGATGGGCGCCGGCCGAGGATCGCCGCCTTCACCCGCGAGGCAGAGCTGATGTTTCGTCTCGATCCCGCCCGCGCCAAGGAACGGCGCGCGGGCTTGATTCCCTGCGGCGGGGTGGTGAACCGCTGGTGGCGCGAGGGGGCGATGCTGGTGGGCGACGCCGCGGGGATGGTGTCTCCGCTGACCGGCGGCGGCATTCATCCGGCCCTGTCCCTTGGCCGCCGGGCGGGCCAGGCCATAGCCGACCATCTGCGCGCCGGGGCGGTCTCTCCGGAGAAGGCCGTCGATGCGGCCCTGCCGAATTATGCACTCAAGCTGGTCATGCGCCGGGCGCTGGATACGGCGCCGCCCAATTGGCTGTTCGATCTCGCCATCTCCACCGCGCCCATGGCGACACTGGCGCGGCGGGTCTTCTTCCATGGCGCGACGGGGCGGCGCCGCGACCCCGCGCCCGAACCGCTGGAACTCAAACAGGAGGACGTCTGATGACGCTGCACAAGGTTCGCCGGATCGTCACCGGCCACGACGCGCAAGGCCGCGCCGTTGTGATCGACGATGCAGAAGCGGCCAATATCGTGGCGAGCCCGGCTCGGCCCGACGCCGGGTTGACCAACCTGTGGGTGACCGAGGCGGTTCCCGCCGATTGCGACGCCGCCGATCTCTTGTCCGGCCCTCCGCACGGTCTCTTGCCGCCCCGCGGCGGCGTCATCTTCCGTTTCTTCCAGATTCCGCCAGGCGACCGAAGGGGCGAGCCGCCCTCCAAAGAGACTCGCGAAGCGACGCGCGCGGCGTTTGCCGCCATGGGCGCGACAGCCCAGCACGACGACAGCGCCCGCCACGCCGCCATGCACCGGACCGAGACGGTGGACTACATCATCCTGCTGAAGGGCGAGGTGACGCTTATTCTCGACGCCGACGAGCGCGACATGCGGCCTTTCGACGTGGTTATCCAGCGCGCCACAAACCACGCCTGGGCCAACTGCGGCTCCGAACCCGCCGTGCTGATGGCGGTGCTGGTGGACGGGAAGGTCTAGGGGCGACGCCGCGCATCGTCTACTCTCCCGGCGCGGCGGCGCGAATTGAGAGGGCGTGGACCGGGCCGGCGAGTTCTTCGGCCAGGAGGGCGTTGATCCGCCGCTGGCGCTCCACGCGGCCGAGGCCTTTGAAAGCCTCCGACACAATGGTGAGGGTGAAATGGCTCTCTCCCCCTTCCCGATGACCCGAATGACCGGCGTGCTTGTCGCTGTCATCGACGATCTCCAGCCGGTCCGGGGCGAGCGCCGCCTCCAGCTTGCGACGGATGGCCTCTGCGACGGCGCCCATGGCTGCGAATCCCGTGTCAATTCTTGAATGAGAAAACTTCGCCCTCATACTGCCTTCCATGAGCGGTGCGTTTCAATACCGGCCCAGGTTCGTGGACATTCGCGTCAAGCCGCCCAAGGAGGGCGAGGAGGCGAAGGAGGACGTCCTGCGGCTGAAGCCGGGCGAGAAGCCGTGCGAGTGGCCGGACTGCCGCAAGGCCGCCAGTGCGCGGGCGCCCAAGTCGCGCGAGCGGCTGAACGACCACTATTGGTTCTGCCAGGGCCACGCCGCCGAATACAACAGGGGTTGGGACTTCTTCGCCGGCATGACGGATGCGGACGTGGCCGCCGCACAGGCCGCCCGCGCCGTGGGCGAACGGCCGACCTGGGAGTTCAAGGCATCCCGATTCTCGCGCGAAGCCGCCTCCTTCGGCGCCACCAACCGGGTCGGCTCTGGCCGCTACCGCGATCCGTTCAACGTGTTCGGCGGCCAGTCCGGCGGTCCGCGCGCCGAGAGTCCGAGCCGCCACCTCGGCCGGCTGGAGAAGCGCGCCCTGATCGAACTCGATCTCGAGGACAATGCCGACGCCGGCGCCATCCGCGTGCGCTATCTCGACCTGGTCAAGCGCTGCCACCCCGACACCAACGGCGGCGACCGCTCTACCGAGGACAAGCTGCAACGGGTGATCAAGGCCTACAAGATCCTGCGCACCGCCAAGATGGTGTGAGGCCCGGCCGTCCGCCGGCGCCGTCCGCGCGATCGCTTTCCCTTGCGTCGCCGGTTTCCTAACCAGCGATAACACGCTAATCGAGGCCCACCATGGCCTCCCCGATCGATACCGAAGACGAACACCTCCTCGCGCTGGCGCCCGACAGGCAGGTCTCCCTGCGCGAGGCGTTCGGCATCGACAGCGACATGATGGTCCCGGCCTTCTCCACCCGCGACGCGCACGTGCCGGATGTGGACAGCGCCTACAAGTTCGACCCGCAGACCACGCTGGCCATCTGCGCCGGCTTCGCCCACGACCGGCGCGTGATGGTGCAGGGCTATCACGGCACCGGCAAATCCACCCATATCGAGCAGGTGGCGGCGACGCTGAACTGGCCGCTGGTGCGGGTGAACCTGGACAGCCACGTCTCGCGCATCGACCTGGTGGGCAAGGACGCCATCGTCCTGAAGGACGGCAAGCAGGTCACCGAGTTTCGCGAGGGGATGCTGCCCTGGGCCATCCAGCGCCCCATCGCCCTGGTTTTCGACGAGTACGACGCCGGGCGCCCCGACGTGATGTTCGTGATCCAGCGCATTTTGGAGGCGCAGGGCAAGCTGACCCTGCTCGACCAGAACCGGGTGATCCGGCCGAACCCCTATTTCCGCCTGTTCGCCACCACCAACACCATCGGTCTCGGCGACACCACGGGGCTGTATCACGGCACCCAGCAGATCAATCAGGGCCAGATGGACCGCTGGTCCATCGTAACCACGCTGAACTATCTGGCGCACGAGGTGGAGGCCGAGATCGTGCTGGCCAAGTCGCCGCACTACGACACGGTGGAGGGGCGGCGCACCATCAACGCCATGGTCCGCGTGGCCGACATGACCCGCAACGCCTTCATGAACGGCGACATCTCCACCGTCATGTCGCCCCGCACGGTGATCACCTGGGCCCAGAACGCCCAGATTTTCGCCGGCGACATCGCCCTCGCCTTCCGCCTCACCTTCCTCAACAAGTGCGACGAACTGGAACGCCCCACGGTGGCGGAGTTCTACCAGCGCGCCTTCGGGCAGGACCTGCCGGAAAGCGCGGCGCGGGTGAAGGTGGCCTGAGGCGCCGATTCCCCGCGCTTTCCGCCGACCGCCCTGTTAGGATCGCACATGTCCGAACCGCCGAAGCCGCCGCCCACGACGCAGAAGCCCGCGCGCACGCTGTCCTACGGTGTGGCCAATCCCAAGACGGGGAGCGGCGGCAAGTATCGCCCTGCCCCCGCCAAACCCACGGACGACTGAGCCTTCAGTCCAAGGAGCGCCGCCATGGCCAAGGGTCAGAAGAAATCCAACAAGGAAGTGCGCAAGCCCAAGGCCGAAAAGCCCAAGGCCTCGGCCACGGCAGGCCCCTCCCCCTTCTTGACGCCGCCCGGCAAGAAGTAGCGCCGCCGCCAGCGGGCTTGACGTCAGCGAACCGCCGGCGTTCAAGCCGCCGCATGATCCTGACCCTCAACGGCGAAGCCCGCGTCTTTGACGCCCTGCCCCACCTGGCGGCGTTGGTGGAGACGCTTGGGCTGGACCCCCGCAAGGTAGCGGTGGAGCGGAACCTGGAAATCGTGCCCCGTTCACTCTATGCCAAAACCGCGCTCGGCGACGGCGACCGCATCGAGATCGTCCACTTCATCGGAGGCGGCTGACCGCTCGCGTTGGAGTAATTGACAACACTCCGGTCTGCTGTCATTCTCTCCGGCATGAAGGCTGAGCGACTGCTGAATGAGCGGCATCAGCTTTCGGCGGACCGTTTTGTGGAATTGCGGGGTTTGGCGTGTGCCCGGTCGGTGAGAGGGCCGGATCACGATCTCAAATACGCGCTGGCCTTTGTCGTCGGCGGCCTCTGCGTGGTGCGTTACGGTAACGAGGCCGGCAAGGGCGACCACCGCCACGTCGGGTCGGTCGAAACGGCCTGCCGGCTTACGACCGCCGCAGCCTTGCTCGCCGACTTTTGGGCGGATGTAGATGGGTGGAGGCCGTAATGAGCACCGTGACCTTGTCACTCGCCTCGCGGGAAGAGGTAACGCGGTGCGCGCTGAGCGCCTTCGATGGTGAAACACAAGGCGCGCGCATCTCGTTTGCCTCGGCCGAACTCTTGTGGCGCACCTTGACGCACAAGCGATGGGCGCTGCTCCACGCCATGACGGGGCAGGGCGTGATGTCGATCCGCGAAGCGGCGCGTCGCGTAGGGCGCGACGTAAAGGCGGTCCACGGCGATGTGTCGGCTTTGATCAGCGCCGGGGTCATTGATCGCGTGGAGGGCGGGATCGTGTTCCCCTATGATGCGATCCATGTGGATTTCGTGCTGACCAGCGCCGCCTAGGGCGTGCAGCGCTGGCGGCCCGTCTCGCCCTGGCCTAAGTACCACCCATGAACGCGCAGCCTCACCTCGCCGATCGGGCGGCGTCCGATCCCTGGACCGTCGCCGGCCGCAGCTTCACCTCGCGGCTGATCGTGGGCACCGGCAAGTATGCCGACTATGCCCTGAACGCGGCGGCGGCGGAGGCGGCGGGGGCGGAGATTGTCACCGTGGCGCTGCGCCGGGTGAACCTCAGCGACCCCAGCCAGCCCATGCTGGCCGACCATGTGAAGCCCGAGCGGTTCACCTATCTGCCCAATACCGCCGGCTGCTTTACCGGGGAGGAGGCGGTGCGCACCCTGCGCCTGGCGCGCGAGGCCGGGGGCTGGTCGCTGGTCAAGCTGGAGGTGCTGTCCAATACCCCCCACCTCTATCCCGACATGATCGAGACGCTGCGGGCGCTCGATCTGCTGGTGAAGGACGGCTTCGACGTCATGGTCTATTGCACCGACGACGTGGTCATGGCCAGGCGGCTGGAAGAGGCGGGCGCCGCCGCCGTCATGCCCGCCGCCGCCCCCATCGGCTCGGGCCTCGGCATCCAGAACCGGGTGAACATCCGCCTCATCGTCGAGCAGGTGCGCGTGCCGGTGCTGGTGGACGCCGGAGTGGGAACCCCATCCGACGCGGTGCTGGCCATGGAACTCGGCTGCGACGCGGTGCTGATGAACACCGCCATCGCCGGGGCGCGCGACCCGGTGCGGATGGCGAGCGCGATGAGGCACGCGGTGATCGCCGGCCGCGAAGGCTACCTCGCCGGGCGGATGCCCCGGCGGATGTACGCCGACCCCTCCTCGCCGCTCGCCGGGCTGATCTAGCGGCCTGCAGCCCGGTAATTGAGCCCGACGCCGTGATCGCCCGGCGCCTCTGCTCATATTTGTGGCGCGGATGGGGCGCAGTTTCCGGTAGGTGACCGATATGTAACAATCGATTGACACGCCGCCGCATTGCGGCCACGCTTGGGGCCAGTCGGGGAGTTTCGAACCACATTAAAAACGACCACGCGCACTCCATCGGGGATGGAGTCGTTCGCCTGAGGGGGATTTTAACGTGATAGGAAAAACGCCACGCCAGCGGCTGCTAAGTTCGACTATCATGATCGCCGCGATCGCCGCGCCGCTCGGCCTGACAGCCTTGCCAGGAGTCGCGCTGGCGCAATCCGCCCCCGCGGCGGACACCGCCGCACAAGAGGTTGTAGTCACCGGTTCGATCATCCGCCGCAAGAACGTGGAGTCCAATTCGCCGCTGACGGTAATCACGGCGGCGGATCTGGATCAGCGCGGCATCACCACCATTCAAAGTGCGGTTCAGAACCTTTCCGGCAACAATTCCGGCGCTCTGCCCAATAACTTCACCGGCAACGGCGCCTTTGCGGCGGGCGCCTCCGGAGCCTCGCTGCGCGGCCTGACCACCAACTCGACCCTGGTGCTGGTGGACGGCCTGCGCGCCGCCTATTACCCGCTGGCCGACGATGGCGCGCGCAATTTCGTCGATCTGAACACCATCCCCGACGTGATCATCGACCGAGTGGAGGTGCTGCAGGACGGCGCCTCCTCAACCTACGGGGCTGACGCCATCGCCGGGGTTATCAACATCATCACCAAGAAGACCTATCAGGGCTTCATGGCCAAGGTCGAAGGCGGCTTCGCCGAACACGGCGGCGCGGGCGAAAGGAACATTCAGGCCCTATTCGGTCATGGCGACCTCGGCGCCGATGGCTACAATGTTTACATCGGCGCTGAATACGAGAAGGACGACATTCTCTACAGCCGCCAGCGGGGCTTCCCCTACAACACCAACGACTTCAGTTCGCTATGCGCGCCCAGCGTCAGTCCCGCGACCGCGCCCACGAACACCGTCAATTCGGCCGGCGTCACCTGTCGCACCAACGGCATCGTCAACGGCATCCAGGCGCCGACCGTCGCCTATCCTGCGGGTCAGTTCCTGGGCATCGGCACCGACATCGTCGCCGCCACCGCCCCCTACGACGCCACCAACACCACGCGCCTCGGCAACTTCCAGATGCTGAATCCAGCGCTTTGTACGGGGGGATCGCTGAAGCCGGTGACGATTACGGCCGCGAATTCGGCGAGCGGCGCCTATATCGGCTCTAACCTGTGCCAACAGGACTTCCGCCACGACTACAACATCATTTCGCCGGAAGACGAGCGCTTCAGCATCTCGGGCCACTTCATCAAGAACATCGGCTCCAGCGCCCAGTTCTATGTCGAAGCCAACTATTATCAGAACGACGTTTTTTCGACGTCCGCGCCTAGCGCCATCCGGGTCTCGACGCCGCCGGCGGCCCTTGGCCTCACCACCTCCACCGCCACCATCGCGCTGCCGGTCTATGTCTGTCCCACGGGCAGCGCCACGCACATCTGCGCCGCGACGGATCCGGGCGCCAAGCTGAACCCGAACAACCCTTATGCGGCTGCCAACGACGTGGCGCGCATCTACTACTCCTTCGGCGATATCCACCGCAGCAATGAGGAACTCTCGCACACCTTCCGGCTCGCCGGCGGTCTGAACGGCACGTTCGGCAAGGACTGGCGGTACGATATCGAAGGCACCGTCATGCAGACGGACCTGGATGTCACCTTCAAGGGTGTTCCATTCATCAACAATCTGCTGACGGCGGTAAATCAGGGCTCCTACAACTTCATTACGCCTTCGACGAACACCGACGCGATCCGCCAGTACATCGCGCCGACGCGCGTGCAGAACACCAACTCCCAATTGGGCATGTTGCAGGCCAATGTGAGCAAGCCGCTGTTCGACCTGCCGGGCGGCCCGGTCGTGCTCGGCGTCAGCGGCGCGATCCGCTACGAGTCGCTCTATGATCCGAGCGCCAACGACGACGCGAACGGCATCTATCAACGATACACCACCGCCATCAATCCGTTCGGCGCCATCGGCCAGCGCAACGTCTATTCGGCGGCCTTCGAAGTCGACGCACCGGTCGTCAAGCAGCTCGATGTCAACATCTCGGGCCGCTACGACAACTACTCGTCGGGCCAAGACAACTTCTCGCCGAAGTTCGGCGCGAAGTTCAAACCGGTTCAATGGCTGACGCTCCGCGGCACCTATTCCAAGGGTTTCCGCATCCCGGCCTTCGCCGAAGCCAACTCCCTGCCGACCACCGGCTATGTGACGCAGAGCGCGCCGCTGAGCTTTCAGGCGGCGCACGGCAACGACGGGTACGGCCAGGGCTATTCGCTCGGCCTGACCACGCTCGGCAACCCCAACCTGCAGCCGGAAAAGTCGACCAACATCACCGGCGGTGTCGTGTTCGAGCCGACGCGCAATCTCACCTTCACCGTGGACTACTACAACATCAAGAAAACCGGCGTGATCGCCGGGCCGAACACGTCTCCCGCGGTGGCCGCCTACTTCGCCGGGACGGCGATCCCGGCCGGCTTCACCATCATCCCGGGGCCGGTCGATCCGCTGTTCCCGAACGCCAAGGCCCTGCCGCAGTTCGTCCTCTATGGGGTGGCCAATCTGAACAGCCTTGAGACCGACGGCTTCGACTTCACCGCCAGCGCGCGATACAACCTGCCGTCCTGGACTTGGAACGCCCACTGGACCAGCACCTTCACTGGCACCTATGTGACCAAGTACGACCTGAACGATGGCAGCGGCACCATCCAACACTATGCGGGCACGCTCGGCCCCTGCAACACCACCTCCTGCTCGGGCACGCCGCGGCTGCGCTGGAACTGGCAGAACACCCTGGACTGGGGCAAGCTCACGCTTAGCGCCACGGTCTATTACTCCGGCGGCTATAAGAACACGGCGGCCGATTACGGCGGCGACGGCACCTGCCTTGGCGGTGTGGGCGTCGGCGCTCCGGCCGGCTATCGCGACAACCTCACGCCAATCACCTGCCAGACCAAGGCCTTTGTCGATACCGAACTGCACGGCGCCTATCAGCTGACCAAGCGCCTCCAGCTCTATTTCGACATCGACAACCTGTTCGACGAGAAGCCGCCCTATGATGCGACCACCTATGGCGGCTCAAACTATAACCCGGCCTGGGCAAGCTCGGGCATCCTGGGGCGCTACTTCAAGATCGGCGCGAAGGCGACGTTCTAACCTTACCCCAACTGAGATCGGAGGGGGGCGTCGAAAGGCGCCCCCTTTTTCTTTGCCTGCAACCGTGTCGGACAAAGACATCTCCTGAAGGTCTTCAGACCGGCTCCAGCACGGTGGACGGCGTCTCGGTCAGCCAGCGCACGAAGGCGTTGCTGCGGTCCACCAGCGCGGCTTTGGGGACAATCGGCGTGGCGGTCAGTTCGAAGCCCATGACGATCACCTCTTCGCCCTGGCCGATCAGATGGGCGGCGGCGCCGTTCACGCCGATGACGCCGGAGCCGCGCGGGCCGGCGATGACGTAGGTCTCCAGCCGCGCGCCGGACGTGTTGGACACCACCAGCACCTTCTCCCCCGGCCACAGGCCCACCGCGTCGGTCAGGTCCTGATCGATGGTGATCGAGCCGATGTAGGCGAGGTTGGCCTCGGTCACCGTGGCGTTGTGGATTTTCGATCGCATGACCCAGCGCATGGATGCTGCTCCGCACAAAAGAGGCGCGCTTATATAGGGCGCAGAGGCGTGGCGCCATAGGGCCCTCCGGCCGGATCGCGGCCCCCTCAAGGCTTGGCGCCCTTTGCCGCATGGCGTATGGCGCCTGCGAAATCGGCCCCGCCGGACACCGGGCTCGAACGTGGCGGCTGGAGAGTAGGATGCGCACCACCCTGGACGATCTGGCCGCCATGAAGCGGGCCCGCGAGAAGATCGTCATGCTGACCGCCTACGACTTCCCCTCCGCCCTGATCGCCGAGCGGGCCGGGGTGCCGATCCTGCTGGTGGGCGACAGCCTCGGCATGGTCATGCACGGTCACGACACCACCCTGCCCGTCTCACTGGACATGATGGCGCTGCACGCCGCGGCGGTGGTTCGCGGCTCGGCCAAGGCGCTGATCATCGCCGACATGCCCTTCCTGGCCTACACCACGGCGGAGGAGGCCGTGGCCTCGGCCCGGCGGCTGATGCAGGAGGCCGGGGTGCAGGCGGTCAAGCTGGAGGGGGGCGCCCAGATCGAGGCGCAGGTGCGCCGCCTGACCGGCTTCGGCGTGCCGGTGATGGGCCACCTCGGCTTCACCCCCCAGTCGCAGCACCAGATCGGGCTGAAGGTGCAGGCCAAGGCGGCGGACGCGGCGCGCACTCTGCTGGACGAGGCGCTGATGCTGCAGGACGCCGGATGCTTCGCCCTGGTGCTGGAGCTGGTCCCCGCACCGCTCGCCCAGGCGGTGAGCGAGCGGCTCTCCATCCCCACCATCGGCATCGGCGCCGGCGCCGGCTGCGACGGCCAGGTGCAGGTCTGGCACGACATCCTCGGCCTCTACGAGGGCAAGCCCAAGCGCCACGCCAAGCGCTATGCCGAGATCGGCGCGCTGATCGAAGCGGCGATCCGCACCTATGTGGCGGAGGTCAAGGCCGGCGAGTTCCCCACCGCCGCCAACAGCGCCAGGATGGACGAAGCCGCCCTCGGCGAGGCGCTTTACGGTCGATGAGGCGGGGACGATGAAGGTCTGCGCCACCATCGCCGAGGTCCGCGCCGCGCGGGCGGGATTCGAGACACTGGGCCTCGTCCCCACC
The DNA here is from genome assembly GCA_965277345.1 of Caulobacteraceae bacterium. Classification (GTDB taxonomy): domain Bacteria; phylum Pseudomonadota; class Alphaproteobacteria; order Caulobacterales; family Caulobacteraceae; genus CAIOYC01. Next base: position 82,674 of record CBDICI010000004.1, read on the forward strand.
ATGGGCTTCCTGCACGAGGGGCACCTCAGCCTGGTGCGGCGGGCGAGGGCGGAGAACGCCGCGGTGGCCGCCAGCCTGTTCGTCAACCCCACCCAGTTCGGCCCCGATGACGATTTCGGCCGCTATCCCCGCGCCCGCGAGCGCGACCTCGACCTGCTGCGCGCGGAAGGCTGTGCGCTGGTCTTCGCCCCGGACGTGGCGGAGATGTACCCACACGACTTCGATGCCCGGATCGAGATCGGCGGCGTGAGCGAGGGGTTGGAAGGCGCGGTGCGCCCCGGCCACTTCGCCGGCGTCGCCACCGTGGTGGCCAAGCTGTTCAACATCCTCCAGCCCACCCGCGCCTATTTCGGCCAGAAAGACGCCCAGCAGGCGGCGGTGATCCAGAAGCTGGTGCGTGATCTCGACATGCCGGTGCGGGTGGTGGTCTGCCCCACCGTGCGCGCGCCGGACGGCCTCGCCCTGTCGAGCCGCAACACCTACCTCTCGACCGCCGAGCGGACCGACGCCCTGGCGTTGTGGCGGGCCCTGTCGGCGGCCAAGGCGCTGTACGACAACGGGGAGCGCGCCGCCGCCGCGCTGCGCGCCGCCATGGCCGCGCCCATCGCCGCCATCGGCGCCGCGCCCGATTACCTGAGCGTCGCCGACCCGGCGACGCTGCGCGAACTGGACACCGTGGGCGAGGCCGGCGCCCTGCTGTCCCTCGCCGTCAGGATCGGCACGACGCGGCTGATCGACAACATCCTGCTCGGCTGAGCCCTCGTCTGGAAGGTTGCCCTTCCACAAACCATGTCCACGCCGTCATTCCCCGAACCCTTCGCCGGGAGTCACGGGGGCGAGGCGGATCAGGCGGCTGTCCTCCACGCCGGCCTGGCGGTGTTTTACCCATTCGCGGTAGTCGGGATTGGTGATCATGGCCAGGAAGGCGGCGGCGTTCGGGTATTCGGCGATGAAGGCCAGGTCCCACCGCTCGTCCGCCGGACCGGTGACCACGCCCTCCGGCTTGCCGGCCCAGATCTGGCGCCCGCCCACCGCGGCGAACAGGGCGGCGGTCTCCCGGCCATAGGCCCGATAGGCGTCGAGCCCGCGCAGGCCTTCGCCGTGGTTGGGATGGCCTTCGGGATAGTCCGCCAAGGCCTTCACCCGCACCAGGTTCAGCATCTGGATCGGCGTATCGCGCGGCAGGGCCTAGAAGGTGTCGAACTGTTGGCGGAGCGGGTCGATGGAGCCGTTCATATCGCTGTCCTATGTTCTGAGCGGCTTGAGCGCCCGTTCCTCCACCCGAATACGCCACGCCAGCATACAAAGGTTCAAGAGGCCGAAGGCGAGGGCTGAACCCCAAAGGCCGAAGGCCAGCGGCAGCACGATCATCTCCGCCGCCACCACCGCGTAGTTGGGATGGGGGATCAGCTTGAACGGCCCCCGCCTGACCAGCGTCTCGCCCGGCACGAACAGCACGCGGGTGGTCCAGCGGCGGCCGAGCGTGGCCAGCACCCAGCCCCGCGCCGCCTGCAGCAGGAAGAACAACATCACGAACGGCCAGACCAACGGCATGTCCCAGCCCCGGAACCATAGCCACAGGAGCCAGGCGGTGTGCAGCGCGACGATCAGGGGATAGTGCGCCGCGCCGATCTCCACCGCCCCCATGGCCCGTAGCCGCCGCTCGTTGGAACGCCCCCACTGCAACTCCAGCAGGCGCTGGGCGGTCACGAAGAGGAGGAGCAGCACACTATAGAGCACGACGACCCTCCCCGCCGGTGGGCTCCAGCGTGGCGAAGCTGGCGGTGAAGCCCGGCCCGAGCGCCGCCAGCACCAGACGGCCACCCGTGTCGTTCGCCAGCACGCGCTCCAGCACGAAGAACACGGTGGGCGCGCTCATGTTGCCGAACTCGGCCAGCACCTGGCGCTCCACATCCAGCGAGCCTTCACCCAGTTCCAGCGCCGCCTCGATGGCGGGCAGCACCTTGGCCCCGCCCGGATGGCAGACGATGCGGTCGACCTCCTCCGGCGCCGGACCGCCGCCCAGGTGAAAGCTCTGCGCCGACTCGGCGAAGCGCTTCTGCACGAAGCTCGGCAGGTTGGCGTCCAGCACCACGCCGAGGCCCGCCGGATCGACACGCCAGCCCATGATATGCAGCGTATCGGGCCAGGTGTGCTCGCCCACCGCGCCGATCGCGCGGCCCGGTCCGTCGCCCGCGCGCAGCACGCACGCCGCCGCGCCGTCGCCGAACAGGGCGGTGGCGACCACATTGGCCTTGGTGAGTTCTTCGGGTCGCACCGAGAGGGTGCAGAGTTCCACCACCACCAGCAGCACCGCCGTCCCCGGCCGCGCCTCAGCCAGCCGCGCCGCCAGGGACAGGCCCGAGACGCCGCCGCCGCAGCCGAGGCCGAACACCGGCGTGCGCAGGGCGCCCGGGTTCAGGCCCAGCAGCGGCCCCACCCGCGCCTCCAGGCTCGGCGTGGCTATGCCGGTGGAAGAGACGGTGACCACCGCGCCGACCTCGCCCGGATCGAGCCTTGCCTTGGCCAGCGCCTCCCGCGCGACGGTCAGCCACAGGGCCTCCGCCTCCTCCAGATAGACCGCATTGCGCTCTTCCCAGGGTCGGGGGATGGCGAACCAGTCCTGGGGGCGCACGGCGCGGCGGGTGCGGATGCCGGTGTTGGCGAACAGGCTGAGGATATCGGCGTTGCGGAATACCTTGCCGCCGAACAAGGCCGCCGTGGCCGCCGCCGCCCGGTCCTGGTCGATCACGTGCGCGGGCGTGGCGGTGGCCACCGAAAGCAGGCGCGCGGGGTTCGATGTCATGCAGGGCCTTCAAAAAGCGTCACGGTATGAGAGGCACAGTTGAGCCGGCTCCGCTACTCGCCAACGGCCAAACCATCGCTACAGTTGCCAGACCGCCGATCACAGCCCCGGACCCTCCGCATGAACGTCAAGGTCTTTCCCCTCCTGTTGGGAGCGCTGTTCGCGCTGACGCCGATGGCTCACGGCGCCTGCCGGCTTAAGGCGCCGGACGTGGCGCACGCGGGCAAGGGGTGCGCCCACGCCTGGATCGACGCCAACCTGAAGTTGAACGATATCCAGACCGTGGGCACCCACAACAGCTACAAGCAGTTCATCACCCCCAAGCTCTACGCCATGGTGCTGAAGGCCAACAAGCGCGCCATCGAGATCGACTATGGCCATCCGACCCTGACCACGGAGCTGGACGACGGCGCGCGCGGGCTGGAGATCGATGTGGCCTACGATCCCAAGGGCGGTCTCTACGCCCACCCCCTCGGCGCCAGGATGTCGGGCGAGCCGGTGGCGCAGGGGTTCGAGGCGGCGATGACGCAGCCGGGCTATAAGGTGCTGCACATCCAGGACATCGACTTTCGCGCCTCCTGCTGGACCTTCGTGGCGTGCCTGAAGGAAATCCGCGCCTGGTCCAGGGCCCACCCCGGCCACACCCCGATCTCCATCACCATGAACGCCAAGGACGGCAAGTCGCCCGTGCCCGGCGGGGCGAACTCGCTGGATTATGACGAGGCCGCCTTCGACGCCTGGGATGCGGAAATCAGATCCGTGTTCGCGCCGGGCGAGGTGATCACACCGGATAGGGTCCAGGGCCGCTACCCCACCCTGCGCGAGGCGGTGCTGCACGACAACTGGCCGACGCTGGGACAGGCGCGGGGCAAGGTGTTCTTCGCCCTGGACGAAGGGCATGACAAGATCGCGTTCTATCGCGGCAGGCGCACCTCGCTCGAAGGGCGGATGATGTTCGTCAATGCCGGCGACGCGTCGGAGGCCGACAAGCCCTGGGCCGCTTATATGACGCTGAACGAGGCGAAGACCGACCTCGCCCACATCCAGGACATGGTGCGCCAGGGCTTCTTCGTGCGCACCCGCGCCGATTCCGACACCAAGGAGGCGCGCGTGAACGACACCGCCTCGCGCACCGCCGCGTTCGCGTCGGGCGCCCAGATGGTCTCCACCGACTACCGCCATCCCGAAACGCGCTTCGGCAACGACTATCAGGTGCGCCTGCCGGGCGAGGCGATCACGATCTGCAACCCGCTACGCACCGGCGAGCGGTGCAGCGGCGCGACGGTGGAGCCCTAGGAGCTGTGGACTCTAGGGATTCCCGCTGAGAGCGAAGCGTGATTCAAGACTGCTTTTTGGAGGCGGTCTTGGGTGTGATGGATCGTTTGGTGCTGAGCGACGCCGACTGGGCTCGGATCGCTCCGTTGATCATCGGTCGGCCGGACCAGAAGGGCTCGACCGGGCGCGACAACCGGATGTTCGTCGAGGGCGTGCTGTGGATCGTGCGCACAGGCTCGCCCTGGCGCGACCTGCCCGAGGTGTTCGGCGATTGGAACAGCGTCTTTCGACGCTTCAGCCGCTGGAGCCGCAAGGGCGTGTGGTGGCGCATCTTTGAAGCCATGAGCGACGATCCGGACTTCGAGTACCTGATCATCGACAGCACCATTGTTCGCGCCCACCAGCACTCAGCGGGGGCTAAAAAAGGGGGTCTGAAGATCAGGCCCTTGGCCGTTCGCGCGGCGGCCTGAGCACCAAAATCCACATGGCCGTCAGGGGCTTGGGCTGTCCGGTCCGCTTCCATCTCTCCGCCGGCCAGCGCGGCGACGCGCCCCAAGCCCTCTCCCTCATCGAGGGCATGCCCGCCAAGGTCGTCATGGCCGACACCGCCTATGACAGCGACCAAATCCGAAAGACCATCGCCGAAAAGCGCGCGTTGGCGGTCATCCCCAACAATCCGTCACGCGCCAAGAAACACCCCCTCGATGAGCACCTCTACGCCCAGCGACATCTCGTCGAATGCTGCTTCGCAAGGCTCAAGCAGTTCCGCCGCGTCGCTACCCGCTTCGAGAAGACCGCCAGGAACTATCTCGCCGTCATAACCCTCGCCGCCATCGTCCTGTGGTTACGATAAGTGTCCACAGCTCCTAGAGCATGATCGTTTCGGATGGAATCATCCGAACGTGAATCATGCTCTAAACTCAAAGTGTAGACCCTGATTCACGGTTCAAGATGAACCGATCAGGGTCTAAACTCCGGCAAGCGCGATCAGCGCCTCGGCGGCGCGGGCGGCGCCCCGCCCATCACACTCGGCGAAGGGGCTGTCGATCTGTTCGCGACGCGCCGCCACCGCGCGCAGGGCCAGGAAGGCCGAGGCGAGCCGCGCCTCGAAATCGGGATCAGCCAGGTCCACCGCCGCGATCACGCCGTCCGCGGCCAGTCGCTCGACGGTAGGACGCTGGTTCTCCGCGACGAAGACGACGAGTTGCGGCAGGCCCGCGGCGCGGCGCTCCCACACCATGCCGCCCCCTGCGCCGACGGCGAGATCGGCCCGGTGCATCAGCGGCGCCACGTCGGCGTCGAGGTGCAGGACCAGCCGCTCATTGGCCATGGCCTGTAGGCGAGGGACACTGGGCGCATCGGCCGCCGTGGCCACCTCGAACACCACGTCCGGCGCGAGCGGCTGCAGCAGCGCCGCCGCCCGCGCCGCGACGCCGCCCACATCGCTTAGGCCGAAACAGAGGAACACGCGGCTGACCTCGGCCACGGGCCGGCGGCGTCGATGGACGAACCCCTCGCGCAACAGCGCGTAGGGCGGCCCGAGCAGGAGCCTGGCGCGCGGGGCGAGCGCGGCATAGTCGCCGTCGGCGCGGCCATAGGCGCTGTCGAGCAGCAGGGCGCAGGCGTGGGGCCGGTCGGCCAGGTCGTCGATGACCATGACCGCCCCGGGCAGGTCGCGCTCGAACGCGGCGTCCAGGCGGTAGTCGTCCACCACCACCGCCTCCGGCGCCAAGGCGCGGATCGTCGCCAGCCGCGCCGCTTCATCGTCCGCCGCCAGGACCTCGCCCGCCCAGCCGAGGCGTCGGAGCAGGTCGACCCCCGGCGGGTCGACCACGAAGCCGCAGGCCGCGCCTTGTCGCTGCAGCGCCCGGGCCAAGGCCAGGCAGCGCACCACGTGGCCGCCGCCCCCACCGGGGAAGCAGGCCGGCGTGAGCGCTGTCCTCACGAGGGTTCGGCGGGGGCAGCCAGGCGCTGCATCACTTCGGCCACCACGGCGATGGCGATATCCCACGGCGCCTTGCCCCCGATGGGCAGGCCGATGGGGGCGTGCAGGCGGGCGAGATCCTCCTCATTGAAACCGGCGGCGGTCAGGCGGGTCATGCGTTCGGGCGTCCGGCGGCGGCTGCCCAGCACGCCCACATAACCGGCCCTGGACGCCAGCGCCGCCGCAGTGGCCGCCTGTTCCACCCCAAGGTCGTGGGTCATGACGCAGACGGCCGTCCACGGATCGGGCGCGACCGCGGCGATGGCCTCGCCCGCCTCCCCCCGGCGGTAGTCGGTGAGCGCGAAGGGCGGCGGCGTCTCCGGCCCCTTGGGACGGATCAGGGTGGTGGCGATGCCCGTCTGCGCCATCAGCTTGGCGGCGGCCAGGGCGGCGGGGTCGCCGCCCACCACCACCGCGCGGATCGGGGGCGTATAGGGGCGGGCGACCACCGGTATGAAGGGCGGCGCGGGCTCGCCCTCGCGAAGGCAGGTGCGGGCCTCGCCGTCGCTGAGCCAGAGCGCCGGGATGCGGGCCACCGACAACGCCAGCAGCCGGCCCACCGCCGCGTCCTGCGGATCCAGCCGTTCCACCAGCACATCCACCCGGTTGCCGCACGGCAGGGCGATATCGATAGGGCCGCCCTCGCCGTAGGTCAGCCGACGGGCGCGCCCGTCCTGCAGCGTCGCCAGGGCGTGCATGGCCACGTCCGCCTCGACGCAGCCGCCGGAGAGGAAGCCGGCCATCGGGCCGTCCAGGGTGAACAGCATCTGGGCCCCGACACCGCGCGGCGCACCGCCCTCCACCGCATAGAGGGTGGCCAGGGCCGCATCCCGTCCGGCGATGCGCGCGGCGGCCAGCGCCGGGCGCACGTCCTCCACCAGACCGAACATGGGCCAGTCGAAGTCGGCCACGCCGGCCTGCGGAGTCGGATCGTCAAAGCCCATGGGGGGACTATAGAGCCTTATCCTCCCCTGCGCAGCGGGAAGGTGGCGCGGCGGTGAAGCCGACGTCACGGGGGCGGCGCGACGACGACCAGACAGGCGGCGTTGCCTCCTTCACCGCTGCGCGGTCCCCCTCCCCTCTGCGATGGGGAGGCGTTATTGCCGCAGGGGTGCGCCCAGCGATATCCACCAGACGAGGCCGAGCGCCAGCACGATCCCGCCCGCCAGCCGCCAGACCGGGGCGAAGCGCGGCGCGATCCTCGGCGCCGCCATCTCGCGCCGCCCGGTCAGCATCGGCCCGACCAGGTTCTCGCGCTTGACCCCCGCATAGAAGGCGATGGCGGCGAGGTGCAGGGCGATGAAGCCCAGCAGCAGATTGAACAGCAGGCCGTGCCAGTGGGCCATGCCGTCGCTGAGATCGCCGTGGACCAGGTAATTCAGCGGCCCGGGATTGATCCCGTCCGTATCCTCGCTGAACAGGCCCGTGCCGATCACCAGGATCAGCAGCAGGAGCAGGATCACCACGCTCCACCCGCCGAGGGGATTGTGACCCACCACTGGCTCCCCACCCTTGGCGAACAGGCCGCGCACGTAGCCGCCGACGGCCCTCGGCCCCTTGACGAACTGGGCGAAGCGGGCGGTGGAGGCGCCGACGAGGCCCCAGTAGAGGCGGAAGATCAGCAGGGCGAGCGCGAGATAGCCCAGCCGCTCGTGCAGGAACAACTGGCCCGACTTCCAGGTCCACCACAGCGCCGGCAGCAGCAGCACCAGTGACCAGTGGACCACCCGCACGGGCAGGTCCCACAGCTTGACGCGCTGACCGGCCATGGGCGGATTTAATGCTCGTCCTTCGCCCTGAAGGTGTCGTGGCAGTTCTTGCAGGCCTCGCCCAGCGCCGGGACGGCGGCCTTCACCGCCTCCGCATTGCCGGACATGGCCGCCACGTCGAAGGCATGGGCGGCCGTGGCGAGCTTTTCCGACGCCGCCTTGAACTCGCCCGGCTTCTGCCAGATCACGGGCAGGGCCTCGGTCTTGCCGCCCTCGCCGCTGCCCGCCGGGAACCAGGTGAGCAGCTGGGGCGCCAGATCGTCGATGGTCTTTGCGCTGGCCTGGATCACCGCGATGGACGGCGCCGGACCCTTCAGCGCCTCCCGCGCCGCCTTGAAGGCGTGACCGATGTCCTTGAAGTGCTTCTGGCGGGCCGCCTGCACCGGGGTAGGCTCCGCCGCCAGGGCCGCGCCTGCATCGGCCAGCAAGAGGGCGCCGACAAGCGCGCCGGCGAGGGTCTTCAATACGGTCATCGTCAGGCTCCCACAGGCGCTTCGCCGGTGACGCTAGGAAGGCCCGACGCACTCGGCTAAGTCAACCGGACCCCTGCGGGAGATCGCATGTTCGTCAGCGCTTTTGACCTGTTCAAGCTGGGCGTCGGCCCCTCCTCCAGCCACACCATGGGGCCGATGAGCGCGGCGGTGCGCTTTGTGGCGCACCTGCGCGGCGGCGGCCTACTGGGGCGGACGGCGCGGGTGCGGATCAAGCTCTACGCCTCGCTGGCGTTGACCGGCAAAGGCCACGCCACCGACCGGGCGGTGATGCTGGGCCTGGCCGGCTTCGAGCCCGCCGGCATGGACCCGGACGCCGGCGAGAAGGCGATCATGGCCATCCGCGCCGAACAGTGGCTGAAGCTCGGCGGCGAACGGGCGATCGCCTTCGACGAGGCGAGCGACATCCTGTGGGCCGGCCGCGAACGCCTGCCCCAGCATCCCAATGCGCTCACCTTCACCGCGCTGGATGCGGCGGGTGAAGCGCTGCTGGCCCGCACCTACTTCTCCATCGGCGGCGGTTTCGTGCGCGACGAGGACGAAATCGGCCGCAACGACCCGGACGACCTCGGCCCCGAACCGCCCTACCCCTTCGCCTCCGGAGCCGAGCTGGTGGAGAAGGCCGAGGCCGCCGGCCTGTCCATCGCCGCCCTGATGGCCGCCAACGAGGCGACGCGGAAGACGCCGGAGGCGGTGTGCGCCGGGCTCGACGCGGTGTTCACCGCCATGGAGGCCTGTATCGACCGCGGCATCCGCCAGACCGGCGAGCTTCCGGGCGGCCTGCGGGTAAAACGCCGCGCCAACCAGGTGCACAGCGCCATCATGGCCAAGCTGGAGCAACAGATCGTCGATCCCCTCGCCGCCATGGACTGGGTGAACCTGTGGGCGCTGGCGGTGAACGAGGAGAACGCGGCGGGCGGCAAGGTGGTCACCGCCCCCACCAACGGCGCGGCGGGGCTGATCCCGGCCGTGCTGCGCTATTACGACCGCTTCCACCATGGCGCGGCGGAGGGGCGGCGCACCTTCCTGCTCACCGCCGCGGCCATCGGCGCGCTCTATAAGCGCAACGCCTCGATCTCGGGCGCGGAGGTGGGCTGCCAGGGCGAGGTGGGGGTGGCCTGCTCCATGGCCGCGGCGGGGCTGGCCGCCGCCCTCGGCGCCACCAACGCCCAGATCGAGAACGCCGCGGAGATCGGCATGGAGCACAACCTCGGCCTCACCTGCGACCCCATCGGCGGGCTGGTGCAGATCCCGTGCATCGAGCGCAACGCCATGGGCGCGATCAAGGCCATCGACGCGGCCCGGCTGGCCCTGCTCGGCGACGGCCAGCACTCCGTCTCCCTCGACAAGGTGATCGCCACGATGAAGCGCACCGGCCAGGACATGAGCGAAATCTACAAGGAGACCTCGCTCGGCGGCCTGGCCATCGGCCTGGCGGTCAACCGTGTGGAGTGCTGAGAGGCGGGGACGGCTCTTGCCAATCCTTGCTCCAGACTGCGGCAACGATTCCCAGGTTTTCTCCCCGCCCTTTTCCGTCACCCCCGGAACAAGTCCGGGGGTGACGGAAAATGGGGGCGTCCAAACGTCAAAATCCGCCGGCGCCCAAACACGAAAAACCCCACCCGGCGTGGCTAGCGCGCCGGGTGGGGATATGTCCGTCTAGCAATGCGTCGGGCTTAGGGCCTTAGAAGTCGGCCGTCACGCCCGCGAAGATCGTCCGGCCGAGCACGTCGTAGACGCCGGGGAAGGTATTGCCGTTACCGAAGTTCGGCGGACCCGAGATACCGAAGTTGTTAGAGTCGACGATGGGCGGATCCTTGTCGAAGATGTTGTTCACACCGGCGCGGAAGTTGTAGCGGTCCTTAAACCGCCACGTCATCGCCAGGTCGAAGTAGCTGAAGCTCGGGATCTTGCCGTCGGCGATATCGAGGCCGTTCGGGGGGAAGTTGTTAATGAGCGGCTGCGGGTCGTTGTAGTCGAGTGAAACCGGCCCGGTGTAGCGCCAGTTGACCGAGAAGGTCAGATTATAAGGCGCGATCCAGGTGGCCCGCAGATTGGCCTTCCAGGTCGGCTGCGGATTACCGCAGGTCGGCCCATAAAGCCCGGCGCAGTCGTAGTGGCCCTGAAGCGGCAAGGGTTGGAAGGTCAGGTTCTGGGTATAGGTGGTCTGGCCGCTGATCTGGATCGCACCGGGAATGCCCGAAATATAGGGCACGGGAATGTCGGCGAAGGCCGTCCGGTAGCTGGCGGTCATGTCGACGCCGCGGGTCGCCAGCGAGCCGGAGTTGGTGTTGGTCTGGAAGACATAGCCTTGCGGGCTGTTGATCGTGCCCTGGGTGTCGCGCTGGATCAGAGCGCAGTAGTTCGTGATGCCCTGGGCGCAGAAGTTGAGGATGGTCGAAGGCCCAGCGCCGGCGCCGATGACGTTCTGGATGTTGATGTTGAAGTAGTCGGCGGTGAAGGTGAAGTTGCGGATGAAGCGAGGCGTGAACACCACGCCGAGCGTATAGGTGTCGGCGATCTCAGGCTGAAGATTGGGGTTGCCGCCGGTCAGGATTTCGCACTGGGAAGAGGCGCAGGGGCTGATCAGGCCATAGAGGGCCGGGTTAAGTCCGGTCAACTGACATTGCGCCTTGGTCAGTTGTGGCGCCGCGCCGGAGCAAGGGTCCTGGAAGCTGCCGAGACCCGCGACCTGCGGGGTGAACAGTTGGGTCACCGACGGCGCCTTGACCGCACGGTTGTAGCTGAAGCGCAGGCGGGCGTCGTCAGTCGGCGCGTACTGGAGTTCGGCCTTGTAGGTGTTGGTCGTGCCGGCCGACGAATAGTCCGAGAAGCGATAGCCCACATCGATGTTCAGGTCCTTGATGAAGGGCCTGTTGTTCACCAGAGGCAGGCGCGCTTCGCCGAACAGTTCATAAACGTCGAAGGAGCCGGTCTGGTCCAGCGCCTGACCGCCGCCGCCGGAAAGGTCGGCCGCGTGCTGTTCCTGGTCGAACTTCGTGGTGATGAATTCGCGACGGTATTCGGTACCGAAGTTCACCGCGAGGCCCTCGGACGCGTAGGGGCTCTTCAGCCCGTACTGGCCGAGATCGCCGCTAACGTCGATGTGAGCGATCTGCTCGATCGCCTGGGTTTCGGTGAAGCCCGGCACCAGCACATAGGCCAGCGCCGCCTTGGAGAAGTTGACGCCCTGGGCCGCGAAGATGTCGAGCGGCGCGCACCTGGGATCGCTGGTGACGCAACGCGGGCCGTTCGGGCCGTTGATGACGTTGAGGGCGTTCTGCAGGTTGGTCTCGGAGGCGTAGTTCTGGATCTGCTGGTTCAGGATCGAGGTGCCGTACTGCAGGTAGGAGTCGTAGTGCCACCCCTGGCCGAGATCGCCCCGGGCGCCGATATCGATCTTGAAATCGTCGTGACGGAAGTCGGTGTTGCGCGGCACAGTGGCGAAGCGGTAACGGATCGAGGTCGTCACCGTATCACCACCCGGCGCGCCGGGCGTGATCACGCTTCCGGGGCAGAGCGCGGCCGCCTGGGCGGCGCCGATCAGCGGGTTGTTACAGTTGAAGGTATAGCCGGTGGCGAGATTGGGGCCCGTGCCGCTGAAGAAGCCCGAGGGGGCGATCTGGGCGTTGGTATCGTCGTCCATGAACATGAAATCGGAATAGACGTCGAACGCCTTGTTGACGGCGTAGTGACCGAAGAAGCCCGCCTTGTAGTTCTGGTCCTGACGCTGGAAATAGTTCTGTGGTCCGAAATTATACACGAACGCGCCGCTGTTGCCGACAAACGTCTTACTGCCGTCCGGATTGTTGACCTTCGTTTGAGTTCCTCGGCCGGTAACGAGATTGCGCGGACCGGTGTTGTCGAAGCGTCCGAACGCGTTGTTCGAGGAACCCGTGCAGAGATGCTGGGTGAGGGCGCCGGTCGCGTCCGCGAACGTGCCGACGGTACAGTCCGAGAAGTCCCGGGTCGATTGCAGCACGGGGTCGGTGTGACGGTACGAGGCGTAGGCGGTGATGTTGCCCTTGTCGTCCGGCGTATTGGCGCCGAGGATCGCCGTCACCGTTTCGGTGGGACCGTCCGTGGTGATGTCGCCCGGCGGCTTGATGGCGCCGGTGAGGTAGGGCGTGTTGGCGAGGAAGTTCTTCGCCTGCGAATTGCTGTTCTGGTGGTTGTCGAAGTCGACCTGCGCATCGAGGCGCAACCCTTCGAAATTCTTCTTCAGAATGAAGTTGACCACGCCGGCGACCGCGTCGGAGCCATAGACCGCCGAGGCGCCGCCGGTGACCACGTCCACCCGATCGACCAGGGCCACGGGGATGTTGTTGATGTCGGCCACGCCGTTGGTGCCGGGCTCCAGCCGCCGGCCGTCCACCAGCACCAGGGTGCGGTTCGAGCCGAGGTTGCGAAGATTGACTTCGGCGGTGCCGTTCGAGCCGTTCGACTCACCGCTGTTTTGACCCGCGACGACTGCGGGAAGGTTGTTGAGGAGGTCTTCGACCCGCGCCGTGCCCTGCAGCTTGAACTCCTGCTGGCTAACGACCGTCAGCGGGCTGGTGCTGGTCAGGTTGACCTGGCGGATGCGCGATCCGGTGACGACGACCTCGGTCGGAACGGTCGAATCGGTCGCGGCCGCGGCACCCGAGGTGACCTGGGCCGAAGCGTGCCCGACAAGAGCCAGCGCCGATACGCCCAACAGCGCGCCAACGCGCAGACGACGACCATTACGGGTTGGTTTCAATTTGAGTCCCCTCAAAACTAGGAATTGCCCAGCGTATTGCGCCGGTGCTAATTCGCATTCTCTGCCGACGACGACGGCTCGCTCCGCAATCTTTAGTCAGAGGTTATCCATTCGGTCAACAGGTTGACACGATCCTGCTACAAATCGTCCCATTTCGCCACGTTTCGAGGCGGGTAAAATAATATGCAGCCGATCTTAAGTGTCACATACCGCCCTGCCCAGCAAACCCGGTTCACCCGGCCCCGCTCCAAGTCAATACTGCCATAAGTTCATTCGCGTCTGAATGCCGCCGTCTTTTAGACTTTCGTCGTGAGGGATATAATTGATGATCGGCCACTCGAATATTATAGGTGCGCTCTTTTTGACTGGCAGCGTCCTTTGTTCGACCGGCGTCGCGTCAGCGGTACGACCAGCGCACCAACGCGCGTCGGCCGTGGTCGCCCTAGGGAATTGCGGCGCCCTGACAAAGGATGCCGAGCGGCTGGCCTGCTATGACAAGGCGGGACCGGCGCTGGATCAGGCCGAACGCGCGGGGGGGCTCGTCGTCCTGGACAAGCAGCAGATCAACGAGGTTCAACACCAGGCGTTCGGCTTCCGTTTGCCGGCCCTGGATCTTTTCGGACCGGCCAAGGCGACGGTGGAGCAGTTCGCCGATTTCGACGTGGAAACCGCCCGGAGAGGCGCGGATGGCCGGCGCACCATCGTCACCCGCGGCGGCGCCGTCTGGGAGCAGAAGGAGGCGGATGACGGTCTGCGGGACCCGCGCAAGGATTCGAAGCTGCGCGTCTCCCATGGCCTGATGGGAAGCTTCTTCTGTAAAATCGACGCGGAGCCGGCCGTTCGTTGCAGACGGGTGGATTGAACGCCGCGCGTTTTCGGCCGTGCCGCCATGGGCTTCACGCTTATCGAAAGAGACGATCTACGGCGGCCGCCCCTCGACGCCTGGGCCGTGCTGCAGTCCGCTTTGGGGGTCGTGACTGGCTTGGTGGACGGTCAGAAACTGGCGCGCCAGGGCGACGGCGCGCTCGGCCTCGCCCGCCAGCGCCGCTTTCGCCGCCTCACTCTCCAGCAGTGACTCCAGATAGGTGCGGCGGGTGTCGAAGTCCGGGAGCACGGCGCGGGCTTCGACCTTCATGGTGTAGATCAGCCCGGCGAGACGCTCCAGCCCCTCCGGCCAGCGGGCGTCGATCTCGGCCTTCAGCCGGCGCGCCAGGCCCGGCGCCTGGCCGGTGGTGCCGACGGCGCCGACCACCGCGCCCCGGTCGACGATGGCGGGGGTGTAGAAGTCGCACAGCGCCGGCCTGTCGATGCAGTTGACCAGGAGGACGCCCGCGGCCCGCGCCGCCTCCCGCGCCGTCGCGGCGAAATCGGGGTCGCAGTCGCCGATGAACACCAGCGTCGCCCCGGCATAGGTCTGCGGGCGCAGCGCCGCCGGGTCTGACGGCAGCCGCACCAGATCGCACGGCGCGCCGACGAACAGGGCCGCCTTCTCGTCGCCCTCGCGCCCCAGCCCCACGATCACCACGCGGCGACCGGCGAGGGGAACGAAGGCAGGAAACGAGTTCATACGGATAACATAGCTGCTCGGGGTTCCGCCGCGAGGCCCCCCGTGCGAAAGGGGCGACAAATCTCCATGCCAGCGGTCATCATGCCCCAGACCCCCGCCATCACCGGTCAGATAGACTGGGACGCCCTCGATTCCGGCAAGTTCCGTCCCGAGGCCGAGGTGATCTTCGACCTCCTGGCCTCTCCGCCACTCACCGTGGAGGAGCGCGCCGCGGTTACCGCCGAAGCCGAGGCGCTGGTGCGCGCCGCGCGCCGCTCCGCCCGTCGCCAGGGGGTGGTGGAGGGTTTCCTGCAGGAGTTTTCGCTGGGCACCCGCGAGGGCCTCGCGCTGATGTGCCTGGCCGAGGCGCTGCTGCGCACCCCCGACGACGCCACCCGCGACGCGCTTATCGCCGAGAAGATCGGCCCCGCCGACTGGGCCGGGCACCTCGGCCAGTCGGAGAACCTGTTCGTCAACGCCTCCACCTGGGGCCTGATGCTCACCGGCAAGCTGATCGACGTGGACGAAGAGGTGAAGGCGGACGCGCCCGGCTTCCTCCGCCGGCTGGTGAACCGTGTCGGCGAACCGGTGATCCGCGCCGCGGTGGCCCAGGCCATCCGCATCATGGGTGAACAGTTCGTGCTCGGCCGCACCATCGAGGACGCCCTCAAGCGGGCGAAGAAGGAGGGCTATCTCTGCTCCTTCGACATGCTGGGCGAAGGTGCGCGCACCGCCGCCGACGCCGAGCGCTATGAACGCTCCTACGCCGCGGCGATCGAGGCGGTGGGCCGGCAGTCCGGCGGCGACGGCCCGGAGAGCGGCCACGGCATCTCGGTCAAGCTGTCGGCCCTGTCGCCCCGCTACGAGGCGACCCAGGAAGCGGGCGTGTGGGAGGCGCTCTATCCCCGCGTGCTGCGCCTGGCCCTGATCGCCGCCCGCTACGAAATCAACTTCGCCATCGACGCGGAGGAGGCGGATCGGCTGGCCCTGTCGCTGAAGCTGCTCGACCGCCTGGCGCGGGAGCCGGCGCTGGGGTCATGGACCGGGCTCGGCCTCGCTGTGCAGGCCTATCAGAAGCGGGCGCCGGAGACGATCCGGCTGGTCGCCGAACTGGCGCGATCCTCCGGGCGGCGGCTGATGGTGCGCCTGGTCAAGGGGGCCTATTGGGATACGGAAATCAAGCGCGCCCAGGTGGCCGGTCGGCCGGACTATCCGGTCTATACCACCAAGCCCGCCACCGACGTCTCCTACCTCGTGGCGGCGCGGGCCCTGATCGAGGCGGCGCCGCACCTCTACGCCCAGTTCGCCACCCACAACGCCCACACCCTCGCCGCCGTGCACCGCATGGCCAGGACGCGCGGCGTGAAGATCGAACACCAGCGCCTGCACGGCATGGGGGAGGCGCTGTATGCCGCCGCCGACGAGCTCTATGACGGGATCACCCTGCGCGCCTATGCGCCGGTGGGCGGGCACGAGGACCTGTTGCCCTATCTGGTCCGCCGCCTGTTGGAGAACGGCGCCAACACCTCCTTCGTCCACGCCCTGCTCGACGAGCGCGTGCCGGTGGAAAAGGTGGTGGTCGATCCCATCGCCCTGGTGGAGGCCCAGCCCGGCCCGCACCCGAAGATCCCCACGCCGCGCTTCATGTATGGCGACCGGCTGAACTCCCTCGGCGTGGATGTGAGCGTGCAGACCCAACGTGCGGCGCTGGCGGCGGCCCTGGCGCGGCTCGACGCCCAGCATCTCGGCGCCGGGCCGATCGTCTGCGGCCTGTCGCCCTCGCGCCTGCCGGTGACGCCGGTGCGATCACCCGCCGACCACCGGGTGATCGTCGGCCAGGTCTGCGAAGCCACGGACGCCGACATCGACGCGGCCTTCAAAGCCGCCCGCGCCGCCCAGCCGGCCTGGGACCGCAAGGGCGGCCGGGCCCGCGCCGAGGTGCTCCGCGCCATGGCCGAGGCGCTGGAGGCCGACCGCGACCGGCTGGCGGCGCTATGCGTGCGGGAAGCCGGCAAGACCTGGCTCGACGCCGTGGGCGAGGTGCGCGAGGCGGCGGATTTCTGCCGCTATTACGCGCTCCTGGCTGAGCGGGACTTTTCCGGCGGTCAGGCGCTGGTCGGCCCGGTGGGGGAAACCAATGCGCTGGAGTTGCGTGGGCGGGGCGTGTTCGTCTGCATCTCGCCGTGGAACTTCCCGCTGGCCATTTTCACCGGCCAGATCGCCGCGGCCCTGGCGGCGGGCAACTCCGTCCTGGCCAAGCCGGCGGAGCAGACTCCGCTGATCGCCGCCGAAGCCGTGCGCCTCTATCATCGCGCCGGGCTGGACGCCCGCCTGCTGCACCTTTTGCCGGGACGGGGAGAGACGGTGGGCGCGACGCTGACCGCGCACCCCGCGCTGGATGGAGTGGCCTTTACCGGCGGCACGGAGACCGCCTGGGCGATCAACCGGACTCTGGCCGATCGGCGGGGGCCGATCGTCCAGTTGATCGCCGAGACCGGCGGCCTGAACGGGATGTTCGTCGACACCACGGCGCTGCGCGAACAGGTCATCGACGATGTGATCCTGTCCGCCTTCGGCTCGGCCGGCCAGCGCTGTTCGGCGCTACGGTTGCTGTTTCTGCCGCGCGACACGGCCGATGAGACCATCGAGGGCCTCAAGGGCGCCATGGACGCGATGGTGCTGGGCGATCCGGCCCTGTTCACCACCGACATCGGCCCGGTGATCGACGAGGACGCCCGCGCGGCGCTGGATAGCCATCTGGCGAGCCTGAACGCCGGCGGGCGCGTGCTGAAGACGCTCCTCCCACCGGACGGCGAAGGGACCTTCTTCGCGCCGGTGCTGGCGGAAATCCCGATTGCCGACCTGCCCGACCGCGAGGTGTTCGGCCCGGTGCTCCATGTGGTGCGCTACGATCCGGACAAGCTGGACGAGACGTGCCGGGCGCTGGCGGCCAAGGGCTACGGCCTTACCCTCGGTGTCCATTCCCGCATCGAGGGGTTCGCGCGGCGGGTGCAAGCGCTGGTTCCGGCTGGGAATGTCTACGTCAACCGCTCGATCATCGGCGCGGTGGTGGGGGTGCAGCCCTTCGGCGGCGAGGGCCTCAGCGGCACCGGCCCCAAGGCCGGCGGCCCGCACGCGCTGATCCGCTATGCCGTCGAACGGGCGGTGTCCGTGAACATCGCCGCCCAGGGCGGCGACCCGGCGCTGCTGAACCTGTAGACGGTCCGAGCTCCGCCAACCGCGCGCAACTTCGCGGCGGCTTCCGACCCCTTCTCGGAAGTTGGCGAAGCCCGCTCGCGGCTGTAACTGAAAGGGTGCGTAGCCGCTGCAGACGGTTAGGCCTGAAAGGCTTGGGGGCCTCACCAGGTTAGCCGGGTTCAAGGGATCAGAACGAGTTTGCCATGCGCGTGCCCGCTCAGGCTGAGCGCGAGCGCCTTGCGCCAGTCGCTGAGTGGATAGGTATGCGCCACCGGAACGGTAAATCGACAATCGGCGGCCAGCTTCGCGTAGCGCCCGAGTACGGAATAGCCCGATTCACCTCCGAAGCTGTTGCGCACGCCTAGACCCTCTGCTCCAGGGCCGTGATTGCTCACCGTGACGATACGGTGCGCGTCGCCGCCCGCGACCTGCACGAGATCGGGCAGGACGTTGCTGATCGGGCCTGCGTCGAAGATCCAGTCGGGACTGCCGCCGGCGATCTCGCGTACGCGCGGGGCGAGTCCCTCCCCGTAAGGCGTGACCGTCGCGCCCAGGTCGGTGAGTCGGCCGGCGAAGGTCTCGCCCGCGGCTGCGACTACGCGCGTTCCTTTCAGGAGCGCCATCTGAACGGCGGCGAACCCGATCATGGCGCCTGCGCCGTAGACCAAGAGCGTTCCGCCGGCCTTTATGCCCAGGATGCCAAGGCAGCGATGGGCCGTTTCGATCGCCATCGGCAGGGCGGCGGCGGCGATGAAATCCAGACCCTTGGGCATCGCCGTCCACACCGACAGGACCGAATAGTCCGCTGCGCCGGCGCTCGGATAGCCCTGGTAGTCAGGAACTCCCATGACTCGGTCGCCTAAAGCCACGCCTCTCACACCTTCGCCGGTCGCATCCACCGTTCCTGAAACGTCCAGACCGACGCCGCGGGGAAGCTCGCCGGCGAACAGACCCCCACACAAAGCCCAATCGGCGGGGTTGAGTCCGCAAGCGTGGACACGTATGCGCACGTGGCCCGGGCGCGGCGCCGGAACATCGGCGTTTTCCAGGCGGAGAACCTCGGCGGGCTCGCCGTATTCGTGGAAGCGGAGAGTCTTCATTGCACGCACTCGACATGTCAGCGACTGACATATAGTCGTGGTGACAGCGACTGACAATACGCCTATGTTGGGTCGTATGCCACGCAACCGGGAAGAGGCCCGTCGCCGCCTCCAGCAGGCCGCCTTGGAGTTATTCGGTGAACGCGGTTACGACGCGACGACCACCGCGGAGATCGCCGCCCGCGCCGGCGTCACGGAGCGAACCTTCTTTCGCCATTTCGCGGACAAGCGCGAAGCTCTGTTCGATGGGGAAGAGGCGTTCCGCGACGCCCTGGTGGAGGGCGTTCTGGCCGCGCCGCAGGGGCTGACCCCGCTGGAAATGCTGCTGAGCGCCTTCCGATCCGTGGAGCCGATGCTGCAGGAAAACCGCGCCTTTTCCGAGCCGAGACAGAAGGTCGTCGCCCAAAGCCCTGCACTGCAGGAGCGGGGGCTGACAAAGACAGCGTTTCTGGTCAGAGCCCTTTCGGACGCCCTAAGCCGACGTGGAATAGCGGACGGGACCGCGACGCTCGCGGCGCAGGTCGGCATGGCGGTCTTGAGCCATGCCGCAAGCACCTGGTTCGAAAACTCTGCCGAAGGGATGGACGCGCATCTGGCGAACGCGGTTAATGAGATGAATCTTCTGTGGTCACGTCCTTCAAGACCTTGATCAGCGATTGGTTCAACACAGGCCAAGAGCCAGCGCGGCGTTCAGCCCGCCGCCGTCTCCGCCGCCATCACGCGGCTGACGGCGTTGACCACCGCGGCGATGCGCAGCGCCGCCTGGATATTCACCGCCGGGACGGCGTGCTTCTTCAGCACGTCCTCGTGGGCGTCGAGGCACATGCCGCAGCCGTTGATGGCCGAGACGGCCAGCGACCACAGCTCGAAATCCACCTTCTCCACGCCCGGATTGGCGATGATGTTCATGCGCAGCCGCGCCGGCAGGGTGGCGTATTCCTGGTTCTTCAGGAGGTGCAGCGAACGGTAGTAGACGTTGTTCATGCCCATGATCGCCGCCGCCGCCTTGGCCGCGGTCCTGGCCTCCTCGCTCAGCTGCGCGGCGCCTTCGATGGCCTTGATCGTGTCGCCCTGCCCCACCGCATAGGCCGAGGCGAGGAAGCAGCCCCACTTCTGCTGGTCGTTCAGCACCGTTTCGCTGGCGAGCGAGGACAGGTTCAGCGACAGGTCCTTGGCATAGGCCGGAAGCCGGTCGCGTAGGGCGTCGAGGGACATGGGATTTCCTAAAGCTCCCCTCCCCCTGTTGAGGGGGGAGGGGCTGGGGGTGGGGGTGCACCGTTGGCGGAAACTTGAGCTGGAAGCACCACACCCTGAACCGGTGTCACCCCCAACCCAACCCTTCCCCCCTCAAGGGGGAAGGGCTCGATAATCAAGCGGCCTTCAGCGTCTCGCCGCCGACGGCGCGGTTGCAGGGGCAGAGCTCGTCGGTCTGCAGAGCGTCCACCACCCGCAGCGTATCGGCCGGTGCGCGCCCGACGTTCAGATTGGTGACATAGACGTGCTGGACCACATTGTGCGGATCGACCACGAAAGTGGCGCGAAGGGCTACCCCCTCCGCCTCGTCCAGCACGCCGAGGGCGCGGGCGAACTTGCCGGAGTTGTCGGCGAACTGCCAGATCGGCAGCTTGTCGAGGTCGGCGTGGTCGCGCCGCCAGCCGAGCTTGGAGTGCTCGTTGTCGGTCGAGCCGCCCAGAACCACCGTGTCGCGGTCGGCGAAATCCTTGTTCAGGCGGGCGAACTCGGCGATCTCGGTGGGACAGACGAAGGTGAAATCCTTCGGGTAGAAAAAGATCACCTTCCACTTGTCGGGGAAGCTCGACTTGGTCACGGTCTCGAAGGCGCTTTCGCCGTTCTCTTCGTGGCGGTTGAAGCCGGGCTTCACGCCCACGACCTTGAAGTCCGGAAGGGTTTCGCCGACGCCGAGCATGGGTATCTCCTGTGAATGGGGGTGCGGCAGGGCGCCGCAGACGGGGATGAGATAGGCCGCGAGGCGCCCGGCGGCAAATCAATAGTTTTTGTCCATGGCATAGAGCGCGCCTATATGGGCGCCATGCTGCCCACGCTCCGCCAATTGCAATATCTGAAACTGCTGGTCGAGCATGGCTCGTTCTCCAGGGCCGCCGAGGCTGCGCACGTGACCCAGCCGACCCTTTCCGCCGGCATTCAGGAGCTGGAGCGGATGCTGGGCGCGCCGGTGGTGGACCGCGCCCGCGCCGGGGTGATCCTGACCGCGGTGGGTGAGGAGGCGGTGCACCGGGCGCAGGACGTCCTGGCCCGCGCGGAGGATCTGGTGCAGGCGGCGCGCTCGGCCGGGCGGCCGCTGTCGGGCCGCTTCCGGTTGGGCGTGATCCCGACCATCGCCCCCTTCATGCTGCCCAAGGCGCTGCCGGTTCTGCGCGCGCGCTATCCGGAACTCCGCCTGTTCCTGCGCGAGGACCTCACCGGCACGCTGGTCGCCATGCTCAAGACCGGGTCGCTCGACGCCGCCCTGATCGCCCTGCCATACGATCTTCAGGGCATCGAGACCGCGGAGGTCGGGCACGACGAACTTCTGGCCGCCGCCCCGGCCCACCATCCGCTGACCGTCGGCAAGAGCGTCTCGCGCGAAGCCCTGGCGGGCGCCGAGCTGATCCTGCTCGAGGACGGCCATTGCCTTCGCGATCAGGCGCTGTCGGTCTGCGGCATGGATAGCCCACGCGCGGGCGCTCAGGACGAAGGGGGATTCGCCGCCACCTCGCTCGCCACCCTAGTGCAGATGGTGGGGTCGGGCCTCGGCGTCTCGCTGCTGCCCGCCATGGCGGTGGAGGCCGGCCTTACCCTGGATGCGCCGGTGACCGTGCGCCCCCTCACCGGCGGCGCGCGCCGCGATGTGGCCGTGGCCTGGCGCGCCGGGTCGAGCCGCGGCCCCGAGGCCCGCCTGCTGGCCGAGGCGCTGAAGGCGCTCTAAGATATATCTGAAGACATCTTGACACCGAGCGTCTGCGATATATCTTCACGTCGAACGAAGATATATCTTGAAAGGATCGAAATGTTCGGAAGGCATCATAACCATCACCATCACGCCCACGGCGA
This sequence comes from Caulobacteraceae bacterium, assembly GCA_965277345.1. Classification (GTDB taxonomy): domain Bacteria; phylum Pseudomonadota; class Alphaproteobacteria; order Caulobacterales; family Caulobacteraceae; genus CAIOYC01. The sequence goes on from CBDICI010000004.1 coordinate 104,656, forward strand.
GGACGGCGCGCATCACGGACCGCATCGCGGTTTCGGCGGGCGCGGCATTGGCGGACGCCACGGCTTCGGCCACGACCATCACCGCGGCCGCCGCGCCGCGCGGATGTTCGACCAGGCCGACCTTCGCCTCGTCCTGCTGCAGCTGATCAGCGAGAAGCCGAGCCATGGCTACGAACTGATCAAGGCGATCGAGGCGAAGCTCGGGGGCGCCTATTCGCCCTCCCCCGGCGTGGTCTATCCCACCCTCACCTTCCTGGAAGAGGCCGGCTTCACCACCGTCTCGCCCGAGGCCGGCGGCAAGAAGCTCTACGCCATCACCCCGGAGGGCCAGGCCGAGCTCGACGCCAACCGCGCCACGCTGAACACGCTCACCGCCCGTATGGACGAGGCGCGATCGCGCTCCGCCGGGGGGCGGCCGAAAATCGGCCGAGCGATGGAGAACCTGATGACGGCGCTCCGCTACCGGCTGGGCGCCGGCGACCTGACCCCGGAAGAGGTGGAGCAGATCGCCGGCGTGCTCGACGCCGCCGCCCTGGCGGTCGAAAAGACGGCGGAGGGCTGAGCCCCACGCATCCTCCCCATCGTCGGTGGAGAGGGGGACCACCCGCAGGGGGATGGAGATCAAATATCGCTATAGCGAAGCTCCACCCCCAGCCCGTGCAGCACGTCCCACCAGTCCGGCCAGGTCTTGGCGGTGCAGCCGGGATCGAGGATGGTCACGCCCTCGACCAGCAGGCCGGTGAGCGACAGGGCCATGGCGACGCGGTGGTCGGCATAGGTCTCGATCCTCACTGGAATGCGCTTCCCGATCAGGCCGGGATCGCCCCGCACCACCAGATCGTCGCCGTCCTCCACCGCCAGGCCGGGACGGAGTTTCGACAGCTCGGTGGAGAGCGCACGCAGGCGATCGCACTCCTTTACCCTGAGGTTCGCCACCCCGACGAAGCGCACCGGCGCGGTGTTGAACGCGGCCATGGCGGCGAGGGTCGGCACGGCGTCCTGCATCTGAGACCCGTCGATCACCGGGGGCATGTGCGGCCAGACGGCGATCGGCGCATGGGCGGCGGCATCGGGCTGGGTGAAGGCCCCAGCCGCGACGCCGAGGTCGATCCGCCCGCCCGTCAGCCGCTCGGCCGCCCACAGATAGGTGGCGGCCGAGGCGTCGGGCTCGACATGCACATCCGCGGCCCGATAGCCGGTGGGCTCCATAAGCCAGGCGCCGACGCCGACCGGTTCAGCCTTGGCGCCGAAGCTGCGCATGGCCGCCAAAGTGAGGTCCACATACCCCCGCGCACCAATATCCGGCCCGGTGAGCGCGACCTCCACGGGTCCCTCCGCCCGCGCCGCCAGCATGAGCAGCGCGGAGACGTACTGGCTGGACAAGGCGGCGTCGATGACCACCCGGCCGCCCGCGATCCGGCCGGTCCCGTGGATCGTGACGGGCGGACAGCCCGTGGCCGCCGCCGCCGCCACGCCCAACCGGCGGAGCGCCTCCACCAGGGGCGCGATGGGGCGCCTTCGCATGTGTGCGTCCCCGTCCACAACCACCGGGCCGTCCACCAGGGCGGCGACGGCGGTGAGGAAGCGGGTCGCCGTACCGGCGTTGCCGAGGAACAGCGGCGCGGCCGGAACTCGCAGTTCGCCGGTGGAGCGCACGACGAAGGTGGTGGCGTCCGGCTCGTCCACGCCCACGCCCATGGCGGCCAGCGCCTCGGCCATGCGGGCCGTATCATCGCTTTTCAGCGCGCCGGTGAGGCGGCTCTCGCCCTCGGCCAGGGCGGCGAGCAGCAGCGCCCGGTTGGTGATCGACTTCGACCCCGGCGGCGCGGCGCGGCCCACCAGCGGATGGCGGGGCGGGGCGAGGGTCACAGACTTCATGGCGTCGCGGGTCCACGCTCGCCCTTCGAGGCCCGCTGCGCGGGCGCCTCAGGATAACGGCGACGTCCCAACCCCACCCCCTCATCCTGAGGTGCGAGCCGCGGGCGAGCCTCGACGGATCGGCCGAAGAGCAAGCCTAGGGCCATCCGGCCAGGACCGCCCGAAGCGCCGCCACCAGGCCCAGCGGCTGGTCCAGCAGCACGTGGTGCTCCGCCTCGGGCACCGCCACGAACGGCGTCCCGAAGGCGGCGTGCGAGCGCGAATAGTCGATCACGTCGTCCTGCATCAGCTTGGACTGCTCGCCCCAGACGAAGGCCAGCCGGCACTTGGCGGCGGCCAGCAGCGCCCCGGATTCCCAAGCGCCGGAGAAGTCCATCTTCGACCAGATGAAGGGGTCGAACCGCCAGGTCCAGCCCATCTGGCCCGATCCATCCTCAAGCGGCGCCGGATGCAGCGCCTCGCGCGCGATATAGTCGACGATGAAGTGGTTCTGGCAGTCCTGCGGCGGCATCAGGCGAAAGCGGGTCAGCGCCTCTTCCAGCGTCGGCGAGACGCGGCTGGGCCTGGTGCGCCGGGGCGGCCCGCGCCATTGCCGCTCAGGGGGACGGGCGCCGGAATCGACGATGATCGCCGCCTTCAGCCGCTCGCCGTGCGCCGCCGCCAGGGCCGAGGTCACCGACCCGCCGAAGGAGTGGGCGATCACCACCGGCTTCTCCTGGGGCTCGAACAGGCCGGCCCCGTCGGCGCAGGCCAGCGCTTCCTGTCCGAAGCCCTCGATGGAATAGCGCTCGCGCCAGCCGGAGCGGCCCATGCCCGACCAGGAGATGGCGGCGCAGCGATACTGGTCGGCGAAGAAGGGGGCGATGAAGCTCCACCAGTCGGCATGGGCGCCGTTGCCGTGCAGGAACAGCAGGCCGGGCCTGCCGCGCTCGCCCCAGGTGAGCAACTCGATATCCACGCCGTCCACCGCCACCATGCCGCGATCCGGCCGGCGGGCGATGGCGTGCTCGAACCAGGCCGGAGCGGGCGGGCGATCGCCGTGATAGGGCGCGAGGATCGGCGGGATATCGACGGCGAAGACCGCGTCCGCCGTGGGGTGCGCCGGCCGCACATCGGGGGCGCCGTCGTTCATCGCTCGATTCCCTCAACCACAGCTTCTGTCAGGGCCGTTTCGGTCCACGACTTCTCGCCCGGCCGCGGCGCGCGCGGGCCGAGCGCCTTGAACACGCCCGAGCCGACCATCAAGGTCCGCTCACCGGCCCACAGGCGCCCGCGCACCACATAAAGGCCCTCGTCCTGCGACAGCAGATCGCCGCCGCCCTCCACCCATTCGCCCATCGCCGCCGACGCCAGGAAATCGCAGGTCAGCCGCACCGTGACCCAGAAACTGGAGCGCTCGAACGAGACCACATTGCCCCACGCCATGTCGGCCAGGGTCATCAACATGCCGCCATGGGTGTTCTGCAGCCCGTTGGTGTGGTGCGCCTCGACCCGAAAGCCGGTGGTGGTCCCCTCGGCGGTGGTGCGGCGATACAGCGGCCCGACGGCCCGCCCGAACCCGCGCGTCCAGTCCAGAACCTGGTAGCCCTCGGGGGGCGGAAGCGGGGTCGCCCCCTGCACGTCGTCGGACATGACGCCCTCCTGCCCGGCCTGACTAAACGCCGATCCGGGAAAGGCAAGGGCAGCTTGACATGACCGGCCCGAGCCTGACGCTGTGATGATGGCCAAAGACTTCTACGACCAGCTCTCCCGGATCATGCGCGAGCACGGCTGCTGGCGCGTGGAGGGCGGCAAAGGCAGTCATGAGAAGTGGAGGAGCCCGATCAACGGCCGCACCGTCACCGTGCCGCGTTCCAAGAGCCGTCACACCGCCAATGCGGTACTTGAACAGCTCGGCATCGAGGAAAAGCTCTAAGGTCCGGACTCTAGTTTCGGGCATCCGTGGCAGAGCGTTCACGGGGTGTGACTGAGCAGTTCGCGATCGCGCCATAGGCTCCCGGAACGAGTCCGGGAATGGCGAAAATTGGGAAGCGGGCTTGGCCAGCGTTAAATCGTCGTCACAGCCTAAGCGACTAAGACCTCGCGCCGGTCGGAGACCTGGAAGTCGATGGCCACGCTGGCGGCGCGCAACCCCTCGTTCTCCGCCAGCATCTCCGGGGCCAGGCGCATCATCAGCGCCTCGAACTCCGCCAGGGTATCGGACTCGATCACCAGGCCGGGAATGTCGGTTTCGGAAATCCAGACCCGCGCCTCGGGCTCGAAGACCGCCTTGACAAAATAGGCTTGCGACATGGGGGTATTATGCGCCCAAAGCCTCGAACTCGTCCACCAGGCGTTCGAGGCGCGAGACGCCGGCGGCCCAGAAGGTCTTGGACCGGGGATCGAGGCCGAAGGGGGCCAGCGCCTCCACATAGGTCCTGGACCCGCCGGCGGCGAGCAACTGCTCATACAGCGGCGCGAAGGCGGCCGGGTCCTCGCGGCGTTTTTCCATCAGGGCCGAGACCAGAAGGTCGCCGAAGGCGTAGGCGTAGACATAGAAGGGCGCGTGGGCGAAGTGGGTGACATAGGCCCAGTAATGTTCGTAGCCGGGGTTCAGGCGGATGGCCGGCCCCAGGCTCTCGCCCTGCACCTCCAGCCACAGCTTGCCGATATCCTCGGCGGAAAGCTCGCCCTCCAGCCGCAGCGTATGGAAGCGGCTCTCGAAGCGGTGAAAGGCGATCTGGCGCACCACCGTGTTCAGCCCGTCCTCGATCTTACCGGCGATCAGCGCGCGGCGGGTCTTGGGCGTGGAGTCGGCCAGGAGCCGCTCGAACACCAGCCCCTCGCCGAAGATCGAGGCGGTCTCGGCCAGGGTCAGCGGCGTGTCGGACAGCAGCGTGCCGAGCGGGGCGGCCAGCGTCTGGTGCACCGCATGGCCGAGCTCGTGCGCCAGGGTCAGCACATCGCGCCGCTCGTCCATATAGTTCAGGAACACATAGGGGTGTCGGTCGGCCGCCACCGGATGGGAGAAGGCGCCGGACTGCTTGCCCGCGCGCGGCCGGGCGTCGATCCACGGATTGGCGAAGAAGGTGCGGGCGTGCCCGGCGAAGGCCGGGGCGAGCGCCTCGAAGCTTTCCAGCACCACCGCCTGCGCCTCCGCCCAGGTGTAGCGGCGCGGCGGGGCCTGATCGAGCGGCGCGTTGCGATCCCAGTAGTCCAGCGCCTCTAGCCCCATGGCCTTGGCCTTCAGCGCATAATAGCGGTGCGACAGGCGCGGATAGGCCTCGACCACCGCCGCCTCCAGCGCCTCCACCGCCTCGGCGTCCACTTCGTTGGCGATGTGGCGGCTGGCGGCTGGGGTGGCGTATTTGCGCCAGCGGTCCTCCACCTGCTTCTCGAAGGCCAGGGTGTTGAGCGCCAGGGCCAGGACCGGGGTCTGCTCGGCCAAGGCCGCCGACAGGGCGCCCGCGGCCTCTGCCCGCTTGCCAGGCGCCGCGTCGGAGAGCCGGTTCAGCGTCTCCGACAGGGTCAGGGCCTCGCCGTCGATATGGACGCTCATCCGCGCCAGGGTCTCGTCGTAGAGCCGCACCCAGTTGGACACGGCCGGCCCCCTGTCGAGCAACAGGCGCTCCAGGTCGGGCGACAGCTCGTGCGCCTTGGTCAGGCGGACGCGGCGGATCCACGGGCGCCACTTGGCGGCGTCCGGACGCGCGCGAAAGGCGGCCTCGATCTCCCACTCGTCGAGCTGGTTGATCTCCAGCGTGAGGAACAGGGTGTCCGCGCCGATGGCGGCGGTGCGGGCGCGAAGGTCGGCCTCCATCTTGGCCAAGGCCGGGTCGTCGCGCATGGTGGCCGAGGCCAGCCCGGCGAAGGCGCCCGCGCCGAGGATCAGGTTGGTGGCCTGTTCGTACAGGGAAATCCCCTGCGCCAGCAGCATACCCAGCTGTTCCGCATTGCCGCGCCGTGCCAGGAACTGGCCCTTCAGCCGCGCCAGCTCGGCGATCACCGCCTCGGCGGCCTTGAGGTCGGTCTCCAGCTTCGGATCGTCCCGCCCGGCATAGAGGTCGCCGAGATTCCATACGGGAAGGGCGTCGGCGGCGTTCACAGGCGTCTGAGCGTTCATGCCGCGGATATGGACCGCACATCGACGGCGTTCAATTGTGAATATTCCTCCCCCTCGACGAGGGGGAGGGGGACCGCGAAGCGGTGGAGGGGGCGGCGCCGCCCTATCGGGTTAGCGTCGGCGTTGCCCCCTCCGTCACGGCGCTGTGCGCCGCGCCACCTCTCCCGCTGCGCGGGGGAGGAGATGAGGTGGTTAACCCCGGACTCACGTCTCCTCAACCGAACCTTCAGCCTTCTGCTCCATAACGACACACACCGAGGCCGGCCGGCAAAACGCGGCGGTCGATCCTGAAGCGGGTGTCGCGCCTATGTCCAAGACCGTCCTGATCGTCGATGACGACCCGACCCAGCGGCGCCTGATGCAGGCGGTGCTGGAGCGCGAGGGCTTCGCCGTCGCCCAGGCCGACAGCGGCGAGACGGCGCTCGACCGTATCGCCACCGGCCTGACGCCGGATGTGGTCATCCTCGATCTGGTCATGCCGCGCCTGTCGGGCATCGAGACGCTGAAGGCCATGCGCGCCGAAAGGCTGACCGTGCCCGTGGTGGTGCTCACCGCCACCGGCGGCGTGGACGTGGTGGTGCAGGCCATGCAGGCCGGGGCGCAGGACTTCTTCATCAAGCCGGCCAGCCCCGAACGGATCATCGTCTCCATCCGCAACGCCCTGCAGATGGGCCAGCTCACCAAGGAGGTGAACCGCCTGCAGAAGCGTGCCGCCGGCCACGTGGGCTTCGACGACATCGTCGGCGCCTCCCCGCCCATGCGCACCCTGAAGGCCCTGGCCGAGCGCGGGGCGAAATCGCAAATCCCGATCCTGATCCTCGGCGAGAGCGGCGTCGGCAAGGAGCTGATCGCCCGCGCCGTGCACGGCGCCAGCGAACGCGCGGGCAAACCGTTCGTGGCGGTCAACTGCGGCGCCCTGCCGGAGACCCTGGTGGAGAGCATCCTGTTCGGCCACGAGAAGGGGTCGTTCACCGGCGCCTCCGAAAAGCACCTCGGCAAGTTCATGGAGGCCAACGGCGGGACCCTGTTTCTCGACGAGGTGGGCGAGCTGCCGCTCGACATGCAGGTGAAGCTGCTGCGCGCGCTGCAGGAAAAGGAAGTGGACGCGGTGGGCGCCAAGCGCTCCATCAAGGTCGATGTGCGCATCATCGCCGCCACCAACCGCAACCTGCAGGAGCGCGTCGCCGGCGGCCACTTCCGCGAGGACCTGTTCTATCGCCTGAACGTCTTCCCTATCGAGGCGCCCTCCCTGCGCGAGCGGCGCGAGGACGTGCCGGCCCTGGTGGACGCCTTCATCCGCCGCTTCAACGCCGAGGAGGGCAAGCGCGTGGTCGCCGCCACCGGCGAGACCATCGCCATGCTCCTCGCCCACGAGTGGCCCGGCAATGTGCGCCAGCTGGAGAACGCGGTCTATCGCGCCATCGTGCTCGCCGACGCCCCCTATCTGCAGCCGCACGACTTCCCGGCCATCTCCGGCGTCTCCGCGCCCCAGCCCATGGCCCACGACGAAGCGGCGGAGCCGGCGCCGGCCGGCCAGGCCTATGCGCCCGCCGAGATGCTGGCCCCCGACGCGCCGGTGAAGATCCTCGACGCGCGCGGGCACCTGCGCACCCTGGAAGAGATCGAGCGCGACCTGATCCAGTTCGCCATCGAGACCTATGCCGGCCACATGACCGAGGTGGCCCGCCGCCTCGGCATCGGCCGCTCCACCCTCTATCGCAAGGTCCGCGAGCAGGGGCTGGAGGAACTGGTCAACGAAGCGGGCTGAGGGTTGGGGATAGCGCCGGCGCCGGTTCGGCGGCGTGCACCCATTCGGGGGGCATCCAGAGGTATTTGAGCTTGTCCTGCCAGCGGTCGGCGCTGCGCATCCGGTCGCGCAGCCAGACCAGGCCGGAGACCTGGGTCTTCAGCGGGTTGTAGCTGTGGAACGGCGTGGTGAGGCCGATGATCGGCGGCTCTTCCTCGCGCTGGAAGGTGCCGAGCAGGCGGTCGAGGATGATGGTCACCTCGGAATAGTTCTTGTCGATATACTTCGGCTGGGTGCCATGGTGGGCGCGATGGTTGGAGGGCGTGGCCATGAAGCTCTCCAATATCCCCAGCCTGCCGACGAAGTTGCCGTGGATGAAGATGCCGTAGAACGACTTCAGCCCGTGCATCCCCAGCCAGAACACCGGCGGCACCCCGGCGAAGGCCAGGGGCAGGGCCACTAGGTGCAGCACGATATTGCCGTCGATCAGGAACCCCCGCGCGGAAACGGTGAAGTTGTAGGCGTTGGAAGAGTGATGCACCTGGTGAAAGGCCCAGAACAGCCCGACGCGGTGGCCGATGCGGTGATCCACATAGAAGGCGATCTCGTGGACGATGAAGGTCGCCACCAGGGCAATGCCGATCGGTAGGGCGCCGACGACCCGCCAATGCAGATACACCCACGTATAGAGCGCCATGGGGGCGATGATGCCGAACACCGCGTCGAAGACGTTGTTGATCAGGTTGACGGCGATGTTGTTCACTCCGTCGCGATAGTCGTAGGCGTCCCGCTTGAAGATGAAATAGCCGGTCCACTCCAGCGCGATGGCGCCGAAATAAAACACGCCGAGCGCCACGAAGCCGTTGTCGGCTCCCAAGAGGTTGATGAAGCCGGCGAAGGCCTGCAGCGGATGGTGGGGGATCAGGGTCATGATCGGCCAACTGAGCAGTGGACAGTGCGCTTGTGGCCGAACTCTACAGCCGGAGCCACCCTTCATTGAGTCGCAGCCTGGGTTTTTCAAACTGTTTCAAAAGTCATGTCCCTCGGCCAATAGGATGCATCTGGAACCCTCTCCCCCCTTGCGGGGGAGAGGGCCAGGGTGAGGGGGGTGCAAGCGCGCGGCCGGAAGGTTGGCGCTCTAGGTTCGGCCGCCTGACGTCGGCCGCACCCCCACCCCAACCCCTCCCCGCAAGGGGGAGGGGCTTTGCATGTGACAGTCTTGTGCATCAGCCCAGTTCCGGCGGGCGGAAGCCGCCCAGCCGCGTCTCGATGGCGTCGGCGATGGCCAGGGTCTTGGCGTCGCCGCCGCGCGGCCCGATCAGCTGGACGCCGATGGGCAGGCCCTCGCCCGACAGGCCGACGGGGATGGCGGTGGCGGGCAGGCCGCATACCGTGGCCAGAGCGATCCATTGCAGCATGGCGTCATAGGGGACCTTGCGACCGTCCGAACAGACCAGTTTGCGACGGATCAGGGGGGAATGATCGTGGGGAAAGGCGGTGACCGGCGCGGTGGGGGCGATGATCACCTCGTAGCGGTCGAACAGGCGGCGCATCGCCTGACCCATCCGCGCCCGCGCCTCGTTGGCCGCCATCCAGTCCACATGGCTGACGGTGGCGTTCAGCACCTGCAGCGCCCAGAGCGGTCGGCCCATGGACAGGGCCAGCCGGGCCGGGCCGCGCAACATCCGCATCGCCGCCTGCTGCGCGCCCGGCATTCCCGAGGCGACGATCGGCATCAGCAGGGTGAGATAGGTGTCGTACAGCGCCCGGCCGTCCACCGGACTGGCGATGGGCTCCACCACCACGCCCTCTCGCCCGAGATCGCCGGCGAAGGCTTCGATCGCCGTGCGCACCTCCGCATCGAGGGTGAAGGCGGGCTCGTCCAGCCATAGCCCCACCTTGGTCCCGGCCAGCGCCATGGGCGGGGCTCTGGCCGCCACCGTGGCGGTCAGGCTCGACAGCAACAGGCGCAGGTCCCGCGCGGAGCGCGCCATGGGGCCGACCACGGACAGGTCGGGTTCGGCGATCACGCCCGGCGGCGGGGGCACGTGTCCACGGGTGGAGACCAGCCCGTAGGTCGGCTTGTGCGCATAGACGCCGCAGAAGCCGGCGGGCACGCGCAGCGACCCGCCGATGTCGGAGCCGATCTCCAGCGGCGTGATCCCGGTGGCCAGCGCCGCCGCCGCCCCTCCGGAAGAGCCGCCGGGCGTGCGCTCCGTATCCCAGGGATTGTTGGTGGTCCCGTAGAGGTCGTTGTAACTCTGCCAGTCACTGGCCATCACCGGCACATTGGTCTTGCCCCAGATCACCGCCCCGGCGGCGCGGACATGGGCGACGGCGGCGGCGTCGCCGGCCTCGCGATCGGTGAACGCGGCCAGGCCGGCGGAGGCGGGCATCCCGTCCACGTCCAGGCAGTCCTTGATGGTCATCGGCAGGCCGGCGAGGCGGCCGATGTCGTTGGAGGTCTCGCCGGCGGCGCGGCGTTCGTCGATGGCTTGGGCGCGGCGGCGGGCCGCCTCCACGTCCTCAGCCACCACCGCGTTGATGCGGGTCTTGAGCTGGTGCGCGCGGGCCACGGAGGCGTCGAGCAGCTCCAGCGCGCTGATGCGGCGAAGATCGAGCGCCTGCAACAGGGCGGTGGCGTCCAGCGCGTTGAGGTCAGCCGCCATGGGACGCGGTTTCCTTCACGAAGCCGAGCACGTCCTGCATGTCGTAAAGCCCCGCCGCCCGTCCGTTCGCCCAGGCCGCCGCCGCCACCGCGCCCCGCGCGAACAGGCCCCGGTCGCGGGCGGAGTGGGAGAGGGTCAGGATCTCGTCCTCCGCGGCGAAGACCACCGAATGCTCGCCGATCACGCCGCCGCCGCGCATCACGGAAAAGCCGATCTCGCCCGCCCTGCGCGCGCCGGTAATGCCTTCCCGCGGATGGGCGCGGACGGCCTCCAGCGGCTGGTCCCGCCCCGCCGCCGCCGCCTGGCCGAGCATGAGCGCGGTGCCGGAGGGGGCGTCGACCTTGCGCCGGTGGTGCGCCTCAAATACTTCGATATCGTAGTCGGCCGCCGGCAAGGCGCGCGCCGCCTGGTTCACCAGCCCCATCAGCATGTTGACGCCGAGCGAAAAGTTGCCGGACTTGACGATGGCCAGCCGCTTGGCCGCCGCGCGCACCACCCGCTCCTCACCGGGCGAGAAGCCGGTGGAGCCGATCACCAGCGCCGGCGCGCCGCCCCGGCTCTGCACCGCCTCGGCCGCCGCCTTGGCCAGGTCGGCGGAGGCGTGGGCGGTGGTGAAATCGACGATCACGTCGCAGAGCGCCAGCGCCTCGTCCCGCGTGGTCAGCCCCTCGCCCGGCTCGCGGTCAAAGCGGGCGGCCAGGATCAGGTCCGGCCGCGCCCCTATCACCGCCGCCACCGCCTGGCCCATACGGCCCTGCGCGCCCGCCACGCCGACGCGGACCCCGTCAACGGACATGGCGGCGGCCCCGGTTCTCGTCGTATGAGAGCGACATGAAACTCTATTCCCTCGACCTGTCGCCCTATGCGGCGCGCGTGCGCATCAGCATCTACGCCAAGAAGCTGCCGATCGAAATCGTATCGCCGCCGGCGAGCGGGCTGAGGTCGCCAGACTATCTGGCGCTGAACCCGATGGGCAAGGTGCCGCTGTTGCTGCTGGACGACGGCGTGACCATCCCCGAATCGGAGACCATCGTCGAATATCTGGAGGACGCCTTTCCCGAGCCGGCGCTGCGGCCGCACGGGGCGGAGGGCGCGGCCCGGGTGCGGCTGATCGCGCGGGTGGCGGAAATCTATGTGCAGGCGCCGGTGTTCGCCCTGTTCCCCCATCTCGATCCCGCCAAGCCCCGGGACGCGGCGGCGGTGACGGCCACCCTCGCTAAACTGGACGACGGCCTGCGCCATCTGGAGCGGTTCATGCCGGCGGGGGACTACGCCGCGGGCGAGCGGTTCACCACCGCCGACGGCGCGGTGACGCCGGTGAGCTTTTTCCTCAATGTGGTGCTGAGCGGGCTGGACCGCATGGACCTGATGGCCGACCACCCGCGCATGAACGCCTACATCGCCACCTCCAAACGCGACCCCGTGCTGGCCAAGGTGCTGGGCGAAATGGCCGAAGGGATGAAGGTGTTCCGCGCGGCCCGCGCCGGCGGCTAGGGACGCAGGCGTGCGTCATCGGCCTCTGCCGGTGGGGGCGAGGGTGGGGAGGTGAGCGGAGCGCCCGGGTCGCTGCCCGGAGTTACCGTGATGTAGGCGCCGAGGAGTTTCGGCAGGGACTGAACGGCTCCGCGCGGCTGTTCTGGATCGGCAGGCGTTCGCGCACGGGCTTGCAACTTAGGCCCTGACGTACGGCCCCGCCGGCAGGCTCGTCCACTCTTGGCATGGACGGGACAGGCGAGTTGTGACCTCCACCCTTGGACCGACCGCCCGAAGGCGGCAGGACACACCCCTGCTCAACCGCATCCCCACCGCCCTCAAGAGCCGGATCCAAGGCCCTCCCCGTGCGATGGAGACACCCCAGCATAGGACGCAGTGCTAATCGGTCGGATAAGTCCACCCCTCTCCCGCCCGGCGGGAGAGGGAAAAGCGAGCCCCGCAAGGGCGAGCGAGGGGTGAGGGCGATAGCTTGTCCCCGGGATATCCGGGCGCGAGTCACGCCCGTTCCCCTCACCCCGACCCTCTCCCCGGGGGAGAGGGAGGAGGGTTTATCCGTGGGCGGTGCGGCCCTGGCCACCGCTCTTCCCAGACACAAAAAGCCTGGGTCCCCGCCTTCGCGGGGATGAGCGGGATCACCGAACCCCCTGTCATCCCCGCCGCAGCGCAGCGGAGAGCCGGGACCCAGGAACGGCAAACGTCAGCGCGCCTAGGTGTCCCGGACACACGCTCCGCCCTTTCCGGGATGACGGCGCCAAGCAGCGGACGTTCGGAATGCCGGGGTGGGGTGGAACTCTGACCGCTTATGTCACTCAGCCAGCAAACTGTTACCAAATCAGGACGCGGCCGACCGCTTCGCGAATTGCGCGACGAGACTTTCCGCCCATTCCTCCTGCGCTTTTGCGTTCATAAAATATAGCACTTGGGTTGCACTACCGCGATCCGTCTCTAGTGAAATGCCGAGCCGCTGGAGAAACCAGAGACCTTCCTTTGGCGCTGGACAGGAAGGACCGCTTAAACCGAAGACCTTGGCTGCGTTAGCCCTCCAGCAGTCTTTCGCGGCAGTGGGCGCGTCGGCCCATGCACTATCGAGAGCTGATCTTGAAACGTTTGTAGAGGGGCCTAGCATCGCCGCTGCCCCATCTTGAATCGCAGATGCCGCTACGGCCATCTGGATCAAGTTTTTGGGCAGATCGCTCCGGTTGCTGCAATCAGCGGCATACTTACGAAGCTCAACATCAGAAGCACTTAATTGCGCCATGCCCGCCTGCATGTTCTGCCTGTATGCAGAGCGGAAAGCATCGCGCTCGCTCGCAGGCATTTTCGCCAGCACGCATGCTCCAATCGTTTCAGCACGCGCCACTGCGGGCACGACTGACGAACCGATGAGGATTAGCGCCGATACGCCAGCCTTGAAACCAATCACCTGCGCCCCCTATCAACTTCCACGTGCGAACCACGCTAGGTGTTCTTCGGACGGCCCGCAATGGATCGGGAGCGGTCGCCGAAGGTTTTGGTGTGGATGAGGGCGACGAGCGTCCGAAATGGGTCGGAAGTGGCCATTGGCTTAGTCGCCGCAGGCGGACCTTTGGCGGCCCGGACGGCCTTCGCTACGCCGCCGTCGCCTCGAAGCCCTTGCGCAACGCCGCTTCGTCGAGGTTGCGGCCGATGAAGACCAGGCGCGACCAGCGGCGTTCGCCGGCCTTCCAGTCGCGCTGCAGTTCGCCGTCCAGGATCATGTGCACGGCCTGGAACACCAGCCGCCTGTCCTCGCCCTTCACGTCGACGATGCCCTTGGCGCGAAGGATGTCCGGTCCCTGGGCCTGCAGCACCTCGTTGAGCCAGCGGGTCACCTTGGTCCCGTCCACGGGCCGCTCGAGGGTCAGGGCCACGCCCCGGATCGACTGATCCTCGTGGTCATGTCCCCCCCCGCTCTCTTTTTGGGCGTGATCGTGAGCGTGAGGGTCGTGCCCATGGTCGTGGCCGCAATGCTCATCGTGCACGTGGCCGGCTTCGCCGTGCGGCGGGTTGAGGAACTCGGGATCGAGCTCGGTGATGCGCTGCAGGTCGAAGGCGTGACGGCCGAGGATCGCATCCAGCGGCACATTGGACTTCACCGCCCGGTGGATCGGCGCCAGGGGGTTCAGCCGGCGGATGCGGCGCTCCACCTCCACGAGGTCGGCCTCGGTGACGAGGTCGGTCTTGTTCAGCACGATCTGGTCGGCGAAGGCGATCTGCTCGGCCGCCTCCTTGCTGTCGGCCAGGCGCAGCAGCACGTGCTTGGCGTCCACCACGGTGGTGACGCTATCCAGCCGCGTCTTGGCCTTCACCTCGTCGTCGACGAAGAAGGTCTGCGCCACCGGGCCGGGATCGGCCAGGCCCGTGGTCTCGACGATGATGCCGTCGAAGCCGCGCCCCGTCTTGGAGTTCTGGCGCTTCATCAGCCCGCCGACGATGCGGATCAGATCGCCGCGCACGGTGCAGCAGACGCAGCCGTTGTTCATCTCGAACACTTCCTCGTCGGCCTCCACCACGAGATCGTTGTCGATGCCGATCTCGCCGAACTCGTTCACCACCACCGCGTACCGCTTGCCGTGGTTCTCGGTCAGGATGCGGTTAAGCAGCGTGGTCTTGCCCGCGCCGAGATAGCCGGTGAGGACGGTGACGGGGGTAGTGAGCGGGTCTGTCATGGGGGTGATTTGGGGGTTACTGATCGACAAGGGAAGGCTCCACCCCATTCGTCATGGTGAGGAGCGGAACCCCAGGTCCGCGTATCGAACCACGCAGCACCGTTGTGCGTCCTTCGAGACGGCCCGCCGGGCCTCCTCAGGATGACGAACGGGGTAAGTCGCGGGAATGCAGGACGGTTGTGGGCTGTGTGGCAGGGCGGTTAAGCTCGCGCCATGACCGATGCGTCCGCGCCGCGCCTGAGCCGTACCGCCTTTTTCCTCGTTTTCGCCCTGTCGATCGTCACCGCCTTCGGCAACACCGGGCTGCAGTCGATCCTGCCCGCCATCGGACGGCAGATCGGCATGGACGACCGGCTGGTGGTGTCGATCTTCTCCCTCTCGGCCCTGCTGTGGGGGGTCACCTCGCCCTATTGGGCCAGACGGTCGGACTCCACGGGGCGCAAACCGATGATGATGCTCGGCATGGCCGGGTTCGGCGTGTCGATGACCCTGTGCGCGCTGGTGGTGTCGGCCGGCCTGCACCACCTGGCGCCCGTCGTCGCCGTCTTCGTGCTGTTCTTGCTTTCGCGGGCGGTGTTCGGCCTGCTGGGCTCGGCCGCCAATCCCGCCAGCCAGGCCTATGTGGCCGAGCGCACCACGCGGGAGGAGCGGACCGAACAGATGGCCCAGCTCGCCGGCGCCATCGGCCTTGGCACCGTCACCGGGCCGTTCGTGGCGCCCCTGCTGGTCTTGCCGTTCGTGGGGCTGGCCGGGCCGATGTTCGGCTTCGCCGTCATCGCCTTCGTGGTCATGGGCCTGGTCTGGCGCTATCTGCCCGAGCCGCGCGGCGGGATGCTGAAGCCGGCCATGAGCGAGGACGGCGTCACGCCGGAGCCTTCGCGGCACGAGCCCCGTCCCGGCGCCAGCCTGTGGCGCGATCCGCGCCTCATGCCCTTTCTGCTCTACGGCTTCCTCGTCGCCTCGGCCCAGACGGTGAACGGCCAGACCCTGGGCTTTCTGATCATCGACAAGCTGAAGCTGGCGCCCATGGCGGCGCAGGGCTTCATCGCCGCCTGCATGGGGGCCGGCGCCCTGGCCGGCCTGCTGGCCCAGTGGGGCCTGATCCGCATGTTCCGGATGCAGCCGCGCCACCTCATCCGCTGGGGCGCCGGGCTGGCGGCGCTGGCCAATCTGATGATCGCCTTCGCTCCCTCCTACGCCTTGGTCGTCGCCGGATACGCCCTCGCCTCACTGGGCTACGGCTTCTGCCGGCCGGGCTTCACCGCCGGCGCCTCGCTGAGCGTCGACAGCCGCGAACAGGCGAGGGCCGCCGGCGCGCTCGGCGCCATCAACGGGTCGTCGGTGATCGTGGCGCCCTTGCTCGGCGTATCGCTCTACAAGCTGGCCCACCCGGCGCCTTATCTGATGAACGTCGCGGTGCTGATCGGCCTTCTGGCCTTCGCCTGTTTCAACGCTACCCTGCGCACGGTGGGCTCGGAGCCGGCGGAGGAGTCCGCCTCGACCCAGGCCCAGCTTGAGCGCGTGGAGGAAGGCGGCGGCAGCCTTTGATCCTCCCCCGCTTCGCGAGGGAGGCGTCAGGCCGTTGGCGTTCCTGGTGGGCCGTCCAGCCCCGCCTCCGCCTTCAGCCGCTGGATCAGGTCGAAGGACAGATAGCCGTCGGCGGGCAGGCCGCGCGCCACCTGCCAGCCCCGCGCCGCCTTGCGCGTGCCCGTGCCGATCACCCCGTCCTGTCCGCCGGGATCGAAGCCGAGCTTGAGCAGCGCCTGCTGCGCCGCCATGCGGTCGGCGAGGGTCAGCGGACCGTCTTCCGGCCAGGACTGCACCAGAGGCGCGCCGCCGCCGATCCGGTGCGCCAGCAACCCGACCCCGAGCGCGTAGGCCACCGAGTTGTTGTAGGCGCGGATGGCCATGTGATTGGGATAGATCAGAAAGCCCGGCCCCTGCCAGCCCATGGGCATGATCAGCCCCGCCGTATCGCCGTGCACGCCGGTGTCGGGAAAACCGGCAGGCGCGATGATGCCCAGCGCCCGCCATTCGGCGATCGACTTCATCGGCCCTTCGGTGAGGGTGTAGTCGAAGCCGGTGCGCGGCACGGCCACCTCCACCTGCACCGCGCCCTCGCGCCGCCAGGCGGCCTTCCTCGACAGGAAGTTGGCGGTGGAGGCCAGGGCGTCGAGCGCGGAGCCCCAGATGTCGCGCCGTCCGTCGCCGTCCCCATCCACGGCGAAGTTCAGATAGTCCGACGGGGTGAACTGGGTCTGGCCCATGGCCCCGGCCCAGGAGCCGCGCAGCTGCGCCCGCGTCGCCTCGCCCGAGACCAGTATCCTCAGCGCGGCGATCAGCTCAGCCTCCGCGAAAGCGCGGCGGCGGCCGTCGGCGGCCAGGGTGGCGAGCGAACGCAGCACGTCGTCGGAGCCCTGCACCTGACCATAGGCGCTCTCCATGCCCCAGATCGCCACCATGATCTCGCCCGGCACGCCGGTGGAATCGATGATCGGATAGAGGGCCTGCCGGTGGGCGGCGAGGCCCGCCTGGCCTCTGGCGATGTTCGACCCGGAGGTGGCGGTGGCCAGATAGGCGGAGATCGGCCGGGTCAGCTCGGGCTGGCGATGGTCCAGCGTCAGCACGTGCGCATCGGGGGTCAGCGCCATCAGCTCCGCCCGCACCCGGTCTTCCGGCAGGCCCCTGGCCACGGCCTTGGGAATGAAGCTTTCGCGCCAGGCGGCGAAGGCCGAGTCCACGGCGGGATCGCCCGCCTGACCCGAGCCCAGCGCCTGCAGACCGAGCAGGCTCATCCCGAGCCCGGAAGAGGGGAGCGGGGCCAGCGACAGGCCGCCAATGGACATGAGAAGGGTGCGACGATCCATCATCGGAGCCTAACGCGGTTCCGCCGACTACGGAATCGCCGCCGCATCACAAGCGCGACAGACGGGGCGCGACAGACAGGCGTGACCGGCGGGGCGCGACGGGCGGGCGAAGGCGGCTTCCCAAGGCGAAGGCCAGCGGGCAAGCTCGCCCCATGCTGTATCTCGCCCTCAAGGCCGCCCTCTCCGGGGTGATCGTCGCCGCGGTGTCGGAGATCGCCAAGCGCTATCCGGGCTTCGGCGCGCTGGTGGCCTCGCTGCCGCTGGTGTCGATCCTCGGCATGATCTGGCTGTGGCAGGGCAAGCCCGACACCGCGAACATGGCCGACCATGTGCAGGCCACCTTCTGGTACGTGCTGCCCTCCCTGCCGATGTTCCTGCTGATCCCGCTGCTGCTGCGGCGGGGTGC
Source organism: Caulobacteraceae bacterium (assembly GCA_965277345.1). Lineage (GTDB taxonomy): Bacteria > Pseudomonadota > Alphaproteobacteria > Caulobacterales > Caulobacteraceae > CAIOYC01. Next base: position 122,506 of record CBDICI010000004.1, read on the forward strand.
GCCGTTCTGGAGCGCCCTCGCCGCCGGCTGCGCGGTGACGGTGGCGCTCTACCTGCTGATGACCTGGATCGGCCCGCGGTTCGGGCTGCGGCTTTGAGCCGGGCCGGCGCTTGACTTGGCGGAGGGGGCGCCCTATCCACCCGCCTCCCGTCCCCGCGACACCTCGCGGGGCGTTTCTGTTTGACGAACCGACGCCAGGTACCGCGCCATGAAGGTCAGAAGCTCGCTGAAGTCTCTCAAGGGCCGCCACCGCGACTGCAAGCTCGTGCGGCGCAAGGGCGTGGTCTATGTCATCAACAAGACCGATCCCCGCTTCAAAGCCAAGCAGGGCTGATGCCCACGCCCGCGTCATCGCGGGCGGACACGCCGGAACCACCTGAAGGGCGGCCCACGGCCGTCCTTTTTGACGTCGGCAACGTCATCGTCCGCTGGGACCCGCGCAACCTCTACGCCAAGCTGATCGACGATCCCGTGGCGCTGGACCACTTTCTGGCCGAGGTGTGCCCGATGAGCTGGCACGCGCAGACCGATCGCGGCCGGCCCTTCGCCGACAACATCGCCGAGCGTTCGGCCCTGTATCCGGACCACGCCGCGCTGATCAAAGCCTGGTGGGACCGCTGGCCGGAGATGTGCACCGGGCCGATCGCCGAGACCGTGGCGGTGATGGACGCCCTGCACGCGCGCGGCGTGGCCATGCACGGCCTCACCAACATGTCCACCGAGGCCTGGCCCGGCATCCAGGCGCTGAGCCCGGCCTTCCGCTACCTGCGGACCGTGGTGGTGTCGGGTGAGGACAAGGTGATCAAGCCCGACCCGGCCATCTTCCGCCTGGTGCTGGAGCGCACGGGCCTGGACGCCGCCGACCTGCTGTTCATCGACGACAGCGCCGCCAATATCGCGGCCGCCGACCGCCTCGGCTTCCACACCCACCACTTCACCGACCCTGCGGCGCTGCGTCCACAGCTTGTGGGGCTCGGCCTGTTGTGACCCCGGACGCGGGCCGCTAGGGTTCCGGGCTCCCGTTTACGACACCCAGGTACAGCCATGGCCGACGACGCCTCCTCCCTCTCCGCCGACGTGCTGGCCGGCGCCGCGCAAGGGCGGCTGAAGAGCCTGATCGAGCGCATCGAGCGGCTGGAGGAAGACAAGGCCGCCATCATGGCCGACATGAAGGAGGTGTTCGCCGAGGCCAAGGGCGAGGGCTTCGACACCAAGATCATGCGTAAGGTGGTGCGCCTGCGCAAACAGGATCGCGCCAAGCGGTTGGAGGAGGAGGCGATCCTCGACCTCTACCTTTCCGCCATCGGCGGCCTCTAAGCCCTAGGGTTGGGGACTTTCGGCTCCAACAAGCCGCCTCCCAGCCGGGAGGAACAACGCGCCAAGGACAAGGCGCGGATCAAGCGCGCGGCGCTTCGCGCCCTGAAGCGGGCCAAGGCGCAGGCCGACAAGGCCGGCGTCGAGCTTTCCGAATGGGAGGGCGAGTTCCTGGGCTCGGTGGAGGCGCGGGTGACCACCTATGGCCGCGCCTTCGCCGATCCCGACAAGGGCGGCGCGGGCTCCGCCCTCTCCGCGCTCCAGACCCGCAAACTCAAGGAGATCGCCGCCAAGGCCAGGGGCGAGACCCCCGTGCGGCGTGGGTTCAGGCGGAAAGTGGAAGACCCGGAGGCGTAGGTCGTCTGCCTCCCCCGGCCCCCTCACCCTAGACCCTGATCGGTTCATCTTGAACCGTGAATCAGGGTCTACACTTTGAGTTTAGAGCATGATTCACGTTCGGATGAGTCCATCCGAAACGATCATGCTCTAGCCTCTCCCCTCGGGCAGAGGAGCTCATAGGCGTCGGAACGCTGTTGGCTTGCCGCCGCCCGCCGCCTCGATCCGCGTCACCGCATCGGCCAGCGGCTCGGCGGCGGTGGCCATATGGTGGGCGTTGGCGTGCAGCAGACGCCGCGCGTCGAGCATGATGCCCACATGGCCCTTCCAGAACACCAGATCGTCGCGCCTCAGCCCGGCGAGGTCGGCGCCAACCTCCAGGGCCGCGCCCAGCGCCTGCTGCATGTCGCTGTCGCGCGGGCAGGCGCGGCCACAGGCATAGAGCGCCTGCTGCACCAGTCCCGAACAGTCGAGGCCGAGGCTGTCGCGCCCGCCCCACAGATAGGGCGCGCCCAGAAACCGCTCCGCCACGCCGGCGGGGTCCGACGCCAGATGTTCGCCGATGGGCGAGATGTGGTGGGCGGCCACGTGGCCCCCGCGCACCAGCCTGACGAACCTGATGTCGGCCTCCGCATCGTCGGCCTCCACCGCCACCAGCGCGTTCAGCGAATACATGCCCAGCACCGGCGCACGGATCGAGGGCGCGGCGAAGCCGTAGGTGCGGATCGCCCCGACCCAGTGGGTGGCGCGCAGGATTTCGGCGGTAAGGCCGCGCAAGTCCACCCAGCCCACATAGCCGTCCCGGTCGGCCTGCCCCCAGCCCCAGCCGCCCTTGGTCTCCAGCACCTGGAAGGTCTCGCCGAACAGCAGCTGATCCCACTGTTCGGCATGGCTGTCGGGAGCCTTGCGGAGGGGGGTCGAGGCGGCCTGGACCTGCATGGGGCGCCCGTCGGCATAGCGGCCGGCGGCCACCACCCCCTCCAGCGCCGCGGCGGCCAGGTCCGGACGGGCCGGCGTGATCCGGGGATCGTGCGCGGCGGGGCTCATCTGGGATATCGGGCCTTCAAGATCTCGAACGCCGCGCGAATCGCCTGCGCCTCCCCACCGGCGGGGTGGCCGGGCCGCCCCCTGGCGTTCCAGGCGAAGATGTCGAAATGGACCCACGCCCCGTCTTTTGGCGCGAAGCGCTGCAGGAACAGGGCGGCGGTGACCGAGCCCGCCTGCGCCCAGGCGTCGGGATCGTTCTTCAGGTCGGCGATGTCGCTGTCCAGCGCCGCCTCGTAGCCCGCCCATAGCGGCATCCGCCACAGCGGGTCGGCGACGGCCTCGGCGGCCGTGGCGAGTTCGCCGGCCAAGGCGTCGTCGGCGGTATAGAAGGGGATGACCTCCGGCCCCAGCGCCACCCGCGCCGCGCCGGTCAGGGTGGCGAAATCCAGCGTCAGGTCGGGCTTCAGTTCGCCCGCGCGGGTCAGGGCGTCGGCCAGGATCAGCCGCCCCTCCGCATCGGTATTGCCGACCTCGATGGACAGCCCGGCGCGGCTGGCTAGCACGTCGCCCGGCCGCATGGCGTCGCCGCCGATGGCGTTCTCCACCACCGGGACGAGCACCGCCAGCCGCACCGGCAGGGCGGCCCCCATCGTCATCCGCGCCAGGGCCAGGGCGTGGGCGGCGCCGCCCATGTCCTTCTTCATCAGCCGCATCCCGGCGGAGGGCTTGATATCGAGCCCGCCGGTATCGAACACCACACCCTTGCCGACGAGGACGATCAGGGGCGCGTCGGGCGCGGCCGCGGGACCCTTCCAGCCGATCTCGATCATGCGCGATGCGCGGTGCGGGGCGGCGGCGCGGCCGACGGCGTGGACGGCGGGATAGTTCTGGGCCAGCAGGTCCTCGCCGGACACCACCTGTATGGTCGCGCCATGCGCCTCGGCGATCTCGCGGGCGATGGTCTCGATCTGCAGCGGGCCCATGTCGTTGGCCGGCGTGTTGACCATGTCGCGAGCGAGGTGGAGGGCGTGGGCGATCGCCAGCGCCTCGCCCCGCACCTTGGCGTCGGCCACCACCAGGCGGGCCCGCGGCTTGCCGTGCTCGCGCTTGTAGCGGTCGAAACGGTAGAGGCCGAGCGCCCAGGCCAGCGCCTGGTCCGGCGTGGGCGCCGCGCCCTCCAGGGTGTAGTCGCCGGCGGCCAGCCTGCCCGGCAGGCCGCGCAACGCCATGGGCCCCTCGCCCACGCCGTACAGCACGCGCTGCGGCGCGCCGGGCAGGATCACGGCCTGACCGGCCTTGCCCTTGAAGCCGGCGATGTCGCAGGCCGAGGTCGCGATCGCGTCCAGGCCCTCGCGCAGGCCTTCCCACGCCTCCTCCGTCACCAGCCGGATCGGCGCCGGCTGTTCGGCGCCGGCGATCAGGACCTCGCTCGCGGGATGGGACAACGCTCACCTCCGGCGGGCGAACGACCCGCTTATGCTTAACGCTCCGTTGACGTCCCTGCCGCAGGATGAGCCATTCCCGTCCGGCTGGAGCGTCCTCCGACATGTGTCCCAAGGCCACGCCCGCTGCAACCGTTCTGGCGAGCCTGCTCGTGCTGGGCGCCGCGACGCCGGCGCCGGCCTGGCCGTTCGGTCCCGCCAAATCCCCCCCCGCCAGGCCCGCGCCCCCCCCCGCCGCCCAGCCCGAACCCGGCAAGGCCAAGGCCTCCGCCGAGGAACGGGCCCGGGCCGACAAGCTCGACCCCCTCACCCGCGTCGCCTTCTGGACCCGCGAGACCTCGCTCGACCCCAACGACGCCGACGCCGGGGTGGCTCTGGCGTCGGCCTTGCGCGCCACGGGCCGCTATGACGAGGCCGCCGACGCGGCCGGACGGGTGCTGACCCTGCACCCGAGGTCAGCCCCGGCGATGTTCGAGGTGGCCCGCGCCCGCGTCAGCCAGGGCAAGGGCTTCTACGCCATCAAGCCGCTGCAGGACCTGGCGGCGATGGATGCGCGCGACGCGCGGCCCCTCGCGCTGCTCGGCGTCGCCTACGAACAGAACGAGCAGCCAGACCTGGCGCGCGCGGCCTATGAGCAGGCGCTGAAGCTGTCGCCGGACAATCCCCAGGCCTTGTCCAACTACGCCCTGTTCCGCGCCCTGCACGGCGAGCCGCAGGCGGCGGAGGGGATGTTGCGCCGGGCGGTGGCCCAGCCCGGCGCCGGCGCGGTCCAGCGGCAGAACCTGGCCCTGGTGCTGGGCCTCGAAGGCAAGCTCGGTGAAGCGGAACGGCTGATACGCCAGGACCTGCCGCCCGAGGCCGCCGATCAGGACCTGGCCTATCTGCGCGCCCTCAACGCCCATCCGACCCGGGCCGCGCCCGCCGCCCTGACCGGCTCCGGGTCTGTGTCCGGCGGAAGGTCGTGGGGCGCGGTCGAGGCCTCGGAAGCGGTCCAGACCCGCACACCGTCCCGCTAGATCGCCCGCGGGCCGCGGTCGGCGCGGCGACAGATTTGGCGTGAAGCCGCGCGCGCGGGGTGGTAGCTGGTCGCAAAACGCGGCCAGGGAGTACGCCATGCCCGATATCCACCACTTCGTGAACGGTCAGACTTTTGCGGGAACCTCGGACCGCTGGGGCGATATCTTCGATCCCAACACCGGCGTGGTGGCCGGGCGGGTGCAACTGGCGAGCGTCGCGGAAATGGATGCGGCGGTGCAGGCCGCCGCCACCGCCCAACCGGGCTGGGCCGCCGTCAATCCCCAGCGCCGGGCGCGGGTGATGTTCGCCTATCTTCGGCTGGTGCAGGCGCGGATGGACGAACTGGCCGGGCTGCTTTCCAGTCAGCACGGCAAGGTGATCGCCGACTCCAGGGGCGACATCCAGCGCGGGCTGGAGGTGATCGAGTTCGCCTGCGGCGTTCCGCACGCCTTGAAGGGCGAATATACCGAGGGCGCCGGACCGGGTATCGACGTCTATTCCATGCGCCAGCCGCTGGGTGTGGTGGCGGGCATCACCCCGTTCAACTTTCCGGCCATGATCCCGATGTGGATGTTCGGCGTAGCCATCGCGGTGGGCAATACCTTCATCCTCAAGCCCTCGGAGAAGGACCCCTCCGTGCCGGTGCGCCTGGCGGAGCTGTTCATGGAGGCGGGCGCCGAGGTCGGGCTCGACCTCAAGGGCGTCCTGAACGTGGTGCACGGCGATAAGGCGGCGGTGGACGCCATCCTGGACCACCCGCTGATCAGGGCGGTGAGCTTCGTCGGCTCCTCCGATATCGCGCACTATGTGTATTCGCGGGGCGCCGCGAACGGCAAGCGGGTGCAGGCCATGGGCGGGGCCAAGAACCACGGCGTCATCCTGCCCGACGCGGATATGGACCAGGTGGTGAAGGACCTGTCCGGCGCCGCCTTCGGCTCGGCGGGCGAGCGCTGCATGGCGCTCCCCGTGGCGGTTCCGGTGGGCAAGAAGACCGCCGATGAGCTCCGCGAACGCATGATGGCGGAGATGGAGACGCTGAAGGTCGGCGTCTCCACGGACACCGCCGCCCAGTACGGCCCCGTGGTCAGCGCCGCGCACAAGCAGAAGATCGCCGACTATATCCAGATGGGTGTGGACGAAGGCGCCGAGCTGGCGGTCGACGGGCGCGGCTTCGAGCTGCAGGGCTATGAGCAGGGCTTCTTCATCGGCCCGACCCTGTTCGACCATGTGAAGCCCACCATGCGCACCTATCAGGAGGAGATCTTCGGTCCCGTCCTGCAACTGGTCCGCGCCGACAGCTTCGAGGAGGCGCTGGCCCTGCCGAGCCAGCACCAGTACGGCAACGGGGTGGCGATCTACACCCAGTCCGGCCGCGCGGCGCGGGATTTCGCGGCGCGGGTGGAGGTGGGCATGGTGGGGATCAATGTACCCATCCCGGTGCCGGTGGCCTATCACACCTTCGGCGGCTGGAAGCGCTCGGCCTTCGGCGACACCAACCAGCACGGCATGGAGGGCGTGAAGTTCTGGACCAAGGTCAAGACCGTCACCGCCCGCTGGCCCGACACGGCGCTGGAAGGCCACGCTGATTCGAGCTTTGTGATACCGACGTTCAAGTAGGTCAGCCACCTATCCGATTAGAGGTGCAAAGCCTTTTCATCTTTCAAATCCCACATAGGCGATGAGACCTTGCAGCGTTTCGGGGAGCGGCTCAGGGTCTCTTCGAGCGGATTGCACAGCTGCGGCGAGGCTGGTCAGCCAAAGCCAAACAAGCTGCATTCCCTCCGGGTGCGCTTCCCTTCGTTGAACCGCGACCACTTTCTTGCCGGTCAAGACAAGACGGTCACCGTTCAAGGTCAAGACTGTTCCCTCGTGGTTTGTCACCCACCACGGCTCCAAATAGGAGCAAGCCATTTCCGGGGTAGCGAAAATCGAGATGTCACCGGGCAAAATTTCCGATGAACTCTCATTCACGAGAGTAACTTGATTGAAGTCGAAGATTTGGCCACTCACCACGTCCGATCTTTATCAAGGTAGATGCAACGATGCCCCAACGCAACCGCCGCTATCCCAAGCGCCCCGCCGTGTTCTGCGCGGTGTTCGCGTTGGCGGCGGTGCTCGGAATCGGCACGAGCGTGGAGTTGGGCTTGAGAGCGGGGGAGCGTCCGGCCATGCTGGCCCGATGACGCCGCTCGGACCGACCCTGACAACCCCCCGGTTGACGCTGTCGCCGCCGACCGTGGCCGATTTTGACGACTTCGCCGCCCTGCTCGGTGATCCCGCCGCCATGGCCTTCATCGGCGGACCGCAATCGCGCGCCATGGCCTGGCGCACCATGATGCAGATGGCCGGAACCTGGGCCACCTACGGCTACGGCTTCTTCGTGGTGCGCGAGCGGTGCAGCGCGGCCCTGGTCGGCCGGGTCGGCACGCACCAGCCCGAGGGATGGCCGGGGCCCGAGGTGGGCTGGGCCCTGCACGGCCACGCCCAGGGCAGGGGCTACGCCACCGAAGCCGCCGCCGCGGCCATGGACTTCGCCTTCGACACGCTCCGCTGGACCGAGGTCATCCACTGTATCGACGCGGCGAACGAACCCTCCATGGCCGTGGCCCGGCGGCTCGGCTCCGCCGTTCTGCGCAACGCCATGCTGCCCGATCCGATCAACCACGAGACCGTCTGCTGGGGCCAGAGCGCGGACGAGTGGCGGACACGGGGGAAGGGTTAGAGCAGCGCCGAAACATCGCGGCCGGGGCCAAAGATTCTAACCACTTCGATGCCGCGCGCTCGTTCCCGATACGCCATCAGGTATCGCTCTCGCACAGTAAGGAATCGCAGCGGAAGCTCCGTGAGGTCAGCTCGCGTATGGCCGATACCCGGATGCTCGGCCAGACGGCGGCCAGCAGCCAGCAGAGCTGAGCGAATGCGTTTCGCGGCGTATGGGTTGTCGCGCCGCACGTAGACCAGAATGTCATGGAGGTCCAAGCGCGCCAGCGGCGCGAGCGTGTAGCTCATTCGGCGGCGTGCGCTTGCTTACCTTCCAGCATCAATCGCATCTCTTCGAACACAGCCTCGCCGTCCAGACCTTCGCCTCGGTCGAGCTGGTCGATACCGGTTTGAAGCTCGGCATTGAACTTGGCGATCAGGGCCTTGCGTTGGTCGTCCGTAGGCGTCATGCGCTGGATATAGCAATTTTGGTGAAGAGCCGCCAGCGGCCCCGCCTTGTATTCCCCCGGCCCCGAGCGTACCTCCCGCGCCTGCTGCAAGCGCGAAGGAGACACCGATGGGTTATCGGGTGGCCGTCGTCGGCGCCACGGGCAATGTGGGCCGCGAAATGCTGAACATCCTGGAGGAGGTGAACTTCCCCGTGGACGAAATCCACGCGGTGGCCTCGCGCAAATCCATCGGCAAGGAGGTCTCGTTCGGCGACCGCACCTTGAAGTGCAAGGATGTGGACACCTTCGACTTCGCCAAGGTGGATATCGTGCTGATGTCGGTCTCCGGCGCGTTCTCCAGGGAATGGTCGCCCAAGATCGCGGCCAGGGGGCCGGTGGTGATCGACAACTCCTCCGCCTGGCGCATGGACCCGGACGTGCCGCTGATCGTGCCGGAGGTGAATCCCGAGGCCGCCGACGGCTGGCGCAGGAAGGGGATCATCGCCAACCCCAACTGCTCCACCGCCCAGCTGGTCGTGGCGCTGAAGCCGTTGCACGACGCGGCCCGGATCAAGCGCGTGGTAGTCTCCACCTACCAGTCCGTGTCCGGCGCGGGCAAGGAGGGCATGGACGAGCTTTGGGACCAGACCAAGGCCGTCTACATGCTGGGGCCGACCGAGCCGAAGAAGTTCCCCAAGCAGATCGCCTTCAACGTCATCCCCTTCATCGGCGCTTTCAAGGACGACGGCTATACCGACGAGGAGCACAAGATGTGGGACGAGACCCACAAGATGATCGACCCGTCGATCCGGCTCACCGTCACCTGCGTGCGGGTGCCGGTGATGGTCGGCCACTCCGAGTCGGTGAACATCGAGTTCTTCGAGCCGCTGCCGGAGGAGGAGGCGCGCGACATCCTGCGCGAGGCGCCGGGCGTGCAGGTGATCGATAAGCGCGACGACAAGGGCTATATGACCCCCAAGGAGGCGCAGGGCGAGTTCGCCGTCTATGTCTCCCGCATCCGCGAGGACCACTCCCAGCCCAATACGCTGAACCTCTGGGTGGTGTCGGACAACCTGCGCAAGGGCGCGGCCCTGAACGCGGTGCAGATCGCCCAGTTGCTGGTGGAGCGCGGCCTGCTGGAGAAGGCGGCGGCCTGACAACCTTCGTTGTCATCCCGGATAAACGCTCCGCGCTTTTCGGGATGACGGCTTTTGTTGCGCTGAAGCCCTGTGTAGAAATCCTGCGCAATATTCGGGTGGCGCTGCGCCGCGGCGCGGCTTAACTCCGCGCCATGACCGATGTGGAAGCCACGCCGCCCGACCGCCGGGGCCTGATCGCCGGGCTGGTGTGCTACACCCTGTGGGGGTTCCTGCCCCTGCTGTTCAATGCGGCGGAGCGGTCGGGCGCGGGCGTGTTCGAGATCGTCGCCTGGCGGACGCTCTGGTCCGTGCCGCTGGCCATCCTCTTGGTGGCGGTGATGGACCGCGGCGCGGGCGTGCGGACGCTGCTTAAGACACCGCTCGTTCTCCTTCTCCTGCTGCTGTCGGCGGTGCTGATCGCCACCAACTGGTCGACCTATGTGTGGGCGGTAGACAACGGGCATACCCTGTCAGCCAGCCTCGGCTATTATCTGAATCCGCTGCTCAACATGGCGGCGGGGGCGGTGCTGTTCCGCGAGCGGATCGACCGGGCCGGCATGGCCGCCATCGCGCTCGCCGCCATCGGCGTGGTGATCCAAGGCGTGGCGCTGGGCGGCGCCCCGTGGGTTCCGCTGATCCTGGCCTTCAGCTTCGCCGCCTATGGCGTGGTTCGAAAGAAGATCGCCGTCTCGGCCCAGACCGGGCTGCTGGTCGAGTGCGTCTATCTCGCCCTTCCCGCCCTCGCCTATGTGGTCTGGCTGACCGGCCAGGGGCACGGCGTCTACGGGCACGGCTGGAGCGCGACCACGCTGCTCACCCTGTGCGGGCCGGCCACGGTGGTTCCCCTGGCCCTGTTCGCCTTCGCCGCCCGGCGGCTGCCGCTGACCATCATCGGCTTTCTGCAATTCATCGCCCCGACCTTGCAGTTCTTCTGCGGTGTGGCGACGGGCGAGGCGTTGACGCCGCTCGGCGCCCTGTCCTTTCTGTTCATCTGGGCCGGCGTGCTGGTGTTCGCCGCCGCCGCGATCCTCAAGAGCCGCGCGCGAGCGGCGATTACCCAACCCGCGTTGTCATCCCGGCCGTAGCGAAGCGCAGCGCCGGGACCCCGACGTGGCGTCTGGTTCTGATCGAGGTCCCGGACAAGCCCTCCGGGCTTTCCGGGATGACACTACGGGAGGCACGCATAGGCCGTCTCGATCAGCGCCACGGCCCGGTCGTCGCCGATCAACTGGCTGGACTGCTTGTTCATCACATAGGCCATGGCCACCCCCCGTCCCGGATCGGCGAAGGCGCAGGCGCCGCCCCAGCCGGAGTGACCGAAACTGTCTGGGTTCGGCCCGTAAGGCGCATAGGCGGCATTGCGCATCACCCCCGCGCCCCAGGACAGGTCGAAGGGCAGCACCAGGTCCTGGCCGCGGATGCGCTCCGCCGTCATCGCCGCGACCCCGGCCGGCGACAGGACCGCGCGGCCGTCCAGCCGTCCATCGCCCGCCAGCGCCCCCATCAGCCGCGCCAGGGCCAGGGCGGTGGTATGGCCGTTGGCGGAGGGGATTTCCGCCCGGCGCCACACATCGCCGCCCCGCCCGCCGGGCGCCGACCACGGGGTGAGGAAGGCGGCGCGCGTGGCGTCGGTGATGCGGCCGAAGTTCGGCGTGCTGTGCGGCTTCTCCAGCTCCGCCACCCGGCCGAACTCGGCGTCGGCCAGGCCGATGTGGAGGTCGAGGCCGAGCGGCCCGGCCAGGTCCTCCGCCAGCGCCCGGCCCATGGTCCGCCCGTCCACCCGGCGGAAAATCTCCCCCGCCAGATAGCCGTAGGTCACCGCATGATAGCCCGACGCCGTACCCATCTTCCAAAGGGGGGTCATGGCCGCCAGCCTGGCGCAGATCAGGTCCCAGTCGAACCAGTCGGCCGGGTCCATCTTGGCGAGGAAGCCCGGCAAGCCCGCCTGGTGCGACAGGGCCTGCTCCACCGTCACCTCGCCCTTGCTCGCCGCCGCGAACTCCGGCCAGACGCTGGCCACGGTCTGGCCGTAGGCCAGGGCGCCCGCGTCCACCAGCCGCGCCACCAGGATCGCCGCCACCGCCTTGGTGACCGAGAACACCGGCGTCAGGGTGCGATCGTCGAACGGCCGGGTGCGCGCCCGATCGGCGAAACCGCCCCAGGCGTCGAACACCACCGCCCCGTCCTGCACCACGGTGAAGCGCGCGCCCAGCTCCCGCCCCGCCTCGAACCCGGCGTCGAACTGGCGCTTCAACGGCGCGAAGGCAGGCGAAAAGATCATGGCGTTCTGATAGTCGGCTGACCGGTGCAGGGGTAGGGGGTGTCGCTAGGCACAGAGCCCGCCCCTTACGGGGTTCAAGGCCCTCCTTACCGCACCAGTTCGCGCATGGCCTTGTCGAGGCCCTGCAGGGTCAGGGGGTACATGCGGTCGTTCATCAGCTGGCGCATGACGCCGATGGAGGGGGTGTATTCCCAGTGCCGCTCCGGCGTCGGGTTCAGCCAGACGCAGCTTTCGTAGATCTGCGCCACGCGGTCGACCCAGACCGCGCCCGGCTCCTCGTTCCAGTGCTCCACCGAGCCGCCGGGATAGGTGATCTCATAGGGGCTCATGGTGGCGTCGCCGACGAACACCACCTTGTAGTCGTAGGGGTACTTGTGCAGCACCTCCCGAGTGGGGATTTTCTCCACGTTGCGGCGGCGGTTGTCCTTCCACACGCCTTCGTAGAGGCAGTTATGGAAGTAGAAGAACTCCATGTTCTTGAACTCGGTCTTGGCCGCGCTGAACAGCTCCTCGCAGAGCTTGATGTGGCTGTCCATTGAGCCGCCGATGTCGAAGAACAGCAGCACCTTGATCTTGTTGCGCCGCTCGGGCCGCATCTGAATGTCGAGATAGCCCTGGCGGGCCGTGCCCTTGATGGTGCCGTCGAGGTCGAGTTCGTCCGGCGAACCCTCGCGGGCGAACTTGCGCAGGCGCCGCAGCGCCACCTTGATGTTGCGGGTGCCGAGTTCGACCGAGTCGTCGAGATTCCTGTATTCGCGCTTGTCCCACACCTTCACCGCGCGGCCGTGGCGGCCCTTGTCCTGGCCGATACGCACGCCCTCGGGATTGTAGCCGTTGGCCCCAAACGGAGACGTGCCGCCGGTGCCGATCCACTTGTTGCCGCCCTCGTGCCGCTCCTTCTGCTCCTCCAGCCGCTTCTTCAGCGTCTCCATCAGCTTGTCGAAGCCGCCCATGGCCTCGATCGCCGCCTTCTCCTCCTCGGTGAGGAACTTTTCGGTCAGCTTCTTCAGCCATTCGGCCGGGATGTCGGCGGTGAGGCTTTCGTCCACCTTCTCGAAGCCCTTGAACACGTGGCCGAACACGCGGTCGAACTTGTCGAGGTTGCGCTCATCCTTCACCAGGGCGGCTCTGGAGAGGAAGTAGAAGTCGTCGGTGGAGAGGCCAATCACCCCGCGGTCCATCGCCTCCATCAGCATGAGGTATTCCTTCAGCGACACGGGCACGCGCGCCTCGCGAAGCTCGGTGAACAGGCGAAGGAACATGGGCGGTACTCCAAACGTGTGCCAGCTTAAGAGCTCGCTTGCAGTTCCTCAAGCAGCGCGGCGAGACGTATCCGAAGCTCGCCCAGCCTATCCTGAACTATCGACCAGACAATGCTATGATCGATACTGCGGTAACCGTGAGCGATGCGGTGACGCAGACTGCGTAGGGCCGGCCGGCGTCAGACAACGATGGCCTCGGCCAGGGCTCGTGCGCGGATGAAGCGGTTAAGACCGTCGGGTACGGCCATCTCGACCGGACGGCCAAGTCGCTCACCCAACTCATGCTCCAGGTCAAAGAATGCGAGGCCAGGCGTCCTATCAAAGCGAACCAGAAGATCGATGTCGCTGTCCGACCTCGCCTCGTTTCGAGCGAAGGAACCGAACAAGGCGAGTTCCGCCACGCCCTTTTCCTTGAGCCAGGGCTTCAGCGCGCGCAACTGGTCCAGGATTTCGGCGCGGGTCATGGACCGATTGTACCGCACATCGCGCGAAAGTCAGCCGCCGGGCCGACGGTAATTCCCCCTCGCCACCTTATCGCTGATAAGTTAGGTTTGACGGATAGGGAGAAACGCATGGCCAGCGAGCATTTCGATGTCCTGATCGTCGGCGCCGGGCTTTCGGGCATCGGCTCGGCCTATCACCTGAAGCGCGACTGCCCGGAGAAGACCTACGCCATCCTGGAGGGCCGCGCGGCCATCGGCGGGACCTGGGACCTGTTCCGCTATCCCGGCATCCGCTCCGACAGCGACATGTATACCCTGGGCTACGCCTTCAAACCGTGGCGCGAGGCCAAGGCCATCGCCGATGGCCCGTCCATTCTGAACTATGTGCGCGAGACCGCGCGCGACCACGATATCGAGCGCCACATCCGCTTCAACCACCGGGTCGAGGCGGCGTCCTGGTCGTCGGCCGAAGCACGCTGGACGGTGCAGGCCCGTCACGCCGATGGCGCGCTCGCCACGCTGACCTGCAACTTCCTGCTGATGGCCTCGGGCTATTATCGCTATTCGGCGGGCTATACGCCGGACTTTCCGGGCAAGGACCAATTCCAGGGAACCTTCATCCACCCCCAGCACTGGCCGGAAAGCCTGGACTACGCCGGCAAGCAGGTGGTCGTCATCGGCTCGGGCGCCACGGCGGTGACCATCGTGCCGGAAATGGCCAAGGCGGCCGGCCACGTCACCATGCTGCAGCGCTCGCCCACCTATATGGTCAGCCGCCCGGCGGAGGACGCCATGGCCAACTGGCTGCGCGCCCGCCTGCCGGCCAAGCTGGCCTACGGCATCGTGCGCTGGCGCAACGTGCTGCTCGGCATGTTGTTCTTCAACCAGGCGCGCAAGAAGCCGGACAAGACCAAGCAGGACCTGATCGGTCTGGTCCGCAAGGAACTGGGGCCGGACTACGACGTCGATACCCACTTCACCCCGCGCTACAATCCCTGGGACCAGCGCCTGTGTCTGGTGCCGGACTCCGACATGTTCCAGGCGCTGAACAACGGCTCGGCGGAAATCGTCACCGACCATATCGACCGGTTCACCGCGGACGGGATCAGGCTGCAGTCGGGCAAGGAGCTGAAGGCCGACATCGTGATCTCCGCCACCGGCCTCAAGCTGGTGGTGGCGGGCGAGGTCGCGGTGAGCGTGGACGGCCGCGCCATCCGCTGGGCCGACACCATGAGCTACAAGGGGATGATGTTCTCCGGCGTGCCGAACTTCGGCTCGATCTTCGGCTACACCAACGCTTCGTGGACGCTGAAGGCGGACCTGGCGGCGGAGTTCGTCTGCCGCCTGCTGAACGCCATGACCGCGCGCAAGGTGGACTATTGCGTGCCCGAGCCGCCGCGGTCCGGCGTGGGCGCCCTGCCCTGGCTCGACTTCTCCTCCGGCTACGTCACCCGCGCCATGGCCGAGTTCCCGGCGCAGGGCGACAAGAAGCCCTGGCGGCTCTACCAGAACTACATCAAGGACATGCTGACCCTGCGCTACGCCCGGCTGGACGACGGCGTGCTGAAGTTCGGCCGCAAGGGCGCGGCGGTCCTGCCCCTGGCCGCCAATGCGGACAGCGCCCGGCCCCTGGTGCACGCGGCGGAGTAGCCCGCCGCCACGCCACGGCTGGGGTAGAAGCTGACTTTCCCTGGGTGCGGAATGGGTAGAGCGCAGTGATACTCCGCCTCAGAGAAATGGGCATCATCGTCCGTCGACCTATAGTCTCCACCTAGAGAGCTTACGCGCCGTGAGCCCGGCCCCGCTTCTTATTCTCGGTCAGCGTATTAGAGAGCGCCGCAAGGCTCTCGGCTGGACGCAGGAGGCGTTTGCTGACCGAGCCGAAATTGATCGCTCCTACATCGGTGGCGTGGAGCGGGGCGACAGGAACCTTACCTTTACGGTCCTTTGCCGTGTGTGTGAGGCGCTTGGCTGCGACGTGGCCGAACTCACCCAAGGTCTGCCGGGCAACCCGGCGACCTCAACGTGATGGGGCCGGTGGTAAATGTCGGCGAATGTTGAACCTGCGATCCGTGAGCTTGCCGAGCAAGTTATCAACGGCGGCGGCTCCAAACGGGCCGCCAACGTACTAAAGGTGATGCTCGATAAAGGGTCGATTAGCACCGATGAGATCAACGAGCTTGGCTATAACCATCCGCCACGCGCTATCGGTGACGTTCGAGATTGTGGCATTCCGGTCATCACAGGAAAGGGGGTATCCAAGTCGGGCCAGCAAATGGCGATCTACTCGCTGGGGGCGGCGGCAGACATTCAGGAAGGCCGGGTGGGCGGTCGATCAGCGCTACCTAAGAAGTTCAAGGCCGCCCTCATCGAGAGGTACGGCTCGGTTGATTGCATTACTGGCGCGCGCCTGGACGGCAGGGTTTTACAAATCGACCACCGGGTTCCGTATCGAGTAGACGGGGACGCAGGCCTCTCTGATCACGATGTTGAGGCTTACATGCTCCTCGACGCATCCAGCCAGCGGGGCAAATCCTGGTCGTGTGAGAACTGTCCAAACATGGTCCCCGCCGCGCGCGTCCCTGCCGTTTGCCGACGGTGCTTCTGGGCGTTTCCCGATGACTACGATCACATAGCCACAGAGCAGTTACGCAGGACAGATGTGTCATGGCAGGGTGACGATGTCGCGATTCACGATTATTTGCGCCAGTTCGCTCGCGGCAAGGGAGTGACGGTCGCGGAGCTTCTTCGTCAGCTTGCCCGAGCTAAAGCCAACGAAGGCTGATCTGCCCGCCTGCGGATAACCCCCTTAACGGGAGCGCCTAGGCCGGGTGATAAGTAGAGGCTTTCAACTGTCTCTTGAGAGCGCCCTGCGAGAGTGGCTTGGCTGGATTTCCCCGCGTGCAACAATAGGCGCGTGAGGCCAAGATGATCTGGGAGTGGAGCCCCATACACCTTGTCGCCCGTCATGCCGTCATAAGACAGCGCGAACCGTATATGCCGAGCGCGTAGACCCTCCAAGCCGCCGGTTAGACGCTCAAGCTCAAGCTGCTCCGCGTAACGCTTGTCTCGCCCAATCGTGGTTCCCAAGTAGGGTGGGTCCATATAGAGGAAATCCGATGGGCGAGCGTCGATAGTCGTCTCCAGCCAGTCACCGCGTCTCACTTCGGTCTTGCCCTTAAGTAAGTAAGACGTTTTCCTGATAGCAGCCTCCATCTTGTCGGGCTGCATTCCGAGGCGGCGCTTGTCGTGAGACTGCGTGAAGTTGCCTCTCTTACTAAATCGCACCGCGTTTTTTACGCATCGGCAAATCAGATAAAGAAGGTCTACGGGGTCGCTTTGCTCGTTATAGCGGGCTCGTACTTTGTTGAAGTAATCCCACTGAGCTTTCTCTTGGCCTTGCCAGACAGTACGGTAACGTCGAGCCGTATCATCTGGCGCCTCAATAATCGCTAACCAAAGCTCCGTGATCGGGATAAGCGCATCGCTGATCACGTAGTGCCGGGCGAGTCCGTGGCTTGCCGCCCAAATCGTCATTGCCGATGACCCTGCAAACGGCTCGTACCAGCGATGAATATCGGTCGGAATGTACGGCGCGATGAGAGGCGCGAGATTCCGCTTTGAACCTTGGTAAGGGACGGGGTGAGGGAGCTTCAATTTGGGTATCATAGTCCCTAATCTTGCAGGCTGAAGCGATATTCGCAAGGTGTTGCATTGGACTTATTCGTCCCGAACAACCAGGATTCTCAGAACGAGAGGCAGACTAAAGCTGACAGAGCTTAAGTTGAGGCAGATATGGAAGTCGGGTCGACAGCAGAAACGCGGCGTGCATCGGCGGGCGGGCGTAATGCCAGAGCCGAGTGGCGCTGCCCTGTGCGCGCCGCCAAGTGCGCGGCGACCTTATCCCCGGCCTTCCAGTCCATGCGATACTGTTTCGGCGGCGAGGCTTCGCCGTCAGGGTCCTTGACATGTTGAGCCGCGGGCAGGCGGCGATATCCCCGCTTTCCGTTGGACACCGGGACAGTCCAGGTTTCCGGATTCTGTCCAGTCGCGGACGCTTTATGACAACGAGCGTTCCCGTCCTGTACCCTCCGCACTCGATATTGGGGGGTGCAGACCTGCACAGGGCTGGACTCCGGCTGGACACCCGCGCGGCGGTTATCCAACGCCATCGCCGCGCGCCGGAGCCTCGTCCGCCAAGGCGGGCCGCCGCAGGATGAACTCGGGGTCGGCGGTCTGGCCGACCATGAAGGTGTAGTCGCCCACCTTCTCGAAGCCATGGCGCGCGTAAAAGCGCTGGGCCTTCGCATTGCCGCTCCATACTCCGATCAGCACGGCGCGGCCGGCCAGCCAGGCCAACGAACGCTCCAGCAGGGTGCGGCCGAGGCCGAGGCCCTGCGCCGCCCGGCTGACATAGAGGCGCTTGAGTTCGCCGTCTTCAGGCGTCGAGCCCGCCAGCGGCAAGCCGTTGTCGCCGGCCTGGGCGTAGGCCAGCAGGCGGCCGGTCTCACCCTCCGCCACCAGCACGTGGCCGCGCGGATCGGCGATCCAGCCCGCCACCCGATGCGGCGCATAGCTGGAGGCGAGGAAGGCGCGCAGGTCCGCCTCCGGATAAGGCACGGCGTAGCCCGCCGGCCCGAAGGTCTCGACGAAGGTCGCTTCGCCGAGGGCGGCGAGCGCGGGCGCATCGGCGGGTGTGGCCAGGCGGATCGTGGCCAGGCGGATCGTGGCGGGGCGGGGGGCGGGAGCGGTCGTTTCCGGCATGGCTTGCTTCAAGCCGCTCCACGCTTCAGTTTCAAGCGGTGAGCCTGCCCCTTTTCACCCACCCGGCCATGGCCGCCCACGACCCTTCGGCGCACCCGGAGCGGGGCGAGCATCCCGAGCGCCCGGCGCGGCTGGCGGCGGTGCTGGATGCGCTTGCCGACGCCGGCCTCGCCAACGACCGCCGCGACGCCTCGCTGGCCGAACGCGCCACGCTCGAACGGGTGCATACGGCGGCCTATGTGGACGCCCTGTTCGCCGCCAGCCCGGCGAGCGGCCTTCGCCGCATCGACGCCGACACGGTCATGAGCCCGGGCTCGCTGGAGGCGGGGCTACGGGCCGCGGGCGCGGCGGTGGCGGCGGTGCGGGGCGTGGCGGCGGGCGAGCTCGACCGCGCCTTCTGCGCCGTGCGCCCGCCAGGCCATCATGCCGAGCCGCAGGCGCCCATGGGGTTCTGCCTGTTCTCCAGCGTCGCCATCGCCGCGCGGGAGGCGCAGGCGCTGGGGCTGAAGCGCGTCGCCGTGGTCGACTTCGACGTGCACCACGGCAACGGCACCCAGGCGGCGTTCGAGGCGGCCGCCGACCTCCACTTCGCCTCGGTGCACCAGTGGCCGCTCTATCCCGGCACCGGCGCCCCTTCGGAGACCGGGGTCGGCAATATCGCCAATGCCGTCGTGCCACCGGGCGCCCCGCGCGAACTTTGGCGGCGGGGGTTCGAGGGCTTGATGGCGGGGGTGGAGGCGCACCGGCCGGACCTGATCCTGATCTCCGCCGGGTTCGACGCCCACGCCCGCGACCCGCTGGCCGACCAGCTGTTGGAGGCGGCGGACTTCGCCTGGGCCACCCGCGCCATCTTGACTGTCGCACGCCGGACATGTGGTGGCCGTATTGTGTCCTCCCTCGAGGGGGGCTACGACCTTGAGGCGCTCGGCCGTTCGGCCGTGGCCCATGTCGAAGCGTTGCAGGCGGCCTGACCTACCCAGCGATGTCCACCGCTTCCCCTCCCCCCGCCCCGGCGCGCGACGCCCCCGGCCCCGAGAAGCCTGGCGCAGGCAGCATCGTCATCGCCCGTCATGGCGAGCCGGCCCTGTCGCGGCGGGTCAGGCTGTCGTCCTCCGGCTACAAGCGCTGGTGGGCCGCCTATGAGGAGGGCGGCATCATCGACCCGCACAAGGCGCCGGTGGGCCTCCTGGAGATGGCGCGGCGCGCGGACGTGATCTTCGCCTCGGTCCGCCAGCGCGCGGTGGAGACCGCCGAGGCCATCGTCCAGGGCAAGCATTTCGTGCGCGACCCGATGTTCGTCGAGGCGCCCCTGCCCCCGCCGCCCTGGCCCGAGTTCATCAAGATCAGCCCCAAGATCTGGGGCGCCATCGCCAGGGCCTACTGGTGGTTCGGCCGCAACGACGGGCAGGAGACGCGGGGCGAGGCGGAGGCCCGCGCCCGCGCCGCCGCCGAACGCCTGGCGGCCGAGGCCGGGCGGGGCCAGCACGTGCTGCTGCTCGCCCACGGATTCTTCAACCACATGGTCGGCAAGGAGCTGAAGCGCCTCGGCTGGCAACTCACCTCCGGCCGCGGTTACCGATACTGGTCGGCGCGGAAGTACGTGCGGCCCTAGCGCCGCGTTGACGCGATGTTGCGGCGCCGCTAAGCCTTGGCCTGCGACAGGTTCCCCGCAAGGGGATCAAAAGGGAACTCGGGTGTGAAACCCGGGCTGCCCCCGCAACTGTAAGCGGCGAGCCTGTCCGCCAACGCCACTGGGTAAGCTCTTCGGAGCGCGCCTGGGAAGGCGGCGGACGCCGGTGACGACCCGCGAGCCAGGAGACCTGCCTGACGCAGCTGTCTTCCGCGCGGCCGGGGTGCGCCGAACGGAGCGGGTCTTCCCGAATGACGGCATCACCCGCTGGGCGCCCGCAAGGCGTGCGGCCTGTCGTCTTGAGGAGCCCGGCCATGCGCCACCCGTTCGCCCTATCCGCTTCCATCGCCGCCCTGGCGGCGTCCAGCCCCATACTCGCCGCGGAGACTCCGCCCGGCGCCCCCGCCCCGACCCCCGACGTGGCGGGCGCCGCCGGCGCCAATGCCGGCCCGGAGATCGTCGTCGTCGCCAACCGCGCCGCCCAGCCGCTGGATACGGTAGGCCAGTCCGTCACCGTGCTCACCGCGCCGCGGATCGAGGCCGACCAGGAGGTGGTCATTGCCGACATCCTGGCCCGCACGCCGGGCGTCAACGTCGCCCGCAACGGCGGGGTGGGCGGAGTGACGTCGCTGTTCATCCGCGGCGCCGACGCCGACCAGACGCTGGTGCTGGTGGACGGGGTGCAGATCAACGACCCCTCCGCCCCCGCCGGCGGGTTCGACTTCGCCAACTTGCTGGTCGGCGACGTGTCGCGGATCGAGGTGCTGCGTGGCCAGCAATCCACCCTCTATGGCAGCCAGGCCATCGGCGGGGTGGTGAACATCGTCACCGCCGACCCCACCCGGCCGTTGCAGGGCGACGCCCAGATCGAGGGCGGCAGCTATGGCACGGGCTACGCCAAGGCGGGGCTCGGCGGGGTGGACGGGCCGTGGAGCTGGCGGGTGGCGGCGCACACCTACACCACCACCGGCGTCTCCGCCTTCGACCAGAAGCTCGGCGGCAAGGAGGCGGACGGGTATCGCAACCAGGGCCTGTCCGGCCGGCTCGGCTACGCCTTCAGCCCGGACGTGTCGCTCGATCTGCGCGGCCTCTATGTGCAGGCGCGCGACAAGCTGGACGGATTTTCCACGCCCACCTTCAGCTTCGGCGACGACAGCGAATACAGCGCCACCCGCGAAAGCATCGCCTATGCCGGGCTGAACTTCGCCCTGCTGGACGGGCGGCTGAAGAACCGGATCGCCGGGCAATACACCCTGACCCAGCGCAACAGCTACGACCCCGCCGACGCGCCGGTGACCCGCACCTTCGACGGGCGCGGGACCAATGCACGGGTGGAGTACCAGGGGACCTACGCCCTCGCGAAGGGCTGGACCGGGGTGTTCGGCGCGCAGAGCCAGCGGGAGTCGATCACCACCTCCTCTCCCGCCTTCGACTTCCCCGGCACGCCGCCCACCAAGGCCGACGCCACCACCAACTCCGGCTATGGCCAGCTTCAGGCCGAGCCGATCCACGGCCTGAACCTCACCGGCGGCCTGCGCTATGACGACCACTCCACCTTCGGCGGCCACACGGTGGGGCAGGTCTCGGGCGCCTGGGCGCTGAACGGCGGCGCCACCCTGCTACGCGCCAGTTGGGGCCAGGGCTTCAAGGCGCCGACGGTCTACCAGCTCTATTCGCCGTACGGGAACACCGCCCTGCGTCCGGAGCGGTCGGACGGCTTCGACGCGGGGGTGGAGCAGCGGTTCTGGGATGGCCGCGTCGATCTGCAGGCCACCTATTTCAACCGCGATACCCGCAACCTGATCGACTTCGCCTTCTGCCCGTCCAAGGCCACGCCGCTCTGCGCCAGCGGACGGTTCGGCTATTACGACAATATCGACCGCGCCAAGGCGCAGGGGGTGGAGCTTTCCGGCGCCGTGCATCCGCTGGCGGGCCTCGATCTCACCGCCAACTACACCTATCTCGACGACAAGAACCGCTCGCCGGGGTTCGACTATGGCAAGGACCTGGCGCGCCGGCCCCGCGACGCCGCCAACGGCGAGGCCAGCTATGTATGGCCGTTCAGGCTGACCACGGCGGTGGCGGTCCGCTATGCCGGATCGAGCTTCAGCGATGCGGGGAACGCCGCCAGGCTGAAGAGCTACACCTTGGTGGATCTTCGCGCCGCCTACCCGCTGGGGCACGGCGTCGAGCTCTATGGCCGCGTCGAGAACCTGTTCGACAAGGCCTATGAGACGGTGTTCCAGTACGGCAATCCCGGCCGCGCCGGCTATGTCGGGGTACGGGCGACGTTCTGATCCGATGATCGGCTCTATCCCATGATGCCCCGCCGCGTCGTCTCGCTGAACCCCTGTCTCGACGCGGTGCTGGTGGCGGTGGCGGATCGCGGCCAGATCGCCGCGCTCAGCCACTATGCCCGCGACGCCTACGGTTCGACCATCGCCGCCGTGGCCCGCACCCTGCCCGTCACCTATGAGAGCGCGGAAGAGGTGATGATGCTGCGCCCGGACCTGATCCTGGCCAGCCGCCTGACCGGCCCGGCGACCCAGGCGGCGTTGGGGCGGCTGGGGGTGAAGGTCGAGGCTTTCGCGGTGCCGAACACGGTGGCGGAGAGCCTGGCGCAGGTGGCGCGCATCGCCGCCCTGGTCGGCCACCCGGATCGCGGCGCCCGGCTGATCGGCCGCATCGACGCGGCCCTGGCCGCCGCCGCCCCGCCGCCGGGGTCGCGGCCCGTCGCCGCCCTGGTGTTCCAGCCGCAGGGATTCGCAGCCGGGACCGGCACGCTGATGAACGAGATGCTGGTGCGTACCGGCTTCCTCAACGTGGCCGCGCGTTATGGCGTCGGCCAGTGGGGCAATGTCTCGCTGGAACGGCTGCTGGCCGATCCGCCGCGGATGCTGCTGGCGGGACAGGCGCGCCCGGGCGCGCCGACCTGGGCCGAGCGGCTGGTCACCCACCCGGCGCTGCGCGCCGTGGCGGGCCGGATGCAGCGCGCCGCCTTTCCCGAGCGGCTGCTTTATTGCGGCGGGCCGGCCCTGATCCAGACCGCGCAGGTCCTGGCCGCCGCGCGGCGCGGCGTGCGGGGATGACACTCCGGCCGCCGCCCCATGCGCTGCTGATCGTCGCGCTGATCGCCCTGATCGCGCTGCTGAGCCTGGCCTCCCTCGCGGCGGGACGGGTGTGGGTCCCCCTCCCCGCCTGGTTCGCCGCTGGCGATCCGCGCTGGGCCATCGTCACCGGACTGAGGCTGCCGCGGACGGTGCTGGGCGTCATGGTCGGGGCCGCGCTCGGCCTGTCCGGCGCCGCGCTGCAGGGCTATACCCGCAACCCGCTGGCGGACCCCGGCCTGCTCGGCGTTTCGGCCATGGCGGCGCTGGGCGCCATCGTCACCCTGTATTTCGGCATGGCCGTGGCCTCCGCCTGGCTGTTGCCCACCGGGGCGGTGATCGGCGCCATGATCGGCATCGGCGTCCTGTTGCTGCTGGCGGGGCGCACCGGCGGGGTGGTGACCTTCGTGCTGGCCGGGGTGATCCTGCAGACCTTGGCGGGCGCCGGCGTGGCCCTGGCCCTGTCCCTGGCCCCCAACCCCTGGGCCTCGGGCGAGATCGTCAACTGGCTCCTGGGCTCGCTGCAGGACCGCAGCATCGAGGAGGTGGAGTGGGCCGCGCCCTTCATCGGCGTGGGGGCGGTGATGATCCTGTTCACCGGCCGCGCTCTCGACGCGCTGACGCTGGGCGAGGAGGGCGCCCGCGCCCTCGGCGCCGATATTCCGCGCACCCAGTGGCTGCTGGCGCTGGGCGTCGGTCTGGCGGCGGGGGGATCGACGGCGGTGACCGGCGAGATCGGCTTCGTCGGCCTGATCGTGCCCCACCTGATGCGCCCCTTCGTCGGCGCCCGGCCGGGGCGACTCTTGATCCCGAGCGCCCTCGCCGGCGCCGCGCTGGTGCTGGCCGCCGACATTCTGGTGCGCCTGATCCCTGCGGCGCAGGAGGTGAAACTGGCCGTGGCCATGACCGCCATCGGCGCGCCCTTCTTCCTCACCCTGCTCGTCTCCATGCGCCGGCGGCTGGCATGAGCGGCCTGGCGGCGAAGGGAATGGAGGTGAGGCTGGGCGGGCAGCCGGTGCTGCGCGGCGTCGATCTCGCCTTGCGCGCGGGGGAGGTCACCGCGCTAATCGGACCGAACGGCGCGGGCAAATCGACGCTGCTGGCCTGCCTCGCCGGCCTGCGGGCGCCCGATACCGGCGCGGTGCGGCTGGAGGGGCTAGACCTGGCCAGCCTGGCGCCGCGCGAGCGCGCCCGCCGCATCGGGTTCCTGCCGCAGACGCCGCAGATCGCCTGGGCGGTGGATGTGGAGACGCTGGTGGGCCTCGGCCGCCTGCCCTGGCAGGGCGCGCTGGCGGGGGGATTGGGTGTGGACGATCGGGCGGCGGTGGACTGGGCGCTGGCGCAGACGGGCATGACCGCGTTCCGCCGCCGCGTCGCCGTCACCCTGTCCGGCGGCGAGCGGGCGCGGGCTCTGATGGCGCGGGCGCTGGCCGGGCGGCCGGACTGGCTGCTGGCCGACGAACCGCTGGCGGGCCTCGATCCCGGCCACCAGTTCGACGCCTGCGACCTCTATCGCCGCATGGCCGCCGAGGGGCGGGGCGTGATGGTGACCCTGCACGACCTCACGCTCGCCGCGCGGCTGGGCGACCGGGTGGTGGTGTTGGCGGAGGGCCGCATCGCCGCCGACGGCCCGCCGGCCGAGGCCTTGACCCCAGCCCTGCTGGCCGAGGTCTATGGCGTGACGGCGCGGGTGGCCGATGGCCCGGATGGGCTCACGGTGGAGCTGCTGGGCCGAATCTAGCGTTTGTCATCCCGGAGGGCGGAGCCGATCCGGGACCCAGACCCGACTTTAGCAGGGTCCCGGCATTCGGCGGGATGAGCGGTAGGCCAGGCTACTTCTCCGGATGCAGCAGCGCCTGGTAGGTGAGCGTGCGGGCCATCCCGCCGAGGTCGTCGCCGCCGGTGCCGCCCATGCGCTGGATCATGCCGACGAAGAAGAGGTCGTTGGTCGGGTCGATCCAGAACCAGGTGCCCGCCGCGCCGCCCCAGCTCATGGTGTTCTTGCCCTCCAGCGTGCCCGCGGCGCGCGGATCGTTCACCACCATGAAGTCGAGCCCGAAGCCCACCGCCTCGTTGAACCGCGCCACGCTGGTGCCGTTGGAGGAGACCAGCACATTGTGCGGGATCACGTTGGTGTCCATCAGCTCAACCGAGGCCGGCGAGAGGATACGCACCCCGTCCAACTCGCCCTTGTTCAGCATCATCTGGCAGAAGCGGGCGTAGTCGGTGGTGGTGGAGACGAGGCCGCCGCCGCCGGACTCCATCGAGGGCGCCTTGGTGTAGTCCGGCATCGGCCCCATCCCGAACAGGTCCTTGGCCTCGTCGATCTTGCCGGTGGCCTTGTCGCCCACATAGACCGCGGCGAGGCGCCCCTCCTTGCCGCCCTGCACATAGAAGGCGGTGTCGTTCATCTTCAGCGGCGCGAAGACATAGCGCTCCATGAACTCGCCGAGCGGCATCCCCGACAGCTTCTCGATGATGTAGCCCTGGATATCGACGGCGCTGGAATAGCTCCAGTTCGTGCCGGGCTGGTACATCAGCGGGATCTCGGCGGTGCGCTCGATCATCTGGTGCAGGCCGGTGGCGGACAGCACCTTCTTCTCGCGATAGAGCTTGTCCACCGGATGCACGTCGCCGAGGCCGTAGCCGAAGCCGGCGGTGTGGCTCATGATCTCGCGCATGGTGGGCGGGCGCTTCATCTCCTCGGTGAGAATCGTCTTCCCGTCGGGCCCGAGACCGGTCATCACGCGCAGGGTCTTGAACTCGGGCACATAGCGGGTGACCGGATCGTCCAGCCGCCACTTGCCCTGCTCGAACAGGATCATCATGCCGACGCCGGTGAGCGGCTTGGTCATGGAATAGATGCGGAAGATCTCGTCCTTGTTCATCGGCTGGCCGCTCGCCAGCGACGCCTTGCCGTAGGTGTTGAACTCCACCACCTTGCCGTGGCGGGCGAGCAGGGTGGTCATGCCCGCCACCCGGCCCTGCGCCACCACGCCGGCCATATAGTCGTCCAGCCGCTTCAGCCGGGCGCTGTCGAAGCCGACCGATTCGGGACTGGACGCAGGAGTCAGGCCTTCGCCGCTCATGGGCCGGGCCCCGGCGGCGTAAGGCGCGGCGAGGATGGCGAGCGCACTGAGCGCGGCCGCAAGACGGGCGTGAGTGGCCAAGGCGGATTCCCCCTTTTCAAATTTTGCCAGAGCTTACGCGCGGCCCGTCATGGCGCAAGCGGCAAGCGTCCGACTCGGCGCATCGCCCCAGATAAGGGTATGGTCGCCGGGCGGCCGATAAGGGGCAGACATGACCACGAGCGCCAATACCGGCTGTGACGCCGCCGTCGCCCATGCCGCGAAGAGCGCCGGCGCGGTGAAGCATCCGGCGCTGGTGCTGGCCACCTGCATCCTGGCCTCCAGCCTCGCTTTCGTCGATGGATCGGTGGTCAATGTGGGCCTGCCGGCGATCGGGCGCAGCCTGCATGGCGGTGCGGAAGACCTGCAGTGGGTGATCAACGCCTACCTCCTGCCGCTGAGCGCGCTTCTGCTGCTCGGCGGGGCGCTCGGCGACCGGTTCGGACGGCGCACCCTGCTGATCGTGGGCGTCGGCCTGTTCGCCCTCGCCTCCGCCGCCTGCGGGTTCGCGCCGAGCCTTGCCTGGCTGCTGGTTGGGCGGACGTTGCAGGGGGTGGGCGCGGCGATGCTGCTGCCCAACAGCCTGGCCATCCTCGGCGGCGCGTTCGAGGGCGAGGCGCGCGGCAAGGCGGTGGGAAGCTGGGCCGCGGCCTCCGCCATGTCCGCCGCCCTGGGCCCGGTTCTCGGCGGCTGGCTGATCGACACGGTGGGCTGGCCGGCCATCTTCTTCATCAACCTGCCGCTCGCGGCGGCGGCCATCGCTCTGGCCCTGGCGGTGGTGCGCGAGCTGAGCAAGCCCGGGCAAAGCGCCGCGCTGGACTGGGCCGGCGCGACCCTCGCCACCTTGGCCCTCGGCGGCCTGGTGTGGGGTCTTACCCTGGGCACGGGTCCGCACGGCTGGAGTGCGCAGGCCTGGATCGCCGTCATCGTCGGCGTGGGGCTGACCGCGGCCTTTGTGGCCGTGGAGTTGAAGCTCGGCGACCGGGCCATGACGCCCCCCGCCCTGTTCGGTTCGCGCCCCTTCATCGGCATCAACCTTCTGACGCTCCTGCTGTACGGCGCGCTCGGTGGATTCATGGTGCTGCTGCCCTTCGTGCTGATCGACAGCGCGGGCTACCGGGCGACAGCGGCGGGGGCGGCGCTGATCCCGTTTCCTCTGGTTATGGCCGCCATGGGTCCGGTCACGGGCGCGGTCGCCGGACGCTTCGGCTCGCGCGGCCTGCTCACCGCCGGATCGGTGGTGGTGGCGCTGGGCTTTCTGACGGCGCTCAGGATCGACCAGCACGGCGGCTATTGGACCGAGGTTTTGCCGTGCGTGCTGCTGGTGGCGTTCGGCATGTCCATGGCCGCCGCCCCGCTGACCACCGCCGTGCTGGCGTCGGTTGATGAACAGCACACCGGCATGGCGTCCGGCTTCAACAGCGCGGTGTCGCGGACCGGCGGGCTGGTGGCCACCGCGTTGCTCGGGACGGTGCTGGCCCAGCACGGCGCGGCCCTGCTCGGCCCGTTCCACCTCGCCGCCGTGGCGGGTGCGGCGGCGGCGGCGCTGGGCGGGGTGTGCAGCTTCGTCTTCCTCGCCGGAGCGCGCAAGGGCTGAGCGCGATTGCCCCGTGACAAACGGCACATCGCGCGCCACCGTCGGCGTCAACGACAAGGGGGAGATCGACATGCGAACCACAACCATCGGCGGCGCCGGGCGAACCCTGGCCGTCCTCTGCATCGGCTTGGCCTTGACGCGGGGGGGCGTGGCCAGGGCGGCCAGTACGCTCGCCGCCACCCCGCCCATGGGCTGGAACAGCTGGAACCACTTCGCCGGCAAGATCGACGACGCCACCATCCGCGCGGAGGCCGACGCCATGGTCTCCAGCGGCCTGCGCGATGCGGGATATGTCTATGTCAATATCGACGACACCTGGCAGGGCCAGCGCGACGCCAAAGGGGAAATCCACGCCAACGCCCGCTTCCCCGACATGAAGGCCCTGGCCGACTATGTCCACTCGAAGGGGCTGAAGCTCGGCCTCTACTCCTCGCCCGGTCCCAAGACCTGCGAGAACTACGAGGGTAGCTATGGGCATGAGGCGCAGGACGCCAAGACCTATGCCGCCTGGGGCGTCGATTACCTGAAGTACGATCTCTGCAGCATGGGCCAGATGATGATCGCCCTCGGCTCCATGGAGAAGGCGCAGGCCATGCAGGTGGAGGCCTATCGCAAGATGGGCGAGGCGCTGAAGGCCACGGGCCGCCCTATTCTCTATAGCTTCTGCCAGTACGGCTTCTTCCAGCCGTGGAGCTGGGCGCCCGCCCTCGGCGCCAATGCCTGGCGCACCACCGGCGACATCACCGACACCTATGCCCGCATGTCGGCCATCGGTTTCAGCCAGGCGGGGCTGTCTCGCTACGCCCATCCCGGCGCCTGGAACGATCCGGACATGCTGGAGGTGGGCAACGGCGGGATGAAACCCGACGAATACCGCACCCATATGAGCCTGTGGGCGCTCCTGGCCGCGCCGCTGCTCGCCGGCAACGACCTGACCAGGATGTCGCCGGAGACCATCGCGATCCTGACCAACCGCGACGTCCTGGCCATCGACCAGGACGCCGAAGGTCGCCAAGGCGACCGGGTCTGGGCCGAGGGTCAGCTCGAAGTCTGGGCCAAGCCCCTGGCGGGCGGGGCCAGGGCGGTGGGCCTGTTCAACCGCTCCGAACAGCCGGCCTATATCGAGGTGGCGTTCAGGGATGTGGGCGTCGCCCGCCCAACGACCGTCCGCGACGTCTGGTCGAAGGCCGAGATAAGGCCCGACGGCGGCCGCTACCGGGCGCTCGTGGCGCCGCACGGGGTCGTGCTGCTGCGCGTGCAGGGCTGACATCAGCGTGGACCGGCAACCCCGGCTCGGCGTCTGCTACTATCCCGAACACTGGCCCGAAGCGGTCTGGCGGGACGACGCGGCGCGGATGCGCGAGATGGGCCTCGGCTGGGTGCGGATCGGCGAGTTCGCCTGGAGCCGGATCGAGCCCGACCCCGGCCGCTTCGACTGGGGCTGGCTGGACCGCGCCATCGATATTCTTGGCGAAGCGGGGCTTAGTATCGCGCTTGGTACGCCCACGGCGACGCCGCCGAAGTGGCTGGTGGACCGCGACCCCACCATGCTGGCCATCGATGCGCAGGGGCGCCCGCGCCGGTTCGGATCGCGCCGCCACTATTGCTTCTCCAGCCCGTCCTATCGCGGCGAATGCGTTCGCATCGTCACCGCCTTGGCCGAGCGCTATGGCCATCACCCCGCCGTGCAGGCCTGGCAGACCGACAACGAGTTCGGATGCCACGACACCACGATCAGCTATTCCGAGGCGGCGGCGACGGCCTTTCGCCTCTGGCTGGCTCGGCGCTACGGCGACGTAGACGCGCTCAACCGCGCCTGGGGGACGGTGTTCTGGTCGCAGACATACCGGAGCTTCGACGAGGTGGACCCGCCCCATCTGACCGTAACCGAGGCCAATCCCAGCCACCGCCTCGACTACAATCGCTTCGCCTCTGACGAAGTGGTCGCGTTCAACCGGGCGCAGGTGGAGATCATCCGCCGCCTGTCGCCGGGGCGGGACGTGATCCACAACTTCATGGGCTTCTATACCGAGTTCGACCATTTCGACGTCGCGCGCGACCTCGATGTGGCCGGTTGGGACAGCTATCCCCTGGGCTTCCTCGAACAGTTCTGGTTCTCGGCCGAGGATCAGGCCCGCTACCGGCGCCAGGGCCACCCGGACATCGCCGCCTTTCACCACGACCTTTATCGCGCCTGCGGGCGGGGCCGCTGGTGGGTGATGGAGCAGCAGCCGGGGCCGGTGAACTGGGCCCGCTTCAATCCGGCGCCGCTACCCGGCATGGTGCGGGCCTGGACCTGGGAGGCCATCGCCCACGGGGCCGAGGTGGTGTCCTATTTCCGCTGGCGCCAGGCGCCGTTCGGCCAGGAGCAGATGCACGCCGGACTGAACCTCCCTGACTTCACCGAGGACGTGGGCGGGGCGGAGGCGCGGCAGGTGGCGGCCGAGATCGCCGCGCTCCGCGCCCTGCCGCCAATGCAGAAGGCCAAGGTGGCGTTAGTGGTTTCCTATGAGGCGGACTGGATCACCTCCATCCAGCCGCAGGGCCAGGGCTATCGCTGGCTGAGGCGCGCGTTTGAGAGCTATAGCGCGCTTCGGGCGCTCGGGCTGGATGTGGACATGGTGGAGGCGGGGGCCGACCTCGACGGCTACGCCTTGGTAGTCGCGCCCTGCCAGCTTCACGCCGGCGCGGCGTTCGTCGCCGCCCTGGAGCGCACCGCGGCGGTGGTCCTGCTCGGCCCCCGCACCGGGTCAAAGACGGTTGCCCTGCACATCCCCACGAGCCTGCCGCCGGGGCCGCTGCAACGACTGATCCCGCTGCAGGTCACGCGCGTCGAGAGCCTGGGTCCGGGGGTCCCGCAAGGCGTGGTGTGGGCGGGGGAACGCTTCACCGCCCGCCACTGGCGCGAGGCGGTCCGCACCGATCTCGCCCCCATCGCCACCTTCGAGGACGGCGGCGGGGCGTGGTATGGGCAGGGCCGGATCAACTACCTCACCACCTGGCCGGACGAAGCGTTCCTGTGCCGCATCCTCGCCGAACTGGCGGCGCAGGCGGGTCTTCGGCCCGTGCCGCTGCCCGAGGGCGTGCGCACTTCGCGGCGGGGCGATCTGACATTCGCCGTCAACTATGCCCCGGACCCGCGCGAGGCCCCGGCGCCGGACAGCGCCGAGTTCCTTCTGGGCGCGCGCACCTTGCCGCCCGCCGGCGTCGCGGCCTGGCGCGAGGCCTAACGGCGGCGAAGCCGCGTCAACCCCAGCATCGCCGCGCCGAACAGGGCCATGACCGCGCCCCAGATCAGGTTGAGGTTCACCCCGAGCGAATGGGTGCGATAGATGTCCGGCCCACTGGCGAGACCGAACACGGCCAGGAGCCCTCCCAGCAGCAGGAACATGATCCCGATCGGCGTGCGGATGTCGAACATCGGACGGCCTCCTAGCTGAAGACGAGGTTGAGGACGAGCGCCCCGGTCAGCACGACGCCGCCGATGAAGACGGGCTTTCGCCACCAGATCCGCTCGGCCTCCTCGGGCTTGGGCGTCAGCGAATGCACGAGGCCGACCAGTGAAGCCTCGTCATGCGCCCGGGTCATCAGGCTGACCGCGATGGTGACCGCGAAACACGTGCTCCAGGAAAAGATCGCGGTCCAGAAGTTCTGCGCCATCTGGCTGGGATAGAGGTGCACCAGCGCGATCCACCCGCCCTTCAATCCTGCGTCGGACCCGGCGGGCAGAGTGAGCCCTTGGTGCACCGCCGCCGCCAGCGTCCCCGCGATCAGCCCGACGAAGGCGCCGTGCCCGGTGGCTCGCTTCCAGAACATGCCGAGCAGGAAGGTGGCGAACACCGGTGCGTTCACGAACGCGAAGATGAGCTGCATCAGGTCCATGATGTTGTTGAACCGCGTCGCCAAATAGGCCGCGCCGATTGACAGCACGACGCCCACCAGGGTCGCCCAGCGCCCGACCTTCAGGTAATGCCGGTCATCGCCGTCCGGCTTCAGATAAGCCTGGTAGATGTCGTAGGTCCACACGGTGTTGAAGGCCGTGACGTTGCCGGCCATGCCGGACATGAAGCTGGCCAGCAGCGCGGTGAGGCCGAGCCCCAACATGCCGGTGGGGAAATAGCGCAACAAAAGGTTCGGCGCGGCGAGATCGTAGTCCAGCTCGGGCTTGCCCGTATTGTCGAGGCTGACCTTGCCGTTGGCGTCGAGCTTGGCCGGGATGACGAAGGCCGCGTCGCGCGGCGCGGACGGCGTCGAAGCCGCGGCGACGGGCTGCGTCGGACCGCTCGGCCGGGCGTGCAGGGCGTTGGAGGTGGCGGCCATGGCGATCAGGCCGGGCAGGATGACCAGGAAGGGAAAGAACATCTTCAGCGCCGCGGCGATCAGCGGCGTGCGCCGGGCCGAGGCCATGGAGTCCGCCGCCATGGCGCGCTGCACGATCAGAAAGTCGGTGCACCAGTAGCCGAACGACAGCACGAAGCCGAGCCCCATGGCGAGGCCGAACCACTCGACACCGAGGGTGTTGGTCTCCGGCCGGCCCATGCCGGTCCAGACGTGCAGATAGCCGGGCCCGAGCGAGGCCTTCAGCCCTTCCCACCCGCCGACGGCGCGCAGGCCGATGAAGACCAGCGGGGCGAACCCGGCCACGATCAGGAAGAACTGCAGCACCTCGTTATAGATCGCACCGCGAAGCCCGCCGAAATAGATGTAGACCAGCACCACCAGCGCCGAGACCAGCACGGCGATGTGAAAGGTCCAGCTCAGCGGCATGTGCATGGCCAGGAGCGGCGCATCCATGATGTGCAGCACGCCGATCAGCTTGGCCAGGGCGTACATGGAGACGCCCGAGGACAGGATGGTCATCAGCGCAAAGGTGATGGCGTTAAACCCGCGCGTCTTCTCGTCGAAGCGCAGGCGTAGATACTCGGGCGCCGAGCGGGCTTTCGACCCGTAGTAGAACGGCATCATGAACAGGCCGACGAACACCATGGCCGGAATGGCGCCGATCCAGTAGAAATGGGCGGTGGCGAAGCCGTACTTGGCGCCCGAGGCGCCCATGCCGATCACCTCCTGCGCGCCGAGATTGGCGGAGATGAAGGCGATGCCGCAGACCCAGGCGGGGACCGACCGCCCGGCGAGGAAGAAGTCGGTCCCGCTGCGCGTCTGGCGCGAGGCCAGAAAGCCGATGGCCAGCACGAACGCCAGATAGAGGGCGATCACCGCCCAGTCGATCCAACCCATCATCGCCGTTTTCGCCCGCCCGACTCATTGCGCCTGAGCCCACCTTCTTCACGAGATCACGAACCTGCCCAAACGACAAACCACCGGGGATGTCGCCACGGCAAGCTTGACCCCTCCGCCGGCGCCACTAGCTTGCGGCGTCCAAGGCTCACATTGGCCGCACCTTCGAGGGACCCCCATGTTCTCGCACATCATGATCGGCACCAACGATCTGGACCGCGCCAAGACCTTCTACGACAAGGTGCTGGGAGCGCTGGGCGTATCCCCGGCCCATGTGGACGGCCACCGCATCTTCTACATGACTCCCACCGGCGTATTCTCGGTGTCCAAGCCCATCGACGGCCAGCCGGCTACCTTCGCCAACGGTGGCACCGTTGGCTTTGCCGCCCCTTCAACGGAACACGCGGATGCCTGGCACGCCGCCGGGATCGAGGCGGGCGGTTCGACCTGCGAGGAGCCGCCGGGCGTGCGCGAAGGCGGCATGGGCAAGATGTATCTCGCCTATCTGCGCGATCCGGACGGCAACAAGCTCTGCGCTCTCCACCGGATGCAGTAGCATCCTCCGCCGTCGGGACGGCGTCAGATATCATAGCTGTCCGTGGGTGTGGGATCGCGCATGGCCCCGGTCAGGGCCACGAAGGCGTCGGCGGCGCGGGTGCGATAACGCGCCTTGTGCCGCAGCAGACGATAGGCGCGCGCCGGCAGGGCGAACCGCGCCTTGACCAGCACGCCCCGCGCCAGGGCCGAGGCCGCCGCGTTCTCCGACAGCGCCGCCGCCCCGGCCCCCGCCTCCGCCGCGGCCAGCACCGCCTCGTTGGACGGCAGGGTCAGCGCCACCTTCAAGTCGGCCGGGTCCACGCCCGCCGCGACCAGCGCGGCCTCCAGACTCGACCGCGTGCCTGACCCGGCCTCGCGCAGCACCCAGGGCTCGCGGCGCAGATCCTCGGCGCTCAGCGACGCCGCCCGCGCCCAGGGATGGTCGGCCTTGATCAGCAGGACCAGCCGATCCTCGCCCACCGTTTCCGACGAGAGCACGGGGTTGTCCAGCTCACCCTCCACATAGCCGAGTTCGGCCTCGCCGTTTCGGACCGCCTCCGCCGCCTCGCTGGTGTTGCCGACCCTGACGTCCAGTTCGACCTCGGGATAGGCGGCGTGGAAGGCCACCAGTCGCCGGGGCAGCCAGTAGCTGGCGATGGTCTGGCTGGCGTGGAGGGTGAGGCGCCCGCGGCGCAGCGCCGCCATATCCGCCAAGGTCGCCTCCGCCGCCGACACGCGCGACAGGATGGCCTTAGCCTCCGCTAGAAAGGCGCGGCCGATCTCGTTCAGCTCAACGCCACGTCCGATCCGGTCGAACAGCCGCAGACCATGGCGCGCTTCGAGAGCGGCGATGGAGCCGCTCACCGCCGACTGGGTCAGGTTCAACGCCTCCGCGGCGCGGGTCACGTGCTGCAGCTCGGCCACGGCGACGAAAATGCGAAGCTGATCCAGAGTCATGCGCGACAATCGGTCGAGCCGATGATTTTGACAATATCAATCGGTTGGACCGCTGGTGGGTGGCGCCGCAGATTGGCGGGAAGGAGAGTCCCATGGCTTTCGTCTCGTCGTTCCGCCCCCGCAGGGTGCTTATCGCCCCGCTGCCCGGGCTGGCGACGCTTGCAGCCTTGCTGCCGGGACTGCTGGCCTGTTTGGCCGTTTCAATGGCGGCGCTGGCGGCGCAGGCGATCGAGCAACGCCTGTTCGGCCGGGCCTGGCTGGAGAGCCTGGTGCTGGCCATCCTGCTCGGCACGGTGGTTCGCGGCGTGTGGACGCCCTCCGCGACTTGGCGCGCGGGCATCGCCTTCGGGGCCAAGCCGGTGCTGGAGGCGGCCATCGTGCTCTTGGGGGCCTCGGTCAGCGCCGCCACGCTGTTCTCGGTTGGCGGGCTTCTGCTGCTCGGCATCGTGGCCATCGTCTTCCTGGCCATTCTGGTGAGCTTCTCTCTCGGGCGCCTCTTCGGCCTGTCCCGGCGCATGGCCCTGCTGGTGGCCTGCGGCAACGCCATCTGCGGCAACTCCGCCATCGCCGCGGTGGCCCCCGTGATCGGCGCGGAGGGCGAAGACGTGACCGCCGCCATCGCCTTCACCGCCCTGCTCGGCGTCGCCACGGTGCTCGGCCTGCCCCTGCTCGGCGCCGCGCTTCACCTCGGCGCCTTTCGCTTCGGCGTGCTGTCGGGCCTCACGGTCTATGCGGTGCCGCAGGTGCTGGCGGCCACCGCGGCCGCGGGGACGGCGGCGGTTCAGATCGGCACGCTGGTGAAGCTCGGCCGGGTGCTGATGCTGGGTCCGGTCTGCTTTACCGCCGCCCTGCTGGCGCGCCGCTGGGCGGCGGAGGAGGGGGTGTCCACCAGAGCGGCGGCGCCGACGAGGCGCGTGAAGCTCTTTACATTGATCCCCTGGTTCATCATCGGCTTCCTGGGCCTGGCCGCCGTCCGCTCGCTCGGCCTGCTTCCCGCCGGCGTCGTACACGTTTCGGCCCAGGCTTCGGGACTGCTCACCGTGGTGTCGATGGCGGCTTTGGGGCTGTGCACCGACCTGCGCTGCGTGGCAAAGGCCGGCCCCCGCGCCGCCGCCACGGTGACCCTGTCGCTCGTCAGCCTCGGCGCGATGGGCCTCGGGCTGATCTACCTCGTCACCCAGCGCTAGCTCGCGATCACCGCGCCGTTGGAGCGGGCGATGCGGGCCAGGTGCGCGGCGCTGGGCTTGGGCGTGCGCTTGAAGCTGGTGCGATCCACCGCCACGATGCCGAACTTGGGCCGATACCCCTCCAGCCACTCGAAGTTGTCCATCAGGCTCCAGCAGATGTAGCCGCGCACGTCGATCCCGTCGCGGATACAACCGCGAAGGCTGGCGAGGGCGGCGTCCACATAGGCCACCCGCTCCGCGTCGTTCTCCGTGCCGATGCCGTTTTCCGTGACCAGGATCGGACACCCCGTTTCGCGGGCCGCTTCCCGCACGCAGGCTCCCAGCGCTTGCGGCCAGTATTCGTAGCCCATGGGCAGTACGCGCTCGGTGGGCTTCAGCTTGCCGTTCGGGCCTATGTGGGTTCGGGTATAGGTCTGCACGCCGATGAAATCGTCGCCCCGCGCCGCGTCGTAGAAGGGCTTGCGCGCCTCGCCATAGATGCGCGCATACAGCGCTTCGCCGCCCGGCGCCGCCGAGAGTTCGGTGAGGGCCAGGGTGATACCCACC
This sequence comes from Caulobacteraceae bacterium, assembly GCA_965277345.1. Lineage (GTDB taxonomy): Bacteria > Pseudomonadota > Alphaproteobacteria > Caulobacterales > Caulobacteraceae > CAIOYC01. Next base: position 158,567 of record CBDICI010000004.1, read on the forward strand.
GGCAGGCTGGCCCGCGCCGCCTTGATCGCCGCCCTCGCCTGCCTGTGCCCGGCGATCATGCCGTCCCGGTTCTTGATCGCATCGCCGATGCCGTAGGTGCAGAAGGTGGAGGAGCCCGCCGCCTTGGCCGCCAGCTTGGCGAAGGCCTCCGAGCCCGGCGTGGGCTTGTCGCCCCGCAAGGCCCAGTCCTCCACCGGCCCATTGGGTTCGTTGATGGTGCAGACGCCGTCCAGGAGATCGCCCATGGCGCGGGTGACCTTGTCGGCATAGGCGGCGAAACGGTCCGGCGTCGACGGCTCGCTCCACCCGCCCATGGCCGACAGCCAGCGCGGCGAGGTGAAGTGGTGATAGGTGACCAGCGGGCGCACGCCGTGTTTGCGGCAGGTTTCCGCCACACGCCGGTAATGGTCGAGTTCGGCCTGGGAATAGCGGCCGGGCTCCGGCTCGATCCGCGCCCACTCCACCGAATAGCGATAGGTGGACAGACCGAGGCCGGCGACGATGGCGATGTCCTCCTCATAGCGGTGGTAGCTGTCGCAGGCGTCGCCGGACGGCTCGCGGAACGGCGTCGGCTTCATGTTCTCCAGTAGCCAGAAGTCGGAATTGACATTGTTGCCCTCCACCTGATGCGCCGCGGTGGCGACGCCCCACTGGAAGGTCTTGGGGAAGGCCGGTCCGGCCATGGGCTCGGCCGACGCGGCCGACGGCGCCAGCGCGGCCGCGCTGAGCGCGGTGAAGGTTCTGCGGTTCATGGGCCCCTATGTCCGTTCTCGATGAGCCATCCACCCTGACGCGGAGAACTCGTTTCGTCGGCGCAATCGTCGGCTTTCGCTCCGCTGCGTCAAGCGGCGTCTTTCGGTCAAGCCTATGGCCGACCCGGCCGCGGCGGGCTTAGTTAGCGCCCAACACAGAGGAACGTCGCAGATGACCGAGGCCGCTCAGACCACCTTCCAGCCCGACCTGCTCGCCGGAAAGGTCGCCTTCATCGCCGGCGGCACCAGCGGGATCAACCTCGGCATCGCCAAGCGGTTCACCGCGCTTGGCGCCCGCGTGGCGGTGCTGGGCCGCGACCCCGCCAAGGCGAGGCGCGCCGCCGACGAGATCGACGTCGAGACCGGTACGCAGGGCGCCCTACCCCTCACCGCCGACGTGCGCGACTATGCGGCGGTGGAGGCGGCCATGGCGAGCGCCGCCGGTGAACTCGGGCAGTTCGACATCCTCATCGCCGGGCAGGCGGGCAACTTCCCCGCCCTGGCGCTGGGCATGAGCGCCAACGCGTTCAAGGCGGTGATCGACATCGACCTGATCGGCACCTTCAACCTGTTCCGGGCCGGGCACCAACACCTGAACCTGCCGGGCGCCAGCCTGATCGTCATCACCGCCGGCCAGGCCGTGCGCCCGACGCCGTTGCAAGCGCACGTCTGCGCCGCCAAGGCGGGGATCAACATCCTGCTCAAGACCCTGGCCATCGAGTGGGGGCCGCTGGGCGTGCGGGTGAACGGCATCTCGCCCGGCCCCATCGAAGGCACTGAGGGCATGGCCCGCCTCGCCCCCACGCCGGAGATCGAGGCTGCGATCAAGAAAGGCGCGCCGCTCGGCCGCTATGGCCGGAAGGACGAGATCGGCGACGCTGCCGTGTATCTCTGCTCGCCCGCCGGGCAATACATCACCGGCACGATCCTCGACGTGGACGGCGGCACGGGCGTCGCGGGCGGGCGGCCCTCGCTGGGTTAAGACCCTTGCGGGCTTCGAGACGCGAGCAAGCTTGCTCCCCAGCATGACGAACAGGGTTGAAGTTCACCATCCTTCATCATCCTGAGGAGCCCCCGACTTGATCGGGGGCGTCTCGAACGACGCAGGGCCGTGCCGGACGATCGATCATGCTGCGCGCGAAGCGGCTACGGCAAGACCTTCTCGCTCTTTCTCCAAGGCGCGGCCGGCGGCGATGACGCCGAACACCAGGGCTTCCACATCGGCCAGTTGGGTGCGGTGGTTGACGATGGCGGCGCGGATGGCGAGGCGGCCGTCGAGGGTGGTGGATGAGGGCGCCACGCGCCCCTCGCCGTGCAGCCGCTCGACGATGCGGGCGTTCAGCCCGTCCGAATCGGCGCCGCGGTAACGGAAGCAGACGATGTTGAGCTGCACCGGCGCCAGCAATTCAAGCTCCGGCACGGCCTCCACATAGCGTCCGAGCGCGGCGGCCAGATCGCAGCTGCGCTCGATCACCGCGGCCAGCCCGTCCAGCCCATAGGTCTTGAGCGTGAACCAGACCTTCAGCGCGCGAAAGCCTCGCGACAGGTCGGGACCGTAGTCGCAGGGCCACCACTCGCCCCCGGCCAGCCCCTGCTCCGCGCGTCGCAGATAGGCCGGCTCGGCGGCGAAGGTCTGGCGGTGCAGCGCCGCGTCGCGCACCAGCAGGAAGCCGGCGTCGTAGGGGACCTGCGCCCACTTGTGGAAGTCAAAGGCGACGCTGTCGGCGCGCTCAATCCCCGCCAGTCGCGGCGAGAGCGTGGAGGAAAGGATCGCCAGCGCGCCATAGGCGCCGTCGATATGGAAATGCACGTCCTCGGCCACGGCGGTATCGGCGAGGGCGGTCAGGTCGTCGATGGCGCCGATATCCACCGTGCCGGCCGTGCCGACGACGAGGAAGGGGCGCAGGCCCGCCGCGCGATCCTCGGCCATGGCTTGGCGCAACGCCGCCACGTCGATCCGATGGTGGTCGTCGACCGGAACCAGACGCAGGGCGTGGGCGCCCAGCCCGGCCATCTCCATCGCCCGCCGCACGCAATGATGAGCGGCCGCGGCGCTGTAGGCGCGCAGCTTCAGCCCGTCATGGCCCAGCCCCCGGGCTCGCCCATCCACCCCCAGGGCGCGGGTGCGGGCGATCAGCACGGCGCAGAAATTGGCCATGGAGGTTCCGGTCAGGAACACACCGCTGGCGGTCGAAGGGAAACCGAACAGCCGCGCGGTCCAGCGGACGATCTGGCGCTCGACCTCGACGGCCATGTGGTCGCGTCCGCCCAGATTGGCGTTCAGGCCGGCGGACAGCATCTCGGCCAGCATTCCCACGGCCGTGCCGCCGCCCTGCACCCAGCCCATGAAGCCGGGATGGGCGTTGCCGCTGGCATAGGGGGCGATGTCGCTGAGAAACTGGGCGTGCACCCTCTCCAGCGGCTCAGCCGTTCGGGGCAGGTCCGCGTCGAACCGGCCGCGCACCTCGACCGGCGGCGCCTGCCACAGCGGCGCGGCCCGCAGATGCTGCAGGTGATCGAACATGTCGTCGAGCATCCGGTGGCCCTGGGCGCGCAGGGCGGTCCAGTCCTCGGGATCGAGGCTCGTCGCGGCCGGGGTGCGCGGCGGGTCCACGGTCAGGCGGCGTGCTGGACGGCGGCGGCCCCGACCCGCGCCGCCAAGGCGGCCTGGAAGGCGTCGAACAGCGTGCGCATCGCCGGGCGCTTGTAGGGGAACACCTCCACCGGGTCCAAGGCGTGGACGATGGAGGCCACGTCCGCCTCGAACAGCAGCAGCCGGCCGTCCGCCAGTTCGGCGCAGTCGATGGAGAAATAGTCCACCCCCACCTTCTCGGCGATCTCGCGGAGCGCCTCGGCGTGGCGGACGGCGAAGTCGGTGTAGAAACCTGCCATCCAGGCCGCCTCCTCCGCCCGCTTGTCGGCGTTCTCCAACATGCCGGCGGAGATGTAGTGGACCAGCCAGTGCTCGGAGACCGCCAGGTGGGTGGCGAACGGGCGGCCGTCGATGAAAGTGATGCGCAGCTTACGGAACAGGCCGTCGGCTCGGCTGTAATCCACGAAGGGCGCCAGGAAGAAGCCCGCCTCGGGATACCGGGCCAGATAGGCGGCCCAGCCCGATGGCCCGTCGATCTTCTCCAGCCCCTTGCCGCCGTGGGTGTCGAGCGGGCGGATCAGCAGGGGATAGGTAAAGCCCGTCCCAAGGTCGCCGGGCGCCGCGCCGCCCGCCAGCGCCTCCACCGCCGCTCGCGAGACCGTAAGGTTGGCCGGGGCCAGCACCACCGGCGATCCCGCGAACAGCGCGCTCGTTCCGTCGCGGGTGAGGTTCAGGATATGCGCGGTCTGGGCATTCATCACCGGCCGATCCCAGTTCGCCAGGATCGGGCCGAGGTGTTCCAGCACCGGCCGGTTCGTCTCCGAATGGCCCATGGCCACGAAGGCGATGTCATGGGGCGGGATATCGACGGAGTCCGAGGCGTCCATGTGCAGGAAATGCAGGGTCAGGTCGCTGTCCTCGCACAGGAAATCGATGGGCGCGTTGGACATCACGTCCCCGCCGGTGACGAAGACCAGCACCTGCAGCCCGGCGCCCGCTCCGTGACGGCAGGTATAGGTGGTGCGCATCTGCAAGGCGGCGGCCTGCAGGGCCTGGCTCTGCTCCACCTTGCCGCTCAGGCGCAGCAGCATGGCCATGTCGAACAGGGCCTCCGCGTCGGTGGGGTCGGCGGCGACCCGCTCGCTGAGCTCGGCCCACAGGAGCGACTGATCCTCGCCGGTGACCAGCCGTCTGGCCAGACGCGCCATGCCGATGATCGAAGGGGCCTCGGACTCGGACATCGACATTGATACACGCGGGCAAGCCGGGCCTGTCGCCCGCCGTTAACCATGGTCCGTCATGGTTTATTTTGGGTAACCACGATCGGCCGCCGCGCCGCGCGCGTCATGTCAGCAGGCGCGCCTGCCGGATGGCGCGTCCGTCCCGTCTGTCTTGTCGACGCACCGGCGGTCTTGTGGTGAAAGGGGCCGGTGATCGAGACCGAACCCACCCTGACCTCGCTCGCCCATGGCGGCGGCTGCGGCTGCAAGATCGCGCCGGCCGTGCTGCGCGAAATCCTCGCCCGGACCCCCGCCGCCCGGCCGTTCGACAACCTTCTGGTCGGCACGGAAACCTCCGATGACGCCGCGGTCTGGCGGCTGAACGACACCCAGGCGCTGGTGGCCACCACCGACTTCTTCATGCCCATGGTGGACGACCCCTACGACTTCGGCCGCATCGCCGCGACCAACGCCCTGTCCGACATCTATGCCATGGGCGGCGCGCCGATCCTGGCCCTGGCAATCGTCGGGATGCCGATCGCGGCGCTGTCGGTGGACACCATCGGACGCATTCTGGCGGGCGGCGCGGCGGTCTGCGCCGAGGCGGGCATCCCCATCGCCGGCGGCCATTCCATCGACAGCATCGAGCCGATCTATGGCCTGGTCGCGCTCGGCCTGGTCGATCCGGCGCGGGTGCTGACCAACCGCACCGCGCGGACGGGGGACGTGCTGATCCTGACCAAGGCGCTCGGCGTCGGCGTGCTCGGCGCGGCGTTCAAGCAGGGCGTGCTCGGCGCGGCGGCCTATGACGCGCTGATCGCATCGACCACCCAGCTCAACACCATCGGTCACGCGCTCGGCGGCCATGTTGGGGTTCACGCCATGACCGATGTGACCGGGTTCGGCCTGCTCGGCCACGCGCTGGAGATGGCGCGCGGCTCCGGCGTGGACGTGGCGATCGACGAGGGCGCTCTCCCGGTGCTCGCCGGCGTGGACGACCTGCTGGCCCGGGGCGTGATCTCCGGCGCGTCCGGTCGGAACTGGGCCGGCTACCACGATCGGGTCGCGGCGCCGGCGGACGGCGCGGCGTGGCGGCGCGACCTGCTGTGCGACCCGCAGACCAGCGGCGGCCTGCTGATCTCCGTCGCGGCCGAGCAGGCCGAGGCGGTGGTGTCGCTGGCGCACGCCGCCGGCTTCGACCGCGCCGGCCGGATCGGCGAGGTCCTGCCCGGCCACGGCAGGGTGCAGGTGCGGACCGCCGCCGGATGATCCGCACGGTGGAGGACGCCGGCGCGGCCACCCGCGCCGCGTTCGACGAGATCATCGATGTGCGCAGCCCGGCCGAATACGCGCAGGACCACCTGCCGGGCGCCGTGAACCTGCCGGTGCTCTCCGACGCGGAACGGGCGGAGGTGGGCGCGCTCTACGTCCAGCGGTCCAAGTTCCTGGCCCGGCGGGTGGGCGCGGCCTATGTCTCGCGCAACATCGCCGATCACCTGTCCGGCCCGCTCGCCGGGCGACAGGGCGACTACAGGCCAATGGTCTACTGCTGGCGGGGCGGCCAGCGCTCGGCGGCGATGGCGACGGTGCTCTCGCAGGTGGGCTGGCGCGTCGGCCTGCTGCACGGCGGCTACAAGACCTATCGGCGCGAGGTGATCCGAACGCTGTACGAGTCGACCGAGCCGCTGAGGCTGGTGGTGCTGTGCGGACCGACCGGCGTCGGCAAGACCGCCCTGTTGCAGGCCCTGGCGCGCCACGGGGTGCAGACGCTCGATCTGGAGGCCATGGCGGGGCATCGCGGCTCCCTGTTCGGCGACCTGCCCGGCACGCCACAGCCGTCGCAGAAGATGTTCGAGTCGCGGGTGGCCGAGGCGCTGGACGGGTTCGACTTTTCGAGGCCGATCGTGGTGGAGGACGAGGCCAGCCGCGTGGGCGAACTCGGCCTGCCGCCCCGGCTCTGGGCGGCCATGCGTGGGGCCCCCGGCATTCTGCTACGCGCGCCGGCCGCCCTGCGCGCCAGAGGCATCGCCGCGGCCTATGGCGCCGCCTTCGCCGGACCCGCCGACATCCTGGCCCGGCTGGAGCGGCTTCCCCGCCATCACAGCCGCGAACAGCGCGCGCATTGGGCCGAACTCGCCCTGGCCGGCGCGCACGAATCCCTGGCCCTGGCGCTGATCGAGGCGCACTACGATCCGGCCTATCGGCGGGCCGCCGCCGCGCAGGGGCGGACGCTCATCGGCGAGATCGACGTCCAGCCCACCGGCGACCCCGCCATCGACCTCGCCCGCCTTTGCGCCCTGATCGACGGGGCAGGTTAGAGACGCCGCGCCCGGCCGCAGACTGTCGGGCCGCCTGCTATAGTATAGCGCCCACCCGAGCTGGAAGATTTCGCGCGACGCCGGTTAACTTTTGCTAGGTGCACGCGGAGCGAAGCCTGCTACGCCTTCGATCTGGAACTGCAGGTCGTCAGACCCGTACAGTCATGAATTCGAGGTGGCTTTGGATTCATCTGGCGTTTTGTCCGCCTGACACCGAAGGGCGGCGGTGGCGGACGGTGAGGATCGGGGAGCGGCGATATGGGCGGCACACAGGAGCCTGGGACGCATGACGAGTCCCCTGACGTGAAGCAGCCGGAGCGGCCGAGGCTGCTGCAGGTGATGGGGCCGGGCCTGATCACCGGCGCGTCGGACGACGACCCCAGCGGCATCGCAACCTATTCCCAGGCCGGCGCGCAGTATGGCTTCAACCTCGGCTGGGTACTGCTGTTCGCCCTGCCGCTGATGTGCGTCATCCAGGAGATCAGCGCCCATATCGGCCGGGTGACCGGGCGCGGCCTGGCAGGCGTGATCAAGCAGCACTATCCGCGCCCCGTCCTGTTCGCGCTGGTCATCCTGCTGCTGGTGGCGAACACCATCAATATCGGCGCCGACCTCGGGGCCATGGCGGCCTCGCTGAAGCTGCTGGTCGGCGGCCCCTCGCTCGCCTACGTGGTGGGGTTCGGCGTGATCACGGTCCTGCTCGAGGTGTTCATGCGCTATTCGCGCTACGTCTCGGTGCTGAAATGGCTGACCCTGTCGCTGTTCGCTTATGTGGGCGTGGCTTTGGTGGTGCACACGCCCTGGCTGACCGTGGGTTACCACCTCATCATCCCCGACATCGCCTTCAACGCCGCCTATTTCACCGTGGTGGTGGCCATCCTCGGCACCACCATCAGCCCCTACCTGTTCTTCTGGCAGGCCGAGGAGGAGGTGGAGGAGGTGCGCGAGCGCAAGGACGCCAAACCCCTGGAACGCGACCCGGGCCAGGCCAAGTCCGAGTTCAGGCGCATCCGCATCGACACCTATATCGGCATGGCCCTGTCCAATGCCGTCGCCCTGTTCATCATGATCAGCACGGCGGCGACGCTGAACGCCCACGGGGTGAAGGATATCCAGACCTCGTCCCAGGCGGCGGAGGCGCTGCGCCCCATCGCCGGGCAGTTCGTCTTCCTGATCTTCGGCCTCGGCATCATCGGCACGGGGCTGCTGGCGCTGCCGGTGCTGGCCGGCTCGGCCGCCTTCGCCGTGGGCGAGGCCATGGGCTGGCACGTGGGCCTGGCGCGCCGCCTTCGCCGGGCGCCCGCCTTCTACGCCACCATCGCCGCGGCCACGCTGGTGGGGGTCGGCCTGAACTTCACCCCCATAGACCCGATCAAGGCCTTGTTCTGGAGCGCCGTCATCAATGGTGTCGTCGCCGTGCCGGTCATGGTGATGATGATGCTCCTCTCCAGCCGGACCAAGGTCATGGGCGACTTTACCGTGAGCCTGCCGCTGAAGGCGATCGGCTGGATCGCCACTGCCGTGATGGCGCTGGCGGCGGTGGGTATGTTCGCCACCATGGGCGCCGGCTGACATCGGCGAGACGTTCCGCGCGCGGCCTCATAGGCGGCGCGGCGCGCGGCGGAAGATCAGTCCGCGTCCCCGCTCTTTCGGTCGTCGCCCTTCAGGCCCTGCCACAGGGCGGCGTTGAAGCGGGCCGTGTCGAGCCGGTCTTCGGCGCTGAAGTCCTGGCTCGCCATCGCCTTGACCCAATAGTCCGACGATCGCATCGGCGGGATAACCTGGGCCGTCGTGGCCGGAGGCAGGGGCAGCCGGGTCGCGCGCAGCGCCGCCGGCACGCTCGCCGTATAGCTCCAGCGGCTGAGCGAGGGGTCGAACACGTCGGCCATGAACCGGGCGCGGGCCAGGTTCAGGTTCTGCGGCTTCATGCCCAGCACCGCCTCGATGGTGTGGAGCAGGTCCACCGTGGTGTAGGGCGTGGACACCACCTTGTCCTGGCGCACGTAGGGACCGGCGATCAGCGCCAGGGAGCGATGGGCGTCCACGTGGTCCGCGCCGTCCTGCGCATCGTCCTCGACAATGAAGATCAGCGTATCCTTGGCGAAGCGGCTCTTCGACACCGCCTCCACCAGCAGGCCGATGGAATAGTCGTTGTCGGCCATCTCGGTCTCGACGGAGTTGACGCCGTCGATGCCTTCCTTGAAGTTCCCGAAGTGGTCGTGGCACAGACGCACGAACATCAGCCCCGGGGCAGAGCCCTTGGCGGCGAACCCATCGAACTCGCGCTTCCACTCCTGGAACCGCCAATAGTCGGGAAAGGCCTGGTCGAAGCTGCGGAAATAGGGGTCCGACACCGCCATCAGCGCCTGCTTGGCGGGATAGAACACCTTCAGACCGGTCTTCCACGGCTCGCGCTCCAGCGGGATGCGGTCGGGCTCGCCCGCCTCGTAGCGAGAGAGGTCGCCGTAGAAGCCCCAGTTGCGCAGGCTCACATGGGCGCGTTTGGCGGCGTCCCACAGATAGCCGTGACCGCCGTCCTGATCCTCATCCGCCGGACCGTCGAGGCCCGCCACGTCGGCGCGGCCGGGCAACAGGTCGGGATCGGCGGGCGACCTGGCGTGCGCCGCGTGGCGAGCCTCCGCGGTCGGGAAGGCGACGTTGACGTTCCGGTTGTTGCCTTCCTGATCGTACTGCAGCCCGCGACGGGCATAGTTCACCGGCGCCTCGCGCTCGGTCCAGTCGTTGGTGCGCCCGGCCATGGACCAGTTCCAGCCGGTGTTGCTGCTCTCTCCGCTGTCACGGAAGGCGTCGAGATCGACGAAGGTGCGGGCCAGGGCGTGATGGTTGGGCGCGATGCTCTCGGGGAACAGGGTCAGGCGCGGATCGCCGTCGCCGCGGCCGAGATCGCCCAGCACCTGATCGTAGGTGCGGTTCTCTTTCACGATGTAGATCACGTGATGGATGTGGCTTTTCAGAAAGGCCTGCACGCGGCGGCTTTCGGCGGAGACCCGCGGGTCCTCGATATTGTTGGCCTCGACCTGGCGGGTCAGCTTGGCGAGCTCGGCCTTGGACGGGGCGGGCAGGCTGAGGAACCCGGCCTTCTCCAGTTGCCAGACATACTGGTTGGCGGCGCGGCAGGGGTTCTCGCCGCCCCGCTCGATGGACAGGGTGTTGCGGCAGCCGCCGGGATTGGGACCGGGATTGCTCTTGCCGTTCACCACATAGAGCCGCCAGCCATCGTGCGACACCGCCGCGGCCGTCGGATACCAGCCGGTGGGGATCAGACCCTCGACCACGGGATGCCGGCCGCCTGCACCTAGCGCGACGACGGCCACCGCGTTCTCGCCACCGTTGGTCACATAGACTCGGTGTCCGTCCGCGGAGAGGGCGAGGCCGTTGGAGCTTGCACCGCCTAGGCCTCGCGGAGCCCGCCCGACGGGTCCCGCCGTCGCCACGCCGCCCACCACGCGGTCGGTGGCAGGATCGATCACCGCCACGGCGTCCGAATTGTTCACGGCGACATAGAGAAGACCACCGTTCGGACCGGCGGTCAGCGCCACCGGCTGGCCGTGCACCGCTATTCGCGCCGCTACCCTGGGCGGGGATGACAGGTCGAGGCGGATCACCTCGCGGTCGCGCTCCGCCGTTACATAGGCCGAGGTCGCCGAGGTCCACACGACCGCGCGCGGAAACGTCCCGCCCGGCAGGCCGTGACCCTTGCGAAGGTCGAGGTCGCTCACCTGCCCGCCGGCCAGGTCGACCAGGCTGACGCTATCGTTCTGCACATTGGCGACCAGCAGACGGCGACCATCGGGGCTGACCGCCACGCCGGCGGCGACGGGCTTCACATCCACGCCGTTGGCGCCCGAGTGGCCGAGCTTGTAGATGCGCCCTTCGGCGAAACGCGCGCCCTGCTGGCGGAAGGCCACCACCGTGTCATCCATGCCGCCCGACGCATAGAAGCCTTCGCCGTCCGGCGCCCAGGCCAGACCGAGGAAGCTGTTGTCGATCTGAAGCACCTGGCGCTTCACCGGCTGAGCGCCCGACACGTCGTAGACGAACACATATTCCTTCGACTGATCGTCCCTGATCTTCCCGTCGGGGCCGAAGTTGCGGTTGAATCCGCTGGTGAGGATCAGCAGCGTGCGTCCGTCCGGCGAAAGCGCCACGGCCGAGGCCTGACCGGCGGTGAAGCTCGGCAGGTCGGGGAGGTCCGGATTGAGACTCTCAAACCGCGCGCCGGGCGCGGCGGTGGGCGTGATCGCCTGGCCGGTCGGCACGGTGGCGAAGGGCGCGGCGTGGGCGCCGACGGCGGCGAACAGGGCGAGGACGGCGGCGAGGGCGGTCTGGGTCATGGCGCGACCATAGAAGCACGACGTCATGGACTTGTGACAAGTCCCTTGCGCACCTCGCTGTGAACGCCCCCGCTGCCACGCCGGGAGGAGGTCCTTGGACCCCGCCGCCCAGAAGATCTGCGTCCAGACCACGGCCTGGCCGCCGGCGCGGGGACGGGACCGGCCTGCGCGTCGTTGTGACCGTAGAGGTGGGGGTGGACCCAAATGTTGTTGGCCAGGGCGGCGAGGCGCACCGCGGCGGTGAATTGCGCGATGCTTTTGCGCGTATAAGTCAATGATAATCGGTTAACGCGTATCCAGGTAGCGCGCCAGCCGCTCCAGACCCATGGCGTTCTTCTCGGGTCGGGCGGCGAAGCACCAGCGCAGCCAACCCTGCCCTTCGGCTCCGAAAGCGGAGCCGGGGGCGAGACCAAGGCCGACGCGTTCGATCAGATCCGTCGCCGTCGCCACCGCGTCGGTACAGCCCTGCAGCCGGAAGAAGGCGTACATGCCGCCGTCCGGCTCCGGCGCTTCGACCCCCGGCAAGGCGCGCAGCCCCGCCAGCACCTGATCGCGCGCGCCCTGCAGGTCCGTGCGGATTTCCGCCACCGACGCCTCGCCCTGCGTCAGCGCGGCGACAGCGGCGGTCTGGATGAAGTCCGGCGCGCAGGAGGTGTTGTATTCCAGCAGGACGCCCACCGACGGGACCAAGGGTTCGGGCGCCGCCATCCACCCCAACCGCCAGCCGGTCATGCGCCAGGCCTTGGAGAAGGAATTGGTGGAGATCAGCCGGTCGTCCGGGTCGGCGATCTCCAGGAACGAGGGCGCCTGGCCGCGCGGCGAGAACACGATCCGCTCATAGACGTCGTCGGCGATCAGCCAGATGCCATGGCGGCGGCAGCGCTCCAGAATGGGCGCGCGATCCTGCGCCGGCAGGGTCCAGCCGGTGGGGTTGTTGGGCGAATTGAGGAACAACGCCCGCGTGTCCGGCGTCAGGGCGTCCATCAACCGGTCGAGGTCGAGCGCCCAGCGGCCCTGCACCGGGGCCAGCGCCACCGTCTCCACCGTGGCCGACAGGATGCGCGGGATTTCCACCACATTGGGCCAGACGGGGGCGACCACCACCACCCGGTCGCCGGGCGAGACCACCGCCTGGGCGGCGATCATCAGGGCGCTGACGCCGGAATTGGTGACGGCCAGCCGCTCCGTCCCGACGGCTCGGCCATGCAGCCCGGAGAGATAGGTCGAGAGAACGGCGCGCAGGTCCGGCCGGCCGAGGTTGTGGGTGTAGAAGGTCTGGCCGGCCAGCACCGCCTCGGCCGCCGCCTGGCGGATGAAACGCGGCGTGGGCAGATCGGATTCCCCGAACCAGAACGGCAGCACGTCGCTGCGCCCCATGCCCGCATTGGCCACCTTGCGAATCTCGGAGGAGCGGAGCGTCAGGACTTCGGGCCGCGCGAGGGGATCGGTCATGGCGCCCTTCTAGTAGGCCCGGCCCGGCCCGTCGATCCGGCCTTCGATCGGCTGTGGCCACGCCGCTTCATCCGCGCCGGGATCGTGTTACAGATCAGGCCCATGAGCACCCCGGACCTCGGCCGCGACGGCCTGCGCGTGGCCATCGGCTTTCCCAGCGCCGTGCTGCTGGTCATGGGCGGCATCATCGGCGGCGGCATCTTCGTCAACCCCGCCGTCGTGGCCGCCAGCCTGCATTCACCCACCCTCGCCCTCGCCGCTTGGGTGGTGGGCGGGGTCGTGGCGATCCTCGGCGCCTTCGTCTATGCCGAGCTTGCGGCGCGCATCCCCGGCACGGGGGGCGAGTACGTCTATCTGCGCGACACCTACGGCCCCCTTGCCGGCTTCCTGTTCGGCTGGACCACGCTTCTGGTGGTGCAGACCGGCGGCATGGCGGCGGTGGCTATCGTCTTCGCCCGGAACCTCAACGTCCTCCTGGGCGGCGGGCTCAATGAGCCCGTCGCCGTGGTGACGACCCTGGCGCTGCTGGCCGCCATCAACTGCATCGGCGTCAAGGCGGGGGACGGGGCGCAGAGCGCGCTCGGCGTGCTGAAACTGGTCGCCATCGCCGCGGTGATCGTCGCAGGTCTGCTCATCGCTCCACAGGTCACTACGATCTTCAAGGCGGCGCCGAGCGCACCCCCGACGCCCGATCTGTTCAAGACCTTCAGCCAGGCGCTGATCCCGGTGGTGTTCAGCTATGGCGGCTGGCAGACCGCCAACTATGTCGCCGGCGAGATGAAGGACGCGCAGAAAAATCTGGCCCGGGCTCTGCTGGTCGGCGTGCTGGCGGTGGTCTTCGTCTATCTGCTGGTCAACCTGGCCTGCATCCGGGCGCTGGGCATCGACCGGCTCGGCCATACCCTGACCCCGGTCTCCGACGTGCTGCAGGTTGTGGCGGGGCCGGTGGGGGCGAAGCTGGCCGCCGCGGCCGTGGGCCTTTCCGCCGTGGGCTATCTCAGCCAGGCCATGCTGACCGGTCCCAGGGTCTATTTCGCCATGGCCCGCGACGGGTTGTTCTTCCGCCAGGTCGGCGCGGTGGAGGCGCACAGTCGCGCGCCGGTGATCGCCATCGTGCTGCAGGCGGTGTGGACCGCGGTGATCGCGCTCTCGGGTCGCTACGATCAGATCCTGAGCTACGTGATCGCCATGAACTTCCTGTTCTTCGGCCTTTCCGCCTCCTGCATCTTCCTGCTGCGCCGCCGCGAAGAGGTGACGGGGGTGCGCTCATCCGGCTATCGGTCGCCCTTCTATCCGTGGACCACCAGCCTGTTCATCCTGAGCTGCGTGGTGGTGGTGGTCGCCTCGTTCTGGGCCTTTCCGGTCAACAGCCTGATCGGCTACGCCATCATGGCGCTGGGCGTCCCGCCCTACCTCTATTGGCGGCGGGCCTTGAAGCAGCGCGGCCTCGCCCGATGAGCGCGCGCACGATGCAGTCCGACTACATGCATTTCGCCAAGTACGGGACGGCGGGGGCGAAGTATGGTCTCGCCAACAGCGGCATCGTCGACGCCACGTGGGCGGACCTCGGCGCGACGCTGGACGACCTCGCCCTGCACGGCGCCAATGGGGGCGGATACACGCCGCTGCGCGAGATCGTCGCCGCGCGCTTCGGCATCGACGCGGCGTGCGTGACCATGCCGGGAGGCGGCTGTTCCTTCGCCAATCACCTGGCGCTGGCGGCCATGGTCGCGCCGGGCGAGGAGGTGCTGATCGAGGCGCCCAGCTATGAGCTGATCACCGACACGTTGGGCTATCTGCAGGCTGACATCCGCCGCTTCGCGCGGCGGCTGGACGAGGGCTGGCGCCTGGATCCCGATCGCGTGGCGGCCGCCCTCACGCCGCGGACGCGGGTAGTGGTGCTGACCAACCTGCATAACCCATCGAGCGCGCTGGCGGATGACCCCGCCATCGCCCGGGTGGCCGAAGCCACCGCCAAGGTCGGCGCCTGGGTCCTGGTGGACGAGGTCTATCGCGAGCTGCTGTTCCACGATGGCCGGGTCCGTACCGCGTTCGCGCCGGACGGCAATGTGGTGGTCACCTCCAGCCTCACCAAGGCCTACGGCCTGACGGGTCTGCGCTGCGGCTGGATCCTCGCGCCGGCCGCTCTTGCCGCGAAGATGAGTCGGCTGAACGATCTCTTCGGCGTGCACGCCCCGCACGTGTCGGAGCGGATGGCGGTGGTGGCCTTCCGGCGCCTGCAACACTTCCGCGACCGCGCCACGGCCATCACGAACGCCAACCGCGCCGCCTATCGCGACCTGCTGGCCGATCATCCGGCGCTGGATCAGGTCGTGTTCAACCACGGCACGACGGTCTTTCCGCGTCTGCGGCAGGGCGATGGCGACACCCTGTTCCAGCGGCTGATGGACCGATACGAAACCTCGGTCGTGCCGGGTCGTTTCTTCGGCGAACCGGAGCATATCCGCATCGGCCTGGCCGGCGATCCCGCCACCTCGCGCATCGGCATGGAGCGGTTGGCCGAGGCGTTGCACGGCTAGACGACATACGCCCCGCGCCAAGCCCAATTTTGCGGCGCCGCACAAGAAACTCGTGTAGAAGGCGAGGCCAGCCCGGATCGCAGCGCCGTTCCGGGCGTTGTGAGGTCGTCTGCCCTTGGAGACCTCATGTCGCTACCCAGCCTTCGCGTCATCGGCTCGCCCGTTCGGCCCGTCCCGGTCGAAGCGCGCAAGATCGCGCTGATCGGCAATTATCCCCCGCGTCGCTGCGGCATCGCCACCTTTACCGCCGACGTCTACGCAGCGCTGCACGAGGCGCGTCCGGATGCGACCTGCGACGTCTACGCCATGACCGACACCCCCGCCGGCTACGCCTATCCCGCTGAAGTGGTATGCGAAATCCGCCAGAACGAGGTCGGCGACTACCTCGCCGCCGCCGACCGGCTGAACGCCACGCGGCCCGACCTGATCTGTGTTCAGCATGAGTTCGGCATCTTCGGCGGCCCCGCCGGCGAACATCTGATGACCATGCTGGAGGCCACCGACCGGCCGGTGATCGCCACCCTGCACACCGTGCTGGAGACCCCGGACAAGGATCAGAAGCGGGTGTTCGAGCGCCTGCTGGCCCGCGCGTCCAAGGTCATGGTCATGGCGGAGCGCGGCCGCGAGATGCTGCGCCGGGTGTGGAAGGTGGCCGACGACAAGATCGCACTGATCCCCCATGGCGCGCCGGATCGTCCGCTCAGCGACACGGCTCCGTTCAAGGCCAAGCTCGGCTTCGAGGGGCGGGACCTGTTGTTCACCTTCGGCCTGCTGTCGCCGGGCAAGGGTATCGAGACCGTCATCAAGGCCCTGCCCCGCATCGTCGCGGCGCGCCCGGAGGCGCTGTATGTGGTGCTGGGCGCCACCCACCCGAACCTGGTGGCGCAGGAGGGGGAGCGATACCGCGACTCGCTGATGGCGCTGGCGAGCGCGCTTGGCGTGGCCGACCACCTTCGGCTGGTGGACGAATATACCGACACGGCGCGGCTGGTGGACTATCTGCAGGCGGCGGACATCTACATCACCCCCTACCTCAATCCCCAGCAGATCACCTCCGGCACGCTGGCCTATGCCGCGGCGCTGGGGAGGGCGATCGTTTCGACGCCCTATTGGCACGCGGAGGAGCTGTTGGCCGACGGTCGCGGGCGGCTGACGCCGTTCGGGTCGTCGGAAGCGGTCGCCGACGAAGTCATTGACCTTCTGATCCATCCCGACGTGCGTCAGGCGCTGAGCCAGAGCCTCTATGACGCCACGCGCGAGACGGTGTGGGGCCGCTTCGGCGCCCGGATGCTGGACGTGTTCGACGCCGAGGTCGGCAAGCCGGCGCGCACCCGCGCCGCCGCCCGCCGTGCACCTGTCCTGTCGCTGGGCGGGCTCCGCCGCATGACCGACAGCTGCGGGATGATGCAGCACAGCCTGTTCAGCCTGCCCGACCGCCGCCACGGCTATTGCGTCGACGACAACGCCCGCGCCCTGATCCTCATGCACCGCCTGCCGGGCGCGCCGGACGCGGAGCGGCGCGCGTTGACCGCTACCTATACCGCCTTCGTCGCCCACGCCTGGAACCCGGACATCGGCCGGTTCCGCAACTTCATGAGCTATGAGCGGCAATGGCTGGAGCCGCGCGGGTCGGAGGATTCCAACGGCCGCAGCATCTGGTCCGTGGCCACGACCGCCGCCCTGGCGGTGGAACCCAGCCAGCGGCGCTGGGCGGGCGGCATGATGGACCTGATCCTGCGCACCGTGGACGAGGTGGCGCCGCCCCGCGCCGACACCTTCATCCTGCTCGGCCTCTGCACCCTCATGGAAGCCGGCTGGGGCGAGGATCATATCCGCGACGTGGTGCGGGCCAAGGCCGCGCGGCTGCACGCCATGCGCCGCACCCGCAAGGCGGGCGGCCTGCCCTGGTTCGAGGATCACCTGTCCTATGACAACGCCCGCCTGCCCGAGGGGCTGATCCGCGCCGGCCTGGCGCTGGACGAGCCGGGCATGGTGGATGACGGCCTGGAGGCGCTGGACTGGCTGTGTGAGCGCCAGACCGACCCGCTCGGCCATTTCCTGCCCGTGGCCACCGCCGATTTCGGCCGGCCGCTGGAGGCTCGCAGCCTGTTCGACCAGCAGCCGGTGGAGGTGACCGCCACGATAGACGCCTGCGAGGCGGCCTGGAGGGCCACGGGCGACCGGCGCTGGATCGACGAGGCCGAGCGCGCCTATGCCTGGTTCTTCGGCGCCAACACCCTGGGCGTCAGCCTGGCCACTGGCGACGGCGACAGCTTCGACGGCCTGACCTGGGCCGGGGCCAACGAAAACCAGGGCGCCGAGTCGATCCTGGCTATCCAACTGTCCGCCTGTATGCTTCACAAATTGACAGGCGCCGGGGGCGCGCGGCTAAAGACGGCCTTCGAGAGTTGAGCCGCTTCGCCTGAAGCCAGATCCGGATAAGCTGCGTGCCCTTGCTGACGATCCTGCCGACCCGGCTCACGGCCGAACCCGACCGCGTGGTCATCCGTCCGTTCCAGATCGCGCCGGAGCCGCGCTCGCTGCATCCGACCGAAACTTCTCGCGCGCGCCGCATCGTCAACGCAGTGCTGCAGATGGACATGCGCACCTGCCAGGCGGAACTGGCGCTGGTGAATCGCGATTTCGGTCCCCGCCACTGGCAGACCAAGCAGGTGTTCCTCGACCGCTACCAGCAGGTGAAGGCCGAACTCGACCTGCACAACCACGTGCGGGAGGACCGGAAGGAGCTCATCGGCGCCTATTTCTGCCACGAATACTCCTACACCTCGGCGGCGCTGATGAACCCCTCCATCGTGCCGCATCCGGACCAGTCGGGCCTGACGCCGGGCGCGCTGCGGATCGTGCTCTCGCTCCGCGCCGTGGGCGAGGGGCACATCTCCTCCATCGCCTTTCGCGAAGGCATCCTGAACCACAAGGGCGAGTTCGATCTGGCCCCCCGCCCCCCCTTTTCCGTCGCCGCGCGCGAGACGATCACCGCCTGCGACGCGAACGGCAAGGTGACTACCGCCGAGCGCTTCCCCGAGGCCTCGCTGTCCGGCACGGTGATCTTCCCCTTCACCCAGCAGCAGCGGAACGGGCTGGAGGACCTGCGCCTGGTCAGGCTGGAGGACGATGAGGATGGCCCGCTCTATGTGGGCACCTATACCGCCTATTCGGGCTTCAATATCGCTTCCGAACTGCTCGTCACGCGCGACTTCAAGACCTTCGAGCTGAAGCCCATGTCGGGCCCGGCCGCCCGCAACAAGGGCATGGCCATCTTCCCCCGGAAGATCGACGGCAAGTATGCGGTGATCGGACGCCAGAACGGCGAGAGCCTGTTCTATCTGACCTCGGACAATCTGCTGCACTGGGACGAGGGCGAACCGCTGATCGGCCCGGTCTATCCCTGGGAACTGGTGCAGATCGGCAATTGCGGTGCGCCGATCGAGATCGACGAGGGCTGGCTTTTGCTCACCCACGGCGTCGGCGCGGTGCGCAAATACTCTATCGGCGCGGTGCTGCTGGACAAGGCGGACCCGCGCAAGGTGCTGGGCCGCACCACCCAGCCGATCCTGTCGCCCTCGGATGAGGACCGCGAGGGCTATGTGCCCAACGTGGTCTATACCTGCGGCGCGCTGGCCCACGGCCGGCGGCTGTTCATGCCGTTCGGCGTGGCGGACTCATCGGTCGCCTTCAGCTTCGTCGATATCGACCAATTGCTCAGCCTGCTGCAGGCGCCGTAAGCGGAACAGTCAGGCTGCAGGGGCATTCCTCCTGTCGAAGGAGATCACCATGCTGAAGAACCTGCTCGGGGCCTTTATCGGCGCCAAGGTCGAACAGAGGTCCGGCCATCCGCTGACCGGCGCGGTGGTGGGCACGGCCGCTGTGGCGCTGGCGCGGCGTTCGCTGCCGGTGGCCATCGGCCTAGCGCTCGGCGTGGTGGCGATGGAGATGGCCAGCCGCTATCGCGGCCGCGCCGCCGCCATCCCTGCCTTTGAACGGTAAGGGCGAAGACCGTTTTCAACCGGCGGGCGGCTCCATCTTTTCCGCGAACTCGAGGGCGGCGCGGTCGTGCTTGAGCGAGGCCACGGCCACGTCCTTGCCCTTCTCCGTGTAACGAATGACGAACTCGCCCTTGGCCGTATCGCCGTCCACCTTGACGCCGTCGGTCTTCGAGGCGTGGCCCACATAGCGGATCGACGCGTCGTAATGGGCGCTCCAGAAAAAGGGCGTGTCCGTATACGCCGCCGCCTGCCCCATCAGCAAGCGCGCCACATGCTGCCCCTGCCGCTCGGCATGGACCCAGTGTTCGACCCGGATATCGCCGGCATTGGCGTCAGGATAGTGGGCGATGTCGCCCACCGCATAGACCCCCGGCGCTGAGGTCATGAGGTGGTCGTCCACCACGACGCCGCCGCCCGCCTTCGCGTCGGCCACGCGCAAATTGGCCGCCACGGCCAGATCAAGGCACGGCTTGACGCCGACGCCCAGGATGACGAAGTCCGCCTCCACCGTCGAGCCGTCGTCGAGCGTCAGCGCCCGACCGTCGAAGCCCTTCACCTTGCGGCCGAGATGGAAGACGACGCCCCTTTCCTCGTGCTTGGCCTGCACGAACCTCCCGGCCGCTTCGCCCAGCGTCCTGGCCAGCGGGACGGGTTCCGGCGCGATCACCTCCACCTTCAGCCGGCGTTGGATCATGGCCGCCGCCGCCTCCAGCCCGATGAAGCTGGCGCCGACGATGGCCACGTGCTTGGCCGAGCCCGCCGCCTCGATGAGGGCGTCGGCGTCCTTCAGGGTGCGGAGCACGTGGACGTTGGCGCGGTCGAAGCCCGCGATGTCCGGACGGCTCGGCTCGGCGCCGGTGGCCAGCACCAGCGCATCATAGGGATGGGTCTCGCCCGCATCGGTGGTCACCGACCGCGCGTCGATGTTGACGGCCGTCACCTTCGTACCGGTCAGCAGGGTCACGCCCGCCCTGTAGATGTCGTTGTGATCGAGGTTGGTCTCGGTGCGCGGCGCCTTGCCGCTGAGATACTGCTTGGAGCAGAAGGTGCGGTCGTAGGGCGCATCCGCGTCGGCCGAGATCACCGTCACCTGCTTGGCTAACCCGCGCCGCGTCAGCATGTCGGCGCAGGCATGACCGGCCGCGCCGCCGCCGACGATCACCACCCGGCCGGGGTCCTTGCCCGGCGCCTCGGCCTCGGCCCGCTCGCGCTTGCCGGTGACGAACACCTTGCCGTCGCGCTCCGCCACCGCATAGCAGCCGAGCGGCTGGAGGGCCGGCGCGCCCACCGCCTCGCCCGTCTCCAGCGAGAAGCGCGCCTGGTGCCAGGGGCAGCGCACCTCGCCGTCCACCACCACACCCTTGTAGAGCGGTCCGCCGAGATGGGTGCATTCGTCGGAAACGGCGAACAGCTTGCCGCCCCGCCGCGCCACCAGCACGCCCTCGCCATCGACCTGCCCGGCGATCATCTCGCCGTCCCTGAGCTGGGTCGCCAGCACGCCCTGTTTCAGGTCCGGGCCCTTCGCCTCATCCGCCATGATCGCCTCCGCGTCCGTGTGCAGGGACAACCCGATGGGCCGCGGGAGGTTGCCCATACGATTCAGGGCAGGGCGCGGAAGACCGTTTCGACCTCGGCGGCCGAAGCGCCGTTGGAGAGCAGGATCATCAGCAGGATGCGCGCCTTGCGGGCTTCCAGCGCGCCCGCCGCGATCAGGCCCCGGCTCAGCAGATCGGCCTCGGACCCGGCATAGCCATAGGACCTTTCCAGCGTGCGGCCGGCGCCGGTGCGGGTGGCGAACACCACCGGCCGCTTCGCCGCCAATGACGCCAGAGACGCCACCGCCTCGGCGGCCACATGGCCCGCCCCCGGCAGGCTGACCACCAGGGCGTCGGCCACGCCGCCCATGGCGTCCACCACGGCGGGCTCCAGTCCCGGTCCGGCCTCAAGGATCGGCACGACGGCGTCCCGTTCGCCGATGGACAGCTTGGGATAGGCCATGTCCGGCTTCAGGGCATAGCGCACCCGCCCTTCCGCCACCCAGCCGATCGGTCCGAACGGGGCGGAGGAGAAGGCGTGGGTGCGAAAGGCGTGCGCCTTGCGCACCAGCGGCCCCCAATGAACCTCGTCGTCCATGGTCACCAGCACGCCGCGGCCGCGCGAGGCGGGGTCGAGGGCGGTCAGGCCCGCCGCCTCCAGGTTGGCGGCGCCGTCGGCGCCCGGCTGATCGAAGCGGCGCATGGCCCCGGTCAGCACCACCGGGGTCCGATGCGTGGCGGTGAGTTGGAGGGCGAAGGCGGTCTCCTCCAGCGTATCGGTGCCGTGGGTGATGACGATGCCGTCCGCCCCGCCGGCCGCCTCCGCCGCGCGGGCCAGCGCCGCCAGATCGCGCAGGGTGAAGCTCGAACTGGGTTTGCCCAGCACCTCGGTGGCGATGATCTCGGCCAAGTCGCGCAGGCGCGGCGCGGCGGCGGCGATGTCGGCGGCCTGCAGGGCGATCTGCGCCGGACCGCCGGCGTCGGCGCGCATGGCGATGGTGCCCCCGGTGGTCAGAATGGCGAGCCGTTTCATGGCGCCGCTTTGGCCCGACTTGAGGCGACTGTCCAGTTGGGCTAGGGCCGGGCGGGCATGAACGCCGTCCCCTCCGACATCGAACCCTTCCACGCCATGGCGATCAGCCGTCTGGCCCACGCGCTGAAGGCGCAGGGCCGCTCCATCATTCACATGGAGTTCGGCCAGCCCTCCACCGGCGCGCCCAGGGCCGCCATTGCGATGGCGCATCAGGTGCTGGACGCCGAGGCCATGGGCTATTGGGAGAGCCCGGCGCTGAAAGCCCGCCTGTCGCGCCGCTACCGCGACACCTACGGACTCGAGGTGGAGGCGGACCGGTTCATCCTCACCTGCGGCGCCTCGCCCGCCCTGGTGCTGGCGCTGTGTTCCAGCTTCGAGCCCGGCGACCGGGTGGCGCTGGCCCGGCCGGGTTATGTGGCCTATCGCAATACGCTGAAGGCGCTGCGCATGACGCCGGTGGAGATCGCCTGTGGACAGGACGTGCGCTTCCAGCTCACCGCCGCCGCCCTGGCCGCGCTGGACCCCGCGCCGGCGGGCGTGATCGTGGCCAGCCCGGCCAACCCCACCGGCACGATCATCGCGCGGGATGAACTCGAAGCCATCGCGAAGGTCTGCCGCGCGCGCGGCATCCGCATCGTCTCCGACGAAATCTATCACGGGCTGAGCTATACCGGCCCCACCCACTCGATGCTGGAGTTCGAGCCTCAGGCGCTGGTGGTCAATAGCTTCTCCAAATACTTCAGCATGGTGGGCTGGCGGCTGGGCTGGCTGCTGGCGCCGGAGGCCCATCTGGCCCGCGCCGGGGCCTTCGCCGGCAACCTGTTTTTGACCGCGCCCTCGCTCAGCCAGCACGCGGGGCTGGCGGCGCTGGACAGCCGGGAGGAGCTCGAGGGCCACGTAGCGGTGTATCGGCGCAACCGCCAGCTTCTGCTGGACGCCCTGCCCGCGCTTGGCCTTGGCGCCATCGCCCCACCCGACGGCGCCTTCTACATCTATGCCGATATCGGCCATATGACCGACGACAGCGTGGCCTTCTGCGAGGCGTTGCTGCGCGAGACCGGCGTGGCCACCGCGCCCGGCATCGACTTCGACCCAGTGGACGGGCGCCGCTTCATCCGCATGAGCTTCGCCGTGTCCACCCCGGAGATCGAAGCGGCGATCAAGCGGATGATTCCCTGGTTCGATGGAGCGGGGCGTTAGCGCCCAGCCCCCATGACGAACGTATTGTTGCTGCGGTCGCGGTCGGGGAGGCGGTGGTCGGGGTCGAGGGTCACCGAGGCGATGCGTCCCGGCGGTACGGACACCACGACCTTGGCCCGCTGGATGAAGGTTTCCACCGGCAGGTCGACGCGGGTGGCGGAGCCGTCCGCATACTTCACCGCCAGCACCACGGGCATGACCAGCTTGTCGCGGCTCTCGACGGTGACGCCGGCGCCCTTGGCCGGGTCGTTGTCCACATAGGCCACGGCGCTCACCGCCAGGTCGAGCTGCCAGTTGTTGAGGAACCAGCCGCGCCAGAACCATGAAAGGTCCTCGCCCGCCTCGCTCGACAGCTCGCGGAAGAAGTCGGACGGCTTGGGGTGCTTGAACGCCCAGTCGGCGGTGTATTTGCGAAAGGCCGGGTCGAACCGGTCCGGCCCGAGGATCACGTCGCGCAGCAGGCGCAGGCCTAGCGCGGTTTTGAAATAGTCCACCGAATGGCGGTATTTCTCACCCTTCACGTCGGGATAGCTCAGGATCGGCGCGGCGTCGGCATCGGCCAGCAGGGGCAGGATCTCATCCACCGGATTGCCGCCGCCCGGCGCGTACTCGCTGTCGCGCTTGGGCCCATAGACGCCGCCCTTGAACTCGTCGCTCTCGAAGGTGTCGATGAAGGTGTTGAACCCCTCGTCCATCCAGGCGTCGCGCCGCTCGTTGGAGCCGACGATCATCGGATACCAGGTGTGGCCGATCTCGTGCGCGGTGATCCAGAACAGGGCCTTGCCCTTGTCGGTGATCCCGTCAAAGGCCATGCCCGGATACTCCATGCCGGACGAGCCGCCGGCGATGCTCCAGGCCGTGGGATAGGGATAGGCGAACCAGCGCTGAGAGAAATGCTCCACCGAATCCTTCATGTATTCGGTGGAGCGGCCCCAGGCCTCGTTCCCGGCGCTCTCAATCGGATAGACGCTCTCGGCCAGCGCTGTCTTGCCGTCCGGCAGGTTCATCCGGGCCGCATCCCAGACGAAAGCGCGCGAGGCGGAAAAGGCCACGTCGCGGGTGTTGGCGAAGTGATAGCGCCAGGTCTTCTCGCCCCTCGCGGCCGGGTAGGCGGCGTCGGCGGCCACCTCCTCCGGCGTGCGGATCATCACCGCGGCGTCGCTCCTGGCGGCCTGCGCCAAGCGCACGCGCTGGGTGGGGCTCAGCACCGCCTGCGGGTTCACCAGCACCCCGCCGCCCGCCACGATCATGTCGGCCGGCACGGTGACGGCGTAGTCGATGTCGCCGTACTCCAGATAGAACTCGGAGCCGAGATAGGGCAGCGTGTCCCAGCCCCGGATGTCGTCATAGACCGCCATGCGCGGAAACCACTGGGCGATGTCGAAGATCGGTCCGTTCTTGGTATCCACCCACGAGGTGCGCCCGCCGAACAGGCCGGGCACGGTGTAGTGGTAGGCGATGCGGAGCTTCAGCTTCGCCCCGCCGCCGCGCAAGGGCTGGTCGAGGCTGATCTTCATGCGCGTGTCGGAGACCAGGAAGGGGACTTTCACCCAGGCCTTGCCGCGCAGCACCTCCACCGCCTCGATGGAATAACCTTCGGTATTCTGGCCGCCGCCCCGACCCCGTCGCCCGCCGCCGAGCACGCCGGTGCGCGAATCCTTGCGGTAGATGTTCTGGTCGAGCTGCATCCACAGGCTCGGCAGCGCATCGGGGCTGTTGTTGGTATAGCCGATCACTTCGGTGGCGGAGAGCACCTTGGCGGCGGTGTCGATACGGGCCTCGATCGTGTAGTCGACCCGGTTCTGCCAGTAGTCCGGCCCCGGCGCGCCGTTGGCGGAACGGTAGCGGTTCACCGCCTCGGGCAGGACCAGCGGCGCGAAGGCCGCCTTGGGGTCATAGGCCGGCCCGGCGTCGGGCGCCGCCTGAGCGCCCTGTCCGGCCAAGATCATGGCCAACCCGAAGCCTAGAGCCAACCCGCATCGCATACTCGTCCCCCTCTGACGCTCGCCAGATTGGCGACATAGACCCACGCGCGGCGCAAGCCTAGCGGGTTAGGCCCTGGCCATCGCGGCGCGATTGCGCCCGCCCGCGGAACAGGCTGCAATGGCTGCTCCGCCCTGGAGCGACGCATGTTGAACCTTCTGGCCGCCGCGATGCTGGCCGCGACCCCTGCCCACGCCGCCGCTGAGCCCGGCGTGACGCTGATCCGGCCCGCCGCCGTGTGGACCGCGACGGAGGACGCGCCGCATCCGGGCTGGGTCGTGCTGGTGGAGGGCAAGCGGATCAAGGCGGTCGGCCCCGCCGCAAGCGTCGCCGCGCCCGCCGGCGCGCGGGTGGTGGAGTTGCCGGGCGCCACCCTGACGCCGGGCCTGATGGACCTGCACAGCCACATCCTGCTGCATCCCTATAACGAGACGCCGTGGGACGATCAGGTGCTGCACGAACCGTTGGCCTATCGCGTGCTGGCGGCGGGCAATCACGCCCGCGCCACGCTGATGGCCGGGTTCACCACCCTGCGCGATCTCGGCACCGAGGGGGCGGACTATGCCGATGTGGGGATAAAGAAGGCGATCAACGACGGGACCATCCCCGGCCCCCGCCTGTTCGTGGCCACCCGCGCTATCGTCGCCACCGGCGCCTATGGCCCGGCGGTGCGCGGCTATCGTCCCGACATCGACCTGCCGCAGGGGGCGCAGGAGGTGACCGGCGCCGACGAGGGGGTGAGGGCGGTGCGCGAACAGGCGGCGCGCGGCGCGGACTGGATTAAGCTCTATACCGACTATCGCACCGGCCCGAACGGCGAAGCGCGGCCGACCTTCTCGCTGGACGAGATCAAGGCCATGGTCGATGCGGCCCACTCTTCCGGCCGTCCCGTCGCCGCCCACGCCGCCACCGACGAGGGGATGCGCCGCGCGGTGCTGGGCGGGGTCGACACCATCGAGCACGGCTATGGCGGCAGCGAAGCCACCTTCACCCTGATGAGAGACAAGGGCGTGGCCTATATGCCGACCCTCACCGCCCCGGCCGCCACCAGCGCCTATGCCGGCCGCTACACGCCGGGCGGGCCGCCCTCCCCCGCCATTGCGGCGGCGGAGCACGCGTTCAGGCTGGCCATGAAGGTGGGGGTGAGGATCGGCTGCGGCTCCGACGTCGGGGTCTTCGCCCACGGCGAGAACGCGCGCGAACTGATCTGGATGGTTCAGGACGGCATGACGCCGGTGCAGGCGCTGAAGGCCGCCACCCTCACCGACGCCGGCCTGATCGGCCACGCCGACGACCTCGGCAGGATCGCGCCCGGCGCTCTGGCCGACCTCGCCGCCTTCACTGGCGATCCGACGCGCGATATCACCGCGCTGAACCAGCCTGCCTTCGTGATGAAGGACGGCATGGTGTACCGGACGCCGTAGGTAACCCGTTCAGACCGCGCCGCGCACCAGAAGGGCGTAGAACCGCTGCTGGATGGTTGTGGGGCGGTCGAGGTCGAGGCGTTTCAGCGCCTCGGCCGCCGGCGCTTTGGTCGATGACGACAAGCCTCCGGCGATCAGCTTCAGCGCCGCCATCGGCTCCGCCGCCGCGGCCCGCAGGGTCTGCATGACCGGCAACAGGCGCAGCTCCACCTCGTCGAAGTCCGTGCCGAGCGGGAACGGTGGCAGCAGGCCCTGCTCCTGCGCCGGTTTCAGCGCCGCCGCGACGCGGTCGGGGGTGTTCTGGCGATGGGCGGCGGGAATCTCGTAAGCCTTGGGCAGCTTGCCCGCGTCCTTGGCGGCCCTGGTCAGCTCGTCCTGCCAACGGCTGTCGGCGACGGACAACAGGGCGGCGACCACCTGCCGGTCCGACTTGCCGCGCAGATCGGCGACGCCGTATTCGGTGATCACCACATCGCGCAGGTGGCGCGGAATGGTGGCGTGGCCATAGCGCCAAACGATATTGGAGCGGGCCGCGTTGCCGGCGCCGTGCGTGGCGTTCAGCGTGATGATCGAGCGCGCGTCGTCCAGCGCGAAGGCCTGGGCGACGAAGTTGTATTGTCCGCCGACGCCGGAGACCACGCGGCCGTCCTCCAGTCCGTCGGAGACCACGGCGCCCAGCAGGGTCGCCATCATGGCGTTGTTGACGAAACGCGCCCCTGTCCGCGCCGCGCGCTTGGCGGCCTCGTCGCCGTAAAGTTCGTTTACGAACGATATCGCCGTCATCTGCAGTTTCGCCCGCTGATCCTCCGGCAGGTCGCGCAACGCCGCGTAGAAGGCCCGGGGGCCGAGGAAGAAGCCGCCGTGCAGGAGCTTGCCGTCCACCTCGCGCTTCAGGATGCCCGCCTCCATCAAGGCCATGAAGCCGTAGGCGAACATTTCCGAAGGCGCATAGAGCCCGGTGGTGAAGGGACCGAACTCGTCGTCCGGCCGGTCGGTCCTCGCCCCGCGCAGCCGCCGCACGGTGTCGCGAAAGGCGTCGGGCCTTTGGTGACGCAGGAGCAGCGACTGCACCACCGCGTCGGAGGTCGAGCCGATGCCGAGTTGCAGCGAGCCGCCATCGGGGATCATCGCCGCCACGTGCAGCCCCTGGGCGTAATGCTCAGGCCCGACCGACTCGTTTGGCGGGGCGAACAGGGGAAAATCCGTATCCGGACTATCCAGCACCAGCGAGAAGGCCGTAGCGGGCACGTCCGCATCGCCCGCCATGAACGGCAGTTCCGAATTGACCTGCCCGACCATCATGAAATCGGCCCGCCCGCTGCTGCGCGCCTGCAGCAGATCGAGGGTGATGTCGGTATTGCACGACAGGCTGAACCGGTCGCCGCGCCGGGCCACCAACTGGCCGACCACATTGACCCCAACATCGAGGATATAACGCAGGGCATGGGTGTAGTTGGCGCTGATATAGTCTTGCTGGGCGCTGGCGTCGCCGAGTTCGGCGCCCGCCTGGAAGAAGAACTCGTTGATATGGACGTTGGTTGGAAGCTGGCCCCTGCGCCGCGGCTCCACATAGGCGAGGTCGGGATAGCCGCCCATCACGCGCTCGATCACCGGGCCCAAGAACCGTCGCTCCAGATCGGTCTTGAAGCGCGGCTTCTGCAGGGTCAGCGCGGTGAAGATGTGCAGCTCGACCGACGGGTCGCGCACCGCAAGCGCGTACAACGCGTTGACCACGTGGTTCGGCTTGCCGAGGCCGAGCGGCAGCGCCATCACCACCCTTCGCCCCACGCGCTGGACGATGGCCTCGGCAATGGCGCCGGGGTCGGTGAACGACTGGGGGGTCATCAACCCATTTTCTCCTCCCCCTCAAAGAGGGGGAGGGGGAGCGCGCAGCGGTGGAGTGGGCCGCGCAACGATAACCGGATAGGGCGGCGCTGCCCCCTCCACCACCTTTCAGGTGGTCCCCCTCCCCCGTTGCGCGAGGGAGGAAATTGCGGGAGAGGAGTCATTTCAGCGCGTCCCATCCCGCGTCGGGCTTGAACCGCTCGCCGTACTTGGCTTCCAGTTCGGCCAGTCTGGCGCGCACCTCCGTGGGGCCGCGCACCCTGGCATAGTGCAGCGGGCCGCCGCGGAAGGGGGCGAAGCCGGAGCCGAAGA
Organism: Caulobacteraceae bacterium; assembly: GCA_965277345.1. Taxonomy (GTDB): domain Bacteria; phylum Pseudomonadota; class Alphaproteobacteria; order Caulobacterales; family Caulobacteraceae; genus CAIOYC01. Next base: position 187,133 of record CBDICI010000004.1, read on the forward strand.
TCATCGCCGCGTCGATCACGTCCGCATCCGCCGCCACGCCTTCGCGCAGCAGGGCGACGCAGGTGTTGAGCATGGGCAGGATCAGCCGGTCCGCCATGTCCGGGGCGGGCGGCGGCGCGCCCTTGGCTTTCACCGGATGGCCGTCCTTCCAGACGTAGAGCCCCTCGCCGGTCTTCTTGCCGAGTTTCTTGTCCGCCACCTTCTGCTTCAGCCAGGCCGGTGGCTCCGGCGCCGCCCAGCCGAGGTCGCGCTTGAGCATCTCGGCCACGTCCACGGCGATGTCGAGCCCCACCGTGTCGGTGAGCTCGATCGGACCCATGGGCATACCGAAGTCCTCGGCCGCCTGGTCAATGGTTTCCTTGGCCACGCCTTCGTCCAACATGACCAGCGCTTCCTGCAGATAGGCGGTGAGGGCACGGTTGACGATGAAGCCGGGGGCGGATTTGGCCGGCGCAGGCAGGCGGTCGATCATCCCGGTGAAGCCGCGGGCGAAGCCCTCGACCTCGGCGTCCAGCGTATCGTGGCGGATCACCTCCACCAGCGTCATGCGCGAGACCGGGTTGAAGAAATGCAGCCCCACCAGACGCTCCGGGCGGTTCAGGCCCTCGCGCAGCTTCTGCAGGGGTATAGAGGAGGTGTTGGTGGCCAGCACCGCCCCGGCCTTCATCTTCGGCTCGGTCGCCGCATAGATATTATGCTTGAGCTCGATCTTCTCCGGCGCCGCCTCGATCACCAGGTCGGCGTGGGCGATACCCTCGCCCTTCAGGTCGGGAATCAGCCGGTCCAGCGCGTCGCGCACCTTCAGCGTGTCGCCGTGGCTGAGCTTGCCGAAGAGTTCGGCGGCCCGCCGGACGGCGCCGGCGATGGGTTCGGGCTCCACGTCGCCCAAGGTGGTGCGAATCCCGCTCCAGGCGCACCAGGCGGCGATGTCGCCCCCCATGGCCCCCGCGCCGATGACGTGGACATACTTCACATCGGGGCGCTTACCGGCCAGCCCCTGCAGCTTCTGGCGCAGGAAGAAGACGCGGATCAGGTTCTGCGCCGTCGGCGTCACCACCATGGCGGCGAAGGAGGCGATCTCCGCCGTCTTCATCGCCACAGGGTCGCCGCCGTGCTTTTCCCACAGCGCGATCAGCGCGTAAGGGGCCGGGTAGTGCTCGTGCGGCGCCGCCTTGTCGGCCTCGGCGCGCATCTGGCGGGCGACCACGGCGCGGGCCGGACCGCTATCGATCACCCGGGCGCGCAGGCTGATCCTGGCGTGGGGCATCTGGCCCTCCACCGCCGCCCTGATCGCCGCGCGCACGTGGCGCTCGGGCACGACCGCATCGACCAGGCCCAGCGCCTTGGCCTTCTTCGCCGGCTGCGACCTGCCGGTCAGCATCATCTGCATAGCGGTCAAAGGGTCGATCAGCCGGGTCAGGCGCACCGTCCCGCCGAGGCCGGGATGCAGGCCGAGCTGCACCTCAGGGAAGCCGAAGCTGGAGCCCTCCACCGCCACCCGGTGCGAGCAGGCCAGGGCGATCTCCAGCCCGCCACCCAGGCAATAGCCGTGCACCACCGCCACGGTGGGGAGGGTCAGCGCCTCCAGCCGGTCGATGATCCGGTGGGCGCGGGTCATGCGCGCCTCGATCATCGCCGCATCGGTCGCGCCCACGAACTGGCCGACATCGGCGCCGGCGATGAAGCCTCCCGCCTTCGCGGAGCGGATGATCAGCGCGGTGGGCCGGTTCTGGCCCACCGCATCCAACAGGCTGGCCAACTCCTCCAACACATCGTCGCTCAAGGTGTTGGCGGAGGTTCCCGGCCGGTCCAGCAGCGCCCAGGCGTAGTTGTCGGCGTCGCGGGTCAGGGTCCAGTTCTTCCACGGGCCTGCCACCGCCGGGTTGGGACGGGGGCCGAGGTCGCGCGTCCGGTCCCTCAGCGCCTGGAGGACGAGGTCGTGGTCAGCGTCGAAAGCCATGGCCGTCTCCTCCTTAGACCGTCTCGATCAACAGGGCGCCGCCCTGGCCGCCGCCGATGCACTCGGTGGCGATGCCGCGCTTCAGGCCGAGCCGATGCAGGGCGCCCACCAGATGCAGCACGATGCGGTTGCCGCTGGCGCCCACCGGGTGGCCGAGCGCGATGGCGCCGCCATCCACATTCAGCCGCGCACGGTCTATCCGGCCCGCCGCGCCCGGCAGGCCCAGCACCTTTTGCCCGAATTCCTCATCCTCGAACGCGGCGAGGCAGGACAGCACCTGCGCGGCGAAGGCTTCGTTCAGCTCCCACAGGTCCACATCGGCCACTCCCAGCCCGGCGCGCTTCAACAGGGCCGAGGACGACAGCACCGGGCCGAGCCCCATGATCGAGGGGTCGAGGGCGGACCACGCGCTGTCCCTGATCACGGCGCGGGGTTTCAGCCCGTGCTTCTCCACGGCGGCTTCGGAGGCGAGGATCACCCAGGAGGCGCCGTCGGTGATCTGGCTGGAGTTGCCGGCGGTGACCTTGCCATAAGGCCGCTCGAACACCGGCTTCAGCTTGGCCAGCTTGTCCATCGCACTGTCCGCACGCACCCCATCGTCGTGATCGTAGAGGGCGCCGTCGCGGCCGAAGGCGGGCTCCACCTCATCGGCCAGCCAGCCCTCCCTTTGCGCGGTGGCCAGGCGGTGGTGGCTCTCCACCGCATAGGCGTCCGCCTGCTCGCGGGTGACGCCGAACAGGAAGCCGGTCAGCTCCGCGGTCTGGCCCATCATCAGGTCGGTGACCGGGTCGGTCAGGCCGCGCTCCAGCCCCACCACCGGGGTCAGCATGTCGGGCCGGAAGGCGGCGGCGGCCTTCAGCCGGTCCACCGGCGATTTCGCGCCGTTCAGCGCGGCCAGGAACTCCACCGCATCCTGCTTGAGCACCAGAGGCGCATAGCTGAGCGCCTCCGCCCCGCCGGCCAGGATCAGGTCGGACGAGCCGTCGCGGATGTAGCGGTAGGCGGTATCGATGGACTGCATCCCCGAGCCGCAGTTGATCTGCACGGTGAAGGCGGTCATCGCCGTGCCGCAGCCGAGACGCAGCGCCGCTACCCGCGCGGGGTTCTGCTCGTCGGCGATGACGTTAACGCAGCCGAGGATCACCTGGTCGAACGCGGTGGCGGCGAAGGGCTGGCGCAGGAGCAGCGGTCGGCCGCATTGGACCGCCAGGTCCACCGGGGTGAAGGGACCCGGTCCGGACTTGGCCTTCAGGAACGGCGTGCGGGCGCCGTCGACGATATAGACGGGACGCCCCTCCGCGGGGGCGGCGGCGGGAGCGGCCATCAGTGCAGCACCGCCGCGGCGGGATCGGCGTTGGGCGTGGGCTCGCCAGCCTCTCTGCTGGCGCGATCCATCGTTCCCTCCACCTGACGGGGTTGCTCGGCCGAGCTGAGGAGGGGCTTGGCCGCGTCTTGTCCCAGGGCTTCGGACGTCAGGGCTTCGGGCGCCAGCGCTTCCGGCGGGAAGTCATCCACCGCGATCACTTCGGCCACGGCCGCGTCGGCGGCTTGGAGGCTATCGGCCTCGGCGTCGGAGATCAGCCCTCTGGCGTGCGCCTGCTTCCAGTCGGTGATGTGCTGTTTCTTCAGCCGGTCGTGGATCGGCTGGGTGGCCAGCACCTGATCGAAGGCGTCCAGCAGCCGGCCGATCGCCTCGTCCTTGCCGCCGATATAGACCCCGTCCACCAGCCGGTCGCGCGCCGCGCCGGGTTGCATCAGGATGTCGGCGGTGGCCTTGACCAGCCGGTCGCCCGGCCCGCGCCGGGTGCGGCCGAGGGGCAGGCTGGCGAAGCGGAGCAAACTTGCCGCCAGCCGGTTGGGCAGGTTGGCGAACACCAGATCGAAGGTCATCTCGATCTTGGCCAGCCCGGTCTGCATCACGTAGTCGAGCAGGGGGAAATCCTCGTCCTGCCGTCCCTCGTCCTCCCACCGCTTCAGCGCGGCGGACAGGAAGTAGAGCTCCGACAGGATGTCGCCGAGCCGCGCCGACAGCAGCTCCTTGAACTTCAATCCGCCGCCCAGCGTCAGCAACGCGATATCGGAGGTGAGGGCGAAGGCCGCCGAGTAACGTCCGAGCTGGGCATAGAACGGCCTGGCCCGCCCTGCGTCCGGTGTCGGCGACAGCATCCCGCCCGTCCAGCTCCGGCCCCAGGCGCGCAGCGCGGTGCGCAGGGTGTGGGCGACGTGGCGCCAGAACTGGCGGTCGAACTCGTCCAGCCCCCGCGCCCGGTTGGCGTCGCCCAGCGCCAGGATTTCCTTCAACATATAGGGGTGGGCGCGGATGGCGCCCTGGCCGAAGATCATCAGGCTGCGGGTGAGGATGTTGGCCCCCTCCACCGTGATGCCCACCGGGATGGAGCGGTACAGGGCGCCCAGATAGTTGCGGGGGCCGTCGATGATGCCCTTGCCGCCGTGCACGTCCATGGCGTCGTTGGCGCACTCGCGCATCCGCTCGGTGGCGCCGGACTTCATGATGGCGGAGATCACCGAGGGGTGGTGGCCCGCGTCCAGCCCGGCGCAGGTGAGGCGTCGCGCGGCGTCCAGCACATAGGCGTTGCCGGCGATGCGGGCGAGGCGCTCCTGGATGCCCTCGAACTTGCCGATGGGCACGTGGAACTGGCTGCGCACACGGGCATAGGCGCCGGTGGTCAGCGCCGTCAGGGCGCCCGCCGCCGCTGACTGTGACGGCAGCGAGATGCCGCGACCCGCGGCCAGCGCCGTCATCAGCATCTTCCAGCCCTGCCCCACCCGCTCGACCCCGCCGATGATGTCGTCGAGCGGGATGAACACGTCTTGGCCCGCATTGGGGCCGTTCTGGAAATAGGTCATGGCCGGGATATGCCGGTGGCCGATGGTGACACCCGGCGCCTTGGTGTTCACCAGCGCACAGGTGATGCCGAGGCTGTCGCGCTCGCCCAGCAGGTGATCGGGATCGTAGAGCTTGAAGGCTAGGCCCAGCACCGTGGCGACGGGCGCCAGGGTGATGTAGCGCTTGGACCAGTTCAGGCGGATGCCCAGCACGTCTTTGCCCTCGTGCTGGCCTTTGCAGACCACGCCGGTATCGACCATGGAGGCGGCGTCGGACCCGGCTTCGGGCGAGGTGAGGGCGAAGCAGGGAATCTCCCGCCCGTCGGCCAGTCGCGGCAGCCAGTAGTCCTGCTGCGCCTTCGTGCCGAAGCGGATGATCAGCTCGCCCGGCCCGAGCGAATTGGGCACCATGGCCGTGACCGCGCCGGCCACCGAACGGGTGGAGATTTTGCGGATCACCTCCGAATGGGCGAAGTTGGAGAAGCCGAGTCCGCCATACGGCTTGGGGATGATCATGCCGAAGAACTTCTGCGCCCGCAGATAGTCCCAGGCCTCCCTCGGCAGGTCGTGCAGCGCCCAAGTGATCTGCCAGTCGTCCAACATGGCGCAGAAGGTTTCGACCGGACCGTCGAGGAAGGCCTGCTCCTCTGCGGTCAGGCGCGCGGGCGGGGTCTCCAACAGCGTGTTCCAATCGGGGTCGCCGGTGAACAGCTCCGCATCCCACCACACGTCGCCGGCCTCGATGGCTTCGCGCTCGGTGTCGGACAAGGCCGGCATGGCCTTCTTCGCCCACTGGAAGATCGGCCGCGTGAGGAGGTCTCGGCGGAGCGCGCTCATAGGAATTATCCGACCTTGGCTGAAGTCACCGAAACGCCGCCCCGCCCCGCCGGTTCAATCACGTTTGTCATCATTCCGTGAGCCCAAGGCGGTTCATTGGCGGTATGGTCTGGCCGCATCGAACCGGAGTCGCACGCTGAAGATCGCCGGCCTTTTCACCCTGCTGATTTCAGCGCTGATCGCCGGGAGGGTCCTCGCAGCCCTGCCCGACCGGGCCTCGGTTCCGCTGCGCTCGGCCGCGCCCGACCTGGTGCTGACCGGCGAGATGATGGCGCGCGACAATTTGAGCTGCCGCAACCTGCCGTTCCGCGTGCCCACCGGAACCGTGCGGTTGAGCGCCGAGCTCGACTATACGGGACGCGAGCAGAAGACCACCATCGACCTCGGTGTGTCGGACCAGGACGGATCGCGCGGCTGGTCGGGGTCGAACAAGGCGAGTTTCACCCTCTCACGCACCGACGCCACCCCGTCCTACCTGCCGGGGGCGATACGGGCGGGAGCGTGGACGCTGAACCTGTGCACCGCCGCGATCCGGCCGGGCGTCACCGCACGCTACACGGCGCGGCTGTGGTTCTGGCGGCATGGGGACGTTCCCGCCGTCTCCACCTTCTCCGCCGCGCCCATCAGGACGGGGGCCGCCTGGTATCGCGGCGACCTGCACATGCACACCGCCCACTCGGACGGGTCGTGCACGCCGGCGTCCGGCCAGGGCAAGGCGCCCTGCCCGCTCTATCGCATCGTCGAGGCCGCCAGGGCGCGCGGATTGGATTTCATCGCCGTCTCCGACCACAATACCGGCGCCCAGTTCAACGAAATGCGCGAGCTGCAGCCTGCCTTCGACACGCTGTTGCTGATCCCGGGGGTGGAGGTCACCACCTTCCAGGGCCACGCCAATGTGTGGGGCGCGACCGAGCCCATCGACTGGGTGATCCGGCCGGGCCGCACCGCCAACGACATCATCCACGACGCCAACGCGCTCCGGGCGCCGATCTCGCTCAACCACCCGTCCGCGCCCACCGACGAGAGCTGCCGCGGCTGCGGCTGGAGCGCGGCCAAGACGGACTACGCCCACGTCCAGGCCATCGAGGCGCTGAACGCCGGGGAACTGTTGCTGCCGCCCAAATCCGGCCAGCCCAAGCGCGCGTCCGGGGTGGACTTCTGGCAGGCGCGGCTGAACGAGGGCTTCCACCTCACCGGCGTCGGCGGCAGCGACAACCACGAGGTCGAGCTCGGCAGGCTGGGCGTCGGCCTGCCCACCACCGTGGTCTATGCGCCGGAGCTGTCCGAACGCGCGGTGCTGGGCGCCATCCGCGCCGGCCATGTGTTCATCGACGCCGGCGGATCGCCTGACCGCCTGCTGGAGCTGACCGGCGAGGCGGGCGGCGCCCACGCCATGATGGGCGACACGCTGGTATTGCCGAAGGGCGCGGGCGCGCGCTTCACCGTCCATATCGCGCACGCCAAGGGCTACCGGCTGGTGGTGATCGAGGACGGCGCGCCGATTCCCGTCGCCGGGAACGCCCTGGCCGGGGACGACGAGACGCGAACGTTCACCCTCACCGGCGACGGCGCGCGCCACTGGGTCCGCGCCAGTGTGGTCTCGCCCACCGCGCCAATCCTGATCGGCAACCCGATCTATCTGACGCCTACAAAACCGTAGCGGGCCTCCGGCGCGGGTCCGGTGGAGTCCCGCACGATCAGCGCCGTCGCGAACACCGCTTCGCTCCGGGCGCCCGGAACCTTCTGGATCGCGTCCAGCAGCAGGTCCACCGCCAGTCCCGCCATCTCCACCGTGGGGATTTGCACGGTCGTCAGGGCCGGCCAGACGATCTGGGCGGCGAGCTGGTCCCCCATGCCCACCACCGACAGGTCGCGCGGCACCTGCAGGCCCTGTTCATGCGCGGCGCGGAGCGCGCCCGCCGCCAGAAGGTCGGAGAAGCAGAGCAGTGCGGTCGGCCGTTGCGGAGCGCCGAGCAGATGTCGGGCGGCGCGATACCCGGTCGGGAACGCGTAGTCCTCCAACACCTTCGGGGCTGTATCCGCGTCGAGGCCATGGCCTCGCATGGCCCGCAGGAAGCCGGACAGGCGCTGCCGCGTCAGATCGAGCCAGGGCTGGCCGCCGATCACGGCGATGCGCTCATGGCCGAGGTCCAGCAGATGCCGGGTGGCCGCCTCCGCGCCGTCCGCGTCCGTGGAGCGGACCGACAAGCCTTCGGAGCCAGCGGGGGCGGGCAACAGAACGAAGGGCATGTCGCGCTGCTTCAACTCCTGATGCAGCCGTGCACTCTCGTTCCACGGGGTGGTGAGGATGACGCCGTCGACGGCGTGCTGAGCCGCGAGCCATAGCACCGCGTCCCGCTCTTCACGGTCGTAGCGTTCCAGAATGAAGGGGGCGACCCCATAGCCTCTGGCCCGGCCGCGCACGACGGCGCCGGAGACGAGATCGGCGGTCCACTGCCAGTTCTCGCTCGCATAGACCAGGATGCCGATGCTGCCCGTGCGGCCGCTCACCAAATGTCTCGCGGCCTGGTTCACGGAATAGCCGAGCGAGGCCGCCGCGGCGCGCACCCGATCGGCGGTGTCGATGCGCACCCCGGCTTCGGCGTTCATCACCCGTGAGACGGTCTTGATCGAGACGCTGGAGGCGCGAGCGACATCCTTGATGGTCGGTTTCAAGCGCCCTCGCCCCCCGCGAGGCTTGGGGCGCTCGGACGTCCGGCCCGCTTCGCCCGCAACCCTTGCGAGATGACGTCATGCCGGACTCGGCTGATGCCGTAGGGCGCCAGGATCGTCATGGCGACGACACCGATCAACGCCGCCGCCGGACCGTGGGCCAGCATCAGCCGCGTGAGCACGCCTTCGGCGATGAGGCTCGTCCCACCCTGCGGATGGGCCGGAAAGCCGATCAGGTCGAGCGCATAGCCCGCGAGAAGGACACCGGCCCCCGTCGCCGCCTTGGCCGCGAAGGCCAGGCCCGCGAAGTAAAGGCCTTCGCGCCGGCTCCCGAACAGGAACTCGTGTTCGTCGGCGGCGTCGGCCATCATGGACGGGTAGGCGATGGCGACGAAGCCCACGCCGACCCCGGCGAAGAAGGCGTTGGCTGCCAGCGGGGGCAGCGCCGCCGCCCCAGCGGGAGCGAACACGCCAAAGGCGCGAAGACCGATGAGCACCGTCCAGGCGAAGATCACGGCCACCAGTCCGATCAGCACCACCGTCTTCTTTTCAAACCAGCGCGTCAGCAAGGGGGTCAGGGCGACGCCCAGGAGGATCCCCAGCAGATAGGCGTAGGTGACGAGCTGGATCAGTCGAGGCGGAAGCTTCCAGACGAACACATAGGCGTGGCTTTGCAGCGTCACGTTCAGTCCAACCGCGGCGTAAAAGACCATCGCCGAGATGAACAACACCCGAAACGAGGTGTTGCGGAAAATCTCGCCGAGTTCGGGCGGCAGGCGCCGGAGAAAGCCGTCTTCGACTCCCGCGGGCTGCGGCAATCCTGCCGCATAGCGGCGCACGCCGATCCAGCATATCGAGCAAGCCACCAGGAGCAGGCCGGCGACGGACCAGCCAAACCCCGGATAGGCGCTTGCGGTCTGCAGCCCACCCTTGCCCACGAAAAAGAGGGAGAAGGCGAGCGCGGTGATGATGATGCCCGAGGCGATGCCGGCGACCGTCCGATAGGCCACCACGCTGGAGCGCTCGGCATAGCCGTCCGCCAACTCCGCGCCGAGCGCCGCGTAAGGCACATTGAACAGGGAGATGAAACTGCGGATCGCCACGCAGAAAACCGTCAGCCAGAGAAACAGGCCCGCCGGCGACAACAGCCGTGGCGGGGAGAACATCGCCCCCATGGCGACGAACATGAGCGGGATGGCGGCCAGCATCAGCGGCAGCCTGCGGCCCAGGCGCGAGCGGATATTATCCGACCACGAGCCGACCAGGGGATCGATCAGGGCGTCGACCGCCAGGCTGACGGCCAGAGCCGCCCCGACAAGCCCTCCAGACAGGCCAAGCACGGCGGTGTAGTAGAAGAAGACAAAGGGCAGCGCCGTATCGAACCCGCCCCATCGCGCGAACTCGCCCAGCGCATAGGACAATTTCACCGCGACCGAGGGCCTTAACGCTCCGCCGCTCTCGGCCTGTCCCGTCGCGTCAGCCAAGCGCTCGAACTCCCCATCGCCTTCCAGCCGACCGTCATACTCTGGGCGCAGATGACAGCGTTGTCTAGCCTGCCTCGAAATGCTAATCAGCCGCATAGAACCGGAGGCCTGACCGATGATGGACGAAGCCGTTTCCGAGAACTTCCTGCGCCTCGTCGCCGATTCCGCCAAGAACGGCGTGCCGGAAATGCACTTTCGGCTCTGGCGTCGAACCAGCGAAGAGGTCCGGCAAAAATACCTGCGGCGGTTCCGCGAAGACCCCGAGGCCGTCGATTGGTATGAAGCGCGCTATCTCGGCGATGACCCCGACTTCGACGGCCTGCTGAAGCTTCCGCAGAATTCGCTCGGCTACCTTTATGCCCGTCACATCATCGACAATGGCCTGAACCGGACCATCGCCAGCGACTACCGTCGCGCGCACGAAAAGATGGACGCCGAGGGCAAGCTGGCCGGTATGCCCGACGAGGTGAAATACGCCACGTTAAGGGGATTCCAGATCCACGATGTGTTCCACATCCTGACCGGATATCGCACCACCGGCTGGGGCGAAATGGCGCTCCAGGCCTTCACCTTGGCCCAACGGCAATTGCCTTACGCTTCGATCTGGATGGCGACGCTCACCACCCAGATGACGTTCGTCAATCCAGACATGACCGTCCCGGTGATGGACGCCCTTAGCCAGGGCTGGGCGCTCGGGCGCGGGTCGAGGAATCTCAACTATACGCGCTGGGAGGAACGCTTCGCCGAGCCGATCGAGGACTTGCGGCGCGAATACGGCATCCCCGCCGAGGGTGCGACGCGCGTTTCGCCGCCTGTCGATCGGCCCCGGCTGGCGGCGGCCTGACCCCCGCGATTCATCTTTCGACCAACCTGGCTTCCATCAATCTGGAGCGTCCGATGCTCGATCGCACCTTTGCTCAAGAGTTCCTGCAGACCATCGACGACCCCGCCCAGCATGGGGTGCACCTGCTGTTCAACGCCTATTGGAAGCACATGCCCGAGGAGGTCCGTGACTCTTACCATCGCGCCCTGCACGACGATCCGCCGCTGAACGCCTGGGTCGAGGCGCGTCACTGGCCCGAGCCCTACGCCTTCGAGGCGCTGGGTCAGTTAGCGCGGGGGACGCTCGGGCGGGAATATTACCAGCACATCATCGAGAACGATCTGAACCGGGAAATCGCCACCGGCTATCGCAGCTTCCATGAGATGCTCGAAGCCTCCGGAGCGCTCGACGGGATGCCGGACGACGTAAAGTACGCGGTGCTGCGCGGCTTCCAGATCCACGACCTGCTTCACATCGTGACCGGCTTCGACACCACGCCGCTGGGCGAGATCGCCCTTCAGGCCTTTTGCCTCGCCCAGGTCCGGTTTCTCTATTTCGCGACCTGGATGTCGGTGACGACGACGCGGGCCGCCTTTCTGCACCCGGATGGGATCACGCCCTTGATGGACGCCATCAGCGAAGGTTGGAGGCTCGGCCGCGCGCTTCCCCAATTGCAGACGGTAAGGTGGGAAGACGTGCTGGATCGACCTCTGGTCGAGCTTCGCGCCCAGTTCGATATTCCACAGCACGTCATGATGAAACAGGCGGCCTAGAGCATGATCGTTTCGGATGGAATCATCCGAACGTGAATCATGCTCTAAACTCAAAGTGTAGACCCTGATTCACGGTTCAAGATGAACCGATCAGGGTCTAGGATGGCGCCTTGGGACCCGACAATCGCCGGCTCGGCCTCGTCCCCGCGCCGATCCTGATCGGCCACCCGATTTATCTGACGCCTGCGTCACCAAAGCGGTAGGGGGCGCTTGCCCGGCGTCGTCGCCTCGCCTAGGCTTGGCGCAATTGAAGCGCCGGTATGCGAACCCCGTGCAATCGGGGAGGCGCGATGGAGAGGGTGGACGATGCCGAGGATGTTGGGAGTGCTGGCTCTGGCGGCGGGTCTGGCCCTGGCCGGAGGCGCGAGCGCGCAGACGGCGGCCCGGACGACGGCCCAGACGGCGGTCCAGGCCTCCGACGGCAAGGCGGTGTTCGAGACGCGCTGCAAGTCGTGCCACGAGCCGCCGCTCGGCCGCGCGCCCGGCCGCGAGCAATTGGCCGTCCGCCCGGCGTCCGACATTGAGACGGCGCTGACCTCGGGCATCATGGCCCCGATGGCGCAGGGTCTGTCGCCGGGCGACATCAAGGCCGTGGCGGCCTATCTGACCGCCGGCGGCCAAAACTCGACCTCGACGGCGGCGGGGGTCGAACGCACCATCCTGAACGTCCCCACCGGTCCGGTGGGCAGCGACCCGATGTGCAAGGTCAACGACCCGATCCGGCCAGGCCCGTCCGACTGGACCAGCCTGGGCGTCGAAGGGGCCAATACCCGCTTTCAGCGCCACCCCGGACTCACCCCCGCCGACCTGCCGAGGCTGAAGGTGAAGTGGGCCTTCGCCATGGCCGGCGGCGGCCAGCCGACGGTGATCGGCGACTGGCTGTTCGTCACCAACCGGTCGGGCCAGTTCTACGCCCTCGACGCCAGGAGCGGCTGTGTCCACTGGGTGACGCCGGGTGTGGTGTCGCGCACCACGCCCATGGTGGTGCGATCCTCGATCTCGCCGAGCGGCTGGGCCACCTTCGTCGGTCAGTCCAACCGGGTCGTCAGGGCGTTCGACGCGGAGACCGGCAAGGAGCTCTGGCGCTCGGCGGAGCTCGAAGCGCACAAGTCCTCGCTGCTCACCGGTTCGCCCATCGTTTCCGGCGACCAGTTGTTCGTGCCGATCTCTTCCATCGAGGAGGCCTCGTCCATGAGCCCGACCTATGCCTGTTGCACCTTCCGCGGCTCGCTGGCGGCGCTCGATCTGAAGACCGGCAAGACCCTGTGGCGCACCTTCGTCATCCCCGAGGCCGCGCACCCCTATGGCCGCAAGAAGGACAACGGCGTGCCGCTGATGGGCCCGGCGGGCGCGGCGATCTGGTCGGCGCCCACGGTCGATCGGAAGCGCGGCCTGGTCTATGTGGTCACCGGCGACAGCTATACCGACGTGGAGACCGACGGCGACGACAGCGTCTTCGCCATGGACATGAAGACCGGCAAGGTGCGCTGGCACACCCAGGTGACGCAGGGCGACAACTTCGTCATGGGTTGCGGCCCGACCTCGAAGACCGGCAACTGCCCCACCCCCATGGGGCCGGACTACGACTTCGGCGCCTCGCCCATCCTGATGGACCTGCCCGGCGGCCGGTCGGTGCTGATGGCGGGGCAGAAATCGGGCATCGTCTACGGCTTCGACCCCGCGAGCGGCAAGCTGCTGTGGAAGACCCAGGTGGGCGTCGGCTCCGCCCTCGGCGGGGTGGAGTGGGGCATCGGCGCGGACGCCCGGCGGCTTTATGTGCCCATCTCGGACATCGGCGGCCTGTTCGCGGAAAGCCGCGGCGCGCCGGCGCCCGCGGACGGCAAGCCTGTGGCCAAGCCCGGCCTATCGGCGCTCGATCCGGCCACCGGCAAGATCCTATGGTACACCCCCGCCCCGGTCGCCCCCTGCAGCTACAGCAAGGCGCCCTATGGCCTGAAGGGCTGTATGCGCGCCCAGTCCGCGCCCCCGGCGGTGATGCCGGGCGTGGTGTTCTCCGGCGCGGTGGACGGGTGGCTGCGCGCCTATGACGCCGCCAGCGGCAAGATCCTTTGGGGCTATTCCACCACCCAGCAGACCTATGACACGGTGAACGGCGTCAAGGGCCAGCCCGGTGGGTCCATCGACGGCACGGGGCCGACCGTGGCGGGCGGCATGGTGTTCACCATGTCGGGCTTCAACGGCGCGGCGCGGGTGGGATCGAACGGGGTGAATGTCCTGCTGGCCTTTTCCAGGGACGGGCAGTGATGCGACGGGCCGCCGCCCCCGGTCGATTTGACGCGACGGTTTGTTGACGGCGGCGTCATTTTCGCTTCCAAGCCGACGCGTCTTGGAGTATTGGGTCACCCATAATGCCAGAGTCCGGCCCGCAGAGCAGGGCCAGCATCGGGAAACGACGAGGATCGCGCGCCCCGCGCCGCGGTCTATCCGGGGAGGATGAAATGAAGCTTGCCAAGACCTTGACAGCCTCGGCGATGGCCGGCGCCGCGGTGGTGGCCCTCGGGTTCGCCAGCCTGGGCGGCATGGCCCCCACACCGGTGCGGGCGGACGCCACCCCGGCGGTAATCCTGCCGACCCACGTCGACAACTTCCGGCTCACCGACGCGGATCTGCATTCGCACGAGCTCTACCGCATGGCCGACGCCAAGGCGGTGGTGATTATCACCCAGATGGACGGCTGCCCGGTCAGCCGCAACACGGCGTCGTCGCTGAAGGCGCTGCAGGCGCGCTACGCCGGCCAGGGCGTGGAGTTCATGATGCTGAACTCCAACCCCACCGACACGCACGAAGAGGTGGTCAAGGAGGCCAAGGACTACGGCTTCGACATGCCGGTGCTGATGGATCACAACCAGCTGGTGGGCGAGCAGCTCGGCGTCACCCGCACGGCCGAGGCCATCATACTGGACCCCAAGACCTGGACGGTGATCTATCGCGGCCCGGTGGACGACCGCGTCACCTATGAGCGCCAGAAGGCCAAGGCCGATCACATGTGGGCCGCCGATGCGCTGGACGCCCAGCTGGCCGGCAAAGCCCCGGCGGTGACCAAGGTGGACGCCGTCGGCTGTCTGATCGACTTCCCGCACCGCGGCGACGCCAAGCTGGCCAAGGTCAGCTACGTCCACGACGTGGCTCCGATCATCGAGCAGAAGTGCATCATGTGCCACCAGCCCGGCGGCATCGGCCCGATCGCGTTCACCAGCTACGAGAAGGTGAAGGGGTATGCGCCGATGATCCGCGAGGTGATTCGCACCCAGCGGATGCCGCCCTGGCGCGCGGACCCCATGGTTGGCCACTTCCAGGACGACAAGAGCCTGTCGTCGGACCAGATCAAGACCCTGGTGCACTGGGTGGAGGCCGGCAAGCCGCGCGGCGAGGGCGCCGATCCCCTGCTGCAGGCCAAGCTCGGCGTGCCCGACTGGCCGCTCGGCAAGCCCGACCTGATCCTCGACATCCCGGCCTACAATATCCCCTCCACCGGCATCGTGGACTACCAGCGCCCGTTCGTGAAGAACCCGCTGAACAAGCCGGAATGGATCAGGGCCTCCACGGTGAAGGTCGAGAACCGCCAGGCGGTGCACCACGTCCTCACCGGCTACATGGACGAGGCGCCGGCGCCGGGCCAACCGGCGTTCGAGCAGAACTGGGGCGTCTCCGTCGGCGGCTACGCGGTCGGTTCGGAATCCCAGATCAACCCGATCAATGTGGGCGCCCTGATGCCGGTGGGCGGCGCCATCGGCTTCCAGAACCACTACACCCCCTATGGCAAGGCGGTGACCGAGAAGTCGCAGATCGGCCTCTACTTCTACAAGGACGGCGAGAAGCCGAAGATGGTGGTGCACAATATCGCCATCGCCAACCCGACCATCTCCATCCCGCCGGGCGAGGAGGCGCATCCCGAGCACGCCTACCTGACCATCCCGCACGACATGGTGCTCTATTCGGCCTTCCCGCACGCCCACTATCGCGGCGCGTCGGCCCGCGTGGTGCTGCGCACCCCGGACGGGAAGGAGCGCGATCTGGTCGCGCTGCCCAAGTACGACTTCAACTGGCAGCGGGAGTTCGTGTTCGACAAGCCGGTGCTGGTGCCCGCCGGCTCGACCATCCTGACCTATTACACCTACGACAACTCGCCGCGGAACCCGGCCAATCCCGACCCGCACCGGATGGTGCCGTGGGGCGACCAGTCCTTCGACGAGATGCTCTATACCGCGCTGCGCTATCGCTGGGCCGACGAGACCTCGGACAAGATGTTGCCGCAGTACGAGGCGGATCTGAAGGCCAATCAGATGATGGGCATTCTCGATCACCGCATGGACGGCAAGATCACCAAGGACGAGTTCCGCAAGGATCAGATGAGCCAGGGCCTGCTGGCCAGGTTCGACGCCATCGACCGCAACCACGACGGGGTGATCGACGCCAAGGAGATGCTGGTGGCGGCCAACTACATGCAGCAGATGCGTCATGACCGGCGCGCCGCCGCCGCCAAGGCCGCGACGGCCAAGGTGGATGGCGACAAGCAGCCCGCCGCGCCGACGCCGGTCACCAACAACGGCGCCGGTCGCCGCTAAGGCGCGCGGTGACGTCCAAAAGCCAGGCCGGAGCGGCGCTCGCCCTTTCGGCCTGGTTTTTCTTGGGCCTGCCGGTCGGCCCGGCCGCCGCCCAAGGCCTCGGCCGGGTAGAGATCGGCCAGGCCGCGCCGGACTTTACCGCGATGGGGGCGGACGGCCGGGCGCACCGGCTCAGCGACTATGCCGGTAGGGTGGTGGTGCTGGAGTGGATGAGCCCGGTCTGCCCTTACACCGCGCTCAAATACAAGTCCGGCGCCATGCAGGCGTTGCAGGGGCAGGCCCGGCGCGCGGGCGCGGCCTGGCTGTCCATCGATACCGCCGCGCCGGGCCGGCCGGGCTTCATGACGCCGAAGGCGTTCAAGACGCGCCTCGCCCATACGCACGCAACGGTGACCGCCGCCCTCTCCGACCCGGACGGAACCGTCGGGCGCCTTTACGGCGCGCGCACCACGCCGAGCTTCTATATCGTCGGCCGCGATGGACGGCTGGCCTATCAAGGGGCCATGGACGACGATCCGGGCGCCGACGACGCCAGGGGCCGCAACTATGTGCGGGACGCCCTGGCGGACCTCGCGGCCGCCCGGCCGGTGCGCGCGCCGGAAAGCCGCCCCTATGGCTGCGCCGTGGAATACTGAGTTTATCAACTGTCATCCCGGAAGCGCGAAGCGCTATCCGGGACCTGGATCAGTGAAAACGACGATCAAGGTTCCGGCTCTGCGCTGAGTTTATCCTCGGGCGAAGCACTGCTTCGACCCGGAAGCTTCGGCCGGGATGACAGGCCGGGTTTCTTTGGATAACGTACCGAATAATCAAACACGTGGAGGGGATATGTTCAGAACGACGATAGCGGCCCTGGCCTTGGGCGGACTGCTGGCGGGGGGCGCCATGGCCGCCGATGCGCCGGACCAGGCTTCCACCCGCCTCGGCGCGGTCAAGGGCATGGTTCAGGGCGACGTGGCGGTGTTCAAGGGCATCCCCTTCGCCGCGCCGCCGGTGGGTCCGTTGCGTTGGAAGCCGCCGCAACCCGCCGCCGCCTGGACCGGGGTGCGCGACGCCTCCGCCTTCGGTCCTATCTGTATGCAATCGGGCGGCCTGTTCCTGTCCAGCGGCAAGCAGGACGAGGACTGCCTGACGCTGAACATCTGGACTCCCGCCAACCGCAGCGGCCACCGGCTGCCGGTGATGGTGTGGGTCCACGGCGGCGGCTTCGTCGCCGGTTCGGGCTCCACGCCGTTCTATGACGGGACCGCCTTCGCCAGGGACGGCGTGGTGCTGGTGTCGATCAATTACCGCCTCGGCCGCCTCGGCTACTTCGCCCACCCGGCGCTTCGGGCCGAGAGCCCCAAGGGGCCGCTCGGCAACTACGGCCTGATGGATCAGGTGGCGGCGCTGAAGTGGGTGCGCGAGAATATCGCGGCCTTCGGCGGCGACCCCAACAACGTGACTGCCTTCGGCGAAAGCGCCGGCGCCATCTCGCTGAACTTCCTGATGGCCAACACCGCCTTCCGCGGCCTGTTCGACAAGGCGATCTCGGAGTCGGGTTTCGGCCGCTTCGATGCGCCCCCGATTGCGCAGATGGAGAAGGCCGGCGCCGACGATGCGGCGGCCCTCGGCGTCACCGGCGGCGACGCCGCCGCCCTGGCGGCGCTTCGCGCGCTCCCCGCCGACAAGCTGCTCGGCGGACTGAAAGGCCTGGCCGATCCCGGCATCCCGCGGCCGATGATCGACGGGGTGATGATCAAGGAGCGGGTGGATCAGGCCTTCGCCCGCGGCCATCAGTTGCGCGTGCCCTACATCCTCGGCGGCAACTCGTTCGAGGCCAGCCTGTTCGCGCAAACCACCAAGGCCCATCCCGAGGTGCAGATCGCCGCCACCGGGCTGGAGCCGGCCAAGGCCGCCGCCCTGTTCGGCGACGGCGATACGCTGAAGGCGGCCTACAATATCTCCACCGAGAGCATGATCACCGAACCCAACCGCTATCTCGCCACCACCGATACGCAGGCGGGGGCCAAGGTCTGGCTCTACCACTTCTCCTACGTGACGGCGGCGCAGCGCGCCACCGCGCCCGGCACGACGCACGGCGGCGAACTCGGCTATGTGTTCGAGACCCTGCCCCGCGCCCCGCTCCATTTCGGCGGTCGCGACATCCCCGCCGCCACGGCTGAAGACCTGGCCACCGCCAAGGCCATCCACGCCTATTGGGTCTCCTTCGCCAAGAGCGGCGATCCGGACTCGGCGGGCGGCGTCGCCTGGCCGGCCTATTCGCCGGCTTCGGACCAGCTATTGGAGTTCGGGGCCGACGGCGAAGCAGTGCGCAGCGGCTTCATGAAACCCCGCCTCGACGTGATCCAGGCCAAGGCCGACGCGGCGATGGCCGGTCGCAGGTAGAGCGAGAGGCGGCCCGTCCATTTACGCCCCAAATCCCGTAGGGATGCGAGGGGTAGGTCCTGAATCGTTCCCAAGATCAAAGAGACCACCTGGTCGGGGTTCAAACCCGATCGGCGATCCAGTTGCCGTGGAAGCCGAAGGGCACGCGCACGGGCAGTTCGATGGTGGCGACGGGCTCGCCCTCGAAGTCCTGGGCGTCCAGGATGACTACGTCCGAGGCGTCCCGTTCGGCGTCATAGACATAGGCCATGACCCAGCCGTCGTCCTCGCCGGTCGCGCCGTCGCGGGCGACGAACACCGGCTCCAACCCCTGGCGCCCCGGACCGTAATCGTGGGTCTGGTTCAACCCGGTCTTGAGGTCGTGCTTGAAGGACGGGCCGAAGGCCTGCACCGCCTCGCCCGCCGAGGCGGTGTAGCCGAAGCGGTAGTCCTGGCCCGCATGGGCGTCGTTGAAGCGGGGAAACTCCACCCCGCGCTCGTCCATCACCGTTTCGCTGAGCCGGCCGGCGGCGTCGATG
This sequence comes from Caulobacteraceae bacterium, assembly GCA_965277345.1. Lineage (GTDB taxonomy): Bacteria > Pseudomonadota > Alphaproteobacteria > Caulobacterales > Caulobacteraceae > CAIOYC01. Next base: position 206,022 of record CBDICI010000004.1, read on the forward strand.
CGCCAGCGCACCAGCATGGGCCGCCCCTCGCTCGGGCCGCGCATCTCGCTGGCGAACATCTTCGGGTGGCGCGCCACGTCGATCACCACATCCGCCCCATCGTCATAGGCATTCATGACGTGGAAGACGTAGCACTCCGGCGCCTCGATCCAGCGCAGCCCGGCCAGATCGCCCGAGCGCGGCAGAAGGCCGATGCGGCCCGCGCGCTTGTCGTTCCAGGCGAAGGGAAAGCCCTTGCCGATCAGGCTCATCTCGAAATCCACCGGCAGGTCGAGAAGGATGGCGTAGCGCCCGGTGAAGGCCGTGTCGTGGATCATGGGGCAGTGCGGCGCGGGGATGTCCGCCACCGTCGTGGCGCGCCCGTCCCGGTCCACGAACAGATAGCTGATCGCCTGCAGGCCCGGCTGGTAGGTGACCACGTGCTGGCCGCCGGTGAGCGGATCGGCCTTGGGATGGGCGGAAAAGCCATGCGGCAGCGTGCCGGCGAGGTCGGAGCGGGCGACGCTTTCCAGCTCATAATTCAGCTCGACCGGCAGACTGCCCGCCTCGACGATGGCGTAGGTCCGGCCGGCGATATCGACAATGTTGGTATTGGCGTTGTCGCCAAAGCCGTTCTTGGGTCCGGGGATGTTGGTCCGGCCGAGCTGGCCCGCCACATGCTCGCCGATGACGAAGCGGTTGCGGTACCATTCCGCCCTGCCGCCGCGCAGCCGCAGGCCGTGCGCCATGCCCGTGCCGGTGAACCAGTGATAAGCCAGGGGGTCCGCGCCGATGGGGTTGGGGCCGATGCGGAGGAAGCGACCCGCCAGTGCCTCGGGCACGCGGCCGGTGACCTTGAGGTCGAGGGCTGTGGTCTCCACCGTCACCGGGGCGAAGTTACCCTCCAGATAGGGGTTACGGCGGGGGGAGTCGGCGGCTTGCGCCGGCGCCGTTCTCTGGAGCACTTGGGTGGTGGACACGGCAGCCTCCATTTATGTGATAACTCATCACATCATGCCGTGTTGCGGGCGTCAAGCCAAGAGTTATAGGTCATTACATGTCGCGTAAAATCACCTCCGAAGACGCCGGCCCCGCGGTCAAGGCGCTGGACGCCTATCACCACGGCGATCTGCGCCAGGCTCTGATCGCGGCGGCGCGCCGGGCGCTGGAAACTTCGTCGCCGGAGGAGATCACGCTGAAGTCGCTGGCGCTGCGGCTGGGCGTGTCGCAGCCGGCGCCCTATCGCCACTTCAACAACCGCGAGGCGCTGCTCGCCGCGGTCGCCGCCGATGGGTTCGAGCGCTTTCGCGCCGCGCTGGCCGAGGCGGCGGCCACGGCCCCGCCGGGCGAGGCGTTCGTGCGCTCCGCCATGGCCTATATCGAGTTCGGCCGGGCCAATCGCGGCGTCTATCGGCTGATGTTCGCCTCCCCCGTGCTGGCCACCCAGGGCGATGACCGCGAGCTGGAACAGGCGGGGAGCGCGGCCTTCACCTTCCTGCTGGACCGGGTCGCCACCGTGGCGGCGGCCGACAGGGTCTATCCCACCGCGGTCTGGATCTGGTCGACCCTGCACGGGATGGTGATGCTGGAATCGGTGGGCCTGCTCAGCGGGCCGGTGCAGGACCGGGTGAGCGCCGAGGCCATCGTCCGCCAGATGGCGGCGAGCCTGTCGGTGTAACGGAACGCTCCAGAGGCAAGGCGCCGAATACCGCGGGATTTGGCCCTTAGAAAAAAGGGCGACTCAGTGGTCGGGACCGAACCCGATGGCCGGCGGCGTCGGCGCCTTGAGTCATGACGACGGACTGAATCCCATGCGCGCGCGGGCGTCGCAGAGACGAAAGTTTTGTGACTCGCGTGGATCGTCCGCCACTTTTATACATAGATGTCAGTTCGGCCCTTTTTTGGCCTGATTGATCGTAGATCGGGTATGCCACGGCCCGATAGAGGCCACAGTTTTTTCCATCCGGGGGGACACATGAAGCGATCGCTTCTTCTTGCCTGCACCATGCTTTCGGGCGCCGTGCTCGCCACCAACGCCAATGCCCAATCCGCGCCGTCCACTACCGGCTCCTCGCCGCCGGCGGCCACCGCGCCGACCAAGAATGCGCCGGCGCCCACCGATACCAACGCCGCCAACCAGTCGGCCGGCGGCATCCAGGAGGTGATCGTCACCGCCGAAAAGCGCTCGCAAAGCCTGCAGACCGTGCCGGTGGCCGTTTCGGCCTTCACCTCCCAGACGCGGGACCTGATCGGCATCAACTCGACCAAGGACCTGACCAACTATACGCCGGGCCTGACCTATTCGGCCTCGCTCGACCGGATCACCCTGCGCGGCATCGGCCGGTTCACCAACAATCTTGGCTCGGACCCCGGCATCGCCAACTATGGCGACGGCGTCTACACCACCTTCGCCGTGGCCTCGGGCGAGGACCCGCTGTTCGTCGACCGTGTGGAAGTGCTGCGCGGACCGCAGGGCACGCTCTACGGCCGTAACTCCATCGGCGGCGCCATCAACGTGATCTCCAAGCAGCCGCTGGAGACCTTCCAGGGCGAATTGCGCGCCTCCTACGCCAACTATAACCACTACGCCGTGCTGGGTTATATCACCGGCCCGCTGTCGTTCATGGACGTCGGCCCGCTGCACGACTGGGCCTACCGCATCTCCGCCGAGAAGGAGGAGCAGACCGACGGCTGGTTCAAGAACATTTCCGGCAAGCGCGACGAAGGCAACGTGCTGAACCAGTTCTTCGGCGAAATCCAGTTGAAGGGCAAGGTGGGCGAACACCTCGACCTCTGGGCCAAGTTCAACCGCACCGGCTACGACAACGCCGCCCAGCCCAGCCTGGTGCACGCCGGCTATTCAAACGCCACGCCCGATCCGGCCCTGTTCCCCTCCGGTTCGCTGGCCCCCTCCGCAGCCTTCGCCTATACGCCGGGCGCGGCGAACCCGGTCTTCTTCGGCCCGGCCATCTTCAATCCGGCCCTCAACGGCAACCACCGCACCTTCAACACCAACACCCAGTTCGGCGACACGGTTTCGCACAACAACAACTTCGACTTCCAGGCCGTCTACCACCTGCCCGGCGTCGACGTGAAGTATCTGGGCGGCTGGGAAAAGTATCACTACGACCAAGTCTATGACTATGACGGCACCAATGTGCTGAGCTATCAGGTGCCGCTGCAGAAGATCCCGACGGCGGCGAACTTCGGCCTCGGCTCCACCTGCGCCGCATCGCAGTTCGGCTTTACCCTCGGCCTGCCCGGCACAGCGCCATGCCAGGCGGCGACCATCTATCCGAACGTGCTCGGCTACTACGCCGAACACAAGGAGTTCTACAGTCACGAGGTTGACTTCGCCTCCACCGGCAACGGTCCGATCCAGTGGCTGGCTGGACTTTACTACTACCAGGAACAGTATTCGCAGCCGGGTTACCTGGCCGAGCCGGACCAGAAGCAGGTCGGGTCGCCGGCGCAGACCCTGCTGGGCACGCCGGCGGCGCCCAACCCGAACCGTTACCTGTTCTATACCAACATCTTCGGCCGCAACAGCTCCACCGCGGGATTCGGCCAGGTGGACTGGAAGTTCGCCCCCACCTGGAAACTCACCGCCGGCGTGCGCTACAGCTCCGACGACAAGCACCTGGTCGAGCAGCAGCGCGAGATCTGTTACGGCCTGCCCGCCTGTCTCGGCGGCAACAGCCTGGCCAACCTCGGCACCCTGGCGCCGGCCATCGACATCACCACGGTGGCCGATCCCTCGCCCGCCGGGACACCGGGCGTGATCGCCGGGTCGTTCACCCGCGGCTCGCTGACCAATGGCGGCATCGCCCAGCGCGCGTTGAAGGACAACTTCTCCGCCACCACCGGTACGCTCGGCCTGGAATGGCAGCCGGACCGCCAGACCTTGGCCTATGCCAAGTACAGCCGTGGCTTCAAGGCGGGCGGCTTCAGCCCCGGCCCGACCGGCACCATGCAGACCCTGCCCGAAACCGGCTCGGAACACGTGGACGCCTTCGAGATCGGCCTGAAGGAGACCTGGAACCGCACGCTGCAGACCAACATCTCGGCCTTCTACTATGACTACAAGGGCGCGCAGATCCCGGTGACCGTGGTGCCGCAGATCGGCCAGGCGGTGGTCTCCACCACCCAGTTCATCAACCTGAACGATGTGCACGACACCGGCTTCGAGATCGAGACCATCTGGTCGCCGATCCCCCACCTGAACGTCCTGTTCAACTATTCCTACCTGAACGCCGAAATCCAGAAAGGCTGCTGCATCGTCGACGGCAACGATCCATCCGGCCTGCAGCCGGGGGTGAAGGTCGGCTCCACCAGCCCCACCATCGACGCCATCACCGGCAAGCCAGTCGTTGGTCAGAACCTCTCCGGTCAGGAAATCCCGGGTTCGCCCAAGAACAAGGTGTCGCTGAACGTCAACTACACCCTGCAGAACGTGTTCGGCGGCGATCTGGTGGGCTCGGCCTCCTACATCTGGAAGGACACGTCGTTCAGTTCGATTTTCAATCGCAGCTACAACACCATCCCGACCCAGCAGCAGGTGGACGCCCGCCTGACCTGGACCGATCCGACCAACCGCTACTCGGTCGTGCTGTACGGCCAGAACCTGTTCGACGACGAGATCATCGAGTCGGAGGGCGGCAGCCGCCAGTCCACCGGCACGATCGTCAACGGCTACACCCTGGCCCCGCCGCGCACCTACGGCATCCAGCTGGAGTACCGGTTCTAGCCACCGCCCATCCGGCGGCTCCGCCAGCGGCGCGTCCTTCACAGGGCGCGCCGTTTTCTTTCGGCGATGCACCCCTGGTTGGAGGCTCGCCTCCGATCGGCTAGACCCTACCCGCTCGACCAAGCCAGGATCGCCCATGCGCCGCGCCGCCATCGTCTCCCCCATCCGCACCGCCGTGGGCAAGTTCCAGGGGGCGCTGTCGCCGCTCACCGCGGGCGAGCTCGGCGCGGTGGTGCTGCGGGCGTTGGTGGCGCGTACGGGGATCGATCCGGAGCGGATCGACGACGTGGTGATGGCGCAGGGCTACGGCAGCGGCGAGGCGCCCTGCATCGCCCGCTGGTCGGCGCTGGCGGCGGACCTGCCCATCGGCGTGCCCGGCTACCAGCTCGACCGGCGCTGCGGCTCGGGCCTGCAGGCGGTGATCGACGCGGCCATGATGGTGCAGACCGGCGCCGCCGACGTGGTGATCGCCAGCGGCGTGGAGAGCATGTCCAATGTAGAATACTACACCACCGACATGCGCGCGGGGGCCCGCGCCGGCTCGGTGACCCTGCACGACCGGCTGGCGCGCGGCCGGGTGATGAGCCAGCCGATCAGCCGCTTCGGCGTCATCTCCGGCATGATCGAGACCGCGGAAAATCTGGCCCGCGATTACCAGATCGGCCGCGAGGCCTGCGACGCCTATGCCGCCCGCAGCCACCAGCGCGCCGCCGCGGCGTGGCGGGCGGGCAGGTTCGACGACGAGCTGGTTCCCGTCGCCGTGCCCCAGCGCAAGGGCGATCCCATCGTGTTCGACCGGGACGAGGGCGTGCGCGCCGACGCCACGGCCGCGAGCCTCGGCCAGCTTCGCCCCATCGAGAAGGGCGGCGTGGTCACCGCCGGCAACGCCAGCCAGCAGAACGACGCCGCCGCCGCCTGCCTGGTGGTGGCGGAGGACAAGCTTGAGGAACTGAGCCTCGACCCCATGGGCTGGTTCGTCGGCTGGGCCGCCGCCGGCTGCGATCCGGCGCGCATGGGAATCGGCCCCGTGCCGGCGGTGGAGCGGCTGTTCAACCGCTCCGGCCTCGGCTGGAGCGACATGGGCGTGGTGGAGCTGAACGAGGCCTTCGCCCCCCAGGTGCTGGCCGTGCTGAAAGGCTGGGGCTGGGCCGAGGACGACGGCCGCCACGACATGCTGAACGTCAACGGTTCGGGCATCTCGCTCGGCCACCCCATCGGCGCCACGGGCGGGCGCATCCTCGCCACCCTGCTGCGCGAACTGCACCGCCGAGGCGCCCGCTATGGCCTGGAGACCATGTGCATCGGCGGCGGCCAGGGCATCGCCGCGGTGTTCGAGCGGGCGGCCTAAGCGAGAGGGAAGGCGACGCCTCGCTGGGGAGCCCCGCCAAAGTCCAGGCCGACCCCGTTGCGGACGTAGGGGGCGAGCTGATCTAAGGAGACATGCTTTTAGCTCTGGCGATTGCTGCTTCGATGGCCGCGGCCCCCCAGCCGTCGTCTGGAGTCCCTGGCCGCTTCGGCGCCCTACAGGCGCGCGTCTGGTCGGCGGATCGGGCCAGCGCCGCTCCACGACTGGTCGTCGTCCTGCACGGCGACCTCGCCGGGGAAACGGACGCTTACCAGTATCGCTTCGCGGAGGCGGCCCGGCGAACGCTGAGAGATACGGTCGTCATGGCCATCCTGCGACCCGGCTACGCGGACGACGAGGGCGCGCGCTCGCCGGGGGCGCATGGGCTGGCGACGGGTGACAATTACACGCCGGAGGCGATCTCCGCCCTGCGGGACGCCATCCTCGCGGCCCGAGAGAAGTTTCACGCGCAGCGCGTCACCTTGGTCGGTCACTCGGGCGGCGCTGCCTTGGCCGCCGACCTCGCCGGAGAGGATCCACCGCTCGTTTCTCGACTCCTCCTCGTCTCATGCCCTTGCGACCTTCGCGCCTGGCGAGCCCATATGGCTGAGAGGCAGATGAATCCGCTGTGGCTTCTCCCTACGCGCAGCCGCTCCCCGGCGGACGAAGTCAGCAAGATGTCGGCGGACCTGCGCGTGAGGCTCGCCGTCGGCCAAGACGACGTGGTCACTCCACCAGAGCTCACCACCGCCTTCGTCAAAGCCGCCGACGCGAGGGGCCTGCGGGTGAGCGCGGTCATCATGCCCGGGGTCGGCCACACCGCGCTCCTCGATCCAAGAGTTCTCCAGGAACTGGTGGCCCTCGAAGCTGCACAGTAATCGCAACATGGTGGTCGAGTTCCCCCCTTGTCGGCCATTCCGCACAGTCGCGTCTTCCCTCACCCCTTCGGGAACGGGAACTCCGCGGGCTCGGCGCTCCAGATGCGGTCGGGTTTGAGGGGGGCGGCGAGGATCAGTTTGCCGCCGAGGTTGGCGCGGCGATAGCCCTGCACCTCGAACAGGGCCTCGAAGGCGTCGGCGCCGTGCACCGCCTGGGCGATCCTGGCCAGCACGGGGGGGCTCGTGGCCTGTTCCGCCATCTCGGTCATGCCCATGTCGCGCGCGCCGGCGACGATGACGATGCGGTTGCCGGCGGGGCCGCGGAAGGCGGAGAAGTAGCCGAGGTCGCGCTGCTGCTGGTCCGCCTCGCCCGGGCCGCCCTCCTGGCTGGCGTAGCGCTTTTGCGCCACCTGGTCGATCAGCACGTCATAGGTCTCGCCCACCGAAAAGCGCGAGCCGGCGAACACCGGGTCGCGCAGGATGGCGAGGCCGGAGAGGTAGCCCACATAGACGATATCGTCGCGGTGCAGCATCTCGGGCGTCACGTCGGAGGCCAGCACCACATGCACCTGCTCGCGGTCCCTGGCCGTGGGGGACAGGAGCGGCATGAGGCTGCGCAGTGCGCTGGCCGCCCCCACCGGCAGGTAGTGCAGATCGAGGTCCACATAGCGGCTGCGCGCGTCCGGGTGGGCCATGCGGTAGTCGTCGAGTTCGATGGGGGAGTTGATGGCGTATTCGCGCACCAGCCGATCGACCCCCTTGGCGCGGTCCACCTCGCCAAAGATGTAGTAGTCGCCCACCACCAGGGTGATGGGGCGGTGGCCCTGCAACAGGGCGGCCCAGGGCGCGGCGCGGCGCTCGGCGGCGATCTCGCCCTGACCCGCGTGGGTCGCCCACAGCGCCCAGGCGGCGAGGTTGACAGTGAGAACGAGGGCCGCCGCAGCCCCCCAGCGCGTCAAGGGACGGTCAAACCAGCCGCGGCGGCGGGTAGGCGGGGGCGGCGTCGCCGGCCCGGCCGCGCCCACCCCCCGCGCCACCAGCCGGTACTCCCCCTTGGGGATTTCGAGCCGGACCGGATCGTCTCGGCCCGCCCCGGCGTAATAGTCCGCCAGCTTCTGGCGCAGGCGATGGATGTAGACGCGCACCGAGGCGTCCTGCGGCGCGTTCGGCCGCATCGGATCGCCGAACACGGTGACCGCCACCTCCGCCTCCTTGGGCGCGGCGCCGGCGGTGGAGCGCGCCAGCAGGAAGTCGAACAGCTTTTGCAGCACCACCGAGCGTCCGAGCGCGCCGGAAGCCCTGATCCGCGCCGCCGCCATGGCTAGGCTCTCGCCGTCCATCACCGTCTCCGCCGGCCTGTAACGGCCTGTAACGCCCATGATATCCCTGGCGAACCGTTCATCACAAGACACGCCCGACGGCGCCGCTAGGGTCCATGGGGTGTTGACGCCGGCGCCGGCGCCGCCGCCCGTGTTCAATCCCGCATGAGGACCCTCCTATGAAGCTGATCCATCTGGCCACGGCCGCCGCGGCCTGCGCCGCCCTCGCCGGCTGCGCCAGGCCCACGGCGCCGCCACAGCCCAAGATCGTCACCCTGGACATGAAGGAGTTCATGGGCCACGTGGTCGATCCCGGGGCCTGGGCCTTCTGGCACGCCTCGGGCGATGTGGAGACCGCGGCGGGCGACAAGCCGCTGGCCCCCACCACCGAAGAGGGCTGGGACGCGGCGGAGAGCGGCGCGGCCGAGGTGATGCAGGCCGGCAACCTGCTGCAACTGCAAGGTTACTCCCGCGGGCCGGAGTTCGACGCCTATGCCCGCGACCTGGTGGCCAAGGGCAAGGCCGCCAAGGACGCCGCCGAGGCCAAGGACCCCAAGGCCATGTTCACCACCGGGGCGGCCATGTACGAGGTCTGCGTCGATTGCCACGCCAAGTACGTGATCCCCGCCTATGTGAAGCTGCGCGACGCGTCGCCCCCCGGCCCGCCCCTGCCCCCCTGGCCCGCCGACGTACAGGCCGCCCAGAACAGGTTCGCCGCCGGGCACGGGGGGAAGTAGGGGGGCGGCCTGGCCCCGTGGGCGTGATCCGGGGAGAGGGAGCCCCCTCTCTGTCATCCCGGAAAGCGCAGAGCGCTTATCCGGGACCCCGAGGTCGTTCTGCTCGGGGTCCCGGCTCTACGCCGCGCTTCGGCCGGGATGACAGAAGGTGGGCGTGACCTTTCGGGCCTGTCCCGAGGATGAAGGTTTGGGGCAAACCCGCGAACTTATCCAACCCCTCTGGCCCGGCCTCACACTGGCGGTTCCCGATTTAAGGAGACCGCCATGTCAGAATACCGCATCGACCCGTTCAGCGGCGACGTCGATTTCAGCCCCGCCTCGATCTGGGCCCACGCCAAGCAGGACTACCTGATGGGCGAGAGCGCCCAGCGCGTCTGCGACCGCTACGAGATCGCCCTCTCCACCTTCCGCACCCGCGCCCGCGAGGAAGGCTGGCGGCGGAGCGATGTGACGGAAGAGCCCGCCGAGGCCGAGGCCCCGCCACGCGAGCTGCCCGCCGCCCCGCCCACGGCCGAGCTGATCGAACAGGCCTGGCGCGCCGCCGCCGACGCCATCCGCCGTGGCCGCGTCTATGAGGCGAGGGCCTGGATGAAGCTGGTCAAGGAATTGCGCGAGGAGAAACAGCGCGAGAACAATAACGCCGCATGGCAGGCCGTGAACGCCGCCCGGGCGGCGGCGAAGACGGAGGCTGCGGCCGAAACGGAGGGTAATACGGATACACTCGATCCCGCCCTGCACCCTTTGCACTCGAAAAGCGATGGTGCAGCGACGGAGTCCGGTCCCGCCCCGCCGGCCCCTTGCGAGGCGGAGGTCAGCTTGGCGATACGGAAACTGCAGGGGCTGTCCGGCACGAGCGCTGCCTTGCCCGGGTTGCTGAGCAGCCTAAAAGCCCTGCAGGCCAACGCCCGGGCGGTGGACACAAGCCGTCGGGAGAGAGACGACGCCGAGCGCAAGGCGCGGGCGGCCCGCGCCGAGGCCCTCGAGGTCTCCGCCGAATGCGGCGCCGATCCGGGCGACCTTCCCCAACCTTGAGTGAGGGGGGAATCGAAGCGTGCACGGGGCCGGTCAAGCGGTTCGGGAATGGCGGGGGAGAGGCCTTGCGTGCTTCCAGACGCGAGCAAGCTCGCTCCTCAGCCTGACGAATGTCGTTAGACCTCGCTATCCGTCGTCATGCTGAGGAGCCCCCGACCTGATCGGGGGCGTCTCGAAGCACGCAGGACATTTCAACCCGCTCCTACGCGAAGGCGATCCAGCGGCCGCCGGCGGCGCCGCAGACCCAGACCAGGATCACCGCATAGCCCACCAGCTTGGCTAGCCAGCCCCCGGCTTCGCGCCGGCCGCGGCCGAGGTAGAGCTGGGTCAGGGCGCAGCCGGCGATCCAGCCGGTCATGATCCAGGCCAGCGCCACATTGGCCGGGTCGGAATGCACGAGGTCGTCCTTCTTGATGAAAACGTGCGTGGCCGCCCACATGGCGAACAGGATCGCCGCCACGCCGCCGGCATAGGTCCAGCGCAGGCGCCCCCGCGTGACGAACAGCACGATCAGCGCCGCGGCGGTGATGACGTGGAACAGGCCCGGCGTCACCAGGCCGCCGGTGAGGAAGACCCAGAGGCCGAGGGCGAAGACCAGCAGGCCGACGGCGGTCCAGGTCGCCGCCCCCCGGCTCACCGCCCCGTCCGCCAGGGCGATGGGGCGCATGGCGCCGTAGGTGAGGATAACGCCCGACAGCAGGGCCAGCATCTTCACCAGGAAGGCGGCGCTGTCGTACAGGCGCTCGGCATTGGCCATGCCGATCAGGACGCCGGTGACGACGATGCCGCCGACGCCGATATGCAGCCAGAGCTTCAGGTTGCGATAGACCTCCGACGGCTTCTCCTCGGTGAGGCCGACGCCGATCAGGCGCAGCCCCATCAGGATGGCCGAACCGCCGAGCGTGATCAGCGCCAGGATGTGCAGGATTTCCCAATAGGCGAAGGTCGGCTTGACGATATAGGCCGGCCAGACCTTGGACAGGCCGAGGACCCAGGGACGCAGATGGGGAAGCAGGATGGAGAACTTCATTTCGGCGCCACCAGGGTGATCTTGCCGTCCAGCGACTGGGCGCCGTGTTCGGAGGTGGAGCAGGCCTCGACCGCGTTGATCCAGCTCGGCAGGGGTTTGCCGCAGTCGAAGAAGTTGTAGGCGATCAGCCGGCCCATGGCGATCACCAGGACCCAGGCGGTGAGCGAGACGACCGCCGAGACCTTGGCGCTGGCGGGGGGCGAGGGGGCGTTATCCCAGGCGGCGATGTTGTTCTGTACCCGGTAATGGAACACGACGATATTGATCATGGCCGCCAGGATGAAGATCAGTTTCGCCCGAAACCAGATGTTATGATAGTAAACCACCGGTTTGGCATAGAACAGCGCCAGTCCGGTGAGCACCATCAGCACGAAGCCGCCGACGGTGAGCGGGAGCACCCGGTCCGACACCACCGAGACCGGCGTCCGGCGGAAGGCGACGCCGAGGAGGCGCAGGTCCACCATCATGATCGTGCCCGCGAACAGCATCAGGGTGATCAGGTGGGTGCCCTCCAGCAGGCCCCAGAAGTTGAGCGAGCCGAGCAGGGCCTGGCTCCAGGACTGGGCGTCGTCGCCCTTGCCCTTGCCGAGGCTGTTCTGCAGCCACATCAGAAAACTCAGAATCATTCGCTCCCCCGCTGACGCCCTACTCTATCCCAGGCGCGGCGCTGTAACGCTGTTGGATTACGGTTCGGATGGTCCGGTAACCTCGGGCCGCGGCTCAGCGCTCGCCCTCGCCGCCGTTCAGCACCGCGGCGGGCGGGCCCTTGGCGTTCGGGTCGGCCACCGGCTCGTCATAGGGCAGGCCCTGCTTCTCCTTGGCGCGCGCGCCGGCCAGGATGTGGGGCAGCGCGTAATTGCCCTCATGGCAGGCGTATTCGTAGACCGGCCACTTGGTGGCGTTGAAGGTCAACTCCCCCTTGAACGGCGCCTTGTAGGTCTTGGGGTCGTCCACGGTGAACTGATAGAGGATCCTGTCCGGCGAGACGCGGGTCAGCCGCTCCACCACGTGGAAATCCTCCGAGCCCATGCCGTACATGGCCTGCTCGCGGCGGATGTTGGTGGTGTCGATCACCAGGGTCCTGCCCTCCCAATGCCCCACCGAGTCGCCCATCCAGGTGCGGAGCGTGGAGGGCTTGTGCTCGGCGTTCAGGCGGATCACGCGGGTGTCGTGGACCATCTCCACCAGGATGGCGACCGAGTCCGGCGTCTGCACGATCTCGTAATTGTTGTTGTAGAGCAGCGGCAGCATGGGCGGCCCGGCGCTCGACCCGAAGGAGGTGATGCAGCGCTCGCCCAGCGACCTGGACTCGGGGTTGTCATAGGCGTGGGCGGCGGCGGCGGAGCCCGGGCGGCGGGCGAACCGTTCCATGGCGCGCTTCTGCCCCTCCGGCGTCATGGCCGGCAGTTGGCCGTTTGCCGGTTCGACGATGATGGAGGTGCGGGGCTGGCCGTCGATGCGCACCAGCATGTTGCCGGGATCGACCCAGAAGGAGTTGTAGCCGCAGTCCACTCCCTTGAAGCCGCGGCCGCAGTCCACCGGCAGGTCCTTGATGGTCAGCTTGGGATCGGTGGGCTTCAGCCCGTCCTTGTTCAGGGCGTCGTTGGTCTTTTCGATCCGGGCCGCCTCGTCCGGCGTCAGGGTCAGGCGGTCCTTATACTGCGCCTCGCGGGTGAAGGGGGTCAGCGTGGCGTTCGACCAGGTGCCCTGCAGGTCGGGCTGGCCGAAGCTCGTGGTCGGCGCCGTCCAGGCCGGGGCGGCCATCGCCGTCGAGCCCCACGCCAGAGCGACCGCCATCGCCCCGGCGAGAACCGCGGTTTTTGTCGGGAGCGACGATTTGTGCTTTGCTGTGGCCGTCGGCATGAGTCTCAGCCCATTTTGCGAATTCGGTACGCCGTGATTTCCGCAAGGCCGCGGAGCGTTCCAGCGCCAGGATCGCCGCAGGCTGGGCGTGGATCGCGCTTTCGTCAATATAGTATTTCGGACGGATGGTCGGGGGTCGTGAAAATTGGTCGCAGGCTTGGGTTTCCGCGCGGGATTTGAAACTGTGGTGTGTTGACATGGGCGTCAATCCGGGGACATTGCGCCCCAAGCCCCACGCTCAGTGAGGCGTCTTCAAGAAGCTGGCTGTATCGACGGGTCGGGGAACACATGGGCAGATCATTCGCATTGGTTTTGGTGTGCGCGGTGAGCATCGCCGCGCTCGCCGGTCCCGGCCTGGCCACGGCCCGGCCGGTCCACCGTTCGGAAGCCGCCTCGATCTATCGCGCGCCGCGCGGCCCGGACCGGGTGCATCCGGATCTGAACGGGGTGTGGCAGGTGCTGACCCCCGCCAACTGGAACCTCGAGGCGGGCGCCGCCCAGCCGGCCTTCGCCATGCGTCCGGGTCCCGCCGGCCCGGTCCCGGCCAAGTCCGTGCTGGCGCTGGGCGCCATCGGCTCGATCCCGCCCACGCCCGGGGTGGTGGTCGGCGGCGTCATTCCCTACACGCCCGAGGCGCTGAAGACCCGCAACGACAACAAGGCTCACGCCATCGAGCGCGATCCGGAGGTGAAGTGCTACCTGCCCGGCGTGCCGCGCGCCACCTACATGCCCTACCCGTTCCGCATCTTCCAATCCGACAAATCGATGCTGATCGACTACGAATACGACGGCGCGGCGCGCAACATCCTGTTCAAGGACCCCGGCCCCGCGCCGGTGGACGCCTGGATGGGCCAGTCGGTGGCGCACTGGGAGGGCGACACGCTGGTGGTCAAGGTCACCGGCCTCCTGGACCAGAGCTGGCTCGACCGTTCCGGCAACTTCCATACCGACCAGATGTCGGTGGTGGAGCGCTATACCCCCACCAGCCCCTTCACCATGCATTACGAGGCCGAGATCACCGATCCCGGGGCCTACACCCGGCCATGGAAGATGGAGATGACCCTCTACAAGTCGGCCGGTCCCGACGTGCAGCTCGGCCAGTTCAAGTGCGTCGAGTTCGTGGAAGAGCTGATGTATGGCGACCTGCGCCGCGAGCCGCTTAAATAAAGCCACACCGTTCATTCAAATTGCCGTTCCGCCCGTTCGCTCCACCCGGAGGATTCCCATGAAGCTGACCAAGACCCTCACCCACGCCTCGGCCGCCGTCGCCCTGGCCGCCGCCGGCTTCGCCGGGCAGGCGCTGGCCCACCATGCCTTCGCCGCCGAGTTCGACGCCACCGCGCCGGTCCTCCTACGCGGCAAGGTGACCCGGGTGGAGTGGATCAACCCCCACGCCTGGGTCCATCTCACCGACGACAAATCCAGCAAGGCCTGGATGGTCGAAGGCGGCACGCCCAACACCCTGCTGCGCTCGGGCATCACCCGCGATTCGCTGAAGGTCGGCACCGAGATCATCGTGCGCGGCTACCAGTCCAAGGACCGGCTGTGCACGCCGGAATGCCGGGCCAACGGCCGGGACGTGACCCTGGCCAACGGCCAGAAGGTGTTCATGGGATCTTCCGGCACCGGGGCGCCCAAGGACGGCTCGGACCCCACCGACAAATAAGGCCGCCCCCGGCCCGGATCGCCGGTCAGCGGCGGCCGGTCTCTATCGTTAGTGGCGGCCTTGGGAGGGGACGTGAGCAGCATCGGGCTTGAGGCCACAGCGCAGGCGGACGCCACGGGCAAGCCCAGCGCCTACCGCTACTACGTCCTTTTCGCCCTGCTCGTGGTCTACACGCTGAACTTCCTCGACCGGCAGTTCCTGTCGGTGCTGGCCGAGCCGGTGAAGACGTCGCTGCATCTTTCGGATACGCAGATGGGCGCGCTTACGGGACCGGTCTTCGCCCTGTTCTACACCGTCATCGGCATACCCGTCGGGATGCTGGCCGACCGCTTCAACCGGGTGCGGATCGTCAGCGTCGCCAGCGCCCTGTGGAGCCTGTTCACCGCTGCCTGCGGCTTCGCCACCAGCTTCCTCACCCTGGCTATTCCGCGCATGGGCGTCGGCATAGGCGAGGCGGGCGGCGCGCCGCCCTCCTATTCCATCGTGTCGGACTATTTCCCGCCGCGGCAGCGCGGGACGGCGCTGGCTGTGTTCTCTCTCGGCGTGCCGCTCGGCAGCATGTTCGGCGCCATGAGCGGCGGGTTCATCGCCGCCCACTTCGGCTGGCAGGCGGCGTTCAAGGCCCTGGGCGTGGTCGGCCTGCTGATCTCGCCGATCTTCTTCTTCACCGTGAAGGAGCCCAAGCGTGGCCATTACGACACCGTGGCCATCGACGGCGAGCCGCCCATCGGCCCCGTCAACCCGTTCAGCGCCATCGTGGTCTTCCTCACCCGCCCGATGCTGTGGCTGACCGCCGTCTCCGCCGGCCTCAGCGCCTTTGTCGGCTACGGGATGCTGAACTGGATCCCGGCCCTCCTGATCCGCGACAAGGGCATGACCTTGTCGGAGATCGGCCTCTACTACGCCCTGAGTTCGGGGCTCACCATGGCGCTCGGCACCTGGGCGTCGGGCTATATTGTCGACAAGCTCGGGCCAAAGTATCCGCGCGCCTACGCCATGGTGCCGGGGGTGTCGATCCTGCTCAGCCTGCCCTTCCTGTTCATGGCCGTCCACGCGCCAAGCTGGCCGATGGCGCTGCTCTGGCTGGTGGGGCCGTCGATCCTGAACATCACCTATCTGGCCCCCGCCCTGGCGGTGATCCAGAACGCCGTGCCGGGGTATCAGCGGGTGACCGCGGGCGCCCTCCTGCTGTTCCTGCTGAACCTGATCGGGCTCGGCGGTGGACCGCTGTTCGTCGGCTTCATGAGCGACCACTTCAAGCCGCAGTACGGCGCGGCCAAGGCGCTGGAGATGGGTCTTCTGAGCCTCGCCCCGTTCTTCGTCCTGGCCTTCCTGGTGCAGATGCTGGCCGGGCACTTCATCGCCAGGAGCGCCAAGGCGGCCAAGGCCGTCGCGCCATGAAACCCGCGGGAGCCGCCCGTTGATCAGGGCCTGGGCCATATCCCTCTGCCTCGCCGCCGGAGCCCTGTCCGGCCCGGCCGTGGCGCAGACCCCCGCCGCGCCATCCGGCGAACAGGTGTTCCAGGCCCGCTGCAAGATGTGCCACGAGCCGGCGATAGAACGCGCGCCGGGCCGCGCCGAACTGGCCACCCGCAACCGCGCCGACGTGGTCGCGGCGCTGACCTCCGGGGTGATGAAGCCGATGGCGGCGGGATTGTCGCCCGCCGAGATCGAGGCCGTAGCCGCCTATGTGACCGCCCCCACCGCGCCGCAGGCCTCCACCACCGGCGCGAACAAGGGCGGGCGACCCACGCCGCCGCCGGCTATCGCCGACAAGATGTGCGCCGCGAACGGCCCGATCGCCCCCGCCCCGGGCGACTGGTCGGACGTGGGGCTGGATAACGCCGCCCGCTTCCAGCGCCGGCCGGGCTTCACCGCCGCCGAGGCGCCGCGCCTGACCCTCAAATGGGCCTACACCATGGCGGGCGGCGGGCAGGCCACGGTGGTGGGCGACTGGCTGTTCATCGCCAACCGCTCGGGCAAGTTCTATGCGCTGGACGCCAAAACCGGCTGCGCCCACTGGGTCCGGGAGCGGGTCCCCTCGCGTACCACGCCCCTGGTGATCCGCCTCGCCCGCGCGCCGAGCGGCTGGGCCACGATCCTCGGCATGGGCGCGCGCACCGTGCGGGCCTTCGACGCCCAGACCGGCCAGGACCTGTGGACCTCCGCCGCCCTCGACCCCAACCCCGTGGCCGGGATCACCGGCACGCCCGTGGTGGCGGGCGAGCGCCTGATCGTGCCGCTGACGTCGGGTGAAGAAGGCGCGGCGATCCAGAAGACCTATCCCTGCTGCAGCTTCCGCGGTTCGGTGGCGGCGCTCGATCTGGCCACCGGCAAGACCCTGTGGCGGACATCGATGATCACCGAGCCCCTGCGCCAGACGCACCGGAACGAGGCGGGCGTGATGATGCAGGGCCCGGCCGGCGCGGCGATCTGGTCCGCCCCCACCGTCGATCTGAAGCGCGGCCTCGTCTATGTGGCCACCGGCGATAGCTATACGGACGTGGACACCCAGGGCGACGACGCCATCGTGGCCGTGGACCTCGACACCGGCAAGATACGCTGGTCGAGCCAGATGACCGCGGGCGACAACTACGTCATGGCCTGCGAAGCCATGTTCAAAGGTCCCAACTGCCCCAATCCGCGTGGGCCGGACTACGACTTCGGCGCCTCGCCGATCCTGATGAAGGCGAAGGGCGGCCGGGAGGTCTTGCTGGCCGGGCAGAAGTCGGGCGCGGCCTACGGCCTCGATCCCGCCACCGGCAGGCGGCTGTGGAAGACCCAACTCGGCGTCGGCTCGGCGCTGGGCGGGATCGAGTGGGGCATGGCGGCGGATGATGCGCGCCTCTACGTGCCGGTGGCCGACGCCATCGGCCTGTTCGACGAGGCGCGCGCGGGGCTCGGCCTGGCCCCGCTCGGCCCGCCCGGTCCGGTGGGCGAGGCGGGGCTCTATGCGCTGGACCCCGCCAGCGGCAAGGTGCTGTGGCGCGCCCCCGCGCCCAAGGCGGCCTGCGCCTATGCCGGCGATCACAGCCAGGACTATGGCGGCGGCGGCTGCATCCGCGCCCAGTCGGCGCCGGCCAGCGTGATGCCGGGCTTGGTGTTCTCCGGCACGCTGGACGGCTGGCTACGCGCCTATGACAGCCGGACCGGACGCATCGTCTGGGCCTATTCCACCACGGCCCAGCCCTATGACACGGTCAATGGGGTAAAGGGGCAGCCCGGCGGCGGCATCGACGGCATGGGCGGCGGCCCGGTGATCGCGCACGGCATGGTCTATGTGATGAGCGGCTACAACGGCGCCTCGCGCACCGGCGGCAATGGGAACAACGTCCTGCTGGCCTTTTCCGTGGACGGACGTTAGGCGCTTGCCTCCACGGGCGTCCGGCCGAAGGCGACCTGGCTGACCGGGCCGCACAGCACGCCGAACAGCATGGGGATGGCGTAGTGCAACGGCCCGCGCTCCAGCTGCGGATCGGTGCGCACCAGCCGCCGGTCGGCCACCGCGTTGATGGCGGCGTTCAGCATCTGCGAGGCGATGGTCGGGTCCACCACGCGCAGCGTCCCGTCCGCCGCGCCGTCCGAGATCATGCCGGAGAAGCGCCGCGCGATCCGGTCCGACCGTTCCAGCACCGCCTGGCGCATGGGCTCGGGCAGCGACTGCAGGGCCGAGGTGCGCATGAGCGGCCCGGTCTCCGACATCTGGAAGTCGGTCAGCGCCATGACGGTGGCGTGCAGCCTGCTCCACACGTCGCCGTCGAGCGCCATGGCCTTGTTCTGGGCGGTGCGCACGATGTCGAAGGTGCGGTTGAAGCCCGCCACCACCAGGTCGTCCTTGCCGTCGATATGGTGGTAGAAGGCGCCCTTGGTCCGCTGCAGCGAGGCGGAAATCTTGTCCACCGAGGCGCCCTTGTAGCCGTGCTGGTTGATCAGCCGGGTGGCGGCGATCAGCAGCGCATCGGGCATGAGGTTGTCGCCCGCCTCGGTCTGCACGTCGATGGGCCGGGGCGACCAGGCCGCGCCGGGATGGGCCACGCCATGCAGCAGAATATCCAGCATCCGCTCGCACAGGCGCGGGTATTCCTCGAAGTCGTGCCGGGGCAGCCACGCGTCCAGCCACAGCATGTGCTCGATGATGATGTTGGTGCGCGCCGCCGCCGCCCGGGCCCGCAGCCATTTCAGCTCCGGCGTGCGCAGCAGGTCGCGGGTGAGCTGGAAGAAGACGCCCCACCTTGCGCGCACCTCCTCATGCCAGGGCTCACTCAGGGTGCGGATATCGCTGAACACCGGGATAGGCGGCTCCTCGCCCTTGGCGATGCGCAGCTTGAGGTCGAAATAGCCCTTGAGCAGCAGGGTCAGCCGTTCGTGCGCCGTCGCCCCGGCGCTGGCGGCGCTCACCAGTTGCTCCAGCCGCTCCAGCCCCGCTACGAAGCAGGCGGCGGCCAACGCTTCCTTCTTGCCGAAATAGTAGGCGATGCTGGTCGGCACCATGCCCGCGGCCGCGGCGACCTCCGCCAGGGTCATGCCCCTGACGCCCCGCTCGTTCATGATGGTGGTGGCGCAGTTGATGATCCGGTCCTTCTTGCCGTCGAACCGTTTGCTCCGCGCAGACATCGATGTGATCGCCAAGCCTCCTCAGATGATGCGCCGGTCTAAGGGGCCCGCGTGGCCATCTGGTGGCGCCCCGACGTCCGGCACTTCATCCCATCGCGGAAGGCTTGCAAAGCAAATCTTGCCCGGCGCCATGGAAAGCGCAGCATCGGCGTTGCGCCGGGCGACCCTGCCGCGAGGGATGAAAAGCACGGCACGGATGCTGCATTGCGAGGCTCAGGACGACCTTTGGCGAAACCTAGGCCGCCGCACCCACGTCTTGCGGCGTTTCGCAGGGGTCCAGCGCCTTTTGCATAGCGGCAAACAGCTGCTCCACATCGATCGGCTTGGAGACGTAGCCGTCCATGCCGGCCGCGGTGTAGTCGAGGATCTGGTGCGCCATGGCGTTGGCGGTGAGGGCGATGATCGGGGTGCGGGGGCGGCCCTGCGACCGCTCCAGCTCGCGGATGATTCGGGTGGCGCCGGGGCCGTCCATCACCGGCATCTGCACGTCCATCAGAACGAGGTCCCAATCCTGGGTCTGATAGGCCGCCACCGCCTCGGCGCCGTCATCGACGATGGTCGGCTCGATGCCGGCCTGGTTCAGGAGGGTCTTCAGCACCAGCTTGTTGACGGGATTGTCCTCCGCCGCCAGCACGCGAAGCTCCTCCACATCCGCCAGCGCCTCGGTTTTGCAGGGCGGGGCGGCGGGGCGCGCCGCGCCGACACGCACCAACGGCAGGCGCACGATGAAGGTCGTGCCCCGCCCCTCGACGCTTTCGGCCCGGATATCGCCGCCGAGGCGCTCGGCCAGTTCGCGGCAGATGGCGAGGCCGAGCCCGGTGCCGCCGAAGCGCCGGGTGGTGGAGGCGTCGGCCTGCTCGAACTTCCGGAACAGGCGCGGCAGGCGGTCGGCGGGGATGCCGATGCCGGTGTCGGAGACGCGGAACTCCAGCCCGCCGCCCACCGCCTTGACCGCCAGGGTGACGCTGCCCTTGGTCGTGAACTTCACCGCGTTGGAGACCAGGTTGCCGACGATCTGGCGCACGCGGGTGGAGTCGCCGCGATAGAGCCCCTCGGCGTCCGGATCGATCGCAAGGTCGAACGCCAGGTCCTTGCCGGCTGCGATGGCGGCGAAGGTAGCGTGCGCGCCGCGGGCGAGTTCGCCGAGATCGAACTCCACCTCCTCCAGCTCCAGTTTCCCCGCCTCGATCTTCGACAGGTCGAGGATATCGTTGAGGATGGTCAGCAGGGTTTCGCCCGAGTGGCGGATCACCTCCAGACGCTCGCGCTGGCTGTCGGAGAGCGGGTCCGCCGCCATGGCCTGGGCCATGCCCAGCACGCCGTTCAGCGGCGTCCTGATCTCGTGACTCATGGTGGCGAGGAAGGCGGACTTGGCCTGGTTGGCGACTTCGGCCTCCTCCTTCGCCTGCAGCAGGGTGCGCTCGGACCGCTTGCGTTCGGTGATGCTCTGGATGGCGCCGATCAGCCGCGAAGGATTGCCGCGGCGGTTCAGCACAACCTGGCAACGAGAGGTCACCCAGATTTCCTTATCGTCGCTGCGGGCCACGCGGTACTCAGCGCAGTAGGGTTCGCCGGTCTGCTCGTGCCGGAGCCACGCCGCGTGAACGCTGGGCAGGTCGCGGGCATCGATGGTCCGGTAGATGTCCTGTTCGAGCGCCTCATAGGTCATGGGCGCATCGAAAAAGTCCGCCTCCGAGCCGACCTTGATCAGCTCCCGGCGGGAATAGTCCATCTCCCACACGTGCAGGCCGGCCAGTTCCATAGCGAGGGTCAGGCGCTGCTCCGAACGCTCGGCGCGCTCCAGGCTTTCCACCAGGGAGGTGATGTCGTGGGTGGCGCAGACCATGCCGCCGATCTCGCCGTCGGCGTCGTGCCAGGGCGCCATCTCCACCGTCATCCACGCCGGCGCGCCGTCGAGGCTGGTGTGCTGGACCTTCTCGGCGCTGATGGAGCGGCCGGCGCGGACCTCCTCGAACAGGGGGCCCCAGCGCGCCACGGCGTCGGGATGCACGTCGGCGATGACGGCGCCGATGACTTCATCGGGCGTGCGGCCGATGCCGCGCGCCCAGATCGGGCTGCAGTCGATGACGCGAAAGTCGCGGTCGGTGACCACCACCGAGGCGGGGATAGAACGGATCACCGCATTGAACACCGCCTCCGCCGCCTGGCTCTTGCGGCGGTGGACCTCGCTCTCCCGGGCCGCGCTGTTGCGATCCCACTCGTCGGCGATGAAGCTGGCGAGGTCGGCGAGCCGGGCGAGCATCGCCTCGTCGCGCACCCGCGGCTGGGGCGCGAAGACGGCCAGGACGCCGGCGATGCGCCCGTCGTTCAGGCGGATCGGCTGGGCGGCGTAGAAGCGGATATGGGGCGGGCCGATCACCGCCGGACCCTGGCTGAAATGGGGATCGCGGCTGGCGTCCTCGATCCACAGCGCCTCGCCGGTCTGCAACACCCAGCGCACGCCCTCGCCCGGCGCCTCGATCACGCCGCCCGCGTGACTGCGCCAGGCCACGCCGTCTTCCACCAACGCCACATGGGCGCCGACCTCGCCGAACAGCGCCATCGCCAGACGCGTGGCGCGGTCGCTGACCTCCAGGCTGAGGTCCTGTTCAAACGGGCGGGACGGCCGCTGAGCCCTTGCAGGTGCGGCCTTTTTGTCCTGGGCCATCATTTCCCCCTCTCTGCACCATGCCCGATCTTTGTTAAGGAGCGCTTAGGCACGGACCGCCGCCTTGCGACCGCTTGCCACGGGCGGCGGCGGATAGGATGGTGCGCCAGGCTTGCGCGGTCGCGTCCTGCGCGTTCGGAGCTGCGCCGAGCCCGTGGTCTATCGGAGGGAAGAATGAAGCGATCCATCATCGCCGGTCTGGCGCTGGCCCTTGTCGCGGGCGCCGCGACCGCCGCGCCCGAATACATCTCCATCGTGCAGGAAATCGCGGTGAACCGGCCGGCCAACCTCGTCTGGCAGAAGGTCGGCGGCTTTTGCGACATCCAGAAGTGGCTGCCGGGGGCCAGGTGCGAATACACCTCGGGCTCGGGCGGCCTCGGCACCAACCGCCTGATCATCGGCAAGATCAACGAGGTGATGGTCTCGAAGACCGAGCTGTCCTATACCTATGCCCAGCCCCTGGCGCCGAACATGTACCATGGTTCGGTGGAGGTGCGGCCGGTGACGCCCGCGACGTCGAAGATCGTCTATACCCTGCTCTACGACGTCGCCGCCCTGCCGGACCAGGCGGCCAAGGACGCGGACCGCGCACGCCGGGCGGCCCAGTTCATGGGCGCGCTGAACAACATGAAGACCATGGCGGAAGCGCCGTAGCGGCGGCGGGGGGAGTCGTCCTGTGGAGGGCCGCCCGTGAGCTTGCCACGTGAGGATGAGGACGTCGGGGACGCGCGTCTGCAGATGACCGATCAGGCGCCGGGGTTCGGCGACGTCTTCCAAGGCGGCGGTGAGATGGGCGCGATGATGCGCGCCTACGAATGGTCCGCCTCGCTGCTGGGCCAGCCCGCCCAGTGGCCGCGCAGCCTGCAGTCCATCGTCCGCATGATGCTGACCTCGCGCTACCAGATGTGGATGGGCTGGGGCGATGACCTCACCTTCTTCTGCAACGACGCCTATGCCCCGACGCTCGGGATCAAGCGACCCTGGGCGCTGGGCAGCCCTGCGTCCGAGGTGTGGAAGGAGATCTGGCCCGATGTCTGGCCGTTGATCCGGCATGTGCTGAGCACGGGCGAGGCGACCTATTCGGAAGGTATGCTGCTGCTCCTGCATCGCAGCGGCTTTCCCGAAGAGACCTATCACACCTTCTCCTACAGCCCGCTGTTCGACGACGCCGGCAAGATCGACGGCATGTTCTGCGTGGTGGTGGAGGAGACCGAGCGGGTCATCTCCGAGCGACGCCTTGGCACGCTGCGGCAACTGGCGTCCGCCATGACCGCGGTGCGCACCGAAGACGCGCTGGTCCGGACCATGGAGGATGCCCTGGCCGGCAACACCGCCGACCTGCCGTTCACCCTGACCTATCTGTTCGACGAGGCCGGCGGGACGGCGCGCCTGGTCGCCTGCACCGGCCTCGGCCGGGACAGCCCGATGGCCGTCCCGACCCTTCGCCTCGACGATGCGCGTTGGCCCGTTCGCGCCGCACTCCGCGAGACCAAATCCTTGATCGTCGAGGATTTGAGCGCCCGGGGTGAGGCGCTGCCCACCGGCGCCTGGGACCGGCCGCCCAGCGCCGCCCTGCTGACGCCCCTGGTGCAGCAGGGGTCGGACACCACCGCCGGCTTCCTCATCGTCGGGCTTAATCCCTACCGGCCGATCGACCAGACCTATCGTGGCTTCGTGGACTTGGCGGCCGGTCAGGTCGCCGCGGCCCTGAATTCGGTCCGGGCCTATGAGGCGGAGCGCCGGCGGGCCGCGGCCCTGGCCGAGATCGATCGCGCCAAGACCGCCTTCTTCTCCAACGTCAGCCATGAGTTCCGCACGCCGCTGACCCTGATGCTCGGTCCGCTGGAGGATGCGCTGGCCACGGGCGCCGCCGGCGAGGTCAAGACCCAGATCGAGCTCGCCCATCGCAACGGCGTGCGCCTGCTGCGGCTGGTCAACAGCCTGCTGGACTTCTCGCGGATCGAGGCGGGACGGGTGCAGGCGGTCTATACGCCCACGGACCTTTGCGCATACAGCGCCGAAATCGCCTCCAGCTTCCGCTCCGCCATGGAGAAGGCCGGACTGGCGTTCGACATTCGCACCGCACCCCTGCCCCACCCCGTCTATCTGGACCGGGAGATGTGGGAGAAGGTGCTGCTGAACCTGCTCTCCAACGCCTTCAAGTTCACCTTCGACGGCGGCGTCACCGTGGAGGTCGGACCGGACCCCGCGGGCGACGGGGCGGAGGTGAAGGTGATCGACACCGGCATCGGGGTTTCGGCGGAAGAGACACCCCGCCTGTTCGAGCGCTTCCACCGGGTGCAGGGCGCCCAGGGCCGCACCTTCGAGGGCTCCGGCATCGGCCTCGCCCTGGTTCAGGAACTGGTCCACCTGCACGGGGGCGAGATCGGCGTGGAGAGCCAGCCCGGCCATGGGACGACCTTCACCATCCGCCTGCCGTATGGCGCCGGTCATCTGCCGGCCGAACAGGTGCGCAGCGACGCGCCGACGGACGTCGATACCGTGACGCGAAGCCTCGTGGAGGAGGTTTCCCGGTGGATGCCGGCCGACGACATCCTGCCCGAAGCCGGGCTGATCGACCTCGGCTCCACCGCCGCGGCAAGCCACTCCATCCTGCTGGCCGACGACAATGCCGACATGCGCGACTATGTGCGCCGCCTGCTGGAATCCCAGGGCTACAAGGTGACCGCGGTGGGCGACGGCCAGGCCGCGCTGGACGCGGCGCGGTCCAAGACCCCCGATCTGATCCTGTCCGACGTGATGATGCCCCGGCTCGACGGGTTCGGACTGCTTCGCGCCGTGCGCGGCGACGCCGAGCTCGCCGGCACGCCCGTGGTGCTGCTCTCCGCCCGCGCCGGGGAGGAGGCCAAGGTGGAAGGACTGGGCGCCGGGGCCGACGACTATCTGGTCAAGCCCTTCGCCGCCCGCGAATTGCTCGCCCGCGTCGGAGTGAACATCCAGATGGCCGAGCTGCGCCGTGACGCCGCCCGCGCCGTGATGCGCAGCGAGCAGAAGACTCAGATGACTCAGGAGCGGCTGGAGCTGGCCCTGTCCTCCGGACGCATCGCCATTTTCCAGTTCGACCCGCAGAGCGGCGACGTCACCGTGCTTGGCCCTTGACCAGGTTCTTCGGCGTCCCCGAAAGCCGGGCGGCCCAGGGCCTGCCGCTCAGCGTGTTCATCGAAGGCGTCGATGCCGAGGATCGCGAGCGGGTCATGGCCCTGATCTGGCACGCCATTGATACGGATACCCTCTATGAGGCGGAATACAGCGCCGTCGGCGGCGACCGGCCGAGGCGGGTGGTGGCGCGCGGCGGCCTGCAGACCGGCGCGGACGGCGTCAAGCGGCTGGTCGGCGCGGTGATCGACATCTCGGAGGAGAAGGCCGCCCGCGACGAACTGCGCCGTCTGAACGCCCGGCTGGAGGAGCGCGTCGCCGAAGCGGTGAGCGAGCGCATGGTGGCGGAGGAGGCCCTGCGCCAGGCGCAGAAGATGGAGGCCGTCGGCCAGCTCACCGGCGGGGTGGCGCACGACTTCAACAACCTGCTCACCGTCATCATCGGCGGGCTGGACACCATCCGCCGCAACGCATCGGGCGAAAACGCCCGCATGACCCGCGCGCTCGACATGGCCACCCAGGGCGCCAACCGGGCGGCGACGCTCACCTCGCGCCTGCTGGCCTTCTCCCGCCGCCAGCCGCTGGAGCCAAGGCCGCTCGACCTGAACGTGGTGGTGCGCGACTCCACGGAGCTTCTGCACCGCACGCTGGGCGAGACCATCGAGCTGGAAGGCGTCCTGGCGCCGCGGCTGTGGAGTGTGGAGATCGACCAGAACCAGCTCGAAAGCGCGATCCTGAACCTGGCGGTCAATGCCCGCGACGCCATGCCGGAGGGCGGCAAGCTCACCATCGAGACCGCCAACACCCTGCTGGACGAGAGCTATTCGGCGGTGGACAGCGAGGTGGCCCCCGGCCAGTACGCCATGATCTCGGTCTCCGACTCAGGCCAGGGCATGGACAAGCCGACGCTGGAGCGGGCGTTCGAGCCCTTCTACACCACCAAGGAGGTGGGCAAGGGCACCGGCCTCGGCCTGTCCATGGTCTATGGCTTCGTCAAGCAGTCGGGCGGTCACGTGACCCTCTACAGCGAGCCGGGGCAGGGGACGACGGTGAAGCTCTACTTCCCCCGCTTCCGCGGCGAAGCCGGCGCGGAAAGGGAATCGGCCTTCGGCCCGGCGCCGGAGGGCATGACCGGCGAGACCGTGCTGGTGGTGGAGGACAATGCGGATGTGCGCAG
This sequence comes from Caulobacteraceae bacterium, assembly GCA_965277345.1. Classification (GTDB taxonomy): domain Bacteria; phylum Pseudomonadota; class Alphaproteobacteria; order Caulobacterales; family Caulobacteraceae; genus CAIOYC01. Next base: position 232,194 of record CBDICI010000004.1, read on the forward strand.
CTATTCCGTCTCCATCCTGACCGAACTCGGTTATCACGTGCTGGAGGCCGGCGAGGCGGAGGCCGGCCTGGCCATCGCCCGCAACCTGGACCAGCGCATCGACCTTCTGTTCACCGACGTGGTCCTGCCCGGCCGGTCCGGCCGCGCCCTGGCCGACGAGGTGCGGACCGTCCGCCCAGCGCTGAAGGTGCTGTTCACCACCGGCTATTCCCGCAACGCCATCGTCCACCAGGGTCGGCTCGACGCCGGGGTGAACCTGATCACCAAGCCCTTCACCTTCGATCAGCTGGCCAAGCGGCTGCGCGACGTGCTGGACGGCTGACCGGCCTTCACAGCGCCGGCGACGCCCCTTAGTCTGCGCCGCATGAGCGTCGCGCTACGACCGCTGCGGCGGCAGGACGGCGAACAGGTGCGGTCCTGGCGCAACGCCCCGCACGTGGCGGCGCACATGTTCACCGATCACGAGGTCGGCGAGGCCGAGCACACCCGCTGGTTGGACGGCGTGCTGGGTGCGCCGGACCGGCGTCTGTGGATCATCCTGCACGACGAGACGCCGGTGGGCCTGGCCCATCTGCTGGTGGACCCCGGGGCGGGCGTCGGCGCCTGGGGCTTCTATCTCGGCGAGACCGATGTGCGAGGCGCAGGGGTGGGACTTGCCGCCCTCTACCTGCTCATTCAGTACGCCTTCGGTCCGGCCGGGCTCGCCACCCTCACCTGCGACGCGTTGGCGACCAATGCGGCGGCCCGGCGGCTTTATGAGAGCATGGGGTTCCTCCGCGGGCCGCCGTCGCGCGCCGAGGTGACCAAGGGTGGCGCGCCGGTGGCGGTCTGTGGCTTCGCCTTGTCCGCCGCCGGGTGGGCTGCGACCCGGCCGGACGTCGAACAGCGACTGCTGGCGCGCGGACTCGCCCCAGAGTTGCTGAGCGTGCGGGAGGGCTGAGCATGGTGATGGCGATCCTGCAGGCGCGGATGTCCTCCACCCGCCTGCCGGGCAAGGTGCTGCGGCCGATCCTCGGCCGGCCGATGATCGAGCGGCAGATGGAGCGGTTGCGCCGGGCGGCGAGCCTCGACCCCATCGTGGTCGCCACCTCCACCCTGCCCGGCGACGACGTCATCGCCAGCTGGTGCGCAGACGCCGGCGTCGGCTGTTATCGCGGCGACCTCGACGACGTGCTTGGCCGCTTCCTCGGCGCGCTGAAGGCGGCAGGCTGGCCCGAGCATTTCGTGCGGCTGACCGCCGATTGCCCGCTGGCCGACCCCGGCCTGATCGATACGGCGGTGGCCGCCCACCTGGCCAGCGGCGCGGACTATACCCACGCCCAGGACGGCCGCACCTTTCCCAAGGGCCTGGATGTGGAGGTTTGCCACACCGCGGTGCTGCGCGCACTGGAGCGGGAGGCGGTGGGCGAGGATCGCGAGCACGTCACCCGCTTCATCTACACCCATCCCGAGCGCTACCGTATCCATGCCATCCGCCGCGAGCCGCCGCTGCGCTACCGCTGGACGGTGGACACGCCGGAGGACTTCGCCTTCGTCACCTCGGTGTACGAGGACCTCTATCCCACCAACCCGGCCTTTGGCACGGACGACATCCTGGCCTGGCAGGCGCGCCATCCCGAGCGGGTGCTGGTCAACACCGAAATCTGAGTTCCCGGTCCGGCGTCGGCGGTGCATCGGGTTGCGGCGCTGTTGCAATCGGCGCCGCGTTTTCGCCCCCTTCCGCGCTCAGGCGGTGCGCCGCACCATAAAAGTTCGCCCCCTGCATTGGCTTGAGGCGTGAGCGGTATAAATGAAGCCAGGGCTGTTGCACGCACGACGGGCGGAGGGGATTGGAATGCCGAAGACGCGGTATGGTTTGACCTGCGCAGGCGTTCTGATCGTGATACTGGCCGGCTGCGCCCCGAAGAAGGCTGCGGCGCCCCCGCCGCCGGGCGTGATGGTCGCCAACCCGCTGCGGAAGATGATCGTCGACTGGGACGATTATGTGGGCCAGTTCGTGGCGGTGGACTCGGTGGACGTCCGGCCCCGCGTCACCGGCTATCTGCAGAGTGTGAACTTCAGGGACGGCCAGACGGTCCGCAAGGGCCAGCTTCTGTTCGTGATCGACCCCCGCCCCTACCAGGCGCTGGCGGACCAGTCCAAGGCGCAGGTGGCGCGCCAGCAGGCCACCCTGGCCAACGCCACCGCCCAGCGCAAGCGCGCGGAGACGCTGCTCTCCGCCCACGCCGTGGCGCAGCAGGACTATGACACGCTGGTCGCCACGGAGAAGCAGGCCGGGGCCGACCTGGCCGCCGCCCGCGCGACACTGCAGACCAGCCTGCTCAACCTCGGCTTCACCCACGTGACCGCGCCGCTGTCAGGCCGCATCTCCGACCGGCGCGTGGCGCCCGGCAACCTGGTCACCCAGGACACCACGATCCTGACCAATATCGTCAACCTGGACCCGATCCGCTTCGCCTTCACCGGCTCGGAAAGCGCCTACCTCAAATACCAGCGCGAGAATCAGGCCGGCACGCGCACCTCCTCCCGCTTCGCCGCCAATCCGGTGGAGATCAAGCTGCAGGACGAGAACAGCTATCGCTGGCACGGCCGGATGGAGTTCGTCGACAATGCGGTGGACACCAATTCCGGCACCATCCGCGGCCGGGCGGTAGTGGCCAATCCCACGCTGTTCCTGACGCCCGGCCTGTTCGGGCACCTGCGCCTTCTGGGCTCGGGCCGCTATCCCGGTCTTCTGGTGCCGGACGAGGCGCTGCAGCAGGACCAGAGCCGCCAGGTGGTCTATGTGATCGACGCCAAGAACATCGCCCATCCCAGGGTGGTCAACGCCGGCCCGCTGATCCAGGGGCTGCGCGTGATCCGCTCCGGCCTCGATCCCGACGACAAGGTGGTGATCGCCGGTGTCGGCCGCGCCCATGCGGGCAAGCCGGTGACGCCGAAGATGGGCAGGATCGAGGTGAAGGCCGACCAGCCCTCGGAAGGCGGCTATATCGAGGCGCCCGGCTCATCCGCCTCGCTGGCCGACAGGTAGGCTAAGCTCGCCGGATGCGCCTGTCCCACTTCTTCATCGACCGGCCGGTGTTCGCGGCGGTGCTGGCCATCCTGATCACGCTGGTGGGGGCCATCGCCTTTCCCACCCTGCCCGTCGCCCAGTATCCGCAGATCGCCCCGCCCACGGTCAACATCTCCGCCACCTATCCCGGCGCCTCCGCCGAGGTGCTGGCCGAAACCGTGGCGACCCCGATCGAGGAGCAGCTCAACGGCGTCGACGACATGCTCTACCTGTCGTCCAACGCCACCGCCGATGGCCACCTTACCATCACCGTCACCTTCAAGCTCGGCACCGACCTCAACACCGACCAGGTGCTGGTGGAGAACCGGCTGCAGGCGGCGGAGGCGCAGTTGCCCGCCGAGGTGCGCAACATCGGCGTCACGGTGCGCAAGTCCACGCCCGACATCCTGATGGCGGTGCACATGTATTCGCCGGACAACTCGCTCGACCAGCAGTACGTGGCCAACTATGTGGGCCTGCACGTGCGCGACGCCCTGCTGCGGGTCTATGGCGTCGGCGACATCAACAGCCGCGCCGCGCGCGACTACGCCATGCGCATCTGGATCGACCCGGACAAGGCGGCGGCGCGCAACCTGACGGTGGACGAGGTGGTCGCCGCCCTGCAGGCCAACAATGTGCAGGTGGCCGCGGGCTCGGTCGGCGCGCCCCCGTTCGAGGGCGGCCGACCCTCGTCTCAGCTGGAGATCCAGACTCTGGGTCGGCTGACCACGCCGGCGCAGTTCAGCGACATCGTCATCAAGCGCGACGACCAGGGCCGGCTGACGCGGGTGTCCGACATAGCGCGGGTGCAGCTGGGAGCCGCCGACTACACCACCAACGCCTATCTCGGCTATGTGGACGCCGGCAAGGCGCACATGCAGTCGGCGGTGGCGCTTGGCCTGCAGCAACTGCCCGGCACCAATGCGCTGCAGACCGCCGAGGGCGTGAAGGCGGCGATGCAGAAGCTGAAGCAGAACTTCCCGCCCGGCCTCGACTACAAGATCATCTACAATCCCACCGAGTTCGTGCAGGAGTCGATCAACGAGGTCTACAAGACCCTGTTCATCGCGCTGGCGCTGGTGGTCGTGGTGGTGATGGTCTTCCTGCAGAGCTGGCGGGCCTCGCTGATCCCGGTGCTGGCCATCCCGGTTTCGCTGGTGGGCACCTTCGCGGTGATGAAGGCGGCGGGGTTCTCACTCAACAACCTGTCGCTGTTCGGCCTCGTCCTGGCCATCGGCATCGTGGTCGACGACGCCATCGTGGTGGTCGAGAATGTGGAGCGCCACCTGCGCCAGGGGGTCAACCCGCGCGAGGCGGCGCACGTCTCCATGGACGAGGTGGGCGGCGCCCTGATCGGCATCGCGCTGGTCCTGGTGGCGGTGTTCGTGCCCACCGCCTTCGTCAGCGGCATTTCCGGCCAGTTCTACCGCCAGTTCGCCCTGACCATCGCGGTGGCGACGCTGATCTCGCTGATCGTGTCGCTGACCCTGTCGCCGGCCATGGCGGCCCTGATCCTCAAGTCCCACGACCAGGAGGCCCATGCGAACAAGCGGCACAAGTCCTGGGAGAAGCCCTTCGTCGGCTTCGCCAGCTGGTTCAACGCCACCTTCGACAAGACCTCCAGCCGCTATGCCGGGCTGGTTCACAAGGTGGTGCGGACGACCGTGCTGATGCTCGTGCTCTATGTGGGGCTATTGGCGCTGACGGGCTGGCGGCTCGCCGCCACGCCGCAGGGCTTCATCCCGCTGCAGGACCAGGGCAACGTCATCGTCAGCGTGATCATGCCGCCCGGAACCTCGCTGGCCCGCACCGACGCCGTGGTGCAGGACGTCGCGCGCCGCGTGCTCGGCACGCCGGGCGTGGTCGCCGCCTCGGTCTATGCCGGCGTGGACGCCACCACCCAGACCACCTCCTCCAGCGCCGGGCAGATGTACGTCATCTTCTCGCCCTTCGGCGAACGCTCCAAGCACCACCAGTCGTCCGACTCGATCATCGCCGAATTGAAGAAGCGCACCTCCGGCATCGTCGATGCCGACATCCGCTTCATCCAGCAGCCGCCCGTGCGCGGCCTCGGCGCCGCGGGCGGGTTCAAGATGATCGTCGAGGACCAGAACGGCCAGGGCTATGCCGCGCTGGAGAGGGCCACCCAGGGCCTTGCCGCCGCCGCCGGCCACACCACCGGCATCGGCCAGGCCTTCAGCCCGTTCAACACCAAGACGCCGCGCATCCACGCCGACGTCGACCGTGAGAAGGCCGAGACACTCGGGGTGAAGTCGAGCCAGGTGTTCAACACCTTGCAGACCTATCTGGGTTCGTCCTTCGTCAACGACTTCAACTTCCTGGGGCGCACGTTCCAGGTGCTGGCGCAGGCCGACGGCCCCTATCGCGAGGACGAGGCGACCATCGCCGGACTGAAGACGCGCTCGATCTCCGGAACCATGGTGCCGCTGGGCTCGGTGGTGACGCTGAAACGCGAGACCGGCCCCTATCGCGCCTTCCGCTACAACCTCTATCCCGCCGCCGAAATCCAGGGCGACGCCGCCGCCGGAACCTCGTCCGGCGCCGCGCTGGACCAGATGGAGAAGGCGGCCAGGGCCAACCTGCCCGACGGCTTCGGCTTTGAATGGACCGACATCGCCTATCAGCAGAAGCAGGCCGGCAATACCGGCATTCTGGTGTTCGGCATGTCCGTGGTGTTCGTCTTCCTGCTGCTGGCCGCGCTGTACGAGAGCGTAACGCTGCCGCTGTCGGTGATCCTGATCGTGCCCATGTGCCTGCTCGCCGCCATGCTGGGGGTGAACCTGATGGGCCAGGACAACAACATCCTGACCCAGATCGGCCTGGTGGTGCTGATCGGCCTCGCCGCGAAGAACGCCATCCTGATCGTCGAGTTCGCAAGACAGGGCGAGGTGGAGCACGGCCACGACCGCATGACCGCCGCGGAGGAGGCCGGGCGCACGCGCCTTCGACCCATCCTGATGACCTCCTTCGCTTTCATCCTCGGCGTGATCCCGCTGGCCTTCGCCCGGGGCGCCGGGGCCGAGATGCGACAGGCGCTGGGCGTGGCGGTGTTCTTCGGCATGATCGGGGTGACCGTTTTCGGCCTCCTGTTCACGCCGGTCTTCTACGTGGTGTGCCGCAACCTGTCCGACCGTCTGCCCAAGCCGCCCAAGGTGCTGTCGCGCGTACCCACCACCGAGGGTACGCCGCACCGGGGCGATAGCGAGTTGGAGCCCGCTGATGGGTAAGCTTGCGCCGAGCCTTGTGATCGCCGCCATGGCCCTGTCGGCCTGTGCGGTGGGGCCGACCTATCGCGAGCCAGCGCCCGTGCCGGATTTCGGGGGCGCCTTCGTCTCCGCCCCCGCCGCCGGGGCGGTCGCCGCCGAGCCGCGCGACGACTGGTGGGCGTTGTATCAGGACCCCACGCTGAACGGCCTGATCGGCCGGGCGCTGGCCGCCAATACCGACCTGCGCGTGGCCGAGGCCAACCTGACCCGCGCCCGCGCCGTGCTGAGCGAGGCGCGCGGCGGCCTGTTCCCCACCACCGATCTCACCGGCGGCGCCCAGTACGGCCGCTCGCCCCAGTTCAGCAGCGCCAACACCGGCGGAGCATCAGCGCAATGGCGCTATGACGCCGGCTTCGACGTGAACTATCAGGTCGACCTGTTCGGCCGCGTGCGCCGCACCATCGAGGCCGCCCGCGCTGACGCCCAATCGGTGGAGGCGGCGCGCGACGCGGTGCGCATCACCGTGGTGTCGGAGGTGGTGCGCGCCTATGTGGACGGCTGCGCCTACGCCGAATCGCTGTCGGTCGCGGAGCGAAACCTGGCGCTGGTGCAGTCGGACTACGACCTGACCAGCCTGCAGTTCAATGCCGGAACCCTGTCGGCGCTCGAACAGGCGCGGGCGCAGACCCTGCTGGAGCAGGCGCGGGCGGCGATCCCGACCCTGACCGGGGAGCGGCGGGCCAACCTGTTCGCCCTGACCGCCCTGCTGGGCGTCGCGCCCCGGGATGCGCCGCGCTCCGCGTTGGCCTGTACCGCGCCGCCCAAGCTGGCCGACCCGCTGCCCGTGGGCGACGGGATGAGCCTGCTGCGCCGCCGCCCGGACGTGCGGGAGGCGGAGCGGACGCTGGCGGCGGATACCGCGCGCATCGGCGTCGCCACCGCCGACCTCTATCCCACCGTCAATCTCGGCGGCTCGATCACGGGGGCCGGATCGCAGCAGGGGCGGACCACCACCACCTATGCCGTGGGGCCGCTGATCAGCTGGACCTTCCCCAACATCCTGGCCACCCAGGCCCGCATCCGTGAGGCTAAGGCCACCACCCAGGCCGCGCTGGCCAGCTTCGATGGGACCATGCTGACCGCGCTGAAGGAGAGCGAGCAAGCGCTCGCCACCTATGGCGCCGAGCTGCAGCACAACGCCGCCCTGCGCCGCGCCCGCGATGCGGCCCGGACGGCCTACGGCTTGATCCAGACGCGCTACCGGGCCGGGACGATCAGCCAGCTCGACCTGCTCACCGCCGAACAGACCCTGATCGGCACGGAACAGGCGCTGGCCGCCTCCGACCAAGCCGTGGCCGACGATCAGGTGGCCGTGTTCAAGGCGCTGGGCGGCGGCTGGCAGGGAGCCGACAAGCCCCACATCTGACCCCGCTCCGTCCGTTTGAGAGTATACTGGCTGACCTATCATCTTCGCCTCATCCTGGAGTGTGACCCGGACCTTATCCGGGGCGCATCAAAGGACGGGGCGAACGCACCGCGGTGAAACGGCCTCGTCCTTCGAGGCTCGCCTTCGGCTCGCACCTCAAAATGAGGCTGGAGGGGACGTCAGTTCCAGATCGGCGGCTTGCGGTCTTTCCAGGGGAGTTCCTTTTCCAGCTGCCCGGCCAGACGGTAGAGCGTCGCCTCGTCGGCGAAGCGGCCGGTGAACATCATGCCGATGGGCAACCCCCCCTCCGACTGCCACAGCGGCAGGGACAACGACGGTTGGCCGGTGAAGTTGAACGGCGGCGTGGTGGCGTAGGTGGAGGACTGGCGCCGGTCGAAGTCCTTCAGCTCTACGGTGACCGGATCGAGCCAGTCGATCCGGGGCGAGGGCGTAGACATGGTCGGGCACAGGAACACGTCGAACGCCTCGAACCGCGACAGGATTTCGCGATTGAACAGGCGCAGCTGCTGCCAGCCCCACAGGGCCTGCTGGCCGGTCAGCCGCTTGCCGGCTTCATAGCCGCGCCGGGCCAAGGGACCCAGCTCATGCTCGCCCGGCTCGCGGCCGAGCTTTTCGATCCAGCGCTGTACGTTGGCGGAGAAGTTGGCGGCGGAGACCAGCCCCTGGGCCTTGTAGAGCGCGCGATAGTCGATGCCGAGGCCCTGCTCGAACACCTCATGGCCGAGCGCCTTCAGCGTCTCGGCGGTCCCGTGCAGCCTGGCCAGCACCTCGCCGTCGATAGGGCGGCCGCTCGGCGTCTCCGCCGACCAGGCGATCTTCAGCCTGCCCGGAGTGCGGCTCACCTCGTCCAGATAGGGGCCGTCCTTCGCCGGGGCCTGGAACGGGTCGCCGGGCTGGGCATAGCCGGTGGCGTCGAGCATGGCGGCGCTGTCGCGCACCGTGCGGGTGACCACGTGATGGACGGAAAAGCCGATGGCGCCGTCGGTGACCTCGCAGATCGGCGTGCGGTCGCGGGTGATCTTCATCCCCACCAGCCCGCAGTTGGCCGCCGGGATACGGATCGAGCCCAGTCCGTCCGAGGCGTGCGCCATGGGCACCATGCCCGCCGCCGTGGCCGCCGCCGCGCCGCCCGATGATCCGCCCGAGATATGCTCCGGGTTCCAGGGATTGCCGCACGGACCGAGCTTCTCGGAGTGGGTCACGCCGGGGATGCCGAACTCCGGCGTATTGGTCTTGCCGAGGAGGACGACGCCGCTGGCCCGGTAACGGCGGATCAGCTCGCTGTCCGCCGCGTCCGACGCCACCTGGGCGAAGTGGGAGCCGGAGGTGCGCGGCCAGCCCCGAACCTGCGCGCCGAGATCCTTGATCAGGAAGGGCACACCCCTGAACGGCCCGTCCGGCAGGGCGCCCGCCGCCACCTTGCGCGCTTCGTCATAGGCCTTGTAGACCACCGCGTTCAGGGCGGGGTTGTGCCGCTCGATCCGTTCGATGGCGGCCTCGACCAATTCGCCGGACGAAGTCTCGCCCCGGTGCACCAGGTCAGCGAGTCCCAACCCGTCATGGTCGGCGTATTCGGCGAAGGCCATCAGCATTTCCCGTTCATCTGTTTGGTCAGCCCGCCATCAGGAAGGCCATCTTGGCGGCGGGGGCAAGGGTGGCGGCGTTCCTGCGCAGCTCGGCGAAGCTGGCCTCGGCGGCGTCCAGCGCCAAGTCGATGTCGCCCTCGCCCATCGCCGCGCACATGAACATGTTGTGCCACGGGTGGACATAGACGCCCCGCTCCAGCATGGCGGTGGACCAGGCGAACCCCTTGGCGAGGTCGAGGTCGTCATCGAACAGGAACAGCGGCATGGTCACCGGCCCGGTCTGGCGCAAGCCAAAGCCCGCCGCCGCCGCGCGCTCGGCCAGGCCTTGGCGCAGCCGCCCGCCCAACCCCTCGATTTTCTCCAGATAGTCCGTCTCGCGGATCAACCTCAGTGTTTCGATCGCCGCCGCCATGGCCGCGCCCGCGAACCAGAACGAGCCGGTGACATAGATGGAGGCGGCGGCCTTGCGCGCCTTGTCATTGCCGAGCAGGGCGGAGATCGGGTGGCCGTTGGCGATGCACTTGCCCCAGGTCGAGAGGTCCGGCTGCACGCCCAGGGCCGACCACGAACAGTCGCGCGCCACGCGGAACCCCGCCCGCACATCGTCCACCACCAGAAGGGCGCCGGTGTGGTCCGCCAGTTCCCGCGCGCGGCGGGCATAGGCAGGATCGGGCGCCGCCTGATCGACAAAGGCGTCATGCTTGAACGGCGAAGCGAAGATGGCGGCGAGATCGTCGCCCGCCGTGGCCACCGCCTGCTCCAGGCTGGCTATGTCGTTATAGGTGCAGAACCCCTGGTTGGCCTTGTCCTCCGCCGTCGTGCCTGTGGGGCGAGGCACGCACCACGGCGCCGCGCCGTGATAGGCGCCCTTGGCCAGCACCAGGGTCTTGCGGCGGGTGTGCGCCCGGGCGGTGACCATCGCCATGGAGGTGGCGTCCGTGCCGTTCTTGCAGAACAGCGCCCAGTCGGCGTGAGCGACCATGGCGGTGAACGCTTCGGCCAGCTCGACGATCAGCGGCGTCGGCCCGGTGAGCGCGTCGCCCCTGGCGAGCTGGGCGGTATAGGCGGCGTCGATCCCCGCGTGGCCGTAGCCCAGCAGGTTCGGCCCGTAGGCGCACATGAGGTCGAGATACCTGCGCCCATCCGCATCCCAGAGGTGCGCGCCTGAGCCTCCGGCGAAGAACTGCGGATAGGAGTCGGGCAACAACCCCACCGACTGGTGGCCGTACATGCCGCCGGGGATCACCCGCTCGGCGCGTTCCCGCAGCGCGCGGTCGGCGGCGTTAAGGAAGGTCATGGCTCGCCTCCTCGATCCTGGCGATCACTGTTCACCAGAGGACAACCGAGCGCCAGTGCTTTCCGATGCCGCGATCACCCCTCGCGGCTCAGTGTGTTCACGCCCCGGGATGAGGGCTATGGACGCGGGCAAGCGCAATGCTAAGCCTGCGCCCATGAAGAGCCTCGTCCTCGCCACCGCGGTCGCCCTGATGTCCTCGTCCACCCTGGCCGCCGCGCCGGCCGCCGGAACGCCGCTGACGCCGGAGCGAGTGTTCGCCAGTCCATCGCTGAACGGACCCGCCGCGCGTGGGGTCGAGGTTTCCCCCGACGGCCGGCTGGTCACCTATCTGAAGCCGGAGCCCGGCAACCAGCACAAGCTGGACCTTTGGGCTGTGCCTGCCGCCGGCGGCGAGCCCCGGCTGCTGGTCTCGGGCGAGGCGGTGGAGCCCACCGGTCAGGCCCTGTCGGACGAGGAGAAGGCCCGGCGCGAACGCCAGCGCATCGCCGCCGAGTCCGGCGTCGTCGATTACCACTGGGACGAGAAGGGCGAGCACATCCTGATCCCGGCCGGCGGCGCGCTCTATCTCGCCGACGCCGCGACCGGCAAGGTGACCCGGCTGGACGTGAAGTCCGGCGCTACCGACGCCAAGGTTTCGCCCGGCGGCCGTTTCGCCAGCTATGTGCGCGAGCAGAACCTGTACGCCATCCCGCTGGCCGGCGGGGCGGAGCAGGCCATCACCACCGCCGGCAAAGGGCCGGTGAGCTATGGCGTGGCCGAGTTCGTCGCGCAGGAGGAGATGGGCCGCTATACCGGCTACTGGTGGGCGCCCGGCGACCGCGCCCTCGCCTTCACCCGCGTGGACGAAGGCCCGGTGAAGCTGGTGGACCGGCTGGAGATCGGCGCCGCGGGCTCCAAGGTGGTGACCCAACGCTATCCCCGCCCCGGCGAGGCCAACGCCATCGTCGAGCTCTACGTGCAGGCCCTGACCCCCGGCGCCCAACCGGTGAAGGTCGATCTCGGCCCCGATCACGATATCTATCTGGCGCGGGTGAACTGGTCGGCGGACGGGCATGACCTCTATGTGCAGCGCCAGAGCCGCGACCAGCAGACGCTGGACCTGCTGCGCGTCGATCCCGCCACCGGGGCGGCCACCGTCGTGGTGCACGAGCACCAAACGCCCTGGATTCATCTGACCGACGACTTCCACGCCCTGAAGGACGGCGATTTCATCTGGGGCTCGGCGCGAAGCGGCGCCGACAACCTCTACCTCTATCGCCGCGGGGGCGAACTGGTGCGCCAGATCACCCACAGCGACTATCCCAGCGCCGGCGGCGGCGGGGGCGCAGGGACGCACGCGCCCGGCCTGGCGGGCGTGGATGAGACGAAGGGGCTGGCCTATTTCATGGCTTCGGGCGATACGCCGATCGAGCGGCAGCTCTACGTCGTCTCCTATCGCCAGCCGGGAACACCACGGGCGATCACCACGGGGCACGGCTGGTGGACGGCGGTGATGCCGAAATCGGCGGCGGTGTTCGTCGGCTACTATTCCGATCCCGATACCCCGCCGCAATCGGCGCTGTATGACGTTGATGGCCGGCGGCTGCACTGGATCGAGGAGAATGCGCTGGGCGCCGGCCATCCCTTCGCGCCCTACGCCGCGCGCTATCCGGCGCCGGAGTTCGGCGTGCTGAAGGCGGCCGACGGGCAGGACCTGCACTATTTGCTGCTAAGGCCGGTGGGCTTCGATCCCGCGCGCAAGTACCCGGCGATCGTGGAGGTCTATGGCGGCCCCGGCGTGCAATCAGTGACCCGCAGCTGGCGTTCCATGAGCGAGAAGCTCTATCTCGAAGCGGGATACGTGCTGTTCCAGCTCGACAATCGCGGCTCCGCCAACCGGCCGATGGCGTTCGAGGGCGCCATCTTCCACCGCATGGGCTCGGTGGAGGTGGACGACCAGGTGACCGGCATCGACTGGCTGCGCGCCCAGCCCTTCATCGATGCGGCGCGGATCGGGGTCTCGGGCTGGTCCTATGGCGGCTACATGACGCTGGCCATGCTCACCGACCCGCGCACCGGTCTGAAGGCCGGGGCCGCCGGCGCGCCGCCCACGGACTGGCGCGATTACGACACCCACTATACCGAGCGCTACATGGGCGATCCGCGCACGGACAAGGCGGCCTATGACGCCGCGTCCATCCTCCCGCGCCTGCCCAAGCTGTCCGGCCGGCTCCTGCTGATGCAAGGCATGGCCGACGACAATGTGCAGTTCTCCAACTCCATCGCGGTGATGGCGGCGCTGCAGGCGCAGTCGAAGCCGTTCGACCTGATGCTGTTCCCCGGCCAGCGCCACGGCATCCAGGGCGAACCGCGCCAGATCCAGCTGTGGCGCACCTATCTGCAGTTCTTCGCCCGCGAACTCGGCGGCGCCGAACCGCCGAACGCGGTTCAATAACCGCCGGCGCTCCTAATCGCTTCAGACGAGGCGGATCACCGGCGCGGCTTCGGGGTGCAGGGCCAATGGACGGTGGACGGCCTCCAGGCTGACCACGTCGGCGCGCTCTTCTGGCGTCATGAGCAGGCCCCTGGCCCGGGCGCGCGCGCCGACGGCGCCGTCGGACAACAGGGCCGACAACGGGCCGGCCAGCAGCAGCGGGGCCAGGATCGGCGCGAACAGCAGGCTGAGGTCCGGCCGGAAGACCAGCGCCGAAGACAGGACGAGCCCCACGGCGAACTCCCACCGGTGTTGGCGGAAGGCGTCGCGGACGGAGAAGGACCCGGCGGTCCGGCATTGCGGCGCCCAGCCGCCGTCGCGGCCGATCAGCACCTCGAACACCACCCGGCTGTTGCGCGCCATCAGCAGTGGCGCCGTGACAGCGGAGAGCAGCGCCTCGAATGCCGCGTTCCTGAGCAGGCGCGCGACGCCGCCGAAGGCGCGGCGCTCGGCGCGGCGCGACAACACCAAAGCCAGGCCCATCAGCTTCGGCCCGAGCAGCAAGACGCCGCAGAGCGCCGATCCCCACAGATAGGGCGTCACGCGCGGCGTCAGCAGGTACCAGACGCTGTCCCAATCGGTGGGGCTCTGCAACTCGATGGCCAGGCCGACAATCACCGACAGCAGCCAGAGCGGCGAGGCGAGATAGGCCATGGCCCCCATCAGGAACTGGATGCGGTTGACCCAGTGCAGGCCGGGCGCGCCGACCATGGCCAGATGCTGCAGGTTGCCCTGCGCCCAGCGGCGCTCGCGCACCATGAAGTCGCCCAGACTCGGCGGGGTCTCCTCATGCGACTCCGGCAGGTCGGCGGCCACGTGCACGGCCCAGCCGCCGCGGCGCATCAGGGCGGCCTCAACGACATCATGGCTCATCACGTCGCCGCCGAAGGGCTTGCGGCCGCGCAGGCGGGACAGTCCGGCGCAGGCGGCGAAGGCCTGCACGCGGATGATGGCGTTGTGGCCCCAATAGGTGGCTTCCGAGCCGCACCACCAGGCCAGTCCGGCCCCGGCCACGCGACCGTAGAGCTTGACCGCGAATTGCGAGGCGCGGGCGAACAGGGTGGCGGCGCCGGTGATGGTCGGCGTGGTCTGGATCAGGCCGACGCCCGGATGGCGCTCCATGGCCTCCACCAGCCGCAGCAGGGTGGCGCCGCCCATGGACGAGTCGGCGTCCAGCACCACCATGTAGCCGTAGGCGGCGCCGAAGCGGCGCACCCAATCGGCGATATTCCCGACCTTGCGCTCGTGGTTCTCGGCGCGGCGGCGGTAATAGACCGGGCAGCGCGCGTGCTGGCGCAGGGTCTGGAACGCCGCCCATTCCGCGGCGCCGACCTGTTCGCGGCGGCTGTCGGACAGGATGAACAGGTCGAAGTGGCGCTCGCCGCCCAGGCCGGCCAGCGACCGTTCGATCCGCGCCAGACGCGCGACGCAGGCCGCGGCGTCCTCATGATAGATCGGCATCAACAGCGCCGTGCGGCCCATCGGGGCCGGCGTCTCCTGCGCCATCCGCACCGTGTCGCCGCCCTTGCCGGTGATCAGCACGCAAAGCCCGACCACGGCGTTCACGAACCAGGCGGAGATGGCCAGAAGCAGCACGGCGAGCAGGGCCATGGCCACCCCCTCCAGCGCCGTGAACCCATCGCGCGCATAGAGCACCAACGGCGCGATGAGGGCGACAGCGGTGAGGAGCAGGCTGGCGCCGAAGAAGACGGTGCGGCGACGGGCGATGTCCCCGGGCGAGGTTTCGGGCGTCACGTCGCCGGCGCTCGGCATCCGCAGCGCCCACTGATCCGCGCGCGTGGCGGCCAGGGGCTGGCGCGGCATGGCCAGATGGGCGGGGCGGGGCAACACCGCGCGTTCGTCGCGGGGATCGACCTGCGCGTCGTTCAGCAGAACAGCCAGGCTGGTGTTCATATCCATCGGAACCGCCATGCTTCAGAGAGATCGCCGCCGTCGCCGAGCAGACGAAGGTCGAGGTCCGCGGGCCCGGAGGCCGGCGGGGTAAAGCGAAAGCCCGCGCGGACACCGGCGCGGTCGGGGAACAGGGCGATGCTGACCGGCCCGGCCTTGCCGGCGCTCGTCGTGACCACGCCGCGCACGCCGCCGGCGTCGTCCGGCAGGTCGCGGAAATCGATCACGAACTGCCGGTCCTTGGAGGCGATGGCCTCGCCCGAACGGGTGGCGACCACCTGGGCCAGACCGTCCGTCTCGGGCCCTTCGCCCCAGATCAGGCGATAGGCGATCTTGACCTCCACCCCCGGCTTCCACGGCTCGGCGGGGCGCCAGAAGGCGGCGATGTTGTCGTCGGTCTCGTCGCGCGCCGGCATTTCGAGCAGGTGCACCGCACCCGGACCCCAGTCGCCCACCGGCTCGACCCACAGGCTCGGGCGGCGCTCGTAATGGGTCTCGAGGTCGTTGTAGTCGTCCATGCGGCGCGCCCGCTGGCAAAGGCCGAAGCCCAGCAGGGTCCGGGTCTCGAAGGTGCTGACATGGGCGGTCTTGGGGTCGGTCAGCGGCCGCCACAGACGGCCATGCTCCCTGGTGTGGATCTCCAGGCCATCGGAGTCATGCACCGCGCCGCGGAAGTCATCGACCCCGCGGCGATCCTGCGGGCCGAATAGGAACATGCTGCTCTGGGGACCCAGACCGGCATTGGCGATGCTGTGGCGGGGAAACAGGCTGGCCTCCACCTCGAACAGGGTGGCGGCGGCGCCCGTGGCCTGGGCCGACGCGATGGTGAAGCGATAGGCGCCGGCCAGGCTCGGGCCGTCCAGCAGGGCGTGCACCACCACCTGCGCCACGCCAGGCGCCGGGCGCTCGATCCAGAACGCGCGGAAGTCGGGGAACTCCTCGTTCTGCTCGCCGGTACCCAGGCTGATGCCGCGCGCCGACAGGCCGTAGACCTGCCCGCGGCCGAGGCTGCGGAAATAGCTGGCCCCCTGAAACACACCGATCTCGTCGAACACGCCCGGTGCGTTGATCGGGCTTCGCAGGCGAAAGCCGGACAAGCCCTGGATCGAGCGCACCGCCGCGGTCATGGCGTCCGGCGTCATGAAGTCGGCGGGGTCGTAGCGGATTGGCCGCGCCCTGTTGTCCTGAACCTCGTAAAGCTCCACCGGGCGCTTGAAGATGTATCCGGCGGGAAAGTATTCCAGCCGGACCAGCGACCCGTCGCCGGACCAGCGCGCACGGCCTGGCTGGGGTCGGCTGAGATCGCGCCAGCCGTCATAGGTCACGGCGCCGGCCGCGCCGGTCTGCAGCCTCGGGGCGCGGTAGGGGGCGGACGCCAGCAACTGGGCCCGAGCCCGCACGCCCGTCGGGTCGAAAGGCGCCCCTTCAAACGCGCCCTCCTGCGCGCGCGCCGAAGCCCCGACCGCGGATGTCGCCGCGCCGGCCGCCAGCATCGCCATGGTGCTTCTGCGGGAGAGGGACAAGCTGGTTACGCTGCTCGGATTGGGGAGGTCGGGTCGGCTCGGACGCCGTCGGCGCGACGGGAGTCGAGCCTCGGGTGACGATCACGTTTATGTGATGTTGCGCTGCTCTAAGGCAATATTTGAGGCGGATCAAGATTCGTGACGGGGCGTCGGCTGCTTCTTGCGGCGCCGCAAAGCTTCGGGTGAGCGAAAAACCGGCGCCGGGACAGCCTAAGGCGTCGGCGCAGGTCTCGCGGCGTCAACTGGCGTCTGTGCGCTTGCCAGCGCGATCAGCCGCCGCTCGATCAGGATCGCCGCCACGCCGCCCCAGCCGACCAGCACGATGGCATAGGCGCGCTCCCACCAGCCCACATTGTCGCTGTTGACCAGCGCGGGCCACAGCAGGTGCTTGGTCAGGACGGTCAAAACCACCATGATCGCCACCGCCCCGATCAGGAACCGGCGCAGCAGCCTCACACCCTCCACCCGCGCCAGCGCCCAGATCAGGGCGAAGGGCGCCAACTGGATGCCGAGGCCGAGCTGGATCAGATTGTGCCACGGATTGGGATAAGCGATCAGCGCGCCGCAGATCAGGCCCACGGCGGTGGCGAGATAGCAGGCGCAGACCACCCATGCCGCCGTCCGCGACCCGTCGAGCGCC
Organism: Caulobacteraceae bacterium; assembly: GCA_965277345.1. GTDB lineage: Bacteria > Pseudomonadota > Alphaproteobacteria > Caulobacterales > Caulobacteraceae > CAIOYC01. The sequence continues at coordinate 249,350 of CBDICI010000004.1, forward strand.
CCCACCGCCATCACGAAGCCGATCCCCACCGCCCCGCCGCCCAGCGCCACGGCGATCAGGCCGAGATTGAAGATCACAGGATAGGGCGCCCGCGTCCCGCCGAGCTCGCTCAGATACTGGGTGGCGTGGTTGAACCCTGGAAAGGTGGCCGCCGCCAGGAGGATGCAGCCGATGGCGATCAGCGGCGAGGACGCTCCGGCGCGCAGCAGGAGGCTCCGCACCCGGTCCGGCGTCACGCCGCTTCCGCGGTCAGGGCGGGCCGCTCGGTGCGGAGGGGGGCAGGTTGCAACAGCCGTTCGGTCGCGATCACGCGCTCGGGCAACGGTTTCAGACCCAACAGCGGCCGGATCGGGTTGAGACGGCGCACCCCCTCACAAACCGCCAGGCACCCGGCGACGGTGAAGGCGATCAGGGCCAGCGCCTCCACCCCTGCCGGCAGGTTGAGCGGGCGAATCCACCAGACGCCGAACACCAGGATGGTCTGGTGCGCCAGATAGCAGGGGAAGACCGCCTCCGTCAGATAGCGCAGCACTGGCCCATCGCGGTTCAGCAAGTGCCGGGCGCCGAAGCCGAGGATGGCGGCGATCATCGCCCACTGATCGGCGGCGAAGGCCAGGCTGGCCCACCAGGCCTCGGGCGTCGTCGCCGGGATCGAAGCCAGGCGCATCAGGACCGGCAGGGCGAGCGCGGCGACCAGCGCCGCGACCCAGCGCCAGCGGACGACCGTCTTCCAGAACCCCGCCTGACCCACCAGCAGGAAGCCGGCCAGGAAGACCCCGCCCGACACCGCGTGGTTGTACCAGTCCGACGACAGGTGGTTGGAGATGCCGTAGTGCAGGAATAACCCCTGGCGCGCGGCGGTCAGGTAAGCGATGGGCGCCAGCAGGACGAGCGGACCGGCCAGCCCTCTGGCCAACCCGGCCGACAGGCGCGACTGCAGCCTGGGCATGGCGATCAGGGCCGTGGCCAATAGGCTGTAGACCAGGATGTAGATGACGAACCAGATGTGGTTGATCGGCACACCCTCGGCCAGGCCCGCCCAGCCGAACTGGTGCGGCCACCAGGCCAGTAGGCCGCCGCTGAAGCTGCCCTTGTCCACCGCCTCCAGCCAGGCCTGGGGAGGAACCAGCACCAGCACGCCGAACAGGGCCGGGGGGACAAGGCGGGCGAGGCGCGCCGTCACCACTTGTCCGGCGCTCAGCCTGCGGCTCATCAGCTTGAGCGCACAGCCGGAGATGAAGAACAGCAGGGTCAGCCGCCACGGGCCGGTGACCAGAATCCCCTCGCGCAGCCAGCCTTCCGTGTGACGGCTATGGATGTGCCAATCGAACGGCGCATAGACCAGGCCGACATGGAACAGGATCAGCAGGCCAAAGGCGATCACCCGGAGCCAGTCGAGGTCGCTGCGCCGGCCGAGGCTGGGCGGCAGGACGACGGGAGTGCGGTCAGCCCCCATACTTGCCTGCCCTCGCCCTTCCCGCCTCTGCGCCAGTGACGACATCCGCCCTCCGAACGGCGATACGGCCAGGGACGATCCCCGGCCCGGGCCCGCCTGAACCTGGGACAGGCGCGGCCACCCATGCAACGCTGAACGCCCGAGCTTCGATCCTTGGCGGAGCATAGCTTCACCATGGCGCCCCAATGTTGCGCAAACACGGCGAGCGGGGCGCCAATATGGCGCCCGGAGCGTGACGGGCGCGCCGAGGGCCAGCGGTCCCGGACCGGCGGCGGCCCAGCCTTCGGTCAGCTTTCGGTCAGCTTTCGCACAGTGGCCTGCAGCACTTCGCGCACGCGGGCCTCCGGCAGGGCCTGTTCGCGCCGTAGCCGCGACCACGCCTCGAAGCTGAGCAGAAGGTCGAGCGGCTCCAGCAACCTCCCGTGTTGCTCCGCCGGCAGGACCTGGCGAACGATCTCGCGCAGCAGCATGGAAAAGCGGGCGCCCTCGGCCTCCAGCAGCGCCGAAATGTGCCGACGGGCCTGGGCGGCATGGCGATAGGGCGCCACGCGCTCGAACACGCCCGAACGACGCTCCACGATCTCCAGGAGGCGCTCGCGCCAGTTCGCCGATCGAAAGGGCCTTGCGGCCACGGCCACGAGCTCGGCCTCGATGGGAGGAATCATCTCCCGATACAGGCTATCCATGTCCTCGAAATGACGAAACACCGTACGCAGGCTCACCTTGCCGCGCGAGGCCACCTGCTCGGCGCTCGGCGCGTAGTCGCCCTCGCGCACCAGCTGCAGCATGGCCTCGACGATGGACGCGCGGTTATCCGCTCCCCGGCGGCGGCGGCCATCGACGGCGGGCGCGGCGGCTGGGGCGGCGGGGGTTTCTTTCATCTCGGGCCTCGAACTCGTCATGGCGCACGCCGATGCAGGATTTGCGCCGCCCGGCGCGGAGGGGCTGGACGCCAACGCCCCGACTGCGGACGTCCACCGTTACAGGCCACACCGCTGCTTTAGCATGAGTTTCCGTCATCGGAACATCCGCCGCCCCTTGCGGCTTTTACTGGATGGGAGAGGCCCATGACCAAAAAACTCGCCAGATATCAGTCGATGCGTGATTTCACGCAGACCAGGGAGCCCTCGGGTGAGGCCCCGCTCGCCGCCGCCGAGCAGCTTCGCTTCGTGATCCAGAAGCACGCGGCGACCCGCCTGCATTACGATCTGCGGCTGGAATTGGAGGGGGTGTTCAAGTCCTGGGCGGTGACGCGGGGGCCCTCGCTCGATCCCAAGGACCGGCGCCTGGCGGTGGAGGTGGAGGACCATCCTTTGGACTACGGCGACTTCGAGGGCGCCATCCCCAAGGGCCAGTACGGCGGCGGCACGGTGCAGCTGTGGGACCGCGGCTATTGGGCGCCGGAGGGCGACCCCAGGGCCATGCTGAAGAAGGGTGACCTGAAATTCGTCATGGAGGGCGAGCGGATGCACGGCTCCTGGGTGCTCGCGCGGATGAAGCGCCGCCCCGGCGAGAAGCGCGATAACTGGCTGCTGATCAAGCACAAGGACGCGGCGGCCCATCCCGGAGACCGCGACGCCCTCCTGGCGGAAGACCGATCCATCGCCTCGGACCGCACGATGGAAGAAATCGCGGCGGGCGAGGGCAAGGGCCCGGAACCCTTCATGCTCGCCACCCACAAGCGCGCCGCCGCCGATGCCGTATGGCGCACCCACGCCAACGCTCATTCCACCGCGGCCTCTTCTCCTTCTCCTCCCCCTCGCAGAGGCGGAGGGGGACCGCGAAGGGGTGGAGGGGGCCGCGCGATGTTAACCGGAGAGGGCGGCGCTGCTCTCTCCCCCGCAGTGCGGGGGAGGGGTAAGATGCCTCCCTTCATCGCGCCGCAGTTGGCCAGGTCGGTGGAGCGCCCGCCCGCCGGCACGGGCTGGGTGCACGAGATCAAGTTCGACGGTTATCGAATGCAGATGCGCGTCGAGCGCGGCAAGGCGCAGCTTTTCACCCGCAAGGGCCTGGACTGGAGCGACAGGTTCCCGGCGCTGATCAAGGCCGGCGCCAAGCTGGCCGACGGCATCATCGATGGGGAGGTGGTGGCGCTGAACGGCCATGGCCAGCCGGACTTCGCCGCCCTGCAGGCCGCGTTATCGGAAGAAAAGACCGACGCCCTGATCTTCTTCCTGTTCGACATCCTGTTCGCCGTCGACAAGGACGGGGGGGCCGAAGACCAGCGCGACCGGCCCCTGGCGGAGCGTAAGGCTCGGCTGGCCACGGTGCTGAACGGCGCGGACGAACGGCTCCGGTTCGTCGATCACTTCGAGAGCGGCGGGGATGCGGTGCTGAACTCCGCCTGTCGGATGGACCTGGAGGGGATCGTCTCCAAGCAGTTGGGCGCCCCCTATCGCTCAGGCCGGACCGAGAGCTGGGTCAAGGCCAAGTGCCGCGCCGGGCACGAGGTGGTCATCGGCGGCTATACGACGGAGGGTAACCGGTTCCGCTCGCTGATCGTCGGCGTGAACAAGGACGGGAAGCTCATCCCGGTGGGCCGCGTCGGCACGGGGTTCGGCGCCGAAAAGGTGAAGACGCTCATGCCCCGGCTAAAGGCGCTCGAGACCGATGAGAGCCCCTTTTGCGCCCCTCAAGCCAACAATCGCTGGCGGCGCGGCGCGGGGGAGATCCACTGGGTAACGCCCGAGCTCGTGGCGGAGATCGAGTATGCGGGCTTTACCGGCGACGGTCAGGTGCGCCAGGCCGCCTTCAAGGGCCTGCGCGAGGACAAGCCCGCCGGCGAGGTCGAGGCGGAGACACCCGCCCCCGCCACCAAGGCGCTGGCTGAACCGAAGACGTCAGGCAAACCCAAGACCGCGGCTCAATCGAAGGCGACCTCCCGAATTGCCGCCGTCACCCCGAGCAAGAATGGCCCGGCGACGGTGATGGGCGTGACCCTGTCCCACCCCGACAAACCGTTGTGGCCTGAGGCCGGCGACGACGGCGCGCCGGTGACCAAGCGCGATCTGGCCGAGTATTTCGAGGCGGTGGCGGACCGGATGATGCCCCACCTCGTCGGGCGGCCGTGTTCGCTGATCCGCATCCCGGACGGCATCGACGGTGAGCGTTTCTTCCAGCGCCATGCCATGAAGGGCGCCTCCAACCTGCTCACCTACACCACCGTCTCCGGTGACCGGCAGCCCTATGTGCAGGTCGATCGCAAAGAGGCGCTGGCCGCCGCAGCCCAGATCGCCGCCGCCGAGTTGCATCCCTGGAACTGCGCCCCGGACCGGCCCGACACGCCCGGCCGACTGGTGTTCGATCTCGACCCGGCGCCGGATGTGCCGTTCGACCGGGTGATCGAGGCGGCCCGGGAAATCCGCGACCGGCTGGAGGCGGTGGGCCTGGTCGGCTTTTGCAAGACCACCGGCGGCAAGGGCCTGCACGTGACCTGCCCGCTCAAGGTCCCGGCCAGGGGCGGCCCCGACTGGCCGGCCGCCAAAGCCTTCGCCCGCGCCCTGTGCGAGCAGTTGGCCGCCGACGATCCCACCCGTTTCGTGATGAGCATGTCCAAGGCGCAGCGGAACGGGCGCATCTTCCTCGACTATCTGCGCAACGACCGCATGTCGACGGCGGCGGCGGTGCTGACCCCCCGCGCCCGGCCCGGCGCCCCGGTCTCCATGCCGCTGAAGTGGACGCAGGTGCGCGCCGGCCTCGATCCCCTGCGTTTCCACCTCCGCTCGGCCCCGGGCCTCATCGCCAAGGACTGGCCGTGGGAAGACTATGCCACCGCCGCCCGCCCCCTGGCCGAGGCGATCAAGCGGTTGGCGAAAAAGGGTTAGCGATCCTGCCGCCCGTGCAGGACGCGGCGGATCAGGATGCGATCCAACTGCACTTCATAAATGACGACGATCCCGTCGCGGCCAAATTTGATTGGGAGTTTTCGGTCGCCGTTTGTCGAGCATCGTTCCCGACAATGGGAACTGGCCAAGTAACTGAACGCCTGCAAGATATCTCTGCGAAAGCCTCCTGGCCGCTGCCAGGGATCGTTCGCTAGTCAATCGACAAGATCGCGAAGGTCGCCCCGGGCTTCGAGCGAGGCGACAATGCGCATCAGGCCTTTTTCGTCAACTTGGCTTCCAATCTTTCAAGCATTTCTGGCTGGAGTTCTTCCCAAGGTTGAATCCGTCGGCCGTGTAGTAGAAATACACCCAGCGCGGGGCGCCGTAAACGCGGCGCTCAGCTCGCCCGCTTGTGTTTGGCGGGTGCAGCCTTCTTTGCGGGCGGCGTCTTCGCGGGCGCCTTCGCGCCGTCGCCGGCCTTGCCGAGGGAGCGGCGCAGGGCCTCCATCAGGTCCACCACATTGGTGTCCTGCGGCTCTTCCACGTCGGCGACCTTCACCGCGCCCTTCTCCTTCTGCTTGATCAAGTCGCGCAAGGCGTCCTCGTAGCGGTCGACGAACTTTGAGGGGTCGAAGGGACCTTCCTGCTGCTCGATGATCCGGGTGGCGATATCGATCATCGCCGCGTTCGGCTTCTTGTCCGGAATATCGTCGAAGAAGTCGGCGGCGCTGCGCACCTCGTCGTGACTGCGCAACGACCAGGCGACCATGCCGGTATCGCGCGGCTCCAGCGCTATCATCCGCTCGCGCTGGTGCAGCACAAGGCGGCCGAGCGCGATCTTGCCGGCCTTGGCCATGGCTTCGCGGATGACGGTATAGGCCTCGATGGCCTGCTTGCCGTCGGGCACCAGATAGTAGGGGTCGTTCCAGTAGAGCCGGTCGATCTCGTCCTCGCCGACGAAGCGATCGATGTCGAGGGTGCGGGTGCTTTCCAGCCGCACGCTGTCGATCTCCTCGGGCGTGACGACCACGTAGCGGTCCTTGTCGATCTCATACCCCTTGACGATGTCGGCGCGGTCCACCGGGCCGGTCTCGGGATCGGTGGGGATCATGCGGATGCGGTTGTGGGTGTCCTTGTGCAGCATGTTGAAGTGCACCTCTCCGCCCCGATCCACGGCGGTGTAGAGCGCCACCGGACAGCTCACCAGCGACAGCTTCAGATGCCCCTGCCAGGTCGGTCGCGCGGCCATGGTCGATCCTCCTGAGTGACGGGTGTCAACGCCCGGCGGAGCCTGACGTTGCCGAGGGGCCGAAAGCCTGGTCCTTGGAGGCTCCGTCCCGCTAGGCCAGAGCCAGCGCCTCCAGCTCGCCCGCGCCTTGCATCGCCGCATCCGCCAGGGCGGGGGCGCCGGCCAGCACCTGCTCGGCGAACAGCCGCGCCAAGGCGGGCCGCGTACCTCTGCGATCCGCCATACCCCTCGTCGCCAGGGCGCCCTTGGTCAGCATCCAGCCGCCGCAGACCTCGCCGCACAGCTGCAGGAAGACGGTGGCCCCCGCCGCCGCATCGGCCGTGCCGCGCTTGTCAGCCAGCCAGGCGCCCGCCCTTTCCATGGCCGTCACACCGTCCTCCAGTCGATGGCCCACGGACCACAGGTCGCCGTTCAGGGCGGGGATCGTGGCGCGGATGTCCGCCGCCAGTTCACCGAGCGCCAGGCCGTTCTCCAGGCCGAGCTTGCGACCGGCGAGGTCGGCGGCCTGGATGCCGTTGGTTCCCTCATAGATCGGCAGGATGCGGGCGTCGCGGTAGTGCTGGGCCGCGCCGGTCTCTTCGATGAAACCCATGCCGCCGTGGACCTGGAGGCCGGCGGAGGCCGCCCAGACGCCCATGTCGGTGGACCAGCCCTTGGCGATGGGGGTCAGGATTTCCTCGCGGCGCCGCGCGCGGGCGCGGCCCGCCTCGGTGGCGGCGTGCTTGGCCAGATCGGCGGCGACGGCGGTGGAGAGGCACAGGCCCCGCGCCGCCTCGATCTTCGCCTTCATCAGGCCCAGCGTCTTGCGTACATCCGGATGATCGTAGATCGGCGCCGACGCCTCGCCGGTCCAGACCGAGCGGCCCTGCCGGCGCTCACGCGCGAAGCCCAGAGCCTGCTGATAGGCCCGCTCGGCGATGGCCACGCCCTGGACGCCCACCTGCAGACGGGCCGCGTTCATCATGGTGAACATCTGCGCCAGGCCCTGGCCGAGTTCGCCCACCAGCTCCGCCTTCGCCCCCTCGAACAGCATGACGCAGGTGGGCGAGGCGTGGATGCCGAGCTTGTGCTCGATGGAGCCGGGGCGCAGGTCGTTGCGCGCGCCGAGGCCGCCCTCATCATTCACCGCCAGGCTGGTGGTGAGGAACAGCGAGATGCCCTTCACCCCCGGCGGCGCATCGGGGGTGCGGGCGATGACCAGGTGGACGATGTTGTCGGTGGCGTCGTGGTCGCCCCAGGTGATGTAAATCTTCTGGCCGTGCAGGGTCCAGCCGCCGTTCCCGTCCGGCCGCGCCATCGTGGCGATGGCGGCGAGGTCCGAGCCCGCCTGAGGCTCGGTGAGCTGCATGGTGCCGGTCCATTCGCCCGAGATCATCTTGGGCAGATAGAACGCCTTTTGCCGGGCAGAGCCGTAGGCGGTGAGCGCCTCTACCCCCGCCAGGGTCAGCATGGGGCAGAGGCCGAAGGCCAGGGAGGCGGCCTGCACCATCTCGAACACGGCGATCTCCACCGCCTTGGGCAGGCCCTGGCCGCCATGCTCGGGCTCGGCCGACAGGCTGCCCCAGCCGCCGGCGGCGAACTGGCGATAGGCGTCGGCATAGCCCGGCGCGGCGGTCGCCCGGCCGTTGGCGTAAGTCGCGCCCGTCTGGTCCCCCACCCGGTTCAGCGGCGCGATCACGTCGCGCGCCAGATCGCCGGCGGCGTGCAGGATCGCCTCTACCGTCTCGGCATCGGCGTCGGGGAAGGCCTCGGCAAGGTCGGGCATCCCCGCCACATGGCGGAGCGAGAACAGCAGGTCTGCGGCGGGGGGATCGAAGCTCATGGCGCTCTTTCACTCCCCCACGCGCGCGGGATCAAGGGGTAGGGCGTTGGAATGGCGGGTCGATGCCGGCGACAGCGATGCGCCGGTCGGTCCGCCGGAGTTCGTTCCACGGCCCGTTGGAGGAGTCGAGCCTCAGGGAGATCGACAATGAAGCGGGTTCTCATCGCCATGGCCCTATTCGCCATCGCCAGTTCGCTGGGCGGCTGTGTCGTCTACGATCGCGCACCGGGCGGCTGGTGGTGCGCCCACCATCCTTACCGCTGCCCGTGACGGTCGATACGGGTTGCGGCGGTCACCCCCCGTCCCGCTACCCGGTGGGCGCTCCAGGCCTTCTGCCCGGGATTCACGAATCTGAGATTGAACACCATATCCTCGCGGCAAGCCCAGGGTGACGGAGTGTTGGACTTGGGCGCGAGTCCGTCTGACAGTGCACTCGAACATCGCGAGGGAATCGGATGATGCGGGCCGCACTGATCGGATTCACCGTCTTCGCATTGGCGCAGAGCGCGATCGCCGCGCCGTCGGCCGACCCGCTCGCCGCGCGCGAAAAGGCCTTCTTCGCCAGGACGAGTCGCGAGGCGGGTGTGACGGCTCTGCCCGGCATCGCCTGGACGGTGCTGAAGACCGGCCCGGCCGACGGCGTCCATCCGGGCCGGAGCGACACGGTCACCGTCCACTATATCGGCAAGCTGGTAGACGGGACGCAGTTCGACGCCTCTGGCGGCGACGGGTCGGGGGAGGCCAGCTTCAAGGTCTCCGGAGTCATCGCCGGTTTCGCCGCGGCGCTGAAGCTGATGCGGCCGGGCGACCGGTGGCGGGTCTATATCCCGGCCTATCTGGCCTATGGCGATCAGGCCAAGCCGACCATCCCGGCCGGGTCGACCCTGGTGTTCGACATCGAACTCGTCTCCATCTCGCCCGCGACCCCGTAACCAGCGCGCCCGTGACCAACCCCCCACCCGAGGCCGCCCCGCCGACCATGATCGGCGCCGACGGGCGGCCCGACCCTCACCGCGTGTTCCATCCGCCGCGCTGGCTGAAGCGGCTGGTCGGCCCGCTGGCCAGCCGGCCGCGACTGATGCTGGCCATCCTGATCGGCGTGGTGGTGGCCGGGGCGCTGAGCTTCACGCCCAATCCGCTTCGCCCCTCCACCCGCGCCCTGATCGCCTGGGACGCAGCCGTCGGCTGGTTCTGCCTGTCCATGCTCTACGTCATGGCCAAGAGCGACGATTGCGACATGCGCATCCGCGCGCGGGTTCAGGACGAAGGCCAGCACTTCATCCTCGGCCTCGTACTCGTGGCGGCCATGGTCTCCATCGGAGCCATCGCCAAGGAGCTGTCCTTGGCCAAGACCGACCACGATCTGGTCAAGGCGGTGCGCATCGCCCTGGCCTTCGTCACGGTGATGGCGTCGTGGTTCCTGGTGCAACTGGTGTTCGCCCTGCACTACGCCCACGAATACTACGCGCCGGAGGAGGGCCGGCACGGCGGCATCTCGCGCGGGTTGTCCTTTCCCGACGACGACACGCCGGACTATTGGGACTTTCTCTATTTCGCCGTGGTGCTGGGGGTCGCCAGCCAGACCGCCGATGTCAGCTTCAAGACCAAGAACCTGCGTCGCACCGGCACGGTGCACGGGGTGGTGGCCTTCACCTTCAACACCGTCGTCCTGGCGTTGACCATCAATCTCCTGGCGGGCCTGTTCTGAAATAAGGCAGGCGCACGCGGCCACCACATTTCCGGCGCCGTCGGCGGAACCCGGCGCGGCCGACGTCATTCCAGCACTGAACCGTTTCGGGTGGAGGTTCGATGTCTGCGGTCGTCAGTAGATTGCTCCGTAAAGGATTCGGCGGGAGCGTGGCCTTTGCCCTTGTAGCCCTCGCGCCGCTCGCCGCCCGCGCCGAGATCACCGCGTTCGAGGGACCCGCGGCGCCCCGGCGAAACCCCGAGCGCCTCGGCCACTTCACCGCCTACAGCTATCGCGGCGGCGCGCCGGAGCGCGGCAGCGCCGAGGGTGTCGGCCTCTACGCCAAGTCGGGCGACACGGCGCTGGACCTCACCTCGCCCGACCGGATGCTGGACGGCCCGAACGGCAGCCTGTTCAACCAGGCGGCGGGCGTCGGCTGGCGATCGCACAACATGTCGGCCATGTTCGGCTACATGAAGCCGAGCTCGATCCGCTCGGCCACCCAGTTCCAGTCCGACGACTATACCCCGCGCTTCAAGAGCAGCGCCCGCGTCGGCGTCGGCTGGGCCATGCACTTCTGACCGAGCCGCACCCCTTACTCCGCGGCGGTCATTTCCGCGGGGCGGGCGGCGGCGCGCTCGAGGCGGGCGAGGAGGGCGTCGAGCTCCTGCCACAGCTCGGCGGGCAGCTGCGCGCCGAACTTCTCGTAGGCGGGGCCGATCAGCGCCGCCTCTTCCGCCCACACCTCTGGATCGACGGTGAGCAGGAGGTCGAGCTGCGCGGGAGTGAGGCCCAAGCCCGCGGTGTCGAGCGAGGCGCGGGTGGGCAGGGCGCCGATGGGGGTGCTCACCGCCTCGGCCTTGCCTTCCAGCCGCTCGACGATCCACTTCAAGACGCGGCTGTTCTCGCCATAGCCCGGCCAGACAAACCTGCCGCCCTCGTCCTTGCGAAACCAGTTGACGAAGTAGATGCGCGGCAGCTTGGCCGGGTCGGTGCGCTTGCCCATCTTCAGCCAGTGGGCGAAATAGTCGCCCATATTGTACCCGCAGAAGGGCAGCATGGCGAAGGGGTCGCGGCGCAGCTCGCCCACCTTGTTCTCGGCGGCGGCGGTGCCTTCGGAGGCGACGTTGGAGGCCAGGAACACCCCGTGGCGCCAGTCGAACGCCTCGGTCACCAGCGGCACGGCGCTGGCTCTGCGCCCGCCGAACAGGATGGCGGAGATCGGCACGCCCCTCGGGTCTTCCCACTCCGGCGCGATAATCGGCACCTGGCTGGCGGGCACGGCGAATCGCGCGTTGGGATGGGCGGCGGGACCCATGGCCTCGGCCCGGGTCCAGCTTTCGCCGCGCCAGTCGGTAAGGTGGGCCGGCGGCTCGTCGGTCAGTCCCTCCCACCACACGTCGCCGTCGTCGGTCAGGGCCACATTGGTGAACACGGTATTGGCGTAGAGCGCGTCGATCGCGTTCTTGTTGGTGGCGATCCCGGTTCCGGGCGCCACGCCGAACAGGCCGTATTCGGGGTTGATGGCATAGAGGCGGCCATCCTCGCCGAAGCGCATCCAGCAGATGTCGTCGCCGATGGTCTCGGCCTTCCAGCCGGGGATGGTCGGCTGCAGCATGGCGAGGTTGGTCTTGCCGCAGGCGCTGGGGAAGGCGGCGGCGACATAGTGCGACGCCCCTTCTGGCGAGGTGAGCTTGAGGATCAGCATATGCTCCGCCAGCCAACCCTCGTCGCGGGCCATGACCGAGGCGATGCGCAGCGCATAGCACTTCTTGCCCAAGAGCGCGTTGCCGCCGTAGCCCGAGCCGTAGGACCAGATCTCCCGCGTCTCCGGATAGTGCACGATGTATTTGGTCTCGTTGCAGGGCCACGCCACGTCGCGCTGGCCGGGCTTCAGCGGCGCGCCCAGAGTATGCACGGCGGGCACGAAGAAGCCGTCCTCGCCCAGCATGTCGAGCGCCGCGCGGCCCATGCGCGTCATCACCCGCATGGAGATGGCCACATAGGCGCTGTCGGTGATCTCGACGCCGAGGGCGGAGATCTTGGAGCCGAGCGGTCCCATGCAAAAGGGCACGACATAGAGGGTCCGGCCGCGCATGGATCCCGCGAACAGCGGCCGCAGGGTGGCGCGCATCTGTTCCGGCTCGGCCCAGTTATTGGTGGGGCCGGCATCGACCTGCCGCTCTGAGCAGATGAAGGTGCGGCTCTCCACCCGCGCCACGTCCTTGGGGTCCGAGGCCGCGTAGAAGGAGTTGGGCCGCTTTGCCGGGTCGAGCCGCTTCAGCGTCCCGCAGTCCACGAGGTGGGTGGTCAGCGCCGCCCATTCCGCGTCCGACCCGTCGCACCAGTGCACGCGGTCCGGCTGGGTCAGGGCGGCGATCTCGCCCACCCAGTCGATCAGCTTTCGGTGCCGGGTCGGAGCGGGCGAAAGCCCTGGAATGCTGGTCGCCACGGTCAAAGGCTACCCCCTTTTCAGTTACGCCGCCAATGGCCGAAAAATTGGTCTTACCTTTTTTGTAAGGTTCGGTCGAGTGTGGCGATTGTCCGGCCTCGGCCTGTCTTCCGCGGCCCCGATCGCTATAAGGTCGGTCTTTGACGCTGCCCCGCAAGGACCGCGATGCCCACCCGCGAACGCCCCCAGACTCAGCCCAAGACCCGGCCCACGACCCGCCTCAGGCGCTCGCGCCGCACCAAGATCGTCGCCACGCTGGGGCCGGCCAGCTCCACCCCGGAAATGATCCAGCGCCTGTTCCAGCAGGGCGCCGACGTGTTCCGGCTCAACTTCAGCCACGGCGAGCACGCCGATCACGCCGAACGCATGGCCATGATCCGCGAGGCGGAGGCCAGGTTCCGCCGCCCCATCGGCGTCCTGGCCGACGTGCAGGGTCCCAAGCTCCGGGTCGGGCGCTTCTCCGGCGGCGGGGTGTTTCTAAAGCCTGGCCAGTCCCTGCGCCTCGACCTCAATCCCACCCCCGGCGACGGGCGGCGCGCCAACCTGCCCCACCCGGAGATCATCGCCGCCGCCGATGTGGGCACGACGCTGCTGCTCGACGACGGCAAGCTGCGCCTGCAGGTGGTGCGCAAGGGGGGCGACTTCCTCGACACCACCGTGGCGGTGGGCGGGCGGCTGTCGGACCGCAAGGGCGTGAACGTGCCGGACGTGGTGCTGCCGATCCCGGCCCTGACCGCCAAGGACCGCGACGATCTCGCCTTCGCCCTTTCCATCGGCTGCGACTTCATCGGGCTGAGTTTCGTCCAGCGGCCGGAGGACGTGGCGGAGGCGCGCGAATTGGTCGGCGACCGGGCCTGGATCGTCTCCAAGCTGGAAAAGCCGCAGGCGCTCGATCGGCTGGACGAGATCATCGCCCTTAGCGACGCGGTCATGGTGGCGCGCGGCGACCTCGGGGTCGAACTCCCACCCGAGGACGTGCCCCTGGCCCAGAAGCGCATCGTCCGCCGCGCCCGCCAGATGGGCAAGCCGGTGATCGTCGCCACCCAGATGCTGGAGAGCATGATCACCGCCCCGACCCCCACCCGGGCCGAGGCGTCGGACGTGGCGACCGCCGTGTTCGACGGGGCCGATGCGGTGATGCTGTCGGCGGAGACCGCGGCGGGCCAGTATCCGCTGGAGGCCGTGGCCATCATGGACCGGATCATCGACCGGGTGGAGCAGGACCAGGACTGGCGCGCCGGGATGGACCGCACCCGGCCCGAGGCCGAACACGTCACCTCCGACGCGATCTGCGCCGCCGCCGCCGAGGTAGCCCGCAATGTGGAGGCGCCGGCCATCGCCGCCCTGACCCAGTCGGCGCGCACGGCGCTGCGCATCTCGCGCCAGCGGCCGGTGGCGCCGATCCTCGGCCTCACCCCGGTGGTGGAGACGGCGCGGCGGCTGGCGGTGGTCTGGGGCGTACACGCGGTGGTCGTGCCGGTTGTCACCACCATGACCGAGGCGGTAGGCCAGGCCCTGTTGCTCGCCCGCCGCGACGGCTTTGTGCAGTTTGACCAGTCAGTCGTGGTGGTGGCGGGCGTCCCGTTCGGCCAGGCCGGCGCCACCAACGCGCTCCGCGTCGCCACCCTGACCCGCGCCGCGAGGGCCTCTGACGAAGAGGCGGGCCGAACCGCTTGACCCCTGCCCGCAGGGGTCTAGTTTGGCCCCGTTCTCCGGGGAGCCCCTTGAGGGGCTGAGACGCGGCCTGCCCTGCCGTAAACCCGCCGAACCTGATCCGGGTCGTGCCGGCGAAGGGAGCGGAACAGCGGTTACCCCCGCCCAAGCCCCGTCGTCGCGCCATCGCCTCGCCCTTCGACAAGCTCAGGGTGAGGCGGTCTGTGGGGCTTAATTCAGCCTCATCCTGAGCTTGTCCCCGGGTCTCGCGTCGCGAGCCCGAGGGTAAACTACGAACGAGGCCGCAGCACCGCCATGAATGCCCCCATAAAGCCGCTCACCATCCCCACCGGCCAGGTGGACACCGGCCCGATCCCCGGCAGCCGCAAGGTCTATGCGGCGGGCGCGCTCTATCCCGACCTCCGCGTGCCCTTCCGCGAGATCGCGCTGCATCCGTCCGCCAACGAACCGCCCGTGGTGGTCTACGACCCCTCCGGTCCCTATACCGACGAGACGGCGGTCATCGACATCGAGAAGGGCCTGCCCCGCCCCCGCGACGCCTGGGTGATCGCCCGCGGCGATACCGAAACCGTGACCGAGCCCCGCCTGATCAGGCCCGAGGACAACGGCTTCGCCACCGGCGAGCGCCTCGTGCCCGAGTTTCCGGCCCGCTCGCCCGTGCGTCGCGGCGCGACCGGCAAGATCGTCACCCAGCTCGACTACGCCCGGCGCGGCGTGATCACCCCCGAAATGGAGTACGTGGCCATCCGCGAGACCCTGCGCCGTGAACAGTCCAGCCCCTGCGTGCGCGACGGCGAGGATTTCGGCGCCAGCATTCCCGACTTCGTCACCCCCGAGTTCGTGCGACAGGAGGTGGCCCGCGGCCGCGCCGTAATCCCCGCCAACATCAACCACGGCGAGCTGGAGCCGATGGCCATCGGCCGCAACTTCTTGGTCAAGATCAACGCCAACATCGGCAACTCCGCCGTCACCTCCTCCGTCGCCGAGGAGGTGGAGAAGATGGTCTGGGCCACGCGCTGGGGCGCCGATACGGTGATGGACCTCTCCACCGGGCGCAACATCCACAACATCCGCGAGTGGATAATCCGCAACGCCGCCACCCCCATCGGCACCGTGCCGCTGTACCAGGCGCTGGAAAAGGTGGACGGCGTGGCCGAGGATCTCAACTGGGAAGTCTATCGCGACACCCTGATCGAGCAGTGCGAGCAGGGGGTGGACTATTTCACCGTCCACGCGGGCGTGCGGCTGGCCTATATCCACCTCACCGCCAAGCGGGTCACCGGCATCGTGTCGCGCGGCGGCTCGATCATGGCCAAGTGGTGCCTCAGCCACCACAAGGAGAGCTTCCTCTACACCCACTTCGCCGAGATCTGCGAGGTCATGGCCGCCTATGACGTCACCTTCAGCCTGGGCGATGGCCTGCGCCCCGGCTCCATCGCCGACGCCAACGACGCGGCTCAGTTCGCCGAACTGGAGACGCTGGGCGAACTCACCAGGGTGGCCTGGGACCACGGCGTGCAGGTGATGATCGAGGGCCCCGGCCACGTGCCCATGCACAAGATCAAGGCCAATATGGACAAACAGTTGGCCGTCTGCGGCGAGGCGCCCTTCTATACGCTCGGGCCGCTGACCACCGATATCGCGCCGGGCTATGACCACATCACCAGCGCCATCGGCGCCGCCATGATCGGCTGGTTCGGCACCGCCATGCTCTGCTACGTGACGCCCAAGGAGCATCTCGGCCTGCCCGACAAGCAGGACGTGAAGGACGGGGTGATCGCCTACAAGATCGCCGCCCACGCCGCCGACCTGGCCAAGGGCCATCCCGCCGCCCAGGCGTGGGACGACGCCATGAGCCGCGCTCGCTTCGAGTTCCGCTGGCAGGACCAGTTCAACCTCGGCCTCGACCCCGAGACCGCCCAGGCCTTTCACGACGAGACCCTGCCCAAGGAGGCGATGAAGACCGCCCACTTCTGCTCCATGTGCGGTCCCAAGTTCTGCAGCATGAAGATTTCGCAGGAGGTGCGCGACTACGCGGCGGCCCGGGCGCCGAACGTGCGCCATCCTGAAGAGGCCATGCCGGCGGCCGTCTCGAAGGACGAGGCGGCGGCCGGCATGGCGGAGATGAGTGAGCGGTTCAAGGCCGGCGGCGGGGAAATCTACGTCCCGGCGGAATAGCGCGTCGCAACCCCCGCCCATCGTTCTTGCCGCCCGACCGGCGCGGGACGGCGAGCTTCGACCGCCCAGGGTTCAGCGCTGAGACGGTGCAGGTCTCAGTCTTTAGGCCCCGGCGATCTCGGCCGCCTGTTCGGCGAGGAGGGTGAAGCTTTCCGGCGTGACGTCCGCGAACCCCCCTTCGATCTCGAACAGGCGGCGCGCGGCGCCGGTGTAGACCGTCACCTTGCCGGTGCGCAGCGTGGTCATGAACGGCTCGTGCCCCTCCAGCACGCCGAAGTCGCCCTCCGCGCCGGGGGCGTCCACCTGATCGACCTCGCCGGCGAACAGTTCGCGCTCGGGCGACACCAGGGAGAATTGGAACTTGGCCATGGTCTAGCGTCTCGTCAGTCTAGGGTGTCGTCAGTCCAGAGCGTCGTCTGGGCCGATGCGGCAGGTGGCGACCCGGACCATCGTCGCCGGGGTGGCGTCGTGCAGCCTGAGGTCCTCGAACAGGGTGGCGCAGAGGCCGAACCGGCCGTCCTCGCTCGCCGGCAGGAAATAGCGGATCGGACCCGGCCGGCCAAACCGTTTCGTACTCACCACGTGCCAGCGCGCCGGTTTGGCGTTCGCCCCGCCGATAGGCAGGGCGGCGGTCTTCAACTCGTCCAGCACGGCTGTGGGGGTGCGCGCCTCGGGATAAACCAGCGAGCAGGTCCCTGAGCGGCGCTCCACGAAGGCGTGCGGCGCGTCCGTGTCGGCGAACGACACCATCTGGCCCGGCGCGTCGGCGTCCTGCGGCCGGAACGCCGTTGCAGCGTCATCCGGCGCGGGCCGGGCGCCCCAGTCCGCATAGTGCTGACGTAGCCGCCCGGGATCAGCCTCCTGCAACGTGATCGGCGCACAGAAGGCGGAGATGTAGGGTTTGGGCTGCGGCCGGAGAGAAGGCACGGCGTCTTGCGCGCCGAGCACGAGCGCCCAGATCGAGATCGCAAGGGGCGTCATCTGAACGGCGGCTTGTCCGACACGGGCTGGCGGATCACGAACGCGCTCAGCAGGCTGAAGCGGAAAGCGTGACCGGAAAGCATCCGGCCCGGATTGCCCAGACCACCCGGTTCGGAGCCTTCGAGATGCAGCACATAACGGACGCCGTCCTGGGTGCGCTCCAGTTGGTGCACGATAGGATTGTAGCCCGGCTTGATAGGCACGTCGGTGAAGTCCGGATACACGACGCGCGCCGCTTTCAACACGATCTGGAAGGTGTCTTCGACTGGAAGCTGCATTGAGGTTACCTCGCAGCTCTCAGGCGAAGGCTCGTCGATCGTCAGGGATCCACCGAGCACGGGCGAAGTCCAGACGGGCGTATCCGCCGACTTCGCGCGCGACCATCGCCGGTCAACGGCGGCGGCGGGCTGGAACGCGCCAAGCTCGGACGGAGGCAGCGCCGCGATGCCAACGCCACGCTGACGACTGCCGAGGCAGGCGGCGAGCACGGCGTCTGCGAACGACGCCATAGCCTGCCCTTTCGTCACTCCGGGCTGGGGCGGCGTTTGAATAGAGGTCTGCGCCTTAGAGGCGCCCGTGACGCCGCACGGGGCAGCGATAGCCAAAGCCAAGCTAAGGAGTCGCTTCTTCATTTGCACTGGCATCGGCCTGAACCCGCTCACCCTGCTCCCGCAGAGTGGGCGAGAATAGCTCACTCAGGCATCCTCGCCATTTGTTCGCCCTTGGCGACCGCTTCCTCGATCGTGCCGACCATGTAGAAGGCCTGCTCGGGCAGGTGGTCGTATTCGCCGGCGACGATGGCCTTGAACGAGCGGATGGTGTCGGCCAGCTCGACGAACTTGCCGGGGGTGTTGGTGAACTGCTCCGCCACGAAGAACGGCTGGGAGAAGAACCGGCTGATCTTGCGGGCGCGGGCCACGGTCAGCTTGTCGTCTTCGGAGAGTTCGTCCATGCCGAGGATGGCGATGATGTCCTTCAGCGACTTATAGGCCTGCAGCACTTCCTGCACCTGGCGGGCGACGGTGTAGTGCTCCTCGCCGATCACCTGCGGGTCCATGATCCGGCTGGTGGAGTCCAGCGGGTCGATGGCCGGGAAGATGCCCTGCGAGGCGATGTCCCGCGACAGGTTGGTCGTCGCGTCAAGGTGGGCGAAGGAGGTGGCGGGGGCCGGGTCGGTCAGGTCGTCGGCCGGCACGTAGATGGCCTGGATCGAGGTGATCGAGCCCTTGTTGGTGGAGGTGATGCGCTCCTGCAGGTTGCCCATCTCCGTCGCCAGGGTCGGCTGATAGCCCACCGCCGAGGGAATGCGGCCGAGCAGGGCCGACACCTCCGACCCCGCCTGGGTGAAGCGGAAGATGTTGTCGATGAACAGCAGCACGTCCTTGCCCTCCTCGTCGCGGAAGTATTCCGCCACGGAGAGGCCGGTGAGCGCCACCCGCGCGCGGGCGCCGGGGGGCTCGTTCATCTGGCCGTAGACCAGGGCGCACTTGGAGCCCTCGCCGCCGCCGGCCACGTTCACATTGCTCTCGATCATCTCGTGATAGAGGTCGTTGCCCTCGCGCGTGCGCTCGCCGACGCCCGCCAGCACGGAATAGCCGCCGTAGGCCTTGGCGATGTTGTTGATAAGCTCCTGCATGGTCACCGTCTTGCCGACGCCCGCGCCGCCGAACAGGCCCACCTTGCCGCCCTTGGTATAGGGGCAGAGCAGGTCGATCACCTTGATGCCGGTGACCAGGATCTCGGTGGAGCCGGCCTGATCGGCGAAGGAGGGGGCCTCGCGGTGGATGGACGACATGTGGGTCTGGGCGATGGGGCCGCCCTCGTCGATGGGCTCGCCGATCACATTCATGATGCGGCCGAGGGTGGCGGGCCCCACCGGCACGCGGATCGGCGCGCCGGTGTCGGTCACCGGGGCGCCGCGGACCAGACCCTCGGTGGTGTCCATGGCGATGGCGCGCACGGTGTTTTCGCCGAGGTGCTGGGCTACCTCGAACACCAGGCGGACGGTCTGGCCGGTCTTCTGGTCGATGTTGGTGGTTTCCAGCGCGTTCAGGATGGCGGGCAACATGCCGTCGAACTCCACGTCGACCACCGCGCCGATCACCTGGCTGATGCGGCCGTGCGAGGTGCCGGCCCCGGTGTGGAGCGTGGAATCCTGGGCGGCGGGCGCCTTGGCCTTGGTGACGCGGGGCTTGGCGGGGGCGGGGGCGATGTCAGCGGGCATGGCGGTTTCTCTGTACGAACGGACGTTGGGAAAGTTAGCGGATCAGTTCGACGGGGACGCGAATGTCGGGGACGCGCGCCCATTGCTGATCGCCGGTAATGAGCGGCTCGTTGAGCGCCTCACCGAGTGCAATGCAGAAACGATCGCCAAGCGAAAGCCTGGGTATGCGGTGAAGTTCGGCTGCGCGCTTGGCTTGATCCAGGCTCGGGGGGCTGATCGTGAGGCCAAGCTCGGCGATCAATCTCACCGCAATCTCGCTATCGACTTTTCCAGTAATGATAAGGTCGCCGGCGACCTCCGCGACATTGATGGTTGAAATGACCGAGCCAGCGAGCTGGGTTTCAGCCGCCCCTCGGCCCTCTTCATCGTAGATGATCGCCAGGACTGCGGAGGTGTCAAACACACTCATTCTCCGCGCTCGGCCGCGGCGCGACGCTTGGCCAGAAACGCGTCCACGCGGCCCTTAGGCATCTCCCCGCCAAACATCGCACGCACTTGCGCTTGCACACTTTCTACACGGGCGCGGATATCCGCATCCACCGGAGGGAGATTCATGTCCGACAACCGAACGACCTTGGGGGCTTGGGGCAGGCTCTGACGGATCAGCTGCCGCGCCTCTGCTTCCATACTCCGACCATGCTTCGCCGCTTCAACCCGAAAGGCTGCGAGTTCATCGTCGGGGATATTGCGGATCGTGAGCGTGCCCATGATTTTAGGTAAGTCGCGCTAGCAATGCTGTCAACGCTATCAAACCGCCGACGCGCCGGAGATGATCTCGATCAGCTCCTTGGTGATCTGCGCCTGGCGGGTGCGGTTCATCTGGATGGTGAGGGCGTTGATCAGGTCTCCGGCGTTGCGGGTGGCGGCGTCCATGGCCGCCATCTGCGAGGCGAAGAAGCCGGCCTGGTTCTCCAGCACCGCCGCCAAGAGCTGCACGGCGATGTTGCGGGGCAGCAGGGTCTCCAGGATCTCGCTTTCGTCCGGCTCGTAATCGTAAACGCCGCCCTTGAGGTCGGGCGAGGCGGCGTCGTCGGCCTCATCCACCACGGCGGGGACCAGCTGCCGGGCGGTGGGGACTTGGGAGATCACCGATTTGAACCGGCTGTAGAACAGGGTGACCACGTCGATCTCGCCGGCGAGATAGAGGTCGATGATCTGCTGGGCGATGGGCTGCACCAGCTCGAAGCCCGGAGATTTCAGGCCAAGCTCATAGCTGCTGACGAACCTTGAGCCGAACAGGCGGCGCAGGCCGTCGCGGGCCTTGCGGCCGATGGTGATGATGCGGACGTCCTTGCCCTGGGCGGTGAGGGACGCGATCCGCTCGCGCGCCGCGCGCACCACGTTGGAATTGATGCCGCCGGCAAGACCCCGGTCGGACGCCGCCACCACGATCAGGTGCCGCTGGTCCTTGCCTGTGCCGGCCAGCAGCAGCGGAGCGGAGGGGCCGGACACGCTCCTGGCCAGATTAGCGATGACGCTGGCCATGCGCCGGGCATAGGGGCGCGCCGCCTCCGCCGCTACCTGGGCGCGGCGCAGCTTGGCGGCGGCCACCATCTGCAGCGCCTTGGTGATCTTCTGCGTGGATTTCACACTCGCGATGCGAGTGCGCATCTCCTTGACGCTGGCCATGGCCGGCTACTCCCTAGCGGCTCAAGCGAAGGTCTTGGAAACGTCGGCCAGCGCTTCCTTCAGCATCGCCTCCAGCGCCGGCGACAGCGCCTTCTCCTTGCGGATGCCTTCGAGGAACTGGGGATAGCTGGTCTTCAGCTTGCCGAGCAGGGCGTCCTGGAACGCGCCCACGCGGTTGGTTGGGATGGGATCGAGGAAGCCGCGCGTGCCGGCATAGATCACCGCCACCTGCTCCTCCACCGCGAAAGGCTGGTACTGGGGCTGCTTCAGCAGCTCGGTCAGGCGCTCGCCGCGGGCCAACATCTTCTGGGTCGAGGCGTCGAGGTCGGAGCCGAACTTGGCGAAGGCGGCCATTTCCCGATACTGGGCGAGCTCGCCCTTGATCGGGCCGGCCACGGTCTTCATCGCCTTGATCTGGGCCGAAGAGCCCACGCGGGAGACCGAGATGCCCACGTTCACCGCCGGGCGGATGCCCTGGTAGAACAGGTCGGTCTCCAGGAAGATCTGACCGTCGGTGATCGAGATCACGTTGGTAGGGATATAGGCCGAAACGTCGTTGGCCTGGGTCTCGATGATCGGCAGGGCGGTGAGGGAGCCGGCGCCATTGTCCTCGTTCAGCTTGGCGGCTCGTTCCAGGAGGCGGCTGTGCAGATAGAAGACGTCGCCCGGATAGGCCTCGCGGCCTGGCGGACGGCGCAGCAACAGCGACATCTGACGGTAGGCCACGGCCTGCTTGGAAAGGTCGTCATAGATGATCAGCGCGTGCATCCCGTTGTCGCGGAACCACTCGCCCATGGCGCAACCGGCGAAGGGCGCCAGGAACTGCAGCGGGGCGGGCTCGGACGCGGTGGCGGAGACGACGATGGTGTAATCGAGCGCGCCGTTCTCCTCCAGGGTGCGCACGATATTGGCCACAGTGGAGCGCTTCTGGCCGATGGCGACGTAGATGCAATAGAGTTTGGCGGACTCGTCCGTGCCGGCGTTGATGGCCTTCTGGTTCAGGATGGCGTCGATGGCCACGGCGGTCTTGCCGGTCTGGCGGTCGCCGATGATCAGTTCGCGCTGGCCGCGGCCGATGGGGATCAGGGTGTCGATGGCCTTCAGGCCCGTCTGCACCGGCTCGTGCACGGACTTGCGCGGGATGATGCCGGGCGCCTTCACATCCACACGGCGGCGCTCGGCCACGTCGGCCAGCGCGCCCTTGCCGTCGATCGGCTCGCCCAGCGGATTGACCACGCGGCCGAGCAGGCCCTTGCCCACCGGCACGTCCACGATCTCGCCGAGGCGGCGAACCTCATCGCCCTCCTTGATCTCCTGGTCCTGGCCGAAGATCACGACGCCGACATTGTCCTTTTCCAGGTTCAGGGCCATGCCCTTCACGCCGGCCTTGGGGAAGGAGACCATCTCGCCGGCCTGGACCTGATCCAGGCCATAGACGCGGGCGATGCCGTCGCCCACGCTGAGCACGCTGCCGACGTCGGAGACGTCCGCCTCCTGGCCGAAATTGGCGATCTGGGACTTGAGAATGGCCGAAATCTCGGCGGCGCGGATATCCATGGGGCTGTCTTACGCTCTCTTGAGGGCGAACTTGAGTTGGTCGAGACGCGACTTCAACGACGCGTCGAATAGCTTGGAGCCCACCTTCACCTTCAACCCGCCGAGGATGGCGGGATCGACGGCGGTGGTGATCTCCGGGTCCTTGCCGAAGGCCTGCTTCAGCGCCGCGGCGATGGTCTTTTGCTGGGCGGCGGTGAGCGCGATGGCCGAGGTCACCTGCGCGGCCACCGCGCCGCGGCGTTCCGCGGCCAGGGTCTCGAACGCCGTGATCACCGCCGGCAGGGCGGCGACGCGATTGTTGGCGGCCAGCAAACCGAGAAACTTCTTGGTCAGCGGGTTGAGGTTCGCCTTGTCGGCCACCGCCAGCAGCCCCTTGCCCTTGTCCTCGCCCGAAAAGGTCGGCGAGGCGATCAGGCGGCGCAGGTCGAGGCTCTCGGCGCTCATGGCCTTCAGCGACCTGAGATCGTCTTCGGCCACGGCGACCAGCGTGGCCTCGTCGGCCAGCTCGAACAGCGCCTGCGCATACCGTGCGCCCACATCCGCCGTTCGTGAGGATTTATCCGCCACGGGTTGAACCACCTAAAGATTGCGCCAAACCGCCCACCGACTCGAAGAGCCGCCATGGCGGGATCAAAAGCTTGACGGAATTGAGGAAACCGCGCGCGAAAAGGCCCGGCCCAGCCGTTTCCGCCCAAAGCCGCGCGCTCACTAGCACGCAGGTTTCCGCATCGCAACCGGACGCGCGGGCCCATCATGCGCTTCCACCCAACCACACCGACGAAGGCTCTGCCGGGCGCCATCGCAAGGCGGTTCGCCTTGGGCTAGAAGGCGTCGATGGACGCGCTTGCCCACCTTGTCGCCGATCCCGCCGCCTGGGTGGCGCTGTTGACGCTGATCGTCATGGAGGTGGTGCTGGGCGTCGACAACCTGGTGTTCATCGCCCTGTTGTCCAACCGCCTGCCCGAGGCGCATCGGGGCCGGACGCGCACGCTCGGCATCGCGCTGGCGCTGGTGCTCCGCCTGGCGCTGCTCTCCACCATCGCCTTCATCGTCAGCCTCACGCGGCCTCTGATCACCCTTTTCGGCATGGCGCTGTCCTGGCGCGACCTGATCCTGATCGCCGGCGGCCTGTTCCTGATATGGAAGGCGACCAGCGAGATTCACGAGGGGATGGAGCGGAGCGCGGACGACGACGCGGCGGAGGCGGGCAAGGGTTCGCTCGGTGTCGCCGCCGCCCTCGTGCAGATCCTGTTCCTCGACCTGGTGTTCTCCATCGACTCGATCCTCACCGCGGTGGGGATGACCGACAAGTTGCCGATCATGATGGCGGCGGTGACCGTGGCGGTGGCGCTGATGATGGTGGCGTCCGGGCCGCTCGCCGCCTTCATTCGCAAGAACCCCAGCCTGGTGATGCTGGCGCTGGGCTTTCTCCTGATGATCGGGGCTATGCTGATCGCCGACGGCCTCGGCTTCCATATCCCGCGGGGCTATGTCTACGCCGCCATGGGCTTTTCCGCCTTCGTGGAGGCGCTCAACATGCTGACGCGTCGGCGCAGACGCGCTAAGGCTTGACGCATGAGTGAAGCTGCGCCGGTCCCCCAATCCTCGCCCGCCCCGCCATCCGCCCCGGCGCCCGACGCCGGCCTGACCGAACAGGTGTTCTCGCCGGAGGAGCGCCGCATCACCCTGATCGGGCTGATGATCGTCTTCCTGCTGTCGGCGCTCGACCAGACCATCGTCGGCACCGCCATGCCGCGGATCGTGGCGCAGTTGCAGGGACTGGACCTCTATCCCTGGGTGACCACGGCCTATCTGCTCTCGTCGACGGTGATGGTGCCGATCTACGGCAAGCTTTCGGACCTGTATGGGCGCAAGTCGATCCTGCTCACCGGCATCGGCCTGTTCACCCTGGGCTCGGTGCTGTGCGGCGCGGCGGGAGAGTTCGGGCGCCTGCCGATCCTCGGCGGCGGCATGGTGCAACTGATCGTGTTTCGCGCCATCCAAGGGCTGGGCGGCGGGGCGCTGTTCACCTCGGCCTTCGCCATCATCGCCGACATCTTCCCCCCGCGGGAGCGGGGACGGTTCGGCGGCCTGTTCGGGGCCATGTTCGGCCTGGCCTCGATCCTCGGTCCCCTCATCGGCGGCTTCTTCGCCCAGCTCGGCCCGACCCAGCTCGGCCCCCTGATCATCGCCGGCTGGCGCTGGATCTTCTACATCAACCTGCCGCTGGCGACCCTGGCGCTGTTCATGATCGCGGTGAAGATGCCGCCGCTGACCCGGCGCATACCCGGCACGGTGGACTATCTCGGCGCGGTGCTGGTGATCGTCACGTTCGTGCCCTTGCTGCTGGCGCTGAGCTGGGCCGGGCACGATTATGCCTGGTCCTCGCCGCGCATTCTGGCGCTGCTGGCCACCTCGGTGGTCGGGCTGGCCGCCTTCGTCCTGGTGGAGTCGAGGGTGGCCCACCCGATCCTGTCGCTGCGCCTGTTCGCCAACCCGACCTTCACCTTCGCCAACCTGTCGAGCTTCATCGTCTCCATGGCCTTCATGGGCGTGGTGGCCTTCCTGCCACTGTACCTGCAGCTCGGGGCGGGCGCGGCGCCGGCCCTGTCGGGCATGGTGATGCTGCCCCTGATGCTCGGCCTGATCGTCGCCTCGACCATCGCCGGCCAACTGGTCTCGCGCTTCGGCGTGTTCAAGCCGATCCTGCTCGGCGGCCAGGCGATCCTGCTGGTCGGGGTGGGGCTGATGATCCTGATCCGGCCGGGGATGAACCTGTGGGACGTGGCCTGGCGGGTGCTGATCGTCGGCATCGGGCTTGGGCCGGGACAGAGCCTGTTCTCGCTGGCGGTGCAGAACGCGGTGAAGCCGACCGAGCTTGGGGTGGCCACCTCCACCTCGCAGTTCTTCCGCCAGATCGGCTCCACCATCGGCGTGGCGGTGTTCGGGGCGCTGTTGACCAGCAACCTGGCCGGCTCGGGCCACGGCGGCCTGTCCCTCTCCAGCCTGGAGAAGATGGCGGCGCTGCAGGCCGCGCACGGCAAGGGGCAGACGGCGGGCGGGCTGGATCGGGCCTCCCAGATCGTCATCACCCACGCCATGCAGGGGGTGTTCGTGGCCAGCCTGGTCGTGCTGGTCATCGGCGTCGGCCTGACCCTCATGATCCCCGCCGCCAAGCTGCGCGGGCGAGGCCCGCAGTCGCTGGAGCAGGCGGCGGAAAAGGCGCTGGCAGGCGCGGACCCGGCGCAGACCGCGGCGCCGGCGAAGGCTTAGGCCGCCTCGCTCCGCCGGCGCGTACCCGGCAGGCGCGCCCCGTCCAGCGCCTCGAAGGCCGGCCTGGCGAACAGGTAACCCTGGAACAGGCCGACGCCGAGGTCGCGCAGCGCCTCGTACTCCGAAACCGTCTCGATCCCCTCCGCCACCACCAGGACGCCGAGGTCGGCGGCCATGCGCACCAGATTGGCGACGATGGTGCGCTTGATACGGTCGACGTCGATGCAGCGGATCAGCGCCATGTCGAGCTTCACCACGTCCGGCTGGAAGCGCGACAGCAGGGTCAGGCCTGAATAGCCGGCGCCGAAATCGTCGATGGCGGTGCGAAAGCCCATGCCGCGATAGGTCTTCAGGATCGACTGCAGATGGCCGGGGTCGATGGGCTCGTGCTCGGTGAACTCGAACAGAACGCGGTTATGCGGAAAGCCGGTCTGCTCCGCCGCGGCGAGGGTGGAGCCGATGTCCTCGGCCGGATCGACCACGGCGTTGGGCATGAAGTTGATGCTGAGCAGGGCGGTCTGTTCCGCCGCCGCGAGGCCGAGGCGCGCCGCCAGCCTGATCGCCACCACGCGGCTGTCCTGGTCGAAGGCGTACCGGTTGCCGGCGGTGAGATGCTGCAGGATCGACCCTGCGCCCGCGCCGTCGATGCCGCGCACCAGCGCCTCATGGGCGAAGGTCCGGCCGCTTTCCGCATCGACGATGGGCTGGAACGCCATGGTGAAGGCGACGGGAAAGTTGGCGCGCCCGCCTCCCTCCGTGATGTCGGTGGGACGCCCCATCCGTCGCTCCAAACAGCCCAGCCACGATCCTACGCGGCAAAGCTGAACAAACGCCTGTACGGGATGGTGAATCGAAGGCGCCGTATCCCGGCGCTCAGGGCGCCTTGGCCTGCCAGAGCTCGATCTTGGTCCCGTCGGGATCGAGGATCCAGGCGAAGCGGCCGCCGGGATCGGTGTCGTCGCGCTTCAGCGCCGTCACCCCCTTGGCCGCCAGCCGGACGAGGAAGGCGTCGAGGTCGTCCACGGCGAAGTTCAGCATGAATTCGCGTGTGGAAGGGGCCATGTATGGGGAGGCTGCCGGGAACGGGCTCCAGACCAAGACCCGCGGGTGCTGCGGCGCATCGTAGCGCAGGGTCGCGCCGCCCCAGGTCTCGATCCTGATACCCAGCACGTCGCGGTACCAGGCGGCCAGGGCCTTGGGGTCACGGCTTCTGACGAAGACGCCGCCGAGGCCGGTGATATGCCCCGCATCGGCGGCGGCCGGTTCGGCCGCCGCGGCGCCGGCGCTCAGCGCTATCGTCAGGACGGCGGCCAGCCGCACCAAGCCTGTCGCCCTCATCGCCCGTCTCCCGATGTGTCGGCAATCATCCCACAACGGCCTGGCTAGAGGAAGCTGTAGGGGTCCACGTCGATGTCGAAGCGCACCGCGTTCGGCGGCCTCGCCCGCGCGCGCCACGTGGTCAGATAGGACTGGATGTCGATGGTGCGGTCGGCGCGGACCAGGAACCGCTTGCGCCGCCGCCCGCGGATCAGCGCCAACGGCGCGTCGGCCGGGCCATAGACCTCTACCCCCTCCGCGTTGGGCGCTTCCGACGCCAGGGCGCGGGCGTAGGTCTCCAGCGCCTCGCCGTCGCGGCTGGACAGGACGATCGCCGCCAACCGACCATAGGGGGGCAGCCCGGCCGCCTGGCGCGCCTCGGCCTCCGCCGCCAGGAAGCCGTCGCGGTCGCGCCGTTGCAGGGCCAGCATCACCGGGTGGTCGGGCTGGTAGGTCTGGATCAGGGCGCGGCCGGGTCGCCCGCCGCCCTTCCCATCCGGGCGCCCGGCGCGGCCCGTGGCTTGCGCCAAAAGCTGGAAGGTGCGCTCCGCCGCGCGCAGGTCGCCGCCGCGCAGGCCGAGGTCGGCGTCCACCACGCCCACCAGCGTCAGGTTGGGGAAGTTGTGGCCCTTGGCCGCCGCCTGGGTGGCGACCAGGATGTCGATCTCCCCCGCCGTCATGGCCGCCACCAGGGTCCGCGCGCTGTCGGCGTCGGGGGTGGTGTCCGACGAGAAGACGGCGATGCGGGCCTGCGGAAACAGCCGCCGCGCCTCCTCCTCCAGCCGTTCCACGCCGGGACCTATGGCGGTCAGCGAATGCGTGGCCCCGCAATGCGGGCAGGCCTCAGGCTTGGGCATGGACCAGCCGGTGAGGTGGCAGACCAGACGGCCGGTATAGCGATGCTCCACGAGCCAGGACTGGCTTTCGGGCGAGGTCATCCGCTCGCCGCAGGCCTTGCACAACACCAGCGGCGCATAGCCCCGGCGGTTGAGAAACAGCAGGGATTGCTCCCCCGCCGCGAGGGTCTCGGCCATGCCGGCGACGAGCGGCGGCGACAGCCAGCGCCCCGCCTCCGGCGGATGCTCGCGCAGGTCCACGAGCCCGATCTGCGGCAGCACGGCCTTGCCGTGGCGGGCGGTGAGGCGCAGCCAGCGATAGCGGCCCTGCTCGGCGTTCCACACGCTCTCCAGCGACGGCGTGGCCGAGGCTAGGACCGCCACCGCCCCTTCCAGCTTGGCCCGCGCCACGGCGAGATCGCGGGCATGATAGACGAAGCCCTCCTCCTGCTTGAACGACCCGTCGTGCTCCTCGTCCACCACCACCAGACGCAGGGCGCGGAAGGGCAGGAACAGGGCCGAGCGGGCGCCCACCACGATGCGGCAACGGCCCTGCGCCACCCCGTCCCACACCTGCCGGCGCCGGCCGTGGGGCACGCCGGAGTGCCACTCGCCGGGCAGGGCGGCGAACCGCGCCTCGAACCGGGCGATCACGGCCTGGGTCAGGGCGATCTCGGGCAGCAGGACCAGCACCTGGGCCTCCAGGTCGTCGGCGAGGGCTGTGGCGACCGCCTCCAGATAGACCTCGGTCTTGCCGGAGCCGGTGACGCCGTCGAGCAGGGCGGCGGCGAACCCGCCTTCGGCCAGCATGGCCTTGAGCTGATCCGCGGCGGCGGCCTGGCTGGGGTTGAGCTCGGCGCCCGGCAGGGCGGGGTCCGGATCGCCGAAGGGTTCGGGCGGCAGGCGTTCGCTCCAGGCCAGCACCCCCTCGTCCACCAGCGCCTTGACCACGCCGGACGAGACGCCCGCCCGGGCCGCCGCCTCGCCGGGACGGAGGCCCGTTTGCTCGTCGGCAAAGGCCGCGATCACCCGATCTCGCGCGGGCGTCGCCCGGGCCGAGCGGGTTTCGGTCAAGACCAGCCGACGGTCGGGCCTCGGCGGGGCATGGCCGGCGCCGCGCAGCGCCATGGCCAGCGCCTCGCCCGGCGATTGGCAGCCATAGCGCGCCGCCCATTCGACGAAGGCCAGCGTGCCGGCAGGCAAGGCGGCCTCCTCCAGCCGGGCGGCGAGCGGCTTCAGCGGCCGGTTGAGCCCCTGCGCCGGACGCAGCGCCGTCACGACGCCGCGCATGACGCGCGGGCCGAGCGGCGCCGCCACCTGATCGCCCACCGCCACCAGCCAGCCCTCCGGCACGGCGTAGTCGAACGCCTCCGGCAACGGCAGCGGCAGCAGGACGCTCGCCACCTGGCTCAATGGAACGACCCTGACATGGCCCTTCTTTGTTCACGACCGACGGCGCCTGGCAACGGTTCGGGTGCGACCAAAATCCCCGACCGTTCCAAAGTCCTCACCTGAGGCGCTTGCGCAGCAAGCCTCGAAGGGCGAGGACGGACCCGCACGGTTTGGAGCGGATGGCATGACAAGGCGGATAGGGGTGGCGATCTTCGCATTGATCATCAGCGCCACCGCCGCTCGGGCCGAAGCGCCGATCTCGGCCTGGGTGCAGATGGTGGACGGCGGCGAGGCGGAGGTGCGGGCCATGGTCGGCGGCGATGCCTGTCCCGACGCGCTGATCGACGGGCGGCCCGTGCCGATGAAGCTGCGGGTCGGACCCGACGCTGCGGCCTTTCCCCAGACCGTCTGCGCGCTGACCCTGCCCAAGGGGGTGGAGCGGCTGAGCGTAGCGGGCCACCCGCTCGCGGCGCCTCGACCGCGTATCGACCGCATCCTGATCATCGGCGACACCGGATGCCGGGTGAAGGGCGTGGCGGTGCAGGCCTGCAACGATCCGCGCGCTTGGCCCTTCGCGCTCGTGGCGCAGCGCGCGGCGGCGGAGCATCCGGACCTCGTCATCCATGTGGGGGACTACTATTACCGCGAGAGCGCCTGTCCGCCGCTCTACGCCGGCTGCGCCGGGACGCCGCACGGCGACCTGTGGCCGAGCTGGCAGGCGGACTTCTTCGCCCCGGCCCAGCCGCTGCTCGACGCCGCGCCCTGGGTGTTCGCCCGCGGCAATCACGAAAGCTGCGCGCGGGGCTGGAAGGGGTGGAGCCGGATGCTGGAGGCAGGCCCGGTCTGGACCACGTGCGGACCCGAGAGCCCGGTGTTCAACGTGCCGATCGGCGGGGTGACGCTCCGCGTATTCGACAGCGCCGATCCGGACGACCGCACGCCCATTCCGGCCAACGTGGCGCTGGTGCGCCGCCAGCTGGCCACCCTGCCGCAGCACGCGCGTGAGCCGACCGACTGGATCGTCACCCACCGGCCGATCTGGGGCGAGACGCCGGTGCTGAACTTCGGCCCGGCAGGCATCTTCAACGTCGGGCTGAACCGCACCGAACAGGTGGCGGTACACGGCCAGGACCTGTCGGCGGTGGCGCTGATCCTGTCCGGCCACGTGCACCACTTCGCCAGCTTCGACTTCGGGCCGCGCCGCCCGGCGCAGCTCGTGGTCGGCACCGGCGGCGACGTGGGCGAACCGGCCGACCGCGCCAGGCCCTATGGCGGCGAGGTCTATATCGACGGCATGACCGCCCAGAATCTCGCCTTCGAGCAGTACGGCTACTTCCTGATGGAGCGCGGACAGGGCGGCGCCTGGAACGGCATGTTCAAGGACTTCGACGGCAAGCCGGTGGCGCGCTGCACCCTGGTGGTGCGTAAGCTGGAGTGCGGGGTGGTGAAATAGGCTCCTCCTCTGCAAAGCGGGGGAGGTGGCGTGGCGGGAATACCCGCCGTGAAGGAGGGGGAGGCGCGACGCTGACCGGACAGGGCGCCGCCGCCCCCTCCACCCCGCTTAGCGCGGTCCCCCTCCCCCTCGTTGAGGGGAAGGAATATCAATCCGCCAGTTTCTGCAGGAAGTAGGTGTATTCCAGCGCCGTGGTGCGGGCGCGTTCTTTCAGGTTGGCGCCGGCGCCGTGGCCGCCTTCGGTGACCTCGTAATAGAGGTAGGGCAGGTGGAACTCGCTCATCCGCGCGGCGAACTTGCGCGCGTGTTGCGGCCCCACCCGGTCGTCCTTGGTGGTGGTCCAGACCAGCGGCTCGGGATATTTACCGTCGGCCCTGAGCGCCTGATAGGGCGAGTTCTTCAGCCAGAAGGCGCGCTCGTCCGGGTTCTGAATGGAGCCGTATTCGCCCACCCATGAGGCGCCCGCCGCGATCTTCTCGAAGCGGATCATGTCCAAGAGCGGCACCTGGATATCCACCGCGTTCCACAGTTCCGGATGCTGGGTGAACTCCACCCCCATGAGCAGGCCGCCGTTGGAGCCGCCCTGGATGCCGAGGCGGCGGGGCGTGGTGATCCCCCGGGCGATCACGTCCCTGGCCACGGCGGCGAAGTCGTCATAGATGATCTGCCGCCTGGTCTTCAGCCCCGCCTCGTGCCAGGCCGGGCCGAACTCGCCGCCGCCCCGGATGTTGGCCAGCACATAGACCCCGCCCCGCTCCAGCCAGAGCTTGCCCAGCGAAGCATTGTAATTCGGCGTCTCCGAGGCCTCGAACCCGCCATAGGCGTACTGGATGGTGGGGTTGGAGCCGTCGAGCTTCAGGTCGCGGCGGTGGACGATGAAGTAGGGGATTTTCGTCCCGTCGGTGGAGGTCGCCTCGTGCTGCTCCACCACGTCGCGCGAGGCGTCGAACCGGGCCGGCAGGGTCTTGGTCCGGGTCAGGGCGCCGGTGGCGGCGTCGAGCCGATACAGGGTCGAGGGTTCGATGAAGCTGGTCGCCAGCACGTAGGCGCGCTCGGACCTGTCGTCCGCCGCCGATACGGCCAGGGTGGAGTTGTCCGGCAGGTCGAGCTTCGCGCGTGTCCAGCCCCCGCCGGCGGGGGTATAGACGTGCAGCCGCCCGCGCACATTCTCATAGGTGGCGACGATCAGCCTACCCTTCGTGGCGGTGACGCCCTCGATGGATTCGCGCGGACCCGGTGCATAGACCAGGGTCGGCTTCAGGTGTTCCGGATCGGTGCGGAGATCGGCCAGGTTGACCGAGACCAGCGCGCCGGCCTTCCAGGTCTGGCCGCCGGCGGTCCAGTCCTGCTTCGGCTGGATCAGCACCCGGCCCTCGACCATGCCGTGGAAGGTGGTCTTCAGCGGCACACCCAGCTTTTTCACCCCAGTGGGCGTGAGCAGATAGATTTCGCTCTCGAAGAACGACACGCCGCGCTCGATAAGCAGGGCGTGGTGGCCGGCGCCGTCGCGAATCTCGAAGGAGCGAACCGATACGTCCTTGGGCGTGCCGCGGAACACCTCCGCCGCCTGGTCCAGGGGCGCCCCGCGCGTCACTCGCTTGACGATGTAGGCGTAACCGCTCTCGGTCATCGTGCCCGGACCCCAGTCGCGCGCCACCAGCAGGTGATCGTGATCCTGCCAGGTCACGTCCTGTTTGGAGTGGGGCAGCTCGAACCCGCCCGCGATGAACTGGCCGGTGGCAAGGTCGAACTCGCGCACCGTGTCGGCGTCCTCGCCCCCTTCGGAAAGAGCGATCAGACAGTAGCGCTGTTCCGGCTCCAGGCAGTTGGCGCCGTGGAACACCCAGTGCTTACCCTCGGCCTGCGACAGGGCGTCCACGTCGATCACCGTGGTCCAGTGCGGATCGGCGGTGTTGTAGTCGGCATAGGACGTCTTGCGCCAGATGCCCTGAACGTGGTCGGCGTCCTGCCAGAAGTTGTAGATGTCGCCGTACAGGAAGGCCGGATAGGCGATCTTGTCCTTGGCCTCGGCGATCTTCACCGCGTCCTGATAGAGCCCCGGGAAGCGCGGGTCCTTCTCCAGCACCGCCAGGGTCTTGGCGTTCTCCGCGTGCACCCAGTCCATGGCGCGCGGGCCGTTCACGTCCTCCAGCCAGAGATAGGGATCGGCCGGCGGGGTCCAGCCAGGCGCGGCGCCCTGGGCGTGGGCCGACAGGGCGGCTCCGGAAACGGACAGAACAACAGCGGTGGCCGCGAGCAGGATGGACGACAGACGCATGGATGGCTCCCCGAACAGATCGCGCACCTTATCCCGACTGCGCCGCTTGGGAAGCCGTGCTGTCTGTGACCGTCGCCCGCGCCTTTGGTGTTCGGAGGTCGATGTTCTATATAGCGCCGGCCATGAACGCCGCGACCCGCACCATACCGTTCGTAAAGATGAACGGGCTCGGCAACGACTTCGCCGTCGTGCAGGCGCCGGGGTTCGACCCCAGCGCCGCGCAAGTGCGCGCCTGGGCCGACCGCGCGGGCGGCATCGGCTTCGACCAGCTCATCGTCCTTTCCCATGATGGCGGGGATACGCCCCTGGTGCGGTTCTGGAATGCGGACGGCGAGGCCATCGGCGCCTGCGGCAACGGTTCGCGCTGCGTCGGCTGGCTGCTGATGGAGGCGGCGGGCGCCGATCACGCCCGCTTCCATACCTTTGAGCGCGCCATCGTCGCCGAGCGGGCGGGCGAGCGGCGGGTGACGGTGGACATGGGTCGGCCCCGCCTGCGCTCGGACGAGATTCCCCTGGCCGAGGAGATGGACACCCGCGGCATCGAGCTGGAGGTCGGCCCCCACGGCGCGCCGATCCTGCACACGCCGGGCTGCGTCTCCATGGGCAACCCGCACGTGGTGTTCTTCGTGACGGCGGTGGAGACGGTGGACGTGGCCCGGATCGGGTCGATGATCGAGCACCACCCGCTGTTCCCAGAGGGCGTGAATGTGGGCTTTTGCGAGGTGCGGGCGCCGGACCGGATTCGCTTGCGGGTCTGGGAGCGGGGGGCCGGGCTGACACAGGCCTGCGGCACCGGCGCCTGCGCCGCGGTGGTGGCGGCCAGCCGCCGGCGGCTGTGCGAGCGCCAGGCCGCGGTGATGATGGACGGCGGCGAACTGCAGATCGACTGGCGTGAAGCCGACGACCACGTGCTGATGACCGGCGCGGTGGAGGTGGAGTTCACCGGAGTGCTGCCATGAGCTTGGGCATGATCGACCATCCCGCCTTGAAGCCCGGCCGGGTGGCGGTGATCACCGGCGCCGCCTCCGGCATCGGCCTGGCCGCCGCGCACGCCTTGGCGGCGCTCGGCCTGAACCTGCACCTGATCGATCGCGATGAGGCGGGCCTCGACCGGGCGTTGGAGGCGATCGCCTTTCCAAACGGTGGCGTGGCCACCAGTTGGGTGCTCGACGTGGCCGACCCCATCGCCTTTCACGAGGTGCGTGGGGTGATCGCCCACGCGGGCGAGCCCATCGGCATGGTGATGAACAACGCCGGCGTCGGCTCGGGCGGCGATGCGCTGGCGCCGTTGGAAAGCTGGCGGCGGCTGATCGACATCAACCTGTTCGGCATCCTGAACGGGGTGCAGGCCTTCGCGCCGATGATGATCGCGGCGGGAGCGCCGGCCCTGATCGTCAATACCGGCTCCAAGCAGGGCATCACCACCCCGCCTGGCGATACGGCCTACAACGTCTCCAAGGCCGGGGTGAAGGCGTTGACCGAGGGGTTGCAGCACACGCTTCGCAATACGCCGGGATGCGCGGTCACGGCGCATCTGCTGATCCCGGGCCTGGTCTGGACCGGCCTGACCGCCCGAGGGCGAACCAACAAGCCCGACGGCGCCTGGACGCCGGAACAGACCGTGGACTTCGCCTTTGAGCGCATCGCTGCGGGCGACTTCTACATCCTCTGCCCCGATGGCGAGACGCCGCGCGCCCTGGACGAGAAGCGCATGGCCTGGGCCATGGGCGATCTCATCGAAAACCGTCCGCCGCTGTCCCGCTGGCATCCGGACCATGCGGACGCCTTCAAGGCGTTCGCAGGCGGCGGCTGATGGCATACACACTTGACCTACTGGCGCCGCTCGCCTCGCGCGACGATGATAGCCTTGAAATCATCACCTTCGGTTGCCGCCTGAACGCTTACGAGAGCGATCAGGCGCTGGCCCGGGCGCGGGCCGATGGGCTGGAGAACGCCGTGATCTTCAACACCTGCGCGGTGACGGGCGAGGCGGTGCGGCAGGCGCGGCAGGCCATCCGCAAGACGCGGCGCGCCAGGCCGGACGCCAGGCTGGTGGTCACCGGCTGCGCCGCCCAGATCGACCCGGGCGCCTTCGCGGCCATGCCGGAGGTGGACCTGGTGCTGGGCAACGGGCTGAAGTCGGCGGCCGGATCCTATGCTCCGGAGGCGTTCCAGGCCCGCGTGCGGGTGAACGACGTTATGTCGGTGCGAGAGACCGCGGGCCATCTGACCGCCGATCACAAGCTCACCGATCGCGCGCGGGCCTATGTGGAGGTGCAGAACGGCTGCGATCACCGCTGCACCTTCTGCATCATCCCGTTCGGCCGGGGCAATTCCCGTTCGGCGGCGGCGGGCGAGGTGGTGGAGGGCGTGCGGGCGCTGGCGGCGCAGGGCTACAGTGAGGTGGTGCTTACCGGGGTGGACATCACCGCCTGGGGCGCGGACCTGCCGGGGGCGCCCACGCTCGGCCAGCTTGTGGGACGCATCCTGAAGCTGGTTCCCCAACTGCCGCGCCTGCGCCTGTCGTCCATCGACGCGGCGGAGATCGATCCTGACCTCCTGCGCCTGTTAGCCGACGAGCCGCGGCTGATGCCGCACCTGCACCTGTCGCTGCAGCACGGCGACGACATGATCCTGAAGCGGATGAAGCGTCGCCATACGCGCGCCGACGCCCTGCGCCTGATCGACAGCGTGCGGAGGGTGCGCCCCGACGTGGCCTTCGGCGCCGACCTGATCGCCGGCTTCCCCACCGAGGACGAGGCCATGTTCGAGAACCTGCTCAGCCTCGTGGACGCAGCGGGCCTTAGCTATCTGCACGTCTTCCCCTTTTCCCCCCGCCCGGGCACGCCCGCGGCGCGAATGCCGCAGCACGACCGCGCCACGATCAAGGCCCGGGCCGAGCGCCTGCGCGCGGCGGGCGACCGCGCCCTGATCCGTCACCTCGACCGCCAGCAGGGCCGCATCGTCGCCGCCGTGGTGGAGCGCGAGGGGCTGGGCCGGGCTGAGGACTTTACCGAGGTCGCCTTCGGTGGCGCGGCCGAGATCGGCGCCGTCGTCCGCCTCCGGCTGCATGGCCAGGATGGGCGCCGCGCGCACGGCGCTATCGTTTAGCCGCGACCGTCGCTACATAGCCCGCAATGACCGATCCTCCGGAAGACACAGGCCTCATCGTCGCGCCGATCCGCACCGGGATCGAGACCGGCTGGCTGACCCGGCTGACCAAGGGCCTGTCCAAATCCTCCAAGGAGCTCGGCGAGCAGGTCACCGCCGTCCTCACCAAGAAGAAGCTCGACCAGGAGACGCTGGACGAACTCGAGACCATGCTGATCGAGGCCGACCTGGGCGCCGCCGCCGCCGGGCGCATCACCGAACGCTTCGGCCGCGAGCGGGTGGGCAAGGAAGCCACCGAGACCGAGGTCAAGGAGAGCCTGGCCGAGGCGATCCTCGGCGAGATCGCCCATCGCGAGGGCCGCTTCGACCCCCTGGCGATCAGGGACCGCCCGACGGTGGTGATGTTCATCGGCGTCAACGGCTCGGGCAAGACCACCACGCTCGGCAAGATCGCCGCCGACCTCAAGGCCAAGGGCGCCAGGGTCATGATCGCCGCGGGCGACACCTTCCGCGCCGCCGCCATCGAGCAGCTCGCCGTCTGGGCCGACCGGGCGGGCGCATCCATCGTCACCAAGCCCGCCGGCTCGGACGCCGCCGCCCTGGCCTATGAGGCCACCATGCGCGCGCGGGCCGAGGGGGTGGACGTCTTGCTGATCGATACCGCCGGGCGGCTGCAGAACAAGCAGGGCCTGATGGACGAATTGGCCAAGATCGTGCGGGTGCTGAAGAAGATCGATCCGGCCTACCCGCATGAGACGCTGCTGGTGCTGGACGCCACCGTAGGCCGGAACGCCCTGTCCCAGATCGAGGCCTTCGACCGCATCGCGCGGGTGACCGGCGTGGTGATGACCAAGCTGGACGGCACGGCGCGGGGGGGCGTGCTGGTGCCCGTGGCCGCCGCCGCCGCGGCGCCGATCAAGCTGATCGGGGTGGGCGAGGGAATCGAGGACCTGCAGCCCTTCGACGCCCGCGCCTTCGCACGCTCACTGGTCGGGCTCGACGCAACATCCTAGAAGGCGCCATGTCCAATCCTTCTCCCCCGTCTCCAGAACCGCCACGCGAGGTGAAAGGTCGCAGCCCGGTCCTGCGGCTGATCATCGACTATTCCGGCGCGGCGGTGTTCGTCGTCGCCTATTTCGTCACCCGCGACTTCCAGAAGGCCACCTGGTGCCTGGTGGCGATCTCGGCGGTGGCGCTGGCGGTGGGCTTCATCGTGGAGCGGCGCGTGGCGCCCCTGCCGCTGATCTACGGCGGCGCGGCGCTGGTGTTCGGCGGCCTGACCCTGATCTTCCACGACATCCGGTTCGTGAAGATGAAGACCACCTTCATCGACCTGGCGCTGGGCTCGGCGCTGCTCATCGGGCTCGCCATCGGCCGCAGCCCGATCAAGCTGGTGATGGGCGACAGCCTGAAGCTGACCGAGGCCGGCTGGGGAAGGCTGACCCTGCGCTTCGGCATCTTCTTCCTCTGCCTGGCCGCCCTGAACGAGATCGTCTGGCGCACCCAGCCCGATGCGGTGTGGGTGCTGTTCCGGATGCCGGGCCTCCTGATTATCAGCTTCCTGTTCGCCTTCACCCAGATGCCGATGATGATGCGGGACGCCAAGGCCGCCGAGGCCGCCGCCCGCGCCCTCGAGACCCAGCAGTAGACGGCGGCGGGTAGACGGCCCGGGGTGGACCGGCCCTACATCTTGTGGCGTTGTCGTCAAATCGACGCGAAACGCGGATAGAGGGGCATTCGGACGATTTTTCCGGGTGGGCTGCCAAGGGGGATTTCGATGGCCAAGGCGGACAAGGGGGCGGTCGATGTGCTGGCGCGCTCGCCCAGCCACCTTTTGCACCGCGCGCTCCAGCTCGCCCTCGACGTCTATGGCGAGGAGGTGGGGCAAGGCGCCCTGACCCAGCGCCAGTACGCCGTCCTGGCCGCCGTCGCCGCCGACGAGGGGCTGACCCAGACCGATCTGGTCCGCGCCACGGGCATCGACCGCTCCACCCTGGCCGACATGATCGCCCGGATGATCGACAAGGACTATCTCGGCCGCGAGCGCTCCTCCATCGACGCGCGGGCCAAGACCGTGCGCCTGAGCGAGAAGGGCCGCGCCGCCCTGGAAGAGACCGGCCCCCGCGTGGCCGACGCCGACGCCCGTATCCTCGGCGCACTCACCGCCGGCAAGCGCGACGCCTTCATCGCCGCCCTCTCCACCCTCGCCAAGGCCGGCGAGGCCACCCTGGTCGGCGAGCCGCCCGGCGCCAAGAAGAAGAAGAAAGATAAACCGCCGAAGGCCGAAAAGCCCGCCAAGCCTGAGAAAAAGAAAAAGAAGAAGGCCAAGAAAGACAAGGTCGCCGCCTGACGCTCCCTTTCGCCTCCCCGCGCAACAGGGTGTCTTGAATGTACGATCTCCTTCTGAATACAGGCGGCATCGCCGGCGTGCTGATGGTGCTGGTCGCCTATGCGGGCATCCACTTCGACCGGCTGGACCCCAAGCGCGTTCCGGCCCTACTGCTGAACCTGTTCGGCTCGGGCCTGATCCTGTTGTCCATGCTCCGCGCCTTCAACCTCTCCGCCTTCTTCATGGAAGCCGCCTGGGCCGTCATGGCCGCGTTCGGCCTGGCGAAGCTGGCGGTGGGACGGCGGCGCTAATCCCGCAGCAGGTCGTTGACGCTGGTCTTCGAGCGGGTCTGGGCGTCGACGCGCTTGACGATGACGGCGCAGGCGAGGGCGGGCTTGTCCGGCCCGCCGCCCATGCTCCCCGGCACCACCACCGAATAGGCCGGCACGCGGCCCCGGAAGATCTCGCCGGTCTCGCGGTCGATCACCTTGGTGGAGGCGGAGATGAACACACCCATGGAGAGCACCGCGCCCTCCTCCACCACCACGCCCTCGGCCACTTCGGAGCGGGCGCCGATGAAGCAGCCGTCCTCGATGATGGTGGGCGCCGCCTGCAGAGGCTCGAACACCCCGCCGACGCCGGCGCCGCCGGAGATGTGCACGTTCTTGCCGATCTGGGCGCAGGAGCCCACCGTGGCCCAGGTATCCACCATGGTCCCCTCGTCCACATAGGCGCCGAGGTTCACGAACGAGGGCATCAGCACGACGTTGGGCGCGATGAAGGCGCCCCGGCGCACCACGCAGCCCGGCACGGCGCGAAAACCGGCCGCCTGGAACTCCATCTCGGTCCAGCCGGCGAACTTGTTGGGAACCTTGTCCCAATAGGCGCCGAGCGGCTCATGGGCGGTAGTGACGGGCGCCGGCGTGCCGCCCATCATCACCCGCGGGCGGCGGCTGTCGGAAACCATCAACTGGTTGTCGTTCAGCCGGAAGGAAAGCAGGCAGGCCTTCTTCAGCCACGGGTTCACCCGCCATTGGCCATCGACCTTTTCGGCCACGCGCACCTGGCCCCGGTCGAGCGCCTCGATCACCTCGGCCACTGCCGCCGCCTCCCGCCCGTCCCTGGGGGTTAGCTCGGCGCGGCGTTCCCACAGGGCTTCGATCTCTGCGATCAGCGTATCGTCGATCATGGCGTCATCACCTCAGCGGCGTCGAGGAAGGCGGCGAGCGTCGCGGTTCTATGCTGGACGAAAGGCTCGGTCGAGGTGGCGGCGTGATCACCCACCAGGACCGTGGTCATGCCGAGCGCGGCGGCGGGCTTCAGGTTCTCGGCGCGGTCCTCGAAAAAGGCAGTGGTTCCGGGCGTGACCGCGTGGGCGGCGATCAGGGCGTCGAAGGCTCTGGGGTCCGGCTTCATCACCATGCCGGCGGCCTCCGTATGGAACACCTCGTCGAACAGGGCGGCAAGCTCCAGCACCTCCAGAACCCGCTCCGCATGGTGCTCCGAGCCGTTGGTGAAGACGAGACGCCGGCCGGGCAGGCGTGCAAGGGCCCGCTTCAGGGGCGGGTCCGGATACACGTCGTCCAGCGGCACGTCGTGCACATAGGCCAGGAAGTCGTGGGGATCGACGCGGTGGTGCTTCACGAGCCCGGCCACCGCCCCGCCGTAGTCGGCCAGATACCGCTTCTGCAGAGCCCAGGCCGCGTCCGGCGCCAGGCCGGTGAGCGTGGTCATGTAGTCGCGGATGCGCGCCTCCACCCGACGCAGGATCGGGAAGCTCGGCGGATACAGGGTGTGGTCGAGGTCGAACAGCCAGGTGTCGATGTGGGTGAGGTCGGTCCTGTTCATATCCTCCCCCTCGCCGAGGGGGAGTGGGACCCCGAAGGGATGGAGGAGGCGACGCGACGATGGCCGGACAGGGCGGCGCTGCCCCCTCCACCACGTTTCACGCGGTCCCCCTCCCCCGCTTCGCAGGGGAGGATTTGCGAGGCCGTCATCCCGCCTTCACCAGGGTGCCGGCGCCGTGCTGGCTGAACAGCTCCACCAGCATGGCGTGCGGGCGGCGCCCGTCCATGATGACCACGGCCTCCACACCGGCGTCCACCGCGGCGATGGCGGTCTCGAGCTTGGGGATCATGCCGCCGGTGGCGACGCCGTCCTTGATGGCCTTGAAGGCTTCGCTGACGGTCATCTGGCGGATCAGGTGGCCGTCCTTGTCCAGCACGCCCTTCACGTCGGTGAGCAGCAGCATCCGCTTGGCCCGAAGCGCGCCGGCCACCGCGCCCGCCACCGTGTCGGCGTTGACGTTATAGGTCTCCCCGCCGGACGAGACGCCGATCGGGGCGATCACCGGTACGTAGTCCTGCTCTGCATTGATCAGCAGCTTCAGCAGTTGCGGATCGACCTTCTTGGGTTCGCCCACAAAACCCAGGTCCACCACCTGCTCGATCATCGAGTCCGGATCCTTGCGCGTACGGCGCGCCTTGGTGACGGTGATCAGCCGGGCGTCCTTGCCGGAGAGGCCGACGCCGCGCACATCGGCCTCGGCGCCGGCGCGATTGATCCAGTGCACGATCTCCTTGTTGATGGCGCCGGAGAGGACCATTTCGGCCACCTCCATGGTGGCCGGATCGGTCACGCGCAGGCCGTCGACGAAGGATGAGGTCACCCCGGACCTGTCCAGCATCCGGCTGATCTGCGGGCCGCCGCCGTGCACCACCACCGGGTGGACGCCCAGCAACTTCAGCAGCACGGCGTCGGCGGCGAACTTCTGCGCCACCGCCTCCTCGCCCATGGCGTGGCCGCCGTATTTGATCACCACCGTCTCGCGGTCGTAGATCTGGATATAGGGCAGAGCCTCGGCCAGCGTATGCGCGGTGGCCCAGCCGGCGTCCTCATCGGCGATATCGGTCAAGGGCGCGGACTCCGGCGATTGGCGGGGTGGGTATTGCGAAATCCTCGTCCTTCGACAAGCTCAGGATGAGGATTTCGGTTATCGGGCGGGAAAACCATCATAGCCATCATCCTGAGCCTGTCGAAGGACGAGGACGGCGCTCAGCTGGCGATGGCGGCCACGATCTCGGCGCGAAGGCCGGGCAGGCCGTAGCCGGTCTCCGAGGAGGTGGCGGCGACGCGGGGAAAGGCGGCGGGACGTTTGCGGACGGCGGCGAGGGTCTCCTCGCGTAGCGCCTCCACCGCCTTGGGGTCGCGCAGCTTGTCGGCCTTGGTCAGCACGATCTGGTAGGAGACGGCGGCGAGGTCGAGCGCATCCAGCGCCTCCGCGTCCACGCTCTTCAGCCCATGGCGCGCGTCGATCAGCAGATAGACCCGTTTCAGGTTGGGCCGACCGCGCAGATAGGCCCGGCCGAGGTTCTGGAAATCCTTCACCGTTTTCTTGCCGGCCACGGCGAAGCCATAGCCCGGCAGATCCACCAGCCGCGCCCGGCCATCCAGGTCGAACAGGTTGACCTCGCGCGTGCGGCCGGGCTCGTTGGAGGCGCGGGCCAGGCCGTGGCGGCCGGTAAGCCCATTGATCAGGCTGGACTTGCCCACGTTGGAGCGCCCGGCGAAGGCGATCTCCGGCCGGTCCGCCGGCGGCAGTTGCTCGATCTTGGCGCAGCCCATGAGGAAGTCGCACGGATGCGCGAACAACACTCGCGCGGCCTCGATCTCGTCGTCGGTGAAGGTCGCGTCCAACTCAGGCCTTGGCCACGGCAGCGGAGCGATTGCGCAACCGGGCGATGAAGTCGTCGATGGGGTTCTCGGCCTTGTAGCGGTGCATGATCACGTACTGCTGGATGATGGTGAGCAGGGAGGACCACGTCCAGTAGATCAGGATGCCCGACGGCGAGTGGGCCAGGAGCACGGTGAACACCAGCGGGAACAGTTGCATCATCAGCTTCTGCGTGGGATCGGTGGTGGCCTGCGGGCTCATCTGCGTGGTCAGCCACTGCATGGCGCCATAGGCCAGCGGCCAGACGCCGATGGCCAGGACCGCGCCGATCAAGGGCACGCTCGCCGGGTTCCACGGGATCAGGCCGAACAGATTGGCCCAGGCTGTGGGATCGGGCGCCGACAGGTCGTGAATCCAGCCGAAAAACGGCGCGTGGCGCATCTCCAGCGTGACATAGAGCACCTTGTAGAGGGCGTAGAAGATCGGAATCTGGATCAGCACGGGCAGGCAGCCCGCCACCGGATTGATCTTCTCCCGCTGGTACAGCGCCATGGTCTCCTGCTGCTGCTTGGCCGGATCGTCGGGGAGCCGCTTCTTGATCGCCTCCATTTCCGGCTGCAGCTTCTTCATCTTCGACATGGAGGCGAACGCGCGGTTGGCGATGGGGAACAGGAAGGCCTTCACCACCAGCGTCAAGAGCAGGATAGCCACGCCGAAATTGCCGATCACCTTGTGGAACAGCTCCAGCAGCAGGAAGATCGGCTTGGTCAGGAACCACTCGAAGCCCCAGTCCACCGCGTCCTCGAAGCGCGGTATGGCGAGGGCCTTCTCATAGTCCTTCAGCACCGAGAACTTCTTGGCCCCGGCGAACAGATGGGTGACCTCGCTGGTCTGCTGGCCGGGCGCCAGGGTGCGCGGCGTGCCGGTATAGTTGGTCTCGAATACGTCGGTATTGTTGATCGTGGTGACGCGGAAGCTGCCCTTCACCGTCTCCTTCTGGTCGGGGATCAGGGCGCTCAGCCAATAGTGGTCAGTGACGCCGATCCAGCCGCCCGTGGAGTTCACATCGGTTTCGCCGGCCTTCTTCCAGTTCTTGAACGGTTGCAGGCGCAGGGTGTGGGTCGAGCCGC
Organism: Caulobacteraceae bacterium; assembly: GCA_965277345.1. GTDB lineage: Bacteria > Pseudomonadota > Alphaproteobacteria > Caulobacterales > Caulobacteraceae > CAIOYC01. Next base: position 292,875 of record CBDICI010000004.1, read on the forward strand.
TGACCAGCGGGATGCGCCCGGCGTCCTGCCCTTCGCCGAGCACGCCGATGCCGCCTTCGTGGATCACGCCGATGGGGCTGAGCTGCGGCAGGCCCTGGCGCTGGATGGTGGCGTAAGGTGCGAGCTGAACCGTGGCGGCGCTCCTGTTGGTCACCGCATTGGTCACGGTGAACATGAACTTGTCGTCCACGGCGATGGTGCGCGTGAAGACCAGGCCCTGGCCGTTGTCGTAGCTCAGCGTCACGGGGTGGGTCGGGGTCAGCGGCTGGGTGTCGGCCGTCGTCCAGGCCACCTGCGAGGTCGGCGCGGCGCCTGCCCAGCCGAAGTCGGCGAAATAGGCCTGGGACGCGCCCTCCGGCCGGAACAGCTCTACCGGCGGGGAGTTCTTGGCCAGGGTTTCGGGATAGCTCTTCAGGAACAGGTCGTCGAGGCGCCCGCCCTTCAGTGCGATGGAGCCGGACAGCGAGGGCGTGTCGATGGCCAGGGGCTGGCTGGCCGCCAGCGCCTGGGGCCGCGAGACCGTCAGGCTCACCGCCGCCGCTGCGGGGCTCATCTGCTGGCTGACCGCCGCCGCCCTGGCCCGCGCCTGCGCCTCCTGCTGGCGTTTCTGCATCGGGGCGAACACGAAGAACTGGTAGACCACCATCAGGACCAGGGCGATCCCGAAGAACACGATGGTGTTGCGTGTGCTTTCCTTGTCCATTCGGGCGTTTTTCTCAGGCGGAAAGAAGGGCGGGTGTAAGGAAAGGGCTCAGGCCCCGGTTTTCGGATCGGAAGCGGAGGAGGCGGGAGACTTGGAACGACCGTCCGGCCGGCGGACGGATGGGGCTCCGGTATCGGGCGCGGCGAGGCTTATCAGCGCGCTTTTCACATCGTCAAGCAAACGCTCCCACGGCCGCGCCACAAGGGTCTGGCGCGCGACGAACACATAGTCATGGCCGGCCACGCCGTGTAGGGGCAACAGCCGCCGCGCCGCCTCGCGCAGGCGCCGCTTGCAGCGGTTGCGCACCACCGCCCCGCCGATCTTTCGCGTGGCGGTGAAGCCGACCCGCAATCCATCCGGCGCGGGGCCGGCGATCATCTGGATCATCACCGCGCCCCTGGCCTGCACGCGTCCCTTGGCCGCGGCCAAGAACTCCGGCCGTTTGGTCAGGCGCTGGACAGGCGGTGGAGGCGGCGGGAGCGCACATTCGCCCGGCGCCGGCGCCCTGTGATCTGGGTCCCGACCTTCGCCGGGAGGAACGGGTTTGGAAATCAGGCGGTCAGCTTCTTGCGGCCGCGGGCGCGGCGGCGGGCGATGACCTTCTGGCCGTTCTTGGTGGCCATGCGGGAGCGCCAGCCATGACGGCGAGCACGAACGAGGCGGCTCGGTTGGAAGGTGCGCTTCACGACGGGTGATCCTCAAAGGGTCGAATTCAGAGCGCGCGGGGATAGGGGAAACGGGCGCGCCTGTCAACCTGACGGACTGTGCGCGGTCCGGCGTTGAACCAGGATGCGGCTCGTGGTTTTGTGCAGCCGGGGAGGAACCGCATGGTTTCGATAACCACCGGGGGTGTAGGGCGCACAGACGCCAAGCCGCGCGGGGAAAAGGGGGTTCATCCGATGATGCGGATCGGCGTGGTCTGCCTGGTGCTGGCCGGCTTCGCCCTCGCGATCTGGATCGGTCTGCCGGAGAAACTGTCGCTGGATCAGCTCAGGATCGAGCGAACCGTCATGCTCGCCTTCGTCCACGCCCATCCCTGGCTGAGCCTTATGCTCTATGTGGGGCTTTATGCGGCCATCGTCGGCCTCTCCATCCCCGGCGCGCTGGTGATGACCCTGACCGGCGGCTTCCTGTTCGGTCCGTTGGAGGGAAGCGCGGCGGCGGTGACCGGCGTTTCGCTCGGTTCGATCCTGATGTTCTTCGTGGCGCAGACCGCGGTGGGCGATGGTGTGCGCGCCTGGCTGCGCGGCCGCAGCCCCTTGGTGGAGAAGCTGGAGCATGAGGTGCGCCACCACCCCTTCACCTCCATCCTGACGCTCCGGCTGATCCCGGCGGTCCCGATCTGGATGGTCAACCTGGCGGCGGGCTTCGTGCGCGTGCCATTCGGCCCCTATGCCCTGGCGACGCTGATCGGGGTGGTGCCCTCCACCTTCCTCTACGCCTCGGTGGGCGATGGGTTGGACCGGCTGTTCGGCACGGTGGAGCCCGATGCGCTGATGAGCGTGATCCGGAGCGAGTTGGCGTTGCCGGCGCTGGGCCTGCTCTGCTTGGCGGCCTTGCCGGTGGCGGTGCGCTGGTGGACCGGGCGCCGCGTTGCCGAACGGCGCGCCGTGAAGTAACCCAGACAGGCGAGCCGCCCCGGCTCGCGCTGAGAAGGGCCATGGCCGCTCGCCCCGTCACCGTCTGGCTGCGCCGCCTGCCCCGGCCGATCGTTCCGCGCCCGCTTGCGCCCGTTAGGGTGGGTGCCGGAGTGCAGGACCACACCGGCTTGCATTGGCCCACCGGACTGTCGGCGCGCCTATTGCTGATCACCGCCGCGCTGGTGCTGGCCGCCCAGCTCCTGATTCTGGTTCCTACCCTGGCCGGGTTCGAGGAGACCTGGCTGGCCGACCGTGTGCACCAGGCCGACGTGGCCTCCCTCGCCGTTGACGCCGCCCCGTCCGGGGTGTTGTCGAGCCAACTTTCGGCCAAGGCGCTGGCAGGGGCGGGCGTGGTGTCCGTGGCCGTCCAGGCCAACGGCGTGCGCCGCCTGCTGCTGGCCGCCCCGCACATGGAGCAGGCCCCGACCCTGGTGGACCTGCGCAACCAGTCGGTCACCGACTATCTGATCCAGCCCTTCATCACCCTTGGCCCGGCGGCGCCGCGGATGCTGCGGGTGGTGGGCCGGCCGCAGCTTCGCGCCGGCGACTTCGTGGAGATCGTGCTGCCCGTGGCCCCGCTTCGCGCCGCGCTCGGCGCCGATCTGGTGCGGGTGGTGCTGATCTCGGTGCTCGTTTCGGCGGTGGCGGGGGTCGTGGTCTACCTCCTGCTGGACGCCCTGTTGGTGAAGCCTATCCAGCGCATCACCCTCTCCATGGAGCGGTTCCGCGCCCGGCCGGACGACCCCAAGGCCCGCCTCGCCCCTTCCCGTCGCCGCGATGAGATCGGCCGCGCCGAAGCCGAGCTCGACCACATGCAGGAGGATCTGCTGGTGGCGCTGCAGTCGCGCGCGCGCCTGGCGGCGCTGGGCGAGGCGGTGGCCAAGATCAACCACGACCTGCGCAACATGCTGACCTCCGCCCAGATGGCGTCGGAGCGGCTGGCCTCCTCCCCCGATCCGCGCGTGGCCCAGGCCATGCCCCGGCTGGAGCGGGCGCTCGACCGGGCGGTGAAGCTGGCCGAAGGGGTGCTCGCCTACGGCCGGTCGGAGGAGCCCGCGCCCCAGCGAACGGCGTTACTCCTGCGCCCCGCCCTGTCCGCCGCCGCCGAGGACGCCGGCCTGACCGAGGCGGGCGTAAAGCTGGCGGTGAAGGCGCCGCGCTCTCTGAGCCTGTCCGCCGACGCCGACCAGTTCCACCGCCTGCTGGTCAACCTGTTCCGCAACGCCAAGGAGGCGATCGTGGCGGCGGCCCAGCCCAACGGTCCGGGCGTGATCCGGGTGACCGTGGAGACAGACCCGGACTCGGTCCTGCTCACCATCGCCGACAACGGGCCGGGCATCCCCGACCGCATCCGTGAGCGGCTGTTCCAGCCTTTCTCCGGCTCGGTGCGGCAGGAAGGCGCCGGCCTCGGCCTCGCCATCTCACGCGAACTGGCCCGTGGTCACGGCGGCGACCTCGACCTCGCCGAAACCGGGCCGAACGGTACGACCTTCGTCCTGCGTCTGCCGCTGGGCGCCCAGAAGCCGCCGTTCGGGTCGCATTGACAAGGCGGCGGCCCCACCGCTTAACCCTACCGCCCTTGCTGCATGGAACCCGATGGCGCGACCCGGCCCCCGTTCGAACCCGACCCGGTGCGCGGCCATGGCCGCGGCGGCGATCCTCGCCCTGCCCGCGCTGGCCCACGCCGAGGGTGCCGCAACCCCGGGCGCCGCGTCCGACCAGACGTCGATTCTTCCCGCCCCCTCGGCGCAGAGCCTGATCCTGTTGCCGCAGACCGGGTTGAACGCCGATATCGGCGTCGCCGTGCGCGGCCGGCCCGTGCACCTGGGATCGAATACCTACCAGGCCGACGTCGTGCCCGTGATCGACGGTCAGTGGGGACCCGACCTGCACTTCAGCCTCGATGACGGTATCCAATACACCGCCCTGCGCTGGGATCGGGTAAGGCTCGGGCCGGACCTGGAATACCGCCAAGCCTATAACGACCGTCTGCCGCCGCGCGCCGCGCGCACTACCGATGCGGTGGAGATCGGCGGCTTCACCAAGGTCGATCTCACCTACGCCGAGCTCGACGTGCGGGTGCGCAAGGCGGTGGACGGCTATGACGGCTGGTCGGGGGACGTGGCGCTCGACACGCTGTTTCCCTTGATCGGCCGCCGCTGGTTCGTGGCGCTGGAGGGCCGCGCCGGCTGGGCGGACCGCAAGTTCGCGCTGAACGCCTTCGGCCGCCGCCCTTTGCCGGGGCAACCTGTGACCAACGCGTCCATCGGCGACTACTATTCGGCGGGCGGCCAGGTCGCGCTGATCTATCTTTGGCGGCCGCGCACGAAGTTCATCCTGGCGGTGAGCGACGACACGATCCTGCGCCCTACCCCCTCCACCGTCGGAACCAGCACGCGCAATTCCGCCGTGCTGCTATTCGCCGTCACCCACCGCTTCTCCTGGGGACGTTAGAGCCCGACATCGACCCGCCGGACGATCTCGGTCACCGGCGCGGGTTCAGTGGGGCGGCTTCGGCGCCTTGGCGGCCGGGGCCGTGTCGCCGGGCCTCGGCGCCTCGAAGCTGGCGATCAGTTCCCCCTCGGCCAGGACGTGGTCGCTCATGGCCTGCACCACCTGGTTCAGATCCGCCCCCCCGCCCAGCGGCAGCTTGCGGTTCAGCGCGAAAACCTGGACGTGGAAGCGATGGGGGCCATCCCCCACCGGCGGATGCGGACCCACATAGCCGATGCCGCCCCAGGAATTGCGCCCCTGCATCAGGCCCTTGGGGCCTTCGATCACCTGCTTGTCGTGCACCGAGCGGCCGAGGGCGGTGACGGCGGCGGGGATGTTGTAGGCCAGCCAGTAGAGCGTCGCCCGCTCCTCTCCCTTGTCCAGTTCCTCCATGATCACCGCATAGGCCCGCGCCTCGGGCACGGGCGACCAGCTTACCGGAAAGGAGGTGGACTTGCCGTAGCCCGAACTGGCCAGCGGGATGACGTCGCCGGGAAGGAGCCCGCCCGAGGTCACCTGCAGCGAGCCGATGGCCCGCGACAGCACCCGGTCCTGCGCCAGGGCCGGTCCACCGAACGGCCGCTCGACCTGCGCCAGGGCGGCGCCGGCGCTGCAACAGGCCGCAAGGCCGATGGCGAATGACAGACGGCGGGTCATGCGGCGGCCTCCTACCGAACCAAGCCCTAGAACATGATTGTTTCGAATGGAAACAACCGAGCGTGAATCGTGCACAGCCGGTTAGTCCCGAGTTGAACCCAGCCGTCAGCCTAACGCTCCAAATAGCCGGGAAAGCGGCCGGCGTTAGACAGAAAGCCTTTCCATATTGGGGCTTTGGTCCCGTCGGCGCAAATCAGCCACATCACCGCCTCCTCATCGAGCAGTAGTCACAATCGGCCATGGGAATCCGGCCATTGGGTCCAGATCCGAGTTGCCCTCGGCGCCTTGCTTAATCCGGCGAAGCGCGTGCGAGCTTGGGGCGGGCGATGACGGGGACGAGGAGGTGCAGCCAGGCCAGGGCGATGAGATAGGCCGGCGCGATCAGCAGGAGCAACGGCAGATAGCTGTGCGTCCAGGCCAGCAGCAGGCCTGCCAGGGCCAGGATTCCCGTGCCCGACAGGTTGCCGCAGAAGGCGCCGATGCTGGTCACCGTCGCCACCCGGCCGCCGGGGATTATGTCGGTGGTGGTGGCGAACAGGTTCACCGAGAACACCTGGTGGAAGCACAGCACCCAGCCGAGCGCCGCCACCGCGATCCAGTAGTTGTGGAGCAGGACGATCAGCGGCAGGGGCAGAACCGCCAGTCCAGCGACGAGCAGGGTCAGCTTGCGCACCCGATTGAGGTCCGCCCCACGCTCCAGCAGCCAGCCCGGAACGGCGCCGCCACCGAGCGCGCCCGCCGCCGCACAGGCATAGACGATGGCCAGTGGAACGCCGACGTTGGCCATGGTCAGGCCGAACACGCGGTGGAACAGGTCAGGCATCCAGAACAGCAGCACCCACCAGACGAGGTCGGAGAACACCTTGGCCCCGGCCAACGCCCAGGTGCGCCGATCGTCCAGCATGGCGCGAAGCGAGATCCGATCGCCGTCCGGAACGAGGCTTTCGGTGTTGCCCGCCCCGCCGGCCCCCGCGGTCAGGATCACCCAGACCCCGACCCAGACTAGCCCGGCGGCGCCGACCACGACAAAGGCCATCCGCCAGCCTAGGGCGAGCGCCAGGGGCGGCACGAACAGCGGGGTGACGATGGCGCCGGTCGTCGTGGCCGCCAGGATGAGTCCGAGCGCCCGGCCCCGCGCCTCGGTGGCGTACCAGAGCGACACCGCCTTGACGGCCGCGGGCGTGGCGGTGGCTTCCGAGGCGCCCAGCGCAACCCGCGCCGCCATGAACTGGCCGAGCGTGCGGGCGAAGGCGTGGGCGATGGCGGAGAGGCTCCACCCCAGCACGCCGATGGGATTGGCCCAGCGCAGCCCGACCCGGTCGATGAACCAGCCGGCGCCGAGAAGGCCAAAGGCGGCGGCGAACTGGAAGGTGGAGACGAGCAGGCCGTAATCGGTGTCGCTCCAGCCGAGGTCCCTCTCGATCACCGGCTTCAGCACGGCGATGATCTGTCGGTCCGCATAGTTGATGACGCCGCCGATCATGAGCAGCACCAGAAGCATCGTTCGCAGGGTCTTCGACATCGGCCGCCTTGCACTCAAAGCGATTTCAGGCCGTCGAACAGCCGCTGATGCGGTGAGCCCCGGCGGTAGAATACCGGCGGACGGCCGAGGGGGGCGTCCACGTCGATCTCCGCCCCGCCGGCGTAGCGCGCCCCGGTCCAGACATCGATCCAGTCCGCACCCTTCGGCAGGTAAACGGGGCGACCGCGAGCGCCCTCCGCCAGCACCGGGGCGACCAGCAGGTCGGGTCCGAACAGATAGGCGGTCTGGATGGCGTAGGTGGCGGGGTCGTCCTCGAAATGTAGGAACAGGGGCCGTTGCAGGGGCAGGCCGCTCGCCTCCGCCTCCCGCGACAGGGCGCGGATGTAGGGCTTAAGGTGGCGATACCAGCGTGTGGTGCGGGCGAAGTGCGACAACACCTCCGGATCCTGGTCGATCTGCAGGTTTTCCAGAGGCCGGTTGCCCTCGTGCGAGCGCATCACGGCGGTGAAGGCCGCCATCTCCGCCCAGCGCATGAGGGTCTCGGGCGTGCGCACATTGCCGTACAGGCTGGTGTAACCGCCGATGTCGCTGTGATGATAGGCGTTGCCGAGCAGGCCGGAGGACAGCGCCGCACAGATCACGGTCGGCAGGCCGTCATGACGGGTGAAGTCCACCGACTGGTCTCCCGCCCAAAGCAGGGGACAATAGCCCTGCACCCCGCTATAGCCGGCGCGCATGAACCAGACGATCTCGCCGGTCCTGCCCCGGGCCGCCACCGCCTGGGCGTTGACCCGCGCCCAATGCACTGGCCAGGCGTTGTGGGCCGTTATGCCGTCCTCGCCGCTGGCCAGCCTGACGTCGATGGGCAGGTATTCGCTGAAGTCGGCCATCCAGCCGGACAGGCCGTAATCCAGCATGTTCACCCCGATCACCGTCTCGGCGAACCAGTCGCAGGCGGCGGGGTTGGTGAAATCCACCAGGCCGCAATGGAACTCGCCGAAGTCGACGATGTAGGGCTCGTCCGAGTCCTGGCGGCCGACCAGATAGCCGGCGGCCTTCGCCGGGCCGAACAGGGTTCCGTCGATGGCCAGATAGGGGTTCACATAGCCGAGGAAACGGACGCCCGTATCCTTCAGCGCGGCGATCTTTTGGCGCAGGTTCGGATAGCGCGTCTCGTTCGCCTTCCAGTCCCAGAACAGGCGCCGCCCGAAGGCGGTGACGCGCAGCCCCACCCAGTCCTCGCACCACAGGCCGGAGATGGCGGCGCCCGCGGCGATGACCTTGTCCAGGCGGGCGAAGCCGGCCTCCCCGTCCTTTAGGCCGAGGATGGCGCCGTCCAGCACCCAGTCGGGCAGTTGCGGCTGACGGCCGAACCGGTCAGCCAGCTTGCCCACGATCTCGGCAAAGGTCTCGCCGCCGAACAGTTCGATCCGGTCCGGCACGGCCCATGCCTCGATCTCGTGGTGGTCCGCGTGGCGGAAATCGAACACGGAATAGGCTGTGGTGGTCAGATGAAGGGCGTAGCGGCGCGAGGAGAGGTAGGTCGGTTGGGGGTAGTAGGTGGTCCAATAGTCGCCGCCGCGGTGATCCTGGCTGGCCTGCCACGTGACCGCGGTGGACATGTCCCGCCCCACCCCCGGCTCCTGCGTCCACAAGGGAAAGCGTCGGCCCTTCAGGTCGAAGTAAGACATCTGCTCGCCGCCGCCCCAAAGGTGTTCGCCGGGGTCCGCCTGGACACGGAGCCACAGGCGATTGATGGCGGGATCCGCGCCCTCGAAGCGAATGGCGTCAGGCTCGACCACCACGGTCAGGGCCGGCGGTTGGCCGTTCGCGGACGACAGGGCGATGCGGTCTTCGGCGACGTGGGCGTGCCGCAGCGCGATGCGCTCCGATACCCGGTCCTCGATCTCGAAATGGCCCCGATGCATTTCGATCAAGGGGTCGCCGGTTCCGATGAACAGGGCCGGCGCCTCTGGACGGTGGCGAAGGATGACCCGCTCGCCGAGCACGAGATCGAACCCGTCGCGGTGCTCGACGATATGCATAAACGCTTCTCTCAACACGATCCCCGGCGCGCCAAGCCGCCCGCCGAGCGGAGGTCCGGCTAGAAGTCCTTGCGGACATAGACCCCGTAATAGCGGTTGTCGTCGCGGGGCACGAACCGCACCAGCCCGCCGAGGTTTCCATAGCCGATGGCCGAGGAATAGTGCTGGTCGGCGATGTTCTTGACGATGCCGCTGACGCGCCAGTCCTGCGGCAAGTTCACCAGGGTGACGCTGCCGTTCCAGACGCCATAGGCGGGCTGAACCGTATCCGGCGTCTCGCTGAGCGAGAACTGCGTCTGGGTCTGGTAGTTGTAGTCGGTCTGGAACTCCAGGTTCATGCCGGCGGCGACCGGCAGGACGTAGCGCGCGTTCACGTCCATCTTGAACTTGGGCGCGAAGGGCAGAACCTTGCCATCAATATTGCAGCTGACCGGTGCATTGCTGGGGCAGATGAAGTGCTTGACCTTCGCGTCCGTGCTGGCGAACGAGAAGGTGAGGTAGAGGGGCGAGATCGGCCGGGCGGTGATGTCGCCTTCCACGCCCTTCGACTCCACCTTTCCGGCGTTGACCAGGCGCGTCACCACCGCGCCGGCCACCACGTCGTTGAAGTTGGCCTGATAGTTCTGGAACTCGGTGGTGTAGACGGCCAGGTTGGCCTGCACCCTGCGGTCGAACAGGCCGGCCTTGATTCCCGCCTCATAGGAGTTCGAGGTCTCGGGCTTCAGCGCGATGGTGTCGCGCGGGCTGAGGAAGTTGAAGAAGACGTTGAAAGCCGGCCCCTTGTAGCCGCGTGAATAGGTGGCGTAGACATTGATGTTCCGCGCCACGTCGTACTGCAGGCCGATCCGGTCGCCATAGCCGCTTTCGGATGTCGATCCGCTGCTGAGCGGCAGGCTGGGTTGGATGGCGGTCACCGCCGTAGGCGCGGTCGAGACCCGGGTCTCGTAATAGGTCAGGTCGTCGTCGACGAAACGAAAGCCGAGGATCGCCCGGAGCCTGGAAGTGAAGTTGACGTTGGCTTCGCCATAGATGGCGTAGTTCCGGTCCGCCGCGCCGTAGCGCGCCGTGCCGCTGTTCGCCACCGTCGCCCCGCCCACGAGCTGGGTCAGGGCGCGGTTATAAACCTCGTTGTCGGTCGCCTTCAGGAAGAAGGTTCCCACCACATAGTCGATGAAGCCGCCCTTGGGCGAAGTCAGCCGCAGTTCCTCGGAGGAGGAGGAGAAGTTCACGTGCCCGTCGTCGCGCACGACCGGGAAGTTGGCGTCGAGCAGGGACAGGGCGTCATAGTCCTGGATCTGGTGATTTAGCCAATGGCGGTAGGCGGAGATCGAGGTGAGCAAAAAGCCCCCCGGCAGCTTGTAGTCGATCTGGGCCGAGACGCCGCCGTTGTTGTCGTGGACGTTGCTGTTCTCGGTGTCGCTGATCGTCCGGTTGTCCAGGCTCGGCGTGACGCCCGAGGCGGCCAGGTTGTTCAGCAGGTTGGTATTGGTGGTCGGAGCGTAGGGGTAGTGGGCCTGGGTTCCGCTGATGAAGACGCTGGTCGGCACCGTGTCGATGGAGTGGGTGGCGTCGAAGCCGAACGTCGCCGTGAGGTTTTCAGTCGGCTTGTAGACCAGCTTTCCGCGCAGGCCCTCGTGACGGTAGCCGTTCACGTCGGAGTGGGTGAAGTTGTTGTGGACATTGCCCTTGTAGCCGGAGTCGAACACGCCGACCTGGCCGTCGAGCGTGCCGGGGATGATCGCGCCGGACACCCCGGTAGAGACGCGGAACTCGTCGCCGCTGAAATAGGCCCCCTCCGCATAGGCGTGGAACTGATCGGTGGGCGTCAGCGTGTTGATGCTGATCACCCCGGCGGAGGCGTTCTTGCCGAACAGCGTGCCCTGCGGGCCGCGCAGCACCTCGATGCGGTCCAGGAACAGGGTGTCCTGGGTCGCCATGCCGGGGCGCGCCATGACCACCCCGTCGATGACGGTGGAGACCGAAGGCTCCACCCCGGGCGAGGTGGTGATGGTGCCGAGCCCGCGCACGAACAGCGTCCGGTCCTTGTTGGAGGCGCCGGTGCGGAAATCGACGGACGGGATCTGGGCGGAGATATCCTGGATGTCGTTCAGGTTTCGCGCCGAGGCCTGCGCGCCCTCGAACACGCTGACCGCGAGGGGCACCTGGTTGACCGATTCCCGCCGATAGCGCGAGGTGACCACCACCTCCGCCACGCCGCCGTTGTCGGCCGGCGTCGCGGCTGGGCCGGATTGGGACGCCGGCGCGGTCTGCGCGCCGGCGGCGCCGGCCAGGGACACCACGGCGGCGCCGGACAGCAGGGCCGGCGTCAGGCGGCGCAGCGCCGTCCCTAGGGTACGCGAAATCTGGACAGCGCGAAGCATGATCCCCCCTTGTTTCATCCCGATATTCTTATCGTTGAGCGACTCCGGTAGCGCTAAATGGGCTATTTGACAACTCATATATAAGACAGCAGACACGGCGTCCTCCCCTTCATCGCCGCCCGCATGGCGCGCTAGCGGCATCCGGGTCGCCGGGGCCGGCTGCGGCGAAGCTTCAGAACATGGATTTCCGCCGCCAATCGCGGCAGAAAATCTGAAGACCGGACCACGAATCCGCCCGAAGGCCGATCGGCTCATGTCGCGCGCGCTTGGGGTCAGCCGAACGCGACGCGTTCACCTCGGCGCAGGAAGGGGATGGCGTTGCGGCGCAGATGCTTCGTGCCGGGGTCGAGGATCGCCTCCGGCGAGTACTGGGCGAGATAGACCCGCCGCATCCGGGACGTCCGGTTGGCGCCGGTGGAATGCAGCAACAGGCTCGAAAAGGCGACGATGCCGCCGGCGGGAACCTCGATCACCACGCCCTCGTCCTCGCCGGTCCAGCCCACAAGGTCCTGGGTGACCGGCTGGCGGGTGTGGGGCAGAATGCCCCGTCCCGACGCCGGGACCTGGGAGAAGGGCAGCACGCGCACCGTCCCGTTCTCGGCGGTGACGTCGTCCAGGGGGCACCAGCAGGTGAGGTAGGGCCGATGGTCCAGGGGGCCGCCGTTGCCCACCACATAGCCGCTGTCCTGGTGCCAGGAGAACGGCAGTCCGCCTTCCGGACCCTTCACCACGTACTGGTCGAAGAAGAAGTAGGCGTCCTCGCCGAGCATGGCGCGGCAGATGTCGGCCATGGCGTCGTTGAACAGCATCTCCCGAAGTTTGGGCTGGGCGCGTTGGCACTCGTTGGCGAAGTAGCGGCGCCCCCGATGAGTGATGCCGAGGGTGTCGGTCCCGAGCGCGTCCATACGGGCGTCCTCCCGCGCGATGAAGCGCTGGCACTGATCGCGCAGCATCTCCAGCATGGGTCCGGCGAGCACGCCCTCGAACACCGCATAGCCGTCCGTGGCGAAGCTTTCAGACTGGGCCTCATACATGGCGCGCACCCTGCTGTTCCGGTCCGTCAGCGGACGCCGAGGCCGCCGAAGCAGGCGTACTTGATGTTGAGATAGTCCTCGATGCCGTACTTGGAGCCCTCGCGGCCGACGCCGCTCTCCTTATAGCCGCCGAAGGGGGCGACCTCGGTGGTGATCAGCCCCTCGTTCAGGCCGACGATGCCGTATTCCAGCGCCTCCATGACCCGGAACGCGCGGCCGAGGTCTCTAGTATAGAAATAGGCGGCGAGGCCGAACTCGGTGTCGTTGGCCATATGGATCGCCTCCGCCTCCGTGTCGAAGCGGAACAGGGGCGCCAGTGGGCCGAAGGTCTCCTCCCGCGCCACGGTCATCTGGGCGGTGACCCCGGTGAGCAGGGTCGGCTCGAAGAACGAGCCGCCGAGGGCGTGGCGATGTCCGCCGACCACGACCCTGGCGCCCTTGGCCACGGCGTCGGCGATATGCGCCTCGACCTTTTCGACGCCCCGGACGTCGATCAGCGGACCCTGGGTCACGCCGGCCTCCACCCCGTTCCCGACCCTCAGCCCGGCGATGGCCGCGGCGAGTTTCTCCGCGAAGGCGTCGTGGACCCCGGCCTGGACCAGGATGCGGTTGGCGCAGACGCAGGTCTGGCCGGAATTGCGGAACTTGGAGACCATCGCCCCCTCCACCGCCGCATCCAAATCCGCATCGTCGAAGACGATGAAGGGGGCGTTGCCGCCGAGCTCCATCGACACCTTCTTCATGTGCGCCATGGCGTCAGAGGCCAGCCGCTTGCCCACCTCGGTGGAGCCGGTGAAGGTGATCTTCCTGAGCCTTGGGTTCTCGCACATCTCCGCGGCGATCTCCCCGGCGGCGCCGGTGACGACATTGATCACGCCCGCCGGAATCCCCGCCTGTTCCGCCAGGAGGCCGAGCGCCAGGGCGGAGAACGGCGTCTGGCTGGCCGGTTTGATCACGATGGGGCAGCCCGCCGCCAGCGCCGGGCCGAGCTTGCGGGCGATCATCGAGTTGGGGAAGTTCCACGGCGTGACCGCGCCCACCACCCCCACCGGCTCCTTGGTGACGATGAGCCGCTTGCCGCCCCAGGGCGAAGGGATCACGTCGCCATAGACCCGCTTGCCCTCCTCGGCGAACCAGCGGATGTAGCCGGCGCCGATGGTCAGCTCGCCCTTGGCCTCGGCCAGCGACTTGCCCATTTCGGTGGTGAGCAGAAGGGCCAGGTCGTCCACGTGCTCGGCCATCAGATCGGCCAGCCGCGTCAGCCTCAGTGCGCGCTCCGCCGCCGGGGTCGCCCGCCAGGCCGGAAGCGCCCGATACGCCGCCTCGATCGCCGCGCGGGTCTCCGCCCGCCCGCAGCGCGGGACCGTACCGATGGATTCGCCCGTGGCCGGATTGGCGACGGGGATGGTTTCCCCGCCGTCGGCCGCCCGCCACTGTCCGTCGATAAAGCAGGCTTGCTTGAGGAAGGGCAGCGTCGCCATCGTCTCTCTCAACTCTTCAAAAGGAACGGTCAGGTCAGGGTGACGGCATAGACCAGGTTGGAGGAGGCGACGCGGCTCGATCGCCACTCCACCTTCTTGTCCTCCAGCGACACGGCCACGCGATCCACGCACAGCACCGGCGCGCCGGGCGCCACACCCAGCACCGCCACATCCTCGGCATTGGCGGTGTCGGCGAAGATCTCTTCCCGCGCGGCGGTGATGTTGACGCCATAGGCGGTCTGGTAGAGCGAATAGAGGGTGTTGGGCAAGGGCGCGTGCCGGGCGATGTTCGGGAACAGGGCGGCGGGGATAACGATGATCTCGCGGATCGCATCGGCCTCGCCGATCCGGCGCGTGCGGGCGATCTCCACTACCCGGTCGCCCTTGGCCAGGTCGAGCTTGGCCTGATCGGCGGCGCGGGAGGCGCGCACGCTGACGCGCTCTCCGCCCGAGGCCGGGATCACCCGTTCGCCGCCCGGGCGGGCGAGGCGGAAAAACCGGAACAGCGCCCGCTCCTGCGTATTCTCGGCGATGAAGGTGCCCTTGCCCTGCCGTCGCTCCAGCAGCTTCTCGGCGGTGAGGGCGTCCAGCACCTTGCGCACGGTGCCCTGGCTGACGCCGAGGTCGCGGGCCAGGGCCTGCTCGCTCGGCAGGGAGTCGCCGGCCTTCCAGTCCCCCTTGGCGACGCGCCGCACGAGGACGTCGTAGACCTGTCTATAGAGCGGCCGGTAGCCGGGCGTGTCTTGCAACGACCCCTCCTGGGCTGTGGCGACGGTACGGGAAAGCGGCCCGGATTGTCCATGGCGCCCCTGTGGAGTCTTGACTCTTATATAAGATACAAAATACCTCTCACCGCGCCGATCCGGGGCGAGAAGAGGGTATCTGGTGAGCGTTCCGCAACTGCTGGTGCATCATTCGGCCGACAATGTGGGTGTGGTCGTGGTGGAGGGGGTGGCCGCGGGCCAGGACCTGTTCGCGGTCTGCCTGGAGGACGACCGCGACTTCCACATCGTCGCCAACGCCGACGTGCCGATCGGCCACAAGGTGGCGCTGGTCGATCTGAAGACCGGCGACGACGCCATCAAGTACGGCCAGGTGATCGGGCGGATCGTGGCCGACATCGCGAAGGGCGATCACGTCCATACCCAGAACCTCAAGACCAGGCGTTGGTAGGACCATGAACAGCAAGACGATCCGGGCTTGGCGCCGCGAGAACGGGCGCGTGGGTATCCGCAACCACGTGGTGATCCTGCCGCTGGACGACATCTCCAACGCCGCCTGCGAGGCGGTGGCCGCGCATATCCAGGGGACCATCGCCCTGCCCCACGCCTATGGCCGGCTGCAGTTCGGCGAGGACCTGGAGCTGCACTTCCGCACCATGATCGGCACGGGCGCCAATCCCAATGTGGCCGCCTGCGTGGTCATCGGCATCGAGCCCGGCTGGACGCAGAAGGTGGTCGAGGGCATCGCCAAGACCGGCAAGCCGGTGCAGGGCTTCTGGATCGAGGGCAATGGCGATATCGCCACCGTCGCCGCCGCCTCCCGCGCCGCCAAGGACTTCGTGCATCGGACCTCCGGCCTGCTGCGCGAGGAATGCCCGCTGACCGACCTGTGGATCGCCGCCAAGTGCGGGGAGAGCGACACCACCACCGGCCTCGCCTCCTGCCCCACGGTCGGCAATATGTACGACAAGCTGGTGCCGCAAGGGCTTTACGGCTGTTTCGGCGAAACCTCCGAGCTCACCGGCGCCGAACACCTCGCCGCCGCCAGGGCCGCCTCGCCCGAGATCGCCGACAAGTTCATGCGGACCTGGCAGGCCTATCAGGACGACGTGATCGAGGCGCACAAGACCTCCGACCTCTCCGACAGCCAGCCCACCAAGGGCAATATCGCCGGCGGATTGACCACCATCGAGGAGAAGGCGCTCGGCAACCTCGAAAAGATCGGCAAGACGGTGAAGTTCATCGACGTGCTGGAGCCCGCCGAGGCGCCGGCGCGGGGGCCGGGCCTCTACTTCATGGACACCTCCTCCGCCGCCGCCGAGTGCTGCACCCTGCAGGCCGCCGCCGGCTATGCCCTGCACATCTTCCCCACCGGCCAGGGCAATGTGATCGGCAACCCGATCATGCCCGTGATCAAGCTCACCGGTAACCCGAAGACCGTGCGGGTGATGAGCGAGCACATCGACGTGGACGTCTCCGGCGTGGTGCGCCGCGAGATGACCATCGACCAGGCCGGCGAGAGCCTGATCGACATGATCGTCAAGACCGCCAACGGCCGCTTCACCGCCGCCGAGGCGCTGGGTCACCGCGAGTTCGTGATGACCAAACTCTACCGCTCCGCCTGACGCAACACGGCCGCCGCCGTTCCTTGCTCCTCCTCCTCATCGAGAGGGAGGGGAACCGCGAAGCGGTGGAGGGGGCTGCGCCGCGATCACGCGATTATACGGCCAGGGTCGCGCTGCCCCCTTCCCCCGCTGCGGGTGAGGAAGGGTGGGCGATGGGGTTGGATAACTCGCGCCGCCGTGTCCAACCGGAGTCCAAGCCTGTCCAACCGTGTCCAGGCCTGCACCCTGCCTTTTCGAGTGCAGACCATGCAGGACGGTAACGCCCGCTCCCTCGATCCCGCCGGACCTGGACAATTCCCGCAATGCTGGACTGTCCAGGTGTCCAACGAAAAGCGGGGATAACTCAGCCCATTCGCGCCTCGTAATGTCAAAGACCTCGGTGACGGCCAGCGTCGCCCAGCTCCACTATCGCACACCGCCGGGCAGCGGGGATAAGAAGGCGATCGACGCCAAAAACGTCACCGCGATCTACCGCGATGTGGCGGCCACCTGTTGCTCCAGGGCTTCGGCCAGGGCCTTGCCCATGGGATGGTCGGCGGTCTTGATGCCGTCGCGGACGCAGGCCTTGATCGCGTCGATATGGCCGTCGATCAGGTGCATCGGGGCGGTGGCGCGCTGGTGCGGCTCCTCGATCAGCTTGCACAGCGACCCGGCGAGGCGCGTGACGATGGGGAAGTCGTAGGTGGTGCCGAGCCCCTTCAGGTCATGGGCGTGGGTATAGAGCCGCGCGCCGGTCTGTTCGTTCAGGCCCTGGGTCTTCACCGCGGCGCGGGCGGCTTCCAACTTGGTCAACTCGTCCTGCAGCCATTGGCTGAACTGGCCCGACAGGCTCTTCAGCGCCGCCTCGGCCTTGGCCACCGCGCCGGGGTTGAGCGCGCCGAAGCGGGTGCCCACCTTCAGCTTGAGGGTGTTGGGCACCTGGATCATCTCGACATCGTCGGGGCGCTTGAAGGCGGGATCGGACATGCTTTTTCCCGTGTTGGGCCGCGGGCTCGCCGGCCGCACTGTTCACTATGACCCATTATGGGGATGCTGAATTAACAATCCGTGCAAGCGGAGCGCTGGTCCGATCAGACCGAGAACTGCTCGGCCAGCACCCGCTCCTCCAGGCCGCGGCCCGCGTCGAACAGCATACACAGGGCGATGTCGCGGGCCTCCGAAACGTGCACCTCGGTGACGTTGCGCACCTCGAAATTGTCGGCCACGGCGCTCACCGGCCGCTTGTCCGCCTCCAGCACCTCGAAGGTCACCCGCGCCGAATGGGGCAACAGCGCGCCGCGCCAGCGCCTCGGCCGGAAGGCGGAGATGGGCGTCAGCGCCAGCGCCTCCGCCGTCAGGGGAATAATCGGCCCGTGGGCTGAGAGGTTGTAGGCGGTCGATCCGGCCGGGGTGGAGAGCAGCGCCCCGTCGCACACCAGCTCCTCCATCCTGACCTTGCCGTCGATGGAGACGCGGAGCTTGGCGGTCTGGCGGGTCTGGCGGAGCAGGGAGACCTCGTTGATGGCCAGGGCGCGATGGTGGGTGCGGGTGCGGTCCACCGCGGTCATGGCCAGGGGGTGGATGACGGCCCGCTCAGATCGCGCGATCCGCAGCGGCAGGCCCTCCTCCACATAATCGTTCATCAGGAAGCCCACCGAGCCGCGGTTCATGCCGTAGATCGGCTTGCCGGTCTTCAGCGTGCGGTGCAGCGTCTCCAGCATGAAGCCGTCGCCGCCGAGCGCCACGATCACCTGCGCCTCGTCCTCTGGGATGTAGCCGTACTTCTGCTCGAGCCGGCGGCGCGCCTCCTGCGCTTCCGGCCGGTCGGAGGCGGTAAAGGCGAGGCGCGGGTCTGGATCGATGTCCGCCATCTAGAACTGGCTGCGCCGATCCGGGGCGTCCTGCGCGGGGGCGTGGTCCATCATGGCGCGGAAGGCGTCCAGCGCCGCTTCCGGCGAGGCGTGGGTGAAGGCGGCGTTGATGTTGCGCAGCGAGTCCGGCGTGGCGCTGGGCCGCCCGTTGTTCAGCGCCCGCAGCAGCGACAGCAGGGTCGGAAAGACGCTGCGGTCGATCCCTACTCCGGCGCAGAGCAGGGCCACCCGTTCGGGCCGGTCCGAGGCGCAGGCGTCGCGCACGGTGTCAGTGCGCAGGTGCGCCAGCGCCGCCAGCGCCAGCTCGAACAGATAGAGCTTTCCCTCGCGCAGGGACTTCAGCAGGAAGCCGGGACGCAGCTGCCCCGCCGCCTGCAGCTTGGCGATCAGCCGCGTCTCCATCTCCTGCCGATCGACCGCGCCGGTGGGAATGGCGTCCCGACCGGCATAGGCCCGTCCGACCGCCGCGTCGACCGCCGCCTCCAGCGCCGCGGGGTCGATCACGAACCGCGCGCCGATCTCCTGGCGCAGGGCCTCGCCGACCCAGGCGAACAGGGTGTGGGCCAGCCTGGCGTTCAGGCGCGGGTGGCGGGCCAGGGGTGCGCGGAGCGAAGCGATGTGACGCGAGGCGGTGACGAGTTCGGCCATGCCCTCGGCGTCGATCCTCGCGCTTTCATTGCCGGCCAGGGCGGTCAGGACCACCGGCTCGCCCTTGTCGAGGATCGCCCTCACCACCGCAGAGGCCAGCTCCGGCCGGCGGGCCACCTCGATCTGATGCTCCAGCGTCGCCATGACCAACAGCTGGATCAGGTCCGGGTCGCTCAGCACCGGGCTTCTGGCGATCAGCGGACGGGCGATCTCGATGTCGTCGAGCGCCAGGGTGTTGACCAGGGCCGACGGCGCCCAGCGCGCTTCGGCCAGGCTGTCGGCCAGGCGCAGGCGGATGTCGCGCTCGGCGTCGGCGATCAGCACCATGAAGACGTCGTTGATCAGCCCCTGCGCGCGCGCCGTGGCGCCGGCCTCGGGCAGGTCGCAGAAGGCGGCCAGGGCCTGGATCAGCCGCTCGCGGTCCGCGGGCCGGCGCGATCTGGCCAGGGCGAGCAGCGGGGCGGCGGACGACGCGGGGCCGGACATGCCGAATCTCCGGAAGCGGAACGCCTAAGCTGGTCTTCCCCGGCCTCCGGCTCAAGGCGAAGCGTGCGAACTTCGTGCGAAACTTGACGCCGGGGCCGCCGGGGGCGATTTTGCCGCCCACAGGGAGAGACGATCATGGCCGATGGATCGCTGATGGGCGCCGCCTCGCTAAGGGGCAAGGTGAGCGAGGCGGAGTGGCAGGTTCGCGTCGAACTGGCCGCCCTCTACCGGCTCGTCGCCCTGCACGGGTGGGACGACATGATCTTCACCCACATCTCCGCTCGCATCCCGGGGCCGGAACACCACTTCCTGATCAATCCCTACGGCATGTTCTTCGGCGAGATGACCGCCTCGGCCCTGGTCAAGATCGACCTCGACGGCAATATCCTGCAGGAGACGCCCTACTTCATCAATCCGGCGGGCTTCACCATCCACTCGGCCATCCATGCCGCGCGGGAGGACGCCCATTTCGTCATGCACCTGCACTCCGACCAGGGGGTGGCGGTGGCGGCCCATGCGGAGGGCCTCCTGCCGCTCAGCCAGCATTCGCTGATTGTGCTGCCGCGCCTGGCCTATCACGACTATGAGGGTATCGCCCTGAACCATGACGAGCGCGAGCGGATCGTGGCCGACCTCGGCGACAGGACGCTGATGCTGCTGCGCAACCACGGCACCCTGTCGGTGGGCTCGACGGCGGCGGAGTGCTGGGTCGGCATGTTCTATCTGGAGCGCGCCTGCAAGCAGCAGGTGATGGCGCTCTCCATCGGCCGCTCGGGTGTGCTGCTCGCGCCGGAAGCGGCGCAGGCCGAGGTGCGCGCCCAGGTGGGCGGCATGGGCATGGGCGGCATCGGCCGGCTGGCCTGGCCGGGCGCGCTGCGCCAGCTCGACCGCTCCAGCCCCGGCTACGACGCCTAGCGCACGGGGGCATTTCCACATGCGCCGCTGGGGGGCGGCCCTTCTTCTGCTGTTCGTCGCGCCGGCGCGCGCTACCTATGCGGGCGCATGGCCGACGCCGGCGGGCGAGACCCAGGCGATCTTCAAGTTCGAGGGCAGCGAGGCGAACACCGCCTATGACCCCAGCGGCCTGCGCGTCCCCATCCCGCACCTGCGCGACGACAGCCTGGGTGTCTTCGTCGAGAGCGGCCTGACGCCGCGCCTCACCCTCCAGGCCAGGGCCGGGCTGACCGAGGGCGAGGACCAGTTCATCAACTATGGCGGCCGCGGGCCGGTGACGCTCGGCCTTCGCTACACCGTGATCGACAACCCGGCGGGCGTGATCAGCGTCTATGCCGGGGCGACCTATGACGGGGTGGGGCGAAACGCCGGCTACGCCTTGCCGCACGCGGGGAACAGCGATGTGGAGATCCGCCTTCTGGCCGGCCGCAACGCCACGGTCTGGCGCCAGTCCCTGTTCGGCGAGGTGCAGGTGGCGCGGCTGTTCCGCCAGGGTCTGCAGGATGAAACCCACCTGGACGCCACCCTCGGCTGGAAGCCCTCGCCGCGCTGGCTGGTCCTGGTGCAGAGCTATGCCGGGCGCGCCGACCCTGGCGGATCCAACGGCCCCGTCGCGCCGGAATGGGCCAAGCTGGAGGCCTCCGTGGTCCGCCACTTGGGTCCCTGGAGCCTGCAGGCCGGCTGGCGCCAGACGGTCTGGGGCCGCGAAGCCCCCATCGAGCACGGCCCGGTGGTGGCCGTGTGGCGACGGTTCTAGCCGCTTAAGCAAGACCACCTATTGCGTGCTCCATTGGTCTATGGAGGCCGCGCCTGTCCGCCCTCGATGCGATCCTGCACCGAGACGTGCAGTGGATCCTGAAACACCCGTTGGGCTTCCTCGAAGCTCGCGCCGTCACGTTTGCGCCGCCTGAACGCCATTCTTCGGCGGGAAATGCTGGCCTCGCTCAAGCAGGTGCGCCGAGCGTAGCCTTCCGTCGGCGGCTACTTTGCGATCATCGCTTTCGGCAATACGTATAAAACGGCCGGAGCGGGTAGACGGGATCGAACCGACATCCTCAGCTTGGAAGGCTGCTGCACTACCATTGTGCTATACCCGCGGCCGTGCCGGCTGCGCCGGTGGGCGGACGCGCCGTTCTCCGGTGTGGTGGGGGAAGCAGGACTCGAACCTGCGAAGGCGTAGCCAGCGGATTTACAGTCCGCCCCCTTTGCCACTCGGGACATTCCCCCGTTCACACGGGCCGCCGTCGAGGGCCGGAAAGTCGCTGCAATCCATGCCCCGCGCGTGTAGACGAGGCGTTCGGAATGCGGCGGCCGAAGGGGCCTCCGAAAAACGGAAGGCGCCTTATAGTGGCCTCTGATCGCGAGCGCAACGACAGGCGGGGACGTAAGGGCGGCTTCTCGCCGAACCTCCAGGCCGGTGGTCCGCGCCGCCCGTCGCCGTCGCGCGAGGACGCCGCCGGCTGGCTGTGGGGCTGGCACGCAGTGGAGGCGGCCGCGAACAATCCCGATCGTCCTCGCCCGGAGCTGATCCTCGCCACCGCCGAGCGCGCCCGCACGCTGGCCGCGATCCGGCCCGACTGGAAGGCCGAGGTGGTCGAGCCGCAGGAGATCGGCCGCCGCCTGCCGCTGGGCGCCGCGCACAACGGCGCCGCGCTGCGCACCCCGCCCTTGGACGGCGTCACGCTCGAAACGCTCGCCTATCCGGCGAGCGGCGTGATCCTGATGCTGGATCAGGTGACCGATCCGCAGAACGTGGGCGCCATCCTGCGCTCGGCCGCAGCCTTCGGCGCCAGGGGCGTGATCATGCAGGACCGGCACGCGCCGCCTCTGGGCGGTGCGCTGGCCAAGGCGGCCGCCGGCGCGCTTGAGCGTGTCCCCGTGGTCCGCGCCGTCAACCTGTCGCGCGCGCTGGAAGCCCTGGCGGAAGCCGGTTGGACAAGTATCGGCCTGGACAGTGAAGGGCCGTCGATGTTGCCTGATAGTGTTAACGGCCCCGGCATAGTCGTCGTGCTAGGTTCGGAAGGAGAGGGTCTTCGCCGACTTGTGGCCGAGCATTGCGATACACTGGCGGCCATACCCATGCCGGGCAGGTTTGAAAGTTTGAACGTCGCTTCGGCGGCGGCCATTGCACTATATGTGGTTAGTGATCGTTTGGCCGCACGCGCCACAGGCGAATTGGCTTGAATGTAAACGGCCCTTAAGGCTTTGCTTTGAGGTGAACCCGTGACGCGCGCGAGGGGGCGGGCTCATGGATCGGGGAGCATTGGGGTGTGGACAATGATCAAGCGTAGCTTCAGGGCGGCCGGAACGACCGCGGTGGTCATCGTTTCGCTGACGGGGATTCTGGCGCTGTCCGCCTGTGAGGAGCGCCCCTATCCGACTGACTCCAGGAGCTATTCCAGGCCCGTGCCGCCGCCGCCCCTGGCCGGCGCGCCCAGCTATGCGCCGCCGCCCGCGCCCGTCTATGCGCCACCGCCGCCGCCCGCCTACAGCTATGCACCGCCGCCGCCCCGCGCCTATGACGCGCCCGCCATCGTCGCCATGGCCCCGATCCCCAATCCGGGCGATGTGGGGTCGGACGGCTACTATGCCGGCCGCCGCGTCCATACCCGCCTCTATGGCGAGGGTTACGCGCCCGAGGGCCGCCGCCCGGTCTATCGTCGTCCCGCCCCGGTCTACGCCGCCAGGCCTGCGCCTTCGGGCTATGCCGGCAGGCTCACCCCGACCGGCCCGATCAGGCCCTACACCCCGCCCAAGGACTATAAGCCCGTCCCGCCGCCGGCCTATGCGGCCGCCAGGCCGCCGGTCGCGGCGTCCAGGCCGTCCGTCGTGTCCACGGCCAAGGCCACTTATAACGACAACAGGGCCCCGGTCGGCGCCCCTGACACGCCCACCAAGGTCGGCCAGGACGTGACGGCTGCGGGCGCCGCCGCCATGGCCGCCGCCGCGGTCGCCGGGCAGAAGGCCGCCGTGACCGCCAAGACCGCCGCCGACGACGCCAAGGCGGCCTACAACGCCAACAAGCCCGCCGTGGCGCCCGTTCCGGCCGCCCCTGCGCCCGCCGCGCCGGCCCCGGCCAGCGGCGCCGATCGCTCCACCCGGCTGGCCACGCTGCAGAGCGCGCTTACCGACGCGGTTTCCAAGACCACGGTGCTCGGCGCGCCCGACCGCTTCACCGCCAATCAGCCGGCGGATGTGACCCTGACCGTGCCGAAGGGCTTTGCCGACACGCTGCGCACCGAGGCGCAGAAGGACGGCCTGTCCGACGCCGCCGCCTCGGTCAACATCACCGCCGTGCTGTCCGGCGACGGCTTCTCGGTCACGCCGGACGAGACCCAGTCCCAGCCCCTGACCATCGGCCAGGACACCGTGTTCCGTTGGACCGTCACCGCCCAGCCGGGGGCCAAGGGTCCGCTGCACGCGGACGTGGGCGCCGACCTGCTCGGCGGCGGCTCCGACACGCTGGCGCTGGGGTCGGTGCAGAAGAGCGCCGGCATGGGGGTCAAGCTGAACGCCCGAGTCGTCGGCGCCTCCATCCTCGTGCTGATCGCGGCGCTGGTGGTGGTGTGGCTGGCCCGCGGTCGCGGCGGGCCGAGCCGCTCGGCCTCGGCGCGGCGCGCCTCGCGCAACGCCCGGGGCGGCGCCCGCCCGCTCGACATGGGCGGCGAAACCCCGCAATAGGCCGCACGGCCGACAAGCTTATGGCCCCGGAGGCGACTCCGGGGCCGTTGTTGTTTCCAGTCGCCGCGGGGCTCCCACGGCCCCCGGCGCGGACCGCCGGGGCCGGGAACGGATCGGGCCCGGCCACGTTGCACCAACGGCAAAGGGCGAGAGGTCGTTATGCGGCGAGCAATGATGCCTTCGGAAGTGGGCGCGCACCTGACGCCGGGCTTCGGTGCGCTCCATGAACTCCGCCGTCCATCGCTGCGGATACGCGTGGCCGAACCCTACAAGATCGCCGGCTACGGTATGCTGATCCTGCTGGCTGTTTCAGCCCTCGGCCACCTGCATTAGGACGTCGGCGCGCCGCCGAAGCGTTCGGTCCATTCGGCGACCTGCGCGTCCTCTATCTTCCTGAACAGCACCTCGGGCGCCTTCACCGGTCGCCTGGCGGGCAGTCGATCTAGCGAGGTCAGACCGTCCGGCTCGGGCCAATGCGTCAGTCCTTCGCTGTCCCCCACCGCCTCCGCGATCACCTCCGCCGTCGCCGGGATAAAGGGTGACGACAAGCGCGCGAACAACGCCACCAGGTTCAGGCCCGTGCGCACCACCACCGCGGCGCGGGCCGGGTCGGTCTTGATCGCGGTCCAGGGCGCCGCCTCGGTGAGGTACTCGTTGCCCAGCACCCAGATGGCGCGCAGCGCCTGGGTGGAGCGGCGCAGCTCCAGCCCGCCCATGGCCGCGGTCAGTTCGGCGAGCTTTTCGGTCAGGTTCGCCGCCAGAGCCTCTTCCAGCGGTCCCGGTTCCCCGCCCGCGGGCACGAGGCCATCGAACCGGGTCTCCGTGAACTTCAGGATGCGGTTGACGAAGTTGCCGAGCACGTCGGCCAGGTCCTTGTTGACCAGGTTCTGGAACGCCTCCCAGGTAAAGGCGCTGTCGGCGCTCTCGGGCGACTGGGCGCACAGATACCAACGCCAGACGTCCGCCGGCAGCAGGTCCAGCGCCGCGTCCATGAACACCCCGCGCCGATTGGAGGTGGAGAACTTGCCGCCGTACCAGTTCAGCCAGTTGAAGCTCTTCAGCACATCGACCCGCTTCCACGGCTCCTCCGATCCCAGGAGGGTGGCAGGGAAACTGACGCTGTGGAAGGCGACGTTGTCCTTGCCCATCACCTGCACATAGCGCACGTCGCCCGCGCCCTGGTCGGTGCGCCACCAGCGCGCCCAGTCGCCATGGCCGGCGTTCGACCATTCCTGGGTCGCGCCGATATATTCGATGGGGGCGTCGAACCAGACGTAGAACACCTTGGTCTCGAACCCCGGCCGCGGGGCGCCGTCGCGGGTCACCGGCACGCCCCAGTTGAGGTCGCGGGTGATGCCGCGGTCGATCAGTCCCTCGTCCAGATGCTTGTAGGCGATGGAGCGGGTGAGGGGCGGGAAGGCCGGCCGCTCATCGACGAAGGCGCGGATGCGGTCCTGTAGCTTGGATTGCAGCAGGTAGAGATGGCGGGTGTCGCGCACCTCCAGATTGGTGGACTTGGAGACCGCCGAATAGGGCTCGATCAGGTCGATGGGGTCGAGCAGGCTCCCGCAGTTGTCGCACTGGTCGCCCCGCGCGGGACGGAAGCTGCACACCGGGCAGGTGCCCTCCACATAGCGGTCGGGCAGAAAGCGGCCGTCGTCGATGGAATAGATCATCTGATCGGTGCGCTCCTCGATCAGGCCGTGGTCCTCCAGCACCTCGGCGAAATGCTGGGTCAGCGCGCGGTTTTCCGGGGAGGACGAACGGCCGAACCAGTCGAACGACAGGTGGAAGGCGGCGCCGATGTCTTTCTGCAGCTGGTGCTGCTCGTCGCAATAGGCGCGCACGTCCTGGCCAGCGGCGGCGGCGGCCAGTTCGGCGGGCGTGCCATGCTCGTCGGTGGCGCAGATGTAGAGCACCTCCGACCCCCGCGCGCGCTCGAACCGCGCATAGACATCCGCCGGCAGCATCGAGCCGGCCAGATTGCCGAGGTGCTTGATGCCATTGATATAGGGCAGGGCCGAGGTGATCAGGATGCGTGGGCGCGTGGACATGGCGCGTGGATATAGGCGCGGGCGCCGGCGTGCAAACGGCTCGGGCGCTTCCGCGCTATCGAAGCGCCTTGGCTGCGCCGCGCAGGTATTCGAACCCGGTCCATAGCGTCAGCAGGGCGGCGACCCACAGCAGGGCGTCCGCCCCCACCCGCAGCGGTGAGGCATAGGGCGTCCGCGTCGCCGGCATCTCCAGCGCCAGCGCCACAAGCTGCACCGTGGTCTTCCACTTGGCGAGCTTGGTCACCACGATGCGAACCCCGCGGGGCGCCACGCCCTCGCGCAGGCCCGAAACGAACACCTCGCGGAACAGGATGAGAAACCCCGGCAGGGGCACGACGCCGCGCGGCGACAGCACGATGAGGCCGAGGATGGCGGCGGCCACGGCGATCTTGTCGGCAATGGGGTCCAGCACGGCGCCCCAGGGCGAGGTGGCCTCAAGCTTTCGCGCCAGCCAGCCGTCGAAATAGTCGGTGATGGCGGCAAAGGCGAAGATGACGAAGCTCGTCCAGATCAAGGCGCCGGCATAGGTCGGCGGACCCTCCTGCCCCGGCAGCGCCCCGCCCGCCGCCGCCAGCAGGAAGAAGACCAGGGCGCCCAGCCCGATGCGAGCGGCGGTAAGGATGTTCGGCAGCGACTTCATGGCGCCAGGACACTCAACAATGAGGTGCTTTTCAGGCTGGAGAACACCTGGGCCGAGGCTTGCAGCGCGGTCTGCGCCAGCGACAGGCTGGTGGCGGCCTGGGCCTGGTCCACATTGGTCAGATCGCCGAGCGTGGTGGTCAGGGCCGTCTGGCGCGCCTTCAGACTGGTCAGCGTGGTGGTGACCTGGTTCTGGGCCAGGCCGTTCTGCGCCACCTGGGTGTTCACCGCCGAATAGGTGCTGTCGAAACTGGCCAGGAATCCCTGCAGGGCCGTGGTGTCCGCCGCCGAAAGCTTGGTGATCGGCACGCCGCCATTGGCCGTCTGCGCGGTCTTCAAATAGGTCTGCACCTGCGACAGGGCGTTGAACAGATTGGTCCCGACCGCCGAGGCGGTGAAGCCGGTGGTGGTGCGTGTCTGGTCATCCAGCCGGTCCTGCTGCGGCGCGTTGCCGTTCTGGAACGCCGCGGCCACGCCCCCCACGGCGATGATCGAGGTCAGGCTCGTGGCCGGGTTCACGGGCGCCTTGGCCGTCTCGCCGCCGGCGAACAGGTATTGGCCGTTGTATTGGGTGTTCAGCGCCGAAACCGCTTGGCTGAGCTGGCTTTGCAGGTTGGTGGTGAGCGCGGTGGCGTCGCCGGTGGCCAGCGCCTCGGCCACCGCCTGGCGGGCGTTCTGGGTCACCGTGGCGATCTGCGACAGGGTCTGGTCCTGCACGTTGAGCCGGTCGCCGAGCGCGGTATTGTTGGCCACATATGTGTCGTTTCGCGCCTGCAGCGACTGGGCGGCGGTGATCTGATCGGCGCTGGCGGCGTAGCCCTTCAGGTCGCTGGCCAGCTTGCCGGTGGAATACTGCTGCTGCGCCGTGTCCTGTTTCGCCTGCGCGCTCAGGATGTTGAGCAGGGCGGAGGAATAGCTGTTGGCGGTCGAGATCCGGTCCATGGCTTATGTCACCAGACTTATGAGGGTATCGTACATTTCCTTCGCCGCCTGGATCAGGCGGGCGGAGGCGTTGTAGGACTGTTGATAGGTGGTCAGGTTGACCAGTTCGCTGTCGAGGTTGACGCCCTCATAGGAGGCCCGGCGCGAGGTCGCTTCCGTGGAGATGGCCTTGGCCGAGGTGTTGGCGGCATCGGCATTGGCCGACTTGCGCGCGACGGCGGCCGAAATGGTGGCGGCGTAGTCGGACAGGTTGGTGGTCGCCGCGGCGACCCCGCCCGCGGCGTCGAAACTGTGCGTCGCCGTCCCGGCCTGGCCGAGCGCGTCGGCGCCGGTGGTGTCGCCCGCCTCCAGCACCGGCTGCCCGGCGGCGACGCCGAGGTTGAGCTTGGCCATGGACAGTTTGGTCGGCGCGCTCTGCAGGTCGCTGCGGAGCGTATAGGATGCGGCGCGGCTGTTGCGCACGCCATCGCCGATCCCGAACAACCGGCTGAGCGACGCGCCCGTGCCGGTATTGGCCGTATTGTCCTGCAGCACCGCCAGGCTGACGCCGGAATTGGCCGCCGGGGTAAAGGCGAGCTGGCCGTTGGCGTCCAGGGCGAAGGCGCCGTAGCCGCCCACCCCGTTCGGGGGCGAAGCGTTCAGCGCGCCGATCAGCGAGGCCATGGTCCCCCCCGCCGGCGTCGTCGCCGTCACGTCCTGGATCACCGTGCCATTGGCGTCGGTGAGCTGGAACTTGATGGTTTGGCCGGCCGGATAGCCCGACGCGGCGGTGGAGGCGAGGCCGGTCTTGTAGTTGTCCAGCCCCGCGGAGGTGACGAGGTCGTTCAGGCCGAAATAGTCGGAAAAGCCCTTGCCGCCGTTGGAGGCTGGGGTCGCGGCGTCGTCCTGTATGGCCAGCCCATCGCCGCCGGGCGCGCTCAGCGACAAGACCCCGTTGGCATAGCCGGCCGATCCGCCGCCCATGGCCGTGTTCAGGGTGGAAACGAAGGTGGAGGGGGTGAAGGCGGTGGCCGCCCCGCCGTCCACGCTCATCGTACCGGCGGTGAAATCGATGTCGATGCGGTGGTCGAGCGCGCCGGTGCTCTGGTTGACTTCCGCGATGGTGGTCCTGCCGGTGAAGCCCGAGACCGCGCCGGCGGCGTCGAGCCCGGTGTTCCGCCCGGTCAGGGTGGCGGGCGGCGGCGCGGTGGAATAGGCGTTGTGGATGGCGTTCAAGTGGTCCGCCACGCCCGCGGTCAGCTCCGAGAGCTGGCCCTGCACCGAGGGCAGTTCGGTATTGCGCAGGTCGAGCAGGCCCTTGATCTCGCCGGAGGTCAGGCGCGCGCCGAGCGGCTGGGTTACACCGTTGCCGCTGGTGATGGAGATCTGGCCGGTGGGGCCACTCGCCGCATAGGTCAGGGTCGCCGGGCCGCTGCCGTCACCGGCCAGCGGCGTGCCGTCCGAGGTGCGGATCACCACGCCGCCGTTGGGCAGGCTGGAGACCTTCACATCCACCAGCGACGACAACTGGTCGATCAATTGGCTCTGCTGGTTCTGCGAGCCGGTGGCGTCGCTGCCGGTGGAGGTGGCGCGTGAGATATCGGCGTTCAGCGCGTCGATCTGGCCTAGCAGGGTGTTGGCCTGGCTCACATCCGACTGCATCTGCTTGTCCACCTGGCTCGACAGCTGGTTCAGGCTGGCGGAGAGCGAGGCGGACTGGTTGAAGAAGGTGGTCACCTGCGACAGGGCCTGGGTCTGTCCCGCCGTGGTGGGGTTCGACGCCAGGCTGGAGAAGGCCGAGAACACGTTGTCCAGGGTGGAGAAGTAGGAGCCCGAGGTGCTGGGGTCGCCGAACAGGCCCTGCGCCTGATCCAGGATGCTGGACAGGATCGAGGACTGGCCGGACTGGGCGCTGGCGTTCAGCGAGGTGGCCTGCAGAAACTGGTCGGTGGCGTTCCGGATCTGGGCGATGGTGACGCCCGACCCCTGGCCACCGGTGACCAGCGCGGTCTGATCGGCGACCTTCCTGATATAGCCGGGCGTATTGACGTTGGCGACGTTGTCCGAAACCGTGCGCAACTGGGTCTGCGCGGTCTGCAGGCCGGAATTGGCGTTGAGCAGGATGCTGCTGAGCGACACGGCTTAACCCCGCACCCGGCAAGGCTTGCGCCCACCCGGCCGATCTTGCCGGGGGCAGGGAGCGCGCAACCTGTCTAAGCCCTTGAAAGTCATCACATCGTGTCTGGGGGCGGACTGCCCTCTCGGCGAGCGGCGCAAGAACGAGGCCAGCCGGCCCTCGGACGCCTCTGCCCGGCAAGTTCCGGCCCAGGCCCGGCAAGTTCGTCCGGTCGCGGCCCAAGCCGTTGGCGCGCGGCCGTTCAGATAAATCTATACAAGACAAATGGTTGGGTTCAGTTAGCGGTTGTGGCGCGCCGGTTGCTCACCTCGACCCGACCGCAAAGACGCGGCCGGGGATTTCAACGGACGATGCAACCGCTCGCCCAATTTGCCGCCACGGCGCTCGGCCCCGCCGGACCCGCCCTCGGCGGGGCCGAGGCGATCCTGTCGGCGGCGCTCGGCGCGGGCGGTCCCCAGACGGCGGGCGACGGGTTCGCCGCCTTGCTGAGCCAGCTGCAGGGCGGCGACGTCCAACCGTCCCCACCGGCCAGGACGACGGCCGGATCGGCCGCGGCGCCAGCCGTGATCGCGAGCGGCGCCGACCTGACGGTGGCCCTCGCCCAGCCTACCGGTGCAGCGTCGGCGTCGGCCAAACCCGGCGCTTCCCCCCTGAATGCGCCGCCAGCCACGCCGCCAGCCAACGCCAAGGTTCCCGCGCCGTCCGACGTTGCTGTGGCGCGCCCCGCTGTCGCGCCGCCGATAACGCTCAGCCCCGCCGATGCTCCAGCGCCTACGCCCCCCGCTGCACCCAAGCCTGAAGCCGCTCTCGCTGCCGAGAAGAAACCGGCGACCATGGACGACGCGTCGGACCAGGCCCTCAGCACCGGGCCGTTCCCGCAACCCACCGCGATCGCTCCGGCCGTCGCCGCCGTCCCTGTCACCGCACCGAGCCTTCCCGCCGCCGCTGCTTCCCCGCCAGACCGTCACGCGCCGACGGAAACGGTCACGCCATTGGCCGCGGCAACGCCCGGCGTCCCCCCCGCGTCGAGGATGGGCGCGCCGTCCCCATCGGCCGAGGCCGGCGCGGCCAACGCCCCCGAGAGCCGGCCGGTCCGGGCGCCCGCGGTCGGCCCTTCCGTGGCCTCCGACGTCTTCGATCCCGGAACCGGCCCGTCGGCGTCGCCAACTCCGCCAGGTCTTCCGCCCGAACCGGCATCCGTCGCCACGACGACCCCGGCGCCGGTCGACGCCAAGCCGGCCTTGCCGAACGCCGGGGCGTCGGCAGGCGTCAGTCCCAAAAGCCAGGCGCCGGCGACGCCCGCACCGGTTACGCCGGGCGACAAGCCCAGAACCACGGCGGCGGCCCCATCCCCGGCGCCGTCGGCCGGAGGCCTCGCCAGCGCGAATCCGGCGTCATCGGTCCCAACCACGGCGGCGGCCGATATAGCAGTGACCGCCGTTCTATCAGCAGCGCCGCCTACGCCGGTTGCCCCGACGCTGGTCGCGGCCGAGGCCGCACCTGCAACCCCGGCTCCGACGCTCCGCCCCTCCGCGACACCCCCGCGATCAGCGGCTCGCGGCGCCGGAGGAGCGAGCGAAGCCCCTCGCCCAGCGGCGGCGACCCGAGCGGCGACAGGGGGAACGGCCACCGCACCGGCTTCGTCGTCCACCGCGATCCTTGCCGACGCCGGAGCCGCCAGCGGCGGCGCGTCGTCAGGGGATGTCGCCGCCCCGTCGGAGCCCGCGGGCGCAACCCCGGCCCCGACCTTGGCCCCAACCTTGGCTCAGGCCGGGCCGAGCCCGCCGAACGCCGGGCCAGGGCCCGCCGCCCCCGTGGCTGCGGCGCCCGTGGGTCAGCCGGTGGCGGCGCAGGCGGCGACGGACCCGGGCGCCGCCCAGCCCCCCGTTTCGCCGACCATCGCCAACCTGTCGGCCCAGATCGTCCAGCAGTCCGGGCAGAAGAGCAGCCGGTTCGATGTACAACTGACGCCGGACGGGCTCGGCCGCGTCGATGTGGCTGTGCAGATCGACGCCAGCGGCAAGGTGACTGCGGCCCTGTCGTTCGAGAAGTCCGCCTCCGCCGCCCTGGTCAAGGACCGGGCCGGCGACCTGCAGGCGGCGCTGGCCTCGTCCGGGCTGACCCTGGCGCCGGACGCGCTCAGGATCACCCACAGCCAGGCCGACGCCGGATTCGCCGCCGCGGCGGGCGCCGACACGATGGCGTCCCAGACCTCGCCCCAGGGGGGCGGCGGCCAGAACGGACAGGGCGGCCAGCCCCCGACCCCGCAGCAGTTCGCCGCCGGCGGCCGGTCCTTCCAGCAGGGCCAGCAACAGCCGCAGCAGGAGCGGGCGCCGCACGCCGCCCCGGCCTTCGGCAACGCCCGCAGTTTTGAAGCGGCGGCCTCCGCCGCCGACGCGATCGACCGCCGGTCGGCCCATGCGGGGGGCCTCGCCACCCGTGGCCTCGATATCAGGATCTGACCCCATGACCGCCGCCATAGCCACCGCCCCCCCCGCCACGACGCCCGCCAGCGCCACCCAGACCAACCTCGCCTCCGGCCAGGCCAGCCTGAACCAGAGCTATTCGACCTTCCTGACGCTGCTCACCACACAGCTGAAGAACCAGGACCCCACGGCGCCGCTCGACACCAATGCCTTCACCCAGCAGCTCGTGGCGATGACGGGGGTGCAGCAGCAACTGCTCAGCAACCAGCTTCTGCAGACCATCGCCACCAACGGGTCGAGTGGCGGCAGCGTCTCCTCCGCCGTCGGACTGATCGGCAAGACCGTGACCGCGACCAGCGCCGACGCCACCCTGTCCGGCGGCGCGGCCAACTGGAGCTACACCCTCGGCGGCGACGCCAGCGTGGCGACGCTGACGGTGAGCGACTCCACCGGCAAGGCGGTGTGGAGCAATTCCGCCGCCAACCTCGCCGCCGGCGCCCACACCCTGAACTGGAACGGCAAGGACTTCTCCGGCCTGCAACTGCCCGATGGCGGGACCTATACGCTCTCCATCGCGGCGTCGGACAGCGCCGGCAATCCGGTCGCCAGCACCACCTCGGTCACCGGCCAGGTCGGCTCGGTGACCGAGGCCAACGGAACCACCATGGTGAAGATCGGCCCCACCGCCGTACCCCTCGCCAGCATCACCGCGGTGACGGGCTGATGCGCCCGCTCGCCAAACGCCTGCGCGTCCGAAGGGCGCGATCACGCTTCCTGCTGTCCCGCACAAGGCGCGGACCCGGTGGCTTTCCCATTCGGCATAAGGACTTAACGCCATGAGTATCAACAGCGCCATGCTCTCGGGCGTGGCGGGCCTGGTCGCCAATTCGGCCGCGCTCGGCGCCATTTCGGACAACATCGCCAACGTGAACACCGTCGGCTACAAGCGCAACGTCACCAATTTCGAGGATCTGGTGACCCAGTCCGCCTCGGGCGGGGCCTATAATTCCGGCGGCGTGCTCGCCTCCACCCGCCAGCTGATCGATCAGCAGGGCCAGCTCGCCCAGTCCACCTCGGCCACGGACCTGG
Organism: Caulobacteraceae bacterium; assembly: GCA_965277345.1. GTDB lineage: Bacteria > Pseudomonadota > Alphaproteobacteria > Caulobacterales > Caulobacteraceae > CAIOYC01. The sequence continues at coordinate 326,024 of CBDICI010000004.1, forward strand.
CCATCCAGGGCGACGGCTTCTTCGTCACCAGCGCGACGCCCAACGCAACGGGGGCGGCGGACGTATCCTTCACGCGCGCCGGCTCCTTCGTCCCTGATAGCTCGGGCTATCTGAGGAACGCCGCGGGCCTTTACCTGCAGGGTTGGTCCGCCGACGCCTCGGGGGTCATCACCACCAACCCGTCGGACCTGACCAAGCTTTCCACCATCAACGTGAAGAATGTCGGCAACCTGCCCGACCCGACCACCAAGGCCAGCCTGAACATGACGCTGAATGCGGATCAGACCGTATCGGCGCAGGAGGCGACCTATAGCGCCGCCACACCGGCCCAAAGCATGTCGGCCTATACCCCGACCTCGGGCACGGGGGTAAAGCCGGACTATACCAATTCCGTCACCGTCTATGACGCGCAGGGGGGAGCCCACACCTTCCAGCTCGACTATCTCAAGAGCGCCACGGCCAACCAGTGGCATGTGGAAGTGCAGGCCGTGCCCGCCAGCGACGTGGCCGGAACCACCAACGGACAGATCGCCGCCGGGGTCCTGGCCTTCAACGCCGACGGCACGCTCGACACCACCAACACGACCCTGCCGGCCAACCTGACGCTGGCCGCCTCCTCCGCCGGCGCGGGCCTCCGCTGGGCGGCGCCCACCGGCGCGGCGGGCACAACCTCGATCGGCTTGCCGGCCCAGACCATCGCGCTGAACCTCAGCGGCGCGCCGGCCTCGGTCAGCCAGTATGCGGGCCAGGCCTCCTTCACCACCTCCACCAGCGTGGATGGCGGACCCTCGGCCGCCCTCACCGGCGTCACCATCGACGCCAGCGGCAAGGTGAACGCCTCCTTCTCCAACGGCGTCACCCGCTCGATCGCGGAAGTGGCGCTGGCGACCTTCCAGAACGCGGACGGCCTGACCGCTACCTCGGGCGACGCCTACCGCGCCTCGATCAACAGCGGGACCTTCAACCTGAAGAGCCCGGGCACCGCGGGGGCCGGCGATATCTCCGCGTACAACACCGAAAGCTCCACCGTCGATCTCTCTACCGAGTTCACCGGCCTGATCATCACCCAACGGGCCTATGCCGCATCCTCGAAGATCATCACCACCGCCGACGAGATGCTGCAGACGTTGATCAATTCGAAACAGTAATTAGTGAATGAGTAATTCTGATTACTTCACGAATAACAAATATTCGTAGGTGTTTCAGAATGGTACATGAGCGTATACGGAATATTTACTATCGGAATTAAGTCGTTGTTATGCGGCGTGGGGTAGTCTCATCATCACTGGTGATGGGAAAGGCTTACTCCATGTTGCAGCAGCAACGACTGAACAACAGGGGCGAGAAGTACGTGATCGGTCCGACAGGCGTTCCTTTGACGCTCTCAGACTTGCCGCCGGCCAACACCCAGCGCTGGGTGATCCGCCGCAAGGCCGAGGTCGTGGCGGCGGTGCGCGGCGGCTTGCTCAGCTTCGACGAGGCGTGCGAGCGTTACCGACTGACCAACGAGGAATTCGGCGGTTGGCAGAAGTCGATCGACGCGCACGGTCTCGCCGGTCTGCGCACCACGCGCATCCAGCAATACCGCTGACCTAGACCTTGCGACCAGGCTTGGCGGCCGCGCTCCAAAAGGAAGCGCGGCCGTCGGCGTTTGCGGGTCGGCGATTAGCGGTAGTCGGCTGGGCGAACGCCGAACCGCCGGCGGAAGAGCGCCCTGAACCGGGCATTGTCCTTCAATCCCACCCGGGCGGTGACTTCGGCGATGGAGAGCCCCGTTCCCCGCAGCAGATCCGCGGCGTGCTTGAGGCGGAAGATGGCCAGGTAGCGATGAGGGGTGAGCCCGGTGGATTGCTGGAAGGCCCGGAAGAATTGCGCCCGGCTGAGGCCCGAAACGCGAACCAGATCCGCCAGGCCGATGTCTTCGGCCAGGTGGGAGGCCATGAAATCGATCACCTGACGCAAGCGCCACTCCGCCATGCCGCCTCGGTGGAAGGCGGGCGTCCCCCTGCTCGAAATCCCGCAGTGCCGCCCGATCAGCGCGATCGCGATCATCGTTCGCAGGCTCTCGGGATAGAGCCGTCCGGCGAACGGCTCACGGTCGCCGATGCGAAGTAACTCCAGGATCAGGCGACCGATTTCGGCGTCCCGCAAGCCGATGGTATCGGGCAACGTCCAGGCCCCGACGTCGAGATCGTACTCCTCGAGCGCCAGGCGGTTCATCAAGGTGGTCCCGAGCGTCAGGTGGACGAAATCGATCGGCCCATGGGTGGTCCAGCGATTGGGGTGAAGGGCCGGAATGAGGGTGATCGCGCGCTCCTCGACCTCCCGCTCGGTGGTGCGCCCCGCGTGGAGCCGCTGCACCCGTTTGGCGCCGCCGAGGTGCAGGCATAGCAGATGTTCCGCCAGGGCCGGCTGCTCCATGGTGGCGCCGGTCTCCACATAGCGCGACAGGCTGACGCCGCCCTCCTCGTCGTGCAGGTTCGAGGCGGGCGCGCCGAGGCTGGCGTGCCACTGGCGCACGGCGATCGGCGAACCGGCCGGGATATCGGGCATGGGAGCAAGCAGTCCTTCCACAGGCCAATTCGCGGAAGCGGGGCGCGGGTTACATCGCCGGCTCATCCCTGACCCGGTCGGGGTCGATGAGACTGGGCGGCCAAACCGGATCAAAGTCTCACAAAGCCCGGCCGGAACGGAAACGGCCGACGCGTCGCGGGTTGCCTGTTTCGGTTGCCGGTCGACCAGGAGGAATACCCATGCCGCTATCGAAAACAGCAACTGCGTTGGCGACGGCCATGGCGGTGGGGCTCGGCGCCGCCGCCATCCCCATCGGCGCCAACGCCGCCAATATCGTCGAGGCGGCCAAGGCTGACGGACATTTCACCAAACTTCTGGCCGCGAACGAGACCGCGGGGACCAGCGGTTTGCTGCAGGAGCCAGGACCGTTCACGGTCTTCGCCCCCAACGATGACGCGTTCGCGAAAGCGCCGCAGGACAAGCTGGACGCGCTCATGCAGCCCGCCATGCAGACCATGCTGAAGGTGACCTTGGCCAATCACGTGGTCACCGGCTTTGTGGACAAGGCGGCGCTCGATAGCGCGCTCGACAAGTCCGGGGCCGTGGTGGTGACGGCCGCCAACAACATGCCACTGATCTTCAAACGGGAGGGCGGCCAGATCACGGTCAATGGCGCCCACATCATCAAAGGGCCGATGAAGGTCGACAATGGGCTGATCTACGTCGTCGATGCCGTGCTGATGCCGGCCATGCCTCTCCAGCCGCACTATTGAGGAAGCCAGAAGATGACCACTCACAGCACAGATTATACCACCGCCGCGTCCCGCCCGGCGCTCGGCCTTCGCGGCCGGCTGAACCGTGGCGCGATAGCCGAAGTCGGCCGCTGGGGCACGCATTACGCGCTCGCCCTGATCTTCCTATGGTTCGGCTGCCTGAAATTCACCGATTTCGAGGCTTCCGGCATCGCACCCCTGGTGATGAACAGCCCGCTGGTCATGTGGTGGCACGGCGTCCTGGGCATCGGGGGCACGGCCAAGATGCTGGGTTGCTACGAAATCCTGACGGCGGCCCTCCTGGCGATGCGACCCTTCGCGCCGCGACTCGGCGCGGTCGGCGGCGCCATGGCGACGATTTGCTTCGCCGTTACCGTCAGCTTCCTGTTCTCGACGCCCGGCGTGATCCAGCCGGGAGGCGATGCGCCCTTCGCCCTGTCGCCGATGCCCGGCCAGTTTCTGCTCAAGGACGTCGTGCTTCTGGCCGTTTCCGTCTGGATCATCGGCGCCTCATTGACCGAGGCGGCCGAGCGCAAGGCCCTGAGGTAGTCGTGGAGAGATTCGCCGATCGACCGTGCCGAAAGTCTCATAAACACGGCTGGCGACGCAACCAGACCCTATCGCCCGACTTGCCTATCAGGCCTGTTTTACACGCCTCAACCTCCCTACGATTGGAACTGACCCGATGGCTATTTTGAAAACTGCCGCTTTCGGCCTCGTCGCATTCGCCCTCGCCGGCGGCTCGGCGCTCGCCCAAGACAGCATGATGAAAGACGGCTCCATGTCCAAGATGTCCTCCAAGGACATGAAGATGATGAAGACCTGCCAAGGCATGGACCACGACATGATGATGAAGAACAAGAAGTGCATGAAGATGATGAAGATGCATCCCGATATGATGAAAGACGACGGGATGATGAAGCACTGAGGCGCTTCACTTCTGGCTCCTGCAGACGCGTTGTGCGGGAGCCGATCGCCGCCAGGCCCGCACCGGTCGATGGCGGGCCGAACCCCGCCGGTGATGGGCAGGCGAGCTTGCGGCCATTGCCAGACAGCCCCTTAAACCCTCGTTTACCATAAGGCCGGTAATTCTTGCCCAGTGACGTTCGCGGGTGGCGCGGACGAGGGGTGAGCGCGCGTGGACGGTCTGCTTCGGACGCTTCAGGGCTTCGGCATCGGCCGGCTGGCGGCGATCCTCGGCGGCGCGGCGGGCGTGGCGGCGGTGCTGGCCGCCATCTTCCTGCGGCTCGGCTCGCCCACCCTGTCGCTGCTCTATTCCAACCTCGACCCCAAGGAGGCGTCGCAGGTCGCCGCCGCGCTGGATCAGGCCGGCATCAAGCACGAGGAAAAGGGCGACGGCACCACCATCATGGTGGACCGCGACAAGGTGGCCGCCGCGCGCCTGATGGTGGCGGGCAAGGGCCTCGTCACCTCCGGCTCGGTGGGCTACGAGATCTTCGACAGCGCCCCGGCGCTCGGCCAGACCGACTTCGTCCAGAACCTCAACATGAAGCGGGCGACGGAGGGCGAGCTCGCCCGCACCATCCGCTCCATCCACGGGGTGCAGAACGCGCGGGTCGCCCTGAACCTGCCCAAGCGCCAGCTGTTCGAGCAGGACCCGGAGAACCCCTCCGCCTCGGTGATGGTGGAGACCGGCGCGCGCCGCCTCGGCGGCGATCAGGTGCGGGCCATCCGCAACATGGTGGCCGCCTCCGTCTCCGGCCTGAAGCCCGAGCGCGTGGCGGTGGCCGACCAGTCCGGCGACCTCCTCGCCGGCCTCGACGACGCGTCCGCGGCCATGGGGGGCGAGACCTCGCGCAACGACGCGGAAGAGCGCATTCGCAAACAGGTGAAAGACCTGGTGGAAGGCGTGGTCGGCGTCGGCAAGGCGCGCGTCACCGTCCATGCGGACGTGGACACCAGCCACGTCTCGACCCAGCAAGAGAAGTACGATCCGGACGATCAGGTCACCCGCTCGACCCGCACCTCCACCAACGCCACCAAGGAGAACAAGCCCGGCGCCGCCAACACCGTGTCGGCCGCTAACAACGTGCCGGGCGGCCAGCCCCAGTCGGCCGCCCTCGACGCCGCCAACTCCACCAACGGCAATGACGAGGTCACCAATTACGAGATCGGCAAGACGGTGACCACCACGGTCACCGACGGCGGCGCGATCAGGAAGCTGTCGGTGTCGGTGGCGGTGGACGGGGTCACGGGCGCGCCGGTGAAGGGTAAGCCCGGCGCCTACACCCCCCGCACCGCCGACGAGATGAGCAAGCTCGACGCCCTGGTCCGCTCCGCCGTCGGCGTGCCCACCGACGGGCCGGCCGGCGTGGTCAAGGTGATCAATGTACGCTTCCAGCAGCCCGAGGGTGCAGAGGGCGGCGTGGCGGGCGCCTCGCCGCTCAGCTTCGACAAGAACGACTTCATGCGCTTCGGCGAGCTCGGCGTCATGCTGGTGGTGGCCGCCTTGCTGATCTTCTTCGTGGCCCGGCCGATGCTGAAGAGCGCGGGCGCGCCGGGCGCTGCCGGCGGCGGCTTCCCGGCGCTGGCGGCTCTGCCGGGCGGCGGGGCGTTCTCCGCGGCCACGGCGGGCGCGCTGTCCCACGCGGACGGGGGCCAGGCCCTGCTCTCCGGCCCCGGCGGCGACGGCGCCATCGACATCGCCCGCATCGAGGGGCAGGTGAAAATGTCGTCGGTGAAGAAGGTGGCCGACTTCGTCGAGAAGCATCCCGATGAGTCGGTCTCGATCATCCGCAGCTGGCTGCACGAAGCCTGATGGCGACGCTGATCACCAAGAAGAAGCCGGCGGTCGAGGACCCCAACAAGCTCAGCGGGCCGGAAAAGGCCGCGGTGATCCTGCTGGCGCTGGGCGAGGATCACTCGCACATCTGGACCCAGCTCGACGACGAGGAGATCAAGGAAATCTCCCAGGCCATGTCCTCGCTCGGCACCATCTCGGCCACGGTGGTCGAGCAGCTCCTGCTGGAGTTCGTCTCCGGCATGAGCGGCACCGGGGCGATCATGGGCTCGTTCGAGGGAACCCAGCGCCTGCTGTCGGCCATCATGTCGCCCGACAAGGTGGAAGGCCTGATGGAGGAGATCCGCGGTCCCGCCGGCCGCACCATGTGGGACAAGCTCGGCAATGTGAACGAGGCCGTGCTCGCCAACTATCTGAAGAACGAATATCCCCAGACCGTCGCGGTGGTCCTGTCCAAGATCAAGTCCGAACACGCCGCCAGGGTGCTCTCCGCCCTGCCCGAGGATTTCGCCCTGGAATGCGTGCAGCGGATGCTGCGCATGGAGCCGGTGCAGCGCGAAATCCTCGACAAGATCGAACAGACCCTGCGCACCGAGTTCATGTCCAACCTGGCGCGCACCTCCAAGCGCGACAGCCACGAGATGATGGCGGACATCTTCAACAACTTCGACCGTCAGACCGAGAGCCGGTTCGTCGCGGCGCTGGAGGAGCGCAATCGCGAGTCCGCCGAACGCATCCGCGCCCTGATGTTCGTGTTCGAGGACCTGAACAAGCTCGACCCCGGCGGGGTGCAGACCCTGCTGCGCGCCGTGGAGAAGTCCCAGCTCGGGCTCGCGCTCAAGGGCGCCTCCGACGGCCTGCGTGAGATGTTCTTCTCTAATATGAGCGAGCGCGCCGCCAAGATCATGCGCGAGGACATGGACTCCATGGGCCCGGTCCGCCTGAAGGACGTGGACCAGGCGCAGATGAACATGGTCCAGGTCGCCAAGGACCTCGCCGCCAAGGGCGAGATCATGCTGGCCGGCTCTGGCGGCGACGACGAGTTGATCTACTGATGACGCGGCGGTTCCCCTCACCCTCCCACGATGCAGCGCATCGCGGGCCCCTCCCTCTCCCCAGAGGGGCGAGGGGTTGCGCGGCGGAACCCTCTCCCCTGCGGGGAGAGGGCAGGGTGAGGGGCTGCGCCGCCGTCGAAAGAATGAGCGCGTGATCGCCCCCCAACCTTCCAACGTCAGGCCCTTCACCTTCGACACCGTGTTCGACGGCGACCGGGTGGTCGCCCCCGTCCGGCCCAAGCGCAGCTTCACCCATGAGGAGGTGGAGGCGATCCGCGCCGACGCCTTCAGCGCCGGGGAGCGCTCCGCCGTCGCCACGGCCGAACAGGGCGCGGCGCAGGCGTTGGGCCAGGCCGCGGCGCTGGTGCGCCAGGCGTTCGCCGCCCTGGCCGGTGTGGCCCACGACCACCGCGCAGGCTCCGCCCAGCTCGCCCTCACCGCCGCGCGCAAGATCGCCGATGCGGCGCTGGACCGCTTTCCCCACGCCCCCGCCGAGGCCGCCATCGAGGCTCTGGCGCGCGAGATCGACGCGGTGCCCCGCCTCATCGTCCGCGCCGCCGCCGCTGACCCCGCCCGCCTGGAAGCCGACCTCTGCCGCGCCGCGGAGGCCGCCGGCTATCCCGGTCAGGTGGTGCTGAAGGCCGAACCCGGCCCGCCGTCCGCCGTCTTCGTCTTCGACTGGGGCGACGGACGCGCCAATTTCGACCCGGCCGCCGCCGCAGCGCGTATCCAGGATGCGCTCGACGCCGCCCTCGCCGCCGAGGGCCTGCACGCCGAACCCGTCCTACCCCTGGGAGACCTGCCATGAGCGACACCGGCCTGCCGCTCGACGAGTTCGAGCCCACAACCGCACTGGCCAGCGCCGAGACCGACCACGACAAGATCGCCGCCGATCTGGCGCCCGTGTTCGACGTGCCGGTCAACATCTCCGCCGTGCTCGGCAAGGCCAGCATGTCGGTGGCGCAGCTCTTGAAGCTGAACGCCGGCTCCATCCTCGAACTCGACCGCAAGGTAGGCGAGGCGATCGACATCTACGTGAACAACCGCCTGGTGGCGCGCGGCGAGGTCGTCGTCGTCGACGAGCGGCTGGGCGTCACCATGACCGAAATCATCAAGGACGGCGACAGCCAGAGCTAGGCTGTCCCGCCCCGCCTCGCCCTTCGACAAGCTCAGGGTGAGGCGGAACTGAACGCAAGGCCCCCATCCTGAGCTTGTCGAAGGACGAGGGCCGAAGGAACGGACGAGGAGACAGAGACCATGCGACTTCTGGTGGTCGGAAGACTGAGCGGGCAACTCGCCACCGCGGTGAAGATGGCCATGTCCACCGGCGCCAAGGTGGCGCACGTGGAATCGATCGAGCAGGCCACCCATGCGCTCCGCGCCGGGCAGGGGGCCGACCTCCTGATGGTGGATTACGAGCTCGACATCGCCGCGCTGATCGCCGCCAACGAGGCGGAGCGGATCAGGGTGCCGGTGGTGGCCTGCGGGGTGGGGGCCGACCCGCGCCGCGCCGCCGACGCCATCCGCCAAGGGGCCAAGGAGTTCATCCCCCTGCCCCCCGACGTGGAGCTGATCGCCGCGGTGCTGGCCGCCGTCTCCGACGACGACCGCCCGCTGGTCACCCGCGATCCGGCCATGCAGCAGGTGCTGTCGCTGGCCGATCAGGTGGCCAGGTCCGAGGCCTCGATCCTGATCACCGGCGAAAGCGGCGTCGGCAAGGAGGTGATGGCCCGCTATGTCCATCGCAAATCCCGCCGCGCCGAGAAGCCCTTCATCAGCGTCAACTGCGCCGCCATCCCGGAGAACCTGCTGGAAAGCGAGCTGTTCGGGCATGAGAAGGGCGCCTTCACCGGGGCCATGGCCCGCCGCATCGGCAAGTTCGAAGAGGCGGACGGCGGCACGCTGCTGCTGGACGAGATCTCCGAGATGGACGTGCGGCTGCAGGCCAAGCTGCTGCGCGCGCTGCAGGAGCGCGAGATCGACCGGGTGGGCGGATCCAAGCCCGTGAAGGTGAATATCCGCGTCATCGCCACCTCCAACCGCGACCTCGGGCAGGCGGTGCGGGAGAAGAGCTTCCGCGAAGACCTGCTCTATCGGCTGAACGTGGTGAACCTCGCCCTGCCGCCGCTGCGCGAGCGCCCGGCCGACATCCTCGCCTTGGCCGAATACTTCGTGAAGAAGTACGCCGCCGCCAATGGTGCGCCCGAGCGGCGCATCTCGGAGGAGGCGCGCCGCCGCCTGATCGGCCACCGCTGGTCCGGCAATGTGCGCGAGCTGGAGAACGCCATGCACCGCGCCGTGCTGCTGGCCACGGGCGCGGAGATCGAGGAGGGCGCCATCCGCCTGCCCGACGGCCAGCTCCTGGGCGCCGGCGACCCGATGATCGGCCGGGCCGCCGCCTCCGGCGCCGCCGCGGTAGCGGCCAGCGCGGCGGATACGGCCATGCGCGCCTTCGTCGGCCAGACCGTCGCCCAGATCGAACAGCAGCTGATCCTCGACACCCTCGGCCACTGCCTCGGCAACCGCACCCACGCCGCCAACATCCTCGGCATCTCCATCCGCACCCTGCGCAACAAGCTGAAGGAATATTCCGACGCCGGGGTCGCGGTGACGCCGCCGCAGGCCGGGGTGGGAGGGGCCTATGCGGCGTGAAATCCTCGTCCTTCGACAAGCGCAGGATGAGGATTTAAAATGAGCCCTCACCCCACCAGCCCTGGCCAAATCAGCCCTCCTCCTGAGCCTGTCGAAGGACGAGGGCGGTTCCGCCGGGCCCTGATCCTCGGCGCCGGCGCGGTCGGGTTCGCGAATGCGGTGCGCGCCGCCCCGCGCGATGAGCTCGCCGGCATCGAGGCGGCCATGGGCGGGCGGCTCGGCGTCCACGCCTTCGACCTGACCACCGGGCGGACGCTTGGCCATCGCGCCGAAGAGCGCTTCCCCATGTGTTCGACCTTTAAGGCGCTCCTCGTCGGCGCGGTGCTTGAGCGGGTGCAGACCGGCGCACTCGATCTGGCCCAACCGATACGGTACGGCGCAGCGGATCTGTTGGAATATGCGCCCGTCGCCCGCGTGCACGTGGCAGAGGGCGCCCTTAGTCTTGGGGCGCTGTGCGCCGCCGCAGTAGAGCTGAGCGACAACACCGCCGCCAACCTGCTGCTGAAACAGGTTGGCGGCCCAAGAGCCCTGACCGTCCGCCTCCGCGCCTGGGGCGACGCGAGAACCCGCCTCGACCGCAACGAACCGGCGCTGAACAGCTCCATCCCCGGCGACCCGCGCGATACGACGACGCCGCGGGCCATGGCCTCAACCCTGCAGCGCTTGTTGCTGGGGCCGACCCCGCTGGACGCCGCCCATCGGGCGCTGCTGCTCGGCTGGATGCGCGCCTGCCAGACCGGCCAGACCAAGCTGCGCGCCGGCCTGCCGCCCAACGCCCTGGTCGGCGACAAGACCGGCAATAACGGCCACGACACCTGCGGCGACAACGCCATCGTCGAGCTTCCCGGTCGCAGGCCGATCTTCATCTCCACCTATCTGACGCAGGCCAAGATCGACGCCGCCGGGCAGGACAAGGTGTTCGTCCAGGTCGCGCACCTCGTGATGCGCGAGCTCGCGGGCGTCGCCCCCCATGGCTGACCTCGCCCCTTCGCGCCTCAATCTCAGCGGCGTGCCCTCGTTCGGGGAGGCGCGGGGCTGGCTGCTGCGGGGCGAGGTGGGGCTGGCGCTCGGCGTCATCGGCATTGTGCTCCTGCTCGTGCTGCCGGTGCCGGCCTTCCTGATCGACTTCCTGCTGGCCATGTCGCTGACCGCGGCGGTGCTGATCCTGATGACCTCCCTGCTGATCAAGAAGCCGCTGGAGTTCACCGCCTTTCCCACCGTGCTGCTGGTCACCACCCTCTATCGGCTGGGCCTCAACCTCGCCTCCACCCGGCTGATCCTCACGCATGGGCACGAGGGCGGCGATCCGGCGGGGCAGGTGATCCAGGCCTTCGGCAAGCTGATGATGGGCGGCAACTTCATCATCGGCGTGATCGTCTTCATCATCCTGGTGATCGTCAACTTCGTGGTCATCACCAAGGGCTCCACCCGCATCGCCGAGGTGGCGGCGCGCTTCACCCTCGACGCCATGCCCGGCAAGCAGATGGCCATCGACGCCGACCTCTCCTCCGGTCTGATCGACGACAAGCAGGCCAAGCTGCGCCGGAAGGAACTGGAGCAGGAGTCGACCTTCTTCGGGGCCATGGACGGCGCCTCCAAGTTCGTGCGCGGCGATGCGGTGGCGGGCCTGATCATCACCGCCATCAACATCGTCGGCGGCATGTTGATCGGCCTCCTGCAGCACCACATCACGCTGGAGCAGGCGGCCTCCTCCTATACCGTGCTCACCATCGGCGAGGGCCTGGTCAGCCAGGTGCCGGCCCTGGTCATCTCCATCGCCGCCGGCTTCCTCGTCTCCAAGGCGGGGGTGGAGGGCTCGGCGGACAAGGCGCTGGTCACCCAGCTCGCCACCAACCCCGTTTCGCTCGGCATGGTCTCGGCGGCGGCGGGGGTGGTGGGGATCATGCCGGGGATGCCGCTGATCCCCTTCGCCGCCATTGCGCTCGGGGCCGGAGCCCTGGCCTGGCGCTCGGCCAAGGCGCCGGGCCGCCTCGCCGCCAGCGACGCCGCCACCGCCGCGGCCGACGCCGCCGCCAGGCCGGTGGAGGACGAGCCGATCGCCACCGCCCTGGCCATCGACGAGGTGAAGATCGAGCTGGGCTATGGCCTGCTCGGCCTCATCAACGATCTCGACGGGCGCAAGCTCACCGACCAGATCAAGGCGCTGCGCCGCACGCTCGCCGCCGACTACGGCTTCGTCATGCCGAGCGTGCGCATCCTCGACAACATGCGCCTGCCCAATCAGGGCTACCGGCTGGTGATCAAGGAGATGGAGGCCGGCAAGGGCGAGGTGCGCACCGGGCACCTGATGGCCATGGACCCGCGCGGCGGCCAGATCCTGCTGCCCGGCGAACACACCAAGGAGCCCGCCTTCGGCCTGCCCGCCACCTGGATCGACGAGGGCCTGCGCGACGAGGCGGCCTTCCGCGGCTATACCGTGGTCGATCCCGCCACCGTCCTCACCACCCACCTGACCGAGGTCTTGAAGGACAACATGTCGGACCTGCTCTCCTATGCGGAGGTGCAGAAGCTGGTGAAGGAGCTGCCGCCCGAGCAGAAGAAGCTGTGGGACGATCTGGTGCCCACCGTCACCTCCGCCACCACGGTGCAGCGCGTGCTGCAGGCGCTGCTGAAGGAGCGGGTGTCGATCCGCGACCTGGCGGCGATCCTGGAGGGCGTCGGTGAGGCCGCGCCGCACACCCCGGGCGTGACCCAGCTGGTGGAGCACGTGCGCCAGCGCCTGGCCCGGCAGCTGTGCTGGCAAAACCGCTCCGACGACGGCGCGGTGCCCATCGTCTCGCTGTCGCCGGAATGGGAGCACGCCTTCGCCGAGGCGCTGATCGGACCGGGCGAGGACAAGCAGCTGGCGCTGGCCCCCTCGCGCCTGCAGGACTTCATCCGCGGTGTGCGCGACGCCTTCGACCGCGCGGCCCAGAACGGCGAGACCGGCGTCCTGCTCACCTCCGCCCCCATCCGCCCCTACGTCCGCTCCATCATCGAACGCTTCCGCGGCCAGACCGTGGTGATGAGCCAGAACGAAATCCACCCCAGAGCCCGCCTGAAGACGGTGGGCGTGGTGTAGGCGAATGGCGCGGAGGACGGCCGACCTCAAGCCGTGGGGAAAACCCAACGATCATCACATCGCGGTAGAGAACGGCTCGGCCACCGTGCCGTAGCCGGCGTCTGGCGGGAGCAGCAGGTAGCGCTCCCCGCCCCGCACCTCGACCCGGGGCTCGACGATCACCGGCGGCCGGGCGTGGGCGGCGGCGATGGCGTGGTCCGCCCCCTCCGACTCGGCCAGAAGCTGCAGGTTCATCCGCGTCGGGAAGATGATCTTGCGCTCGCCCGCCTGCGCCATGCGGATCGCCTCGCCCGGCGCGATCCATTCCGCATCGACGGTCTCATAGCCGTCGCAGACCGCGAACTGGTCCTCGGGCGCGGTGGCGATGAAGAACCAGGTATCGAAGCGCTTGGGCATCATCCGGGGCGTGATCCAGCGCGCGAAGGGGGCCATGGCCTCGAGATCGAGCTGCACCTCGAGGCCGCGCACCAGGTCGATGAAGGGCAGTTCGCCCCTGGCGATGCGTTCGCGTTCGGCCGCCGCCTGCTCCACCGCCCTCCACGACGCGCCGCCCTGGTCGCGGGCCAGCAGCACGCCCGACTCCTCGAAGGCTTCGCGCAGCGCGGCGATGCGCAGGTGACGCTCCTGCGCCGGATGGGCGTCCCAGCCGCGGCAGAGCCCGGCCCAGGCGGGGTCGCCGTCGCCCGCCTCGATCTTGCCGCCCGGGAACACCAGGGCGCCGGAGGCGAAGTCGATCTGGTGGTGGCGCTTGACCATCAGCACCTCGAACGCGGGCGCGTCGCGGACCAGCAGGATGGTGGCGGCAGGGAGGGCAGGCGCGGGGACTGGAGCGGGAGCGGGGCTATCGGTCATCGGCCTATGGTGGCCCGCCTTACCCTGCGGCGCCTAGTATGGATCGCAGGATAACGGCATCCCGGCCAATATGGATACACTCGTTGTTTTAATGTTGAACGTCCAGGAAATGCTGGACTCGTTGGACTGTCCAACTCTTCCCGCTTTTTCATTCCGTATCAATGCATTGACCATTGGACACATGTCCAGCGCTGTCTCGCTGTTCATGGGACGCTTGAACCATACACCGTCCGGAACGGCTGATGGACAAGTTTCACACCTCATGGGCGCGGCGGCCGTGAGTCTGCCCCGAAGCGATGCCGGGCGGTGGTGGTGGGGCGCCGGCTCTGCCGTATGCGACCGGATCAGCGCTCCTGCACGACCGGGGTGGAGTCGAGATTGAATACCGGCCCAGAAACGTAGGTGAAGTAGAGCTTGCGCTGGCTTGCCGCGACATAGACGTGATGGGACGTGAAGAAGTCCAAGCCCATCAGCATGTCCACGCGCGGCAGGTCGAGGTTGGCGAACTTGAGGCGTGTATTCTTGATCTCCTCGCCGCCGATCTTGAAGCTGGCTATGGGCGCAACATAGGTCTGGATCCTGCGAGAGCCGATCCCCTGCGAATGACCGACCAGGGCTACGCCCGGGCCGCCCGGTAGAAGACCCAGCCGGGCCGCGGCGTCGGTAGACATGACCGAAGCGGCGGCGCCGGTATCGAACAGGGCGCGCAGCCTCACGCCATTGACTTCGACCGTTCCGATGATCTCCGGCTGATCTTGGCCAAGGCCGGTGATGTCCATGCTGCCGAACCCCTTGTCCGGCGCCCAGTAGGCGAGGGCCGCGCCGCCGCAGCCCTCCGCACGGATAAGGCGGATCACCTTACCCTGCAGGTCGAACTCGGCGTCCACCGTGGCCATCACGTTTTCGCCCAGCACGCCGGCCGCGCCGGCCTCCAGGCGGTTCTCAAACACCAGGAACCGCACGTCGGGAATGTCTCGTCCGGCGAAATAGACCTTGTCGGCGGTGGCGATGTAGGTGTTGGTCGCCCCGCCCACACCCTCGATCCTCAGGTACGGCGCTGGCTCCATACTGATCTTCATGCGCTCCGCCACCGGCAGGGAAAGCATACTGGTCGCCGCGCCGGTATCGACAACGAACACGACATCGACGCCGTTGATCTTCGCCGGAGTCAGCGCACGCGAGCCGACGACGCTGACGGGCAGTTCAACCAGCTTATGCAGCATACACCCCGCCGCCAGCGCCGGCACGGCCAGCAAGCTCAGCGCTACGCCTGACAGGAGTGATGATAACCCGATGCGCCCCACCTCGACCTCCCAAGATCATTTTGGGAAGCGTAACCGAGACCTTGGGTTGTTTTATTTCTGAGCTGATACGTCTCAGGCGGTGGCGAGGTCGGGGGTTTGCCGGTGGGGGGCGCGGGGCGAGAGGCGGTCCATCTTGTCCAGCAGGTATTCGGTGTCGTCCTTGGCGCCGCCGGCGGACTGGGTGAGGAAGCGCTCCAGCATCCGCTCCTGCAGGCGCGCCACGCTCAGGGTCGAGCCCTCGGCCTGCAGGGCGTGGAAGGTGTCGATCCCGGCGCGGAAGGCGGGGAACAGGCGCTGGGGCAGCGCCGCCCGCTCGTAAATGGCGCGAAGGCCGAGGGGGCCGGCGTCGTGCACCATCAGCCAGATGCGGTGATGCGGTACGCCGGTGCGCTCCGCCAGCGCCCATTCGAAGAAGGCCATGTGGCCGTGCGCCAGGGCGCGCAGCATCAGCGAGGGGGTGAGCCGCTCCTGCTTGTGTAGGTGGGCGCAGAAGGCCTTGAGGTCGGCGGTGCGCCCGGCCTGGTCCACCAGATCGAGCGTCGCCCGCTCCTTGGCGCCCAGCGCGATGGTCAGCGCGGTTTCGGGCGAGAGCTTGTGGTGATCCACCAGATGGGCGCGGATGCTGTCGGAGACGATGTCCACCAGCCGCTCGGAGATCGAGATCGGCAGGATCTTGCGATAGGCGATGGCGGTGGTGATCGCCTCTGCCTTGGCGAATCGGTCGATGGCCGTGCGCAGGCTGCGCTCGGAAAAGGTGGCGTTGTCGTTGGCGACGGCGATCTTCACCGCCTCCTCGCAGCCGCGCTCCACCAGGGCGCCGGTGACCATTTCGGACAGGGCGTCGCGGCGGGCCAGCGCCACCTGTTTCAGGCTGGAGGTGGCGCGGGCGATGCCGATCAGGTCCTCGTCGGTGAAGGCCGGGGAGTGGGTGATGATGGGCGTCGCCACCGATTCCACGTCCGCCGCCAGCTTCAGGGCGATGTCGCGCGGCAGCTCGGGCGAGTTGCGCAGGGTCACCGCCAGGGCCCGGCGCACCAGTTCCGCCGCGTCCTCGGCCATCATGCGCAGGATGTCCTGGGCGGCGGCGCGGTCGTCCCCGTCCAGGCCCCGGTCGATGCGGCGGCAGATCTTGTGGGCGGCCGAGGCGCGCTCGTCCTCGGTCTGGCCACGCACCAGGGTGCGGATGTCCGCCTCGGTCAGCGCAGCGCGTGTGGTGGTCATGCATCCCCCGCGGACGTCCGCATCAGTAATCCTGACCCTGCGCCCGGCGTGCTTAATGGCGGGTTTACCCGCGGGCGCGCCCAGCCCAGAGTGGGCGTCAAAAATGTCGTGGGGATTGGATGCTCAAGGGTCTCAGGGTCGTCGAACTGGCCACCTATATCGCCGCGCCCGGCGCCGCGGGCATCCTGGCCGACTGGGGCGCGGAGGTGATCAAGGTGGAGAGCCCGAGGGGCGATCCGATCCGCCACTTCTTCAGCGACCTCGGCGAGGAGTTCACCACCAACGCCGTGTTCGAGATGGACAATCGGGGCAAGCGCGGCGTGGCGCTGGACATCGCCCGGCCGGAGGGACGCGGGGCGCTGCTGCGGCTGATCCGCGCCGCCGACGTCTTCCTCACCAACACCCGCCCCGGCGCGCTAAAGCGGGCGCGGCTGGATCACGACACCCTGAAGGCGGAGAACCCGCGGCTGATCTATTGCAGCGTCACCGGCTATGGCCTGGAGGGGCCGGAGGTGGATCGGCCGGGCTTCGACCTCGCCGCCTTTTGGGCGCGGGCGGGCGTGGCCGGCCTGACCATTCCCAAGGGCTATGAGCCGTTCCCGATCCGCACCGGCATGGGCGACCATGTGACCTCGCTCGCCACCGTCTCCGCCATCCTGGCCGCACTGTTCGAGCGGGGACGGACCGGCGAGGGGCGGCTGGTGGAGACCAGTCTGCTGCGAGCCGGCGTCTATTCGGTCTCCTCCGACCTGGCCATCCAGCTGCGCTATGGCCGGGTGGCCTCGAACCGCACGCGCAAGGCGCAAATCGACCCGACCTCCAACTTCTTCAAGACCGGCGACGGGCGCTGGCTGGTGCTGGTCCCGCGGCAGGGCGGGCGCGACTGGCGCGACCTGGCCCGCGCGCTGGGTCGGCCCGAGATCATCGAGGACGAGCGCTTCGCCTCCCACGGCCAGCGACGCAAACACGCCGAGGCGCTGGTGGAGGCCTTCGACGCCGCCTTCGCCGCCGTGAGCTTTGAGGAGGCCGCCAAGGTGCTCGATGCGCACGATTTCGTCTGGGCCCCGGTGCAGACCGCCCGCGAACTGGCCGATGACGCGCAGGCGGAGGCGGCAGGCTGTTTCGTTCAGGCCAGCGACGCCCAGGGGCTACGCTTCCGCGCGCCCGCCACGCCGGCCCGCTTCCCCGGCGCCGCCACCGGTCCCACCGGCCCCGCCCCGACGCTGGGCCAACACACCGACGCAGTGCTGGCCGAGGCGGGCTATGCGGCGGACGAGATCGCGGCCATGCGGCAAAGCGGAGCGGCGGCCTGACCCTCCTCCCCTGCGCGGCGGGGGAGGTGGCGCGGCGCGAATACGCGCCGTGACGGAGGGGGCTGCATGACGCTGACCTGAGAGGGCGCCGCCGCCCCCTCCACCACCTTTCAGGTGGTCCCCCTCCCCCACGCTGAGGGGAAGGAGATCAAGTTCCCCCCTGGCCCCGCGCCTTGGCGAAGGCTTCCATCATCTGCGAGGCCATCAGGCTGGACAGGGGCGATTTGGAGGTCTGGTCGTCCGGCGCGCTCAGGATAAACTGCATTAGCAGGGTCTGTTCGCGCAGCCGCTCCAGCCGCCCGGCGCCCGCATACTGGGTGAAAGCGGCCTGGCCGGGGTCGTTCTGCACCGTGGCGTCGCCGCCGGTCTTGCCGAGGTTGGCGTACACCTCCGACACCGTCAGCGCCCGGCCGCTCTGGTAGAACACCCCGTGGTTGGCCCCGGCCGCGTCGGGGAAGAGGTTGGCGGCCAGGGCGTTCGGTGTGGTCTGCGCCGCCTCGATCAGCCGCGCCGATCCCTGGGGCCCGAGGAAGTGGGCGGCATAGAGCTCTCCGCCGGTGGGTTCGCGCCCGGTGCGGCCACGCAGATAGGCGGCGGAGTCGGAAGCCAGCTCCCCCGCCATCAGCGCGGCGCAGTGCGGATCGTAGCGCAGGTCCATCACCGCCCGGCGCGCCTCGTCCCCGCCCGGCACATGCAGGCGACCATCATTGCCCTCGCTGATCAGGTCGGCGTAGCGAGCATAGCCGTGGGCCGCCCCGTGGCGCTTGATGGTAGAGAGCCAGGTCTGCTCGATGAACTGGAACAGGCCCGCGGCGCTGGAGCTCGGCGCCTTGGCCGAGGGGTCGAACCCGCTCTCACGCTTGGCGGTGCGCATCAGGAAGTTGAAATCGACGCCGGTGACCTGGGCGGCCTTGCGCACCGCCGCCTCCACGCCGCTCAGGGTGACCGCTGTGACCGCCATGGGCAGGATTTGCCGGGCTTATGGTTAACGCCCGGTTGAAATTGCCGATCAGGGCGCCGGTCATGGCTCGACACGGCCAAGGTGGCGAAGCCGCCCTATCCCCGCTACATAGCGGCGAACCCCGAGGAACCCCAAGGATCGCCATGGCCGCCGACAATGCGAACGACACCGAAAACACCCTGATCATGCAGCTCGAAGGCGGGCCGGTGACCATCAAGCTGCGGCCCGACCTGGCCCCAGGGCATGTGGCGCGGATCAAGGAGCTGGCGCGCGAGGGCTTTTACGACGGCATCGTCTTTCACCGGGTGATTCCGGGCTTCATGGCCCAGGGCGGCGACCCCAAGGGCGTGGGTGTCGGCGGCTCGTCCAAGCCGAACCTGAAGGCGGAGTTCTCCAAGGAGCCGCACGTGCGCGGCGTCTGCTCCATGGCGCGCACCAACGATCCGAACTCGGCCAACAGCCAGTTCTTCATCTGCTTCGACGACGCCACCTTCCTCGACGGCCAATACACCGTCTGGGGCGAGGTGGTGGACGGCATGGACCACGTGGACGCCCTGCCCAAGGGCGAACCGCCCCGCGCGCCGGGCAAGATCGTCTCCATGAAGGTGGCGGCGGACTCCGAATAGACTGTCATCCCGGCCAACGAGCGAAGCGCGGCCGAGCCGGGACCCAGCACTAACGCATCTGGGTCCCGGATAAGCCCTGCGGGCTTTCCGGGATGACAGGTTTGGTATTAGCCCAGCGACCATGCGCACCTCCGATTTCGATTTTCCCCTGCCGGAGGACCGCATCGCGCTCCGCCCGGCCGAGCCGCGTGACGCGGCGCGGCTCCTGGTGGTGCGCCCCGGTGGCGCGCTGGAAGATGCGCACGTCCATGACCTGCCTGCCTTTCTGCAACCCGGCGATGTCATGGTGTTCAACGATACGCGGGTGATTCCCGCCCGCCTGTTCGGGATGCGCGAGCGGGATGGAAATCGGGTGGCGGTGCAGGCGACCCTGCTGAAGCGCCTCACCCCGGACCGCTGGACGGCGCTGGCCAAGCCGGGCAAGCGGTTGAGGTTGGGGGACGTGGTTGAATTTTCTCCTCCCCCGCAATGCGGAGGAGGTGGCGCGGCGCGAAGCGATGTGACGGAGGAGGCCGCGCCGACGCCAGCTGGACAGGGCGGCGCCGCCCCCTCCACCCCTTCGGGGTCCCCCTCCCCCGCTGCGCAGGGGAGGATTGAGGCCACGGTCGAAGCCAAGCACGATGACGGGTCGATCACTCTGGCCTTCGACCGGGCGGGTCCGGCGCTGGACGAGGCCATCCGCGAGACCGGCGTCATGCCGCTGCCGCCCTATATCGCGGCGCAACGCCCCGAGGACGCGCGCGACCGGGCCGACTACCAGACCGTCTATGCGCGCGAGGACGGTTCGGTGGCGGGGCCCACCGCCGGGCTGCACTTTACGCCGGACCTCTTGGCGCGGCTGGCGGCGGCGGGGGTAGAGGCCGCCTTCGTCACCCTGCACGTGGGCGCCGGCACCTTTCTGCCGGTGAAGGTGGACGATGTGTCGGACCACCGGATGCACGCCGAGACCGGCGAGGTTTCGGCCGAGACCGCCGCCAGGCTGAACGTAGCCCGGGCGGCGGGCGGGCGGATCGTCTGCGTCGGCACCACCTCGCTTCGCCTGCTGGAGAGCGCCACCGGCGAGGACGGCGTGATGCGGCCGTTCGCGGGCGACACCGCGATCTTCATCACCCCCGGCTACCGCTTCCGGGCCTGCGACGTGCTGATGACCAACTTCCACCTGCCCAAATCGACCCTGCTCATGCTGGTCTCCGCCTTCGCCGGGATGGAGGGGACGCGGGCGGCCTACGTCCACGCGGTGGAAGGCGGCTACCGGTTCTATTCCTACGGCGATGCGGGGCTGTGGTTTCTTGCGCCCTTCCCCCTCGATGGGGGAAGGGTCGGGGTTGGGGGTGCGACCCGCGGCCTATCCGGCGATGGAGTTGGAGGCGCCTCGACAGATATGCAGGCAAGCGCAGCGCCCTTCACCCCCACTCCCGACCTCTCCCCCATCGAGGGGGAGAGGAGCCGATGAGAACCTTCCACATCGCCGCGACGGACGGCGCGGCCCGTACCGGCGTGCTCAAGACCGCGCGCGGCGATATCCGCACCCCGGCCTTCATGCCGGTGGGGACGGCGGGCACGGTGAAGGCGCTGACGGTGGACCAGGTGGCGGCCACGGGGGCGGAGATCCTGCTCGGCAACACCTACCACCTCATGCTGCGCCCCACGGCGGACCGGGTGAAGCGGCTGGGCGGCCTGCACCGGTTCATGCGCTGGGACCGGCCGATCCTGACCGACAGCGGCGGGTTCCAGGTCATGTCGCTGTCGGGCATCGCCAAGCTGAACGAGGAGGCGGTCACCTTCCAGAGCCATATCGACGGCTCGCGCCATGTGCTCTCGCCCGAGCGCTCCATCGAAATCCAGGCGGACCTGCTGGGCGCCGACATCGTCATGCAGCTCGACCAGTGCGTTTCATGGCCGGCCAGCGAGGAGCAGGCGCGCGCGGCCATGGCGCTGTCGATCCGCTGGGGCGCGCGCTCCAAGACCGCGTTCGGCGCGCGCGATGACCAGGCCCTGTTCGGCATTCAGCAGGGCTCCACCTTTCAGCCCCTGCGGCAGGAATCCTCCGACCGGCTGATCGAGACCGGCTATGACGGCTACGCCATCGGCGGGCTGGCGGTGGGCGAGGGCCACGCCGCCATGTGCGCGGTGCTGGACTATGCGCCCGCCATGCTGCCGCCCGACCGGCCGCGCTATCTGATGGGTGTCGGCAAGCCGATCGACCTGGTGGAGGCGGTGGCCCGGGGCGTGGACATGTTCGACTGCGTGCTGCCCACCCGCTCGGGCCGGCATGGCCAGGCCTGGACCTGGGCGGGCGCCCTCAACCTGAAGAACGCCCGTTTCGCCGAGGACGAAACGCCACTGGACGCCGCTGTCGCGTGCCCGGCCAGCCGCGACTATTCCAAGGCCTACCTGCACCATCTGGTGCGCGCCGACGAAATCCTCGGCCAGGTGCTGCTGTCCTGGCACAACCTGGCCTTCTTCCAGACGCTCATGGCCACCGTGCGTTCGGCCATTGCGGAGGGCCGGTTTGAAGCCTTTCGCCGCGGTTTCCACGCCGGATTGGAACAGCGCGGGGTCTAAGGTTCTGCGTTGGACACCGCGTGAAGCGGCGCCTCCACAGTGGTCTTTTCGATCCTGGCCGACCGTTGCATCTCGCCGCCGATCCAGGTGGCCCATACCGCACCGTCTTCGTCGAGCGCCACGAGGTCGGCGCGCTTGCCCGGCGCGATCGAACCGCGATCCTCCAGGCCCAGGAAAGCGGCGGGCGCACCGCTGGCCATGACACAGGCTTGAGGCAGGGTCAGGCCGAGCATCGTCTGCGCATTCCCCACGGCGCGAGCCATGTCGAGGTTGGAGCCGGCGAGCACGCCGTTTTCGTCGTAACAGGCGCCGTCGCGGACGAAGATGGTCCGCCCCTGCAGGTCGAAATTTAGCTTGTCGTCGCCGACGCAGGGCATGGCGTCGGTGACCAGCATGAAACGGTCCAGGGGGCGGCAGCGAAGGGCGACCCTCAGCGTCGCCGGATCCACGTGCTCGCCATCGACGATCAGGCCCGCCCAGGCCGCCCGATCCTCCAGCACCGCGCCGACCACGCCGGGTTTGCGGCTGGTCAGCGGCGACATGGCGTTGAACAGGTGGGTGACGCCGGTCAGCCCGCTGGCCAGAGCGCGTCTCATGGTCTCGTATCCGGCATTGGTGTGTCCGGCGGCGACAATGACGCCCGCCTCGGCAAGTTCGGAGATGCAAGCCGGCGCCACCGTCTCCGGGGCCAGGGTCACCAGCGTTCGGCCGCGCTTCAGGGAGGTGAGGATCTCGAACCCCTCCGCGTCCAGGGTGCGCAGCTTGGCGTCGTCATGAATGCCCTTGCGCAGGGGGTTGAGGAACGGGCCTTCGATATGGATGCCGAGCAGACCGGGCGCGCCGGCGGCCATGGCGGCGTCCACCGCGGCCACGGCGCGGCGGATGACGGCGAAGTCGTCGCTGATCAGGGTGGGTAGGAAGCCGGTGGCGCCGAAACGACGGTGGGCGCGGCCGATGGCCTCGATCCCCTCCGCCGTGGGCGCGTCGTTGAACAGGACGCCGCCGCCGCCATTGACCTGGGTGTCGATGAAGCCGGGCGCCAAGGTGAGCCCTTCCAGATCGACGCGCTCCATCCCGGCCGGAAGCCGGCCGACCGCCGCCACCGCTTCGATACGGCCCTGGCCGATCACCACCGCGTGACCGTCGAGCACGGCGTCGCCGGTCACGATGCGGGCATTGACGAGGGCGGTCGGCATCAAAGCGTCTCTGTCACCTTCCGGAGGTGGGGCGGCCGATCGGGATCGAAGCCGCGCGCCACAGCAAGGCTGGCCGCCATCCGATAGAAGCTCTGGATCATGAGCAGGGGTTGCAGCACCGGATGGGTCGTCTCGGTGGGCAAATGCAGGCTACCGGCGGCGTCGAACCCGGCGGCGACGACCCTCGCCCCGCGCCCGGTAAACTCCGCGGCAAGCGCAGAGACGCTCTCCAGCGTCTCGTCGTCCTGCGCCAGCATCAGCACGGGGAAGCCCGGGCCGACGATGGCCATGGGGCCGTGGCGAACCTCCGCTGCGCTGAACGCTTCGGCGTGCAGGCCGGCGGTCTCCTTCAGTTTCAGCGCGGCCTCCTGCGCCACGCCATAGCCGAGGCCGCGGCCGATCACATACAGACCTTGAGCGTCCAGCAGCGCCTCAACCCCCGCGCTCCAGTCAAGCCTCCAGGCCAGACCCAGCATGGTCGGCGCTTCCGCCAGGGCGACCGATAGCCCCTCGTCCCCGGTCCAGGCGGCGATCAGTTGGGTCACAGCGGCGAGCGAGGCGATGTAGGACTTGGTGGCGGCGACGCTGGTCTCCGGCCCGGCGCGAAGAGGGATGAAGAGGTCGGCTAATTGCTCCACCGGTGAATCCGGGGCGTTAACGAGGGCGACCACCACCGCCCCTCCCGCCTTGGCCGCCCGCACCGCCTTGACCAGATCGGGACTGCGCCCGGACTGGGAAATGACCAGGAACACCACGCCGTCGAAGGTGGGGAACGCCTCATAGACCGAGCTCACCGAGAGGGCCGCCGAGGCGGTCGGCAGACCGAGCCGGGTCTCGATCAGATACTTGGCGAAGGTGGCGGCGTGATCCGATGAGCCCCGGCCGCAGGTGACCACGGTATGCGGGTGGAGGGCGCGCAGCCGCCGGCCGGCCTCGGCGCAGATCTCGGCGTTGCATGACAGCAGGCGGCGCACCACCGCAGGCCCCTCCGCCGCCTCCTTGAACATCAGGCTCCGTTCGGCCCCGCTCGTGGATACGGACTCGATCACACCCATACTCCGGGCTTCAACTCTGCAAGGTCGAAAGTTCGGCGACGAAGTCGTAAGCGTCGCCGCGATAAAAGGATTGGGTCAGTTCCACCGCCTGCCCGTCGGCGAGGAAGCCGCGCCGCTCGATCAGCAGGCCCGCGTCGCGAGATTTCACACCCAGTAGATCGGCCTGCTCGGCCGTGAACAGCACGGCCCGCAACCGCTGCAGGGCGCGCACCGGGCGATGGCCGGTACGCTCCAACGCGTCATAGAGCGAAGCATCCACGGCCTCGGCCGACTCCAGCGCATAGGCCGGCACCGTGGAAAATTCGAGCGCCATGGTCACCCCGTCCGCATAGCGGATGCGGTTGAAGCGATAGACCGCCGTTCCGGGGCTGAGACCCATGGCCATGCTCTCCTCCGGCGTCACCGCACCGCGCGAACGGCTCAACCACACACTGTGGGCGGTGCGCCCGCGCGCCGCCATGTCTTCGGAGAACGAGGACAGCTTGGAGAAGTTCTTCTCCACCCGCGCGGCGACGAAGGTGCCCGCGCCCTGGCGACGGATCAGGAGCCCTTCGTTGACCAGACCGTCCAGCGCCTTGCGCACGGTGATGCGGGAGATGTCGAACACTTCCGCCAGGTCGCGTTCGGCCGGCAGGGCGTCTTCGGGCGACAGGACGCGCTCGTTGATCGCCTGGCGCAACGCCCGCTGAAGCTGCTGATACAGCGGCGCGTGGTCGGCGGGGTCCAGGCCCCCGATCCTGTCCGCAAAGGATGTCAATATCGCTCCCCCATGACCGCCAGACTCAATCTGCGCCGTGCAGCGGATTCGTGTAGCACCAAACCATTATAATACCAATAGACCGGATTGGCTTTTGATTGGACTTATTTTGGGCTTGCATTTTGTGAAGGATTGGCGAAAGCTTCGAGCTTCAGAGCGTCGGGAAGGCTTCTCAGCGCGCTATTGGGCTCTAATTGGCATTACATTGGCTCTGCGACGACAGGCCGGACGCCACAGATCGGGGGAGATGGGGTGATGCGTTTCAAGGCGATTTGCGTAACGTCCGCAAGCGTGGCGGTTCTGGCCGTGGCGGCGCCCGCCTTGGCGCAACAGGCGCCGATGTCCACCGCCCAGGCGGCCGACAGCGAAGTCATCGTCACCGGCGTGCGCCAAGCGCTGGAAAAAGCCATCCAGGTCAAGAAGCAGGCCTATGACCAGGTGGATGTCATCTCGGCCGAGGATGTGGGCAAGCTGCCCGACCGCAACGTGGCCGACGCGCTGCAACGCCTGCCCGGCATCAACACCACCTCGGCAGCGTCCGGTGAAGGCGGGTTCGACGAAAACGACCGTGTCTCGATCCGCGGCACCTCGCCCAGCCTCACCCAGGTGACCATCGACGGCCACTCGGTCTCCACCGGCGACTGGTTCATCCTCGACCAGTTCTCCACCGTCGGCCGCTCGATCAGCTTCACCCTGTTGCCGCAGGAGATCCTGTCCCAGGCGGAGGTCTACAAGACCCAGGACGCCTCGCTGCTGGAAGGCGGCGTGGCCGGCGCCATCGACCTGCAGACCCGCAGCCCGCTGGACCTCCATCGCGGCCTGACCTTCGAGGGCTCGCTGGAGGGCGCCTACAACAGCCTGTCCGGGGACACCAAACCACAGGTCTCGGGCCTGGTGGGCTGGAGGAGCGAGGACGGGACGTTCGGCGTCATCGTGCAGGGCTTCTACGAGGACCGGACGCTGCGTCGCTACGGTCAGGAGACGCTCGGCTACACCACCATTACCAGCGGCACGGCGACGGGGGCGGCGATCCCCGCGCTGGTCGGCGTGACGGCGCCGACCCTGATCGGCTCGACCTACTTCCAGCAGGAGCGCGAGCGCGAAGGCGGCGATATCGCCGTCGCCTGGCGGCCCAACGATCGGGCCGAGTTCAAACTGACCGGCTTCTATTCCAAGCTCAACGCCACCAACGTCAACGACAACTACATGTACTGGGGCTCGAACGAGCTAAACAACAACGTGCCGACCTCCTACCGGGTGGTGAACAACACGCTGGTGGCGGCGACCTTCCCGCTCAACAATCCGGCCGGAACGCCCCAGGACGGCCTGATCGTCGACAACATCACCCGCCCGGACGCCCAGGGTAAGAGCTATTACGTCAACCTCGACGGCAAGTACCGGCTGAGCGATACCCTGACCCTCAAGGCCCAGGTCGGCTATACCGAGGGCGTGGGCTTCACCCCCACCGAGCCCGCCTACGAAGTGGACGCCGCCACGGGCATCTCCTACCAGCCTTCCGGCAATGGCTGGCAGGTCACACCCACCAATGTGAACGCCCAGAGCCCCGCCGGCCTCGCCGACGACTGGTCCTGGAACGAGACCTTCAAGTCGGTGGACAAGGAACTCTACGCCAAGTTCGACGGCGACTGGGCCTGGAACAACGGCGTGTTCAAGGACCTGCTGTTCGGGGCGCGCATCGCCGATCACAAACGCACGGTCACCGGCTACGACCGGGGCTGCTCCCTCGGCAATGACGGGCAGTGCTTCACCGCGGGAGCCCAGCCGTTTTCCGCCACCAACCCGGTCCCCTATCCCGGTGGATTCAATGCCGGCGACCTCGGCGTGCCGGGGCTTCTGATTCCTATCGCCGGCAATCCCGGCACGATCGACAACATCGTCAATTCGATCACGGACCCGGCCCGCGGGCCGATCTCGCATATCATCCAGGCGCAGAACTATTATTGGCCGGGCGCCTTCTCGGTGAAGGAGCGCGACGTGGCCGGCTATGTGATGGCCAGGGTCGGCGGCGAGGGCTGGCGCGGCAACTTCGGCGTACGCTTTGTCGATACCCGTGAACAGGCGAACGTGAACGTGTCCGACCCCGCGGGGACCCACGCCGGGGACATCACCACCTCGGCCTACGGCGATTTCTACGTCGCGAATGTCACGCACGACTATTTCGACGTGCTGCCGAGCGCCAACTTCACGTTCGATCTGACCCGCAAGCTGTTCCTGCGGGTGTCGGCGGCGGAGACCTTGTCACGGCCGGACTTTTCGGCGCTGGGCGGCACGGTGTCGCTCACCGACACCAATCTGACCGGCAACGGCGGCAATCCGAACCTGAAGCCGATCAAGGCGGCGGTGTACGATGCGGCGCTGGAATACTATTACGGCCCGTCGTCGATCGCCGCGGTCAGCCTGTTCTATGACGACCTGTCGTCCTATGTGACCTACGGCGTCTCGAATGGAACCTACTATTCGGCCTTCTATAACGCCATCAAGACCTATGCGATCTCCTCGCCCATCAACACCTCCGGCGAATTGAAGGGGGTGGAGTTCCAGGTACAGCAGCCGCTGCCCTACCACTTCGGCGTCCAACTCAACTTCACCTATGTGGATGGGCACGAGACCTCGGGCGCGCCGCTCGTCGGCACCTCGAAGATCACCTATAACGCGGTGGGCTATTACGAGGATCGGTGGCTGAGCGCGCGTCTGGCCTACACCTACCGCTCGCACTTCTTTGTGGGTCTGGACCGGTCGGCGGCGGAGAACCAGGACAACTACGGCTCGCTCGACGCCTCGCTAAACTTCAAGGTGACGCCCACCGTCACCTTCAGTGTCGATGCGCTGAACCTGACCAACAACCTGTTGAAATACTATGCCGACAACAAGACCCAGCCTCGCGCCGTCTATGAGAACGGCACCCAGGTCTATGCCGGCGTGCATGTGAAATTCTGAAGCCGCCCCTCGCCTCGGGACCGGTCCGCAAGGGCCGGTCCCGCCCTTTTCAGCCCGGCCTTTTCATCCCGTGATTTAGCGGCGCATCATCCGATCCCATGCAGGCCGCTTCCGCCCTTTTCTCGATCGCCGCCCTGTTCCTCGGCAGCATGGCCTTCGGCGGCGTGGCCCGCGCCGCGCCCGCGCCGTCGCTGCTTCCGCTTCCCGCCTCGATGACCGTGCGGTCCGGCGCCTTCGCGCCGCCGCCGATCATCGGCGTCTCGGTCCCTGTGGGCGATGCCGCCGCCCGTCTGGACGCGCAATGGCTCGCGACCGAGGCCGCCCGCATCGGCAAACTCAAGGTCAGGATCGGTGGGGCGCGCGCCGCCGTCACCTTCGCCCGCGCCCCGGCCAGCGCGGCGCTGGGCGAGGAGGGCTATACCCTCGACATCGACGCCAAGGGCCTGCACATCGCCGCCGCCACGGACGCCGGACTGTTTCATGGCGCGGCCACGGCGCTGCAACTGCTGACGCCGGGGCCGGCGTCCGCGAGGCCCGTTCCCCTGCCGTATCTGCACATCGCCGACACGCCGCGGTTCCCCTGGCGCGGCCTCATGCTCGACAGCGCCCGCCACCTCCAGTCCGTCGCTTTGATCGAAGCCTTGCTCGACCAGATGGCGCGTTACAAGCTGAACACCTTCCACTGGCACCTGACCGACGATCAGGGCTGGCGGCTGGAAATCAGGAAGTATCCGCGTTTGACGGCGGTGGGCGGCTGGCGAGTGGAGGCCGGGGTTCCACATCGACTCGACATCGACCGCACAACCGGGAGGCCCCGGCGCTATGGCGGCTTCTACACCCAGGCCGAGGTGCGGGCGGTGGTGGCCTATGCCGCCGCGCGGGGCATCACCGTCGTGCCCGAGATCGAAATGCCGGGTCACGCTTCCGCGGCGATCTTCGCCTATCCGGAGCTTGGCCTGAAGCCGGTCGATCCGGCGACCCTGGGCGACTGGGGGGTGTTCCCCAACCTCTATGCGCCGAATGCCCGCACCGAAGCCTTCCTCGAGGCGGTGCTGACCGAGGTGATGGATCTTTTCCCCGGCCGTTATATCCACGTGGGCGGCGATGAGGCGGTCAAGGACTACTGGAAGACCTCGCCCGTCGTGCAGGCGCAGATCAGACAGCTCGGCCTCAAGGACGAGGACGAACTGCAGGGCTGGTTCATCAACCGCATAGGCCGCTTCCTCGCCGCGCACGGCCGCAAGCTGATCGGGTGGGACGAGATACTGCAGGGCGGCCTGCCGGAGGATGCGGCGGTGATGTCCTGGCACGGCATCTCGGGCGGAATCCAGGCGGCGAAGCTCGGCCACGATGCGGTGCTGACGCCCGGTATGCCCTTCTATTTCGACAACCGCCTCTCGCCCGCCAATGACGAACCGCCGGGGCGGGGGTTGGTGATCGCGCTCTCGGACGTCTATGCCTACGACCCCCTGCCGCCGTCCATCGACGCCGCCGTCGCCGGCCATATTCTCGGCATCCAGGCCAATGTCTGGACCGAGCACATCCGTCTGCAGGACCGGGTGGAGCACATGGCCTTCCCACGCGCCGCCGCATTGGCCGAAATAGGCTGGTCGCCCCAGGCCGCGCGAAGCTGGCCGGATTTCCTGAGCCGCCTCCGGCCCGCCATGCGACGGGACGAAGCCATGGGCCTACGACCTGCGGAAAGTGCGCTGTCGCCCAGGGCCACGGCGATCTCCAATCCCCAGACGCGGGACAATCACCAGCTCATGCTGTGCTCCACCGGCGGCGCGCTGAACCTGGAGGCGCCGGGACCCGTCGCTTCCGAGCACCGCCCCACCTATCTGGCCGATTTCACCAACCCCTGCTGGCAGTGGAAGGACGCGGACATGACCGGCGTCGCCCGCATCGCCATCGCCGCCGGGCGGCTGCCGTTCAACTTCCTCGGCGTCGATGACGACAAGATTCCGCTCCGGCGGCAAACCACCGCCGAGGGGGAGTTGATCGTCCACGCCGACGGTTGCGACGGGCCGGTGATCGCCACCGTGCCGATGCCCTGGGTCGGCGCCGACCCCCAAGCCCGGGTATCGGGCCGGATCGATCCGCTGTCGGGACGCCACGACCTCTGCTTCCTGTTCACACGCGCGACGCTCGATCCGTGGTGGGCGCTGGGCTCGGTGGAACTGAAGCCGTGAACCTGGTCTCGCCGCTCAAGGGCTGGGTCGCGCCGCTGGCGGAGGTTGCGGACCCCGTGTTCGCCGGCCGGATGCTGGGCGACGGAGTCGCCATCGACCCCACCGGCGAGATGCTCCACGCCCCGTGCGACGGAGAGGTGGTGTCGCTGGCCCGCACCCGCCACGCGGTCACCCTGCGCACGCGCGCCGGGATGGACGTCCTGATCCATCTCGGCCTGGAGACGGTGGGGCTGAGAGGCGAGGGCTTCACGGCCTACGTCGTGGACGGCCAGACAGTGAAGGCCGGCGATCCTCTGATCGGCTTCGATCCCGATCATCTGGCGCGCCACGCCAGGAGCCTGATCACCCCGATCGTGATCGCCAATGGCGAGCGCTTCGGCATCGACTGGCGCGCGCTGGACCGCGAGATCGAGGTCGGCCAGCCGCTGATGACGCTCACCGCCATGCCGGCGCCCGGCGCCGGCGGCGTGGTCGAGCCGGCGCATCGCCGCGTCGTCACCCTGGGTCTGCCGCATGGCCTGCACGCCCGCCCCGCCGGCCGGGTGGCGGCGCTGCTCAAACCTTTCGACGCCCGCATAGAAATTACACTCGGCGAGCGGATCGCGGATGCGCGAAGCCCGGTCGCCCTGATGAGGCTGGGCGCCGCGGTGGGCCGGTCGCTCGTCGTCGCCGGGACGGGGCCCGACGCCGGACGGGCGGTCGGCGCCCTCGCGGACTTCCTCGCCAGCGGAGGCGCGGAAGGTTCCGAGCCGCCGCCCGCAGCGGCGCCGATCGCCAGGCCTCAGCTCCGACCCGGCGTGTTGACGGGTATTACCGCGGCGCCCGGCCTGGCCGTCGGGCGCACGACGCGGCTGCAACG
The DNA here is from genome assembly GCA_965277345.1 of Caulobacteraceae bacterium. Lineage (GTDB taxonomy): Bacteria > Pseudomonadota > Alphaproteobacteria > Caulobacterales > Caulobacteraceae > CAIOYC01. Next base: position 356,720 of record CBDICI010000004.1, read on the forward strand.
GGCGGAAATCTCCGTGCCGCGCGACGGCGCGGGGGTCGATACGGAACGGGCGGCGCTGACGCAGGCGCTGTGGAGCGTTCGCCGCGGTCCGGCGGCGGCCGGCGCGGCGGGCGAGGTCATGGCGGCGCATCTGGCCCTGCTCGACGATCCCGGCTTGCGGGCGAGGGCGGATGCCGAAATAGACGCCGGGCGCAGCGCCGGCTTCGCCTGGGGGAGCGCACTGGACGAACAGGCGCAGACTCTATCGTCGTTGCCGGACCCGCGCCTCAGGGAACGGGCGCAGGACCTTGTCGACCTGAAGCGCCGGGTGCAGCAGGCCTTGGGCGGAACCGCAGCCCAGGTCGAAGCGCCGCCAGAGGGCGCGATCCTGCTGGCCGACGACCTTCTGCCCTCGGAACTGATCGCGTTTGGAGACCGGATCGTTGGCCTGGCGACAGCCTCGGGCGGCCCGACCTCGCATGTGGCGATCATCGCGGGCTCCATCGGACTGCCGGCGCTGGTCGCGCTGGGTGAGGGTTTGCTGGCGGCCGAGCCCGGCGCGACCGTCATTCTGGATGCCGACGCGGGCGAATTGCGCACGGCGCCGAACGCGGTCGAGATCGCCGCCGCGCAAGCCGAGCGGTCGCGCCGCGCCGCGGCCCGCCGGTCGGCGTTGACCGCCGCCGCCGCGCCATGCCGGATGTCCGACGGAACCCGGATCGAGGTGTTCGCCAATCTCGGCCGGGTCGAGGAGGCAGCCTTCGCCGTGGCCAATGGCGCGGAGGGTTGTGGCCTGTTGCGCACCGAGTTCCTGTTCCTCGACCGCGCCACCGCGCCGGACGAGGCCGAACAGCGCGCCGCCTATCAGGCCATCGCCGATGCGCTGGGGGCGCGGCCCCTGATCGTGCGCACCCTCGATATCGGCGGCGACAAGCCGGTGGCCTATCTGCCGGGGCCGGCCGAGGCGAACCCGGCGCTCGGCCTGCGCGGCGTGCGCCAGACCCTGGCCAGACCGGACCTGCTCGGCACCCAGCTTCGCGCCATCCTCGGCGTGACCTCCGCCGGCCACCTGCGGATCATGGTTCCCATGATCGCCAACGTGGAGGAGTTACGCGCTGTGCGCCGCGCCCTCCATGCGGCCAGGGCGGAGATGGGCGGCGCCGATGACATCGAGCTTGGCGTCATGGTCGAGACCCCCGCCGCCGCCCTGATCGCCGCCGAACTCGCGCTGGAGGCCGATTTTCTATCCATCGGCACCAACGACCTCACCCAGTATGCGCTCGCCATGGACCGGGGAAATCCGGCCGTGGCCGCCGGTATCGACGCCCTGCATCCCGCGGTGCTGCGCCTGATCGCCCTGACCTGCGAGGGCGCCGCCAAGGTCGGCAAATGGGTCGGCGTCTGCGGCGCGTTGGCGTCGGACACGGCCGCCGCGCCGCTCCTGATCGGGCTCGGCGTCACCGAGCTTTCCGCCGCGCCGCACACGATCCCGGACTTGAAGTCCGCGATCCGCCTCCTCGACCTCGATCGTTGCCGGTTCATAGCGAGGCAGGCCCTGGCGCAGCCGGACACCGCCTCGGTCCGGGCCGTGCTCGGCAAAGCCCTGGTGCGGGAGGCCGCGCAATGAAGTCGCCGATGGCGATACTGCAGCCGCTCGGCCGCGCGCTGATGCTGCCCATCGCGGTGCTGCCGGTGGCGGGCCTGTTGCTGCGGCTGGGTCAGCCGGACCTGCTCGATATACCCTTCATCGCCTCGGCCGGAGACGCCGTCTTCTCCAGCCTCGGGTTGTTGTTCGCCATCGGCGTGGCGGTGGGCTTTGCGCGCGACAACAACGGCGCGGCCGGGCTGGGCGGCGTGGTCTGTTTCCTGGTGGCGACGGCCGGGGCCAAGACCCTGATCCACGTACCGCCGGACGCGATGACAGGCGTCGCCGCCACCGCCCACGACCTGGCGGCGGCCGCATTCAAGGACAAGGCGCTCGCCAAGCTCAGCGTCCCGCTCGGCATCTTGTCGGGCGCCATAGCCGGGGACTTCTATAACCGGTTCTCGACGCTCAAACTGCCGGAATACCTCGCCTTCTTCGGCGGAAGACGCTTCATCCCCATCGTCGCCGGATTGGCGGGCCTGGCGCTGGCCGCGGCATTCGGCCTCGGCTGGGGGGCGCTGTCGGGCGGCATGGACGCGCTCAGCGTCGGCATCGCCAAGGCGGGACCGCTCGGGCTGTTCGTCTATGGCGTGCTGAACCGGGTCCTGATCGTCACCGGCCTGCACCACATCCTGAACAATGTGGTCTGGTTTCTGGTGGGCGAGTTCCATGGCAAGACCGGCGATCTGAACCGCTTCTTCGCCGGCGATCCGACGGCGGGAAGCTTCATGGCCGGCTACTTTCCGGTGATGATGTTCGGCCTCCCCGCCGCCTGCCTGGCCATGTATCGCACGGCCCGGCCCGAGCGGCGCGCCGAGGTGGGCGGTATGCTGCTGTCCATGGCGCTCACCGCCTTCCTGACCGGGGTGACCGAGCCGATCGAGTTCAGCTTCATGTTCCTGGCGCCGGCGCTGTTCGCCCTGCACGCCCTGCTGACCGGCGCGGCGATGACGTTGATGAGCGTTCTGGGCGTGAAGCTCGGTTTCGGGTTTTCCGCCGGCCTGTTCGACTACGTGCTGAACTTCGGCAAGGCCACCCGGCCCCTGCTGCTGTTGCCGGTCGGCGCGGTCTATTTCGGGCTTTACTACGGACTGTTCCACGTCTTCATCCAGCGTTTCGACCTGAAGACCCCAGGCCGCGACGCGGCGGCGGATGCGGAGGAAGCCGCCATCGGACCCGCGCCCGGCACGCAGGCCGAAGCCTTTGTCAGGGCCCTCGGCGGCGCCCGGAATCTGATCGAGGTCGGCGCCTGCACCACGCGGCTTCGCCTGGTCGTCGCCGACCAGACCCGCGTGAACGAGGCGGCGCTGAAGCGGCTCGGTGCACGCGGACTGATCCGGCCAGAGCCCAGGGCGTTGCAGGTTGTGCTCGGCCCCGCCGCCGACAATGTCGCCAACGAGATCAGGGCCTACCTTCGATCTGATGCGGGTGAAGCGGCGGCGCGGATCGACCCGGCGCCCATGCCCGCGCAACCGGCCGCGCCAATGGCGCCCGGCGACGCCTCCGCGCTGGTGGCGGCGCTCGGCGGTGCGGGCAATCTGGTTTCCGTCCTGCTTGCGGATTCCCGGCTATGCATCGGGCTGATCGATGGCGGCGAGGTCAGTGAGAAGGGTGTTCGCGCCAGCGGTGCGCGGACGTTCTCCCGGCCCTCGCCTGACAGCATCCACGTGGTGCTGGGACCGGCAGCGACGGCGATGGCCTTGGCCGTCGAGGACGAGCGGACTCGCTAACGCCCCCGCCGCGGGGCGATGGATGCACCGATCGTATGCCAACGCCCGTGGATGGTCGTACCACCGGGCGGCGTCAGATGGGCGGCCAATCGTCGAAAGGCAGCGCTGGGATCGGTCCGCGAGTGCTTACCTATTCGGCTTGCAATTAAGGCGTGTCGGAGAGGTCATGGCCAGCGGTTGGGCGCGAGACGGGGCGGTTGTGGACCAGATCGACGACACCATTATCGACGGCGTGCTGTCAGCGCGCGGCAGGCTACCCGCCGGGGCGGGCAGCGTCATTTGCGTGGTGTGCCGCGAGGAAATCCCGGAGCCGCGCCGAAAGGCTCTTCCCGGCGCCCGAACCTGTATAGATTGCCAGGCGGGCCGAGACAGCCGCGTCGTCATCTCCGGCATCAACCGGCGAGGCAGCAAGGACAGCCAGCTTCGCTAGGCGGCTGCGCCCTGGTCGTCCGATTGGGTCGGCGGCATATTCACGTGTGCGCAAATCGTTGCGCGTAGGAGTAGGATTGATGGCTTCCCCCGCCGGCGTCGAACACAACGAGATCGTGTATCCCGCCGCCATTCCCTTCGCCCTGGTGCATCTTGGCTGCTTCGCGGCGATCTGGTCGGGCGTGAGTCTGCGCGCGCTGGCGATCTGTATCGCCCTCTACTGGCTGCGCATCTTCGCCATCGGCGCGGGCTATCATCGCTACTTCTCACACAAGGCCTATTCGACGAGCCGAGTGTTCCAGTTCGTGCTGGCCTTCCTCGCGCAGAGCAGCGCCCAGAACAGCGTCCTGTGGTGGGCGGCCCGGCACCGGCATCACCATCTTCACTCCGACACCGGTCAGGACTTGCATTCACCGCTTCGCCGGGGCTTTTTCCACAGCCATGTCGGCTGGATTTTCGAGCGCCGCCCGTCCGACACCGACCTGGTCAAGGTCGAGGACCTGGCCCGCTATCCCGAGTTGATGTGGCTGCACCGCTTTGAGCTCGCGCCGGCGGTCATCCTGGCGGTGCTGTGCTTCGCCCTGGCCGGCTGGTCGGGCCTGGTGGTGGGCTTCCTGTGGAGCACGGTGCTGGTCTATCACTCGACCTTCTGCATCAACTCGCTCGCCCACGTCCGGGGCTCGCGGCGGTTCGTTACCGGCGACGACTCGCGCAACAACTGGCTGCTGGCGATCTTCACCATGGGAGAGGGCTGGCACAACAATCACCACGCCTTTCAGAGCAGCGTCCGGCAGGGCTTCATGTGGTGGGAGTTGGACCCGACCTATTATGTGCTCTGGCTGCTCTCGCGCGTCGGTTTGGTATGGGACCTGAAGCATCCGCCCGCCGCCATGCTGCGCGGTGAGCATCACCCCAGCGGACGGGCGGTCGAGCGCACCGCCGAGCTTCTGGCGTTCCGGTTCGACCCCGACAAGATCGCCTCGGCCATCGCCGCGACGCTCCACGCGCCGGCGCTTTCCCAGCTGCAAACCCTGCTGGCCGAAGGCCTTCACGGCGCCGAGGAGGTGTTCGCCTCCCTCCATCTGCCGCAAGTGCCCAAGAGGACGGAACTGGACGCCCTGGCGCACGCCATGTTCCTGCGGGCGCGATCGCTGGAGGGCGTCGTCGACCGCGCCTATGCCCTGCTGCTGGCCGCCATCGGCGCCCAACTGGTCGCTTATCGCGTATCCGCCTCCAGCTTGGCCCCGCATTGACGCCGCCGGGCCGGGCTTGGCCCGGCCTGCCCGCGTATCGATTGGCTGGCGGTGAGAGAGGGATTCGAACCCTCGTTACGGTTTCCCGTAAACACGCTTTCCAAGCGTGCGCCTTCAACCACTCGGCCACCTCACCCACGCCGGTGCGCGGTGGAAGAGGCCCGCGCGGCGCTCGCGCTCGCCAAGGGGGCGGCGCGAAAGGCGGGCATATATACTGAGCGGCGTTGTCGCGGCAAGCGCGGTTCTCGGCCATGCTGGGATCCGGGCGCCACGCCCCCGCGTAGTGCGTCCGCCCTGGGAGGACAGACCGATGAAATTCGAGGATTTCGACCGGATGGCGCTGGCCCTGCCGGGCGTGGTGATGGACATCAAATGGGAGGCCGACCGCACCTATTGCGTCGGCGCCAGGATATTCGCCTTCGCCGGAGCGCTCGGCCAGGAGACCCCGCGCTATATGTTCAAGGCCTCCGATCTCGGCTTCGAGATGCTGGTGGAGAGCGGCGTGGCCCTTCCCGCGCCGTATCTGGCCCGCGCCAGATGGGTGCAGCTGAAGGCCCACGACGCCCTGAACGACGCCGAGCTGTCGGCCTACGTGCGCGAGGCCCACGCGCTGATCGCCGCCAAGCTGACGCGCAAGGCGCGCGCGGAGCTGGGCATCCCGGCCTAGATCGGCGGGGCGGGACTGTGGTCGGCGCGCGCCTGCTCCAGCAGGGCGCGGGCGATGCGCACGCCCTTGGCGGCGGAGGCGTGACGCTGACGCCAGATCAAAACACCGACCACCGCGAGGGTGGCGAGGCTGAGCGCCACGGGTCCCACCAGCCACGCCGCCGCGGCGAGGGCGAAATAATAGCCGCGCACCCCGGAATTGGAGCTGGCGAAGGCCGGGTTAAGGATCTGCGCCACGGCCGCCGCATAGGCGTCCAGCCAGCCGGGCGTGCGGTGTTCCGGCGCGGCCCCGATCACCGCCAGGGCATAGTTCATCTGCCGGATCGCCAGATGAAATCGAGCAGGCCGCGCGCCAGGGCCGCGGTGATCAATACAATCTTGGCGTCGAACAGCAGGCGCGGCGCGTGCTGCAGGCCCGGCGCCTGCAACACCTTGTGATAGGTGACGTCGCCGCCGAACAGCACCCCCGCCGCCGCGGCGATCAGGATGAGGTTGGAGGAGGCGAAGAACGAGGCGGAGCCGAGCGCATGGCCCATCAGCTGGCCGTCCAGCAGCCGCTGCTCCTTGCGGTGGGTCATGGTCAGCATCCACTGCAGGCGGATGGCGTCCATGTCGGCATTGATGGCCCCGCCCTTACGCCAGAGCCAGCGGACGAAGGGTGCGTAACCCAACCAGGCCAGCAGGAACCAGCCCAGCGCCACGCCGTTGACGAGCAGATCGTCGGTAGCGAGGCTATCGAACATCGGGAGACGCTCGGGTGCCGGCCGGGGACCTTGCGGGACGCGCCCTGGCGGGGTTGGGGGTTGCGCTGAAATGACGCGTCATGGTTAGCTCAACCGGTTGCGAACGGGCTGCGCAGCGCGCGGTCGCCGCCGGAGGGGTGTAATGCTGCACGCGCTCGCTCGTAGGTTTGTCCGTGTGGGCGACCTTACCCTGATCGATCCCAAGGGAGGCAAGAGCCGATTTGGCGATGGGACCGGTCCGGCGGTCGCGGTGCGCCTCCACGGCGCGCTGACCCCGCTGAGGATCGCGATGGCGCCCACCCTGATGCTGGGCGAATGCTATATGGACGGCGCCTTGGAGATGGTGGAGGGCGGCGCCTACGACCTCGTCGAACTGATCGGCCGCAACTTCGACCACGATCCGGTCAGGCAGCATCGTCAGTCGCTGATCCGGCGGATGTGGTTCGCCGCGCTCCGCCGCATTCGCCAGATCAACAATCGCATCCAGGCGCGCCGCAACATCGCCCGCCATTACGACCTGTCCAACGAGCTGTACCGGACCTTCCTCGATCCGGACATGCAGTACAGCTGCGCCTACTTCGCGCGGCCGGACATGACGCTGGACGAGGCGCAGATCGCCAAGAAGGCCCACCTGGCGGCCAAGCTGCTGCTCGAACCGCACCACCGGGTTTTGGACATCGGCTGCGGCTGGGGCGGCCTCGGCCTGACCTTGGCCGAGTACGTGCCAGAGGGCGGCGTGGTGGGCGTGACCCTGTCCGAAGAGCAGTTGGCGCTGGCGCAGGAGCGGTCCGGCGCCCGCACGGCCTCCGGCTTGCGCGGCGCGGACTTCCGCCTGCAGGACTATCGCGACGTGGACGGTCCCTTCGACCGCATCGTCTCGGTCGGCATGTTCGAGCACGTGGGCCAGCCGAACTATCAGGCGTATTTCGACCAGATCGCGCGTCTGCTCACCGATGACGGCGTGGCGGTGATCCATTCCATCGGACGCAAGGACGAGCCGGGCGTCACCAATCCCTTCATCGCCAAATACATCTTCCCGGGCGGCTATATCCCGGCCCTGTCGGAGGTGATTTCCCATATCGAACGCGCTGGCCTTTGGGTCACCGATGTGGAGATCCTGCGCCTGCACTATGCCGAGACCATCAAGGCCTGGCGCGAACGGTTCGCCGGCGCCCGCGAGCGGATCAAGGCCATGCGCGACGAGCGGTTCTGCAGGATGTTCGAGTTCTATCTGGCCCTTTCGGAGGTCGCCTTCCGGTACGGCGGCCATATGAACTTCCAACTGCAACTGGCCAAACGGGTCGATGCGGTGCCGCTTACCCGGGACTATATCCACGAAGGCGAACGGCAGATCATCCGCCAACCCCGGATGCGCGCGATCGGCTGATCCGGCCGCGCCTTGGACTTGCGTGGCGGGGGCCTTATATATCGGGCGGTATGGATATCGCTCTCGCCCCTGCTGTTCGCGGCCGCCCGCGCGAGTTCTGCGTCGAACAGGCGCTTGCCGCCGCGCTCGGCGTGTTCTGGCGCAAGGGCTACGAGGGCGCCTCGCTCAGCGATCTGACCGGGGCCATGGGGATTAGCCGGCCCAGCCTCTATGCCTGTTTCGGCAACAAGGAGGCGCTGTTCCGCCAGGCGCTCGATCTCTACGAGGGCGAGAAGATGGCCTATGTGGGTGAGGCCTTGGCCAAGCCCACCGCGCGCGGCGTGGCCGAGCACCTGCTAGCCGGCGCGCTGGAGCGGCAGACGTGTGGCGGCGACCCTCGGGGGTGCCTCGGCGTCGTCAGCGCCATGCAGTGCGGCGACGGCGCCCAGTCGATCCGGGAAGAGGTCCAGGCCCGGGGCGTCGCCGCCAGCGACGCCCTCATTGCCCGCTTCGAGCGCGCAAGGACGGAGGGCGACCTGCCCGCGTCCGCCAGCGCGGAAGGTCTGGCGCGGCTGCTTTACGCGGTCAGCCAGGGGCTGGCCATGCAGGCCAGCGCCGGCGCGCCGCCCGAAGCGCTGAAGGCCCTGGTCGAAACCGCGCTGCGCTGCTGGCCGACCGCCTAGACCCTGATCGGTTCATCTTGAACCGTGAATCAGGGTCTACACTTTGAGTTTAGAGCATGATTCAGGTTCGGATGATTCCATCCGAAACGATCATGCTCTAACGGCCGGCCTGCCCCGGACTATGCTCAGCCTTCCAGCATCGGTTTGCCTTCGTGCGCGACGAGAAGGTCGTGCATGTCGTCGGTATGCTCCTCCTCCACCGCCAATATGCCTTCCAGCATGACGCGGGTGGTGGGGTCATCGTCGCCGAAATAGCGGATCAGTTCGCGGTAGTGATCCACCGCGATCCGCTCGGCGATCAGGTTTTCCTTGATCATCTCCACCAGGTTGCCGGCCTCGGCGTATTGCGAAGCGGAGCGTGAGGCGAGGCCCTCGGGATTGAAATTCGGCTTGCCGCCGAGCTGGTTGATGCGCTCGGCCACCGCCATCATGTGTTCCTGTTCCTCGGTCGCGTGTTCGGCGAACTCGGCGCGGACGCCCTCGGACGAAATGCCCGACGCGGCGATGGAGTGCATGGTGTAGCGCAGCACGCAGACGATCTCGGTGGCCAGCACCGACTGGAGGATCTCGATCGTCTTCCCGACATCGCCCTGATAGGTCGTGGTGACGTTGCCGGTGTTGAGATTCTGGCGGGCGCGGTCGCGCAGCGTCTGCACATCGGTCAGGAAGGGCTTGTCGGTCGCCCGGGGTGTGGTCGCTGAATCGGCCATAACGGTCCTCGCTTTGGGGTGCACGGAGACGGCGGGCGTAAAAGCCCGCGCCTTGCCGTTGCTGAACGATGCTCGCCCGCAAAGGCTCCACGGCTCCGATGGCCTCGGTCGACGGCGAGGCCGGCGTCGGCTGGCCGGCCACGCCAAAAGGCTAAGGTTCACAATATGTTGTCCTTGGAACAGGCATCCGGACGACCCGTTCGTTCCTGGGGGCGCTGAAATGCGCCTAAAGCCTTGCAGGGAGAGTTCACCATGACCGACCAATACAGAGACGGCGAGCACCGCAACGAGCGCTATCGCCAGGAGAACTACCGCGCCGACGACTATCGGTCCCGCGACCAGAACCAGAGCCATGGCGCCAGAGGCGGTCAGGATTACCGGGCCGAACGCTTCGGCCAATCCTATGAGGGCCAGTCTTATGGAGGGCAGTCCCCCGGCGGGTCCGAAGGCCGTTCCTTCTCGGACAACGGCGGCTATAATCCTTACGCCAACGCGACCTACGGTGGATCTTACGGTGAAGACCGTGGCCCGCAATATGGCCTTGGCCAATACGGGTCTGGCCAATACGGCGGCGGTTATCGGGGCGATGACCACCGGCCCTACAGCGACAGGCAGGCCGCCGGCGCCATGATGCACCAAGGCGCCCGCTCGCAGGAGAATGACGCTCAGCGCTACCAGTACAACAACTACCGGCCGACCCATGACACGGCGGGTCGCTACGCCCATGCCGGCGCCCCCGGTACGCAATACGGCGCGCAGGCGGAGCGCGGTTTCTGGGACCAGACCCGCGACGAGGTATCGTCCTGGTTCGGCGACGATCAGGCCGCGCAGCGCCGGCGGATGGACGAGGTGCAGGCCGGCCAGCACAGCGGTAAGGGACCCAAGGGCTATACCCGCTCCGATGATCGCATCCGCGAGGACCTCAACGACCGGCTGACCGACGACCACCGGCTCGACGCCTCGGATATCGACGTCAAGGTCGACAAGGGCGAGGTCACCCTCACCGGGCACGTAAGTCAACGCGCCGACAAGCGTCGGGCGGAGGACATTGCCGAGACGATCGGCGGGGTAAAGCACGTGCAGAACAACCTGCGGGTCAAGGACAACGCCGCCGCAACCCCGACCTATGGTGCATCCGGCGCGGAACACGCCTCCACCGCAACGGTCACCGGTACAAGCGCCCCGCGCTCCAACTGATCGACCTTCATGGATGGAAACGCCCCGGCCGGCGCCGGGGCGTTTTCATGTCAGCCCACGCGCGCCGCCAGCACGGCCTCGGCCGCCGCGACCCCGGTTTCATAGGCGCCGTGAGCGGTGGAGAAGGCGTGGGGCGAAACCGCTTCCCCGGCAAAAAACAGCCTCTCCCCCACCGGCGCGGCGAGCAGGGCGCGCGCGCCCGAGCGGCCGACGCGGGCGTGGGAATAGGCGCCGCGGATGAAGGGATCGCCGCGCCAGGCGGACTGGACGATAGGTTCGGCCGCGTCCCGGAAGCCCGATCCCAGCGCCGCGACCAATTCCTCGATGGCGAAGGCGCAAAAGGCCCCCTCCCCCTCCGTCTCCAACGACGCGGCCAGATCGCCGCCGAAGAAGCCTTCCACCACGGGCATTCCCATCGGTCGCAGCGTATAGCCGCCGGTTCGCGCCGTGTCCGTGCGCCCGCGCACCATGGTCTCCACGGGCCAGGCCTCCGGTCGCGTCAGGCGCAGGAACGCCTTCTCCACATGGCCGAGCGGCAGGTTCGAGGCCGCGTCGATCTTGAACGGCAGCGGCGGATCGAAGGTGATGACCTCGTCGGCCAGCACGGTGGACGGCGCCGCCAGCACGATCGCGCCGGCCTCTACCGCGCCCCAGTCCCCGCAGGCGCGCAGCATGGGGCCGCCGTGCTCGACCCGCAGGACCGGAGTGGACAGACGGACATCGAGAGGCGCGGCAAAGGCCGCGATCAATGCGCCGTACCCTTCCCGCACGCGCCAGTTCTCGTCGGTCGGCTGATAGGCGGCGTAGTCCTTGACCGAGATGCGCTCGAACGGGGCGCCGTTATAGTAGCCGCTGAAGGCGTCCAGCATCGGCCGCCAACGAGGCTCCACCGTGCCGAACAGGTCGGCGGCGGCCATGTCGTGTTGTTGCTCCGCAGCGGCTTCGAGGGTGGCCTCGAAGGCCTCGAACACCTGGCGATAAGCGCCTTGGTCCTCGGCCGGGAAGTTCACGGTGAGGGCCGGCCGGGTCCAGGCGGGGGCGGATCGATCGAGGGTGAAGCCCATCGGCTCCACCATGGCCGCCCACGGGTTCCGGTCCGCCGAGTGCAGCCAGCCGCAGCCAAGATCGAGGGGGGATCCGGCCGGTCCCCGCAGGGTCTGCGCCCGCCCGCCGACGCGATCCTTGGCCTCCAGCACCAGGACGTCGCGCCCCGCCGCCTTCAGGCGCGCCGCGGCGCCCAGCCCGGCAGAACCGGCGCCGATCACCACCACGTCGCGCACGCTTGTATGGGCCATGCCGTCTCCTTACTCGTCCGGCTCTTCGGAGCGCAGGGAAAAACATGGCGGCGCGCGCCTGGAACGGAACCCCGGCGACCGAGAGCGGGTTTGGCGAGCGGAGGCGGCGAGAGGCGATGGCGCAACTTTTCCGGCCGGGCGCTGACGTGGCGCTTCGCCTGGCCCTCATGGCTATGGTGTGCGCACCGTTTCTGCTGGTCGGCGGCCTGTACGCCTTCGCCAGTTCGCCCTATCACACCGGCGCGAGCGAGACCGTGCAGCAGCGCGTCCCGTTCAGCCACCAGCACCATGCGGGCGATCTCGGCATCGACTGCCGCTACTGTCACACCGGGGTGGAGACGGGGCGCATCGCCGGCATTCCCCCCACCTCCACCTGCATGACCTGCCACTCGCAGGTGTGGACCAACGCGGCGCTCTTGGCGCCGGTGCGCGAGAGTCTGGCCCATGGCGCGCCGCTGCCCTGGGTCCGGGTCAATAACCTGCCGGATTATGTTTACTTCGACCACGGCATCCACGTCGCCAAGGGCGTGGGCTGTAGCGAATGCCACGGCCGGATGGACCGTATGGCCCTGACCCGCCAGATCGCGCCGCTGACCATGGGGTTTTGCCTGGACTGCCACCGCGACCCCGCGCCGCGCCTTCGCCCCGTTGGGGCGGAGTTCGACATGGCCTGGACGCCGCCCGCGAACGGCGCGGAGCGCCAGGCGCTGGCCCGCCATCTGATGGCGGTGAACCGGGTGCATACGGCAGGGCTGACCGATTGCGCCACGTGCCACCGATGAGTACGCCGCGCTTCACCCTCACGCAAAGCCGCGGCCGGACGGAGCCAGATCGGCGGACGGCTCTGGCGTTGCTCGCGTCGGGGGCCGCCGCCGCCCTGGCCGGATGCTCGCCCCCGCGCGAGACCGCGACGCCCTATGTGGTCGCGCCGGAGGGTGGCGCGGCGGGCGTGCGGCGTCGCTACGCCACCACCCTGACCCTGGCCGGCTATGGCCTCGGCGTCACCGGGATCTGCATCGACGGGCGGCCGATCAAGCTGGAGGGCGCCGCCCATCACCCGGCTAGCCTCGGCGCCACCGACGTGTTCGCCGAGGCCGCCATCCTCGACCTCTACGATCCCAACCGGCTGAAGGCGCCGGCGGGGCCGCAGGGTCCGGTGGACTGGACCACCCTTGGCGAGACGCTCCGCGCCGAGATGGTCAAGCACACCGCCGATCAAGGGGCCGGGCTCGTGCTGGTCACCGGCCGGGTCGCCTCGCCCAGCCTGCTGCGCCAGATCGCGCGCCTGCAGTCCGCCTATCCGCGGATGCTGTGGAGCCGCTTCGAGGCGGTGCACGACGACCACCAGCGGGCGGCTTGGGGCCGGCCCGTGGTGCTAAGGCCGCGCTATGACGAGGCGGACATGGTGCTGTGGCTGGGGGCCGATCCCCTGGGCCCCGGTCCGCAGCAGATCGCCGCCGCCCGCGCCGTCACCGGGCGACGCCGGCCGAACGGCGCCGACGGGTCGCGCTTGTCGCGGCTCTATGCGGCGGAGGCGACGCTGAGCCAGAGCGGGGTCCTGGCCGACCACCGCCTCACCGCCGACCCGGCGACCCAGGCGGCGATCCTGGCCCTGATCGCCGGCCGGGCCGCCGCCCTTTCCCCCCGCGACCGCCGCTTCGCCGAGGCCGTCGCCGCCGACCTGCAGGCCCACCCCGGACGTGCGCTGGTGGAGGTGGGGCGCGAGCATCCGCCCGAGGTCCACGCCCTGGCCAAGGCGGTGAACGCCCGCCTCGCCGCCCCCATCGACATTCACGACGACCCCGATCCGCACCCGGACGGCCACGCACAGTCGCTGGCGAAGCTGCACCAGACGCTGGCCGCGAGAACGTGCACCACGCTGTTGGTCATGGACGCCAACCCGGCCTTTCACGCCCGCGATCTCGGCCCACTGATCGGTCGGGTCCCCTTCTCGCTGTGGCTCGGCGGCAGCCTGGACGAGACGGCCAAGGCGTGCCGCTGGAACGCGCCGCTGTCGCACGCCCTGGAGAGCTGGACGGACGCGCGTGCTTTGGACGGGACCGCAAGCCTCGGCCAGCCGCTGATCCGCCCGCTCTACGACACCCGCACGGCCGCCCAGGCGCTGGCGCTGGTCGCCGGCGATCCGAATCCGGACGAGAAGGCATTGGTGCGAGAGACCTGGCCCACCCTGGCGGACGACCTGGCGTGGCGGACGGCGCTCAGCTCGGGGGTGATTGACGCACCGCTGCCTCTGTCGAGGGGGAAGGGGATGGGGGCGCCTCATTCTGAACCGGCGTCACTCCCGGCCCTGGCCCTTCCCCCCTCGGGAGGGAGGGCAGAAGGCCTCACCCTTGCCTTCATCGCCCATGCCAGCCTGTGGGACGGCCGCCATGCGGACAACGCGTGGCTGCAGGAATGCCCGGACCCGATCACCAAGGAGGTGTGGGGCTCGGCGCTGCGCCTCTCCGCCGTCGACGCCAGACGGTTCGGCCTGCGCGAAGGCGATCACGCCCGGCTGCACGCCCAAGGACAGGCGGTCGATCTGCGCGTCACGGTCGTGAAGGGTCAGGCGGCGGGCGTCGCCACCCTGCCGCTCGGCGGCGGACGCAGCGTCGCCGGACCGATCGGCAAGGGCGTCGGCCCCGACGCCGCACGGCTGCGCGGGCCGGACCTGGCGTGGAGCGTGGCCGTCGACCGTCTTGAGCGCTTGGCCGGATCGGCCACACCGATCAACCAGGCCAGCTTCACCCTGGAGGGCGAGACCGCGTCGCTTGCGCCCACCCTTACCATCGCGGGCCTCGCCGCCAAGGCGCACGCCAGACCCAAGCCGTCGCAGCCGACGCTGTTGCCGCCGCCGGCGAAGGCGGCCCACGCCTGGGCCATGGTGATCGACACCGCCGTATGCATCGGCTGCAACGCCTGCGTCACCGCCTGCCAGGCGGAGAACAACGTGCCGGTGGTGGGGCCCGAAGAGATCGCCGCCGGGCGCGACATGCACTGGCTGCGCATCGACCGGTATGACCCCGGCCCGGAGGCCGACGACCCTCAGACCGTGTTCAGCCCCACCCCTTGTATGCAGTGCGAGGACGCCCCCTGCGAGCCGGTCTGCCCGGTGGAGGCCAGCGTCCACGACCATGAGGGGCTGAACGACCAGGTCTATAACCGCTGTGTCGGCACCCGCTTTTGTCAGGCCAACTGCCCCTACAAGGTGCGGCGCTTCAACTTCCGCGACTATCAGGCGCCGCGCCTCTATCCCGCCTTGGACGCCGAGCCGCTGAAGGCCCAGAAGAATCCAGACGTCACCGTCCGCGGACGCGGTGTGATGGAGAAGTGCACCTATTGCGTCCAGCGCATCGCCGCCGCCAAGTCTGACAGCGAACGCACGGGCGCGCCGATCGCCGACGGTTCGCTGAAGACCGCCTGCCAGAGCGCCTGTCCGACGAAGGCCATCACCTTCGGCGACCTGAACGATCCGGTCGCGCGGGTGAACGCCCAGCGCCTGGAGCCCCGCCACTTCACCCTGTTGGAGGCGGCCAACACCCGCCCGCGCACTACCTATCTGGCCAAGGTGCGCAACCCCAATCCGGCGCTGGAGCGGCCGGCATGAGCACGGCTGGCGCCCTCGCCGCCATCCAGGCGCCGGTGGCCGATACGCCGCTCAGCCCGCCGAACGCGCGCTGGTGGATCGCCTTCGCCGGCGCGGGCCTGCTCACCGCCGTGCTGTTCGCCGGCGTGGCCATCACTTTCCACGAAGGCATCGGCGCCTGGGGCAACAACACCTCCGTGGTGTGGGGGTTCGGTATCGCCAACTACGTCTGGTGGATCGGCATCGGCAACGCCGGCACGCTGATCTCCTCCATGCTGCTGCTGACCCGCCAGCGTTGGCGCGCCTCGATCAACCGTTTCGCGGAGGCCATGACCCTGTTCGCCGCCATGATCGCCGGCCTCTTTCCGGTGATCCACATGGGGCGGCCGATGTACTGGTATTGGCTGGCGCCCTATCCCAACACCATGAGCCTGTGGCCGCAGTGGCGAAGCCCGCTGGTCTGGGATTTCTGGGCCATCCTCAGCTACCTGCTGTTCTCCATCCTGTTCTGGTATCTCGGCCTGATCCCCGACCTGGCCACCCTGCGCGACCGCGCCCGGCGGCGCTTCACCCGACAGCTTTACGGCCTGGCGGCGCTCGGCTGGCGCGGGTCGCTGCGGCAGTGGCGGCTGCAGAGGCGGCTGCAGGTGATCCTGGCCATGCTGGCCGTGCCGCTTGTGGTATCGGTCCACTCCATCGTCGGGCTCGACTTCGCCGCCAGCCTGGAGCCGGGCTGGACGGAGACGATCTTCCCGCCCTATTTCGTGGTCGGGGCCATGTTCTCCGGCTTCTGCATGGTGATCGTGCTGGCGGCGATTATCCGAAAGACGCTGGGAATCGAGCGGCTGATCGCGCCTTCGCATTTCGAGGCCATGGCCAGGATCGTGCTGGCCGCGTCGCTGATCATGGGCGTGTCCTATGCCGCGGAACAGTTCTCCGCCTTCGTCGGGCGCGACCCGGCGGAGCGGCATTTCCAGACCTTCGTCCTCGGCGGCGCCTATCAGCCGCTGTACGTCGCCATGATCGGCCTCAACGTCGTCCTGCCCCAGGTGCTGTGGTGGCCGGCCATGCGGAAGAGCATCGGCGTCCTCGTCATCGTCGCCGTCATGGTCAATGTGGGCATGTGGCTGGAGCGGATCCTGATCATCCTGCAGACCCTCGGCCACGACCGCTTGCCCTCCATGTGGAAGCTGTTTCGCCCGACCTATGTGGACGCCATGCTGCTGGTCGGCTCGCTCGGCGCCTTCGCCCTGGCCTTCCTGATCCTGTCGCGTCTCGCCCCGCTCGTGGCCATGTACGAGGTGGGCGAGCAGGAGAGCCGCGCGGTGGAGGCGGGCGCATGACCGCGGTAATCCTCGCGCGCTTCGCCGATCCGCAGGCGCTGGAGGCGACCGCCCGGACGCTGGCCGAGCAGCGCTTCGTCATCGTCGACGCCTTCACCCCGTTCCCGGTAGCGCTTGAGGGAGGCGCCGGTGAGACGGCCGACGCCCACGGGGCGCGCCTGATCGGCTGGGCCACGGCGGCGGGGGGCCTCGGCCTCGCAGCCCTGGTCTATGCGGTGGAGTGGTTCAGCGCGGCGGTCGCCTATCCTTTCGATAGCGGGAACCGGCCCTTGCACTCCTGGCCCGTCTTTCTGCTGGCGCCGTTCGAGATCGGCGTGCTGGCGGCCGCCGTCTCGGGTTTCATCGCGTTTCTGTGGTTGACCGGTCTGCCGCGCCTGAACCATCCGGCCTTCGAGATTCCCGGCATCGAGCGCGCCAGCCAGGACGGCTTCTTCCTCGCCGTCGCCGCGCCGGAGAGCGATGCGCGGCGCCAGGCGCTGGCCGAAATCTTGACGCAGGGCGATGTGTGGGAGGGCGAGCTTTGAGCCGCGCGTCCCTGACCCCTCTGCTGATCCTCCCGACCCTGCTCGCGCTTGGCGCCTGCGACCTCTCCATGCGCAAACAGGCCAGGTACGACGCCCAGTCCACCGCCAAGCTGTGGCCGGACGGGGCGTCCTCCCGCCCGGTTCCGGACGGCGTGGTCGCCGTGGACGACGAGGCGCAGCAGGCCGCCGTCAAGCAACCGGCCGCGGTCGATCTGGCCATGGTCGAGCGCGGGCGGGACCGTTTCGCCATCTTCTGCCAGCCCTGCCACGGGGCGTCGGGCGAGGGCGACGGGCGCGTGGTGCAGCGCGGCTTTCCGCGCCCGCCGTCCTATGGCCAACCGCGCCTGCGCGCGCTGAGCGGCCGGCAGGTGTTCGACGTCATCACCAAGGGATACGGCGTCATGTATCCCTATGGCGATCGCATCCCGCCCGCCGACCGCTGGGCCATCGTCGCCTATGTGCGCGCGCTTCAAACCGCGAAGGACCAGCCTGCCGCCGCCGTGCCCACGGGCGTGACGCCTCTGGAGCCCGGGCGATGAGCCCGCTCGCCGACATCGCCGCCGGCGTGCTCGCCGCCAGCCTGTTCATCGGCGGCGCCGGCCTCGGCGCGGCGGTGCTGCGCCTGATCGGCGTGCTGGTGGGCGGAAGCTGGAGCGGCGCCCCCCTGCTGGAGCGCCTCGCCAGTTTTGCGCCCCTGCTGCTGATCCTGGCCTTCGCCGCCCGCGCCGCCCTGACGCTGGTCATGTCCGGCGCAGGCTACGACGGTGCGGGGTGGATCGTGATGCGGCTGGCCGTCGTCTGTGTGCTGTGGGTCGGGCTGGCCTGGATGGCGACCGGGCGCCCCTCGAAGCTGGCCAGCGCGCTCGCACTCACAGCGTTCGGGATCAGCCTGCCGCTGATGGGCTATGACCTGATCGATTCGCTCGAACCCGGCTGGGTGTCTTCAGGGGAGGCCTATGCGGTGGGCGTACGCATGATGGGCGCCGCCTTGGCGGCGACCTTGCTGCTGGCGCCGCCGGAGGGCAAGGATCGGCGCGACCTGCAGGGCCTGCTGGCGGCCACGCTGCTGGCTACGCTCTATCTCAATTTGATGAGCTATCTGGTGCCCTGGTACGGCGACCTGCCGGACAAGATCGGCTGGATCGTCCTGCGCAGGGCATGGCCTTGGGCGGCGCTGATCTGGACAGCGCTTGGCCTCGGCGCGCTTTTGCCGCTGCCGCTGATGGCGTTGCAGCGGCGGCTGGGCCACACTGCGGCGAAGGCGGCGGCGGCCCTGGCGCTGACCGGCTTCTTCGCCCAGACCCTCTGGCTGGTGACGCCGCCGTTCGGACCGCTGGGGGCGCTGGCCGCGCTGGCCATGACGCTGGTTGTTGGGTCGGCATTCTGGTTGGCCGTGGCGCCTTGGCGGAGACCGGCCCATGGCTGAACCCCCGCCCCCGGACACCGCCGCCCTGCCCGCCGGCCGCATCGCGCTCTATGCCGCGGCGGCCCTCGTCACCTTGCTGTTAGCGATGGCGGGCATGTTCGGGCTCTACACACTGTGGGCCAACGGCCCGCAGGTGCGGGTGCGGCCAAGACCCCTGGCCAACGCCGCCGCGCCCGTTCTCGACACCTATCTGTTCCGCAGCCCCGCGGCGCCCGTTCCGCCCGACTCCGCCGCTGCGCGCGCGCAGGGCTATCGCTGGCGCGATACGCGGCATACGCGCGTAGACATGCCCATCGACCGGGCCATGGCCTCGGTCGCGGCGCGGGGCGCACAGGGCTTCGACCCGCCGCCGGAAGGGACGCGGCCGTGACCGCCGTCCCCCTGCCCACGCGTCGGCTGACGCCGCTCCTGCTGTGGTTGGCCGCCGCCCTGCTGGCCGTCACCGGCACGGCGTTATGGGGTTCCGACGCGATCGGTCTGGCTAAGGCCAGGCCAGCGGGCCTCACCGCCAACGACCTTTCGACCGTGGGCGTCGCGCCCCCGGCCGGCGCGCGGGCGCCGCTGGGACTCGGCTTCACCGGGGTGGAGGGCGTGCGAACCACGCTCGGCGCGGCCTTGGGCGGCACGCCGGGCGTGCTGGTGCTGGCCGACTATGGCTGCAGGAACCTCTGCGGCGCGGCGCTGAATCTTACCCGCGCCGGGCTGGAGCATACGGGGCTGGCGCCAGGCCGGGACTATCGGCTGGCGGTGGTCGGGCTCAATCCCGCCAGTTCGCCGACGCAGGCGCGCGCCATGGTCGATGGCGAGCTCGGCCAGGGCGCGCCGCGGCGAGCCGCCGCCGTCCTGCTCGGCGACGCCGCCAATACGCCCACCCTCGCTCGCGCGCTGGGGTATCGCTATCGCTGGGACGCCGTGCGCGGCCAGTTCGCCCATCCCGTCGCGGCCTTCATCCTCGCCCCGGACGGGCGGCTGGTGCGGGCGCTGTCGGAGATCGGCCTGAACGGGCGCGACCTGAGGTTCGCGCTCGGTGAAGCGGGTGGAGGAGCCCGCCGTCCGGCGAGCGCCCTGGCCACCCGGATCCAGGCGCATTGCTACGGCTTCGATCCCGCTACCGGCGCCTACGACAAGGGCGTCTCGGCGGGGGTGAAGCTGGCCAGCGCCGGGCTGCTGTCGCTGGTCCTGGCCATGCTCGCCTTAAGCCTGGGGCGGCGCGCATGAGCGTGGGGCTCCCCGAGGCTTCGGTCGGCGCCGCTCATACCGACGCCATCTTCGTCTTCCTGCTGCTGTTCGGTGGGGCGATCCTGCTCTTGGTCGTCAGCCTGGTGGTGGGCTTCGCCATCCGCTATCGGCGCGGCTCGAAGGCCAAGCGCGGGCCGCTACCCGCTTGGATGACCCGCGATGTGGAGATCGGGTGGACCGTGGGAACCCTGTTCGCCGCCCTGTTCATCTTCTGGTGGGCGGGATCGGCGCAGCTGCGCGACCTTGTCCCGCCCAAGGACGCGCTTGAGATCCATGTGGTCGCCAAGCAGTGGATGTGGAAGGCGCAGCATCCCTCGGGCGCGCGCGAGATCGACGCGGTGCACGTGCCGGTGGATATGCCGATCAAGCTGGTCATGACCTCCGAGGACGTGATCCACTCCTTCGCCGTGCCGGCCTTTCGCGCGCGCCAGGACGTGGTGCCCGGCCGCTACAACATCCTGTGGTTCAAGCCGACCCTGGTGGGGACCTATCCCCTGCTCTGCACCGAGTTCTGCGGCACGGACCACGCGCGGATGACCGGCCAGATCACGGTGATGAACCCGGCTGACTACGCCCGCTGGGCGCGCTCGCAGCCCAATGCCGACAGCCTGGCCGAACAGGGACAGGCGGCGTTCGCCAGCCTCGGCTGCGGCGGCTGTCACGGCGTCGGCGCCACGGTGCACGCGCCGATGCTGGGCGGGGTCTACGGCCAGCCGGTGCAGCTGGAGGGCGGGCGGACGACGGTGGCGGACGAGGCCTATCTGCGCGACAGCATCCTGCAGCCGGGCAAGGATATCGTCGCCGGCTATCCCAACGCCATGCCGAGCTTCCAGGGCCAGATCGACGAGGCGACCGTCGTGTCGCTGGTGGCCTATATCAAGACGTTGAAGCCGGGAGAGGTCCCGCCGGCCCCGCCGGAGGGCGTATCCGGACCGGTCGTTTCGACCGCTGCGGGGGGTGCGCGATGACCACCGATGTGATCACCGGCGACGCGCCGCTCGCCGACGCCCCCACGCCTATCGCCGGCAGCTATCTGACCGACGGCGTGTCGTTGAAGTCGTGGCTGCTCACCACCGACCACAAGCGCATCTGCGTCCTCTATGCGCTGACCATCACCGCCTTCTTCTTCCTCGGCGGGGCGGCGGCGACCTTGATTCGCATCCAGCTGTTCAGCCCCAACGGCCATCTGGTTTCGGCGGACGGCTACAACAAGCTGTTCACCCTGCACGGGGTGGTCATGGTGTGGTTCTTCCTGGTGCCGTCGATCCCGACCACGCTCGGCAACTTCCTGCTGCCGCTGATGATCGGGGCGAGGGACGTGGCCTTTCCCAAGCTGAACCTCCTCAGCTGGTATCTGCTGATCGGCGGCGGCGCCCTGACGGTAGGCGCGCTGATCGCGGGCGGGGTGGACACGGGGTGGACCTTCTACACCCCGTATTCGACGCTCTATTCCAACACCAATGTGCTGCTGGCGGTGCTGGGCGTGTTCGTGGTCGGGTTCTCCTCGATCCTCACGGGGGTCAATTTCATCGCCACGGTGCACATGCTGCGCACCAGGGGGATGAGCTGGTTCCGCCTGCCGCTGTTCGTCTGGTCCATCTACGCCACCAGTCTGGTGATGGTGCTGGCGACGCCGGTGCTGGCCATCTCGCTGCTGCTGGTGGTGTGCGAGCGGTGGCTCGGCCTGCCGATCTTCGACCCGCGTGCGGGCGGCGACCCCCTGCTGTTCCAGCATCTGTTCTGGTTCTACAGCCACCCGGCCGTCTACATCATGGTGCTGCCGGCCATGGGGGTGATCTCGGAGATCATCGCCGCCCAGGCGCGGCGCGTGGTGTTCGGCTACGCCTTCATGGTCTACGCCATGATCGGGATCGCGGTGATCGGCTTCATGGTGTGGGGCCACCACATGTTCACCACCGGCCAGAGCCCCTATGCCAGCCTGGTGTTCAGCTTCCTGAGCTTCGTGGTGGCGGTGCCGTCCGCCATCAAGGTGTTCAACTGGACCGCCACCCTCTATCGCGGCCAGATCAGCTTCGATGCGCCCATGCTCTATGCGCTGGGCTTCCTGGGGTTGTTCACCCTCGGCGGCCTCACGGGGCTCATGCTGGCCTCGGTGCCGATCGACGTGCACGTCACCGATACCTACTTCATCGTCGCCCACTTCCACTACATCATGGTCGGTGGCACGGTGTCGGCCTTCTTCGGCGGGCTGCACTTCTGGTGGCCCAAGATCACCGGGCGGCGCTATTCCGAAGCCGTGGCCAAGTTCGCCGCCATCATGCTGTTCTTCGGCTTCAACTTCACCTTCTTCCCCCAGTTCATCATGGGCTGGATGGGGATGCCGCGCCGCTACGCCACCTACGCCCCGCAATTCCAGGTCTGGCACGTGATGTCGAGCGCGGGCGCGGTGGTGCTGGCGGCCGCCTACCTTCTGCCCATGCTCTATCTCGGCTGGTCGCTGATCAAGGGCCGGCGGGCGCCGGCCAACCCCTGGAACGCCACAGGGCTGGAGTGGACCGTGCCCTCGCCGCCGCCGACCTACAACTTCGAGACCCCGCCGGTGGTGGACGAGCCCCCCTACGCCTATCACGACGAGGACGGCCCGGCCGAGACGGGCGAGGCCGAGGCCGCGCCGAAGGATCAGCGCGCATGAGCGCGCAGGCCCTCCACGCGCCCTGGCCCGACCGCGAGCGGCAGATGCAGGCCTTCACCTTTGGCCTGTGGTGCTTCCTGGCGACCGAGGTGCTGTTCTTCGGCGGCATGTTGGCCAGCTATGCGGTCAACCGCTTCCTGCATCATGCGGGGTGGGACGAGGCGACGCGCTCCACCAGCCTCGTCTTCGGCACGCTGAACACCGCGGTGCTGCTGACCTCCAGCCTGACCATGGCCCTGGCCGAGCGGGGGGCGGAGGCGCGCATGAAGACCCTGCCCCGGCTGATGCTGGCCGCCACCCTGGCGCTCGCCTTCACCTTCCTGGTGGTGAAGGGGCTGGAGTATCGCGAAGACCTGGAGAAGGGGTTCTGGCCGGCGGGCGCGTTCAGCCTGCACACCACCGGGGCGGCGCTGTTTTTCAGCCTTTACTGGATGATGACCGGGGTGCACGCGGTCCACGTCATCGTCGGCATGGCGCTGGTGGGCCGGGTGCTGTGGATCGCCCTGATCGACAAGCTGCCCGAACGGGCCGTCTCGGTGCGCATGACCACGCTCTACTGGCACCTCGTGGATGTGATCTGGGTGGTGCTGTTCCCCCTGCTCTATCTGGGAGGCCGGGTTGGCTGAGGATCGCCCCTCCGCGCGCGTCCTGGCGCTGACGCCGCTTCTGTCCTGGGCGGCGCTGATGGTGCTGCTGGCGGCGACGGTGACCTACGCCCTGACGCCGCACGCCCCGTTCAAGGCGGCAGTGGCGCTCGGCATCTCCACGGCGAAGGCGACGCTGATCGCGCTGTTCTTCATGCGTCTGATCAAGGCGCCGCCGCTGGTGCGCCTGGCCGCCCTGGCCGGGCTGTTCTGGCTGAGCTTCCTGTTCCTGTTCGTCTTCGCAGACTACCTGACCCGGGCGCCGCTGTAGCTGCTCCCCTGCGAAGCGGAGGAGGTGGCGCGGCGGCGAAGCCGACGTGACGGAGGGGGTTGCGCGACGATAACCGGACGGGGTGGCGTTGCCCCCTCCACCCCTTTCAGGGTCCCCCTCCCCTCCATGAGGGGGAGGAATCAGCTACAGCAGCTTTTCCACCCGGATCGGCAGGTCGCGGATGCGCTTGCCGGTGGCGTGGTAGACGGCGTTGGCGACCGCCGCGTTCATGCCGACGATGCCGATCTCGCCGATGCCCTTCACGCCCAGCGGGTTCACCCCTTCGTCGTGCTCGGGCACCATGATGATCTCCACCGAAGGCACGTCGGCGTTCACCGGCACCATGTAGTCCGCCAGGTTGTCGTTGATGTAGCGGGCGTGCGTCAGATCGAGCTCGGTCGCCTCGTGCAGCGCCGAGGACAGGCCCCAGATCGCCCCACCCATGAGCTGGCTGTAGGCGGTGAGCGGGTTGATGATATTGCCGGCGGCGAAGGCGGAGACGATGCGCGGCGCCCGCACCTCGCGCGTCCGGGCGTGCACCCGCAGCTCAACGAACTGCGCCCCGAAGGCGTAAGTGGTGAAGTCCTTGCGGCCCGAACCCCGCGCCATCATCGGCTGGCCCTTGTAGAGGCCGGCCATGGCCTCCGGCTGCAGGCCCTTGGGGATGTTCTCGGCATAGACTTCCAGCTTGCCGCCGAGGCGTCCGACCGCCTTTTGCAGCGGTTCGCTCCTGCCGCCGGGCCCGCGCAGCGCGCCGTCCGCCAGGGTGAGGGCCGAAGGATCGGCCCGGTGGAACGGGCTGTCCTCGGCCTTCACCGCCGCCTCGGCCATCCGCGTCAGGGCCGCCAGACACGCCTTGTGCGCCACATGGCTGGTGGAGGCGGCGTTGTTGGAGCCGCCGGCCACCGGCACGGGCGGCAGGTCGCTGTCGCCGAGGTTAACCGTCACGTGCTCCACCGGGATGCCCAGCGAACGCGCCACGGTGATGGCCACGGTGGTATAGGCGCCCGTGCCGATCTCGTGCGCCGCCAGGCCGATGGTGGCCTTGCCGTCCGGGCTGATCGACAGCCGCGCCGCGCCCGGACCGATATTGGTGGGATAGCACGAACTGGCGCAGCCATAGCCGATCAGCCACTCGCCCTCGCGCATGGCGCCGGGCTTTGGATCGCGATTCTTCCAGCCGAAGCGGGCCGCCGCCTGATCGAAGCAGGCCATCAGCGAGCGGGAGGAGAAGCTCAGGCCGCTCACCGGGTCGATCTGGGTGTCGTTCACCCGCCGAAGTTCGATAGGGTCCATGTTCAGTGCATAGGCCAGCTCGTCCATGGCGCATTCCAGGCCGAACATGTAGGGCGTTTCGGCCGGCGCGCGCTGAAAGCCGGGGGTATTGCGGTCGGCATGGACCACGTTAACCGCCGTGGCGATGTTGGGGCAGGCGTACATGCGCGCAGTGGTGTCCACCCCGCCCACATTGTAGCCGGAGGGGCGCGAGGTCAGCTCCCACCCTTCGTGAAAGAACGAGACCAGCTTACCGTCCGGCGTGGCCGCCAGCTTCACGTGCTGGCGCGTCTCGGCGCGGAAGGTGGCGATGGTGAAGCCCTGATCACGCGTGGCCACCAGCTTCACCGGCCGCTTCAGCCGGCGCGCGGCGATGGCGCAGAGCGCGGTCTGTGGCCGTGTCGCGCCCTTGGAGCCGAAGCCGCCGCCGACGAAGCGCGACACCGCCCGCACATTGGCGGGATCCATGTCGAGCTGGTGGGCGACGGAGTTCTTCATCCCCCACATGAACTGGCTGCCTTCATAGACGGTGAGGTGCGGCCCATCCCAGACGCAGGTCGTGGCGAACAGTTCGATGGCGTTGTGATGCTGCGGCGGGGTGGAGTAGCGCGCCTCGACCTTGACCGGCGCGCTCTGGAACGCTTCGGCGGCGTCGCCCTTCTTGGGGTCGGGTCCGCCCTGCGGCTTGTGCGGCTCGGTGGTGACGCCGGGGCTGTCGAAGCCGGCGGAGGGTGTTTCGGCCGCATAGCTCACCTCGACCTTGTGCGCCGCCTCGCGCGCCGCCTCGAAGCTTTCGGCCAGCACCACGGCGACGATCTGGCCGTCGTGCCACACCTGGTCGCTTTCCAGGGTGGTGGTCTGGCCGTCCTTGCCGCCGAAGGGGGGCGGCGTCTTGTATTCACCGTTGAGGTTCTCGTGGGTGAGGATGTCGATATAGCCGGGGACGGCGCGCGCCGCATCCAGGCGGAAGCCGGTCACCCGCCCCTTGGCGATCGCGCTGGTCACAAGATAGGCATAGGCCGGGTTGGCGACGGGTTCGTCGGTGGCGTAGCGCGCCGCGCCGGTGACCTTGGCGACGCCGTCGATACGGGGGGTGGGCTCGCCACCGAACAGGCCGTCGGGCGCTCCTGCGTCATAGGCCATGTCAGACCTCCATCTGGCCGGCCTGCAGCAGCGCGCGCACCAGGGTGCGGCGGCCGAGCTCGGGCTTGTAATCGTTGTGGCCGTGGGTGACCGCGCCGCGGAGCGCGACTTCCGCCGCCGCCCCCGCCGTCTGTTCGGTGAGCGGCTTGCCGACCAGCGCGCGCTCCGCCTCTTCCGCCCGCCAGGGACGATAGGCCAGGCCGCCGAGGCCGATGCGCGCCTGTTTCACCACCCCGCCGTCGAGGTCCAGCCCGACGGCGGCCGAGGCGATAGCGAACTCGTAGGACTGCCGGTCGCGGATCTTCAGATAGAGCGAGCGCCGCGCCAGCGGTCCGCCCGGAATGCGCAGGCCGATGATCACCTCCCCGGGCTGTAGCGTGTGTTCCAGATGCGGCTTTCCCGCGCCCCTGTGCAGGCTGTGGAACGGGATGCGCCGCGCGCCGCCCGGGCCGGCCAGCTCCACCTCCGCCTCCAACGCCGCCAGGGCGACACCGAAGTCGCCGGGATATTGGGCGATGCACTGGTCATCCACGCCCAGCACCGCGTTCTGGCGGTTGAAGCCTTTGATCGCCGCGCAGCCCGAACCGGGAGTGCGCTTGTTGCATTCGCTCCAGCTCGGGTCGCGGTAGTAGGGACAGCGGGTCCGTTGCAACACATTGCCGCCGAGCGTCGCCATGTTGCGCAGTTGCGGACTCGCCGCCAGCATCAGCGATTGGGCGACGGCGGGATAGTCGCGCTTCACCAGCGGGTGGTCCGCCACCGCCGCCATCGAGGCGAAGGCGCCGAGACGAAGACCGTTCGGCCCGGCTTCGATCTCGCTGTGCCGATCTTTCAGCGGGGTGATGTCCACCACCCGCTCGGGCCGCAGCACATCGAGCTTCATCAGATCGATCAGGGTGGTGCCCCCGGCCAGGAACTGCACCGGCGCGTCGGTCTGGCCCTGAGCGGTCTTGTGGCGCACGGCGATGGCGGCGTCCCCCGCGCGGTCGTAGACGAAGGGCCTCATGATCGGGTCCCTCCCATCATCTGGCCGCGCGCCTGCCGGATAGCGGCGACGATCTTGGGATAGGCGGCGCAGCGGCAGAGGTTGCCGCTCATATACTCCTGGATCTCTGCGTCCGTGCCGGCATGGCCCTCCTCGACGCAGGCGACGGCGGACATGATCTGGCCCGGCGTGCAATAGCCGCACTGGAACCCGTCGTGGTCGATGAAGGCCTGCTGCATCGGATGGAGGGAGCCGTCGGGATGGGCCAGCCCCTCGATGGTGGTGATCCGGCGGCCCTGCACCGCGACGGCCAAGGTCAGGCAGCCCAGCAAGCGCTTTCCGTCTACATGGACGGTGCACGCGCCGCACTGGCCCTGGTCGCAGCCCTTCTTGGAACCGGTCAGGTCCATGTGCTCGCGAAGGGCGTCGAGCAGCGAGGTGCGCACGTCCAGGCTGACCCGGCGGTCGCGGCCGTTGACGTTCAGCACCACGTCCACCGCGTCGCCGGAGGCGGTGGTCTTCTGGGGCCGGGGCGCGCTCTCGGCGGCGCGGGCGATCACGGGCGCGGTGGCCATGCCGGCGGCTCCTCCAATCAGGTGACGGCGGCTGGGACCGGTGGGCGTGGATGAATCCATGGACGGCTCCGACCTATTTGAGGAAAAGTCCTCGGAACGAGTGGAGTTCCTGACTTTTTCCGCGCTGCCCCGGGGTCTCGGCGTCGCCGGACCCGAGGATAAACGCCGCGGGGGAGGACTTAGGGGTGATAGGTGCGTTCCGTGTGGCCCTTGAGCTGGTCGGGATAGAAGTAGACCTCGCGCAGACGGCCGGTGGCGTAGCGCTCCACCTCGTCTCGGAAGTGGGGGGATGACGGATCGCCGCTCTCTCCCCCCGCCGTCACGGCGCGGGCGTGGATGCGGGGCCCGAACTCCACCGCCGCGACGAAGCTGTTGCCGCTGGTCCCGTACATGCGCTTCGTACCGTAGCGCTTGGCCCCGAACGAGGCGAGCGATCCCCACTGCGCCGAGGTGAACGGCACGGGGATGGAGGGGGCCGCGTCGTCGAAGCGCTGCACGATATCGTCGTTGTTGCGCTGGAAGCGGTTGATTTCGCCCCACGGCGTGCGCCAGGTTCCGAAGTCGCGCTTGATCCGGTCCGACGCCTCCTCCAGCGCCTCCAGCCGCTGGTCGTTCGAGGCGCGGGTGGTCATGTAGTCGTAGATATTGACCTTCGCCTTGCGGGCCTCGCCCTCCACCTTGCCCCACAGCGCCTCGCCCCAATAGACCGCCAGCGCGGTCGGTACGGAGTCAGCGCCCCAGCGATAGTTCCAGCCGCGCAGCAGGGCGATCTGGTCGCGCAGCCGCGACCTTGGTCCGCTGTCCGAAGGCAAGCCGTCGAAGGCCTGGATCAGGGGCGGCATGATCTGGGCGAAGGCCGGCAAGTAGCTGTCGAAGGCCAGGGCGTTCAGGCTGTCCAGCGTCACACCCGTCTTGCCGGTGAGCAGCAGCGTGGCGTGGACGCCGCGCGGGTTCTCGCCCGCCTGGTCCATGTAGAGCGGATAGGCCGAACGCTGCGGGCTGTAGGGACCGGCGGCGGAATAGGGCCAGTCGTTGGTGTTGAAGATCCAGCCGTTCCGCGGATTGAACAGGTGCGGCGCCTCGTTCAGCGCGTGCAGCCCGTGCCAGTCAGTCGCCGGGTCCGAGCCGTCCACCGGCCGCGTGTAGTCGAACCGGTCGTCCCGGCGCGGAATGAACTGGGGGTGCAGGTAGGCGATGTTGCCGTCCGCATCCGCATAGATGGTGTTGTTGGACGAATTGGCCTTCAGCGCCATGGCCCGCATGAAGGCCGCGTGATTGCGCGCCTTGGTCAGCAGGAAGGACTGGCTGAGCGCCTCGATCGGCCGATACATCAAGCTGGTGGCGATCCACTTGCCGTCGTGTTCGCGCACGATAGGGCCGTGGTGGGTGCGATAGACGGTGAAGCTGCGCTGGCTGAGCCCGCCCGCCGTCTTGTAGGGCACCACGAGGGTCGAGACGGTCACCGGACGAAGCTGGCCGCCGTAGCGGTAGAAAATCTTGCCGCCGGGCTTTCTGGCGATGGTCTCGGCGAACTCGTCCACCGTATCGGCGCCGGAGGTGGTGTGCATCCAGCCGAGCTTGTCGTTGAAGCCCTGGTAGAGGAAGAACTGGCCCCAGGTGGCGGCCCCATAGGCGTTTAGCCCCTCGTCCGAGGTCATCTGCAGTTCGGAGCGAAAGTAGAACGAGGTGTGCGGGTTGATCCACAGCAGGGCGTGGTGGGTGGCGCTGATCGAAGGCGCGATGGCGATGCCATTAGAGCCGGAGGGTTCCCTGAACCGCTCCGGAACCTCGGTGGTCAAAAAGGCGATCTGCCGCTCGCCATAGAACCGCTCCAGTTCCTTCAGCGAGATACGCTCCACATCGCCGCCGATGGAGCCTTCGGTGAAGCTGAGCGCCATCCACGGCTCGAACCGCTTCAGCACCTTGGGCTGCACCTCTGGATGCTTGAACAGGAAGTAGTTCAGCCCGTCGGCCCAGGCGCTCATCAGCGCCTGCAACGGCTTCGGCGAGCGTGCATAGCGCGCCTGCAAGTCCGACGGATCGACGAACAGCTTCATGCGGAGGTCCGAATAGACCGCCTTCTCCCCCTCCGCTTCGGCGAGGCGACCCATGGCGTTGAGGTAGTTGACCTCGATCCGGTTGAAGTCGTCCTCGGCCTGCGCATAGATCATGCCGAACACGGCGTTGGCGTCTGAGCGGCCGTGCACGTGGGCGATGCCCCAGTCGTCGCGGACGACCGTCACCGCCGCCGCCTCGCCGCGCCAGCGCGCCTGTTCCGACGGTTGCGGCTGCGCCAGCGCCGATGCGACGCCCAGCGCCCACAGCCCCACGACGATCGACCCGAACTTCATCCGCCTGTCCCCGAGCCCGACGCGACCCTAGGACCGAATGGCCGGCGGGAAAAGCTCGGCGCTAGGAACCATGGCCGCACGGCAGGGTTTTTCGGGCAACCAGGAGCCAGCCATGTCCGATACGCCGTCCGATTTCGCCAGGGACGCCAAGCGCGTCGCCGAGGACGAACGCGCCATCCAACAGGAGATCGACGGCGAGACCCGCAGCTTTGGCGGCAATAAGGACGGCGCCATGCAGGCCGGCGCCCGCCGCTATCCCGAGACGCCGCTCCCCGGCCAGCACCTGGAAAAGCCGGGCCTGGAAGCCGACATGGAGCTGAAGCCCTATTACAACGCCCCCTTTTACAAGGGTTCGGGCAAGCTGGAGGGCAAGGTGGCGCTGATCACCGGCGCCGACAGCGGCATCGGTCGTTCGGTGGCGGTGCTGTTCGCCCGCGAAGGCGCCGACGTGGCCATCGCCTATCTCGACGAGGAAGAGGACGCGCAAGAGACCAAGGCCGCGGTGGAGAAGGAAGGCAGGAAGGCCATCCTGCTGCCCGGCGACGTGGCCGACGCGGCCTATGCCAAGGCCGCGGTGGCGAAGACCGTGGAGGCGTTCGGCAAGCTCGACATCCTGATCAACAACGCCGCCTTTCAGGAACACGTGGACGACTTTTCCCAGCTCACCGAGGCGCACTTCGACCGCACGCTGAAGACCAACCTTTACGGCTATTTCCACATGGCGCAGGCGGCGGTTCCGCACCTGCCCAACGGCGGGGCCATCGTCATGACCGGATCAATCACCGGGCTACAGGGCAACAAGGACCTCCTGGACTATTCCATGACCAAGGGCGGCATCCACGCCTTTGCCCGCTCGCTCTCCACCCACCTGATCCCCAAGGGCATCCGGGTGAACGTGGTGGCGCCAGGGCCGGTGTGGACACCGCTGAACCCCGCCGACAAGGACGCAGAGGGCAGTAAGAGCTTCGGTGAAACCACCGAGATGAAGCGTCCGGCTCAGCCGGAGGAGATCGCCCCGGCCTACGTGTTCCTGGCTTCGGCCCAGATGTCGTCCTACATTACCGGCGAAATCCTGCCCATCATCGGCGGCTACAAGGGCGGGTGATCTAGGCTGAAAGCGCCCGGGCGCGCCTCAGGTCTTCGACGAACGCTCCATAAGCCGCCGCCCTCGCCGCCTCGTCCGGCTGGCGCAGCAGGGAGGAGGGGTGGACGGTGATGAAGCCTTTCCATTCGCCGAACTGGTCGGTGGGGCCGCGGTGCTTCATCACCGGGATGGCCCTGCCCGCCACCGCTTGGGTCGCGGTGGAGCCCAGCGCCACGACGAGATGCGGGTGCACGAACTCCAACTCCCGCTCCAGCCACCAGCGGTAGTGCTTGATCTCGCCCGTGGTGGGGGTCTGGTGCAGACGCCGCTTGCCCACCGGTTTGAATTTGAAGTTCTTCAACGCGTTGGTGATGTAGGTCTCCGCCCGGTCGATCCCCGCATCCGCCAGGGCGCGGTCCAGCAGTTGGCCCGCCGGTCCGACGAAGGGTCTGCCCTCCATATCCTCCTGATCGCCCGGCTGCTCGCCCACCAAGGCGATGCGCGCGCCGATCGGCCCCTCGCCCAGCACGGCGCGGGGGGAAAAGGGGGCGGGCGGTTCGCTGTCCAGGATCTGGCGGTTCAGCGCGGCAAGCGACTTCGGCGCCTGATCGGTCATGGCGGCCACGGCCTTGTCGGGGTTGCGGTGATTGGGCATGGCGGCCTCGCGTTCGATCATCTCCTGAACGCGCTTCGGGGCCTCACGGATCAGGCGGGGGATGGCGGCGGCCTCGGGCAGGTTCTTCCAGTATTTCACCGCCATGTGGCCGCGCATCACCTCCGGGTTTAGGCGGGCGGGGTTGAAGATGCTCTCGTAATAGTCGAGCCAGTGAGCCTCGAAATCGTCCTGCGCCGGCGCCTGGCCGCGTTCGGCCGCCGGGCCGAGGGTGAGCCTGTGCGTATCCCAGTGCAGCGATCCCCGGGGCGTCAGGATCGCCCAGTCCATGCCGCGGAAGCGGTCGACGAAGAACTGCGCCGTGGCCTCCACGATCCAGTGGTCGGGCTCGAACCAGGCGATGAAGCGCTCCCCCTCCGCGGTGTCCACCAGGCGGAAGCGCACATAGGCGTGCATCTTGTGCAGGTCGCGGTGCACCGACTTGGCCATGCGCTGCAGCCGATGCACCAGAGGATCGGAGGCGATCTCCAGCAACGCCCGCTCGCCGTGGGTCAGCCGCCAGATCAGGCTGTAGAGCAGGGCGTAGCGCTCCGGATCGGAGTGGCGGACCACCCCGCGGATCAACTCGCCCGTGCCGCGGGCCAGCATCAGCGGCGCGCCGCCCTCGCGCGGCGCCTCGCCGAACAGGCCCTCCGATCCCGTATCGCTCCACACCACGTCGTGCGGCCGCACATCGTCGCCGATGAGCCGGCGGGCGGCGGTACGAAACCCGTCCAGGTCGGCGCCGGGCTCCAGAACGATGCGGGTGAGCGTCGCATTCATCCGAACAGGCTCAACTGGACGGGCGGCGGCGCAAGCTGCTCGCGCAGGTCCAGCCGGTCGGTCAGGTGCACGGGCCGGTGGTCGCGGGTGATCAGGAAAGGGCGGGCGCGCTTCAGCCCCGGCGACAGGCGGCGGATGTCGTCCAGCCCCAGCCGCGTATGGCGCCGCGCGAGGATGATCCTGTCCACCGCCCGGGCGCCGAGGCCCGGCACGCGCAGCAGGAGCTCGCGCTCGCCGCTGTTCACGTCCACCGGAAAGCGCGCCCGGTGCTTGAGCGCCCACGCCAGCTTGGGATCGATGTCGAGGTCCAGCATCCCGTCCGCGCCGCCGGCCGCGATCTCCTCCACCGAGAAGCCGTAATAGCGCAGCAGCCAATCGGCCTGGTACAGCCGGTTCTCGCGCCGCAGTGGCGGGGCCTTGATCGGCAGCACGCTCGACGCCTCCGGGATCGGGCTGAAGGCGGAGTAGTAGACCCGGCGCAGGCCATAGCGGCCATAGAGGGTGGAGGAGGTGGTCAGCACCGCCTCGTCCGTGGCGGCGTCGGCGCCGACGATCATCTGGGTGGACTGGCCGGCGGGGGCGAACTTGCGCTGCTCTTCCTTGGCCTCGACGATGCGCTCGGACATCTGGCCCATGGCGGCGGCGATGGTCCCGCCGTCCTTTTCCGGGGCCAGCGTCTTCAGGCCGGCCGCCGTCGGCAGCTCTATATTGATCGACAGCCGGTCGGCCCACAATCCCGCCTGCTCGATCAGCCAGGGTGAGGCCTCGGGGATGGTCTTCAGGTGGATATAGCCGGCGAAACCGTGGTCACGGCGCAGCGATTTGGCCACCCGCACCATCTCCTCCATGGTGTGGTCGGGCGTCTTGATGATGCCGGAGGAGAGGAACAGGCCCTCGATATAGTTGCGCTTGTAGAAGCCGAGGGTGAGCGTCACCACCTCCTCCACGGTGAACCGCGCCCGCGCCACGTTAGAGGAGCGCCGGTTGATGCAATAGGCGCAGTCGAACAGGCAGTAGTTGGTCAGGAGGATCTTCAGTAGCGACACGCACCGGCCGTCCGGCGTGTAGGAATGGCAGATGCCGGCCCCCGTGGTCGATCCCACCGCCCCCGCCGCCTTGGCCTTGCGTCCCTTCGAGCCCGACGATGCGCACGAGGCGTCATACTTGGCGGCGTCCGCCAGAACGCGCAGCTTCTTGGCGAGGAGGAGGTCCATAGTTCTTGGTATGTTCCAGCGCGCCGCCGCTTGCAAGCGGGGCCGTCCCGCCGTCCCGCGCTTGACGCCGCGCCCGACCGCGACTTAGCGTCGCCATCACATCGAGGCATGAATCGCCATGTTGAATGTCGCCGTTCCCATCCTGTTGGTGAGCAACGTCACCGCCAGCGCCAACTTTTTTCACCAGAAGCTCGGATTTCAGATCGACTTTCTGTACGGCGAGCCGCCCTTCTATGGTTCGGTGTCGCGGGACAAAGCGCGCCTGCATTTGCGATTTGTGCACGAACTCTTCTTTGCCGAAGCTGCGGCCCATGAGGAGTCTTTGATCCTGGTCTCTATCGAGGTTTCGGACGTGCACGCGCTGTTCAAGGAATTCGACGACAAGGGGGTCGAATTCGCTCAACCGCTGGTCCAACAGGAGTGGGGCGGTACGGACTTTCACGTCCGCGACCCCGACGGCAACATTTTCTCCTTCGTCGCCTAAAGCTTAAGGCTACTCGAACACCTTGCGGAAGCTGATCCCGACCACGCGGCCGATGGGGTCGAGATAGGCGGGTTGGAAGCTCAGCGGTGTCGCGCCGGTGGCGTCGTGCACGCCGACGCGCTGGTCGAACAGGTTGGTGGCGAACAGGGTCAGCCGCGACCCCTTCAGGAACGGCCACTGTTTCAGCAGCCTGGGCTGGGCGTCGAAGCCGACCCAGAGGCGCAGGTTGGTGGTGGCGATGTCGGAGAACATCAGATCGCCGGTGGGCGCAGTGGGGTCCTTCACCGTGGTGCCCTGCTTCCAGTCGAAGCTCAGCCGCGCGCCGTACCCGGCCTGGGTATAGCCGAGCTGGGCTTCCACCTCGTTGCGGGGCTGGCCGCCGGTGGCGCTCGCCGCCGAACCGTTCAGCAGGTCGAACACCGGCCCGCCCTTGCGCACCAGAATCTGGTCGGTGAAGAACAGGGTGTGATAGACGGCCATGGAGAAACGGCCCTGATTGGGGTTCGGCCGCTGGAACCCGCCGCGCCGGCCGCCGCCTTCACCGCCGCGTCTGCCGCCGCCGCGCCCACCGCCAAAGCCGCCACCGGGCATACGCCGCGCGCCGGGCAGGTTGGGGCCGCCGCCCTCGTCGCCACCGCCGGGGCCGGCTGGGCCCGCCGCGCCGTTCGCCTCCTCCATCGCCGTGGGCGGCGGGGCCAGAGGCGGAGGATTGCCGAACAGGGCGCCGGCGGGACCGCGCGCCCGTCGCTCGCGGGACGAGGGCGGCGGCGCATTGCCGATGGGCAGCATCAGGTTGAAGCCCCAGCGCACCTCCGACCGGCGCTGGTCGGCGAAGTTAACCGGGCGCAGGTCCACCTGGGTCAACTGGCCCGAGGCGTCGCGGACGAAGCGGTCCGGAAAGGCGGCCTCTATCTCCGCCGTAGCCGCGGGGAAGGTGGCGATGGGGTTCCTGATATCGGAGGCGATGTAGTTGGCGCTCACCGTAAAGCTCTGCGAGGCCCACGGCTTCCAGGTCAGGCCGATCTTGGACACCGTGCGGCTGTCGGCGATCAGGGCCGCATTGCCGCCGGTGATCTGGTTGACCAGCACGGTCTGGCCGGTGGCGGAGTCGAACAGGCGCTGGCCGGGCGTAGCGATCAGCGGATTGCCGAGCTGTTGCTGGGTCGGCGCCGCCTGATCGTGCGTCTGGGAGACGATGAGGTTCAGCCCCGTGATCGGCGTCCAGTTGACCCCGAAACCATAGGTGTAGAGCGGCCCGAAGTCCGACAGTTCATCCACCGCCAGGTTGCCGTTCAGCGACACGTCGCCGAGCGCCGGGAGCACGCGCGTCTTCTCGCTGAGCAGCGGCAGGTCGAAATTGGCCTGCACATTCGTGTTGTTGCGGAAGAAGGCGCCGTGCCGCGCCAGGCCGCGCCCGAACGAGCGGGACTCGAAGTTGGACACCACATCGCCCGCCTTCAGACTGGTGAACACCGCGCCGGCCGGAACCCGGAGCACACTGCCGGAGGCGAGGAACTGGGCGTTGGCCTTGTCGGAGAACGCGCGTGCGGTGTTGTCGGCCAAGGGCGTGAGCCCCGCCCCCGCCAGCGGCCCGAACGGGTTGAAGGTGGGCGACAGGCGGTTCAACAGGGCCTGCAGCGCTGCGGCGTTTAGGCCGGCATCGGTCACCGTCAGGCTGTCGGCGTGGTCGTAGGCGCTGGTGAGCGAGTAGCGCCAGTCATTGGTGTCCTTGTTGGCGGTGAGGCCGAGGTGGCCGGTCCAGCCGGTGGTGGTCTGACGCAGCGGCCCGAAGGCGTCGTCGTAGCGCAGCAGGTTCACCGGCTGGCTGAAGGGCGAGAAGGGATCGCCGTTCGGCACGGTCAGGGTGACGCCCGCCAGGCCCTCCCTGGCATCGGTCTCGCTGGCGCCCAGGGTGCCGTTGAGGGTGAGGTTGGCGCCGAACGGGCCCGGCGCCGCCCGCACCGCATTTAGGGTCACCGCCTGGCTGACCGGCGCCAGCGTGCGGTCGCGCGAGATGTCGGTGAGGTTCGGCGTATTGGCGCCGGCCACGAAGTCCGCCAGCGTCGGCGCGCGCCCGGCGGCCAGGGCCGGGACGCCGGTGATGGTCACCGGCTTGCCGGCGGCCGCGCTCAGCGCCGGGTCGATCTGCGCGCCCGGAGTGGGCGAGACCACATTGCCGAGCAGGTCGTAGGGCGGCCCGGACGTAGTCTCGATCACGCCGCGATCGTGGTCGGTGAGTGCGGTATTGCCGCTGTAGCGGAGGTCGATATTCAGCCGGCTGTCGCCCTGGAGGTGAAACAGGTCGCCCTCGGCTTGGCCGCGTTCCTGGCCGCCCTCGGTGGGAGCCGAGCCGGTGGCCTCCGCAGTGATGGCGTGGAATTGCGGCTTCAGCACGATGTTCACCACCCGCTGGTTGGCGTCATAGCCGTACTTCAGCGACACCTCTTCCGGCAGGATATCGACGCGCAGGATCGCCTCGGTGGGGATGTCGCGGATTTCGTTGAAGCTGGAGATGCGGTGGCCGTTCAGCAGCACCACCGGGCTCTCCCCGCCCCGTCCCCGGTCGCTGCGCGTCTCGGGGGCCAGTTCGTCGAGCAGTTCGGCGATGGTGGAGACGCCGTAGGACTGGATATCCTCCGGGACCAGTTGCAGTTCCGGCTTGATGTCGCCGATCACCGCCCCCGGCAGCCGTTTGGCGGTGACCACGATGTCGTCCGGCGGCGGGTTGGGCGGGGCGGCTGACGGAGGGGCGGCCCCCGCCCGCGCGGCGAACGCCAACGTCATGGCGAGCGCGGCGGCGCCCGCCGTCCATCGCCCGGTCCGCACGGCGGCCCCGTTCGTCTGGCGCGCGGGCGACCCCACCCTTCGTGTCAACTCATCCCCCGCGGCGTCCGACGTCCCGACAGACGCCATGCCGGAACTTGTCGGCCGGATCGGGGCGGATTGCTTGCGGCGCAGCAACATGACGTGCCCAGAAGGGGCGAACACCGACGATCGCCCGCCCGATAAGCTCCGCCGCGCCGGAGTTATGCACAATCGCGCGCTGGATTGAGCATTTGCCGTGCACCCGTCCGATCGATCGGCCGCCATGGGCGGGCGACTGATTTCAAAACTGTGACAAGGGTCCAAGCTTCCCGGCGATCGGATGGAGGATACACGTCGGCGCCACAAGGCATCGGCGCCCGCTCCAACACCATCGGCAACAACGGCGAGGGGTAAAATCGCCGATCAAGGCTGCAGTTCGGGGGAAGACCGGGAAGATCTCAAATCAAAAACGGGGATCGACCACATGACGAGAGTGCTTTTGAATTCAACCGCCTACGCGCTGGCCCTGATGGCCGGCGTGGCGACGGCGGGCGCCGCATCCGCCCAGGACAGCGAGATCATCGTCACCGGCACCCGCCAGACGGGGCTGAAAGCGGTGGACAGCCCGGCGCCGATCCAGGTGCTGGACGCCAGCGCGCTGAAGCGCGTCGGCCAGACCGATCTAATCTCCGCCCTGGCCCAGAACGTACCCTCGTTCAACGCCCAGGCCATCGGCGGCGATGCGGCCAACCTGACCCTTTCGGCGGCCCTGCGCGGCCTCAGCCCCAACGACACGCTGGTGCTGGTCAACGGCAAGCGCCGCCACGGCACCGCCAACCTCGCCGTGCTCGGCGGCCCCTATCAGGGCGGCGCGGCGGCCGACCTGAACTTCATCCCGGTCGACTCCATCGACCATGTGGAAGTGCTGACCGACGGGGCCGCCGCCCAGTACGGCACCGACGCCATCGCCGGGGTGGTCAACATCATCCTGAAGAAGACCAATCACGGCGGCAACATCATCACCACCGCCGGCAGCTATATGGACGACGGCGGCGACACCGCCGATCTCAGCGCCAATCTGGGCCTGGCGCCCCTCGGCGCCAATTCCTGGCTGAACCTGACGGTCGAGTCCAAGTTCCACGGCCACAGCAACCGCGGCAACCCCGACCCCCGCGTCTATAACCACGACGGCATCGTCAATGTGGGTCCCGGCGGCAAGAACATCGGCGCCGATCTCTATCCGGGCGCGCCGACCCAGAACAAGATTTCCGGCGACGCCATGTACCACCTCAACGTGGTGTCGTTCGACGCGGGCTACGACTTCTCCAATGGGTGGGAGGTCTATGGCTTCGGCACCTATGGCCACAAGAACGGCCAGGCGTTCGAGAACTACCGCGTGCCGAACCGCGCCCCGAGTATCTTTCCCATCGGCTTCGATCCCAAGGAGGAGATCCAGGAAGACGACTACGCCATCACCGGCGGCGTGAAGGGCAAGCTGTTCGGCTGGAATGTCGACCTCTCGACCACCTACGGCGACGACGCCGACAAGTTCTATACCGAGGGCACCGCCAACGACGCCCAGGCGGCGCTGGGCTCCAGACAGACCTATTTCTACGACGGCACCTTCACCGCCACGCAGTGGACCACCGACCTCGACGTGACCCGCGACTTCGACGTGCACATGGCCAGCCCACTGACCGTGGCGGTCGGGATCGAGCAGCGCCACGACACCTATGAGCTGAAGGCGGGCGAGCCGAACTCCTACCTCGTCGGCGGCGCCCAGTCGTTCCCCGGCCTCGCGCCGCTGAACGCCGTGTCCGCCTCGCGCGACAACACCGGCGTCTACGGCGATCTGGCCCTGTCGCCCGTCGAGCATCTGAAGCTGGACGCGGCGGTGCGCTTCGAGCACTTCTCCGACTTCGGCGACACCACCGTCGGCAAGCTGACCGGCCGCTATGACTTCAACCTGATGATCGCGGTGCGGGGCACGGTGTCCAGCGGTTTCCGCGCGCCCACCCTGGCGGAGGAATACTATACCAACGTCAATGTCGGCCCGACCTCGGCCTTCGGCCAGTTCGGACCGAATTCGGCCAACGCCAAGGCGCTGGGGATCAGCGGCCTGAAACCGGAGCAGTCGGACAACTACAGCGGCGGCCTGGTGCTGCACCCCCTGCCCAGGCTGACCGCTACTCTGGACGTGTACGAGATCGTGCTGAAGAACCGCATCGTCGGTTCGGGCAACATCTACGGCATGGGCAACCCCACCGGGGTGAACTCGCCGGCGGTGCAGCAGGCCCTGCTGAACTTCGTCGGCGCGGCCACCATCGCCGGCGACATCCAGACCGGCATCGACATCTTCGCCAACGGCCTGTCGACCCGCACCGACGGCGCGGAAGTCGTCATCAGCTACTCCACTCCCTTGCCGCAATACGGCAAGATCGACTGGTCGCTGAGCGGCAACTACAACAAGACCAAGGTCACCAAGATCAACGCCTCGCCGCCGCTTCTGGCGCCGCAGACCCTGTATAACGCGACGGCGCTGTCCACCCTGACCGACTCCGCGCCGCGCTACCGCATCGTGCTGGGCGCCCTGTGGAGCTACGACAGGTTCACCGTGAACCTG
This sequence comes from Caulobacteraceae bacterium, assembly GCA_965277345.1. GTDB lineage: Bacteria > Pseudomonadota > Alphaproteobacteria > Caulobacterales > Caulobacteraceae > CAIOYC01. The sequence goes on from CBDICI010000004.1 coordinate 396,076, forward strand.
CGCGAGTCCTTCTACGGCAGCGCTTCCGGCCTCGGCGTCGGCGACGACGGGGTGACCTACAAGACCACGATCAGCGACAAGGCGCTGACCGACATCGAGGTCAACTACCAGGTCCGGCCCGATATCAAGCTGACGCTCGGCGCCAACAACGTCTTCGACACCTATCCCAACCGGGTGAACGCCGCCCAGGTCGCCTCCTACCGGATCGCCAACGACAACGCGGCGGTGACCCAGTATCCGGGCTTCTCGCCGTTCGGCATCAACGGCGGCTTCTACTACGGCAAGCTGACCTTCACCTTCTAGACCGCTTGTGGACGATGCGCCGGTCGCGCGGTTGGCGCGGCCGCCTCATCGAGCTAAACCCTGGCGTCAAACGGGGGGTGACATGAAATTCGACAAGGGGACGCTGGCGACGGTGCTGGCGGTATCGGCGGCGGCGCTGGCGGGATGCGACCAGCGCCAGTGCGTGGACGCCCAGGGCAAGGTGGCGCCGGACCGCTATTGCGGCGGCCAGGGTGGCGGAGGGGGCGGCGTCCATCCCGGCTTCTTCTTCGTGCCGGTGATGATGCGCGGCGCCGTCGGCTCGACCGCCGCCGTGGCGCGGGGCGGCTTCGGCGGGGAGAGCGGCGGCGGGCACGCCGGCGGCGGTGGGGAATAAATGCAGCGCATCGCCGTCCCGCCTCGTGCCGACTGGGAGGCCAAGGTCGAGGCGCTGGGTCTGGTCTGGCATACCGCCTCGGGGGCGCCCTACTGGAACGAGGCCGCCTATTACGCCTTTACGCCGGGCGAGATCGACCGGATCGAGGCCGCCACCCGCACCCTCTACGCCATGTTCATCGAGGCGGGCGCCTATGTGGTGGATCAAAGGCTGTTCGACCGCTTCGCCATCCCCGACTGGTGCTGGGAGCCGATCGCCGAGGCGTGGTGGGACGAGCCGCCGGCGCTGAACTACGGCCGCTTCGACCTCGGCTTCGACGGCCCGGAAGGCCGCGGGGGCCAGCCCAAGCTGTTCGAGTTCAACTGCGACACGCCCACCTCGCTGGTGGAGGCGGCGGTGATCCAGTGGGCGTGGAAGGAGGAGGTGTTTCCCGCCCAGGACCAGTTCAACAGCCTGCACGACAAGCTGGTGGCCAAGTGGCGCGACATCGGCCCCTACCTGCACAACGACCTGCCGCAGGGCGCGCCGCTCGTCCATTTCACCCATATGGCGGAGGCCACCGGCGAGGACGCGGTCACTACCGCCTATCTGATGGATACCGCCCGCACGGCGGGATTGGCCAGCGAGCGGCTGCTGGTCTCCGACATCGGCTGGGACGGCCAACGGTTCCTGGACCTTCAGGGACGCCAGATCCGCACGCTCTACCACCTCTACCCCTGGGAATGGCTGGTGAAGGACGCCTTTGGCCGCAACATCCCGCCGGCCAAGGACCGCACCCTGTGGATCGAGCCGATCTGGAAGATGATCTGGTCCAACAAGGCGATCCTGCCGATCCTGTGGGACCTCTATCCCCGCCACGAACTGCTGCTCTGGGCCACGCGCGACCGGCCGGCCTCGGATAGCTATGTGCAAAAGCCGATCCTGGCGCGGGAGGGGGCCAATGTGCGCGTGGTCAAGGACGGGACGGTGCTGGCCGCCACCGACGGGGCCTATGCCGCCGCGCCGGTGGTCTATCAGGGCCTCTACGACCTCCCGGATTTCGAAGGCGCGCGCCCGGTGATCGGTAGCTGGGTGGTGGACGGCGAACCCGCCGGCCTGGGCGTGCGCGAGGACGGCCTGGTCACCGGCAACCTTTCGCGCTTCGTGCCGCACATTATCTGGGGGTGATTTATCCACGGCGCTGGGCTTGGGCGCATAGTGGCCCTGAGCATGGCGGGCTCATGATTTTCAACAGCCTGTCATCCCGAAAGGCGCGTAGCCGCTATCCGGGACCCCGGTGCAGGTTCGCGCTGCTCATCGAGGTCCCGGCTCGCCGCTACGCTACGGCCGGGATGACAGACCTGGAGGTCGACACGAAGATGCGCGCCAGAACAAGACCTCGGAGCATGGAGGGCGGCGTTGGACATATCTACCGGTGTGCTGGACACCGATGATGCTCAAAGCAATTGAATCTGAAGATAAAAAATCCACCACGTTGGACAGTCCAACGAGTCCAACGCGGATTGGACACCCGGAGAAACAGTATCACTCGTACCCGAATTGCACGGTCTGCACTCCGGATGGCATGGTGCAGCTCCATGGGGAGATTCCGATGACGCCGTCCCGCCGCCGCTTCCTCGCCGCCGCCGGCGCCCTGCCCCTGTTCGGCGCCCTGCCCGCGCGTGCTGAGCGTTCCGCCCTGGCCGACATGGCCACCGGCGCCAGACCCATCGGGGTGGAGGAACTGCAGGCCCGCATCGCCAAGCTGCAGCGGCTGATGGGCGAACAGGGCGTGGGCGCCATGGTGATCGAGTCCGGAACCTCGCTGGAATATTTCACCGGCGTGCGGTGGCGCAGGTCCGAGCGCACCACCGCCGCGGTGATCCCGGCGCGCGGCGAGGTGGTTCTTGTGGTCCCGGCGTTCGAGGAGCCCTCGGTGCGCGAGAGCCTGCGCGTGGCCGCCGACGTGCGCGCCTGGGACGAACACGAGAGCCCCTTCGCCCGCATCGCCGGCGCGCTGACGGATCGCGGCGTGGCCAACCGGAAGGTGGCGTTCGAGGCCACCACCCGCTTCTTCATCGTCGATGGGGTGAGGAACGCCGCGCCGGGGATCGAGGTGGTGAACGGCGACCGGCTGATCCGCGCCTGTCGCCTGATCAAGTCTCCGGCCGAGCTCGCCCTGATGCAGGTGGCCAACGACATCACCCTGACGGCGCTCAAAGTCTGCTACGCCACGGTCAGGCCCGGCATGGCGCCCGGCGAGATCGCCGCCCTGATGAACGCGACCACGGTCAAGCTCGGCGGGGCGCCCGAGTTCGCGCTGGTGCTGATCAACGAGGCCAGCGCCTATCCCCACGGCTCCAAGCAGCCGCAGGTCATCCACGAAGGTTCGGTGGTGCTGATGGACGTGGGCTGCGCGGTGCACGGCTACCAGTCGGACATCTCGCGCAGCTGGGTGGTGGGGGAGCCCACGGCGCGGCAGCGCAAGGTATGGAACACGGTCAAGCGCGGGCAGGAGATCGCCTTGCAGACCGCCCGGCCGGGCGTGCCGGTGGGGTCGATCGACGACGCCGTGCGGGCCTATTACGAGAAGGAGGGCTGGGGTCCGGGCTATCACCTGCCCGGCCTGTCGCACCGCACGGGCCACGGCATCGGCATGGACGGCCACGAGGACCCCTATCTGGTGCACGGCGACCCCACGCCGCTGCAGCCCGGCATGTGCTTCTCCGACGAGCCCGGCCTCTACATCCCCGGCGAATTCGGCATCCGGCTGGAGGACTGCTGGCACATGACCGAGGCCGGGCCCAAGCTGTTCACGCCCCTGGCAAGGTCGATCGAGCAACCGATCTAGCCGACCTCCGCCTCGATCCGGGGCTTCAGGTGGCGGCCGAACAGGAGGGCGAACAGGCCCATCAGCACCGCCCCCGCCGCCACCAGCCCGGCGTGCATGAACCAGAACGGCGCGGCCGGCATCTTGTCGAGCAGGCCGCCCAGATAGCCTACCGCGTAGTTGGCCAGGCTGAGATGCAGGTAATAGACCCCGATCATCACCCCCGCCACGGCGCGGGGCGAGGCGCGGGAGAACAGGGCCAGCCCTACCGGGAACACGTTGGCGAAGCCGATGTCGTTGACGATGTGGAAGCCGAGCCCCCAGGCCAGCGACACCTTGTGCCCGGTCATCGCCTCATTGGCGCTGCCGAGGGCCAGCAGCAGCGGCGCGCCGGCCGAGATCAGGGCGCCGATGGTCAGCTTCCAGATCTCGTCGGGCTCCTTGCGCCAGCGCGCCCACAGCCGCCAGAAGGCCAGCGAGGCCAGGATCATGGCGGTGGAGATGACCGCGTCGAAGGAGACCAGCCAGCTCACCGGCAGGCTCTGCCCGCCGAAGCGCAGGTCGTAGTGGGCGTCGCCCCACACCAGGTAGGAGTTGAAGATCTGCTGGTTGCCGAGCGCCGAGAGCGCCAGCAGCGGCAGCATGGCCGCCAGCACGGCGACGGTCACCCACTCGCGCCAGGTCAGCGCCGCGGCCTTGGGACCCGCCGCCCGCCGCAGCTTGCGCGCATCCGGCGGCAGGAAGCGTCGACCGGCGAGGTAGACGGCCAACCCCAGCAGCATGGCTACCCCGGCGGCGCCGAAGCCCCAGTGCCAGGCCACCTTTTGACCCAGCCCGCCGCATATGAACGGGCCGGCGATGACCGCCACGTTGATCGACAGCAGGAAGATCTGGAAGGCGTCCGCCCGCCGCAGGTCGTTGACCTCATAGAGCTCGCCCACCTGGCTGGCGATATTGCCCTTGAAGCAGCCGACACCCACCAGGATGCAGCCGAGCGCCAGCAGGAAGGATTGCTCGAAAGCCATCAGGAAGTGGCCGAACGCCATCAGCAGGGCGCCGATGGTCACCGTCCAGGTGCGGCCCAGCACCCAGTCGGCCAGGAAGCCGCCGAAGATCGGCGTCAGATAGACCCCGCTGGCATAGAGGCCGAACACCGCCGAAGCCAGCGCCAGGGGCGTCATCGAATGCCCGGGGTCGATCAGGCCGCGGAACTCGGCGAAGGCCGCCACGTGCTCCACATGGCCGGGCAGGAACAGCTGCTGGGTCATGTAGAGCACCAGCAGCGACTGCATCCCGTAATAGGCGAAGCGCTCCCACCCCTCGGCGAAACAGAGGAAGCCGAGCCCCCAGGGGTGGCCGAGGAACCCGCCCCGGCGCTCTACGCCCACCACCGCATCGACCATGCCATCACTCTCGAACCAGGAGGGTGCAGCCTAGACGGGTTGGCTAGAGCTTCCAAACGAAGGCGATCAAGGGGGTGCCGATCAGGATCACCACGAAGGACAGGGGCAGGCCGAGCCGGGCGTAGTCGCCGAACTTGTAGCCGCCGGGCCCCCGCACGAGCGTATTGCACTGGTGGCCGATGGGCGTGACGAAATCGCACCCCGCGCCGGTGGCCACCGCCATCAGGAAGGCGTCGGCGTGCAGGCCGAGCCCCCGCGCCAGCGCCACCGCCACCGGTCCCAGCACCAGCACCGTCGGCGCGTTGTGCAGGAAGGGCGAGCAGGCCATGGCGGTCACCACCAGAGCGCCCAGCGCCACCAGCGGCGGCACGCCGTGCAGCACGCTGGCGAGGCCGTGAGCGATCAGGTCGGTGCCGCCGGTGGAATGCACCGCGTCCGACAGCGGCGTCAGCGCCCCGATCAGGATCAGCACCTCCCCCTCCAGCGAGGCGTAGGCCTCGCGCATGGAAAGGGCGCCCGACACCACCATCAGCACGGCCGCGGCGAAGAAGGCGATGGCCACCGGCATCAGCTTCACCGCCACCAGCACCATGGCGATGGCCAGGACGACGATGGGCAGATAGCGCCGCCGCACCCCGCCCAGCAGCACCTCGCGCTCCGCCAGGGGCAGGACGCCCAGCGACACCATGGCTGTGGGCAGGGTCCTTTCCCCTGCCTGCAGCACCAGCACGTCGCCGGCGCGCAGGGTGATGTCGCGCAGCCGCTCGGTGATGCGCGAGCCGCCACGGCTCACCGCCAGCAGGTTCACCCCGAACCGCTCCTGCAGGTCGATGCGCTTGGCCGAGGCGCCGACCAGCACCGAGCCCGGCTGCACCACCGCCTCCACCGCGCGCACCTCCTCGCTCGGCTCGTCCTTGGCGACAGTGCGCCGGTCGCTGGCGGCGATCAGCGGCGCCGCGCTCAGCACCGCGTCGAGCGCCTCGGGCTCGCCCTCCATCACCAGCACGTCGCCGGACTGCAACCGGGTATCCGGCAGCAGGGTGCGGCGGGTATCATTCCCGCGCAGCAGCGCCACCAGCTTGACCTGCTGGGCCGGCAGCTTCAGGTCGGCGATGGTGGCGCCCTCCGGCAACCTGTCCTTCACCGTCACTTCGGTGGAGAAGGGCGCGGTCCGCACCGCCTCGCCCATGCCGGCCTGGCCCTGGCGCGCGCGCGGCAGCACCCGCCAGGCGAAACTCACGAACACCAGGCCGATGGCGGTCAGCACCAGGCCCACCGGGGCGAAGTCGAACATCTGGAACGGCTTGCCGAGGGTCTCCTCGCGCACCTGGCTGACGATGATGTTGGTGGAGGTGCCGACCAGGGTGACCAGCCCGCCGAGCAGCGAGACGAACGACATGGGCATCAGCAGGCTGGACGGCGAGGTGCGGGTCTGGCGCGCCACCCTGAGCGCCACCGGCATCAGGATCGCCAGCGCGCCGACATTCTTGGTCGGCATCGACAGCAGCGCCGTCGCCCCCGCCAGCACCGGCACCTGGCTCGCCGCGGTCTTCAGCCTCGGCAGGATGGGCTTGAGGATGCGCTCCGCCAGCCCCGAGCGCGCCACCGCGGCGGAGATCACCAGCGAGCAGGCGATGATGATCACCACGTCGGAGGTGAAGCCGCTGAAGGCGTTCTTGGCCGGCACGATGCCGATCACCACCCCCACCACGAGCGCGCAGACCGCAATCACGTCATAGCGAAAGCGACCCCAGGCGAACATGACCACGGCGCCGCCCAGCACGGCGAAGGCTTCCAACTGCTGAAGCTGATGGTGAGTCAAGCGCCGCTCCCCGACGCGGAAGCCGCGCCCTGGGGGCCATAACGCAATGTCGGGCGCCGCGCACCCGGCAAGTCCTACAAGGCGACGCGCAAGCCCACGCGGGCAATCCGGGGCGCGTCGTAGCTGTAGATCAGGTCGGCGGTCTCGGCGGTCTGCACCTGGGTGTCGAACAGGTTGTCGATGGCCAGATAGGCGCCCAGCCCTGGACGGATCCGCCAGTCGGCGCGCAGGTCCGCGGTGACGGCGGCGCGCAGGCGCAGGGTGTTGAGGTCGTCGTCGTAGCGGACGCTCTCATACCGGGCGTCGAGCTGCAGATCGAGCGAGGGAGCCACGGTCCAGCGCACCCCCGTCGTGGCGGTGAGGCGCGGCGTCAGCGCCGGGCGCTTGCCGTTCAACTGCGGCGCCTCGGTCCCGCCCTCTACCCGGGAGGAAGTCCAGGCCAGGGAGCCGGTGAGGCTGATCCCCGACCACAGCTTCTGGTCCGCCTCCGCCTCCAGCCCCGTGGCGTCGATGGCCCCGGCGTTCTGGCGCTGGCGCAGCACCCCGCCCGCCGGCACGAACCCGGCGATGGGATAGACCCCCGGCCCGCTGCCGATGGTGACGTTGGTGATGGCGTCCTTCAGCGCATTGTAGAACAGCGTCGCCGACGTCTTCAGCCCCTGCCCGCGGTAGTCGATCCCCGTTTCGGCCCCATAGAGTTTCTCCGGGTTCAGGTCCGGGTTGCTTTCGGTGATGTTGTTGCCGACGCGGAAGGGACGGTGCAGCTCATTCAGCGTGGCGGGCCGAAAGCCTGCATAGGCGGCGCTGCGCCAGGCGAACCCGGCGCCGAGATCGTGCCGAGCCCCGATCCGCGCCGTGGGCAGAACCCCGCTCTTGTCCGCCGGTTGGTTGTCCAGCGAAACCACACCGGTGAGCAGGGCGGCCTCCACTCGTTCGCCTGCGAACTCGGCCCATTCGTCGGCGCGCAGGCCGCCGGTGAGGAGCCAGCCGCCCTGCACGGTGGAGCCCTCCACATAGAGGCCGGCGACCAGCGTCTGGCCGCCGGCCTTGCGGCTCTTGGTGAAGGCGCCGCCGACGTAGGTGGCGCGCTCGCGGCTCTCGCCGACCGCGCCGCGCACATCGGTCCCGACCTCCAGGCTGGTGTCGCCATTCACCAACTTGCGCACCGCCGCGTTCACCCCCCACCCGATGGCGGGGGTGGCGTACTGAATGTTAGCGGGTGTTGAGGTGTTGCGCTGGTTGGAATTGGCGCCGGTGGCGTTGTAGAGGTCGGAGGCCGAGACCCAGCCTTGCAGCCGCCAGCCGACCTCCGACGGCGTGGGCTGCGCCGCCGCGGTGACGGAAGCCTGTACGCCCTTGGCGCGGGAACTGGAGTTCACATAACCCGCGCCCCGGTTTTCGTCATAGGCGGCGACGCGCTCGGCGACAGCCACTTTGCCCACAGTTTCTTCCGTCCGGATCGCGCCGTTGTAGTCGTCCAGGCTGAGGGGACGGTCCGCCGCGCCGCGCCCCTGCCGCACGGGGATCCAGCCGTCGGAATGCTGGGCGCCGAGGTTCGCCAGCACCCTGACCCCCGCCGCCTCGCCGCCGACCACGGCCAGCCCCTGCCGATAGCCGAGCGAGCCGGCGGAGACCTCGCCCTCCGCCCCGTCCAGGTCGCCCCGTCCGATCAGGCTGACCACGCCGGTGAGCGCCCCGGCGCCATAGGGCCCGGCGCCGGCGCCGCGGACGATCTTCACCCCGCCGAGGGTCTGCGGCGGCAGGGCGGTCCAGATCACCCAGCCGCCGAACGGGTCGTTCTGCGGTACGCCGTCCAGCGTCACGAGCGCACGGCTCGCGCCCGAGCCGGCGATGGCGCGAAGGCTCACCCCCTGCGTGGTCGGATTGGCCCCAAGGGTCGCGGTGCGGCGGTAGAGCGAGAACCCGGCCACCGACTTCAGCGCCGCATCCAGTTCGGTGGCGTCCTTCAGCTGGGTCGCATCGACGCGGATAATCGAATAGGCCGCCTCTCCCGAGGCGTCGGGCAGGCGGGGCGCGGTGACCACCACGTCGGCGGGCGGAGGAACGGCGGCGATCAAGGGCGCATCCGGCGAGATTTGTAAGACCGGTATCCGCTGCGTCGCGTCCGCCGTCGAGTGTCAGGGCGCCACAGTGACCCGCCCGCGTCCTATCCCTTGCCGCCGGCGAGTTTTTCAATCTGCCTCTGCATGGCTTCGAGCTGGCTTTTCAGGTCGGCGATCTGGTCGCCGCCGACCGGAGGCTCGCCGCCGGCGGGGGGCGGCGGCGGCGCGGACGCGGCCTGGGCGCTTGGGACGAAGGGCGGTGTGAACATCTTCATCGCCCGATCGAACAGAGCCATGTTCTGGCGCACCTGCTCCTCGAACAGGCCAAAGCCCGGCGTTTGCCCGAAGGCGCCGGCCATCTGCTCGCGCATCCGCTCCTGCTGCTTGGTGAAGGCGTCGAGCGACATCTCCAGATAGCTCGGCACGAAGGACTGCATCTGGTTGCCGTAGAAGCCGATGAGCTGGCGCAGGAACTGGATCGGCAACAGGTTCTGGGCGCCCGAGGCGTTCTCCTCCTCGAAGATGATCTGGGTCAGGACCTGGCGGGTGATGTCCTCGTTGGTCTTGGCGTCATAGACCACGAAGTCGGTCCCCTCCTTCACCATCTCCGCCAGGTTCTCCAGCGTGACGTAGGAGGACGAGCCGGTGTTGTAGAGCCGCCGGTTGGCGTACTTTTTGATGACGATCTTTTCGCCTTCGCCCCTGCCGGCCTTGCGCCCCGTGCGGGCTGCACCCTCATCGCTCACTCTACGCCTCCACCCGCTTTGCTGCAGTTATGCTGCACGTTTTGCTGCGCAGCATTTTGCATCGCAAAATCGGCGTTCCGCAAGTCCCCGGCCAATTTTTCCCACACACCAGCGTGGCGGCGGCGACCGGTCTGTGCTTGTGTCGCGGGCAGATCGTCTCGCCATCGCACAAGGAGGCCTCACCATGGTCGATATTGTCATCGCCTCGGCGGCGCGCACGCCGGTCGGCGCGTTCAACGGCGCGCTGTCGAGCCTGCCCGCGCATGAACTCGGCGCCGTCGCCATCCGCGCCGCGCTGGACCGGGCCGGCGTCGATCCGGCCGATGTGGACGAGGTGGTGATGGGCCAGGTGCTGCAGGCCGGGGCGGGACAGGGTCCCGCCCGCCAGGCCTCGATCAAGGCCGGCATCCCCGTGGAGGCGCCGGCCTGGTCGCTGAACCAGCTGTGCGGCTCGGGCCTGCGCGCGGTGGCGCTGGGCTTCCAGCAGATCAGGGAGGGTTCGGCGGACATCGTCGTGGCCGGCGGCCAGGAGAGCATGAGCCAGGCGCCGCACGCCCAGAACCTGCGCGCCGGGCAGAAGATGGGCGACCTCGCCCTGGTCGACACCATGGTCAAGGACGGCCTGTGGGACGCCTTCCACGGCTATCACATGGGCCAGACGGCGGAGAACATCGCCGCCCGCTGGCAGATCACTCGCGGCGACCAGGACGCCTTCGCCGTCGCCAGCCAGAACAAGGCCGAGGCGGCGCAGAAAGGCGGCCGGTTCAGGAACGAGATCGCGCCAGTGACGCTCAAGGGCCGCAAGGGCGACACGGTGGTTTCGAGCGACGAATACATCCGTCACGGGGCCACCCTGGACAGCGTCTCGGGACTGAAGCCCGCCTTCACCAAGGACGGGTCGGTGACAGCCGCCAACGCCTCCGGCCTCAACGACGGCGCCGCGGCGCTGGTGCTGATGAGCGCGGACGAGGCGGCGAAGCGGGGGATCAAACCCCTTGGCCGGATCGTCTCCTGGGCCCATGCGGGCGTGGACCCGGAGATCATGGGCACAGGTCCCATCCCCGCCTCGCGCAAGGCGCTGGAGAAGGCCGGCTGGACGGTTGCCGACCTCGATCTGATCGAATCCAACGAGGCCTTCGCCGCACAGTCGCTTTGCGTGGTGAAGGAACTCGGCCTCGACCCGGCCAAGGTGAACGTGAACGGCGGCGCCATCGCCATCGGCCACCCCATCGGCGCCTCGGGCGCGCGCATCCTCACCACCCTGCTGCACGAGATGCAGCGTTCCGGCGCCAGGAAGGGACTCGCCACCCTCTGCGTCGGCGGCGGCATGGGCGTGGCGATGTGCGTGGAGGCCATGTGAGGCCGCTTCGCGCCATTCTGGGCGGTTTGGCGGCGGCCGTCGGCCTGGGCCTCGCCCATGGCGCGGCGGCGGTTCCACTCACCGTCCTGTCGGTGCAGCCTTCGGCCCTCGATCCGGCGGTGAGGCAGTTCGACGATCCGAGCGTCGTGGTCCTCCCCGACGGCGCCAAGCCGACGACGCCGGTGGTGCTGTTCCTGACCGGCACCGGCGGCAAGCCGAGCTACAGTCTGGACTTCCAGAAGGTGGTCGCAGGCCAGGGCTACCGCGTCATCGCCCTCACCTATGACGACGAGCCCGCCGTGTCGCAGGTGTGTCCGCGCGACCCCGATCCCGCCTGCTCCAGCGATTTTCGAGAGATGCGCACCTGGGGCGACGGCCCGTCGAAGGCGGTGAGCAATCCCGTCGCCGAATCCATCGATGCACGACTGACCACCCTGCTGAACGCCCTGAACCGACGCCGTCCTGGCGACGGCTGGAGCGCGTTTGTGAAGGACGGCCATCCCGACTGGTCGCGGTTCGTGGTCTCGGGTCTGTCGCAGGGGGCGGGCATGGCGGCCTATATCGCCAAGAAACACGAAGTGGCGCGGGTGGTGCTGTTCTCCAGCCCGTGGGACTGGACGGGCCCGCAGCGGTCGCCCGCGCCGTGGCTTGGCACGCCCACAGCCACGCCCATGGAGCGATGGTACGCCGAATACCACGCGCGGGAGAACACCGCCCCGGCCATCCAGCGCGCCTATGCGGTCCTGGGCATTCCCCCGGACCATATCCGCGTCTTCAACCGCGACCTGCCGGACCGGTTTCCGCAAGCCTCGCGCAGCCCCAACCCTTTCCACGGCATGACCATTCGCGACACCGGTTATGCCGACGACTGGCGCGCCATGTTCGGCAAGCCGGACTGACCAGAATCGATAACCGGCCAATGTCCGGACCATAGAGGGAGAAACATATGGCGCGGGTAGCACTGGTGACGGGCGGGGTGCGGGGCATCGGCCTGGCCATCGTCGAGCGGCTGAAGGCGGACGGCTTCAAGGTCGCCGCGGGCTATGCCGGCAACGAGGGGGCGGCGAAGAAGACGGCGGAGGCCCACGGCGTCATGATCGTCAAGGGCAATGTGGGCGACTTCGACGACACCGCCCGGGCCATCAAGGAGGTGGAGGCCGAACTCGGCCCCATCGACGTGCTGGTCAACAATGCCGGCATCACCCGCGACGCCATGCTGCACAAGATGAGCAAGGACCAGTGGAGCGAGGTGATCTTCGTCAACCTGGCCTCGATCTTCAACACCAGCCGCAATGTGATCGAGGGGATGCGCGAGCGCGGCTATGGCCGGATCATCAACATCTCCTCCATCAACGGCCAGAAGGGCCAGATGGGGCAGACCAACTATTCCGCCGCCAAGGCCGGCGCCATCGGCTTCACCAAGGCTTTGGCGCAGGAGGTGGCCAACAAGGGCATCACCGTGAACTGCGTGGCGCCCGGCTATATCGACACCGACATGATGGCGGCGGTGCCCCCGAACGTGCTGGAAAGGATCGTCGCCACCATCCCGGTGGGCCGCCTCGGCCAGGCGCACGAGATCGCCGCCTGCGTCGCTTTCCTGGCGCGGGAGGACGCCTCCTTCATCACCGGCTCCACCGTCACCGTGAACGGCGGCCAATACATCCTGGGCTAGACCCAAAGTGTAGGCCCTGATTCACGGTTCACATTGGACCGACCAGGGTCCGGCGCCTGGCGTTACCGGGCGGCCACACCCGCGCCGCCGCCCGGATGAGTCCGCCATTTAGTCCCAAATCCGCCCCGATCCGGCGGCATCCGTTCGGACATGCGATCTGGCGCCTCCGCCCGAAGAAGTGTCCGGCTTTCCCTGTGGGCGCTCGCGGCCTTCGGCCTTTGCGTGGCGGCGGGCGCGGCGAGCCCCGCCCTGGCGCAGCGCCAGAACGCGGGTCAGACCGGCGGGGCGGCCGCGCCCGCCAGTCTGGGCGACCTCTTGTTCGGCAAGCCCCAGCCCGATACGCGCGGCGGCGGCTCCATGCCGCGCCTGGCCCGGTTCCGCGCCGACAGCGGCGACACTTTCGTGTTCGAGATCTCCAGCGGCGGCCCCGCCTTCCTGAAGTACGACGACTCCGGGGAGGTGTGGACGCTGAACCCCACCACCGGTCCGCGCGGCGACACCATCTACAAGAACGATGTGGGCGAGGCGATGCTGCGCACCACGCGCATGGGCGGGCTGACCGTCTTCACCCAGACCCGGCCAAGCGGCATCGCCGCCGCCTTCGACGGCGGGGCGGTGGATCTGCACAACTTGCTGATCAGCGGCCCGATGGCGCTGTTGCAGGTGCTTGCGCGCGCCTCGGTTCACGCCAGCCAGGCGGCAGGCCACAAGGTGCCGTTCGAGGCGCTGGAGACCTCGCCCGGCTCGGAGGCTGTCTTCGCCGACGCGGCCGCGCTGGCCGCGCAGGCCTTCGTGCGCGTGGACCGCAAGGGCCGGCCGGGGCGCGACGCCCTGCAGCACTGCGCCAAGGTGGCCTTCCTGAACGGCCGCCCCCCCGGAGCGCGGATGGTGGGCGAGGAGATGCGCATCACCGTCACCCCCGACCTCGGATTTGCGGGGCGACCGTCCTCCCAGCGCATCTCCCAGGTGCTGTTTAGGCGTTAGCCCGAACCACCGCTTCGTTATCCCTTAAAGCCATCCTTGGCCGCCCGCACGGCGCCGAAGGCTTCGGCGGGGGCGAGGTCGGGGCGCAGGATCGGGGCGCGCAGGAAGGGGTTGGTGGCCTTCTCCAGCCCGATGGTGGTGGGCACGGTCCACTCGCCCCGCTCGCGGGCGGCGAAGATCCTGTCGGCGCGGGCCTTCAGCGCAGGGTCGTGATCCACCGACAGGGCGAAGCGGGCGTTGGCGGCGGTGTATTCGTGGGCGCAATAGACCGTGGTCTCGTCCGGCAGGGCGGCGAGCTTGCCGAGGCTGCCCCACATCTGCTCCGCCGTGCCCTCGAACAGGCGCCCGCAGCCGAGCGCGAACAGGGTGTCGCCGACGAAGGCTGCATGGTCCTTGGCGTCGTAATAGCTGATGTGACCGAGCGTGTGGCCACCGGTGTCGATCACTCGGAAGAGGGTCTCGCCGAGCCTGACCTCGTCCCCCTCCTTCACCGGGCGGTCCAGCGGCGCGATGCGGGTCACCTCCGGCGGCCCGACGATCTCGCAGCCAGTCGCAGCCTTGACCCGTTCATTGCCGCCGGCATGGTCGGGGTGCCAGTGGGTGTTGAGGATCAGGGCCAGCGCCCACCCCGTCTCCTTCAGCGCGCCCAGCACCGCGTCCGCGTCGGGGGTGTCGACAGAGGCGGCGAGGCCGGTGGCGTCGTCCTTCACCAGATATCCGTAATTGTCGTCGAGACAGGCGAACTGATGGACAGTGATGGACATGGGCGACCTCCGCGAAAGCCTTATATGATGTCTGTTGAACCGATGGCGAGGCGATGCGGCGCGACGTATCCGATCTGAAGGCGTTTTACGCCTCGACCCTCGGCCAGGCGGCGCGGGACATGATCCTGCGCCAGATCGTGCAGGCGTGGGGCGCCATGCGCACGCTCGACGTGCTCGGCATCGGCTATCCCACGCCCTATCTCGCGCCGTTCCGCTATGACGCGCGGCGCACCGTGGCGGCCATGCCGGCGGCGCAGGGGGTGGAGCTGTGGCCCCGGGGCGAACGGGTGCTGTCGTGCCTGGCTGCCGACGCCCGCCTGCCCTTCCCCAACGCCCTGTTCGACCGCATCCTGATGATCCACGCCCTGGAGGAGAGCGAAGATCCGCAGGCCATGATGATCGAGGCCCGGCGCGTGCTGGCGCCCTCCGGCCGGCTGATCGTGGTCGCCGCCGCGCGAGGCGGGCTGTGGGCCCACGCGGAACACACCCCTTTCGGCCACGGCCGCCCCTTCACCCGCGCCCAGCTGGAGCAGGTGGTGACCGGCGCGGGGCTGGAGCCGTCGGCCTGGTCGCGCGCGCTCTACGCCCCGCCCTATCGCGGCTTCGCGCCCTGGGCCGAGGCGGTGGAGCAGATCGGCTCGCGCTTGGCCGCGCCGGCCTCCGGCGTGGTCATGCTGGAAGCCGTGAAGCAGACCTTCGCCGTCCGCCCCAAGGGCGTCCTGGCCCCCGCCGTGCGCCGTCCGGTGTTCCAGCCGGCGCCCATCGGCGCCGCGCGCGCTTGGAAACGCGATCGAACTTCGCCATACCAGGATGTCTAAGCTCCGGTTACGGACCAAGCCATGAAACTGATCGTCGCCGTCATCAAGCCGAGCCGTCTCGACGCCGTGCTGGACGCCGTGACGGAGGCAGGCGCCTCGGGCGTCACGGTGACCGAGGTGCGCGGCTATGGCCGGCAGAAGGGCAAGACCGAGGTCTATCGCGGCGCCGAGTACGAGGTGAAGCTGCTGCCCAAGGTCAAGCTGGAGATCGCCGTCCCCGCCGACGTGGTCGCCCGCGTGACCGAAGCCATCGTCAAGGCCGCCAACACCGCCAAGATCGGCGACGGCAAGGTCTTCGTCCTCGACCTGGACAGCGCGCTGCGCATCCGCACCGGCGAAACCGACGCCCAAGCCATCACCGGCTGACCCGGTCCCCGCCTCCCACTTCCCCCCTCCCCGTTTACAGGGGAGGGGGAGGGGTGCGTCATAGCCCGCGCTGGTGAGACCAGGGGGGGGTGCGGAGCGGCCCGGTCCATCCGGGGACCGGGGTGTAGAGTTGTGGGTTTCGACCGGGCCGTGCCGCGACACGTGATCCATCCCGGCCAAAGGCGCAGTCGAAACCGTCACCCGAGCTCCTGGCGGCGCTTCGGCGCCAGGGCTGCTGACGTGCGCAGCAGGTCCGACGGCCGCCGCCGAAACGGCTAGTCTGCCCCTGGAACGAGAGCGCAGCCCGCCACGCAGGTCGCCCAGCGGGGGGCGCAGTCCGGGCCGCTGTCCTGGGCGTCGCAGGTCAGTCGAACGTGGGTGCAGGTGGTGCGGCACTGGCCGGCCGCGTCGCCCACGGTCGGCAGATTGGAGCGCAGGCCGCCGCTGGCCAGGCCGCTGGAAGCCAGGTCGCCGGCGCTCAGCGCCGCGCCGCCGGCCAGGGGCGGCGGCAGGCCGAGCACCGGGCGCGAGGCGAGACCGAGAGGCGCACGGGGCGCCGCGCTCTGCGCCGGCCTGGCGGCGGGCGGGGGCGTGATCGGGCGCGGCCGTGGCGCATCCTCCTTACCGGCGGCGAGCGCCGGCCCGGCCGCGATGAGGGCGGCGAGCGACAGGGGCCTGAGACGAGACGGTCGCGTCATGGCGCCAGAAGGCGCCGGGCGGGGTCAAGGAAGCCTTAAGCGACCCAGCCGCGCTTACCGCAGCCCGTGGTCGCCGCCGTTGCGGGGCGGCTGGGCCGGCGGCGCGGCGTCGCCCGGTGCGCGGGGGTCGGCGCCGTCCGTCTCGCTCTGCCCCGGCATGTGGGAGCCGGCGGCCCGGGTGCGAACGCGCTTCTCGACCCCCGTCTGGGTCGGATAGGGGATGGTGATGCCGGCGGCGTCGAAGCCCTCCTTGATCTTGCGCAGCATGTCGTAGTTGGTGGTCCAGTAGTCCCTGACCGAGGTCCAGGCGCGAAGCTCGATGGTCACCCAGCTCTCCGCCAGTTCGGTCACCATGCACCAGGGGGCGGGCTCGGCCAGGATACGGGTGTCGGACCGCGCCAGGTCCAGCACCACGCCCACCGCCTGTTCGATGGAGTCGTCATAGTCGACGCCGACCTTGATCTGGATACGGCGGCGCTGGATGTCGGTATAGTTGGTGACCACGTCGCCAAAGCCCTTGCCGTTGGGCACGATCACCTTCAGCCCATCGGGATCGACCAGTTCGGTGTTGAACAGGTCGAGGCGCTTCACCGTGCCGGACTTGCCGGCGAGGGTCACATAGTCGCCCACGCGATAGGGCCGAAACATCAGCACCATCACGCCCGCCGCCACATTGGACAGCGCGCCCTGCAGCGCCAGCCCCACGGCCAACGAGAGGGCGCCCAGCACGGTGATGATGGAGGTGGTCTGGAACCCCAGCCGGTTCAGGATGGCGATGGCCCCCATTGTCACCACCGCGTACTTGACCAGCGAGGCCACGAATCCGCCCAGGGTCTCGTCGCGATGGCTGGACGGGAGGCGACCGAAGGCGGCGCGGGCGAAGCGCGAGGTCCAGGTCGCCACCCACAGCGTCACCACCAGGATCAGCCCGGCGATGGCGGCGTTGGTGGCGAAATCGCCCGCCACGTCGGTCAGCTTGGCCAAGGCCACGTGCTTGCCGCTGAGGGCGTCGCCGAACTGGTTGACGAGCTTGGCGCTGGACGGGCTCAATGTCGGCGCGACCAGCGTAGGCGGGGGGGAGGCCATCGATACCATTCGGTTCGCGTCGACACGGCCGACAGGGAGAGGGCGAGGTGGGCCGGCGCGGGCCAGGCGACGGCCGGCGGCCCATCCGCGGGGTACAGACGCCCGAAACGTCCGGGCGACCCGATTGTTCTCATCCCGTTGGCGGAATTATGGAGCCTTCGTGGCGCTTCCCGGCGGGGCGCCCTACTCCGCCGCCATCTGCCCGGTGGGCTTGCGGTAGATCGAGCGCTTCACCGTGGAGAACACCCGCCGCACCATCGGGTCGAACGCCTCCAGCGGCATGGACTCGTAGTGGGGGTCGAAGGCCGATTGGTCGTACAGGTGACAGAACTGGGCGGTGTATTCATAGTTGGGGTGTCCGCGGTACTGGTCGCGCATGTTCCTGTCGAGGCCGAGATAGTCGAAGAAGTAGTAGCCCTGGAAGATGCCGTGGTTCTCCAGCATCCAGTGGTTCTGCTCCGAGACATAAGGCTTCAGGATCGCCGCGCCGATGTCCGCGTGGTTGGCCGAGCCCAGCGTATCGCCGATGTCGTGCAGCAGGGCGCAGACCACGTACTCCTCATCCATCCCCGCGCGGTGGGCGCGGGTGGCGGTTTGCACCGAATGCTCCAGCCGATCCACGGGATAGCCGCCGAAGTCGCCGTCGAGCAGCTTGAGATGGGTCAGCACACGGTCTGCCAGACCCTGCTGGAACGCTCCGGCGTGGCGGCCGATGATCTTCCAGTCCTCCAGCGTGCCGTCCGCCATGGCGGTGAAGCGCGCCGTCTCGGGGGGCGCCGTTTCTGGGGAAGCGGTATCCTGCAGTCCGTGTGCGCCGTCGGCCATGATCGGTCTCCCTGTGGGCGATAAGAATGCGCCCGGGCGGCCCCGCGCGTCAAATCAGATGGTGTCGGCCGGCTCCAGCGCGCACGCCACCTGCCCGCCGGTCTCCACCTGGAAGGTGGCGTGGCCGATGCGGAAGCGGTGTCTCAGATCCTGGCACAGGTACGCCAGGGCCGCGTCGCCGGGATGGCCGCCGGGCATGACCAGGTGGGCGGTCAGCGCCGTATCCGTGGTGGAGGTCGGCCAGATGTGCAGGTCGTGCAGCGTCTCCACCCCCGGCCGCCCGACCAGGAAATCGCGCACCTGATCCGGATCGATGCCGGGCGGCACCCCCTGCAGCACCATGTCCAGCGCCTCGCGCAGCGTGCCCCACGTCCCCCAGACGATGATGGCCGAGACCCCCAGCGACACCAGGGGGTCGATCACGCGCCAGCCGGTGAGCAGGATCACCCCGCCCGCCACCACCACGCCCGCCGCCACCAGGGCGTCCGCCAGCATGTGCTGGAAGGCGGACTTGACGTTCAGGTCGTCCTTGCGGCCGGAAACGAACATCAGCGCCGTGGCCCCGTTGACCGCGATGCCCACCGCCGCCACCGCCATCACGATCAAACCGCCCACCGGCTCGGGCGACAACAGCCGCCGGATCGCCTCCCACGTCACGCCGCCGGTGATGACCAGCAGCGCCACGGCGTTGAACAGCGCCGCCAGCATGGAGGACGAACCCAGCCCGTAGGTATAGCGCGCCGACGGCCCCCGTTTGGCCAGGCTCGCCGCCGTCCAGGCCGCCAACAGGCCCATCACATCGCCGAGATTGTGGCCCGCATCGGCCAATAGCGCCAGCGAGTGACCGAGCAGGCCATAGATCGCCTCCGCCACCACAAAGGCGATGTTCAGCAGGGCCCCCAGGGCGAAGCGCGGCCCGAAGTCGGTGGGCGCATGGTGGTGGCCGTGAGCGTGGTCCTGTCCATGACCGTGCGCATGGCTGTGGCCGCCGTGGCCGTAGCCATGCCCACGCTCGTGACCATGGCGGTGTCCGTGATCGTGCCCGGGGCGGTCGTGTGTATGCGCGGCGCTCATCGCCGCCGACATAGCACGCGCGGGGCGTGACGATATTGTCAGGCTTGACACATAGGCGGGGTGACATCCGGGCCCACCCTGCGCTAGAAGCGCCCCAGCGCGGGCGTGATGTAGTGGTAGCCTGAAAGCTTCCCAAGCTTTTCGTGCGGGTTCGATTCCCGCCGCCCGCTCCAGCATTTAGCTCATTTGGGGCTAACGGTTTCCCGGGAGCATGGTGACGCTTCCGCTCCGATCTGGCGACGCCGGCCACGTGCGCCGGGCCGTCGAGTATTGGCTTGTCGTCGACCCGTCGATGCGATCCACGCAGGAGAACCCATGAACCCTTTTTCTGTCCGTTGGACAGCCATACTCGCAGGCCTAGCCGGTATTTTGGGCGTGTTGATGATCGGCGAGTCGTTTCACCTCAACAATGGCCCACCCCTCACCTCGCCGGATTCGATCTTCCTCGCCTACGCGGCCAACAATCGCGAGCGTGTGTTGTGGGGCGCATGGCTGCAGGCGGCGGGTCCGGCGCTCATCATCGTCCTCGCGCTCACGCTGGTTGCGCTGTCCAAAGCAACGGCGCGGGTCTCGGGTCAACTGACAGTTTTCGGTGCTGGAGTTCTGATGACCACGAGCCTTATGGAGATCGTTTGCTACATCGCAGGCCTGTTCCCCAATCCGCCCGAGCTGCCGCGCATTGCCAACACCTTCGGTTACGCGGTCCAACACCTGTATTTCTTCGTCGCCGCCCCATCGCTCTTCCTGTCACTGGGCTGCGTTCTCTTGGGCTCCACCGTGCTGCCTAACCTGTTCGGCTGGCTCGCCCTGCTCTTGGGCGCGACCTTCGTGATTCTGGGCCTGCTGCACATCGGCGAACTGGTGCTGCCCTGGCCCGTCACAGCCTTCGCCGCGGTCCAGGCTCTGTGGTGGTTGCTGGCTGGCGTCATGCTGATTGTCCGCTCCGGCCGTATCGCCAGCGAGTCCGGATGACCCGTGGTGCTGGCATCCCGGGATCATGCGTGGAGGCAGACTTTGCGACGCTCCATTAGTCGGGCAGAGTTCGGCATTCGCCCAGGGCGCTGAGCCGGCTCTGCGTGCAAGAGCCGCTTTGCGTTGAACGACCTTCCGGCGGGTTCAGAGGCTACGGGGTGACGGAGGGCGGATGTTGCGCCAAGACTTGCATCGCCGCTATGGGGAGCGCCGATGTCCTTCGCCCTGTTGAACCTGATCGTCGCCGTGGCGGTCGCGGTTTGTGTCACGGTGCTGGCCGTCCGCGTCCTCTTGAACCATCGACGCGAGCTTGGCGCTTGGCTTATCGCGGCGATCTGCTCGGCTGTGTTGTGCAACCAGATCTTGAGTTGGCAGGAATTCGCTCCGTTCGAGCCCCTGTCCGAGCGCTTCGACACCGGCGTCTGGGCTTCGGTCCTGAACCTCGTCCGCAACACGGCCCCAGGGCTGTTCATGATCCAGGCGCACCGACTGTTCGTGGACGGGGAGCGGTTTCCGCGGTGGCTCTTGGTCGCTTTCGCGCTCCAGCTCGGGCTGGAGCTGATTGCCTTTTGTCTGCCTGTACGCGGCATGTTGAACGCTGTCCCCGCGGCGTTGGAAATGATGTTTGGCGGACTGGCGCTTTACTGGACGCTGGCCCAATGGCCGGCGGACCTCGTGGAAATCCGCCGCAGGGCGCGGGCGGTCGTCTTCGTCGTGGTGGCGCTCAACATGATCGCCCCGACTCTGTTGTTGAGATTGATCGTGCTGCCGGGCGCGTGGAGCTTCTATGTGCACACCCTCCTCTCCGGCTTTACGTTCTTGGTCGCCGCATCGCTGCTGGTTCTGGATGGCGAGACCGGGCCGGCCTTGCTGGGAACTTCAGCCTCGGCGTCCACCGTCATCGCGCCGTCGGCGCCCGATCAGCCGGACGAGACGACGCTTCAAATCCTCCGGCGACTGATCGAGGTGGACAAGGTGTTCCTTGAGCCCGACCTCAGGCTATCCGGGTTGGCGCAGCGGGCGAAGGTCCCGGAATATCGGCTCCGGCGGGTAATCCACGTCCGGCTGGGCCATCGGAACTTCAACGCATTCCTTCACAGTCTGAGAGTGGGCGAGGCTTGTCGATTGCTCTTGGACGCGCAGGCGCGACGCACGCCGATCCTCACCATCGCGCTCTCGGTGGGTTACGGCTCGGTCAACAGCTTCAACCGAGGCTTTCGTGAAGTGATGGGTTGCTCGCCCTCGGACTATCGCGCTGGCTTGGCGACGACAAAAGGCGTTCTAGAAACTGAAATCCCGCACCAGATCCTGCAATCGTCGCAGACTTGAAGACTCTGGCGCGCCAGCGGCGCATCGCACAGCCAGACTGTGGCCCTTCTCGGAGGGCGCATCATGGGCGGACGCAAGCACTATCTGGATTGGCTGAGGATCGGCGTGTTCGGCCTTTTGATCCTCTATCACGCCGGCATG
Source organism: Caulobacteraceae bacterium (assembly GCA_965277345.1). Taxonomy (GTDB): domain Bacteria; phylum Pseudomonadota; class Alphaproteobacteria; order Caulobacterales; family Caulobacteraceae; genus CAIOYC01. The sequence goes on from CBDICI010000004.1 coordinate 417,666, forward strand.
TTATACGTGCGTTGGCCGTTCAATCTTAAGAGCCCGCGCCTCATCCCCGATCTGGAATGGGCGATGAACGCGTTAAGTCCGTGGCGCATGGCCCTGCTGTTCGTGATCTCGGGCGTCGTTTCTCGCTTCATGGTGACGCGACTTGGTCTGCGGCGGTTTGCTTTGGAAAGGTTACGTCGCCTCCTGCCGCCGATTCTGACCGGTATGCTGCTGGTGATCCCAACGCAGACCTACGTGGAACTGGTCTCGAAGACGGGGCTGCACATGCCCTATCTGGCCTTCTGGCTCGGTCCCTACCTCCACGCCGACCAGACTCTGGGCAGGCCCTTGCACAAGATCATGCCGACCTGGGACCACCTGTGGTTCGTGGTCTATCTGTTGAACTATGCCCTGGTGCTGGTTGCCGCGCTCGCCCTGCTTCGCGCGCTCGCAGGGTTATCCGGCGCCACGGTCGCCAGAACGCCCCTATGGCCGTGGCTGGTCCTGCCCGCGCTCTGGATGGCGGTGCTCAATATCGCGATCCAGACGGTGTCGCCCTTCACGCACGCCTTCGTCGGCGACTGGGCCGCGGACCTCAAGTGGTTCGGCCTCTATCTGGTGGGCATCGGCTTTGGGGGGCGTGAAGACCTCCGGTCGTGGCTCCGCACCCATTGGCGGGGTCAGACCGGCATCGCCGCCGTGCTCCTCTCCCTGCAGATGGCGGCTATGGCGATCGTGCCGTTGGAGGGCGAAGGCCAGCCGTTGTGGCAAGTGCTCGTACGGGCGATACCCGACGGTCTCTACGGCTGGAGCGGCGTGCTGGCGGGGCTGGGTCTGGGCGCGCGCTTCCTCGACCGCCCGTCGCCGATGCTGAGCGGGCTGAGCCGGGCGGTGTTGCCGGTCTATGTGCTGCATCAGCCGGTGCTGTTGCTCACCGCCTTCCTGATCTTTCCGCTTAATCTGCCTCTGGTCGTGGAGGCCTGTTTACTTGTTGCGATCACGGGCGGCGGCGCGCTCGGGCTATACCTCGCCCTTATCAAACCGTTCGCCCTCATGCGGTTTCTATTCGGCGACCGTTCGCGTGCTGCGGCCTAGGATGTCGTCCTTGCGGATCGAACCAACATCTGGAACGCGAGCGTTCACCCCTTAGTCGGATGCCGCGCGCGCCGGCCGTCAGTGGAGCGACCCTGCCGAACTTATCCCCGGCGTCGCCAACGGTGCGATACTGGCTGGGCGTCGGCGCACTTCGGTCCGGGTTTTTGGCGTCGATGCGCGCTGGGCTGGAAGGTTATCCCCGCTTTGGTTGGACAGTTGGACAGTCCAGGTTTTGCGAAATCTGTCCAACCACGGGCGGGTTTCGGTAGCGAGCGCTCCCGTCCTGCACGGTCTGCACTCCATATCGAGGGTGCAGATCGGGACACGATTGGACTCGGGCTGGACAGTTTTGGGGAGGTTATCCAACGCCATCGCCGCGCCCGCTCTGCGCGGTAAGGCCAGCGGGCGACCCTGCGTGGGCGGGGCGGCGGCGGTATCAGGCGGGCAGGTCGAGTGTGCCGGCCTCCCCATCCTCCGCGCCCCAGGCGGCGCGGCGGCCGTCGGGGGAGACCGCCAGGGCGGTGATCGCGCCGCCGGTGTCGGCGCGGAGCGGGGTGCGCTCGCGTCCCGCCAGGTCGGCGGTCCACAGGCGCCCGTCGTCCAGCCCCGCCACCACGCGATGGCCGTCGGGGTGACCGGCCACCTGGGTCACCAGCGCCGTATCGTCCGCGCCGATCTCCGCCGCCTCGCGCCCCATGGGTCCGTTGGCGCCGCCAAAGGGCCAGACCACCACCCCCGCCGCGCCGGAGGTGGCCAGAAGGGCGCCCTTGGCCAGGAAGCTGAGGCTCCGGGGCTTGGCGGGGTAGCCGCCCATGCGCATGTCGCGGCCGTCCTGCAGGCGCCAGCCATGCAGGGCGTTCTCCTGCATAGCGGAGACGATGAAGCGCCCGTCAGGCGACCAGCGGGCGGCGATATGAGAGCCCGCCCACTTCAGCATCGTGGGCTTCTGCTCGGCGATGCGGGCGAACCACTGCACCACGCCGCCATAGGTGGCGGCGGCGAGCTTGCGCCCCCTGGGGTCGAAGGCGAGGTTGGTCACGCTCTTCTCGTGCGGGAAGGCGCGGGTGAAGGCGGCGTCCCTGGCGTCGCGCACGTGCACGGCGCGCCCGGCGGCGAAGGCGATCAGGCCCGTGGGGTCGCCGGCCACCGCGTCGATCCATCGGCCCTTGAGGTCGGCGATGACCTCCGCCCCCTCCGGCCGCGACCAGACCAGGCGGCCGTCGTCGCCGCCGGTGAGCACGCCAAAGCCCGTGGGGTGGGCGGCGGCGCACAGCACCGCGCCCTCGTGCGCCTGCACCGTCTGCCCGTTTTCAAAGCGCACCGTCCCGTCGCCGAGGCAGAAGGCGTTCCCCTCCCGCACGAAAAGGGCTGCGGCCACATAGGCGTCGAAGCTATAGGTCATGCGAAGGGCTTAGCCCGTCAGGGTTTTTCCGCAAAGACCCGGCGGGCGCGCCGTTACAGATTCCGCGGCGCGCCGGTGAATCGGTCTTTACATCCGGGGGGATCGCGGCGATTGCTAACGGCGAAAACGGGGGCCGCACGCCATGCGCGCCCCGATTGGGAGACTATCAGATATGGCGGCTAAGCTTTCCGGTCCCGGCGGCGGTTCCAGGTTCGACCTCGGTCAGAACTCCGACATCAACGTGACCCCCTTCGTCGACGTCATGCTGGTGCTGCTCATCGTGATGATGGTGTCCGCGCCGGTGGCCACCAAGTCGATCAAGGTCGATCTGCCCCCCGCCCAGCCGAACCCGAAGAACATCGACAACAAGAAGCCGACCTTCATCTCGATCCAGAAGGACGGCCAGCTGTTCCTCACCGGCGACAGCCCGGCCAAGACCAGCCTCGACCGTCTCGCCGACGATCTGCAGGCCAAGCTCGGCGTGGCCGATTCCCGTACCGAGGTGATCCTCATCCGCGCCGACCGCGACGTGAAGTACAACAGCTTCATGGACGTGGTGAACCAGCTGGAGACCGACGGCTATTACAAGGTCGGCCTGATCGTGGAAGACGCCCCGATCGGCGAGGCCTGATCGCCTTTTCCATATCCCTGTAAGCAAAAGGCCCCGGAGCGATCCGGGGCTTTTTTATTTCTCCTCCCCTGCGCAGCGATGGAGTTTTATGCCCGCTTGCGTTCCTCGCCGCCGGTGACGCCGTCCCAGAACTTGCGAGCCTTGGTGAAGAAGCCGGCGTGCTGGGGGTGGTGACGATCCGCATCCTCGCAGCTGTCCAGCAACTGCTGCATCAGCGCGCGCTGCTGGGGATTGAGGCGGGTGGGCGTCTCCACATAAAACTCGACCATCAGGTCGCCCCGCTCGCGCGGATTGCGCAGGGACGGCATCCCCTTGCCGCGCAGGCGCACGTTGGAGCCGGTCTGAGCCCCCTCCGGCACCTTGACCTTGACCTTGCAATCGCCCTCGCAGGTGGGATCGATGGCCAGGCACGGCGCCTCGATCTCGCCGCCCAGCGCCGCCATCCACATGGGGATCGGCGCGGTGGCGTGCAGGTCCAGCCCGTCGCGCTCGAACAATTCGTGCGGCTTCAGCGCGATGAAGATGTAGAGGTCGCCCTTGGGCCCACCGCGGCCGCCCGCGTCGCCCTCCCCGGCCAGCCGGATGCGCGCGCCATCGTCCACACCCGCTGGGATGCGCACCTGCAGCGTGCGGTTCTTGCGCACCTGGCCGTGGCCGTGGCACGTGCGGCAGGGGTCGGGAATCACCCTGCCGGCGCCGCCGCAGCGGGGGCAGGTGCGCTCCACCTGAAAGAAGCCCTGCGAGGTGCGCACCCGGCCCTGCCCGGCGCAGGCGACGCAGGTCTGGGCGGAGGAACCCGGCCGGGCGCCGGATCCGTCGCACGCCTCGCAGGCGATGGTGGTGGGGGCGGTGATCTCCACCTCGGCGCCCGCATAGGCCTGCTCCAGCGTGATCTCCAGATCGTAGCGCAGGTCCTGCCCGCGGGCGGGACCGCCGCGGCGCCCGCCCTGGCCGAACATCTCGCCGAACGCGTCGCCGAAGATGGAGGAGAAGATATCGCCGGCGTCCTGGAACCCGCCTTGACCGCCGGGCCCGCCACCGCCGTTCTGGAACGCCGCGTGGCCGAACCGGTCATAGGCGGCGCGTTTCTGCGGGTCGGACAGGATCGAATAGGCCTCGTTGCACTCCTTGAAGCGCACCTCGGCCTCGTGGTCGCCGGGATTGCGGTCCGGGTGGTGCTGCATCGCCGCCTTGCGGAAGGCCGCCTTGAGCTCGACCTCGGTGCAGGTGCGCTCGACGCTCAGGATTTCGTAATAGTCGCGCGCCATGGTCAGACGTGTAATCCCTTGCCCGCAGCTATGGGGCCGCCCCCGTCCTTCGACAAGCTCAGGATGAGGGCCACCGATACCGATATTACAACATTAGCCAAGAACGCCTCACCCTGAGCCTGTCGAAGGGCGAGGCGCTTCATCACAGGGTCAGGCCGACTTCTTGTCGTCCGACACTTCCTCGAACTCGGCGTCGACCACGCCGTCGTCCTTGTGTTCGCCCTCGCCGGCGGAGGCTTCCGCCTGGCTGGCCGCGTACATGGCCTCGCCGAGCTTCATCGACGCCTGCATGAGGGTCTGGGTCTTGGCGGTGATGGCCTCCACGTCCTCGCCGTCCTTGACCGACTTGAGGTCGGCCATGGCCGCATCGATGGCGCCGCGATCGCCCGTTGAGATCTTGTCGCCGAACTCCGCCACCGACTTCTCGGTGGAGTGGATCAGGCTGTCCGCCGAATTGCGCGCCTCGATCAGCGCCTTCTTCTGCTTGTCGCTTTCGGCGTTGGCCTCGGCGTCCTTGACCATCTTGTCGATATCCGCGTCGGAGAGGCCGCCATTGGCCTGGATGCGGATCGACTGTTCCTTGTTGGTGGCCTTGTCCTTGGCGCCCACGTTGACGATGCCGTTGGCGTCGATGTCGAAGGTTACTTCCACCTGCGGCACGCCCCTGGGCGCAGGAGGGATGCCGACGAGGTCGAACTGGCCCAGCATCTTATTGTCCGAGGCCATGGGCCGCTCGCCCTGGAACACCCTGATGGTCACCGCGGATTGATTGTCGTCGGCGGTGGAGAAGGTCTGCGAACGTTTGGTGGGGATGGTGGTGTTGCGCTCGATCAGGGGCGTGAACACCCCGCCCAGCGTCTCGATGCCCAGGGTCAGCGGGGTGACGTCGAGCAGCAGCACGTCCTTCACATCGCCCTGAAGCACGCCGGCCTGCACGGCGGCGCCCAGCGCCACCACTTCGTCGGGGTTAACCCCCTTGTGCGGCTCGCGGCCGAAGAAGGCCTGCACGGCCTCCACCACCTTGGGCATACGGGTCATGCCGCCGACCAGCACCACCTCGTCGATGTCCGACTTCTTGTAGCCGCTGTCCTTCAGCGCCTGCTCGCAGGGACCGATGGTCTTGGCGATCAGGTCCTCCACCAGGCTTTCCAGCTTGGCGCGGGTGAGCTTGAGGGTCAGGTGCAGCGGACCCGAGGCGTTCATGGAGATGAAGGGCAGGTTCACATCGTATTGCGGAACCGAGGACAGCTCCTTCTTGGCCTTTTCCGCCTCTTCCTTCAGGCGCTGGAGCGCCAGCTTGTCCTTGCGGAGATCGACGCCCTGTTCCTTCTGGAACTCGGAGGCGAGGTAATCCACCAGGCGCAGGTCGAAATCCTCGCCGCCGAGGAAGGTGTCGCCGTTAGTGGACTTCACCTCGAACACCCCGTCGCCGATCTCCAGGATAGACACGTCGAAGGTGCCGCCGCCGAGGTCGTAGACGGCGATCTTCTTGCCCTCGGACTTCTCCAGGCCATAGGCCAAGGCCGCAGCTGTGGGCTCGTTGATGATGCGCAGCACTTCCAGGCCGGCGATCTTGCCGGCGTCCTTGGTGGCCTGGCGCTGGGCGTCGTTGAAATAGGCCGGGACGGTGATCACCGCCTTCTCGACCTTTTCGCCGAGGTGGGCTTCCGCCGCTTCCTTCAGGCGCTGCAGGATGAAGGCGCTGATCTGCTGGGGTGAATAGTCCTTGCCGTGGGCGCGCACCCAGGCGTCGCCGGACGGGCCCTTCACGATCTCATAGGGCACCATGCCCTTGTCCTTGGCCACCACGGGATCGTCGAAGTTGCGGCCGATCAGGCGCTTGATGGCGAAGAAGGTATTGGTGGGGTTGGTGACCGCCTGGCGCTTGGCCGGCTGGCCGACGAGGCGTTCGCCGTCATCCTGGATCGCCACCACCGAGGGGGTGGTGCGAGCGCCTTCGGCGTTCTCGATCACCTTGGGGGTCTTGCCATCCATGATGGCGACGCACGAGTTGGTCGTGCCGAGGTCGATGCCGATGATCTTGCTCATCTTGGTCTCAATAACTCCTGGCGGCGGGCGGTCCCGATGGCCTTCGAGGAAGCGCCGTTAAGGTCCGTCCCCAATGGGTGAACGTGGGACTGAAAGGCTCACGTGCACGGGAGCCTGCGATGCAGCCGATATGGGAATATTGGGCGTGGCCGCAAGGGCGAGTTCCTAGGTGCGAGTCATCCGTTCATGCCGCGAGCTCTCTTGTTATGTGCACAGACGCCGGTGGCGTCGGTGTGAAATTCGATTGGGCTTTTTGCCGCCCACGAGGCTGCAACGTCCGAGGCCCATTTGGAGCAAGCTCATGGGATCGGCAAGGCCGTGCGGGCGTGGTGGGTTGAGGAAGGCTCTGCGAAGAGCGACTTCGAATTGACAAGCTTGACTATAGATGGCGCCCTTTCGGAATTAACCAACAGGGGTGCGGTCTTTCATGCGCCAAGATCATTTTGGATTTGCCACCCTTTTCATTGCGGCCACGATCTTGGTCGCGATGGCGTTGGCCTTGGCGGGAATCTTCCATTTCGGCGCCATTCAGCTCAGCGCAGCCTGTGCGGGTATGAAGGCGGAGCCCCTCAGCGTCTGTGAACAGGCGACGGCGGCCGACAAGCTAAACTGGGAAACTGCTCTTGGAATAGTCGTTTCCGGCGCCGGGACCATCGCTCTGGTTGTGACCGTCTTTTATTCAGCGCGCGCAACCAAGGCCGCCGTCTTAGCGGCGGAAGCTGCAAAAGGGGCCATCGATCACGCGAGAGAGGCGTCAGGACGTGAGCTACGACCCTACATCTGGGTCGAAAATTGGGAGTATAAGGGCATTTGGGACGACAACGACCACAGTAAGATCGTTCGGCGCATTTTTAGGATGAGATGGCGAAATCTCGGCAAAACGCCTGCTAAAAATATAAAGGCGTGCGCGAGCTTTACTTTCTTCAGCGGAGACTTACCGAGCGATTTCTCATTCGCCGATACGGACCAAATTGTAACGCCCGGAACGCTTGGGCCCAATCAAACCTTCTGGATCAATACGAAGAACTTGCCCTTCGACAAATTGACCGAGGTAGCGCGCGGCCAAAACACTATGCATTATTGGACTTGGATTGAATACGAGGGATTCGATCCGTCGCAGCGGTACAGAAGCGAATATTATATAAAGATCAGTTTAAGCCATCACGATCCCATTTCTGCCGAAGGCGAGGCCTTCGACGAAATACCGGGTCGATTTAACGGTATGGATAGTACCTGCGACCAGCCCACCAAAACGCCTCTGTCACCTAGGCTTAAGCACTCTCACTGAGCCGGGCGTTCATCCGCGAACGAGCGCCAAGGCTTCGTTGACACCCGCCCCTTGCAGCCTAAAAGGGGCGCAGTTTCCCGACCGGCCTTGAGGTTCGCATGAGCGATAGCAAGCCCGACGGGGCGACGGCGCGGATCATCCGCCCCGCCCCGTTGTCGCCCCACCTGCAGGTGTGGCGTTGGCACGTGACGATGGCGGCGTCGATCCTGACGCGGGCCACAGGCGTCGCTCTCTATGGCGGACTGTTGATCGTGGCGTTGGGGCTGCTGACCCTGGCCACCGGGCCCGAGGCCTATGCCGAATATCTGGGGCTGATGGGCTCCTGGCTCGGCCGGCTGATGCTGTTCGGGATCGTCTTCTCCATCTTCTACCATATGGCCGCGGGCGTGCGGCATCTGGTGTGGGACTCCGGCCACGGCTTCGAGCCCAGGACCGCCAAGATGAGCGCCATAGCCGCCATGGCTTTCGGCCTGGTCGCCGCCGTCGTCGTCTTTTTGCTGGCCCTGATGACCGGAGCCGCCTGATGGTCTCCACCGCAAAGCAACATCGCACCCCCCTGTCGCGGGCCCGGGGCCTCGGCGCCGCCCATCACGGGGTCAACCATTTCATCATCGAGCGCGCCACCTCGGTGGCCCTCGTTCCGCTCTGCCTGTGGGCGGTGTGGGCAGGGTTGAAGATCGCCCCGCTGGGCTATGACGGGGCGGTGCTGTTCCTCGGCTCGCCGATCAACGCCGTACTGGCCATCCTCCTTGTCCTCGTCTCCGCCCGCCACACCTCGGTCGGGATGCGGGTGATCATCGAGGACTATATCGACCGGACGCCGACGCGCATCGCTCTGCTGCTGCTCAATACCGGCGTGGCCGGGCTCGCCGCCGCCATCGCCGTCTTCTCCATTCTCAAGGTCGCCCTGCCCGGGCTGGCCGGTCACTAGGACGCTTCGCTTATGACGGCCTACAGCTTCGTCGACCACGCCTATGACGTCGTCGTGGTGGGCGCGGGCGGTTCGGGGCTTCGCGCCGCGCTGGGCTGCGCCCAGGCCGGACTGAAGACCGCCTGCATCACCAAGGTGTTCCCCACCCGCAGCCATACCGTGGCGGCGCAGGGCGGCATCTCCGCCTCCCTCGGCAATATGGGCCAGGACGACTGGCGCTGGCACATGTACGACACCGTCAAGGGGTCGGACTGGCTGGGCGACCAGGACGCCATCGAGTATCTGGTCAGGAACGCCCCGGCCGCCGTCTATGAACTGGAGCACTGGGGTGTGCCGTTCTCGCGCACCGACGAGGGCAAGATCTACCAGCGCGCCTTCGGCGGCATGACCCGGAACTTCGGCGAGGCGCCGATCCAGCGCACCTGCGCCGCCGCCGACCGCACCGGCCACGCCATTCTCCACACTCTCTATGGCCAGTCGCTACGCCACCAGGTGGAGTTCTTCATCGAGTATTTCGCCCTTGACCTCATCATGGACGAAGGGGTCTGCCGCGGCGTCACCGCCTGGAAGCTGGACGACGGGACCCTGCACCGCTTCTCGGCCCAGACGGTGATCCTGGCCACGGGGGGCTATGGCCGGGCCTATTTCTCCTGCACCTCGGCCCATACCTGCACGGGCGACGGCGGCGGCATGGTGCTGCGCGCCGGCCTGCCGCTGCAGGACATGGAGTTCGTGCAGTTCCACCCCACCGGCATCTATGGCGCCGGCGTCCTGATCACCGAGGGCGTGCGCGGCGAGGGCGGTTATCTCACCAATTCCGAGGGGGAGCGGTTCATGGAGCGCTATGCCCCCTCGGCCAAGGACCTCGCCTCCCGCGATGTGGTCTCCCGCTCCATGACCATCGAGATTCGCGAGGGCCGGGGCGTCGGCCCGAACAAGGACCACATCTTCCTCAACCTGTCGCACCTCGATCCCAAGATCATCCACGAGCGGCTGCCCGGCATCAGCGAAAGCGCCAAGGTGTTCGCCAATGTGGACGTGACCAAGGAGCCGATCCCGGTGCTGCCCACCGTCCACTACAATATGGGCGGCATTCCCACCAACTATCACGGCGAGGTGCTGACCAAGGCGGGCGAGGATCCCGACGCGGTGGTGCCGGGCCTGATGGCGGTGGGCGAGGCGGCGTGCGTGAGCGTCCACGGCGCCAATCGCCTGGGCTCAAACTCGCTCACCGACCTGGTGGTGTTCGGGCGCGCCGCCGCGCTTCGCGCTGGGGAGATGCTGACCGCCGGCGATCGCCTGCGCGAACCCAAGGCGGAGTGGACCGAGGGGCACCTCGCCCGCTTCGACCGCTTCCGCTACGCCTCCGGCGCCCAGCCCACCGCCGTCCTCCGCGCCGAGATGCAGCACGCCATGCAGGAGGACTGCGCCGTGTTCCGTACCGCCGAGACCATGACGGAGGGGGTGCAGAAGATCGCCGCCGTGTTCGGCAAGGTCTCCGATATCCGCGTCACCGACCGCGGCATGATCTGGAATACCGATCTGGTGGAGACGCTGGAGTTCGACAACCTCATCGGCCAGGCGGCGGTCACCGTCAACGGCGCGGTTAACCGCGAGGAAAGCCGCGGCGCTCACGCCCGCGAAGACTTCAAGGACCGCGACGACGAGAGCTGGATGAAGCACACCCTGGCCTGGTTCGACGACAAGACGGGTAAGGTGAAGATCGACTATCGCCCGGTGCACACCTACACGCTCTCCAACGACATCGCCTACATCCAGCCCAAGGCGCGGGTTTACTGATGTCACCTGAGGTTGAATTCAATTCGTTCAAAGCGAATTTTGATCGTTCCTCCACACCAATTAGTCTGACTTTTGAAGAAGCCCCATTTGGCGACAAGGAACCAAGAACTACATATCTCGTCCGTCTGCTTAGGCCGTACTGGATATCGTATGGCACTAAAAAATCGCCAGTCTGCTATATCGGCTCAGGCCGCGCCAAACGTATACACGACCATCAACAGACCTGGCTCTGGAAGTTGGGAGTTCTTTTTCCCAATCTACGAGGATTTGAGTTGTGGGTTGCTCGCCCCCGAAAATTAGGTCGAGGTGGAGGCAAATTCTATCAAGAACTTGAGGCAGATTTGGTTTGTGCGTTTAAGAAAAAAACCGACTGCATCCCGATCTTTAATCGTCGACTTGGGCGCGGGCCTACCCGCTATGATTATGATGCCGACAACCTTTTCGGGCCGGGGTCAGGGCCAGCATTCTCAAAGCTGCTAAATCCGGAAGCGATTTAAATCTATGGTCCAGCTCACCCTCCCCAAAGGCTCCAAGGTCGTCAAAGGCCGCCATCATCCGGCGCCGGAGGGGGCGAAGACGGTCAAGACCTTCAAGGTCTATCGCTACGATCCCGAGGGCGACGCCAGCCCGCGCTGGGACACCTATGACGTGGACGTCTCGGCCTGCGGGCCGATGGTGCTGGACGTGCTGCTGCACATCAAGAACACCATGGACCCCACCCTGGCCCTGCGCCGCTCCTGCCGCGAGGGCGTGTGCGGTTCGTGCGCCATGAACATCGGCGGGCGCAACACGCTGGCCTGCACGCATGGGCACGAGGACTATGCGTCGGGCGTGTCGGTTTCGCCCCTGCCCAGCCAGCCGGTGCTGAAAGATTTGGTGCCGGACCTCAATCTTTTCTTCGCCCAGTACGCCTCCATCGAGCCCTGGCTGCAGACCGAGACCCCCGCGCCGCAGCGCGAGTGGGATCAGGCGCCGGTCGATCGCCAGAAGCTCGACGGCCTCTACGAGTGTATCCTCTGCGCCTGCTGCACCACCTCGTGCCCGAGCTACTGGTGGAACGGCGACAAGTATCTCGGCCCGGCGGCGCTGTTGCAGGCCTATCGCTGGCTGGCCGACAGCCGCGACGAGGCGAAAGGCGCCCGCCTCGACAATCTCGAGGACCCGTTCAAGCTCTATCGCTGTCACACCATCATGAACTGCGCCCAGGTCTGTCCCAAGGGCCTGAACCCGGCCAAGGCCATCGCCCAGATCAAGGCGCTGATGGTCGAGCGCGTGGTCTGACCGCGCCCTGACATGGCGGGCCTGAAGAACAAGCGCGGCTTCATCGACAAGGATCGCCTCGACCTGTCCGAGCGGCAGGCGGTGGAATACTGGATGAAGCGCTGGGGTGTGACGCGCGACCAGCTTACCGCAGCCCACCGCAAGGCCGGCCGCATGGTCAAGGACATCGCGGCGGAGCTTGGCAAGAAGCGGTGACGCCTCAGCCCAGCCTGAGCCCCCCGGCGACGACATAGGCCGAAAAGTCGCTGTCGCGCGTAAGCAGCGCCACGTCGGAGTCGATGCAGGCCTGGGCGATCAGCGCATCGCCGAGGCGTGCCCGACGGCCAAGGCGAAGCACTTCTCGGCGAAGCGCGCCGGCGCGGGTCCAGTAGCCCGGCAAAACCGGCAGTTCCGGAAGTCCGCTGAGCTGGGCGAGGAGGTTGGGTGCGGCATTTCGGCCTGAAAGCAGCTCGGTAAGCGTCGCCCCGGGCATGACTAACGATTCTTGCTCGGCTAATCGACGAACCTGTTCGGCCTCCGCGAAGTCGCGTCCCTCGAACCAAGGGATCGCGATACTGCTGTCGATGGCGATCACCAAACCTTGTCTTCTTCGTCCTTGCCCCGCAGCTCCTGCCAAGTCGCGCTGAAATCGATCTTGCCGCGCAGATCTAGAAACGCCCGAAAGGCGGAGCTTCTCATCTGGGCTTCCAAAGCCTCGCGGATTGTCTCGGTGACGCCCTTACCGGACAGGCTCGTGGTGCTGTCGAGCAAGTCGGCGGGCAGGTTGACGGTGATCTTGCGCATCGCAGTCATGCGACCACCGTACCATACGCGTCATATGGCGTGAAGATGCGGCTGCGGTGCCCAGCTTCGGCCGTAGGAAATGGTCGAGGGCGTCACGACGCGACGCAGGCGGCCTTGGTGCGCACGCCGCGGGCGCGGATCTTCACCGCGGTAGGGGCGGTGAGTCCATAGCGGGTGTCGAACTCGCTGACCACCGAACAGGCCTCCTCACGCCGGCCGAGTTGCGCCAGCGAGGCGGACAGCTTCACCGTGGCGTCGGGGGCCCACGCCGTTTTGGGCCAGCCCTTCAACGCCTCGGCATAGGCGCGCGCCGCCTGGCCGTAGTCGGACTGGATATAAAGGCTCTCACCCAGGCGGTAGCGCGCCTCCCTGCCCCGGGCGCCCGCGCCCCAATGGGAGACGAAGTCCTGCCAGGCCTGGCTTGCGCCCGCATAGTCGCCCTGGTCCTGCAAGGCGATCGCGTTGCGATAGGCCGCGCCTTCGTTGTTGGCCGCCGCCGTGGGCGGCCCCCCCAGCACCTCGCGCGGGTTGTCCAGGGCGCGCTCGTTGGCGCGGGTGGTGGCGTCGGCGTCGCCCCGCCCGCCGCGCTGGGGCGGGGGCGGCGGTTCGGTGGAGGCTTGGGGTTGCGGCTGGGCCCCGCCCCCGCCGCCGGCGAACTGGGCCTCCAGCCGCGCGACGCGGTCGGTCATCGCCTGCAACTGGGCGCGCAGCTCGATCACCGAGTCGTGCGCCTGCTGGGCGTTGCGACGGGTCTCATCAAGATCGTGGGTCGCCACCTCGATCTGACCGGACAGCCGGCGGATACTCTGATCCATGTCGTCCAGCTTGGCCTGCAGCGCGGTCACGGCGGGATCGGGGCCTTCGGGCCTGACCACTACCGGCTGGCCGGTGTCGCGACCTTGGAAGACGATGGAGCGGGTCTCGCGCAGCTGCTTCTCCAGCCGGTCAAGGCGTCGGTCGGTATCGGTCTGCGCGCTCGCCGGCGCGGTGATCGCCAGCGCGGACAGCGCCAGGGTGATCGCCGCCACCATGCCGGTTCCGAAGGCCATCCTCATGCTCAGCCCGCCGAGCCTGAGGTGATGGCGGTATGGCCGTTCCGGTTCTTGGCCATCGCCTCGTCCGAACCACCGGAATCCAGCGGCCGCTCCTTGCCGTAGGAGATGGTGGTGATGCGCGAGGGGCTGACACCGTGGGCGACCAGATAGGCCCGCACCGAGTCGGCGCGGCGCCCGGCCAGGGCGAAGTTATACTCTTCCGTGCCGCGCTCGTCGGCATTGCCCTCCACACGTACCTGCACCTGAGGATAGCGCTGCAGCCATTGGGCCTGACGCTCGAGGATGGGCTGTCCATCGGACCGGATCGCGTACTGGTCATAGTCGAAATAGACCCGATCGCCGGCGTTCGTCTCGAAGTCCTGCATCGAGCCCGGCAGGGCGCCGGTGCTGCGGGTGGAGACCCCGCCGTCATACCGTGGCGGCGGCGGGGGCGGCGGGGGTGTGCGGTCGCCGGGGGTGGAGGCCACGGCGACCGGCGGCGGCGGCTTGTGCGTGGCGCAGGCCGACAGCGCGGCGGCGGCGGCGAGCACAGCGGCGATCTTGACGAGATTAGACGACATGGGGTGGGTTCCTTTCGTCATTTCAGCAGGGGCGACCAGGTGGGGTCGGTGGCCGGCAGGTTATAGGGGGCGGGACGCAGGTTCTGGCCGGAAACATCGACGGTATAGAGCCGGGGCCCCGCGCCGTGGCTGGCCTCCCGCGCGAAGATCAGCACCCGTCCATTGGGCGCCCAGGCGGGGCTTTCGTCGAGATAGGACGAGGTCAGCGTCCGCTCCTCCGAGCCGTCGGCCCGCATCACGCCGATATGGAACTCCCCGCCCTGCTGGCGTGTGAAGGCGATGAAGTCGCCCTTGGGGCTCCACACTGGGGCGGTGTAGCGGCCGGACCCGAACGAGATGCGGTGCACGTTCGAGCCGTCGGTGTTCATCACATAGAGCTGGGGCGCTCCGCCGCGGTCGGAGTTGAACACGATCTGGCGGCCGTCGGGGGAGAACGAGGGCGACGTATCGATGGCCGCGTCCGTGGTCACCCGCGTCACCGCGCGCGAGCGCAGGTCCATGGTGTAGATGTCGGTATTGCCGGCCCGATCGACGGAGAAGGCCACCTTGCCGCCATCGGGCGAGAAGCGCGGCGCGAACACCATGCCCTGGAAGCTGCCGAGGCTCTCCTGCCGGTTGGAGTCGAGGTCGAGCAGATAGACCCGTGCGCTGTCGGCCCGCAGCGCCATATAGGCGATCTGCTTGCCGCTGGGCGAGAAGCGCGGGCTCAGCACCAGATAGTCGCCCCCGGTCAGATAGCTGGGATTGGCGCCGTCCTGATCCATGATGGCGAGGCGCTTGACCTTGGTCTTGCGCGGTCCGCTTTCGGAGACGAACACGACGCGGGTGTCGAAATAGCCGTCCTGACCGGTCATGGCCTTGTAGACCGCGTCGGACACCTTGTGCGCCACCCGCCGCCAGTCCTCCGCCGAGGCGTTGAACTGCAGGCCGAGCAGCTGCTTCTCGCCGAAGGTGTCCCACAGGCGAAAATCGACCCGTAAGCGCCCGTCCGGGCCGATGGTGGCGTGGCCGTTGACCAGCGCCTGGGCATTAATGGTCTTCCAGTCGGCGAAGCGGGGCGTGTCATCCACGTTCAGCCCCTGCTGGATGAAGCTGGCCGGGTCGAGCGGCTTGAAGAAGCCGGAGCGATCGAGATCGGCGGAAATTACCCGCGAGACGTCCGCGCCGATTGTCGTGGCGCGAGTGTCGGCGCCGCTCATGGCCGGGATGGCGATGGGCAGGGGCTGGATCACCCCCTTGTTGACGTTGATCTCCACCTGCGCGCGCGCCGGGGCGAACGCGGCCGAAGCGGCCAGGACAAAGGTGGCGAACACCGCGAACAGGCCTTGGCGCATCGGCGCGAAATCCTCCATGGCGCATCGGACCGGAAGCGGTCGCGGCGGGGTCAAGGTACGCGGCTGGCTTGGCGAAACAAAGGGGCGAAGGTTGGGCGCGGGGAAAGAAATGCGGCCGAACGACAGCGGTTCAGCGCCGCCTGCTACTGCCCGGCGCAGGCTTCCTTGGCGTTGAATGCGGCGGTAAAATCCTTCCACTGGCTATATTTATCCTTTGGAAGCTCCGTGTAGGGCTCACCCCTCAGGACTGCGGTTACTGCGCGACGAGCCAGAGCGGTCGCTACTGGGCCGTGCGCCTCGACTACCGCCCTATCCACCAGCTCAGGCGGCCCCGCCAGATGGCCATCGGGCAACAGGTGAAAGTGGACGCGAAAAACCCCGTTGGCATTGCCTTCGACTCCGCAGTTCAAGCCCCATAGTCTGATTAACTTGGCCGTCACAGCGCCGAGTTCGTCGCCGGAAAGCGGACGGACCGGCCCCGGCGCGACAATGGGCGCCGCGGCGGATCGGGCAGGGCCGCGCGCCCCGCTCGATCTCGGCAAGGTGGCGGTCAGGGCCGCTAGGTCGAGGGGTCTGGCCGCCTGACGGGCCGATCTTGAGGGCGTCGGCTTGGCCTGGGGCAGCGAGTCGGCCAGCGCCGAGAGATCGACGGGCTTGGCCTCCGCCTTCTTCGGCAGGGGCGCAGCGGGTGTGGGCTTGGGGACAGGCGCCGGGCGCGGCGGCGGGACTGGCGCGGGCGTGGGCGCAGGCTTCGGCGGCGGGGGTGCCGGCGGCGGGGGGGGCGCCGGGGTCGGGGCAGGCGCCGGCTCCGGCGTGGTCTCGGGCGTCGGCTCCGGAGCCTGGACCGGCGCGGTGGGCACGTCGGGCGGCGCGTGGGAGACGAGGGTCACCGGGGTCGAGGCCATCATCTGGATCGGCTTGGCGGCGAACGGCCACACGATCAGGCCCGCGCCCAGCACGGCGAGGTGCAGGACGACCGAGACGATCAGCGACGGCGCGCGACTCTCGCTCATGCCGTTACCGGCCTCCCGCTCCCGGCGCGGGCGGCTTGTCCGGCGCGCCGGTGTCGGTGATCAGGTCGATCTTGCTGAACCCCGAGGTGGACAGCCGCGCCATCACCTGCGCCACATAGCTGTAGGGCGCGCCGCCATCGGCCCGCACATAGATCGGCCGGTCCAGCCCATCGCCGGCCATGGCGTTCAGCCGCACCGCCAGGACGTCGAGCGTCACCGGCGTCTCGTTGATGAAGGTGGATCCATCGCGGCGCACGGTGATGGTCAGCGGCTGCTTCTCGTCGTTCACCGCCGCCGCGTCGGTCTTGGGCAGGTCCACCGGCACGCCCACCGTGAGCAGCGGGGCGGAGATCATGAAGATGATCAGCAGCACCAGCATCACGTCCACCAGCGGCGTGACGTTGATCTCCGACAACGCGCCGCGGCGGGTGCGTCGGCGACGGCCCCGCCCGCGTCCGCGCGTACTGAACGCATCGTTAGCGGAGAGCGCCATTTAGGCCGCGCCCCCCAGCCGCCGCGTCACCGCCGCCGCCAGATCGTCGGCGAAGCTCTCCAGCCGCGCGGTGTATTTGCCCACATCGGTGGAGAACTTGTTGTAGGCGATATAGGCCGGAATGGCGGCGGCCAGGCCCACGGCGGTGGCGAACAGGGCCTGCGAGATGGCCGGGGCCACCACGGTCAGGTTGGTGTTCTTCTGCACGGCGATGGCCTGGAACGCGGTCATGATGCCCCACACCGTGCCGAAAAGGCCGACGAAGGGTGAAGCGGTAGCGACGATGGCCAGGGTGCCGAGGCCATCCTCCACCCGCCCGGCCTCGCGGGCGACGACGCTTTCCAGCGTGCGGTCGATGCGCTGGGTCAAGAGCGTGATCTGGGTGTCGTTCAGCCCCGCCCGGCGGGCCTCGCGCCATTCGCGCAGGGCGCCCTGCAACATGCGCGGCAGGGCCTGTCTTGGACTCTCGCCCGCCGCTGCGGCCACATCCTCCAGCGAGCGGCCCGAAGAGACCTGATCCTCGAACCGGTCGGCCTCGCGGTTCAGCGCGGCGAAGCGGAACGCCTTGTCGATGATGATCGCCCAGGACCACAGCGAGGCCAGCGCCAGGCCCAGCATCACCAGCTTCACCACCCAGTCGGCGTGCATGAAGCTGGCGACGATGGAGAGATTGTCGGCGTTCATCGGGCCTCCGGAGGGGAGCAGGGGAGCGCATCGTCCTAACGCAGACGCGGCGCCGAAACTATGGCGAGCAGGCTCGCGCGACAAATCATGAGATGAGTGCTATGATGAAACGCCATGAAGGCTGAACCGACACTCTTTGACGAGGTTGACGACGCGGTCGAGGCCGCCGCCGACGCGGGCGGCTTGGCCGACATCGCGGCCGAGCGGGTCATTCCCCACGACGAGGTAGCGCGCTGGTTGGAGACCTGGGGCACGCCCGATGAGAAGCCGGCGCCTGCCTCTTGGCTCGCGTAGTCTGGTCGCGCCGGGCGATCGCCGACCTCACGGCGATAAGGGCCTATATCCACCAGTCTCGGCCGCTCGCGGCGGCGCGGATGGCCGTCCGCCTTCGTCATGCCGCTGAGGGTCTCAAGGACTATCCCCACCGGGGACGGTTGCACGGTGGGCTTTGTGAACTGACTGTCATCGCGCCCTACGTGATCCGCTACCAGGTTACGGAGGAGATCGTTCAAATCGTTCGCATCAGGCACGCTGCCCAAGGTGACGTCGATTAAGCCATCTCCGTCACCGCGGCGCCCATCTCGGCGGTGATCCGTGCAGCCACGTCCTTGGGATCGTTCGCGGCGGTGATGGGCCGGCCGCAGACCAGATGGCTGGCGCCGGCGGCGAGGGCCTCGGCCGGGGTGGCGGCTCTGGCCTGATCGTCGGCCTTGGCCCAGGCGGGGCGCACGCCCGGCGTCACCACCAGAAAGCCCTTGCCGCCGATGCGCCGCGCCAGCGCCGCCTCGTGCGGGCTGGCGACGATGCCGTCGATGCCGGCGTCCACCGCCTGGCGGATGCGCCGCTCCACCAGCGCCTCAACACCCAGGCCATAGCCGAGGTCCTTGAGGTCATCCTCGGTCAGGCTGGTGAGCACTGTGACGCCGAGGATTTTCATGTAACCGGCGCCGGCGCGGCCGCGCACCGCCGCCCGCATTACCTGTGGCTCGGCATGGACGGTCAGCAGGTCGGCGGCGCCGGTGGCGGCGATGGCGGCGGCGCCCTTTTCCACCGTCGCGCCGATGTCGTGCAGCTTCCAGTCCAGAAACACCTGGCGCCCCCGCCGTTTCAGGTCCTTGGCCATGGCCATGCCGTCGGTGGCCAGAAGCTGCAGCCCCACCTTGTAGAAGTTCACCGCGTCGCCCAGCCGCTCCACCATGGTTTCGGCGTCGCCGCGGGTGGGTAGGTCGAGGGGGACGATCAGGCGCGGGTCAGCCATGGGAAGCTTCCTGTGTGGCGGCGCGCGCGCCCAGCGGGCATAAGGCCGGGGCGCGCGGGCAGGATGATGATGTGGGCTGAGCGGAAATGATGGGGCAGGCCGACCTTGCGGTCAACTTCTTCGTGGCGCTGTTCGCCCTGATCGACCCGGTGGGCAACATCCCGCTGTTCGCCGCCGCCACCGTGGGCATCGCCGAGGCGCCGCGGCGGCGCATCGCCGTCTATATCGCCCTGTTCGCCTTCGTCTTCCTGACCTTCTTCTATTTCACCGGGGTGGGATTGCTGCAGTATTTCGGCATCTCCATGCCGGCCTTCCGTATCGCGGGGGGTATCATGCTGTTCATCCTCGGGCTGGAGATGGCGCGCAACGACTTCACCGCCAAGTTCGAGGCGGAGGCGGGACCGGGCGATATCGAGGCGGTGAAGAACCCCGGCCGCTATGCGAGGAAGCACTTCGAGCGGCTGATCGTGCCCTTTGGTATGCCGTTGCTGATCGGTCCGGGCGCCATATCGGCGGTGGTGATCTATGCGGCGGAGACCGCGCGCGCCGGTCTGCCCGGCAAGGCGGCGGGGATCGCGGCGATCGCGGCGATCTCGCTCACCATCCTCGTCGCCTTCGTGGCGGCGGGGATCATCTCCAAGGCGCTCGGCAAGATCGGCATGACCATCGTGGTGCGGGTCTTGGGCCTGGTGCTCTGCGCCCTGGCGGTGCAGTTCGTCATCGTCGGCCTGGCCGACGCCACCGGCGGCATCATCCGGGCCAAGGCCGCGCATCCGTATTGAGTCCTCCCCCGTGCAACGGGGAGGAGGACCGCGCAGCGGTGGAGGGGGCAGCGCCGCCCCGTCCGGTTATCCTGGCGCGACCCCCTCCGTCACGGCGCTTGGCGCCGCGCCACCTCCCCCGCTGCGCGAGGGAGGAGCCGTTTCATCGCCCACGCCGCGGCGTCCGCCACCACCGGGTCGGGATCGGTCAGGTGCGGGCGGGTTGCCTCGGCCAGCGCAGGATCGCCGGAATTGCCGATGGCGTAGAGGACGTTGCGCCGAAAGCGTTTCAAGCCGATCCGTTTGATCGGCGATCCGGCGAACAGGGCGCGAAACCCCTCGTCGTCCAACGCCGCCAAGTCGGCCAGCGAGGGTTGGCGCAGGGCCTGGCGCGCCTGCAAGCGCTGCTCGGCGGCCTGGCTGGCGAACTTGTTCCACGGGCAGACGGCCAGGCAGTCGTCGCAGCCATAGACGCGGTTGCCCATGGCGGCGCGAAACGCCTCCGGCCAGGCGCCGGCGAACTCGATAGTCAGGTAGGACAGGCACTTGCGCGCATCCAGTTGGTAGGGCGCGGGAAAGGCGTCCGTGGGGCAGACGTCGAGACAGGCCCGGCAGGAGCCGCAGCTTCCCGTCTCCCCCGGCTCGGTCTTGAGCTCGAGAGTGGTCAGGATCGCGCCTAGGAATAGCCAGGAGCCGAACTCGCGCGAAACCAGGTTGGTGTGCTTGCCCTGCCAACCCAACCCCGCCGCCTCGGCCAGCGGCTTCTCCATCAGGGGCGCGGTATCGACGAACACCTTCAACTCGCCGCCGAAGCGCGAGGCGATGAAGCCGCCCAGCGTCTTCAGCCGCCCTTTGATCACCCCATGATAGTCGTTGCCCTGGGCGTAGACCGAGATGGCGGCGCGGTCGCGGTGTTCGAGTTGGCCGAGCGGATCGGTGTCGGGGCCGTAATTCATGCCAAGCACCACGGCGGAGCGCGCCTCGCCCCACATGGCTCTTGGATGCTGGCGCCGCTCGCGGGTGGTCTCGATCCACCCCATCTCGCCGTGACGCCCCTCGTCGACGAACTGGTGCAGCCGGGCCGAAACCGGCCAGGCCGCTTCGACGGTGGTGAACCCGCAAGCCTCGAAGCCGAGTTCGAGCGCACGGGCGCGAATGGCAGGGCGAGGGTCGAGCATGACCCCTTATAGCGCGGCGCTAGAAATCCAGGTCGTCGTAATGCGCCGCAGGCGGCAAGCCGGGGAAGCGATCGGCCAGCAGGGGGCGGAAGGACGGGCGCGACTTGGCCTTCACGTACCAGAACTTGGTCGCCGGGAAATCCTCCCACGGGACCTCGCCCATATAGTCGATGACGCTGAGATGGGCGGCGGCGGCGATGTCGGCGAGGCCAAACAGCCCGCCCGCCAGCCAGTCGCGATGGACCAGCAGGTCCTCCAGCATCCGCATGTGTACGCGCAGGGCCTCGCGGCCCCGGCGCAGCGCCGCCAGTTCCGGCGCGCCGAGACCGAGGAGGCGCTTCTCCATCTTCTCGTGCAGCAGAAAGCCGTTCACTTCGTCGGTGAACTTGCGGTCGAACCAGGCCAGCAGGCGGCGCGCCTCGGCCCGGCCCTGGGCGTCGTCGGGCAGCAGCGCATAGTCCGGATGGCGCTCCTCCAGATGCTCCAGGATGGCGCGGCTGTCGGCGACGACGATCTGGATGGCGCCGCGCGCCTCGATCAGCACGGGGGGCAGGCCGGAGGGATTGAGGCTGGCCAGCCGCTCGGGGTGTTCCCAGTAGCGCTCCGCCGTCTCGTTGAACGGCAGTCGCTTCTCGACCAGCGCCAGGCGCACCTGACGCGAGGCCGGATCGAGGGGGAAGTGGATCAGGGTGCGTTCGACGGACATGGGGTTGGCGACAGCCCTAGCCCGCAGAAGTTTAAGCCGCGTTTACCGTGATCGCGGATGCGCCGATTTGGCGGCGCGACCTTTCGTCGATGTGAGCCGGAGGGCATGGACCCCGGCGTGCATTTAAGGCCAAGCTCCGGCCAGCGCGCCCGGAGCGGGCGCTCGCCACAGGGAGACCTCCGTCATGCGCCATCTCGTCCTCGCCGCCGCCGCCGCGACCCTTATCGCCGCCCCCGGCTTTGCCTTCGCCGCCGCCGCACCGGCCAAGGAAAAGGCCGCGCCGCACTACGACTGCACCAAGAAGGGCAACGCCAACAAGGCCGCCTGCAAGACCGCCGCCACCACCCCGACGGCCGCCCCCGCCGCTGTCGCCGCCGCGCCGATGACCAAGGCCGCGCCCCCAAAAGCCGCGCCCATGGCCAAGAACGCACCGGCCGCCACCGCCGCCATGGCGCCGACCCCCGTCAAGGGCGGCGGCCTGAAGGCCTGCGCCACCCAATGGGACGGTTACAGCCAGGCGCAGAAGGACGCCTACAAGGCCAAGGCCGAGGGCAAGCTCAGCGCCAAGGGGCACAAGCTGTCGGGCTACAACGTCTTCACCAGCGAGTGCATGAAGAAGTGATCGGCGACTGACCGCAAAGCGGTCAGGCTTTCGGAACCCCGGGGCTCCCGGGCGGTTAGGGACGGCAGTCTCACCCGCCCGCGGAGTCCTTCCCATGCCTGCCCCCCTCGACGACATCGATCTGGAAAAGCGACTGTGGAGCGAGATCGACAAGGCTCGTTTCGGGATGCTGGGCCTCACCGACGGGCGCAGCCACATGCAGCCCATGACCGCGTTCTGCGACAAGGAGCGGAACGCCATCTGGTTCTTCACCAAGACCACCACCGACCTCGCCCGCCAAGTGGCGGCCGGCCACTACGCCATGTTCTGCGTCATGGCCAAGGACCAGGAATTCCAGACCTGCATCGGCGGCGAACTGGCGCCCGACCACGACCGGGCCAAGATCGAGGCGTTCTGGAATCCGATGGTGTCGGCCTGGTTCCCGGAGGGCAAGGACGATCCGGAACTGACCCTGCTGCGGCTGACCCCGGTGGACGCCCAGGTCTGGGCCTCGCGCGGCGGCCCGTTGCGCTACGCCTTCGAGACCGCCAAGGCCAATCTGACCCACACCACGCCTGACGTGGGCCAGTCGGATCGCGTCACCTTCATCTGATCGGTTCGGCCTCGAGCGCGGGGGCGGCCTCCTCGCCGTCCTCGTCCTCATAGCCGACCAAGGCGAGGGCGCGGGCCTTCATCCCGTTCAGTTCCGCCCAGCGCAGCAGCGCCTCCTCCCGGCCGTGGGTGATCCACAGTTCGCCGGGCGACAATTCCTTGAACGTCGTGGTGAGTTCGTCCCAATCCGCGTGGTCGGAAATAGCGAGCGGCAACTCCACGCCGCGTTGGCGGGCTCTCGCGCGCACCCCCATCCAACCGGAGGCGAAGGCCGGGATCGGATCGGGAAAGCGCCGCGCCCAGCGGTCCTGCATGGCCGAGGGCGGGCAGACGACGATCTTGCCGGCGAAGTCCGCCCTCACCCCGCGCCCCTCCGCCGTCGCCGGCGCCAGCGGGCCAAGCGCGACCCCATGGGCTTCGTAGAGCCGGTTCAGCCGCTGCATGGCCCCGTGCACATAGATCGTCTCGTGATAGCCGCCCCGACGCAGCAGAGCGATGACCCGCTGGGCCTTGCCGAGCGCGTAGGCGCCGACGAGGTGGGTCCGCTCGGGAAATTGCTGCACCGAGCGGATCAGCTTGGCGATTTCCTCACCGTCCGGCGGATGGCGAAACACCGGCAGGCCGAAGGTGGCCTCGGTGATGAAAACATCGCAGGGCACGGGCTCGAACGGCGCACAGGAAGGGTCGGGCCGGCGCTTATAGTCGCCGGAGGCCACGATGGTCATACCCTTCCAGCGGACCACCGCCTGGGCGGACCCCAGCACATGGCCGGCGGGGACCAGGGTGACCTCCACCCCGTCGCGGTTGACGCTCTCGCCGTAGGCAACCGGCTGCTGCGCGCCGGCGAAGTCCGCGCCATAGCGCTCTGCCATGATGGCCAGGGTCTGCGGCGTGGCGACCACGGCGCCGTGGCCCGCCCGGGCGTGATCGGAATGGCCGTGGGTGACCACGGCCCGGTCCACCGGACGCGTGGCGTCGATGTAAAAATCGCCGGGCGGGCAATAGAGCCCTTCGGGGCGGGGTTGAAGCAGGTCGTCGGGACGGATCACCCGCCCGATATGGGCTTTCGCCTGCGCCTACGCCATCAGGTTGCGCACGTGCAGACGCACGCCGCCGGTGACGCCCATGATCCGTACGGGCGCGTCGGCGGGCAGGGTCTCCTCCCCGTCGAGTTCGGCGCCCCATTCGGCGCCGTCGATCCACACGCGGCCGACGCCGTTGGCGAACTCCGAGGTGGTGCGTCCGATACGGCCGATAAGCCGGCCCGTGCGGTTCTCGTCGGCGGACGGGGCGTCGAGTTCGGCCGCGTGCTGGGTCCTGGCCGGCTTGGTGACCTTGGCGGCCGTGTGGACCGGCTCGCCATCAGCCTGGAAGTGAGCGGTGCTGCGACCTCTCCACGGGATCGAGGTGACCACCACGCCGCCGACCAGGACGACAGCGAACAGGACGAGCTCCACCGTCGAGCCCAGCCGCACGCCGGCGAGGTTGACGAAGGCCAGCGCCGCGGCGGCCACACCGCCCCAGATCAGCTTGCCGGAGCCGATGGCGATATCGAGGCCGACGAAGATCGCGCCGACCGCCAGCCAGAGCCAGAACGGGTTTTGACTGTAGAGTTCCTGTAGCGCGTGCATTCTGCCACCCCCAACGAGCGCGTGGCCCCAAACCACGAGCTTAACTCACATTAGCCAATCCGATGCAGGGCCAAAACTGATTCCCCCAACAAGCGGCGTGCGGCGTTCCGACGCCCCCACCGTTTGTCTTCCTCCGCCGAGGTTCCCCTACGGCGCGCCGGGCGCCAGACGCCTCGACAGCGCCGCCCCGCGTCTGGCGATGGCGGACTCGGCGGCTGCGGCGACCTTGCAATCCTTCGCCTGCGCCGGCCTGGAGCCGAACCCGGCGTTGAAGCTGTCGGTGAGCCGGGTCTTCTGCGCCTCCCCCGGGGCTTCCACCTCCAGCATCCGCTCCATGCGGGCGCGCCAGGTGTTGTCGGCCGGTCCGGCGCAGATGCGGTGCAGGGCGTGGGCTTGGCCGAGTGAATAGGCCAGATCGACGAGGACCTGCTGCTGCTCGGGCGTGCGGGGCGCGGGCGCCGCGGCGGCCGATCCGGCCAGGAGGGCGAGCGTGAGCGCCGCGATCTTCACGCGCGAACCGTCGCCGCGTTCATTTGCGCCAGGCGCGCGATGGCGGCCTGCGCCTCGGCCATGATCCGGGCGACGATTTCCGCCGCGGGCAGCACTTCGCGCACACCCCCCGCCGACTGACCCATGGCGAAGCAGGAGCGATCGGGGTCGAGTCCCTCGGTCTGGCCGCCGATACCGCCCATGACCCCCTCGCGCAGGGCGTGGACCGCCTGCAGGGGAAAGGGCTGTATCTCGGCGGGACGTCGCTCCCAATCCTCCACATAGCCGTTCTTGCGCACCCGCATCGGCTTGCCGGAATAGCAGCGGGTACGGATGGTGTCCTCGTCGGCCGCCTCCAGGATGGCCTGGCGATAGGGTTCGCCCGCATGGGCCTCGCGGCTGGCGATGAAGCGTGTGCCCATCCACACCCCCTGGGCGCCCAGCGCCAGCGCCGCCGCCAGTCCGCGCCCGTCGTGGATGCCGCCTGCCGCCACCACCGGGATGCGCACCGCATCCACCGCCTGGGCCACCAGGGGCATGGTTCCGACCAGCCCGGTATGGCCGCCGCCCTCGCCGCCTTGGCAGATCACCGCGTCGCAGCCGGCCGCCTCAGCCTTTACCGCGTGCTTCACCGCCCCGCAGACGACCATCACCTTCAACCCGGCCCGCCTCAGCCGCTCCATGATCGGCATCGGCACGCCGAGCCCGGCGACGAAGCTGGAGGCGCCCTCCCCGATGATGATCTCCACGCTCGCGGTCAGGCTCTCGGGCGAGGCGGCCAGCAGGTCGACGCCGAAAGGCTTGTCGGTGAGCGTCCTCACCTGCCGCATCTGCGCACGGATGAACTCGGGTGAGGTCCCCGCCATCCCGAGTACGCCATAGCCGCCCGCGTTGGACACCGCCGCCACAAGTTCGGCATAGCTGACCCCGCCCATGCCCGCCAACATGATCGGATGCTCGACGCCGAGGAGATCGCAAAGAGGCGTGCGGAGGGTCATGGCTTAACCGCCCCCTCTGGGAAGATGAGTTCACCACTGAGGGTCAGGGCAGCCTTGGCCAAGGGCCTGTCGAAGGTAGCTAGCGCGGCGCCGGTTCTTAACGTGAGTTCCAGGTAAGCGGCGTCATAGGCGGTCAGCCGACAATCGAACGCGAGCTTGAGGCCGACGGTGCGCATGGCCCAACTCCAGTTGGCTGTTCCAGCTAGAATATAGTGTAGCCCCCGTCGATCACGAAGCTGTCGCCGGAGTGATAGGCGGAGGCGTCCGAGGCCAGGTAGACGGCGATGCCGCCGAAGTCGGCGGGTTCGCCCCAGCGCCGGGCGGGCACGCGCGGGATGACCTTCTCGGCGAACGCGGCGTTGGCCTGGGCGCCCGCGGTCATGTCCGTGGCGATCCAGCCCGGCAGGATGGCGTTGGCGCGGATGCCCCAGCGGGCGTGCTCCACCGCCACGGACTTCATCATAGAGATCACCGCGCCCTTGGTCGCGGCATAGGCCTCGTTGCGCGCGGCCCCCTCGATGGCGGCCAGGGAGGCGACGCCGACGATGGAGCCGCCCTTCTCGCCGGTGGACTTGGCGTGCTCCACCATGTGGCGGCAGGCCTCGCGGAAGGTGAAGAAGACGCCGTCCAGGTTCACCGCCAGCACCTGCCGATAGGTCTCGGTGGTCATCTCCACGAAGGAGGGGGAGCCGCGGCCGATGCCAGCGTTGGCGATCACCGTGTCGAGCCGGCCCTTCCAGGCGGCGGTCCTGGCCATGCCGTCCACCACCTGCGCCTCGTCGGCCACGTCCACGACCAGGGCCAGCACCTCGCCGCCATGCGCCTTTAGCCGGCTTTCCGCCGCCCCGGTCTTCTCCGGATTGGAGCCCCAGATGGCCACGCTCGCGCCCGCCTGCGCCAGCGCCTCGGCCATGCCATAACCGATACCGCCGTTGCCGCCGGTCACCAGCGCCACCTTGCCGGCGAGGTCGAAGGGTTTGTAAGCCATGGCGCGCGCCTCGGATGTTGTCGTTTAGACAACCCAAGGCGGCTCAGGCCGGAGCGTCAACCCCATACGCAAGGTAAGCTTGCAAAACGACCTTTACCGTCTCGTCCCAAAGGCCGAGTTCGCGAATGTCGGCGACGGGAACGAAGCGAGCCGCCGCCGCGTCGTCTCCGGCCACGGGTTCACGCGCGATCCAGCGGGCGGCGTAGTCGATCAGCACGTAATGGCGATCGGGCGTGATATAGTCGACCACGTCGATCAGGCCCAGGAGCTGCGCCTCTACCCCGGTCTCCTCGCGCAGTTCGCGCATGGCGGCGACGGAGGCGGGCTCGCCCGGTTCGATCCGGCCGCCCGGGATGGACCACTGGCCGGCGCGCGGCGCCTTGCCCCGCCTGATCAGCAACACCTCGTCGCCCCGGAAGCAGACCACGCCGGCGCAGGGCGTCGGGATCAAGGGTTGGTTCAAGGGCTGGGCTGTCGCCGGGCGCCGTATCGCATCCGGCCGAGAAAGGCCGCCGCCACCCTGGTGAACTCCGAGGGCCTCGGCGCGCTGGTCGCCTTCCACTTCTCGAACGCCATCACCTGATCGATGCGCTCGCCGAGGTGCTTGCGGGCGTGTTCATGGCCGCCGATCAGCCGCGCCGCCATGGTCGTGACCAGGATCGTGGCCAGGATGGCGCGCTTGGAATAGTGGTTCTCGTCGGTGGCCTCGTCGCCCGCCCAGCGCCACAGCTTGTCGGCGCTCTGCCAGCCCAGCCGGAGGGCAAGCGGCGTGTGCACCGGAAGGGCCAGGAAGCGGCGGCAGGCCTTGGCGGCGGCCTCATCGCGCATGGCGGCGTCGATGCGCGCCTCCACCGCGGCGTGGATGCGCTCACGGACTTTCAACTGGGCGATGTCGAGCCTGGACAGCGCCTCCAGAGCCACATCGTCGTGGCGGCGCATGAACAGGGCGGCGAGGTCGGAGGCGCCCTTGGGCAGCAGCAGCTCCGCGTCGGCGTCTGACAGGCCGCACGCCTGCGCCGCCTTCTGCACCAGCCGTCCGTTCCAGCCGGTCTCAGGCGCCAGCCCGATGGCGGCGTCCAGCACTCGCCGCTCCGCGTCGGTGGCCCAGTCGTCGTGGAGGGGTCTTGGCATGGTCCCACTATGCGCCATGGCGACGCGCGGCGCAAAGGACCCGGCATGAGACCATCGAACGAGCTTAGCCATAGCTATATCATAATTCAGGTGTATAACCCATGTTATTCAAGTTATAGATTTTGCTTTTACTGCATATTAACCGGCGGCCCGTAGTATTTCCGTTGAACGGGGTTCGATATGCAGTTCTTTCCCAACTACGGCTACGGTCTGCACCGTCTGGTCTATGTGAGCCGCTCGATGATGGGACCCCCTGATCGGGACGCCGGCATCGCCGACCTCGTCGCCCGATCGGCGGCCAATAACCGCGGCAGGGCGGTCACGGGCATCCTGCTCGTCTGCGACGGCTGGTTCATCCAGGCGCTCGAGGGATCGCGCGAAGCGCTGAAGCCGCTCTATGAGATCATCGCCGCCGATCCGCGCCATGCCGACGTGATGCTGAAGGGGGTCGAGCCGGCGTCCCGCAGGATCTTTTCCCGCTGGGGCATGAAGCAGGGCCGCACGCCCCCCGAAGGCGCAGGCTTCGACATCGCCGCCGCATCGGCGGAAGACCTGCTGTCACTGCTGAAGCTGTCCAGCCTGAGCCCGGTGTCCCGCGCCGCCTGATCCGCGCGACCGCCGTCTGGGCCGTGGACATCGCCGATCGGCTCTGCTATCAGCGCCCGCTCAGCACGGCGGGAAACCCTTCCGGGCGCGCCACGCTTTTCGCCATTTCCCATGTCCTTTGCCGAAGGGGGTAGAGGACGCCCGGTACTCGCGAAGGTCCAGAGGAGGGCCTAGTCATCGTTCAGATTTTCGTTCGCGACAACAACGTCGACCAGGCCCTGAAGGCCCTGAAGAAGAAGATGCAACGCGAGGGCACCTTCCGCGAGATGAAGCGGCACGTGCACTACGAGAAGCCCTCCGAGAAGCGCGCCCGCCAGAAGGCCGAGGCGGTGCGCCGCGCTCGCAAGCTGGCGCGCAAGCGGATGCAGCGCGAAGGCCTGTTGCCGCCGCCCAAGCCCAAAGTGCGCAAGTAGGGCTTCATCCCGGTCGTTGGGCGTTTTGAGGGGACGGTTCGCGCCGTCCCCTTTTTGCTGCCCGCGGCGTCGGCGCGCCCTTAGGACGCCCCGTCGGCGGCGAGCAGGGTTTCGCCCTCCGCCGTAATCTGCCAACCGCCGCGATTGCGCTCGGCCAGGCGGAGTTCGGTCAGGGCGCGGGCGTCGGCGATGCTGATCCAGTCCACATCCTGCCCGGCCTTCTTGCGCGCCAGATTGCGGAGCGCGGCCTGTTGTCCTGTAGACAGTTCGGCCAGGGTCACGGGGCTTCGCCGTGGAGGCTGGCCCGCTCGCCTTCCGCCAGCGCCGCCGCCGAGCCCGCATGACGGCGCAGCACGGCCTGCAGCAGGACGGCGCGGTCCGCGCTGATGCCCGGCGCCCTGGCCTCCTGCCGCGCGCCCTGGAGCACGCGGCCCTGGTGCCGGCCGCTGAGCGCCCAAATCTCGGCCCGCACCGCCTCGCGCGGAATCCAGAACGAGCGGAGCCAGGAGACGGGATCGAGCATCGCGGTCACCGCCCGCTCTTGAGGGTGCCGCGCGTGCCGAGAATATCCGGCAACCGCGGGCGAGGCGAGCCGCCGGTGGACCGCGGATCGTTCAGGACACCCGGTCGACTGGACGGGGGAATGATGGGCTTGGACATGGGAGTCCTTCTTCGCCGACCGTTTCGCGCGGAAGCGCGACGACAGCGGTTTGGCTCATATAGCCGAGAAAACACCAAATCCCGACGCCCTCAGTCATAAATAAATCGTCTCCGGATAATTAATTCGCCGATCTCGCGGTAAATATGTTAAAAATCCGCATGGTCACAATCCGCACCCAATACATCGAGCCGGTCATGTTCGCCTGCCCGGAAAAGGGCGAAGCGGTGCAAACCGGGCACCGAATGCGCGCCACGGAGTTCGCTTCCACCAAGGGACCGCGCTCGTTCCGTTGCGGCAGTTGCGGCTTCATCCACACCTGGACCATCGACACGGCATGGCTCGGCATTCGGTCCCGCGCCGCGTGATCCCCCTTCCATGGGTGAGCCGGTGGCCGCCCTTTGTTCTGAGGATGCTCCCATGAAGGCCGGCGCCAAGATCGTAGAGAAGCCCCCCTCGCCTCTGGCGGAGCGGTTCAAGCGCGACATCGAGAAGGCCAAGGCGGAGGGGACCGACCTGTCCACCCTGGTGCTGAAGCTTACCCTCGGCGACGGCGCCAAGCTGAAACGCGATCCCAACATCTCCACCGCCGACGTCAGCTTCGCCAACGGCGAGATGCGCTATCTCGGCGTCAAGGTAATCGAAGGCGGCGCCGCGACCAGCGTGCTGGCGGTCCAGGAGTAGCCCGCAGGGCTGATTGAAGCGGCGTCAGCCGATCCCGGCGGCCAAGGCTTCGATTCGGGCGGCGGCGGCGTCGATCGCCTGCGCCGCGCGGGTGTCGCTCAACGCATCGTCGGACTGGGAGCGGCCGAGCTTTTCCTGACAATCCATCAACCGCGCCCGGGCGTCGGCGGTCTCGTCGGCCATGACCAGCGCCGCCATCAGAAACAGGCGCAGTTCGGTGACCTTGCCGACCTGCCCGGCCACGTCGCGCACCTTGGCGTCGAAATCGCGGGCCAGGGTCTCCACGTGGGTCTCCTGCCCGTCCTCGCAGCCGACCACATAGTTGTGGCCGTTCACGCTCACCGTCACCATGGCCATCTCAGATCTTCCCCTGGTCACATGACCGGGCGCAACACCCGCGTCCACTTCTGCTGGTCACGCTCAGCTTTCCCCAGCGGCCAAGGCGGCGCGCACTTCGGCGGCGGCGCGGCCCAAGGCGGCGGAGGCTTCGGCCGCCACCTCCTCCAGCGCCTTCTCCCGCGCGCGGGCGGCGTCCAGCTCGGCGGCGAGGCGGGCGCGGTCCTCGTCATGCCGGGCGTCACGCCGTTCGAACAGGTCGCCGTTCTCCTCGTCGCGCTGCGCCGTGCGGGCCTCGAGCTTGGCCTCGAGCGCGGCCAAGGCCTGGTCGAGCCGGCGAATGGCCAGGTCCAGCGGGCCTTCCAAGGGTAAATCCTGCGCCATGGGCGCCTCCGTACGCGACTCGCGCGCATCTTAGCCGAGCCGCCGGGCTTGTCGAACCGGAGGGTTGCACGCGGCGGCGGCGGGGGGCAAAGGAGCGCGCAATGCCGCCGCTGGAATCGGCGCCCAAGGACGTCCGCCATGCCCACCGTCTCGCCTGCCGTCATGGCTGACGCCATTCGGGTGCTGTCGATGGACGCGGTCCACCACGCCCGGTCCGGCCACCAGGGAATGCCGATGGGCATGGCAGACGTGGCCACGGTGCTGTGGTCCAGATTCCTTAAGTTCGACGCCGCCCAGCCCGACTGGGCCGACCGAGACCGCTTCGTGCTGTCAGCGGGCCACGGCTCCATGCTCCTCTACAGCCTGCTGCACCTCACCGGGTACAAGGCGGTGACCATGGAGCAGATCGAACGGTTCCGTCAGTGGGGTTCGGCCACCCCCGGCCACCCGGAGTACGGCCACACGCCCGGGGTGGAGTGCACCACCGGGCCGCTCGGTCAGGGGCTGGCCGCCGCCGTCGGCATGGCCATGGCCGAGCGTCACCTGGCCGCCCGCTTCGGCGACGAGTTGGTGGATCACCGCACCTGGGTCATCGCCGGCGACGGATGCCTGATGGAGGGGGTCAGCCACGAAGCCATCTCGCTCGCCGCCCGCCTTAAGCTCTCCAGGCTGTGCGTGCTGTTTGACGACAACGACACCACCATCGACGGCGCCGCCACCATCGCCGAGATCGGCGACCAGCAGGCCCGCTTCAAGGCCGCCGGCTGGGCGGTGAAACAGGTGGACGGCCACGACCACGGCAGGATCGCCGCAGCCCTGCGCTGGGCGATCCGGCAGGACCGCCCGACGATGATCGCCTGCAAGACGCTGATCTCCAAGGGCGCGGGACCCAAGGAGGGGGACCGGCACTCCCACGGCTACTCCCTGTTCGACGACGAGATCGCCGCCGCCCGCAAGGCCATGGACTGGGGCCACGTGAAGTTCACCGTGCCGGACGATGTGGCCGCGGCCTGGCGATCCGTGGGCCGCCGGGGCGGCAGACCACGCCGGGCCTGGGCCGAACGGCTGAAGGCCTCGCTCCACGCCGCGGAGTTCGACCGCGCGGTGGTGCGAAACGCCCTGCCCGCGGACGCCTTCGCCGCGCTCGACGCCCACATCGCGCGCATGGTGGAGAGCAAGACGGCCAACGCGACGCGCGTGCATTCGGGCGTGGCGCTGGAAGCGCTGGTCCCGGCCATCCCGGAGATGATCGGCGGCTCCGCCGACCTCACCGGCTCCAACAATACCCGTACCAGGGGCATGACCGCTTTCGACGCGCCGGACTATGCCGGACGTTATGTTCACTACGGCGTGCGCGAGTTCGGCATGGCGGCGGCGATGAACGGCATGGCGCTGCACGGCGGGATGATCCCCTACTCCGGCACCTTCCTGGCCTTTGCCGACTATTCACGCCCGGCGATCCGGCTGGGGGCGCTGATGGGTGCGCGGGTGATCCATGTGATGACCCACGACAGCATCGGCCTCGGCGAAGACGGACCGACCCACCAGCCGGTGGAGCACTTGGCCAGTCTGCGCGCCATGCCCAACCTCAACGTCTTCCGCCCCGCTGACGCGGTGGAGGCGGCGGAGTGCTGGCGCCTGGCGCTGGACGCCACGGCCACGCCGTCGATCATGGCCCTCTCCCGCCAGAAGACCCCCGCGGTGCGGGGTGAGGCGAGCGAAAACCTCTCCGCCAGGGGCGCCTACGAGCTGCGCGCCGCCGAGGGGGGGGAGGCCAAGGCGACGATCTTCGCCACCGGCACCGAGGTCGCCATCGCCGTCGCCGCGCGCGATATCCTGCAGGCCGAAGGGGTTCCCACCCGCGTGGTCTCGGCGCCCTGCTTCGAACTGTTCGCGCAGCAGGACGCGGCTTATCAGAGCGCCACCCTCGGCGCGGCCCCCGTCCGCGTGGCGGTGGAGGCGGCGGTGCGCCAGGGCTGGGACCGCTTCATCGGGGCGGACGGGGCCTTCGTCGGCATGACCGGCTTCGGCGCTTCCGCCCCCTATGAGGAGCTCTACCAGCGGTTCGGCATCACGGCCGAAGCGGTGGCGCACGCCGTGCGCCGGCGGCTGTGATGGAACCGCTCATCCGTGGTCGGCTGCGACCGGCTGACGCATCTGCGCCCCGGCCGGCGCCGTAGCTTCACCACCTCTCAGTCAAGAGGTCGCAACCGAACGGACCCGATCATGAAAACCCTGCCCCGTCGTGGCTTTGCCGCGGTCGTAACCGCGCTCGCCCTCGTTTCGGCCCCCGCCGCCTTCGCCCAGATGTCCGATCCCATGGTCGGCGGCGCCGCCATGTATCCGTCCAAGACCATCGTCGAGAACGCGGTCAACTCCAAGGACCACACCACCCTCGTCGCCGCCGTCAAGGCGGCCGGCCTGGTCGATACCCTGAACGGCCCGGGCCCCTTCACCGTGTTCGCGCCGACCAACGACGCCTTCGCCAAGCTGCCCGCCGGGACGGTGGACACCCTGGTCAAGCCCGAGAACAAGGATACGCTGACCAAGATCCTCACCTATCACGTGGTGCCCGGCAAGTATTCGGCCAAGGATCTGATGAAGCTGGCGAGGACCCACGGCACGCTGACCACGGTGGAGGGCGAGCCGCTGACCGTCTCCTCCATCGACGGCAAGGTCATGCTGACCGACGCCAAGGGCGGCATGTCCACCGTGACCATCGCCAACGTCTATCAGTCAAACGGCGTGATTCACGTGGTCGACACGGTGTTGATGCCGTAAGGCCCGTCGCCCGGACCCTATCGGGGAGGTCCGGGCGTTACACCCGGGGCGCCAGAGCCCACAGGAAAGCGTCCACCATGGACAAGTCCGCACCCGAACACCTGAGACGGACGGCGCTTCGCTGCCATGCCCTGTCTCCCTCGCTGGCCAGCCCGGCCGACCGCATGGCGCTGGACGACTATGCCGATGTCCTGGCGCAACAGGCCGGCGATATGGAACACGAACTGCCCGTCGACCCGGCGTCCCCGGCGCCGGCGAAGTAGCGGACGAAGCCGGGGCGCCGGCGGGCCTTCCCATGCCGCTCGCCCTCCGCCAAGCTGCGGGCGGGCAGGAAATGGGCATGAGCGTAGAGGTACAGGGCGCTAAAGGTATTCCCGCGCCGGATGGCAAGGCGCTGATCCGCGCGCTGGG
The DNA here is from genome assembly GCA_965277345.1 of Caulobacteraceae bacterium. Lineage (GTDB taxonomy): Bacteria > Pseudomonadota > Alphaproteobacteria > Caulobacterales > Caulobacteraceae > CAIOYC01. The sequence continues at coordinate 451,938 of CBDICI010000004.1, forward strand.
CGCCGGCGGGCTGGCGGCGGCCATCGCCAACACGGTCATCGGCGGCGGCATCTTCAGCCTGCCCGCCGCCATGGCCGCCGCGGTCGGCGCCCTTGCGCCGCTCTACTACCTGCTCTGCGCCATCGCCGTGGGCGCCGTCGCCCTGTGCTTCGCCGAGGCGGGCAGCCGCATCGCCGTTTCCGGCGGTATCGCCGGCGGGGTGGAGCGGGCGCTTGGGCCCTATGCCGGTTTTCTCACATCGACCTTGATCTGGCTGGGCTCGGCCCTGGCGGCGGCCGGCATCAACGCCGCCATCGTCACCGCTCTCGGCGCCGCCGTGCCGATCTTCAGGGAGCCCCTGTGGCGCGACGCCTTCATCCTCACCCTGATCGCCACCCTGGCGGCGGTGAACCTCGTCGGCGTCCGCGCCGGGGCAGGGTTGTCCAACCTGGTCATCGCGCTGAAGCTGATCCCCCTGCTGACGCTGGTGATCGTGGGCGGGCTGCACGTCCAGCCGCACTTCCTGGTCGGAACGGCGCCCAAGGCGGACATCGGCCAGGCGCTGATCCTCGGCGTGTTCGCCTTCATGGGCATGGAGACGGCGCTGGGCGTCTCCGGCGAGGTGAAGAACCCGCGCCGCAACGTACCGCTCGGCCTGCTGTTCGCCCTCACCGCGGTGACGGGGCTCTACATGGCGGTGCAATTGGTGTGCGAGGGACTGCTCGGGCCGGCCCTGGCGGGATCGGCTGAGCCCCTGGCGGCGGCGATGGGCAGGGTGTCGCCCGCGCTCGGCCTGCTGCTGGCGGCGGGGGCGGCCATTTCGCGCCTGGGCTATCTGACCTCGGACATCCTCACCGCGCCGCGCTTCCTCTACGCCATGGCGGCGGACGGGCTGCTGCCGCGGCGTCTAATGGCCGTGGGGGCTCGCACCCGCGCCCCCTACGCCGCGATCCTGACCCATGCGGTGCTGGTGGCGGGGCTGGCGCTCACCGGAACGTTCGAGAGGCTGGCCTCGCTCTCTACCCTGGTGGTGATCATCCCCTACATCATCGGCTGCATCGCCGCGGTGGTGCTACAACGGCGCGGCGTGGCGGAGGAGGGGCCGCCGCTGAACTTGCCGTTCACCCCGCTGGCCGCTCTGGTCGGCATCGTCTTCATGGTCTGGGTGGCCACCCATGCCCCCTGGATCGAGGTGGTGGAGACGGCCGCCGCCGCCCTGCTCGCCACGCTGATCTATGGGACGGGACGCCTTCGCCGGCCCCGGCCCTGACAATCCGCAATCAGGCTTGACCGGCCGGAGAGCCACAAGGCTTGCGATTTCAGCCCATCCGTCCGAAAAGGCGCGCCAATTCGCCTTCGCCCTTCCTCGGAGAGACTTCACATGGCAGTTCGCGTCGCCATCAACGGGTTTGGTCGCATCGGCCGGCTGGTCCTGCGCTCCATCGTCGAGCACGGCCGCACGGACATCGAGGTGGTGGCGATCAACGACCTCGGTCCGGTGGAGACCAACGCCCACCTGCTGCGCTACGACTCGGTGCACGGCCGCTTCCCCGCCACGGTCACCACCGGCGAGGACTGGATCGACGTCGGCCACGGCAGGATCAGGGTCACCGCCGAGCGCGACCCCGCCAAGCTGCCCCACGCCGATCTCGGCGTCGACATCGCCTTGGAGTGCACCGGGCTGTTCACAGCCAGGGACAAGGCCTCCGCCCACCTCGCGGCGGGCGCCAAGCGGGTGCTGATCTCGGCCCCGGGCGACAACGCTGACGCCACCATCGTCTATGGCGTCAACGAGGGCGTGCTGAAGGCCGGCGACCTGATCGTCTCCAACGGCTCGTGCACCACCAACTGCCTCGCCCCCATCGCCAAGGTGTTGAACGACCTGTGCGGCGTCGAGCGCGGCTACATGACCACCATCCACTCCTATACCGGCGACCAGCCGACGCTCGACACCATGCACAAGGACCTCTACCGCGCCCGCGCCGCGGCGCTCAGCATGATCCCCACCTCCACCGGCGCGGCCAAGGCCATCGGCCTCGTTCTGCCCGAACTGAAGGGCAAGCTGGACGGCTCGTCCGTGCGCGTGCCCACCCCCAACGTCTCGGTGGTGGACCTGAAGATCGTGCCCACCCGCGACGTGACCGTGGAAGAGATCAACGAGGCGATGAAAGCCGCCTCCGCGGCCGGTCCGATGAAAGGCATTCTGGCGGTGACCGAGGAGCCCCTCGTCAGCCACGATTTCATGCACATCCCCGCCTCCTCCACCTGCGCCCTGCCGCAAACGCAAGTGATCGAGGGCAAGCTGGCCCGCGTGCTGAGTTGGTACGATAACGAATGGGGCTTCTCCACCCGCATGGCGGACACGGCGCTCGCGATGGCGAAGCTGATTTGATGCCGAGCGGTCGTCACGTAGCCGCCGCTGGGCTACGACAGAGCTTTCAATATTGCAGCCTCTGAGACTGGCCGCCCTAGAAGCTTGAATCTGCCGAGGTGAGGCAGGCCGATAACTCGTTTTCCATCTGCAGATTTATAAATATCTATTGTCTGATATCCCCATCCTGCCGGTATCGCATCTGCCAGGGGCGCCTTGGCCAACGCTGCGATATTGGGGGCGACAACCTTCTTGCCGAGGCATATGAAGGTGTGTGCTGGCGATCTGCCTAGAACCCAACGCCAGAGTTCGTTAGCGAAAGCTATGGCAGCGTGTTGATTATTCAGTTCGGCCCAACTATTGCTTCTGAAGGGTACGAACTGCGCGCAAATAGCTTGTCGAGGTCTTGCCCAAGCAGCGTACTAAGCCATTGCACCTGTTGCTGTAGTGCATCGGCTCCGGGCGCTTGACCACCCCAGGCTTCGATTTGGTAGGCGTTTCCTTCTTCAACTGCCCAATCCGGCCCGTGGCGACGCCGGCCACCAGGATTCAGTCCGATTACACCGATATTCGCCAACCTAGGATTTGCTCGGGGCACATCATAAAACGCCAGCCCAAATCATGACCCTGATCGATGGCTGCCTGCTCAATCCTATCGCGGTTCACAAGCTCCTCCCTATTGATGAGGTTTATGTAAACCACATACTTTTATGCGAATCAAGTCCTAACTATATCGTCGAGGGCGGCCTTTGCCGCTCGTAGGGCTTCGATGTTTGGCGCGTCATGTGGAAGGAAGTCGATTTCCCGGCAGAATGTAAGTTGGCTAGGTTGCGGCGTGCGACTCGCGAACCCTTCGTTGGCGAGTTGGCGTCGATAACGGTCAGCTTCAGGTAAGCCTTCGCCGAAAATCTGGACGCCAAACAAGTCTTTACGGTGGGCATGACCAGCCCAATAGCGGACCCCAGGCCTGAATATGGCTGACCTTAGATAACGTCCGCTAGCGGCCTTTGTCGCGGCTGTTATCCCGAGTAATTCGAAAATTTGATGTGTTCGTTGATCCATGAGCCACGCGCGGAAGTTGGCTACGTATGACGCCCGGAGTTTCGGCCACGGTCAAGCGGGAGGTAATTTAGTCAAACTGCGAACCTGTGCTAGCATAGCTCCATGACGCCCGACGATCATTCCATCCCGCCGAGTGACGGGGACGACGCTGCTGAGCGGCGTGGCAGGTTCGATCTCGGTACCGACGAAGGGCTCGAGACCTATCTGTTTGATCTCGCTAGGCGCAGGCCCATACCGGAGAGCCTGCATTATCCGGAGACTGACGAGGAATACGATCAGATGATCGAGGACGCCTGGGCAAGCGGCTACATTCCCGCCGAGGAAGTGGAAGCTTGGCTTCGGTCTCTCGAAACCGATATCCCACTCCCTCGCCCACGAGCCCGATGAGAGTCCTGTATTCGGACCGGGCGCTCCAGAACCTCGAAGCCATCAAAGCCTACATCGCCCAGGACAGCATCAGCGCGGCGGGCCGGATGGAAGCCCGACTGCTCACGGCGTGCCGCAACCTCGCGTCCCATTCTGACCGTGGCCGCGCCGGTCGACGCGGTACGCGCGAGCTGACTGTGGTCCGGCCTTACGTGATCGTTTATCGGGCTACGACCAATGCGATCCACATCGAGCGTATTATCCACGCCGCCCGTCGGCGCTGATCCTCGGAGTTTGCTCTTGACCTTCCGCACTCTCGATCAGGCCGGTGATCTCGCCGGCAAGCGCGCCCTTGTTAGGGTGGATTTCAATGTGCCGATGGACGGGGCAAGCATCACCGACGACACGCGGCTGCGCGCCGCCCTCCCTACCCTCCACTACCTCTCCAAGCACGGGGCCAAGGTGGTGCTGCTCGCCCACTTCGACCGGCCCAAGGGCAAGCGCGTGCCGGAGATGAGCCTGAAGCCCGTGGTGAAGCCCCTGTCGGACCTGCTCGAGCAGGAGGTGTTCTGGGCCGACGACTGCGTGGGCGAGGGCGCCGCCAAGGTGGTGGACGGGCTAGAGAACGGCGGCGTCGCCCTGCTGGAAAACCTCCGCTACCACGCGGGCGAGGAGAAGAACGATCCCGCCTTCGCCGATCAGCTGGCGGCGCTGGGCGACCTCTATGTGGACGACGCGTTCAGCGCCTCGCACCGCGCCCACGCCTCCAACGAAGCCATCGCCCACCGCCTGCCGGCCTATGCGGGCCTGTCCATGCAGCGCGAGCTGGAGGCTCTCGAAGTAGCGCTCGGCCACCCGGAGCGTCCCGTCTTGGGCATCGTCGGCGGCTCCAAGGTCTCCACCAAACTCGACCTGTTGAAGAACCTGGTGACGAAGCTCGACAAGCTCGCCATCGGCGGCGGCATGGCCAATACCTTCCTCTACGCCCAGGGGTACGAGGTCGGCGCCTCCTATTGCGAGAAAGATATGGCGCAGACCGCGCGCGAGATCGTCCATCTGGCGGGCGAGCACGCCTGCAAGCTGTTCCTGCCGCTGGACATCGTGGTGGCGGAGAAGATGGGGCCGGGCGCCCCCGCCCGCACCCGCGGGCTCGGCGAGGTGGATGAGCATGAGCGCATCCTCGACGCCGGTCCCGAGACCGTGGCGCGGCTCAGGCGGGCCATGGACAACTCCAGAACGCTGATCTGGAACGGGCCGCTCGGCGTGTTCGAGATGCCGCCCTTCGACAAGGCGACGGTGGAGGCGGCCCGCCACGCGGCCGAACTCTGCCAGGCGGGCAAACTCATCGCCGTGGCCGGCGGCGGGGATACGGTGTCGGCCCTGCACCACGCGGGGGTCGCCTCGGCGTTCACCTTCGTCTCTACCGCGGGCGGCGCTTTCTTGGAATGGATGGAAGGCAAGCCCCTGCCCGGCGTCGAGGCGTTGAAGGTTTAGACGCCCTCACCGGCAGGGGCCGACCATACCCGCCCATTGCTCCTCGCTGGACTCTGTCGCGAAGCGACGAAGGCGAGGGCCAGCGCTTGTCAGGTCAGGAACACCTCCACCACCAGGGCCAGGGCGCCGGCGACGATGCAGTAGAAGGCGAAGGGGGTGAAGGCCTTGAACTCGTGGCGCTTGAACCATCGCATCAGCGCCCAGACCGAAGCGAAAGCGGCGACGCCGGAGACCACGCCGGCGATGAGCGCCAAGTTCATCATGCTGGGCTGTCCCGCCGCCTGCGCCGCGGCGTGATGCTTCAAGAGCTTGGGCGCCTCATAGACCGTGGCGGCCAGGATGATCGGCGTGGCGGTGAGGAACGAAAAGCGCGCCGCGTCCTCGTGGTTCAGGCCGACGCGATAGCCGCCGACCATGGTCGAGCCGGACCGCGAGATGCCGGGGATCAGCGCCAGGCACTGCATCCCGCCGATGATGAGGGCGTCGGTCCAGGTGAGCGCGTCGATCGACTTGGTCCCGGTCCGCTTCATTCGCTCGGCCACGAACAGCATGACGCCGTTGATCATCAGGAATATGCAGGCGATCTCCGGCGCACCGAATACGTGGCGAAGCAGCTTCTCCAGGGCCGCGCCAAGGATTACCGCGGGGATGGTGGCCACCACCACCCGCCAGAACAGCCGCCGTTCTTCCGCCGGGCGGGGGCCGCGGTTGAACAGCACGGCCATGGCGAAGTCGAACCAGTCGCGCCAGAAGAACAACAGCAGCGCGATGGCGGTGCCGAGGTGCATGATCACCAGGAAGGGCAGCCAGGTGGCTTCGTCCTGCGAAATGGTCCAGCCGAGGAGGTCGGGCACGACCACGGCGTGGCCGAGGCTGGAGACCGGAAACAGCTCCGTGACCCCCTGGATCAACGCCAGGATCACCGCCTGCCACAGAAGTGAAAGCGCCATTTTTCCTCCCAAAACCCGCCGGTTCGCTCTGTAGCGCGATTTTCGCCGGAGTTCGCTAGCCTATGCGTTGAAAAACGAACGCATCGAACGCGACCGTCGGTCGCTGCGGTACGGTCGCCCTTGCCGAGGCCGCCGGGCGTTGCGATCTAACGGATATGAACGCTCCGCTCTCCGTGACGTCCCCCGCCCCCTCCCTGCTCGACGCCGCCGACGTCTCAACCGAGGGCGCGCTCGCCACGCTCCGGCAGGCCATCGCCGGCGCCGATGACGGGGAGTTGTTCCTGGAGCGTTCGGAGAGCGAGTTCCTGATGTTCGACGATGGGCGGCTGAAACAGGCCTCCTACGACACCGGTGAGGGGTTCGGCCTGCGCGTGGTGGCGGGCGAAACCGCCGGCTATGCCCATGCCAGCGAAATCTCCGAGGCCGCCATCGGCCGGGCGGGGCAGGCGGCGGCGCTGGCCAGGCGCGGCTATGCGGGTGTGGCGGCCGAGAGCCCGCGCGGCACCAACCGCAAGCTCTATGGCGAGGACGATCCCCTCGCTGCGCCGGCCTTCGGCGACAAGGTGGCCTTGCTGCAGGAGATCGACGCCTTCGCCCGCGGCCGCGATCCGCGTGTGGTGCAGGTGTCGGCCACGCTGGCTGGAGAGCGGCGCATCGTGGAGGTGCTGCGCGCCGATGGCCGGTTGCTGCGCGACGTGCGGCCGCTGGTGCGGGTCAATGTCTCGGTCACGGTGGAGAAGGATGGGCGGCGCGAGGGCGGCTATGCCGGCGCGGGCGGGCGCGCCGCATTCGACGCCTGGATACGGCCCGAGGCGTGGCAGGCGCAGGTGGACGAGGCGCTGCGTCAGGCCTTGGTCAATCTCGACGCCGTCGCCTGCCCGGCGGGCGAGATGGACGTGGTGCTGGGCGCCGGCTGGAACGGGGTGCTGCTGCACGAAGCGGTGGGCCACGGGCTGGAGGGTGACTTCAACCGCAAGGGCTCGTCAGCCTTCTCGGGCCGGATCGGCGACCGGGTGGCGGCGCCGGGCGTGACCGTGATCGACGACGGGTCCATGCCCGGCCGGCGCGGTTCGCTGACCATCGACGATGAGGGCACGCCGACCAGCCGCACCGTGCTGATCGAGGACGGCATCCTGAAGGGCTATATCCATGACCGTCAGTCGGCTCGGCTGATGGGCATGGAGGCGACCGGTAACGCGCGGCGCCAGTCCTACGCCCACATGCCCATGCCGCGGATGACCAACACGGCCATGCTGGGCGGCGCCCATGGGTTCGAGGAGATGATCGCCTCCACAAAACGGGGACTCTACTGCGCCCATCTCGGCGGCGGCCAGGTGGATATCACCAACGGGAAGTTCGTGTTCCAGTGCACCGAGGCCTATCTGATCGAGGACGGCAGGATCACCGCCCCGGTGAAGGGCGCCAGCCTGATCGGCGATGGCCCGACCGCGCTGACCAGGGTGAGCATGATTGGCGACGACATGGCCTTCGACCCCGGCGTCGGCGTTTGCGGCAAGGCGGGTCAGAGCGTGCCCGTCGGCGTCGGTCAGCCCTCGCTGAAGCTGGGCGGGCTGACCGTGGGCGGCACCGCGCTTTAGTTTCGCCACAAGTATTAAGGGGATTTAATAGATAAACTTCTGTTCGAGGCGAGGTGTCCGCAATTTAATCTACATGTCCGTATTGTAACTGGCCCGCAACGGGGCGGCGCGGGCAGGTTCCCCCGAGCTTCTGGGGACCGTTATGTCGCTTCTGCTTCTGCTTCTCGCCACCGCCGCCGCGCAACCGGTCCAGGCGGCGCCCGCGCCGTCTTCGTCACAACCGGAGGCCGCCCAGCCGGCCTCCAAGGCCCCCGCGCCGTCCACCGACATCCCCGTCGCCGACACCCCGGCCGCCACGCCGAAGTCGCCCGTCAGCGAAGCCGCGGCAGCGCCGCTGAAGCCCGCGGCGAGCGGCGATCGGGACGGGGTGACCAACTATCCGCCGGCCTTCTTCGCCGCGTCCCAGCCCAACACCGCCTACGACATGATCGGCCGCCTGCCGGGCTTCGTGTTCGATCCCGGCGACACGGCGCGGGGCTTTGCCGGGACGGCGTCCAACGTGCTGATCGACGGCCAGCGGCCGGCCTCCAAGAGCGACACCACCGACTCGATCCTGAGCCGAATTCCCGCCTCGGACGTGGACCATATCGAGTTGATCCGAGGCGGCGCGCCGGGCATCGACATGCACGGCCGCACGGTGATGGCCAACGTGGTGCGCAAGAAATCGGATGAGACGCAGATCACGCTGAGCGCAGGCGACAACCTGTTCCTGGGCGACGGCCACACCATTCCCGGCGGCTCGATCACCTTCTCCAAGCGCATCGGTGCACGCAGCTTCGACGCTCAGTTGTCGCGCTATTCGTCGTTCGACGACTCGGTGGGCGACGGGCGGATCACCACTATCCCCGGCCCGGGTATCGGGGGCGGTCCGCAGACCAGCGAGAACGCCCGCACGGCCGGCCACGGCGGCGGGGTCGGCTTTACCGGCAGCTACAAGGGCCCCGAACTCGGCGGCACGCTGACGGCGAACATGAAGGCCGAGGAGACCTACTTCAAACAGGGCCTGAGCTATGGCCTGCCGCCCGACACCGTAGTCAACGACCGTAACCGGGGCCGGGACGGCGAGGTCGGCCTGAACTACGACCGCAAGTTCGGCCCTTACGAGTGGGAACTCATCGGCCTGCAGCATCTGGAGCGCGATGACGCTAACGAGCGCGCCACCTCGCCGGGCGATGTAGCCTTCGACAGCCAGACCCAGCATTCGGGCGAGAGCATCCTGCGCACCGTCTTGCACTATACCGTCAACCCGACGCTCACCGTCGAGGGCGGCGGAGAGGCGGTCTACAACTATCTCGACGGGCGCGAGACCTATATCGACAACGGGGTCAACGTCCCGCTGCCCTCCAACAATGTGCACGTGGAGGAAAAGCGCGGCGAGGTGTTCTTCGACGGCACCTGGAAGATCATTCCGAAGCTGACCCTCGAGGCCGGGGCGCGCTTCGAATATTCCGAGATCACCGAGAGCGGCGACCAGAGCAAGGCGCGCTCGTTCTTCTATCCCAAGCCGCGCGCGCTGTTGACCTGGGACCCCTACAAGAACACCGAACTGCGCTTACGGGTGGAGCGCAAGCTCGGCCAGCTGAACTTCACCAACTTCGTTTCGGCGGTGGACCTGAAGACGGGCGGCCAAGTGAACGGCGGCAACCCCGACCTGCGCCCCGACGACCACTGGCAGGTTGAGGCCGCCTTCGAGCAGCGGTTCTGGGGCAAGGGTTCGGTGGTGGTCACCGCCTTGCATGAGGAGATCGCCGACGTGTTCGACTATGTGCCGATCCTTGGCTCTACCCCTCCCATCGACGGGCCGGGCAACATCGGCAACGGAACCTCGGACCAGATCGACGTCGAGGGCAATGTCCCGCTGGACAAGCTGGGCATGACCGGCGGCCTGTTCAAATCGACCACCATCTGGCGGACGTCGTCGGTCAACGATCCGGTAACCCACCAGGACCGCCGCATCTCGGGCCAGCGACCCGACGTGATCCAGTTCGAACTCGACCAGGACTTGCCCCGGTGGAAGTCGAACTGGTCGCTCGCCTATTTCAAAGGCTGGCGCGAAACCTATTACCGGCTGGGCGAGATCGACCGCTACCATATCGGCAACCAGTTCCTGCAGGCGGAATGGGACTACAAGCCGACGAGGGACCTGACCTTCGTCGTCCAGCTCGCCGACCTGATGCCGTTCAAGTTCTATCGCCACCGGACGGTCTGGGACAGTGTGCGCGGCGCCTCGCCAGTGGATTTCGAGGAATACCGCGCCATCCAGTCGCAACCACGGCTCTACTTCAAGATCAGAAAAACGCTGTAGGCGCGGCGGGGGGCAGCGCCCTCACGGCTCCCCGTGATCGGTGGCCAAGGCCGGATGGTTGGCGGCCTCGTTGACGCCGTTGGACCACCTTTTGAGGAACGGGCCGAGGATCAGATAGACCACGCCGACGCCGATCGCGACCCAGCCGATCACGGTGAACCAGTAGTTGGCGGTGATCAGCGAGGCGTGACGATCCAGCACCTGGCCACCCACCGTCTCGGCGCCGGTCAGCTTGGCGATGTCCGCGCCGACCAGATTGGCGATGGAGATGGCCAGGAACCACACCGCCATCATGGTGGACAGCAATACCGGCGGCGCCAGCTTGGTCACCTCCGACAGGCCCACCGGCGACAGGCAGAGCTCGCCGGTCGTATGCAGCAGATAGGCGAACACCAGGAACAGCAGCGGCACGCGGAACTGGGCGTCCATGAAGTGCGAGCCGTAGACCAGCACCAGAAAGCCCGCCCCCACCTGGATCATCGCCAGGCCGAACTTCCACACCGGATTGGGATCGAGCCTGCGCTTGCCGAGCCAGGTCCACACCCCGGCGAACACCGGGGCGAAAATCAGGATGAAGCCCGGATTGATCGCCTGGGTCTGAGCGGTGGTCATGGTAAAGCCACCGAGGCTGAGGTTCACATTGGCGTCGGCGAACAGGTTGAGAGACGAGCCCGCCTGCTCGAACAGGGTCCAGAACACCATGGAGCCTAGGATCAGCACGAGGGCGAGTCCCAGCCGCTGACGCGCCACCCGGTCGCACCGCGCGATCATGAACCAGACCAGATAGGCCAGGATCGCCGCTGAGCTGGCGAACAGGATGACACTGACCAGGAGGTTGTTGCCCACCAGCAGATAGGCCACGCCGACACCGACGAGCCCCGCCAGATAGATCGTCCATTCCAGATTGACGGGGCCGAGCGTGGGCAGTTTCAGCCGTTCGGGCGCCGGCGGCTCGCCCTTGCCCTGCAGCAGCGGCTTGCCGAGCACGAACACTACCAGCCCCGCAGCCATGCCGAGGCCGCCGAGGCCGAACCCCGCCCACCAGCCCACCGTCGCCCCGATCAGCCCCGGCAGGATGCCCGCCCAGAACGAGCCGAGATTGATACCGTAGTAATACAGGGTGAAACCGGGGTCGCGGCGCGGATCGCCCTGGGGATAGAGTTGGCCGACGATGGACGAGATGTTGGCCTTCAGAAAGCCCACGCCCATGATGTTGATGGCCAGGGCGAGATAGAAGATGCGCAGGAACAGGTCATTGCGATCCTTCACCGCCAGACTGTACGCGCCCTTAGGCAGGATCGACGGCAGTGAAGCGGCGGCGGGCAGGCCCTCGATCTTCAAGCCGCCGTCCGCCGCGGGGCCGAAGCTGTAGCCCTTGCCGTCCACCATGAGCCGGCTCGTGCGCTCGGCCATGCGCCCGCTGGTCGCCACGGAATAATCGCGACCCTGCCAGGTCACCACCTGCCGCGCGCCCGGCCCCTCGATGGCGAGGCCGAGCTGGCCGATCACCAGCAACAGCGCCCCGAATACGATCGCCTTGCGGGTGCCGAGCCACCGGTCGGCGACGATGCCGCCGATCAACGGCGTGAGGTACATCAGCGCCACATAGGCCCCGTAATGGTCGGCCGCGTCGGATTGATCGAACAGGAACTTCTGGGTCAGATACAGGATCAGTAGGCCGCGCATCCCGTAATAGGAGAAGCGCTCCCACATCTCGGCGAAGAACAGGATGATCAGGCCCCGGGGCTGGCGGCGCATCTGCAGGGCGACCGGGATCAAGGTCAGCAGCGTGACGATGAGGCCGGCGATGATGACGAGCATGAAAAGCGATATCCCCCACAGGCGCACGGCCTTGGCGGCGGGCGCGATTTTGCCGGGATAGGATCACGGCGCCTCACGTTTCACAAGGAACGGGGCGTTTCACAAGCGCATGGTCGTCCCCACCTGAGCCCCACGCGCAAGGAGACTCCAGATGAAGCTGCCCGGCCCGGACCACCCGATCACCGTCACCCCGAACCCCCGCCGCGTGCGGGTGGAGGCGGACGGCCATATCGTCGCCGATAGCGCCATGGCGCTGACCCTGCAGGAGGCCCGCTATCCGGCGGTGCAATACATTCCGCGCGGCGATATCGAGATGGGCTATTTCGGCAAGACCGACCGCCACACCACGTGCCCCTACAAGGGCGAGGCGAGCTATTACACCCTCACCATCGAGGGCGAGGTGATGGAGAACGTCGCCTGGAGCTACGAGGCGCCCTATCCCGCCATGGAACAGATCGACGGCCACCTGGCCTTTTACCCCGACCGGGTGCGGGTCTATGAGGTCGATCCTGGCGTATGACTTATTCCGCTCGCCCGACCCGTGCGATCAGCTCCATCGCGGCGGCGGGCGCGCGCTCCTTGGCGCCGTTGATCATGAAGACGAAGACGTCGCGGGGCTGTCCCGGCGTATGGGCGGCGCGGTCGGCATAGGGCAGGCCGTCCGGCTGATGACCTTGGGCCCAGCTCTCCGCCACCTTTGCCCAGCGGTCCAGTTCCTCGGCGGTGTAGCCCGTCGCCACCTCCGCCTTGGCGTCCTCCAGCCGGGCGTAGATGAAGTCCGCTGTCACATCGGCCAGAGCCGGGTACTTGCCGCTGTCGGCGAAGACGATGGCGGCGTTGGCGTCGCGGCACATCTTCACGAAGTCGGGATGGAAGAAGCTGTCGTGGCGCACCTCGATGGCGTGGCGGAGTCTCACCCCGTCCACCTCGGCGGGTAGCAGCTTGAGGAAGGCCGCCATATCGGGCGCGTCGAACTTTTTGGTGGCCATGAACTGCCACAGGACCGCGCCGAGCTTCCCGCCCAGTTCGCTGATGCCCTGGTTGCAGAACCTATCGATGCTTTCCCCCGCCTCGGCCAGCACCTTCCTGTTGGTGCAGAAGCGCGAAGCCTTCAGCGTGAAGACGAATCCTTCCGGCGTCTCGTCGCGCCACTTGCGGAAGGTCGGCGGCTTGAAGCCGGAATAATAGGTGCCGTTGACCTCGATGGCGGTCATCTGCCGCGAGGTGTAGTGCAGCTCCTTCGACTGCGTGAGGTCTTCCGGAAAGAACACCCCGCCCCGCCAGGGCTCGTAGGTCCACCCGCCGATACCGACGCGGATTTTGCCTGACATCGTCCGTCTCCGCCGCGGCCTCGCGCGCCGCCCTTCCCTATCGCCTCATCCTGATCTTGTCGAAGGGCGGGGTGGGGCGTTCAGTACGCCAGATAGTCGAAAGCCGGCTGCACCTTTCCTGCCCACGGCCCGTGGTAGAGCTCCAGCAGGCGGTCGGCGGGGGTCATGCCGCTGTCGGCGATCTCCTCCAGGCCGGCGAGGAAGGTCGTCTCGTCGATCATGCCGCCATTCAGGTGGCCGCGCGCCTTCAGTCCCGCCTTGGCGATGGCCACCATGTCGGCGGCCACTTCCTTGAGCGCGCGGCCGGCGATCTCGGCCTTCAGGCCTATGCGGGCGGCGTCGAGGCGGAGCGCCTTGTGCTGCTCGGTCGTCCAATGTTTGCAGAGGTCCCAGGCGGCCTCCAGCGCGGTGTCGTCATAAAACACTCCGCCCCAGAGCGCCGGCAGGGCGCAGATCGAGGTCTGCGGTCCGCAGTCGGCGCCGCGCATCTCCAGATAGGTCTTCAGCCGCACCTCGGGGAACAGGGTAGTAAGGTGATCGCCCCAATCCTTCAGCGTCGCCTTCTCGCCAGGAACCACGTCCAGCCGCCCCTCGATGAAGTCGCGGAACGACTTGCCCGAGGCGTCGAGATAGAGCCCGTTTCGCTTGACGAAATACATCGGCACGTCGAGCGCATAGCGGGCGTAGGTCTCGAACCCGAACCCCTCCCCGAACACGAAGCCCAGCATACCGGTGCGGTCGGGATCGGTATCGGTCCACACCCGGGCGCGGGAGGACAGCCAGCCGGTGGGGCTGCCTTCCACGAAGGGGGAATTGGCGAACAGGGCGGTGGCCACAGGCTGCAACGCCAAAGAGACGCGGAACTTCTTCACCATGTCGGCTTCGGACGAGAAGTCGAGATTGGCCTGCACGGTGCAGGTGCGGAACATCATATCGAGCCCCATGCCGCCGACCTTGGGCATGTAGGCGCGCATGATCTTGTAGCGGCCCTTGGGCATCACCGGGATCTGGTCCCGCCGCCAGGTGGGGATGTGGCCCATGCCGAGGAAGCCGATGTTCAGTTCGTCCGCCACGGCCTTGGTCTCGGTCAGGTGGCGCGTGGTCTCGGCGCAGATCTCGTGCAGCGTCGTGAGCGGCGCGCCGGAGAGCTCGAACTGCCCGCCGGGCTCCAGGCTGATATTGGCCAGCCCGCCGTCGGCATTGACACGTTCCAGCCCGATCATGGTCTGGCCGTCGTCCTCGCGGGCCTCCATCACCGGGGTCCAGCCGAAGCGTTTCAGCCCGTTGAGCAAAGCCTCAATCCCGTCCTCGCCATAATAGGGGATGGGCGTCAGGGTATCGGGACGAAAGCCGAACTTCTCGTGCTCGGCGCCGATACGCCATTCGCCGGCGGGCTTGCAGCCCTTGGCCAGCGAGCCCGCCAGGGCCTCCATGTCGAGCGGCCGTTGATCCACGTCGCAGTCGCCCATCGCTGGAGTTCCCCATCGGCCAGGCGCACGCCCAGTTCCGGCCGCAATTGCGGCCTCGCGCAGATAAGGCCCGCGGCGGAAAGGCTCAAGGGGGCGCCCTTCGCGCGCCTCAGTTCGGCACGTTCGCTTCCAGTTCCGCCAGCCAGGCGGTGGCGACGGCGTCGGACGGCATCCGCCAGTCGCCGCGAGGCGAGAGCGACCCGCCCGAGGAGATCTTGGGGCCGTTCGGCAGGGCCGAACGCTTGAACTGGTTGGCGAAGAACCGTTTCAGGAACAGCGCCATCCAGCGCTTGATGGTGGGCAGGTCATAGGCGTGCCTGTCCGCCTCGGTCAGGCCCACGGGCCAGCCCCCAACCGTCACATCATGCCAGGCGGTCCAGGCCAGGAAGGCGATCTTGGAGGGCTTGAACCCATAGCGGGTGAGATAGAACAGGTTGAAGTCCTGCAGCGCGTAGGGACCGACGGCGGCTTCGGTGGACTGGGATTTGCCGTCCGCGCCGGCGGGGATCAGCTCGGGCGAAATCTCCGCCGCCAGCACTGCGTGCAAGGCGGTCGCCACCGCCTCACCGAACCCGCCGTGGGCGGCGGCATAGCGGATCAGGTGCTGGATCAGCGTCTTGGACACCCCGGAATTAGGGTTGTAGTGGCTCATATGGTCGCCGACGCCGTAGGTCGCCCAGCCGAGCCCGAGCTCGGACAGGTCGCCGGTGCCGACCACCAGCGCCCCATGCTGGTTGGCGAGGCGGAACAGCAGGTCCGTGCGCAGCCCCGCCTGCACATTCTCGAAGGTGACGTCGTAGGCCGGCTTGCCCTCGGCGAAGGGATGCTTGAGGTCGGCCAGCATCTGCCGGGCCAGAGGGCGGATATCCAGCTCCTCCGCCGAGACGCCCAGCCCCCGCATCAGCGTCCAGGCGGCGGACTTCGTGCCGTCCGATGTGGCGAAACCGGGCA
This sequence comes from Caulobacteraceae bacterium, assembly GCA_965277345.1. GTDB lineage: Bacteria > Pseudomonadota > Alphaproteobacteria > Caulobacterales > Caulobacteraceae > CAIOYC01. The sequence continues at coordinate 467,635 of CBDICI010000004.1, forward strand.
GGGTATAGGCAAGCACATCGGTGCGCGGATGGCCGAGCAGCTCCATGGCCTTCACCGCCACGATCAGCGCCTGGGTGGAGTCCAGTCCGCCGGAGACGCCGACCACCAACTTGCTCAGGCCCGTGGCGCGCAGGCGCTCGGTCAGGCCCTGTACCTGGATATTCCACGCCTCATGACAGTTGGCGTCGAGCTCGGCCGAGTCAGCGGGTACATAGGGGTAGCGCTCGATGGTGCGCGCCAGCGCCCCGCGCACGCTCACCGCGGGCGGGGTCTGCTCGAAGGCGATGTTGCGAAAGGCGGGCCCCGCATTGACCCTGACGCTGTCGGCGAAGGAGGAGGTGCGGGTGCGCTCGGCCCTGATGCGGTCAAGATCGATATCCGTGGTGATCAGCACGCTATGGGCGGGGAAACGCGCGGTCTCCACCAGCCGCTCGCCCAGTTCATAGACCGCGGCGTGGCCATCCCAGGCCAGGTCGGTAGTGGATTCTCCCGGCCCGGCGGCGGAATAGGCGTAGGCGGCGAGGCAGCGGGCGGATTGGGCGCCGCACAGCATCCGCCGCATCTGCGCCTTGCCGATGGTGATGTTGGAGGCCGAGAGGTTCAGCAGCACCTCCGCCCCCGCCAGCGCCGCGCGGCCGGAGGGCGGCTCGGTGGTCCAGACGTCCTCGCAGATCTCGGCGTGGGCGGTGAAGGGGACCGGCCCTTCGGCGGCGAACAGCAGGTCGGTCCCGAACGGAGCGGTCTGGCCGGCTACCTGCACGGTCTGGCCCGTCACCCCATGGCCCGGCGCGAACCAGCGCCGCTCGTAAAACTCGCGGTAGTTAGGCAGGAAGCTCTTGGGGACGACGCCCAGCACCCGCCCCCGGTGCAGCATCGCCGCCGTGTTGTAGAGCGAGACGCCGGCGCGGATCGGGGCGCCCAGCGCCACCAGCACGTCGAGACCGGCGGTGGCGGCGGCGATGCGCGCAATCTCCGCCTCCACCGCGCTCAACAGCGTCGCCTGCAGCAGCAGATCGTCGACGGCGTAGGCGGACAGGCCGAGCTCGGGGAACAGCATGACCGAACACCCGGCTGCGGCGCCCTCGCGGATCAGCCGTTCAGTCTCCGCGCCGTTGGCCGCTACGTCGGCGGGCCGCACCCTGGGCGTGCAGACGCCGAGACGGAGAAAACCATGGCTCGCCGGATCGAAGAAGTCGCTCATCGACGCGCACCCTGCCGTCCCACGCCCACCCGCCACGGGCTTATGCTAAATTTGAGCATATGTTGGGTATAGATCACCGCCCACCGCCCAGCAAGCTGGCCGTGTCGCTGTGCGCCCTGCCGTGAAGGCCTAGAAATAGCGTTCCTTGACCCGGATGGTGTCGCCGGGCTCCACCGGGGTGGTGGTAGTCAGGTCGACCTCGTGCTCGGCGGTCTCGTCGGCGCGCTTGATGTAGACCCGGTGCGTATCGGCGCGGTAAGTGAAGCCGTTGGCGGTAGCCACCGCGTTTAACACGGTCAGACCGTTCACATAGGGATATTCCCCGGGCTTGGTCACCTCACCGAGGATGTAGAAAGGCCGGTAGTTCAGCACCTCCACATTGACCTTGGGGTCCTTCAGATAGCCGTTGCTCAGCGTGGTCTGGATTTCGGTCTGCAGTTCGGCCGTGGTCAGGCCGGCCGCCTTCACATCGCCGATCAGCGGCAGGGAGATGGTGCCCGAACCGGACACCACGAACTCTCCGGTCAGCGACGCCTCGTCGAAGGTGATGATCCGCACCTTGTCGGCCGGGCCGAGCCGGTACTGATAGGTGGCGTCGCCGCCGCGCGGTATGGCGTTGGCCGGGGCGGCCCCCGCCTCCACGTGGGGCGCCGATACGCCCTCCTGCATCGGCGCGTTGGCGCAGGCGGCCAGACTGGCCGCCGAAAGCAGGCAGGCGAACCAAAGAGCCAAGCTTCGCATCGATCTTCCTCAGCAGGCGCGTGCGCGCAAATTTATCTCAAACCCCGGTTCGAAGGAACCGACGCTCCGACCCTTCGAGCCGCAGGGCAGTCAGGATGCCCGTGGCATAGGCGCCCGTATCCACCCCGATCCGCCCCGGCCGCTGCACCGGCTCCGCCGTCGGGGTATGGCCGTGGACCACCACCCGATCGCCGAAGGCCGGCGCCTCCAGGAACTCCTGTCGAATCCAGAGCAGGTCCCGGTCGCTCTGTTGCTCCAGCGGTATGCCGGGACGAAGTCCGGCGTGGACGAACACATAGTCGCCAATCGTTGCGAAAAGCCTGAGGCTTTCCAGGAAGGTCAGATGCGCCGGGGGCAGGGCCGCAGCGAAGGCGTCGCGTGCCGCGCGCCAGGCCGCCAGGTCGTCTCGGCCCGACGGGGGATGCACGCCGTAGGAGGCCAGGGTCTCGCGCCCGCCGTGTTCGGCCCAGGCCAGCGCTCCCTCCGGATCGTCGAGGAAGTTCAGCAACGCCTCTTCGTGATTGCCCTTCAGCGCGATCATGCGCTCGCCGCCCTGCGCCGCCAGGCCGGCGAGGATGTCGAGCACGCCGCGGGAGTCCTGCCCCCGGTCCACATAGTCGCCCAGCGTGACGACACGCGGCACGAGGTCCGGCCGGCTGGCGGTATCGGCCTCGATCTTCCTCAGCAGGCTGCGGAGCAGGTCGACCCGGCCGTGAATGTCGCCGATGGCGTAGATGACCTCGCCATCGGGCGCCGCGGCCGGCGCCCGGTCGGGCTTCCGGGCGCGCAGAGCCTGAAAACGAGACTTGAACCAGTCCATATCGACCCTTGTGCGTCCCGCCGCCGGACGCCTCCGGTGATCTAACGCTCCAAGTGGTTCAAGTCAGCAAGGATGGGGCCATTTCAAGGTCCAGGCGTCTCAAATGCCGCCATACCACTCATAGCCGCGGTCCTCCCAATAGCCGCCGTGGCCGCCGTGCAGGTGATCCAGGTTGTTCACCGCCTCGACCTTCATCACGTACTTGGCGTGCTTGTAGCCGAGATAGCGCTCCACCCGCAGGCGAAGCGGCGCGCCGTGCGGTACGGCCAGCGGCTGGTCGTTCATGTCGTAGGCGAGGAGGGTCTGCGGGTGGAAGGCGTCGGCCAGCCCGATGCTTTCGTAGTAGTCGTCCGAGCCGTCGTCGGCGTCGCCCAGGCTGTCGGCGCAGTGGAAGACGATGAACTTCGCCTGCGGCTTGAGCCTGGCCTGTTTCAACAGGTCGCCCAACGGCGCGCCCTTCCACTTGCCGATGCAGCTCCAGCCCTCCACGCAATCGTGCCGGGTGATCTGGGTGCGGGCCGGCCGGGCGCGCAGGTCGTCGAGCGAGAGACTCAGCGGCTGCTCCACCAGACCGGTGACCTCCAGCTTCCAGTCCTTGAAGCCGGCGTCGCGGTGGGCGACGTAGTCGTCATCGTCCGGATCGGTGGAGCCGTTGGGCTTGAAGAACTTGGAGATGTCCTTCTCCGCATATTCGGGGGCCAGTTGCCCGGCGCCGAGGAGGACGCGCTGGGCCTTGCGGGTCACCACCTCGGCCGTGCCGACGCCGCGCGAGACCTTATCGTCGTCCGTGATCTTGTCGCAGGCGGCCAGTGTGCCGGCGGCGCCGGTGGCCAGCAGCGCCGCGACCCGGCGCCGGTTCAGGGTGGGCCAAATCATTCCGACGCTCCTTCGGTATTCGGCAGGGCGTGCGCCGGCTTGATGGTGAAATAGCCGGTGATGATCGAGCGCGTCTCGTTGACCACCCCGGCGGCGAACACCTCGAAGATGTGGATCAGGAAGAAGATCACGATCCCCGACGCGGAGAGGAAGTGGATCGTCCGCGCCGACTGCCGCCCGCCGAATACCCAGAGCAGCCCCGGGAACGCCGCGTCCATGCCCGGCGACATGGTAAGTCCGGTGAGCAGCATCAGCGGCAGAAGGCCGTAGAGCACGATCAGATAGGCCAGCTTCTGCAACACGTTGTACCGCGCCGCCGCATCGCCCTCCGGATGCTTCAGCCGGAGATGCTCCCAGATCGAGGCCGGGATCGACTTCAGGTCGGCGACGGTGGGCCAGAGGTCCTTCTTCAGATGCCGGCTCCAGATCGTGTAGGCGACGAAGATCAGGCCGTTGATGACGAAGATCCACGCCGCGAAGAAATGCCAGTGCCGGCCCGTGCCGAGATCGCGCAGGCCCGGCAGGGTGGCCCAGTGCGGAAAGCCGCGCTCCTCCAGATGCCCCGCCTTGCCCGACGCGCCGAGGACACCCGTGGTGTCGAACGCGTGTCCGAAGATCGTGGTCACGCCGCGCATCTGCGCGCCCTCGCCCTGGGCGGCGAGCGAGACCACCGGATGGTCGAAGTCGGTGGTCATGCCCCAGTCGAGCGTGGGGTGGGCGTTGAAGATCTGCAGCCCGCTCATCAGCAGGATCAGTAGCATGATGGCATTCAGCCAGTGCCAGGACCGAACCCACAGGGTATGGCGATAGACGGTTCGCGCCTGCGTCATTGCTGGCGCCGAGGTCTCTACCGGTCCGGGCGGGGCCGCTTCATCGGCCATCGTGTCGCTCATGGACCCCTCGATAGTATTGGTGCTGTTCGACAGTTCGCGGCGCACTATCGCCAAGTTGCAACCTTACAGAAATTTGGGCGAAACGTCCCTTGTGGCGGGATACCGGATTGAGCGATGGTCCGGCCCTAGCCGCGCTGTGCGGTATGAAGGGCCTCCACCATGACCAAGCTGTTCGCTTCCGCCGCCATCATCGCCGCGCTCGTCGCCGCGCCCGCCATGGCTCAAAACAAGATGGCCGCCTCCAAGCCGATGGCGTCCAACTCCACCGCGACCAACTCCATGTCCTCGGACAAGATGGCCGGCGACAAGATGGCCAAGCCGATGGCCAAGAAGCACAAGAAGCACAAGAAGGCCAAGATGTCTTCGATGAAGTCGGACTCCATGAAGTCGGACTCCATGTCCAACAACTCCATGTCCAACAAGTAAGACGGGGTTCGGGGTCGTCCGGCCCCGCCTTCGTGTCGCGCCCCCGGGGTTCGCTCCGGGGGCGTTTTTGTAGATAATTTAAGCGATTTCGGTAGCCCGCGCCGATTGACGGAAAGCGTGGCCTCTGGCCTCATTTGACCGCTGGCAAGAACATGCCGGCGGGAGATCACCGACATGGCGGGGTGGGATCGCACGTCGATCGCGGCGGTTGTCGCGGGCGTCGCCGTGGCGTTCGGCGCAGGTTTGCTCGCGGGCAAGGCCCTGCCCAGCCATACCAGAAGCAATGGCGAGGCCGGCTTCGACTGGCCCTTCTTCGGTAAGCCGCGCGATCCCCATGCCGCCCGCCCTGCGGTCCCGAGGCCCGACGGTTTCGCGGTGTGGACCATGCGAGTCGATACTACCCAGCCCGAACCCCTGGCCTGCGTGCGCCTGACCCGCCCGCTCGACCCGTCCAAGTCCTATTCCGATTTCGTGCAGGTGCTGCCCGATCTCCGCCACGCGCCCGCGGTATCGGTGCGCGGCGACGAGCTGTGCATCGCCGGGACGGGTTTCGACAGCCACCGCTTCACCCTGCTGAAGGGGCTCCCCGCCCGCACGGGCGAGACCTTGTCCGACAACGCCGATGTGGACTTCACCTTCGGCGACAAGCCGCCGTCCATCGCCTTTGCCGGCGAGGGCGTGATCCTGCCCCGCGAGGAGTCCGACGGCGTCGGCATCCAGACGGTCAACGTGGCCAAGGTGGCGGTGGAGGTCTGGCGCGTGCCGGACCGCAATCTGGTGCGCCAGGAGATCAACGCCCCCGACCCCACCCCGGATGGGGAAGCCAGCTACGACTCCGAGGGCGAGAGCGAGGGCAAACCGGTGTGGAAAGGCGTCGTGCCGGTGAAGGGTCCGCTGGCCCAGCGCAGCACCACGGTCTTCCCACTCGGCGCCGTGCTGCACGACTTGGCGCCCGGCGCCTACATCATCAAGGCCAGGGACGCGTCGGGCGGACGCGACGTGAAGCTCGGCAAGGACGCCGCCGCCAACGAGAATGATCGCCCCGCCACGGCGCGGCGCTGGATCCTGTTCACCGACATGGCGCTGGTGGCCTATCAGGGTTCGGACGGACTGGACGTGGTGGTTCGTTCGCTGAAGACCGCCAAGGTGCTCCCGGGGGTGCGGCTGCAACTCACCGCCCGCGACGGTGAGACCTTGGCCAATGCGAATGCCGACGCCGACGGCCGGGTGCACTTCGCAAAGGCGCTGCTGGCCGGCGAAGGCTCGCAGCACGCAAAGATGGTCATGGCCTACGGGCCGAAGGTGGACTTCACCGCGGTGGACCTCGACCGCTCGCCCATGGACCTGTCGCACCAGCCGGTGCAGGGCCGCGCCGCGAGCGGCGAGGTGGACGCCTTCCTCTACGCCGACCGCGGCATCTATCGCCCCGGCGAGGTCGCCCACGTGGTGGCCATGGTGCGCGACCGGCTGGCCCGCGCCATCAAGGCCAGGCCCGGCGCCCTGGTGATCCGTCGCCCCTCAGGCGTGGAATACCAGAAGGTGCGCTTCGACAAGGTGATCGACGGCGCCATCGCCCAGGACGTGATCCTGCCCAAGAGCGCGCCCCACGGCCGCTGGACCGTCAAGCTGGAGATGGACGGGTCCGATACGCCCGCCGGCGAAGTGGACTTCCAAGTGGAGGACTTCGCCCCCCAACGGCTGGATGTGAAGCTCGACGGCCACGCCGCCGACCCCATCGGCCCCAACCAGGTGCGCAAGGTCGAGGTAAGCGCTCGCTTTCTCTACGGGGCCACAGGGTCGGGCCTGCAGACCCAGGGCGAGGCCCGCATCCGGGAGGACGCAGACCCCTTTCCCGCGCTGAAGGACTACCAGTGGGGCGACCAGAAGACCCCCTATCAGGAGCAGTTCGAGCCGCTGCCCAATACGGTCACCGATGGCCAGGGCCACGCGACGCTCAGCGTCGATTCCGCCAAGGCGGGCGACACCACCGCCCCGCTTCTCGCCGCCGTCACCGCCAGTGTGTTCGAGCCCGGCGGCCGGCCGGTGCGCGAGACCGCCAACCTGAAAATCCGTACCAGGCCGCTCTATCTCGGGGTGAAGACCACCTCGTCCGGTTCCGGCGATACGCCGACCCAGATGTTCGATGTCGTGGCGGTGGACGCCGGCGGCCGCCGCATCGCCGCGCCGGATATCGCCTACACCCTGGTGGCCGAGAACTGGTCGTATGACTGGTATCAGAAGGATGGGCGCTGGAGCTGGCGGCGCACCGCGCGCGACAAGCCGATCCTGTCCGGTCAGATCAGCATCGGCGCCGGCCAGCCCGCGCGCCTGACCCGCCGCCTGCCCTGGGGCGACTACCGGCTCGAACTCCTCGACGCCAAAACCGGAGCCAAGACGGTGATCCGCATCGCGCCGGGCTGGGGCGACACCACCACCGACGCGGAGGCGCCCGATACCGTGCGCCTGTCCGCCGGGACCGAGGCCCACGTCCAGGGCGACACCATCACCGTGCGCCTCCAGGCCCCCTATGCGGGGGAAGCGCAGGTGGCGGTCGCCACCGACCGGGTGATCGACTTCAAGACCCTGAGCGTCAGCAAGGACGGAGCGACGGTAAAGCTGAAGACCTCCGCCGCCTGGAACGGCGGCGCCTATGTGCTGGTCAGCGTCATCCAGCCCCGAGATCCGGGCGTCACGCCCAAGCCCCGCCGGGCGCTCGGGCTCATCTACGTGCCGCTCGACCCCAAGGGCCGCAAGCTCACCGTGGCGTTGGGCGCGCCGGCCAAGCTCGACTCCAAGGCGGCCGTCACCATCCCGGTGGCCGTGCAGGGCATCGGCCTCGGCCAGCGCGCGCACGTGACGCTGGCGGCGGTGGACGAGGGCATTCTGCGCATCACCCACCAGGTCAATCCCGACCCGGCCAAGTGGTACTTCGGCAAGCGCGCCCTGACGCTCGACTACCGCGACGACTATGGGCGCCTGCTCGATCCCAATCTCGGCGCGCCCGCCGCGCTGAACTACGGCGCCGACGAGATCGGCGGCCAGGGGCTGTCCGTCGTGCCCATCAAGACCGTGGCGCTGTGGTCCGGCGTAATCGCCACCGGCCTCGACGGCAAGGCCGTGGTCCGCCTGCCCGCCGCCGACTTCAACGGCGAGCTTCGTCTGGTGGCCGTGGCCTGGACCGATAACGCCGTGGGCTCAGGCGCCGGCAAGGTCACGGTGCGCCAGCCGGTTGTGGCCGACCTGGCCACCCCGCGCTTCCTCGCCCCGGGCGACAAGGCCACGGCCACGCTCGAACTGCACAATGTGGAGGGCAGGCCCGGCGGTTATAATGTGAAGATCAGCGGCCAGGGCGGGCCGGTCTCGACGTTCGATAAGCTGATCCAGCTGGCGTTCGGCCAGCGCACCGTGCAGCAGGCGCCCCTGAACGCCCCCACCACGGCCGGCATCGGCCGGGTCGATCTGTCGGTCACCGGCCCAGCCTTCGCCACGCAAAAGTCCTATCCCTTGCAGACCCGGCCCGGCTGGGGGCCGATTAGCCGAACAGTCACTGAAGCCCAGACGCCCGGCGCCGTCTACACGCCGCCCGTGGCGCTGCTGGACGGCCTTTCCGCCGGCACGGTGTCGATGACCGTGAGCTATTCCCCCTTCAAGGGCTTCGACCCCGGACCCATCGCCGATGCGCTGAACCGCTATCCCTACGGCTGCACCGAGCAACTGGTCTCCACCGCCTACCCGCTGCTTTACGCCGCCGAACTGGCCTCCAACCCCCGCATGAAAACGGTGACGCCGGGTCTGCGCGATGCGGTCTCCAAGCTGCTCGACCGCCAGGCCACGGACGGCTCTTTCGGCCTGTGGCGGCCGGGCGACGGCGAAGCGGACGGCTGGCTCGGCGCCTATGCGGTGGACTTCCTGCTGTCGGCCCGCGCCCAGGGCGTGCCCATGCCGGACGAGGCCGTGAACCGGGCGCTGGCGGCGCTCCGCGCCATCTCCCGCCCCGAAGGCTATGTGAACTCGGGCTACAGGCTGGAATACCCCGCCCCGTGGTTCGTCAATCCGGACTTCGCCAAGGCCGCCAGCGCGCGCCTGCGCTCCCGCTCCGCCGCCTACGCTCTGTACGTCATCGCCAAAGGCGGCCAGGGCGATCTGGCCCGCCTACGCTGGTTCCACGACGTGCAGTTCAAGGACGAACAGTCGCCGCTGGCCCGTGCGGAGGTCGGCGCCGGGCTCGCCTTGATGGGCGACCGCGCCAGAGCCCACGACAGTTTCGTCAAGGCGGTGGCCGCCCTCGGCTTCAAGGACGCCGACGACTGGTACCAGTCGCCGCTGCGCGACCTCGGCGGCGTGATCGCCTTGGCCTATGAGGCGGGCGAGCCCGGCATCGCCCGTTCGCTGCAGGATCGCCTGTCCGGCGCCGTGAAGGACCCCGACCGCCTGAATACCCAGGAGGAGGCGCGTCTGCTGCAGGCCGCCCACGCCATGCTTCAAGCCGCGGGTCCGGTGAAGATCGAGGCCACGGGCGCCGGACGGCTGAACGACGGCCGCTTCATCATCGGCCGCCTGCAGGACGCGCATCTGACCAACCGGGGGACCGGCGTGGTCTGGCGCACCGTCACCGTTCGCGGCCAGCCCATGGGCGCGCCCGGCGCCGGGGGCGCGGGCATGAGCGTGACCAAGCGCCTGTTCACCATGACCGGTCAGCCCGCCAGCCCGGCGAGCCTGAAACAAGGCGACCGGGTGATCGTGCTGATCTCCGGCGCCTCGCAGCAGGGCCGCTCGATGATGGCGGTGGTGGACGACGCCCTGCCGGCGGGGTTCGAGGTGGAGACGGTGCTGGGACCGCAGGACGGCGCCTCCACCGGCAAGGATCAGGCGGGCGGACCGTTCCGGTTCCTCGGCGCCCTCTCCGACACCAGCGCGCAGGAAGCGCGGGACGACCGCTATGTGGCCTCGCTCTCCCTGCCGGGGAACAAGGGCTTCGCCGTCGCCTATGTGGCCAGAGCCACCACGCCCGGCGACTTCTTCCTGCCCGGCGTGGAGACCCGCGACATGTACCACCCCGCGATCGCCGCCCGCTCCGCCCCCGGCCGGGCGACCATCGCGGCGGGGCCGTGAGGGGTGAAAAATCCTCGCCCTTCCACAAGCTCAGGATGAGGATTTTGAATGAAGCCGGGCGCCAAAGTTAGCCCTCATCCTGAGCGTGTCGAAGGACGAGGGCGGGGCCTCGGCATACAGCTCGTCGTCCCCGCCCTCATCATGCTCCTGGCGTTGGAGGTGTTGGGGTTCGGCCTTGATGCCGCCCTGCCGCCCAACCTCGGCAAGGCAGAGCGGTCATCGCCCGTGGTGGTGGACCACTCTGGTGCGTGGCTGCGCGCCTTGCCGGTGGAGCGGGGCCGCTGGCGCATCCGCGCCGACCTCGACCGGATCGATCCGGTGTTCCTGCGGCGCGTGGTGGCGATCGAGGACCGGCGATTCTGGTTTCACCCTGGCTTCGATCCCATCTCCATCGCCCGCGCCGCGGCCGGCGACCTCATACACGGGCACATCACCTCCGGCGGCTCGACGCTCACCATGCAGGCGGCGCGGCGGTTGGAGCCTCGCCCCCGCACCCTGGTCGCCAAGGCGTTTCAGGCCCTGCGCGCCATGCAGCTCGAAGCCCGGTTCACCAAGCGCCAGATCCTGGCTGCCTACCTCACCCTCACCCCCTATGGCGGATCGTTGGAGGGCGTGCGCGCGGCCTCGCTGGCCTGGTTTGGGCACGACCCGTCCAGCCTGACCGATGGCGAGCAGGCCCTGCTCATCGCGCTTCCCCAGTCGCCCGAGGCGCGCCGGCCTGACCGTCACCCCGCCGCCGCGCGCCGCGCCCGCGCCGATGTGCTGAGGAAGCTCGTCCGCCGACGGATGATGACGCCGGAGGCTGCAGCCAACGCCGACGCTGAGCCTCTGCCCACCGGCCGCAACGCCTTCCCCGGCATGGCCTGGCAGATCGCGGGCGAACTGGCGCGACACGCGCCGCCCGGCCAGCCCACCGTCGTCTCCACCCTGGACGCCGCCCTGCAGACACGGCTGGAGCCGATGGCCGCCGCGGTCGCCGCCAAGCAGGGCGAGGCCTCTTCCGCCGCCATCCTGGTGATCGAGGTGAAGACCCGCGCTGTCCGCGTCGCGGTCGCCTCGGCGGGGCGAGACCGTCCGGGCGGCTGGGTGGACATGACCCGCGCCTTGCGCTCGCCCGGTTCGGCGCTAAAGCCGTTCATCTACGCCATGGCCTTCGATCAGGGGCTGGCCGCGCCGGACACCACGCTGACCGACGCCCCCACCCGCTTCGCCGGCTATGCCCCGGAAAACTTCGACCGCACCTTTCACGACAAGGTCACCGCGCGGGAGGCGCTGGCCAATTCGCTGAATGTGCCGGCGGTGGCCACACTGGCCAAGCTCGGACCGGAAGCGTTCGAGGCCCGGCTGAGCGCGGCGGGCGCCCATCTGGTGCGGCCACGCGCGGGGCTGACCGATGCCGGTCTGGCGATGGCGCTCGGCGGCGAAGGCGTCACCCTGCGCGACCTCGCCCTGCTCTATGCGGCGTTGGCTGACGACGGGCTGGCCAGGCCGCTGGCCTGGACGGAGGCCGACGCCGCCCGGCGCGGGCACGATCCCGGTGTTCGCCTGGTGCGGCCCGAAGCGGCGCAGCAGGTGGTGGACATCCTGCGCGAAAGCCCGCCGCCGCCGGGTCGCGCGCCCACCGCCCTCCTGGCCGCCGGGGTGAAGATCGCCGCCAAGACCGGCACCTCCTATGGCTATCGCGACGCGGTGGCGGCAGGGATCGGCGGCGGCTATGTGGTGGTGGTCTGGACCGGACGGCCGGACGGCGGCGCGCGGCCCGGGTTGACCGGGCGGGAAGCCTCCCTGCCCCTGCTGTTCGACGTGTTCGACGCCCTGCATCCCTCCGCCGAGGCCGCCCACGCCATCGCCCCCAAGGGCGCACCCGGCGGACTGCGGATTCTGACCGGCGAGGACGCCAATCCGGCGCCGCATATCGTCTTTCCCCCCGACGGGGCGAGTGTGGAGGCCGATGGGCTGGGGCCGTCCTCGCGGGGGCTGGCCCTGGCGGCGCGGGGCGAGGGGCTTCGCTGGTATGTGGAGGGTGAGCCGTTGGCCACCGACGCCGCGGGTCAGGCGATCTGGCGACCCGCCGCGCCCGGCTTCTACCGTCTGGAGGTGAGCGATCGGGACGGCCGCCGCGCCCGGGCGCGGGTGCGGATCACCGCGCATTGATCGCAATAAGCAGGCCGGCCTGTGAACGGAGCGGGCTCCAGCGCGTTGGGGAGTCTGTCGGGGGCCGAATTTGGAGATATCGGCCATGAAACGCTTTCTGATCGCCACCGCCGCTTTGACGCTGATGGGCGGCGGCGCCGTCTACGCCCAGAGCACCACTCAGCCCACCAGCCCGACCACGAGCCCGATGCCGGCGACATCGACGCCGCCGGCCGCCCCGAGCGACACCACCCCGCCCGCCGCGACACCGGCGTCGCCCGACCCGTCGAGTGCACCCGCCAGCCCTGCGCCGACCACCACGCCGGATACGACGAGCGCGGCCCCGATGCCGTCGACCCAATCCACGCCGATGGCCTCGTCCACCACGCCCACCGTGGTCGGCGATCTGGCCCAGACCAACCCGCCCCCCGCGGACGGCAGCTATCCCGTGTGCAAGAGCCGCAAGCAGGACCGCTGCGTGGTGGGATCGCAGGCGCACCATGCGGCCATGGCCAAGCGCAAGATGGCGTCAAAGACCGCGCCGGGCGCCTGATCGCCTGACGCCGGATTACGGTGAGAGGAGCGGCCGCTCCATCAGCCGCTCCAACACCCGAACCGGCGCGCGCGCCGGTTCGGCCATGGCGTCCGGCGGCAGATAGAAGGTCTGCTCGAAGGCGTGCTGGCCCAAAAGGGCCGCGTGCAGGACGCTGTCGGTGTAGACCAGCCAGGTTGCGCCGGGCGGAAAGCGAACCTCCGTTTTCGGCTCGGCCGCCTGCCAGGCGTCGTTCAGCTTGGCTCTGTCATGCAGCTCAAGCATGATGGCGTCGTAAGCCGTACGCCGGCCCTTGGTCAGGCCAAGCGCCTCGCGCCACGCCCCGCCGGGCCGCGCCTTGAGCGTAGGAACGAGCCGGCTGGCATAGGCTTCGAAATCGTCGTCGCCCACCGCCCACACCCGATCCAGCCCCGCGGGGTGCACGTTGGTGAACACCCGCAGGATGCGTCTCCCCTGATTGGGGCTGGCCGGAAAGGCGTCCACGTGCAGGCGACGGTCGTCCTTGCGTTTGGACATCACCCGCGTATCCACAGGACCCGGACGGAACGAGGTCTTCCGAAGCTGCAGGTACGGCGCGTAGGTCGGCGCCACGCGCGCGACAACGCAATGGGCAAAGGCCGAATACCGCGCGATCATCGCCGCCATCCGCGCCAGATCCGCGCCCTCCACCTTGGTCCCGCTGACCTTGCCGGTGTTGGGCTCTAGACTGACGTTCTTGCTTGTGCCGGAGAAGACCTCGGCTGTCAGGAAAGCGGCCTCCCCTGGCTCAAGCGGGAACGGCAGGTTCGGCGCCACGACGATACCGTCGTGCTCCAAGGCCGCTACGGCGCTGTGCAGACGCGGATCGTCGAGGCTGTCCAGGGTGAGGATGGCCGCCATGCCTAGTTTCGGGCGCTCTCGGTCCTGTCGCGCGCGGCCTTGAACTCCGAACCCGGCTTCCAGGTCGGCCAATCGTGCGAATTGGCCAGATCGCGGCCGAGATCGTAGTAGAGCGTCATATCCTGCACCGCGCCCGACATGTCCCAATCGGCGCGCCATTCGTCCGCCGGCTGATGATAGCGATGTTCGGTGTAGTCCTTGTGCGCCGCCTCACCCGCCGCCACACCGCCGTGCACCAGATCGAGCCCGTCTTCCAGCGTGATCGCCGGCACGCCGACCTTGGCCAGGGAGAAGTGGTCGGCGCGATAGAAGTGGCCTTCCTCCTGATGCGGATCGGGCTTGAATTCCCGGGCCTGTTTCCTGGCATAGACGCCCATCAGGTCATCAAGGGTGGAGTGCCCGACTCCGTGGCTGGACAAGTCGTGCGAGGGGCCATTGAGCTGGATGCCGTCCAGATTCAGCAGGGCTACCGTTTTGGCCAGGGGGACGACCGGGTGGGTCCCGTAATATTCCGAACCCAGAAGGCCCTTCTCCTCGGCGGTGAAGCCGATGAAATAGACACTGCGTTCGGTCCGGGGGGCGTCGGCGAACTGACGAGCGATCTCCAGCATTCCGGCCACGCCGGACGCGTTGTCGAGCGCGCCGTTATAGATCTTGTCGCCCCGCGCATCTGGCTGGCCAACCCCGAGATGATCCCAGTGCGCACCATAGAGCACGGCCTCGCCGGAGTATTTCGTCCCGGGCAGTTTGCCGATCACGTTGTGGCTGGTGATGACCGAGGTCGAGACCGCGTAGTCGGCGCTGAAGCCTTCGCCCTTCAACTCCACCGGCTTGAAGCCCTCGGTCTGAGCCCTTTTCTTCTCGGCGTCGAAATCCAGACCCGCGGCCTTGAACATCTCAACCGCCACCGGGCGCTGAATCCAGCCCTCCACCTTGGGGTGGATGTCGCCGGGCCTTGGCCGCACGATGTCGAACTGGGTGTTGCCGTTTGAGTTCTTCACCGTATTCCAGCCATAGGCGGCGGGCGCTGTCTCATGCACGATGAGCAGGCCGAGCGCGCCGCGCTTGGCCGCTTCCGCGTACTTGTAGGTCCAGCGCCCGTAATAGGTCATGGCCTTGCCGTCGAACCGGCCATAGAGCGGATTCTTCGGGTCCATCTCGAAGTCCGGATCGTTGATCAGGACCACGGCGATCTTGCCCTTAAGGTCATACCCCTTGAAGTCGTCCCAATGACGCTCGGGCGCGTGGACGCCATAGCCGATGAACACCAGGGGGGCGTTCTTCACGCTCACATGGGTGGCCGGCACCTGGGTATGCACCACGATATCCTGCAGTTCGGTCAGCGGCCGGTCCCTGCCGGCCAGGGTCAGGCTGACCTTGATCGGGCCCGGTGTCTCGAACCGGCGCAGCGGCACGGCCTGGGTCCAGCCCCCGCCGTCTCCGGCGGGCTTGAGTCCGATCTTCCTGTACTGCTCGATCAGATACGCCACCGTCTTGGTCTCGCCGGGCGTGGCGGGACCGCGGCCTTCAAAGGCGTCGGACGCCAGCACCTTGATGTGGTCGGACAGGCGCTTGCCGTCGATGCCCGCCGGTTCGGCGGCCAGGGCCACGCCCGCCAGCGCGAGACTGGCCAGACCCATCGTCAGAAACGTCCGCATTCCGATCTCCTTGAGAAGCGGGGTGGACCTTAGACACCTCTCCACCACCTGTCATCCCGGCCGTAGCGCAGCGAAGAGCCGCGACCCAGAGGCCGATTCCCACCGGTCATCGAGGTCCTGGATAAGCGCTTCGCGCTTTCCGGCATGACGGGATGTTAGAGCGCCTCGCCTCGCAAGAGGCGCGGGGTGTCGCCCAGCAACCCCGCCGCCTCGCGCACGAACAGCCGCCTGGCCGGACCCGCCCGGTTGACCAGGGCCAGCCCCGCGCCGCGCACTAGGCGCAGGGCCGGATGATCGTTGGAGAACAGGCGGGTGAACAGATCGGTGGCCGCCGCCAGCGCCGCGGCGTCGAACCGGCGCCAGCGGGCATAGCGCTCCAGCACCAGGTCCGAGCCGATGTCCTCGCCGAGGCGCCGCGCCTCCACGATCACTTCGGCCAAAGCGGCGGCATCCTTCAGGCCGAGATTGAGCCCCTGGCCGGCGATGGGATGCACGGCGTGAGCCGCATCGCCGACCAGCGCTGCGCGCGGCCCGACCAGCGCCTCGGCCATCTGCAGCGACAGCGGGAAGCTCATCCGCTCGCCCTCCAACACCGCGTCCCCGAGGAAATTGCCGAAGCGGCGGCCCAGATGCGCCTCGAACGCTTCGGTGGAGCTTTCCACCAGCGCGCGGGCGCGGCGCTTGTCCTCGGTCCAGACCAAGCTGGCGCGCCGGCCGGTCAACGGCAGAATGGCCAGCGGTCCGCCGGGCAGGAAATACTCGTGCGCCACGCCCTCGTGATCGCGCTCCAGCCTGACGGTCGCCACCACGCCGGCCTGGGCATAGTCCCAGCCATAGGTGTCGATGCCCGACGCCTGACGCACCATGGAGCGCCGCCCGTCGGCCCCCACCACCAGCGGCGCCTCAAGCGCCTGCCCGTCCGCGAGCATGACCCGGGCGGCGCGGCCATCGACCTCGACCCCCGCCGCGGCGGTGGGGGCGAAGACGGCGATCTTGCATTTGGCCAAGGCGGCGGCGAGGGCGGCGCGGATATGGCGGTTTTCCACCATGCGCCCCATGGGTTCGCCCGGCGCCGTATCAAGATCGTCTGACGAGAATTGCAGGAAGACAGGCATCGGCGCCGCCGCGCCGGCGCCCGGGGCGGGGCCGTCGGTGACCAGGATGCGAGAGATGGGCTGGGCCTCGCCCTCCAGCGCCGCCGCCGGGCCCAGCGTCCGCCACTGGCGCCAGTTGGCGGCGGAGATGGCGGAGGCCCGGCCGTCGAAGGCAGGCGCCAGGCGCGTCTCTACCGGCTCGGCGTCGCAAAGCGCCACCTTGACCCCGGCGCCGTGCAGGGCGAGCGCCAGCGTCGGGCCGGTCATGCCGCCGCCCACGATCACCACGTCGAAGCTCTTGGCCCTGCGCATCGGCCGACCATAGCCGCCATCGCCGCCGCTGCGAAGCGGAGAGGCGACTATCCCTTGACGCAGCGGGTCTTCCACAGGGCCTCGAAGGCGTCCTTGTCGTCGGGGGTCTTGTTGAAGGCCGGATCGCCCGAGAAGATCAGCGACTTCTTGTCGACGATGAAGCGCTCCGCGCCGCTTCGGCCGGTGATCTGGTGGCCGCTGGCCTGGCCGCACACGATCCAGCGGCTGCCCTGGCGATAGAGGCGCAGGCCCTCATAGATCGGCGCGGTGACGTACTGGCCGCCCACCTTGCCCTGGGCCTTGCGCATCACCGCGTGGTTCGTGGGCGAGCCGAACAGCAGGATACCGAAGATGGTCACGGAGACCGCGAGGCCCGCCATGGGATGAGCCTCCTACAGCGAGCGCTGGATCGACTCCACGGTGAAGCATTCGATCACGTCGCCCTCGCGGATGTCCGAGAAGCCGAAGTTCATGCCGCACTCCTGACCCGACAGCACCTCGTTCACCTCGTCCTTGAAGCGCTTGAGCGTCTGCAGCGTGCCGAGCTCCAGCACCACGATGTCCTGGCGGATGATCCGCACCTTGGCGCCCTTCCTGACCGTACCCTCGGTGACCCGGCAGCCGGCGATCTTGCCGACCTTGGAGATATCGAACACCTGCAGCACCTCGGCGTTGCCGAGGAAGGTCTCGCGCTGGATCGGGGCCAACATGCCGGACATGACGCCTTTGATGTCGTCCAGCAGGTCGTAGATGATCGCGTAGTAGCGGATCTCCACACCTTCGCGCTCGGCCAGCTGGCGGGCCTGGGTCGAGGCGCGGACGTTGAAGCCGAGGATCGGGGCGCCGGCGCCCTTGGCCAGCAGCACGTCGCTCTCGGTGATGGCGCCGGCGGCGGAGTGGATGATCCGCGCGCGCACCTCGTCGGTACCGAGCTTATCGAGGGAGGAGACGATGGCCTCCGCCGAGCCGCCGACGTCCGCCTTGATCACCAGCGGCAGCTCGGAGACCTTCTTGGCGGTGAGCTTGGCCATCATGTCGGCCAAGGCCACGCCGCCGCCGATGGGACCTGCGGTCTTCTCGCGCTTCACCCGGATGCGGTACTCGGTCAGCTCACGGGCGCGGGCCTCGTTCTCCACCACGGCCAGGGCTTCGCCGGGCGAGGGCGCCTCGTCCAGACCGAGGATCTCCACCGGCTCGGACGGACCGGCGGTGGGCACCTGTTCGCCGCGCTCGTTGACCAGGGCGCGGACGCGGCCCCAGGCGGAGCCGGCCACGACGATATCACCGCGTTTCAGCGTGCCGCGCTTGACCAGCACGGTGGCGACCGGACCGCGACCCTTGTCCAGCTTGGCCTCGATCACCACGCCTTCGCCCGAACGTTCGGGGTTGGCGCGCAGGTCCATCACCTCGGCCTGCAAGGAAATGGCTTCGATCAGGTTGTCGAGGCCCGTCTTCTTGGTGGCGGACACCTCGATGGCCTGGGTTTCACCGCCGAGGCTCTCGACCACCACTTCGTGCTGCAACAGCTCGTTGATGACCTTCTGCGCATTGGCGTCCGGCTTGTCGATCTTGTTGATGGCGACGATGATCGGCGCCCCGGCGGCGCGGGCGTGGTTGATGGCCTCGATGGTCTGCGGCATCACCCCGTCATCCGCCGCCACCACCAGCACCACGATGTCGGTCACATTGGCGCCGCGCATCCGCATGGCGGAGAAGGCGGCGTGGCCGGGCGTGTCGAGGAAGGTGACGCGCTGGCCGTCGGCCATGTGCACCTGATAGGCGCCGATGTGCTGGGTAATGCCGCCATGCTCCCCGCCGGCCACATCGGTGGTGCGCAGCGCGTCGAGCAGGCTCGTCTTGCCGTGGTCCACGTGGCCCATGACGGCCACCACCGGCGGACGCGGAACGGTGTCGTCCTCATGATCGTCGCCGGCCAGGAAGCCCGTCTCCACGTCGGACTCCGACACGCGCTTGACGGTGTGACCGAACTCGGAGGCGATCAATTCGGCCGTGTCGGCGTCCAGCACGTCGTTGATCTTCAGCATCGTGCCTTGGCGCATCAGGTACTTGATGATGTCGACGCCCCGCACGGCCATGCGCTGGCCGAGATCGCCGACGGTGATGGCGTCGGGAATGACCACCTCGCGCCGGCCTGTCGCCTGCTCCTGGGCGCCGCCCTTGCGCTTTTCCTTCTCGCGTTCGCGGGCGCGGCGGACCGAGGCCAGCGAGCGCATCCGCTCTGCGGAATCCTCATCGCCGGCCACGGCCTGGATAGTCAGACGACCCTGACGACGGCTGGGTTCGCCCTTGGTGCGCGAGACGGCCTTGCCGTCGTTGGTGGCGTTCCGGCGGCGGTCGTCATCGTCCATCGGACGACGTTCGCCGGCGCGTGGCGGGGCCGAGCGCTGGGTCTTGGTGATCTCGGGCGCGGAGGGCGCCTCGGTGGGACGCGGACGGGCGAAGCCGCCGCCCCCCGGAGGCCGAGGCCCGCCGGGACGGGCGGTGGACAGGGCCGAATAGCGGACGGTGCTGGCGCCGCCGCCTTCGGGCCGCGGACCACGGTCGCCGTCGCGCGGTGGGCGCGGACCCCGATCGCCCTGCGGACGGTCCCCCTGGGGGCGATCGCCGCGCGGACGATCGCCATAGCCGGCGCCGCCTGACGGGCGCGGGCCGCCTGGACCCCGGTCGCCCTGTGGACGGTCGCCGCCGCGGGCCTGATAGCCGCCCTCACGCGGCGGAGGGGAATAGCTGCGGCCCTCGGGCGCGGCGCGGAAGTCCGTGCGCTGGCGATCCCCGGTGGGCGTTGGACGCTCGGGACGCGGACCCCGCTCTTCACGCGGACGCGGGCCGAGATTTTCCCAGGCGCGGGGCGGCGCAGGCGGTGCGGCCGGTGCGGGACGCGGCGCCGGCGCGGCGGGGCTTGGCGCGGCTGGGCGCGGCTGGGCGGGAACGGCCGGCGCCGTAGCGGCCTCAGCCGCCGCGGGGGCCGCGACGACGGGCTTGGGCAGCGGGGGCGCCTCGGCGGCGCGCTGGGCGGCGATGCGGGCCTGCTCTTCGCGGCGAACAGCCTCGTCGGCGGCGCGGCGGTCCTCGGCGGCTCTCTGCGCGGCCTCGACCACCTTCTGGCGGGCGGCCATCTCGCTCTGCGACAGACCGTGATCGGCGGACGAGGGCGCCGCGCGGGGCGGCGCGACGGGGGCGGGTCGCGGGGGCGCCTGGAAGGTGGTGCTCGCGCGTTCGATCGCCGGGCCATCCACACGCCGACGCTTGGTCTCCACCACCACGGTCTTGGAACGGCCGTGGCTGAAGCTCTGGCGCACGGTGCCGGAATTCACCGCACCCGCTCGCGGCTTCAGTGTCAGAGGCGGGCGACCGCCCGATCCCTGTCCACCACCTTGGCCGTTGTCATTCTCGTCGCTCATTCGCTCGCTTTACTCGTTCATTCCGTACACGACGCCCGCCACCCGGACGCCGAAAACCAAAAAGGGCGAGGCGAATACGCGCCACGCCCGCCCAAGACCAGGCCCCGCCATCCCGAACGCCCAGATCAGCTCTCCGGGCCCGAACTCTCAGGAGGGCTCCAGCCGGCGGGCCGGAGAGGGCGAAACCCGCCGAGACGACCGATCTCTTCGGACCAGCGCTGCGACCAACGCCCTGCAAGGAGGGCGGAGTGTATCGCATGACCAAGGCCCAAGGCCAAACTCAATTCGTCGCCAGAAAACACCCCGCAAACCTTGCCGGGGGCGCCCTGGTGGCGAAGGAGGGCGAGGAGCTTGTCGCGCCCGTCCGCCGATCCGTCCGACGCCTCGATCAGCCAGGCGACCTGGCCGGCTTTGATCGCCGCCGCGGTCTTCTCGAACCCCGATGTAAGCGCACCGGCCTTGCGCGCAAGGCCCAGACGGTCGAGGCAACGCCGGGCCAGCAACGCCTCGACCCGGTTCGACAGATCCGCTGGGGGGGTCAATTTGGTCTTGGCCGACCGGGAGAAGGCCTGGCGCTTCACAGCCAGATCGACGGCCGTGCGCGTGGCTTCGACCCACAGGCCGCGGCCGGGCAGGTCGCGGCCGAGATCGGCGACCACCGCCCCGTCCGGGCCGGCCACGAAGCGGATCAGCCGCGCCTCATCCATCACCTCGCCCGAGGCGATGTCGCGCCGCTGGCGAGAGGCCTCGGCGTGGGTGCGGGGACCATCGGTTTTCCGCTCATCCCCGCGAAGACGGGGACCCAGGTTTTTCTCGTCCATCGGAGTGTCGCCGCCAAAGGGCTGGGTCCCCGCTTCCGCGGGGATGAGCGGGATCATCAGACTTCGGCCACCTCTTCCTCGGCAAGCTCGCCTTCCTCGGCGGGAGGCTCCAGGTCGGCGGCGTCGATCCAGCCGGCGGCGACGCGGGCGCGCAGGATCAGCGCCTCGGCATCCTCGGTAGACAGGTTGAAGCTCTCCAGCGCGCCGGCGACGCGCACCCGCTCGCCGTCCTTGCTTTCGAAGGCGCCGCGCAGCTCATCCGTGGCGAGGTCGGCGAGATCCTCCAGCGTCTTCACGCCGGCTTCGCCCAGCGCCACGGCCATGGGCAGGGTCACGCCTTCCACTTCCAGGACACCGTCCTCGACGCCGAGTTCGGTGCGCTTGGCGTCCAGCGCCGCGGCCTCCTTGTCGAGCCATTCGCGGGCGCGGGCCTGCAGCTCCTCGGAGGTCTCCTCGCCGAACCCCTCGATGTCGGAAATCTCGTGCGGCTCCACATAGGCCACGTCCTCGACGGTGGCGAAGCCTTCGGTGACCAGGAGCTGGGCGATCACCTCGTCCACATCCAGGGCTTCCTGGAACAGGGCCGTGCGCTCGGCGAACTCGCGCTGGCGGCGCTCGCTCTCCTGGCTCTCGGTCATGATGTCGATCTGCCAGCCGGTGAGCTGGGAGGCCAGGCGCACGTTCTGGCCGCGGCGGCCGATGGCCAGCGACAGCTGCTCGTCCGGCACCACCACTTCCACGCGGCCATCCTCCTCGTCCATCACCACCTTGGTGACTTCGGCGGGGGCGAGACCGTTGACGATGAAGGTCGCTTCGTCTGGGCTCCACTGGATGATGTCGATCTTCTCGCCTTGAAGTTCGGCGACGACGGCCTGCACGCGGGAGCCGCGCATACCGACGCAGGCGCCGACCGGGTCGATAGAGCTTTCGTTGGAGATCACCGCCATCTTGGCGCGCGAGCCAGGGTCGCGGGCGACGGAGCGGATTTCGATCACGCCGTCATATACCTCGGGCACCTCCTGGGCGAACAGCTTGGCCATGAAGCCGCCGTGGGCGCGGCTCAGCATGATCTGCGGCCCCTTGGTCTCGCGCCTGACGTCATAGATGTAGCAGCGGATGCGGTCGCCGATGTTGAAGTTCTCGCGCGGGATCGACTGGTCCCGGCGCATGATGCCCTCGCCCCGGCCGAGATCGACGATGGTGTTGCCGTATTCGACGCGCTTGACCGAGCCGTTGACGATCTCGCCCACGCGGTCCTTGAACTCCTCGAACTGACGCTCCCGCTCGGCTTCGCGAACCTTGTGGGTCACAACCTGGCGGGCCATCTGGGTCTGGACGCGGCCGAACTCGAAGGGCGGCAGCACCTCCTCATAGACCTTGCCCACCTCGGCGTCGGGATAGCGGCGCTTGGCGTCGGACAGATGCTTGAAACCCACCTTGGGCTCCATGCCTTCCTCGACGCTGAGATCCTCGTCATCGGACACGATGGTGGTGTAGCGTTTCAGCACCAGCTCGCCGGTCTTCACGTCGATGGCGGCGCGGATATCGTGCTCCTGGCCATACTTGGCCTTGGCGCCCTTCTGGATCGCCTCCTCGATCGCCTCTATAACGATCTCGCGCTCGATCGATTTCTCGCGCGCGACGGCGTCGGCGATCTGCAACAGCTCGAGACGGTTGGCGGAAATGCCCGTGGCCATGGTCAGGCCTCCTCTTCACTCTGGTCGGGGTTGTCGGCGTCGAGGCCCTCGGCCTGCAGCCCATCTCTCTCAAGTCTGGCGGCGCGCAGTTCCGCGCCGCGCTTCATCAATTCGTCGTTCAGGCTGAGCTTGGCGTCGACGATCCAGGCGAAGGGCAGCAGCGCCGTATCTTCCTCACCGTCCAGGTCGATGGCGACATTGTCGTCCTCGACGCCCGCCAGCATACCCTTGAAGCGCTTTCGGCCCTCGGCCAGACGATCGAGCTCAAGCCGCGCCTCGTAGCCCTCGTAGGTCTCGAAGTCCTTGAACCGGGTCAGCGGCCGGTCCACGCCGGGGGACGAAACCTCCAGCACGTATTCGCCCGTAACGGGGTCGGCGGCGTCCAGCACCGCGGCCAGCGCCCGCGACAGGGTGGCGCAATCCTCCACCATCATCTCGCCGTCCGCATCCTCGGCCATGATCTGCAGGGTGCGTCGCTGTTCGCCCCCCATCATGCGCAGGCGCACGATCTCATAGCCCGCCGCCTCGGCCACCGGGTCGAGCAGCTCCAACAGGCGTTGATCCTCAGGCGTCTTGCCGCGCACGTGCCAAATCCAGTCAAAAATCCAAACAAAAAGCGGCGCCCCGCAGGACGCCGCTCGAATGCGCCATCCAGCGCGTCCAAACGATGTGTGATATCCATATAGCGCCGTCCGCGCGCCGTGGAAAGGGGCGATGCGGCCGCGACCGATCGTCCCCGCCGCACTCCGCCTCCATGGCGCCATCCTTGCGGTCATCCTATGTTGAGTATTCGAAATGAGAAAAGTCGTCCCCGGACGTTCAAACGGACGGGGATCAGGCGAGAGGCGGACCGATGACGTGGCGTAACTTTGCGATGTGGGGCACCGTTGTCGTGGTGCTCGTCCTGCTCTACGCGATCGCGGGCAACCAGATCGGCAAGGGCGGCGCGCCCCAGGAGCAGCCCTCCTATTCCGCCTTCATGCAGAAGGTGGATGGCGGACAGATTCGCAAGGCGACGATCAAGGGCGAGATGCTGAGCGCCGACGATACCGCCGGCCACCACTATCTGATCACCACCGGCACGAGCCAGGAGGAGCTGACCAAGGAGCTTCGCGACAAGGGCGTGGACGTCACCTTCCAGTCCGCCCAGCCCACCGTCTGGGTGCAGCTATTGGTCGGCGCCCTGCCCATCGTGATCCTGATCGGCTTCTGGATCTTCGTCATGCGTCAGATGCAGGGCGGAGCGCGCGGCGCCATGGGGTTCGGCAAGTCCAAGGCGCGCCTGCTTACCGAGAACAAGAACCGCGTCACCTTCGAGGACGTGGCCGGCGTGGACGAGGCCAAGGAGGAGCTGACCGAGATCGTCGACTTCCTGAAGGACCCCGGCAAGTTCCAGCGCCTGGGCGGCAAGATTCCCAAGGGCGCCCTGCTGGTCGGCCCCCCCGGCACCGGCAAGACGCTGCTGGCCCGCGCCATCGCCGGCGAGGCGGGCGTGCCGTTCTTCTCCATCTCCGGCTCCGATTTCGTTGAGATGTTTGTCGGCGTCGGCGCCAGCCGCGTGCGCGACATGTTCGAGCAGGCCAAGAAGAACGCGCCCTGCATCATCTTCATCGACGAGATCGACGCGGTGGGTCGCCACCGCGGCGCGGGCCTCGGCGGCGGCAATGACGAGCGCGAGCAGACCCTGAACCAGCTTCTGGTGGAGATGGACGGGTTCGAGGCCAACGAGGGCATCATCCTGGTGGCCGCCACCAACCGTCCCGACGTGCTTGACCCGGCGCTGCTGCGTCCCGGCCGCTTCGACCGCCAGATCGTGGTGCCCAATCCCGACATCGGCGGTCGCGAGAAGATCCTGCGTGTGCATATGCGGAACGTGCCCCTGGCCGCCGACGTAGACACCAAGACGGTGGCCCGCGGCACCCCCGGCTTCTCCGGCGCCGACCTCGCCAACCTGGTGAACGAGGCCGCCCTGATGGCCGCGCGCAAGAACCGCCGCATGGTGACCATGCGCGACTTCGAGGACGCCAAGGACAAGGTGATGATGGGCGCCGAGCGCAAGTCCATGGTCATGACCGAGGAAGAGAAGACCATGACCGCCTATCACGAGGGCGGCCACGCGCTGGTGGCGCTGAGCGTGCCGGCCACCGACCCGGTGCACAAGGCCACCATCATCCCCCGCGGCCGCGCGCTCGGCATGGTCATGCAGCTGCCGGAACGCGACAAGCTGTCCATGAGCTACGAGCAGATGACCTCACGCCTGGCCATCCTGTTCGGCGGCCGCGTGGCCGAAGAGCTGATCTTCGGCAAGGAGAAGGTCACCTCCGGCGCCTCCTCCGACATCACCCAGGCCACCAAGCTGGCCAAGGCCATGGTGACCAAGTGGGGCTTTTCTGACCTTCTGGGCGCCGTCGAATACGGCGAGAACCAGGAGGAGGTGTTCCTCGGCCATTCCGTCGCCCGCAACCAGAGCGTCTCGGAAGACACCGCCAAGATCATCGACCAGGAGGTCAAGCGTCTGGTGCTGGGCGGTCAGGAAGAGGCGCGCCGCATCCTGACCGAAAAGCTCGAAGACCTGCACACCCTGGCCAAGGCCATGCTGGAGTACGAGACCCTGTCGGGCGACGAGATCATCGGCGTGCTGAAAGGCATCCAGCCCAAGCGCGAGGAACTGGAGGTGGAGCGTCCGGCGGCGCCCAATGTGGCGGTGCCCCTCACCCATCCCAAGCCCGAACCCAAGACCGACGGCTTCGGCGGCGCCGCGCCGGTGCCCGCGTAAGGTCGGCCGCCAGAGGGGCGAAACGTCCCGCCCACGGCGGGCCGCTTGCGACCGGCTAAGAGCGAAGCGTCAGAACAGCGCCGCCGCTTTTTGCAAGGCGATGAACAGGCCGATGGCGAAGGGTACGCCCACCGCCGTCCAGGCGAGAACGCCCACTACACCGAAGGCGCCGCGCGCGGCCGCCTCCACGTCGGCGGTGGCGTCCTCATGCTGCAGGGCGCGTTCGCGGGCCAGGGCCTCGTCGCTCATATAGTGCTTGTCGGCCACGGGGCGGATCGAGAGGTTGCAGATCAGCCCGACGAGCAGAAGGCCGGCCATGATGTAGAGCGTGCGGTCGTAGACCAGCGCCCTGGCGATCCCGTGATCGAGCTGGAACTGGCGCAGGCCCGCGATCAGCGCGGGGCCCGCCACCCCCGCCACGGACCAGGCGGTCAGCACCCGGCCATGGATGGCCCCGACGAACTGCGTGCCGAAGATGTCGGCCAGATAGGCCGGCAGCGTCGCGAACCCGCCGCCGTACATGCTGATGATGATGCAGACCGTGGCCACGAACGGGACCGCCAGGCCGAAATGGCCGAAGCTCGGCAGGGCGGAATAGAGCGCGATGCCCAGAACGAAGAACACCACATAGGTCAGCTTGCGCCCCAGGCGGTCGGACAGCGACGCCCAGAACAGCCGCCCCAGGCTGTTGAACAGGCTGATCAACCCCACCAGCCCGGCGGCGGCGGCCACGATGGCGGCCTTCTGCGCGGTGGTCAGCACGGCGTGCAGGTCGAGGCCGAGCAGGCGTCCGCCGAACACCTCCTGCAGCATGGGGCTGGCCAGGGCGATCACCGCGATGCCTGCGGTGACGTTCATGCACAGCACGCCCCAGATCAGCCAGAACTGCGGCGTCTTCCATGCCTCGTTCAGGTGCACATGGCGGCCGGTGACCATGGCGGCGGCCGTGGTCTGCGGCGGTGTCCAGCGCGCCGGCTTCCAGCCCGCGGGCGCGACGCGGAAGCCGAGCGCGCCAAGGCTCATGGCCATGAAATAGATCACGCCCAGCACCATCAGCGTGGCGGCGACTCCCGGCACGCCGCCCACCGCAAACCTCGACATCAGCCAGACCGCCAGGGGAGAGCCCACCATGGCGCCGCCGCCATACCCCATGATGGCCAAGCCGGTGGCCATGCCGCGCCGGTCGGGGAACCACCTGATCAGAGTGGAGACCGGGGTGATGTAGCCCAGCCCCTGGCCGACGCCGCCGATCACACCGCAGCCGAGGAACACCAGCCAGAGCTGGTGGACCGAGACGCCATAGCCGCCGATGACGAGGCCGCCGCCCCAGCAAAGGGCGGCGATCAACCCGGCCTTGCGCGGCCCGGCCCGCTCAAGCCAGCCGCCCCAGATGGCCGCCGAAACGCCCAGCATGGCGATGAAGGTCTCGAAGATGTGGGTGACGTCGGCCACGGTCCAGTTGCAGCCGGTGGAGGTAAGCTCGCCGATGAAGCCGGCGTGGCAAACGCCGGCGCCGGGCACGAGCTTGCTCATCGGCAACCAGAACACGCTGAAGCCGTAGGCCATGCCGATGCACAGGTGGATGGCCAGGGCCGCTGGCGGCGCCAGCCAGCGATTGAAGCCCGGCCCCGCGATGGTCCGCTCGCGATCCAGAAACCCATCGGCGCGCGCGCCGATCCCCGACGATACAGCCTCGGTCATGTGCGTCCTCCCCGGCCGACTATTCATCGTATGGAACGCCGCCCTTGAATAGCCCCGCCGCCCGACCGGCGGGGTTCGACCTCCAACGGCGATCAGAAATCCTGATTTGCGGCGGACGCGACGCGGATGGACAACGCTTCGCGGCGGCGGGCGTTAGTCCTGCGTCCACGGAGGATGAGCCATGACCCTGAAATTGAACGATATCGCCCCGGACTTCGACGCCCAGACCACGCAGGGGCCGATCCGCTTCCACGACTGGGCCGGCGACAGCTGGGTGGTGCTGTTCTCCCACCCCAAGGACTTCACTCCGGTCTGCACCACCGAGCTTGGCGCGGTGGCGCGGCTGAAGCCGGAGTTCGATCGGCGCGACGTCAAGGTCATCGGCCTGTCCGTCGATCCGGTGGAGAACCACGCCCGATGGGCCACGGATATCGAGGAGACGCAAGGCGCGGCGCCCAACTTCCCGATGATCGGCGACACCGACCTCAAGGTCTCCAAGCTCTACGACATGCTTCCCGCCAACGCAGGCGCAACGTCCGACGGGCGCACCGCCGCCGACAACGCCACGGTGCGCAACGTCTTCATTGTCGGGCCGGACAAGAGGATAAAGCTGATCCTGGTCTATCCGATGACCACCGGGCGCAGCTTCGACGAGGTGCTTCGGGTGATCGACTCCATGCAGCTCACCGCCCGGCATCGGGTGGCGACGCCGGCGGACTGGAAGCAGGGGGGCGACGTCATCATCGTGCCGTCGGTGTCGAACGAGGAGGCCCGGACGCTGTTTCCCTCGGGCTTCACCGAACACAAGCCGTATCTGCGCACCACGCGGCAACCCTGAGCGCGTCGCGCCGGTCTGGAGCTGCCCGTGCGGAATGACGAGGGCGGCCATGCGGGCCCCTTGGTGGCGATCTCGCGACGGGGGCTTGCGCCCCTCGCCCACGCGGCGGGCGGCGCCTGGCCGGGCTTTCTGACCGCGCACCTGGACGAGGGGCCGCTCGAGTTGTTGCGCCGGGTGCGTGCGGAGGTCGGACTGGCGCAGGCGGCGGACGTCCCCTGGCAACGCGTGTTCGACGCCGCACGACCCGCGGCGGCGGCGATCTGGGCCCGGTGGTCGATCGAGCGACGTCGACAATTCCTGCGCCACCTGCGCGCCCGTTGGGATGTCCACCGCCATCGGATCGCGCCGCGGATCGACCGGCGGTTACGACCCTGTTGCAAAGCGGTCAGCTGCGGATAAGAGCAGCGCGCCTGGCCGGCTTCCGCCTCGCGGGTCACGAGGTGGAGGTGACGCTGAAGCCCCGCGGCGGCGGCGATACGGAGACGATCCGCGTGGCGCGGGTGGTGAACTGCACCGGGCCGGCCAGTGATCTCGACCGTCTGGCCGTCCCCTTGATCGAAAGCCTGCGTGCTTTGGCGGCGATCAGGCCCGACCCGCTGGGCCTCGGCCTGGATAGCGACGACTGCGCCGTGATCGAGGCCGACGGCGCGGTGTCCACCTGGCTCTATGCCCTGGGGCCGCTGACCCGCCCGGCCTGGTGGGAGATCACGGCCACGCCCGAGATTGTCGTCCAGATCGACCGGCTGGTGTCGCGCCTTTCGCGCGAAGATTCCGTGGGGGTGAAGGCGGACGCGGCGTCGGCCTTCCTCGACCTTGGCGCAGGGATCTGACGCGCGCGGGGCCGCGAAAATATCTGGCCGGCCTCCTTCCCAGAAAGGCCCAAAACCCTTATGTAGCGGCCGTTGGCAGCACCCCTCGGGGCGCACCCCCACGGTCTACGGAACAATATGCAGCCCAAGAATACCGGCTTCGCCGATCGCCTCTCCACAGCCGCCGAGGCGAAGAAGGCCCTTCTCGAGAAATTCAAGCCCAAGCCGATGGTCACGGCCGACAACCTCGAAGACCGCGAGACACGCCGTCTTGCCGAACTCGAAGCCGTCCGCGCCCAACGCGCTTCCGAAAAGGAAACGGCGCGGGTCGATCGTCTGGTCAAGGCCGAAGCGGCCCGCAAGGCCAAGATCGAATCCGACATGGCCGCGCTCGAGGCCAAACGCAACGCGATCAAGACCCGCAAGGCCAGCGAGAAGCAGGACGCCCAGCAGCGCAAGGCCGCCCGGATGGAGATTTACGGGCGGATGCGCCCCTCCGGCGAAAGCATCGAAGCGGACTGATCCGGCCCGGACTCGGTCCCACGGGCCGCCCCGGGCGCCGCCCTAGTTTGTCGTCTTCAGATAGGCGATGATGTTGGCCCGATCGCCGGCATCGGTCACGGCCGTGAACATCTTGCCGCCCGGGTCGAACTTCACCGGCGACGCCAGATAGGTGTCGAGCTGCGCGGCGGTCCAGGTTCCGCCCGCGCCCTTGGCCTTCAACGCCGGTGAATAGTTGTAGTCGGACAACGCCGCGATCTTGCGGCCGAAGACGCCTTTCAGCGAGGGCGCGACGGCCGTCGACTTGATCTCCGCTGTCGTGTGGCAGGCGGCGCAACGGCCGCCGAACGCGCTCGTGCCGGCGGCGGCGTCCTGAGCAGCGGCGCCGCCCCCAGCCGTCAGAACCAGGCCCAGTCCGATCAGTGCGGTCATCGATCGCATGGCGTATCCCCTCGTCATGGTGCGTGATGCCCGTTCAGCCTAGCCGTATTGGGTATCGGTTGAACAGGCGCTATGGTCTGAACGGGCGCCAGACAGGGGGGTGCGCAATAGCTGTGCAACTCGACATCAACGGCAGGACCTATCAGGCAGCGTCCGATCCGGACACACCGCTGTTATGGGTGCTGCGAAATGAACTGCACCTGACCGGGACGAAATACGGTTCTGGCATCGCCGCCTGCGGCGCGTGCACCGCGCACCGTGCACGCGGACGGTCAGCCGATTCGTGCGTGTGGTGATGGAGCACACCATCGACCAGTTGGCCGCCCGGGCGAAGATGGACCCCGTGGAGTACCGGCGCGCCCTGCTGACCAAGGCCGGCGCGACCCGGCACCTGGTCGTGCTGAGCAGAACTTTGACACCTATCGCGTGCTGCGCATGAGCGAGGCGCCGGCCATCGACTGCCATATCGTGCCCTCGGCGGCGCATCCCACGGGCGAGGGCGAACCCGGCACGCCCGTGATCATCCCCGCCATCGCCAACTCCCTCCTCGCCGGCGGCCATGGACCCACAACGAGCCTGCCGTTCGTGAAAACGTAAGTGAAGTTGAAAAGCGCTTTACAAATTAAAGCAACCGGGCTTATAAGCCTGTTAGGCGCGGCGGGTGGCCGCCGGCTTGAGGGAGGAAGATGATGTCCGTGCGGATGATGACCATGGCCGCTGCGGGGCTGGCGCTGTTCGGAGGAACCGGGCTCGCCACCGGCGTCTTCGCCCCCGCCCAGGCCCAGACGGCTCCCGCCACCGACCCGAACCGACTGTTCGCCGACTCCAAACTGGTCGTCGGCGAGCGCATCTCGGTTGAGGTGGTGGGCAAGGGGCCGGACCTGATCCTGGTCCCTGGCCTGTCCTCCTCGCGCGAGACCTGGCGGCGCACCGCGGAGCGACTGCGCGGCCGGTACCGGCTGCACCTCGTGCAGGTGGCGGGGTTCGCCGGAGAGCCCAGCCGCAGCAATGCCAGCGGTCCGGTGCTGGAGCCCACCGCCGAGGCCATAGACGCCTATATCGTCGCGGCGCACCTGTCGCCCGCCGTCTATATCGGCCACTCGCTCGGTGGGACCATGGGGCTGTATATCGCCCAGCATCACCCGGAACATCTGGACAAGCTACTGCTGGTGGACAGCCTGCCCTTCTTCGGCGTGCTGATGGGCGGCCCCGCCGCGACCTCCGCCAGTGTCAAGCCGATCGCCGAACAGATGGAGCGCGCCACGAGCGGCGGCGGAACCGGTTACGATCCCACGCCGATGCTGGCGGCCATGGTGAAGGACCCGCAAGGCTTGAAGATCGTCCTGGCGTCGAGCAAGGCGTCCGACGGCAAGACGGTGGGCCGGGCCATGGCCGAAGATATGATGCTGGACCTGCGCCCAGGCCTCGCCGCGATGAAGACGCCGGTTACCCTCATCTATCCCTACGAGGCAGGCCGCGTGCCCTTGGCGCAGTGGGACGGCCTCTACAACAGCCAGTTCGCACCCTTGCCGACCAAGACCCTGGTGCGCGTGGACGACAGCCGCCACTTCGTCATGTACGACCAGCCCGCCAAGTTCGACGCGGCGCTGGACGCCTTCCTGGCCAAGTAGCCTCCGTTCACCAGACCCCCGGCAGGAGGCGCCAGCGCACCTGCCGGGCATAGGCGTCGTAGCCTTCGAGGTCCAGGCGGAGCATCCGCTCCTCCCCCAGCGCCCGGACGCCGAAGGCCGCGGTGAGCAGCATCGCGCCCGCCACCCCCACCCAGGAGCCGAGCAGCAGGGCCACGCCCACAAGATAGAGCGCGGACGCCGCATACATGGGATGGCGCACGTACCGGTAAGGACCGGCGGTGACGACGGTCTGGCCCCGCTCGGTCTGGATGCGGATTTGCGGTGCGGCGAAGCTGTTGACGGCGAAGGTCCACCAAACGCCGCCAAAGCCGACCAGCACCACCAGTCCGCCAACGATCTCGACCCCCGCCGGCGCCCCCGACCATCCGAAGCGCCGGTCCAACCCAATGACGGCGATCCACCCGAGGAAACCCAGCCCGATCCCGACGATCAACGCCGTGTCGCGCCGGGTCTGGTTGCGGGCGAAGGGCGAGCTCAGCCGCGATTGCATCAGCGCCGGGTCGTGGCGTTTCAGCCAGACGCTGATCGTCATGGAAACGCCTCCCATGCCGACCAGAAACACCCAGGCCTCGGTCCAGTGCACCGTTCCCGCGCATCCGAGCAGGATGGCGCCCAGCACCGCCAGCATCAGCGCCGTCTGCACCGCCGTCCTCGCCAGCATGTGAGCCTCCGTCCGCATCGCGCGCATCCTAGCCTTGACGCCCGTGCCCACCATATGAGCGCGCATGTCCGCCCCGCTAGCCACCCTGACCCAGATCCCGCCGCCGCGCGGGCGGATGGTCGATATCGGTGGGCGGGCGCTGCGGGTGGTGATCGAGGGCGAGCGGAGCGACCGTCCGCTGCTGGTCTGCGAGGCCGGCGCCTTCGGCTCGGCGGCCGACTGGGCGGTGATCCAGGCAGCGCTGTCGCCCCGCGCCCGCGTGCTCGCCTATGACCGCGCCGGGCTCGGCTATTCCGATCCGGGGCCGGACCCCCGCGACAGCCTGGCCATCGCCGACGACCTGCGCGCCCTGCTCGACGCGCTGGAGGAAAAGCCGCCCTACATCCTGATCGGCCATTCCATGGCGGCGGTGCACCTGCAGGTGTTCGCCCTCCGCTGGCCGGCGGAGGTGGCCGGCGTGGTGCTGCTCGACGCCATTCCGGCGGAGGCGCTGGCCCGCCCCACGGTGCGCCGCTTCGTGGCTGGCGCCCGGCGGATGGGCGATCTGGCGCGTACCGGCTCGCGCTTCATGCTCACCGCCCTCTCCGCTCCCTTCCTCGGCGACGCCATCGGCCTCGACGGCGAGCCGCACGCGGAAAAGCTCCGCGCCTTCGCCTCGCCCCAGCACAACTACTGGTCCGCCAAGGAGCTGGATTGCTGGCTGACCGACGGCGCCCAGGCCCGGGCGATCGGCGAGTTCGACCGCGAGATGCCGCTCGCGGTCGTGACCGCCGGCCGCGCCCAGGCCTGGTGGAAGCGGATGCAGTCCGAACCCGCCCGCCGCTCCCGTACCGGCTATGCGGAGAACATCACCCGCGCCGGCCATGCCTCCCTGCTCGGCCCCAGACACCGCGACGCGGTGGTGCGCGCGGTGGAGTTCGTCCTGCGCGGCGCGCTGGCCAGACGCTGACGCCGCGCGCTAGGCTCATCGCCGAATCGGTGAGGGGCCGGGAATGGACGCAGCACTGAGCCTTACGGGGGTGTCCAAGCGGTATGGCGACTTCCGCGCCGTGGATGACCTGTCGTTCCAGGTCCAGCCGGGCCGCATCTTCGGCTTTCTGGGGCCAAACGGCGCGGGCAAGACCACCTCGATCCGCATGGCGCTGGGGCTGGTGACGCCCACGGCCGGCGCCATCGGCATCCTCGGCGCCGACGACGCGCGCAAGGTGAAGGACCGCATCGGCTTCCTGCCCGAGGAACGGGGCCTCTATCGCCGCATGACGCCGGTGCAGGCGGTGGTGTTCTTCGCCGGGCTGAAGGGCGTGCCCACGGCGGTGGCCAAAAAGCGCGGCGTCGAGATGCTGGAGGCCCAGGGCCTCGGCGCCGCCATGCACCGGCCGATGAAGGCGCTGTCCAAGGGCATGGCGCAGAAGGTGCAACTGATCACCGCCCTGGCGCACCAGCCGGACCTGGTCATCCTGGACGAGCCGTTCTCCGGCCTCGATCCGGTCAACCAGCAATCGCTGGAGACCCTGATCCGCGATCTGGCCAAACGCGGCGCCACGGTGATCTTCTCCACCCACGTGATGGCCCATGCGGAACGGCTGTGCGAGCGGGTGGTGTTG
The DNA here is from genome assembly GCA_965277345.1 of Caulobacteraceae bacterium. Lineage (GTDB taxonomy): Bacteria > Pseudomonadota > Alphaproteobacteria > Caulobacterales > Caulobacteraceae > CAIOYC01. The sequence continues at coordinate 501,256 of CBDICI010000004.1, forward strand.
CTGGCCAAGGGCCGGAAAGCCTTCGACGGCACGGTGGACGAGGCGCGCGCCGCCGCCCCCCGCCGCCTGCTGCTGGAGGGTCCGGCGGGCGACGACCAGATCAGGGCCCTGCCCGGCGTAGCCGACGTCGCCACCGATGAGGCCGGCGTGCGTACCGCCTCGCTCGTCCCCGGCGCCGCGGCCTATGACACCTTGCGCGCCGCCTTCGCCCAGGGGGTGGAGCTCAGCCGGTTCGAGATGCGGGAACCCTCGCTGCACGACGCCTTCATCGTCCTCACTGAACAGAGCTGAGACCATGAAACGCCTCCTCCGCATCGCGGCGCGCGAGTATCTGAGCTACCTGCGCACGCCCGGCTTCTGGCTGTCGCTGATCATGGCCCCCGCCATCGGCGCGCTCTCGGGTCTGGGTCCCATCTGGGCGGAGAGGTCCGCGCCGGTGCGCACCGTGGCTATCGTCGACTTTTCCCATGCGGGCGCGGCGGTGGCCCACACCCTCGCGGCCGAGAACAATCCCCGCTCCATCCGGGTGATCGCGCCGCCGCCGGAGGTGGCCGCCGCAACTCCAGAGCAGGCAAGGGCGGCCCTTCAACCCTATCTGGCCGGCGAGCGAGTTCTGCCGGACGGCGGCAAACTCAACGCGGCGGCGATCCTCACCGGCGAGCCGCAGGCGATCTCCGTCGACCTGTGGAGCCGGGACGTGGGCGACGTTTCCCTGGGGTCGGCCGTGCGCCAGGCGGGGTCGGAGGTGATGCGGACCGAGCGGCTGCGGGCGCTCGGCGTCGATGCCGGCAAGCTGGCCGCGGCGGACGCGGCCAAGCCCAGTTTCCACGAGTTCTCACCCAAGGCGGCGTCGGGCGGGCGGGTGTCGCTGAAGGACCGGCTGCCCACCTTCGCCGCCTTGGGCCTGGCCTTCACCCTATGGATGATGACCGTCACCGGCGCGGGAATCCTGCTGAACAGCGTGATCGAGGAGAAGTCCAACCGAGTGCTGGAGGTGCTGCTCTCCTCGGCCTCGGTCCCCGAAATCCTCGGCGGCAAGATTCTGGGCGTGGCGGCGCTGGCGGCGACGGTGCTGGCGGTGTGGGGCGGCGCGGGCCTGATCGCGGTGGTCAGGTTCGCCCCGCCGGGTCTCGCCGACCAGATGGCGGCCGCCCTGATGACGCATGGCCTGATCGCGATCTTCCTGGCCTATTTCGTGTTGGGCTATCTGATGTACGCCTCGATCTTCGTGGCCATCGGCGCCTTCTGCGAGACCCCGCGCGAGGCGCAGACCCTGGTCGGACCTTTGATGCTGATGCTGTCGTTGCCGATGATCTTCCTCAGCCAGGCGATCAAGCGGCCGGATGCGCCGCTGCTGGAATGGCTGGCCTGGTTTCCGCCCTTCACCCCGTTCCTGATGACGGCGCGCGCCGCCTCGGGTCCGCCGTGGTGGGAGATCGCCGGGACGCTCGCCCTGATGGCGGCGACCTCGACCGGGGTGGTGTGGATTTCCGGCCGCGCCTTCCGCGCCGGCGCCCTCTCCACTGCCAAGTTCGACCTGCCGACCTTCCTGAAGGGCGTCGCCAGCGCCGGACGCTAGCCTCCGACGACGGTAAGATTGCGGCGCGCCGGCGATGGCGTGATCAGGTCCACCCCCGCCTCCGCCAACACGGCTTCGGCCGAGGCGCCGATCCCCGCCACCAGCCATCGGCCGGGCTCTGCCGCCGACACCACGGTCACGCCGTGCTTGGGACAGAGCTTCAGGCACCCCACCTCGACGATGCCTACCGGCGCGGCGCGACCCTTTAGCTTCGCCCCGCGCCCGGCAGGGCTGCCCTTCACCGCGCGCTTCATCGCCTTGGCCAGCCGCTCGTCCCCGTCCGGGCCGAAGCCCTCGTCGTGCAGCTTCTTCTGGCACTTGCGGCAGACCAGGACGGCGGCCCGCCAGTGGGCGCGCTCTGGGACGATGGTTCCGTGTTTAACGCTCATGCGACGCCAACGCCCGGCCGCCGCAGCCGTTGCCTTGCCGGACTTAGCTAAGCATGTTAGCTAAGCACCATGATCTTCACCGTCCACCAGGCCAAGACCCAGTTGTCCAAGCTGATCGCCCTCGCCGAAGCCGGCGAGGAGGTGATCATCGCGCGCGGCGCCACGCCGGTGGTGACGGTCCGGGCCGTGGCGGCAGCTGAAATAGTAAAGCCGGAGGTGCTTCAGCCTCGTGTGCCCGGACGATTGAAGGGGCAGATCGATCTTACCGATGCGTTCTTCGAGCCGCTGCCGGAGAATGAACTTCGGGCTTGGGAGGGCGATTGAGGCTTCTTCTAGACACCCATGCCCTGATCTGGTGGCTGAACGACTCGCCCAATCTTGGCGCTGAGGCGCGCACCGCGATCGCCGAGCCCAACAGTGAAATATGGGTCAGCGCCGTCTCAGCTTTCGAGGTGACGACGAAATACCGGCTGGGCAAACTTCCCGAAGCCGCAAAGCTTGCGAGGGACTTCGATGGCGAGCGGATGCGCGAGGGTTTCTCGGCTCTCGACATCGCGGTGAGCCACGGCGTCGTCGCCGGCTCCATGCAGGGATCGCACCGGGACCCCTTCGACCGGTTGCTGATCGCCCAGGCGCTGATCGAGGGGCTGGTGCTGGTGTCCAACGAAGCGGTGTTCGACGCGTTCGGCGTGTCGCGGCTCTGGTAGCGCCTATTCCGCCGCCGCCCTGGCGCCGGCGCGCGTCTTGGGATCGAGCGCGCCCGAGGCGTACCTTTTGGCCATGAGCGAGGTGTGGATCGGCCGGATCATCGAGGCCTTGCCCGCCGCGCCGAACTCCTCGAAGCGCGCCTTCACCACCCGCTTCATCGCCTCCTTGGCGGGCTTTAGGTAAGCGCGGGGATCGAACTCGCCCGGCTTTTCGGCCAGCACCTTCCTGATGGCGCCGGTGATGGCCATGCGGTTGTCGGTGTCGATATTGATCTTTCTGACGCCGTGCTTGATGCCGCGCTGGATTTCCTCCACCGGCACACCCCAGGTCTGCGGCATCTGGCCGCCGTACTGGTTGATCAGGTCCTGCAAGTCCTGCGGCACCGAGGAAGAGCCGTGCATGACCAGGTGCGTGTCCGGCAGCCGGCGATGAATCTCCTCGATCACGTGCATGGCCAGGACATCGCCATCCGGCTTGCGCGTGAACTTGTAGGCGCCGTGCGAGGTGCCCATGGCGATGGCAAGGGCGTCCACCCCCGTGCGCTCGACGAAGTCCACCGCCTGATCGGGATCGGTAAGCAGGGCGGCGTGATCCAGCTTGCCCTCGAAGCCGTGGCCGTCCTCCGCCTCGCCCATGCCGGTCTCCAGCGAGCCCAGCACGCCCAGTTCGCCCTCTACCGACACGCCGCAGGCATGGGCCATCCCGGTCACCTTGCGGGTCACCTCCACGTTGTAGTCGTAGCTGGCGGGGGTCTTGGCGTCCTCCATCAGCGAGCCGTCCATCATCACCGAGGTGAAGCCGTACTGGATGGCGGTGGCGCAGGTGGCGGGGCCGTTCCCGTGGTCCTGGTGCATACAGACCGGGATGTGGGGGTAGATCTCCACCAAGGCGTCGATCAGGCGCGCCAACATGATGTCGTTGGCGTAGGAGCGCGCGCCGCGCGAGGCCTGGATGATCACCGGCGCGTCCAGCTCGTCCGCGCCCTCCATGATGGCCAGGCCCTGCTCCATATTGTTGATGTTGAAGGCAGGCAGGCCGTAGTCATGCTCGGCCGCGTGATCCAGCAGCTGACGAAGGGTGATGCGCGCCAAGGCTAAGCTCCGGAAATGCCGGGCCGGCACGGTCCCCCGACCGTTACAAAACCGACCCTGCCCCATTTATACACCCTCTAGCCTGCCGGGGCGAGCGGCGACAAGTCTCGCGGGATTGCACTGAAGCGGATCGGCGACCGCGCTTTCACCCAAAGTATTCCACGACACGGCGGTAGAAGGCTTCGGCGGCTGCTCTGGCGCTTTCGGAAACTTGAGCCAGCCTGGCTTCAAAAATCCCGCTGGCGAGCGAAAACTCTTGATCGATAAAGGCGGCGATCACCGGCGGCAGCGCCTCCATGCCCATCTCATGCGAGATCGCTTTCCGTCGTTGAAGTTGCGCGATGCAGTCTTCCACATCGGCCGGGAGACTGCACGCCTTCATCAAGGTCGGGAAATGCATGGGCGGAACGACACGTTCAGGATGCAACCGCATCCATCGAAGCGCCGCGGCAGGCCTTATGGCGTAGAAGATTTTCTTCTGGGCTACGGCCGTGAGGTCGGAAAAATAGACCCGTCGCTGTCGCTGGCCGAGGTGGAGATAGTGTCGGCCGATCATCGCCCGGTCGGCCAAGCGTTCGGCGAGCTCGAGAAATTCCGTCCGGAACCAGTCTTCGCCTCGATAGACAATCGGCGACTTCAGCCACTCGAGGATAACCGCATTGCCCTTGAGCAAAAGCCTGATCGCCTTGGCAAGGTCCCAGCCGTTGACGTCGAGAACCGGGTCCAGGGGCGTCTCGATGACGTCGCGCCGGGTCCACGGCGTAAGGTGCTGGCCGATCGGGCGAACGAAAATGAAGCGGCAATCATAGTCGCTGTCGGGGGAGGGAAAGCCCCATGCCCGGCTTCCGCTCTCGATCGCCAGCGGGATCGCTACCCGCTCGGTCGCGCCGATGTCCGACAATCGGGCGTCGATAGCGGCGACGACGGCTGGAGAGAAACTCTGAGGCAGATGGCGCAATTCACCCATCGTCAGGATTTAGCGGGCGGCGGAGAGGAAGGCGAGCGCGCCGCCTTGCGCTTTTGCACGACGCCATGGAGCGGCTATAAGCCGGCGCCATGAACGCCCCCTCCAACCCCAAGAAGACCGTCCCCAAGAAGATCGGCATGGTCAGCCTCGGCTGTCCCAAGGCGCTGGTGGATTCCGAGCGCATCCTGACCCGGCTGCGGGCGGAGGGGTATGAGACCTCGCCCACCTATGCGGGCTCCGACGCCATCGTGGTCAACACCTGCGCCTTCATCGAGAGCGCGCGCGAGGAGAGCCTGGAGGCCATCGCGGAGGCCGAGGCCTCGGGCCGTCCGGTGATCGTCACCGGCTGCATGGGCGCGGAGGCGGCCATGCTGCGCGAGCGCTTCCCCAACCTTGCCGCCATTACCGGCGCGCACCGCTATGACGCGGTGATGGACGCCATCCACGAGAGCGTCCCGCCCGATCCCTTCGCCGAACTGGTTCCGGTCCCGCCCGCGGGTGTGCGGCTGACGCCCCGGCACTACGCTTATCTGAAGATCAGCGAGGGCTGCGACCACCGCTGTTCCTTCTGCATCATCCCCAGCCTGCGCGGCGATCTGGCCTCGCGCCCCATCGCCGCGGTGCTGGCCGAGGCCGAGGCCCTGGTGGAGAGCGGAGTAAAAGAGCTTCTGGTGGTGGCCCAGGACACCTCGGCCTACGGTCTGGACCTCAAATACGCCGCCGGCGAGTGGCGCGGACGAACTTGGAAGGCCAACCTTGAGGACCTGTGCCGGGCGCTGGGCGAACTCGGCGTGTGGGTGCGGCTGCATTACGTCTATCCCTATCCCCACGTAGATGCGGTGATCCCGCTGATGGCCGAGGGGAAGATCGCTCCTTATCTCGACATCCCGCTGCAGCACGCCGCGCCAAGCGTGCTGAAAGCCATGAAGCGACCGGCCAACAACGCCCGGACGCTGGACCGGATCAAGGCGTGGCGCGCGGTCTGTCCAGACATCGTCATCCGCTCCACCTTCGTGGTCGGTTTTCCCGGCGAGACGGAGGCGGACTTCCAGTACCTGCTGGACTGGTTGGAGGACGCCCAGCTCGATCGCGTCGGCTGCTTCGCCTACGAGAACGTGAAGGGCGCCGCCGCCCAGGCCCTGCCGGACCAAGTGCCGGAGGAGATCAAGCAGGAGCGCCGGGCCCGTTTCATGGCCACGGCCGAACGGATCAGCCGCAACAAGCTGCGCGGCAAGGTCGGCCGCACGATGCAGGTGCTGGTCGACGAGATCAGGCCGGATGGCGTGGCGGTGGCCCGCTCCAGAGGCGACGCGCCGGAGATCGACGGCAAGGTCTTCGTCCGCCCCGGCCATGCGCTGAAGGTAGGTGAACTCGTGCAGGTGAAGATCGAGCGAGCCGACGCTTTCGATCTCCTGGCCACGCCCATCGACCTTCGCCTGCGCAAGGCTCCTCCGCTCGGCACGGCCCCGTCGCGGCGGATGCACCGGGTGATTTCGCGGGTCTGAACGCCAACTTATCCACGCCGCCGATTTCACCCCTATTGTCGTTGCCGCGCGGCGTCGGCCGTGCGCGCGTCTATCCGGGGCGGGTGTCCAACGGGGTGTCCAATGTCTATTTCACTGAACATAAAGATAAAATCGCGATTTGTTGGACAGTCCAACGAGTCCAACATCGGCTGGACTGTCCAGCCACCCGCCGGCGACGGGGGCGGCTGAACGCGGCCGCGCAACCAGGCTGGCGGAACCCGATGCCAAGGCTGCGCTTAAACAGTCGCCTGACGGGCGGGTTGAATTTTTTCGCTGGTCTCAACCTTGCTTAAAGCCTGTTGGCGTTAGAGTGTCGGCGCCGTGTGGAGACATTTATGACGATCGACCTCGTTCCCGCACTCGATCTCGCTGCGGACGATATCGCCTCATGGACGCGTCTGCAGGGCCATGGGCCAATGGCCAGCCCCTTCCTGTCGCCGCACTGGACGCGCGCGGTGGCGCGCGCCGGCGGGCCGGACGCCCACCGCGCCAAGGTCGCGGTGGTGCGCGACCGGGGCCAGGCCAAAGCCTTCCTGCCCGCCCGCGTCGGCCGCATCACCGCCATGCCCGTGGGTGCGCCCATGTGCGACTATCAGGGTCTGGTCGCCGCGCCGGACCTCGAGATCAATCCGCGCGATCTGGTGGGCGCGTTGGGGGTGCAGCGGCTGGACTTCACCTCGCTGATGGTTGAGGCGCCGGTCTTCGCCCCGTGCGTGCGCGGCCGCGCCGTCTCGCACGTCCTCGACATCTCGCGCGGGTATGACGCCTATGCCGCCGACCGCCAAGCCGCCGGCACGGACATCCTCAAGGACAGCGCCAAGAAGCGCCGCAAGCTCGAGCGCGAAGCGGGCGAGGTGGTGTTCACCGCCGAAAGCCGCAGCCTGCACGACTTCGATCAGCTTCTGGCCTGGAAGCGCGCGCAATACGCAGAAACCGGCCAGACCGACATCCTCGCCTGCGACTGGACCTCCACCCTGCTGCGCGACCTGTTCGAGCGCGACGAGGCGGACCTGCGTGGGGTGATGTTTAGCCTGCACGCGGGCGGCAAACTGGCGGCGGTGCACTATGCGCTCTGCACGCCCAGGATCGCGCACGCCTGGTTCATCGCCCACGACGACGCCATGCAGCGCTATTCGCCCGGCGTGATCCTGATCACCGAGGTGCTTCGCTGGGCCGCCGACCGCGGCATGGCCGAACTCGACCTCGGCCCCGGCGACTACCGCTTCAAGGTCTCGCTCGCCAATCGCCAGCGCGAGGTCGGACACGGCTTCGTCGGGCACCTGTCGCCCGCCACCCTGATGCGCGCGGCCCAGTACGAGGTGCGCCGCACGGCGGAATCCCTCCCCCTCGGCCGCTTCTCCGCCATGCCCGGCAAGGCCATGCGCCGGATGGACCTGTGGCGCGGCCTGGGTCAGCCCTTCGCCACCTGAACCTGGCGGTCATCCCTCAGCCGAGGGCGGCCCAAGCCAATCGAGCAGCGCTCATTCGAGACCCCAACGACGCCGAGACGCCACGTCCGGGTCCCGGCTATCACCCTGCGCCTGCGGCCGGAGTGGCGCTGTATTCGCGCCGTGTTTAGGCTTGCACAGCCTCACCGGCCGTTGTTGATGGCGCCAACGCCCATACCCAGGGTTCGAGGAACGCTCCGATGAAAGCCGCCGTCCTGCGCCAAGTGAAGACGCCCCTCGTGATCGAGGATGTGCTGATCTCCAAGCCCGGCCCGCATGAGGTGCTGATCCGCACCGCCGCCGCGGGGGTTTGCCACTCCGACCTGCATTTCGTGGAAGGCTCCTATCCCTTCCCGCTGCCCGCGGTCCTCGGCCACGAGAGCGCCGGCGTCGTTGAGCAGGTGGGCTCGGAGGTGCGCACGGTGAAGGTGGGCGACCACGTGATCACCTGCCTCTCCGCCTTCTGCGGTCACTGCGAGTTCTGCCTCGGCGGGCGGATGAGCCTGTGCGTCTCGCCCGAGACCAAGCGCGGCAAGGGCGAGGAGCCCCGCCTGTTCATGGAGGACGCGGGCGCGCCGGCGATGACCCAATTCCTCAACCTCAGTTCCTTCGCCGAGCACATGCTGATCCACGAGCACGCCTGCACCAAGATCCGGGATGACATGCCGCTGGACGTGGCGGCGCTGATCGGCTGCTCGGTGACCACCGGGGTGGGCGCGGTGATACATACCTCCGGCGTGCGGCCGGGCGAGACGGTGGCGGTGATCGGCTGCGGCGGAGTGGGCCTGGCGGCCGTCAACGGCGCCGCCATCGCCGGGGCGGGGCGCATCATCGCCGTGGACATGCAGGGCTCCAAGCTCAACCTGGCTAAAGAGTTCGGCGCCACCGACGTGATCAACCCGGCCGACGGCGACCCGGTCAAGCAGGTTCTGGAGCTGACCAAGGGCGGCGTGCACCATAGCTTCGAGGCCATCGGCCTGAAGCAGACCGCCGAGCAGGCCTTCGGCATGTTGCGCCGCGGCGGCACGGCCAACATCATCGGCATGATTCCGGTGGGGACCAAGATCGAGCTGATGGGCGCCGAGTTCCTGGGCGAAAAGCGTATCCAGGGCTCGCTGATGGGCTCCAATCGCTTCCCCATCGACATGCCGCGGTTCGTCGATTTCTACATGTCCGGCAAGCTGAAACTCGACCAGCTCATCTCCCAGCGCATCAAGCTGGAACAGGTCAACGAGGCGCTGGACGAGCTGAAGCGCGGCGAACTGGCCCGCAGCGTGATCGTGTTCGACGCCTAGGACTCGGTCGGGCCAATGGACGGCGGTCCAGTCCCGCGCCATGTGAATGACGCGTAGGATGTTGACCTCGTCATCGCCTCGGCTGATCGAGTAGACGAGAATATATCGCGTTTTTGGAACCCGCTTTTCAAATTACCCTGGCGCGCGGCCTAGCCTGCCGGCCGGGACGGCCGCCAACCGCTCAGCGGTGGCTTCGATCCGATCGACCAAGCGGAAGGCGGCGATCGGGTCGTTCTGGGCGATATATCCGGCGGCGTTCAGCAGATCGGCTCGGCCATGGTCGCCTCGCTGCGTAGGTGTATACACCTTACCACAAACGCTGCGCTTCCACCACGGTGTCAGCCGCTCATCACCTCCGCCGCGATGGATGCGGCCTTGGCGAACAGGGCCGGGTCGACCACGGCGCCGGACGCGCCGGCGTTCTCATCCAGTTGTTCGGGCTTCGACGCGCCGACGATGGCGCTGGCCACATTCGGCTCGCGCAGCACCCAGGCCAGCGCGAACTGGGTCATGGTCAGCCCGGCCTCGTCCGCCAGCGGCTTCATCCGCCGCACCCCCTCCAGCACCGGTTTCTCCATGAAGCGCTTGATGAAGCCGCCCATCTGGTCTGAGGCCGCCCGGCTGTCGGCGGGGGGCGGGGCCTCGGGATCGTACTTGCCGGTGAGCACGCCCTGGGCCAGCGGCGACCAGACGATCTGCGAGACGCCATGGGCGGTGCAGATCGGGATCACCTTCTTTTCCGGGCGGGGGAACAGGATGGAATATTGCGGCTGGCTGGAGACGAACTTCTCCACCCCGGTCTCGTTGGCCAGCTTCAGCGCCGCCTCGATCTGATCGGGCGACCATTCGGAAAAGCCGATCCAGCGCGCCTTGCCCGCCTTGACCACCTCGCTCAGCGCCTGCATCGTCTCCTCCAGCGGCGTCGACGGGTCATAGCGGTGGCACTGGTAGAGATCGACGTGATCGGTCTTCAGCCGGGCCAGCGAGGCGTCGATCTGCTTGAACACCTGCGCGCGCGACAAACCCTGGTCGCCGCCGCCCATGTCGCCCCAGAGCTTGGTGGCGAGGACGTAGCTGTCGCGCGACCGCCCCTGCAGCGCGCCGCCGAGGAAGGTCTCCGCCGCGCCCCGGCCATAGACGTTGGCTGTGTCGATCAGATTGATGCCGAGGTCGAAGGCGCGATCCAGGCAGGCCCTGGCCTTGTCCGCCTCCACCCCCACCCCGTAGGTCAGCCAAGAACCAAGGGAGATTTCCGAGACGCGCAGGTCGCTCGACCCGAGTTGGCGATATTTCATGAACGGTCTCCTGGCGGGGCGCCGCGCTACTTCAACACCGCGCGCATGACGTCGGCGATGCGGTAACCGCCGGTGGCGACGCGGCGTTCCGCGAGGGCGTGGCTCTTGGCGTCGTAGTCGGCGGGCAGCACCGGCGCATCCACCGCCGCGGTGGCTACGCCGGAGACGGCGCCGCCGCGGTAAACCTCCTTCACCGCCAGATCGTAGCTCTCGGCGGCCCATGACCGGAACGCCGCCTCGTCGGTCCGGGCGGGGTTGAGATTGGGCACGGCCGAGCGGGGAACCCGCGCCTCCAGCCGGGTGACGGTGGCGGCGACCGCAGGATCGTCGTCGGCGTCCGGCCCCAGCCGGTCGTCCCAATACTGATGCAGATAGACCGGCTTGCCCGCCGCGTCGGGCCGCACATAGTCGATCGTGCCGCCCCGGTCGCTCAGCGGAAAGCGGGCGGAGACGAGGTGCCCGGCGTGCAGCGGCTGCTGGATATCGCCCACCAAGTGGAAGATCCAGCACAGCATCACCGCCCGCTCCGCATCGCCGGAATAGGCGTCGGCCACCGTGCGGCGGGCCAGGGCGAACGCCTCCGCCGCCTCGCCGGACTTCAGCGCCAGCATGGCCGGCGGCAGTTTGGCGGGATGCGCCGGATCGTCGATGGCGGAGAGGAAATAGTGCCAGTTGGGATGATCGTAAGGCCCCTCGCGCGCATCGTCGGGCCAGCGCGCCATCAGTTCGAACAGCATCCGGTCGCGCGCCGCGCCGGTAAGATTGCCCAGCCGCGCCTCGAACCGTTTGCGGTCCGGATGGCTCTGCTCGATGGCGACGATCCGGCGCACGATGGCGGGATCGGTGCGCATCAGATCGTCATAGGCGATGGCGCCGGTGGCCTGGTGGCCCTGGTTGGACCAGCCCCACGCCGCCACGGGCAGAGCCAGCGCCGCGACCGCCACCGCCAGAGCACCGAGCTTGTTCACGTCCGCCTCTCCCTGTCGCGACCGCAGATGGGCGACCGCCGAGGCGACCTGTCAAGACGCGCCGCGATTCGTCTTGGCGGTGTTGCAGGTTGGGGTTAGTCTTTTCCCCACACCTGAGAGAGGCGGTCGTGGGGTTCCCGGGGGCGCGAAGCTGGAGCGTGGCGATGGCGATCGCGCTGTCGGTATTGCTCCCCGTGCGGGCGGCCGCGCAGGCCTCCTCGGCGACACCAAGCCCAGATCGACCCGATGCCCTGTCCAAGGCCTATCTGTTCGGCGCGGCCTTCGCGCGGTCCGACCTCTCCTCCGACAAGGCGGGCGGGGTGATGTTCCTGCCGGGGCGTGGCCTGATCCGCTGGGAGACCCGCGGCAAAACGCTGGAAGAGCAGGAGGAACTCCGGACCGAGGCCATCGGCCTGGCCGACGCTCGCGCCGTGCAGGCGGAGATCGACGCCCGGCAAGCGGCGATGCAGGCGGCGATGGAGGCGCGGCCCGGCGAGGCCTTGGCGGCGGACGGCCGCGCGGCGACAGCGCTGAACCTGGGCCCGGTCACCGGAACCTATCGGCAGGCGGGGGGCGTCGTGGCGTTGAACCGCGCCCCCGTGCAGAACCGGGTCGCCTCTACCCTCGGCGTGCACGACGGCGCCGGGTTTCGCGACCGTGGCCGGCTCTATGTGTTCGGCGCCGTGTCGGGGCGGGGCGTCGGCATGAACCTGATGCACGATGCGGACACGGGCTGGCGCAGCGCCGGCCTGTCCACCGACAAGGGGGGCTTCGTCGGCCAGAGGCAGGCGGGGCTGGCCCTGCGCCGGGGCGGCGCCCAAGCGGCGATCAGCTTCGTGCAGGAAAAGACCCGCGCCCAGCTCCTCGGCATCACCGCGGTGAAGGACCAGCGGGCGATGATCAACTTCACCTTCGTGCCGAAATTCGGGCACTGATGACGAAATCACCGTGAAGTTCAAAATGTAGCCGTCCCATTTCACTAATCAATTCAATAATACTAAGGAGAGTTCATGGGTCGCTTATTGGTGTACGTTGGCCTCTTGGCCCTTTCCGACTGCGCGTCGTCTAGCGGCGTTTACCAAGTGGCTCCTTATACGTTCCAGATAACCACGAGCGCGATCACAAGCTTTGGCGGCGAGGGTACCGCTAAGGCAAAAGCTGTTGACGTCGCGAATGTCAAATGCGCCGATCTTGGCCGCCACGCGGAAATCGTGGACTCAAAAGCAGACGCTCAGTTCACCCAGGCGAGCACCACGATTACTTTCAAGTGCGTGAATAACTGACCAGCAACAGGGACGCGCACATTAGCCGGTGGCAATTTTACGGCCAATCGCATACAGCTTGCGTCTCGCCGCTCAAGCGCCGCCAAACGCCTCGCGCAGGCGGTCCATCTGGGACAGGACCGGGTGGGGGGTCTCGCCGTCGGTCGGTTCGACATACATGCGGCGGTCGAGGTGGCGGACCCGCTCGTACAGCCGCTCCGACCGCACGGAGAGGTCGAGGATGCCGCTCGGCAGTTCCGTCAGCAGGGGATCGACGGCGAGGGGCGGCCGCGTTTCACCCACCACGCTCTCGTCTTCGCCGAGGCGATAGCGCGGGTTGCAGGCCTCGAGCGCGGGCATGTCGCCCTCGCGCACCGCCCGCTGCACCAGGAGCCACGAGGCCAGCTTCATCAGCCGCGTGGTCAGCCGCATACTCTCGCCCGCATAGGTGAGGGCGGCGTTGCGCGACAGCAGCTTGGACTCCTGGCGGCCCGGCCCGTCGAGATAGGCGGCGGCGTCCTCCACCAGCTCCATCCCGTCGCGAAAGGTGCGCTCGAACAGCTCCGACCTGGCGAAATCGCGCACCACGTCGGCGCGCGCGGGGGTCGCCGGATTAGGAGCCTCAACGGTCATGCTGGAATCGCCCCTGTAAGCCTAAGCAGCGTACACCACGCCGCGGGACGAAGCGAACGGCCTGTCCCGCCCGGCGCCTGTGCAATCGACGTGCCAGTCCTCGAAGGGTCAATCCTAGAAGCGCCAGCCCTCAACGGCCGAGAGAGAAGAAGGCGTCCGCGGCGGCGCGGCCGTTCTTCTTGCGCTCCAGCACCGTGCGCGTTCGGCCGATCTCATCCTGAAGCTGCTCGATCCGCGTTTCCAGATCGCCGACCGCATAGAGGTCGAGATCCTCGCGCGTCGCTTCGATCAGGGCCGCGCCGCGCGCTGCTCGCGGGGCCGCCGGCTCCTCCATCATCATGGAACGCCTCCTCTGCCACGACTGTCGCCCGTAGGATGCGGGCCGAAGGCTCAGTATATCAGTCTTCGGAGCACAACGGGAGACGCCGCCATGACCACGCCCAAAGAGATGACCGCCATCGCCATCGAGGACGGCAAGGGCCCGGCCGAGGCGCTGCACGCGGTGAGGGTGGCGACGCCCGGGCCCGGCGCGGGAGAAATCCTGATCCGTGTGGAGGCGGCCGGGGTGAACCGGCCGGACCTGATCCAGCGCATGGGAATGTATCCTCCGCCCCCCGGCGCGCCGGAGACGCTGGGGCTGGAGGTGGCGGGCGTCGTGGCGGCCGTGGGTGAGGGTGCGCCGCGCTGGGCGGTGGGCGATAGAGTGTGCGCCCTGCTCGGCGGCGGCGGCTATGCCGAATATGCGGTGGTCGATGCCCGGCACGCCCTGCCCGTCCCGCCCGGACTGTCGATGGTCGAGGCGGCGGCTCTGCCCGAGACCGTGTTCACCGTCTACGCCAATGTGTTCGAGCACGGCGCGCTGAAGGCCGGCGAGACCTTCATGGTGCACGGCGCCACCTCCGGCATCGGCGTCGCCGCCATCCAGATGGCCAGGGCGGCGGGCGCCCGGGTCATCGCCACCGGACGGGGACCGGACAAGGCGGCCATGGCCAGGACCCTCGGCGCCGATGTGGCGGTGGACGCCAAGGCCGAGGATTTCGCCGAGGCGGCCAAGGCCGATGGCGGGGTGGATGTGATCCTGGACATGGTAGGCGGCGACTATTTCGCCCGTAACATCGACAGCCTGAAGACCGGCGGGCGTCTCGTGCAGATCGCCTCGCAGGCTGGGAGCACCGTGCAACTGGAAATCTTCCGCCTGATGCAGAAGCGGGCTGTCGTCACCGGCTCCACGCTCCGCCCGCGCAGCGCCGACGAGAAGGGCCGCCTCGCCGCCGAGGTGGAGCGCGTGGTCTGGCCCTGGGTCGCCGCTGGCAAGCTGAAGCAGGCTATCCACAAGACCTTCCCCCTGGCCGAGGCCGCCAAGGCCCACGCCGAACTGGAAGCGGGCGAGCGCGTGGGCAAGGTGATGCTGATGGTGTAGGCATGGATTGCTCACCTCGTCGTGGCGACCAGATTGACGCCCGGTGCACTTTTGTGGACCCGCGATCAAAAGCATCGAGAGGTAGCGCAAGGCTTGTCGATCTACGCCACACATTTGGATGTTTGATATCTGGACGTCGCCCAAGCCCTCGGCCAAAAGCCCCCTCCCATGACCATCGGTGTATTCGACAGCGGCGTCGGCGGCCTGACCGTGCATCGGGCGCTGGTGCGGGCGTTTCCGGCGGCGGACTTCATCTATCTGGCCGATCAGGCCAACGCCCCCTATGGCGGGCGCGAGGGCGAGGAGATCGTCGATCTGACCCGCGCCGGGTGCGAGCGGCTGTTCGCCGAGGGTGCGGACCTCATCATCCTCGCCTGCAATACCGCCGCCTCCATCGCGCTGCGCCGGCTGCAGCAGACCTGGCTGCCGACCTATCGCCGTGACCTCGGCCGGTCGGTGAACATCCTTGGCCTCATCGTTCCCACCATCGAGGCCGCCACCGGCCAGCCTTGGACCTATGAGCCCGAGCGGCGCGGCGAGAAGGTGGAGGCGGTGGACGTGATCGGCCTCTTCTGCACCGCCGCCACGGCCCGCTCGCGCGTCTACGAGATCGAGATCGACAAGCGGCGCGAGGACATCGCCGTCTTCTCCCAGCCCTGCCCCGAACTCGTGCCGCTGATCGAGGGGAACGCGTCGGAGACTGAACTCAGCGCCGTGGTCGAGGCTCATGTGCGGGCGCTGACCACCCGCATCGGCCGGCCGCCGACCAAGGCCATCCTCGGCTGCACCCACTACGAGATCATCGCCGACCTGTTCGTGAGGGCGCTGCCGCCGGGCACGCCGTTGATCCACCAACCGAGCGCGGTGGCGGACTCCATGGCCCGCTATTTCGAGCGCCACCCGGAATATCCCACCGGCACGGGCGGTACGCGCCGCTTCCTCACCACCGGCAAGCCGGCCGACCAAAACGATCTGGTGAAAACCTTCTGGGGCGCCCCGGTGCGGTTCGAGCGGGCCTGAGCCTCAAGCCTCGGCCAGCACAGCGCGCGCCGGACCGTAGTCGCCCCGGGCGAGGGCCTGGGCGGCCTCCAGCACGCGCGAGCGCCACAGGCGCTCCTCGGCGGTCAGCACACGGCCGGGGGCGGTCACCCGGTCGAACAGATGCCAGAAGCCGCCGGTGTATTCGGTGCTTCGCATGTCGTTCTCCTTTCGTTCAACCCCACCCCGTCTTGCCTGAGCATGGTTAACAAAAGGTGATTGCGTTCCACTTTCGTTCGCGTCGATCGCGCGGTCGTGATAAGTCCTGACGACGTTACACCGCTGAACGAGGCCGGGGCGGCGCCGCGCTGGCGGCCCCCCGCATTCCTTTGCGGGAACGGGCTGTGACGCGTCCGTCGAATCGGAGGCTTACCGCCCGCTTAACCGAAAGGCTGTGGACGGAAAAATAAAGCCGTGACTTGGGCGAAGGATCGCGTTGACGAACCCCACCAATGGGGTTCTCATAAGGGTCAGGCACAAGATGTAGGCGTCGGGATATGGCTGAAGCAG
This sequence comes from Caulobacteraceae bacterium, assembly GCA_965277345.1. Lineage (GTDB taxonomy): Bacteria > Pseudomonadota > Alphaproteobacteria > Caulobacterales > Caulobacteraceae > CAIOYC01. The sequence continues at coordinate 517,385 of CBDICI010000004.1, forward strand.
TGGCGAAGGTTGGAGCACAGACAACGGCGAAACGGGCCGAGCCGCCTGCGCCGCCCAAGCTCAAGCTGGTCCGCAAGGTCGAGGTGGACCGCACCCGCGACGGTTTGCTCACCGACTTCGGCAAGACCACGCTGGAGGATCGCTACCTGCTCCCCGGCGAAAGCTATCAGGACATGTTCGCCCGCGTCGCCACCGCCTATGCCGACGACGCCGACCACGCCCAACGCATCTACGCCTACATCTCCCGCCTCTGGTTCATGCCCGCCACCCCGGTGTTGTCCAACGGCGGGGCCGAGCGCGGCCTGCCGATCTCCTGCTTCCTGAACGCGGTGTCGGACAGCCTGGACGGCATCGTCGGCACCTGGAACGAGAACGTATGGCTGGCCGCCAACGGCGGCGGCATCGGCACCTATTGGGGCGGGGTGCGCTCCATCGGCGAGAAGGTGAAGGGCGCCGGCCAGACCAGCGGCATCATACCCTTCATCCGCGTGATGGACTCGCTGACCCTGGCCATCTCCCAGGGCTCGCTGCGCCGCGGTTCGGCCGCGGTCTATCTCGACGTCTACCATCCCGAGATCGAGGAGTTCCTGGAAATCCGGAAGCCGTCGGGCGACTTCAACAGGAAGTCGCTCAACCTGCACCACGGCATCTCGATCACCGACGAGTTCATGGAAGCGGTGCGCGACGGCGCACCCTTCGCGCTCCGCTCGCCCAAGACCGGCGAGGCGGTGAAGATGGTGGATGCCCGCAACCTCTGGCAGAAAATCCTCGAAATCCGCCTGCAGACCGGCGAGCCCTATCTGATCTTCTCGGACACGGTGAACCGGGCCATGCCCCAGCACCAGCGCGAACTGGGCTTCAAGGTGCGCCAGTCCAACCTCTGCAGCGAGATCATGCTGCACACCGGCAAGGACCACCTCGGCAAGGAGCGCACCGCGGTGTGCTGCCTGTCCTCGGTCAATGCCGAGACCTTCATGGAGTGGCGCGACGAGCCGAGCTTCATCGAGGACGTGATGCGCTTCCTCGACAACGTGCTGCAGGACTTCATCGACAATGCGCCGGACGCCGCCAGCGCGGCCATCTATGCGGCGGAGCGGGAGCGCTCGGTGGGGCTTGGCCTGATGGGCTTCCACTCCTTCCTGCAGGCCCAGAACGTGCCGTTCGAGTCGGCCCTGGCCAAATCGTGGAACATGCGCCTGTTCAAGCACCTGCGCCGCGAGGCCGACAAGGCCTCGGTCAAGCTGGCCGAAGAGCGCGGCGCCTGCCCCGACGCCGCCGAGCGCGGGGTGATGGAGCGGTTCTCGCACAAGCTGGCCATCGCCCCCACCGCCTCGATCTCGATCATCTGCGGCGGGACGAGCGCGGGGATCGAGCCGATTCCGGCCAACATCTATTCGCACAAGACCCTCTCTGGCACCTTCGCCGTCAAGAATCCCTATCTGGAGCGGCTGCTGGACGCCAAGAGGATGAATACCGACGCGGTCTGGGGCACGATCCTGGAGAACGAAGGTTCGGTCCAGCATCTGGACGCGCTGAGCCAGGACGAGAAGGACGTGTTCAAGACGGCCTTTGAGCTAGACCAGCGCTGGGTGGTGGAACTGGCGGCGGACCGTACCCCCCAGGTGTGCCAGTCGCAGTCGGTCAACCTGTTCATCCCCGGCGACGTGGAAAAGTGGGACCTGCACATGCTGCACTGGACCGCGTGGGAGCGGGGGGTGAAATCGCTCTACTACCTCCGCTCCAAGTCCGTGCAACGCGCCGCCTTCGCCGGCGCTGCGGACGCGGTGGCCGGGCCGGACATGGAAGCGGCCGCGCCGACGGACTACGAGGAGTGCCTGGCCTGTCAGTGAGGGCACGCGCTACCTCAAAGCTCGACAGTGCTCAACCACTGTCCGATCGGACCGCGGCGCTCCTCACCCCCTAGCCGTCACCACAGACGCCGTTGACCCATTGCCGTTACACCCCTGCTGGGAAGCCGGCCAAGCGCGGTCTGCACACGTCAGCGGCAGTCGATGCGGTTCAGCCGCGAAGTTTGCGGGTGATGGCCTCCACGTCGGCGGCGATGGCGGCGTCTTCGGCCTTCAGCGCTTCGATGCGGCGGACGGCGTGGAGCACGGTGGTGTGGTCGCGCCCACCGAAGCGGCGGCCGATATCGGGATAGGAGCGGGTGGTCAGGTGCTTGGCCAGATACATGGCCAGCTGCCGCGGCCGCGCCACCGCCCGGGTGCGGCGCTCGGACAGGAGATCGGCCTGTTTCAGCACATAATGTTCGGCCACCGCCTTCTGGATCTCGTCGACGGTGACCTTGCGGTCGCCGCCGCGCTGCAGGTGGGGACGCAGGAAGCTCTCCGCCTCCTCCAGGGTCAGGGTGGACAGCCGCTCGCCGGCGCATACAGCCAGGGTGTTGAGGCCTCCCTCAAGCTCGCGGATCGAGTCGGGGAAGCGGTCGGCCAGCATGGACATCACCTCGGGCCGGGCGTGTCCCTGCACGCCGAGTTGCTGGGCCAGGGACGACAGCTTGCGCTCCAGCACCTCCATGCGCAGGGCGCGGTCGGCGCGCTCGATGCCGCAGACCAGCCCGGCGCCGAGGTGCGAGCGCAGCCGCGCGTCGACCTCGGTCAGGGCCGAGGGCGGCCGGTCGGCGGTGAACACCACGCGGCGCCCCTCCGCCATCAGCGAGGCCAGGGAATGATAGAGTTCGTCCTGCGACTTGGTCTTGCCGCCGATGAACTGCACGTCGTCGATCAGCAGCAGGTCGGCGGAGCGGATGTCGCCCTTGAAGTTCGCCCCGGCGCCGGACCGCACGGCGGTGACGAAGCCGGACAGAAACTGCTCCGCCGTCAGGTAGACTACCTTGCGGTTCGGCCGCGCCTGGTGCGCCGCCCAGCCGATCGCGTGCAACAGGTGGGTCTTGCCGAAACCGTAGGGGCCGTGCAGCAGCACGTTGTTGAAGCAGCCGTCCGACCAGGCCCCCACCTTCCGCGCCACGGTGAGGGCGAAGTCGTTGGAACTGTGGCCGACGAAGCCGTCGAAGGTGAAGCGCTCCTGCAGGCCGAGGGGACGGCCCGCGTCCGAACGCGGGGGGGGGCCGAGCATCGCGGGCGCCGCTTCCGCGACGATAGGGGCGGCGGGGTTCAGCGGCGTCACCGGACCGTCGGCGGCCAGGTTGGCGGTCTCCGCGCGCGAGCGCAGCACCAGCGGCCGGTGGCTGCGGTCGTGCGCGGCCCACAGCTCCACCATGCGGCGCCAGGCGTTGCGCTTGATCCAGTCGCGCGCGGTCTCCGTATGGGCCGCCAGGATCACTGCGGCGCCGGTCTCATACAGGCGCGCCGGGGCGATCCACGAGGCGAACAGGTCCGCGCCCAGTTCCACACGAAGGCCGGCGCACACCTGGGTCCATACCGTCTCCGTCGTCGAGGCCGCCGCCATCACCGCCTGCGGGAGGGGGGGGACGCCGTGCACCACAGCGTCATGCGAACCATTCGACGTCGCGCCTCTGATCACCGTTCAGCCCTCTTCGCCACCAGCCAAGTCCGTCCTGACGGCCTTCTTCGGGCGCCGGTCCCGGTGGCCGCCGCGGGCAAAGCTCTCCCGACGCGCGAGTCGGGCGACTCCGCCTTCGGTACACTTCACAAACACAGCCACCCCAGGCGGCGAGCGCAGGCTCGCCGTTTTTCCGTCCGCGATCAGATGGAAAAGTCCGTCAGGAGCCCCAGAGTAGCCCCGCGGCGGATGGCGTCAACTTTGATTCGCGGGTATCCGCACGCAAAGATTCCTTGACTCGCGCAACCCCCTTTTCGGGTTTGGAAAATTAACCTGCGAGGGGAAGTGCGACACTTTGTGTTCGGCTTTCGGCTGCCGCGAAAACGAGCTTGGCCGCGGACGCGATCAGCGCCTACAGCCAAGGATTCATTGGGATTTTGGAGAAGGCGCTCGAAAACCGAGCGTCAGGCTGCGGACAGTTTCCTCAAGCGCGCGTGCAGACGCGAAACTTTCCGTGAACCCGTATTCTTGTGTACGACGCCCTTGGAGACCGCGCGCATCAGCTCGGACTGCGCCTCGGTGAAGGCGTCCTTCGCCTTGGCGGCGTCGCCGGTGCTCAACGCCTCTTCGAACTTGCGCAGGAAGGTGCGCATACGCGATCGGCGGGCGGTGTTGACGGCGGTGCGGCGCTCGATCTTGCGGATCGCTTTCTTGGCGCCGGGATTGTTGGCCATAAGGGTCTCGCAACCTAGGATGTGTGGGCGCGTCCCGGCAGAACGCGAAGCGCCGGAAAATAAGGAGCGGGCGATATACTGGAGGCGCCCCCCACAGTCAATGCGCCGTTCGCGGTCAGTGCACGAGCCGTAGCCGGCGAAGCTCGATCCTCGTCACGTCGCGTTCCGAGCGCGCCGGCTTCAGATCGCCATCGACCACCAGGCGGAAGGGGCCGTCCTTTTCGCCGAGGGCGCTCCCGTCGGCGGCGGCGTCGGCGAGGATCACCTTGCCGTCACGGATCGAGGGCTCCAGATCGGACAGGGCGAGGCTCACCACATAACCGTCGCGGGCGGTGAGGATGACCACGTCCGACAGCGCCGGTCCGCGCATGGCCGCCCCGAGCGGCGCGCCCACCCGCTTCAGCACGTCGGCCAGCAAGACGCCCTTGAAACCATATGTCTTGCCGTCGTGGCTGATGGTGGCGCCGGTGTGCGGCAGGGCCTTCAGGTCGTCGAGGCTTACGACCTGGCTCCACCCATCCTCCCCGATCAGGGTCAGCGCGGCGGGCGCGGCCATGGCGGCGGAGCCGGTGAGGAGCGCGGCGAAGCCGGCGAGTGCGAGGACCTTCATACCGCCACTGTGCATGGGCGCGAGGGGCGGCTCAAGCGTCCTAGGCGCGTCAAGCGGTCAGGCCGCCGCGGCGCGTTCGGTCACGCGGGCGATCTCGGCGATCAGCGAAGCGGCGGAGACGGGCTTGGAGACTACCCCGTCCATGCCCGCATCGGCGTAGTTCGCCCTTTGGTCGGCCAGTACGTTGGCGGTGACCGCGACGATGGGGGTAGAGGCGACGGCGCCGTCCATGGCGCGGATGCGGCGGGTGGCTTCCATGCCGTCCATGCCGGGCATCTGGATGTCCATCAGCACGAGGTCGTAGCCGCCCCTGGCCGCCCGTTCCACGCCCGCGGCGCCGTCCTCGGCGGTATCGACCATGACCCCGAGGGCCTCGAGGATCCTGGAGATGACCAACCGGTTGGTGGCGTTGTCCTCCACCAAGAGGACGCGGAAGCTGCCGATCTCCGGCTCGTCGGTCCCGGTGGCGGCGGGCTCCACCGGCTCGCCATCGATCTCGATCCAGAAGGTCGACCCTTCGCCGGGCGTGGAGGAGAAGCCGACCGCGCCGCCCATCATCTCCGCCAGTCGCTTGGTGATGGCGAGGCCGAGGCCGGACCCGCCGAACCTGCGCGTGGCCGAGCCGTCCGCCTGCTCGAAGCGCTCGAAGAGGGTGGCCTTGAACGCCTCAGGCACGCCGACCCCAGTGTCCTGCACCTCGAAGCGCAGCCGTTGGGAGCCGTCCGGCGCGGTGTGGCGAGCCAGACGCGCCTCGATCGAGCCCTGGGGCGTGAACTTCACCGCATTGCCCATGATGTTATAGAGCGCTTGACGTAGGCGCAGGGGGTCGGCGCGGACCAGACCGAGGTCTGGCGCGGCTACGGCGGTCATGGTCAGGCCTTTGGCCGTGGCGGCCGGCTGCAGCAGGCTGGAGACGCCCACCAGCACCGCCGTCGGATCCAGCGGTTCGGGGTGAATCTCGAACTGGCCGGTCTCGATCTTGGAGAAGTCGAGCAGGTCGTCGAGCATCTCGGTGAGCATCCGGCCCGAGGCCAGCGCCTCGTCGAGCAAAGCCTGCTCCTGCGTATCCAGATGGTCGCGCTTGATCAGTTGCAGGACGCCGAGGACCCCGTTCATCGGCGTGCGAATCTCGTGGCTGATGTTGGCCAGGAAGTTGGACTTGGCCTCGGCTGCCAGATTGGCCTGTCGTTCGGCGAGCTCCAGGGCGATTTCCTGGCGCTTGTAGATGTCGATGTCCTGCAGCAGCCCGGTCAGCTTCAGCGGTCGCCCTTGAGCGTCATGCCGGATGCGGATGTGGCAGCGCGCCCAGCGCGGCCCGTCGGCGCCCACAAGGCGGGCTTCCACCGGCCTCGGCCGACGTGTGTCCTGCGACTCATAGAGGGCGGACAGGCGCTCCCGGTCCTCCGGATACAGGGTCGGCCACAGCGCAATCGCCTGCTGATAGCTGAGTGTCGCGCCGGCCAGCTTCTGAAAGCCATGGCCGCTCCAGAAAGTCTTGCGGTGGTGGTCGATCTCGAACACCGCGGCGTCGGCGGCGTCGAGCGCCAGCTTCAGACGCTTGGCGTTGGTCCGCGCAGCCCGGCGGGCGGCGACCATGTCGGTGATGTCGGTGGCGTAGATGATGACCCCGCGGATTTCGCCTGTGGCCGACCGCCAGGGCCGGGCCTGCCAGCGGAGCGTCATCGATCCCTCGGGACGGACCACCTCCTCCTCCGCGCGGGTGTAGACCTCCCCGGACAGCGCGCGCTTCAGCGCCTTGTGCAGCCTCCGGCGCATGGCCGGGCTCTGCAGGCTGGCGAACTGACGCCCCTCGAACGGCTCGTCATAGGCGCCGAACATAGCCTTCCAGGCGCCGGAGACCGAGATGTATTCCAGCTCCGGTCCAAGGATGCAGGAGGCGAAAGGGGCCTGCTCCAGAATGCCCCGCGCCTCGGCCTCGGCGGCGCGCGCGCCATCGCGGGCGTCGGCCAGCTCGGTCACGTCCTGCGACAGGCCGTGCACGAGGTGATAGCCCTTGCCGGTATCCTCGGTTTGGAAAGTGACGCGGAAGGTGGTCCAGCCGCCGGTTTCATTGCTGATCCGGGTATCGTAGCCGCCCGGCTCTCCCTCCAGGATAGCGCGCCGCAGCGCCGCCTCCGAATGGGCCTTGTCGTCCGGGTGCACGAACGCTCCCAGAGCGTCGAGCGCAATCTCCTGGCGCCCCTCGGCCATATGGGCCGGAAAGGCGCGCGAGCGACGGATCGTGTTGGCGCCCGCATCCATGGTCCAGGTGAACATGCCGGCCTTGTCCGCCAAGAGGGCGTTCTGCAGCGCCTGGCGGCGGCCTTCCGCCTCCCGTTCCCGGTCTTCGGTGACGTCGCGCAGGACGGCCATCACCCGCTCCCCGGGCGACAGGCTCTGGGAGCGACCATCGAGCCAGCGCCAGCCGCCGTCGCTCTGCAGGACGCGGAAGGTGCAGCGAGCTGCGCTGGTTTCGCCGAGGACCGAACCGCCCTCGCGCAGGCTCGACTGATCCTCGGGGTGGACCAAGGTGTAGAGGTCGCGGCCGATCAGGGCTTCACGAGGCCAGCCGAGCAGGCGCGTCCAGGCGGGATTCACCTCGACGATCGCCGCGGTCAAGTCGCAGATCAACAGCAGGTCGTGACTATGCTCGAACACCAGGGCCGAGACCGCGGCGTTGGCTACCTCAGCCGGATTCGGCGCGCCGGACATTCCCGTTACAGACATGCAGACCCCCAACTCGACGAGACCCTCGCATGAAAAGGGTAAACGGCCCGTTTTCCCTGGTTCTTTACTCTGACCCAAGACGGGGCGCCGACATTTGGCCAAACCCGCTGTGCTGATCTTCGGAATTTCGGCCATGACAGGCCAAAGTCAGGGGCGCTAAGTGTAGCCATGGCGTCGACCAAACCCGAAAGCCCCACCGAACCGTTCAAGCGCGCCCTGGCGCACGCCGCCCGTTCGCTGGCTGAGCAGCCGGACCTCGAAGTGGTGTTCTCCGGCGACGGGCCGTCTCTGGTGGGGAACCGGGCCACCCTGCCGCATCCGCCGCGGGACCTGAACAGCAAGGAGGCTTCGCGGATACGCGGGCTGGCCGACCAGATGGCGCTGCGCCTCGCCCATCACGACGCGTCGGCCCACGCCCGTCTCCGTCCCTACGACCTCCAGTCGGCGGGCATCTTCGAGGCGGTCGAGCAGGCGCGGATCGAGGCCATCGGCGCCAACGCGCTGGGCGGGGTGCGGCAGAACCTCGCCACGGCGCTGGAAGCCAGTCTGGAGCGCAAGGGCTTCGCCCGCCAGGCGGCCGAGGGCGCGCCGCTGGCCGATGTGCTGGGCCTTATCGTGCGTGAGCGGCTCACCGGCCAGGCCGCCCCGGACGGCGCCCGCGCCGTCGTCGAGCAGCTTCGGCCGGAGATCGAAGCCAAGGCGGGCAAGGACCTCGACCGGCTGGCGGAGAGCCTTGCGGACCAGACCGCATTCGGCCGCGTGGTGCGCTCGATCCTGCGCGACCTCGAAATGGGCGACGACAGCGCCGATACCGCCGAGGACGCCCTCGATCCCGAACAGGACGACAGGGACCAGACCAATCCGGACGAGGCCGACGACAATGAGGGCGAGGGCGAGACGCCGGAGGGTTCGAGTTCGGAACGCACCGAAAGCGCCGATCAGGACACCGAGGCCTCCGACCAGCAGGAGATGTCGGCGGAAGACGCCGAAGACGCCGACATGTCAGACGAGGCGCCGGAGTTGGCTGACGGCGCCCAGCCCTCCCGCCCGGAGTTCAAGGATCGCGGCCAGCCCGAGCCGCCCTATCGTATCTTTTCCACCGGCGCCGACGAGATCGTCACCGCAGAGGAGCTGTGCGACCCGGACGAACTCGGACGCCTGCGCGCCTATCTCGATCAGCAGCTCTCGGCCCTGTCCAGCGTCGTCTCGCGCCTGGCCAATCGTCTACAGCGGCGGCTGCTGGCGCAGCAGAACCGCTCCTGGCTGTTCGATCTGGAGGAGGGGGTGCTGGATGTCTCGCGCCTGACCCGCGTGATCATCGATCCCACCGCGCCGCTCTCGTTCAAGGAGGAGAAGGACACCGAGTTCAAGGACACCGTCGTCACCCTCCTGATCGACAATTCGGGCTCCATGCGTGGGCGCCCCATCATGGTGGCCGCGATCTGCGCCGACATTCTGGCCCGCACGCTTGAGCGGTGCGGGGTAAAGACCGAGGTGCTCGGCTTCACCACCCGCGCCTGGAAGGGCGGCCAGGCGCGCGAGGCCTGGATCAAGGCAGGCAAGCCCCCCCATCCCGGCCGCCTCAACGACCTGCGCCACATCATCTACAAGGGCGCCGACGCACCATGGCGCCGCGCGCGCAAGAACCTTGGCCTGATGATGCGCGAGGGCCTGCTGAAGGAGAATATCGATGGCGAGGCCCTGCTCTGGGCGCACCAACGTCTGCTCGGCCGGCCCGAACAGCGCAAGATCCTGATGGTGATCTCCGACGGCGCGCCGGTGGACGACAGCAGCTTGTCGGTCAATGCCGGCCACTATCTCGAACGGCACCTTAGAGCGGTGATCGCCGAGATCGAGGCGCGCTCGCCGGTGGAGCTGATCGCCATCGGCATCGGCCACGACGTCACGCGCTACTATCGCCGCGCGGTGACCATCGTCGATGTGGAGCAACTCGGCGGAGCGATCACCGAACAGCTCGCCGGCCTGTTCGACGTCGAACCCAAGGCCGGCGTCAAGGGAACCTCCGCCGTGCTGCAGCCGCCGCCGGTGGTGCAGCCGCGAGCGCCGGCGCCGGTCAAGGTTCCGGCCTGACATGCCCGTCCTCGCCAGTCCGGCGGACGAACGGCTGGCCGCCCGGCGAAGGCTGCCGCGGATGCTGTTCGACTATATCGACGGCGGCGCCTATGACGAGGTGACGCTGAAGCGCAACGTGGAGGACTTTCGCGCCGTCGCGCTTCGCCAGCGGGTCATGCGCGACGTCTCCGACCTCAAGACCGGAATCGAGCTGTTCGGCCAACCGCTGTCCATGCCTGTGGGGTTGGGCCCCGTGGGTTTCGCCGGCATGTTCGCCCACCGCGGCGAACGGATGGCGGCCCGGGCCGCGGAGCGGGGGGGCGTGCCCTTCACCCTTTCCACCCTGTCGATCTGTCCGCTGGAAGAGGTCCGCGCGGCGGTGACCCGGCCGATCTGGTACCAGCTCTACATGATCAAGGACCGCGGCTTCATGGAGGCGGTGCTGGCGCGGTGCGAGGCGGCGGAAGCGCCCGCCCTGGTGTTCACCGTCGATCTGCCCGTCGGCGGCGCGCGCTATCGCGACGCGCGCTCCGGCTTTTCCGGCAGGTTGCCGCCGCTGGCCGAGCTTGGCCGCCTGTGGAACATCGCCAGCCGGCCGCATTGGCTGTGGGACGTGGCGCTCACGGGGCGCCCCCACCACTTCGGCAACATCGTCGAGGCGGCGCCCGAGGGCCAGCTCGGCGACTTTTCCGCCTGGATCCACCGCAACTTCGACCCGACCCTCACCTGGGATCACATCGCCTGGATTCGCCAGCGCTGGAACAGGCCTATCGTCATCAAGGGCATCCTCGACCCGGAGGACGCCCGGTTGGCGGTGGAACATGGCGCGGACGGGCTCATCGTCTCCAACCACGGCGGTCGTCAGCTCGACGGGGCGCTATCGTCGGTGCGGGCTCTGCCCGGGGTGGTCGAGGCTGTCGAAGGGCGCATCCCCGTCATCATGGACGGGGGCGTCCGCTCGGGGCTCGATGTGCTCAAAGCCCTGGCGCTCGGCGCGCAGGCCTGCTGGATCGGCCGAAACTGGGCTTATGCCCTTGCGGCGGACGGCGAGGTGGGCGTGACGCGAATGCTCGATCGGATGCGGGCCGAACTGCAGGTGGCCATGGCGCTGACCGGCTGCACCGATGTGAAGAGGGCGGACGCCCGCTTGCTGGCATAAATACCACGATCGCGTCGTATCAGCGCCACGACCTTGGATCACAGTGCGATCGCGCTATCTGACCACCAGCAAAAAGCCGCCCCTCCAGATCTCATGATTCTTCGCGCCCTGCCGATCCTTGCCCTTGCGCTGGCCGCGCCTCCGGCCCAGGCGAGGACCTCCACCATCCTGCCCGGCTATTGGGAAAGCACGTCCACCAGCTATTTCATCATCCGATCCAAACCCAAGACCGAGCGCCGATGCCTGACGCCCGACAAGGTGGAGCAGTACCTCACCAATCCCTCCACCAGCCACTATCACTGCAATTATTCCAGGAAGGCGGTCGGCGACGGCAAGGTCGAGTTCGTCGGCCAGTGCTTCGATAAGCACCACAACGCCTTCGACGTGGCCATCCACGGCGATTACGCGCCGGAGGCGTTCCACGTCTCCGCGCACTTCTCGCCCACCGGCCTGCCCATCGGCGGCTCGGCGACGACGACGGCGCACCGGCTGGGCGACTGCCCCGCCAGCGAGTAGGCGCGCAAGCGAAAGGCCCCGCCGTCACCGGCGAGGCCCTGTTTGTCGTTCCTACCGGCTTGTTCAGGCGGCGGGTTGCGCGGAAAGCTTGGCCTTGACCTGACGCTTGATCTTCAGCGCCTTGGGCGACAGCACCTCGTCTCGGGAATTCATCAGCACGTTGTCCAGGCCGCCCCGGAAGTCGAGGGTGCGCAGGGCGGCGTTGGTGATCTTCAGCTTGAAGGACTGGCCGAGCGAATCCGACGGGACCACGACCTGGGCCAGCGACGGCAGGAACCGGCGCTTGGTCTTGATGTTGGAGTGGCTCACATTGTGGCCGACCATGGGGCCGACCCCGGTGAGTTCGCATACGCGCGACATGGTAAGACCTCGGTCTTTGGCCGCACAGGCTGGCGACCGGCAATGAAAAGACGGCGCGCGAAGATCGCTCTCCGTGCGGGAGGCGCGCATATAGTCCAGAGCCGCCCCACGGGTCAAGGTCCGGGTGCGCCGGCTACCGGGCGATCCTTTCCGCAGCGGGCCATCGACCAAACACGGTTGTAGAGGGGCAACGACACCCGCACCATATCTGGTAGGGAACAAAAGCTGAATCGGCCGACATCGCCGATTCGGACCCGATTTGTTTCGCCGCTGTTCCCGCCAACCCGGGCCGCCCGTTAACCCGCCCCGAGTTGGGGCGCGTCACGCACTCTGCACGACGCCGGCGGACGATGAGGTGACGCCGCGCCAATTTTCGGTAGGGTCCGCGCGGGCGAGCCAGCCGCCGCGCCGGTCCAGCGCCGTGAGGGCATTAGCGCCCCTCCGCCCAGCATTTTCGCATGATCTCGTCGCGGGGTGGGTGGGGGTCGCGCCCCGCTGGGGACAAGACGCGACCCCGGCAGATCGGTGGACTGGCGACGCTTGGGGAACGTACCAGCCTTGCCCGATCTGGTCTATCGACGACGCCCCTCGACGTAGCCGTGTCGTCCGTATGGCATGGCTTGGCGACAGGCGAAACGCCGTCCATCCCCATTTTGGGGCAGCCTCTGTGTCATAATCGAGCCGACGGATCGCCGCCGCCCCTTGCGGCGACGCTTGCCGGAAAGGCGCGACTCTCCCACCTTTCCGTCATGAGCGACCGTTCCACCGGCCAGGCTCCATCCCGCGTGGTGGCCGTGCTCGGCCCCACCAATACCGGAAAGACGCATCTGGCGGTCGAGCGGATGCTGGGTCACGCCTCGGGCATGATCGGCCTGCCACTGCGTCTGCTGGCGCGGGAAATCTACGACCGCATCGTCAGGCTGCGCGGCAAGGCGGCGGTGGCGCTGATCACGGGCGAGGAGAAGATCACCCCGCCGCGCGCCACCTACTTCGTCTGTACGGTGGAGGCGATGCCGCTGGGCAGGGAAGTGGAGTTTCTGGCCATCGACGAGATCCAGCTGGTCGCCGACCCGTCGCGGGGGCACGTGTTCACCGACCGGCTGCTGCACGCCCGCGGCAGGTACGAGACCATGTTCCTGGGATCGGCGTCGATGGAGCGGTTGATCCGCCGGCTGGTTCCGGACGTGGAGGTCGTCGGCCGTGAGCGATTCTCCACCCTGACCTATGCCGGATCGAAGAAGCTCACCCGCCTGCCGCGCCGGACCGCCGTGGTCGCCTTTTCCGCCGAGCGGGTCTACGCCATCGCCGAACTGATCCGGCGCCAGCGCGGCGGCGCGGCGGTGGTGATGGGCTCGCTCTCGCCCCGCACCCGCAACGCCCAGGTGTCGCTGTACCAGTCGGGCGAGGTGGACTTTCTGGTGGCCACCGACGCCATCGGCATGGGCCTGAACATGGATGTGGACCATGTGGCCTTCGCGGGTTTGCGCAAGTTCGACGGGAAGCGCACCCGCTGGCTGACCGCGGCCGAGGTGGCGCAGGTGGCCGGACGCGCCGGGCGCTATACCCGCAGCGGCACGTTCGGCGTCACCGGCGAAGCGGAGGAGATGGACGAGGCGATGGTCGCCTCGGTCGAGGCGCACCGGTTCGAGCCCGTCGTCGAGGCGCAATGGCGCACGGCGCGGCTGGACTTCGCCAACCTGCCCAGCCTGATCCGCTCGCTCGCCGCCCCGCCGCGGACACAAGGTCTGCAACTGACCGAGCCGGCGCTGGACGAGATCACCCTGAAAGCCTTGGCGGACGAGGCCGAGATCGCCGCGCGGGGCCGCACGGGCGAGGGCCTTCGCCTGCTGTGGGAGGTCTGCCAGACGCCTGACTTTCGCAAGACCACCATGGAGGAGCACCTTCGCCTGGTGAGAGAGGTGTTCGGCCATCTCAGTGTTCGCACCGGCGCTCGATCATCAGGTCGGCTCTCCAACGAGTGGATGGCCGAGCAGTTCAGCCTGGTCGATCACGCCGAGGGCGAGATCGACGTGCTGAGCCAGCGCCTGGCCGGTGTGCGCACCCTGGCCTATCTCGCCAATCGCTCAGACTGGCTGCGCGAACCCGCCACATGGCAGGCCATGACGCGCGCGTTGGAGGATCGGCTGTCCGACACGCTGCACCAGAAACTGATGGCCCGCTTCATCGACCGGCGCACCTCGGTGCTCATGCGCTCGCTGGGCGACCGGGCCGAAATCCTGGCGGGCGTGGCGGACGACGGTGCGGTGACGGTGGAGGGTCAGTTTGTCGGGCGGCTGACCGGCGTGCAGTTCGAGCAGGCCTTGGCCACAAGCGCGCTGGAAGACAAGGCGCTGCGCACCGCCGCCATCCGCGCAGTAGGTCCGCAGCTCGCCAAACGCCTCGGCGCCTTGGCCGCTGCGCCGGATGAGGCCTTCACCCTCCATGACGGCGGCGCCATCGGCTGGCAGGGTGCGCCGGCTGGCCGCATCGTCGGCGGTACGCCCTTCGCCCCGTTGGTGAAGCTCTATGGCGAACTCGGACCCCAAGCGGCGCGCGAGCGAGCCGAGCGACGATTGGAAGCGTGGCTGGCGAGGGAGGCCGGACGCCGCCTGGCGCCGCTGAAGGCGCTTGACGAGGCGATGGCCCGCGGCGCCCTGACGGGGCTGGCGAGAGGCGTCGCTTACCGGCTGCGCGAGGCCAACGGCGTGCTGGATCGACGGGCGGTGACGGAACAGGTCAAGGCGCTGTCCCCGCGCGAGCGACGGATGCTGAAAGCCGTAGGCGTCCGCTTCGCCGCCTTCAGCGTGCACATACCCGCGCTGCTGAGCGAAGACGCACGGTGGTTCGCCCTGGCTTTTGAGCGCGGAGGCCGAAGCCTGCCGCCGGATCGCCCCTCGCCCCTGCCGGACCCGCCGCCATCGCCCGCGACACTCGGGCGGCTGGGTCTGATCGCGGTCGGCGCCTTCGCCGTGCCGGTAGAGCACCTCGAGCGGCTGGACGCCCATCTGCGGGCCGAGCCGCCGGTCGCCGGCGCATCCACACTGAGACCCCACGCGCTCACCGAGCTCGGATGGGAGGCGACCATGGCGGGGGCCATACTCAAGGGCCTCGGCTTCGTCTCGGCCCGCAAGACGGCGCTCGGCGAGCCCACCCTGTGGCGGATGCGCCGCGGCGCGGCCACCACGCCTGACGGCGCCGCGTCCGCCAATCCGTCCTCACCGTTCGCGGCGCTGGCCGGACTGAAGGCCCAGCCCCCGCACCGCGGGCGCACCCGTCGGCTCAGGACCAGGCGCACCGGATGAGCGGCGAGGACGCCTGCCGCATCGATGTCTGGCTATGGCGTGCGCGCTTCTTCAAGACACGGGCGCTGGCCCAGCGCTTTGTGGAGGACGGCCGCGTCCGCCTCACCCGCACCGGTCAGGAGACGCGGGTGGACAAACCGTCGCGCACCGTCCGCGCGGACGACATCCTGGTCTTCGCCCTCGGCGTCAGGCTGGTGGCGGTCCAGGTGACGGGCCCCGGCGAACGACGCGGTACGGCCAGCGAGGCGCAGGCGCTCTATCGGCCCGTATAGGGATCGGCCCATTGACAGAAGCGGCTTCGCCACCCCATGTCCGCCCCCGTCTTTCCACCGCCGAGCTGCGATTTTCAGGCCCATGACCTACATCGTCAAAGACCCGTGCATCAAATGCAAGTTCATGGATTGCGTGGAGGTCTGCCCCGTCGATTGTTTCTACGAGGGCGAGAACTTCCTCGCCATCAATCCGGACGAGTGCATCGATTGCGGTGTGTGCGAGCCCGAATGCCCGGTGGACGCCATCAAGCCGGATACGGAAGACGACCCTGACGGCAAGTGGCTGCGCATCAATTCAGATTACGCCAAGGTCTGGCCGAATATCACCATCAAGGGGACGCCTCCGGCCGACGCGGAACAGTTCGAACGCGAAACCGGCAAACTGGAAAAGTATTTCAGCGAAAAACCCGGCAAGGGCTCCTGATTTACCGGATTCGCTTCAGCGTCGCGGCGGCAACCCTTTCAAACGTCTAAATTTTGTGATATAGAATAATCGACAGGGCGAGGTGGCGCTTGGCGCCCCGCTCTGCCGACGTCACATCAGCCGTCCGATCCAGACGCGCGTCGAACCCCTTGACCCGGGGCGCTCGTTCACCTGAGCGCATGAGAGGACAAAGGCCGCAGCCAACGCGCGGCCGGCGCCCACTTCTCTCCTGTCTAGGCGCCAGACGCGGTGATCCCGGCGCCTCGCGGATCGCATCATCAGCGATCCCCGAACGATAAAGAAGGACTATCCATGACCAAGACCGCGAACGAATTCTCCGTCGGCGATCACGTCGTCTATCCGGCTCACGGGGTGGGCACGGTGAAAGGCGTGGAGACCCAGGAAGTCGCCGGCATCTCGCTCGAGGTTTACGTCATCACCTTCGATCATGAAAAAATGACCCTGCGCGTGCCCACCCGCAAGGCCAAGACCGCCGGCCTGCGTTCCCTCGCCGAGGGCAATGTGGTGGCCTCGGCGCTGACCACGCTGAAGGGTCGCGCCCGGATCAAGCGCACCATGTGGTCGCGCCGGGCCCAGGAATACGAGGCCAAGATCAACTCCGGCGATCTGATCTCCATCGCCGAGGTGGTGCGCGATCTCCACCGCGCCGATAACCAGCCGGAGCAGTCCTATTCCGAACGCCAGCTTTACGAGTCGGCGCTTGACCGCATGGCCCGCGAAGTGGCGGCGATCGAGAAGATTGATCGCGACGCCGCCGTCGGGATGCTGACCAAGTCGCTCATCAAGGCGGCGTAGGGCTTAAGGCGGCCACCGCCGCTGGGTTCGATCGGAATGCAGGGGCGGGGCGGCCAGAGCATGATCGTTTCGGATGGAATCATCCGAAACAATCATGCTCTAAACTCAAAGTATAGACCCTGATTCACGGCTCGATATGAGCCGATCAGGGTCTAAGGCTTCCGCGCCCCTCGCTCGTCTGGCGTCAGCCCCTCAGCCGCTCGATCTGTTCGGGATGGTCGAGAACCAGGCGAAGGCCGCGCGCGCCGCTACGAATGCGCACCATCTGGCCCTGCAGGTCCATGGGATCGAGCCCAGCCGAGCGAAACCCGCGTAACGACCCTCGCGAAACCTCCGCCGAGAAGTTCGAGCGCCAGTCTCCGTCGAAGTCGAGATAGAGATCGCCGTCCGCCGTGCGCCCGACATGGGCGATCCGGCCTTCGACGATGGTCAGGCCATGCGCGCCATCGACCTCGTTCGGCAGGCGGACGCGATAGGCGTCAAGCGCCCAGAGGCCCCGTCGGTCGAAGCGCGCCCGCGCCTCGCCCGCCAGCATCGGCTTGGCCAGCGCCCGATTGTCGGCGAAGGTGCGTACGCGCACCGCCCCGGCGTCGATAAGCGCGCCTTCCAGCCATCTGTGGCCCTCCACGATCCGGATGTGCGCCACGGTGCGGCCGAACGGGTCGGTCCGCGCCCCGCCGTGCATGAGTTGCACCTGCCGACCGCCCGCCAGTCGCTCCAGCGCGCGCGCTGCGTCGTCCCCATAGGGTTGATCGACATGCGGCGCCTCGACCCCGGCCAAGCGAACCTCATCGCCATCCTCCAGCGCCAGCGTGTCGCCGCTCATCACCCGCGAGACGCGCCCAAGCCGGCCCGCCGACAGCCCGTCCAACGCGCCCCGATCGCCGCAGCCGGCCAGGCAGGCGCCGGCGCCCGCGATAACCATCCGCCGCGTGGCGTGCGCAGACCTGAGCGGCGGGGCCAACATCCTGCGCCGAAATTGACCCCTCCCGACCCCCTCGCGCAAGCCCTTCCGCCCGCGCCGCCGCGCCGCTAAAGGTGGCGCCGTGCGGCCCGGTAGCTCAGCAGGATAGAGCAGAGCTTTCCTAAAGCTAAGGTCGGGGGTTCGAGTCCCTCCCGGGCCGCCATGATCGCGGCGCCGCGTGGAAATCCGTTGCAATTGAGAACCGTTCTCGCCTAAAAGGACGGTATGGTCCGTATCTCGATCCTCGCGGCGAGCGCCGCCTGCCTGTCCATCGGCGTTGCCGCCTGCGCCAGGCCGGGCGGCGAGGCGGCGGAGGGGACACCCATACCGTTGATGCTGAAGGATCACCGCTTCAGCCCGGCGCAGATCACCGTGCCCGCCGGCAAACCCTTCGCCATCGAGGTCACCAACGCCGACGGCGTGGCCGACGAGTTCGACAGCGACAGCCTGAAGCGCGAGAAGGTGATCGCCGGCGGTCAGAAAGGCATTGTCCGCGTCGGCCCGCTGGCGGCTGGCCGCTATCCGTTCATGGGCGAGTATCACGCCAAGACGGCGCAGGGCGCCGTGATCGTCCAGTAGGAGTAACAGGCCATGCTCGGCGCGCTGCTGATCGTCTTCCGCGAAGTCATCGAGGCCGGTCTGATCGTCGGCATCGTGCTGGCGGCCACCAAAGGCGTCGCGGGGCGAGGGCTTTGGGTCGCGGGCGGCGTGGCGGGCGGTGTCGTCGGCGCGGCCATCGTCGCCATCTTCGCCGGAGGGCTGTCATCGCTGTTCCACGGCTCGGGCCAGGAACTGTTCAACGCCGCCATCCTGATCCTGGCCGTCGCGATGCTCACCTGGCACAACGTGTGGATGGCCAGCCACGGCCGCGCGTTGTCGCGCGAGCTTAAGGCCGTCGGCGCCGCGGTGGCGCAGGGGTCGCGCTCGCTCATGGCGATGGCCGTGGTTGTCGGCGTCGCCGTGCTGCGCGAGGGCTCGGAGGTGGTGCTGTTCCTCTACGGCATCGCCGCGCAGGGCGGCGCATCGGCGCTCGGCCTGCTCGCCGGGGGGGCGCTCGGCGTCCTGGCCGGCGCGGGCGTGTCGCTACTCATGTACCTTGGCCTCCTGGCCATTCCGGCGCACCGGCTGTTCTCCGCCACCACCGGCCTGATCACCCTTCTGGCGGCGGGACTGGGCGCGCAGGCGGCGTCCTTCCTGCAGCAGGCGGGCGTCATCGACGTCTTGACCGCGCCGCTGTGGGACACCTCGGCTGTCCTGTCTGAGGGCTCGACCCTTGGCCGGCTGCTGAAGACTATCGTCGGCTATACCGACCGGCCCGATGGCCTGCAACTCATCGTCTGGCTGGCCATCGTCGCCATGATGGTGGGGCTGATGCGCTGGGTGAACCCAAAAAAGCCCATCGCCGCCAACGCCGCCGCCGCAGTGGCGCCGCAACCGGCGGAATAGCCCGGCCCGACCAAGGGCGTTTCCATACATCGCTGTGAGGACGCATCTAAAACGCTCCGCGGCGGCTTAGGCTTATGGACCTCGAGTGCGCGGACATCTGTTCTCGCCGGGGCGCCCCAATCAGGAGACCCCCATGAAACTCATCGCAGCCGCCCTGGCCGCCGCCTCGCTCGTCGCCATCGCCGGCGCCGCAGTCGCCGATCCCGTGGCCTATGGCGACATGCACCGCGGCGACGCCATGGCTCACGACCATATGAGCGGCGACCATATGATGCACCACTCCATGCGCCATCGCATGATGCATCACCGCATGATGCACCATCATCATATGATGGATCATCACATGGACAACGAAAACAGCCACTAGGCCGCGTTCAGGCGGAGACGGGTGAGAGCCCGTCCCCGCCGAGCAGTGGCGCGCGGCGGTGTCAGTCCGTTTCGCCTTCCAGCGCCGCGGCGACGTGAGGGACGTGGCGGGCCAGGTCCATCAGACGCGCCACCAGCGCCTCGCGCGGTTCAGAGATGAGGGCGTCGCGGAGCGCCGAGAGCCGTCCGTCGAGAGCGCGCGCCTCCCGAAGATCAAGCTCATCGGCCGTCAAAGCCGTTGCGCCTATGTGTTTACAGGTGCGTTCCAGCGGAAAGTCGGGACAGTTGCATTCGCCCTCACCGTCCCCGCGCACCTCGACCGAATAGAGCGCGCCGGTCTCGCCGGTGACGATGGCCAGCGCCCGGCCGTCCTCGAACGAGACGATCTCGGCCAGGCCCTGCTCGAAATAGCTCAAGGCGCGTCGCGCCCGCTTGTCGCCGAGGCGCGCCATGAGTCCGTCGATGTCGAATCGTGGGGTAGTCATGGCGGCAATCTAGGCCTTGCCGCCGCCGAGGACAGCCTCTCCGAAGCCGCCCTTCCTCATCCGAACAGGCCGAACAGGCCGCCCCTGGCCTTACCCGGCGCGGCGTGGTTGGCGGCGAAGTGGGCCAGCATCCGATTCCATCCGTCCTTGGCCGCCGCCTCGTTATAGGAGGAGCGGTAATCGGCGTTGAAGCCGTGCTGGGCGTCGGGGTAGACGATGATCTGGCTGTCGCTCTTGCCCGCCGCCTTGAGCGCCGCGCGCATGGCCTCGATATCCGTCAGCGGGTTGCCTTGGTCCTTGCCGCCGTAGAGGCCGATCACCGGGGCCTTCAGGTCCTTCACGTCGTCGATCGGCCACAGGCGTTTGTCATCGGACATGAAGCTGCCCGCCTTGGGCGCGGTCATCCGCCCATACCAGGCCGCGCCGGCCTTCAGCTCGGGGAAGCGCTCGCAGGCCATCCAGGCCACCGCCCCGCCCCAGCAGAAGCCGGTGAGGGCCAGACGCTTGCGATCCACGAAAGGCTGGTCGTCGAGCCATTCGATCGTGGCCGCGAGATCGCCCATCACCTGCTCGTTATGCGCCTGCCCAACCAGCTTCTGGATCAGGCTGAAGTCCATGGTGCGGACCAGCTGATTGTCCGGGTCGGAGCGAATAAAGAAGTTCGGGGCGATGGCCGCATAGCCGAGCTTGGCCAGCCGGCGGCACAGGTCCTGGATGTGCTCGTGCACGCCGAACACCTCGGACACCACGATCACCGCGCCATAGCGGCCGCCCGCGGCGGGGCGCGCCACATAGGCGGGGATCGCGCCGCCGGCCTCGGGCACGCTGACCGGGCCGACGATCAGGCCCTCGCTGTCGGTGACGATGGGCGCGGCGTCGGCGGCATAGGCGTAGGCGGCGTATCCGCCGGCGAACAGCCCGGCCAGACCGCGGCGGCTGAGATGGAAGTCCTCGGGCAGGGAGCCTTCGGGTCGGGTCAGGTGGGGAGCGGAGGCGTGGCGCATGGGGGGTCCGGAGGCGTGGGCGATCCCCCATGCTTCTCCCGTCAGCCGCCGGGAGTCAAAGGCTCCCGCACGGTGGGCGGCGTTGGGCTGCCGAACCCGTCTTGAGGGCTCAGGCGGCGATGTTGGCGGCGGCGGCGTTGGAGAGCTTGAGCAGCAGCCGCGCCCGGGTCGGGCCGTCGAGCGGATTGGCTGGATCGCGCAGAAGACGGATCGCCTGCAGGTGCTGGTCGACGACGGCGCGCACCACCTGGCCGCGCTCAACAGACAGGGCCAGATAGCCGATCAGCGAGGTGATGGTCGCGGCAAGGTCCGGGTCGGAGTGGTGAAAGGCCGCGCCCTGCAGCTCCGACGCCTGCTCCAACATGCCCTTCAGCGCCTGGTGCGGGCGCAGCTCATAGAGGTCGAGCTGGAGATGGAACCTGCTCTCCGCCGCGGCGAAGGTGTCGGACAGCTTGCGCGCCTCCGCGGCGTCGGAGCGGCGCTTGCGCGCGCCGGCGAACTCGCCGGAATTGAACCGCCGCCGATCGGGGCCGACATACATCTTGGCCTCGACCCACAGACGGGGCTTCAGCACCACATTCTCTACCCGTTTGAACAGGTGGCCGGCGGTAAACGGCTTGACCAGGAATTCATGGGCGCCGGCGTCGCGCGCCGCCAGGATGGCCCCTGCGCGCGGCTGAGCCGCCATCACCACCACGGGCGCCTTGCGCGCCGGCAGGGCGCCGCGGCGCAGGCGCATGGTCAGCTCCACCCCGTCGAGCTCGGGGCCGTCCAGGTCGGTAAACACCACCTGGGGCTCGAACTCCGCGGCGATCTGCAGCGCCCGCTCGGTGCCGCCGGCATAGACCGGCTGGCGCGCGCCCAGCTCCTTCATCAACTCGCCGAGCAGTCGCCCGGAGGCCGCCGTGGTGTCCACGATAAGCACCCGCTCGATATGGCGGACGATCCTGGCCAGCACTCTGGGGTCGGCGTTGAACACATCGGGCTCCGTATCGGACCGCCCGGTTTATGACAGACGGCCGTAAAGATCGGATTGATGAGACGCCGCACGGCCCGCGGCGGCGCCCCACCGCAAACGGGAACTCAGTCGCCCTCGCCGCGCCGATAGTCGCCGCTGGCCGGAGCGTTGTAACGGCTGCGCGCGCGGCCACCCCCGCTGGGCGCTTCGCTCTTGGCCTTGGCCCAGTCGGCGGCCCCACCCGGCGGCTTGCGGAACAGACGCGGCGCCCCGTCGCGCCGCTCGATGGCGAAGGTGTTGGTGGCCTTGTCGTACATCAGTACATCGCCGTTGGGCCGCGTCACCCGCTCCACGCCCCGGGGCGGATGCTCGATGAAGGCGCGGGCCTTGCGGGCGTAGTCGCGGGAATCCTTGGCCCCGAATGCGGATCCCCAGTGATCGAACTGATAGTCCACATTCTCCTGCGCGCTGTGCTGGCGATTGTCGGCCCAGATCGGCTTGCCGTCGAGCAAGGGCGTGGGGGTCCGGTCATGCGGCGCAAAACTCGACCCTGAGGCCGTGGCCGCGTGGTTACGGGCGGGCGCGGCCGCGTCGCCCCGATCGCAGCCCCATAAAAGACCCGCCAGCGCCAGCGATGCCGCTACGCCGGCGATCCTGATCCACCCCATCACCCTTCCTCCCTGAACAGCGGAACATCCTGGCAACAAAAATGTCCGCGCGTCAATCCCAGGGTGTAGGCTTCGCGCCGAGCTTGGGCGAGACGGGGGCGGCGATCTGCGATAAGACCCCAGCCATGACCGGAAAGTCGGTGCTTCTCATCGTCGGCGGCGGCATCGCGGCCTATAAGACGCTACCCCTGGTGCGCCTGCTGAAGAAGGCGGGCATCGCGGTGCGGCCGGTCCTGACCCAGGCGGGTGCGGCTTTCATCACCCCCCTGTCGCTGGGCGCGCTGGCGGAGGAGCAGGTCAGGGGCGAACTGTTCTCCCTCGATGACGAGCACCGGATGGGGCATATCGAGCTGTCGCGCGCCGCTGACCTCATCGTGGTCGCCCCCGCCACCGCCGACCTGATGGCCAGGGCGGCGAATGGAATCGCCAACGACCTCGCCTCCACCACCCTCCTCGCCACCGACAAGCCCGTGCTCATGGCCCCGGCGATGAACCTGCGCATGTGGCTGCACCCGGCCACGCAGCGCAATCTGGCGAGGCTGAAGGCCGATGGGGTGTGCTTTGTCGGGCCGGACGAAGGGCCCATGGCCTGCGGCGAGTTCGGCCCCGGCCGCATGGCGGAGCCGGAGGCGATCTTCGAGGCCATCAGGGACAGGCTGTCGGGCGAAGCAGACCGGCGGCTGGTCGGGCGGCGGGCGCTGGTCACCGCCGGCCCGACGCTGGAGCCGATCGACCCGGTGCGCTTTCTGTCCAACCGCTCTTCCGGCCGGCAGGGCTACGCCATCGCCGGCGCGCTGGCGCGGCTAGGGGCGGAGGTGACGCTGGTGTCCGGCCCCGTCGCCCTCGATGCGCCGGCGGGGGTGTCGCGCGTGTGGGTGGAGACGGCGGCGCAGATGCTGGCGGCCTGCACCGCCCTCGGCGCGGTGGACGTGGCCGTGCTGGTGGCCGCGGTGGCCGACTGGCGGCCCGTCGAGCCCGCCGCGGAGAAGATCAAGAAGGCCGCGGGCGCGCCGCCCCACCTCACCCTCACTGAAACACCGGATATCCTGGCCCGCCTCTCCGCCGCCGGCCCCGGCCGGCCGCGGCTGGTGGTCGGCTTCGCCGCCGAGACCTCCGAGGTGGAGGCGCACGCCAAGGCCAAGCTCAAGCACAAGGGCTGCGATATCATTGTCGCCAACGACGTCTCGGGCGACGTCATGGGTGGTGCGGAGAATACGGTAACCATCGTGCACGAAGCCGGCGTCGATCATTGGCCTCGCCTGCCCAAGGCCGAGGTCGCCACGCGGCTGGCGCGCCTGTTCGCGCAAGCGCTGACGTGAGCGTTTGGCGATGAGTGTTCCCGTCCAGGTCCTGCGCCTGCCCCATGGCGAGGGCCTGCCGCTACCCGCCTACGAAACCGTCCACGCCGCCGGCATGGATTTGCGCGCCGCGGTGCCCGAGGCGGCGCCCTTGACCCTGCAGCCGGCGTCCTTGGCGCTGGTCCCCACAGGCTTGGCCATCGCCCTGCCGGAAGGGTTCGAGGCGCAGGTCAGACCCCGGTCGGGTCTGGCCGCCAAGCACGGGATTACCTGTCTGAACGCGCCCGGCACGATCGACGCCGACTATCGCGGCGAGGTGAAGGTGATCCTGATCAATCACGGACCTGAGGCCTTCGTCATCCGCCGGGGCGAGCGCATCGCGCAGATGGTGATCGCCCCGGTGATGCAGGCGCGCTGGGAGGCGGTGGAGACCCTCGGCGACACCGTGCGCGGCGCGGGCGGCTTCGGCTCCACCGGCCGCTAGGTCCCCTGCCGTATAGGCAAAGGGCCAGCGCAGGGCTGGCCTTCGTCATGGCCTAGAGCATTATCGTTTCGTATGGACTCATCCGAACGTGAATCATGCTTTAAATTCAAAGTTTAGACCCTGATTCGCGGTTCAAATTGAACCGATCAGGGTCTAGTGCCGACTGAACTCAGGCGGCGATGACCAGCCAGCCGAGGGTGAGGGCCGGAACCAGGCTCACCGCCACGATCAGGACGGTATTGGCGATAACTTGCGTGATCTTGGTGGTTTTCGTCATTTCATATCCCCTTATCGCCACTCGCGAAGGTTCGGTGTTCCAGGAAAACACCGTTGGGAGGGGGCGTTTAACCTTCGCGAGTGACTTGACGGTGAAATAGGCGGCTCCCCCAACGGCTGCAAGGGATAAATGATGCGTCGCACATTAAATCGCGGCAACTTTTGTTGCGTTGCACCTAGGCCACAGGGTAGGACCGACCCCGATTTCCCCGCACTGGCGCAAACCTGTATGAGCGGGCATGGCTAAAGCCGTCCTGGCCTCCCTGTCGCTGACCGACTTTCGCTCCTATTGCGGCGTCACCCTTACGCTGGGCGGCGCGCCGGTCGTGCTGTTCGGCCCCAACGGCGCGGGGAAAACCAATCTTTTGGAGGCGATCTCCTACTTGTCACCGGGGCGGGGGCTGCGCGGAGCGACGGCGAGCGAAGTCGGACGGCGCGCGCCGGGCGAAGCACACGGGCGGCCCTGGAGCGTCTCCGCCCTGATCGCCGCGGGCCCGGACCAGACCCGCATCGGCACCGGCATCGAGCCTGGCGGCGCGCGCCGGGGGGTGCGGCTGGACGGCGAGCCGGCCGCGCCCGCACGTTTGGCGGAGATCGCGCGCCTGGTCTGGCTGACGCCGCAGCAGGACCGGCTGTTCCTTGAGGGTGGCGCGGAGCGGCGGCGCTTCCTCGACCGCCTCGCCTTCGCCGACCGGCCTGGCCACGCGGTTTACGCCGCCGCCTATGAGCGGGCCATGCGCGAGCGGCTGCGCCTGCTCACCGGCGGCCAAGGTCGGGGCCTGGCGGCCGATCCGGCCTGGCTCGATGCACTGGAGGGGCAGGCGGGCGAGGCCGGGGCGGAATTGGCGCGGGGCCGCGCGCGGACGGTCGAGGCCCTGCAGGGGGAGATCGAGAGTCGTACCGACCGGCCCTTTCCACTGGCCCGCCTGTCGTTGTCCGGCCCGTGGGCTGCCGAGGCCGACCCCGCGGAGATCGCCGCCGCGCTGTATGGGAGCCGTGGCCGCGACGCGGCCGCCGGTCGGTCCCTGGCTGGCCCCGGACGCACCGATCTGATCGTCATCCACGCCGAAAAGGACCGTCCGGCGGCGGAATGCTCCACCGGTGAACAGAAGGCGTTGATCCTCAACCTCGTCCTGGCCCAGGCCGCCCGGCTTTCGCGTGCAGAATCAGCGCCAACCCCTATATTGTTGCTGGACGAGGTGGCGGCCCATCTCGACGCCCAGCGCCGGGCTTCCCTGGCGGAGGAAATCGCCGCCTTGGGCCTGCAAGCCTTCCTCACCGGCACGGATCGGGCGCTGTTCGAAGCCTTCGGCGGCGCGGAGATTATCAGGGTGGAGCCTTCGCCGGACACCGGCGCGCGCCTCACTGTCATGGACAGGGTTGAATGAACGACGCAACGCCGGAATCGGGCGACAAGACGGAACGGGACGCGAGCGGGCTCGACGCTCAGGGCCTCGATGCTCAGGGTCAGGGGGAATACGGCGCCGAATCCATCCGCGTGCTCAAGGGCCTGGACGCGGTGCGCAAGCGCCCCGGCATGTATATCGGCGACACCGACGACGGGTCGGGCCTGCATCACATGGTCTATGAGGTGGTGGACAACGCCATCGATGAGGCGCTCGCGGGCCACGCCACCTCGGTCCGGGTGACGCTGAACCCCGACGGTTCGGCCACCATCACCGACGACGGGCGCGGCATCCCCACCGGCATCCACGAGGGTGAGGGCGTCTCCGCCGCCGAGGTCATCATGACCCAGCTACACGCCGGCGGTAAGTTCGACCAGAATTCCTACAAGGTCTCCGGCGGCCTGCACGGGGTCGGCGTCTCGGTGGTGAACGCCCTGTCGGACTGGCTCCAGCTCAAGATCTGGCGCGACGGCGACGAGCACGAGATGCGCTTCGAGCGCGGCGACGCGGTGACCGCGCTGAAGGTGACCGGCAAGGCGCCGCTCCGCACCGAAGGCCCCCGCACGGGCCAGCCGCTCACCGGCACCAGCGTCACCTTCATGCCCTCGCTCCGCATCGGGCCGGACGACGGCACCTTCCTCGCCATCGACTTCGACCGCAAGACGCTGGAGCATCGCCTGCGGGAGTTGGCCTTCCTCAACTCAGGCGTGGTGATCGACTTCAAGGACCGGCGCAGCGCTGAGCCCTATGAGGAAAGACTGCACTACGAGGGCGGGGTGGAGGCCTTCGTGCGCCACCTCGACAAGTCCAAGACCCCGCTGATCAAGGACCCCATCGTCGTGCGTGGCCGCCGCGACAAGGTGGAGGTCGATCTCTCCTTGTGGTGGAACGACAGCTATCACGAGACCATGCTCTTGTTCACCAACAACATCCCGCAAAAGGACGGCGGCACGCACCTGGCCGCCTTCCGCGCCGCCCTGACGCGCGTCATCGGCGCCTATGTGGAATCCTCCGGCGCCGCCAAGCGCGAGAAGGTCGGCGTGTCCGGGGAAGACGCGCGCGAGGGCCTGACCTGCGTGCTGTCGATCAAGCTGCCCGACCCGAAGTTTTCATCGCAGACGAAGGACAAGCTGGTCTCCTCCGAAGCCCGGCCGGCGGTGGAGAATCTGGTGAACGAGGGGCTGTCGCAATGGTTCGAGGAGCATCCCTCCGAAGCCAAGGCCATCGTGCAGAAGATCATCGAGGCCGCCTCCGCCCGCGAGGCGGCGCGCAAGGCCCGCGATCTGACCCGGCGCAAGTCCGTGCTCGACATCTCCAACCTGCCCGGCAAGCTGGCCGACTGCTCGGAGCGCGATCCGGCCAAGTCAGAAATCTTCATCGTCGAGGGCGACAGCGCCGGCGGCAGCGCCAAGCAGGCGCGCAACCGCGAGAACCAGGCCATCCTGCCGCTACGGGGCAAGATCCTCAACGTGGAGCGGGCGCGGTTCGACAAGATGCTGTCGTCCGAACAGGTCGGCACCCTGATCACCGCCCTGGGCGCCGGCATCGGACGCGGCGAGTTCGACGCCGACAAGGTGCGCTACCACAAGATCATCCTGATGACCGACGCCGACGTGGACGGCGCCCATATCCGGACCCTGCTGCTCACCTTCTTCTATCGTCAGATGCCGGAGCTGATCGAGCGGGGCTATCTCTATATCGCCCAGCCGCCACTATATAAGGCGGCCAAGGGCAAGTCCTCGCGCTATCTGAAGGACGACACTGAGATGGACGCCTTCCTGTTCGAGGAGGGGTCTGACGGCGCCTCCCTCGACCTCGCGTCGGGCGAACGGCGCACCGGGGCGGACCTGCTGGCCCTGATCCGCGAGGCGCGCACGGCGCGGGCGCTGATCGAGCGGCTGGCGGCCCGCGCGCCCGCCTTCGCCATCGAGCAGTCGGCGCTGGCGGGCCTGTTCGGCAACAATCCGCAGCCGGACGCCGCCGCCGGCCGCCTCGATCTCTATGCCGAGGAAGGCGACGGGCGCTGGACCGGGACGCCGGCGGAGGGCGCCGGCGGTTCGGGGTTCGGCCCCGGCGGCTTCGTCTTCGCCCGCGAGCGGCGCGGCGTGGCTGAACGCATCGTGCTGGATGACCTCCTGATCGGGGCGCCGGACGCGCGGCGGCTGGCCGAGCGGGCCTTCGGCCTCGGCGAGGTGTTCGACAGGCCGGCCACCTTCCGCCGACGCGACCAGGCCACCACCGTGCGCGGCCCCCTCGACCTCGTCGATGCGGTGCTGGACGCCGGGCGCAAGGGCCTGTCGATCCAGCGCTACAAGGGGCTTGGTGAAATGAACCCAGACCAGTTGTGGGAGACCACGCTGGACAGCAACGCCCGCACCCTGTTGCAAGTGAAGGTCGCCCATGTGGATGACGCGGACGATATGTTCAGCAAGCTGATGGGCGATCTGGTGGAGCCGCGCCGCGATTTCATCCAGGAAAATGCCCTCGACGCCGAGGTGGACGTCTGAGTTTTCACCCGCCCGCGCCGCCGGTTACCCCGGCGCTCGTGCTGGACGGCGCGGCGCTGGACCGCAATCTGCGCGCCATGCAGGCCCGGTGCGATGCAGCCGGGCTCGGCCTGCGGGCGCACGGCAAGATGCACAAGTGCTCGACCTTGGCCGAACGTCAGATGGCCCTGGGCGCCGTGGGCGTCTGCGCCCAAACCATCGGCGAGGCGGAGGCGTTTGCCGGGCATGGTATCGGCGATATCCTGATCACCGCGCCGATGGCGCCGCAATCCGCCGCGCGCGCGGCGGCGCTCTGTGAACGGACGCGTCTGGCCGTCACCGCCGATGCCCCCTTGCTGATCGAAGCGCTGGGTGCGGCAGCGCGGGCGGTGGGCGCCACCGTCGGCGTCGTGGTCGATGTGGACCTCGGCCAGCACCGCACCGGCTGTACGCCGGACGAGGCGCTGAGCCTGGCAAGGCGCATCACGCAGACCGAGGGCGTGCGCTACGACGGCGTGCAGGCCTATGTGGGTCATCTGCAGCACATGGCGGACCTGCATGAGCGCAAGGCAGAGAACGACCGCGCGACTCAGGCCTTGGCCGCCCTCGTCCGTCGATTGGCGGAGGCGGACCTATCCCCACGCCTGATCACCGGCGGCGGCACCGGCACCCATGCTTACGACCTGGAGGGCAGCGTGTTCACGGAGATCCAGGCCGGCTCCTATGCGGTGATGGATGCCGAGTACGCGGCCTGTGGCGCGCCGGATGGCGGCGCCTGGCCCTTCGAGCCGGCGATGTTCGTGGCGGCCACCGTGGTCTCAGCCCGCCAGCCGTCTCACGCCACCATCGACGCCGGACTGAAGGCGCTGTCTACCGACGGGACGCCGCCCCGTATCGTCGCTGGCGCGCCACAGGGCTCCCGCTTCCGCTTCCTCGGCGACGAGCACGGCGCAGTCATCCCGCCGTCACCGGACGGAATGCCCAAGCTCGGCGACATCGTCTGGCTGCAACCCGGCCATTGCGACCCGACGGTGAACCTTTATGACGCCTTCCTCGTGTGGGAAGATGAGCGCTGGGTGCGCTGGCCCATCGATGCGCGGCGGGTGACACCCGAACCCGCGGCTTAGAGCCGGTTCAGCCGCAGCACGTCCACCAGGTCCCCCGCCGCCGCCGGGGCGGCGCCAATGGGCCGGCGGATCAGGCAGGCCGCACGGGCATAGACCGAGAGGAGGGAGGATTCCTGATCGGAAAACGCCTCCGCGATCGGAGGGCTGTCGCTTGCGGAGGCCAGGGCTCCGCGCATCCAATGCTCGCGTGGGCCGCCCCTGGGCAGGGGCGCGCCCAGCCGGGCGGTCTCCAGGCGCAGGCCGGGATCGCCGCCCTGCCACGCCATCATCAGGGGACGGAGAAACAGCTCGGCACACACCAGGGCGGAGGCTGGATTGCCGGGAAGGCCCAGCACGCGTCGGCCGTCCGCCAGTGCGCCGAACCACACCGGCTTGCCCGGCCGCATCCGCACGGTATCGACCCGTAGCTCCAGCCCGAGCCGCCTCAGCGCCGGCTTGACCAGGTCGTGGTCGCCCACCGAGGCGCCGCCGATGGTGACCAGAAGATCGCTGTCCGCCATGGCCTCCACCGCTTGCAAAATCGCCGCCTCGTCGTCGCCGGCGGGATCGGAGCGCCGCGCCAGCCCCCCCCACTGCGCCACCAGCGCCGCCAGCGCCGGGCCGCCGCTGTCGAAGATCTGATCGGGACGAATGGGCCGGCCCACCGGCACGATTTCCTCCCCCGTGGGCAGGACGGCGACGCGCGGCCGCTCAGCCACTTTCACGTCGGCCCGGCCCGCCGAGGCGGCCAGCGACAGCCGCCAGGGGTCGAACCGCACCCCCGCCGCCAGCAGCACCGCGCCATGGGCGAAGTCGCCGCCCCGTCGCCGCACATGGCGCGGCCCATCGGCCGCGAAGTCCAGTTGCACGCCCCGATCGACGCGAATGGCCGCCTCCTGCACCACCACGCGACAGCCCGGCGGAACCTCGGCCCCCGTGAAGACGCGCACCGCCTGACCGACCTCCACCGTCCGGCCGAACGGCTGCCCCGCCGCACTCTCGCCCGCGACGGCGAAGACGCCCGGCGCCGCGTCGGCGGCGATGGCCCACCCGTCCATGGCGGAGGCGTCGAACGGGGGCTGGTCGCGCATGGCGGTTATCGGTTCGGCGAGGGTGCGCCCCACCGCCGAGGCGTCGAGCGGGATCGTCTCGGTCCGGAACGCCGGCACGGCAGCCAACATCCGCGCGCGGGCGTCGTCTACGCTCAGTTCGCCAAGGGCCGGTTCACCCCTCACGTGGTCTCGTCGCGCGCCACATAAGGGCCGGACCGACCACCGGACTTTTCCAGCACGCGCACGCCCTCGATCACCATGGCCTTGTCGGCTGCCTTCAGCATGTCGAACAAGGTAAGGCAGGCGAGGGACACCGCGGTCAGCGCCTCCATCTCCACCCCGGTCTGGGCGCTGGTCTTCACCCGCGCCACCACGCGCAATCCGTGTTCGGACGGTTCGACCGTCACCTTGATCGACGACAGCGCCAGGGGATGGCAGAGCGGGATCAGTTCCGCCGTGCGCTTGGCTCCCATCACCCCGGCCAGTTCGGCCGTGGCGATCACCTCACCCTTCTTGCTCTGACCGGAGAGGGCCAGCGCGCGGGTCTCCACCGCCATACGCACAAAGCCCTCGGCCATGGCCTCGCGTGCCGTGATCGCCTTGGCCGACACATCGACCATACGGGCGCGGCCCTCGGCGTCGAGATGGGAGAGCGCGTCCATCACCGCTCCATCAGCCGCGGCATCAGTTCGACAAGGTTGCAGGGCTTGTGGCGACTATCGAGTTGGGGGCCGATCACGCTCCAGCCGTCCTTCACCGCGCCGTTGGAGCCGGGCAGGCAGAAGACGAACACCCCGTTGATCAGCCCCGCCGTGGCGCGCGACTGCAGCGTGGAGAGGCCGACCGACTGGTAGCTGGTCTGGTGAAAGATCACCGAAAAGCCGTCGATGCGTTTGTCGAACAGTGGCTCCAGCGCCTCGGGCGTCACGTCGCGGCCGGTGAGGCCCGTACCGCCGGTGGTGACGATCACGTCGCATTGGCGGTTGGAGATCCAGCCGCGCACGCGGCTACGGATAGCGTCCACGTCGTCGGGCACGATAGCGCGCATGGCCACGGCGTGGCCGGCGTCCGCGATTCGTTCGGTCAGCACGTCGCCGGAGGTGTCGCTTTTCTCGTCGCGGGTGTCGGAGACTGTCAGGACGGCGATGCGCACCGGCTTGAACGCCAGGGTCTCGTCCAGGCGGCCGGGGGATTTGGGGACGGGCGCGTTCATGGGGTCTCCGTGGCGGGGGCGTCCCAGCGGCCGGCGTCGGCATGGTCGCGCAAGGTGGGTTCGATCCAGCGGCTGGCGCCGGCTTCGTGCGATTTCTTCCAGAACGGGGCGCGGGACTTCAGATAGTCCATCAGATAGTCGGCCCCCTCGAACGCCGCACGCCGGTGCTTGGCTGCGGCGGCGACGAACACGACGACTTGACCGGGCGATACCCGCCCAACCCGATGCACGACGGCGGCGTCGTCGAGCGCGAAGCGGGCGGCGGCCTCGGCGACGATCCCCTCGATGGCGGTCTCGGTGAAGTCGGGATAGGCCTCCAGCTCCAACGCCTCCACCCCGCCGTCGCCGCGGACGAGGCCGGTGAAGCTGACCACGCCCCCCGTCTCGGTACGGCCGTGCAGGAAGCCGCCGAGCAGCGCGCCGGCGTCGATCGGTTCGGGCGACAGGCGGACCAAGGCGTCACCCCCCGCTCATGGGCGGCAGGAAGGCGATCTCCATGCCGGGTTGCAGCACCGGGTCTCCCCCGCGGATGGCCTTGTCCACGGCCGCCTTCACGCCGGGGCCATCCAGCGCCGCGCCGAGGGCGGCGTCGGCCGCGGCCAGCACCGCCCTTAGCGCGGAGAGGGTGGGGGGTGCGGGCTCCACCCACCGCTCGCGCCAACCGGCGAGGTCGCGCAGCGGGCCGAACAGCAGCACCTTGACGGCCGCCGCCATCTCAGCCGCCCGTGGTCGACATGTGGCGGCGCACGGTCGGGCCCTCGCCCACGCCGATACGGAAGTCGTGCGCAAGCGGCTTGGCGGCGATGGCGGCGCGGATGGCGTCCACCAGCGGCGCATCGTCCGGAGAGGCGCGCAGCAGGCTTCTGAGGTCGGTGGCGTCGTCGCGGCCGAGGCAGGTGTGCAGCGTGCCGGTGCAGGTCAGCCGCACTCGGTTGCAGGTGTCGCAGAAGGTATGGCTGAGCGGAGTGATGAAGCCGATCCGCCCTCCGGTCTCCGCCACGCGGGAATAGCGCGCCGGGCCAAGTGTCGTGTCGCTGAGGGGGGTCAGGGTCCAGGCGGCCACCAAGTCCTGGCGCACCTCGCGCAAGGACAGGAACTGGTCGGTGCGGTTCTCGTCCACATCGCCCATGGGCATGGTCTCGATCAGCACCAGATCGAAGCCCCGCGCGTGGGCGAAGCACATCAGATCGCGAATCTCGCCCCTATTGTCCCGCGCCAGGGCGACGGTGTTGATCTTCACCTTGAGGCCCGCGGCCTGCGCGGCGTCCAGCCCGGCGAACACCTTGGCGATGTCGCCGCCGCGGGTCAGGCGCTGGAAGGTGGCCGGGTCGAGCGTATCGAGCGAGACGTTAACCCGCTTCATGCCGAGCCGCGCCAGCTCGGCGGCGTATTGGTCGAGGTGCGTGCCGTTGGTGGTCAGGGTCAGCTCATCCAGCGCGCCGCTGCGCAGGTGGCGCGACAGGCGCTCCACCAGTTCCATGAGGCCCTTGCGCACCAGGGGCTCGCCGCCGGTAAGGCGAAGCTTGCGCGTGCCGAGCCCGATGAACACGCCGGTGAGCCGGTCCAGTTCCTCGATGGACAACACCTCGGCCTTCGGCAGGAACTGCATCCGCTCGGGCATACAATAGGCGCAGCGCAGGTCGCACCGGTCGGTCACCGACACGCGCAGATAGGCGATCCGCCGGCCGAAGCCGTCGGTCAGACCCTCCGTCCGGGGTGCGGGCCTGTCGTGCGGCCAGGAGACGTCGTATGGGCTCATCGGCATCCGTTACAGAACGGCATCTTACATGGAAACCGTGCAGGACATACGCGAGGGCGCCCGCAATGGTTTCTGGGCGCTGGTGCTGGCGGCGGGGGCGGGGGCGCGTTTCGGCGGCGACAAGCTGCGTGCGCCGTGGGGCGAGGGATCGCTGATCGAGGCGGCGCTGGCGGCGGCGAAGGCCGCGCCGGTGGAGGGTGTCATCGTGCTCCACCGCCCCGGCGATCAATTGGTGAATGAGCCCGCCGTGCGCGTGGTGGAGGTGGCGGACTGGACGCAAGGCATGGCCAGTTCGCTGCGGGCGGGGATCGCCGCCCTGCCGCCGGGCGCCGCGGGGGTCTTCGTCTTTCTCGGCGACATGCCGCGCATTCCGGTTGAGGTGCTGGGCGCCCTGGCCGAGGCGGTCCGCGCGGGCGCCCCCGCCGCCGCGCCGGTGTTCGACGGCCGGCTCGGCCATCCCGTTCTGTTTTCCGCCGCGCTGTTCCCGGCGCTGTCGCGGCTCACCGGCGACCAAGGCGCGCGCGGCGTGCTGGAAGCGCTGGGCAAAGGGCTGTCGCGAATCCCCGCCCCGGACGACGGGGTGCTGTTCGACGTGGACCGCCTCGCCGACCTTACCGCCGCCGCCCAAGGTCATCATGCCACTGGCGTCCTTCCTCGGAACGCGGGATAGACGGCGCAGACCTCCGGATCGTTTCAAGGATCGCCATGAAGGCCATCGCCCTCGCCGTTTCCGCCCTTGGCCTGCTGGCCGCCGCCCCCGTCGCGGCGGCGCCCGCCACGGCGCCCGTCCAGACCCGGCTGAAGATCACCGACCCCGCCGCCCCGGTGAAGGTTCCCGCTGACGGCCCCGACGCCTTCCTGGCCGCCAACGCCAGACAGCCCGGCGTGATCGCTCTGCCCGACGGCCTGCAGTACAAGGTGGTCAAGGCCGGCGACCCCAAGGGACCGACGCCCAAGGAAGGCGACGTCATCAAGGTGCACTACGAAGGCAAGCTGCTGGACGGTTCGGTGTTCGACAGTTCGTTCAAGCGCGGCAAGCCCATGCTGGCGCCGCTCGGCGGGCTGGTGCCGGCTTGGATGGAGGCGTTGCCGAAGATGCATGTGGGCGATGAGTGGATCCTCTATGTGCCGCCCGCCCTGGGCTATGGGCCCGAGGGCCAGCCGCCGGTGATCCCCGCCAACAGCGTGATGATCTTCCGCATCCAGCTTCTGGGCCTGTTGTCGGCCGACTGATCCAATGAGCTTCGTCGCCACTTTCACCGCCGGCCTGTCCAACCCCGCCCGCTTCATGCGGGTATCGCGCTGGCTGGCGCCGGTGCTGGGCCTGGGCGCGGCGCTGGCGCTGCTGGCCGGGCTGGCCATCGGCGTGGGCGCGCCGGACGATTATCAACAGGGCGCCACGGTGAAGATCATGTTCATCCACGTGCCGGCGGCGATCCTCAGCATGACCGTCTATGCCTGTCTGGCGGGGGCCAGTTTCTTCGGCCTCGTCTTCCGCCACGCCTTGGCCGACGCCGCCGCCAAGGCCGCGGCCCCCATCGGGGCGGCGTTCACCGGACTGGCGCTGGTGACCGGCTCGCTCTGGGGCCGGCCGATGTGGGGCGCCTGGTGGGTATGGGACGCGCGGCTGACCTCCGAACTGGTGCTGTTCCTGCTCTATCTCGGCTACATGGCGCTGCACGCGGCGCTGGACGACGAACAGAAGGCCGCCCGCGCCGCCGCCATTCTTGCCCTGATCGGCGTGGTGAACCTGCCGATCATCCACTACTCGGTCACCTGGTGGAACAGCCTGCACCAAGGCGAGACCATCTTCGCTACCGGCGGCTCCAAGGCCGCGCCGGTCTACCTGCTGCCGCTCGGTCTGATGTTCCTGGGCTATCTCTTGCTGTTCGGCGCGCTCTGGCTGGTGCGGACGCGGACCGAGGTGTGGAAGCGACGCGCCTCGGCGGCGGCGCTCCGGGCCGCGGGGTAGGATCATGGACCTGCTGCACGCCGGTAAGTACGCCGCCTTCGTCTATCCCGCTTACGGCATCACCGCCGTGGTCCTGATCGTTCTGGTCATCCAGAGCCTGCTGGCCGCCCGCGCCGCGCGCCGCCGGGCGGAAGGTGGGGCGGCGGCCACGGACGAAGCGACATGAAGCGCTGGATCGCG
Organism: Caulobacteraceae bacterium; assembly: GCA_965277345.1. Lineage (GTDB taxonomy): Bacteria > Pseudomonadota > Alphaproteobacteria > Caulobacterales > Caulobacteraceae > CAIOYC01. The sequence goes on from CBDICI010000004.1 coordinate 552,984, forward strand.
GTCCTGCCCCTGGCGGTGCTGGCGCTCCTAGGGGTGCTGTTCGCCACCTTCGGCCTGCATCACGACCCGCACGTGATTCCGGCCGCCCTGGTCGGCAAGCCCTTGCCGGGCGACCGCCTGGCGACCCTGACCAACGATCCTCCCGTGGCGTTGACCAGCGAAGTGCGCGGGCCGACGCTGGTGAACGTCTTCTTCTCCACCTGCGCGCCCTGTGTGGAGGAGCATCCGGCGCTCTTGGCGTTGAAGGCCCAGGGCGTGCGCATCGTGGGTCTCGCCTACAAGGAAGATCCGGGCAGGACCCGGGCCTATCTGGATCGCCTGGGCGATCCCTTCGCGGCGGTGCTGGTGGACCGGGACGGCCGCGCCGCCATCGACCTCGGCGTATCCGGCGCGCCGGAGACCTTCGCCGTGACAGGGTCCGGCCAGATCGTCGCCAAGCATTCGGGCGCACTGACGCCCGCCGACGCCGACAGCCTGCTTCGCGCCGCGGCCGGAACGCGTTGAGTTTACCGTTGTTAAGACGGGGTTAACCATGTTCGTCCGAACCCTCGGATGAGGACCCACCCATGGCCGATTTTCGCGTCACCGGCGCTTTACCCCCCGCCCTGCAGCCCGCGCGGCAAGGCGACGCCGCGCGCGCGGCCCAGCGCGCCTTCTTCCAGGCCGCGCTCAACAACACCGCGCCCGTCGTCGCCCCTCATCCGGTCGCGGCCCAGCCGACCCCTTCACCGCCGGCGCCGCGGGTGACGGCCGCGCAGGCAACCGCCGCTGGCGAGCCGAACCGGTTCATGCGCCCGGGCTCGCTGCTCGATATCAGGGTCTAGCGCCAGTCGCCCAAGGCCGCCTGCCACAGGGTCAGGGCTGCGATGGCGGCCGTGTCGGCGCGCAGGATGCGGGGACCGAGGATGACCGGGGTGACGAAGGGTTTGCAGCGCAACATCGCGCGCTCTTCCGGCGCGAAGCCGCCTTCGGGGCCGACCAGCACCGCCCAGGATGCGCTACCCGCCGCTTGCAGCGCGTCCAGTACGGGCCTCGCTCGGCCATGCGAGCCGCCCCATTCAGCGAATGGATCGTCCCCCGCCTCGTCGCAGAACATCACCCGGCGGTCTTCCTGCCATCCTGCCAGCAGCGCTTCCAACTTCACCGGCGCCGCCACCTCCGGTACGTCCAGCCGTCCGGTCTGCTCCGCCGCCTCGATGGCGATGGTCTGCAGCCGCTCGACCCGCGTATGGTCGGCATTGGTGCGCCGCGTGATGACCAGACGGATACGTCGGACGCCAAGCTCGGTCGCCTTCTCCACAATGGTCTCCAGCGGCCCACGCTTGACCAGCGCCATCACCAACTCCAGGTCAGGCGTCGTCGCCTGCGGCCTCATCTGCGCCTCGACCCGCAGCGTGCAGTCGCGCTTGCCCACCGCCTCGACGACCGCGCGCCATTCCCCGTCGCGACCGTTGAACAGCAGCAGCTCCGCCCCCGCCTGCAGCCGCATCACGCTCAAGAGGTAGCGCGCCTGTTCGGGTGTCGGCGCTACGCGCGCGGTGGCGGACAGGGCCTGGGAAACGTGAAGCCGGATCATGCTTTCCTTCTAACCCGACAGCGCCCTACGGTGCAGCCATGGATAGGCACGCCTACAAGACCGAACTTCACGCCCTGCAACGGGCGCTCGTCCGCTGGCAGGGTGCGGCCATGCACAGCGGCCAGAAGGTCGCCTTGGTGCTCGAAGGCCGCGACGCCGCGGGTAAGGACGGACTGATCAAGCGCATCGCCGAACACCTGTCGGTGCGCGCCACGCGCGTGGTCGCCCTGCCCAAGCCCTCGGACCGGCAACAGAGCCAATGGTTCTTTCAGCGCTATGTGGAGCACCTGCCGGCAGGCGGCGAACTCGTGATCTTCAACCGCTCCTGGTACAACCGGGCGGGGGTCGAGCGGGTGATGGGCTTCGCCACCGAGCGCGAGCAGGCCGACTTCCTCCGCGACGCTCCGGCCTTCGAGCGTATGCTGGTGGAAAGCGACATGCTGGTGCTCAAATACTGGCTCGACATCTCGAAGGATGAGCAAGCCGAGCGCCTCGATGCCCGGCGCCGCGATCCCCTGAAGGCGCTGAAGGTCTCAGACATGGACGCCGTGGCGCAGAAGAAATGGAGCGCCTATTCCCAGGCCCGCAACGAAATGCTGGTGCGCACCGACTCGGAGGTCGCCCCATGGTGGTGCGTGCAGGCCGACCACAAAAAGGCCGCCCGGCTGAACGTCATGCGCCACCTGATCCGCCAGGTGGCGGGCGAGGATGGGGCCGACCCGCCGGATGATGACGTGCTGTTCCGCTTCGACCCGGGAGCTCTCACCAACGGCCGCCTGGCGAAGTGACCGCCTATCGCCGCCGCCGCGCTCTGTGGCGGACACGAAGGATGAGGACCGACCCATCGTCCAGGAGCCGGTAGACAATTACATAGGGGCGAACCGTCGCCAAAACGCGCTCGCCTCGACGGGTGACGTCGATCAGGCGCCGGAGCAGCCGGTACGACGCCGATACGTTAAAGTGGCGAACATAGAGGTTTATCTCTTCGATATTCGCCAGAGCTTCGTCGGACCAGATTACTTCAACCAAGGCCTGGGCCTGGGAAGCGGATTGTCGGTCATCAGGCTTTCGAGCCACGCCACGACCTCTTGGTGCGACACGATCCGACCGGCAGCTAGATCGGTTTCCGCGCGCGCAAGGGCGGTGGCTTCCTCCGCTTCGGCCAGTTCATCGAAAACGTCGGGCTCAAAGGGATCGAAGAGATCGTATTCGTCGAGCGCTTCGCGCCGCGCCGTGTCTGGCTTCGCGTCGTCCATGCCTTAGATGTTAGCACGAAGCGGAGGATCGCCCAAAATGGACTATGTCAATCTCGGCAAGACGGGGCTGAGGGTGTCGCGGCTGTGCCTCGGCTGCATGACCTATGGCGCCTCCAAATGGCGGCCCTGGGTGCTGGACGAGGCGGATAGCCGTCCCTTCTATGAACGGGCGCTGGAGGCGGGGATAAATTTCTTCGACACCGCCGACATGTATTCGGTGGGCGAGAGCGAGGTGGTGACCGGCAAGACCCTGAAGGACCTCGGCGGGGCCAAGGGAAGCTGGCGCGACGGACTGGTGATCGCTACCAAGCTGTTCAACCCGATGTCGGGCGATCCCAACGACCGCGGCCTGTCGCGCAAGCACGTAATGGCGGCGGTGGACGCCAGCCTGCGCCGGCTGGGGACGGACTATATCGACCTCTACCAGATCCACCGATTCGATCCGCACACCCCGGTCGAGGAGACGTTGGAGGCGCTGCACGACGTGGTGAAGGCCGGCAAGGTCCGTTACCTCGGCGCCTCGTCCATGTACGCCTGGCAGTTCATGAAGATGCTGAGCATATCGGAGCGCAACGGCTGGGCGAGGTTCGTCTCCATGCAGCCGCAATACAATCTGGTCTATCGGGAGGAGGAACGGGAGATGCTGCCGCTGTGCCGGTCCGAGGGCATCGGCGTGATCCCCTGGTCGCCCCTGGCGCGAGGCTTCCTGGCGTCGGATCGCAAACGCCCGGCGGGCGGCGAGAACAGGCAGGGCGACACCACGCGCGCGCAGAGCGACCCCTTCGCGGACCACCTCTATTACACCGACGCGGATTTCGAGGTGAAGGACGCCCTCAATCAGGTGGCCGAGGCCAAGGGCGTCTCACCCATGCGCGTGGCCTTGGCCTGGGTGCTGTCCAAGCCTGCGGTCACCGCGCCCATCGTCGGCGCTTCCAAGCTGCATCACCTGGACGACGCCATCGCCGCGCTCGAGATCCGCCTGAGCGAGGACGAGATCAAGACGCTGGAGGCGGCCTACAAGTCCAAGCCGGTGCTGGACCATGCCTGAACGCCGCCTCAACTAGGGATAGGTTGATTTTCAGGATATAGGACTGTATTCCTCACTAGGGTCATCGCAGGGAGCGGCCGACATGCTGTCCCATACCGAAATCTGGTCCGCCCTGGATGGGCTGGCGCGGCGCTTCGACATGAGCCCCTCGGCATTGGCCAAGCTGGCCGGGCTCGATCCCACCAGCTTCAACCGCTCCAAGCGGCTGTCGAGCGAGACGCCGCCGCGCCCGCGCTGGCCCTCCACCGAGAGCCTGGCCAAGGTGTTGGCCGCCACCGGCGTCTCCTTCGCCGAGTTCGCCGAGATGGCCGCACCAGGACGGCGGGGCGGCCGCGTCCGGGGCGTGCCGTTGCTGGGATTCGCCCAGGCCGGGGCCGAGGGTTATTTCGACGACGCGGGCTTCCCCGCCGGCCAGGGGTGGGAAGAGATCGAACTTCCCGCCGGCGGCCCCGACGATGTCTATGCGCTGGAGATCGCCGGCGACTCCATGCGCCCGGTCTATCGCGACGGCGACCGCATCATTGTGCAGCCGACGCCCGAGCCGCGCCGGGGCGACCGGGTGGTGGTCAAGACCACGGGCGGCGAGGTGATGGCCAAGGAGGTGGCGCGGGTCACCGCCAACCGCCTTGAGCTGACCTCCCTCAACCCCGACTATCCCGGCCGCACGCTGGAGCGACGCGACATCGCCTGGATCGCCCGCATCCTGTGGGCCAGCCAGTGATTCTTCTTTCCGGACTCCGATCTCCCTCCAAGTCAATACTCATGTTATGATTCGCCCATGGCTCAGAAAGCTCAAACCCCGGCGCCGCGCCTAAAGGACGTGCTTCACTATGTGATCGCCCGGTCGGACGGCTGTGAGTTCGGCACAATCAAGCTTAACAAGGCTATTGTGCGCTCGGACGTGGAATTCTATCGCCGCTACGGGCGTACGATCACGGGAGCGGATTCCTTTCAGAAGCAGCAGTTCGGCCCAGTACCAAATGGCGTTGTCAAAGCTCTTCGGTCGCTCAGTGATGATGGGTTTGTCGTGTCGCGGAATGTTCAGACGCCAGTAGGACCGCGCAAAGAGTTTGTGGCGCTTCGGGAGCCGCCGATCTCCAGCTTCACGCCGGAAGAGGTGGATGTCATCAATATCGCCATCACTCATCTTGAGAGACTTACAGCCAGCCAGGCGAGTGACGAAACGCACGACGCACTTTGGGATGAGGTGGTCTCGATGGAACAGATTCCCGTAAGCGCCGCGGCCTTCAAACCGACGCAGCTTGACGACGATGTGGTCGCATGGGCTCTAGCCGAGCCCAACTAATGAGAATAGCTCGGCCTCCTGAAGGCTTCGCCATCATTCTTAGCGAAAGCGCACAACAAACGCTGAGGTCGGCACAGCAAGCCGTCCCCCGTATAGATGACATCTGGACAGGCATTACAGAACGCCTGAAATTCACGGCCCATCGCGAAGGTGTCTCATTGAAGAATGGAGATCGCGTCTACCAGATTGACGCGGATGCGTCGTTTGGGATTCCGCGCGTTGCTCTGGTGTATCGCGTGCTCGGCGATGCGGTGACGATTCTTAGGATTCTGATTTCAATCAAATCGACTGATTTGGACCAAGACAGGCAATGACCAGCCCTTGGTCCGACTGGCGGCTTTGGGCGTCGGGCTCGGCGGTGTTCGCCGCCGCCACTGCGCTGCTCGCCAAGGTCGGGATCGAGGGGGTGAACTCCAACTTCGCCACCTTCATCCGCACCCTGGTGATCGTGCCGACTCTGCTGATCGTGTTGCTGGTGACCCGCCAGATGCAGCATCCGGGCGTGGTTAGCGGCAAGACCTGGCTGTTCCTGACCCTGTCCGGCCTGGCCACCGGCGCCTCGTGGCTCTGCTACTTCCGCGCCCTGCAACTCGGCCCCGCCGCGCGGGTGGCGCCCATCGACAAGCTGAGCGTGGTCATGGTGGCGATCGCCGGCACGCTGCTGCTCGGCGAACGCCTGACCCTCGGCGCATGGATGGGCGTGGCCCTGATCGCGGCGGGGGCGATCTGCGTCGCGGTGTTCTAGAGGTCCACCAGCCCGCCGTCGACGAACAGCTCCGCGCCCGTGGTATAGGTGGCGTCGGCGGCGAGGTAGAGGGCGGCGCGGGCCACCTCGTCCGCGTGGCCCATGCGGCCAAGGGGGATGCCCGCGATCATCTGCGACTGGAACCCCTTGACTTGGTCCGGAGTCAGTCCGGCTTTGCCGAAGATCGGCGTATCGATGGGGCCGGGGCTGATGGTGTTCACCCGGATGCCCTTGGATGCGAGCTCGGCGGCGAAGGTGCGGCCGAACGAGCGCAGCGCCGCCTTGGTGGCGCCATAGACCGTACCGCCCGCCTGGCCCTTCACCCCCGATACCGACGCGGTCAGGATGATCGAACCCCCCTCTGGAATGGCTTCAGCGCCGTATTTGATGGCGAAATAGGCGCCGCAGACATTGAGATCGAACTGGGCGTCGAAAAACGCCTCGTCCACCAGGGCCGAAGGCGCGAACCTGGCAATGCCCGCGTTGACGAACAGCACGTCGATACGGCCATGCTTGCCTTTCACCGTATCGATCAGCGCTTTGGTGGCGGCCGTGTCGCTGGCGTCGGAGCCGATCGCCTCGATACCCGGAAGCTCGGTTCGCGCCGCGTCGAGCGTAGCCGGGTTGGAGCCGGTGACGATCACGCTCGCCCCCTCCGCCTGAAACAATCTGGCCGTGGCCGCCCCGATACCGGTGGTGCCGCCAGTAATCAGCGCGATCTTGCCTTGAAGCTTGGACATGGCCGTAGGCCTCCGTCTCTCATCTGGTACGCCGTCCGTCCGGCGCGACCAGCATCTAGTGCGCCGGCACGGTCGTGAAACCGCGTGGCGACGAAGTTCTTGGCGAGTTGATCGCAGAAAAACTGAAGGGAGCGGCTCAGGGCTTCGAGGGGGCGCAGGCGACGCCGCACTTGGCCAAGGCCGCCGCCAGCTTTTGTTTGGTCACCGACAGCTCCAGCCGCATCAGATAGACCTGAGCGTCGGAGCGTTCGTATTCCTCCGCGAGCTTGACGTCCGCCATCGCCTTGGCGTCCTGGGCTTCCTTAAGCGCGGCGGCGCAGGTTTCGGGCCTGCCCCTTTCGGCGGCCTGGGCGCCGGCGGCGAGGGCGCTGGCGGCGAGGATGACCGCCAGCGGCATGTTGCGAAGGCTCATCGGGTCACCTCAGGCGGGCTTGCGGAAGCGGAGCACGAACTGGTCGGTATCGCGGTTCAACTCGCGATCGAACACCATTTTGGTCCGGTCGTCCTTGGGATTGCGCAGGAACTGCGCCTCGCCTTCCAGCACGAAGCCGGCGGCCAGCACTTCCTTTTTCACCATGTCCTCGTCGATCCGGTGCAGGGAGAGCAGCACATCCTCGCCCGCCCCGGGCTTGGCGGCGTGGTCCACGATGAAATAGGTCCCGCCCGGCTTCAACGCCTCGAACACCGCCTTGTTGAGCCCGGCCCGACCGGCGCGGATGTCGTGATAGTTCTGGGTGGTCCACACCAGATCGACCTTTTGCGGCAGGCCGAGGCTGAAGGGCGAGCCCGCCACCAAGGTCACGTTGCCATAGGCCGGATCGGCGGCGATGGCGCGCGAAGCGGCGATGCGCGGCTCGGTAAAGGGCAGGGTGTAGATGTGGCCCGCCGGTCCCACGGCCTTGGACAGCAGGCGGGTGTAGTAGCCGTTGCCGGGGATCATCTCAGCCACTGTCATGCCGGGTTTGACCCCGGCGAAGGCCAGCGTCTCGCCCGGCTTGCGGCGCGCATCGCGGAACCGGTCGGTCGCCGGGCGGGCGGCGTCGGTCACCGCGGACGCTAGCGCGGGCGAGGGCTCGGGCTGGGCCTGGACGGCTCCAGCGGGAACGGCGGCGGCGAGAACCAGCGCCAGCGCCAGATGAACCATGGACTTCAAGCTAGGCTCAGGACTCATTGATCATAGCCAGAAGATGACGGTTGCGGCGAGTGCGATTGCGGACATGAAGGTGTGTGCGCAGCGGTCGTATCGGGTGTGGATGCGCCGCCAGTCCTTGAGGCGTCCGAACATGTTCTCGACCTTGTGGCGCTGGCGGTAGAGGGTCTTGTCGTAGGGTATTTGGACCTTGCGGTTGGCTTTGGATGGGATGCACGGGGTGATGCCTCTGGCGATCAGGGCCTGTCGGAACCAGTTGGCGTCGTAACCCCGGTCGCCGAGCAGGGCCTTGGCCTTGGGCAGGGCGTCGATCATCAGGGCCGCGCCCTTGTAGTCGCTCATTTGACCCTCTGAGAGCAGCATGACCAGAGGCCGCCCCTCGCCGTCGCAGATGGCGTGGAGTTTTGAGTTCAGCCCGCCCTTGGTGCGTCCGATACGTCGGGGAACAGCCCCTTTTTGAGCAGGCTGGCCGCCGTCCGGTGGGCCTTCAGGTGGGTGGCGTCGATCATCAGCCGCTCAGGCTTTGGCCCCTTGGCCGCCAGTTCGGAGAAGATGCGGTTGAACACCCCCAGCCGGCTCCAGCGGACGAAGCGGTTGTAGATGGTCTTGTGCGGGCCGTAGTCCTTGGGCGCGTCGCGCCAGCGCAGGCCGTTCCTGATGACGAAGATGATGCCCGAGATCACCCGCCGATCATCGACCCTGGGCATCCCGTGCGACAGTGGAAAATACGGCTCGATCCGACGCAACTGCTTGTCCGACAACCAGAACAAATCACTCATGGCAGGCTCCTCCCACCACCAGTGAATCAGATCACTGCCCCCTCGGGAATCCCTTCAATGGGTCCTGAGCCTAGACCCCCCGTGCTTGGCGGCGATCCGATCACCGGCCGATATGTCGCCTACCGCCTCATCCTAGCAGCAAAGCGGGGTGCGATGGCTAGTCCTGCAGCAGCTTGCCGGCTGAGGCGCTCTCGATCAGGGCGATGGTCCGCTCCAGGCCGAAGATGGCGGCGAAGGAGCCGAAGCGCGGGCCTTGCGACTGGCCGAGCAGCACCTCGTACAGGGCCTGGAACCAGGCGCGTAGCGGCTCGAACCCGGCGCGCTTGCCCGCTTCGTACACCTCGGTCTGGATCCGTTCGGCGTCCTGGCAGTCGGCAGGCAGGGCCTGGAACCGGGCGAGCAGGTCCAGCATCGCCCCGCGCTCCTGTTCAGTGGGCAGGCGGAACCGCTTATGCGGGGCGACAAAGTCTTCGTAATAGGCGATGGCGTAGCCCGCCAGCCGGTCGAGCAAGGGCTGGCTCTGCGCCGTCGCGCCGGGGATGTAGCGCGAGATGAAGCCCCACAGGATGGCCTTGTCCGAGGCGCCCGAGGCCGAGACCAGGTTGAGCATCAGCCCGAACGAGATTGGCGCATCGGCATGGGGCGGCTGACCGCCGTGCACATGCCAGACCGGATTGTCGAGCGGGTTCGTTCCCGCAGGTATTTGTATTCCAGAATTTTCTGGACGCAACCAATGTTCATTCTTTCGGTAGCCTTCGAGCTGCTGGATATACTCGTCCGTGGCCTTGGGGATCACGTCGAAATACAGCTTCTTGGCCGACTTCGGCGACTGGAACACGTAATAAGCCAGGCTCTCGGGCGCGCCGTAGCGCAGCCACTCCTCCATAGTCAGGCCGTTACCCTTGGTCTTGGAGATTTTCTGGCCCTGCTCGTCCAGGAACAGCTCGTAATTGAAGCCTTCGGGCGGAACCCCGCCCAGCGCGCGGCAGATTTGGTTCGACGCCTTCACACTGTCGATCAGATCCTTGCCGCTCATCTCGTAATCCACGCCGAGTGCGGTCCAGCGCATGGCCCAGTCCGGCTTCCATTGCAGCTTGGCCAGGCCGCCCGTGACCGGTTGTTCGACGTGCGTTCCGTCCTCATCCTGGAACACGATGGTCCCACGCTCGGGGAAGCGCTCCAGGGTCGGAACCTGCAGCACCCGCCCGGTGGTGGGCGAGATGGGCAGGAAGGGCGAATAGGTGGCGCGCCGCTCCTCGCCCAGCGTCGGCAGCATCACCTTCTGGATGGCGTCGAACCGCTCCAGCGCCACCAGCAGGGTCTGGTCGAACCGGCCGGAGCGGTAGCAGTCGGTGGACGAGACGAACTCGTAATCGAAGCCGAACCCGTCCAGGAAGGCGCGGAGGCGGGCGTTGTTGTGGGCGCCGAAGCTTTCGTGCGTGCCGAAGGGGTCGCGCACCACCGTCAGCGGCTTGCCCATATCCTCCGCCAGCATCGCCTGGTTGGGCAGGCCCGGCGCCACCTTGCGCAGGCCGTCCATGTCGTCGCTGAACGAGATCAGCCGTGTGGGAATGGCGTCGTCGGTAAGCGCGCGAAAGGCGTTTCGCACCATGGTGGTGCGCGCCACCTCCTGGAACGTACCGACGTGCGGCAGGCCGGAGGGGCCATAGCCGGTCTCCAGCACCACCGCCCGGTCGGCCAGGGCCGCGAACCGCGCCACCGCCTCGCCAGCCTTGCCCGCGGCGATCAGGTCGGCAGCCAGGGTGCGCTCGTCGTCAGCCAGCCGGACCTTCAAGACCCGGGCGAGGAGGTTCCGCGCCTGCTCGAATGGCCAGCTGCGCGCCTGCTGCGCTTGGTCTGATAATCCCTTGAACATGCGCGCCGGTTACAGGAGCCACACGATGGGGGCAACGTCTAGCCATGCCTCATCGGCCTACGCCGGTGGGGGCGAGGGTGGGGAGGTGAGCGGAGCGCCCGGGCCGCTGCCCGGAGGTACCGTGATGTAGGCGCCGAGGAGTTTCGGCAGGGACTGAACGCTCCGCGCGGCTGTTTGGGATCGGCAGGCGTTCGCGCACGGGCTTGCAACCTAGGCCCTGACGTACGGCCCCGCCGGCAGGCTCGTCCACTCTTGGCATGGACGGGACAGGCGAGTTGTGACCTCGACCCTTGGACCGACCGCTCTTGCGAGACGGCAGGACACACCCCTGCTCAACCGCATCCCCCCCGCCCTCGAGAGCCGGATCCAAGGCCCTCCCCGTGCGATGGAGACACCTCCAGCATAAGACGCAGTGCTAATCGGTCGGATGAGGGCGAATCTATCCAACCCCATCGCCCGTTCGACGAAGGGCGCGGGAACCACTACATAGGCGGTATGACCCCGACCTTCTCTCCTCCCGGCTCCGACGATTCCGTACAGACCGGGGCGATCCTCACCCCCCGTTTCGACGCCAACGGCCTGATCGCCGCCATCGCCACCGACGCCGACAACGGGGAGGTGCTCATGCTGGCCTGGATGAACGCCGAGGCGCTGCGCAAGACGCTCGACACCGGCGAGGCCCACTACTGGAGCCGCTCCCGCCAGGAGCTGTGGCACAAGGGCGCCACCTCAGGCCAAGTGCAGGTGGTGGACGAAATCCGCATCGACTGCGATCAGGACGCGGTCTGGCTGAAGGTCTATCCACAGGGCGACGGCGGCGCCTGCCACACCGGCGCGCGCTCATGCTTCTACCGCTATGTCGGCGCCAACGGGAAGCTGGTGACGGACAAGGGCTGACCGCGGCCAATGCCCCCCGTTGCCGACGAGGACGAAGGCGAGATCGTCGCGCTCATCATCCCTGCGGACGCCTCCGGACGGCTCGACAAGGCGCTGGCGGACGCCGCGGCGGCGCTGGAGGGCGTCACCCTGTCGCGCGCCCGCATCCAGGCGCTGATGGTCGAGGGCGCGGTGACGCTGGAGGGCGTGGCGTGCAGCGACGGGTCGCAGAAGGCGCGCCCCGGCGTCACCTACGAGATACTGGTTCCGCCGCTGGAAGCCGCGGAGCCAGCGCCCCAGGCCATCCCGCTCGCCCTCCTCTATGAGGACGAACACCTGATCGTCATCGACAAGCCGGCCGGCATGGCCGCCCATCCCGCGCCCGGCACGCCGGATGGCACGCTGGTCAACGCCCTGCTGCACCATTGCGGGACCAGTCTGTCCGGCATAGGCGGGGTGGCGCGGCCGGGGATCGTACACCGGCTGGACAAGGACACCTCCGGCGTCATGATCGCCGCCAAGACCGACGCGGCGCATCAGGGCCTGTCGAAACTGTTCGCCGCGCACGATATCCAGCGGGTCTACATGGCCCTGGTCCGCGGCGCGCCGAACCCGCCCACCGCCACGGTGGAGACCCGCATCGGCCGCGCCCGCTTCGACCGCCAGCGCATGGCCGTGCTACGCGAGGGCGGCCGCGAGGCCACCACCCATTATCGCACGCTGGAGACCTTTGGCGGTACCGAGGGCAAGCCGCTGGCGGCCAAGGTGCGCTGTACGCTGGAGACCGGGCGGACTCACCAGATCCGCGTGCATCTGGCTCACAAGGGCGCACCGGTGCTGGCCGACCAGACCTACGGCTCCTCGCCCCCCGCGGCGCCGGTGCGCGCCGCCATCGCCGCGGCCGGGCTGACGCGCCAGGCCCTGCACGCCGCTGTATTGGGGTTCATCCACCCCATCACCGGCGAGGCGCGGCGGTTCGAGACCCCGTCGCCGGACGATATGGCGCGGCTGGAAGCCAACCTGAAGAAGATTTAACCGAGTTCTGTACCGATAGGTCTTAAAGTCGCCGCAACCGTTTGCTATATGACTGCGTACTACAGGTAGGAGACGCCGCGCTCCCACCGACCCCTCCTTCGCCTTTCCCGGCGCGCCTCCCTTTTGGGGCGCCCGCGAAATCCACCGACCGGGCCGGAGCGACGTTCCCCATCCGATGTAGGACTCGAGGGGATAAAGACCAATGGCTACCAATGCTCTGGCGGTAATCTCGCCGGACGGCGGGCTGTCCCGCTACCTGACTGAAATTCGCAAGTTTCCCATGCTGGCCAAGGACCAGGAGTTCATGCTGGCCAAGGCCTGGCGTGAGCACGAGGATTCCGAGGCGGCGCACCAGTTGGTGACCTCGCACCTGCGTCTCGTGGCCAAGATCGCCATGGGCTATCGCGGCTATGGCCTGCCCATCGGCGAGGTGATCTCCGAAGGCAATGTGGGCCTGATGCAGGCGGTGAAGAAGTTCGAGCCCGACCGCGGCTTCCGCCTGGCCACCTACGCCATGTGGTGGATCAGGGCCTCGATCCAGGAATACATCCTGCGCTCATGGTCGCTGGTGAAGATGGGCACGACGGCGGCGCAGAAGAAGCTGTTCTTCAACCTGCGCAAGGCCAAGAGCCAGATCAGCGCCATCGAGGACGGCGACCTGCATCCCGATCAGGTGGCGACCATCGCCACCAAGCTCGGCGTCACCAACGACGACGTCATCTCCATGAACCGCCGCCTGGCCGGGCCGGACAGCTCGCTCAACTCCCCGCTCCGCTCGGACAGCGAGAGCGAGTGGCAGGACTGGCTGAAGGACGACACCCAGGTCTCTCAGGAGACCCAGGTGGCGGACAGCGAGGAATATTCCCAGCGCATGGGCCTGCTCGGCGACGCCATGAAGGACCTCACCGACCGCGAACGGCACATCCTGACCGAGCGCCGGCTGAAGGACGACCCGACCACGCTGGAAGACCTCGCCGGCCAGTACGGCGTCTCCCGCGAGCGGGTCCGCCAGATCGAGGTCCGCGCCTTCGAGAAGCTCCAGAAGGCGATGAAGACCGCCGCCATCGAAAAGCACTACGTCGAGGCGTAGGGCTTCAGATTAGCGCCTGTCATCCCGGCCCCCGGGGTCGCGTTGCTGCCCGACACGCCCGAGGGCAGGCTACGCGAAGCGCAGAGCCGGGACCTCGATCCGGCGATAACTGGATATCGAGGTCCCCGGATCGATCCTGGCGGATCGTCCGGGATGACAGTCAGAACGCCAGCGCCCTTGCTTCTTTCACGTGCGGCAGGGCGGTGATGGCGCGCATGGTGTCGTCCTTGGGCATCTGATCCACGCCGACCAGGGCGATGGCGTCGCCGCCGGAGGCGGTGCGGCCGAGGTTGAAGGTGGCGATGTTGATCCCTGCATCGCCCAGCAGCCCGCCCAGCGCGCCGATGAAGCCCGGTTTGTCCAGATTGTTGATATAGAGCATGGCGGGGGCCAGCGGCGCATCCAGCTCCATGCCCTTCATCTCCACGATGCGCGGCTGGCCGGCGATCACCGTGCCGGCGAAGGCGCGCGCGCCCTCCGGCGTGGTCACAGTGATGCGCATCAGGCTGTCATAGACCGGCGACACCTCCTGCTTGCTCTCGGTCACCGTGATGCCCCGCGCCTTGGCGACAGAGGGGGCGGAGACCATGTTGATCTCGGCCAGGGCGGGGCGGAGCACCCCGGCCAGGGCGGCGGAGGTCAGCGGCGCCACATTCAGCTTGGCCACCTCGCCCACGAAGGCCACGTCGATGCCGGTGAGGCCGCTGTCCACCATCTGTCCCGCAAAGGCGCCGAGCTTTTCCGCCAGCGCGACGAACGGTTTCAACTTCGGCGCCTCCTCCGCCGAGACCGAGGGCGAGTTCAGGGCGTTGGTCACCGCGCCGGTAAGCAACAGGTCCGAAATCTGCTCCGCCACCTGCAGGGCCACATTCTCCTGCGCTTCTTCGGTGGAGGCGCCGAGGTGGGGGGTGGCGATGAAGTTCGGCGCGCCGAACAGCACGTTCTCCCTGGCCGGTTCGGTGGTGAACACGTCGAAGCCCGCGCCGCCGATGTGGCCGCTCTCCAGCCCCGCGCGCAGCGCCGCCTCGTCCACCAGCCCGCCCCGGGCGCAATTGACGATCAGGACGCCGGGCTTGGCCCTGGCCAGCGCGTCGGCGGAGAGGACGCCCCGGGTCTTGTCCGTGAGCGGCGTATGCAGGCTGATGAGGTCGGCGCGGGCGAGGAGTTCGTCCAGCTCCACCTTCTCCACACCGATCTCCACCGCGCGTTCCGGAGTCAGGAAGGGGTCGTAGCCGATCACCTTCATGCGCAGGCCGTTGGCGCGGTCGGCGACGATGGAGCCGATATTGCCGCAGCCGATGACGCCCAGCGTCTTGGCGTAGAGCTCCACCCCCATGAACCGGTTCTTCTCCCACTTGCCGGCCTGGGTGGAGGCGTCGGCGGCGGGGAGTTGGCGGGCCAGGGCGAACATCATCGCCACCGCGTGCTCGGCGGTGGTGATGGAGTTGCCGAAGGGGGTGTTCATCACGACGATGCCCTTGGCCGTGGCGGCGGGGATGTCGATATTGTCCACCCCGATCCCGGCGCGGCCGATCACCTTCAGGCGGGTGGCGGCGGCGATCACGTCGGCGGTCGCCTTGGTGGCGGAGCGCACGGCCAGGCCATCATACTGGCCGATGATCTTGAGCAGTTCGTCCTTGCCGAGGCCGGTCCTGGTGTCGGCCTCCACCCCCCGATCCTGGAAAATCTTGAGCGCGGCGGGAGAAAGCTCGTCGGCGATGAGAACGCGGGGCATGTTTGGATATCCTTGAATAAGGTTGGCGCGGTGGCCCCCTCACCCTGCCCTCTCCCCGAGGGGAGAGGGTTCAGCGCTCAACCCCTCTCCCGCCTGCGGGAGAGGGAGGGGCCCATGCGCAGCATGGGAGGGTGAGGGCGACTAAAGCGAAGCGCGGGCGGTGACGAAGGCCCAATCGAGCCAGGGGGTGAGGGCTTCGACGTCGGCGGTGTCCACCGTCGAGCCGCACCAGATTCTGAGCCCCGGCGGCGCGTCGCGATAGCCGCCGATGTCGAGGGCGACGCCCTCCTTTTCCAGCAGGGACGCCAATTGCTTGGCGAAGGCGGCCTGGTCGTCGGCGGAGCGGGCGGTCACAAGGGGGTCCACCACGTTCAGGCAGACCGAGGTGTTGGAGCGGATCGCTTTGTCCACCGCCAGGAAGTCCACCCACGGCGTCCTGGCCACCCACTCCGCGACCACCGCCAGGTTGGCGTCGGCACGGCGTTGCATTTCGTGGAGTCCCCCGGCCTCGGCCGCCCACTTCAACGCGTCGATGGCGTCCTCCACGCACAGCATGGAGGGGGTGTTGATGGTGGCGCCCTCGAAAATCTCGGCGTTCAGCTTGCCGGATTTGGTCATGCGGAACAGCTTGGGCAGCGGCCAGGGCGGGGTGTAACCCTCCAACCGATCCACCGCCCGGGGGCCGAGGATCAGGACGCCGTGCGCCGCCTCGCCGCCCAGCGCCTTCTGCCAGGAGAAGGTGGTCACATCGAGCTTCGACCAGTCCAACGCCTGGGCGAAGCAGGCCGAGGTGGCGTCGCAGATCGTTATGCCGGTGCGATCGGCGGCGATGAAGTCGGCGTTCGGAACGCGCACGCCAGAGGTAGTGCCGTTCCAGGTGAACACCAGATCAGCGTCGCCGCGGACCTTCCCCAAGTCAGGCAACTGGCCATAGGGCGCATCCAGCACCTCGCAATCCGCCAGCTTGAGCTGTTTCACCGCATCGGTAGCCCAGTCCTTGCCGAAGCTCTCGAAGGCCAGGATCTGCACGGGCTGGGCGCCCAGCATCGACCACATGGCCATCTCCACCGCGCCGGTGTCGGAGCCGGGGACGATGCCGATCAGGTGGGTGTCCGGAACCTCCAACACCGCGCGCATCCGGGCGATGCAATCCTGCAACCGGGTCTTGCCGGGCTTCGAGCGGTGCGAGCGACCGAGGACGGCGCGGGCGAGAGCCTGGGGGGTCCAGCCCGGCCGTTTGGCGCAGGGGCCGGAAGAGAACTCGGCGCGCGCCGGGCGCATCGCGGGCTTGGTCGCCGCCGTGAGGGCGCTCGCCCCACCTTGGGTGAGGGTCGTCTGCATGTTGTCTCCCATCCTTGCAGATGGACTGCGCCCCGTTGGGAGGGCGTGGCCCGTACGCAGCAGAGCCGCTTTTGTGCTGCGCTGCAACTCACAAAATCCAGAAGGTCGAGGCGCCACGGGACGGGATGAATGGCGGATGAAGCGAGTCTGGACTATCTGTATGAAAAGATTTGGCCTTTCCGACGCTCGATTTTCCCAGATGGCGCGTTTGATCCCTGACCCATGGGCGAACGCCCTTGGTTTGAAACCAGGAGAACCCAAAATGAAGACCCTCATCCTCGCCGCCGTGCTTGCCGCCGGTCTGGCCGCCGCCGCTGCGCCGGCCTTGGCTCAACCCGTGAACCAGCGCGAGTCTAACCAGCAACAGCGCATCAATCAGGGCGTCCGCTCCGGCCAACTCACCGCCGGTGAAGCCGCGCGCGACGAACGCCATCTCGGCAGCATCGAGGGCCAGGCCGCCCGCGAGCGCGCCCGCAACGGCGGCTACCTGACCCGCGGCCAGCACGCACGCCTGGAGCACCGGCTGAACCACGACAGCCGCCGCATCTATCGCACCAAGCACAACGCCCGCGCTTATTGAGCCCGCGCGAGCCCGGCGAGCCGAGCCTCCGGGTGCGGCGGCTTGACGCAGCCGCCTGAAGGGGTCGTCATGGTCGGGCGGGGATTTTCTCGCCCGATCGTTTCGACCCATCCAGCAAGCATCGCCTTTGAAAGGGTGTTTCATGAAGACCCTAATCGCCGCCCTCGCCACCGTTGCCCTGGTGACAGTGGCGGCCGCGCCCGCCTCGGCCCAGCCGTATCGCCACCACTGGCGTCACTGGCACGGCTATCACCGGGTTTGCACCTGGCGTCACCACCACCGGGTTTGTTACCGGCGCTGATTCCGAAGGGATCAGCGTGGATCGGGGGCCGAGCGGCGACGCTCCGGCCCTTTTCCTTACGCGTCCATCCACAGGCATTGACTCATCCATAACCCAGTGGCTATGAGTTTACCCATAACCATGGCGTTATGGATTTCGATGCGGACCACGCAGGACCAACTGTTCAAGACGCTCGCGGACCCCACGCGGCGCGCCCTCTTTGAGCGGCTTTGCCGGCAAGGCGAACTTAGCGTGGGCGTGCTGACAGCCGGGGCCGGGGTGTCGCAGCCCGCCGTCTCCAAACATCTGAGCGCGCTCAAGCGGGCCGGTCTGGTACGCGACCGCCACGCTGGGCGCCAGACCCATTATCGCGCCGAGATCGGGGCGCTGGCGCCCTTGCTCGACTGGACAAGCCAGATGGCGGGCTTCTGGGAACGCCGGTTCGACGATCTGGAAGATCTTCTCAAGCGGATGGACCAATGAGCGAGACAACGAGCGAAACCCGGACTGTCGTGGTCGAACGGGACATCCCCTTTCCGGTGGAAAGGATCTGGCGCGCGCTCACCCAGCCGCACCTGATTGAGGCCTGGTTGATGAAGAACGACTTCGCGCCGGTGGTCGGCCACCATTTCAGTCTGCGCGGGGAGTGGGGCGGCGTCCTGGATTGCAAGGTGTTGGCGGTCGCGCCCATGCAGACCCTGTCCTATACTTGGGACTACGCCAGTCCCGAGCCTGCGCTGGACGCGAGGACCGTGGTGACCTTCACCCTCACCCCGACCGGTTCCGGCACCCAACTCCGCGTCGAGCAGGCAGGCTTCCGGCCCGATCAGAAGCAGGCGCTCGGCGGGGCCAAGGCGGGCTGGGCGCAGTTCCTGGGCAAGCTGGAGCAGGTGTTGTTGGATCGGGCGGACTGACATCTGCTCATGTCATTAAAATGGGGGAGATGGAGATGGGCTTCAACGGCTGGATACGGCAGCTTCATCGCTGGCTGTCGATTGGCTTCACGCTGGCGGTCATCGCCAACGTGATCGCCCTGGCGGTGAAGCAGCAGGCGGTGTGGATCGGGCTTTCGGCCCTGCTTCCACTCCTCCTGCTGATGCTGACCGGCCTCTATATGTTCGGGCTGCCCTATATCGTGAAACGACGCGCCCACGGTTGAAGGTCGCTACACCCTTAGCCGGCTTTCGGTCACCGTCACGGCCCGCCCTTTCAGGATCACCCGCGCGCCGCGCAGTTCGGTCGTGATGTCGCCGCCGCGGCCGGGAAAGGCCTGGTGGAAGCGCAACTCGGCCCGGCCGAGCTTGTCGGCATAGAGCGGGGCCAGGATGCAATGGGCCGAGCCCGTGGCCGGGTCTTCCGGAATACCCGAGCCCGGGGCGAAGAAGCGGTCGATCACGTCGTAGGGCTCGCTAGGGTCGGCCGTCGCGCAGACGATCAGGTTGCCGCGCCCGCCGGTGGCCTCGCCGGCAATGCGGTGGATGGCGGCGATATCCGGTGTCAGCGCCCGCACGGCCTTAGCGTCGCCGAGCACCGCCACCAGATACGCCCCGGCCCACACCTCGTCCGGTTCCACGCCCAGCGCCTCGGCCAACCCCTCGGGCGGCGCGGTTCGCCGGGGCGGATCGGCGGGAAAGTCCATGGCGTATCCGCCTGCATCGCGGGACACGACCAGCGGCCCTGACCGGGTGTCGAAGGTGATCGCCGCCGACGTCACGTCGAGTTCGGTAAACAGCACGTGGGCCGAGCCGAGCGTGGCGTGCCCACACAGGGGCACTTCGAGCAAGGGCGTGCACCAGCGCAGGCCGAAGCGGGCAGGATCGGCGGTCTTCAGCAGGAAGGCGGTCTCGGCCTGGTTGTTCTCCTGCGCCAGGGCCTGCATCCAGCCGTCCGCCGGCCACGCCTCGATGGGCTCGACCACGCAGGCGGGATTGCCGCGAAAGGGTGCGGCGGCGAAGGCGTCCACGGTCCACTGGCGCATGATCTGGGCTCCGAACAGGGCTGAGCCTAGCCAATCCGGCCGCCCCGGCAACCGCGAACGGAGCAAATCCTTTTGCCGCTTGACTTTTGCACCGCAGCAATCCATCTAGGCGGCAACTCTGCGTCCGGCCTCCGGGCGTGTGGGGTCGATTGCGTGAGGGAGCAGCTCCCGGACTATCCGGACTGTTCTGCCAATCCCCCGCCCTGAGCCTCACCCGACGCCGGGCCCACGCAGGCGTTTCCAGACATACCCGCCCGACCGGCGCCCGGCTCACCCCTTGCTTGTCCTGGGGCCGCGCGTCCCCTGTCGTGCATCATGACGGCCTCCGCAAAGGGACACCCCGCAAATAGCGGGCCGTCGAAGGATCAGACTTGACCCAATTCACCGATTTCAATCTCGACCCGATCATCACCAAGGCGGTGCTGGCCAAGGGTTACACCACCCCCACCCCGATCCAGGTCCAGGCCATCCCGCCGGTCATGGCCGGCAAGGACCTTTTGGGCGTCGCCCAGACCGGCACCGGCAAGACCGCCGCCTTCGCCCTGCCGATCCTGCATCGCCTGAAGGCCAACCGGCACAAGGCCAGCCCCCGGCACTGCCGCGTGCTGGTGCTCTCGCCCACGCGTGAGCTGGCCAGCCAGATCGCCGAGAGCTTCAAGGCCTATGGCTCGGCGCTGGGCTTCAGCGTCTGCACCGTGTTCGGCGGTGTGAAGTACGGCGCGCAGATCAAGGCGCTCGGCCAAGGCGTCGATGTGCTGGTGGCCACCCCCGGCCGCCTGATCGACCACATGCAGGAAGGGCACCTGAACCTGTCCGAGACCGAGGTGTTCGTCCTCGACGAGGCCGACCAGATGCTCGACCTCGGCTTCTTCCAACCGATCCGCAAGATCGTCGCCAGGCTGCCGATGAAGCGGCAGAACCTGTTCTTCTCCGCCACCATGCCCAAGGAGATCAAGGCGCTGGCCTCCGATCTGCTGAAGAGCCCGGTGGAGGTGTCGGTCACCCCGCCCGCCACCACCGTGGACCGGGTGGACCAGCAGGTGCTGTTCGTGGAGACGGCGAGGAAGCGCGTGCTGCTGGCCGAGCTTTACGCCAACGACCAGCTTTCCCGCACCATCGTTTTCACCCGCACCAAGCGCGGCGCGGACCGGGTGGCCAAGCATCTGGACGCCTGCGGCGTCACCGCCGCCGCCATCCACGGCGACAAGTCCCAGCCGCAGCGGGAAAAGGCGCTGGCCGCCTTCAAGGCCGGGCAGGTCCGGGCGCTGGTCGCCACCGACATCGCCGCGCGCGGCATCGACGTCTCGGAGGTCACCCACGTGATCAATTTCGAGCTGCCCAACGTGCCGGAAAGCTATGTGCACCGCATCGGCCGTACCGCCCGCGCCGGCCACACCGGCAAGGCCATCAGCCTGGTGGGCGACGACGAGCGCAACCTGTTGCGCGACATCCAGAAGACCACGCGCCAGACCATCCCGACCTTCGACCGTCGCAACGACAAGTACCTGGCCCAGGCCCAGGCGGCGCAGGAACATCTCGGCTTCGAGAGGCCCGGCGCCGGCGAGGGGCTGGAGAACCGCCAGCCGGGCGCCGGCCGCGCCGACAATCGCGGCGAGCGTCGACCCCAAGCCAAGGTGGAGGGCAAGCCTGGTCAGACCAGCCAGAAGCAGCGCCAGAAGTTTCGCGGCGCCGGTCCCCGCCGCGATGGCCATGAGGGTGGTCGCCCCGAGGGCGCGCGTCACGTGGAGGGCCATCGCACCGACAGCCGTCCCGCCGGTCGCTACGGCGCGCCCAAGGTGGGCTATGAGCCATTGAAGGCCGCCGCCGCTGCTGAACCCGGCGTAGCGCTGAAGCGCAAGCGTCGCCGCCGTCCCGCCAACGGCGCCGCCACGGCGTAGACTCCGCATTTTCGCTCGCCCCGCGATGCTGAAGCGAGCGGTTTGAATCGCATACAAAAGCGGCGGCTGGATCGCTCCAGCCGCCGCATTCGTTTCAAGGGTGGATCGGGCGCTTACTTCACCGCGTCCTGTACCTTGCCGACCTTGTTCTGAACGCCGCCAACGGTCTTTTCGGCTTTGCCCTTGGCTTCGAGTTCGGTGTTGCCGGTAACCTTGCCGGCGGCTTCCTTGATGGAGCCAGCGGCTTTCTTGGCGGCGCCTTCGACGCGATTCTCGCTCATTGTCCTACTCCCGATTTGGCCCTTGGGCCGTGAAGTTCCCCGAGACAACGCTGTCTCGCGCGGGCCAGTTCCAGCCTTGCGCAAGCTCGACCCTATTTCTTCTTCGCCGCGGGCGTGGTCGGCAGCGCGCCCTTCACCGGCGCGGGTGTGGCCCTGGCCTCCGCCATCAGCGCCTGGCAGTCGGCGTTCTTGGCCAAGCCAGGATCGACGAACGGCAGCACCGCCGCCAGCGGCGTCAACAGCACCCCGAGCGCCAGCGCAACACCGCCCTGGGTGATGGCCGGCGCCGGCTGCACGCCGAGCTTGGGACTACGGAAATGGCCGTCGATGGTGATGGGCAGGAACACGTGGGTCAGGCGAAACTTCTTGGAATCGCCTTTCAAGGTGAGGTCGAGGCTCTCGTCGCCGAGGCTGGCCGTGCCTGTGCCGCTGACCCGCACCACATCGGTGTCGAGCAGGATCTGACGCGCGCGCATCTGGCCGTTGATCACGTCGAACGAGGCCACGCCGCAGCGGATATCGGTCTGGGCGTTGTTCTTGGACAGCAGCAGGCCAAGCCCCTTGCCGGCATTGACGCCTAGCAGTTCAGCGAAAGCCTGGCGCATGTGGCCGTGCGGGATGACCACGGTCACCGCGCCGTTCGAGGCCGCCGCCGCGCGGTGCACGCTGTCCCCCCCCCCGGTCAGCTTGAGCCGCGCCACCATCACTCCCTCCAGCGGGGCGTCCGCGCCCTTGGACCCCGGGATGAAGTTCTTCAGCTCCACATTGGAGAGGCGGGCATCGACCGTGGTCAGCGGAACCGCGCCCCGGGCGTCCAGGGTGATGGCCGAATCCAGACTGCCCTGGGGGAAATTGAAATCGAGCGGATCGACGGTCATCAGCCCGTGGTCCAGCTTGAGACCGAGCTTGGCAGTGCGGAGCGGCAGGAAGGTGTCCTTCACCGTATCGGCGGTATAGCGCAGTCGGGCGTCCATCTTGCGCAGGCGGTCGGTGGCCAGGGTGGAGTCGGGCAGGAAGCGTTGGTCGGCCGCCATGACCGCCGCCTGCTGCTTCTGCACCGGCGTCGCGGTCGCCTTGGCCGCCTTGCTCACCGGCGGACCGCCGAACAGGGTCGCCAAGTCCTTGAAGTCCAGCGAGCGCGAGCGCAGGACGGCGTCCACGAAGGGGCGGCCCGAGGCGGTGGAGACATCGATCTTGCCGGCGAGATCGCTTGAGCCGATGCGGCCGTTGATACCGGTGAGGTCGTAGATTTTGCTGCTGTGCGCCAGCGTCCCATTGAGGTCGTAGTTCGGCGTGTTCGGCAAGGCGAGGCCGGTGAGGTAATACAGGTCGGCCAGGTCGCGGCCCTTCACGTGCAGACGGGTGGTGTAGGCGGAAAGGTCAAAGGGGCGCACCAGCTGCCCCGTCGCCTCGGCCCGCGTATCGCCCATGCGCACCGCGCCGGAAAAGGCGTAGGGCTGGTTCAACTTCACATTGATCAGCGCCCCCCCGGTGGCGGTGAGGTCGAACGGCTTGGCGTTCAGCACGCCGTGGCCGGTGAGGCTGAACGCGTGGGCCTGCGCTCCGCCCGTGTGCTCGTTGGAATCGATGATCCCGTCGATCACCATCTTGCGGGATTGGTCCACGTAGTGGAGGTGGCCGTCACTGACCACGAAGTGTTCGATCGGCGGCAGCTTGGTCGGGGTCGCCGAGGTCTTCCTGTTGGAGAAGTCCCAGTTGGCCTTGCCCTTGGCGTCGCGGCGCAGGTCGATGATGGGGTGATCCAGTTCGAGCAGCGGCAGGGCCGGCTTGCGCTGGATCAGCGATTTCCACCGCGTCTGCACCACCAGCCTGTCCACCGTCACCATATCGCCGTCGCCCGCCCAGGCTGGCTGGCCGATCTTCAGCCCGCCCACCGAAACCTGCGGCGTCCAGGTCAGCAGGTGCACCTTCAGGTCTCCGTCGATCCGCACGCGCCGGCCTGTGGCGTCGGAGGCGAAGCGGCTGATCGGGCCGCGCAGCATGTTCCAGTCGAAGAGGGCGACGATCAGCACGATGACCACGATCAGGGTGAGCAACAGCCCTCCCATCCAAACCAGCGCCTTCTGCTCGGGCGACATGGCGGGGCGGTGTTCAAAGGCACGCGGATCGGCGGTGGTCACGGTGGTTAAGCCTGTATAGCAAGCCGTTGAAACCCTTGGCCGACCCGCTTCGTTCCGCCCGCCCGCCGAATCGCCAGACCTCAGTCCCGCGCAGCCTCGATCCAGGCTTGCGCGCGCATCTCCTGCAGGCGCGAGACGGTGCGCTCGAACTCGAACGATCCGTCACCGGACGGATACAGCGCGTCGGGTTCGGCCGCGGCCGACACCACCAGCTTGGCCTTCGCCTCATACAGGGCGTCGATCAAGGCGACGAAACGCGCCGCCTCATTGCGATGATCGGGGGTGAGCAGCGGCACATCCTCCAGAAACACCGTGTGGAAGCGCTCCGCCACCGCCAGATAGTCCTGCGCCCCGAGCGCCTGGCCGCACAGCGACACGAAGGTAGCGCGCAGGTGGCCGCCCGCGGCGTGGGGCAGGCGCAGCTTGCGGCCATAGACCTCCAGCGTCGCCCCCGTTTCCTCCGCCCCGTCCAGCAGCGTCCGCCATAGCGCGTCGAAGGCGGCCTCGTTCGCCGGGCTCGGCGGCGCGAAATAGACCCGCGCGCCCCGCAGGCGATCCAGCCGGAAGTCCTTCGGCCCCGCCACCCGCACCACCTCCAGCCGGTCCTTCAGCAGGGCGATGAAGGGCAGGAAAAGCTGGCGGTTCAGCCCGTCCCTGTAGAGGTCATCCGGCGCCCGGTTGGAGGTGGCCACCACGGTCACACTCCGGGCGAACAACGCCTCGAACAGCCGCCCCAGGATCATGGCGTCGGCGATATCGCTCACGTGGAACTCGTCGAAGCAGAGCAGGCGGGTCTCGCCGGCGATCCGCTCCGCGCTCGCCGCGATGGGATCATCGCCGTGTCCCAGGCCCCCTGTTCTGCTATGGGGGAAGGCGTCGCGCCGGGCCGGGCTATCGCCCTTTTTCCACAGCTCGATCAACTTATGAATCTCGCCCATGAAGGCGTGGAAGTGGACGCGGCGCTTGCGTGTCACCGGGGCGCTGTCGAAGAACAGGTCCATCAGCATGGACTTGCCGCGCCCCACCGGCCCCCAGAGATAGACCCCCTTGGGCGGCTCCCTCTTGCGACCGAAGAAGGGCAGCGAGAAGCCGGGCTCGGCCAGGGCGTTCAACTCGCCCTCCAGCCGCGACAGGGCCTGAACCGCCTGCGCCTGCGCCGCGTCGGGCGCGATCTCCCCCGCCGAAAGCTTGTTCTGATAGGCCGCGGCCACGGAGAGCGCCATGGCGGCCCGTGTCGCTCAGGATAAGCGCCGAGACAAGCGGGTCACGCTCCGGTCAGCCAGTCTTCGCTCCTGAGGCCTTCGACACGCCCGAACTCGGAGAGGTTGCTGGACACGACGATCAGGCCGCGCGATCGGGCATGGCCGGCGATGAGCACGTCATAGGCGCCGATCTTCTGCCCCTTGGCCTCCAGATCAACCCGGATGTCGGCGGCATGGTCGGCGGCGGCAGCGTCGAACGACAATACATCCAGGCGGCTGGTGAAACGCTCGATGGCGGCCCGATGGTGCGTTGGGCGAGCCGACTTCGCCGCGCCCCGCAGCAGCTCAGTCAGGACAATGGTGGAGATACACAACTCTTGGACGGTGTCATTGAAGCGTTCGCGCATGAAACTCGGCCGGTCGCGAAGCACCCGTATGCACAGGCTGGTGTCCAGCATGTAGCGGAGCATCAGAAGGGCTCGCGCTCCTCCGCCTCGGGTTGATCGCGTTCGCCGAGGTCAATCCCGGGTTCGTCGAAAAAGCTATCCCAAACGGCTTCGGACGGCACGATGACTCGCCGATTGCCCTCCTTGAGGATGGTGACAGACCGCACACCTTCGGGAAAGGCGACGTCCTTGGGAAGACGCACTGCCTGGGATCGGTTCGATTGAAACAGCGTGGTCTTGGTCATGTTGTGTCAGGACGATATCAGGGATATACAAAAGATATATCCCTGATGGTGGAAAATCAAGTTGACTGTCCGCCTCGTCGGTCGCGCCTTGCCGCGCGGGCGGCGGGCGTCGGGAATGAGAGCCGAGGTCCCCTTCCCCCCCCGCAAGAATCCGCTACTGTCCTTCGTCCAACAGGGCGGCCCGGCGCGGGCGGCCTGAACCTGCCCGGACGACCTCATGAAGCTCACCATCGAGCGCCAGTCGCTGATCAAGGCCCTCGGCCACGTGCAGAGCGTGGTGGAGCGGCGCAACACCATTCCCATCCTGTCCAACGTACTGCTCTCCGCTGACAAGGGGGGGCTGAGCTTCTCCGCCACCGACCTCGACATGGAGATCGTGGACGAGACCAATGCGGAGATCGGCATCTCCGGCCAGATCACCGCGCCGGCGCACACCCTCTACGAGATCGTCCGCAAGCTGCCCGAGGGGGCGGAGGTGGAGCTGAAGTTCCAGGGCGACGATCCGCGCCTGGCCGTCTCGGCGGGGCGCTCGAAGTTCAATCTGCCGGTGCTGCCGGCGGGCGACTTCCCGGTGATGTCGTCCGACGGCCTGTCGGCGCGGGTCAGCGTCGATACCGAGGCCTTGATCCGGCTGATCGACAAGACCCGTTTCGCCATCTCCACCGAGGAGACGCGCTATTACCTGAACGGCCTCTACGTGCACACCGTGATGGACGAGGGCCAGGCCAAGCTGCGCTGCGTCGCCACCGACGGCCACCGCCTGGCCCTGGCCGAAATGCCGGCGCCGGAGGGGGCGCTCGGCCTGCCCGGCGTGATCGTCCCACGCAAGACCATCGGCGAGGCCCGCCGCCTGCTCGACGACGCGGGGGAAAGCGTGGAGTTGCAGATCTCCACCGCCAAGGTGCGCTTCGAGTTCGGCCGCGCCGCCCTGACCTCCAAGGTGATCGACGGCTCCTTCCCCGACTATCTGCGGGTGATCCCGAGGGACAACCAGAAGGTCGTGATGATCGACAACGCCCTGTTCGCCGCCGCGGTGGACCGGGTGGCCACCATTTCGGCGGAGAAGTCGCGCTCGGTGAAGCTGGCCATCGAACCCGGCAAGCTGACGCTTACCGTGCGCAACATGGAGGCCGGCCAGGCGATCGAGGAGATCGAGATCGACTATGACGGCGACAGCTTCGAGATCGGCTTCAACGCCCGCTACCTGCTCGACGTGTGCGGCCAGATCGGCGGCGAGATGATGGAACTGCGCTTCGCCGACCCCGCCTCGCCCACCCTGGTGCTCGACCCCACCGACCCCGGCGTCCGCTACGTGCTGATGCCGCTGCGGGTGTGATCATAAAACGGTTGTCATCCCGGCCGTAGCGTAGCGGAGAGCCGGGACCCCGATAGAGGCTCTCGCTGACCCCTCGGGGTCCCGGATAAGCGCGCCGCGCTTTCCGGGATGACAGACTGGAACGGCATAGCGGAGCTTCATCATGCAACTCTTCATCGACACCGCCGAGATCGCCGTTCTTGAGGCGCTGAACGAGACCGGGCTGGTGGACGGGGTGACCACCAACCCCTCGCTCATCGCCAAGTCCGGCCGCCAGTTCCTCCCCACCATCGCCGAAATCTGCGACCTGATCGACGGGCCGGTCTCCGCCGAGGTAGCCGCGACGGACGCGCCGACCATGATCTCGGAGGGGGAGCGGCTGGCCGCCATCGCCTCCAACGTGGTGATCAAGCTGCCCCTGACCTTCGAGGGGCTCAAAGCCTGTGCTCATTTCGCCGCGCAGGGGACCATGACCAACGTGACGCTGTGCTTCTCCGCCACCCAGGCGTTGCTCGCCGCCAAGGCGGGCGCCACCTATGTCTCGCCCTTCGTCGGCCGGCTGGACGACCACGGCGCCGACGGTATGGAGTTGATCGGTGAGATGCGCGCCATCTACGACACCTATGGCTTCGACACCGAAATCCTCGCCGCCTCGATCCGCACCTCGGCGCATGTGACGGCCGCGGCCCTGGCCGGCGCCGATTGCGCGACCATTCCGCCGCAGGTGTTCGAGGGCCTCGTCAAGCATCCGTTAACCGACAAGGGTCTTGAACAGTTCCTGAGCGACTGGAAGGGCACGGGCCAGTCCATCCTCTAGTTTCGGGGCGGAGTGTGAGCGAGGCGGCGGACCTTCAAATCGAAGCATTCCCGTTCGGCTGGGCGGAGGTCCGGGCGCTGCTGCTCGCCAATCCGGCCCTGCTCCGCGATGACCTCGACCTGATGCACGCCCTCGGGCTCAAGGCCGCCAATGTGGTGGAGTTCGGCCCGGCCGCGCTGGCCCGCCTGGAGGCGGCCAAGGCCCGCGAGGCCACCGCCCGTCAGGAGATCGAGGCCCTGGCCAAGGCCAATTTCCACGCCCAGGCCCAGACCCACGCCCTGATCGTCGAAATGCTGGAGAGCCGCAACAACGCCGATCTCGCGCGCCGCGTGCAGCAGGCGGCCGAGGAGCGCTACGGCCTGATCGCCGGGTCAATCGCGGTGGAGGGTCCCGGCCACACCCCGGCCGGCTGGCGCGCCGTGCCCTTGGGCCTCGTCGACATGATCCTCGGCGAGCGGTCCTCGCGCATGGGGCCGCCCATCGCCGCCGCCGACCTGTTCGGCCCCCTGGCGGACGAGGTGCATAGCGTCGCGCTGGTGCGGCTCTCACTCTGGTCGCCGGCGCGGCAGGGGGCGCTGGCCTTCGGCTCCATCGAACCCGGCGGCTTCACCCGCGACATGGGCGCCGAGCTGGTCGCCTTCCTGGCCCGGGTGGTCGAACGCACGGCCGAGCGATGGCCGCCGCTGGACTGAGCGAGCGCCCCGCCGCCGCCGCGCTCGAACAGTTCATCGCCTATCTGGCCGGGGAGCGGCGCGCCTCGCCGCGCACGCTGGAGAGCTACCGCCACGGCTGCGCCCAATACCTCGGCTTCCTCGCGCGCCACCGCGGCGGCGCGCCGACGGCGGGCGCCCTGGCGGGGGTGACGCAGGCGGAGGTACGCGCCTTCCTGGCCTGGCGGCGCTGCGAGGCGGGCGGCGCGCTGGCCCCCCGTTCGCTCAGCCAGAACCTGTCGGCGGTGCGGTCCTTCCATCGCTGGCTGGACCGCCGCCACGGCATCGCCAATCCCGCGCTGGCCCTGGTGCGCGGGCCGAAGGTCAAGCCCTCCGCCCCCCGCCCGGTGAACATCGACCAAGCGCGCGGCCTGATCCTGGAGACCGGCGAACAGGACCGGGAGCCTTGGGAGCACGCCCGCGACGCGGCGGTGCTCTCCTTGCTCTATGGCGGCGGCCTGCGCATCTCCGAGGCCCTGTCGCTGAGGGGGGCGGACGCGCCGCTCGGCGACACCCTGCGCATCACCGGCAAGGGCGGCAAGACCCGCATCGTGCCGGTGCTGCCGCAGGTGGCCGAGGCGGTGGAGGCCTATCGCGTCCTGGCCCCCTTTCCCCTGGACCCCGACCTCGCCCTGTTCCGCGCGGTGCGCGGCGGGGCGCTCGGCGCGCGTCATGTGCAGGCGACCATGGCGATCCTGCGCGGCCGGCTCGGTCTGCCGGAGACCGCCACGCCGCACGCCCTGCGCCATGCCTTCGCCACCCATCTGCTCGGCGCCGGGGCGGACCTTAGGGTGATCCAGGAGCTGCTCGGCCACGCCTCCCTCTCCACCACCCAGAAATACACCGCCGTGGACGCTGCCGGTCTCATGGCCATCTACGACCGCGCCCACCCGCGGGCCTAGCTCTTCCCTACGCCAACGTCAGCGGAGTATCGTTCGTCGTCAGGGAGAGCCGCCATGAATGCGCAAACCGCCGCCGCTACCTACGAATGCTTCGACGTGGAGATCGCCGATCATGTGGCCCACATCCGGCTGAAGCGACCGGAGGCGATGAACTCGATGATCCGCGGCTTCTGGAACGAGCTGCCGGCCATCGTGCGGGACATCAACGACAACGCCCGGGCGCGCTGCATCGTCATCTCCTCCACCGGCAAGCACTTCTCCGCCGGGATGGACCTCGGCGTCTTCGCCTCCGGCGGGACGACCGTGGGCGAGCCGACCACCGACCGGCAGACGGCGGGCGAGAGCTTCCGCTATCACGTGAAAACGCTGCAGGACGCCTTCTCGTGCCTGGACGAGGCGCGGATGCCGGTGCTGGCGGCGATCCAGGGCGGCTGCATCGGCGGGGCGGTGGACATGACCTCCGCCTGCGACATCCGCTACGCCACCAGGGACGCCTTTTTCTGCATCCAGGAGATCAATATCGGCATGACCGCCGACGTGGGCACCTTTCCGCGCCTGTGCAAGCTGATCCCCGAGGGTCAGGTGCGCGAGCTGGCCTATACCGGCCGCCGGCTGACCGCCGAGCGGGCGCGTGACATCGGCCTGGTCAACGCGGTGTTCGACACGCACGAGGCCATGCTGGCCTATGTCATGGACACGGCGAGGGAGATCGCCGCCAAGGCGCCGCTGGCGATTGCGGGCACCAAGGTGATGATCAACTATGCCCGCGACCACACCATCAAGGACGGGCTGGACTATATCGCGCTCTGGAACGTCGGCATGTTCGCTCCGACGCACATGCAGGAGGCCTTCACCGCCAAACAGCAGAAGCGCGACGCCGACTTCCCCGACCTGATCCCGCTCCGCAAGGGGATGTAAGGGGCGCCGCCGAGCCCTAAACCTCCGGCATGGTCGGTTTCAGGCGGCCGCCGACTCGGATGGGGTCGACGCGGAGCGCGAGGCCGGTCTTCGGGTCGGTCTCCACGAATACGCCGCACACCGTGGCGGGGCCGGACGCCGGCTTGTGGCGCTCGCCCGGCATTCGGGTGGCGAAGCGGCGCACGCTCTCCTCCTTGGTCATGCCGATGACGCTGTCATAGTCGGCGCAGGCCCCCGCGTCCGTCTGATAGGCGGTGCCGCCCGGCAGCACCTGGGCGTCGGCGGTGGGGATGTGGGTATGGGCGCCCACCACCAGGCTGGCCCGCCCGTCGCAGAAATGCCCCATGGCCATCTTCTCGGAGGTGGCCTCGCAATGCGCCTCGACGACGATGGCGTCGGCGCCGACGCCCAGCGGGCAGTCCTCCAGCGCCTGATCCACCGCCGAGAAGGGGTCGTCCAGCGCATCCATGTGCACCCGGCCGTGGATCACGATCATCAGCACCCGCCCGCCCGGCGTGTCATAGAGCCAGGCCCCCTTGCCCGGCGCGTGCGACAGGCGCGGGTAGTTGAGCGGGCGCAGCAGCCGCGCCTCTCGCTCGATATAGGTCAGCGCCTCGCGCTGGTCCCAGGCGTGGTTGCCGAGGGTGACGCAGTCCGCCCCGGCCTCGAACAGCTCCTTGGCGATGGACTCGGTGATGCCGAAGCCCCCCGCCACGTTCTCAGCATCCACCGCCACGAAGTCGAGCTTCAGGCGTCGGCGCAGTGGCGGCAGGTGGGTGACGAAAGCGTCGCGGCCGGAGCGGCCGACGATGTCGCCGAAGAAGGCCAGTCTCATGCCGGAAGTCTCATCGGCGGTGTTTAGCAAACTCGATCAGGCCGCGCTCGGTCAGAATGGCGTCCAGCGCCTCGTCGCCCGCGTGGGTGGGCAGGGGATCGGCTTCCTGTCCGGCGAAGGCGAGGCCGACGGTCCGGACGGGTCCGGTGGCGCGCAGCGCGCGCAGCGTGCGGTCATAATGGCCCGCGCCATAGCCCAGCCGGTGGCCGCGCCGGTCGAAGGCCAGCAGCGGAACCAGCATCACGTCGGGCCGCGCCGCCTCCGCATCCGGATGCGGCTCGGTCATGCCGAAGGGATGGGCGCTGGTCTCCGCCCCCGGGGTCCACAGATGAAAGCTCAGCGGGCGGTCGACCTTGGTCGGCGTGACCGGCAGCGCCAGCCGCCAACCGGCGCGGGCGAAGCGAGCCATCAGGGGGCGCGGATCGATCTCGCTGCGGAACGGCCAATAGGCGGAGACGACGCCGGGCTGGCCCTCGATACGCGGCAGTTGGGCGCAGAGGAGCAGCCCCGCCAGCGGCTGGGCGGCGTGCAGGACAGCGCGGCGGGCGGCGAGCTCAATGCGGAGCGCTCGCTTTTCGACTGTCATCCCGGCCGCAGCGCAACGCAGAGCCGGGACCCCGACAGGTTGTACCCACTATCCTTCGAGGTCCCGGATAAGCGCTTCGACCTTTCCGGGATGACAACCATGTTCAGCGCCCGCCCGCGCCCTCGTAATCGGCAGGGTCGAGCCGCTCGTCCTCTGGGTGGGCGTGGTGGGACAGCACGAAGCGCCGGTCGCAATAGCCGCACTCCACAAACCCCTTGGCGCCCATTTCCAGATAGACCCGCGGATGGCCGAGCGCGCCGCCCAGGCCATCGCACACCACCCGATGCTCGCTCACCGTCACCACCTCCGGCGGCTGGGCGCCGGCGCTGCCCTGTTCCACTACACCGGGCTTGAACGAGTTGGCGGACATCGAAAGAACCTCGGCGGACGCTTGAGCGGGCGGGCGGCGAGACATACCTATGCGGCCCACCGGGGAGCGTCAATTCGCGCCCATCCCCGCACCTTGGGCCGCGCCGGCCCTCCCCAGCCCGCGGCGCCGAAGGGGCATCGATCCCGGCATGAGCCTTCCCGACTACGCCATCGAGGCGCGCGGCCTCGTCAAGACCTATCCCGCCACCAAGACCATGCCGGAGAAGACGGCGCTGAAGGGCATCGACCTAGCCATTCCGCGCGGCTCCATGTTCGGCCTGCTGGGTCCGAACGGCGCCGGCAAGTCCACCTTCATCAACATCCTGGCGGGGCTCTGCCGCAAGACCGCGGGCGAGGCGTCGATCTGGGGCGTCAATATCGACGAACACCCCAGGGCCGCGCGCGCCGCCATCGGCGTCGTGCCCCAGGAACTGGCCGCCGACGTCTTCTTCACCCCGCGCGAGAGCCTGGAGGTGCAGGCCGGCCTCTACGGCGTGCCCAGGAAGGAGCGGCAGACAGACCGCGTGCTGGCCGCCATGGGCCTTAGCGACAAGGCCGACGCCTATGTGCGCCAGCTCTCAGGCGGGATGAAACGCAGGCTGATGGTGGCCAAGGCCATGGTGCACCAGCCGCCAGTGCTGATCCTGGACGAGCCCACCGCGGGGGTGGATGT
The DNA here is from genome assembly GCA_965277345.1 of Caulobacteraceae bacterium. GTDB lineage: Bacteria > Pseudomonadota > Alphaproteobacteria > Caulobacterales > Caulobacteraceae > CAIOYC01. Next base: position 585,713 of record CBDICI010000004.1, read on the forward strand.
GGAGCTGCGCCGCCAGCTTTGGGCCTATGTGCAGGAACTGCACGCGGAGGGCGTCACCATCGTGCTCACCACCCACTATCTCGAGGAGGCGCAGGAGCTCTGCGACACCATCGCCATCGTCAACCACGGCCAGGTGGTGGCGTGCGAGCCCACGTCGACCCTGCTCCGTCGCCTCGACACCCGCGCGGTGGTGATCACCCCGCCCGAGCCGCTGCAGCACCTGCCGGTCATCGCCGGCTTCGACGCCAGGCTGCGCAAGGGCCAGCTGGTGGTCACCTACAAGACCGAGGCGGCGAGCGTGGAGGGCGTGCTGGCCGCGGTGCGGGCCGCGGGCGTGCAGATCAAGGACCTCGCCACCGAGGACCCCGATCTGGAGGACGTGTTCCTCGCCCTCACCTATGGCGACCCCAACGCCCGGGACCCGACCCGCGACAGCTAAGGATTGACAGGATCCGCCTTGGCGTCGGCCGGCGCTTCCGCCCTCACCGCCGCGCCAACGGTCTGGAACACCGGGCCGCCGGAATAGGTGAAATAGAGGCGCGCCTGGCTCGATGAGATCAGCACGCGGTGGGAGCGAAGGAAGTCCGCCCCGATCAGCATTTGCGGCAGGCCGTCCGGAACCACGGCGATGCGGCTGCCAAGGCTGGTCTCGGCGTTGGCGGAGAACAGGTCGCCGACCCGAAGCTTCACCCCGCGGATGGTTTCGTCGCCAAGGATCATCTGATCGAAGCGCACGATGCGGGTCTCGACAGCGGCGCTGCCGATGCCCGCCACCACGGCCTTGCCCTCATCGGGATTGGGCATGGCCCGCGCCCCGGCCGCCCCGGCCGCGCCGGCGGTGATCGTCGAGACGCCGGCGCCCGAATCGAGGATCGCCTCCACACGGCTGTTGTTGAGCGTGAGGTTCACCTTGAACGGGTCGGTGAGATTGGTCCTGGCCGGCCGGTCCATCACCGCCACTTCCGGTGTCTGGGTCCAGTAGGCCAGGGACTGGCCCTGCGGGCAGTTCTCGGCATGGAACAGGCGCACCTTGCCCTCGCCCAGATCGAATTCGACCTCGGTCTGGCCGAACAGGTCCCGGCCCAGCAGGCCGACGACCCGCGGATCGCCGAAGTCATCGCCACTGATGACACCAATGCGGAATTCGCCGATGTTGGAGTCCGCCAGCTTGAGGCTCTGCAGCGTGATCATGTTGAGGCGCCGCCTGCCGCCCACGCCCATCATCTCGCCCCCGGTGGGGACGGCGCGAAGCCCGAGGCGCTCCGCGGCCGCGCCGGACAGGGTGCTGATCTCCGCACCGGTATCGAGCAGGAAGATCACCTTCTGGCCGTTGATCTCCGCCTCGACCAGGGGACGGTTGTTATCGAACCGGACGTCGAGCTCCGCGATCTTTCCGAGCTTGCAACCGCTCTCCGCCGCCAGCGCCTGGCCGGCAAGACCCAAGCTCAACCCGGCCATCGTCACCGCGGCGATAGGCCCGCAACGCCTACAAAACGGAACGCCCACGGTTTCACCCCCCAATACGCGCGCAGGGTCGCCTGCCCCTCGGCGCCGGTCAAGTTCCGCCTTGGGCGGGCGCCGGGTTCATTGCGCGGGCGGGCCGCTTCGGCTAAGGAACGCGGCCTCTGTGCAGGCACCCGTAGCTCAGCTGGATAGAGTGACGGCCTCCGAAGCCGTAGGTCACAGGTTCGAATCCTGTCGGGTGCGCCAACTTTCTATTGTTTTTCAAATAGACGCATACGCCGCATCTCGGAGTGTGGCTTGAGATTCAGAAATTCGCACCGCGACCGCCATCCTCTGTCGGCGAATTTCTGAAGCGCCACACTAGGCTGTGGGGATGATTGAAGGCTTCGACGCGTCCGCGCCTGATTTCGTCTCCCCGATCCGTCCCAGGGGCCAGGGCCATGGACGCCCCGGAACACGTCCGGGCAAGACGGCCAAGGGACACAACGCCCTGGAAAATACCAAGGCGTCACGACGACCCAGAACCGCGGAGAGGGCGCCGCCGTCGCCGCCCTTCCCCTCGATGAGGGAGAGGGGATCAGCCCAGCCTGACCAGCATCTTGCCCATGTTCTCGCCGGTGAACAGCTTGATGAAGGCGCCGGGCGCGGCCTCGATGCCGTCGTCGATGGTCTCGCGCCAGGTCAGCTTGCCCGCCTGCACCCACGCCGCCACGTCCGTTACGAAGGCGGGCATCATGTCGAAGTGGAAGGAGACGATGAACCCTTCCAGCCGAAGCTGCTTGCCCACCGCCAGCATCAGGTTCGACGGGCCGGGCGGCGGGGTTGTGTCGTTATACATGGAGATGGCGCCGCAGAGGGCGAAACGGGCGCCCGGCCGGGCCGCGTTCAGCGCCGCCTCCAGATGGTCGCCGCCCACATTGTCGAAATAGACATCGATGCCGCCGGGCGCGGCCTCCGCGAGGGCGGCGGTGAGGTTCTTGGTCGCCTTGTAGTCGATCACGTGGTCGACGCCGATGGACTTCAGGTATGCGCACTTCTCCGGCCCGCCGGCGGAGCCGATCACCGTCCCGCCCTTGATCTTGGCGATCTGGCAGACGATCTGGCCGACCGCGCCGGCGGCGGCAGAGACGAACACCGTCTCGCCCTCCTTCATCAGGGCGATCTTGAGCAGGCCCACATAGGCGGTCAGGCCCGGCATCCCGGCGACGCCGAGGAAGGCCTGCGGCGGCAGGCCGTGGGTCTCGATCTTTTGCAGCATGGCCGCCGCCGGGGCGGCGTTGAATGCCTCGCGCCAGCCGAACATGGAGGAGACCAGCTCGCCCGGCTTGAAGTTCGGATCGTTGGAGGCGCTCACCTCGCCAACCGCACCGCCCTGCATCGCCTTGCCGAGCTCGAACGGGGGCACATAGCTCGGCCGGTCGGTCATGCGCCCGCGCATATAGGGGTCCACCGACATGAACAGGTTCCTGACCTGCACCTCGCCCGCGCCGGGCGTGCCTACATCGACACTCGCCGTCTCGAAGTCGGAGGCTTTGGGCATACCGACGGGGCGGGATTTCAGGCGGATTTCACGGGACTGCATGAGGGGCTCTGGGTTCGGCGGCGCTCTTGGGCGGGTTGGCCGGACGGTAGGGCCGGCGCGGCCTTTACACAATTCGGATAATCGGTTTGGTTCGCGCCAAATCCTAAAGGAGCGCCCATGTCCCTGTTCGACCTCACCGGCAAGGTGGCCATCGTCACCGGATCGAGCCGCGGCATCGGCAAGGCCATCGTCGAGCGGATGGCCGAGCAGGGCGCGCACGTGGTGGTCTCCTCGCGCAAGCCCGGCCCCTGCGAGGACGTGGCGGCCGCCATCAACGCCCGGCGCCCCGGCCACGCCATCGCCGTTCCCGCCAACATCTCCTCCAAGGCGGACCTGCAGCGGCTGGTGGACGAGACGCGCAAGGCCTTCGGCAAGGTGGACATCCTGGTCTGTAACGCCGCGTCCAACCCCTATTACGGTCCGCAGGCGGACATCACCGACGATGCTTTCCGCAAGATCCTCGACAACAACATCGTCTCCAACCACTGGCTGATCCAGATGGTGGCCCCGGAGATGATGGAGCGGAAGGACGGGGCGATCACCATCGTCTCCTCCATCGGCGGCCTGCGCGGCTCCACCGTGATCGGCGCCTACTGCATCTCCAAGGCGGCGGACATGCAGCTGGCCCGCAATCTCGCCCACGAGTACGGCCCGCATAACATCCGGGTGAACTGCGTGGCGCCCGGCCTGGTCAAGACCGACTTCGCCAGGGCGCTGTGGGACACGCCGGAGGGAGAAGCGCGCGCCTCGCAAGGGACCCCGCTGCGCCGCCTCGGCGAGCCCGACGACCTGGCCGGCGCGGTGATCTACCTCTCCTCCCGCGCCGGCGCCTGGACCACGGGCCAGACCCTCGTGGTGGACGGCGGGACGACGATCTGAGGGACCGAACGCCCCGTCCTTCGACAAGCTCAGGATGAGGCGTTCTACTTCCGTCCGGGTTTTGCTTTCGTCTCGGTGAAGTCGGCTTCATCCTGAGCCTGTCGAAGGACGACGCCGCGGCGCTACCTCCGCCCCGTCATGCCGGCGCCCGCCCGCGCCATGGTCACCGGCACGGGGGTGTAGCCCGCCGCCTTCACCACGCACTGGCCGGTCTCCATCATCGCGTGCTCGCCGAGGCAGAAGATGTCCTCGTAGTGCGGGCGCGCCACCGACAGGCACTGGAACAGGTTGAGCTTGGCCATCTTCAGGCACTCGGCCGACTTCGGCTCGTTCATCAGCGTGAACAGGTGCGGGTCGTCCTCGCCGCGCAACTGGCCGAGCACCGCCAGCGCCGCGATGGCCAGGCCGCGGGTGACGATGGGCGAGGGGGCGGCCATGCCGTCGTCGGCGGTCTCGGCCAGCACGGCCCGGGTCAGCTCCGGCTCGGGATCGTCCTTGAACTCGGCGCGCTTGGCCGACAGCGTCTTGGCGAAGGCGAGGCGGCCCTCGGGATCGGCCACCTGGGCCTTGGACCAGTCGGCCCGCTGCACGTCATAGGCGGCCTGCTTCACCTGGGCGCCGACGCTGACCAGATGCTGGCCATGGTGGTGAAGCGCGGCGGCGGCCCGGGCGGAGGCCAGATCGGCGCCGCGGATATTCAGCGCCGCCTGCGGCTGCACTGCCAGTTGCTCGGCGAACAACTGGCCCTGGTCGCCCTCGACCATCAGCATACGCACGCCCCGCACGAACTCCGGCTCCTGCAGGGCGGTGAGCGCGGCATAGGCGATGGCGCCCTCCTGGAACTGGTGCGGCTCGAAGGCGGCGCCGGTCTTCACCGCTTCGGCCACCGTCGCGCCGGACTTGAAGGCGGCGGAGATGGCGGCGGTCTTGTGCATGTAGTCGGCATAAGCCTTGGCCGCCTCGACCAGCTTGTGCGGCAGGTGGGCCATGGGCGCGGCGCCCTCGGCATGAGCCTCGACCCTGGCGGGCTCGGGCGGGGCGCCGGCGTCAGGCGCGGCCGGGGCCGGGGCCGGCGGCGGGGCGGCGGGTGGCGCAGCGACGGGAGCCGGCGGCGGAGGGGGCGTCTCGGCGCGCGCCTCCGGATAGGGCGCGGGCCGCTCGGGCGGCAGGGGCGGCGCATAGCCCGACCGGGGATAGTTTGCGGCGTAGCCCTCGCCATAATAGCGGTCGGCCCAGCGGCGATAGGCGCGCGCCTGCTGCGGGCTCATGGGGCGGGGGTCGTCGTAGCGGGGATCGCGCGGGGGTTCGGCGCGGGGGTCCTGATAGGAGTCGTAGCTGGCGTCGTCGTACCGCGGGTCGCTGTAGCGGTCCTGGGCGTAGCGTGGCGGCCGGCTGTAGGGACCCCGGGCGTAGGGGCTGAGGGCATAGGGGTCGGGCGCGTAACCCGGGGGGGCGGGATAGCCGGCGCCGGGGGACGGCGGCGGCGGATAGTCGCCCGGATAATAGGCCTGGGCGCCGGCCGCCCCCGCCGCGGCGAACAGGACCATAGCCGCGCTCGCGCACAGCACCAGGCGGGCGCGGCCCGCAACACCACAAACCATCATGATCGCCCCCGATACACGTCCACATTGGAACTAGATTTGCAGGGTACTTCGGTTTGTCCCGTTTTGCATCGGTTTGGTGGCGGATGCGGCTTCACGCCGCGCTGCAGACTGAATAGGTTGTTGAGCTTAATGTCGCTTCACCACGATCACACAGCCGTGAATACAGCCAAGCTGCCTCGTTCATCCGCTGTTCATGTCGAAGTTACTTCGGCCCACCGCCCCGGTCACGCGAAGCTCTCGGTGACGGCGGCATAGACCAGGGTCCGCAGTTCGCGCCGGATCGGATAGGCGGACGAGGGCAAAAGCTGGGTCATGAAGATCACCGCCAGCTCTTCCTTCGGGTCGATCCAGAAGGCGGTGGAGGCCGCGCCGCCCCAGAAGTATTCGCCCCTGGTGGAATTGGACAGTCCCTTGGCCGGATCGGTCAGCACGGCGAAGCCGAGGCCGAACCCGACACCGGCATTGTTGGCCTCGCTGAACAGCGACACCGACATTTCGGTCAGATCCTTGCCGCCCGGCAGATGGTTTGACGTCATCAGGGCCAGGGTCTTGGGGCTGATGAACTGCACGCCGTCCGCCTGTCCGCCATTCAGCAGCATGGTGCAGAACTTCAGGTAGTCGGCGGTGGTCGAGACGAGGCCCCCGCCGCCGGAGACGAACAGGGGCGGCCGCAGATAGGCGCTGCGGGTCGGGTCGTCCTGCAGCACGGGCGTCTGGCCGGGGGTGTATTGATAGCAGGCGGCGAAGCGGTCGACCTTGGTCTCCGGCACGTGGAAGTCGGTGTCGTACATGTGCAGCGGGTCGAGCAGGCGCTCCTTCATCACCATTTCAAATGGCTTTCCCTCGATCACCTGGACCAGATAGCCGAGGATGTCGGTGGAGACGGAGTAGTTCCACCGCTCGCCCGGCGAGAACTCCAGCGGGATGGCGGCGAGTTGCCGGACGGTCTCCTCCAGCGTCGAGGGCTTGAGGCCGAACGTGCCGATGCCCTGCTTGCGATAGGCGGCGTCTACATTGGTGCGCTCCTGGAAGCCATAGGTCAGGCCCGAGGTGTGGCGCAAGAGGTCCACCACCTGCATCGGGCGGGCCGGTGGCCGCGCGCGTATCGTCTGGTCGAAGCCGCCGTCATAGACGCCGAGGTTGCGCCATTCGGGGACGTAGCGGTGCACCGGATCGTCGAGCGCGATCTTGCCCTCCTCCACCAGCATCATCAGCAGGACCGAGGTGAGCGGCTTGGTCATGGAATAGATGCGATAGAGGGTGTCCTCCCGCGCCGGCCTGTCCCGCTCCACATCCGCCCGGCCGAGGACACCGTGGTGGGCGATCTGCCCCCGCCGCGCCACCAGCACCGCCGCGCAGGGCAGGCGGCCGGGCTGGATATAGCGGGTCTGGATGAAATCATCGATCCGGCGCAGCCGCTCGGACGACAGGCCGACCGTTTCGGGCGTGACGATCTTGGCGTGGATGGTCATGGCGGCTTCCTCCGGCGTCTCGGTCTTTTGGTTGGCGCCACTCTGCGCGAGGAGACGGCCCGCCCGCAAGCGTGACGCGGCGGTACGCAAGGGCGGGTTCACCATCCTTGGACACCGCGCCTAAACCGCTTCCGTTTAGGGTGCGCCGATGGCCCCGTGGCGGAGCGGCGACGCGCCGGACTGCAAATCCGGTCACCCTGGTTCGACTCCAGGCGTGGGCCTCCATCCTTCTTAACAGAAACTCAACCTTAACGGCACAATCCCTCAGACCGCCACCTGCGGTTTGGTACGCGTCGTGCAGGGGCGCATCGCCTGTCCTGAGGAGGGACGACGATGCTGAGCGCCGAGACCGTCCGTCCATCAGACCTGACCGCGCGGGATCGCGCGGCGTGGACGGCCCTGCGCGACAGCGCCGCGGTGTTCCAGAGTCCCCTGCTGGGTTACGATTTCGCCGAGATGGTCGGCCGCGTGCGGGCCGACGCCGCCGTGGCGGTGATCCGCCGCGACGGCCGCGCCATCGGTTTCCTGCCCCATCACCGGCGCCCCCACGGCCTGGCCCGGCCGATCGGCGCCCCATTTTCGGACTATCACGCGCTGATCGCCGAAGCGGGACTGGACGGCCGGGCGGCGCTGCGGCTGGCGGGTCTGCGCGAATACCGCTTTTCCGCCCTGCTCGATCCCCACGGCGCGTTTGGCGACACGGCGATGGCGTCCGGCGAAGCCTACGCCATCGCCCTGGACGGGGGCGACACGGCGGGCGCCGACCACCTGGAGCGGCTGCGCGCCGGCAGCCCCAAGCGGTTCAAGAACGTGCGGCGGCTGGACCACAAGCTGGAGCGCGAGGTGGGGCCGGTGGCGCTGATCGCCCCCGACCGCGACCGCGCCGCCTTCGACACCATGCTCGCCTGGAAGCAGGCCCAGTTCCTGCGCACCGGCCTGACCGACGTGTTCGCGCCCGCCTGGGTGCGCGGCCTGATGGGCAGCCTGTTCGACGCGCGCGAGGGGCGGCTGCGCGGCATGATGATTACCCTGCAGGTGGCCGGGCGCCCCGCGGTGATGCATTTCGGCGTGCGCGAGGGCGAGCGCTATCACCCCTGGATCGCGTCACAGGATGAGGCCCTGGCCGCCTATTCGCCGGGTCAGGTGTTCCTGTGGCGAACGATCGAGGCCATGCCCTCGCTCGGTCTGCGCTGGTACGACCTGGCCGCCGGGCACGACCACTACAAGACCCCCTACGCCTCGCGGACCCTACCCATCGGGGAAGGGTCGATCCGTACCGCGCCGGGGCTGGAGGCCGATGCGTGGCGGCTGGCGGAGACGGTGCTGGGCGTGGGCGGCGTCTCCCGCGTGCGCCGCCGGCTGGACCAGATCGCCTCGGTCGAACTGACCCTGGAAGGCCGCCTGAGGGGGCTGGCCCAGGCGGTGACGGCGCGCGCGAAACGCGACGCCGCACGGCCCCAACTCCCTGTGGAGGGCTGACCATGCCCCAATCCCCCGCCCCATCCCCCCTGGTCTCCATCGTCGTCCCCACCGTGCGGCGGCCCGGACCGCTCGCGCTGGCCATGGCCTCGGCCCTCACCCAGGACCTGGAGGGGCTCAGCGCGGAACTGGTGGTGGTGGATAACGACCCGGCGGGCTCGGCCCGCAAGCCGGTGACGGCGCTGGCCAGGGGTGCGCCCTTTCCGGTGCGCTACGTCCATGCGCCGACGCCGGGCGTGGCCAATGCCCGCAACGCGGGGGTGGCGGCGACACGCGGCGCCTTCATCGCCTTTCTCGACGACGACGAGATCGCCAGCCCGGGCTGGCTGCGCGGCCTGTTCGAGGTGCAGCGCCTGTTCGACGCCGACGCCGTATTCGGTCCGGTGCGGGCAAAGCTGCCCGACCCGGCGGTCCGCCACGCCGACTACTTCGCCATGTTCTTCTCGCGCCTCGGACCCGAGGAGGCCTGCACCATCCTGGAAGGCCCCGGCTGCGGCAACAGCCTGGTGCGCAAGGACGCGCTGCCCCACCCCACCGCGCCCTTCGCCGTCGAACGCAACGCCTCGGGCGGGGAGGACGACCTGTTGTTCGCCGCCATGAAGCGGCTCGGCGCCCGGTTCGCCTGGGCGCCGGAGGCCTGGGTGTGGGAATGCCCCGAGCCCGGCCGGGTCAGCCTCGGCTATACCTTTCGGCGCGCCTTCGCCTTTGGTCAGGGGCCCTGCTCCGCCGCCGCGGCCAAGGGCGGCGCGGCGCGGGCGATCATCCCGCTTTGGATGACGGTGGGCGCGATCCAGATCCTGCTCTATGGCGGCCGCGCCGCGATCGATTGGGCCGCCCGTTCGCCCGACCTCGCCTTCACCCTCGGTCGCATCGCCCAGGGGGCCGGCAAGATCGCCTGGTTCTCACCGTTCAAGATCGGCTTCTACGGCCAGGGCGCGCCAGGCGCCAAGGCGTCCGAGCCCCAAGCCCCCACCTCAGGAGAGGCGCATGAGCGTCATTACCCGCTGGACCCCGCGACAGGCGCAGAGCTTCGGCCACGCCAATCTGAGCTTCCAGCACACGCTTCATGAGCGGCCGCAGTTCTCGGACGAAGGGCTGGCCACGATCCTCGACCGCTATCCGCGCGAGCGGCTCGGCGTCTTCACCATGGGCGAGGACCCGGTGGCGTGGCGCACCTGGCGGCGTGGCGTGGCCGAGGGCCTGTCCGGCGCCGATCTGATCGCGGCGGTGAAGCAGGGGCGCATCTGGCTGAATCTGCGCGCCGTCAACGCCCATGACCCGTCCTATGCCGCCCTGTGCGACGAGGTGTTCCAGGACGTCGAGCAATCCACCGGCGCCAGGACCCTGCGCCGCGACGTCGGCCTGCTGATCTCTTCGCCAAAGGTGCAGGTGTTCTACCATCTCGACGTGCCGCTGGTGATGCTGTGGCAACTGCGCGGGACCAAGACGGTGTGGCTCTATCCGCCGGCGGCGCCCTATGTGGACGACACCCAGTTGGAGCGGATCGTGCTGAAGGAGACCGCCGAACAGTTCGCCTACGATCCCGCCTGGGACGCGGGCGCGGACAAGGTGGTGCTCGAGCCCGGCGCCATGGTCACCTGGCCCCAGAACGCCCCGCACCGGATCGAGAACGGCGACATGATGAACGTGTCGCTCTCGATCGAATTCATGACCCCCGCCGCCCTGATGCGCGCCAACGTGCTCTACGCCAACGGGATGCTGCGCAAGACCTTCGGCGCCCGGCCTCGGGTCCAGGGCGGCTACGACCCCCGCGCCATCGCCAAGGTGGGCGCCGCGCGGGCGTGGAAGGCGCTGAACCGCGCCGAGCGCACCCGCGACCCCCTGCCCGTCACCTTCGCCCTGGCAGAGGGCCAGCCGGGCGAGATCGTGGCGATTTAGACGCTACGGCTCGAAGCGCGTCATCACATCCATGGCCTGGTGCAGCACGCGGACAATATTGATGCTGCCTTCATTGATTTGATCAAAAACCACTTGGGATCGGACATTCAACTTCAGGATGCCGTTGCCGACCCCGGCGTCGCGGCCGATGCGCGATCCTGAGACCAGACCCTCGAAGGCCTTAACCAGCTGCGTCTGATAATAATCCGCTTGGCGGTTCGACCACGTCTCAACCGTGTAGTCGTAGAGACTTTCGAGGTCTGACTCCGCGCCGGGAAACAGGCGATAGGCGCTAACAGGCTGCGCCATGCTTGATTTTCATACGCCGGGAGAAAGCCTCGGGATCGAAGGGTAGGGGCGCACCGGAGTTCAATCCCTCGTCGAGGGCCTGACGCAGGGCGAGAACCTTTTGCTCGTGCTCCTCGAGCAGCCGCAGGCCGGCGCGCACCACCTCGCTCACAGAGCCGTAGCGGCCATCCTCGATGAATTGGGCGCTAAGTTCCTGGAATGGTTCCCAAGCGAGACCGACGTATTATGCGACATGGCGACCTCCGTCAGGCGTTGTACCAATTTGTGGTAACGCGCTCAACCCGGGGACTGAAAACTCAAAACCAAGGATTCTGACAGCCGACCTGAGGCGCCGAGATGCCAACTATGGAGGCTAAAGGCAGCCGCTTATCCCCACCCGCCCCGGCTATGCGATACTGAGGGTGACGGCGTCTGCGCCTGCCGGTCTTTGACATTTCGCAGTCGCGTCGCGGTGCCCAGTTATCCTCGCTTTTGTTGGACTCCTAGACAGTCTCGATCAGCGGGACTCGTCCAGGTTTTCCCATCGCTTCGGCGACGCCCGTTCCCGCCCTGCACCGTCTGCACTCCATATTATGGGGTGCAGGACGGGACAGCGTTGGACAGAAGCTGGACACGCGAGGGCGATTTATCCAACGCCATCGCCCGCCCACAGGCGACGCGGAGAGGGTTGGTCAGCCGATCCAGCGCTTCAGCCAGGCCTCTACGGTGTCGTGCCACTGCAGCGAGTTCTGCGGCTTCAGCACCCAGTGGTTCTCGTCCGGGAAGGTCAGCATCTCGCTCTCCACCCCCTTGCGCTGCAGGGCGGTGAAGGCGGCGATGCCCTGCGTGACCGGGATGCGGAAGTCCTTCTCCGAGTGGATCACCAGCATCGGCCTGGTCCAGGCCGCCACGTGGTTCACCGGGTTGAAGCGCTCATAGGTCTGGGGGTTCTGCCAATAGGGGGCTCCGCCGTGCTCCCACTCGTCGAACCACAGTTCCTCGGTGGAATAGGCCATCATGCGGCTGTCGAACACGCCGTCGTGGTCGATCAGGCACTTCCACGGCTGGTTCCAGACCCCGGCGATCCAGTAGGTCATGAAGCCGCCATAGCTGGCCCCCGCCGCACAGGCCTTGGCGGCGTCGATCCACGGCGCCTTGGCCTGGGCTGCGGCCCAGCCCTTCTGCAGGTCCTCCAGCGGGCGGTCGCCCCAGTGGCCCGAGATGGCGTCGGTGAAGCCCTGACCGTAGCCGGTGGAGCCGTGGAAATCCACCATCACCACCCCATAGCCCCAGCCGGCCCACACCTGCGGGTTCCAGCGATTGGACCATGAATCCTCCCACGACCCCTGCGGCCCGCCGTGGATCAGGAAGACGGTGGGGAACTTCTGGCCCGGCCTGTAGCCGTGCGGCTTGACGATCCAGCCGTGCACGGTCTCCCGGTTCCATCCGGCGAAGGTGAAGCTCTCATAGGGGCTCATCTCTACCCCCTGGAGCTGGTCCTCGCCCTCATGGGTCAGTTGAACCGGCGCGGAGCCCGGCCGCATCACATAGACCTGCGGCGGCCCGGCCATGCTGTCCCTGGTGAAGGTCAGCACGTCGCCATCGGGCCGGCGCGCCAGGTCGAAGGCGCCGACATGGCCCGCGCCGGTCAGGGGCTCGGCCCGGCCGGTCGCCATGTCCATGCGGAACAGCTTCACGCTCTGGGTGTCGTTGGCCTCCACATAGAGGCTCTTGCCGTCGCCGGCGAAGGCGATCTGGTCGGCGGAGCGGTCCCACTGCGGGTCGATCTCGCGGGTGCGCCTGGTGGCATTGTCATAGACGATGACGCCCAGCCGGTCGGCCTCGAAGCCCGGCCGCTTCATGGCCCGGTGCGCGGCGTAACGACCGTCGGGGGAGACCACCGGCCCCACATCCTCCGCCTTGTTGGCCGGGTCGATGTCGTAGGGCGGGGCGGAGCCGTCGGCGGGGACGGCGTAGATGTCGAAATTGGTCGACCAGGGTTCGGTCCTGCCGGCCAGCCGCGCGGAGAACAGCACAGTCTTGCCATCGGCGGTGAAGGTATAGTCGTCGTCGCCGCCGAAGGGTTTGGAGGGGCTGTCGCCGTCGAAGCCGCGCATCAGCGGGACGGGCTGGCCGGTGGCCTGGCCGTCGTCGCCGATCCTGAGCGCGAACAGGTGGTTGCGCGTCCCGTCGCTCCACCTATCCCAATGGCGGACGAAGAGGCGGTCATAGAGCCGGCCGGTGGATTTGGTCGCGGCCTTCTCGTCCAGCCTCTGCTTGATCTGGACCGCCTCCTCCTCGCCGGGATGGACCGCCATCGAGACCACGAGGGTCGCCCCGTTGGGAGCGACCCGGAAGGAGCCTACGTCGGTCGGCAGATAGGTCACCTGCCACGCATGGCGATCGGGGTGCGCCGCCTCCACACCCCAGACCTGATCCGTGCCGTTGGCGGGGGCGATGTAATAGACGTCGCGCCCATTGGGCGACCAGCGGGCATTGCCGCCTTCCGCCAGCCGCACCGGCTTGCCGCGCCCGTCGGCGGCGACCAGCATCACCGCGTGGCTGCGCCCCGTGCCCTTGGCGTTCAGGGTGGCCAGGTCATAGACCACCCACTTGCCGTCGGGCGAGAGGCGAGGATCGCCCACCCGGTCCAGGCGGACCAGGTCCTGCTGGGTGAAGGGCCGCGCCTGTGTCGCCGGCGCCGCGAGCGCCGCCAGGGCGAGCGCCGCAACCGAAGCGGCGAGAAAACGGTTCATGCAGGACCCTCCCAGGACAGCCCATGGTTAAGCCAAGGCCGGGTTGCGCTCAAGCGGCGCGTTCGCACCGATCCGAGCAAAGCTATGCCTCACCGCTTCGCGGATGCAGCATGGACGAACCGCTTTGCCGCGCGTTTGCGGTCTATTGACCCGTTTCTGTTGACCCGCCATAGCAGCCCAGCCCCGCAAGCCCGAAGGACCTACGCCCATGGCGCCCCCCAAGGACGCAGCCTTGAAGAACACCCGGACCCTCAGCCTGCGCATCCCCGAGCCCCGCTTCCGCCCGGGCGACAAGGTCGACTTCTCCTCGCTGAACATTCCCGATGCAGGCGTCACGCCCCGCCCGGCGACGGATACCGAGCCGAAGGACATGCGCGAGCTGGCCTACGGCTTGATCCGGGTGCTGGACAAAGACGCCAAGGCCGTGGGGCCGTGGGACCCCAGGCTCGACGCCGCCACGCTGAAGCGCGGCCTCAAGACCATGATGCTGACCCGCGCCTATGACGACCGGATGTACCGGGCGCAGCGCCAGGGCAAGACCAGCTTCTACATGAAGTCCACCGGCGAGGAGGCGGTGGCGGCGGCGGCGGCCATGGTGCTGCACCGCGACGACATGTGCTTTCCGACCTATCGCCAGCAGGGGCTGCTCATCGCCCGCGACTACCCGCTGGTGGACATGATGAACCAGGTCTATTCCAACGCCAAGGACCCGATGAAGGGCCGCCAACTGCCGGTGATGTATTCCTCGAAGAAGGACGGCTTCTTCACCATCTCCGGCAACCTCGGCACCCAGCTGCCGCAGGCGGTGGGCTGGGCCATGGCCAGCGCCTTCAGGGGCGACGACAAGATCGCCGCCACCTGGATCGGCGACGGCTCCACCGCCGAAGGCGACTTCCATGCCGCCATGACCTTCGCCAGCGTCTATCGTGCGCCGGTGATCCTCAACATCGTCAACAACCAGTGGGCCATCTCGTCCTTCCACGGCCTGGCCGGGGGGGAGGGCGCCACCTTCGCCGCGCGCGGCATCGGCTACAACCTGCCGGCGCTGAGGGTAGACGGCAATGACTTCCTGGCCGTCTACGCCGCCACCGACTGGGCGGCGGAGCGGGCGCGCGCCAACCTCGGCGCCACGGTGATCGAACTCTACACCTACCGCGCCGAAGGCCATTCCACCTCCGACGATCCGTCCCGCTATCGCCCCGCCGACGAGGGCAAGGTCTGGCCGCTCGGCGATCCGGTGGAGCGGCTGAAGCAGCACCTGATCGGCCTCGGCGAATGGTCGGACGAGAAGCAGCAGGCCCTGCACGAGGAGCTGGTCGAGCTGGTCCGCGCCGCCGGCCGCGAAAGCGAGGCCAACGGCACGCTCCACGCGGGCGACCGGCCCAGCGTGAAGACCATGTTCGAGGACGTCTACGAAGAGATGGACTGGCGCCTGATCCGTCAACGCCAGGAGCTGGGGGTATGAACGCTGTCCCTGCGTGCTTCGAGACGCGAGGCCACCGCCTCGCTCCTCAGCATGACGACCGGTTTTGCTGTTCTCCGTCTTTCGTCATCCTGAGGAGGCGCGCCAGCGTCGTCTCGAAGGACGCAATCTCGATGCTGCGAGGCGCCCGATGAACGCCGTCACCGAAACCAGGGCTGCCCCAGACCCTCATGACGAAGCCGGCAAATCCTTGCCCATGAACATGATCCAGGCGATCAATTCCGGCCTCGACGTCATGCTGGGCCGCGACCCGAACACGCTGATCTTCGGCGAGGACGTGGGCTATTTCGGCGGCGTGTTCCGCGCCACCGAGGGGCTGCAGAAGAAGCACGGCCTGAACCGATGCTTCGACGCGCCGATCAGCGAGTGCGGCATCATCGGGGCCGCCATCGGCATGGCGACCTATGGTCTGCGCCCCGTCGTCGAGATCCAGTTCGCCGACTACATCTATCCCGGCTACGACCAGATCGTGTCGGAGGCGGCGCGCATCCGCTATCGCTCCTCCGCCGACTTCACCGTGCCCATGACCATCCGCACCCCCTACGGCGGCGGCATCTTCGGCGGCCAGACCCACAGCCAGAGCCCCGAGGCCCTGTTCACCCACGTGGCGGGGATAAAGACGGTGATCCCGTCCAACCCCTATGACGCCAAGGGCCTGCTGATCGCCGCCATCGAGTGCGACGACCCGGTGGTGATCTTCGAGCCCAAACGCCTCTATAACGGCCCCTTCGACGGCTATCCCGACAAGCCGGTGACGCCCTGGCAGAAGGTCGAAGGCAACCTCGTGCCCGAGGGCTATTACAAGGTGCCGCTGGGCCAGGCGCGGATCGTGCGGGCGGGCGCGGACTGCACCATCCTGGCTTACGGCACCATGGTGCACGTGGCCGTGGCCTCGGCCGAGGCGGTGGGCGTCGACGCCGAGGTGATCGACCTGCGCACCCTGTCCCCCCTCGACATCGGCGCCATCGAGGCCTCGGTCAAGAAGACCGGCCGCTGCGTCATCGCCCACGAGGCGACGCGCACCTCGGGCTTCGGCGCCGAACTCAGCGCGCTGGTGCAGGAGCATTGCTTCTACCATCTGGAGGCGCCGATCGAGCGGGTGGCGGGGTGGGACACGCCCTATCCCCACGCCTTCGAGTGGGAATATTTCCCGGGTCCGGCCCGCGTCGGCGCGGCGATAAAGCGCGTGATGGAGGGCTGATCCATGGGACGCTTCGTGTTCAAGCTGCCCGACGTGGGCGAAGGCACCGCCGAGGCCGAGATCGTCGCCTGGCACGTGAAGGTCGGCGACGTGATCGGCGAGGATGCCCCGCTGGTGGATGTGATGACCGACAAGGCCACGGTGGAGATGACCTCGCCGGTTGCCGGCAAGGTGGTCGAGATGCACGGCGCCCCCGGCGACATGGCCCCCGTCGGCGGCCCCATCGCCATCTTCGAGGTCGAAGGCGCGGGGAATGGCGCCGAGCGCGAACCCTCTTTATCCGCTCATCGCCGAGGAGGCGGGGACCCAGAACAGGCCAAGTCCACCCCCGTTCAACCCGCTGGCGAAGAAGCGCCGGCCAAGGCCGGGGTCCCCACTTCGGCAGGGACGGGCGGTGATTTTTCGTTCCGCCTGCCCGACGTGGGCGAGGGCACGGCCGAGGCGGAGATCGTCGCCTGGCACGTGAAGGTCGGCGATGTGGTGGCCGAGGACGCCCCGCTGGTGGATGTGATGACCGACAAGGCCACGGTGGAAATGACCTCGCCGGTGGCGGGGACCATCGTCGCCCTCCACGGCGAGGTCGGCGCCATGGCCCCGGTCGGCGGCGTGATCGTGGAGTTCAGCACTGATCTCCCTTCCCCCTCGATGGGGGAAGGGCCGGGGATGGAGGTGAGTGCACCGCAGTCCCCGCAGAAGGCTTCCGAGGCTGCTGCGCCTCCCCCGCCCAAAGCCGAACTCTCGCGTGAACACCCCCTCTCCCGACCCCTCCCCCCTCGCGGGGGAGAGGCCAGGACGCCCACCCGCCCCGAAGGCGAGCGCCCGCTGGCCTCGCCCGCCGTGCGCCGCCGGGCGGAGGACCTCGGCGTCAAGCTGTCCTATGTGGCGGGCGCCGGCCCGGCCGGGCGCATCACGCACGAGGACCTGGACGCCTACATCGCCTCGGGCGGCTCGCCGGCCTCGGCGCCGGCCGCCGCCTATGCCCGGCGCGAGGGCGTCGATGAGGTGAAGGTGATCGGTATGCGCCGCGCCATCGCCCGCCAGATGCAGGAGGCCAAGCGCCGCATCCCCCACTTCGCCTATATCGAAGAGGTGGACATGACCGAGGTGGAGCGCCTGCGCGCCCACCTGAACGCCACGCACAAGGGCCGGGCCAAGCTCACCGTCCTGCCCTTCATCATGCGCGCCCTGGTGCGCGTGCTGCCCGACTATCCGCAGATCAACGCCCGCTTCGACGACGAGGCGGGGGTGGTGCATCGCTCCCGCCCCGTCCACTTCGGCATCGCCACCCAGACGCCGAACGGGTTGGTCGTGCCGGTGGTCCGCCATGCCGAGGCGATGGACCTGTGGGCCTCGGCCGAGGCGGTCACCGCCGCCGCCGATATGGCCCGCTCCGGTAAGGGGTCGAAGGAACAGCTGTCCGGTTCCACCCTCACCATCACCTCGCTCGGGCCGCTGGGCGGGATCGCCACCACGCCGGTGATCAACCATCCGGAGGTGGCCATCATCGGCCCCAACAAGATCGTCGAGCGCCCGGTGGTGATCGGCGGCCAGGTTGTGGTACGGCGGATGATGAACCTCTCCTCCAGCTTCGACCACCGCGTGGTCGACGGCTACGACGCCGCCGAGTTCATCCAGCGGGTCAAGGTCCTGCTGGAAAACCCGGCGACGATCTTCATGGATTGATCCTTTCCGTGTCATCCCGGACGGCCTGTAAGGGCCGATCCGGGACCCAGGCTTCCCGCGCCACGTCTGGGTCCCGGCTCTTCGCTTCGCTAAGGCCGGGATGACAGGCGATTATATGCATACCCTCACACCCAAACTCCTCATCCTCGGCGGCGGGCCGGGTGGGTATGTGGCGGCCATCCGCGCGGGGCAGCTTGGGATCGATACGGTGCTGGTGGAGGGCGACCGCCTCGGCGGCACCTGCCTGATCCGGGGCTGTATCCCGTCCAAGGCGCTGATCCACGTGGCCTCGAAGTTTGACGGCATGACCCACGCGGTGGGCGGTGAGACGGATGGCATCGGCCTCTCCGCCGCGCCGACGCTGGATATGGGCAAGACCGTCGCCTGGAAGGAGACCATCGTCGACAGGCTGAACGGCGGGGTCATCGCCCTGTTGAAGCGCGGCAAGGTGAGGGTGGTGCAGGGCTGGGGCCGCTTCACCGACGCCAAGACCTGCGTAGTGGAGACGGCCGAGAGGCCGGTGACCATCAAGGCGGGGAGCGTGATCCTCGCCGCCGGGTCGGTGGCGTCCGCCCTGCCGCACATACCCTTCGGTGAGGATGTGATCTCCTCCACCGAAGCGCTGGCCCTGTCCGAACTGCCCAGGAGGTTGGCCGTGATCGGCGCCGGTTACATAGGGCTGGAACTCGGTTCCGCCTTCCGCAAGTTCGGTTGCGAGGTGACGGTGGTGGAGGCGCTGGACCGCATCCTGCCGCTCTACGACGACGCGCTCACCAAGCCGGTGAAGACCTGGCTGGAGAAAGCGGGCGTCACCCTGCACCTCGGCGCCAAGGCGACCGGGTGGGCGAATGGCGAACTCGTCGTGGAGAAAGGGGGCGAGACCCTGCGCATCCCCGCCGACAAGCTGCTGGTCACCGTCGGCCGCAAGCCCCGCACCCAGGACTGGGGACTGGAGCAGATGGGCGTCGATATGGCCGGGCCCTTCGTCAAGGTGAACGACCGGATGCAGACCTCCATGGCCGGGGTCTACGCCATCGGCGATCTGGTGGGCGAGCCCATGCTGGAGCACAAGGCCGCCGCCCAGGCCCACGTGGCGGTGGAAAACATCGCCGGCCAGAAGCGCGCCTTCGCTCCCAACGCCATCGCCGCGGTCTGCTTCACCGAGCCGGAGATCGTCTCCTGCGGCCTCTCGCCGGAAGAGGCCAGGGCGGCGGGGATCGAGGCGATCAGCGCCGTCTTCCCCTTTTCAGCCAACGGGCGCGCCCTCTCGATGGAGGCGGGCGAGGGCGGCGGGTTCACCCGCGTGGTGGCGCGCAAGGCCGACCACCGGGTGATCGGCCTGCAGGCGGTGGGCCAGCACGTGTCCGAACTGGCGGGCGAGTTCTGCATGTCCATCGAGATGGGCGCGGTGCTGGAGGACCTGGCCGGCACGATCCACGTGCACCCCACCCTGTCGGAGACCGTGCACGAGGCGGCCCTCCGCGCGCTGGGCCACGCCATCCACATCTGATCGGCTTTGGCGGCGGCGACTACGTGGCGCCGCTGCATCGCGGCAAGAAACAAGGCGGCCTCGCGTGCGTTGGGCCTTTGCGCGGCGCCCGTGCGCTCCGATATGAGGGCCGTCGAGTTGGGGGAATTGGGATGGCGCGGCCACTGATCTTAGCCGGGCTGGTGATGGCCGCGGCCCTGACGGCTGCGCCGCTGCGCGCCCAGGCCGGCCAGCCGGGCGGGCCGCCGCCCATCCCCGGCACGCCCACGGCCGGGAACTCGACGCCCATCGTCCCGGCGCCGCCGCTGCCGATCTATGTGCCGAGCGTGCCGGCCCAGCCGCTGCGCCGCGACCAGGTCTCGGTGATCCTCGCCACGTTGAAGGATGCGGAAACCCACGGCTTTCGCAGCGGCGAGTTCTATCCGGCCAATCTGGAGACCCTGCTCGCCGACCCCGGCCAGCGGGCGCAGGGCGACGCCCTGTTGCGCGCCAACATCATCCGCTACGCCCGCGCCCAGCACGGTCTGCGCATCGTCAACTGGCCGAAGAACTGGGCGGCGATGAAGCCAGCCGCCTATGACGCGGAGAGCGATTTCAACCTGGCGGTCCAGCAAGACCGGGTGGCGCAGTGGGTGGAGACCCTGCCGCCGCCCTTCGACCGCTACAGGACCCTGCGCTCGGCGCTGGCGCGCTACAAGGCGATCATCGCCGCCGGCGGCTGGCCCGAGGTGGCGGCAGGCCCGGAACTGAAGCTCGGCTCGACGGGCTCGCGCGTCGTGGCGCTACGCCAGCGGCTGATGACCGAGGAGCCCTCCCTGGCCATCGACACCACCAGCGACCGGTTCGACGAAGGTCTGGCCGAGGCGGTGAAGTATTTCCAGCGCCGCAACGGGTTCGACACCACCGGCGCGGTCACCCGCCTGACGCTGGAGGCCATGAACGTGCCGGCCGAGAGCCGTATGCTGCAGATCATGGCCAATATGGAGCGATGGCGCTGGGAGCCACGCCTGTGGCCCGCCAGCCGGATCGAGGTGAACATCGCCGCCGCCGAGATGTCGCTGGTCGAGGATAACCAGCTCACCCTCGAAATGCGCGCCGCGCCGGGGCGCCCCGACGACCAGACGCCGCTGCTGTCGTCGCAGATCGAGTCGATCCTGCTCAACCCGCCGTGGAACGTCCCCGCCGGCATCGCCGCCAAGGAGTATTACCCGAAGGAGGCGGCCCATCCCGGCTATCTGGCCGCGCACGGCTTTCGAGTCATCGACACCCCGGACGGCGGCCGGCGGCTGCAGCAGGCCTCGGGTCCCAAGTCGGCCCTCGGCCAGATCAAGTTCGACTTCCCCAACAACTTCGCCGTCTATCTGCACGATACGCCCAGCCACAAGGCCTTCGGCCAGGACAGCCGCAATGTCAGCCACGGCTGCGTGCGCCTGGAGCGGCCCTTCGACCTCGCGGGCAGGCTGTTCGCCGGCATGGACGCCTGGACCCCGGACCGCGTGCAGGACGTGGTGCAGGACGGCAAGACCACCCGTGTCGCCCTCGACCGGGCGATGCCGGTGTTCCTGATGTACTGGACCGTCTATCCCGACGTGAAGGGGCGCATGGACTTCCGCAACGACGTCTATGACTGGGACACGGACCTCCTGAGGCTGATCGACGCATCGCGGTAAGCCCGCCCCGGCGGCGCCGACGCCCGCAACGCCCTTGCCTGCAGGGATTTTCGCCGGCCAAGCCCGCCCCTCGCGCATGGGCGTGCAACGGCGTGTTCACGGACTTCGTGATCGGCGCCGGGGTAGCCAGGGCCGGCAGGATTTTTTAGGGGTTGGCCTACGGTAACAGTCGGGGAACCTCTGGAGCGCAGTTTCAGCGCGTCCGGAGCTTTGCAGAGCCCATGATCTATTCGCGTCGGCGTCTCTTCAGCCTGTCCCTCGCCACCGTCGCCACGGCGGCGACGGGTACGGGAGCCCTGGCGAAAGCCGCGCATCACGCGAAGCACTCGGTCGCCAAACACGCCAGCGCCCATTCGGTTCACGGCCACGCTTCGCATCATCTGCACCTGGCCAAAAACGCCCACTGCCACGCCGGTCATGGGCACCACACCCAACTGGCCCGGCAGGTGACCCGCCGCGGCGTGGCCGCCCCGCACGTGGCCAAGGCGCTGGATACCGGCGAGGCCGGCTGCGCTATCCGCCGCGTGTCGCTGCGCAACCTCCACACGGAAGAGTGCCTCGACGCCGTCTATTACGAGAACGGCCACTACATTCCCGAGACGATGCAGAAGGTGAAGCGCGTGCTGCGCGACTTCCGCAACGGCCAGCAGCACGAGATCGACAACGGGCTGGTCGACCTGCTCGACACGATCCGCGCCCGCACGGGGACCAGGCAGCCGTTCCACGTCATCTCCGGCTACCGCTCGCCCCAGACCAACGCCATGCTGCATGAGGAGAGCGCCCACTCCGGCGTCGCCAACCACAGCCTGCACATGCAGGGCGAGGCCATCGACATCCGCCTGGCCGACGTTTCGCTCGACCATCTGCGCAACGCGGCCTGGGGGCTGCAGCGCGGCGGCGTCGGCTATTATCCGGCGTCAGACTTCGTGCACGTGGACGTGGGCGACGTGCGCCACTGGGGCTTCGCCGCCTAAGTCCGCCTACTCAGTCCTCCGGCAGAAGATCGTCGTCGCTGTCCGCGGGGCCGGGGACGTGGCGGATCAGGTCGCCCGGCTGGCATTCCAGTTCGCGGCACAGGGCGTCCAGGGTGGAGAAGCGGATCGCCCGCGCCTTGCCCGTCTTCAGGATCGACAGGTTGGCGATGGTGACGCCGACGCGGTCGGCCAGCTCGGTCAGCGACATGCGCCGGTCGACCAGAACGCGGTCCAGGTTTACGCGGATGGGCATGGCTGGGGGCGCTCAGATGGTCAGTTCGGCGTCGGAGCGCAGGCGCGCGCCCTCGCGGAACACTTCGGCCAGCACGAACACCGCCAGGATGGCGAACCAGCCGGACAGGTTGACCGACAGGTGCACCCCGTTGTCGAGCTGGAAGGTCGCCCACTGCGTGGAGAGGCGGAACAGATGGCCGATCACTTCCAGGGCGATCAGCGCCAGGCCGACCACGCGCAGGCGCCCCACATTCTGCGGCCGGAACGGATCGCCCTGGGTCAGGGTCTCGAAAACCCGGCGCAGGCGGTTGATGATGACGATCAGCGCGCCGACATAGAGCCCGCCGGTAAACAACATGGCCTCCACCGAGGGCCAGCGGCGCACGACCATGGCCAGATCTTCCGGATGGCCATCGAAATTGAAGTGTCCCCCGTGCAGGTTGGACAGGAAGGGCAGGGCGATCAGCACGCCGATGATGAGCAGGATCAGGATCGCCTCGGCCACGAGCAGCACCAGATAGGCGCAGTCGAGGGCGATCTTCAGAATGCTGGCGACCGATCCCGGTCCAAGCGCGCGCATGAAGCGCCCTCCCGTCGCCGCCCAAGGGGCCGATCGGCCATCCCTCGCAAGGCGGGGCGGCGACGTCAATGGAGGTGCGGCTGCGCTGCCGGCGATCTTCGCCATCGGACCTCAGAGGCCCTGGACGAACAGACCCACGAAGGCGAGCGGCAGGCAGGCCAGGACCAGGGCGGTGAAGGTGGGGGCCACGGCGCGGTCGATGAAGCTGATGGCGGACATGGTCGGTTTCCTTTGTGCTAGGGAGGGGCCAGAAGCGGCCCGTCCATGGCGGGAGGAAATAGGCCCGCATCGATAAGCAATCACGTTACATATCGTTTAACGATGTTAAATCGACGCAACTTAGTGAACTGCAGGTAAGGCGAACATCGTGGTGCTGAAGCTGGAGGCCGGGACGAAACTGGTGTGCGCCACCCACAACGCGGGCAAGGCGCGCGAGATCGCCGCCCTGCTGGACGGCCGCTTTGTGGTCGTCACCGCCGGCGAGCTCGGCCTGCCCGAACCGGAGGAGGTGGAGCAGACCTTCGTCGGCAATGCGGTGCTGAAGGCGCGCGCGGCCGCCGACGCCTGCGGCCATCCCGCTATCGCCGACGATTCCGGCCTGTCCGTCCGGGCCCTCGGCGGCGAGCCTGGCGTCCATTCCGCGCGCTGGGCGGAACAGGCCGACGGATCGCGCGACTTCGCCTTCGCCATGCGGCAGGTGGAGCACGCGCTGCACGCCGCCGGCGGGCCCGACCGTTCCGCCCGTTTCCATTGCGCCCTGGCGGTCGCCTGGCCGAACGGCGCTATCGTCGCGGTGGAGGGGACGGCGGATGGCGTGCTGGTGTTCCCCGGCCGGGGTGAGCGCGGTTTCGGCTATGACCCGATCTTCCAGCCGCTCGGCTACGAGACCACTTTCGGTGAGATGGAGCCTGACGCCAAACACGCCATCAGTCACCGCGCCGTAGCCTTCGACAAGCTGAAGGCCGCGCTGTTTTGAGCGGAGCCGGGCCGGCGATCACGGCGCCCGACCTCGGCGGCCCCGACCTCGGCGTCTATCTCCACTGGCCCTACTGCGCTCGCATCTGCCCCTACTGCGACTTCAACGTGGTGCGGGCGCGCGGCCGGACGGCGGAGGAGACGGTCTTGGTGGACGCGATCTGCGCCGACCTGGCCGGCCAGGCGGCGATGATTGGGCCAAGAACCCTGGTGTCTATCTTCTTCGGCGGCGGCACGCCCTCGCTGATGCCGCCGGATGCGGTCGCCCGCGTGATCGAGGCGGCGCGTCGCCTGTGGCCGGGCGGCGAATCCGTCGAAATCTCGCTTGAGGCCAACCCCACCGACGCCGAGGCCGCCCGCTTCGCCGCCTTCCGTGACGCGGGGGTGCAGCGCCTGTCGCTGGGCGTTCAGGCTTTCGACGATGCTGACCTGCGCTTTCTGGGCCGAGCGCACGACGGGGCCGAGACGCTGCGGGCGGTGGAGACGGCGGCGCGCACCTTTCCGCGCCTGTCGCTGGACTTCATCTACGCCCTGCCCGGCCAGACCGAAGCCGCCTGGGCGCAGACCCTGGACCGCGCCGCCGGCCTCGGCGCGGAACACCTCTCGCCTTACCAGCTCACCATCGAGACCGGGACGCCCTTCGACCGCGCCATCCGCCGGGGCCGCTTCAACCCCGTGGATGAGGACCTCGCCGCACGCCTCTACGAGGCAACCCAGACCGTGCTGGAGGCGCGGGGGTTCACCGCCTACGAGGTCTCCAACCACGCCCGTGGGCCGGGAGCGGAGGCGCGCCACAATCTCGTCTACTGGCGGGGCGAGGACTATCTGGGGGTCGGCCCCGGCGCGCACGGCCGCCTGACCCGCCCTGACGGCGTCCGGCTGGCCGGCGAGGCCGAACTGCGCATCGCCGGCTACATCGACGCGGTGCGCCGGACCGGCACAGGCGCGCGCTTCACGGAACAGAGCCCGCGCGACCGGGCGGAGGAGCGGGTGCTGATGGGCCTGCGCACCCGCGAGGGCGTCGCGCTGGCCGATCTCACCCCACTCAAGCTCGGCGCCCTGGCAGGGCTGATCGACACCGGTCATCTTCGCATCGAACAAGGCCAGGTAAAGGCCACGACCGCCGGTCGGCTGTTGCTGGACAACGTGACCGCGCGCCTGATCCTGAGCTGAGCGGCAATAGATTTCAGCTTTGCCGGTTTTCCCGCTTTCCGATCCCGCCTGTACCTGCTGAAACTGCGGACCATGCGTCGACTGGCCGCCCTATCGGATGAAACAACCCCGGCGGAGCCCGCGGCCCCGCTGGCGCCGGGCCTCTATGTCACCGCCACGCCTATCGGCAATCTGGGTGATCTGACGCTCCGCGCCCGGGATATCCTCGGCCGCGTCGATCTGGTGCTGGCGGAGGACACTCGCGTCACCGCCAAGCTCCTGTCCGCCTACAATCTCAAGCCCCGGGTGGAGCGCTATGACGATCACGCCGACGAGGCGCGCACCGAACAGGTGCTGGCCCGGTTGGCCGAAGGCGCCCGCATCGCGCTGGTGTCCGACGCCGGGACGCCGCTGGTGTCGGACCCAGGCTATCGGCTGGTGAAGGCGGCGGTGGCGCGGGGGCTGACGGTGACGCCGCTGCCCGGAGCCTCCGCGGCGCTGGCCGCGCTCTCGATCTGCGGCCTGCCCACCGACCGGTTCCTGTTCGCCGGCTTTCCCCCGGCGAGGTCCGCCGCCCGCCGCGGTTTTCTGGAGGAGCTGGCCCCCGTTCGCGCCACCCTGGTGTTCTACGAGACCGGGCCGCGTCTGGCCGACAGCCTGGCCGACATGGCGGCGGTGCTGGGCCCTCGCCCGGCCATGATGGCGCGGGAACTGACCAAGCTCTACGAGACGGTGGTGCGCGGCGATCTCGCCGCCCTCGCCCTCGACCCCCGCTGCCAGACGCCCAAGGGCGAGATCGTGGTGGTGGTGGGGCCGGGGGAGGCCAGGCTCGCCAGCGCCGACGACGCCGATCGCGCCCTGACCGAGGCGCTGGAGCGCGCCGGCCCCGCCGCCGCCGCCGCGGAAGTGGCCAAGGCGCTGGGGCTGAACCGCCGCGACCTCTACCGCCGCGCCCTCGAACTGAAGGGGGCGGCGTGAGCGGCGCGCGCACCACCGCCCGTCATGAACGCGGGTCCAGGGCGCGCCGCGACGGCCGAAGCGCGGAGGTTCTGGCCGCCGTGTGGCTGATGGCGCGGGGCTGGCGCGTGATCGGCTTTCGTGTCCCGACGCCGCAGGGCGAGATCGACCTTCTGGCGCGGCGCGGCGGCGTGCTGGCCGTGGTCGAGGTCAAGCGGCGGCGCACCCTCGACGAAGCGCTGGCGGCGGTGTCGGCGGAGCAACGCCGCCGCCTGCGCGGCGCCGGCGAGAACCTGGCCGCCCGCCGCCCCGATCTGGCGGGCCTCGCTGTTCGCCTCGATCTGGTCGCGCTGGCGCCGCGCGCCCTGCCCCGCCATGTGGCCGACGCCTGGCCCGAGGATACAGGATGGCGCGACGGGGGCCGGCCATGACGCGCGAGGAGGCGCAGGTCGCCCTCGCCGCCGCCGGCGCCCAGCCGGATGAGCGCTTCCCCCTGTTCGAGGCGGCCCTGCACTGCGCCCTCCACGAAAACCCCGCCCGCGACGCCGAACCCGCTCGCGCCCTGCTCACCGAAGCCGCCGCGCGCCTGCGCGAGCGGCTGAAACAGGAGCGGCCCGAGGACGCCATCTGCGAGGCGCTCGGCCACGACATGGGGCTGAACGGCGACCACCTGACCTATGAGGACGCCCGTAACGTCGATCTGATCGAGGTGTGCGAGCGGCGCAAGGGCCTGCCGGTGACGCTGGGGGTGATCTATGTGGAGGCCGGGCGGCGCTGTTCGGTGGACATCCGCGGCGTCGACTTCCCCAACCACTTCCTGCTCAGGATCGAAACGGATCAGGGCCCCATGGCGCTCGACCCGTTCGAGGGCGGCCGGGTGGTGATGCCCTCCGAGCTGACCCAGCGCGCCTTCGCCGCGGGGCTGACGCCCGACGTCGCCGACCGGATCGATCTCCTCATGGCGCCGGCCCCCGATCGGGCGGTGGCCATGCGGCTCCAGAACAACATCTTCGCCCGCGCCATCCGCCGGGGCGACTACGCCCAGGCCGAGCGCTCGGCCCTGCGCCGCGCCCTGATCGATCCGAAGGACCACCGGCCTTGGCTGGACGTGGCCGCCGCCCGCGAGGGTCAGGGCGCGCTGACCGGGGCGCTGGAGGCGCTCGGCCGGGCGCAGGTGCTCGACGGCGGCGCCGCTATCGCTGCCCGCGCCGCCCGTGAACGGGTAAGGCTCAGGCTGAACTGAGCCTCATGGGATTATCCGGCTCCGCGGAGGAGGCGTCACCGGAGGCGCTGCCGTCCGTCAGCGCGCGCACTCGGCCAGTTGGACGTCGGTGAGGGTGACCTTGCCGGTGGCGTAGGCGGAGAACTTGCCCAAGGTGCGCGCCGCGTTGCGGCATTCGGTCACCGGCGGGTAGCGGCGGTCGGAATCGTTGGGCATGGCCACACACTCCGCCCCGTCGCAGCGCCAGACCCGGCCGTCGATCACTTCCTGCGTGCCCCGGTCGGTCGCCTTGATCAGGACCGCGTGCGATTCACCCGGCCGAAGCTCCGCCGCCAGGACCGGCAGCGCAAATGCGGAGGCGATCACCGTCGCCAAAAGACCTGTACGTAGCATCGTCATATCCCCATCTCTTCGTGCCCAGCGCCCGCTTCGGGCAATCTGAGCGGCGTTCAGAATTTGAACGCCGTTGAGATAGGGGAGGCGATCCGTCCCGCAAGGGCCGCATTGCGGTTTTTGCTCAAGCTTGGTTCGCATCGCTGGGCTGGCGTGCCGAAGGTAGGACCGCCCCTATTGTGAACAGGGTTTCACTTGAACCCGAGCCTTCGTCCGTGCAGCGTCGGCCGTTATCCTGCGGGGGCGGGATCAGGACACCGAGGGGCGGCCATGCTGCAGATCGACGAGCTGACCCACGTCTATGCCAATGGGGTGAAGGCGCTGGATAATGTGTCGCTGACCATTCCCTTCGGCATGTACGGGCTTTTGGGGCCGAACGGGGCGGGCAAGTCGACGCTGATGCGCTCCATCGCCACCCTGCAGACACCGACGTCGGGCCAGATCCGCTTCGACGAGATCGACGTGATCAAGAGCCCGGAGACGCTGCGCCGCACCCTGGGCTACCTGCCGCAGGACTTCGGCGTCTATCCCCGGGTTTCGGCCTACGACATGCTCAATCACATGGCGGTGCTGAAGGGGTTGTCCAACGCCCGCGAGCGCAAGGCCGAGGTGGAGCGCCTGCTGGAACAGACCAACCTCTATGGCGTGCGGACCAAGGCGCTGGCCGGCTTCTCCGGCGGGATGCGCCAGCGTTTCGGCATCGCCCAGGCGCTGCTCGGCGGCCCCCGCCTGATCATCGTCGACGAGCCCACGGCGGGTCTGGACCCCGAGGAGCGCAACCGCTTCCTCAACCTGCTGGCCGAGATCGGCGAGAACGTGGTCATCATCCTTTCCACCCACATCGTCGAGGATGTGGCCGACCTTTGTCCGCAGATGGCGATCATCGCCGGGGGGCGGATCGTGCGCACCGGCGCGCCGGCGGCGCTGATGCAGCAACTGGAAGGCCGCATCTGGACCAAGACCGTGGACAAGGCGGAGCTTGAGGCGCTGCGCGGCCGCTACCAGGTGATCTCCACCCGCCTGTTCGCCGGCCGCACGATGGTGCACGTGCTGAGCGAGACCGATCCCGGCGACGGATTCACCCCGCACCGCGGCGGGCTGGAGGACGTCTACTTCTCCGCCCTGCACGCCGCCCGCAAAGCCGCCTGACCCGGGCCGCGCGGATGTTCCTCGAGATCCTCGGCTTCGAGTTCCGCTACCAGCTCCGCAATCCGGTGTTCTGGGTGGCGGGCATCGTCTTCTTCCTGCTGGCTTTCGGCCTCGCCTCCACCCCGTTCGTGCAGCTGGGCTCCGGCGCCAACGTGCATAAGAACGCCCCCCTGGCCATCGTCACCGCCAATGCGGCGTTCACCATCTTCTACATGTTCATCACCGCGGCCTTCGTCTCCAACGTCATCACCCGCGACGACGAGACCGGCTATGGCCCGATCCTGCGCACGACGCGGATCGCCAAGTTCGACTATCTGTACGGCCGCTTCACCGGGGCCTTCCTCGCCGCCGCCCTGGCCTATCTGTCGATCACCCTGGGACTGATCGTCGGCGCCGCGATGCCTTGGGTGGACAAGGAGACGCTGGGGCCGTTCGTGCCCGGCCATTACCTGCAGGCTTATCTGATCTGGGGTGCACCGGACGTCTTCATCACCTCGGCGCTGCTGTTCGCCCTCTCCACCGTCACCCGCTCCATGGCCTGGACCTATGTTGGGGTCGTGGCGCTGTTCATTGCCCAGTCGGCGCTGGGTGCGGTGCTGCGCAAACCGGGCCTGGAGCAGGTGGCGGCGCTGTGGGATCCCTTCGGCGGCGCGGCCTTCCGCTACGCCACGCAATATTGGACGTCGTCGGAATCCAACACGCTGATCCCGCCGTTCACGGGCTATCTGGCCGCCAACCGGGCCTTGTGGGTCGCCATCGCGCTGGGCTTTCTGGCCGCCGCCTACGCGCTGTTCCGCTTCCAGTCGCCGGCGCTGAGCGGCAAGGCGAGGAAGGCGGAGAAGCTGGCCAGCCGCGCCGCCATCCTCGACGGCGCCAAACCCCGAACCGCTGCGGCGAGCGTGCCATTGGCCACGCCGAGCTTCGGCGCGGCCACGGCGTGGGGCCAGTTCATGGCCCGCGCCCGACTGGACTTCGCCCAGGTGTTCAAGAGCCCGGCCTATCCGGTGCTGCTGGCCATGGGCGCGCTGCTGTCGATCTTGCAGATCGTGCTGTCGGTGGATGTGTCGCTCTATGGCGGCAAGGTCTATCCGCTGACGCGGGTGATGATCCAGACCGTCTCCGGCGGGTTCGCCTTCGTGGCGCTGATCGTGGCGGTCTATTATTCCGGCGAACTGGTCTGGCGCGAACAGGACCGCAAGACCCACGAGATCATCGACGCCACGCCGACGCCGGACTGGGCTTTCGTCGCGCCGAAGGTAGCGGCCATCGCGCTGCTGCTGATTTCCACCCTGGTGGTGTCGGTCCTGGTCTGCGCGGCCCTGCAGGTATTCCGCGGCTTTCCACGGATCGAGCTCGGCAAATACCTGACCTGGTACGTCCTGCCCCAGGCGGTGGGGTTCATGGAGGTCGCGGCCCTCGCCGTCTTCGTCCAGGCCATCGTCCCGCACAAGTTCTGGGGCTGGGGCGCCATGCTGCTCTATGGCCTGTCCACCCTCGTGTTCGGGGCCTTGGGCTGGGAGCACAACCTCTACAACTATGCCGGGACCAACGAGGTCCCGCTGACCGACCTGCATTCCACCGGGGTGGCGGGGGCGGCGGCGTGGTGGTTCCGCCTCTATTGGGGCGCGGTGGCCCTGGTGCTGCTGGTGCTGGCCTATGGCCTGTGGCGGCGGGGGACCGAAAGCCGGCTGCGGCCGCGGCTGGCCCGCCTGCCTGCCCGGATGCGCGGCGGCGCCGGCCTATTGCTCGGCGTCGGACTGTTGACGACCGTGTGCGTCGGCGGCTTCATCTTCTACAACGCCAACATCCTGAACCGCTATGAGAGCCATCTCGACGTGGAGCGGCGCACCGCCGACTACGAGAAGGCGCTGTTGCCGTTCGAGACCCTGCCCCAGCCCAAGGTCACCGACGTGGTGCTGAGCGTTGATCTGCATCCCGGCACGCTGGAAGCCACCACCAACGGCGTCTATGTGATGGAGAACCGCACCGCCGAGCCGATCCGCGCGCTGCACGTGCGCTTCGATCCCGACGCCAAGGTGATGAGCCTGTCGGTGGAGGGCGCGCGGCCGACCAAGACCTTCGAGCGCTTCAACTACCGCATCCTGACCTTCGACAATCCGATGCAGCCCGGCGAGAAGCGCCGCCTGTCGTTCCAGACCTGGATCGGCCAGAAGGGCTTCAAGAACGACCGCGAGATCGAACGCATCTCCGCCAACGGCGCCTTCATCAACAACGAGCAGATCGCACCGCAGCTCGGCATGGACCGCACCGGCCTGTTGCAGGACCGCGCCACGCGCCGCAAGTACGGTCTGCCCGCCGAACTGCGCATGGCCAAGCTGGAGGACGTGCCGGCCCGCCAGTTCAACCTCCTGACCAAGTCGGCCGACTGGGTCAACGCCGACATCACCGTCACCACCGACGCCGGCCAGACGCCGATCGCGCCGGGCTATACGGTGTCCGACCAGACCGCCGGCGATCGCCATATCGTCAGGTTCAAGACCGACGCGCCGATCCTGCCCTTTTTCGACATCCAGTCGGGCCGCTATCGGGTGAAACGTGAGACCTACAAGGGGATCGATCTGGCGGTCTATTACGACCCGCAGCATCCCTGGAATGTGGACCGGATGGTCAAGGCGCTGGAACTCGGCCTCGACTACGACCAAGCCAACTTCTCGCCCTATCAGTTCCATCAGGTGCGGATCGTCGAGTTCCCCGCCCCCGTGGGCGGCTTCGCCCAATCCTTCGCCAACACCCTGGCCTGGTCCGAGGGGCTCGGCTTCACCATGGACGTGCGCGACCGGAACCGGATCGATCTCGTCACCTACGTCGCCGCCCACGAGCTCGGCCACCAGTGGTGGGCGCACCAGGTGATCGGCGCCAATGTGCAGGGCGTCACCATGCTGGACGAGACCTTCGCCCAGTATTCGGCGATCATGGCCATGGAGCGCCTGTACGGCCGCGACCAGATCCGCCGCTTCCTGAAATACGAGCAGGACGCCTATCTGAAGGCGCGGGGGACCGACCCCCTGCCGGAGGAGCCGCTGTATCGGGTGGAGAACCAGCAATACATCCACTACCGCAAGGGTTCGGTGGTGATGTACCGGCTGAAGGACCAGCTGGGCGAGGAGGTGGTCAACCGGGCGCTGCGCCGCCTGCTGCACGACTTTGCGTTCAAGCCGGCGCCCTATCCGGTCTCCACCGACTTCCTCACCGATCTGCGCCAGGAGGCCGGCCCCGATCCCGCCAAACAGCAGATCATCACCGACCTGTTCGAGAAGATCACCCTTTATGACCTCAAGGCCAAGGCGGCGACGGCGAAGGCGCTGCCCGGCGGCAAGTGGGACGTGGCCCTGAACGTGCAGGCCGGAACCCAGCCCGGCGCCACCGGCAAGGAATATGACGACGGATCGGGCAGGGCGGTGGCGCGGCCGCCGCTGGACGAGGTGGTGGAGCTCGGCCTGTTCGCTAGGGAGCCCGGCAAGGCCGACTTCGGCTCCAAGGACGTGATCCTGATGCAGCGCGTGCACCTGAAATCCGGCCTGCAGACGATCCACTTCACCGTCGATCGAAAGCCCACCTTCGCCGGCGTCGACCCCTACAACACCCTCATCGACCGCAACACCGACGACAACCTGGTGGCGGTAGGGAGGTAGGGATGGGCTTGGCGGATAGGCGTACTTAGGCGCGCTGAAGGATGACGTTTCTAATGTCGGTAGGGGTGGAAAGGCGGACGTCGACCGAGTCGACACCGCACGGCGATGCTAAAGGCAACTGGGGGCGGAAATTGTCTGGGTTGCGGTTTAGCCTCAATCGCGAACGTTAACAGGCAAGCGGAACAATACCTTTGAAACTCCGCGCAATCGCTATCGGTATTTTAGGCCCCGTACTGGGAGCGTGCCATCCAAAGCCCGGCCCGCCCCCGACCGAAACAGGGGGCGTCGGCATTAGGCCCCCGTACGTCGATTTTCAGACCACGGAGAACGGAAAGACCATCGAATGGTCAAGTGACGGAAGGCGCCACCCCGCGATGCAGGTCCCGGCTATTGCGCCAATCCCAGCCATTCCCCCTATCCCGCCCATTCGCCCCCCACCACCTTTGCAAGTGGCTGACGATGTGACGGGCCGGAATACTACTCGAACGATCACGCACCACAAGGATCGAACTACAACGACGGTCGTCGAAAGTCACTGGACCCCACTTCTACTCGAAAATGACCGCGACCACCGAGGCCCCAAGATCGATGGCGCGCGGTAGTTTCACATTCAACGGGAGATGCTTTGAAGGTCGGCAAAGGGCAATGAGCGCGTAGGTTCGTCGCCGTGTAGGCACGAATGTCATCGGCAAAGAGGTGGCCTTGCGCTACGCCAAGCCAGCCGCCGCCCCACCGCTGACCTTGCAGCGGGGCGGCGTAGACGCCTTCCCCTAGACCAACGTCCGCTTGTAGAGCGCGCTGAGTTCGCCCCAGGCCTTTTCGGCGCCGGCCTCGTTGTAGACGGCGCTGCCCTTGACGCACCAGCCGTGGTTGCAGCCGTCATAGACCTCCACCAGCGCCGGGCGTTTCACCGCGGCATAGGCGGCCTTCAGCTTGTCCTTGGCGTCGGGCTGGGCCTTGTCGTCATTGGCGGCGATGGCGTTCACGAACTGCGCCCGGGTGGTGGGGATGAGCAGGTGCGGGCTGTCCGGCTTGTCGGTGACCAGCGCCGCGCCGTGGAAGGTCGCCGCGCCGCCGATGCGGTCCGGGACCGCCGCCGCCGTGCGGAACGTCAGCGGCCCGCCCATGCAATAGCCCTGCACACCGGCCTTCTTCTTCGTATCGGTCTGCGGCTGGGCGTCGAGGAAGGCGACGAAAGCCGGGCCGTCCTTCATCGTCGTCTCCGCGGTGAGCGAGGCCATGAGCGGGAAATATGTCTTCCGCACCTCCGGATCGGCGAAGTTCGGCTCCGGCCCGTCGGTGGCGGCCTTCATGCTGCGGTAGAAGGGGTTTGGGACCAGGACCACGTACCCCTGAGCGGCCAGACGCCGGCCCATGTCGCGGAACACGGGGCGCAGGCCGAAGATGTCGGTCCAGATCAGCACGGCGGGATGCCTGCCTTTCGCCGGATAGAACAGCACCGCATCGGCCTCCCCGTCCGGGGTCTTCACCGTCACGTCCCTGGAAATCACCGTCTCGGCGGCGAAGGCGGGGCCGGCGGCCACTGCGGCGAGCGCGGCGGCGGAGAGCGCCACCGTCCGGCGCGACACGCCGGGTTCGTTGAATTGGTGGATGTCTTCATCGCACATGGGTCGGGGCTCCGGCTTGGGTCGGCCGAAATCTAGACCCATTCCGGTTCAGAGGGAATCACCCGAACTACTCGCCGTCGATCTCGCCCGGCGGCTCAGTCACGATCAGGCCTTCGGCAAGCTTGACCACGGGCACGGCGGCACGGGTGAAGGGGAGGAAGTAGCTCGCGCCTTCCGGCGGATCGATCTCCAGGATATCGCCCGCGCCGAAGTTGTGCACGGCGCGGACCTGGCCGAGCGGGGCGCCGGCCGTGTCCACCACCCTGAGGCCGATCAGGTCGGCGAGATAAAACTCGTCCTCGTCCTGCGGGTCCGCGAAGGCTTCGCGCGGCGCGTAGAGTTCGAGCCCGCGCAGCGCGTCGGCGGCCTCCTTGCTGGCCACCTCGGGGGCGCGGACCACCAGCCCCTCCTTGTGCAGACGCCCCGTTTGCAGGGTGAGGGCGGGCCGGCCGTCGTCGGTCAGCAGCGTGCGATAGCGGACGAGCGCCATGGGATCGTCGCCGAACGGCGTGATCCGCACCTCGCCCCGCACGCCGAACGCGCCCGCGACCCGCCCGACCAGGATGAGCTTCATAAGGCCCCTCCGCCCTGCGGGGAGGGGTTTGGGGTGGGGGTGCGGCTGACGAAGGCGCCCGTCCTTACGCGCGAACGTTCCGACCTCGCGCTGGCACCCCCCTCACCCTGCCCTCTCCCCCGCAAGGGGTAAGAGGGTTGGTGGATCATCACCCCTCGACCGGGGTTTCTTGGGCGGCCTCTTCGGCGGTGGTTTCGGCAGCCGGAGCTTCCTCGGCAGCGGCTTCCACCGGCGCTTCGGCTTCGGGTTCGGGTTCGGCGGCGGCCGCTTCAGGCTCGGGCTCAGCCGCGGCGGCGGCCGTGGCGGCGGCTTCGGCGGCCTCGGCCTTGGCGGCGGCTTCCGCCTCGGCGCGATCGGTCTCGCGCTGGGCGCGCTCGGCGGTGCGCTCCTCGGACTTCTTGCCGGGCTTGCCCTTGGTGGGATTGTTGGAGGCTTCCCACTTGGCCAGGCCCTCCTTGGACAGGAAGCGCGCCACGCGGTCGGTGGGCTGGGCGCCCTTCTTCAGCCAGTCCTGGATACGCTCGGCCTTCAGCGTCACGCGCTGGTCGCCGTTCGGGCCGTCCTTGGGCAGCAGCGGGTTGTAGGTTCCCACCTTCTCGATGAAGCGCCCGTCGCGGGGCGAGTGGCTGTCGGCGATGACGATGGAATAGTAGGGGCGCTTCTTGGCGCCGCCGCGGGCGAGGCGGATCTTCAGCATAGGGACTATCTTTCGTTTCTTGGTCGTTCGGGTTGGGGTGAGGTCTATTTCTTCTTGAACAGGAAGTTCGGCAGTCCGCCCATGCCGGGTAGGCCGGGTGGCGGGGCGCCGCCGAGGCCCGGCAGTTTGCCGCCCCCCAGCGCCTTGAGTCGTTCGAGGTCGGGGCCGCCGGGCATTCCACCCATGCCGCCCGGAGCGGTC
Source organism: Caulobacteraceae bacterium (assembly GCA_965277345.1). Taxonomy (GTDB): domain Bacteria; phylum Pseudomonadota; class Alphaproteobacteria; order Caulobacterales; family Caulobacteraceae; genus CAIOYC01. The sequence goes on from CBDICI010000004.1 coordinate 621,051, forward strand.
ATGCCGGGCGGCATCCCCCCGCCCATGGCTTTCATCGCGGCCATCATGCCGCCCATGCCCTTGCCGCCGCCTTTCGACATGGCCTTGACCATGTCGGCCATCTGGCGGTGCTGCTTGAGCAGGCGGTTCACGTCGGCCACATCCACGCCCGAGCCGGCGGCGATGCGTCGCTTGCGCGAGGCCTGCAGGATATCGGGCTTCTTGCGCTCGATCTTGGTCATGGACGAGATGATCGCCACCTGACGGTCGAACATCTTCTCGTCGATATTGGCCTCGGCGATCTGCTTCTTCATCTTGGCGACGCCGGGCAACATGCCGAGGATGCCCTGCATCCCGCCCATCTTCTTCATCTGGGCCAGTTGCTGGGCGAGGTCGTCGAGGTCGAACTGACCCTTGGAGAGCCTGGCCGCGGCCTTTTCAGCCTCCGCCTGATCGATCTGTTCGACGGCGCGCTCCACCAGCGCCACCACGTCCCCCTGACCGAGGATGCGGCCGGCCACGCGGCGGGCGTCGAACACCTCCAGCGCGTCGATCTTCTCCCCGGCGCCGAGGAACTTGATCGGCAGGCCGGTGACGTGGCGCATGGACAGGGCCGCCCCGCCCCGCCCGTCGCCGTCCGTCCGTGTAAGGATCAATCCGGTGAGGGGGAGCCGTTCATGGAAGGCCCGGGCGGTCTTCACCGCGTCCTGGCCGGTCAGGCTGTCGGCCACCAGCAGGGTTTCGGTGGGATTGGCGATGCGCGCGATCTCCGCCGCCTCGCCCATCATCTGCTCGTCCAGCGTGGTCCGCCCGGCGGTATCCAGGATCACCACGTCGAAGCCGCCGAGCCGCGCGGCGTTCAGCGCCCGCCGGGCGATGTCGGGCGCCGATTGCCCCACCACGATCGGCAGGGTCTCCACCTCGGCCTGCCTGCCCAGCGTCGCCAACTGCTCCATCGCCGCCGGACGGCGAGTGTCGAGCGAGGCCATCAGGACCTTCTTGCGGTCCGACCGGGTGAGCCGCACCGCCAGCTTGGCCGAGGTTGTGGTCTTGCCCGAGCCCTGCAGGCCGGCCATCAGGATCACCATCGGCGCGGGGACGTTGAGATTGAGCCCGCCAGAACCACCCTGGGGCGGTTCATCCCCGCCCAGCATGTCGACCAGGCCGTCGTGGACGATCTTGACCACCTGTTCGGCGGGTTTCACCGCGCGGATCACCGCCTCGCCGGTGGCGCCCTCGCGGGCCTTGGCGATGAAGTCGCGCACCACCGGCAGGGCCACGTCGGCGTCGAGCAAGGCCAGGCGTACTTCGCGCAACGCCTCGTCCACATCCTTTTCCGACAAGACGCCGCGACCGGTCAGCCGGTCGAACACCCCCGTCAGACGATCGCCTAAGCTTTCGAACATGACCACCTCAACGATGGCGCAAACGCGATCAGCCCCCGTGGACGATCACGTCGACGGGGGGCCTCGCCGCCCTCGTCCCACATAGGCCCTGTCCTGTCGCTTTGCGGCTTGAGGACGGGCCGTGGGGGTCGTGGCGGTGGAGGGCGCAGATCGCATTGCGCCGGAAGGGCGGCCCATTACGCCCTTGTGGCCCTTCGGTCAATGTTTGCCGCCGCCCGGGCGGGCGGGCGTTACCCCTTGTTAGCTTTAACGACATAGCGTTCGGCGGAGCAACACGGGCTATAAGGTCGGCATGGCTGGGTTCGCAAACGCGGTGGCGCCCTTGCCCTCTGGCGAGGGGAAGGGTCGGGTTCGCCCGACCGGGACGGCGCCGCGCCTGGCTGTAATGATCCCCTGCTACAACGAGGAGGCCACCATCGCCGGGGTGGTCGCCGCCTTTCGCTCCGCGCTGCCCAAGGCGGCGCTCCACGTCTATGACAACAATTCCAGCGACCTGACCGCCGAGCGCGCGGCAGGGGCCGGCGCCGTGGTTCGCCGCGCGCCGCTGCAGGGCAAGGGCGAGACGGTACGCCTGATGTTCGCCGACGTGGAGGCGGACGTCTATGTGCTGGTCGATGGCGACGGCACCTATGAAGCCGCCGCCGCGCCGCGCCTGATCGAGGCGTTGGTGTCCGGCGGGCTAGACATGGTCTCAGGCGCCCGGGTTTCGCAGGATGCCGGTGCCTATCGGCTGGGCCATGCCTTCGGCAACCGGATGCTGACCGGGATGGTGCGCCTCACCTTCGGCCGCCGGTTCAACGACCTGCTGTCGGGCTACCGGGTGTTCAGCCGCCGGTTCGTCAAGAGCTTTCCCGCTGCGTCCACGGGTTTCGAGATCGAGACCGAACTGACGGTGCACGTGCTGCAGATGCGCCTGCCGGCGATAGAGATCGACACCGCCTATGGGGCGCGGCCGGTGGGGTCGGCCAGCAAGCTGAACACCGTTCGCGATGGGCTTCGCATCCTGCGCATGATCGGGCTTCTGTTGCGGGACGAACGACCGCTCCAGTTCTTCGGCCTGGCGGCCCTTCTTCTGGTGGGGCTGGCGTTCGGGCTGGGCTGGCCGATCCTTCACACCTACATTTCCACAGGCCTGGTGCCGCGCCTGCCGACACTGGTGGTGTCCATGGGCCTCGGCATCGCCGCCCTGCTCAGCCTGACCTGCGGCCTGATCCTGGACGCGGTGACGCGGATGCGGTTGGAGCAGCGGCGCTTCGCCTATCTGTCCATCCCCGCCCTGCCCGCCGAGCCGGGCCCGTGAGCGAGGCCGTAGACGGTCGCTACTACGCGGCGGTGGGCCGCGCCTCGCTGGCCGAGCGGCTGCTGATCGCGGCGCGGAACCGCATCTATGCCGACCTGATCGCCTGCTGCCGGCCCACGGCGTCCTCGACCCTCCTCGACGTGGGCGTCTCCGACGTGATCAACGACGGGGCCAACCTGTTGGAGCGACACTATCCGCATCCGGAGCGCATCAGCGCGGCGGGGATCGGCGGGGGCGAGGCCTTCCGCCTGGCCTATCCCAAGGTCAGCTATACGCGGATCGAGCCCAACGCCCGCCTGCCCTTCCCGGACGACGCCTTCGATATCGCCGTTTCCAATGCGGTGATCGAGCATGTGGGCAGCCCGGCCCATCAGACGGCCTTCGTGGCGGACCTCAGGCGCGTGGCCCGGCAGGTGTTCATCAGCGCGCCCAACCGCTTCTTCCCGGTGGAACACCACACCGCGATCCCGATCCTGCATTACTGGCGGCCGAGCTTCGAGATCGCCTGCAAGGCGCTCGGCAAGTGGGAATGGACCGATCCGGCCAACCTGATCCTGATGGACCGGGGGCGGCTGGCGGCGCTGGCGCCCGGCGGACGTACCGGCCACACGGGGCTGAAGTTCGGCCCTTTCAGCTCCAATCTCTATCTGCACGTCGTACGATGACGTCCTCCGCTGCGAAGGCGCTTGGGCGGCGGATATGGCCCCTTTTCATTCCGCTCGCGCTCTCGCTGCTGATCGCGGCGATGTTCCTGCCAAGGTTCTACTGGCCGGCGGCGCACGGGCTGGACGTGACGGGCCAGCAGATCGGCCGCGACTTCATCAACAACTGGGCCGGGCCGAAGCTGGCCTTCAGCGGGCGCCTCGCCACTCTGTTCGACCTCGACGGCTATGTGACTGCCATCGGCGAGATGTTCGGCCGGCCGATCCCGTTCATGAACTGGGGCTATCCGCCCTTCACCCTGATCGCCTTCTGGCCGCTGGCCCAACTGCCCTATTTCTGGGCGCTGGCGGTTTGGACCTTCGGTCTGTTCGCCGCCTATGCCTGGACCGGCTTCGCCTTTGTAGAGAGGAAGGATCGTCCGCTGCTGCTGGTGGTGCTGCTCTGCGCCCCGGCGACGATCATCAATACGGTGGGCGGCCAGAACGGATTTCTCAGCGCCAGCCTGCTGATCGGCGGCGTCCTGTTGTTGCAGAAGCGCCCGATCCTGGCCGGGGTGCTGTTCGGCCTTTTGACCTTCAAGCCGCAGCTCGGCCTGGTGCTGCCCGTGGCCCTGATCGTGCTCGGCGCTTGGCGGACCATCGCCTCGGCCGTAGTCACCACCGCGGCGCTGGTGGGCGCCTCGATCCTGGTGTTCGGGCTCGACCCGTGGCGGCACTATCTGGGGGATACCAGCGCCTTCCAGCTCGGTCTGCTGCAGGACCTGCACGGCTTCTATCCCTACATGATGACCTCGGTGCTGGCGCAGGCGCATCTGGCCGGGCTGTCGTTCAACGCCTCGGCGGTTCTGCAGGGGCTGGTCTCCGTCCCCGTGCTGCTGATCGCCGGCTGGTCGATGCGCTGGACCACGGACCCGCGCCGGCGCGCCTTCATCCTGGCCGCCGCCGCGCCGCTGATCACCCCCTATGCCTTCAACTACGACCTGACTGCGGTCAGCCTGGCCATCGCCTGGCGACTGGTGGCGGAGGCGCCCCCCCTTGGCCGCCTCTATCGCTACACGCTGTGGGCGGCGTGGCTGATTCCGCTCGTGCTGATGCCGCTGAACCTGCTGCACATCTGCGTCGCGCCGCTGTTCCTGCTCGCCGCCGTCGCCGTCGCCGTGGCCGAGGTCGCGCCGAGGGGCGGCTGGCGCGGCTGGATCAGCTTTTCGCCCCAGCCCGGTTCCTGACCAGATCGTCCACCACCGCGGGGTCGGCGAGGGTGGAGGTGTCGCCGAGGGCGTCCACCTGATCCTCGGCGATCTTGCGCAGGATGCGGCGCATGATCTTGCCGGAACGGGTCTTGGGCAGGCCGGGCGCCCACTGGATCACGTCCGGCGCGGCGAAGGGGCCGATGTCGTGGCGCACTTGGGCGACCAGCGCCTTCTTCAGCGCCTCTGTAGGCTCCACCCCCTGCTTCAGAGTGACGTAAGCGTAGAGGCCCTGACCCTTGATGTCGTGGGGGAAGCCGACCACGGCCGCCTCGGCCACGTGGGTATCTCCCACCAGGGCCGACTCCACCTCGGCCGTGCCGATGCGGTGACCGGAGACGTTGATCACGTCGTCCACCCGCCCGGTGATCCAGTAATAGCCGTCCTCGTCCCGGCGGCAGCCGTCGCCGGTGAAATAGGCGCCGGGATAGGTCTTGAAGTAGGTGTCGACGAAGCGCTGGTGGTCGCCGAACACGGTGCGCATCTGGCCGGGCCAGCTATCGGTGATGATCAGATTGCCGCTGGCGGCGCCCTCCAGCACCTCGCCCTTCTCATCCACCATCCGGCACTGGACGCCGGGCAGCGGCAGGGTGGCGGAGCCGGGCTTGGTGTCCACCGCCCCGGGGATGGGCGAGATCAGGCAGCCGCCGGTCTCGGTCTGCCACCAGGTATCGACGATGGGACAGCGCTTCTCACCCACCACATTGTAGTACCACAGCCAGGCCTCGGGATTGATAGGCTCGCCCACCGTGCCGAGCAGGCGCAGCGAGGCGCGCGAGGTCTTGGTCACCGGGCCGTCGCCCTCGCGCATCAGGGCGCGGATGGCGGTGGGGGCGGTGTAGAAGATCTCCACCCTGTGCTTGTCGATCACCTGCCAGCAGCGCGAGGCGTCCGGGTATGTCGGCACGCCCTCGAACATCAGGGTCGTGGCCCCGTTGGCGAGCGGCCCATAGACAATGTAGCTGTGGCCGGTGACCCAGCCCACATCGGCGGTGCACCAGAACACCGGCGCCTTGCCGTCCGGGCCGGGCCGGTAATCGAACACCAGCTCATGGGTGTAGGCCGCCCAGAACAGATAGCCGCCGGTGGTGTGCAGCACGCCCTTGGGCTTGCCGGTGGAGCCGGAGGTATAGAGGATGAACAGCGGATCCTCCGCCCCCATGGGCTCAGGCTCGCAGTCGTCGTGGGCCGCCGCCGCCTCGCGCTCATAGACGAAGTCGCGGCCGGGCTGCATCGCCGCGCCCGCGCCGGTGCGGGTGACCACCAGCACGGTCTTCACCCCCGCCGCCGATTTCAGCGCCTCGTCCACATTGGCCTTCAGCGGCACGGTCTTGCCGCCGCGCACGCCCTCGTCGGCGGTGATGACCAGGGTGGAGTCGCAGTCGTTGATACGGCCCGAGAGGCTGTCGGGCGAAAAGCCGCCGAACACCACCGAATGCACCGCCCCGATCCGCGTGCAGGCCAGCATGGCGTAGGCCGCCTCCACGATCATGGGCAGATAGATCGTCACCCGGTCGCCCTTCTTCACCCCATGCCGCTTCAGCACATTGGCCATGCGGCAGACCTGGCGGTGCAGTTCGGCGTAGGTGATCGACTTGGACTCCGCCGGGTCGTCGCCTTCCCAGATGATGGCGACCTCGTTGGCGCGGTGCGGCAGGTGACGGTCGATGCAGTTGGCCGAAACGTTCAGCACCCCGTCCTCGAACCAGCGGATGTGCAGGTCCTCGACATCGAAGGAGGTATCCTTGACCTTGGTGAACGGCCGCATCCAGTCGAGCCGGGTTCGGGCCGCCTCGCCGAAGAAAGCACCGGGGTCGGCCTTGGCCGTCGCGCGCATCTCCGCATAGGCGTTCTTGCCCACCTTCGTCCCCTTCGCCCATGCCTCGGGCACGGGAAAGACCTGCGGTTCGGACATGGCGCGCTCCCTGGGTTTATGGCGGGGAGGTAAGCGGAGGGCGCGGCGGGTGGCAAGCCGCTATCCGCCCGCCCCCCTAAGGGTCGCCCGGCAGCAGGAAGTGGCCGTGCAGGGCGGCGATGGGCGCGCCGCGCGCCTCCTGCCAGGCCTCCACATGCACATTGGCGACCCGCCGGCCCATGCGCTTGACGGTGGCGCGGGCGAAAGTGTCCACCGGGCGGCCGGAACGCAGATACTCCACCGTCACGTCGATGGGCTTGGCCAGGCGCGCGCCCTGCCCCGCCGCGTGGCGCGCCACGGCGATCTGGGCCAACGCGGTCATCTCCATCAGGGCGCCCAGCACCCCGCCGTGGAGGGCGGGCAGGGCGGGGTTGCCGATCAGGTGGTCGCGATAGGCCATCACCGCCGTCATCTCGTCCCCCGCCAGCTCGAGGCGGAGCCCGAGGAACCGGGCATAGGGCACGCCGGCGATCAGGGCCTGCACCTCCCGCACGCCGGGATCGGTGGGGAGGGGCTCGCTCACGGCTTGTGCGGCTTCAGATTGGCGCCGAAACCGCGCCCGGCCGAGGAATTCAGCATGAAGGCGGCCTGCGCCGCGGCGACCGGATCGTCCTCGCTCTCCTCATAGGCGGTGGCGCGGACGAAGGCGATCTGGCGGCCGAGCTTGTAGCAGCGGGCGCGGGCGAACAGCGGCCGATGCGGATGGGCGGCGCGCATGTAGTCGATGCGCAGGTCCAGCGTGGCGATGGAGGTGGGCTGGCCCAGCGCCGCCATCACCGCCTGGCCGCAGGCCTGGTCCAGCAGCGTGGTCACCACTCCGCCGGCGATGACGCCCGTGGCCGGATCGCCCACCATCTCGGCCTTGTAGGGGATGCGCAGCAGGGCGGTGGCCTTGTCGATCTCGACCGTCTCCATGCCCAGCGCCAGCGCCTGGGGCGTGGCCCGGTTCATGGCGGAGGCGATGGTTTGCAAGGCTGGCGGCGTCTGGTCGGACATGGCGGCAACTTGCCGATCCCCTTGTGCGGCGCAAGCGGATTTGCTAGTTTGGTCATTAGCGAAATATGGAATCAGCGCCGTCAGCCGATGTCTATGGTGTTCAAGGCCCTGGCCGATCCCACCCGCCGCCGCATCCTCGAACTGCTGCGCGAGCGTGAGATGTCGGCCGGCGATATCGCCGCCCACTTCCCGCTCGCCAAGCCGACCCTGTCCGGCCACTTCGCCGTGCTGCGCGAGGCTGGGCTGGTGGAGGCGCAAAGGCAGGGGACCAGCCTGATCTACCGCCTCAACGTCTCGGTGCTGGAGGAGACGCTGATGGCCCTGATGGACGGCCTGAAGATCGGCGCCGCCCGACCGGCGCACGAGCGCCTGGCAGGGGGAAACGCGAAATGAAGCTGGTGCGGCCGATCCTGATGTCGCTGGCGCTGCTCGCCTTGATGCTGGCCATCTCCGCCTACGCCTGGCCGCGCCTCGGCGACCGGGTGATCGCGGTGCACTTCGACTTCGCCGGCCACCCGAACGGCTGGGCGCCGAAGACCCGAGGCCTCTTCGCCATGCCGGTCACCGCCACGCCGCTGATCGCACTGTTCGCCATCCTGCCGGCGCTGATGCCGAAGAACGGACGACTGGAGCGGTCGTGGGGCGCGTACGAGACCATGTGGATCGCGACGCTTACCCTGTTGCTGCTGTTTCACGTCGGCATCGTCGCCCTGGCCCTCGGCGCGGCGGTGGACATGGCGCGGGTGAGCATGATCGGCCTCGGCGCCCTGCTCGCGGTGATCGGCAACGTGCTTGGCAAGGTGCGCTACAACTACGTTTTCGGCGTACGCACGCCCTGGACCCTGGCGGACGAGCGGGTGTGGGACCGCACACACCGCTTCGCCGGCTGGATCATGACGCTGGGCGGGCTGGGCGCGGTCGTGGTCGGCCTGTTCGCGCCGGCGGGGATGGAGGGCGTGCTCCAGCCCATCACCCTAGCGCTGGTCCTCGTCCCGGCCCTGACGGCGGTGGTCTATTCCTATCTGGTGAGTCGGCGGCTGGGGCGGACGCCGTAGCGGGACCGAAATCCCCGTCCTTCGACAAGCTCAGGATGAGGATTTCTACCGAGAGTGCCAAATAGCCCTCATCCTGAGCTTGTCGAAGGACGAGGGCGGTCCCTCAGAGCGCCATGTCCAGCAAGGACTCGCGTACCAGGTCCGGCCTCTCCTGCGGGATGAAGTGGCTGGTGTCCGGCACGGCGAACACGTCCACCCGCCGGTTGGTGCGACGCAGGGCCTCGGTGGACGCGCACAGGGTCGAGCCGCGCTCGGCCCGGAACATCCGCACCGGCGCGCGCACCCGCGACAGGGCCCGCCAGGGATCGTGCGCCTGCCCGGCGAAGGTGGCGGCCTCCCACGCCGGGGAACAGGCCAGCTCCACCCCGCCGCCGTCCCTCGGTCGGAACGCGGCGGCCACATAGTCGGCGAGCTGGGTCTGGCTCCAGGTCCTGAAGGCGCCCCGGCCCTTGTAGGCGGCGAGAGCGGCGTCCTCGCTGTCGAAGCCCGGGCGACGGCGGGCGGCGGCCTCGGCGATGGGGATGCGGCGGGCGAGCCGCCGGGCCGCCCAAGGCAACCGCGCGCCGAGCGCCATCAGGCGGGGCATGATCACCGGGTCGAACAGGACGAGGCCCCGGGAGGTCTCGGGCCTGCGCCCCGCCGCCAGGATCGCCACCGTCCCACCCATGGAGTGCCCGGCCAGCACCGGCGGCGGCCCCTTCAGCGTCGCCAGCAACGCGGCCACATCGTCCCGATAGACCTTCCACGAGAATAGCTTGGACGGATCGGCCGGCAGCGTGCTGCGCCCATGGCCCCGCTGGTCCACCGCCAGGATATGCAGGCTGGCCGACAGGGGAGCCAGGATGGAGCGGTAGGTCTGGGCGTTGAAGCCGGTGGCGTGCAGGAACACCACGTCCACCGGCCGGTCGGCGTCGCCGAAGTCCAGCGCCGCCATGTCGCCGTCCGGCAGGCGGATCATCCGCCGCCGCGGTTCGCCGAACACCGCCGCGTCCATGGGTCGCTCCAACGCCTCAGGCTTCAAGGTATGCTTCGGATCGTGGCGAGGGAAGGGTATACGGCGCCCGTTTTCTCACGGCCGGTTCGCCACACCGCCGGCGATCACGCCCCAGATCACCGCCGCCCAGCCCAGCATCAGGAGAAGGCCGCCGATGGGCGTCACCGCGCCCAGCAGCCGCACCCCGGTCAGCGCCATCAGGTACAGCGAGGCGCCGAACACCAGGGCGCCCAGACCGAACAGCCAGCCGGCCCACGCCGCCTGCACCAGTTCGATCCGCATCAGGCCGAAACAGGCCAGCGCCGCCACCGCGTGCACCATCTGGTACTGGGCGCCGGTACGCAGCCAGTCCTTCACCTGCGGATCGCCGACCCCATGCGCCCCGAAGGCCCCGGCCGCCACCGCCATCAGGCCGTTGATCCCCGCCAGCAGCAGCCACGGCCTGGTCGTCGCTTCCATCGCCGACTTTCCCTTGGGTCACGGTTGAAATCGCCCGCGGCCAGCCTAGGCTTATTAGGCGACGCGTAAAGCGGGCCGTCAGAACCGCGCGCTCGCGGAAACGACAGGAGGCGGCCATGGTGCTGACGCGCGCCGACGACTATCCGATCCACCAGACCTCCGAGCCCATCGCCTATGCGGGCACGGACCGTAACTTCTACGACCGCTACTTCTTCAACGGCTATTCAGCCACGCCGGGCGACACGGCCTTCTTCGCCGCCGCCTTCGGCATCTATCCGCACCTCAACATCGCCGACGCCGCCTTCGTGGTGGTGCGGGACGGGGTGGAGATCGCGCTTCACGCCTCGCGCTGGCTCAACATGGAACGGATGGACCTGTCGGCGGGGCCGATCTCCATCGAGGTGATCGAGCCCCTGGTGAAGTTGCGTCTCCTGGTCGATGCGCCGGAACAGCGGATCGCGGCGGATATCACCTTCACCGCCCGCGCCGAACCGATCGAGGAGCCGCGCTTCGTGCGCCGCAACGGCCCGCGCACCTTCATGGACTATACCCGCCTGACCCAGAACGGCCGTTACGCCGGCTGGATCGCGGTGGACGGAGTCCGCGCGAGCGTGGACGGTTTCGTCGGCACGCGCGACCGCTCCTGGGGGGTTCGGCCCGTGGGCGCGCGCGACAGCCAGGACCTTGCCCCACCCGTCATGCCACAGTTCTTCTGGCTGTGGTCGCCGACCAATTTCGCCATGGGCAGCTTCTTCTTCCACACCAATGACGACGAACGCGGCGGCGCCTGGAACCGCCGCGCGGTGTGGCAGCCCGACGGCCACCCGGCCCGCCACATCGACGATCCCGACGTCGAGGTGCGCTGGAAGCCCGGCACGCGCCACGCCGCCTCCGCGGTGGTCACCATCGGCACGAAGGGCCAGCAGCGGGTGCTCACCTTCACGCCGCTCTACCAGTTTCTGATGCTGGGCCTCGGCTACACCCACCCCAAATGGGGCCACGGGCTAAACCATGGCCAGCTGGCGGTGGAGCGTGAGGACATCGTGCTGAAGGACGCCGATCCGCGCCAGCTTCATCACCTGCACGTACAGGCGCTGTGCGAGGTGACCTATAGCGAGGACGGCGGCCCGCCGCTGCACGGGCGGGGGGTGTTTGAACAGCTCGCCATCGGACCGCACGCGCCGAGCGGCTTCGAGCAGATGCTGGACTTCGCCGGGTGAGCGGGCTGCGGAACCCTTCCCCCATCGAGGGGAGGGGGACATGACCATGACGACGCCGCCCACCTTGGCCAACCGCCTCGCCGACTATCTCCGCACCCTCATGGGCGAGAGCGTGACGGTGCAGAACCTGGCGCGCATCCCCGGCGGGGCGAGCCGGGAGACCTACAGGTTCGACGCGGTCACGGCGGCCGGCGTGCGCGGCATGATCCTGCGCCGCGATCCGCCGGACAGCCTGATCGACACCGACCGGCGGCTGGAATACCTGGCCTACCGGTCCTTCCATCCCCTCGGCATACCGACGCCCGAGCCCATCGCGCTGGAGGAGAGCGAGGGCCCCCTAGAGCGGCCGTTCTTCCTAATGAGCCGGGTGGACGGGGGCGCCGCCGCCAGTCCCATCGCCGTCGATCCCTATGCGCCTCATGCCCGCGCCATCGGCGAGCAGTTCTTCACCCTCCTCGGCCAGATCGCCGCCGCCGATCCCGCCACCCTGCCGATCCGCGAAGCGACGGAGACACCCGCGCCGGACGCCTGCTGGTCGCGCGAGCTCGATCACTGGGCGCGGGAACTGGACAAGGACGAGCTGTTTCCCCAGCCCATCGCCCGCGCCGCGATCCGCCGCCTGCGTCGCCATCCCCCGCCGCCGGCGCAAAAGCTCAGCGTGGTGCACGGCGACTACCGCTCCGGCAACTTCATGCACGACGGCGCGGGCAGAATCGTCGCCATCCTCGACTGGGAGATGGCCCATATCGGCGATCCGTTGGAGGATCTGGCCTGGGCCATGGACCCCATGTGGTCGCATTTCGAGACCGAACGGGTCTCTGGCCTTTTACCCCGCGCCGAGGCCATCGCCCTTTGGGAACGCGCCTCTGGCCTGACCGTCGATCTTGTGGCGCTGGGCTGGTGGTCGCTGTTCAACAGTTTCAAGGGGCTGGTGATCTGGGTCTCCGCCGCCCGGTCCTATCGCGACGGCGGCGGGCGCGATCCAGTGCTCGGCTTCTCCGGCTGGTACACCGCCCGCCGTCACGACCTGATCCTGGCCGAGCAGCTGATGGCGCGCCTGGAGGCGGCATGAACCCCACCGTCTCAGACCTGCTGATCGGCGCCCTTGTCGCCCTGTCGGAGCCGCCGCCGCCGGAATCCGCCGGCGACTTCATGAGCGGCAAGATCGGCGTGGTGGGCCTGATCTCCTTCCTCTGCGCGCAGGAGGCGGAGAACGGCGCCGCGGTGCGGGTAAACGAGAACCGCGCTTTGCGGGCCCTGTTCGGTGAGGCGGCGCACCACCAATGGGCGCCTTCGCACAGCTCGCTGCTGGCGGAGCTGAGCACAGGCCAGGACGCCGACCTGCACCTGTCTGCCCTCGATCAGGCCAACGCCGAGCTTCGCCGGGCGCTCATCGTCCTGCAGGCGGCGGTGGAGGACGACCCGATCCCGGAGGCCCGCCTGCGCGAACGGAGGATCATGGCCCTGCTGCTGGAAAGCGCCCGGGCGCGCGCGCTGAACCTACCGGGGCAACCCGCCTGACCGATCACTTCGCCCCGTCCACGGCGGCGAGGATCATGGCGTTGGTGGGGCGTACCTTGTAGCCCTCCTCCGCCAGCTTGGCGCGCACCACGCCGGTGCGGTCCAGCACGAAGATCGAGGGCTTGGGCACCCCGTCGGCGAAGCTGTGCGGAGCGTATTGCGGATCGCGCAGCTTGTAGGCGTCGATCAGCTTGGACCCCTCGTCCGACAGCAGGGTATAGGTCACGCCCTGCTTCTCGGCGAAGGCGGCCAGCGCCTCGGGCGCGTCATAGCTGATCGCCGCCAGCGCATAGCCGCGTTCCGCCAGCGGCGCCTGCACCGCCTTCAGGTCGATGAGTTGATGCTGGCAATAGGGGCACCAGCGGGCGGAGCGGAAGAACACCAGCACCACGCCCTTGCGACCGGAAATGCCGGGCAGGTCGCGCGGCTTGCCCTGGGCGTCACGCGCCATCAGCGTGGGGGCCGGCGCGCCGACCGCCGGACCAATGTCGATGGACTGGGCCAGGAGCGGCGTGGCGATGGCGGCGACGAGAAGGGTCAGGAAGGTTCTGCGCACGATAGGCTCCCGATGATGACGCGCCCATCGGCCACCATGGCCTATTACGCGATAGGGCGCGCCTGCGTTACCTGACGTCTTCCAAGGGAAGCCATGGTCATCGTTGCGCGCCACGCCGGTAAAGCTCGGCATGTTCCCAGCGCCCTGGGTCTCTGGCGCGCTGCTCAGAGCGTGAGGCCGAACTCGCGCACGATCCAGGCGTAAAGCTCCGGCTGGTTCCGTTGCACCGTCGCCCGCTCGAACGGCGGCCGCGCCGCCCTGCCCCACAGCACCACACTGGCGTTCATGGCGAAAAACTCCAGCACATTGCTCAGCATGTAGGACTGTGGCGGATACCAGCCGCCGCGCTTGGCCGCCTCGTAGAAGCCGATCAGGTCGCGGTTGCCCTCCCCGTCAGGCAGCCTGTGGAAGTGATAGACGTGGATCAGTTCGTGCAGCAGAACCGGGTTCTCCACCGGCTGCGGCTTGGGCGACAGGAACAGCCGCATCGGACCCGCCCGCCCGGGCTGTCGCAGACCGGGGTCGATGATCAGGCGCTGGGCGCGCCAGTAATCCTTGATTTCCGGCTTGATCTTCACGCTCTCCACCAGATCGATCTGCGCCTTCAGCGACGTCCAGCCCTCCCCATCCAGGCCGCCGGACATGGCGCTGTCGTCGATGGTCCAGCCCCGGTAGTCGCGCGTGGCGGCGCGGGCGCCGACGGGCATGGCCATGAGCCCCGCCAGAAGCAGTCGCCGGTGGATCGCGCTCATCCCCATAGCTCCGGTCCGTAAGGTTCGATGGCCGAGCCGGTGAAACGCAGGCCGGGGCGGCGATCCGTCGCCAGCAGCAGCGGGCCGTCCAGGTCGACGAACGCGGCGCCTTGCGCGATCAGCATGGCCGGCGCCATGGAGAGCGAGGTGGCGACCATGCAACCCGCCATGATCTCCAGCCCCAGCGCCTTCGCCTCCGTCCGCAGCGCCAGCGCCTCGGTCAGGCCGCCCGTCTTGTCCAGCTTGATATTGATGCCGCCATAGCGCCGGGCGCAAACGGCCAGTTCGGCGCGGGAATGCAGCGATTCGTCGGCGCAGAGCAGGATGGGGCTGTCATAACCCTCCAGCGCCGCGTCGGCGTCCGCCGGCAGCGGCTGTTCGATCGCCTTCACCTCCAGACGGGCGAAGTCGGGGGCCAGCCGACGCAGCGCCTCGAAGCTCAGCCCCTCATTGGCGTCGACGATCAGTCGCGCCTTGGGGGCGTTGGCGCGCACCGCCTCCACCCGGTCGAGGTCGTCCGGTCCGCCGATCTTGAGCTTCAGCAAGGGCCGCCCCGCCGCCGCCCGCGCCGCCTCGCCCATCGCCTCGGCAGGCCCGAAAGAGATCGTGAAGGCTGTCTTCACCGGGTCGAGGCGCTGGAATCCGGCCAGGGCCCAGGCGCGGCAGCCGGAGCGCTTGGCCTCGAGGTCCCAAAGGGCGCAGTCGACGGCGTTGCGCGCCGCGCCGGGGGGCAGGAGCGCCTGCAGGGCAATACGGTCGGCGCCGGCCTCGATGGCGGCTTGCACGCCCTCGATCTCGGCCAGCACGCCGTCGACGCTTTCGCCGTAGCGGGTATAGGGCACGCCTTCGCCCCGGCCCACGTACTCACCGTCGCAGAGCGTGACTACCATCACGTGCGCCTCGGTCTTGGAGCCGCGCGACAGGGTGAAGGCGCCGGCGATGGGCCAGCGCTCGTCGGCGACGGATAATTTCAATGCAGCTCGCCCACCGCCGCGTCGAACAGCAGGAAGGCACGGCCGGGTTCCGAGCCCAGCAGGGCGGCGGTCATGAAGCCCTCGCGGTCGCGCCGGGCGCTGTCGTTCAGCAGGTCCTCATAGCGACGCACATAACGGTCGGCCTGGGCGCGCAGCACCTTGTCGGTCAGCACGCGGCGGGAGAGGCGGCGCACCGCGCCGGGAGCGAGGCCCCGCACCGCCTGGCGCACCGCGTCGTTGTCGCCCCGCTGCATGGAGAGGGCGATGGAGTCGATCTGCGCCAGGGGCAGCAAGGTCGCCGCGTCGAGACCCAGGCTTTCGATCTCGGCGATGAGGCGCTCGGCCAGCACCTCGTCGTCGATCGGCGGCTCGTCGATGGAAGAGAGCAGATCCTTCCAGGTCCAGGCGGTGTCGCGCGCTGGCTCCGGCGCCGCGGCGGCGGGCGCGGCCTTGGGCTCGGGACGCAGGAAGGCGTCCAGCGTCTCGTGCGTCACCGGCGGGGCGCGCTCGGGCGGCGAGACGGGCGGCGGCGCGACGGGGCGCGGGGCCGGCGCGCCTTCCGGGGTCAGGCGCAGGCGCGGGCGCAGTCCCACCTCCGAGGCCGACAGGGCGGCGTGGCGCAGGATCGGCTCCGGCGAGGGCGCGGCGGGCGGGACGCGGATGGCGCGTTCGGCGAAGGCCTCGGCGGCGGGGGTGGGGCGCGCGCCGGCGGGTACGGCCGGACGGAGCGGGGCCGTCGGCGCCCCGCGCGCCGCCGCCTGTTCGGTCACGGCGGCGACCTTGCCCATGGTCTTCAGGGCGTCCGACAGCATTTCGTAATTGCGGCGCACGCGATCCTGCAGGGCGGCGTCCACCGCCTCGGTGTCGGCGGCGAGCTTGCGGGCCGTGGCGGCGATCTCGTTCAACCCGGCCTCAACCGCGGTCTTCACCGCCTCGGCATGGGCGCGGGCCTGATCGGGCGCCGCGGCGATGCGGGCATCGACGGAGGCCAGCATGGCCTCCACCTCGCCCAGCGCCGTTCGGGCGGCGTCCAGCCCGGCGTCGATACGGCCGACGGCGCCTTCCCCGGCCTCCTGCACCAGGGCGGCGGCCTGCTCGATGGCGCGGCGCGCGGCGGAGATGCGGGTATCGAAGGCGTGGTCCGCCTTCTGGCCGAGGGCGAAGGCGGCCTCGCCGAGGCTCTCCACCTTCACGCGGGCCGCTTCCGCCTGGGCCACCGCGGCGGCGGCGGCGGCTTCCAGATTGGCTTCGGCAGTCCGGCGCGTCTCCTCGGCGGAGGCGGCGAGCTGGCCGAGCGCCGCCTGGGTGTCGGTCTCCAGGGCGACACGCTCCTGCACCACAGCGTCGTGGAACAGCGACAGGGCGGCCCGGGCGCGGGCGTCGAGAGCGGCCTGCTCGCCCTGCATGGCCTCGCTCACCGAGCGCAGGCGGTCGTCCGCCTCGGCGATCAGGTCGCGGAGCGAGGCGGCCACCGCCCCGGCGCCGTCGCTGGTGGCGGCGACGCTCGCCTGCACCTCGGTCGCGGTGGCGAGGGCGGTCAGCCGCTGGGTCTCCAGCCGCGCGGCCAGCGCCTCCTGATCGGCCTGCAATTGCACGGCGAGGTCGGCCAGACGGCTGTGCCCGCGGCCGAGATTGTCGTTCAGCGCCTGCAGGCGCGCGCCCACCAGGTCGCCGACGCTTTCAAGCCGCTCGGCCTGCCGCGACAGGGCTTCGCCGGCCAGTTCCGCCGCCTCGCCCGCCTCGCCGGCGGCGGTGGCCAGATCGGTGGCGCGGGCGGCGAGCACCGCCTCGGCCTCCTGCAACTGCGCGGCGGCGAGGTCGGAGGTCTCCGCCACCATGCGGGTCTGGCGGCCGATGGCGTCGTTCACCGCCTCCACCTGACCGTCGAGGCCGGCGGCCAGGGCGGCGAACTCGGTCCGCTCGCGCGACAGGCTTTCGGTCAGAACGCGGGCGGTGCGCTCGGCCTCCTCCGTGGCGGCGATCAGGCGACCGCTCTCCTCGGCGAGGGCCTGGCGGAGCGACAACAGTTGGCGCTCCGCCGCTTCGCCGGCCTCGGTAGCGCGGGCGACCTCGCGGCGCACGGCGTCGGCGGCGCCCCCGGCCTGATCCACCGCCAGCGCGGCGGGAATGGCCAGCTCGTCCGCCATTTCCCGCGCCCGCGTGGTCTGCAGCGACAGCGCCGCCGCCTGGCGCAGGACATAGGCGCAAAGCAGCATGAAGAGCGCCGGCAGCGCGGCCAGCGCAACGAAAACAATCACGGGAAAGGGTGTATAGTCGAAGCCTCCGTAAAGGTTCTTGTAGCTGTCGGAGAAGGCGATCAGCGCTCCGGCCCAGCTCAGGGCGAGCGCGGCGGCCACGGGATAGGCGTAGCGCGCCCAGACCGGCAGGCGTTCGGCCACGGGCGGCGCCGGACGATCCCCATCGGCGGCCTCCTCCAGCGGACGCAGGCGTTCGGCGGCCCCGGACTTTGGTGGTCTTGACCCCGCGACCTTCAGCGTCTTGTCCCGGACCGCCTTGCGCCTTGCGCCCGCCGCGAACTCCGGTGCGTCGGCGAAGGCCAGGTGTCGGTTGGTGGGCGCGGTGTCATCGGGACCGAGGGTCAGCGGCTCGGGCTCGAACAGGGCTTCCACGGCCTCCGTCGCTGTCGGCGGAGAGGCGGCTTCGGGCGCCGGCGTCTCCGGCGGCGCGGCCGGCCCGGCGCCGTCACCGGCCGAGGCGGACTCCGCGCCCAGCATCAGCGGCGGCAAGGCCAGGCCCTGGTTCGACTTCCTGTTCATGCCTGTCGACGCATCCGGCGCGGAGAGAGGGACAGGGGTGGACCGCCCGACCTCGCCCCCTGTCCGAAAGCTATCGAGTCTCCGGCCGCGCGGGAAGCGGCGAATCGCGGGTGGCCAAGCCTTTCCACTGCGTTAAATTGCGCGCCCCGGCCGCCCCGGCCGTCATCGTGGATACCAACCTTGAGTATGCTCGTCACCGGCGCCGCGGGCTTTGTCGGGATGCACCTGTGCGAGCGATTGTTGTCGCGCGGCGAGACGGTGGTCGGCGTGGACGTGTTCAACGACTATTACGAGGTGTCGCTGAAGGAGGCGCGCGCCGCGCGGCTGGCCCGGCACGCGGACTTCCGCATGGTGCGCATGGACCTGGCTGACCACGCCGCCTTCGCCGCCCTGGTGAGCGAGGGCGGGTTCGCGGTGGTGGTGCATTTGGCCGCCCAGGCCGGCGTGCGTTACTCGCTGGAGAACCCCTTCGCCTATTCGCGCTCCAACCTGGAGGGACACCTGTCGGTGCTGGAAGCCTGCCGGCATTCCGCGAGCGTCAAGCATCTGGTCTACGCCTCGTCCAGCTCGGTCTATGGCGACCGTCCGCTTGGCGGCGCGGGCTTCCGCGAGGACGAGCCGTCGATCCAGCCGGTGTCGCTCTATGCCGCCACCAAGCGCGCGGGCGAACTGATGAGCGGAACCTATTCCCACCTTTATGGCCTGGCGCAGACGGGGCTGCGCTTCTTCACCGCCTATGGTCCCTATGGCCGGCCGGACATGGCCTATTACAGCTTCACCCGAAAGATTCTGGCCGGGGAGCCTATCGAGGTGTTCGGCCAGGGGCGGATGGCGCGGGACTTCACCTATGTCGACGACATCATCGACGGGGTGGTGGGCGTGATCGACCATCCCGCCAAGCCTGGAGAGGCGCGGCTGTTCAACATCGGCGACAGCCGGCCCGTGGCGCTGCTGGACATGATCGACACGCTGGAACGGTCGCTCGGCGTGACGGCGGAAAAGGTCATGCGGCCGACGCAGCCCGGCGACGTCACCGCCACCTATGCCGACATCGCTCGACTGAACGCCCTGTGCGGCTACCAGCCCAGGATACCGCTCGGCGAGGGGCTGCCGCGCTTTGTGGCCTGGTACCGCGACTTCTACCGCTAGACCTTGATCGGCGCATATCGAGCCGTGGATCAGGGTCTACACGTCGGGTTTGGAGGGCCCGAGGCCGGCCGCGGCCCGGGCGATCAGCCCGCGCAGCCAGACCAGGGCGGCGGAGTCGTGCTCCTTGCGCCAGAGCATAACCAGCTCCGTGGGCCGGGTGGGATAGGGCGGCTCGAACAGCTTCAGGCCCAGCGCCCCGGCGTGGGCCTCCGTCAATCGGCGCGGCAACAGGCCCGCCATGTCGGTGGCGGCGACGAAGGCCAGGGCCGCGTGGGCGTCCGGCGCGTGATAGGTCGGCGGCGGCCGCATCTGCCGTTCCGCGCACATCCGCCGCACGATGCCGCCGTCGTCCCAGACCACCCGCCGCTCCAGTCCGCTGTCGGCGACCGCCCCATCGACCACGTGGCCGTCGTCCGCCATGGAGATCACCACGTGTGGGACCGAGCAGAGCGTCTCGACGCTGAAAGGCTCCGCGGCGACGGGATGGTCGGCGCGCAGGGCCCAGACCAGGGTCTCCTGAAACAGGGACAGGGTGTCGAACCGGTCCGGGATGGCGGTGAAGCTGCCGACGGCCACGTCGGCGCGCCCGGAGTCCAGTTCCTCCGCCAGGCCGAGACCCGCGCCGCTGACCCGCACCTGCGCGCGCGGCGCCCGCGACCGCACCGCCTGGAGCACCGCCGGCAGCAGGACGGCGCAGCCGTAACTGCCCGCGGCGATGGCGAAGGTGCGCTCCGTATCGGCGGGCACGAACACCGAGGGGGCCAGCGCCGCGCCGAGTTGCAGCAGACCCTCGCGGACGCGCGGGCCGATCTCCTCGGCGCGGGGCGTGGCGCGCATCCCCGCCGGCCCACGCACGAACAGCTCGTCGCCGAGGGTGAAGCGCAGCCGGTTGAGGGCGTGGCTGAGCGCCGACTGGGTCAGGCCGAGCCGGTGAGCGGCGCGCGTGACGTTGCGTTCCTCGAACAGGGCGTCGAACGCGCGCAGCAGGTTGAGATCCAGAGATCGGATATGCGAGTCGCTCATTCTGTCCGTGACAAATCATCATTTGGTCCATAACCAAAGCGATCCCATGTGGGAGATCACGCTGCACTGCACACTTCCGGTCCGAACGGTTCGTGCTTCCAAGGGCGCGGCGCGACAACACGGCCACGGGGAGAGTCTTTTCCGGCGGCCGATATCTGACGTCCTGCTGGGGAATAGATGAGCGATTCCGAGGGGTATACCGCGGTGGCCGACGCCCAGACGGGCGAGGCGCCCAAGTCCGGCGTGCCCGGCCACACCACCGTCGCGTCGAAGCCGAGGCCCTCGTTGGCGCGCCGGCTGCGCTGGCCGCTGCTGATCGGCGGACCGGTGCTGGTGGCCATCGGCGTGCTGATCTTCTGGCTGAACGGCGGACGCTATGTGGGCACCGACGACGCCTATGTGCAGGCGGCCAAGGTGGACATCTCCTCCAACGTGCCCGGCCGGGTGGTGGAGGTGGACGTGCACGACAACCAGCGCGTGGCCTTCGGTCAGCAGTTGTTCCGCCTCGACAGCAAGCCCTATGACACCGCCGCCGCCGAGGCCGCCGCCCAGGTCGCCTCCGCCCGCGCCAACCTCACCGCCGAACAGGCCACGGTGGGCGAGCGCGAGGCCGAACTGGCGGCGGCCCAGGCTACCTTCACCTACCAGAGCCATGAACTGGCCCGGCAGCGCACGCTGGTCGCCGCCGGCGTGAACTCGCAGCAGCAACTCGACGCCCAATCGCACGCGGTGGATGCGGCGAAGGCGCAACTGGAAGCCTCCCGCCAGGCGCTGGCCAACGCCATCGCCGTGCTCGGCGGCGACAACGCCACGGCGGGCGCCAACCCGGCCATCCGCCAGGCCCAGGCGGCGCTGCAGAGGGCGCAGCTGAACCAGTCCTACGGGGTGATCTCCGCCCCGCAGGCCGGACTGGTGACCAAGGTCGACCAGTTGCAGGTGGGCGACTATATCAACGCCGCCCAGCCGCTGTTCTCATTGGTGGCCGACCACATGTGGATCGAGGCCAACTTCAAGGAAGACCAGCTCGCCCAGATGCGGGTCGGGCAGAAGGTGGCCGTGACCGTCGCCGCCTTTCCCAAGGCCAGGGTGACCGGCCACGTGGAGAGCCTGTCGCCCGGCACCGGCTCGTCCTTCGCCCTGTTGCCGGCCGAGAACGCCACCGGCAATTGGGTCAAGGTGGTGCAGCGCCTGCCGGTGCGCATCGCCCTCGACACCGTGCCCAGGGACGTACAGCTCGCCGCCGGGCTCAGCGCCAAGGTAAGCGTGGACACCGAGCACAGGCGCCGCCTGTTCGGAGCGCACTGACTTGACCGACGCCGCCGCAGATCGGGCCGGCCCGCCCGCCAGGGCGGAGCGCAGCGAGGGCTTCACCCGGATCGTCATCACCATTTCGATCATGCTGGCGACGTTGATGAACTCGCTCGACACCACGATCGCCAACGTGGCCCTGCCGCATATCCAGGGCAGCGTATCGGCGTCGCAGGATCAGATTACCTGGGTGCTGACCTCCTATATCGTCGCGGCGGCGATCATGACGCCGATGGTCAGCTGGCTGGCCGGGCGGTTCGGCCGCAAGATGGTGTTCATGGTCTCCATCGGCGGCTTCGTCGCCGCCTCCATGCTGTGCGGCATCGCTAACAGCCTGGCCGAGATCGTGATCTATCGCCTGCTACAGGGCGTGTTCGGCGCCGCGCTGATCCCGCTGTCGCAGGCGGTGCTGCTCGACATCTACCCCCCGCGCCAACACGGTCAGGCCATGGCGGTATGGGGCGCCGGCGCCATCCTCGGCCCCATCCTCGGCCCCGCGCTCGGCGGCTGGCTGACCGACAATCTGAGCTGGCGCTGGGTGTTCTTTATCAACCTGCCCATCGGCATCGCCGCCTTCACCGGCGTGGTCCTGTTCATCAAGAGCAATCGCGCCGCCGACAAGCTGCCCTTCGACTTCTTCGGCTTCGGGACCCTGGCGGTGGCGATCGGCGCCATCCAGCTGTTTCTCGACCGCGGGGCCACGCTGGACTGGCTGTCCTCCACGGAGGTGCGCACCGAGCTGGTGATCGCGGTCCTGGCCTTCTACCTGTTCCTGGTTCAGATCCTGACCTCCAAGAAGCCCTTCGTCAGCCTGGCCATTTTCCGCGACCGGAACTTCGTCACCGCCAGCTTCTTCGGCTTTCTGATCGGCATCCTGCTGTTCTCGGGCCTGGCGCTGCTGCCGCCGATGATGGAGAACCTGCTCGGCTATCCGGTGGTGACCACCGGTCTCGTCTCCATGCCGCGCGGGCTCGGCTCCTTCGCCGCCATGTTCATCGTCGGCCAGCTGGTCGGGCGGATCGACGTGCGGCTGATCCTGCTCGCCGGGCTCATCCTGTCCGCGTGGGCGGTGCTGCAGATGAGCCACTTCAATCTGCAGATGACCTCCATGCCGATCATCGTCTCGGGCCTGCTGCAGGGGCTCGGCACAGGGCTGCTGTTCGTGCCGCTGTCGACCGTGGCCTTCGCCACCCTGGCCCCCCACCTGCGCACCGAGGCGGCGGGCTTCTATACTCTCATCCGCAACATCGGCTCCTCCATCGGCATCTCCATCATGCAGGTGATCCTGGGCGACAATATCGACCAGGTGCACTCCGACCTCGTCACCCACGCGCGGCCGGACAATCCGCTGTTTCGCGGCGTGAGCTTCATCAACGCCCACAGCCTCGCCATGCTCGACGGCATGATCACCCGCCAGGCCGCCATGGTCGCCTATGTGGACGATTTCCGGCTGATGCTGTGGATCACCCTCGCGGCCATCCCGCTCCTTCTGTTCATGGCGCCGCCCCGGCGCCACGCGACCTCCGAGGGGCCCGACCTGCACGTGGCGGTGGAATGATCATGCGTACACAACAACGCCTCGCCACCCTCGCCCTCTCCTCCGCGCTGGCCGGCTGCGCCGCCGTCGGCCCGAACTTCAAGGCGCCGGGGCCGCCGACGCAGACCGGCTACCCCATGGCGGGCGACGCCACGCTTGGCACGGGCGTGCGCTTCGGCGCGCCGGCCGCCGGACCGTGGTGGAAGGATTTCGGCCCCGCCGCTCTCGACCAGGTGGAGACGGAGGCCATCGCCGGATCGCCCAGCATCGCCGAGGCCGACGCCAACCTGGATCAGGCCCGCGCCTCCCTGGCCGCCGCCAAGGGCGCGCTTCTGCCCGAGGTGGACGCCAATGCGGGGGTGCAGCGCGAACGGTTGAACCTCGCCTCTTTCGGTTTCAACGCCAGCGCCCTGCCCGGCTTCTCCAACAATCCCGAGTTCAGCCTCTATTCGGTGGGCGGGACCGTGAACTTCCCGCTCGACCTCTTTGGCGGCCAGCGGCGACAGGTAGAGAGCGCGGAGGCCCGGGCCCTGTCCATCGCCCGCCGGGGCGACGCGGCGGCGCTGGCGCTCACCGGCAATGTGGCGAACGCCGCGGTGCAGGTGGCGGGGGTCAAGGCCGAGATCGCCGCGGTGGAGGCCATGATCGCCGACGACCGCCAGACGCTGGACCTGACCCGCAGGGCCGAGGCGGCGGGCAGCGAGGCGGAGGGCGCACGCGTCTCGGCCAATACCCAGTTGGCGCGGGACGAGGCCCTGTTGCCGCCGCTCCGCCAGATGCTGGCGGCGGCGCGCCACCAACTGGCCCTGCTGGTGGGCAAGGCGCCGTCGGACTGGACCCCGCCGGAGTTCGCGCTGTCCGACTTCAAGGCGGGCGCGGCGCCGGTGGCCCTGCCCTCCGACCTGGTGCACCTGCGGCCCGACATCCAGCAGGCCGAGGCCGATCTGCACGCCGCCACCGCCGATGTGGGCGTCGCCACCGCGGCGCTCTATCCCAGCCTCAACCTCACCGCCTCGCTGACCCAGAGCGCGCTGCAACCGCAGACCTTCTTCGACACCACCTCCACCGCCTATGCCCTGGGGGCGGGGCTGGCCGCGCCCTTGTTCGACGGGGGACGCCGCCGCGACGCCAGGGCCGGGGCGCAGGCCGCCGCGCGCGCCTCCTACGCGGCGTATCGGCAGACGGTGCTGGTGGCCTTCACCCAGGTGGCGGATCGGTTGGCCGCGCTGGCGCAGGATGATGACGCGGTGGCGACGGCGCAGCGGAGCGAAACCCTGGCGCTGGCCAACCTGAAGCTGGCCCAAGCCGCCTATCGCGCCGGCGGCACGGGGCAGTTTCCCCTGGTGGACGCGGCCCGGACGGCGGGCGAGGCGCGCCGCGTCCTGGTCCAGGCGGAGACCCGCCGGGCGCTGGACACGGTGCAGCTGATCATCGCCTCGGGCGCGCGCTGGAAGGCTTAACCCGTGGCGCCCCAGGGCAGCATGAGCCAGTTGGCGGCGATGATCCCCAGCAGGGCCATGGCGAGGCCGCCGCCGAGCGCCACCCACATCTCGTCCATGGAGAACGGCAGGACGATCGGCGCAGGACGGGTGGCGTCGATGGTATGGACGATGGGGCCCGACGTCGGGGTAAGGGCGTCGCTCATGGGACGATCCTGGAACGCGCCGGAGGGTTCCGGCCCCTTAGGAACCGCTTAACCTATGACAGGTTCCAGCACCGCCGCCGCGCCCGGCGGCAGGCGCAGGGTCTCGCCGACGAAATCCGCATCCTGGTCGAACGCCATGCGCCAGCCGGCGTGGGGAACAATGGCTTCCTCGAGCCCGAGATTGAACACCAGCTTCAGCGCCGCCTCGCCGCG
This sequence comes from Caulobacteraceae bacterium, assembly GCA_965277345.1. Lineage (GTDB taxonomy): Bacteria > Pseudomonadota > Alphaproteobacteria > Caulobacterales > Caulobacteraceae > CAIOYC01. The sequence goes on from CBDICI010000004.1 coordinate 645,739, forward strand.
GGTGAAGGTCAGCACCCCGTCATCGCTGTCCTCGAAGGCGATGGCGCCGGTCCGCAGCGCCGGGTGGGTCTTGCGAAAGGCCAGCCAGCGGCGGGTAAAGGCCAGCATGGAGTCCGGCGCGGCCTCCTGGCGGTCTACCGCCAGCGCGCGGTGGCGCGGATCGAGCGGCAGCCACGGCGCGCCCGTGGTGAAGCCCGCCTCATCGGCGTCGCCGACCCAGGGCATGGGCGTGCGGCATCCATCCCGCCCCTTGTAGGCCGGCCAGAAGGCGATGCCGTCGGGGTCGCGCAAGGCCTCGAACAGGACCTCGGCCTGGGGCAGGCCCAGCTCCTCCCCCTGATAGACGAAGGCCGTGCCGCGCAGGCTGGTCAGCAACATGAGCAGGGTCTTGGGAAAGCCCATGCCCCGCAGGTCGCCGTTTGGCCCCCGGCCCCAGCGCGACGCCACCCGCTCGAAATCATGGTTGGAGAAGGCCCATGAGGGCCAGGCCTCCGGGGCGCGCTCGAACAGGGCCTCCACCCCCTTGCGGATCACCTCGGCGCCGAACGGCTTGCTGAGGAAGCGGAAGGCATAGGCGGTGTGGAAGCGGTCCTCACCCGCCGTGTAGTCGGCGATGGCGCCCTCCGGATCGTCCGACGCCAGTTCGGCCAGCAGAAACCGGCCGGCGCGTTCGTCGGTGACCGCGCGCAGGCGGGCGGCGAAGGCCAGGGTCTCCGGCCGGTCGCGGTCGTAGAGGTGGCGCTGCATGAAATAGGGCCGCACCGCATTCTTTGCGCCGGACGGCGGATTGTCGCGCAGGTCGCGGTCGTGGCTGTAGCAGTTGGCCACGTCGAGGCGGAAGCCGTCCACCCCACGATCCAGCCAGAACCGCGCCACCTCCAGGATGGCGTCCTGCACCTCCGCATTGTGCAGGTTGAGGTCGGGCTGGGAGGGCAGGAAGTTGTGCAGGTAATACTGCCGCCGCCGGCTGTCCCACGCCCACATGCCGCCGCCGAACGCCGCCAGCCAGTTGGTGGGGGGCGAGCCATCGGGCTTGGGATTCGCCCAGACGTACCAGTCGGCCTTCGGATTGGTCCGGTCCGCCCGGCTTTCGCTGAACCAGAGGTGCTGGTCCGAGGTGTGGGAATAGACTTGGTCGACGATGATCATCAGCCCCAGCCGATGGCACTCGGCCACCACCGCGTCGAAATCCTCCAGCGTGCCGAACAGCGGATCGATGGCGGTGTAGTCGGAGATATCATAGCCGTAGTCGCGCATAGGTGATGCGAACACCGGGCTCAGCCAAACCCCGTCCACGCCGAGCGAGGCGATATAGGGCAGGCGGGAGAGCAGACCCGGCAGGTCGCCGACCCCATCCCCGTCACTGTCCTGAAACGAGCGCGGATAGACCTGATAGAAGACCGCGCCGCGCCAACGCTCCGGGGTGATCGGATCCATGACCTCAGGATGGAGTGGTGGACGCGCAGGTCAACCCTCCTGCGAGGCTTGTATCAGCCGGCTTCCTTGGCTTCCTTGGCCGCGTTTTCCGCGCCGTTCTCGAGCACCTTGCCCGATACGGCGTCGATACCGACCTCGATGGTCTTGCCGTGGCTGACGATATCGAACGAATAGCGCAGGCCCGAGCCGCCCGTCTCCGCCTCCAGTTCCTGGTCGGCGATGCGGCCCGGACGGGCCTTCAGCGCCACGGTCCGGGCCTCGGCGAGGGTGAGCTTTGCGCGGCCGGAGAGTTCGTGTCCCTTGAAGCCGGCGGTGGTCGCCGCGGCGGCGGAAAGCGCGATGAGGCTGGCGGCGAAAATGGTGGCGAGGCGGATCATTCCAGGTACCCTTTCAATAGGTCAAGGAGCGTCGCGCCCGCGACGCGTCCAAACTTTGGCCGCACGAGGGTATGTTTGGGACGTGCAGGACCCGAAACGCCGCACCTCACCGCCCACCCTTCGGAAACCCGTCCCAGCAGGCGTCGTAGCCGGTCTGGAGCTGCGGCGCCGCCATGGCCCAGGCGGTGGGGCGCAGCGCCCAGCGGCTCTCGAACATGAAGGCGAGCGTGTTGTCGATCTTGTGCGGCTTCAGCTCAGCGTTGGAGGCGCCCTGCCAGCTCGCCACGTCGGGGCCGTGCGCGCTCATGCAGTTGTGCAGGCTGACCCCGCCGGGGGTGAAGCCGCCCGCCTTGGCGTCATAGGCGCCGGTCACCAATCCCATCAGCTCGCTCATCACGTTGCGGTGGAACCAAGGCGGGCGGAAGGTGTGCTCGGCCACCATCCAGCGCGGCGGGAAGATGACGAAGTCGCAGTTGGCGGTGCCCGGCGTATCCGAGGGCGAGGTGAGGACGGTGAAGATCGACGGGTCCGGGTGGTCGAAGCTGACCGTGCCGATCGTGTTGAACCGGGCCAGATCGTACTTGTAGGGATAGAGGTTGCCGTGCCACGCCGCCACGTCGAGCGGCGAATGGTCCAGCGTGGTGGACCACAGCGCGCCGCCGAACTTCTGCACCACCTCGCACGGCCCCTCCACGTCTTCGAACGCGGCGGCTGGGGCCAGGAAGTCGCGCGCGTTAGCGAGGCCGTTGGAGCCGATGGGGCCAAGCTCCGGCAGGCGGAACAGGGCGCCGTAGTTCTCGCAGATGTAGCCGCGCGCGGCGCCGTCCGGCAGTTCGGCGCGGAACTTCACGCCCCTCGGGATCAGCCCCATCTCCCCCGGCGCGACGTCCAGCACGCCGAACTCGGTGACGAGGCGCAGCCGCCCCTGCTGCGGCACGATCAGCATCTCGCCGTCGGCATTGTAGAAGCAGCGATCCGTCATCGAGCGGTTGGCGAGGTAGAGATGCGCGGCCATGCCTGCGCCGGTGGCCACATCGCCATTGCCGGCGATGGTGACCAGCCCGTCGATGAAGTCCTGTGGCGCTTCCGGGATCGCCACCGGGTCCCAGCGCAGGCGGTTGGGATCTGCGGGCGCCTCAGTGAACGGGCCGGAGCGCAGCAGCCCCTGCGGGAACGGACGATAGGGCGGATGGCCAGCGCTCGGGCGTAGGCGATAGAGCCAGCTTCGGTGGTTCTCATGCCGGGGCGCGGTAAAGGCGGTGCCGGAGAACTGCTCGGCATAGAGGCCGAAGGGCGGCCGTTGCGGCGAGTTCTGGCCCTGCGGCAGGGCGCCCGGGATGGCTTCTGTGACGTGATGGGCGCCGAAGCCGGGCAAGTAGTCCGCGGCCGGAGCGGCCGCCTTGGAGGCGGGGGTGTGGACGGTCATGCCCCATCATGCCCGAGCCGGACGCCCGAATAAATCGCCTGCCGAGCGGCGGCGGATGATTTACCCCTTCCCTCCGCCCTGTTTCGCGGCTTTCTTGACGATTCACGGACGACCGAGGGGGATATCCGCGTGACCGAGACCACCATGGCCGCCGTCGGCGCGCGCCGCCTCGAACTGACCGTCCGGGGCGTGATCCTGGGCATCCTGATCACCGTGGTGTTCACCGCCGCCAATGTCTTCTTCGGGTTGAAGGCGGGGCTGACCTTCGCCTCCTCGATCCCGGCGACGGTGATCTCCATGGCGGTGCTGCGCCTGTTCAAGACCTCCACCATCCAGGAAAACAACATCGTCCAGACCGTGGCCTCGGCGGCCGGCACGCTGTCGTCGATCATCTTCGTCCTGCCGGGCCTGGTGATCGTCGGCTGGTGGACCGGGTTTCCGTTCTGGATGTCGTTCGGCGTCTGCGCGCTCGGCGGCATCCTCGGCGTCATGTATTCCATCCCGCTGCGCCGTGCGCTGGTGACCGACAGCGACCTGCCCTATCCTGAGGGCGTGGCCTGCGCTGAGGTGCTGAAGGTGGGCTCGCCGGGCGCCGACCCCTCAGCCTCCGCCGATGCGGCGGCGGGCGCGGCGGCGGAGACCCGGGCAGGGCTGTGGACGGTGGTGTGGGGCTCGCTCGCCTCGGCCGCCTTCGCCGTAGTGGTGGGGACCAAGCTGTTCGCCGCCAATGTGGCGCAGTATTTCCGCCTCGGCGGCGGGGGGACGGGCTACAATCTCGGCCTGTCGCTGGCCCTGCTCGGCGTCGGCCATCTGGTGGGGCTGTGGGTCGGGGTGGCCATGCTGATCGGCGTCGCCATCGCCTGGCTGGGGGCGGTGCCCTATCTCACCTCGCTGCATGTGCAGACCGGCGATCTGGCCGGCTTCATCAATGGCGTATTCCGCAAGGAGGCGCGCCTGGTTGGGGCCGGCGTGATCGGTGTGGCGGCGATCTGGACTCTGTTCAAGCTGGTCACGCCCATCGTCACCGGCCTTCGCGCCGCCATGGCCAGCCAGAGGGCGCGCCAGGCGGGCCAGAGCGCGTCGCTGCCGATCACCGAGCGCGACATTCCCATCGGCCTGGTGGGCCTGTTCGGCGCCCTCTGCCTGATCCCCATCCTGGCCATGCTGGTGATCTTCGCCGGGCAGGCCTCCATCGGCGCCCTGACCTGGCCGCTGGCCATCGGCGGGGTGCTGTTTATCGTCATCATGGGCTTTCTGGTCTCCGCCGTGTGCGGCTACATGGCCGGGCTGATCGGCTCGTCCAATTCGCCCCTGTCCGGGGTCGGCATCCTGGCCACCATCGCCGCCTCGCTGTTGATCGTCGGCGCGGTGAAGCTGACCGGGGGTGACCTGACCGGGCTGGCGGGCAAGGCGCTGATCGCTTTCACCCTGTTCCTGGTTTCATTCGTGTTCAACGTCGCCTCCATCGCCAACAACAACCTGCAGGACCTGAAAACCGGCCAGCTGGTGGAGGCGACGCCGTGGAAGCAGCAGGTGGCGCTGGTGATCGGCGTGCTGGCCGGCGCCGCGGTGATCCCGCCGATCCTGAACGAACTGGCCAAGGTCTATGGCTTCGTCGGCCAGGCCAATGCGGGGGTCCAGGCGCTGGCGGCGCCGCAGGCGGGGCTGATGGCCTCGCTGGCCCAGGGGGTGATCACCGGCGCCCTGCGCTGGGACCTGGTGGGGGCCGGGGCGGCGATCGGCGCCCTGCTGATCGTGTTCGACGCGCTGCTCGGCCGGATGAAGCTGCCGCGCATCGCGCCGCTGGCGGTGGGGCTCGGCGTCTACCTGCCGCAGGACGTGACGCTGATGATCGTGGTCGGCGCGGTGCTGGGCCACCTTTACGACCGCTATATGGACAAGCGCCCCTGGGGCGAAAGCGGCAAGCGACTGGGCGTGCTTCTGGCCTCGGGCCTGATCGTGGGCGAGAGCCTGGTGGGCGTGGTCATCGCCTTCATCGCCGGCTCCTCCGGCAAGGCGGAGCCGCTGGCCCTGGTCGGCGACGGCTTCGCCTCGATGGCGACGGGGCTGGGGGTGGCGGGTTTCATCGCCGTCACCGCGGCGCTTTACCTGTTCGCGGTGCGAAGCGCGCGCGGCGCGGCGGCGAGCGGGGCCTAGAAGCGTCCGGGACGGAACGCCTAGATCGGGGTAGCGACCCCTGGCGGCTTCGCCTCGGCGCGATGCTGGCGCGTGCGCTTCATCCAGGCGCCGATCGTCGAGGCCACGATGGTCAGCAGCATGGCGTAACTGGCGAGGTTCAGCACGATGAAGTAGGTGATATGGCCTATGCCATCCTCGCTGAGCTGCTCGGCGTGGATCGTGAGCATGACGGCTTGAAGCAGCATGGCGGCTCCGAGCCAGTGACTGGAATAACGGATGGCGATGACGAGAAGCGCCGCCGCAAGCGCTACATCGACGGACAGCAGTGCTATCGGCTGGCTGGCAGCCGGAATAAGCTCATACACCACGAGCGAAATGATCCAAGCGAGCGCAACAGCCGTAGCTCCCGCACGCTCGCCCGCCCCACCCCTGACCCACGCAAAAGCGCAGGTCAGGATCAGGAAGATCAATCCGATCTGGAGGGTGATTGAACTCAACGAAAAACCGCGTCCCTGAAAGGTCCAGGAACGCGGCTTAACTTACCTAGGTTAACATACCGAAAACCGGTAAGGAATTCGCAACCCGGCGATATTAGGCCACATCGCGCTCAGCGCGCACGGGCGCCGCGTAGTTGGTGGGAGGCTTGTCGAAGACGCCGATCATCTTGGTGCGGATGCCCATGCGCAGCTTCACGTCGGCCATTTCATCATGGGCGGCGACGATGGCGGTGCGGGCCTGCGACAGGATGGCGATCGCCTCGGCCACCTTGGCGGTCGCTTCGTTGCCCACCGTGGCGGAGACGCCGGCCTCGGTGCGGGCTTCGGCCATGCCGGCCAGCAAGTTCATGGCTTGCGCCATCGCCGCGTCCACCGCGGTTTCCGTCGCGAACAACTTGTTCGCCAGCTTTTGAGCAACCAACGCCTTTTCCACCACAGCCTCCGTTTTATCGAATGTTAAGGAAGGTAAACCAAACCTTAAGGCTTGTCGAGACGCCTACCCAGATTGGGGCGTAAAAATCGCGACAGGGTTGAGTTGGCGCCCGCGTCAAATCGCCCTCACGGAAGCGATCCGTTAGGAGTTTGCGGGCATGATGTCCTGAACTTGGCGCCGGGCCCGTTTGGCGGGTCGGTGTGGGGACCGGGAATGAGCGAAGACCTTTCGAGCGGCGCACCCCGCTCGGCCCTCGGCACGCTGCAGGGCAGGATCACGGCCGTGGCCATGGTCACCGCCGTCGCCGTGCTGCTGGCCGCCTGCGCGGTGTTTACCGCCGAACAATGGCGATCCGAACGCCAGGGCTTCACCCAGGCCCAGGAACAGTGGTCGGAAGTGATCGCAACCTCCGCCGGCCATTCGCTGGAGATCGGCGACCTGCAGCGCGTCCATCGCCAGCTGCACAGCTTCCGCGCCGCGCCCACGGTGCGCCAGGTGTCGCTGATCGACCTGCAGGGCCGGGCCATCGACGCCTACGTGAACACCGCGCCGGCCCAGCGCGTGCATCCGTCGCTGATCACCACCCGCACGCCGGTGCTGGTCGCCGGCAAGCCCGTGGGCGAACTGGTCATGGTGCGCGAGCTGGAGATCGGCGGCCAGTTCCTGGCCCGCTGCCTGGCCGTCGCCGCGGCCCTGTTCTTCGCCGCCGCCGGCCTGTCCCTGTTCCTCGGCCGCGCCCTGGCCCGCCGCGTGGTGGAGCCCATCAACCGCCTGGCCGCGGCCATGCACGAGGTGGGACAGACCTCCGACTTCGCCCGCCGCGTCGAGCCCGCCGCCGACGACGAGCTCGGCCGCCTCACCGGCAGTTTCAACCTGTTGCTCAGCCGTCTGCAATCCAACGACCGCGAACTGCGCTCCACCATGGAGGAGCTGACCCACGCGCGCGACGCCGCCGAGGCCGCCAACGTGCAGAAGTCGCAGTTCCTGGCCAATATGAGCCATGAAATCCGCACGCCGCTGAACGGGGTCCTGGCCATGACCCAGATCATGGCCCTGAGCGGCGACATGGCGGAGGAGCAGCGCGAGCGGCTGACCGTGATCCGCAAGTCCGGCGAGGCCCTGCTGGAAATCCTCAACGATATCCTGGATGTGTCGAAGATCGAGGCCGGCAAGCTGGAGCTGGATCCGATCGAGTTCGACCTGGAATCGGTGGTGCGCGGCGCCCGCGACGGGTTCGAGGCGGTGGCGGCGCGGAAGGGTCTCACCCTGGACCTCGACGTGGCGCCCGAGGCCTGCGGCGCGCGCATGGGCGATGCGGTGCGCCTGCGCCAGATCGTCTCCAACATGATCTCCAACGCGCTGAAGTTCACCAGCGAGGGCGGCGTCACTATCGCCGTGCGCGGCCTCGGCGAGGACGGGGCCGAGGGGCTGGCCATCAGTGTGAGCGATACCGGCATCGGTATGCCGGCCGAGAAGATCCCCATGCTGTTCCAGAAGTTCACCCAGCTCGACGCCTCCACCACCCGCCAGTTCGGCGGCACCGGGCTCGGCCTGTCGATCTGCCACGAACTGGCCCTGCTGATGGGCGGCCGCGTCTGGGCCGAAAGCGTCGAGGGCCAGGGTTCCACCTTCCACGTGGAGGCGCCGTTGCCCCGCGTGGCCAACGCCGCCGGCGTGATGTTCGACGACGGCGACGAACTGCCCGAGGACCAGGGCCGCGTGCTGCGCGTGCTGGCCGCGGAGGACAACCCCACCAACCAGATGGTGCTCTCCACCATCATCCAGATCTTCGGCGCGGAGCTCGAACTGGTGGAGAACGGCGCCCTGGCGGTGGAGGCCTGGGCGGGCGGCGACTACGACGTGATCCTGATGGACATCCAGATGCCGGTGATGGACGGCATCGCCGCCACGCGCGAGATCCGGTCGCGCGAAGTGGCCCAGCGGCGGGTGCGCACGCCCATCATCGCCCTCTCGGCCAACGCCATGGTGCACCAGATCAAGGAATATATGGCGGTGGGCATGGACGGGCACGTGGCCAAGCCGATCGAACTGCCCAAGCTCCACGCCGCCCTCGAAGCCGCCCTGGCGGCGCGCATGGCCTCCGGCGCCCGCGCTGCGTAGGCGCGAGGCCCGGACTAACCCTCCCGCTCATCTATATGCAGGCGGGCGCTGCCTGGGCGTTATCGATGGGTCCGCTCACGATCACCCGAACCCCCTTCGCCCTCTGGATAGGTGGCCCAGGGCGATCCGTCACAATCCGTATCTAAGCTCTGCGAATGAGGAGTCGTCGGCACTTCATTTCAGCTTTGACAGTCGCTGGGATCGCTCCGGATTTGGCGTGGGGAGCCTCGCCGTCCGTCGACGTCATGTTCGTCTACCACTCGATCTCCGAGGACAACGAGGCCAAGTTGGCGACGGGCTGGAAGGACGGCCAGCTATCCGTTCTGGGACGCACCAAGGCCGAAGAGTTACGCTCGGCGGTGTTGGGTTTTCAACCGCAGCTCGCTTATTGCTCGGACCTCGGCCGCGCCGTCCAGACCGCGGACCTGCTTCTGCGAGATGCAGGCATTTCGGTTCGGTTCGAGCGCTCGCTTCGAGAATGTGACTTCGGGCGGCTGAACGGCGCCTCATCCGCCGTGGTTCACGCAAACGATCTGGACTACCTGGATCGACGCTATCCAGCCGGTGAGAGCTATGCCGAAGCTGCGGAGCGAACCGTGAAGTTCATTCGCGAAACGATCCTAACCGATCCAAAGCAGCACGTTCTGATTATCGGGCATGGCGTAACGCGGTGGGCGCTCGAACAAATGGTCTCGCGTCAGCCGTTGGCTGTCATCATGGCCCGACGGGAGACGTTCAGGTTCCCGGACGACTGCAATAATCAAGGGCGAGGCTGGCGCTACGCGCTCGCCCGGTGACGACCCGCCGCCGACCTTCCAGACGTTCGCCTTGGAACAAGGCTAGCCGCCGCGCGGAACCTTCCAAGGTCCGTTGTCGAGGAATGGCTAGGGCCGCAGCTTCCTGGGCAGCGCCTTGATCTGGTCGGGGGTCAGAGCGGTGAGGCCGGTGACGATGCAGGCGTTGGTGATGCCGTTCTGGCGCAGGCGGAAGTTCACATCCACCGGCCGGCAGACCAGATCGGACACGCCCGCAGGCTCCAGCGCGATGCGCTCACGGAAGGCGAGGCCGGCGCAGCGGCTGCCGAAGTCCAGGCGGAACACCCGCCGCGAGATGTCGCTGAGATAGAGCGTCTGCTCGTCGTCGGTGGCGGTATAGTTCTGGACGTTGTGGATGCGGAAGCATTGCTCCCCCTCGGCCCGGGCGGCGGGCGCGGTTAGCGCGGCGAGGGCCGCGGCGGCGAGGATGATGGCCTTCATGGTGTCGCCTCCCAGCGCTTCTGCGCCGACTATAACGCCGGTGCGCAGAACTTTATCCCCCATGCTCCCGCAGGGCGCATAATGGCCGCGCCTCAGGCATCGAGGCGCGGCGCCTTGGACAAGAGTCCAACGCCGTGTCCAATGGCTAGATCATTGATTCAAGAAGGGGAAACCGCCGCGAGTTGGACAGTCCAACGAGTCCAGCTTTTTTCTGGACTGTCCAACTTAACGGCGTCGCCCGTATTCGTTATCGCGGCGCCATGCGGATCGAGCCGTCGAGGCGCACGTCCTCGCCGTTGAAGTAGCCGTTCCGGATCATCTCCAGCGCCAGCGAGGCGTATTCGGGCGCGGCGCCGAGGCGCTTGGGGAAGGGCACGGACTGGGCCAGCGCCTCCTTCACCTGCGGCGGGGCGGCGTTCATCAGGGGCGTGTTGAAGATGCCGGGCAGGATGGTGTTGACGCGGATGCCCTCCCCCGCCAGGTCGCGCGCGATGGGCAGGGTCATGCCCACCACCCCGCCCTTGGAGGCGGAATAGGCCGCCTGGCCCATCTGCCCGTCCTCGGCCGCGACCGAGGCGGTGTTGACGATGGCGCCGCGCTCGCCGTCCTCCGTCGGCTCCAGCGTCAACATCCCCGCCGCCGACTTGGCGATACAGCGGAAGGTGCCGACCAGGTTGATCTGGATGATCATGTTGAAGGCTTCGAGGGGGAAGTGCCTGATCTCGCCCGAGTTGCGGTCGCGCCCGGCGGTCTTGGCGGCGTTGCCCGTGCCGGCGCAGTTGACCAGCACCCGCTCCTGCCCGTGGGCGGCGCGCGCCTTGGCGAAGCCGGCGTCCACCTCCGCGTCGGAGGTGACGTTGACCTTGCAGAACACCCCGCCGATGTCCTTGGCCACGGCCTCGCCCTTCTCCTCGTTCATGTCGAACAGGGCCACCTTGACGCCCTGCGCCGCCAGCGCCCGGGCGGTGGCCTCGCCGAGCCCTGAGGCCCCGCCGGTGACCACCGCGGCGATATCGGATGAGAGTTTCATGCAGCGTTTTCCCTGATTTCGATGTTAGGCCAGAATTTGGTGGTAGGATGGGGCGTTGGACGAGGTTTAGCGAGCGTGGGCGAGGAAGCCAAACAACCATACGGACTGGAGCCGGCGCCGGCCTCGACCGCGCTTGTGCCCTATGCCGTGCGCGTCAACGCAAGCCTGGTTCGGCGCGGCTTCTGGCCGAAAATCCGCCGCGTCGCCGCCAGCGTGCCGTTCGCGGAGGACGCGGTGGCCCTGTGGTTCTGCGCGCTGGATCGGGAAACGCCCGCCTCCACCAAGGCGCTGCTGCTGGCCGCCCTGGCCTTCTTCGTGGTGCCCAAGCCCTTTCGGCCGAGGCGGTTGCCGATCCCCGGCCTGATGGTGGCCGACGAGGCGGCGGTGATCGCCGCGGCCCTGGCCCTGGCCCGGCGCTCGATCCTGCCCCGCCACCGCGAGGCCGCCCGGGGCGTGCTCGGCCGCATGGCCCGAAGCTAGGGTAAGGGGCCGGGGGTGGGGCTGACCGCGGCGACGATCACCGACATCTTGTCGGGCCTGTCGATCCTGACCGCCTCGGTCTACGGCTTCGCCCTGCTCGCCCGGCCGGTGTCGGGGCCGCGCACCATCGTCAAGGCGGCCAGCGTGGCCTGCATCGGCGGCGTGTCGATCGCCGCGGGCGGCCCATGGCTGCTCACCCTGCCGCTGCTGCTGTCGGCGGCGGGGGACGCGTTCCTGGCCGGAGAGCCCCGGCGCTGGCTGCCCTTCGGCCTCGGCTGCTTCCTCCTCGCCCACCTCATCTACATCGCCCTGTTCTCGCACATGGGCCTGGGGCTCGGCCCCGCCCTGGCCGAGCCGCTGCGGCTCGTCCCCGCCGTCTTGGCGCTGGCCGCCGGGGCCATGGTGTTGCGCTACATCTGGCCGGGGCTGGGGCGGATGCGCGAGGCGGTGGTGATCTATGTGGCGGTCATCACGGTCATGACCCTGATGGCCTTCACCCTGCCGTGGAGCCGCTCGGCCGCCGTGATCGGCGCGGTGCTGTTCATGGCCTCCGACGCCATCCTGGCCGTGCGCCTGTTCCGCGCCGGCGGTCCCAACGTCACCGCCGACCTCGCGGTCTGGTGGTTCTACTGGGCGGCGCAGGCGCTGATCGCCCGCGCGTTCCTTCACGCCGGCTGACCGCGCCACGACGAATGTTGAGTAAGGCCGCCCGCCGATCTACATAGCCGCGCATGACCGATACCCCACCCGACCGCCTCTGCGTCTCCCCCGCCAGCCCCTACTATGACGAGGCCATCCTCGCTCGCGGCATCGGCATCCGCTTCAAGGGCCAAGAGAAGACCAATGTGGAGGAATACTGCGTCTCCGAAAGCTGGGTGCGGCTGGCGGTGGGCAGCACTCTGAACCGCAAGGGCGAGGCCATGACGGTGAAGCTGCAGGGCGAGGTCGAGCCCTATTTCCGCGACCTGGAATAGGCTAGGCTGGCGCCGCTTTGGGATGCTCCGCCATGCTCGCACACCACACCCCCGGCGCCTTCATCGCCGTCGATGACATCGAGCGCGCCATCCCCTTCTATCGCGATATCCTCGGCCTGGAGTATGGCGGCTTCGATGGGTTCGCCCACCGCTTCCGGGCCGGACCGATCAACCTGCGCGTCGTCAAGCCGCCCGGCGGCCGGGCCAGGGCCGACTACACCGTACTCGGCTGGGAGACGCCCGACATCGCCCGCGACGTGGCGGCGCTGACCGCCCGGGGGGTCGCCTTCGTCCGCTATCCCTTCTTCGGCGAGCAACAGGATGCGCAGGGGATCTGGACCGCGCCGACGGGCGACAAGGTGGCCTGGTTCCTCGACCCCGAGGGCAACAATCTGTCGCTGGCCCAGCATGTCTGATCCCCCATGACGGGGCGCCCGAGCGTGATGGGCATCGTCAACGTCACGCCGGACAGCTTCTCCGACGGTGGGCTCCATATCGAGCCGACGGCGGCGCTGAACCGCGCCCGGGCCCTCATCGCGGCGGGGGCCGACATGCTCGACATCGGCGGCGAGTCCACCCGCCCGGGGGCGGAGCCCGTGTCCGAGCCGGTGGAGCTTGGCCGCGTAGTCCCGTTGATCCAGGCGATCCGCGCGGAGAGCCCTATTCCCCTCTCCGTCGATACCGCCAAGCCCGAGGTCGCCCGCGCCGCCATGGCCGCCGGGGCGACGATGTGGAACGACGTCATGGCCCTGCGCGCGCCCGGCGCGGTGGAGACAGCGGCGGCGCTCGGCTGTGCGGTGATCCTCATGCATATGCAGGGCGAGCCGCGCACCATGCAGGATGCGCCCCACTATGACGACGTGGTGGCCGAGGTCGCCGCCTTCCTGGCCGAGCGCGCCCGGGCGGCCATGGCGGCGGGGGTGGGGCGCGAGCGCATATGCCTCGACCCCGGTCTCGGCTTCGGCAAGACGCTCGACCACAACCTGGCCCTCATCGCCGGCCTGCCCCGGCTGGTGGACCTGGGTTTTCCCTTGGTGTTCGGGGCCAGCCGCAAGCGCATGATCCGCGCCCTCGATCCCCGTGCGGTCGCGGCCGACGATCGGCTGGGCGGCTCCATCGCCCTGGCGCTGGCCGCCGCCGCCCGCGGCGCCGCCGTCCTGCGGGTCCACGACGTGCGCGAGACGGTGCAGGCGCTGGCGGTGTGGCGCGCGCTCGCGCCGCCCCCCGCGCAGCCGTCGCGCGGGGGCTGACGGGTCTACCCCCGCGGCGGCGGTTCGGCCGCTATTTCCAGACGCCGTAGGGGTCGATGGAAGGCTTGCCGAGGGCCTGCGCCACCGCCGGGTGGGTCAGTTCGCCGTTCAGCACGTTCAACCCCTTGGCCAGGTGCGGATCGCGCTTCAACGCGTCCAGCCCATGGTTGGCCAGGGCGAGGCCGAAGGGCAGGGTGGCGTGGCCGAGCGCCTCGGACGAGGTGCGGGGGGCCGCCCCCGGCATGTTGGCGACGCAGTAGTGCACCACCCCGTCCACCGTATAGGTCGGATCGTTGTGGGTGGTGGGGTGCGAGGTCTCGAAGCAGCCGCCCTGGTCGATGGAGACGTCCACCAGCACGCTGCCCCGCTTCATCTGCGCCAAATGTTCCTTGCGCACCAGCTTGGGCGCCGCCGCCCCGGCGGTGAGCACCGCCCCGATCACCACGTCGGCCTTGAGGATCTCCTCCTCCACCGCCGCGACGGAGGAATAGCGGGTGATGACCCGGCCCATGAAGATGTCGTCGATCTCGCGCATCCGGGGGATGGAGCGCTCCAGCACCACCACCTCGGCGTTCAACCCCATAGCCATTCGCGCGGCGTTGATGCCCACCACGCCGCCGCCCAGCACCACCACCCGCGCCGGCGGCACGCCCGGCACGCCGCAGAGCAAGAGGCCCATGCCGCCGTTATGCTTCAGCAGGGTCTCGGCGGCGGAAAACACCGCGATGCGCCCGGCCACCTCCGACATGGGCGCCAGCAGGGGCAGGCCGCCGCGCGCATCGGTCACCGTCTCGTAGGCGATGGCGGCGCAGCCGGAGTTGAGCAAGCCCTCGGTCTGGGCCGGATCGGGGGCCAGGTGCAGATAGGTGAACAGGATGTGGTCGGGGGTCAGCCGCTCCCACTCGACCTTCTGCGGCTCCTTGACCTTGACCATCATCTTGGAGCCCGCGAACACCTCGGCCGCGTCCCTGGCGATCCTGGCGCCGACCTTGACGTAGTCGTCGTCGGCATAGCCCGCGCCCTCCCCGGCGCCGGTCTGCACCAGCACCTCATGCCCGTGCGCTACATATTCGCGCACGGCGTTGGGGGTGAGGCCGACGCGGTACTCGTCCGGCTTGATCTCCTTGGGCACGCCCACGCGCATGGTCTTCCTCCGGTTTAGGGGTTTTGGCGGCAGATGCACCCCCCCATCCGCCGGGTCAAGGCATACGCGCCTCGCCTCGGGCGAAAGGCGTCGGCCTTCGCCGACCGCCCCGCAGCCGGGCGCTCGTTGCGCCTGGGCAGTCTCGCGCCGCTTGCCTGCGCGATCCGGGGGGGGCGCCTAGAGAGAGCGGCCGAACAGTCCGCGCTTCTTCGACGGCGCCGGCCCGGCGTTCGGGGTCGGCTCGGCTGTCGGCGCGGGCGCCTTTGCGCTTTCCATGGCCACCCGGCGCGGCGAGGGGCCAGGATCGACCGCATCCGGCGGAACCGGGACGTGGAGGTCGGTGACCAGCCCGTTCTTCAGCGAATAGACCCAGCCATGGATGCCGATGGCGTGGCCCCCCGCGCGCGCGTTGACGACGATCGGATTGTCGTTGAGCAGGGCGGCCTGGTAAATGACGTTCAGCTCCACCAGTCTGTCCTGGCGGGCGGGTCCGTCGGGGAGGGCGTCGAGTTCCGCTCGGCTTCGCGTCACCAACCCCCGGATCGGCCCCAGCCAGTGATCGACCAGGCCGTGGGTCGGCTGATCCAGCGAGGCGAGCACGCCGCCGCAGCCATAATGGCCGACCACCAGGATGCGCCGGACCTTCAGCACCTCCACCGCGTACTGCAGCACCGACAGGAAATTGATGTCTGAAGGCGTGCAGAGATTGGCCACGTTGCGGTGCACGAACATCTCGCCCGGATCGCGCCCGACGATGTCGTTGGCGGGCACGCGGCTGTCGGAACAGCCGATCCAGAGGTATTCCGGCGACTGCTGCGCGGAGAGGCGCAGGAAGAAGTCCGGATCGCTGGAGGTCTTGGCCCTGGCCCAGGCCTCGTTGGCGGCCAGCAGATCCTCAATCATCGAAACACCCCTTATTTCCGAAGAGATCGAACGTCGGTCATTCGGGCCTCAGGCGGCCACGTAATCCGGCTGCTGCTCGTAGGCGGCGGCGTGGAAGGCCGGATGATCCCGCGACGTCTCCCATACCCCGGCGATGTGAGGATAGGGCGACAGATCGACCTCGAAGCGCCGGGAATTGGCCACCTGCGGGATCAGGCAGCAGTCGGCCATGCTCGGCCGGTCGCCGAACGCCCAGCCGGCTCCGTGTTTGGCCACCATGGGCTCCAGCGCCAGGAAGCCGTCGTTGATCCACCGCCGCGCCCAGGTCATCCGCGCCTCGGCCGCCACGCCCATGGCCTCCAGCGCGCGCAGGACGCGCAGGTTGTTCAAGGGGTGGATGTCGCAGGCGACGATCTCCGCCATGGCCCGCACGGTGGCGCGGTCCCGCGGGTCCGTGGGCAGCAGCGGCGGCTGCGGGTGGGTCTCCTCCAGCCATTCGATGATGGCCAGGCTCTGGGTCATCGGATCGCCGGCGCCCTCAAGCGTGGGCAGCAGCTTCTGGGCGTTCAGCGCGCGGTAGGGCGCCTTGTGCTGCTCGGAGGCCACCAGGTTCACCGGGGCCGGGGCGTAATCAATCCCCTTCAGGTTCAGGGCGATGCGCACCCGATAGGGGGCGGCCGCGCGGGCCGAGGTATGCAGGGTCAGGCTCATGCGACGGTGAACTCCACCCGGCCGGCGCCGGCCACCTCGCCCACCACCCTGTCGCCCCGGGCCAGGGGGCCGACGCCGTCGGGCGTACCGGTAAAGATCAGGTCGCCGGGCTGCAGCGTCCAGAGTTGCGAGCATTTGGCGATGATCTCCGCCACGTTCCAGATCATGTCGGCGAGGTCGCCGTGCTGCCGGGTTTCACCATTGACCGACAGGGTGATGACGCCGGAGGGCGCGGCGCGACCGGGGCGGATGGCGCTGCACGGGGCGGAGGCGTCGAAGCCCTTGGCGCTGTCCCACGGGGCGCCGGCGTCCTTGGCGATGTTCTGCAGGTCGCGGCGGGTGAGATCGACGCCGGCGGCGTAGCCGAACACCAGGTCCAGCGCCGTATCGACCGGCACGTTGGCGCCGCCCGCCTTCAGCGCCACCACCAGCTCGATCTCGTGGTGCAGATCGGTCGTGGCCAGGGCGTAGGGCACGGCTCCGCCGGGCGCGACCGCCGCGTCGGCGGGCTTCATGAAGAAGATCGGCGGCTGGTCCTTGGGGTCGCCGCCCATCTCCCTCACGTGCTTGCCGTAATTGCGGCCGATGCAATAGATGCGGTGCACGGGAAAGCGCCGGTCGCTCCCTTCGATGGGCAGAGAGGGCTGGGCGGGCGCGGGAACGGCGAAGTCGGTCATGGGGGCGTTTTAGGACACACCAATCGTGTCCGCCACCCACCAGCCGTCGTCATGGTGAGGAGCGGACCCTCAGGTCCGCATCTCGAACCACGCAGTCCGTGTATGCGTCCTTCGAGAGGGCCCTTCGGGTCTCCTCAGGATTGACGAACGGGGTGGGCTGCAGAACTAGGCCAGCTTGATCTCGCGCAGGCGCTCGTCGAGGTAGGCCTGTGCGGTGATCGGCTCGGGATACCGGTTCGGCCGCCCCGGCGTGACGGTCGAGGGCAGGGTCGCGATCTCGAAGTCCGGCGCGAAGTGCAGGAAGAAGGGCATGGAATAGCGCGCCACCCCCCGCCGCTCTGGCGCGGGGTTCACCACCCTGTGGGTGGTGGAGGGCAGGACGTGGTTGGTCAGCCGCTGCAGCATGTCGCCGATGTTGCACACCACCGAGCCCGCAGGCGGGTTCACGTCCAGCCACGCGCCGCCCCGCTCCTTCAACTGCAGTCCGGCCTCCTCCGCGCCGAGCAGCAGGGTGATGGTGTTGATGTCCTCATGCGCGCCGGCCCGCACATGGGGTCCATCGACCGGGACGGGCGGATAGTGCAGCAGGCGCAGCACGCTGTTGCCGAGGTGGACCGGCCGCTCGAAATAGTCGTCGGCGAGGCCGAGATGGCGGGCGATGGCGCGCAGGAGGCGGACGCCAAGCGCGTCCAGCGCGTCATAGAGGCCGCCCACAGACTTGCGGAAATCCGCCACCTCGTCCGGCCACACGTTGGCGGGCATGGCGGCGCGATAGGGGTGGCCGGGCGGCAGGTCGCGTCCGGTGTGCCAGAACTCCTTCAGGTCGAAGTGTTCGGCGCCCTTGGCGGTCTCGACGCCGAAGGGCGTATAGCCGCGCTGCCCGCCCGCCCCCGCCAGCTTGTATTTGCGCTTGGTCGCCTCAGACAGAGCGAAGAAGGCCCTGGCCGCCGCCGCCGCACCGGCGATCAGCCTCGGCGGCAGGTCGTGATCGGCGATCACCGCGAAGCCGTAGCGCTCGAACGAGGCGCCAAGATCACGGGAGAAGGCGTCGAAGTCGCGGGTGTAGCCGGTGAAGGAGACGGGCTCGATGGTCACGGGGGCGCTCTGGCTGTACGGCCGGGCAATCTAGCCGCCCCCGTCCCTTCGCGCAAAGCCGCCTTCCCGCAAAACCCTCAGTGCCCACCCGCGCCCGGTGGCGGCGCGGCGCGGTTCGGCTTGGGGGCCAGCCACACCACACAGGCGGCGAAGAACATCACCCCGGCGATGGCTTGGAAGATGTGGTTGGTGGCCACCATCACCGCCTGCGTCTGCACGAGGTTGTCGAGCTGGCCGAGCGCCTGGGCCGGCGAATAGCCGCCGCCGGTCAGCCGGTTCATCGCCGCGGGGGCGTCGTTCAGCTTGCCCACCACATCGGCGCGCACCCGGGTGGAGGCGTTCTCCCACGCGGTAGTGGTGATTGAGGTGCCGAAGGCGCCCGCCAGGGTCCGCATGAAGCTGATCAGCCCCGCCGCGCCCGCCGTCTCCTCCGGCTTCACCGACCCCAGCGCCAGGCCCATGAGCGGCACGAAGAAGAAGGGCATGGCGAAGCCCTGCGCCAGGGCCGGCAGGATCATCCCGCCGAACGAGATATTCGAGGCGAAGGTGGTCCGCCACAACATCACCCCGCCCAGCCAGAACACGCCGAAGGAGATCAGCCCGCGCGGATCGAACCTGCGGGTCATCTGCGCCACGATGGGCGACATCACCACCGCCAGCACGCCGTTGAAGGCGGTGAGGCGCCCGCTCTCCTCCGCCGTATAGCCCATATTGGTCTGCAGCCAGAGCGGCACCAGCACGACGGACGAGAAGAAGGCGCCGAACACCAGCGGCATGATGGCGGCCGAGACGGCGAAGCCGCGGTAGCGGAACACCTTCAGGTCCACCACCGGGTTCCGGGCCGTCAGCTCCCAGATCATGAAGGCGGCGAAGCCGATCACGCTGACCACCAGCAGGGTGAGGATCGCGGCGGAGTTGAACCAGTCGAGCTCCTTGCCCTTGTCGAGCATGATCTGCAGGGCGGCGACCCAGACCACGAGAAGGCCGAGACCCACCGTATCCACCGGCAGCCTCGCCTTGGGCGTCTCGCGCCCCGCCATCAGGCGCATCCCCGCCACCACCAGGAAGATGGCCACGGGCACGTTGACGAAGAACACCCACGGCCAACCGTAGTTGTCGGACAGCCAGCCGCCGAGCAGGGGCCCGGCGATGGGGCCGACCACTGTGGTCATGCTCCACAGACCGATCGCCTGGGGCGCCATCCTGGGCGGGAAAATGCGCAGCAGCAGGGTCTGCGACAGCGGCATCATCGGCCCGCCGGCCAGGCCCTGCAACACGCGGAAAAAGACCAGCATCCCCAGGGACTGCGACAGGCCGCAGAGCGTGGAGGCCATGCCGAACAGGGCGATGCAGGTGAGATAGGTTTTCACCGCGCCGAAGCGCTGGGCCAGCCAGCCGGTGAGCGGCACGGTGATCGCCTCGGCCACCGAATAGGAGGTGATGACCCACGTGCCCTGGCTCGGCGACACGGCCAGGCCGCCGGCGATGTTGGGGATGGAGACGTTGGCGATGGAGGTGTCGAGCACCGCCATGAAGTTGGACATGGCCAGGACGAAGGCGGCGATCCACAGCAGGGCGCCGGTCAGCGGCTGCACGCCCTGGCCCTGTTGCGCGGCGCCCCCGGCCGGGGGCGCTCCGCCCGATGCGGCTACAGCGCCGGCCATGGCCTAGTTCTCCGTGCGGGTGGTGTTGGCGGTGGTCGTCGTGGTCTGGCTCTGGCCCGCCGGACTCTCGCTATGGGTGACGGTGGTGGTGGTCGCGCTGCTTTCCACCGGCCGGCCGCCATCGGTCAGGTGCACCTTCACCTTCATGGACAGGCCTACCTCCAACGGATGCTCGCGCACCTCCCCGGGGTCCAGGCGGATACGGACGGGCAGGCGCTGCACCACCTTGATCCAGTTGCCGGTGGCGTTCTGGGCCGGAATCAGCGCAAAGGCGGAGCCCGTGCCGCCGCCGAGGCCCACCACGTGGCCATGAAAGACGGCCTTGCCGCCGTACTTGTCCGACTTCAGCTCGGCCGCCTGGCCGATACGCACCTGGCGCAGCTGCACCTCCTTGAAGTTGGCGTCCACATAGACCTGGCCCACCGGCACCACGGTCATCAGCTGGGTGCCGACCGCGACACGCTGACCGATCTGCACCTGGCGGCGCGCGATCACGCCGTCGATGGGCGCGCGCAGCACGGTGCGCGACAGGTCGAGCTTGGCGGCGTCGAGGGAGGCCTTGGCCGTCTGCACTTCGGGATTGGCCTGTACGCCGGCGCCCTTGGTGAGAGCCGCCTGCGCCTCGTACTGGCTCTCCGCCGCCTTGCGGTTGGCGACAGCCTGGGCGCCCGCGGCCTTGGTCGCCGCCAGATTGGCGACGGCGGTCTGGTAGGCGCTGCGCGCGGTGGTCAGCTCTTCGCCGGACACCGCCCCGGTGGCGGCCAGCGCCTGGCGACGCTCCAGATCGATCCTGGCCTTGGCGAGGTCCGATTCCGAGGCGCTGAGCTGCGCCTTCGCCCGGGCGAGGTCGGCGTCGCGGGCGGCGACCTGCGCTTGCAACTGGTCGTTGGTGGCGAAGTCCTGCTGCACCCGGCGCATGGCCGAGCCGTAGCCGGCCTCGGCGCGCTCGGCGGCCACTTGCGCGTCGGCGGGGTCGATCACGGCCAGGATGTCGCCCTTGCGCACGGCCTCCGTGTCCGCCACCCGCACCTCCGAGACCGCGCCGGCCACCAGCGGCGTCACCTGCGCCACGTCCGCGCCCACGTAGGCGTCGTCGGTGGAGACATAGTGCGAGCCCACCAGCAGCCAGTAGATCAGCCAGATCACGCCCGCGAGCAGCACGAGGGCGCCGAGACCGAGGAACAGCACATTGCGCTGCCGGCCGCGCTTCTTCTTTTCGGCCGGGTCCTCCGGCTTCTGGCCACCGCCCTGCCCGCCCTGAGCCGGCTGACCTTGGGGCGGCTGTTGGCCCTGCGGTTGTTGGCCGCCTGCTGGCGGAGCGCCCTCGGGCGGAGTCTGGACTTCAGACATGGAAGGACCGTCCTATCGGGAGGTGGAAGGCTGGGCCTGGAAGCCCCCGCCCAGAGCGCGCACCAGCGCCACGTCGAGCGACAGGGCCTGGGCGTTGAGATCGGCAAGGGTGCGGCGCGCCTGCAAGACGCCGTTCTCGGCGGTGAGCACGTTGAGATAGGGCGACAGGCCGCCCTGGTACCGCGCCCTGGCCACCTGATAGGCTTCCTCGCTGGACTGCAGCGAGGCCTTGGCGTCGGCGACCTGGGCGGCGAGGGAGCGCTGGGCGGCGACGGCGTCGGCCACCTCTCGCAACGCATTGGCGAGGGTCTTGTCGTATTCGGCGACCGCCACCTCGTACTCGGCGCGCGCGCTGCGATAGGCGCCCTTGCGCTGGCCGCCGTCGAAGATCGGCAGGCTGATGGCCGGGCCGACCTGGCCGAGCTGGATGTTGTGACGGAACAGGTCCTCCGCCCGCAGCGACAAGACGGTGTAGGACGCCGCAAGGCTGATGTTGGGATAGAAGTCGGCGCGGGCGGACTTCTCCTGCTGGCGGGCGGCCTCGGCTCGCAGGCGCGCGGCGGCGATGTCCGGCCGCCGCCCGATCAGGTTGACGGGCAGGTTTTCAGGCAGTCCGAGGGGCCGAAGCGTGGGATTGGCGGGGCGGGGAACGTCGAGCCCGGCGTCCGGTCCCTTGCCGAGCAGGGCGGCGAGCTGGTGGCGGGCCTGCAGGATTTGCAGGTCCAGCCGGTCGAGGTCGCCCTGGGCCACCGGTACGGTGGCGTTCTGCTGGCTGAACTCGCCCCGCGTCTCCAGGCCGTTGCGCAGTCGCTGGCCGACCAGATCGAGGGTCTGGCGGCGCACCTTCAGCGCCTCGTCCGCCGCATCGCGGTCGGCATAGAGCTGCAGCAGGGAGGCATAGGCCGTGGCCACCGCGCTGGAAATCTGCAGCCGCGCCGCCGCTTCATCCGCCCTGGCCGCCGCGGTCTGCGACAGCGCGGCCCTGAGCGCGGACCGGTTACGGCCGAAGAAGTCGAGCTGCCAGTTCAGGCTCGCCCCAAGCTGGGCGGTGTCGTTCCAGCCGTAGGGGATGAAGCCCGAAATCTGCGGCGGCAGGCCGATGGACTGCTTGATCCGGGTTTCCTTGACCGAGCCGTTGGCCGACGCGGTGGGGAGCAGGCGCGCGCCGGCCTGTTCGGCATTGCCCTCCGCCGCGCGTACCCGCGCCTGCGCCTCACGCAGGTCGGGCGAGCCCTTGATCGCGTCCTGGATCAGGCCGGTCAGCGTGGCGTCGCCATAGATTGTCCACCAGTCGTCCGACGGCCAGGCGGCCGCCGACGCCGCGAGGCTGCGCGTGGCGGCGTAGTCCTGGGGCGTGGACAGCTGAGCCGCTGGGCCGAGATTGGGCGCGCAGGCGCTTACCGCCAGCGAAAAGCCGAGGCTCGCGGCGATCGCCGGCATCCGGCCGCTTTGCGGAAGCGGGGAAGACATCATCGGCCTCACCTGGGACATGAATTGACCGTACTGTACGGTCAGACTTGATGCAATCGGAAAATGACCGTACTGTACGGTTCAACAATTGGCTGGCGTCGCATGTGCGAACGCTCCAGCTGCGCCGCAAGGGCGTCGATAAGTCTATGGGAGGAAAAACAGTCGATGGCCGTCGGTTCCCCGCGGATGCAGCCCGACGACCGGCGCAAGGCCATCCTGGACATCGCCCGCGAGCTGTTCATGACGCAGGGCTATGCGGCCGCCTCCATGTCCGCCATCGCCGCGCGGCTCGGCGGGTCCAAGGGCACGCTCTACCATTACTTCCCGTCCAAGGAGGCGCTGTTCGCCGAGTTCATGCGCGATCAGTGCGAGGCCGAGGCGCTGATGGCCCACGACCTGGCCAACGGCCAGACGGATGTGGCCGAGGCGCTGCGCGCGCTCGGCAAACGCCTAATGCGCTTCATCTTTTCCGAGGCGGTGCAGGCCATCCACCGGCTGGTGATCGCCGAGTCGGCCCGGTTTCCCGAGCTTGGCCGCACCTTCTACGAGAATGGGCCGCGGATCGGCCTGCTGCGGCTGGCCGGTCATATGGAGGCCTGGATGGACCAGGGAAAGCTGAAGCGCGCCGATCCCGCGCGGACGGCGGAGCGGTTCGGCGACCTGTGCAAGGCCGGCATCTATCAGCGGATGATGTTCAATATCGAGCGCCCGAGCGAGGCGCAGATCGACGAGAACGTGGACGCCGCCGTGGCCATCTTCATGGCCTATTTCGGGGTCTAGCCCCGCCCGCGCGCCTCGACCACCGAGACGAACCCATCGGCGCGCAGCCGGGCCGCCAGATCGCGCTTGATGCGCCGGACCAGTCCCGGCCCGCCATAGACCAGCGCCGAATAGAGCTGAACCGCGTCCGCCCCGGCGCGGATCCTGGCATAGGCGTCGGCGCCGCTGGCGATCCCGCCCACCCCGATCAGCGGCAAGGTCGCGTCCGCCTGTCGAAAGGCGCGCAGCATGGCGATGGACGGCTCCCGCAGCGGCGCGCCCGACAGGCCGCCGGCCTCGCCCGATCGCGGCGAGCGCAGGGTGACCGGCCGGGCGAGGGTGGTGTTGGCGACGACGATCCCGTCGAAGCCGTAGCGGCGGACGGCGGCGACGATCTCCACCGGCTCCTGCGCCTCCAGATCGGGCGCCACCTTCAGGAACACGGGCGGGCTCGCCGCGAGCGTTTCCCGCGCCTCCGCCAAACGCCCGAGCAGGTCATCGAGCGCGGCGCGGGTCTGCAATGCCCGCAGGCCCGGTGTATTGGGCGAGGAGATGTTGACGGTGACGTAGTCGCATAGCGCCGCCACCCGCGTCAGGCCGCTCACATAGTCCGCCACGCGGTCAGCGGCGTCCTTGTTGGCGCCGATATTGGCGCCCACCGGCCCGCGCCGGCGCCGGCCGGCCAGGCGCGCGGCGAAGGCGTCCAGACCCCGGTTGTTGAAGCCCATCCGGTTGATCACCGCCCGGTCTTCGGACAAGCGAAACAGGCGGGGCCTGGGGTTGCCGGCCTGCGGCAGGGGGGTGACCGTGCCGCATTCCACGAAGCCGAAGCCGGAGGCCAGCATGGCGTCCGGCGCCTCGGCGTCCTTGTCGAAGCCCGCCGCCAGGCCGACGCAGTTGGGCAGCTTCAGCCCGGCCAGACTGACCGCCAGGATCGGATCGTCCGGCCCGGGGTCGCGGGGACCGAGGCCGAGCCTCAGCGCCAGGATCGCGGCGCGGTGCGCATCCTCCGGGTCCAGCAGGTGCAGCGCCCGGGCGGCGAAGTCTTGCGGCTTCACGGTTCGAGCGCCGGCAGGATCGGCGCCCCCTCGGCGTCCAGCGGCAGAGCGCGGCGCGAAACGGCGTGGTCGGGCCGTAACACGCCATACAGGTGGGGAAACATCTGGCCGCCGCGCGAGGGCTCCCATTTGAGCGCGTCGCCGAGCGCCTCCACCTCGAAACCCAGCAGGATCAGATCGGCCTGGTCGCGGAAATGCCGCCGCGCCGTCTCGCCGGCTTGCGCCGCGGTCGACAGGTGGATGTAGCCGTCCTGCAGGTCGAGGGCGGAGCCCCGGAAGGCGCCGGTGCGCTCCGCCTCCGCCCATTCGGCGGCCGTGGTAATCTTGTAGATCCGGCTCAATCCGGTCCCCCGCCATGGTCGGCCGGGTAGAACAGGCCGAGCGCCTCCACCCGATCCTTGCCGAACGCGAAGACCGCCGCCGCCCCGGTGGCGAAGCCCTGCCGCAGCCGTAGTTCATCGGCCGCGGCATCGGCGCGGCCGGCCAGCGCGATGGCCAGAACCTGCAGGCCGGGATTGTGCGCCACCACCATCACCGTGCGCCCGAGCGGGCTTTGACCGGTGGTCAGCAGGGTGCGGGCGTCGGCGTCGTAGAGTTCGGGCCGGGTCTCCACCGCCGCGCCGGGAAAGGCCGGCGCCGCGGCCGCCCAGGTCTCGCGCGCGCGCGCGGCGGCGGAGACCAGGGCGCGGTCGGGCGCGTGACCGGCCGCCGCCAGCGCGTCGGCCACCAGCCGGGCGTCGCGCTGGCCGCGCTCGGTCAGTCGACGGTCGAAGTCCTCGCCCGAAGGGGCGCGGCTTTCGGTCTTGCCGTGGCGAAACAGGATCAGCCGGTCCATGCGCCCCTGATACGCAGCAGGAACCGGCTTGTCGAAGGCTTAGAAGCCGCCGCTTTCATCGCTTTTGCGTGGTTGGCTTCGCCGCCCTTCGGGTCGAGACGCGAGCAAGCTCGCTCCTCAGCCTGACGAGGAGGGTCGCGGTTCACTCGTTTCCTCATCCTGAGGAGCCCCCGACCTGATCGGGGGCGTCTCGAAGGACGCAGGCCTACCCCTCGGTCGGCTCTTCGGGGCGCTCTTCGCGGGTATAGGTCTGGCGCTCGGCGATACGGGCCGACTTGCCGCGACGGTCGCGCAGGTAATAGAGCTTGGCCCGGCGCACCGCGCCGCGACGCTTCACCTCGATGGATTCGATGTTGGGCGACAGCACGGGGAACACGCGCTCCACACCCTCTCCGAACGAGATCTTGCGCACGGTGAAGTTCTCGTGGTGGCCGGAGCCGGCACGGGCGATCACCACGCCCTCATAGGCCTGCACGCGTTCGCGCTCGCCTTCCTTGATCCGCACGTTCACGCGCACGGTGTCGCCGGGCTGGAATTCGGGGGTGGCGCGCTTGGCCGAAAGGCGCTCGGCCTCTTCCTGCTCGAGTTGCTCGAGGATGTTCATCGTCGTTCTCCTTGGCCTAGTCGCTGCTGCGTCCGGCTTTTGCCTGTTGATTGGCGAGATGCGCCGCCCAGAGGTCCGGACGCCGCTCACGCGTGGTGGTCTCCCGCTGTTCCCGCCGCCAGGCTTTAACCTTGCCGTGGTGGCCCGAGACGAGCACATCGGGTATCTCCAGCCCCTCGAACACCCTCGGCCGCGTGAATTGCGGATGCTCCAAGAGGCCGTCCTCGAAACTGTCTTCCCCCGCGCTTTGCTGGTTGCCGAGCACCCCCGGAACCAGCCTGACGCAGGCCTCGATCACCACCATCGCCGCCGCCTCGCCGCCGGCGAGCACCGCGTCTCCGACGGAGATCTCCTCGAACCCCCGGGCGTCGAGCACCCGCTGGTCCACCCCCTCGAACCGGCCGCAGAGGACGATGATCCCCGGCGCGGCGGCCCATTCCTTGACGCGCACCTGGGTCAGGGGCCGGCCCCGGGCGCTCATGCACAAAAGCGGACGACCATGCCGCTCCACGCTGTCCAGCGCGGAGGCGATCACGTCCGCCCGCATCACCTGACCCGGACCGCCCCCTGCGGGGGTGTCGTCCAGGAAGCCGCGCTTATCGTTGGAAAAGCCGCGAATGTCCACCGTTTCCAGACGCCACAGATCCTGCTCGCGCCACGCCGACCCGATCAGGCTGACACCGAGCGGCCCCGGAAACGCCTCGGGAAACATGGTCAGCACGGTGGCGGTGAAGGGCATGGGAGGTGTTTAAGGCAGACTCCGACTTTTTCTAAGGCGCGGGATGAGCCGACTTACGAGGCGAGCGGGCGAAGACACGGGCGAAATTGGAACGGGCGGCTTGAGCTCTTGCAACAATATCTGCAACGCACGGCTCTGGATCGTTCGGGGAGCAAATCGTTGAGAACGTCGATAGCGTCCTATCAGAAGGCCGTATGCGCCGATCTAGAATGCTGCTCTGCATCGTGATGCGAACTTGAAAGATCAGCCGACCATCTGACATCGGCACGCCATTGGCAATGTTAACCTCCATCCCGTTGTCGAAATCGCGGGTCAGGCCGGGCTCTAGTCGCAGGCGTGTATCCACGGCCGTAAAGACAGTGAATGTGGGTTGGTCGTCTCCTGGCGTGCTCGCAACGAAATGAGTTGGGTTCGGCGGGGCGGTCGTCGCACAGCCGATGAGCCCTAGGCAGGCGCCGACCACCGCCGCCTTAAGGTGAAAATACGAACCTGCTTTGAAGCCGACACCATGGGTCACGGCCTAAACTCCTCCTGCCGACCCACAAACTAAGGTAGTAGTCGCCGCAGTTAAAGCTCGGCAATAAAACCGGGAGGATCTAAGCGCTCGAGCCTTCTGCATAACAGTTGCATCGCGCCGCAGCAAAACGGCATCCACTTTTGCCGTCCACGCTCTTATAACCCCCGCATGACCATCGCCAAGACCCCCGCGCCGCCGCCGGTGAACCCCGACCCGCTCGATCTGATCCGCGACCTCGCGCTGGAGCGGATCGAGGTGAACCTGTTTCGCGCCTGGGGGCCGCAGGATCATGGCGGGCACTTCTTCGGCGGGCACGTGATCGCCCAGGCGCTGATGGCGGCCTATGAGACGGTGGAGACGCGGGTCTGCCACTCGCTGCACGCCTATTTCATCCGGCCGGGGCGGACGGACATCCCGGTGCTGTACGAGGTGGACCGGGCGCGGGACGGCGGCACCTTCACCACCCGCCGGGTCATCGCCATCCAGAACGGGGAACAGATCTTCAACCTCGCCGCTTCCTTCCAGGAGCCGCTGGAGGGGTTGGAGCACCAGTTCAATATGCCCGCCGCGCCCGATCCGGAAAGCCTGAAGGAGGAGGCGAGCTGGCGCGGAACGCCGCGGCCCATCGACATCCGCTGGCCCGATCCGCGCGACCCCTCGGACCAGCGCAAGCGGCCACCGTTCAAGCAGGTGTGGCTGCGCGCCAAGGCGCCCATCGGCGAGGACTTCCGCCTGCATCAGGCGCTGCTCGCCTATGCTTCGGACATGGCGTTCATGGAGACGGCGCTGCGCGTGCACGGCGTCACCTGGCAGACGCCCGGCCTGCAGTCCGCCAGCCTGGATCACGCCATGTGGTTTCACCAGCCGGTGGATGTCAACCAATGGCTCCTGTTCGACCAGGACAGTCCCTCGACCTCGCAGGGGCGGGGGCTGGTGCGGGGCGCCATGTATGCCGCGGATGGGCGGCTGGTGGCCTCGGTGGCGCAGGAGTGCCTGATGCGCATCCGGCCGCCCAGACCCGAGGCTTGACCATGCGCTTCCTCCTCGTCCTCCTGGCGACGCTGACGGTGGCGGGGCCGGCCCTGGCCACGCCGGAGCTCAGCGTCACCGCCACCTATGAAGCGCGGATGCTGCTGCTGAAGCTGGCGGACCTGCGGACCGATCAGGTGGTGCGGCAGGGCGACTTCCAGGCCGGGGCGCGCGTCGGCGTCATCGGCGCCTTCGGGGTGATCAAGCCGTCCAGCATCCTGGTCCAGTCGAACGGGTCGACGGCGGGCGGGCAGGTTGCGCCCGGCGTCTACATCCAGACCGAACGGAAAAAGCGGCGCATGGTGCGCTTTGGCCCCGGCCCCACCGACCCGCTGACCGGCCTGCTGCGCGCCGCGCTCCAGCCGGGCGGGGGTTCGCCCTGCATCGGGGTCGCGCCGATCTACGACGGTCGCCAGCGCTATGACCTGATCCTCTCGCCGGCGGGCGGGGGCGCGCTTTCGGGGGCTCAGCGGAACCTCGGCCTGCAGCGCACCGTGGCCTGCCGCATGGGCTTTCGCCCTATCTCCGGTTTCAGCAAGGGGCCGCCCAAGCCCAATCCGTTCCTGCGCGGCGACCCGGTGGTCACCTTCGCCTATGCGCCGAAGGGCGATGTGTGGGTCATGACCGACGTGGCGGTCCCCACCATCGTCGGCGCCGGCCATGTGAGCCTGACCGCGCTGCGGATCGATGGCGCCCGGCCCGCCTTCACGCCCCTCCAGCCGAGGGGGGCGCCGCGGAGGCCGGCGCCCAAAACGAACCGCCGCCGTCGTTAAGCTACGCTTCCTTAAGTTGAACGCGCGACAAGGCGGGCGACACGCCCATGACCGCCGCCGCCCAACCCAAGCTGATCGTGCCCATCGACGCCACCGTGGTGCGGGCCATGGTGAACGCGCACGGCCGCTATCTGTCCGGCAAGCCGGGGGGCCAGCGCGCCAACTTCTCCTACAAGGACCTGCGCAATGTGGCGCTGGAGGGGATGAACCTCGCCGACGCGGTCTTCTCCGGGGCGGTGATGAGCGGGGCGCTGCTCGCCGGCGCCAATCTGGAGCGGGCGATCCTCTATGGCGTGGACCTGCGCAACGCCGACCTGCGCGGCGCCAACCTTGCGCGGGCGGATATGCGCGGGGCCTGCCTGCGCGGCGCCAACCTCTCCTGCGCCGACCTGACGGCCTGCGACCTGCGCGTCGGCCAGATCGCCCTGCAGGACCCCAGGAACGGCTTTCGTATCCTGAAGCACGAGAAGCGGGCGGGTGAGCTCAGCTACGCCATCCTGAACGGGGCCAAGCTGAACGATGCGCAGATGACCGGGTCCACCTGCTCGGCCACCGATTTCCGCGACGCCGACCTGTCCGGCGCCTCGCTCAGCAGCGCCAAGATGCAGAACGCCTGTCTCGACGGGGCCGACCTCTCCAACGCCCGGCTCTGCCGCACCGACCTGTCCGGCGTGTCGATGAAGCAGGCCTGTTTCGATGGCTCGAACGTAAGCGCCGCGCAGGTGGACAAGGCGGCGCTGGCCGAGGCCATGGGGCCGCCGCCCGCATCGGTCTTCGTCGATGACGTCCCCCTCGCGGACCTGCTCAATGCGCATGAACTCTGGTGCACCACCGAGGGCGTCCAGGGTTCCGTCGCCGCCCCCGCCGGGTGCGACTTCCGTATTGTCCGCACCCTGAAGGGCAGGAAGCTGACCGCCCTGAAGGCGCCCGGCGGCGTGTTTTACGGCATGAACCTCGAAGGCGTGCAGATGCAGGGGGCCGACCTGCGCGGCGCCGACCTGCGCGGGGTGAACCTGCGCGGCGCCGACCTTCGCGGAGTCAAGCTGGTCGATGCGCTGCTCGTCCGCGCCGACCTGCGCGGGGCCAAGCTCGGGCCGCTGGAGATCGCCGAGGGCCGCTATGTGCGCACCGACCTGACCCGCGCCGCGCTCCGCCTCGCCGACCTGACCGCCGCGGACCTTGGACGGGCCCGCCTGCTGGAAGCCGACCTGGAGAACGCCAAGCTCGACGGCGCCAACTTCCAGGGCGCGGAGATGCCCGAGGTCTGACGCGCCCAGACTGTTCAGCGACGGTTCATTCGCCGGGGCAGACCTTGTCAAGGATCGAAAGGCGGCTTCGCGGCGTTAGCGCTGCGTCGGCGCAGAGCGCCACGAAGGAGACGAAGATGGACCGTAAGACCGCTACCCTTTTGGGGGCCGCCGCTGCGTTGACCGCAGCGCCAGCCCTCGCCGCGTCGGCCGCGCCAGCGCCGGCCGTACCCGTCGCCGCGTCGTATGCCGAACTGCTCGCCCCGATCCCCAACGCCGTCGAACGGCTGAAGCTCGCCGATGCCGAGGCGCAGGCTCAACAGCCCAAGCTGATCGAGGCGCAGTATTACGCCCATCATCACCACCACCATAACCACCACCATAACCGCCGGTGGTATCTGCGGAATGGCTACAACTGGTACAACGGCGGCTGGGTGCTGCGGCCGCGTCCGCATCACCATCACCACCACCACAACCACTACTGACCCGGTGTTCGGCGGTCGCGCTCAGCGGCCGCCGGCGCGCTTTGGCGATCAGCCGGTCTGGTCGCGCGCCTTCACCGCCCGGAACAGGTGGCGATAGGCGCCGTCGAAGATGGTGCTGGTGGTGGACAGCCACCGGCTGCCTTCCGCCAGCGCGTCTCGGCTGGCGGCCAGGCGGCGGGCCTTCATCTCCCGTTCCGCCACCTCCTCTTCGGTCATCGGCTGCAGGTCGAGGTCCGGGTCCGCCGGCAAGGCGATGACGCTGAGGAACGGTTCGCCCTGGCGGAAGACGTGCGTCACCCCGGGCGGCGGCGCCTTGAAGATGCAGAAGAACATCATCGGCCACCACGCGCTGCGGATCATCGCCGGCACCGCCAGCGGCGTGGTGTTGGTAGCGTCGGTATAGTAGCGCGGATGCGGCTCGGTGCGGATGGCCCACCCCGCCGGAACCTCCAGATCGAGCGAAATCTGGTAGGAATAGAAATCCTCCCCGAAAGTGCGGAACGGGGGCCACATCAGATCGTCCGGCGCCTCGCCCCAGTCCGCGTCGAGCTGCACCCCCGCCTCGGTCCGCGTCACCCGAAGCTCGTCCTCGAAGGGGTAGAGCACCTCCACCCCATAGCGGGCGCTTTCGGAGAAGGGCGTGCAGTGCCAGGGCTGCTCGTGGTTCCCGTCGGCGCGCGGCTGCTGCGCCCCGCCCCAGCCGGGGATGGCGAGCTGGATCGGGCGGGGGGCGGGACGATCCCCGTGGAGGCGGTATTTCATCGTCGGCATGGTGGTTTTCTCAGCCGGTTTTGCGACGGTTTAAGGGCGGACCGCGGGCCGCTTCAACCCCGTCATCCGCCACAGCACCGGGTGGCCGTCGAACTGATGCGTCAGCGCCCCGGCCACGTGAAGCGCCCAGTTCACCACCACGATCCAGATCAGCACATAGACATGGAAATGCTTCAGGGCCTGGCGGCTCGCCTTGGGCGTGGGATCGCCCATGATCGCGTGCACCCCCGGCAGGTGCGGCCAGGGCAGGCCCCAGAACGAGATGGGATGCGTCCCGAGCGACACCAGCGCCCACCCCGTGAGCGGCAGGGCCAGCATCAGAACATAGAACAGGAAGTGCACGGCGCCTGACAGCCTCCGCTCCCAGGCGGGCATCCCCACCGGCAGGGGCGGCGGCCGGTGCGTCAGCCGCACCCCGATGCGCACCAGCACCAGAAGCAGGATGGTCAGACCGAGGGAGATGTGGATGTTCTCCGCCAGCTGCTGGTTCGGCGTATGGTCCGGCAACACCTCGTTCATGATCCAGCCGAGCGCGAGCTGCAGCACGATCAGCAGGGCCAGCGTCCAGTGCAGCACGATGGCCGCCGTGCTGTAGCGCCGGTCGGCCGCGGTTGTCGCCATATCGCCCCTGTCGGTCATGTCTGCGCCTCGGCTCACCTCGGCCGTCAAGGCCAAGCTCGAACCGCAACGCGCCAGCCCCGGTTCGGTTCGCGCGCGCCGACGATCCCGGTAGGCTAACCGGGAGGAGTCCGAAGCGGGGCCACCGCGGCGTCGAGGGCGTCGGCGGACAGGGGCCGATCATTGTTGATCAGGATCGCTCGGACCCTCCCCTGCGGGTCGATCACCAGCGTCTCGGGCAAGGCGGCCGGCGCGCCGAATCCGTTGACCCTTGCATCGCTCAGCATGGCGGCGGGATAGCCGAAGGCCGACATGACCTTGCGAGCCTCGCCGAGATCGCGGTGGCGGTCGGCGCTGAGGCCGATCAGCACCAGGCCCTCCGCCCTGTCCGCCTTGGCGAAGGCGTCGAGCATCGGCATCTCGGCGCGGCAGGGCGGGCACCAGGTCGCCCAGAGGTTCACCACCACCACGTGGCCCCGCAGGGCGGCAAGGTCGATGGGCCGGCCCTCCATGGTCTGGCCGACGAAGGCGGGGACCGGCTCGCCGATGCGCGGCGCCGCCACGGCCGATCCGGTGAAAGCCAGGCCGGCGGCCAGGGCGGCGATGAAAGGTTTCAGCATGGATGCCTCAGGGTTGGCTTTAGGATGGCGTGAGGGGTGTGGTTTTCCAGCCGGTCCCCTAAAAGTCCCGGCTCAGGATCACCTTGAAGGCGGCCGGGGCCGCCAGCTGGTTGCCGTTCAAGTGCTGGTAGACCGGGACCTCGACGTCGCCATACAGCTTCCAGTCTCCGCTGGCGAACTCGATGCCGGGCGCGATCAGGGCGCGGCTATAGCCGCTGTCGCCGCGGTTGGAGTTTGGCCCGGCGTCCTTCTCGCGCTCGGACACGACGAGCTGCAGCACCGGCGAAATCCTCACCTTGCCGCCGGCGACGGTGAACCCGGAATAATAGGCGCCGAGCGCCCCGTCGAACTCCGCGCCCGGCCGATAGCCGCCTTGCGAGGCCACGGGAACATCGAAATTGCCCTGCACGAGGTAGCTGAAGATGTTGTCCCGCGTCAGTTTCCCGAGGTGATAGCCGCCGATCAGGATGTCCGTACTGCCGGTGCCGATGGAGGTATCGCGGTCGAACCCCTGATATTTGAACTCGCCCGTGGGCAGTTTCACGCCGAGCGTCACCCCGGTGGACATGTCTTCCGAAAAGCCGGTGTATACGCCGGTCAGGCGGATGTCGCCGAGGGCGGAGTGGGTGTTGGTGGTGTCCTCACCGTCGGTCACGAAGGTGCGGTCCCAATAGGGGACCTCCACCATCACGCCCCAGTCGCGGTTGAACATGTATTGGCCGCCGAGGGTGTAGAAGTCGGTCTTGATCTTCCGGTCGCTGTTGTCGTCCGTAGGCGCGCGGCTGTCGCCGCTCCAGTTCCGGTTCTGGTTCATGAAGTTGTATTCGAAATAGGCCTGACCGCCCTTGCCGGACGGGAACAGCGAGCTGGCGCCGACGCCGAAGACGCCGCACCCGCAGGCGCAGGCGGCGGCAAGGCCCGGGAGGGCGGCGGCGGCGAAGAGCGCGGTGACGAAGGCCGCAACGGCGGCGCCCCTTGAAGGCGCTGATTGGGTAGACATGGCTTGATCCTGACAGGCCGCGCACGCCCCGTGCTGTGCACGGGCGATCCTTGGCGCGGCGTTGGTATGGGGCGCACCGGAAACCGGCGCACGGCGAGCGGCGATCAAGCCAGGATCGGCGGTCCCCTGGCGTTCGGGCTAATCCGCGGGTGATCGCAAGGCGTCGGGGCGCGGCCTATGAGCGGATGGGCAAACGGCCGGGGCGCCCCTGCGTCTGGAGCCGCGCCGGCGTCGGCGAACACCATGGCCCCGCCGCCGGCGCAAAGGGAACAGACGGCGCAGGCCTCATGGTGATCGGCGGGGGTCCGGTGATCCCGGCCCTGACCCTCGGTATGGGCGACGCAGAGGATCGCGGCGCCGTCCGCGTCCGCCGCCATCATGGCGGCCTGGATCGGCGCGTTGGCGTTGAGCACGAGCGCGAGGAGGGCGAAGGCGAGCGCGAACGCCCTGCCTAACGGTTCAGCACATCGCGTCTTCGACCCCATGCGGACGCCTTATCACGGCTTTGTCGACGTGAGCATCGCGCCCTTGCGGGCTTCGCGACGCGAGCAGGCTCGCTCCTCAGCATGACGGAGAAGCCAACGATGCAGCGCATTTCCGAACAGTCCGTCATTGGCGGCCGAACTACGAGCCCCTCATCCAAACCGCGGCCTCGCCCGTCTGCCCGTTAACCCGGCGTTGTCCCCAACGGCGCCGGGCCAGGCCCAACGTCTCGGGCGACCCCCCTGCCTTGAGAGACGTTGGGCCGAATCGAGCGTCGCGGTCGATCGGGGGCGGTTCAGGGCGCCGGGACGAACTGGATGGAGAGGGTCTGGCCGCCGCCCTGGGGGGCTGTCGCCGCCTGCGATTGGCCATAGGACGCGACCCGGAGCAGGGCCTGCGCCCCCGGCTGGCCGGGCGGGGCGTTGGTGAGCCTGGCGAGCACCGGCTGGGCCGCGGTCAGCGCCCGATGGAAGGCCACGCCTCGTTGCAGGGCCAGCGCGGCGGCCTGGCGTCCGGCATCGGTGAAGGCGTCGAAGCCCGCCTGGCTGGCCACGTTCACCACCGACATCTTCGCGCCGCTGCAACCGTTCGTCGGCGGGCCGCCATAGCCGTAGCAGGGCAGGCGCTGGGCCAGGCTCGCCGCCACGCGCCCGGCCACCTGCTGTCCGTTCGGCGACAGGGTGGCGGCGTTGGGCAGGAACAGCTGGTCGGAAGGGAAACTCAGCACGCCGCCGGGGCCGTCGGCCTGGGTCGTCACCTTGGCGGCGGCGAGGTCGGCGACCATGAAGGCGATGAGGCTGCCGCGGGCCTCGCCGGCCTCGGCGCCCGCCTTCTCCACCATTGGTTCGCCGGAATAGGCGAAGCAGCGCCTGCCGTTGTCGTCGGTCACAAGGGCGGAGGCGGGAACGCAGACCACGTGATGGATGCGGTCGATCTCCAGCGCCACATCCCGTCGTTCGAGGGCGGTGGCCACCTTCAGCAGGGCCGTGGTCTGGGAGTCCTTGGCCTGGGTCAGGCTGGCCGTGGTGGAGCGGTACTGCAGGGCGAAGAAGCTCAGCATGATGATGAAGATGAACAGGACGCCCACCATCATGTCGGTCATGGAGATATAGTAGCTTTCGCCCTCTTCGAGCGCGGGCGCGTGACGAAGGCGGCGGCCCGTCACGACGCCTCCGGAGATAGGGCCAGCCGGCTCTCCAACCGCCGCAGGACCGCCAGCTGCTCGATCATCACCCGCTCGGGCGGCGCGAACTCCACCATCGAGTCGAGCGCCTCGAACATCTCCGCCTGCAGCCCCTCGATCTTCAGGCGCCGCTGTCGGGCGACGATCCGCAGAATGATGGAGCCGAGGATGCCGGCGATGGAGGTCCAGAACTTCGTGGCGGCGATGGCCAGGAGGCCGAGCAGCGCCGCCTCGACCCCCGCTCCGGCCCCGCCTCCGCCCGCCGCGATGGCCGAGGTCGCCTCGCTCAGCGCCGCGACGATGCCGAGGAAGGTGATGGTCAGGCCGATCGCCACCAGGATATTGGCCCACCACTCCATGGCGCGCGCCGGCTCGTCCAGGCGGTCGAAGGCGTCGGCGGCGTGGATGGAGGTGGCGAAGGTCTGGTCCTCGTTGCGCACCAGCAGGCTGCGATAGGTTCGCCAGCCGCGCACCAGCAGGCTGGGGGCGCCGCCGCCGGCGAAGCGCTGGTCCAGCGCCGCGAACTGCTCGGCGAAGGTCCGCCGATTGCCCGCCCCGGACAGCAGGTTGCAGCGATCGACCAGGGCGCGGACCAGCGGCCGCTGCTCGAACAGGTCCGAGGTCACGATCAGCACCAGCGCCAGGGCCAGGATCGCCCCCGCCAGCCCGAGCGCCACGCCGGGTGCGCTGAACAGGGCGACGACGAGGCCGGTCACGGGATCTTGCAAGGGGGTCTTCCTCTGCCGGCGGATAGGTCCGCGGGCTGGTTACAGGCCGGATGTGAACGGAATATGGCGGCGATCAGGGCGTCAGCGCCATCGCGGTGCGGGCCTGGTCCAGGCCGTCGAGCTTGGTCCTGAGGGGTCCCCAGTCGTCGGCCGTGTCGATGGCCGCCCAGATCGCTTCGATCTCGTCATAGAGCAACGCCTCCGGCTCGGACCTTTGGAAATAGGGCGCGGACAGGCGCTCGGGCCGGTCGGCCCGATAGACCTTCAGGGCGGTGCGGAAGGCGGTGAAGGCCGGGCCGGCATAGAGGGCGGCGCGGGGGCCGTTCAGCGCGCGGCGCTCGGACGCCCCGCCGCCGAACCAGTCGAAGAATAACGGCTCCCACCGCAGCGCCGCCCCGCCCTCGGCCAGGGCGCGGAAGGCCAAGCCGGCCAAGGCGGTGTCCTCGTCGGCAGAGCGGGGCAGGACGCCGAGGCGCGCCAGCATCGAGCCTCGCAACCCCCGCTGATAGGCCGGGCCGAAGCGCGCCAGGGCGTCGAGCAGGGGCTGGGGGTCCGCAACCGCCAGGGTCAGGCAGCCGGCGAGCTGCTGCAGGTTCCAGAACACCGCCTCCGGCTGGCGTCCGAAGCTGTAGAGCCCCGAATGGTCGAAATAGGCGGCGACGAAGTTGGGATCGTTCCACGGCAGGAAACGATAGGGGCCGTAGTCGAAGCTCTCGCCATTGATGTTCATGTTGTCGGTGTTCAGCACTCCATGCACGAACCCCGCCGCCATCCAGCGGCCGGCCAGGTGGGCCGAGAGCTCCACCGCGCGTCCCAGCCATTCGGCGATGCGGACCTCTCCCTCATGGATCGAGAGGCCGGGCTGATAGGTCTCCACGGCGTAGTCGACCAGGCGCGCGATGAGCTCGCCCCGATCGTGAAAGGCCAGACGCTGGAAGGTGCCGAAGCGGATGTGGCTGAACGACAGCCGGGTCAGCACCGCCGAGCGGGTTGGGGAGGGCTCGTCGTTCCGCTGCAGGTCCTCGCCGGTCTCCACCAGGGCGAAGGATTTGGAGGTGGGCACGCCCAGCGCCTCCAGCATGGCGGTGGCCAGCACCTCGCGCACGCCGCCCTTGAGCGTCAGCCGTCCGTCGCCGCTCCGCGACCACGGGGTCTGGCCCGAGCCCTTCGTGCCGAGGTCCAGCAAACGGTCCGCATCGTCGCGAAGCTGGGCGAACAGGAACCCCCGCCCATCGCCGAGGTCCGGATTGTAAACCCGGAACTGGTGGCCGTGATAACGCAGGGCCAGGGGCTCCGCGAGGTTGTCCGGCAAGGGATCGAAGCGGCCGAAATGGGCGATCCATTCCGCGTCGGCAAGGCCGCCGAGCCCCACCTTCGCCGCCCAGCGGTCGTTGCGGTAGCGAAGGACGGTCCGCGGAAAGTCCGCCGCGCGCACCGTGTCGGCGAACTCCGGCCCAAGGGCGGCGTGGCGCGGGTCCGGACGATAGGCGGTGTCCATCGGCATCAGGCCCCCGCCCCCTTCGCGCCGGAGGCCCGGTGGAAAAAGGCGCGAGTGCGCAGCAGGGCCAGCCGGGCGCTGTCCGCGTGATAGCCGCTCGGCGCCACGAAGGCGTGGCCGGCGTCGTATTCGTGGATGGCCATATCCGGGTGCAGTAAGCGGATCTGATCCACGTCGTGGTGGGGGATCAGCGCATCGGCCTTGCCGAAGTGCAAAATGGTCGGGCAGCGCGGCGTCTCCGACGCGTAGTTAGCGATGTGGCCGCCGTAGAAGCAGGCCGCCGCCGTCACGCCTACGCAGCGGCAGGCCGCCACCCAGGCCGCCGTCCCGCCGAAGCAGAAGCCGATCAGGAACGCCGGCCCCTCCAACGCGTCGATGGCGGCCTGCAGGTCGCGGTCGCAGGCGCCGCCCCATCCGGTCGTCGCCGCCGCCGCCTCGCGCACGGGATAGAGGGCGGGGTCGGCATCCGCCGCCGGAAAGCCCCCCTCCGGATCGTAGCGGTCGAGCAGCGCGGGCACGATCACCTCATACCCCTCGCCGGCGAACTGGTGGGCGAGGGCCTTGAGATGAGGCGTCACGCCCCACACCGCATGGCCGATCACCAGGCCGCCCCGGCGGGCCTCCCGCGGCGCTTCATGCCAGGCGCCGAACTGGAAGCCGTCATGGGAGGTCAGGGTGATGCGGGGCATGGGATGCGTCCTTCGAGGCTCGCCCCCGATCAAGTCGAGGGCTCGCACCCCAGGATGAGGATCGTTGGAAGACCATAGTATCATTCCTGATCCTTCGACGCCTGCGAAGCAGGCCGCGAAGGATCAGGGTCTAGGCCCCGTGCCGCTCGAACCAGTCCAGCGTGCGGTCCCGCGCCAGCTTCGCATCGGCCGGGTCCTGCGCCTCCACCCCGTCGTTGTTGAAGCCGTGGCCGGAGCCCTCGTAGATATGGACCGGCACGTCGGCGTGGGCGGCCTCGATGGCGGCCTTCACCGCGTCGGCGGGGATGTGCCCGTCCTTGCGGCCGAAGTGGCAGATCACCGGCGTGTGCAGGGCGATGCCGGCGCGTTCCTGGATGCGCCCGCCGTAATAGCTGGACCCCGCCGCCAGCCCGTTCACCGCCGCGGCGGCCTCCCACACGATCCAGCCGCCGTAGCAATAGCCGACGATGAACACCGGACCCCGGTCCTTGAGACGATCAACGCAGGCCTGCACGTCGGACAGGGCGTTATCCAGGCCGTTGGCCATGGCGTAGCCGAAGCCTTCCTGCATCCCGGCCGGATCGTGGCCGGTGACGAAGCCCGGCTTTTGCCGATCGAACATGGAGGGGGCCAGGGCCTCGAACCCCTTGGCGGCCCAGCGGGCCACATCCGCCTGCACATAGTCATCCAGGCCGAAAATCTCCTGGATGATGACGAGGCCGCCCTTGCGCGCGCCATCGGCCACGGCGTGCAGGGCGGCGAACTCGAACCCGTCGATGGCGGAGGTCAGCTTGATCGTGTCGGCCATGGGATGCTCCAGAGAGGGGCGCCTGTCTTGGCGCGCCTGCGTTACGGTTAGATGTCAATCGGGATCGCGGCGGCGAGGATCGCCCCGATCTCATCGTGGATCACGAGGTCGGCGATGCCGTCCAGCGGGGTTTCCTCGCGGTTGACGACGACCAGCCTGGCGCCCTTGCGCTTGGCCATGACGGGGAAGTCGGCGGCGGGGCGCACCACGAGCGAGGAGCCCAGCACCAGGAACAGGTCCGCCGCCAGGGTCTCCGCCTCCGCCCGCGCCATCGGCCCCTCCGGCATGGGTTGGCCGAAGGAGATGGTGGCGGTCTTCAAGAGGCCGCCGCAGAGGGTACAGATGGGGATTTCGCCGCGCTCCACGAAGCCCGGCTCCAGCACATTCAGTTCGTGCCGCGCGCCGCAGAACAGGCATTGGGCATAGCTGGCGTTGCCATGCAGCTCGATCACCTTGCCCGGGGGGACGCCGGAATCCTGATGCAGGTTGTCCACGTTCTGGGTGATGACGGCGCCGGCCTTGCCGCTGGCCACCAGCCGCGCCACGGCGAAGTGACCGCCGTTGGGCTCGGCCCCGGTCCAGCCGGCGGTCTTGTTGAACACCCGCGTCCAGGCCTCGCGCCGCATGTCCTCGGAACGGAGGAAGTCCTGGAACTGGATCGGCTTCATCCGCGACCACACCCCGCCCGGCGAACGGAAGTCCGGGATGCCGCTCTCGGTAGAGATGCCCGCCCCGGTGAACACGACGACGCGGGTGGCGTCGTCGAGCAGGGCTTTAAGACCAGCGGCGCTCACTCAACCCCCACTGGGCGCGGGACAGCCGGATTGGCCACATCACCCACTGAACAGAAAGTTCATCACGTCGCCGTCCTTGACCAGGTAGGTCTTACCCTCGGCGCGGAGTTTGCCGGCTTCGCGGGCGCGGCTTTCGCCTCCAAGGCCCACATAGTCGTCGAAGGCGATGGTTTCGGCGCGGATGAAGCCCTTCTCGAAGTCGGAATGGATCACGCCCGCCGCCTGGGGCGCGGTGGCGCCCACCGGGATGGTCCAGGCGCGCGCCTCCTTCGGGCCGGCGGTGAAATAAGTCTGCAGGCCGAGCAGCCCGTAGGCCTCGCGGATCAGCCTGTTGAGGCCGGGCTCGGTCAGGTCCAGCGTCTGCAGAAATTCGGCGCGCTCGGCGGGCTCCAGCAGGGCGATCTCCGCCTCTATCTTGGCGCTGATCACCACCGCCTTGGCCCCGTCCGCCGCGGCGCGCTCTGATACCCGTTCAGACAGGGCGTTGCCGGTGGCGGCGGAGCCCTCGTCCACATTGCAGACATAGAGGGCGGGGAGCGCGGTGAGCAGTTGCAGCATCCACCAGGCCTTGTCGTCCTCCCTGGCCACCTTGGGATAGGCGACGCGAGCGGAGCGGCCGGCGCGCAACTCCGTCAGGGCGAGGTTGATCAGCGCGACGGTCGCGGCCGCCTCCTTGTCACCGCCGGTCTTGGCCTTCTTCTCCAGCGCAGGCACGCGCTTTTCCAGGCTCTCCAGGTCGGCCAGCATCAGTTCGGTCTCGATGATCTCCAGATCGGCCAGGGGATCGACGCGACCCTCCACGTGGGTGACCTCCCCATCCTCGAAACAGCGGGCGACGAAGGCCACCGCATCGCAGTCG
The DNA here is from genome assembly GCA_965277345.1 of Caulobacteraceae bacterium. Classification (GTDB taxonomy): domain Bacteria; phylum Pseudomonadota; class Alphaproteobacteria; order Caulobacterales; family Caulobacteraceae; genus CAIOYC01. Next base: position 686,249 of record CBDICI010000004.1, read on the forward strand.
CGGATATTGGCGAGGAACTGGTTGCCGAGCCCCTCGCCCTTGGAGGCGCCCCGCACCAGCCCGGCCACATCGACGAAGTTGATCCGCGCGGGCACGATCTCCCTGGAGCCGGCGATCCTGGCCAGGGCGTCGAGCCTGGGCTCCGGCACCGCCACATCGCCCACGTTCGGCTCGATGGTGCAGAAGGGATAGTTGGCGGCCTGGGCCTGCGCCGTCTCGGTCAGGGCGTTGAACAGGGTGGACTTGCCCACATTGGGCAGGCCGACGATCGCGACTTTCAGGGCCATCGAGCTCTCGGAAGAAGGGGTGTGAGCGCCCTCATACCCCAGGGCGCCCGTTAAAGCAGCCCCGCCACCAGTCTTCGGTCGAAGGCTTCGGTGGCGGAGAGATAGGTGGTCTCCGCCGCCATGCGACAGATGTCGTCGAACGACACCTTGGAGCCCTCGATCAGGGCGCGGAAGCCTTCGTTCTGCAACGCAATCCCTTCCTCGATCTCCTTCAGCTTGCCCAGCGTCACCAGGCGGACCGAGGAGAGCGGGCCGAAGAAGTGGATGTTGGAGTCCATCTGCCGCTCGTGGATCAGGAGGCTGCAGTTGCCGGACAGGAACCGGTCCTCGCGCCGAAAGCCGCTCATGATGGTCACCCCGGCGGAATAGACATTGGTCAGGCCGACCATGATCACCCGCCGGGTCAGCGCGCGGCTGCGCAGGCCGATCTCACGCGCGATCCGCCGCCCGGTATCCGCCGCCCCGCCCTGGGTGGTGATCTGCACCACGATCGGATCGGGTCGCTCGATCAGGCCGTTGAACTGGGCGATGCAGCTCATGAACATGTTGTCGTCCACCGCGCCGAACAGGCGGATGTCGGGCTGGGCGAGCTTCAGGTCGGTCAAGGCCGGATCAGTCATATCGTCTGTCTGCAAGGGGGGCGGCGGCCCGGGCGAGGTGAGCCGGTGCGGAGCGCATCAACCTCGATGCGGTTCCTTCATGACCGGTATGCAACAGATAGCGTGGCGTTACGGCCACTGTGGAACATTTGTTAGGGGGCGATGCAACGGCGCCCCTTTTCGACCATTACGGCCAGCATACATCGCCATCGCGTTCCTGCCGAACGCCCCGAAAGCGCACCATGGTCGTTCCCTTCGTCTCCCGCATGTTCATCTACACCGCCGTGGTGGCGGTGATTGCGGGCGCGGCGATGGCGCATCGCCCCACCGTGGTCGCGCCGGCCTCGGCCCTGGCCGCCTCCCACGCGCCGGCCGGCCTGTCCTGACCGACGAACCGGGGTCGGCCGCGTCCCGGATCGGGACCCGGCTTTCCGCGGCCCGGCGATGTGACTTTGAGGTCACGCTCGGCCTTTCCAGGACGGGGTGAGCAACCGGGGTCTTGGACCGCCGTTGCGGGGGAAATACCTGCCGCTTTCAGCGACCCTTCCCCGTCGCCCGCCTGGAGTTCCCCATGAGTCGTTCCGCCCTTCTTCTCGCGTCCGCCGCCGCGCTGGCCCTTGCAAGCGTCGCCGCGCCCGGCGCCGCTTCGGCCGCGTCGTTCTATCTGCAGGACCAGTCGGTGCGGGGCCTCGGCCGCGCCTATTCCGGCGAAGTGGCCGACCAGGGCGCCGCCTCGCTGTGGTGGAACCCGGCCGCCATCGCCCGGTCGGGCGGCGAAATCTATCTTGGCGAGAACTCCATCCTGACCTCCGCCACGGTTCTGGACCGCGGCTCGAGCATCACCCGCCCCATACCGCCCGCCGGTTTGACCACGCCAGTCGGCGGCGACCCGGCCGCCTATGACCCGGTTCTGTTCGGGGTGGTCCCGAACGGCGCCTTCGCCATCCCCATCGGCGACCGCTTCGCCGTCGGGGTGTCCACCGCCGCGCCTTACGACTTCACCTCGAAATACTCGAACGCCTCTTTCGCCCGCTACAACAGCCTGAAGTCGCGCCTGACGACGATCGATATCCAGCTCACCGGCGCGATGAAGGTGACGCCCTGGCTCGACCTTGGGGTGGCGCTGAACACCGAATACACCTCCGCCAACCTCGGCAACGCGCTGCCGAACCTGTCGCCGCTGTTGCCCGACGGCCAGCAGACCCTGCGCGGCGACGGCTGGAACTACGGCTACACCGTCGGCGCCCAGACCCATTTCGACCGGCTGGAGATCGGGGCCAGCTACAAGTCCAGGATGGACCACGACCTGGACGGCACGGCCACGGCGACCGGGTTGCTCGGCCCCCTGGGCGCGCAGAACTTCTCCACCGGCGCGAAGGCCAACTTCACCACGCCGTGGATCGCCACCGTGGGCGTGCGCTACCGCCTGACGCCGCACCTCACCCTGAACGCCCAGGCCGAGCGGTTCGGCTGGAGCGAGTTCAACGCCATCCATTACACCGTGGCCGGAACCACCACCTCGACGCCGGAGGGCTACAAGGACACCACCTCCGGCGCGGTGGGCGTGGACTATGTGGTGAATCCCCGGTGGACCCTGCGCGCCGGCGTCGGCTACGACCAGACACCGACTACGCTGAAATACCGCGACACCCGCGTGCCCGACAGCGACCGGATGCTCTACACCCTCGGCACGTCGGTAAAGGTGCGCCCGAGCCTGACGGTGGACGGCGCCTTCGGCTATGTCGCCTTCCGCGGCTCCAACGTCAGCACCAACACGCTGGTCTACGGCGGCACGCCCGCGGCGACCCTGGTGAACGAGCGCGCCGGCATCGGCGGCAACGCCAAGATCCTGTCGGCGGGGATGCGATACAGCTTCTGAGGCCGCCTCTACTCCCTCCGCCCGGCGGCGCGGGGGTCGAGCTTTTCGGCGGGCGCGAGACGCATGACCTCGGCCTGGTATTTCTCGTTCTCGCCGGCGGCCAGCATGGGCAGGGCCTCGGCGCAGGCGCGGCACAAATCCTCCACCCACGGCTGGTCCACCTTGTGGAAGTCGGACAGCACGTGGCCCATCACCCTGTCCTTGTGGCCGGGGTGGCCCACGCCCATCCGCGCGCGGCGAAAGTGCGGGCCGATCTGCGCGGTGATGGAGCGGATGCCGTTATTGCCGGCCGCGCCCCCGCCGTGCTTCAGCCGAAAGCGGCCGGGCGCGAGGTCGATCTCGTCGTAAAACACCACCACGTCGGCCGGATCGGCCTTGAGGAAGTTCACCGCCTCGCCCACCGCATTGCCGGTGGAGTTGTAGAAGGTCTGGGGCCGCAGGATCAGGGCGCGCACGTCGCCGCCGGGGGTGGGGACGCGCCCCTCGCGGGCGGCGCTCTGAAACCGCTTGCGGGCCGGCGCGAACGCCCAGCGCTCGGCGATGGTCTCCACCGCGCGGAAGCCCAGATTGTGCCGGTTGCCCTGATATTTGGGCTCAGGATTGCCGAGGCCGACCAGGATCAGCATGGCGCGTGTTCGCCCTCGCCCTTCGAGGCTCGCCTTGCTCGCACCTCAGGATGAGGACGAACACCCAGACCATTCCTCATCCTGAGGTGTCCGGCGAAGCCGGGCCTCGAAGGATCAGCCCTCCGCGGGCGCTTCGGTGGTTTCGCCCTCGGCCTCGGCGAGTTCCGCCTCGTGTTCGGCGTGCTGCTCCTCGGCCACGGCCGCGTCGGCCGCCGCGTCTTCCGACGCCTGGGCCGAGGTGCCGACCACGGTCGCCACCACCACCGAGCCCTCACCCGTGGCCTTGACGCCGCGCGGCAGCTTGAGGTCGGAGATGTGCACCGCGTCGCCGATATTCAGGCCCTTGAGATCGACCACGATCTCTTCGGGGATGTGGTCGGCGGCCACCAGAATTTCGACCTCGTGGAAGGCGATGTTCAAGGTGCCGCCGCGCTTGAGGCCGGGGCAGGCGTCCTGATTCTTGAAGTGCACCTGGATCGCAATCTTCACCGCCTGGTGCTCGTCAACGCGATAGAGGTCGAAGTGCACCGGCACGTCGGTCACCGGGTGGAACTGCACGTCCTTGGCGATCACCGGCTGGGTCTCGTCGCCATACTTCAGCGTGACGAGGTGGCCGAGCAGCTTGCCGGTGTAGAGCGACTTGCGAAAGGCGTTGATATCCACGGCGATAGGCACGGGGCCGCGGTCGCCGCCGTACAGCACGCCCGGCACCTTGCCGTTGCGACGGGCGTCGCGCGCGCCGCCGGTGCCGGTGCGCTCGCGCACTTCAACATTGAGGATGATCTCGGCCATAGCCTGCGCCTACCAAACGAAACCGCCGCGCCCAAAAGCCCCGGACCGGGGCCATGACGCGGCGAGCAAGAGGAGTTGAACCGCCGCCGAACACCGGGGCGAAAAACGAAGGCGCGTCCTTACACGCTTCCACCCTCCCGCGCAACGGGCGGGCCTTTGAATCAGCGCGCGCCCGACGCCTGGATGATCGGCAGGGCCGGCGGATTGACCACCAGAGCGGCGGTGGGCGAGCCCGCGCACGCGGGTTCGGCGGGGGTCGGCGACGGCGGGATCATCGACTGCACCGGGTGCGACTGGCCCGCCGCCTTGGCGATGCACTGCCCGGTATCGATCAGGATGTGCTGGCCAAGGCAGAAGATGTCCTCGTACCAGGGCTTGGCCACGGCCAGACACTGATAGAGGTTCAGCTTCGACATGTTGAGGCAGAAGCCGCCGTTGGCGTCGGTCAGCAGCCCCTGCACCGCCGCATCGTTCTCGTCGCCGGCCTCGCCGAGCGCTGCCAGGGCCGCCACGGCCAGGCCGCGCGTCACCACCTGGGTGAAGGGCGGCGCGGAGGCGGCGGCGCCGGGCTCGACGATGCGCGCCTCCACCACCCGGCTGTCGGAGCCGGTCACCGCCTTGCCGATCTGCTGCAGGTCGGTGGGCTCGGCGCTCATCGGCGCGGCGGAGAGGGTCTTGGCGCTGGCCAGCCGGCCTGCCGGATCGACGACGGGGCCCTTGGACCAGGCCTGATGCTGCACGTCGCGGGCGAACTGGGTGAGCTGCTCGCCGAGACCCCGGATGCGGGCGCCGTCGGCGTTCAGGTTGGCGATGATCAGCCCCGCCGCCGCCTGCGATCCCGGAAGCGCGGTGGCGTAATAGGGGTCGCTCAGGAGCTTCTGCGCCAGCTCGCGCCGCTGGGTCGGATCGACCGCATAGGTGCGGACCCCGGCCACGAAGCCCGGCTCCTGCAGGGCGATGACGGCGGCATAGGCGATGGCGCCGCGCGACAGCTGCTGCGCCTCGAAGTGTTCACCGGTGGCGAGGGACTCCTCGATGGCCTGGCCGCTGGCGAAGGTCGGGGTGATCCCCTCGGCATGGCGGACATAGGAGCGGAACTCGCTGGCTTCCTGCACCACGTGGCTCGACAGCGCGACGGGCGGCGGCGGCAAGGCGTGCTGCGGGATCGGCGCGGGCGGCAGCGGCGGCGGCGCGGGGGTGGAGCAAGCCGCCAGGATCGACGCGCCCACCGTGGCCAGGGCGAGCAGTCGGAGGGAGGTGAAACGGGGCAGGACGAAGTGCATGAATACGGTTCCGGGGGCGGTAATGGCTTAGCTTGGCCCGTACAAAGACCAGGCCGGCACGCTGATGGTTCGATCACGCTCATAAGGCGGGCAAATCCTTAGCGGATATTTACCCTGCGACATCTAGTCGAACAGTTTAGAGACCGACTCCTCGTTCGCGATACGGCGTATCGCCTCACCGATCAACGGCGCCACGGTCACGTGGCGGATTTTGGCGCAGCCGCGCACGAGTTCCGACGGCTCGATCGTATCGGTGACCACCAGTTCCTTCAGCACGCTCTTGGACACCCGCTCGCAGGCGGCGCCCGACAGGACGCCGTGGGTGATGTAGGCCGAGACGCTGGAGGCGCCGCGTTCGGCCAGGGCGTCGGCGGCATTGCACAGGGTGCCGGCGGAATCGACGATGTCGTCGAACATCACGCAGTTGCGCCCGTTCACGTCGCCGATGATGTTCATCACCTCGCTCTGGCCGGGGCCGGAGCGGCGCTTGTCGACGATGGCGAGGTCCGCGTTCAGGCGACTGGCCAGGGCGCGGGCGCGCACCACGCCGCCCACATCGGGGGAGACGATCATGAGTTCGCTGGAGCGGCCATAGCTCTCGCGGATGTCCTGGGCGATCAGGGGCACGGGCAGCAGATTGTCGGTGGGGATATCGAAGAAGCCCTGGATCTGGCCGGCGTGCAGGTCCAGCGTCAGCACCCGGTCGGCGCCCGCGCGGGTGATCAGGTTGGCCACCAGCTTGGCGGAGATCGGTGTGCGGCCCCCGGTCTTGCGATCCTGGCGGGCGTAGCCGAAATAGGGCATCACCGCGGTGATCCGCTTGGCCGAGGCGCGTTGCAGGGCGTCGCAGCAGATCAGCAGCTCCATCAGGTTGTCGTTGGCCGGATAGGAGGTGGACTGGATCACGAACACGTCTTCGCCGCGGACGTTTTCCTCGATCACCACGAACACCTCGTTGTCGGCGAAGCGGCGCACCTGCGCCTTGGTCAACGGCGCGTCCAGATGATCGCCGATGGCGGTGGCGAGGGTCCGGTTGGAGTTGCCGGCGAGCAGCTTCATCGGCGTGGTCCTGCGGTGAAGGGGATCGGCAGGCTTCTAGGCGGGCGGCCTTGGGGGGGCAAGGCCTACAGCCGTCAGCGCTCATGCGCCGCCTCCCGCGCGCGGCGGCGGTTGAGGCCGAGACTGCGCAGGGCCACCAGGATCGACAGGGCGTTGGCCGCGATCTCCAGCCCGGTCCGCGCCTGGGCCACATAGTTCACATAGCTCGATCCGGCGTTCAGCAGCAGCACCATGGCGGCGGAGATCAGCTGGGCCGGAACCTTGAATACGCCGGCGACGGCGCCGGTCACCGAGTCGTACAGGTGCGAGGCGCCGTACAGGGTCTGGTGCGTCGCCCAGGCATAGGTGTCGAAGGCCAGGATCGGCGGGAAGACCAGCAGCAGGTAGACCACCATGGCGCCGAGCCAGAGCATGGCCTCGCTGGACCGGCCCGAGATCAGAAGGCCCGCGCCCCGGATCGCGAACCACACCTCGAGGGCCACCAAGCCCACCAGCATGACCGCCAGCAGCACGTCCACCACCGTGCCCAGCGGCACGCCCACGAACATGTTGGCGGCGATGGCCGAGGCGACCGCCGCCAGAAGCGCGATCAGCCACCAGCGTCCGAAGGCGCCGAGCGCCGCCATCGATCCATCCGCCGCCCGCGTCATCCGACAGTCTCCCCAGCCCGTTAACCATCCTGCGCGCAGACGGCCGGGCTTGAAACCTTGGTCGCCTGTCTGGGGTGTCGCCCGTCGGGGATGCGCAGGGACCGCGCGTCGCTGCCGCCACCGCCTCCGCTTATCGCGGATCGTGAAAGCGCCGCGCTTGACCCGGCGGGGGCGGGCGAGGCAAATCGCAACACATGGGGAAGCGAAACACGATGGGCTTCTGGGCTCGGCTCCAGCGAGAAGCGCGCTTCCTCGGCGGCGTCAGGCGTTCGCTGAAACGCCTGAAGGGCGTGGAGGGCGACAGCCGCCAGCTGCTCTGCGACGACCTCGAAGCGGCGGTGGACAAGTGGCCGCAGCGGCCCGCCATCGAGTTCGAAGGCCGCACCCTGAGCTACGCCCAGCTCGACGCCATGGCCAACCGCTACGCCCACTGGGCCTCCGGCCGCGGCATCAAGCGGGGGGATACGGTGGCGCTGTTCATGCCCAACCGGCTGGAATACATCCCCGCCTGGTACGGCCTGTCCAAGGTCGGGGTCGCCACGGCGCTGATCAACAACAACCTGACCGGCGCGGCGCTGTGTCATTGCCTGAAGATCTCCGGCGCGGCGCATCTGATCGCCGACGCCGAGACGGCCCCGGCGTTCGAGGCGGTGCGCGACGATCTCGGCCGCTCGATGATGGAGTGGATCGTGGGCGGCGCCTCGGCCCGGGCGGACCGCGACCTCGACCGGACCCTGAAGGGCGTCTCCTCGCTGCGCCCCACCCGCGAGACGGCGCGCTACGGCGTCACAGCCAAGGACACGGCGCTCTACATCTTCACCTCGGGCACCACCGGTATGCCCAAGGCGGCGCGCATCCCGCATACGCGCGCCCAGACCTATATGCGCGGCTTCGCCGGCTCTACCGAGGCCAGGCCGGAAGACAAGATCTACATCCCGCTGCCGCTGTATCACGCCACCGGCGGGCTCTGCGCGGTGGGCGCGGCGCTGCTGACCGGCGGCCAGATCGTGCTGAAGCGCAAGTTCTCCGCCAGCCAGTTCTGGGACGACATGGCCCGGCACGGCTGCACCATGTTCGTCTATATCGGCGAGCTTTGCCGCTATCTGGTCAACCAGCCGGTGCAGGACGCGGAGCGCACCCCCGTCAGGCTCGCCTTCGGCAACGGCCTTCGCCCGGACGTATGGGACAAGATGCTCGGCCGGTTCCGCATCGAGCGGATTTTGGAGTTCTACGGCTCTACCGAGGGCAATGTCTCGATCCTGAACTTCGACGGCAAGCCCGGCGCCATCGGCCGCATCCCCAAATATCTGGCCGGCCGCTTCAACGTGAAGCTGGTCCAGTTCGACAACGAGGCGGAAGAGCCTATCCGCAACGCCCAGGGCTTCTGTATGCCCTGTCCAGTGGGCGAGATCGGCGAGGCCATCGGCGAAATCCGGTCGGACGATCCCCGCTCCAACTTCACCGGCTATGCCGACAAGGCCGCCACCGAGAAGAAGATCCTGCGCGACGTGTTCAGGCGTGGCGACGCCTGGTTCCGCACCGGCGACCTCCTACGGCAGGATGGCGAGGGCTATTTCTACTTCGTCGACCGGGTGGGCGACACCTTCCGCTGGAAGGGCGAGAACGTGGCCACCAGCGAGGTGGCCGAACACCTGGCCCAGGTTCCGGGCGTGAAGGAGGCCAATGTCTACGGCGTGCCGGTTCCGGGGGTGGAGGGCAAGGCCGGCATGGCGGCGATCACGGCCGGGGAGGGGTTTTCGGTGGAAGCCTTGGCCGCGGCGGTGAACGAGGGGCTGCCCGCCTATGCGCGTCCGGTGTTCCTGCGCCTGCAGCCGGAGATGGAGACCACCGGCACCTTCAAATACCGCAAGATGGACCTGGTGGAACAGGGGTTCGATCCCGCCCAAGTCGAAGGCGACCCCCTCTATGTCCGCGATCCGGAGACCGGCTACCGGCCGCTGACGCCCGACCTGTTCGCCAAGATCATGGCGGGCGAGTTCCGGTTCTAGGAACGCTTTGCGACGTTGCTGTCCGCCCTTAAGCTGGCCGCCTTTCCATCCGCGAGGCTTAACGATGATCAGACGCGTGTTGCTGTCGGCCCTGGCGTCCGCCGCCCTGGTGTTCCCCTCTGCGCCTGCCCTGGCGCAGACAGTCGCCACGGCCCCGCCGGCCAAGCCGGAACCCGCCATGGGCCGCATCGTGCGGGTGGACCTCGAGACCGGGGCCGGCAGGATCGTGCTGGAGCTTTACCCCGACAAGGCGCCGATCACGGTGGCCAACTTCCTTCATTACGTGGACACCCACCGCTTCGCCGGGACCCACTTCTTCCGCGCCGCACGGGCGCCGGGCGCGCCCAATGCGGGCCTGATCCAGGGGGTGGGCTTTACCGACGCGGGCAAGCTCTACAAACCGATCGCCCTGGAGCCGACCTCGCAGACCGGGCTGCACCACGGCGACGGCGCCATCTCCATGGCCCGCCAGGCGCCCAACTCCGCCCAGGCCGACTTCTTCATCGCCATCGGCGACAGTCCTTATCTGGACGCCGATCCCTCCAAGCCCGGCGACAATCTCGGCTACGCCATGTTCGGCCGGGTGGCGGAGGGGATGGAGGTGGCGCGCGCCATCCTGGCCATGCCGACGAACGGCCACGCCCGCAATCCCACCATGCAGGGGCAGATCCTCACCGATCCGGTACCGATCGTCTCGGCGCGGCGGGAAGGCTGAGATAGCCATTCGGAACCCTCTCCCCCCTTGCGGGGTCGAGATGCGAAGCGGGCCAACGATTTGGCCCGCTCAAGCCGAGCAGGCAGGAGGGGGGTGTAAGCGCGCGGCTGAAAGGTTGGCGCTTTAGGGACGGCCATCTGACGATGGCCGCACCCCCCCAACCCCTCCCCGCAAGGGGGAGGGGCTTTGAGTCCGATAACCTTGACTCCATCACGGACTAGAACAAAGAATGAACACGTGCCTGTTCAATCCTCCCTCCCCGCCGAGGTCGCCGCGCTTTCGCGGCGCTTCGACGCCTCGGTGCTCACCCCTTCCCTGGGGCTGGAGGAGGTGTGCGTGCACGACGCCGGGAGCCTGGCGGCGGGGCTGGCCTTTCTGGTCTCGCGGCCGAAAGGAAGCGCCAAACCCGATGACCGGCTGGTGGCGCTGGTCGCGCCCCGGTTCTGGCTGGCGGAACGGGGCCGGCCGTATGGCGGGGGGCTGGCCGGTTTGGGCCTGGGGCGCGGCCGGCTGCTGGTGGTCACGCCCCGCAACGAGGGGGAGGCGCTGTGGGCGCTGGAGGAGGTGCTGCGCTCCGGCGCGGTCTCGCTCGCCATCGGCGCGGTGGAGGGGGCGAGCCTCGTCGCCACCCGCCGGCTGGACATGATCGCCCGCGCCGCCCACGCCATGACGGCCCTGATCCGCACCACCCCCCAGCGCAATCTGTCCGCTGCGCGCCGCCGCTGGCGTGTACGAGCGGCCCCCTCGGCGCCGCATCCCTGGGACGCCAGGGCCTCCGGTCCCGCCCGCTGGCGCGCCACGCTGGAGCGGAGCCGGGACGGGTCGAGCGGCGAAACCCTGCTGGAGTTCGACGATGAAACGCTACGCCTCCGTCTGGTTGATGGACTGGCCGATCACGGCCTGGCGCTGGGCGCGTCAGGGCAGGGCCACGCCGCCTGAGGCGGGGTCCGGTCGTGGGCCCGGACCTGCCGAGGCCGAACCCTTCGCCTTGGTCGAGCGCACCGGCGGCGGCCTGATCCTGCACGCCCTGACGCCGCAGGCGCGCGCCTTGGGGCTGAAGCTCCACCAGTCCCACGCCGACGCCTGCGCCATCGTGCCCAACTTGGCCAGCGCCCCCGCCGAGCCCGCACGAGCGGCGCAGGCCTTGCGGCGTCTGGCCGGCTGGATGGAGCGCTACTCGCCCTTCGTGACCCTCGATTCCACCTCCGAGGGCCTGGAGGGCCTGTTCATCGACCTCACCGGCGGCCAGCACCTGTTCGGCGGCGAAGGGGCCATGGTGAAGCAGATGCTGGCGGCCCTGGAGGGGCTGGGCGCGCCCGCCCGCATCGGCGTGGCCGATACGCCGGGCGCGGCCTGGGCGCTGGCCCGCTATGGCGGCGGCGTCATCAACAGCGCGCCGGAACAGGCGGTCCGCGAAGCCCTGGCCGGCCTGCCGGTGGCCGGCCTTCGCCTGTCGTCCCAAGCGGTGCAGCTGTTGAACCGGTTTGGCCTTCGGCGCATCGGCGCCCTCTACGACCTGCCGCGCGCGGCGCTGGCGCGGCGGTTCCGCGACGCCGAGGCGCTGAATGTGCTGCAGCGGCTGGACCAGGCGCTGGGTGTGCTCGGCGAACCGCTGACGCCGGTCACGGCGCCCGCCATTTACCGGGTGCAGACGGTGTTCTTCGAGCCGATGACCAGCCCCGAGGTCGTCGCCCTCGAAGCCGCGTCGCTGGTGGATCGTCTGGCGGCGACGCTGGAGCAGGACGGCATGGGCGCGCGGCGCCTGCGCCTCACGGGGTTCCGCGTGGATGGGCGCGTCACCCGGCTGGAGGTCCGGCTGGCCGCCCCTTCGCGGAAGTCCGCCCACCTGCTGCGCCTGCTCCGCGACAAGGGCTATGAGCATCTCGACCTCGGCTTCGGCGTGGACGCCCTGGCCCTCTCCGCGCTGGTGGCCGAGCCGCTGCACGCCCGCCAGGTCACGGTGCTGGACGATCGGATACGCGCCCAGGCGGAGGCGCGCGACGCCCTGATTGACCGGCTGGCCGCGCGACTGGGGCAGGACGCGGTGCTGAGCCCCCGTCCGGCGGAAAGCTGGTTGCCCGAAGCGGCGGAGCGGCTCATGCCGTTTTTAGCCACGCAGACTGATGGGAAAGCCCCCTGCACCGCCTCTCCTCATCCTGAGGCGCCCGCGCAGCGGGCCTGGATCAAGTCCGGGGTCGCACCTCAGGATGAGGAACGAAATAAACCCCTAAAGTCGTTCTCAAACAGTCTCTTGGACGAGCCGGCGACGCCCCCCGATCTCGGCGCGCGGCCGATCCTGCTGTTCGATCCGCCCGAACCGATCGAGGCCATGGCGGAACTGCCCGACGGCGCGCCGGCGCGCTTCACCTGGCGGCGCGCGCCGCGGCGGGTGACCCGCGCCTCGGGCCCCGAACGGCTGGCGCCGGAATGGTGGAAGCTCCAAGCCGGTCGCTGGTCTGGCCGGGCGCGCGACTATTACCGGATCGAGGACGAGGCGGGCGGCCGCTACTGGGTGTTTCGCGAGGGACTGTATGGTCTCGATCTCGATCCGCCGCCGCGCTGGTGGATGCACGGCCTGTTCCCATGAGCACGCGCCAATATGTCGAGCTCGACTGTCGCTCCAACTTCAGCTTCCTGGAGGGCGGGTCGAAGGCGGATGAACTGATCGTCCAGGCCTATGCCCAGGGCTTGACCGGCATCGGTTTCGCCGACCGCAACACCCTGGCCGGCGTGGTGCGCGGCCACCGCGCGCTGCGTGAGCTGAAGGAGAGCGATACGCCGGAAACCGTCGCCCTGCGCGAACGGTTCGGGCCGGTCACGCTGCGCTATCTGGTGGGATCGCGCCTGGTGTTCGAGGACGGGGCCGAGCTGATCGTCTACCCCCGCGACCGGGCCGCCTATGGGCGGCTCAGCCGGATCCTGACGCTGGGCAAGAGTCGGATCGACGCCAGTGGCGACGCGCCGGGCTCTGACGATCCGGACCGGATCGCCAAGGGCGATTGCCGGCTGGACTTCGCCGGGGCGGCGGCGCTGGGCGGTGGCCTGACCGCGCTGGTCCCCGCCCCGGCCCGCATCGACGGCGTGTTCGAGCGGCGGCTGCGCGCCTGGCGCGCGGCGTGGCCGGACGATCTCTACCTCGCCGTCTCGCCCCGGCGGCGGGGCGATGACCGGGCGCGGCTGAACCGGCTGGCGACGCTGGCCGCACAGACCGGCGCCCCCATGGTGGCTACCAATGCGGTGCTCTATCACCACCCCGAGCGGCGCCCGTTGCAGGACGTGCTGACCTGTATCCGCGAAAAGACCACCATCGACGAGGCGGGCTTTCGGCTGCAGGCCAATGCCGAGCGGCACCTGAAACCGGCGGCGGAGATGGCGCGGCTGTTCCGCGGCCACGAGGCGGCGCTGGACCGGACGGTGGAGATCGCCGGGCAGATCGGCTTCGACCTCACCCAGCTCAGCTACCACTATCCCAATGAGCCGATCCCGCCGGGCTGGACCGCCAACCGGCGGCTGGCGCAACTGGTGTGCCAGGGTGCGCGGGAGCGATTCCCCCAAGGCGTCCCGGCGAAAATCAAGCAGACGATCTTCAAGGAACTGCGCCTGATCCGGGCGCTCGAATACCCGCACTACTTCCTCACCGTGCACGATGTCGTGACCTGGGCGCGCGCCCCGGAGCGGGACATCCTGTGTCAGGGACGGGGTTCGGCCGCCAATTCCGTGGTCTGCTTCTTCCTTGGCGTCACGGCGGTCAATCCTGCCGAGCAGGACCTCCTGATCGAACGGTTCATCTCCGCCGACCGCAGCGAACCGCCCGATATCGATATCGACTTCGAGCACGAACGGCGTGAACTGGTGATGCAGTACGTGTACGATCGCTATGGGCGCCACCGTGCGGCCATCTGCGCCACGGTGATCCACTATCGTCCGCGTTCGGCGATCCGCGACGTGGGCAAGGCGCTGGGCCTGACCGAGGATGTGACCGCGCAGCTGGCCAACACGGTCTGGGGCTCGTTCGGCTCGCGGATCGAGGATGCGCATGTGGACGGGACGGGCGTAAGGCGCGCCGATCCGCGCATGGCCATGGCGCTCGACATCACCCGCCAGTTGATCGGCTTCCCGCGGCACCTGTCCCAGCACGTGGGCGGCTTCATCCTCACCCAAGGACCGCTGGTGGAGACCGTGCCGGTGGGCAACGGCGCCATGAAGGACCGGACCTTCATCGAATGGGACAAGGACGATATCGACGAATTGAAGATCATGAAGGTCGATGTGCTGGCGCTCGGCATGTTGACCTGTATCAAAAGGGCGTTCGGCATGATCGAACGACAGTATGGTCCAAAGCTCAGCCTGGCGCGGACGCCGCGTGACCGGCCGCTGGTCTACCGGATGCTGCAGAAGGCGGATTCGCTCGGCGTGTTCCAGGTGGAAAGTCGGGCGCAGATGTCCATGCTGCCGCGGCTTTTGCCGGAAAACCTCTACGACCTGGTGGTGGAGGTGGCGATCGTGCGACCCGGCCCGATCCAGGGCGGCATGGTCCATCCCTACCTGAAGCGGCGAAGGGAAAAGCGCGAGGCCGAGGCGCGGGGTGAAATCTACGATCCGGGCTACCCGTCGCCGAGGCCGGAACATCCGAAGGACGAGCTGAGGGACGTTCTGCACAAGACGCTGGGCGTGCCCCTGTTCCAGGAACAGGCGATGCGGATCGCCATGGTCGCGGCCCAGTTCACCGGCGGTCAGGCCAATGGCCTGCGTCGCGCCATGGCCACCTTCCGCAATGTGGGCACCATCGGCACATTTGAAGAACAGATGGTCGGGGGCATGATAAAGCGCGGCTATGATCCCGACTTCGCCGCCGCCTGTTTCAAGCAGATCAAGGGGTTCGGCGAATACGGCTTTCCGGAAAGCCACGCCGTTTCCTTCGCCCATCTGGTCTACGTCTCCTCCTGGCTGAAATGCTTTTATCCGGAGGTGTTCTGCGCCGCGCTGCTGAACAGCCAGCCGATGGGGTTCTATTCCCCCGCCCAGATCGTCCGCGACGCCCGCGCGCACGGGGTGGAGGTGCGCCACCCCGAGGTGAACGCCAGCGAATGGGACTGCACGCTGCAGCCCCGACCTTCGCGGCGCCGCCGCGCGGTTCGCCTGGGCTTCTCCCGCATCGACGGATTCCGCCGGGACTGGGCGGATCAGATTCTGGCGGCGGGCGCGGCGGACGGCCCGTTCGCCTCCATCGACGACCTGCGCGCCCGCGCCCGGCTGCCGGCCGCGGCGCTCGATAGTCTGGCGGCGGCGGACGCCATGGGCTCCTTCGCCCTGACCCGCCGTCCCGCGCTGTGGGCCGCCAAGGGCCTGCCCCGCACCGGCAGGGCGAGCGCGCCCGCGCCGTTGTTCGCCTATGCCGGCATCGACGAGGGGGACGGGGCCGAGGGGGCGGCCCGGCTACCCGTCCTGGCCGCGTCGGAGGAGGTAGTGTCCGACTACGAGACCCTCAAGCTTTCGCTCAAGGGCCATCCGATGGAGTTTCTGCGCGAACGGTTCCAAGGCATGGGCGCCATCCCGGCGGTGGCGCTCGACAAGGCGAAGCCGGGGCGCCGCATCGCCGTCGCCGGCGTCGTGCTGGTGCGCCAGCGGCCCGGCACCGCCAAGGGCGTGGTGTTCCTGACCGTGGAGGACGAGAGCGGCGTCGCCAACATCGTGGTCTGGCCCAAGGTGTTCGAGGCCTATCGGCCGGTGGTGATGGGCGCGCGCATGGTGCTGATCCGGGGTCGGGTGGAGACGCCGGAGGACGCCCCCCATGGCGGGGTGGTGCACCTGATCGCCGACCATATCGAGGATCGCACCGCCGATCTCGACCTGTTGTCGGAGCAGCGCCTGCCCCGGCCCTACCTGCCCGGCGACGGGGCCCGTTCGGCCGCGCCCAATCGGGGCGAGCCGCGCGATGCGCCTTATCCCCAGCACCGCCACCCCCGTAATGTGCGGATCATCCCCCGCTCGCGGGACTTCCATTGATACGGTATCAAAGCTCTACAAGCTGGACATTCCAGGCTCGACAATATCGACAACCGTGACAAGCGTGGGTGATGCGCAGCCTGGTCTTCAACATCGCCTACTGGGCGATTTCGATCTTCTACACCGTGGCGGCGGCGCTGGCGGCGCTGGTTCCGGGCCGCGACGCCGTGCGCGAGGTGGTGTCGCGCTATACCCGCGCCATGGTCTTCGCCATGCGCACCGTCGCCGGCATCAAGCTGGAGGTGCGCGGCCGCGAGCGGCTTCCCGCGGGCGGGTTCATCCTCGCTCCCAAACACGCGTCCTATGGCGACGGCTTTTGCGCCTACGCCCAGTTCGACGATCTGGCCTTCGTCACCGGCGATCACCTGGAGCGGTTCCCGCTGTTCAAGACCGTCTTGAAGAAGCTCGGCGCCATCGTGGTCGACAGTTGCGGCGGGCCGGAGGCGCGCAGGGCGCTGACCCGCAGCGCCACGGAGGCCAATGCGGAGGGGCGCCGCATCCTGATCTATCCCGAGGGGCATCTGGCCCCGGTCGGCGTCTATTTCCGTTACCGTTCCGGGGTCTATCACATGGCGCGCGACTTCAACCTGCCGGTGGTCCCCGCCGCCTCCAACCTCGGCCTGTTCTGGCCGCAGGAGGACTGGACCAAGCGGCCGGGCACGGCGGTGCTGGAATTCCTCGACCCCATCGCCCCCGGCGAGGACAGGGACGCCTTCCTCCTCGCCCTGCAGACCGCGGTGGAGAGCCGGACCGCCGAACTGATCGCCGAGGCCCGCGGCGGCGCGGTGGTCCCCGCCGTCCTCGGCATCCCGGCGGCGGAGGCCGAGCGGGCGGCCAAGGGCGCGTGATATAAGTCCGCTCATCCCGGGATGAGCGGGGAAGGTGAAAAGGCAACGGAGACCGCCATGACCTGGGACGATGTGCTCGCCGCCCTGCCGCTGGTGGCCATCCTGCGCGGGGTGACGCCCGATGAGGCGGTGGAGATCGGCGAGGCGCTGGTCGCCGCCGGGTTTGTCTGCATCGAGGTTCCGCTGAACTCGCCCGAGCCGCTGGAGAGTATCCGGCGCCTGCGGGCGGCGCTGGGCGAGCGGGCGCTGGTGGGCGCCGGCACGGTGCTGAGCGTCGGGGCGGTGGACGCGGTGGCCGAGGCGGGCGGCCGGATCGTGGTCTCGCCCAACGCCGATACCGCCGTGATCGCCCGGACCAAGGCGCTGGGCATGGTCTCGCTCCCCGCCTTCTTCACCCCGACCGAGGCCTTCGCCGCCCTGGACGCCGGAGCGGACGGCCTGAAGCTGTTCCCCGCCGAAGCGGCCTCGCCCGGCGTGCTCAAGGCCATGCGCGCGGTCCTGCCCCCCCACGTCCCGGTGCTGGCGGTCGGTGGGATCGAGCCGGAGGGTATGGCGCCCTGGCGCGCGGGGGGGGCCGCGGGGTTCGGCATCGGCGGCGCGATCTACGCCCCCGGGCGGTCCGCCGGGGCGGTGGGCGCGCGCGCGGCCCGCTTTGTGAGCGCCTGGAGGGGTTAGGCGGCCTTCGCCTCCGACCAGGCCTCGGCGACGATGTCGAAGCCGCGCTTGCGGTGGGCGTGATCGAACACCTGGCTGGTGATCATCAGCTCGTCCGCCGCGGTGCGCCGGGCGAAGGCGGCCAGGCCACGCCGCACCGTCTCCGGCCCCCCGATGACGGCGCAGGCGAGGGCATGGTCCAGCATGGCGCGCGCGCCGGGATCGAGGGTCTCCTGGAATCCCTCCACCGGCGGGGGCAGGGGTCCGGCCCGGCCGGAGCGCAGGTTGACGAAGGCCTGATAGAGCGAGGTGGCCAGATAGCGCGCCTCCGCATCGGTGTCGGCGGCGATCACCGTCAGGGCCGGCATGAAATAGGGCGGCGCGCCGGCCGACCCCGGCTTGAACCGGCCGCGATAGAGGGCGGCGGCCCGGTCCAGCTCCGCGGGGGCGAAGTGCGAGGCGAAGGCGTAGGGCAGGCCGAGGGCGGCGGCGAGCTCCGCGCCATAGAGGCTGGAGCCGAGGATCCAGACCGGCACTTCCAGCCCCTCGCCCGGCACGGCGCGCACGGCCTGACCGGGGACGGTGGGCGCGAACCAGCGGATCAGCTCGACCACGTCGTGCGGGAACCGGTCGATGTCGCCCGCCAGCGTGCGCCGCAGCGCCTGGGCGGTGAGCGGGTCCGTGCCGGGCGCCCGGCCGACGCCGAGATCGATCCGGCCGGGGTGCAGGGCCGCCAGGGTGCCGAACTGCTCGGCGATCATCAGCGGCGCGTGGTTGGGCAGCATCACCCCGCCGGCGCCGACGCGGAGGGTCTGGGTCCCCTCCGCCACGTGGGCCAGCGCCACGGCGGTGGCGGCCGACGCCACCCCCGGCATGTTGTGATGCTCCGCCATCCAGAAGCGCCTGAAGCCTAGACTCTCCACATGGCGGGCGAGATCGCGCGAGTTGTGCAGCGCCTGACCCGCCGTGGCGCCGAGCGGAATGGGTGAAAGATCGAGGACGGACAGCGGCGCGTTCATGCCCACCATATGGGGAAGCCCTACACCCTGTGCAGCATCTCGGCGATCCGGCGCGCCAGGCCGTCCATGGCGAAGGGCTTGGTGATCATCTCCATGCCGGGCTGGAGGAAGCCTGAGGCCAGGGCCGCGTTCTCCGCATAGCCGGTCATGAACAGCACCCGCAAATCCGGCCGCGCCGCGCGGGACGCCTCCACCATCTGGCGGCCGTTCAGGCCAGGCAGGCCGATGTCGGTGACCAACAGGTGGATGCGCCGCCCGCCGGCCAGGATCCGGGCGCCCTCCAGACCGTCGGAGGCCTGCATGACCTGATAGCCGAGCTCGCCCAGCACCTCGACGATCAGGCTGCGCACGATGGGTTCGTCCTCCACCACCAGCACCGTCTCGGCGGCCTCGGCGCGCTCCACCGCCACCGGCTCGTCCGTCGCGGCCTCCAGCACCGACCCGCGATAGCGCGGCAGGTAGAGCTTGGCCGTCGTGCCCTGCCCCGGCTCGCTGTAGAGCTTGATCGACCCTTCGGACTGGCGCGCGAAGCCGTAGATCATCGACAGGCCGAGCCCCGTACCGGTTCCGATCGGCTTGGTGGTGAAGAAGGGATCGAACGCCCGGCTGATCACCTCGGGCGCCATGCCGGGGCCGGTGTCGGAGACGCTGATGCACACGTACTGGCCCGGCCTGACGTCGCTCTCGCGCGCCACATAGGCGGTGTCGAGGTGGGTGTTGGCGGTCTCGATGGTCAGCCTGCCGCCGCCCGGCATGGCGTCGCGGGCGTTGATGGCGAGGTTGACGATGGCGCTTTCCAGCTGGTTGGCGTCGCACAGGGTGATCCACAGGCCGCCGGCGAGCACCAGCTCCAGCTCGATGGACTCGCCGAGCGTGCGGCGCAGCAGGTCCTCCATCGTCGCCACCAGCGGGTTGGCCTTGAGCGGGCGGGGGTCGAGCGGCTGGCGGCGGGAGAAGGCCAGCAGGCGATGGGTCAGGGCCGAGGCGCGCTCCGCCGAGACCATGGCCCCGCCGATGAACCGGTCCAGCCCCTGGGTGCGCCCGTCGGCCAGGCGGGTGCGCATCAGGTCGAGCGAGCCGATGATGCCCTGCAACAGGTTGTTGAAGTCGTGGGCGATGCCGCCGGTGAGCTGGCCCACCGCCTCCATCTTCTGCGCCTGCCGGAGCTGTTCCTCGGTGCGCGCCAGGGCCTCCGCCGCCTCGTGCGCCTGGGTGACGTCGCGGCCGGTGACGAACACCAGGCCGTCCCCGTCCGGCGCGCCGTGCCAGGAAATCCAGCGATAGCCGCCGCCCTTGTGCTTCAGCCGGTTCTCGAAGTTGGACACCGTGGTGCGTGAGGCCTCGGTCAGGGCGGCGACGCTGGCGGGGAAGTCGTCGGGGTGGACCAGGCTTTCAAAGTTCACGCCGACCAGTTCGGCCTCGCCATAGCCCAGCGTCAGGGACCAGGCGGGGTTGACCGCGCGCAGCAGCCCGCCCGTCTCGATCACCACGATCAGGTCTTGCGACAGCCGCCAGGCCTGGTCGCGCTCGCGGGTGCGCTCGGCCACCTGCGCTTCGAGCGTCTGGTTGAGACGGAGCAGCGCCTCCTCCACCCGCTTGCGCTCGGTGATGTCGACGGCGACGCCGATCATGTGCGGGCGGCCGCGCGATGAGCGCACCAGTTCGCCGCGCCGGGAGATCCAGCGCTCGTCGCCGTTGTCGGCGCGGCGGATGCGGAACTCGATATAGGACAAGGGATCGTGGCGCAGTACGCTCGACAGGCCGCGGTCGTCGGGATGGACCTGCTCGAGAATCTGATCGACGTCGAGCGCCATGCCCGCCGGGCGCCCGAACACCCGGCGATAGCCCTCGGACACGATCAGCGCATTGGTGTCCGGATACCACTCGAACACCCCGGCGCCGCCGGCCGACTGGGCCAGGTCGAGCTGGTCGAGGGCGCGGACATGGCTGGTGGTCTCGTTGACGATGCACAGCACGCCGCCGATCTGGCCGTCCGCCTTGCGCACCGGGGAATAGGAGACGTCGAAATAGACCTGCTCCAGATGGCCCGCCCGGTCGAGCTGGAACGGCCGGTCCTCGGCGGAAAAGGTCTGGCCGGTGGTGCGCACGCCTTCGAGCAGGGGACCCAGATCCTCCCACAGTTCGCCCCAATACTGTTCGGCCGGCTGGCCGAGGGCATCGGGATGCTTGGTCCCGATCGTGGGCGCATAGGCGTCGTTGTAAAAGGCGACGTGTTGCGCGCCCCAGAACAGGACGATCTGCACCTTGGCCGGCAGGATGACGTCGATGGCGCCGCGCAGGGCTGGATCCCAGCCCGCTAACCGTCCGAGCGGCGCACGGCTCCAGTCGCGCTCACGCATGAGCCGCCCGAGATCACCGCCGTCCATGGGCCACCCGTCTTCCGAGGACATTTGTACTCGATCAGGCATAACCTGGGTTAACGACCCAGAACGTAACGGAACGCAAGCGTTCTGCAAAAGGTTCGCCGGTTCACACATGAAAAGTCTGTCATGGGCTGGCGTGGCGAAACCGTGGCCTCTACCAATCGAGGATCGTATCCGGCCGATCGGCCGCATCGGGGAGACACGCATGAACCTCCGCTTCCTGGCGCCGTCCGCGCTGGCCCTCGCCTCGGTGCTGCTGCTCGCCGCCGACAGTCCCGGCCTCGATCTCGCCGGCATGGACAAGGCGGTGCACCCCGGCGACGACTTCTTCGGCTACGCCAACGGGACCTGGGACAGGACGACGGAAATCCCCGCCGACCGGTCGAGCTGGGGCACGGGCGCGGCGCTCAGCGAACTCACCGACAAGCGCACCGCCGAACTGATCCAGACCGCGGCCAAGGCTCAAGGCGCCGAGGCCCGCAAGATCGCCGACTACTACGCCGCCTATATGGACGAGGCCGGGATCGAGGCGAAGGGCCTTGCGCCGCTGAAGCCGACCCTGGCCCGGATCGCGGCGATCGGGGACCGAAGGGCGCTGTCGGCCTATCTCGGCTCCACCCTCCGCGCCGATATCGACGTGCTGAACGCCACCAGCCTGCATACCGACAACCTGTTCGGCCTGTGGATCGCGGCGGACCTGAACGATCCGACCCGCTATTCGCCCTTCGTCTTCCAGGGCGGGCTCAGCCTGCCCAACCGCGAGTTCTACATCGGGACGGGCGCGCGCATGGAGGCGATCCGCAAGGGCTTCCAGACGCACGTGGCCAAGGTGCTGAGCCTGGCCGGCATGGCCGACGCGGAGGCCAGGGCGGCGCGGATCGTGGCGCTGGAGACCGCCATCGCCCGGACCCACTGGTCGCTGACCGATTCCGAAGACCCGGAGAAGGGCGACAACCGCTGGCCCCGCGCGGCGTTCGACGCCAAGGCCGGGGGGATGGACTGGGCCGCCTATTTCGGCGCGGCGGGCCTCGGCGCCCAGCAGAGCTTCGTGGTCTGGCAACCGCAGGCGATCACCGGCGAGGCGGCCCTGGTCGGCTCCACGCCGCTCGAAACCTGGAAAGACTATCTGGCCTTCCACCTCATCGACCGCAACGCGGGCGTGCTGCCCAAGGCCTTCGTGGAGGAGCGCTTCGCCTTCTACGGCAAGACCCTGTCGGGCACTCCGCAATTGACCGCGCGGTGGAAACGCGGGGTGGCCGCCACCAACGGCGCCCTCGGCGAGGCGGTGGGCAAGCTCTACGTGGCCAAGTATTTCCCGCCCGCGGACAAGGCGGCGGTGAAGGCGCTGGTGGCCAACCTGCTGACCGCCTTCGGCAAGCGTATCGACGCTTTGGATTGGATGGCCCCCTCCACCAAGAAGGAGGCCCACGCCAAGCTGGCGGCGCTGAAGGTGGGCGTCGGCTATCCCGACCGCTGGACCGACTATGGCGCGCTGCGGGTGGCGAAGGACGACGCCCTCGGCAACGCCTGGCGCGCCTCGCTGTTCGACTATCGCCGCAAGCTGGCCTGGCTGCACAAGCTGGTGGACCGCGGCGAGTGGGTGATGAACCCGCAACTGGTCAACGCGGTGAACCTGCCGGTGCTGAACGCGCTGAACTTCCCCGCCGCGATCCTGCAGCCGCCCTATTTCGATCCGCGCAACCCGAACGCGGTGAACTACGGCGCCACCGGCGCCACCATCGGTCACGAGATCAGCCACAGCTTCGACAATAACGGCGCGGAGTTCGACAGCCACGGCCGGATGCGCAACTGGTGGACCAAGGCCGACTTCGCTCACTTCAAGGCCTCGGGCGAGGCCTTGGCCCGCCAGTTCGACGGCTATCATCCCTTCCCCGACATCGCCGTGAACGGCCAGCAGACCCTGGCGGAGAACATCGCCGACGTGGCCGGCCTGTCCGCCGCATTCGACGCC
This sequence comes from Caulobacteraceae bacterium, assembly GCA_965277345.1. GTDB lineage: Bacteria > Pseudomonadota > Alphaproteobacteria > Caulobacterales > Caulobacteraceae > CAIOYC01. The sequence continues at coordinate 709,031 of CBDICI010000004.1, forward strand.
TATCGCGCCTCGGAGGGGGGCAAGCCCGGGGCGGAAAGGCAGGCCTTCAGCGGCGACCAGCAGTTCTTCATCGCCTTCGCCCAGTCCTGGCGCAACAAGACCCGCGATCAGGCGCTGCGCCAGCAGGTGCTCACCGACGGCCACGCCCCCGCCCGCTATCGCGCCGAGACCGTGCGCAACCTCGACCCCTGGTACGCCGCCTTCGCGGTGAAGCCCGGGGAAGCCCTGTACCTCGCGCCCAAGGACCGGGTGAAGGTGTGGTAGGCCCGTCTCCTCCCCCGCCTTGCGCGGGGCGAGAAGCAAGTGTGACGCCTCCGTCAGCTTCGCCCTTGCCAAGCGCGCCGTCGCGGCGCCTAATCTGAACGGGATGAGATGAGCCCGGAGGACGGCGCCATGGACGACGGCCAGATGGACCTGAAGGCGGCGGCGCGGGCCAGGGCCTATTCGATCCCGCTCGACCAGATCGATCCCGCCGATCCGGAGCTGTTCCGCACCGATACCCTGTGGCCCTATTTCGAGCGGCTGCGGAAGGAGGCGCCGGTCCACTACCAGGCGGAGCATGAGTTCGGCCCCTACTGGTCGATCACCCGCTACAACGACATCATGGCGGTGGATACCGACCATGCGTCCTTCTCGTCCGAGCCCTCGATCACCATCGCGGACCCGAAGGAGGACTTCAAACTCCCCATGTTCATCGCCATGGACCCGCCCAAGCACGACGCGCAGCGGAAGACCGTGAGCCCGGTGGTGGCCGGTCCCAACCTGCACGCGCTGGAGCCGATCATCCGCGAGCGCGCCGGCGCGATCCTGGACGGCCTGCCCATCGGCGAGGAGTTCGACTGGGTCGACAAGGTCTCCATCGAGCTGACCACCATGACCCTGGCCACCCTGTTCGACTTCCCGTGGGAGGATCGCCGCAAGCTGACCCGCTGGTCCGACGTGGCCACCGCCGGGCCCAACAACACCGCCATGTTCACCTCCGAGGAGACGGCGGAGGACGAGCGCCGGGCCGAGCTCTACGAATGCGTCGACTATTTCATGCGGCTGTGGAACGAGCGGGTGAACGCACCGCCCAAGGGCGATCTGATCTCCATGCTGGCGCACGGAGAGTCCACCCGCGACATGGACCGGATGGAATATCTCGGGAACCTGATCCTGCTGATCGTCGGCGGTAACGACACCACGCGCAATTCGATCACCGGCAGCGTCCTGGCCCTGAACCAGAACCCCGGCGAGTACGCCAAGCTGAAGGCCGATCCGGCGGCGATGATCCCCTCCATGGTGTCCGAGACCATCCGCTGGCAGACTCCGCTGGCGCACATGCGCCGCAACGCCACCCGCGACGTGGAGATCGGCGGCAAGACCATCCGGAAGGGCGAGAAGGTCATCATGTGGTACGTCTCGGGCAACCGCGACGAAGCGGCGATCGAGCGGCCGAACGACTACTGGATCGACCGGCCCAACGTGCGCCGCCACCTGTCCTTCGGCTTCGGCATCCACCGCTGCGTCGGCAACCGGCTGGCCGAACTGCAGTTGAAGGTCATCTGGGAGGAGATCCTGAAGCGCTTCCCCACTATCGAGGTCACCGGCGAGCCCCGCCGCGTGCCGTCGAGCTTCGTCAAGGGCTATGAGACCCTGCCCGTGATCATCCCGGCGCGGACAGCCTGACGCCCCTGGGTGGGGGTGGTGTGGCTTGGTGCGTCCTTCGAGACGCCCCCGATCAGGTCGGGGGCCCCTCAGGATGACGAGGGGTGGTGAAACTCTGCAAACATTCGTCATGCTGAGGAGCGAGCGTGCTCGCGTCTCGAAGCACGCGGGGGCGTTCAGTGCGCTTTCTCGTCGGGTGCTTGCGAGCGGGGCAGGTAGTCCTCCGTATGCTCGCCCATGCGCGGCGCCCGCATCGCCGGCGCGCGCTCGCCGTCGATCCTGATCGGCGAGTTCAACCCGTGCAGGCCCGCCGGGCGGGCGGGGTGGTCGAAAGCGCTTCGCATGGCCACTTCATACAGGAACGGGTTCTCCAGCGCCTCGGCCAGGTCGTCCACCGGGGCGAAGGGGATGTGGCCCTGCAGTCGCCCGGCCCAAGCGGCGCGCGTGCCGGTCCTGAAGATGGCGTCCAGCGCCTCGGTCAGCGGCTCCAGATGGACGCGGCGGGCGGCCATATCGACGAAGCGGGGGTCGGCCAGGAGATCGGGCCGCCCGACCCTCTGGCAGAACAGCGTCCAGAACTTCTGGGTCTGGCACATCAGGAAGGCCCAGCCGTCGGCGCACTGCACCCGTTGCGAGGGGGCGATGGAAGGGTGGGCGCCGCGCGGCGGGCGCCCGGTGACGTGACCCTCGTTCATCATCCACGTGGCGGGATAGGAAGTCTGGTGCACCGCTACGTCATAGAGGGAGACGTCCACGTCGCAGCCCCGCCCGGTGGTCCTGGCCCCGAGGATCGCCGAGACGATGCCGAGCGCCCAGACCGAGCCGGTCATGAAATCCACCATGGACAGGCCGAACCGCGTCGGCGGCGCGTCCGGCTCCCCGGTCAGGGTCATGAAGCCGGCTTCGGCCTGCATCAGATAGTCGTAGCCCGGCCAGGACTCCCGCGAATTGCCCCGCCCATAGGCTGACAGGTGGGCGCAGACGATCGCGGGGTTCAGCGCCTTCAGGTGGTCGTGGGTAAGGCGCAGCTTCTCCGGCTGGTCGCCGCGCAGATTGTTGGCCACCGCATCGGCGGTCTCCACGAGCCGCTCGAAGTCGGCGCGTCCCGCCGCCGTCTTGATCTCTAGCGCCACCGACTTCTTGGAGCGGTTGAAGGTCTGCAGGAACTCGCTGTCGCCCTCGCCGAGGAAGTAGGGGCCGAGCGAACGGGAGATGTCGCCGCCGAGCGAAGGCGCCTCGATCTTGATCACCTCCGCCCCCATCTCGGCCAGCAACTGCGTGCCATAGGGGCCGGCGGCGTACTGCTCCACCGCCACGATCCGCACGCCGCTCAGGGGTTGGTACATCGACGCCTCCATTCCAGCCGGCTTATGGCCTGAGGCGTGGCAGGTCGAGGGTCAGATCACCTGCGCGCGGTAGTTCATCACGAAGCTGGTCAGTTCGGGCCGGGTGGCGCCGCCCGCGCCGCGCAGGGGCTCGGCGTCCGCCTCGATCCAGAAGCCCTCGGCCAGGGCGCGGGCGTCGCGCGGCACCAGCCGGTTCAACTGCAGGCGGTGGCCCATGGGGTGCATCCCCATGCCCATCATGTCGCCCCCGCCCATGGGCACGGAGAACAGGGCGTCCTGGCCGAACACCACCGCGCCGTCGATCGAGCGGCTGGCGATGCGGACCACATAGCCCTCGCCGCCCAGCACCTGCATGAATCCCGCGGCGTCGATCTCGGGATCGTTCGCGCCCTTCAGGTTGGCGAGCAGCGGGGGCGGGACGAAGATGCGGCCGAGATTGGGCGACTGGCGCTGCATCTGCAGGGTCTGTTGCACCACCGGCAGAGGCGTGGGGTCGGGCGCGCCCGGCCACCGTTCATGCCGCCTGGCCCGTTCGGCCAGCCTGAGGTCGTCATAGGTGAAGCCGAGCATCCGCGTATCGGCGCACTCGGCGGCGACGCGGGCCGGGGCCAGATAACCCTCCTCGTCCACATAGCCGGTGCAGGCCTCCGCGCCCCACTCGCGGGGATAGTTCGCCGCGCCGTGGCTCTCCGTCCAGATCGCCCATTGCCGGTCCACATTGGCGTGATGCGCCCAGAACAGCGGATCGAGCGGGCTTTCCAGCAGGTTGCGCATCCGCCCCCCGCAGAACAGATGGATCAGGTTGTGGCCGTACTGCTCCGCCGATCCGGCAAAGCCGGCGCCGGGCTCGCCCGTCGGGTTCTGGGCGCCGAAGAAGTCGCCGAAGTCGTTGTCGGTGCGGGCCCAGAAGTCGCCGGGCGCGGGGCCGCCGCTCCACTCCAGGCCGATATAGTCGGAGATGCGCGAGGCCGAGGTGATGGTCCGGGTGTTGTCATAGAGCGGGCTGCGATGCTGGAAATAGGGCCAGGGCGCGTGGTCGTCGTCCCAGTCCCAATAGGGCATGGCGAAATCCGGCTTGCCCGAAACCCGCGCGATGATGCGCTCCAGATAGTGCAGCTGGAACCGGTGCCAGGGCAGAAACCGCCAGGAATTGTGGTGGCCCCACGGCGCGGCGTGCACCTGCCGCTGGGTCTGCCAGCCGAGCGGTCCCGCATCGGCGCGCATCCGGCCGATGGCGTAGCGCAGGGCCTGAAGGTCCGGATCGTTCGCGGCCATGCCGGTCAGGCTGCGCCGCACGCGCGGCCCCTCGCCGCCGGCGAAGCCATAGGGCGCGCCGCCTTGGGCGCCGGCCGCCCCCGCCCCCATCGCCGACGCCAGTATCGCCCCCGCCAGACTGCGGCGCGTGATTCTCACCCATCCCCCACAAACAGCTCGGCCTCGCCCATGGCGCGCAGGCCGGACGGGGATCATCCTCCGCCCGCCCCGCCGGCGCCAGCCTGATCGCCGCGAGCGCGAATCGACCCCTGACGCCGGGGCACGATTGGCGCCCGTCGTCCACGGGCGTACGCTCTTCGCGAACGAACGAGGACGCGTCATGAGCGAAGCGCAAACGGCCGCCCAGAACGTCGGCGAGCTGAAGCCGGTGACCCCCTTCCTGAAGATACCCGAGGCGGGCGAGCCCTATCTCGAAGGCTGCCGATGCACCGCCTGCGGCGAGGTGCAGCTCGGCGCGCGCAAGGTCTGCCCCAAGTGCGGCGCACGGGGCGCCATGGAGACGATGAGGCTGTCCGACACCGGCCGGCTCTATAACTACACCGTGGTCTACCGCAATTTCCCCGGTATCGAGGTGCCCTTCGTCTCGGCCATCGTCGATCTGGACGGCGGCGGCGTGCTGAAGGGCAATCTGGTGGATATCGCGCCCGATCCGGCCAGGCTCAGGTTCGACATGCCGGTCAAGCTGGTGTTCCGCGAGGCGGGCCGCACCGACAAGGCCGGTAACCGCTACCTGTCCTACTTCTTCACCCCCGCCGCGGCGGCCTGATCAACCGAACGTCCTGGGATCAGGATTTCCCCGCAGAATGGAGAACGACCGATGAGCGACGTCTATGTGGTCGGCGTGGACATGATCAAGTTCGGCCGCTTTCCGGACCGGACGGTGGAGAGTCTGGGCGGCGAGGCGGCGCTGATGGCGCTGGACGACGCCGGGCTGACCATCCACGACATGCAGGCGCTTTATTGCGGCAATCTGTTCCAGTCCTCCGCCGCCGTCGGCCAGCGCGTGCTGCGCGAGATCGGCCAGACCGGCATCCCGGTGGTGAACGTGGCCAATGCCTGCGCCACCGGGGCCACCGCCTTCCGCGAAGGCTGGATGGCGATCAAGGCGGGCGTTTACGACCTCGTGCTGGCCGTGGGGGTGGAGCAGATGGGCAAGGGCCTGCTCGGCGGCGCCGGCGGCGGGGAGGGCGTCTCCACCGAGGGGCTGCTGGGCTCCGCCACCATGCCCGCCACCTTCGCCCATGTGGGCATGGAGCACGCCCGGCGGTACGGCACGACCTTCGAGCAGTTCGCCAAGGTGTCGGTGAAGAACCACCACCACTCCACCTTGAACGCCAAGGCCATGTACCAGAAGGAGACCCCGCTGGAGGAGGTGATGGGGGCGGAGATGATCTCCTGGCCCAACACCAAGCTGATGTGTTCGGTCAATGTGGACGGCTCGGCCGCCGCGGTGCTGTGTTCGGAGAAGAAGGCCAGGGAACTCGGCCTAATGGGCCGCGCGGTGCGGGTGCGCGCCTCGGCCCTGGCCTCCGATCCCTATACCCCGCGCAACTTCGCCCAGATGGACTTCAACGCCGTGACGCGCCTTGCCGCCCAGACCGCCTACGAGATGGCGGGCATGGGGCCCGAGGATGTGCATCTGGTGGAGTTGCACGACTGCTTCGCCACCGCCGAGCTGGTGCACTACGAGAACCTCGGCCTCTGCGACGACGGCGAGGCGGGACGGATGATCGATACGGGCGAGACCGCGCTCGGCGGCCGCGTGCCGGTGAACGTCTCCGGCGGCCTCTTGTCCAAGGGGCATCCCCTGGGCGCCACCGGCATCGCCAACATCTACGAGATCGCCACCCACCTGCGCGGCGAGGCGGGCGCCCGGCAGGTCGACGGCGCCCGGATCGGCCTCACCCACGTGGTGGGCGCCGGCTCCGCCTGCGCGGTCCACGTGCTGGAGAAGGTGTAGGCCGCTCTCCCCTCTTCCCCTGACGCACATCTTCTCCTCCCCCGCGCAGCGGGGGAGGAGTTAGGGGCGGGACGGCGCCGGGCTACTGCCGGGTCGCCTCGTCGTAGAAGCGTGCGAGGTCGGCCTTCATCGCCTTAAGCGCCTCGGGGTTCAGATAGACCATGTGGCCCGACGGGTAGTAGGCGAAGTGGACGTTGCCCTTCAGCGCCGGGTCGAGCTGCATGTGATTGATGTCGTATTCGGTGCCGAAGAACGGCGTCGCCATGTCGTAGATGCCGTTCAGCGAATAGAGCTTCAGCCCCGGATTCTGGCGCATGGCCTGGCCGAGGTCGAGCGCCACGTCGGCATTGCTGGTCGGCCCGCCGCCGCGCCCGCCGGGGGACTTGTGGCGGAAGTCCCACTGCGTGCCGGACTGGTAGAAGGTCGGGCGATACATCAGCTCGCTCTCGAAGCCGAGGTCCTTGGACAGATAGTCGTGAAAGGCGCCGACGAAGGCCCCGGTGATGCCGGTATCGGAGGGGTCGTAGGTCTCGCCCTCGCCCGCCGCGTCGGTATCGATGCCGGTGAAGCGGCTGTCATAGCGGCCAAGCGTGCGGCGCTGGTCGCGCAGCAGCTCCTTGCGGAAGCGGCTGTCGGTGATGCGCAGGTCGGTGGACAGGATGTAGCCCACCGACAGCCCGGTATACCGGGCCAGTTGCTCGGCCACCGCGCGCTTGCGCTCGTCGGGCAGGTTGGCGCCCTCGGCCAGGGCGTTGGCGTAGGGGCCGCGCCCCCAGTCGCGCACCTCTTTGAGAAAGGCGTCGAGGTCGGCGGGCTTGGGGATGCGGTTGTGATAGATCGCCGTGGCCGCATAGGTGGGAAGGTAGTTGATGATCTCCTGGTCGAAACCCGGATCGCGGCGGCCATAGTTCAGGATGGAGGACAGCAGGATCACCCCGTTCAACTGCACCCCGTCCTCCTGCAACCGGTAGGACAGGCCGGCCGAACGCGTGGTGCCGTAGCTTTCGCCGAAGATGAACTTGGGCGCGTTCCAGCGCTGGTTGATGGTCAGATACCGCTCGATGCCGCGGGCGAAGGCGTCGATATCCGGGTCGGTGCCCCAGAACTTGTCGAGCTTGGTGTCGCCGAGCGGGCGCGAATAGCCGGCGCCGATAGCGTCGACGAACACGAGGTCCGATTTGTCGAGCAGGCTGTCCTCGTTATTGCCGTAGTGGAACGGCGGGTTGCGGGTCATCTGCGGGCTGTCGGTGAACACCCTCACCGGTCCGAGCGAGCCCATGTGCAGCCACATGGAGGAGGAGCCCGGCCCGCCGTTGTAGAAGAAGGTCACCGGCCGATTGGAGCCTCGCCCCTCGCCTGTGGTGTAGGCGACATAGAACATGGAGGCGGTAGGCTTGCCGTCGTCGTCGCGGATGGTCAGCGTGCCCGCCGTGGCGGTGTAGGCGATGGGGCGCCCCCCGATGTTGGCGGTGTGATGGGTCACGCGGCCGATCTCGCGGATCGGGGCGGTGGCGATGTCGGCGTCGGACAGCTTGGAGGCCTGGGCGCGCTCGCCCCGGCTGGAGGTCTGCACGTCCGCCCCCTCGCCCCGGCCAGGCTCGTCCGGCGTGCGGTTGGAGGGGGTGGGTCGGGTCCGTGTCTCGCCGCCGCCGGGGTGGGCCGCGGTGGTGGAGGCCGCCGGCCGATCGGCGGCGGTCTGGGCCAGGGTCGGCGCGGCGAAGGCGAGCGTCAGGACAGCGGCGAGAACAGGCTTCAAGTCATCCCCCAGGGGCAAGTGCGACGGGCGATCCAGACCTTCCCCATGTTGCAGGATTATGTCACCCCGGGCCGGGTCGGCCCGATGCCGGCGTCAGCGGGATCGCAGCGTGTCGAACACCTCGCGCCACTGGGCCACCACCGCCGCCTGACTGAACTCGCCCGCCGCGCGGGCGGCGCCCGCCTCCACCAGCCGGGCGGCCAGGCCGGGTTCGCCCAGCACACGGCGGACGGCGACGGCGAGGGCGGCCGCGTCGTTCAGGGGCGTCAGCAGCCCGTCTTCCTGATCGCTCACCAGGGCGGCGGGGCCGATGCTGGCGGCGGCGACCAGCGGGCGGCCATAGGCCCAGGCCTGGATCACCACATTGCCGAGCGGCTCGACCCGGCTCGGAAACACCACCACGTCGCAGGCCCGGTAGAGGGCGCCGGCGTCCCCGCGCCAGCCCAGGAACCGGACGCGGTTCGCCACGCCGCGCCGCGCCGCGCGCGCCTTGAGCTCGGCCTCCAGCGGACCCGATCCGGCGATCCACAGCCATGCCTCCGGCAGCAGGGCCAGGGCGTCCAGCGTCACGTCGTGCGCCTTGTCGGAATGCAGACGGCCCATGGCCAGCAGCAGGGGCGCGCTCTCGGGCGTGTCCAGCCCAGCGCGCGGCAGGGCCGGGCGAGTGTCGGCGGTGGCGAAGTTGGGGATGTAGCGCGCCCTGTCCGCCGGCCAGCCGTCCGCCACCATGTGGCGCACGATGTCGTGGGTATTGCCGACCAGCAGGTCCAACCCCCTGAAATACTTCATGTGGTAATAGCCGCCGAGGCGACCGATGCGCGCCCACGGACCCCTGGGCGCCGCCGCCGCCGCCCGGCTCATCCAGGCCAGCAGGGTGTCGGCCTCCACCTCGCGGGCGAAGGCGGCGACGCCCCTCCGGGTGAGCGGCGTCAGGGCGGGCAGGAAGGGCAGGGTGCGGGTGGGAACGCCCATCGCCGCCAGCGCACGCTCCCGCGCCGGATGGGACCGGATCGTCGCCGCCTGGGGCTCGCCCGTGGCTTTCAGCGCCTCGATCAGGCTGAGAAAATAGGTCTCCGCCCCGCCCTCGCCGGGGGCGCCGAGCAGATGGAGTATGGTCACCGCGCCGCCTCGGCCAACACCGCGGCGATGTCGCCCTCCGGGCTGATCCCCAGGATGCGGGTGGAATGCCACAGCGCGTAAAAGAGCAGGCTCCAGGCGGGCTGGTCGCGCCGAGCGGCCTCGCCGATCACCGCCTCCACCGTGGGCCGGTCGAACCGCGCGCGAACCCCCGGCTGGGCGGCGACGAGGGGGGCGACCTGCGGCGCGCGCAAGGCGATCCAGCCGCCCACCGGGGTATTGAAGCCGCGCTTCTTGGCCATGGCCGGATAGTGCGGATCGGCCGCCGCCAGCCAACGGCGCGGCAGGATCTTGCCGAGGTCGCCCTTGACCTTGAGGCCGTCCGCCAGGGTGGCCGCGAACGTCGCCACCGCAGGGTCGAGATAGGGCGTGCGCCCCTCCACGCCGTGGATCATCAGGCAGCGGTCGAGTTTGATCAGCAGGTCGTTGGGCAGCCATTCGGCCACGTCGAGCGCCTGCAGCCGCTGCATCTCGCCCGGCCAGCGGGCGCGGAGGTCCGCGGCGGCGGCGTCGATGCCGCCGCGCCACGCGCCGGGCCATTCCACGCCCTCCACCCTGTCGAACACGCCCCGGCGCGGCCGGGGTCCCCGCAGGCGGCGCAGCAGATCGGGCCGATACCGGCGATAGCCGCCGAACAGCTCGTCCGCGCCCTCGCCGCACAGGGTCACCTTCAGGCCGTCCTCCCGCGCGGCGCGGCCGAGCATCCAGGTGGGCAGGACCGCGGCGTCGCAGGTGGGGTCGTCGATCGCGGCGGCGATGCGGGGGGCGAAGCGGAAGAAGTCGTCCTCGTCCATCCGCACCCGCCGGCAGTCCGCGCCGTGGCGCTGCGCGAACTCCACCGCGGCGCGGCTCTCGTCCATGCGCGGATCGCCCGCATAGCCGACGGTGATGGCGCGGATCGGGGTCCGCGACAGGCGCCGCATGAGCAACAGCAGGATGGAGCTGTCGATCCCGCCGGACAGGAACAGTCCATAGGGCACATCGGTGTGCAGGTGCTGCTCCACCGAGTCCATCATCACCCGCTCGAAGGCGGCCAGCGCCTCGTCCGGCCTCGTCCGGGCGGCGGAAGCGGGCAGGGCGTCGAGGCGATGGCGCTCCACGATGCGGCCGGCCTCGACCGCCAGGGTCTCGCCGGGCAGGACGCGCTCGATCCCCCTGAAGATAGTCTGGCGCCCCACGGTGTATTTCAGCTGCAGCAGCTCCTCGCGCGGCGCGGCCGCCACCTCGGGCTGGACCACACCCGCCGCGATCAGGGCCTGCGGTTCGGAGGCGAACCAGAACCCGGCCTCGTCCTCCACATAGTAGAGCGGCTTGATGCCGAACGGATCGCGCGAGATCACCAGCCGTTCGAGCGTCGGGTCCCACGCCGCGATGGCGTACATGCCGCGCAGGCCCGCCGCATAGCCGATGCCGTCGCGTTCATAGAGATGGGCGGCCGGCTCGCAGTCCGAACCGGTGCGGAAGCTGTGCCCCGGCAGGGCGGCGCGCAGGTCCGGGTTATTGTAGATTTCGCCGTTGGCCACCAGCACGCTGCCGTTCGGGCCATAGAGCGGCTGGTCGCCGCCCTCCACGTCCATGATCGCCAGCCGGTCCGACAGCAGGCCGACGGCGCCCTCGCTCCACAGATCGGTGGAATCCGGACCGCGATGGTGCAGGGCGTCGGCCATGGCGCGCAGCCGGGCCCGGTCGGCCACGGCGCCGTTTCGCATCATCAGCCCGGCGATCCCGCACATGGTCGCGCTTTTGCATGGAGGCGGGTGAATAGCAAACCGGCGGGATTGGTCCTCTTCCGCTTGGAGCGCCGATCGGGCATTCAGGTCACATGCGAAGCTTGGTGATCTTCGGCGCCACGGGCGATCTGGCGGCCCGGATGCTGTTTCCCGCCCTGTATTTCCTGGAGCTGGACGGCCTGTTGCCGGACAACCTGCGGGTGATCGGCTCCTCGCGGGGGAGCATGACCGATGCGGCCTTCGCCACGCTGGTCAGGACGGCGGTGGACGCCCGCGCCGAGGGCCGTTTCGACGCCGCCGTATGGGACCGGCTGAAGGCAAGGCTCGGCTACTCGGCGGCGGACGCCGGCGATCCGGCCTCGTTCGAGGCGCTGGCCGCAGCGCTGAAAAACGATGAGGAGACGGTGTTCTACCTCTCCACCTCGCCCACCCTGTTCGTGCCGATCGCCAAGGCGCTGGGCGGGTGCGGCGCCGCCACGCCCACCAGCCGCATCGTGATCGAGAAGCCGATCGGGCGCGACCTGAAGTCCTGCCGCGAGATCAACGACGCCATCGGCGCCGTCTTCGCCGAGCGGCGCATCTTCCGCATCGACCACTATCTCGGCAAGGAGGCGGTGCAGAACCTGCTCGCGCTGCGCTTCGCCAACACCCTGTTCGAGCCCCTGTGGAACAAGGTCTCCATCGACCACGTGCAGATCACCGTGGCCGAGACCGTGGGGGTGGAGGGGCGGTTCGCCTATTACGACCACTACGGCGCCATCCGCGACATGGTGCAGAACCATGTGCTGCAGCTCCTCTGTCTGGTGGCCATGGAGCCGCCGGCCTCTCTCGACCCGGACAGCGTGCGCAACGAGAAGGTCAAGGTGCTGCGCTCGCTGCGGCCCATCCCCGGACCCGACCTGTCCAAGCGCACCGTGCGCGGCCAGTACGCCCGGGGCGTCGCCGATGGCCGTTCCGTCCCGGGCTACCTGGAGGAGGAGGGGGCCGCCCCAAGCCGCACCGAGACCTTCGTCGCGCTGCAGGCCAATGTGGACAACTGGCGCTGGGCCGGGGTGCCGTTCTACCTGCGCACCGGCAAGCGCATGGCCGAGCGGGCGTCGGAGATCGTCATCCAGTTCCGCGAGGTGCCCTATTCCATCTTCGCCGGCCAGGACCTGATGGCCAACCGGCTGGTGATCCGCCTGCAGCCGGAGGAGGACATCGCCCTCACCATGATGAACAAGACGCCGAGCCTGGAGCAGGCCGGGGGGATGCAGCTCATGCCGCTGTCGCTCAACCTGTCGCTCAGCCAGGCCTTTCCGACCCAGCCGCGGCGGCGCATCGCCTATGAGCGGCTGTTGCTGGAGGCGCTGAACGACAACCCCACCCTGTTCGTGCGCCGCGACGAGGCGGAGGCGGCCTGGATGTGGATCGACGGCGTGGTCCAGGGCTGGGCGAGCCACGCCATGGCTCCCGCCCCCTACGCCGCCGGCAGCTGGGGCCCGGCGGGCGCGTTCGCCCTCACCGAACGCAACGGCCACAGCTGGATCGATTGACGCAAAACTCCTCCCCCTCATCGAGGGGGAGGGGGACCACCTGAAAGGCGGTGAAGGGGGCGGCGCCGCCCACTCCGTCACGTCCCCCGCTGCGCAGGGAGGAACTAAGATCAGTGCCCCTTGACGCCGGCGTCGCCGAGCCATTCGAGGATTTTCGACTTCGGCATGGCGCCGATGATGCGCGAGGCTTCCTTGCCGTCCTTGAACAGCATCATGGTGGGGATGCCGCGCACGCCGTACTTGCCCGGCGTCATCTGATTCTCGTCGATATTGATCTTGGCGACCGTGACCTTGCCCGACAGCTCTTCGGAAATCTGGTCCAGCGCCGGGCCGATCTGCTTGCATGGACCGCACCATTCGGCCCAGAAATCCACCAGCACCGGACCGGAGGCTTTCAGCACGTCGGCATCGAAGCTTTCGTCGGTGATCTTCACGGTCGACATCTCAATCCTCCAGACCCCTGCTCGGGGGGCGGTCCCCGCGCGGATATCGCACGGGCGGCGATTCAGATCGTCAATGTAGTCGTATGGGGCGAGCGATCAACGCCCGGCCCCAGAGCCTGATCGTTTCGGAGGGACTGATCCGAAGCGCGAATCGGGCTCTGAACCCAAGGTGCGGACCCCGATTCACGGCTCAATAGGCGCCGATCGGGGTCTGAGCTCGGCCAGGGTCTGGTCGATCAGGCATTCTGGAACCGGCATCAGTTTCGGCCCGTCGGTCCAGACCAGCGCCGCCTCTACCCGCCGGCCGGGATAAAGGGCGCGCAGCACGGCGACATAGACCGACATCTGCACCCGATAGGCGCGGTCGGCGTCCTCGATCCGGTCCGGCACCGGGCGGTTGGTCTTGAAATCCACCACCAGCACGCGCTCGGGCGTGATCACCATCCGGTCCATGCGGCCGGAGATGCGCAGATCGGGCGGCAGGTCCGGCGCGCCGCCGGCGATGGCGGCCTCGGCCACCGATCCCGGTCCGAACACCTCGGCGAAGCGGTCGTCCTCCAGCACGGCGAAGGCGGCGGCGGTCATCTCGGCCCGCTGATCGTCGGTCAGGTCGCGCGCCCTGGCGAGCAGCCTGGCGGCGCCGGCCCGGCGCTCGGCGGGCGGCAGGTCGGGCAGCACCTCCAGCAGCCTGTGGATCATCTCGCCGCGCCGGAAGCGGCCCAGCCCGCCGGTGGCGGCCAGGGGCGAGGGCGCGGGCCCGCGCTCCATCTCCGCCAGTTGCGAGGGGGCGGCATAGCGGGCCGAGGGCGGCTCCGCCGGCGGGTCTCGCCGCATCCAACCCGGCGCGGCGGGCGCGGCCGGGGCGGGCGCGGCCGGGGGGGCGGGCTGGGGATCGGCGCCGTAGCGCTCCGCCTCGCCCACTGGCCGCACGTGCGGCGCCAGTTCTGGCCGCGCGAACGCCGCCTTCACCCGCGCGTACCACGAGGCCGGGTCCGGCCCCTTGTCGGCGCTGCGGTTGCCGGGCAGGCGGCCGGCGACGATCACCCGGTCCCGCGCCCGGGTCAGGGCCACATAGAGCAGGCGTAGCCCCTCCTGCGCCTGCCGCTCGGCCTCATAGGCGCGCGCGGCGGCGGAGGCGTCGCAATCGTCGGCCTTGCGCGGGGCGAACAGGAAGCCGCCCGCCTCGGTACGGAGCAGCGGCCCCTTGGGCGTCGGCGGCGCGCCGGCGGCCTCGGGCAGGATGACGAAGGGCGCCTCCAGCCCCTTGGCGCCGTGCACGGTCATCACCCGCACCTCGCCGCGTCCGGCTTCGAGCTCGCGCTTCACCTCGATCTCGCTCAGCTCCAGGGCGGCGGCGAAGCGCTCCAGATCATAGACGCCGCGCCCCTCGGCCTTGAGCGCCTCGGCCAGCAGCTCGTCCAGCGCGTCCTCGGCCTCGCGGCCCAGTCGGGTCAGGAGGCGCTGGCGCATGGAGCGGCCCTCTTCGTCCAGATAGGACAGCAGCCGGCCGAGGAGGGCGAAGGGCGGCCGGGCGCTCGCCTGATCCCGCGCCCAGCCCAGCAGGCTCAAGGCCTCGCGCCACGCCGGCCGTTCATCCGCCCGCCGCCCGAGCGCGCTCCATAATGAGCCTTCGCGCTTCCAGGCCAGGTCGAACAGGCTGTCCTCGTCCAGCGAACAGAACGGGCTGCGCAGCACGGCCGCCAGCCGCAGGTCGTCGGAGGGGAACAGGCAAACCCGGATCAGGGCCAGGATGTCCTGAAAGACGATGTGGGCGGACAGCTTCAGCTTGTCGGCGCCGGCGACCGGGACCTGGATGGTCGGGTGCTTGAGGGCGCGGATGACCTCTTCAAAAACGGCGTCGCGCTTTCTGACCAAGATGAGAACGTCCCCTGGCGTCGCGGGCCTTGGCAGCCTGGTGTCCTTGTCGATCACGGCGTCATGGGTGATGATGCGCTTGACCTCCCTGGCGACCTGCATGGCCAGCCGCTTGCGCGCACTCTCCGGCGGCTCGGCGTCCACCGGGTCCCAGGCGTCCGGCGGCTCGGACTTGACCTCCATCTCCAGCGGCCACAGATCGACCGCGCCAAAGCCGCCGGGCCTGCGCGCCACGTGCTCCACCACATCCTCGCCGCGGGGGGCCGGCACCGCCGCCCGCATGGTTGGATCGGCGAACACGGCATCGACAAAGCCGAGCACCTCGGGGGTGGAGCGCCAGCTCTCCACCAGGGAGGGGCCGATGAACGGCCGCCCCGCCGCTTCCGCCCGCGTCTGGTAGACTTGGGTCTGGGCCAAGAGTTGTTCCGGCCGCGCGCCCTGGAAGGAATAGATCGACTGTTTCTCATCGCCCACCGCGAACACGGTGCGGTCCAGCGGCCGGTCGGCGGCCAGGCCGGCGCCGGAGAAGAACTCGCCGGTCAACGCCTCCAGGATGGCCCACTGTTCGGGCGCCGTGTCCTGCGCCTCGTCCAGCAGCACATGGTCGATGCCGCCGTCGAGCTTGTAGAGCACCCAGGCGGCGCTGGCCCGCTGGGTCAGCAGTTCGTGGGCGCGGACGATCAGGTCGGCAAAATCCAGCGCGCCCCACGCCGCCTTCTCGCCCTCGTAGAACCCGGCATAGGCGGCGGCCAGCATCAGGGCGTGGACGGTATCGACCGCCACCCGCGCGGAGCGGAGGCGTTGCGCGGCCAGCCGGCAGCGGGCCTGCTCCGCCACCAGCCAATCCTTGATCTCCGGGGCGATGGCCTTGGTCCCCAGCGTCTTCAGGGGCTCGCCGTCCTTGGTGGAGAACAGCCGCCACAGCGCCTCGAACGCGCCGCCCTCCGCCTCCGCCGGCGCCGCCAGCCCGCTGCCGAGGGCCTGATCGGTCGGGGCGGGGGACAGCATGAGCGCCTGCGCGGCGCGCCGCCAGGCCGGCCAGTCGCAGGCGCCGACGGCCTCGGCCTGGATCGCCTCCAGCGTGGTCGGCTCCGCGAAGCCACACGTCGCCCAGACCGCGGCGACCACCCCGCCCTCGGCTTCGGTCTTGGCGATATAGGCCTGGATGGCGCGGCGCTCGATCTCGAAGGTCTTAAGCAGCGCCTCGAAGCCCGCGAGGTCGAGCTCCACCGCGAAATGATCATAGGCAGCCGCCACCGCGTGGTCCGGCCGGGCCATGGCCAGCTCGGCCAGGCGCTCGCGCGCGCTGGCGGAGACCGCCGCGGCCTGGGCGTCGTCCAGAACGGTGAAGCCCGGCGCCACGCCGGCCTCCAGCGGGAAGCGCCGCAACAGGGCCTCGCAGAAGGCGTGCAGGGTCTGGATCTTCAGCCCCCCCGGGGTCTCCAGCGCCTTGGCGAACAGCACCCGGGCGCGGGACAGATCGCCGGTATCCGCTTCGCCGATCTCCAGAAGGTCGCGGCGCAGCCTGTCGTCGTCCGCCACCGCCCAGTGACCGAGCTTGTCGAACAGGCGGGTCTGCATCTCCGCCGCCGCCGCCTTGGTGTAGGTGACGCACAGGATGGCCTGCGGATCGACCCGTCGCAGCAGCAGCCGCGCCACCCGGTCCACCAGGGTCGAGGTCTTGCCCGATCCCGCATTGGCGGTGACGAAGGCCGAGGTCTCCGGATCGGCCGCGGCCTTCTGGGCGGCGCTCATTCGCCGGCCTCATCCGCCGCGCCGGCGACGTGCCATTCGAACACGCGCGCCAGATGGTCGTAGTCGCTGGTCCCCCGGTCGCTGATGAACTGCGGCGCGGCCCAGGATCGATAGGGCTGGGCCGGGTCCGAAAAGCGCCTTACGCGCGACGCCAGCCCGGCCAGGGCCGTCTCCGCCTCGGTGCGGGTGGTGGACGCCTTCAGCGGGTTGATCACCTCGCCCGGCACGCGCCGCCCGGTGACGCGCACATAGAGCAGTTCGCCGGGCTCCGCCGGGCCGGCTTCGGTGAAGCCGCCGTGCATCAGGATGGCGGCGGTGAGGGTGAGCTGGGGCGAAAGGCCGGTCTCGATCTGTTTCCTCGTCGCCGCGCCGCCGGTCTTGAAGTCCAGCACGTGGGCGAAACCGTCCTCCAGCTCGACCCGGTCCGCCTTGGCGGTCACGGTGAAGGTGCGGCCGTCCACCGGCAACGGCAGGGCGCCCTGCCGTTCGATGATGAAGCGCCGGCCGGGCCTGCGCCGCTCCGTCTCGAACGACGCCGCCCACGCCGCCAGACGCCGGGCCAGCGCCCGCTCGCGCGCCATGGCCGGCTCGCCGACGCCCGCCCTGCGCAGCTCCTCGATCAGCCGCCGCTCGAACAGGTCCGCCGCCTCGCTGGGCGCGCCGCCCTCGTGCGCCTCGGCGAAGGCCTGGAAGGCGGCGTGAATGGCGGTGCCCCGCGCGCGGGCGTCCATGGGCATGTCGGGCGGGTCGAGGGCGCGCAGCTTGAGGATTTCGCGGGCATAGATGGCGTAGGGATCGCGCACCCAGGTCTCGATCCGGGTCACCGGCAGAGCGTCGGGCCGCGCCTCCAGCGGCGGCGTCGGCGCGGGACGCGGGGCGGGCGCCAGTTCGGCCGGACGGGGATCGAGCGGCGCGTCCAGGGCGCGGCCCCAGGCCAGGAGGTCGGGGCGTGAGGCGATGCTGACCGGGGCCTCCGTTGTATTCGCCCCCCGCGCCAGGGTCTGCAGCCGCCACAGCCAGCGCGAACGCACCGTGGGCTGACCCCCGCGGCGTTCGATGCTCACCAGCATAACCTCGGGCGCGCAGGCCGCCTGGGCGAAGTCGTGGGCGGCAAGGCCGATGCGCCGCTCGGGCGGCGGTAGGCCCAGCGTCTGGCGCATGGGGCGCGAAAAGAACGGGTCCTGTGGCGGCAGGCGCGGCCACACCCCCTCCTCCAGCCCGGCGACGATCAGCAGGTCCGCCCGCACCAGCCGCGCCTCGATGGCGCCGAGGATCGACAGGCGCGGATGCAGCGCACCGCCCGGCCGCACGGTCTGCGATCCAAGAAGGTCCTGCACCAGATCGGCGAAGGCGCGGGCGGTGAGGGACGGCAGGATCGCCGCGTGCTCGATCAGGTCGGCGATCAGGCCCGACGCCGCCTCGCCCGCCTGGCCGTTCCAGGCGCCCGGCGCCAGCGCCTCGACCACCCGCGCCAGCGCCTCGGCGGCGGTCGTGGGCGGGGCGGCCCCTTCGGTGAACGACTCGACCAGCGGCGCCGTGGCGTCCTGCACCCGCGCCGCCAGGGCGACGGCGTCGTCGAACCGGGCGGGATCGGTCTCATCGTCGCGGTCGCGGCGCTGCTCCAGCCGGGCGGTCAGGCCGGGCCATCCACGGGGACGCGGCCCGCGCAGGCCATAGCGTTCCAGCGTGCGGAGCGCCGCCCCATGGTTCGCGGCCAGTGTCGCCAGCGGGTGTTTCAACAGAGCCAGCAGGATCGGCGGATCGAACCCCTCGGCGGCGGCGCGGGCGATCAGGCCGATCAGCCGGCCCACCGGCGTCTCGGCCAGCGGCCGGCCGGCGGAGCTGTCCGCCTCGATCCGCCAGCGGGCCAGCCGGGCCGAGACCCGCCGCGCCAATGCCTGGTCGGGCGTCACCAGCGCGCAGGTCCGCCCGGGCGTCTCCAGCGCCTCGCGCATGGCCAGGGCGATGACAGCGGCGGCCTCCTCCTCCGCCCGCGCCGAGATCAGGGTCAGGCCGGACAGGCCGGTGGCGATGGGGTCGGGCCCGCCCTCGGCCTCAGCCCGCAGGTTGGCGATCTGCACGCGCCAGTCCTTGGTCGCCTCGGCGGGGCGGAGCGCTTCATTGACCACACGGCGCCGGTCGCGGCCCTTCGCCGTCTCGGCGGGCGTCTCTATTGTCGGCCAGGGACGCACGGCGCCACGGTCGATCCCCGCAACGGACAGCAGACGATGCAGGGCGCCCTGCGGGTGATCGTCCCCGACCTCGGCCCAGGCGCTCTGCGCCAGCTCGCGATCCAGACCGGGCAAGACCACCAGCCCCTGCGGCGCCGCGGCGATCACGCTGAGCAGTCGCGCGGAGGCGGGAACCGATCCGGTTGAGCCCGCGGCGATCAAAGGGCGGCCCGGCGGCTCATCGCGCCATCGCTCCGCCAGAGCGTTGAGCAGCGCGGCGCGGCGTGGCGCGACGTCCATAAGCCCGAGCGCCTCCAGGCGCTGGGGCCAGAGTTGGGTGGCGACGCGGAGCGCGGCGGCCGAGACCTTCCAATGCTCGGCGAACTCCCCCTGCAGCAGCCCGGCGGGGTCCGCCGGCAGAACGGCCTCCTCGATCGCGGCGGCGTCGAGAAAGGCGGCGAGGGCGTCGGCCAGTTGCAGCGCCCCCTGCCCTTCGAGGGCCGGAGCGAAGCCTTCGCGGTGGTCGAGGACCAGGCGGGCCAGCTCGAACCGCCGGCGCATGGGGCTGACGGCGGGCGGCAGGTCCAGCGCCAGGTCGCCCGGCTCGAAGGGCGGCTCGCCCTCCTCCAGGTCGCCGATGGCCAGAATCTGCGGCAGCAGCACCGCGCGGCCGCCCGCCGCGCCGACGAAGGCCTCGGCCAGGGCGCGGGCGCCGCGTCGGGTGGGGATCAGCACCACGGCCTGCGACAGGGCGACCGGATTGTCGCCGGCCAGGGTCTGGAACAGGACGCGGGCGAGGTCGGTCAGGAAGGGCCGGTGCGCGTTGATCGAATACCAGCGCGGACCCGGCCGCTCGAAGATCGACGCGGCGCCAGTCATGGCGCCAGCCGCGCCTCGGCGACCTCAAGGGCCTGCGGGTCCCCCACGTGCATCCAGTCGCCCTGCATCAGATGACCCTGCAACCGGCCCCGCTCGGCCCAGCCGGCCCACAGCGGGAACAGGCCGAACTCGGCCTCCGCATGGTCATAGATCGGGCGCGGATCGACGATGTGGACGCCCATATAGTTGAGCGGCGCGGAGGGAGCGCCGCTGACCCGCCGCGGGACGAGCGACCCGGCCTGGTCCATGAAGAAGTCGCCCGGCCCGTCGAAGCCGGAGGTGCGCTCCATCCCCGCCAGCATCAGCCGGGCCGCCATGCGCGCCGGATCATAGGCGGCACAGAGGTCATGGATCGCCCGTGCGGGCGGCTCGACGTCCTCGCGCCACACGCTGTCGATATTGGCCACCAGGATCGGGCCTTCGCCCAGATGCGCGCGGGCGAATCTGATCCCGCCGCCGGTCTCCAGCGGCCGGGGATGGGCGCGCTCGTCGGAAATCTCGATCGCCGGGCCACGGGTGCGGCGGCGAAGGTGAGCGATAAGCCGATCGGCGAAGGCGTGGACATTGACCACCGCCCGCGCCGCCCCCGCCTCCGCCAGGCGGTCCAGCATGTGGTCGATCAGGGCCTGGCCGCCCACCGGCACCAGCGCCTTCGGCCGGTCGTCGGTCAGCGGGCGCATCCGCGTGCCGAGCCCCGCCGCCAGCACCATGGCCGTTTGCGGAACCGTGCTCATCCCCGCCCGGACCTCGGCCGCGTCTCTACCGGAATCCAGCGGTCGAACCAGGCCTTCAACCGCGCGAGGTCGGGGTGGGCCAGGTTGCGCTCCAGATAGCCCCAGGTGCGCGGCATGAAGTCGATATAGCGGCGCTTGCCGAAGGCGACCACCTGGCGGGCGAAGATCGGCCCCAGAATCCGCGCGGCGTTCAGCGTCGCCAGCCCTCGATAATCGGCCAGGAAGGCGCGGCGGTCCACGCCCGGGCGGGCGGCGAGATAACGCTCCAGCATGGCGACCTCCAGCTCCGGCGCCACGTCGCGCCGGGCGTCCTGCAGCAGGTGCAGCAGGTCCCAGCTCGGGTGGGCGCGCACCGCGTCCTGGAAGTCCAGCAGGCCGACCCGCGCCAGTCCCCGCCGTTCCGGCAGCCAGATCAGGTTCTCCGCATGGAAATCGCGGTGGGCGAAGACGCCGGCCTCCGCCTCGGCGCGGCGTCGGATCGGCGCCGCCAGCCGGTCCCATTCGGCCGCCGCTTCCGCCGGCAAGGGCGGCAGGCCGGCATATTTCGGCCACCACTCCAGGAACATCTCCGTATAGGTGCGCAGCGCCAGATCGTCGTAGGTGGCGACCGGCCAGCGCGCGCCGGGGGTTTCCAGGACCGCGGGCGGCGGTTCGGCGTGCAACGCCGCCAGCAGGTCCACCGCCGCCTCGTAAAGCGGCAGAGGGTCCTGGCCGCGCTCGATCAGGCGGGCGTAGAGGTCATCGCCGAGGTCCTCCAGCACCGCAAAGCCCTGCGCCGCGTCGAAGGCCTCGACCTTGGGCGCCGACAGGCCGCGCGCGCGCAGATAGGCCGCCACGGCGGCGAAAGCGTCCACCCGGCCCCCGGCCAGCCGGGTCAGCGCATTATAGCCCATGGCGCGGCGCTCGGCCGGGGTCGCCTCCGGCGGCGCGACGGCGGTCTCCAGCGCGGGCGGCTGGTCCATGAACACGCGGGTGGCGCCGCCCGGCAGATGCAGGCGCTCATAGGCTCGGGTGGAGGCGTCGCCGCCCATGGCCTCGCGGCGGGCGGCGCCGAGGCCGGTTCGCGCCAGGAAGGCGATCCGGAGCGCCTCGCGATCGTCCGCCGCCGGGGTGTCACTCGCCGCCAAATCGATCCCGTCCGCTGAAGGTCCCAAGGCCCTGGAGCCGCGCCACGCGCGCGTCTTCCGACTGGCCCGGTTCCAGGTGAATGTCCAGCCTGTCCGGCGGCAGGGCGCCCTCCAGCCGTTCGGGCCATTCGATCACCGCGGCCCCCGTGTGCAGGGCGTCGTCAAGGCCGAGTTCGATCACGTCGTCGGCGGACTTGAGTCGATAGAGATCGAAATGGTCGATAGGGAAGTCACCGCCCGTATAGCTTTGCACCAGGGTAAAGGTGGGGCTCGGAACCTCCGCCTCCGCCCCGGCCAGCGCCCTGATCAGCGCCCGCGCCAAGGTGGATTTGCCGGCGCCGAGGGGGCCGTACAGGCACACCGCCTCGCCCCTGCGCAAGCGCGCGGCCACCTGACGGCCGAGCCGCTCGGTGGCGGCCTGATCGGGCAAGGGCAGGACCATCATCAGCCGGTATTAGGCGATGGCCGCGCCTCTGCCTATGCCGTCGGCGTCCAGGACGACGGTCGCATCGGGACCGGATGCGGGCCCGGGCTTTGAGCCGGAGAACCGGTCACCACCCGGGGCGACCCGCCGCCGGCGGGGATGGTCCCCCAGTTAGGCTCGGGCTTTGGGGCCCGAGAATAGGACCGTCGCCCGCACGCTTCATTAGCGGGGCTCTTTAGCTTCAATTAGGCGCGGGCTTTGGGGCCCGAGAATAGCATTCTCGGCGCGCTCTGGTTCTTGATCTTGGCCGCGACCAGGGCCTTGGCGAAGGCGAGCCGGCGGGTCGGGTCGGCGGCGGCGGCGTATTGGGCGGTACGGACCGCCGCGCTCCTCGGCCCCTGTCCGCCCGTGGCGCCCAGGAACCAGAAGCCGGAGGAGGCCCAGGCCACCGGCGTCTCCCGCCGCAGCAGTTCGTGCATGGCCGGCGTGGTCAGGCTGACGGGACCGGCGAGGACCAGCTCGGACACCTCGTCCAGCGGGACGATCCTGTCCGCCTCGCCCTCCACCTGCACCACCAGGGTGGCGTCGCGCTTGCCCACCCGCGCGCCCGGCGTCTGGACGTAGAGCGGCAGGGCGGGGCGGGCCGCCGGCGGTGGCGTGCGGCGGATCGCGCCCTTGCGGAACCAGTTCACCTCATCGGGCAGGCAAATGGGCAGGAGCGAGCAGCGCGGGCACTTGGGCGAATGGTCGAGCGGCGGCGGCGGCCGGCCGGCGGCCACCGACAGGCGCAGCTCCGAGGCGGCGCGCAGGGTCTCCGCCACCAGTTCCTCGGTAAACGGCACGCGCACCCGCTCGCGGCCGCCGGCGAACCATAGGGCGCCCTCCTCGCACCGATAGCCGGCGTCGCGCAGCAACAGGCCCTGGGCGCACACCTGCACCCGCTCCGGCAGATAGGCGCCCTCGGCGACGTGCGGCCGCTTGCCCGCCTTTACGTCCACCGGCGTGACGACGTCGCCCTCCGCCTCCAGGATGTCGATCTCGGCCGCCAGCCCCAGCCGCTCGGAGGCGAGCGACAGTCGGCGGGTCTTCAGCCGCCCGTCTTCGGGCAGCTCTTCGGGGGTGGGCAGCGGCGGCGCCCGGCCGGCCTCGGTGGCGGCGTGGGCGTGGTCGCCGGCGGCGGTGTCGGCGTTGCCGGCCCACTCCCCGTGCGCCCATTCCAGGAAGGCGAGGCGCGGGCAATACACCCACTCGTTGATCATGCGCGCCGGAACCAACAGGTCTTCCGCCCCGGCGGGCGGCGCGAACAGCTCAAGCTCGCCTTGGACAGCGCGGACAGGGTGCAAGCTTGTATCGGACTGGGACATCGGCGGCCCTCCGCAACCGGAAGACGCAAGGGGTGGGCCGGTCCCGGAGAAGGGCCAAACCTGGAGCGTGTCCGGCGAAAGTGCGTGCGGTTTCGCTGCTCGAACGCGCTCCAATTAGGTGCGAAGACCCTTCTATCTGGCTCCGATGACCCGCTCTGAACGGTGAAGGCTGAGCCGTCCGTCTACAGACGGTTATTCACGTTGTCGCGTTTATCCATGCCGGTTTGTCGATGTCGTAGTGCTTCGATACAACCCATAGCCAGGCGCTGGACATCGAACAGGACGTAGCGTCCGGCCGATGCTGACGGGTGTGTTGCGTGGTTGAGGGGCCAAAGTCCGGTCCTTAAGGCTTCGGCTGCAGACCTCAGGGCGAGCTTTCGGCTGACCATCCCATCAGAAGCCGCATCCCGCGGCGGCCGCGTCAACGAGCCTCGACCGCTACCCCAGCCGCTCCTTGATATGATCGCCCATCCGCATGGCGTTTGCGACGATGGTCAGGGTCGGGTTCACCGCGGCGGCCGAGCAGAACACGCTGGCGTCGGCGACGTAGAGATTGTCGAGTTCGTGCGCCTTGCAGAAAGGGTCGACCACGGACGATGCCGCGTCAGCCCCCATCCGCGTGGTGCCGTTCATGTGGGCGGTGCCGTAGATCGGCAACAGCGAGTCGAACTGGAAATGATGCTGGCTGAGGATGTGCTTGTGATCGACAAACCCGTCGAGGGCCTCGTCCAGGGCCTTCACCAGCCGGGTATGCCCTTCGAGATTGTTGTAGGTGTAGTCCAGGAAAATGCGCCCGTCCGCCGCCAGCCGTACCCGGTTGTCCGGCAGCGGCAGGTCCTCGGAGATCACCAGAAAGCTCAGCAGCCGTTCGGCGATGGCGTTGGTGAACACGTCCGGCGCCAGGGCCGGCGGCAGTATGGCGGAGATCTGCCCCTCCAGCGTCTGGCCGGACATGTATTCCAGCGCCTGGATATGGCCCATGGGCAGGTCGTAGCCGCCGCGCGGATCGCCCCAGTAGAAATCGTTCATCGCCAGGGTCTTGGGGAAGGTGGAGTCGAGCTTGGCGGCGGTGAGCGAGACCACGGCCGTCAGGGTGTGGAACATATAGTTGCGCCCCACCTGATCCGAGCCGTTGGCGAGACCGTCCGGGTGCTGAGGGTTGTATGAGGCCAGCAGGATGGCGGCGGTGTTCACCGCGCCGGCGGCCAGCACGACGACGTCGCCGGTCCAGCGCTCCTCGCCCTGCGCGGTCTGGCACACCACCGCCGAGACGGTCTTGCCGCCCGCGTCGGTCTCCAGCCGCTCAACCTTACGGCCGGTGAGCAGAGTGACGTTGGGCAGGTCCAGCAGGGGATCGACGGCGATGGAGCGGGCGTCGCTCTTGGCCTTCATCAGGCAGGGATAACCGCCGCAGGTCTTGCAGCGGATGCAGGGCGAGTTCAGCCAGTGCTGCTCGTCGCGATTGACGCCGAGCGGGAGGTGGAACGGCTTGTAGCCCTGGCCCTCCAGGTGGGTGCGCAGGCCGGCGATGCCGAGGTCGTCCTTCATGGCGGGATAGGCGTAGGCCGGCTCGTCGCCGTCCTCGGTGGGGTCCTGGCCGCGCGCGCCGTGCACCCGCCACAGGGTCTCCGCCTCCCCGTAATAGGGCTTCAGGTCGGTGAGCGAGATCGGCCAGGCGGGGGACAGGCCGCCGCCGTGCTTGACCTCATCGAAGTCGCGCCCCCGCAATCGCATCAGCGCCGCGCCGTAAAAGGTGGTGTTGCCGCCGACCCAATAGTGCGTGTTCGGACTGAACGGCTTGGAGTGCTTGTCGTACCAGTGCTCCTTGGTGCGGTAGCGCTTGTCGATGAACACCGCCTTGGCCGACCAGTTCTCCGCCTCCCGCGGCAGATGCTCGCCCCGCTCCAGGATCAGGATCGACTTGCCGGTGGGGGCCAGGCGTTGCGCCAGGGTCGCGCCGCCCGCGCCGGAGCCGATGATGACGATGTCGAAGTGGTTGGCCATCAGGTCTCCGCCTTGGCTTCCGGTGATCCGGGCGCCGGCGGCAAGCGGAACCGCGCCGAGCCCTTCATCAGGATGGCGCGCACCAGTCCGTGCGGCAGTCGGCGCATCATGAACACGGCGATGCGGTTATGCAGGCCGGGTATGACCACCACTTTTCCAGCCAGGTTGCCCTCGATGGCCGCCTCGACCACCGGTTCCGGCGTCTGCAGCAGGAAGTCCGGCGCGCTGTGGCCCGCGGCCTTGGTGCCGTTCGCCTCGGCGAATTCGCTCTCCGTGGCGCCGGGGCAGAGGGCGGTGACCCTGACGCCGTGCGGCCGAAGTTCGGCGTCCAGCGCCTCGGAGAACTTGATCGTGTAGCTCTTGGCCGCCGGATAGAGGGAGTGGCCGGCCACACCCGGCGCGAAGCCGGCGATGGAGGCGACGTTGATAATCGACCCCCGCCCGCGCGCGATCATGCCGGGAATGACGAGATGGGCGAGGCCGGTGGCGGAGACGATCAGCGTCATCAGAAAGTCGCGCTGGCGCTGCCACGGCACGCCGGCGAAGTCCTGGGCGATGGAGAAGCCCGCATTGTTGACCAGCACGTCCGCCGATCGGCCGTGCGCGGAGAGCGCCGCCATCACCCGCGCCTCGGCGCCCACCGCCGCGAGGTCCTGCGCGATCACATAGGCCTCGACGCCGTGGGTCCCTCGAAGCTCCGCCGCCAGCGTTTCCAGCCGGTCCGCCCGCCGCGCCACCAGGGCGACGTCGTGGCCCCGCCCCGCATAGGCGCGAGCGAAAGCCTCGCCGATACCGGCGGAGGCGCCGGTGATCAGCGCCAGGGGGCGGGTCGATGGCGTGGCCATGGTCTAGGACATGGCCCCCGGTCGGGCGATGGGATGGGAGCTCGATAGGCCGCCGTCGACCACGAAGGCCTGGCCGTTCACATAGGACGCCTCGTCCGAGGCCAGGAACAGGCCCATGTTGGCGATCTCCACCGGCGCACCGGCGCGGCGCAGGGGATTGAGTTGGCCGAGCTTGGACTCCGTGCCCTTCTCCCGCGCCCGGTCGAACATGGGCTGGGTCATGCCCGTCTCGATCAGGCCGGGACAGATGGCGTTCACCCGGATGCCGGACCCGGCCAGCTGCTGGGCGGAGGTCTGCACCAGATTGATCACCCCTGCCTTGGAGGCGGAATACGGCGGCCCGCCCGCGCCGGACCGCAGCCCCGCCACCGAGGCGGTGCAGATGATCGAGCCCGGCTTTTTGGCCTCTATCATCGCCCGCGCGGCGTATTTGATCAGCAGGAAGGGGCCGATCAGGTTCACCCGCAATAGGCCTTCCCAGTCTGACGCACTGAGGTCGAGCAAGGGCACAAGGCCGCCCGAGACGCCCGCATTGGCCCAGCACGCGTCAAGCCCGCCGAAGGTGTCGACCGCGGTCTGCACCGCCCGCTCCACATCGCTTTCCGCGCCCGCGTCGGCGATCAGACCCATGGCCTTGCCGCCCGTCGCCTCGATGTCGTGGGCCACGTCCATCACCGCCAGGACCCGATCCACCGCCAGCACGCTGGCGCCCTCGCGGGCGAAGAGCGCCGCGGCGGCCTTGCCGATCCCCGAACCCGCACCGGTGATCAGCGCCGTCCTGCCCTGCAGCCGTCCCATGGCGCTTACCTTCTTTTCCATCGGTTCCGATCTGTCCGCCCGCGCCATCGACTGTCAATGGGGAGGGAACGTGTGCGGGCGGCGCGGTTTCAAGTCAGAGATGAAAGCGCTAGGCTTCATCGCCTTCCGAAAGGGGGTTTTCGTTGACGCACCTGCACCTCCCGCTTGTTCCCCTGGTGCTCATCGGACTGGTCGCCACAGCGGTCGGCCTGTTCGGGCTGCTGCTGGGCGTGCGTCGGCTGAGGGCCCAGGTGGCGCGGGAGCGGGTGCGGGGCCGCCGCCAGTTGCAGGCGGTGATCGAGCAGATGCCGCTTGGCGTGCTCGTGGTGGATGGATCGGACGCCACCGTGCTGTTCGCCAATCCGGAGGCCGAGCGGCTGTATGGACACAAGGCCGCCGTCAGGGAGGCGTGGCATCGCGAGGACGGCACGGGTGTGCTGACCGATGACGACGGCCCGGCGCCGCCGGAGGCCTACACGGTGCACCAGGCCCTGGCGGAGCGGCGCCGGGTGGGGCCGGAGCTTCGGCGCTATCGTCGGGGCGATGGCCGGGTCGTAACCTTCGAGGTTTCGGCCGCCCCGATCTTCGACGCCCATGGCGACATCGAATTGGCCGTGGTGGCCTTTCAGGACGTCACCGAGCGTTTGAAGGCGGAGGAGGCGCTCCGCCGCAACGCCGCCGTCGAAGAAAGCGTGGCGCAGTTCCGCCTGATCGCCGACAGCGCGCCGGTGCTGTTGTGGATTTCCGAGCTGGGCGGCAAGCGGCGCTTCGTCAATCAGGCCTATGTGGATTTCCTCGGCGTCGGCTTCGAGGAAGCCGTGGCGTTCGACTGGCGCAAGGCGCTGCATCCCGACGATCTCGAGCGCATCCTGCGAGAACAGGTGGCGGGCGAGGCCTCGCTCAAGCCCTTCTATCTCGAAGCCCGCTATCGCCGCGCGGACGGCGAGTTCCGCTGGACCCGGTCCCTGTCGCAGCCGCGCTGGGACGAGACCGGCGCCCACGCCGGCTTCGTCGGTGTGGCCTATGACGTCACCGACACCAAACGGGCCGAGAGCGACCTGCTGCGCATCAACGAGCTGTTGGAGGAGCGGGTCGAGGCCGCTCTCCGCGAAAAGGACCAGGCGGAAGCGGCGCTGGCCCACGCCCAGAAGATGGAAGCGGTGGGGCGATTGACCGGCGGCGTCGCCCACGACTTCAACAACCTGCTCACCGTCGTCATCGGCGCGCTGGACCTGATGCTGAAACATCCCGAGGACGAGGCGCGCCGCACGCGGCTGGGCGAGGCGGCGCTGTCGGCCGCCCGGCGCGGCGAACGGCTGACCCAACAGCTCCTGGCCTTTTCCCGCCGTCAGGCCCTGCGGCCGGAGACCGTCGATCTGGACGCCATGATCGGGGAGATTGAGCCGCTCCTGCGACGGGCCGTGGGCGAGACGCGCCGATTCGAGCTTGTCAGCCGGGCGGGCGGGACCGTGACCCGCGTCGACCCGGCCCAGTTCGAGGCGGCGCTGCTCAACCTCGTGATCAACGCCAGCGACGCCACGCCCGACGGGGGGGGTATCTCGGTGGTCACCGAGCGGGTGCACGGCGGCCCCGACATCGCGCCCGAGCTGGAGGCCGCCGACTACGTCCGCGTACAGGTTCGCGATACCGGCGGGGGAATGAGCCCGGAGGTCATGACCCAGGCGTTCGAGCCGTTCTTCACCACCAAGGACCCGGGCAAGGGCACCGGACTCGGTCTCAGCCAGGTCTACGGCTTCGCCCGCCAGTCCGGAGGCGCGGCGACCATCGAAAGCACCCCCGGCCGGGGGACGACGGTAAGCCTCCATCTCCGCGCGGCGGAACGGCCGGACGCGCCCCATGAAGCGGCCGTCAAGCCGAGGTCCGGCCCGCACGATAGCCTTGACGTGTTGCTGGTCGAAGACGACTCCAGCGTCGCGGCCATCGTCGAGACCATGTTGCAGGATCTCGGCCATCGCGTGACACTGGCGGACTCGGCGGCGCCGGCGCTCGCCCTGATCGAGACGGGCGGCGCCTTCGACCTCTTGCTCACCGACGTGGTCATGCCCGGCGGCATGGATGGCGTCCAGCTCGCCCTCCGGGCGGTGGAAGTCCGGCCCGATCTTCGCGTGCTGCTGAGTTCGGGCTACCCCCGCGACGCGCTCAACGAGACCATGGCCGAGGCGCGCTGGCCGTTGCTGCGCAAGCCCTATACCAAGGCCGAGTTGGCGGACTGCTTGCAAAGTTTCGGCGCCGACCCGACCTGACCGAGGCCCCGGGCCCGGAACGGTCCGGCTTGCCAAGGCGTTAGCGATATCCGGCCCACGTGACCCTTTCGACGGAATTCCCCCATGGACGGCCCAAGCGCGGCTGAGCGCCAACCGCACCGTGGGGTCGATCGCGCGTCGATCCTGGAGCGCTATACCCTGGTCCGCGCGGCCACGGTTCGGCTGACCGCGGACCTGACGCCCGAGGACGCGCTCGTGCAGTCCATGCCCGACGCCAGCCCGGCCAAGTGGCACCTGGCCCACACGGCCTGGTTCTTCGAGACCTTTCTGCTTGAGCCCTCGCTCGCGGACTACCGGCCCTTCGATCCCGACTTCGGCTATCTGTTCAACTCCTACTACGAGGCCGTCGGTCCGCGTCATGCCCGTCCCGAGCGCGGGCTGCTGACCCGGCCGGGGCTGGAGCGGGTGATGGGCTATCGCACCCATGTGGACCGGGCGATGACGGCGATGATCGAGACGCTGCCGGATACCGAACTGGCCTCGGCCATCCCGCTGATCACCCTCGGCCTGCAGCATGAGCAGCAGCATCAGGAACTGATCCTGATGGACATCAAGCACGCCTTCTCCCGCAACCCGCTGGAGCCGACGTTCCGGGAGCGGACAATACGCGGGGCGGTCGCCGCGCCGCCCGTTCGGTGGTCGCCGGTCGAGGGTGGTTTGCGCCGGATCGGTCACGACGGCGACGGCTTCGCCTTCGACAACGAGGGGCCGCGTCACAAGGTCTGGTTGGAGCCGTTCGCCCTGGCCGACCGGCTGGTAACGGCGGGCGACTATCTCGCCTTCATCGACGATGGCGGGTATCGTCGCCCCGAGTTCTGGCTGTCCGACGGATGGGCCGCCGTACAGGCCCACGGCTGGTCCGCCCCGCTCTACTGGCGGGAAGAGGCGCCCGGCGCTTGGTCGATGTTCACCCTGGAGGGCCGACGCCCACTCGATCCGAATGAGCCGGTCTGTCACCTGAACTTCTACGAAGCCGACGCCTTCGCGCTCTGGGCCGGGGCGCGGTTGCCCACCGAAGCGGAGTGGGAGGTGGCCGCCGAAACCGCGTCGCCTCTCGCCGAGGCCCTGCACCTGCACCCTAACGCGGCCTCGGACGGCGCGGGACCGCGCCAGCTGTTCGGCGAGGTCTGGCAGTGGACGTCCAGCGCCTATCGGCCCTATCCCGGCTTTCGCGCCGCTCCAGGCGCGGTGGGCGAATACAACGGCAAGTTCATGTCGGGCCAGATGGTGCTGCGCGGCTCGGCCTGTGTCACCCCGCCCGGCCACGCGCGTATTACCTACCGAAACTTCTTCCCGCCCGACGCGCGTTGGGCCTTTTCCGGACTGAGGCTGGCCCGAGATGCTTGATCTGGTGGCGCCCGTGCGTGGCCGCGTGGCCTTCTACGACATGTCCCGCAAGCAGGAGAGCTTCGAGGACGCCCTGGTGGGGGGATTGTCGGCGAAACCGAAATTCATCCCCAGCCAGTATCTGTACGACGCCCGGGGATCCGCGCTGTTCGACCGCATCTGTCGGCTGCCGGAATATTATCCGACGCGGACCGAAATGAGCCTGTTATCCGACTATGCCGCAGACATGGCGCGCCTGGTCGGGCCCGAGGCGACGCTGATCGAACTGGGCTCCGGCTCCAGCGTCAAGGTGCGCCTGTTGCTCGACGCCATGGAGCGGCCGCGCGCCTATATTCCCATCGACGTTTCGGGCGAGCACCTGCTGGCCGCGGCCGAGGCTCTCGCGGACGACTATCCGACCCTGGCGGTGGCCGCCATCTGCGCCGACTATGGCGATACTTTTCCGCTGCCGGAAACGCCGGGCGGGGGTCGACAGGTCGCCTTCTTCCCCGGCTCGACCATCGGCAATATCGAGCCGGAGGACGCCGAGCCCTTCCTCGCCGGCTGGGCGCGGTCGGGGGTCGACATGATCGTCGGCGTCGATCTGGTAAAATCGCGCGCCGCTTTGGAGGCCGCGTATGACGACGCCGAGGGCGTCACCGCCGCCTTTTCGCTGAACCTGCTCGCCCGCGCCAACCGCGAACTCGGCGCCGATTTCGACCTCGACGCCTTCGCCCATCGCTCGCACTGGGACGAGGCGGCCAGCCGGATCACCATCGGCATCGAAAGCCTGCGCCAACAGACCGTCCACGCCGCCGGCCACGCCTTCCGGTTCGCGGTGGGCGAGCGGATCGAAACGGAGCATTCCTACAAATACTCCGTGGACGGATTTCAGGCCCTCGCCCGCCGCGCCGGGTATCGGCCCCACGCGGCGTGGACCGATCGGGACACGCTGTTCAGCGTCCACTACCTGAAGGCCGGACCCGCCTGAACATGGCCGGGGGGGCGGGGATAGAAATCGCCGAGGTGGTGAAAGCCTACGGGTCGGCGCTCGCCGTCGATCGCGTGTCTCTGCACTTGCCCGCGGGCCAGCTCACCGCCCTGATCGGCGCCTCGGGGTCCGGCAAGACCACGCTGCTGAAGACCATCAACCGCCTGGTCGAGCCGGACCGGGGTTCGGTCAGCATCGACGGCGAGGATGTGACGCGCGCGGACCGGTCTGTCCTGCGCCGCCGCATCGGCTACGTGTTTCAAGGCGTCGGCCTGTTTCCCCACCTTACCGTGGCGGAGAATGTAGGGATGCCGCTGAGCCTCGTTCGCCGCCCGAAGGCGGAGATCGCCGGACGGGTCGATGAACTGCTCACGCTGGTGGACCTGCCGCGCGACTATGCGGGCCGCCGCCCAGACGCCCTCTCCGGCGGCCAGCAGCAGCGCGTGGGCGTCGCCCGCGCCCTGGCCGCCAAGCCGAAGATCATGCTGATGGACGAGCCGTTCGGCGCCCTCGACCCGCTCACCCGCGACGCCTTGGGCCACGCCTATCGCCGTCTGCATGAGGAGCTCGGCCTGACCACCGTCATGGTCACCCACGATGTGCAGGAGGCGTTGCTGCTCGCCGACCGCATCGTGGTGATGAAGGCCGGGCGCGTGATCGCCGACGACACGCCCCAGGTGCTGGTGCGTGGGCACGATGATCCCGAGGTGGAAGCGCTGATCGCCACCCCCCGCCGCCAGGCGGAGCGGGTGCGCGCGCTGATGGAGGACGGCCGGTGAACGGCCAGATCGCCGCCGCCTTCGAGCTGCTTCCGCGCTATCTGGCCTGGCACGTGGCGCTGTCGGCCTCGGCGCTGTTGCTCGGCCTGGCGATCGGCATTCCGCTGGCGGTCGCCGCCTCCCGCGCGCCGCGCCTGCGCTGGATTTCCATCACCCTGGCCAGTCTGGTGCAGACCATTCCCAGCCTGGCGCTGCTGGCCCTGTTCTACCCGCTCCTGCTGCTGCTTTCCGCCGCGCTGAGGCCGGTCGGTATCGCCATCCCCGCGCTTGGATTCCTCCCCTCGCTCCTGGCGCTGACGCTCTATTCGATCCTGCCGATCCTGCGCAACACGGTGGCGGGTCTGCGCGGTCTGGCCCCCGCCGTAAGCGAGGCGGCCGACGGACTCGGCATGACCTGGAGCCAGAAGCTGGTGCGGGTTGAG
Organism: Caulobacteraceae bacterium; assembly: GCA_965277345.1. Lineage (GTDB taxonomy): Bacteria > Pseudomonadota > Alphaproteobacteria > Caulobacterales > Caulobacteraceae > CAIOYC01. Next base: position 741,639 of record CBDICI010000004.1, read on the forward strand.
GCGCCGCTGGCCGCGCCCGTGGCCATGGCCGGCGTGCGCACCGCGGCGGTGTGGACCATCGGCGCGGCTACCCTCTCCACCCCGGTCGGCCAGACCTCGCTCGGCGACTATATCTTCTCCGGGCTGCAGACCGAGAACTGGGTCAGCGTCCTGTTCGGCTGCGCCGCCTCCGCCGTCCTGGCCATCACCGTCGACCAGCTTCTGGGCCTGATCGAGGGCGGGCTGGAGCGGCGAGACCTTCGACGCATCGGCATAGGCGCCGCGGCGCTGGTGATCGGCGCCGCCGCCGCGCTCGCGCCACTTATAGCGGGCGGCGGCGCCAAGGGCCGCTATGTGATCGGGGCCAAGAACTTCTCCGAGCAATACATCCTCGCCGACCTGATCGCCGATCGTCTGCACACCGCGGGCTCCGCGACGGAGGAAAAGCAGGGGCTGGGCTCGGCGGTGGCGTTCCGGGCGCTCGCGGCCAATGACGTGGACGTCTATGTGGACTATTCCGGCACGCTCTGGGCCAATGTGCTGGGGCGCAAGGACATCCCGCCCCGCGCCCAACTCCTGACCGAGCTGACCCGGGAACTTAAGGCCCGGTATCACGTCACCCTCCTGGGCTCGCTGGGCTTCGAGAACGCCTATGCCCTAGCCATGAAGGCGGATGCGGCGCAGAGTCTGGGCATCCGCACGCTGGACGATCTGGCCGCCCATGCCTCCGCCCTCACCCTGGGGGCCGACCTGGAGTTCCTGTCGCGGCCGGAATGGGCGGGTCTGCAGAAGGCCTACGGCCTGCAGTTCAAGGCCGCGCGGTCCTACAACCCCACCTTCATGTACCGCGCCATCGAGGGCGGCGAGGCCGATGTGATCTCCGCCTTCTCGTCCGACGGGCGGATCGCTGCGGACCATCTGGCGACATTGGCCGACCCGCGCAGCGCCATTCCAGCCTATGACGCGGTGATCCTGATCTCGCCCAGGCGAGCGAACGACCGCGGGCTGATCGACGTGCTGAAGCCCCTGATCGGCGCCATCCCGGTGGAGCGGATGCGCGACGCCAACCTCACCGTCGACCGCGACACAGACAAGAAAAGCCCGGCCGACGCGGCCCGCGCGCTGGCGATGACGCTGCACTAGCGCTTGCATCGCCTGCGTCGGCGGCCTTACCGTTTCTCAAGACATACCGGACTTTCGGTCTGGAGAATCAAGGGAGAGCGGATCATGCCCGATTTCGGCGGCGATCCTGAAGCGTTCCGCGTGGAGGCGCGGGACTGGCTGGCGGAGAACTTCCCGCCCTCCATGAAGGGCGTGGACCTGGCCATGAGCGTGGAGACGCCCAGCGGCGACGCCGCGCTCTGGAAGACGCGGATCGGCGCCAAGGGCTGGGGCGCGCCCATTTGGCCGAAGGCCTATGGCGGCGGCGGCCTGACGCCCGCCGAGGCCCGCGTGTTGCAGCAGGAGATGGCGCGGATTGGCGCCCGCAACCCCATCGGCGGGATGGGAACCATGATGTTCGGTCCGACCCTGCTGGAATATGGCAGTGAAGCGCAGAAGCAGCGCCACATCCCGCCGATCGTGCGCGGCGAACTGCGCTGGTGCCAGGGCTATTCCGAACCCGGCGCGGGCTCTGACCTCGCGGCGCTGCAGACGAGGGCGGAAGACAGGGGCGATCATTTTCGGGTCAACGGCCAGAAGGTGTGGACCTCGGGCGCGCAATACGCCGACTGGTGCTTCTGCCTGGTCCGCACTGATCCGAACCACAAGCACGAGGGCATCTCCTTCCTGCTTATCGACATGAAGACGCCCGGGATCGAGGTGCGGCCGATCAGGTTGATCAACGGCTATTCGCCCTTCTGCGAAACCTTCTTCACCGACGTGGACGTGCCCAAGGAGAATCTGGTCGGCCCGCTGAACGGCGGCTGGACCATCGGCAAGCGCCTGCTGCAGCACGAGCGGAGCGGCCTGTCGGGCGGCGCCGGATCGGCGGGACGGTTCGCGGCGGGCAAGCCGCTCGACGAACTGGCCAAGGACTATGTCGGCGTGGACGAGGCGGGCCGTATCGCCGACCCGGACCTCCGTTCACGGATCATCCGTCATCAGATGGAGGCCAAGGCCTTCATGCTGACCCTGGTCCGCGCGGCGGCGGAGGCGAAGGGGAACCAGAGCCCCTCCAACGCGACCTCGATCATGAAGAATGTGGGCTCCAAGGTCGGGCAGGATCGGGCGGAGCTGGCGGTGGAGATGATGGGCTCGCAGGGGCTCGGCTGGGAAGGCCCAGGCTTCGACGCCGCGGAGCTGGAGCAGGTGCGCAACTGGCTCGGCGGCAAGGCCACCACGATCTACGGCGGTTCCGCGGAAATCCAGAACAACATCATCGCCAAGCGTATCCTTGGCCTTTTGGACCACCAGTAGGGAGCGCGGATCGTGGCCGTCCTGAACGAAGAACAATCCATGCTCCGCGACGCGGCGCGCACGTGGGTGCGCGAAAAGGCGCCGGTCACAGCGCTGCGCAGGGTGCGCGACAGCGGGGCGTCGCTGGGTTACGACCCCGTCGCCTTCGCCGAGATGGCGCAGATGGGCTGGGCCGGCGTGGTGATCCCCGAGGCCTATGGCGGGTCGGCGTTCGGCTACCTGTCGCTCGGCCTCGTGCTGGAGGAGATGGGGCGCACGCTGGTCGCCTCACCCCTGATCGCCTCGGCCCTGGCGGCGGCGAGCGCTCTCGCCATGGCCGGGACCGAAGCGCAGAAGGCGGCCTGGCTGCCGAACATCGCCGCCGGCGAGGCGGTGGCCACGCTGGCGGTGGATGAAGGGCCGCGCCACGACCCGATGCGGACCGCGCTGAAGGCGGAGCACACTGGAGACGGCTATCGCCTCACCGGCGCCAAGACCCACGTGCTGGAAGGAATGGCGGCGGACCTGTTCATCGTCGCGGCCCGCACCTTTGGAGAGGAGGGTGAGGTTGGTGGAATCACCCTGCTTCTCGTTCCCGCCGACGCCGAAGGGCTGACCCGAGAGCGGCGTGCACTGGCCGATGCGCGCGGTTATGCGGCGCTGACCTTCGACGGTGTGGAGGTCGGCGTGGACGCCGTGCTCGGGGAGGCCGATAACGGCTACGACCTGCTGGAACAGGTGCTCGACCGCGCCCGCGCCGGGTTGGCGGCGGAGATGCTGGGCGCCGCGACCCAGGCCTTCGAGACCACGCTCGACTACCTCAAGACGCGCGTGCAGTTCGGCCAGACCATCGGCTCGTTCCAGGCCCTGCAGCACCGCGCGGCGAAGATGTTCAGCGAGCTGGAGCTGACCCGCTCCGGCGTCGAGGCCGCGCTGACCGCCATCGATACCCAAGCGCCGGACACCGCCCAGGCCGTGGCCCTGGCCAAGGCCTATGCCGGCGAGACGCTGCATCTGGTCAGCCGCGAGATGGTGCAGATGCACGGCGGCATCGGCATGACCGACGCCCACGACGCCGGCCTGTACCTCAAGCGGGCGCGGGCGCTCGAGGCCACCTACGGCTCCACCGCCTGGCATCGCGAGCGCTGGGGGCGGATGGCGGGTTACTGAAGATGCTCAGCCTTGCGTCTGTCGCATCTGCGCCCGGCCCGCGGTCTGCGACTGGGCCTGTTGCGCGACCATCAGGCGGACGCTGAGTCGCTCGGTCCCGCCGCCGATGCGCGAGCCCCGCACCGGCGCGGCGGCCAGGTAGTCGAACCCCATGGCGACACGCACATGCCGCTCGCCGGGGCAGACGCCGTTGGCCACATCGAAGCCCACCCAGCCGAGGCCGTCCACATAGGCTTCGGCCCAGGCGTGACTGGCCTCCTGCGCGACCACCCCGTCGTTGCGCGCCAAGTGGCCGGAGACGTAGCGCGCCGGTACGCCCAAGTGGCGGGCGCAGGCGATGAAGATGTGGCTGAGGTCCTGGCACACGCCGCGCCGCTGGGCGAAGGCGTCGATGGCGGAGGTGGCGACCGTGGTGGAAGCGGTGTCGAACGCGACCTCCGCATGAATGGCCGACAGCAGGGCGTGAAGCCGTTCCAGCCTGTCGCTCTTTCCGGCGGCGGCGTCCCGCGCGAAGGCTTCGATCCGCGCATCGGGCCGAGTCAGCGGGGTTTCGCGCAGATAGACCGCGGTGGGAAGACGTTCGATCAGGCCCGTGACCACGCCGGCCGTGTCCATCGTCTCCACCTCGCCCTGCACGGTCAGGGTCAGGGTCTCGATCGGGCCGTCGGCGGAGAGCAGCTGCACGATGTTGCCGAACGCGTCCTCGCCGGTGCGCAGCCGTCCGTCCACATCCAGGTCGACCCGCCAGGCGGCGACGTGCTGGCCGTCGTGCGCCCGCGGGGTCAGGCGCAACACCTGGCTAACCGCGCGCACCGGGGCGTCATAGATGTAGCGGGTCTCGTGATCGATGCGGATACGCATGGGAAGAGGGCGGCGGCGAGGGCTAGAGGAGGTACTGCTCGGCGATGGTGTTGGAGAGTTTGGCGTTCTCATCGATGAAGGCCTCGACGAACTCATGCAGGCCGGACTGGAAGATTTGCTCGATTCGCAGACTTGTCAGCCGGCCAAGCGTCGCAGTGGCCGCCCGCTGCGCCGCGCCCCGCCGCCCATAGGCCTGTCCCAGTCGGTCGAGCTGGTCGGAGATGTCGGCCGAGCATGAGGCCAGCGAGCGCGGCATCTGCCGGTTGAGGATCAGCAGATCCGCCACCAGCCAGGGCTTGATGCTTTCGCGATAGACCCAGCGATAGGCGGTCAGCGCGGAGACCTCGCGCAGGATGGTCGACCACTGGAAATAGTCGAGGCCCCCGCCCACCGGTTCGGAGGCCGGGAGCAGCAGATGGTATTTCACGTCCAGGATGCGTGCGGTGTTGTCCGCCCGCTCCACCGCCGCGCCGAGGCGCATGAAGGCGTAGCCGTCGTTTCGCAGCTGGGTGCGGTGCACCGCTCCGTCGAAGGCGCGGGCCGCCGCCTTGGTCCATTCGATGAAGCGGGCGAAGGCCTGCATGTCCATGCCCTTCTCATCCAGGGCGTTGAACTGGTTCCAGGCGTCGTTCACCGCCTCCCAGACCTCGGACGTGAGCGCGGTGCGCACCGCGCGGGCATTGTTGCGCGCGGCGTTCAGGCAGGTTCGGATCGAGGAGGGGTTGGTGTGGTCGAAGGCCAGGAAGCGGCGCACGCTCTGCTCGTCCGCCGCGCCATAAGCGGCGGTGAAGGCCTCGCGCTGGTCGGAGATGGCGATGGCGCTGTCCCATTCCGCGCCGCCCCCGCCGTCGCCGGTGGGGAGGGACGCCATGCGCATGGCCGCCTCCATGATCCGGGCCAGGAAGTCGGCCCGCTCCACATAGCGGGCCAGCCAGTAGAGACTGTCGGCGGTGCGCGAGAGCATCAGGCGAACTCTCCCTTTCCCCTCGAGGGGGGAAGGGTCGGGGATGGTGATGAGGGCGTTGGCGTTGAAACGAAGCGCGATTGAGGCGGCGCCTCATGCGTCATCCGCCGCTCCGGCGGCGCGTTCACCCCCTCTCCCAGCCTTTCCCCCCTTGAGGGGGAGAGGCGCGCGATAGAGCTAATCATCCAGCACCCAAGTGTCCTTGGTCCCGCCGCCCTGGCTGGAGTTGACCACCAGCGACCCCTCGGTCAGGGCCACCCGCGTCAGGCCCCCGGGCGTCACCTTCACCCCATCCGCGCCGGTCAGCACGAACGGCCGAAGGTCGATATGGCGCGGCGCCAGGCCCTTTTCGGTGAAGGTGGGGCAGGTAGACAGGGCCAGCGTCGGCTGGGCGATGAAGCCCTGCGGGTCGGTCCGAAGCTTGTGGGCGAAGACGTCGATCTCGGACTTGGTCGCCGCGGGCCCCACCAACATGCCGTAACCGCCAGACCCGTTGACCTCCTTGACCACCAGTTCGGGCAGGTGGTCGAGCACATAGGCCAGCGCCTCCGCCTCCCGGCAGCGCCAGGTGGGGACATTGGGCAGGATCGCTTCCTTGCCGGTATAGAACCGGATCAGTTCTGGCATGTAGGTATAGATCGCCTTGTCGTCGGCGACACCGGCGCCGACGGCGTTGACGATGGTCACCGTTCCCGCCTCATAGGCCGCCATCAGACCCGGCACGCCCAGCGTCGAGTCGGAGCGAAAGGTCAAGGGATCGAGGAAGTCGTCGTCCACGCGGCGATAGATCACATCCACGCGGCGCGGCCCCTCGGTGGTGCGCATGAACACGCGCACATCCTGCACGAACAGGTCGGAGCCCTCCACCAGCTCCACTCCCATCTTGTCGGCCAGGAAGGAGTGCTCGTAGAAGGCGGAGTTGTAGGCGCCGGGGGTGAGGACCACCACGGTCGGGTCCTTGTCGGAATGGTAGGGCGTGACCGAGCGCAGGGTCGCCAGCAGCGTGTCGGTATAGGTCTCCACCGGACGCACGCGGTGTTTGGCGAACAGCTCCGGGAACAGGCGCATCATCACCTCCCGGTTCTCCAGCATGTAGGAGACGCCGGACGGCGTGCGCGCGTTGTCCTCCAGCACATAGAACTCGTCCTCGTCCACCCGCACCAGATCGGTGCCGCAGATGTGGGCGTAGACTCCGTGCGGCGGACGGATGCGGGTCATCTCCACGCGATACTGGCTGTTGCCATAAACCAGCTCCGAGGGGATCACGCCGGCCCGCACGCATTCGCCGGCGTTGTAGACATCGTCGAGGAAGGCGTTCAGCACCTTGGCGCGCTGGATCAGCCCTGCCTCCAGCCGCTTCCATTCCCTGGCGGAGATGATGCGCGGCAGGATGTCGAAGGGAATCAGCCGCTCGTGGCTCTCGGCCTCGCCATAGACCGCGAAGGTGATGCCGATGCGGCGGAAGAACAGTTCGGCCTGCCGCCGCCGGGCATCGAAGAATTCCGGCGGCGAGGTGCGGATCCACTGGTCGAGCGCGGCATAGGCCCGGCGAGGCGCTTCTCCGCCCACGCCGGCCCCGATCATCTCATCGAACGGCACGTCCATGCCCCCTGCTTAGGCGCCGCGCCGCGGCGACGCGGTATCGCGCGCGGAATCGAGCAGTCCGGTACGGACCCGCGCCCATGAAGCGGGCGAGATTCAGGGCAAGTGTCCGAAAATCAGGCGCCAACGGGTCAGGGCTTGTTGGCGGGCGAGGCGAGGTAGGCGATCAGGTCCGCCCGGTCCTTCGCATCCTCCACCGACATCGGCATGGCCGTGCCGGGAACCGCCGCCTGTGGACTGGCGAGGAAGGTGGAGAGCTGCGCCGGGGTCCAGGTCAGGTGCGCATTGAGCAGGGCCTTGGAATACATCACGCCCGGCACCGACGCCGCGGGCCGGCCCACCACGCCCACCAGGGTCGGGCCCTGGCCGCCGCCCGCCTTGAGGTGGCAACTGGCGCACACGTCATCGAACACCGCCTCGCCATGGGCGGGATCGACCGTATCCTGCGCGCTCACCGTCGCCGGAAGCGCCAGCGCGGCGGCGGCGAAGGCCAGGCCTATCGAGGTATGTCGCATCACTTCGCTCCGGCTTTGGGCGTTACCCGCCACAGAATGCCCGACCCGTCGTCGCTGAACAGCAGGGCGCCGTCCTGCGCCACCGCGACGCCCACGGGGCGCCCCCAGACCGAGGCGTCGTCGATGACGAAGCCGGTGACGAAGTCCTCGTACTCCCCGGTGGGGACACCGTTCACCACCCTGGCCATGATCACCTTGTAGCCGGTGCGCTTGGAGCGGTTCCACGAGCCGTGCTCGGCGGCGAAGATTTGACCGGCATAGGCCTTGGAAAAGGCGTCCGGCCCCCGCTGGTTCGGCGGGTAGAAGGCCATCTGCAGCGAGGCGGAATGGGCCTGGAGCAGGATGTCGGGGGTGGTCACCTTGCCCTTCAGGTCCGGGCGCTGGCCGGTGAACTTGGGGTCCTCGTGGTCGCCGATATAGTACCAGGGCCAGCCGTAGAAGCCGCCGGGCTTCACCCGGGTGATGTAGTCCGGGACCAAGTTGTCGCCCAGGGTGTCGCGCTCGTTGACCGAGCACCACAGCTGATCCGAGGCCGGGGTAAAGGCCATGCCGACGCAGTTTCTGATACCGGTGGCGTAGATCTGCTTGTCCTTGCCCGTGGGGTCGAAGGACAGCACGTCGGCGCGGTCCTCCTCCTTGTCCCAGCCGGAGCCGAGGGCGTGGGTCTTTTCCCAGGCCTGCGCCTCAGCCACGGTCTTCTTCGACATATCCTCCGCCGTGTTGGAGGACGAGCCGACCGAGAGCAGGAAGCGCTTCCCATCGCGGGTAAACAAGAGGTCCCGCGTGCGGTGATCGCGGCGATTGACGGTTAGCTTGGGGATCAGCACCTCGGCCGGGCCGCGCGCCTTGGTGTCGCCGGACCGATAGGGAATGCGCACCACCCCGTCCTCCAGCCCCACATAGACCCACTCCGGATTGGCCCCGAGGGGATAGAAGGCGATGCCGAAGGGCTGCTTCAGCCCCTCGATAAAGGTCTCGGTCACCTCCGGCGCGTCCGCGCCGGGCCTGGCGCGCAGCACCACGATCTTGCCGGGATCGCTCTCGGCCACGAAGATGTCGCCGTTGGGCGCAATGCGCAGCAGCCGCGGCTTGTCGAGCTGGGCGAAGGCCTTGATCTCGAAGCCCGGCAGGGTCCTGGGCATGGCGCCGGCGGGGCGGGGTCCCCTGGCCGGGGGGGCGATGCCGGAGGGGTCGGCGCCCGGCGCCGGCATGTCCGCCGGCGTGATCTTGCGCACCACGCCCGGCGCGTCCGACCGATAGTCGCCATAGGCGTCCTTGCCGGTGCGCACCTGCGCCGAGGCCACGCCGGTCAACGCCGCGGCGCCGAGGATCAGAACCCACTTCAAAGACCTGGACACGGGGCTCCTCCCAAAGAGCATCTTGCTTCCACCTTGGACGGTTCGACCCCGCCAATGCAACGGCCGAACGGCGAATTTACCCGTGCTTTTGTCGGGAGTCGCTTGTGTCTGGAAAAGTGCGAACGCATTGTGACGGCTTGGCCGGGGAGGGTGTTCGTTGCGTTTTGTTTTGGCTGCCGCCTTGGCGTTGCTGTCCGTTGCGCCGGCCCTGGCGCAGCCCGCGCTGCCGTCGACCGATCCCAAGGCGCCCGATCCGTTCGCCTGGCTGGAGGACATCCATTCGCCCCGCGCCCTGGCCTGGGTGGAGCAGGAGAACAGGCGGTCCGCCGCCCGGCTGGAGACCGATCCCCGCTACGGGCGGTTCCATGACGAGACGCTGGCCATCTTTACCTCCAAGGCGCGCATCCCCACCCCCCGCTTCCGCGCCGGGGGCGTCGACAACTTCTGGCAGGACGCGGAGCATCCTCATGGCGTCTGGCGGCACACCACGCTGGCCTCCTACCGAACGGCGGCGCCTGACTGGCAGGTAATGCTCGACCTCGACGCCCTGTCACGGGCCGAGGGCAAGAGCTTCTTCTGGAAGGGCGCCGAGTGCCTGGAGCCGGAGGGGCGGCTCTGCCTGGTCAGCCTGTCCAACGGCGGCGGCGATGCGGTGGAAGTGCGCGAATTCGATACGGCGACGGGCCGGTTCGTGGCGGGTGGCTTCCACCTGCCGGTGGGCAAGCACCGCTTCGCCTGGGAGGACAAGGACACCCTCATCGTCGCCACCGACTTCGGCCCCGACAAGGATGGGGGGAGCACCCTGACCCAGGCGGGATATCCCTACATCGCCAAACGGCTGAAGCGTGGGGAGCCGCTGGCCCAGGCGCGCGAGGTGTTCCGCGGCGCCCCCGGCGACGGCGGCTATGGGGTCGGCGCGCGCGACCTTCGCGACACGGACGGCAAGCTGGTCGCCATCCTGATCGACCGCCCGCTGGATACGTTCAGCGCCGAATACTGGGTTCTGAGCGCGGACCATCCGCACAAGCTGTTGCTTCCGCGCAAGGCGAACGTCCACGGCCTGCATCGGGGCGAACTGGTGTTCACCGCCAATGAGGACTGGCGGGGCGACCTCGCCGGCACGGTTCTGGCCTATCCGCTGGACACCCTGATCGTTCCGGATCACGGCGGCGCAGCCCTCGGCAACATCGCCCCTGCGGTGTTCAAGCCCAATGTCCGTCAGGCCGTGCAAGGCGTGGCGATCACGCGCGACCGCATCGTGGTCAGTTATCTGGACGACGTAAAAGGCCGTCTCGCCAGTTTCGAGGGTCGGGGCGAGCGGGGCTGGAAGTCCACGGCGCTGAGCCTGCCCGACAATGCGGCGGTGGACCTCGTCGCCGCCCGGCGCACCTCCAACGATCTGTTTTATCGCACCGAGGGCTTCATCGACCCGCCGACGCTGAGGCTCGCCGAGGTGACGAGCGGCGCCAGCGCGCCGGTGAAGACGCTGCCCCCGCTGTTCGACGGATCGAAGGACGTGGTGGAGCAGCACTTCGCCACCTCCAGGGACGGGACCAGGGTTCCCTACTTTCTGGTTCGGCCCAAGGGGATGAAGCGCGACGGTCGCACCCCCACCGTCATGTTCGGCTACGGCGGCTTTCTGATTTCGGAGACGCCCTCCTATCGGCCGGAGGTGGGCAAGCTGTGGCTGGAACGGGGCGGCGCCTATGTGCTGGCCAATATCCGGGGCGGCGGCGAGTACGGGCCGAAGTGGCACGAGGCGGCGCTGCGCGAGCACCGCCAGCGGGCCTTCGACGATTTCGACGCCATCGCCCACGACCTGTTCGCCCGCAGGGTCACCTCGCCGCGCCGCCTCGGCATCTACGCCCGCTCCAACGGCGGCATCCTCACCACCGTGTCGATGACCCAGCACCCGCAGGACTTCAACGCCGTGGTGGTGGAGAGCCCGCTGATCGACATGCTGGACTACAACCGCCTGTCGGCGGGCGCCTCTTGGATGGGCGAGTATGGCGATCCCGACAAGCCGGCGGACCGCGCCTTCATCGCCAAATATTCGGCCTACACGGCGCTGCGTCCCGGCGTGAAATATCCCGAGCCCTACATTACCACCAATACCGAGGACGATCGGGTGCACCCCGGTCACCCCCGCAAGTTCGCCGCTGAGCTGAAGGCTCTCGGCGACCCCTACCTCTATTACGAGAACACTTTCGGCGGCCACGCCAACGACGCCGACCCCGAACTGAACGCCCGCCGCTGGGCGCGCCACTACGTCTACCTCTCGCAAAAGCTGATGGATTGATGCGCATGAAACTCGCCGTGTTCGCCGTCGCCCTGGCCGCCACCTCCGCACATGCCGCGTTAAGGCCGGCGGCGCCCAGCCTCACCGACGTTCTGCCCGGCGTGACGGCGGCGCAGGCGGAGATGACGGCGCACCGCACCACGTCCGAAGCCCTGGTGAAGCGCTATCTGGCGCGCATCGCGGCGGTGGACCGGGCAGGACCGACGCTGCGCGCCGTCATCGCCCTTAACCCCCACGCCGTGGAAGACGCCCGCCGCCTGGACGCCGAGCGCCGGGCCGGCCATGTGCGCGGGCCGCTGCACGGCGTGCCGGTGCTGATCAAGGACAATATCGAGAGCGATGACGGCACGGCGACCACCGCCGGCTCGCTGGCGCTGAAGGACAATGTCAGCCATCGCGACGCGCCGATGGTGGCGCGGCTGAAGGCGGCGGGGGCGGTGATCCTCGGCAAGACCAACCTGTCGGAGTGGGCCAATATCCGCTCCACCCACTCCACCTCGGGCTGGAGCGGTGTCGGCGGGTTGGTGAAGAACCCCTATGCGCTGGATCGCTCCGCCTGCGGCTCCTCCTCCGGCACGGGCGCGGCCGTCGCCGCCAGCTTCGCCGCCGCCGGGGTGGGGTCGGAGACCGACGGCTCGGTGACCTGTCCCTCCTCCGTCAACGGATTAGTGGGGCTGAAACCGACGCTGGGCCTCGTCTCGCGCACCTATATTGTGCCGATCTCGCACAGCCAGGATACCGCGGGCCCCATGGGCCGGTCGGTGGAGGACGTAGCCGCCCTGCTGGCCGGCATGGCGGGCTCCGACCCCAAGGACCCCGCCACCGCCGAGGCGGACAGGCACAAGGCGGACTATCTGCAGGCCCTCGCACCTGACGCTTTGCGCGGCAAGCGGATCGGCGTGCTGCGCGACGAACTGGCCGGCGATACGGCGATCAAGCCCCTGTACGAGGCCGCTCTCGCCCGGTTGCGCGCCGCCGGCGCCACGCTTGTGGAGGTCAAATATCCCAAGGAGGCCATGGTCGGCCGCGACGAGCAGACCGTGCTGGCGGTAGAGTTGAAGGCGGACCTCAACGCCTATCTCGCCTCCACCGATCCGGCGCGGGTGAAGACCCGCACCCTGGCCGACGTCATCGCCTTCGACAACGCCACGCCGCGTGAGATGCTGCTATTCGGCCAGGAGTTGTTCGACGCCGCCGAGCCCAGCAAGGGTCTGGACGACGCCGCTTATAAGGAGGCGCGCCGCCGCTCCATGACCACCGCCCGCGCCGCTATCGACGATACGCTGGGCAAGGAGCATCTCGATGCGCTGGTGATCCCCACCACCGGCCCCGCCTGGCGGGTGGACATCGTCACCGGCGACCACGACAGCGGATCCTCCACCTCCTACCCGGCGATAGCGGGCTATCCGCACCTGACCGTGCCCATGGGCCAGGTGCGCGGGATGCCGCTCGGCCTCAGCTTCATCGGTACGCAATGGGCGGACGCCAGGCTGCTCGGCTATGGCTTCGCCTATCAGCAGCAGGGCGCCTATTTCGTCCCGCCGACCTATCGGCCTTCGGTGGAGAGCGGCGAGGCGGCGGAGGCGGCGTTCAGACCTGTTCGCTGAGATAGGCCTCAAGGCCCGCGACCAGGGCGTCGAACACGATCCGCACCCGGCGGGTGCTCTTCAGATCCTCGTGCATGACGACCCACGTCTCCATGGAGAAGCTGAAGGCGCCGGGCTGGACCGGAACCAGATCGAGCCGCCGCGCCAGTGCGGTCTGGCACGCGCCGATGCCGGCTCCGGCCTGGATCAGGGCGAGTTGCGCCAGATCGCTGTCGCTGCGCAGGTCGAACAGGTCCCGGCCGATGGGAAGGCCGGAAATCACCCGTCCGGCATAGCTCGGCACGTGGTCGAAACCGACGATGGTGTGGCCCTGCCGATCCTCCAGGCTTACCGGGCGACCGTGCTTCTGGATATAGGCGGCCGAGGCGTACAGGGCCACCTCGGCGGCGCCAATGCGGCGGCCGAACAGCGCCCCTTGGGTCGGGCGGGCCATGCGCACGGCGATGTCGGCCTCGCGCCGCAGGAGGTCGTCCTGCCGGTTGGACAGGACCAGCTCGATCCGCAGGTTCGGATGGGCTTCGCGCAGTTCGGTCAGTATCGGTGGCAGCACGGCGCCGCCCACCACCTCGCTGGCGGTGATCCGCACCACGCCGCCCCCTCCGTCGTCCGGTCCGAGCGCGCGGACCATCGCGGCGGCGGCCGCCGCCATGGCCTCCGCGTGAGGCTTCAGCGCCAGCGCCGCCTCGGTCGGCAGGAGACCGCCCGGCGAGCGGGTGAAGAGCGCCACGTCGAGCGCGGCTTCCAATGCGGCGATCTGACGGCCGAGGGTGGGCTGGCTCAGCCCCAGCGCCCGCCCTGCGCCGGAAAGGCTGCCCTCCGTCAGAACCGCCAGGAACGATCGGTAGAGCTCCCAGTTTGGTTGCGCGTCAGCCATTCAGTAGTGAATACCGAAGCTACGCATTCAGGCAATTCTCTCTGGCGCGGGGTAAAGCCATTCTTGGGTCATCGGAGGACGTATCGATGACCCACTCGATCCATGACAAGACCGCCCTGGTGCTGGGCGCCACCGGCGGTGTCGGCGGCCAGGTGGCCCGTGTGTTGATCGCGCGGGGCTGGCATGTGCGGGCGCTGAACCGCGATCCGGACCGCGCCGCGCGCGACCACCGCATCTCCGGGGTGGAATGGATCCGGGGCGACGCCATGATCGCGCAGGATGTAGTCGCCGCGGCGAGAGGCGTCGGCCTGATCGTCCACGGCGTCAATCCGCCGGGCTACAAGGACTGGGACAAGCTGATCGGACCGATGATGGAGAGCTCCATCGCGGCGGCCAGGGCCAGCGGCGCGCGCCTTCTGCTGCCCGGCAACGTCTACAACTATGGCCCGGACGCGGGCGCGGTGATCACCGAAGCCTCGCCCGAACATCCGGTGACTCGCAAGGGCCGGCTGCGCGTGACCATGGAGCATCGGCTGCGCGACTCCGGCGTCAAGGCGCTGATCGTCCGGGCGGGCGACTTCTACGGCCCCGGCGCCACGACCAACTCCTGGTTCAGCCAGATGGTGAAGCCCGGCAAGGCCGTCCGGGCGGTGACCTATCCCGGCCGGCGCGATGTGGGCCACGCCTGGGCCTATCTGCCCGACCTTGCCGAGACCATGGTGCGACTGGTGGAACGGGAAGCCGATCTGGAGCGCTTCGCCGCGTTCAACTTCGGAGGAACCTGGTTCGGGCGCGGCGAGGATATGGCCCGCGCCATTTTGCGCGTGGTGGAGCGTCCGAACGGCCCGATCCGAGCCTTCCCCTGGTTCGTCCTCGTCGCCGCCTCGCCCTTCGTCAGCCTGTTCCGCGAGCTTCTCGAGATGCGTTATCTGTGGAAGCGCCCGCTCCGGCTCGACAACGCCAAGCTTGTGGCCTTCCTCGGCACGGAGCCGGCCACGCCCCTTGACCAAGGCGTCGCCCTGGCCCTCGACGGGCTCGGCTGCCTGCCGGCGGATTGGCCGATGGCGGCGCCTCGCGCGCGGGAGGCGGGTCTTTCGCCGGGCGCCGCCCCCGTCGCATAAGGCGGGATGGACAGGCACGGTCTTTACACCGCGGACGGCGGACCGGCGGTCCCGGCATTCCGCATCGGCCTTGCCCCCGTGCCGGTGGAGGACTGGTTCGAGGGCGGCGAGGCCGATCCCGCCGCGCGCAAGGACGCCCTGTTGAGTCAGCATCCCGCCCTGGTGTGGGGCGAAGACGAGGAGTCGCGCCCCGCCCAGGCCGAGGTAGCCGCCATGATCGCGGACTGGCTCGGCGGGTCTCTTGCCTCCGAGCGCGGACCGCCATTGCTGGCCGCCGCCCGTCGGGTTTCCGACGATCTCTGCCTCATGGAGCGACGCAACGGTCTCTGGACCCTGACCGCCGCCAGTCTGTGCGCGCCGAGCTTTTTCTCCGCCGGTGACGTGGTGGGCCAGCCCCTGGCCGGCCTGCACAGACCGGTGCCGGGCTTTAATACCACGCTGCTGGCGAGGGTCGCCCGCATCTTCGATCACCTGCGGCCGGATCGGGTGCTGGAGCGGCGCAACTGGACCGTGGTCAACGACGCGGCACTGTTCCAGCCCGACCCCGCGCCGTTCCGCGCCCGCCTGCCCCGCCAGAGTCTGGAGGAGATCGCCGCCAGCCTGCACCTGCGGCGCGAACGTCAAACGATCCGGCGGGCGCCGGAGACGGGCGCCATCCTGTTCACCATCCGCATCTGGCACGAGCCTTTAGAGGTGCTGTTGGCCGATCCCGGCCGTCGGGAAGGTTTCGCGGCGGCCTGGGACGCGGTGATGAGCGAGGCGGGCGCGCCCTTCCGCTACTACAAGCGCCTCGACCTCTATGACGCCGCGGTCCGCCACCGGCTCCGGCGCCCAGCCTAATTTCGGCGACGCAATTGCGCCGACCGGCGACGCGGCTATGGTCACGCATCGAACCGACCGCTGGGGACACAACCTTGATCTTCGCCACCTTCGCCACCGCCGCGTCGGCGCTCGCTCTGCAGACCGCGCCGGCCACGCCGGTCCACACCTATCAGGGCCTGGTGATCTCGCCCCAAGGCGACAAGGTGGCTTCCATCGACGGGGTGGAGGCGCAGCCGGGCCATCCGGCGCCGCACGCCGCCATCGTGGTGCGCAGCGTCAGGACCGGCGCCGTGGTGGAGCGGATCGACCCCTGCGCGCCCTGCCGCTATTCCGGCCTGGCCTGGTCGCCCTCGGGCGAGGCCCTGGCTTTCGTCGCCGCCGACGCCAAGGCCGGAACCGCTGTGGTCAAGGTCTCCGCCAAGGGCGGCGCGCACGACGTGGCGACGGTGAAGGGCCTGGCCCAGACGCCGCGCTGGTCGCCGGGCGGAGACCGCATCGCCTTCCTGGCCGTGGTGGGGGCGCACAAGTCCGTGGGCGCCACCCAGCCCGGCAAGGCGCTGGTGGGCGAGATCGGCTCGGTGGTGGACGAGCAGCGCATCATGCTGGCCCTGGCCAATGGCGAGGGAAAGGCCGACGCCGTCTCGCCCGCCGATACCTGGATCTACGAATACGACTGGACCCCCGACGGCGCCAGCTTCGTCGCCACCGCCGCCAAGGGCGACGGCGACAACAACTGGTGGGTGGCCAAACTGGTCGCCATCGACCCGGCCACCAGCGGGTTGCGGGTGATCGCCGCGCCGAAGATGCAGATGAACGACCCCAGGGTGTCGCCGGACGGCAAGACCGTGGCCTTCATCGGCGGCATCATGAGCGACTTCGGCTCGGTCGGCGGCGACGTATGGACCGCCCCGCTGTCGGGCGGCGAACCCACCGACGTGACGCCCGGCTACAAGGGCAGCTTCAACGCCGTCGCCTGGCGTGGGTCCGCGATCCGCGCCACCGCCCTCATCGGCGCCGACGCGGCCATGACCAGCATCGATCCCCGGACCGCCAGGGTGACGGTGCTGCAACACGCGCCGGTGAGCCTGAGCGCAGGCGACGGCCATGTGAGCCTCAGCGCCGATGGCAAGATCGCCGTCACGGTGATGCAGGACTATGAGAGCGCCCCGCGCATCGGCGTCCATGGTCCGGACGGCGCGCGGGCTCTGACGCACGATAACGATGCGATCCAGCCGGTGCTGCACGCCACGAGCATCACCTGGAAGAGCGGGCCGTTCGATGTGCAGGGCTGGCTGCTGACCCCGCTGAGCTATGACCCCAAGGTCAAGCATCCGATGATCACCATGATCCACGGCGGCCCGAGCGCGGCGTCGACGCCCGGCTTCTCGCGGCGCGGCACGACGGCGGACCTGATCCAGCACGGCTATTTCGTGTTCGAGCCGAACCCGCGCGGCTCCTATGGCCAAGGCGAGGCCTTCACCCGCGCCAATGTCAGAGACTTTGGCGGCGGCGACCTGAAGGACATCCTGGCGGGCATCGATGCGGTGGAGAAGGCGGCGCCGGTGGATGACAACCGGCTCGGCGTCACCGGCGGCAGCTATGGCGGCTTCATGACCATGTGGACGGTGACCCAGACCCACCGGTTCAAGGCGGCGGCGGCGGGCGCCGGCATATCCAATTGGTCGAGCTATTACGGCGAGAACGGCATCGACACCTGGATGATCCCTTTCTTCGGCGACACCTTCTACAACGACCCGGCGGTCTATGACCGCCTGTCGCCCATCCGCTACATCAGGAACGCCAAGACCCCGACCTTCATCTATGTGGGCGAGCGCGATGTGGAGTGCCCCGCGCCGCAGTCGCTGGAATACTGGCACGGCCTGACCGAGATGGGCGTGCCCAACTCCCTGGTCATCTACCCCGGCGAGGGCCACGGCATCCGCCAGCCGGAAAACGTGAAGGATCTGCGCGAGCGGACCATCGCTTGGTTCGACAAGTACCTGAAGTGAGCCGGGGGCTCGCGCATGACCGCCCCTGAGCGTCCCGCCATCCTGGTGGCGGGCGGGGCGGGCTATATCGGCGCGCAGGTGTGCAAGGCGCTGGCCGCGGCGGGTTTCCTGCCGGTGACCGTCGACAACCTCTCCACCGGCTATGCGGAGGGGGTGAAGTGGGGGCCGCTGCATATCGGCGACCTCCGCGACCGGGCGCTGGTGGGCGGCCTGATCGAACGCTACCGCCCGGCGGGTGCAATGCACTTCGCCGCCTATAGCCTGGTGGGTGAGAGCGTGACCGATCCGCTCAAATACTACGACAACAACGTCGGCGCGGCGGTGGCCTTCACCCAAGCGCTGATCGAGGGCGGGGTCGAGGCCTTCGTCTTCTCCTCCACCGCCGCCACCTACGGTATCCCCAGCGTTTCGCCGATCCCGGAGGACCACGCCACGGTCCCCATCAACCCCTACGGCGCCTCCAAGCTGGCGTTCGAGGGGGCGCTGCAGTGGTTCGGCGAAGCGTATCCGTTCCGCTGGAGCGCGCTGCGCTATTTCAACGCCGCCGGGGCGGACCCCGAGGGCGAAACCGGCGAGAGCCATGCGCCGGAGACCCACCTCATCCCCAACCTGATCAAGGCGGCGCTGGGGACGGGACCGGAGCTGACCGTATTCGGCGAGGACTATCCCACCCACGACGGCACCCCGATCCGCGACTACATCCACGTGGTCGATCTGGCCGAGGCCCACGTGCTGGCCATTCGCGCCCTGATCGCCGGCGGCGAGAGCGGGATTATGAACGTCGGCACGGGCGAGGGCGTGACGGTGAAGGAGATGATCGCCGCCGCCCACCGGGTGCTGAGCGCCCCGGTCCCCTACCGCGTCGGGCCGCGCCGGGCCGGCGATCCGCCCTCGCTGGTGGCCGATCCCGGCCTGCTGAAGCGGCGCCTCGGCTGGCGACCGCGCTGCTCGGACCTGGACAGCATCCTGCGCGATGCGGCGCTGTGGCAGCGCACCCGGCCTTGGTGACAGCCCCTTCGCTTCGTCAACCGGCGATGTTACCCCTTGGCCAATGCACGGGGGAAACATGGCGGCGATAGACGGCGCGAAGACAGGGAAGAAGACTGCCGGCATGGGGTTGCTGGTGGTCGCCTCGGCGGCGGGCACCACCTTCGAGTGGTACGACTTCTTCCTCTACGTGCCGCTCACCGTCATCATCGCCAAGGTGTTCTTCGCCGGGCTGAACGACGCGGCGGCCTACATCTTCGCCCTGCTGTCCTTCGCCGCCGGGTTCGCCACGCGGCCGCTCGGCGCCTTGATCTTCGGCCGGATCGGCGATCGGCTGGGGCGCAAGGCGACCTTCCTCATCACCATCGTGCTCATGGGCGCCTCGACCTTTCTGGTGGGCGTTCTGCCCACCTATGCGCAGGTGGGGGTGCTCTCGCCGGTGATCTTCATCGCGCTGCGCATGTTCCAGGGGATCGCCCTCGGCGGCGAGTGGGGCGGGGCGGCCATCTATATCGGCGAGCACGCACCCGCGGCGCGGCGCGGCTATTTCACCTCGTGGATCGGCACCTCCGCCGCCTTCGGCCTCGGCGGCGCGCTGGTGGTGGTGCTGGCGGTGCGCACCGGGCTGGGCGAGGCGGCGTTCAACGCCTGGGGCTGGCGCGTGCCGTTCCTGCTCTCGGCCATCCTTTTGGCCATCTCCATCTGGATACGCCTCACCCTGTCGGAGAGCCCGGTCTTCCAGCACATGAAGGATACCGGCACGCGCTCCAGGGCCCCCTATGCCGAAGCGTTCGGCACGCCGGACAACCTCAGGCGCGTGCTGCTGGCGCTGTGCACCATGATGGTGGCGCAGGGGGCGGTCTGGTACTGCGCCTTCTTCTACGCCCAGGCCTTCCTCGAGAAAATCATCAAGGTAGCGCCCACCACGGTCAACGCCATCCTGATCGCCATCGTGGTCTGCTCGGCCCCCATGTACGTCTTCTTCGGCTGGCTGTCGGACCGGGTGGGACGCAAGTGGGTGATGTGCGGCGGCATGATCCTGGCCACCGCGGCGCTATGGCCGGGCTTCCACCTCATGACCCAGTACGGCAATCCGGGTCTGGCCGAGGCCAGCCGCAACGCGCCGGTGGTGGTGACCGCCGATTCCGCCGCCTGCGCGCTGCAATTCGACCCGGTGGGCAAGGCTCAGTTCCGCTCCTCCTGCGACATCGTCAAGAGCGTGCTGACCAATGCCGGGGTGTCGTACCGCAACCTCTCCGCCCCCGCCGGAACGGCGGCGAGCGTGCAGGTGGGCGCCGCCACGGTGGCTTCGGTGGACGGGACCGCGTTGCCGCCCCCCGCGCTCAAGGCCGCCAAGGCCGGGGTGGAGGCCAAGCTCAAGGCGGCGCTGACCGCGGCGGGCTATCCGGCCAAGGCCGATGCCGGGCGCACCAATGCGCTCGGCGTGTTCCTGGTCATGCTGGTGTTCACGGTCGGCGCCACCGCCCTTTATGGGCCGCAGGCGGCCTGCCTGGTGGAGCTGTTCCCGGCGCGGGTGCGCTATACGGCGCTGAGCCTGCCCTACCACATCGGCACCGGCTGGGTCGGTGGCTTCCTGCCGGCGGTGGCCTACGCCATGGTGACCGCGTCCGGCGATATCTATTTCGGCCTGTGGTATCCGATCTTCGCCACCGCCTTCGCCATCGTCTGCACCATCGCGTTTCTGCCGGAGACGCGGGGCCGCGACCTTACCCAGTGAGGTCAGCGCCGGAAGCGCACCTTGCCGATCACCAATTCGTCCACCTCCAGCCGGCGGAAGCGGGCGCGGCTCACCGCCAGCTGACCGATGGCGAGCGCGCCGATGGCCACGGCGCCGACCGCAACCGCGCCCACCAACGCCGAGCCTAGCGCGATCACCCCGAGCACACCGGCGGGCGACAGCGTCAAAGGCAGGCCCTTGCCCCCGTCCGGCGCATGGGTGGGTTGCCAGCGGACCATCTCAGGGTTCGGATCGGCGTCCCAGGCCGGGTCGTCCTGAATGTCGAGGTCGATGTCGCGCGTCATGTCTCAGCAATCCTCCGCACCCCGCCGGGTTCCACGGCTGGTCTTTGACTCTGGCGCCCGCTAGAACCCCGGCCAACCTCACCCCGAGCCCCATCAAGAACACAGACCATGGCCGGACATTCAAAGTTCAAGAACATCCAGTTCCGCAAGGGGGCGCAGGACAAGAAACGCTCCAAGCTGTTCTCCAAGCTGTCGCGCGACATTACCCTGGCCGCCAAGACCGGAATGCCGGATCCCACCGCCAACGCCCGCCTGCGCCTGGCCATCACCAATGCCCGCGCCGAGTCCATGCCCAAGGACAATATCGACCGCGCCATTAAGAAGGCGGCGGGCGCGGACACCGACAATTTCGAGGACATCCGCTATGAGGGCTTCGGTCCCGGCGGCGTCGGCCTGATCGTCGAGGTGCTGACCGACAACCGCAACCGCGCCGCCGCCAACGTGCGCACCATCTTCGGCAAGAACAGCGGCAACCTCGGCGAGTCCGGCTCGGTCAGCTTCATGTTCGATCGCCTCGGCCAGATCGTCTATCCCAAAACGGCGGGCAGCGAGGATCAGGTGATGGAGGCCGCCATCGAAGCCGGCGCCGCCGACGTGGAGACCGAACCCGGCGACGCGGACACCGCGCCCACCCACGTGGTCTACACCGCCTTCGAGGACCTTGGCGCCGTGATCGAGGCGCTGGAGGCCACGCTCGGCCAGGCCAAGTCCACCGCCATCGTCTGGAAGCCAAAGACCCTGACCCCGGTGGTCGGCGACGACGTGGCCGCGCTGCAAAAGCTCATCGACGCCCTGGACGACGACGATGACGTGCAGACCGTGTTCGGCAACTACGACATCTCCGAAGAGGACATGGCGAAGCTGGCCGGCTGACCGTCGGCGGAATGGCCGGCCTGCTACCGGCCGGACGGGGGCGTGTCGCGCAGGTTCTGCGGCACGATCTGGTTGTTCTTGCCCGTGGAGGAGACGACGGCCTCGTAGCCCGGCGCGTGCAGGAAGACCACGTGGTTGTCGTCCCCGAGCGCATTGATCGTGCTGTCCGGCAGGAGCTGCGCGGTGACGCGGTTGCGCTTGCCGACGAGGTTGATGTTCAGGCAGCCCGACAGCGACAGCGTGTTGTCGTCGCCGGTGATCATCGCATCCGCCCCCTTGCAGTCGATGGTGCGCGCCGCGTGGGTGTCGGCCACGACCACCGTGGACGGCCCCGCCACCGGCGCGGCCCACACCGCCGCCGGCGCGGCGGCGCACAGCGCGGCGAACAGCAATCCGGATCGGGTCATGGCAGGTCCTCGGGCTTCCGGCGAAGGCTGGCCCCGGCAAGTGGCGAAGATGAGGCGGCCGCTGTCTACGCTCTCCCTCGCGAGGAAGAGGAGAGGCGTGCCTTATGCCCTCCGGCTAGTCCGTTTGATGGAGAAGCTTAGCGGCGGCGCTGGCGCATAGCCGAGGGTCGCCCCCGGCCTGACACCGTGTTGCATCGGCGCCACCCAGTCGAGAATGTGACGCACAAGCGACGGTTTTTGGACTATTTTTCAACATTGAAGCAAAACCGGAGGGGGCTGGTCTATCGTGGGCGAAGGCGGTGGGGACCTATCGGGGTTTCCGGCCGGTAGGGGAGTTTCAGGGATGTTTCGCAGTATCTTACTCGGCTCGACCATGTTCGTCGGGCTCATGTCGGCCCTTCCCGCCTTTGCGCAGAACTCGAACGCGGCGGCGCAGCCGGGCGCCAATGTTAGCGACGAGATCGTGGTCACCGGCTCGCGCATCCCTCGGCCGAACCTGCAGCAGCCGACGCCGGTGGAGACGCTGGGCCAGGTGGTGATCGCCAATTCCGGCACCGCCAATCTCGGCGATATCCTGACCCAACTACCGGCCATCGGCTTCAGCGGCACGATCCGCGCCAACTCCAACAACTTCGGCAACGGCTACGGCGTCTCTTCGATCAACCTGCGCAATCTCGGCCTGTCTCGGACCTTGGTGCTGGTGGACGGTTACCGCCACGTGGCCGGCGACATCGGCACCAATGCGGTGGACGTGAACTCCGTGCCGGCGGCGCTGGTGGATCACGTCGAGGTCATCACCGGGGGCGCCTCGGCCATCTATGGCTCCGACGCTGTCACCGGCGTGGTCAACATCGTGCTGAAGAAGAAGTTCACCGGCATCGAGGCGGAGGCCCAGGCCGGCGCCGATGACGGCGGATACGGCGCCAACTACAGCGCCTCCGCGACGATTGGGCAGAACTTCCTGAACGACAAGTTGAACATCAACGTCACGGGCTTCTGGACCAAGCAGGCCGGGGTCGATGCGCGCAACCTGCCCAACGCCCACAATTACGGCACGGTGATCAATCCGGCGGACGCCACCTGCGCGCCCGACTTCTCCAACTGCTCGAATCCTAAGATCAACGACGGCATCCCCGACCGCCTGCTGGTGCAGAACGTCGGCTCCAGGTTCGTCACGCTCAACGGCGTGCTGCTGAACGCCAATACCTTCCAGCCTCAGTTCTCGTTCAATCAAGCTGGGCAGCTGATCCCAGTCCCGACGCAAACAGGCTATAACAGTTTCGCCTTCGGCCAACTGCCAAACAGATGCCAGGACTGCTATTTCACCGAGGACTTCGAGCAACTGGCCTCGCCGTTCGAGAGCAAGGGCACGGAGTTTCGCGCCAGCTACGAGTTCACCCCGCACCTGCGCGCCTTCCTCGACGCCAAGTATGTGGAGACCGATACGGTCAACACCATCCAGCCGTCGTTCAGTTTCGGCGACTTTCAGCTACAGCCCGACAACGCCTTCATCCAACCCGACCTCCGCGCTGCTTTGACCGGCATCGGCTGCACGGGCACTGCGGCCGATCCCGCCGCTGGCAACTGCCCCTTCATCGGCAAGTTCCTCAATCCTGGCCGGGTCGGCGAATCCTACCGCCGAACCTATCGCATCGTCGCGGGTCTGCAGGGTGATTTCGACGCAGTGTTCTCCAACGTGAAGTGGGACGCGGCCATCAACTACGGCCGTACCGATGACCATTTCCGCAATTCCAGCTTGAAGATCACCAATAATTTCAACGCCGCCTTCGACTCGGTCATCGACCCGGCCACGGGCAAGCCGGCGTGCCGGATCAACGTGCCCTCCGCGCCGCAAACCGGCATCGGCGCCGGCGCGGCGGCCGGTTGCGTGCCGTTCAATCCGTTCGGCCAGCTGAACAACGCCGCCGCCTACGCCTATTCGTTCGGCTCATTCGACACCACGGACTCGCTTTCGCAAGAGGACGCCACGATCAACGCCAGCTTCGACAGCGGCCGCTTCTTCAAGCTGCCGGGCGGTCCGATCGGCGTGGCGGTGGGCGGCGAATACCGGATGGAGCGCACCTATGAGGTGAACGATCCGCGCCTCACCGCCGGCGACACCGAGAACCTGGCGAACAATTCCGCCGGCGGCTTCAACGTCTATGAAGGCTATGTGGAAGGCAACTTCCCGGTGCTGAAGCACAACGGCTTCCTGCGTGACGAACTGACCTTCGACCTGGCCTATCGCGGCGCCCAATACAGCTTCAAGCAGGTGGGCTACGCCGACTCCTACAAGTTCGGCGGCGTCTACGGCCCTGTGGACTGGCTGAAGCTGCGCGGCACTTATGGCCGGGCGATCCGCGCGCCGAACATCACCGAAGCCTTCCTGCCGCCGAGTGGCGGATTCTTCAACGTCGCCGACCCCTGCAGCCAGGAGAACATCGGCTCCAACGTCAACTATCCCAAGAACTGCGCGGCGGCGGGCGTTCCGGCCGGCTTCCAGGCCAACACCAACGCGTCGATCACCGGAACCACCTCGGGGAACCCCAACCTCAATCCCGAAAAGTCGTTCAGCTATACCGGCGGCTTCGTGTTGCAGCCGCCGATGATCCCGCGGCTGTCGATCACGGTCGATTACTATGCGATCAAGATCAAGAATGCGATCACCAACGTGGCGGCGCAGGACATCATCAACAACTGCTACAGCAGCTCCGCCGGCCTGGATCAGACCTATTGCAGCCTGTTCACCCGCAGCGCGGCCACCGGCAACATCAACTTCGTCTCCACCACCTACGTCAACGCCTCGAAGCTCTATACCGATGGTGTCGATGTGCAGGTGGGCTATTCGCTGCCCGTGGCCGACTATACCAGCCGGTGGAAGTATAGCCGGTTCCTCACCGGGCGGCTATCATTCGACCTGACCGCAAACTACCTGTTCCACCTCCACGACTTCCCGTTCCAGACCAATCCGAGCCAGGTCCAGATCATGGAAGGGACGGCGAACAACCCGCACTTCAAGGCGCTGGCCTCCACCACCTATACCCAGGGTCCGTGGCAGTTCGTGTACTCCGTGCGCTATATCGGCCGGGGCGCCCTGTTCAACCGCAACCCTGACGCCAGCGACCACTCCGAGGCGACAGACGTCCCGTACGCCACGGCGCGGTTCTACCACAACCTGGCTGTCCACTATCAGCTTCACGGCAGATACCTGGACGGCGCGGAGGTCTATGGCGGCGTGAACAACGTCTTTGGCGACCTGCCACCCTACGCCACCATCGGCGCGGGCACCGACCTCGGCTACGACCTCGGCCGGTTCATCTTCGCCGGCATCAAGTTCAAGCGCTGATAGCCAGCACATGTGAACGGCGGGGGCGGCCTTAGACCCTGATCGGCTCATATCGAGCCGTAAATCAGGGTCTACACTTTGAGTTTGGGGCATGATTCACGCTTCGGATGATTCCATCCGAAACGATCATGCTCTAGGAGCTGTGGACTCTAGGGATTCCCGCTGAGAGCGAAGCGTGATTCAAGACTGCTTTTTGGAGGCGGTCTTGGGTGTGATGGATCGTTTGGTGCTGAGCGACGCCGACTGGGCTCGGATCGCTCCGTTGATCATCGGTCGGCCGGACCAGAAGGGCTCGACCGGGCGCGACAACCGGATGTTCGTCGAGGGCGTGCTGTGGATCGTGCGCACAGGCTCGCCCTGGCGCGACCTGCCCGAGGTGTTCGGCGATTGGAACAGCGTCTTTCGACGCTTCAGCCGCTGGAGCCGCAAGGGCGTGTGGTGGCGCATCTTTGAAGCCATGAGCGACGATCCGGACTTCGAGTACCTGATCATCGACAGCACCATTGTTCGCGCCCACCAGCACTCAGCGGGGGCTAAAAAAGGGGGTCTGAAGATCAGGCCCTTGGCCGTTCGCGCGGCGGCCTGAGCACCAAAATCCACATGGCCGTCAGGGGCTTGGGCTGTCCGGTCCGCTTCCATCTCTCCGCCGGCCAGCGCGGCGACGCGCCCCAAGCCCTCTCCCTCATCGAGGGCATGCCCGCCAAGGTCGTCATGGCCGACACCGCCTATGACAGCGACCAAATCCGAAAGACCATCGCCGAAAAGCGCGCGTTGGCGGTCATCCCCAACAATCCGTCACGCGCCAAGAAACACCCCCTCGATGAGCACCTCTACGCCCAGCGACATCTCGTCGAATGCTGCTTCGCAAGGCTCAAGCAGTTCCGCCGCGTCGCTACCCGCTTCGAGAAGACCGCCAGGAACTATCTCGCCGTCATAACCCTCGCCGCCATCGTCCTGTGGTTACGATAAGTGTCCACAGCTCCTAGGGCCGCCCTTTGCGTTGTAAGGGCGCCCTTAGGCGGCGGCCCGGTTGTCCGGGCGGATGACCTGGGCGGAGAAGCGTTCCATCTCCTCGTACTGCGGGCTCATCTGCAGCAGCAGGAGGTCTAGCCCCGCCGCCTCGAAGGCCTGCACCTGTTCGGCGATCTGCTCGGGCGTGCCGACCAGCCTTGGCCGCAGGCCTCGGTTGGACACCGAGTATTCCTGGATCTTCAGCTCGCGCTCCAGCTCGGCGCCGGACAGCCACTGGTCGAAATTGGCAAAGCCGGGGGCGGCGGGATCGAGCGTGGTGATCCGCTCCACCTCCCTTTGCGCCTCCGCCTCGGTGTCGCGCACGATGGCGTAGGCGGCCATGCCGTACTGCATGGGCGGCAGGCCAAAACCCTCGCGGCGGCGCTTCATGTCGGCGATCTTCTCGGCGATGAACTTGGGCTCGTCGCCGTGCATCACATAGGCGTCGCAGAGGGAGGCGATCATGGTCTTGGCCGCCTCGCTCTCGCCGCCGGCATAGACCGGCGGGCGGGGCTTCCTCACCGGCTTGGGCGCGCAGATGGCGTTCTTGAGCCGATAGCGCTCGCCGTCGTGAGTGAACCGGTCCTGGGTCCAGAGGCCGTCGATCACCTGCAGCCACTCGGCGGTGCGGCCATAGCGGTCGTCGTGCTGGTCGAAGGTCAGGCCGTACTGGGTCGCCTCGTCCGCCCACCAGGACGAGACCACGTTCAGCGCCAGCCGGCCGTTCGCGATGTTGTCGATATTGGCCGCCTGCTTGGCGAACAGGGCCGGCTGATGGAAGTTCGGCCGCACCGCCACCATCAGCTCCAGCCGCTTCGTCACCGCCGCGGCGGCGGCGGCGGTGGACCAGGCGTCCATGGCCGGCTCGGTCACGCCCTTGATGTCGTTCAGGTTCAGCTCGGCGATCAGGGTCAGGTCGTAGCCGATCTCCTCCGAGCGGCGCAGCAGCGCGGACATGTAATCCCAGTCCGCGCGCATCGATTCGTCGCGCACGTTGCGCAGCCAGCCGCCGAAGACGGGCGCCCAGAAACCGTATCTCATGACCCGTCTCTCACGCTGCTCTCCGCGCCTTGGTGTGTGCGATCTGTTCGATCAGGTAGTCCACCAGCCGTTCGTGCGGGTCCCATCCCAGCACGTCGAGCGGGTTGGCGACGAAGTTGGACAGGCCGTTCACGTCATAGAAGCGGGCCCGGCCGTCGCGATCGTCGATCATATATTCGACGCCGCAGATGTCGAACCCGCCGGCCCTGGCGATCCGCTCCGCCGCCTCGATCATCGGCGGCGGCGGGGTGTGGGCGGCGATGGAGATGGTCGGCTTGTCCACCATGCACACGTCGGCCGGGCAGAGGTCGAAGGTGGAGCCCGCCCCGTCGAGCGCGATGGCGTAGAGGAATCGGCCGTCCAGCACCTCGCAGCGGATCACCCGCCCGCCCCGCGCCGGCACATAGTCCTGCACCAGGGTGACCCCGTCGATCCCGGCGGGGGTGGAGCCCTCGTCGGCATAGGCCTTCAGCGCGTCCAGGCTGTCATAGCGCACCATGCCCGTGCCGGAGCCGCCGATGTTCACCTTGACCATCAGGGGGAAGGCCATCTGCGCCGCCACCTTGGCGATGTCCTCACGGCGATGCACCACACGGGTGGCCGGGGTATCCAGGCCGAGGGAGCGGAACAGGGAGAGCTGGCGGGCCTTGGAGGCGTCGATGGCGATGGCCTCAGCGCCGTTGATGACGCGGGCGCCGTGCCGCGACCAGTGCTCCAGCACCGCCTGGGAGTAGAAGGTGGCGTGCTCGGTCTGGCGCAGGAAGGACGACATGGCCAGCCGGTTCAGCACCACCGGGGCGGGGATGGACGGATCGGCGGGGTCGAAGGTGTGGTCCTGGATGGTCAGCGGCGCATAGGCCACCCCGCGCCGTTCAAGGGCGGCGAAGGTGGCCTTGAACCACTCGGGATGCTCGTAGAAGACGGCGAGGTCGGGGGACTGGCTCACTTGGACTCCCTCATTCGCGATATTCCCCGGCGGAGTGAGCGGTTTATACCTTACGAACTACGCCGCAAGGTCCGCCGGCGTTTCGGCCAACCCGAGGAGGGTCAGCATGGCCTCGCGCTCCGGCCCCATGCGGGCGGGGTAGAGGTGGGCGTTGCGCTTCTTGCCCCGCGCCCAGGTCTTCAGCATCAGCCCCACGTGGCGCGGGTCGCGCAGCCAGGCCCTTGGCGGGTCGAGCATATGGAAGGCGCGCAGGGCGGCGCGGAAGGCGGGCACGTCGTCACGCACCGCCACACCGGCGCCGTCACGAATGAAGCTCTGCATCACCTGGCCGCGCAGGGACCGGGGCTCGCCGGCCCGAAGCGCGGCGGCGCGGCGGATGGCCGAGCGGTCCTGCTCCAGCATGTCGTCGTAGAAGGGCTTCAGCGCCTGCTCCACCAGGCTGTCGTACAACACGGCGCGGGCGGCGGGATCGCCGCTGGCGGACAGCGCCCGCGCCAGCGCCTCCGCTTCTATCGCGGCGAAGGAAGCGCCGCGCCCGTATAGCGGGTTGGAGCGCACCAGCCCGTCGCCGATCAGGAACAGGCCGAGCGCCACGGGCCGGCCCGCCCGCACCAGCCGCCGCCAGTGGCTGGCCAGATCGCCCATGGCGAAGACCTTGCTCTGCGGCGTGGCGCGCGCCGGTTCAATCCAGGGGGCAAGGCCGGGCAGGGCGGCGCAGACGGCGTCGAAGACCTCCGGCCGCACGATGGCCCGGCGCAGTTCGCTCTCCACTTCCGGCACGGCGAGCGTGATCGAGAAGCGGCCATTGTCGGCGTTGAACAGGCCGTATTTCACGTAGCCGAGGTCGCCCGCGCCCGGCGCGCCGCCGCGCGCGGGCGACTCCTGGCGCGGCTTCAGTCGCCAGTGGCGGGTGTAGTAGAGGATGCCGGAGGGCTGGGCTGCCTCGTCCAGGTCGACGCCCGCCGTGCGGAGCCAGTCCAGGGTCTGGGACAGGCGGCCGGCGGCGTCGATCACCACGTCGGCGGCGAGGGTCTCGCCCGCCTCGGTGCGGACGCCGCGCACGCGGATGGGGCCATCTTCGTCGCGCTCGCCGACCAGGCCATCGACGAACACGTCCGGCCGAAGCGTCACGCCGGGCAGGCTCGCCACATAGCGGCGGGTCGCCAACTCGAAGGTGGTGCGCCGGCTCATCAGGATCGACATCCGCTCATCGTCCGGCTCGGCGACGTAGCGGTCCCGAAGGGTCGAGGGCAGCATGTCGGCCAGCGTCATCTCCCGGCAGCCGGCGGCCTTGAGTTGCTCCAGCAGGACAGGGTGGCGATCGCGCAGGATGTTGACCAGGCGAGCCAGAAAGGCGTGGCTGTGACGGAGCTGGCCCACACCCCGGCGGCGCCAGTCCTTGAACACCGCGTCGGCGTCGGCGCCGTCGGGCGGGGCCGGGTCGCGGTCGAGCAGGACGATCTTTCGGCCCCGGCCCGCCAGCATCATGGCGGCGAACAGACCGGCCAGGCCGGCGCCGACGATCAGAAACCGCTCCGTCTGGTCGTCACCCATGGCGCACTCCGTCGCTAGACCCTTGAGAGCGCGTTCGAGCGGCGAAACCGCACACACTTTCGCCTAGCGCGCTCTGGACATGGGCGCGGAGTGCGGCGACCTCAATAGCCTCGGCGAGTCCCCATTTTGGGGGAACCGCTCTCGACTCCCCCTTGCATCGCAAGCTATCGCGGAGGCCAAGCCCCAAATTGGGCGCCGTGGGGGTTTGGGCATGAGCGATCCGGTGATGGATGCGCCGTATTCGCGGCTGTTCGCCTATTTCGTCGCCGAATTCATCCTGCGCACGTCGCTGCCCGTCGTGGCCGCCTTCGATAACGACTACGAGGAAGCGCTGATCTTCCTGGCCATCTCAACCCAGAATACGCAAAACCTGATGCTCAACCAGGCGACGCGCAAGCAGTATTCCAGCTTCTCCGTCTATGTTCCCCAGCCCCTGATCCGGCCGGTCAGCCGCATGGCGCTGGCCCGTTCCACCAACCTGCCGCGCGAGACGGTGCGGCGAAAGGTGCTGAAGCTGATCCAGCACGGCTATGTGCAGGAGACGCCCAAGGGCCTGATCGTCCCACGAAGCGCGCGCGATATTCCCGGCTATGCGGAAACGGTCGGTGTGCAGGAGACCAATCTGCGGCGGTTGTTCAGCATGGTTTCCGACGCCCTGGCCTCCGATCCCGGCGCGGCGACGGCGCTGATGTCGAGGATCGCCGGGGTCGGACGCTGACCGCACTCCGCGCGCCATAGGGCTGTCAGCCCGGATTCCACCGCCCCCGGCGTCTCCAACCGGCAGAGTGTGGCCTTGGCCGCCCGGCGCGCTTGCACACACGACGGCCAGGGCGCCGCCAGGACCGCCCAGCCGAGGTGCTTTCTGAACATGCGCAGCCCCACCCGGTCGCCGTGGAAGGCAAGACTCTCCCGCATCTGGCCCAGCACGATGGCGAGGCGGGCATCCGGTCCAGGCTCTTCGAACGGCAGGCCAAGAAGGGCGCGGTCGATCGCCGCTGTGATCCAGGGGCGCCCGTTCAGGCCGCGCCCCACCATCACCGCATCGGCGCCGGATTGCGCCAGGGCGCTCCGCGCGCTCTCGGCGTCCACCACGTCGCCGTTGACGACGATGGGAATCTTCACCGCCCGCTTTACCATCGCCACAGCGCGCCAGTCAGCCTCGCCGGTGTAGAACTGCTGGCGGGTACGGCCGTGGACGGTGATCGCCTGTACGCCGAGTTGCTCGGCGCGCTGCGCCAACTCCGGCGCGTTCAGCGCCGTGTGGTCCCAGCCCAGCCGCATTTTCAGCGTCACCGGCCGGGTAGTAGCGCAGACGGCGGCGTCGATCAGCCGGGTGGCCAGCTCCAGGTCGCGCATCAAGGCCGAGCCGGACAGTGCGCCGGTGACCTCCTTGGCCGGGCAGCCAAAGTTGAGGTCGATTATGTCCGCGCCGGCGGCCTCCGCCATCCGGGCGCCCTTGGCCATCCACTCCGGCGCGCGGCCGACCAGCTGGATCACGGTCAGCGGCAGCCCCTCGCCCACGGCCGCGCGGCGCACCACATCGGGCCGGCCGCGGGCGAACTCTTCGCAGGCCACCATCTCGGTCGCCACATAGGCGGCGCCGAGGCGCGAGGCGGCGCGGCGGAACGGCAGGTCGGACACACCGGTCATCGGCGCCGCCCAGACCCGGCCCGGCACGGTCACATCGCCGATGCGCACCGCGCTCACAGGGTCGGCGTCTCGGGATAGGGCTGACCGTCGCTGGACAGCAGCACGGCGATCCAGCGCGTGGAGTCGAACTCCGCCAGAACCGCCATGGCGATCACCGTCAGCGGGATCGAAAGGAACGCCCCCGCCACGCCCCAGATCAGGCTCCAGAAGGCGAGAGACAGCACCACCACCACCGGATCGAGGTTCAGGTTCTTGCCGTGCAGGCGTGGCTGCAGCACCTGGCCCACCGCGATGTGCAGCATCTCCAGCCCTACCAGCATGAGGAGCGGGCGGAGCGGATCGTTGAACTGCAGGAAGCCGAACAGGGGCGGGATCAGGACGCCCACCGCCCCGCCCACCACCGGGATGTAGCTGGCCAGGAAAATGACGAAGGTCCAGAACACCCAGTGCTGCAGGCCGAGCAGCGCCATGATGATCGCCGAGGCGATGGCGATGATGCCGGCGATGATGGTCTGACCCCAGATATAGCTTTCGACGCCGACGCGGATGCGCTCGAACAGACGGTCGGCCTCCAGACCTTCGGCCGGGCCGGCGAACAGGGTGTGCAGCTTGTAGGGAAAGCCCCGCCGCGCCGCGATCAGAAAGCCGAGATAGATCAGCACGAAGACGGCCGTCTCGCCGCCCCGACGCAGGCCCCCGGCGACGACGCCGACGATACGGCCTGGACTGGCGTCGGCCATCATGTCCTCCAGCGTCGGCGGCGCCTCTACGCCGAGCTTGCCGGCCATGTCGCCGATCAGCGTGTTTAGGCGCGCCGAATAGCCGCCGGCCTGATGCGCGAAGTGGGCGGCGTTGTCGGCGGTGGCCCAGATGGCCCCGGCGAAGACCGCCACGATGAGGGTGATGGCCACGGGCAGAGAGGCCCAGCTCGGCATCCAGCGCACCCGCTCCTCCAGACCCCGCGCCAGGCCGTCAATCATCAGCAGCAAAAAGGCGGCGAGGGCGAGCGGCGTCAGTATGGTGCGCAGGGCCCAGATCACCACGCCGACGCCGATGGCGGCCAGGATCATCAGGCTCACCCGCGCGCCGGCGGCCATGCTCACCTCGCCCTGCTTCCGCTCCGGTATCAGTTCGGCCATGCGCCTGCCTTGTTTCACCGGGGACATCTAGGGCCTTAGCGCGTCCGGGGCCATCCCCGCCGACTTTCAGCGCGCAAAGCCGGGGTGGAATATCACCCATACCGGCCGCGAGCCGTCTGTCCGGGGCGAGACAACCGCGGGCTGGGTCCCGGTTCGCTATGGGTGTTCGACACACTGACGCTGAGATTTCCCCCACCGCGCGATTGAGGACGACTTACAAAGGCTTGTCCAAAGCCCTCGCGCCGGGCCGCCGAATAGTGCTCGCGCGGTTGGGGTAAGCAGCTTGACAACAAACGGGGTGGGCCGGACAAAAACTCTTTGTTCAATATGGTTAACGGCGGCGCCGGGGGTATGATGCGTTTCGCCAGCATACTGGATCGCTTCCGCTGGCCGCGTCTGCCGGACGCGGGCCCGCCGCGGGCGTTGCTGGTCACCGCGGGCGTGCTGGCCATCGCCTGTCCCTTGATGAGTTGTGACGACGGCGGCTGGTGGTGGCGCCACAACCGGTTGGTGGGCGGCGCCTGTCCGCGTCCGCAATGGACGCCCGATGGAACCCAGCCGCAGTTCGGCGCCCAGCAGATCGAGGTTCGTGCGCTGCGCGAGCGCGCCTTCCGTGGCGACTTCTTCGCGCAGCTCGAGCTCGCCCGCCGCTACGAGGCCTACAGGTCCACCGACAAGAACCTCGAAGACCCGCTCGAGGCGGCCGTCTGGTACGCCCTGGCGCTGGCCAACGAGGCCGGCTATGCGGCCATCGCCGGCCACGGCCAGGACCAGTGGTCCGATCGCCTGCGCGCGGTGGCCCACTTCGACGACTGCCGCGGGTTCGAGCGCGGCGAGGCCTATGCCAAGCTCGACCGCCTGCTCTCGCGCATGTCTTCCGAGGAGCGCGACCAGGTGCGCGACCGGGTGATCTACGTGCTGTCCACCCAGGGCGCGGACGGGTTCCGCACCCTGGCCCGCCTGCACGACCTCGCCTTCGGCCCCTATGGCGAGCCGCTGGATAACAGCCAGGGCCTGTGGGCGCGGGGCCCGACCCTGGACCGCGCCGGCGCCGGCGCCACGCTCGGCATGTTCCAGCGCAACGACGTGGACGCCTATCTCTACAACTACCTCGCGGCGCAGACCGGGGATGTGGGCGCCTTCGTGCTGCTGAAGGACTTCGAACGCTCCTCGCCCGAACGGGCCGGCTATGCCAACTTCGTCCAGGCCAAGGCCGACCGGTGGGTCCCGCCCTATGAGTTCTACCCGCCCCAGGCGCCGCAGACCGGGGTGCCGCACTCCGATGAGTCCAAGCCGCAAAGCGAAGCGGCGGACCTGGCCCTGGCCCGGATCCGCGACCTGCCGTTCAGCCGCGTGGCCGACGCCTTGGTTTATCTTCGCATCATCCCCAAGATCTGCGATGAGGAGGTGGTCACCCACGACTCCGTGCGCGTGCTGCAGGCCATGCTCGGCCGCCCCCAGACCGGCTATCTGACCCCGCTGGAGAAGGTCCGCGCCATCCAGTACGCGGCGACCAACGGCTCGGCCCGGTCGCAACTCGTGCTGGCGGTGATGTACGCCGAGGGCATCGGCGTGCAGAGCGACTATGCCCGCGCCTTCCACTGGTTCGCCGAGGCCGACAAGCAGGGCAGCCCCGAAGCCAAATACGCCATGGCCCAGTATTTCTCGCTCGGCGTCCAGGGTGTGGCCGACCAGGACAAGGCCAAGGCGGTGGTCTACCAGATCGACGCCGCCCTCTCCGGCTTCCACCCGACCGCGGAGAAGCTGGCCGGCATTTTGGCGCGCATGAACCGGTTCGGCCGGGTCGGCTATGGCTATGGCGGTCCGCCGCCCGGGGCCGGGCCGATCTACGCCTCGCCGCCCTACGGGCCGCCGGGCAGCCCGCCGCCGCAGCCCGGCGGCTATATCGCACCGGCCGCATACGGCCCATCGCCCTATCCGAGGTGAACGCCGTGGCCGCTCGCATCCCCCTGATCGCGCTCCTCGCCGGCCTGCTCGGCGCCCTGGTGCTGAGCCTCGCCGCGCCGGCCTCGGCCTTCCCTTCCTCCACCCCCAACGCCGCCTGGCCCACCGCCAAGGTGGACGCCCAGTTGAAGCCCCACTTCCGCGAGTTGATCGGTCTCGATCGCCGCCACTGGGGCTATGAGCGGCCGAGCTGGAGCCGTTGGCGGAACTTCTACTGGCGCGGCGATGGGTATGGCGGCGGCGGGTACGGGGGCAGCCAGGGTTATTGCGATCCCTACGACCCGTATTGCCAGGCCGCCGGTTACGGCTGCAATCCGGGCGATCCCTATTGCCAGTCGCAGGGTGGGGGGTATTCCGAAGGCTACCCGCAGCAAGGCTACGGCGGTTGCGATCCGACCTCCGGCATCTGCAGCCAGCTAGGCGGCGAGGTCTATAGCGGCCGCCCGGGCTGGGTCGGCGGCGATCCCTACAGCCTGCCCGCCTACGGCCTGCCCGGCGGGTCGATCTACGACACCTATGGCGGGCGGGGCCGCGAGCACATCAGCATCGATTGCCGCCGCGAGGAGCCCGGCCGCATCCAGCGGGCGCTGGACGAGGTGGCCGAGGGCGGCACGATCCACCTGCGCGGACGCGGCCCCGCCTGCTCCGGCACGCTGCAGATCGGCCGGCCGGTGATCATCCAGGGCGATCCGCCCGCCGCCTTCCCCATCGACGGCGACGCCGGACCGGCCGTCATCACCGCCCCGCCGGGCTCGCCCTGCGCGGTGATCGACGCCGGCCCCCGCGCGGGGGTGGAGTTCCGTGACGTGGTGATCGAGTCTGCTGCGGGCGGGCGCTCCGCCTGTCTGCAGACCTTCTCGTCCGCCGTGGCCCTGGTCCGCACGGCGGTGAACTATTCGGGCGAGAGCTCGGCGCTCTACGTCCAGGGCGGCCGGGTGGTGGCCAACGACGCCGAGATCAACTCCAGCGGCTACGACGCCGCGATCTGGGCGGAGGACGCCACGCTCGGCTTCCGCAATGTGGGGATCAACGCCGCCTCCACCGGCCTCGACGTGAAACCGGGCATCGGCCAGACCATCGCCCTGAACCACGTCTCGATCGTCTCCAACGCGGGCGGCCCGAACGGCGGCGGCCCGATGAGCGGCATTATCGGACGGCGCGGCCGCGGCGGCGACTGCGCCTTCGTGATCGAGAACAGCTATGTGGGCGGCTTTCGCACCGGCCTGCTGTTTGAAGCCGGGCTGCGGGTGGAGGTGAGCCGCTCCCGCATCGACCAGAGCCGCATGGGCATCGCCATCGACGGCGGAACGCTGGTCATGCGCGGCACGGCCATCGACGCCACCGAATACGGCGTCTACGCCTATTCCGGGCGCGGCGAGATCACCGGCGGCTATGTGACCAGCGTGCTGCGCGAACCCTTCGGCGCCGACCCCGGCGCCGTGCTGGTGGCGCGCGACGTGTCGGTCTATGCCGACGGTTGCGGCGGCTGGGGGCGGCACGACGGCTGGCTGTGCCATGGACGGCGCGAGGCGCCCGAATGGCTGGCGCGCCACGAACACGGCGGCCACGGCCATTGGGGCTTCGACCACTAAGGTCCGGCGCGCTACCCGCTCAGGCGAACAGGTCCTGCTGGTCGGGTTCGGTCACTGTCGCCGGGGTGCGGCGGCTGAGCAGGAACAGGGCCTGTTCGGCGCGCCAGTTCTCCAGGGCGTGGCCAGGGTCCATCGGGCGCGCCGGCCGGTCGCCCGACAGCGCCGCCGCCGCTTCGATCCGCAGGCCCAGCGTGGCGCAGAGATTCGTGAAGTCGCGCAGGGTGCACAGGTGGATGTTGGTGGTCGCCCACCAGGGTTCGGGCAGGGCGCGGGTCTCCGGCATCCGCCCGCCGGTGACCAGCGACCAGCGTACCCGCCAATGTCCGAAATTGGGGAAGGAGACGATGGCCCGGTCGGCCAGTCGCAGGAGCGTCTCCAGCACCCGGCGGGGCTCACGCATGGCCTGCAGGGTCTGGGACAGGATGGCGTAGTCGAAGCTCCCCTCGGCGAACTCGGCCAGGTCGCGTTCGGCGTCGCCCTGCATCACCGCGAGGCCCTTGGCCAGGCAGGCGGAGACCGCGCCCGGCTGCAGTTCGATCCCGCGCCCATCGACACCCTTCTCGCGCCGTAGCCGGTCGAGCAACACCCCCTCGCCGCAGCCGACGTCGAGCACCCGCGCGCCCGGCCGCACCAGGCGCAGGATTTCGTCGAAGTCGGGCCGACCACAGTGATCGAGGGCGGCGTTCACAGGCCCGCCGCCTCCGCCGCCGAGGCGATGAAGCCGTGCAGGCCGGCGTCCATCACCGGCTCGTCGAGCAGGAAGGCGTCGTGGCCCTTGTCGCTCTCCACCTCCACGAAGGCGGTGCGCGCGCCGACCGCGTTCAGGGCCCGCACGATCGCCCGGCTCTCCGCGGTCGGATAGAGCCAGTCCGAGGTGAAGGACATGACGCAGAACCGCACCGCCCTGGCCTTGGCGAAAGCGGGGGCGAGCTGCCCTCCATGCGCGGCGGCGAGGTCGAAATAGTCCATGGCGCGGGTGAT
The DNA here is from genome assembly GCA_965277345.1 of Caulobacteraceae bacterium. Lineage (GTDB taxonomy): Bacteria > Pseudomonadota > Alphaproteobacteria > Caulobacterales > Caulobacteraceae > CAIOYC01. Next base: position 778,752 of record CBDICI010000004.1, read on the forward strand.
GTAGAGATAGGCGTTGGCGTCGAAGCGGTCGACGAAGGCGGCGCCCTGGTGGCGCAGGTAACTCTCCACCTGGAAGTCGGCGTCGAAGCCCCAGGACAGCCCGTCGCGCTGCAGTTCGCGGCCGAACTTGCGCTGCAAGGCGGGCTCGGAAAGGTAGGTGATATGCGCCGCCATGCGCGCGACGCCGAGGCCCTTCTCCGGCCGGACGCCCTCAATCTGATAGGCGCCGCCGCGCCAGTCCGGATCGGCCATGATCGCCTGGCGGCCCACCTCATGGAAGGCGATGTTCTGCGCGGTGTGGCGCGCCGCCGAGGCCAGGCAGATCGCCGCCGACAGCCGCTCGGGATGGGCGTGCGCCCATTCCAGCACCTGCATCCCGCCCATGGAGCCGCCCACCACGGCGAACAGCCGATCGATCCCCAGCGCGCGCACCAGCGCCGCCTGGGCCTGCACCATGTCGCCTATGGTGATCACCGGGAAGCTGAGGCCGTAAGGCTGGCCCGTGGCGGGGTTGGTCGAGGACGGCCCCGTCGAGCCCATGCAGCCGCCGATGACGTTGGAGCAGAGGATGAACCAGCGCTCGGGATCCAGCGGCCGGCCGGGGCCGATCATCCGCGTCCACCAGCCCGGCTTGCCGGAGTGGGGGTGCACGCCCGCCGCGTGCTGGTCGCCGGTCAGCGCGTGGCAAATGAGGACGGCGTTGGATCGATCGGCGTTGAGCCGGCCATAGGTCTGGTAGGCCACCTCCGCCCCCTCCAGCACCGCCCCGGACTCCAGCCGCAGCGGCGCGGTCAGGCGCATCAGGCCGCCGTCGGTCTCCCCGCCCACCTTGTCCAGCGTCCGCACCATGCATCGCTTGGACCGCGCGGGGGCGCGCCTGTCAACGCGGGGCGCCCTTCGAACGAGCGGCGGCGCTGGCAAGCGCGACCAAACCCGCTAGACTTCCCCAAGATCAGGGGAGGGGACGATGAGGGCGCTTCGGACGCTGGGCCTGTTCGTGTTGGCCGCGGTTGTAGTGCTGATCGCGGTGGTGGTCGGTCGCACGCTGATGCTGAAGGCGCCCGCGGCGACGGCGGCGCTGAGCGTGCCCGCTGCGCCGCCCATCGACGCCAACCTGGCGGCCCAGCACCTGTCGGCGGCGGTCAGGTTCCAGACCGTCAGCCATGAGGAAAAGGCGCAGGACGATCCATCCCAGCTCGCGGCCCAGCGCGACTGGCTGGCCGCCACCTATCCCCGCTTCGCCGCCGTGGCCACCCGCGAGACGGTGGGCGGCGGCGCGCTGATCTGGACATGGGCAGGGTCGGACCCTTCGCTCCCGCCCATCATCCTGATGGCGCACCAGGACGTGGTGCCGGTGGTGGACGAGACGCGCAACCTTTGGCGCGCGGAGCCCTTCGGCGGGGAGATCGAGGACGGCGCGGTCTGGGGCCGGGGCTCCATCGACGACAAGGGCTCCCTCATTGCCCTGATGGAGGCCGGCGAGGCCCTGGCCGCCCAGGGGTTCAAGCCCAAACGCACGATCCTGGTCGTCTCCGGCCAGGACGAAGAGATGGGCGGCACGGGCGCGCAGGCGGCGGCGCAGGCGCTGAAGGCGCGCGGCGTCCACGCCCTGTTCGCCTTGGACGAGGGTCAGGCGGTGGTCTCCGACTTCCCCATCACCCACAGGCCGGTGGCGGTGATCGGCATTTCCGAGAAGGGCTACGCCACCCTGAAGATCGTGGCGCGGGGCGCGGGCGGGCACTCCTCCGCCCCGCCGAAGGACACCGCCGCGACCACGGTGGCCCGCGCGGTGGCCGCCATCGCCGACCATCCCTTTCCGCTGAGGTTCGCCGGCCCCTCGGCCGACATGCTGCGCGTCCTGGCCCCGGGTCTCGGCTTTCCCATCCGCATGGCGGTGGCCAACGACTGGCTGTTCGGCGGGATGCTGACCAGCCAGATCGGCGCGACGCCCATCGGCCGGTCCATGCTCCACACCACCATCGCGCCCACGCGTCTGTCGGGCTCGCCCAAGGACAATGTGCTGCCCTCCATCGCCACCGCCGAGATCAACTATCGCATCCAGCCCGGCCAGACGGCCGCGGAGGTGATGGCGCGGGCCAAGGCGGCGGTGGGAGCGCTGCCGGTAGAGCTGAGCTGGGTCGGCGAACCGCACGAGCCCTCGCCCGTCTCCTCCACCACTTCGGCGGGGTGGAAGGCCGTGGCCGGCGTCACCGCCGCCACCTTCCCCGGGATGCCCGTGGCCCCATCGCTGGTCACCGCCGCCACCGACAGCCGCAACATGTATCTGGTGACCGGGGACGTGTACCGCTTCCAGCCGATCCTGTTCGGCCTCAAGGATATCGAGATGATCCACGGCGTTAACGAACACCTGAAGATCGACGACCTGAAACGCATGGCCGACTTCTACGCCCGGCTGATGCTGGTCAGCGCGGGGTAGGCGCCCTTCGCAATCAGGACGGCTCCGGTTACTAGAGGTCATGGCCGACGGCGTGACCGACACCGCACCCGGGATGGAGACCGCCTTCGGGCGGGGCTTCCTCACCGACCTGTGGTACTTCGCCGCCCTCTCCGGCGAAGTGCGCGCGGGCACGTTGCGCCGGATCGAGATGCTGGGCGAGCCCGTGCTGGTGGGGCGTACTCGCGCCGGGCAGGCCTTCGCCCTGCGCGACATCTGCCCCCACCGCGCCGCGCCGCTCTCCGCCGGCAAGCTGGTGGCCATGGGCAGCGAGGGCGAGAGCGTGGAGTGCCCCTATCACGGCTGGCGCTTCCGCGCGGCGGACGGGGTGTGCACCTCGGTCCCCTCCCTGCTCAGCGATCAGGATCTGGAAGTGGAGCGCATCCGCGTGCGCGCCTATCCGGTGCGCGAGAGCCAGGGCATGATCTTCGTCTATTTCGCCCATGACGCCCGGCGGGGCGATGCAACGGTCGCCGACGCGCCGCCCACCTTTCCCGGCGTGGTCGGCGGCGGTCCCAGGCTGGTCGACCGGATGGACTTCGACACCCATATCGATCAGGCGGTGGTCGGCCTGATGGACCCCACCCACGGCCCCTATGTGCACCAGCAATGGTGGTGGCGCTCCAAATCCCACCAGATCGAAAAGGCCAAACGGTTCGAGCCCCGCCCGCTGGGCTTCGCCATGGCCGCCCATGCGCCATCGAAGAACAGCCGCGCCTATCGCATCCTCGGCGGCGCGCCGCAGACGGAGATCACTTTCCGCCTGCCCGGCTATCGCTGGGAGCATATCCGGGTGGGTGCGCGCCAGGTGCTGGCCCTGACCTGCCTCACCCCGGTCACGGCCACCAGAACGCGGATCACGCAGATCATCTGGTCGGACCACCCCGCCTTCGTGCTGCTGGCGCCGTTCATCCGCGCCGGCGCCCGCGCCTTCCTGCGCCAGGACGGCGCCATGGTGAACCTGCAGAACGAAGGGCTTAAGTACGACCCGCCGCTGATCTGGATCAACGACGCGGACCGGCAGGCCAAGTGGTATCAGGCGCTGAAACGCGAGTGGGCCAAAAGCCGCGCCGAGGGCCGGGCCTTCGTCAATCCCGTCGAGACCGTGACGCTACGCTGGCGGAGTTAGCCGGTCGTACAGTCGTAGTGGACGTGGACGGTGCGTTTGCCGGACAGGGTGTTGAGCACCACCGCGGTCCTGTAGCCGACGATGGAGCCCTGCGGGCAGACGTTCAGATCCTCCGGCCCGAGCCAGGTCACCGCCACCGTCTGCGGCACATTGCGGAAGGTGGCGACGCCGGAGGCGAGGCCCTGCCGCTCCTGCACCGAGACCGCCACGTCGTGGGTCAGGCCGAGGTTGGCGGTGAAATAATCGGTGGTGGCGACCAGGCTCCGATCGCCGTTCTCTTGCCGGGCCAGCTGATGCTGCGGCCCGCACCCGGCCAGCGTCGTCGCGGACGCGGCCAGCAACAGCGCGGCCCTAGCGCCCGAGCGCATAGGCGCCCCCCTTGTCCAGGGCCGCCTTCCAGGCCGGGCGCGCGTGCACACGATCGATGAAGGCGTCGAGGTGGGAATAGTCCTTCAGCTTGCCGAAGGCCCGCGTCACCTCCGCCACGAAGCTCATCATCACGTCCGCCCCGGTCAGGCTGTCGCCGACGAAGAATTGCCGTCCGGCCAAGTGCCGGTCCACATAGCCGATGTGGTTGGCGATCTCGCTCTCCACGCGGGGATGCAGCGGCGCGGCGGCGTCGCCGAGCCGGCCGAGGTACATGTGGAGCATGAGCGGCAGCATGGCCGAGCCCTCGGCATAGTGCAGCCACTCGACATAGGCCGGCCACTCCGCGTCGTGCGCGGCGCGGCCGAGCTTGCCGTCGCTATATTTCGCGCAGAGGTATTCGGTGATCGCCCCGCTCTCGGCCAGCTTCACCGCGCCGTCCTCGACCACCGGCGACTTGCCGAGCGGGTGAATGGCCGCAAGCGCGGGCGGCGCCAGCCGGGTGGTGGCGTCACGCTCATAGCGGACGATCTCATAGGGCGCGCCGAGCTCCTCCAGCAGCCACAAAATGCGCTGCGAGCGCGACTCGTTGAGGTGGTGGACCCTGATCATCGCTGTTTCCCTGGCTTTGCCCAAGCCTAGCCTCGCCCTCCCGCGCGCGCCAGAGGCGCTTGGGACGAGGCCTCGGCCACGCCCGGTGTTGGAAAGCCCTTTCGCAGATGCAATATTGGCCGCCGCAAGAGGCGCGCCATGACTTTGATCGACCCCCAAGCCAAGATCGCCCCGCTCACCGGCGCCGATCTGATCCCCGCCCTGCAGGCGGCGGCCGACGCCGCCGGGCGGTTCGTGCGGGCGGCGACGGCGGCGGTGAAGGCCAAGGTGTCTTCGGACGGCAAGCTCGACCGCACCGCCATGGACCGCGAGCAGCACGCGGTGCACGGCCTCGCCTGGTACGCCACCTATGCCGAGCTGTTCCGCCAGGTGCACGGCTGGGCCGGCCGGCTGGAGACCCTGGGCGCATTCGGCGAGGTGGAGCAGCTGCTGGCGCGGCTGCTGGTGGCCGACTACGCCTGCCAATTGCTGGGCGGCATCCCGATGAACCAGGGCGAGACCATCCGTCCGGCCGACTTCGGCATCACGCCGGAAGACTTCCAGATCCTGCAATCCCCGCCCCTCATGCGCTTCGTCATGGAGGGCGGTGGCCAGGCGGTGAAGACCCGGCTGGCCACGCTGGTGGCGGAGGGGCAGGGCCGCCCGACGGTGGAGGCCACGGGACTCGACGACACCTTCGAGATGATCCGCGACCAGTTTCACGCCTTCGCCGAGGAAAAGGTGGTTCCCTACGCCCACGGCTGGCACCTGCGCGACGAGCTGATCCCGCTGGAGTTGGTGGAGGAGTTGGGCGCGCTCGGGGTGTTCGGCCTGACCATTCCGGAGGAATTCGGCGGCGCGGGTCTTGGCAAGACCGCCATGTGCGTGGTCTCCGAGGAGCTGTCGCGGGGCTATATCGGCGTCGGCTCGCTCGGCACCCGCTCGGAGATCGCCGCCGAACTGATCCTGACCGGCGGCGCCGAGGCGCAGAAGGCGCACTGGCTGCCCAAGATCGCCGCCGCCGAGGTGTTGCCCACCGCCGTTTTCACGGAACCGAACACGGGGTCGGACCTCGGCGCGCTGCGCACCCGCGCCACGCTGGCGGACGGCCAATACATCGTCACCGGAAACAAGACCTGGATCACCCATGCCGCCCGCGCCGACGTGATGACGCTGCTGGTCCGCACGGAGGCCGACACCACCGATCACCGCGGCCTGTCGATGCTGCTGGCCGAAAAGCCGCGCGGCGACGATGCAAACCCCTTTCCCGGCGAAGGGATGAGCGGCGGCGAGATCGGCGTCCTGGGCTATCGCGGCATGAAGGAATACGAGATCGGCTTCGACGGCTTTGCCGTGCCGGCCGAGAACCTGCTCGGCGGCGTGCCGGGTCAGGGCTTTCGCCAGCTCATGGCCACCTTCGAGTCCGCGCGCATCCAGACCGCCGCCCGCGCCATCGGCGTGGCCCAGTGCGCCATGGGTCTCGGTCTCGCCTACGCCCTCGGCCGCCGCCAGTTCGGCCAGGCCATCTTCGATTTCCCCCGTGTGCACAACAAGCTGGCCATGATGGCGGCGGAGATCATGGGCGTGCGCCAGCTGACCTATTACGCCGCGGCGGAGAAGGACCAGGGCCGGCGCTGCGACCTGGAGGCGGGCATGGCCAAGCTGCTCGCCGCCCGCGTCGCCTGGGCCGCCGCCGACAACGCCCTGCAGATTCACGGCGGCAACGGCTTCGCGCTGGAGTACCCGATCAGCCGCGTGCTGTGCGACGCCCGCATCCTCAACATCTTCGAGGGCGCCGGCGAAATCCAGGCCCAGGTCATCGCGCGCCGGCTGCTGGAGGACGGCAGGAATCAGCCGTGAGCGTTGCGCCCGCACCCCCTGAAGGATTTACGCCGCACACGCGCAAGAGCCCGCTGACCGATCCGTGGGAGCCGCTCTATGCGCGCCAGACCGAGAGCGCGCTGATCCTTGGCCTGCGGGTCAGGCCCGAGCATTGCAACGGGCGGGGCATGGCGCACGGCGGGTTGATCGCCGCGCTCAGCGACAACGCCATGGGCCTGTCCTGTCACGTGGCGGCCAAGGCGGCGGGACGCGAGCTGACCGGGCTGGTCACCGCCTCGCTCAGCCTCGACTATATGGGCCGGGTGGATGTGGGCCAGTGGCTGGCGTTCGAGACCACCTTCGTGAAGCTCGGCCGGACCCTGTCCTTCGCCAGTCTGATGGTCACCGCCGACGGCAGGCCCGCGGCCAAGGCCAGCGCCACGTTCGCGGTGGCGGGATAAGCCCTCCCATCTGGAGGGGAGCAGGCGCTACTTCCGCATCGCCGCCGCCTGCAGCAGGCACAGTTCCGAAATGCCGCCGCGGGCCAGGCCGAACAGGTGGTCGAACTCCCCCATGCTAAAGCCGCGCCTTTCGCCGGTGGCCTGGATTTCGACGATGGCGCCGGAGCCGGTCAGCACGAAATTGGCGTCCGCCTCGGCGGCGCTGTCCTCCTCGTAGTCGAGGTCCAGCACCGGTGTGTTCTGATGGATGCCGCAGGATATCGCCGCCACCTGGTCGAGAATCGGGTCGGCCTTGATCAGCCCTTCGGCCAACAGGTAGTCGCAGCACTGCCGCAGGGCGACCCAGGCGCCGGTGATCGACGCGGTGCGGGTGCCCCCATCGGCCTGAATGACGTCGCAATCGACGCTGATCTGGCGTTCTCCGAGCGCCTTCAGGTCCACCACGGCGCGGAGCGAACGGCCTACCAGCCGTTGGATTTCCTGCGTGCGGCCCGACTGCTTGCCCTGGGCGGCCTCGCGGCGGCCGCGGGTGTGGGTGGCCCTTGGCAGCATCCCGTACTCGGCGGTGACCCAACCCTGGCCCTTGCCGCGCAGGAAACCCGGCACACCCTCCTCCAGGCTGGCGGTGACCAGCACGCGCGTATGGCCGAAAGCGACCAGGCACGAGCCCTCGGCATAGCGGTTGACGCCGGTTTCCAGCGTGACCGCGCGAAGCTGGTCGGCGGCGCGGCTGGAAGGGCGGATGCTCATCGCGGGCTCCAATGCATGTGCTTGCACAAGCGGGGATGCCGCTTATCCTATTCCAGACGCCCGCGTCCATGCGGGATGGCCGGCCATGCCCCAGTTCACCACCTCGACCTCCATCGGCGCCCTGTTTGAAAGCCCGCGCATCGGGGCGCTGGACGAGCGTGCCCGCGATGTGTTCCGCCGGGTGGTGGAGACCTATCTGGAGACCGGCGAGCCGGTGGGCTCGCGCACCGTTTCGCGCGGCGGGGTGCACCTGTCGCCGGCCTCGATCCGCAACACCATGCAGGACCTGACCGAGCTTGGCCTCTTGGCGGCGCCGCACACCTCCGCCGGGCGCCTGCCCACCCACGCCGGCCTCAGACTGTTCGTCGATGGCCTGCTGGAGATCGGCGATGTGGGCGAGGACGAGCGCCGCGCCATCGAGAACACGCTGACGAGCCGGGGCCGGGGCTTCGAGGAGGCGCTGGACCAGGCCTCGGCCCTGCTGTCCGGCCTGGCCGGCGGCGCCGGCATCGTCATGGCCCCGGCCCGGGATTACGGCGTCAAGCACGTGGAGTTCGTGGCGCTCGGCGCCGATCAGGCCCTGGCGGTGATGGTGTTCGAGGATGGGGCGGTGGAGAACCGGCTGATGAAGACCCCGCCGGGCCTCACTCCCTCGGCCCTGCAGGAAGCGTCAAACTTCCTCAATGCGCGATTGCGCGGCCGCACCCTGAATGAGGCCAAGGTGGAGATCGGCGTCGAGCTCGACCAGGCCCGGCGCGCGCTGGACGTCACCGCCGCCCGGCTGGTGGAGGACGGCATGGCCGCCTGGTCCGGCGAAGGGGGCGGCGAGCGGGCCCTGATCGTGCGTGGGCGCGCCAACCTGCTGCAGGACGCCTCGGCGCGGGAGGACCTGGAGCGGGTTCGCCTCCTGTTCGACGACCTGGAGCAGAAGGAGCGGCTGATCGGCCTGCTCGATGACGTGCGCGAGGCGGAGGGGGTGCGCATCTTTATCGGCGCGGAAACGCGGCTTTTCTCGCTGTCGGGTTCCGCCGTGATCGCGGCGCCCTATATGAGCGGCCGACAGAAGGTGGTGGGCGCCATCGGCGTGATCGGCCCCGCCCGATTGAACTATGCCCGGATCATCCCGTTGGTGGACTACACGGCGCGGATGCTGGGGCGGATGCTGGACGGCTGAGGCCCAAAACGCCTGAACAGGCGGGCTCGGCCAGTTGGAGACATGGATGACTGACGTGAACCCGGCGGCCCCGGACGACGAGATGGACGCCCCCGAACCCTCCCTCGACGCCCAGATCGAAGCCCTGCAGGCCGAGGTGTCGGCGCTGAAGGATCAGGCGCTGCGCGCCCTCGCCGACGCGGAGAACACCAAGCGCCGGGCCGAGCGCGAGGCCAACGACTCCCGCGCCTACGCCATCCAGAAGTTCGCCCGCGACCTGCTGGACGCCGCCGACAACCTGTCGCGCGCCGTGCAGCACGCGCCGAAAGACGCGGAGGACGCCCAGGTGAAGAACCTCGTCCTCGGCATCGAGATGACCGAGAAGGCGCTGCTGGGCGCCTTCGAGCGCAATGGGCTAAAGCGCGTGGCCCCGGAGAAGGGCGCCCGATTCGACCCCCATCTGCATCAGGCGATGATGGAGCAGGCGGACGACAGCGTGCCGCCGGGCTCGGTGGTGATGCTGGCCCAGCCGGGGTACGAGTTGTTCGGCCGCATCGTCCGCCCGGCCATGGTCTCGGTGACGCCGAAGGCGGTCTCGCCGAAAGCGGCGGACGGCTATGCCGGCGATGGCGTCGCCGAAGCCGGCGAAGCGGTGGACCGCAAGGTCTAACCGCGCACGCCAAACAGCGCCGAGCCGACCCGGACCGAGGTGGCGCCGAAGCGGACGGCGGTCTCGAAGTCGCCGCTCATCCCCATGGACAGCTTCGCGATCCCATTCCGCGTCGCGATCTTGCGCAGCAGGGCGAAATGGGGCCCCGGCGGCTCGTCCGCCGGCGGGATGCACATCAGGCCTTCGATCGCGAAGCCATCGTCCCGCCTTGCCGCGGCGATGAAGGCGTCGGCCTCGGGTGGGGTTACACCCGCCTTCTGCGGCTCCTCGCCGGTATTGACCTGCACGTAGAGGCGTGGGGCGCGGCCGGACTTCTGGATCGCTCTGGCCAGCGCCGTGGCGAGAGAGGGCCGGTCCAGCGTCTCGATCACGTCGAACAACGCCACGGCGTCGTCGGCCTTGTTGGTCTGCAAGGGGCCGATGAGACGAAGTTCGAGGTCCGGCGTGACGACGCGCGGCTCGGCCCAACGCCCGTGCGCCTCCTGCACCCGGTTTTCGCCGAAGCGGCGCTGTCCCGCGGCCAGGACCGGCGCGATGGCCGCCCAAGGCTGTTGCTTGGAGACGGCGATCAGCGCCACATCGGCCGAATTGCGCCCGCTGGCGCGCGCGGCGGCGGCCATACGGTCGTTGACGGTACGCCAGGCGCGAACAGGGTCGATATCGGGGACGGTCAAGACGTGGACTCGGCAGGCGACTGGCGGCTGTGGCGCGCGGCGCGGAAACTAGGCCGCCTGCGCACGCGCGGGAAGGGCCTGCCCGTGGTCTGGTTCGTCACCGATCCCGAGCGGACGCCCGATCCCGTCGCCATCGCCCAACGCCTGCCGCGCGGCGCCGGGGTGATCTACCGCCACTTCGGTCGGGCCGGGGCGGAGAGTGTGGCGCGGCGACTGGCCGAGGTGGCGCATGAGCGGGAGCTGGTGCTGCTGATCGGCGCCGATGCAGGGCTGGCCGCAGAGGTCGGCGCGCGGGGGGTGCACCTGCCGGAGCGGGAAGCGGGCCGGGCCGGGGCGCTCGGGGCGGCGCACCCGGATTGGCTGATCACCGCCGCCGCCCATTCGGGGCCGGCGGTGCGCGCCGCCTTACGGGCAGGTGTGGACGGCGTGCTGCTTTCCACCGTCTTTGAGAGTCGCAGCCCTTCGGCCGGAACGCCCATGGGGCCGCGCCGGCTCGGGCGCATCGTGCGGCGGGCGGGCGGGCCGGTCTATGCACTCGGCGGCGTCGATGCACACACGGCCCGGCGGCTGGTCGGAACCGGCGTGGCGGGCTTTGCGGCGGTGGAGGGGCTCGGCGGCTGAGCGACTCGGTCTTCCAAACACGCGTCCGGCGGCGCGGCGCGCAAGCCCTCAGTTCAGAACTTGAAGGCGCCTTCCAGGTGCACGCGGGGACCGGTGTCGTCCGGGGTCAGGTGCTGGGGTTGGGCGAACTTGTCGCCGAGGCCGACGGTGCCGCCGAGCCGCAGGTTCGGGGTGATGCGGAAATAGCCGCCGACCTGAGCGTCCTTCCATTCCGGGTCGCGGTTGGTGGGCTGGTTCAGCTCCAGCTTCACGCCCCAGCGACCCTTGTTGTCGAAGGCGTAGGTCTTGTGCGGATAGGGGATGGCGGCCGGGCCGCCGCTGTCGCCATCGGCGAAGGCGTTGGTAATGGGCGGCTTGGTGGACAGGGTGGTGGTCTGGGCATGGGCCAGCGTCGCCGTCCCGCACAGGACGACAGCCCCCGCAGCCGCCAACAGCTTGCCCAACCGAACCATATCGCCCTAACCGCCCGCGCCCCAATAGGCTGCACACATCGCAAGACTTTAAGCACCGCAACGTGACGATGCGATTAAAGCGTCTAACGCGCGAAGGTCAATGTGAGTCATATTCGCGCCCCACGCGAGGCATAGCCTGTGACCTCAAGGCCACTTAATTCCGCTTTTCGTCACAAGCCCGCTTGGTGTAGACGGGTTTTCGCCTGGTTTCGGACGGAGACCTCGCAATACGCCGTAGAGCGGCACGCGCGACAGACGGACGGAAGATCGTCGGCGCATCATCGGGTTTGGAGCGGGTAGGACATATGTCGGCTTTTCAGGGCGAGCGTCGTTACTCTCGCGCCGCTGCGCTGTTGGTCGTGGGCGCCGGCGCCCTGGCCCTGACCGCTTGCGGCATCAAGGGTCCGTCGAGCGGGCTGATCCCGCACCTCGGTTCGCGTCCCGCCCCTGCCTCCGCCCCCACCGCCGGCATGGGCGTGAACTCCTATCTGTGGCGCGCGACGCTGGATACGCTGGCCTTCATGCCGCTGGCCTCGGCCGATCCCTTCGGCGGCACGGTGATCACCGACTGGTACGTGAACCCGGAGAAGACCGACGAGCGCTTCAAGGTGACGGTCTACATCCTCGACACGCGCCTACGGGCCGACGGCCTGAACGTGACCGTGTTCAAGCAGAACAAGGACGCCGCCGGGAGCTGGATCGACGGCCCGGTCGCCGCCCAGACGGACATCGACATCGAGAACGCGATCCTCACCCGCGCGCGCCAGCTCCGCCTGTCCAATCTCAACGGGCGGTGATCCTTCCGGACATGAAGGGTTGATCGGCGCCGCCTGACTTCGTAGGCGTCAGGGCATGGCCCGCTATAATCCCAAAGAGACCGAACCCCGCTGGCGCAAGGCGTGGGACGAGGCGAAGGTGTTCCGCACCCGCACGCCCGCCGAGGCGGGCGACGCGAAGAAGGCCTATGTGCTGGAGATGTTCCCCTATCCCTCGGGGCGCATCCATATCGGTCACGCGCGCAACTATGTGATGGGCGACGTGGTGGCGCGCTTCAAGCGGGCGCAAGGCTACAACGTGCTGCACCCCATGGGCTGGGACGCCTTCGGAATGCCCGCCGAAAATGCGGCGATGGAGCGCGGCGTCAATCCCAAGGCCTGGACCTACCAGAATATCGCCGCCATGCGCGAGCAGCTCAAGATGCTCGGCCTGTCCATCGACTGGGAACGGGAGTTCGCCACCTGCGACCCGTCCTATTACGGCCGCCAGCAGGCCCTGTTCATCGAACTCCACCGGCGCGGTCTGGTCTATCGCCGCGAGGCGACGGTGAACTGGGACCCGGTGGACATGACCGTGCTCGCCAACGAGCAGGTGATCGATGGGCGCGGCTGGCGTTCCGGCGCCTTGGTGGAGAAGAAGAAGCTCACCCAGTGGTTCTTCAAGATCACCCAATATGCCGACGACCTGGTGGATGGGCTGAAGACGCTGGACCGCTGGCCCGAAAAGGTGCGCCTGATGCAGGAGAACTGGATCGGCCGATCCAGCGGCTTGCGAATGACGTTCAAGGCGGGCGCGGCGCTGCCGGACGGCAAGGACGGGATCGAGGTCTACACCACCCGCCCCGACACCCTGTTCGGCGCCGGCTTCATCGCCATCGCCCCCGATCACCCCATTGCCGAGCGCCTGGGCGCGCGGGACAGCCGTGTAGCGGACTTCGTCGCCGATTGCCGGCGGGGCGGCACCTCCGAAGCCGAGATCGAACTCGCGGACAAGAAGGGCTACGACACCGGCCTCACCGTCGCCCACCCGTTCGACCCGGCGTGGCGCCTGCCCGTGTGGATCGCCAACTTCGTGCTGATGGAGTACGGGACCGGCGCCATCTTCGGTTGCCCGGCGCACGACCAGCGCGACCTCGACTTCGCCCGCAAATACGATCTTCCGGTGACCCCGGTGGTGCTGCCGAACGGCGCCGATCCCAAGACCTTCGAGATCGGCGGCGAGGCCTATGTCGGTCCTGGCCGGATCTACAACTCGGGCTTCCTCGACGGGCTGGAGATCGAGGCCGCCAAGGCCGCCGCCATCGCCCGCGTCGAAGGGCAAGGCGAAGGTCAGGGCGCCACGGTCTATCGCCTGCGCGACTGGGGCGTCTCGCGCCAGCGCTACTGGGGCTGTCCGATCCCGATGGTCTACTGCGATGTGCACGGTGTGGTGGCGGAGACCCGCGGCCGGGTCGACCTGCCGGACGATGTGCGTTTCGACCTGCCGGGCAATCCGCTGGACCGTCATCCCACCTGGAAGCACACCACCTGCCCCACCTGCGGCGGACCGGCGACACGCGAGACCGATACTCTGGATACATTCGTGGACAGCTCGTGGTATTTTGCCCGCTTCACCGACCCGCACGCGGAGCCGCCTATCGACCGGGCGGCGGCCGACTACTGGCTGCCGGTGGACCAGTATATCGGCGGGGTGGAGCACGCGGTGCTGCACCTGCTCTACGCCCGTTTCATCACCCGCGCGCTGAAGGACGACGCCATGGTCGGTGTGGCCGAGCCCTTCGCGGGCCTGTTCACCCAGGGCATGGTTACCCACGAGACCTACCGCTCCACCGCCGATGACCCCCGCTGGCTCACCCCCGCCGAGGTGGAGAGTCGGGGCGGGCAGTGGTTCGAACTCGATACCGGAGCGCCGGTGGCGGTCGGCGGCGTGGAGAAGATGTCCAAGTCGAAGAAGAACACCGTGGCGCCGGAGGATATCTTCGCCACGTACGGCGTGGACGCCGCGCGCCTGTTCGTGCTGTCCGACAGTCCGCCGGAGCGCGACGTGCAGTGGACGGAGAGCGGGGTGGAGGGCTCCTGGCGCTTCGTCAACCGCGTCTGGGCGGAGGCGGAAGCCGCCGCGGCGCTCAGCGACGGTCCGGGCGACCCCGACCAGACCGAGCAGTTGCTTAGAGCCACCCACAAGCTGATCAAGGCGGTGACCGAGGCGTTCGAGGGCTTCCGTTTCAACTCCGGCATCGCCCGCTTCTATGGTTTCCTCAACGATTTGAAACGCCTGGATGGCGCCGATCCCGCCGAACGTCGTCGCGCGATGAAGGCCTTGATCGTGTTGATCAACCCGATAGCCCCCCACCTGGCGGAGAGCGCCTGGGCGCACCTCGGCGAAGCCGGCATGGTGGTGGACGCCCCTTGGCCGACCTACGACCCCGCCCTGGCCGCCGACGCCGTGCTGGTTCTGCCGGTGCAGATCAACGGCAAGCGGCGCGGCGAGGTGCGGGCCCCCCCCGGCGCGGCCGAGGGCGAGGTGGAGGTCATCGCCCTGGCTGACGCGGGGGTGAGGAAGCATCTGGAAGGCCTTGCGGTGCAGAAGGTGATCGTGGTCAAGGACCGGATCGTCAACATCGTCGCCCATTGACGCTCGCCCATTGACCCATGGGCGCGACTGGAGAGACTGACGCCATGAAGCGCCTCACCATCCTTTGCCTGCCGCTCACGCTCGCCTCGCTGAGCCTCGCCGGATGCGGGTTCACGCCGCTCTACGCCACCGCGGGAGCGGGCGGAGCGCTGGCCGCCATCGACATCCACGACCCCTACGACAACGCCTTCAACGGGGTGAAGCACGACCGGACCGGCTTTCTGCTGAAGCAGTCGCTGACCGACGAATTGGCGGTTAAGCCCGGGGTCGCGCCGCGCTATGTTCTGGATACCTTCATAGCCGAGCGGCGCTATCCCCGCGGCGTGCGGGTGAACAACGTGGCCAACCGGTATGAGATCAACATGACGGTGACCTATACCCTCACCGAGAGCGCCTCAGGCAAGGTGGTGGCCAGGGGCGCCGCCCCGGTGATCGTCGACTACGACAGCGCCGATCCGCCCTATGCCGGCACCGTGGCGGCGCAGGACGGCGACCAGCGCGCCACACAGCAGGCGGCGATCCAGATCCGCCTGGCGCTTGGCCGCTTCTTCGCCGGCCGTCCGCTGGGCGGCCCCACCATCACCGAAACGCCGGTCCCGCAGAACCCCAACAACGCCGATCCCGTCAGCAATTGATCCTCTCCAAACGCCCCGAGGTCGATCGCTTTTTGGCGGCGCCGACCCCCGGCGTCCGGGCGGCGGTGATCTGGGGCAAGGACCGTTCGGGCGTGCGCGAACGCGCCGACACGCTGGCCAAGGCGGTCACGGAACACCCGGACGACCCCTTCAACGTCGCCCTGCTCACCGAGCTTGATATCGAGAAGGGCGACGGACGGCTGGAAGAGGAGCTTTCGGCCCTGTCGCTCACCGGCGGCCGGCGGCTGGTGCGGCTGAAACTCACCGGAGAGCGGGCCGGGCCGGAGCGGGTGGCGGCCGAGGCGCTGGCCGCCCACACCGACGGGACGCTGAACCCAGACTGCTTCCTGATCGTGGAGGCCGGCGCGCTGGAGAAGGCCTCCGCCCTCCGCAAGGCGGCGGAGAAGGCCGACGCCTGCGCCTCGATCCCGGTCTATGAGGACGAACAGGGCGACCTGACCCGCCTCGTGCGCGAGGCGCTGGCCGCCGACAAGGTCTCGCTGACGCCGGAAGCCTTGCAGGTGTTCGTCTCGCGCCTGCCCAAGGAGCGCGGCGTGGCGCGTCAGGAGGTGGAACGTCTGGCGCTCTATATCGGCCCCGGGTCGAACGCGGCCCTGACCCTGCCGCAGCTTGGCGACTTCCTCGGCGTAGAGCCGGAAGCCTCGCTCTCCGACGCCGCGCAGGACGCCTTCGGCGGCCGGGGCGGCGCCGCGCAGTCGGCGTTGCGCCGCGCACGGGCGGAGGGCGAGGGCGGCCCCGCCGCCGTGCGCGCGCTGAGCCAGCAACTGCAGCGGCTCAGAAAGGCCCAGGCGTTGCAGGCCAAGGGAACCGATCCACAGATGGCCGCCAAGCAGGTGGGTGTGTTCTGGAAGAACGAGAAGGAGTTCCTGCGCCAGCTCCGCGCCTGGTCGCCGGGCCATCTCGACACCCTTCAACCCGAGTTGTTCGAGGCCGACCGCGCCTGCAAGTCCACCGGCTCGCCCGACGGCCTGATCGCCGAACGCCTGGCGCTGAGCATCGCCGCGCGGGCGAAGCGGCTGGGATTGTAGGCGGCGTCAGTCGCCGCACAGCGCCTTGAACGGGATGGGATGCACCCGCCCCTCGCCCAGCGCGCCCACCAGCGGCGGTGCTCGGAACAGGGTGGAGAAGGCGGGATCGCACACGTTCAGCCCGCCGGCATAGGCGCCGAAGGCCGGCAGGATCAGGCGGCGGCCGTCGGTGGCGAAGGCCCGCCGGCGGATGGCGCGGCGATGGCCGCTCTGCACCTTGGCGCAGGGATGCAGGTGACCGGCCACCTCGCCGGGCTGGAGACCGGCCAGGGGTTCATGCCGCAAAGTGAGCGGACCCAGGCGCACCTCGTCCACCACCTCGCCGGGCAGCACGCCGAGCGCGCTCTCGCCGCGCTTCGTATCGTGATTGCCCTCCACCCAGAGGAGGGTGCGGCCCCGGGAAAGGGCCGCCAGCCGCAGGGCGTTGTCCGGATGCAGCCGCGCCACCGCCCGCGGATCATGGAAGCTGTCGCCCAGCAGGATCAGGGTGGCGGGATCGAGCACGGCGATCTCGGCCTCAAGCCGGTCCAGGGTCGCCGCGGTGTCGTAGGGGGGCAGAAGCTGGCCGCTGCGGGCATAGCTGGAGCCCTTCTCCAGATGAAGGTCCCCGGCCACCAGCATCCGTTCGCTCTCGATCCACAGCGCGCCAGAAGGACGCAGCGCCACCGCCATGCCCATCAACTCCACCCACAAGACGCCGCAGTCGGAGCGCGCCAGGGTGATCGGCGTCTCGACAATCTCGGTCCTCACCTGCACCCAACGCATACTCAGTCCAGCTCCATGGCGTCGGCGATCAGCGCGTCCGCGGTTTCGGCCAGGATCGCCTCGGCGCCGGCCCCGGCCACGCTCTCGCGGCCGATCTCCAGCAGCACCGGCACGGCGAAAGGCGAGACGCGGGGGAGTTCGATGGGCGTGATCCGGCCCTTGATCCGCTGCAGTAGGCGACCCAGCCGCGCCACGTCCAGCACGCCCTGTGCGGCATCGGCGCGCGCGCAGCGGAGCAGCAGGTGATCCGGCTGATGCTTCCTCAGCACGTCGTAGATCAGGTCGGTGGAGAAGGTCACCTGGCGGCTGGACTTCTCCGCCCCCGGCTGACGACGCTGGATCAGGCCGGAGATCATGGCGCAGTGCCGAAAGGCCCGCTTCATCATGAAGCTCTCGTCCAGCCAGGCCTCCAGATCGTCGCCCAGCATGTCCTCCTGGAACAGCTCGGCCATGTCCAGCTCGCCCATCGGCCGGCGCGCCCACACCGCCAGGGCGTAGTCGTTGGCGACGAACCCCAGCGGCTGCCTGCCCGCCCGCTCCAGCCGGCGCGCCAGAAGCTGGCACAGCGTGCCGTGGCTGATCCGGCCGTCGAAGGGATAGGCCACCAGGAAGTGGCGCTGGCCGCGCTGGAAGGTCTCCACCAGCATCTCGTCCTCGGACGGGATTTTCGAGCGCTGGCGCTGGATGGTCATCCAGTCCTGAATGTCGCCCGGCAGACTTGGCCAGCCCCTCTGGTCGGCGATCATCCGCCGCACGCGCCGCGCCAGGTAGGTGGAGAGGGCGAACTTCGAGCCGCCCCAGGAGGGTGTCCGCGCCTCCTCCCCCGGCGCCGGCGTCACCAGGGCGTCGAGGCCGGTGATCGTCTCGAACCGCCACACCTGCCCGCCGAACAGAAAGCAGTCGCCGGGAGAAAGCTGTTCGAGGAAGCTCTCCTCCATTTCCCCGATCTTGCGCCCGCCCACCCGTTTCTGTCCGCGTGAGGACGCCACGCGGATCGACAACAGCGGGATTTCGATGATGGCCCCCACATTCATCCGGTGACGGGCCACGATCTCGCCGTTGCGCGCCTTCCACCTGCCCTTGTCCGGCCCGGAGGTCACCCGCACCAGTCGGGCGAACCGGTCATAGGCGCGCAGCGCATAGCCGCCCGTGGCCACACAATCGACCACGCGCTCATAGTCCTCCCAGTTCAGGGCGGCATAGGGCGCGGCGGTCCTCACCTCGTCATAGAGGGCGGCCAGATCGAAGGGCTCGCCGCAACCGACGCCCATGATGTGCTGGGCCAGGATGTCCTGGGCGCCGATGCGGGCCGGATCACCGTCGAGGTCGCCCGCCTCCACCGCCTCCCGCGCCGCTTCGCACTCCAGGAACTCGAAGCGGTGGGCCGGCACCAGCAGCGCGCGCGACGGTTCGTCCAGCCGGTGGTTGGCCCGCCCGATCCGCTGCACCAGACGCGAGGACCCCTTGGGCGCGGCCAGCTGGATGACCAGATCGACCGAGCCCCAGTCGATACCGAGGTCGAGCGTGGAGGTGCAGACCACCGCCCGCAGTTCCTCGCGCGACATGGCGGCCTCCACCCTCCGGCGCTGCTCGGCGGCCAGCGATCCGTGGTGAAGGGCGATGGGCAGGTTATCCTCGTTCATCTCCCACAGGGTCTGGAAGGCGATCTCGGCCTGGAAGCGCGTATTGACGAACACCAGGCTGGTCTTGTTGGCCTTGATCGCCTGATAGACCTCGGCCATGGCGTGGCGCGCGGTCCAGCCTGACCAGGGCACGTGGTTCTGCGACACCAGAACCTCCACCACCGGCGGGGCGCCGGGATCGCCTGTCACCAGATCGGCCAGCCTCGGGGCGGGGCTGAGCCAGCCGCGCAGCATGTCCGGATCGTTCACCGTGGCGGAGAGGCCCACCCGCCGCATCATCGGCGCGAACGCCGACAGTCGCGCCAGGCCGAGCGACAGCAGATCGCCGCGCTTGGAGCCGTGGATGGCGTGGATTTCGTCGATGATGACGGTCTTCAGGTCGGCGAAATAGTCCCGCGCCCCGTCCCAGGCGCAGAACAGCGCCAATTGTTCGGGCGTGGTCAACAGCATGTCCGGCGGATGCTGACGCTGGCGTTGACGCTTGGCCAGGGGCGTATCGCCCGTGCGCGCCTCCACCGAGATCGGCAACCCCATATCGGCGATGGGGATCTCCAGATTGCGGTGCACATCCACCGCCAGCGCCTTCAGGGGCGATAGATACAATGTGTGCACGCCCGCCGTGGTATTATGCGGCGGCCGTTCCGCTAGGTCGATCAGGCTGGGCAGGAACCCCGCCAGGGTCTTCCCCCCGCCGGTGGGAGCGATCAACAGGACGTCGCGCCCGTGCCGCCCCTTGCACACCATGTCGAGCTGGTGGCGCCGCGGCGACCAGCCGCGGGCCTCGAACCATGCCTGAAAGCGCGGCGGCAGGATCGTCTGGGCGCTGGAGCCATCCATCGCCGGCCTATAACACGTTCCGGGTTTGTTTCGGCCAGTCCGACTTCGCGCTCAGTTGAGCGTTCGCCGCTGATCGGGCTGATCCAGCGAGAAGGCAGGGATGGCGATCTCGAACCGCTCGCCCGCTTCGTCCACCATCACATACAGCCCGACCATGGAGCCGGACGAGGTGGCGAGGGGGCAGCCGGAGGTGTAGGCATAGGCCTCGCCCGGCTTCAGCCGCGGCTGATCGCCCACCACGCCGGGCCCGGCCACGGTCTCCACATGGCCGTTGGCGTCGGTGATGGTCCAGGCGCGGGCCACCAGTTGCGCCGTCTGCGCCGAGGCGTTGACGATCTCGATATGATAGGCCCAGAGCCAGCGGCGCTCGCTGGCGTCGGACTCGTCGGCCAGATATTCCGGCCGGACGCGGACAATAAACCCGCGCGTCTCGGCCTCATAGGCCGCGCCGGTCATCCGCCGAACTCGGTGGTGACGGCCAGCACCATGACGATGGCGACTACGAAGGGCAACTCGTTGGTCATACGCCAGAACCTCTCGCTATGCGTATTGGTCCCCTCGGCGAAGGTCTTTTGCGAGCGGATCATGAAGCCGTGCCAGCCCAGCATGAACACCACGCCCACAAGCTTGGTGACCATCCAGGGGTGCAACAGAAACCTCCAGCCGTCGCCTCGCACATAGGTGGCGTTGTACCAGATCAGTGTGCAGCCGAGCAGGAAGGACAGCAGCATGGCCGGAGTCATGACGATGCGCAGCAGTCGGCGCTCCGCGTCCTTCAGGACCCGGTCCATCTTCGAGCCCGGCTCGGCGCTCATATGATAGACGAACAGGCGCGGCAGCATCATCAGGCCCGCCATCCAGGCGATGACGGCGATGATATGCAGACCGCGCAGCCAGTCGTACGTGGATCCCATCAGGCGGCTCTCCGCGCTTCGGCCTTGTAGGGGCAGCGACCGAACCGAGCAGGACAGGCGGCGCTCTGGGGCTGCAGACCGGGATGCCCGAGCGCCCGGCTCACCGTGTCGGCCAGGCCCTCGATGAAGGCCACATCGACGCCCACGGCCGGCGCGCGCAGGTAAAAGGGCAGTCCGATGCTCCGCGCCAGGAAGGCGTACTCATGGTCCAGTTCCACCAGGGTTTCCACGTGTTCGGACACGAAGGCGATCGGCGTCACCAGGACGCCTCGGCCGTCTCGGCCCGCCTCGGCGAGGGCTTCAGGCGTGGAGGGTCCAAGCCACTTCAGCGGCCCGACCCGGCTCTGGTAACAGAGTCGCCAATCCCAGTCCGCCGCCCAGTCCTGGCCGAGCCGGGACACGATCGCCGCGGCCGTCCGCTCGATCTGGTCCTGATAGGGATCGCCGCCCTCCACCACCTTTTGCGGCAGGCCATGCGCGGAGAACAGGACCCGGAGC
Organism: Caulobacteraceae bacterium; assembly: GCA_965277345.1. Classification (GTDB taxonomy): domain Bacteria; phylum Pseudomonadota; class Alphaproteobacteria; order Caulobacterales; family Caulobacteraceae; genus CAIOYC01. The sequence goes on from CBDICI010000004.1 coordinate 799,647, forward strand.
GGGCCGGGACGTCCCAGCGCCGCGTGCGTGGCGCGGATGCTGCGGGCATGGGCCTCGATCAGCCCGGTCTCCTGCGGATAGCAGCAGACGGTATGGACCCTCCCCTCCCCCCTGTACGCGGCATCCCACGCGTCGAGCGACGATCCGGTGGTGGTGGTGGAGAAGTGCGGATAGAGCGGCAACAGCACGATATCGTCGGGCTTGAATTCCGCCACGGCGCGCGCGGTCTCGGCCGTCAACGGATGCCAGTAGCGCATACAGACATAGACGCGAACCTCCCCGTCGAGCCGCGTCGTCAGGGCGCCCGCCAAGGCCTTGGCCTGGGCCGTGGTCTCCCTCAGCAGCGGCGAGGCGCCGCCCATGACGGCATAGTTGGCCTGCGCCGCCTTTTCGCGGCTGGAGGAAATCAGCCGCGCAATGGCCCAGCGGATGGGTTGCGGCGTGGCGATGATCGCCTTGTCGTTGAACAGGTTGAACAGGAACGGCCGCACCGACTCCAGCCGGTCGGGACCGCCGAGGTTGAACAGGACGATGGCCGTGCGCTTGCCCCCGCCGTTCATCGGCGGATGCTCGGACAAGAACCGACCGCCCGCCGCTCGCCACCCTGCACGTCCAACAGGCGGGGTTCGGTTGTGGCGATGGCAGGGGAAGAGGACATGGCGCCCTTAAAGCCGCTCGCCGTCCTTCCCTCAAGCCCATGGTTGATCAGCGCCGCGCCCTTCCTTCTGAAAGAGTCTTGGATTGAAGATCGAAGGTGAAGACGGGGCCGTGGACGCTGTGGATGAAAGCCAGGCGAGGCCGGTGGAAACCGGAGCGGTATGGGGGTGAGCCACAGGATCGTTTGCGGCTGGGTCGCGGGGTGTGAAACCGGTTAATGAATCGTTAAGCGTCTGATCCGGCGTTAAGACTTCGTTAACCTTCGGACCGCGAGGCTGGGCGCCGACCTCCGCCGCGATAGAAGTGCTCCACAGCGCTGAAAGACCCACCTCGGCCGCGTGGATGGGTCGGACCCAGGCGGCGCTTTCGCTCCACCCTTTTCAACCGCGCCCTTGGCAAACGGAGCGCGAGGCGGTTTTGTCGCCGGGTTGTCCCCAGGTCCGGCGGGTGCCTGCCGGATGCGCTCCCCGGGTTCGTCCCCAAGCGAGAGGCTGTGACATAATGACCAAGGCCGAGCGTCGTCCCGCGAGCCCGGGGTCTCGGCCATGACTCCGACCGGTCGCCTCGCCACCTATTTCCATGTCCATCTGGTCTCCGACTCCACCGGCGAGACCCTGAACGCCATGACCAAGGCGGTGTGCGCGCGCTTCGACAACGTGACCCCGATCGAACATATCTACCCGTTGGTCCGTTCGCCCCGGCAACTGGAGCGCATCCTCTTGGAGATCGAGAATGCGCCGGGCGTGGTGATCCATACCGTGGTGGACCGTGAGCTGCGGATCGGGCTGGAAGCGGGATGCCGCGAGCGGGAAGCGCCGTGTCTGGCCGCGCTCGATCCGTTGACGGCGGCGCTGGGCCGCTATCTCGGCGCGCAGCTGACCACGCGGGTCGGGGTCCAGCACGCGCTGGACGCGGAATATTTCGAGCGGATCGAGGCGCTGAACTACGCCATCGGCCATGACGACGGCCAGGCCAACAAGGATCTGGAGTCGGCCGATGTCGTCTTGGTGGGGGTCAGCCGCACCTCCAAGACGCCGACCTCGATCTATCTGGCCCACCGGGGGGTGCGCGCCGCCAATGTCCCGCTGGCCCCCGGCGTCCCGACGCCCGACGCCCTGCTCAAGGTGAAGAAGCCGCTGGTGGTCGGCCTGCTGGTGTCGCCCGAACGGCTGTTGCAGATCAGGAGAAACCGCCTGCTGGCGCTGAACGAGACGCGGGGCTCCAACTATGTGGACCCGGAGGCGGTGCGTGAGGAGATCATCGCCGCGCGCCGTATGTTCGAGCGGCATGGCTGGCCGGTGATCGATGTCACCCGGCGCTCTGTAGAGGAGACGGCGGCGGCGGTGATCAACCTGCTGAACGCCCGCAAGGTGGAGACGATGATGCGGGGGGTGGTGGCCGGCGCGCCGCCTAAGGCGGCCTCGTGACCCTGGTCCTGGCCTCGACCAGTGCGACCCGCAGGGGGGTATTGGAACGCGCGGGCGTTCTCCACATCGCCATGGCGCCGGGTGTCGATGAAGAGGCGGCCAAGGCCGCGTTCCGTGCCGAGGGGTTGACGCCGCGCGATCTGGCCGACGCCCTGGCCGAGCTGAAGGCCCGGGCCGGGTTCCGGCGAAGCCAGGCGCCGACGCTGGGCTGCGACCAGGTGCTGGAGTTCGAGGGCGAGGGAATCGACAAGGCCGAAAGCGTGGTGGCGCTCCGCCGCCAGTTGCAGCGGCTCCGCGGCAAGACCCATAGGCTCCACGCGGCGCTGGTGCTGGTGGAAGACGGGGCGCCCACCTGGCGTGAAATCGTCACCGCGACCCTGACCATGCGGCCGTTCAGCGACGCCTTCCTGACGGATTACCTGGCGGCCGAGGGTGAGGCGCTGTTGGGTTCGGTGGGCGGATACCGGATCGAGGGGCGGGGAATCCAGTTGTTCGACCGGGTCGAGGGCGATCACTACGCTATCCTCGGCCTGCCGCTGACCGGGCTGCTGCACGCCCTGCGCCAGCGGGGTCTGGTGGGCGCATGACCCTTTCCGGCAGCGCCACGGTCGCGGGGGTCGTCGGTTTCCCCATCGCCCACTCGCTCAGTCCGCGTCTGCACACGGCCTGGATCGCCGCCGCGGGTCTTGACGCGGCCTATGTGCCATTTTCGCCAACGGCCGAGGGGTTCGAGCGGTTGATCGACGGATTGCGCGGCGGCGCGATCCGCGGCCTGAATGCGACTGTGCCGTTCAAGGGGCGGGCGCTCGCCCTTGCCGACCTTGCCGACCCCGCGGCGGTGGCGGCGGGCGCGGCGAACCTGCTGCTGTTTCAACAAGACGGCTCGATCGAGGCGCGCAACACCGATGGGATCGGCCTGTTGGCGGCGTTCGCGGAGCAGGCGCCGATGGTCGATCTTCGTTCCGGCCCGGTGGTCGTGCTGGGCGCGGGAGGCGCGGCGCGCGGCGCCGTCGCGGCCTTGAACGCCGTCGGTGCGCGCGATCTGCGGATCGTCAACCGCACGCAAGGCCGCGCCGGCGCCCTGGCCGAGGCCTTCGGGGGGCGGGCCTTCAGCCTTCGGCAGGCGCCCCAGGCCTTCGAGGACGCGGTCGCCATCGTCAACGCTACATCGGCGGGCCTGGACGGCGAGCCGTCCCCGGTCTGGCCGCTCGAGGCAGCGCCGCGGTCGGCCGCCGTGATGGACATGGTCTATAAACCCCTCGTCACGCCTTTGCTCGCCCTCGCCCGCCAACGAGGGATGCCGACCGTGGACGGGCTGGCCATGCTGATCGGCCAGGCGCGGCCGAGCTTTGCAGCGTTTTATGGGAGGTCGCCGCCGGACCATGTGGACGCGCGCGCGGTGCTACTGGGGGCCACGTCTTGATCAGGCTTGGATTGACCGGCTCCATCGGCATGGGCAAGTCCGCCACCGCGAGCCTGTTCGCCGAGGCGGGCGTGCCGGTCTATGACGCCGACGCCGCGGTGCATGAGTTCTATGGTCCAGGCGGCGCGGCGGTGGCGCCCGTCCGGGCCGCGTTTCCCGGCGTGGCGCCCGAGGGTTTCGTCGACCGCACCCTGCTGAGCGCGCGTGTCCTGGACGATCCCGACGCCCTGAAGCGGCTCGAGGCCATCGTACACCCCCTGGTCGCCCGCCATCGCCTGGATTTCTTTGCCCGCGTGGCGCATGAGCCGGTGGTGGTGTTGGACATCCCGCTGCTGTTCGAGACCGGTGGCGAGCGGGCGGTGGACGCGGTGGCGGTCGCCTCCGCGCCGGCGGAGATGCAGCGTGCGCGGGTGCTGGCCCGGCCCGGCATGTCGATGGAGAAGTTCGAGGCCATCCTGGCGCGACAGGTCGCCGACGCGGACAAGCGCGCGCGGGCGGACTTCGTCATCGATACGGGCCAAGGCTTCGACCATGCCCGCGACCAGGTTCGCGGCGTGCTCAACACCCTGCACGACCCGCAATGGTGGGCGGCGCGGAACCGCCGGCTGGACGGCGAGGGCGACGCGGGCCAATAAACGGACATGGCGCGCGAGATTGTCCTCGATACGGAAACCACGGGGCTCGACCCTCGCTCGGGGCACCGGGTGATCGAGATCGCCTGTATCGAGATCGAGGACTATCTCCCGACCGGCAAGAGTTTCCACCGCTATATCGACCCGCAACGGGAGATCGATCCCGAGGCGGAGAAGGTGCACGGCATCTCCCGCCGGACGCTGCAGGGCAAGCCGACCTTCGATCACGAAGACATCTGCGAGCGGTTCCTCGAATTCATCGGCGACAGCCTGATCGTGGCGCACAACGCCGCTTTCGACCGCGGCTTCGTCAATGCCGAGCTGGAGCGGATCGGGCGCGCGCCGGTGCCCGACGCCCAGTGGCGCTGCACCTATGAACTGGCCAAGGCCCGTTTCCCCGGGATGTACAATTCGCTCGATGCGCTCTGCAAGCGGTTCAAGATTTCGCTGGCCGAGCGGGAGAAGCACGGGGCGCTGATCGATACCCGCCTGCTGGCGATGGTCTATCTGGAGCTGCAGGGCGGCAAGGACCGCGCGCTGGAGCTTGAGGCCGCCGAGCCGGTGGTGGCGTTCAGCGATACCGCCGCCCGCACCGCCTATGGACCCCGTCCGCGCACGCTGGCGCCAAGGCTCAGCGAGGCGGAGCGCGCCGCCCACGCCACCTTCGTCGCCACGCTCAAGGGCGACGCGATCTGGCGGCGCTACGAGCTGGCGGAGGGTTAGGCCAGCGCCTTCAACTGATCGACCAGATCGGTCTTTTCCCAGCTGAAACCGCCGTCGGCGTCGGGTGTGCGGCCGAAGTGGCCATAAGCGGCCGTGCGCGCATAGACCGGCTTGTTGAGCTCCAGGTGTTCGCGGATGGCCCGCGGCGTGCAGCCGCCCATCATCTCCGGCAGGGCCTGCTCCAGCTTGGCCGGATCGATCTGGCCGCCCACGAGGTCCACGTAGAAGCTGAGCGGCCTGGACACGCCGATGGCGTAGCCGATCTGGATGGTGCACTTTTCGGCGAGGCCGGCGGCCACCACGTTCTTGGCCAGATAGCGACAGGCATAGGCCGCGGAGCGATCGACCTTGGTGGGGTCCTTGCCGGAGAAGGCGCCGCCCCCGTGCGGGGCCGCACCGCCGTAGGTGTCGACGATGATCTTGCGTCCGGTCAGGCCGCAGTCGCCGTCCGGCCCGCCGATGACGAAGTTGCCGGTGGGGTTGATGTGCCATTCGGTCTCGGCGGTGACAAAGCCGTCCGGCAGCACCTTCAGGATATAGGGCTTTACCAGGTCGGCCACGTCGGCGGGGGTCAGGCCCTCGGCGTGCTGGGTGGACAGGACGATGGAGGCGGCGCGGACCGGCTTGCCGTTTTCGTATTGCAGGGTCACCTGGCTCTTGGCGTCGGGCTCCAGCCCCATCTTGCGGTCGGCGTGGCGCGCGTCGGCCAGCACCTTCAGGATGTTGTGCGAATATTGCAACGTCGCCGGCATGAGCTCCGGCGTCTCGTTGGTGGCGTAGCCGAACATGATGCCCTGGTCGCCGGCGCCTTCGTCCTTATTGCCGGCGGCGTCCACGCCCATGGCGATATCGGCGGACTGGGCGTGCAGGTGGCAGGCGAAGTCCGCCTTATCCCAGTGGAAGCCGTCCTGCTCGTAGCCGATGTCCTTCACCGCGGCCCGGACCTTCGCCTCCAGCCCCTCGACCACGCCTTCGGGCCCGCGAACCTCGCCGGCGAGGATGATGCGGTTGGTGGTCACCATGGTCTCGCAGGCCACCCGCGCATAGGGATCGGCGGCCAGGAAGGCGTCCACCACGGTGTCGGAGATGCGGTCCGCGACCTTGTCCGGGTGGCCCTCGGACACGCTTTCCGAGGTGAAGATGTAGGACGTACGAGCCAAGAGGACACTCCGCGAGCCGGTCGCCACCCATGCCGCAGCGGGCCGGGCGGCCGTGAAGGCGCGCACCATATAAAGATATCCTTATGTCCGCAAGTCACGCCCGCACGATCGGAATCGTTGACCGCGCGACCGCGCCCGCCGACAGTCGGACACGATCTCGGAGGTGCAGGAACGATGACCAACTCAGGCGTGACACGCAACGCCATCCTGGTCGTCGCCGTCATCGTAGCGGTGGGCGCGTTGTTGTGGGGCGCGGGCATCCTCACCCCGCTGGTGCTGGCGCTGTTCCTGATGGTGATGGTCGATGGCTTCGCCCGCCTTTTGGCCCGCACCCCGTTCTTGCCGGACTGGGCGGCGCTGCCTGTGGCGCTGATCCTGACCGCGGTGGGCTTCGGCGCCACGGTCTATGTGGTGGTCAACAACACGGCGAGCTTCGTCGGGGAGTTGTTCAAGGACATCCCTCGCCTCAACGCCGTGATCGCCCAGATCGGGGGCGCCTTTGGGGTACAGGTGCCGCCGACGGTGCAGCAACTGATCGACCAGCTGAACCCCAACAAGTACGTGGGCGATGTGGCGCGGGCCCTGCAGGCCTTCGGCGGCGGCGCGGTGGCGGTGCTGATCTATCTCGGCTTCCTGATCGCCTCCCGCCAGGGGTTCGAGAAGAAGGTCGGCGCCCTGTTCCCCGACACCCACGACCGCGAGCACGCCACCGCCGTCTTCGTTCGCATCCGCAACGGACTGGAGCGCTATCTGTGGATCCAGACGGTGACCGGCGCCGCCATCGCCCTCGGCGCATGGGCGATCATGGCGATGATCGGCCTGCCGAACGCGGTGTTCTGGGCCTTTCTGATCTTCGTCGCCTGCTATGTGCCGGTGATCGGTGGTGCGGTGGGCACGGTGCTGCCGCCCCTGTTCGCTCTGGTGCAATTCCCCAGCTTCTGGCCGGCCCTGCTGCTGTTCATCGGGCTGGAGGTGATCATGTTCGTGGTCGGCAACGTGATCCAGCCACGGATGCAGCGCGACAGCCTGAACATCGACCCGGTGGTGGTGCTGCTCAGCCTGGCGTTCTGGGGCGCGTTATGGGGCATACCCGGCATGTTCCTGTCCACACCGCTCACCGTCACCGGCATCATCGTGCTGGCCCAGTTCGAGGGGTCGCGCTGGATCGCCATTCTGCTGTCCGGCGACGGCCAGCCGGAGCAGGAGCCGGTTCTGACCCATCCGTCGCGGTCCCGGCTGACCGGACCGGCTGTCACGCAAGCGTGAACACCTGAGAGGGGTTTTATCCGGCCGCCCGCACCCTATCTTGGTGGGGTCGGGTTGACCCCGGCCGACGACGCGAACCCCGTCCCCCACGAGCCCCGCGTCGTCGAAGGTTAGCTGTCCCCCCACAGCGAAGCCCAGCGCCGTCGATGAGCCCCGCTCTCGGCGGCGCTTTGCTGTCCGGCCTCCTCGATGGCGAGTATCGGTTGATCGTTCACGTTTGGGCGCTAGTTTGCGCCGAAACGGCCCGGCCGGGCTCGATTTCTGGCGGAAACCCACATGAGCGGCGCAAAAACCTCCTCCAAGTCGGCCAAATCGGTTGAAACGTCGCTGGAGGAGGGGTTCGCCCAGGCGCTGGGGCGGCCGACGCTGAACGACAGCGAACGGAACTTCATCCGCCAGGCGACCAACGACTGGCGACCGGAAGAACTGCCCAGCCTTTCGACCACGGACCTTCTGGCCAATCTCGGCCGAGTCTGGACCACGGCGCAGACGGCGCGCAGCGAGGCGCCGCTGGTGAAGATCATGTCGGGCGAGCGTGCGGACGGCGCCCGCCTGGGCTTCGACCTTCTTCTCACCGTTCAGGCCGACAAGCCCTTCCTGGTGGACAGCGTGATGGGCGAACTCGCCGACGGCGGTTTCATCGTCAAGGCGATGTTTCACCCGGTTGTCATGCTGGCGGAGCGGGAAGCCTCGGTCATCGTCGTTCTGCTGGAGCCGGTGGGCGAGGACCGCCGCGAGGCGCTTATCGAAGGGGTGCAGGCGACCTTGGCCGACGTGGCCGCGTCCGTCGCCGACTTTCCGGCCATGCTGGCGCTCATGGCCACGGTGGCGGCGGAACTGGAAACCTCCACCGCCCCCGACGGCGCCTATGGCAAGGCGGAATACGCGGCCTTCCTGAAGTGGCTGTCGGGCGATCGCTTCGTCTTCCTGGGCGCCCGCACCTACGATTATCCGCGCCTCGCCAACGGCGACTATGCGGCGGAGGAACCGAGGTTCCGCGCCGAGGATGGGCTCGGCCTGCTGCGCGACACCTCACGCTTCGTGCTGCGCCGCGCTTCGGAACCCGCGGTCCTGGCGTCCGGCCTCGCCGCCTATCTGAAGGACGCGGCGCCGCTCGTGGTGGCCAAATCCAATCTGCGGTCCCGCGTGCACCGGCGCACCTATACCGACTACATCGGCGTCAAGCGCTACGACGCCACGGGCCAGGCCTATGGCGAGGTTCGCTTCGTGGGTCTGTTCACCGCCGAGGCCTATGACGAGCCCGCGTCGGGCCTGCCCCTGATCCGCCGCAAGATCGACAGCGTGCTTCGCCGCGCCGGCGAGAACCCCTCAGCTCATAACGAGAAGCGCCTGCACAACATCGTCGAAGCCTATCCGCGCGACGAGTTGTTCCAGATCGAGGAGGACGACCTCTATCGGATCGCCACCGGCATCCTGCACCTGTCCGACCGGCCGCGGGTGCGCTTGTTTGCGCGCACCGACCCCTTCGACCGTTTCGTCTCGGTGCTGCTGTTCATTCCCCGCGACCGCTACGATCAGGATGTGCGCAGCCGCGCCGGCAAGATCCTGGCCGAAGCCTTCGGGGGTCGGGTGTCGGCGGTCTACCTGACCTCGTCCGACCAGCCGTTGTCCCGCCTGCACTTCATCATCGGCGTTTCGCCGGGTGAGCATCCGACGCCCGACATGCAGGCGCTCGAAGGCCAGATCGCCGATCAGGTCCGCACCTGGTCCGATCGGTTCGAGGCCGCCGCCCGCGACGGTGGTGTGGCGCCGGGGCGGGTCGGCGAACTCCTGGCCCGCTACGCCACGGCCTTTCCACCCGGCTACCGCGACCGCTATGCGGCGGAAGAGGGGCTGGAGGACCTTCGGGTCATCGAGACCTTGCAGGCCGGCGACGAGCAGACCCTGCGCATCCGCGCCTATCGCTATGCCGACGATTCGCGCCTGTCATTCCGGATCAAGCTCTATCGCGTCGGCCGCTTTGTTCCTTTGGCCGATGTGTTGCCGATCCTGGAGAGCATGGGGCTGAAGGGCCTGACCGAGGACGGCTTCGCGGTGAAGCGCCAGGAGGCCGACGGCTCCGTCACCAAGGTCTGGGTGCACGAGTTCGACCTGGAGGACGAACACGGCGAGCACCTGGTGTTCGACGAGGTGCGGACGCCCTTTGAGGAGGCTTTCCTCGCCATCTGGACCGGCCGCACCGAAAGCGACGGCTTCAACCGGCTGGTGCTGGAGCTCGGCGTCTCCTGGCGGGAGGCGGCGCTGATGCGCGCCTTCGCCCGATACCGTCAGCAGTCCGGCCTCGACCCGTCGCAGGCGGTGCAGGAACAGGCCCTGTCGGCCTATCCCGGCGTCGCGCGCCTGATCCTGGACCTGTTCCGCACCAAGTTCGACCCGGCGGTAAAGGCCAAGCTGGAGGCGCGCGAGACGCAGGCCGAGGCGACCTTCGCCGAAATTCTGGACGCACTGCAGGAGGTGCAGAGCCTGGATTTCGATCGCGTGCTGCGTCGTCTGGCGCTGGTGGTCCGCGCCATGAAACGCACCAACTACTACCAGGTGGGCGAGGACGGCGAGCCCAAGCCCCATATCTCGTTCAAGGTCGCCTCGCGGGAGCTGGACGATCTGCCGGCGCCCAGACCCTATCGCGAGATTTTCGTCTGGTCGCCCCGGGTGGAGGGGGTGCACCTGCGCTTCGGCCCGGTGGCGCGCGGCGGGCTGCGCTGGTCCGACCGGCGCGACGATTTCCGCACCGAGGTGCTGGGGCTGGTCAAGGCGCAGCAGGTGAAGAACGCGGTGATCGTGCCGGTGGGGGCCAAGGGCGGCTTCTTCGCCAAGCAACTGCCGCGCGCCGGGGCCTCTGATCCCGGCTGGCAGCCCGAGGGCATCGCCGCCTACACGATCTTCCTCTCGGGCCTGCTCGACATCACTGACAACCTCGACGCCAGCGGCAGGGTGCTGCGGCCGGAGGCGGTGATCGCGCACGAGGCGGACGATCCCTATCTGGTCGTCGCCGCCGACAAGGGCACCGCCACCTTTTCCGACATGGCCAACGGTCTCGCCGCCGACTACGGGTTCTGGCTCGGCGACGCCTTCGCCTCCGGCGGCTCGCACGGCTACGACCATAAGGCCATGGGCATCACCGCGCGCGGGGCCTGGGAGGCGGTGAAGCGACACTTTCGCGAGCTGGGCTCCCGAGACAAGGTTTGGGATATCCAGACCGAGCCCTTCACCGTCGTCGGCGTCGGCGACATGTCGGGCGACGTCTTCGGCAACGGCATGTTGCTGTCCAAGGCGACGCGGCTGGTGGCGGCCTTCGACCATCGCCACATCTTCCTCGACCCCGATCCCGACCCGGCGGCCTCGTGGAAGGAACGCAAGCGGATGTTCGGCCTCGCCCGCTCATCCTGGGACGACTACGACAAGAGCCTGATCTCGAAGGGCGGCGGCGTCTTGCCGCGCACGGCCAAGACCTTGCAGGTATCGCCCGAGGTTGCGGCCATGCTGGACATCGAAGCCGGGGAGACATCGCCGACCGAACTGATGCGCGCGATCCTGAAGGCCAAGGCCGACCTGCTCTATCTCGGGGGCATCGGCACCTATGTGAAGGGACCGGCCGAAGGCAATGCCGACGTGGGCGACAAGGCCAACGACGCCATCCGCATCGACGGCGGCGAACTGCGGGTGCGGGTGGTGGGCGAGGGCGCGAATCTGGGCCTGACCCAAGCCGGCCGCATCGCCTTTGCCCGTACCGGCGGTCCGGAGGGCAAGGGCGGCCGGATCAATACCGACGCCATCGACAACTCCGCCGGCGTCGATACCTCGGACCATGAAGTGAACATCAAGATCCTGACCAACGCCGCCGAGCGGCTCGGCGATCTGAAGCCCGAGGACCGCGATCCCCTGCTGGCGGAGATGACCGAGGCGGTCGGCCTGCACGTGCTGGCGCACAACTATGCCCAGACCCTGGCGCTATCCCTGCAGGAGGCGGTGGCGCCCGCCGAACTCGACGCCCAGGGCCGCTTCATGCTCGACCTCGAGGCGCGGGGCCGGCTCGACCGCAAGGTGGAGGGGCTGCCCCGCGCCGCCGCCATCGCCGACCTGCGCGCCGCCGGACGGGGCCTGACCCGGCCGGAGCTGGCGGTGCTCACCGCCTATGGCAAGCTCGAACTGTCGGACGAGATCGTGGCCTCCAAGGCGCCGGACGATCCCTATTTTGAAAAGACGCTGGTCCAGTATTTCCCAGAGCCGCTGGTGCGGTTCGGCCAGGAGATGCAAGGGCACAGGCTGCGGCGGGAGATCATCGCCACCGTTGTGGCCAACACCGTCGTCGATATGGCGGGCCCGACCTTCGCTTCGCGGCTGATGATCGCTGCCGACTGCGATACGGCGGCGCTGGTGCTGGCTTTCGAGGCGGCGCGGCAGATGTTCCGGCTGGACGAGGCCTGGATGGCGGTGGGGGCGCTCGACCTGAAGATACCCGCTTCGGCGCAGATGATGTTGTATCAGGAGATCGCCTCGGTGCTGCGCGGCCAGACCTTCTGGCTGGCCCGCCACGCGGGCGGCGACGCCACCGTGCAGGGCCTGATCGATACCTACCGCCCCACCGCCGACGCCCTTCGCGCTGAAGGCAAGGGCCTGCTGTCGCCGTTCGAGTGCGAGGGGGTCGCCACCCAGACCCGGGCTTTCGTCGACGCCGGAGCGCCGGAGGACCTGGCGGCGACCGTCGCGGCGCTGCGGCCCATGACCGCCGCCGTCAACATCGCCGATCTGGCCAAGGCGGCGAAGCGGACGCCGGTTGAGGCGGGCGCGCTCTACCACACCACCGGCGGTCTGTTCGGCTTTGACCGGTTGCGGGCGGCGGCGGCGGCGATCGGACCGGCCGATCCCTACGAGCGTCAGGCGTTGCGCGGGCTGATCGTCGATCTGATGGGCGAGCAGTTGAAGCGCGCGGGCGCCATCGCCAGCCTCAAGGCGGTAAAGCCCTCCAAGGACGGGAACGCCGCCGAGGCCGCGGTGGAGGCCTGGATCGAGCCACGCCGCGCCGTGGTCGAGCGGGCCAACCGCACCATCGCCGATATCGAGACGACGGCGGAGGGCTGGTCCTTCGCCAAGCTGACCATCGCCAATGCCGCGATCAAGGAGGCGGGCGCCGCCTGAGCGGGTTCAGCGTCGCGGGGGTTCAGGCCGCCTTGGCGGCGGCGTGGGCCAGGAGATCGGCGACGGTGATCCTCGACAGCCGTTCCGCCGCCGCCTTGTCCGCCGCCTCGATGGCGCCGCGCACCGCATCGGGGATGCGCTCACCGATGGGACAGCCCTTGGCTCCCGGCGGCGGCGAGCCGAAATGCGCGCAGCCGTGGACGGCGCGGAGCACCTTGTCCAGGGTGATGGTTTCCGGCGGCTGGGTCAGCCAGGCTCCGCCCGTGGCGCCGGCGCGCGTGCCGATCAGTCCGGCCTTGGCCAGCATGGCGGTCACGCGCCGGACGACCACCGGGTTGGTGGGCATGGAGGCGGCCAGCGCGCCGGACGACACAGCCCGCTCCGGGCCATAGGCCTGGGCGTGCGCCAGATAGGCCAGGGCGTGGGCGGCGACGGGAAAGCGTTGGCTGTCGGACATCTCGTATACGGTCGGTTCGGAACAAAGGTAGGGCCATCGGCTTGGCGTTCAATGAGGCGCGGTGTCCTCGCTTCGCGATCCGGGATGCGTGGACGGATTGAATCGCGCGCGGAATAGGCGTATCGCGCCCGCCGCAACGCTCCCCCGGCGCTTGCGTTTGCTGTGGAGTGGCCTGTATCGCGCCCCTCCGGAGGAGCTGAATGGCTGTCCAGGCCGATGGCGCGACCCCGTCCGACGTTGACGCGGGCGCCAAACCCCATACCGAATTCAAGGTTGAGCCGCCCGCTCCCCCGTCGAAGAGCGAGGCGACCCCGGCCACCGACGAGCCCGCGGCGCACGCGGCCCACGGTCACGGCCACAGCCGGAAGGGTTTCTGGGGTCTGGCCATCGGTTCGGTCGGCGTGGTGTTCGGCGACATCGGCACCAGCCCGCTCTACGCCTTCAACGCCGCCATCGGTCAGGCGATGAAGGACCCGATGACCTTCTCCGCCGTGCTGGGGGTGGTTTCCCTGGCGATATGGGCGCTGCTCATCGTGGTGACGGCCAAATATGTGCTGTTCGTCATGCGCGCCGACAATAACGGCGAGGGCGGGGTGCTGTCGCTGATGGCGCTGGCCCAGCGCGCGCTCGGCAAGCGGACACGGCTGGTGTTCGTGCTCGGCCTGCTCGGCGCGGCGCTGTTCTACGGCGACGCGGTGATCACGCCGGCCATTTCCGTGCTCGGCGCCTTCCAGGGCCTGCACGATATCCCCCAGCTTCGGCACCTGGTCACGCCGCACGAGATCACCGCCGCCGCGTTCGTGATCCTGATCGGTCTGTTCGTGGTCCAGTCGCGAGGCACGGCCAGCGTCGCCAAGCTGTTCGGCCCGGTGATGGTGGTGTGGTTCATCACCATCGGGTTGATCGGCGCCCTGCATCTGTTCGACGACCCGCGGGTGCTGATGGCGCTGTCGCCCCATTTCGCGGTGGAGTTCATGCTTCGACACGGCATGGTGGGCTTTCTGGTGCTGGGCTCGGTATTCCTGACCGTGACGGGGGCGGAGGCGCTCTATGCCGACATGGGACACTTCGGGCGCTGGCCGATCCAGGCCTCCTGGCTGTTCTTCGCCCTCCCCTGCCTGGCGCTGAACTATCTCGGCCAAGGCGCCTTCGTGCTCAAGGCCATGGCCCACATGGCCGCGGCGCACAGGCCGTTCGAGAACCTGGACTGGTTCTTCGTCATGGCCCCGCCGCTCGTGCGCATCCCCCTGGTCGCGATCTCCGTGTTCGCCGCGGTCATCGCCAGCCAGGCGGTGATCACCGGCGCCTATTCGCTGAGCCAGCAGGGTATCCTGCTCGGCCTGTTGCCCCGCATGGATGTGCGCCGCACCTCCGAGACCCATTCGGGCCAGATCTTCCTGCCGCAGATCAACAGTCTGCTGATGATCGGCGTGCTGGTGCTGGTGGTGCTGTTCCAGAACGCCGACAACCTGACCAACGCCTATGGCCTGGCGGTGACCGGCACCATGCTGGTCACCACCATCCTGGCCTTCATCGTGGCGACGCGGATGTGGCATTGGAAGCTGTGGGCGGCGCTGTTGCTCATTATTCCGATGATCTTCCTCGACGCCGTGTTCCTGGCCGCCAACGGGTTGAAGATCGCTTCCGGCGGCTGGCTGCCCCTGCTGATCGGCGGCACGCTGTTCCTGCTCATGTCCACCTGGGTGCGCGGCAGCCACATCCTGACCGAGAAGACGCGGCGGGACTCGGTGCCCCTCACTGACCTGATCGAGATGCTGCGCGCCCGCGCGCCGCACCGCGTGCCGGGGACGGCCATCTTCCTGACCTCGGACCCGGACATGGCGCCGGTGGCGCTGATGCACAATCTCAAGCACAACAAGGTGCTGCACGAGAAGAACGTGATCCTGACCGTGCGCACGGCGGAGACGCCACGGGTGACGCCGGAGGAGCGGGTGACGCTGACCCCGGTCAGCGACCAGTTCAAGAAACTGGTCATCACCTATGGCTTCATGGAGAGCCCCAACGTCCCCAAGGCGCTCAACCTGTGCAAAAAGCAGGGTCTCAAGTTCGACATCATGTCGACCTCCTTCTTCCTCGGCCGCCGCTCGGTGGTGCCGAGCGCCAGCCGGGGGATGCCCCTGTGGCAGGACAAGCTCTACATCTTCCTGCTCAAGAACGCGGCCAACCCGACGGACTTCTTCCACATCCCGCCGGGCCGGGTAGTGGAGCTCGGCGCTCAGGTGAAGGTATGACGCGCTGAACAAAACGGCCGGGTGACCAACTGGGCGGGAGGCCCTATCTTCCGCCCATGACGGACGCCATCGACCTCGACGCCACGGAAGCCGCCGCCCCGGTCAGCGTGGATGCTGCCATCCCCACGCGCCTCTACCTTGTGGATGGTTCGGGCTACATCTTCCGCGCCTTCCATGCCCTGCCGCAGTTCTCGCGCAAGTCCGACGGCCTGCCCACCGGCGCGGTGGCGGGCTTTTGCAACATGCTGTGGAAGTTCATCTGCGAGATGCGGGCCGGCGGCGGCGAGACCGGCGCGCCCACCCACCTGGCGGTGATTTTCGACGCTTCGGAGAAGACCTTCCGCTCGGAGCTCTATCCCGAATACAAGGCGCATCGCCCGCCGCCGCCGCCGGAGTTGGCGCCGCAGTTTCCCCTGGTGCGCGAAGCGACCCGGGCGTTCGGCGTGCCCGCCATCGAGCTCGAAGGCTACGAGGCGGACGACCTGATCGCCTCCTATGCCCGAAAGGTGGCCGATGCCGGGGGCGAGGTGATCGTGGTCTCCTCCGACAAGGACCTGATGCAACTGGTCAATGAGCAGATCTGCATGTTCGACCCGATGAAGAACCTGAAGATCTGCCGAGAGCAGGTGATCGAGAAGTTCGGCCTCGGCCCCGAGATGGTGGTGGACATCCAGGCCCTGGCCGGCGACAGCGTCGACAATGTGCCGGGCGCGCCGGGCATCGGGATCAAGACCGCCGCACAGCTGCTCACCGAGTTCGGCGACCTCGACACCCTTCTGGAGCGCGCCCACGAGATCAAGCAGCCGAAGAAGCGTGAGACGCTGGTGGCCTTCGCCGATCAGGTGCGCCTGTCGCGTGAGCTGGTGCGGCTGAAGGACGACGCGCCGCTGCCCATGCCGGTGGACGCGCTGGTGGTGCGCGAACCGGACGGGCCGGTGCTGGCCGCCTTCCTGGAGGCCATGGAGTTCCGGACCCTGGCCAGGCGGGTGTCCGAGCAGATTTCCGGCATGGCGCCGGCCGCCGCCGGTGAGCGGGGCGTCATCGCCCGGAGCGGCGTGGCCAAGCCGGTGTTGGCTGAGGACGCCATCGCCGTCATCGATCCCGCCGCCTACCACTGCATCACCGATCTGGAGACGCTGGACGCCTGGATCGCCCGCGCGCGCGAGGCCGGAGTGGTGGCGTTCGACACCGAGACCGACGCGCTGAACTCCGCCGGCGCCGGCCTCTGCGGCGTGTCCCTGGCCATCGGTCCGGGCGAGGCGGCCTATATCCCCGTCGGCCACTGCGCGGCGGACAGGCCCGCCGGGGGGCTGGACTTCGGCGATCGGCCCGACGCCTCGGGCGCGACCGACTGGGGTCAGGCGCCGCTGAACGAGGTGATGGCGCGGCTGAAGCCGCTGCTGGAGGACCCCGCGGTTCTGAAAGTGGGACACAACGCCAAGTACGACATGGCCGTCCTGGCCCGGTACGGCATCGCCGTCGGACCGATCGACGACACCATGCTGATGTCCTACGTGCTGGAGGGCGGGCTGCACGGCCATGGCATGGACGAGCTGTCGCAGCTGTTCCTCGGTCACACGCCGATCCCGTTCAAGCAGGTGGCCGGGACGGGCCAGAAGCAGATTTCCTTCGCCCAGGTCGAGCTGAAGCCCGCCACCTGCTACGCCGCAGAGGATGCGGACGTGACGCTGCGCCTGTGGCGGGTGTTGAAGCCGCGCCTGCGACCCGAGGGTCTGCTCACCGTCTATGAGACGCTGGAGCGCGGAATGCCCGCCGTGCTGGCGGCCATGGAGCTGGAGGGGGTCAAGGTCGATGCGGACCGCCTTCGTATGCTCGGCCACGAGTTCTCGCTGAAGATGGTCGATCTTGAGGCCCGCGCCCACGAGCTGGCCGGCCGGCCGTTCAACCTCGGCAGTCCCAAGCAGATCGGCGACATCCTGTTCGGCGAAATGGGGATGGCCGGCGCCAAGAAAACGGCCACGGGCGCCTGGGCCACCGACGTGAAAGTGCTGGAGGACCTCGCCGAGCAGGGCCATCCCCTGCCGCGCACCATCGTCGACTGGCGCCAGGTGGCCAAGCTGAAGAACACCTATACCGACGCGCTGGTCGCCGCCGTCTCACCCACCACCGGGCGGGTGCACACGTCCTTCTCCCTGGCGGCGGCCTCCACCGGCCGCCTGGCCTCCACCGATCCCAACCTGCAGAACATTCCGATCCGGACCGAGGAGGGGCGCAAGCTGCGCACCTGCTTCATCGCCGAGCCGGGCAATGTGCTGATCTCGGCGGACTATTCGCAGATCGAACTCCGGCTCCTCGCCCACATCGGCGACATACCCCAGCTCAAGGCCGCCTTCGCCCAAGGCCATGACATCCACGCCATCACCGCCTCGGAAATCTTCGGCGTGCCGGTGGAGGGGATGCCGAGCGACGTGCGCCGCCGGGCCAAGGCGATCAATTTCGGCATCGTCTACGGCATCTCCGCCTTCGGCCTCTCCAACCAGCTCGGCATCGAGCAGAAGGAGGCGGGCGACTACATCAAGCTCTACTTCGAGCGCTTCCCCGGCATCCGCGACTATATGGAGAGGACCCGCGCCTTCGCCCGCGAGACCGGCTTCGTCACCACCCTGTTCGGGCGCAAGATTCACATCCCGGCCATCCGCGGCCGCACGCCCGCCGAGCGCAGTTTCGGCGACCGCGCCGCCATCAACGCCCCGATCCAGGGCGCCGCCGCCGACATCATCCGCCGCGCCATGATCCGGATGCCGACCGCCCTGAAGGACAGCGGGCTGAGCGCGCGGATGCTGTTGCAGGTCCATGACGAACTGGTGTTCGAGGCGCCGGAGTCCGAGGCGCAAGCGACCATGGCGCTGGCCAAGGCGGTGATGGAGCGCGCCTACCTGCCCGCTGTCCCGCTCAGCGTCCCCCTCACCGTCGAAGCCCGCGCCGCCCGGAACTGGGACGAGGCGCACTGATCGCCGGCCGCCCCTGATGTTCGCTGGCCTTCAGCTAGGACCCCATGAAGGCGAGCAGGAGCGCCATCAGCGCGCCGACGGAGACGGGCGGGCGGATGCGCTTGAGCAGCTGGGGCAGGGCGTCCCCGCTCAAGTCCCACACGCCCTGAACCGCCAATGCGCCGATGAGGATCGCCAGCGTCCAGCGAAAGCCGATCATCGACGCGAAGACCGCGGCGGCGATGGCGCAGAGCGGGGGTGCGGCGGCGAGCACCAGCATGGACCTGGACTGACCGCCCGCCCGCCACGCGGTGAACAGCCGGAGCAGTCCCATACCGGCGATGACCAGCGTGGCGTAGATCACCAGCCCCCACGCGACGACGGTCTTTCCCGATCCTTCGGGCAGAACCAGGATCGCCACCGCCGGAACGACGAACAGGAGCAGGCCCAGGGCGCCGAGGGCGATGGCTCCCACGGCGCTGAGGGACACGGACTTGGTCAACAGGCAAGCTCGACGGTAAGCGGTTAACGGCTAAGACCCAATTTGGGCGCCTTAGAGGGGTTGGGGCGCCACAGGCAAGCGCCAATCGCGGTGGGCTTGTCATTTTCCGGCAAAGACGCGACAGGGACACATGGACGATGCGCAGCTCAGCCTGCCCTCCGCTATGCTGGATATGGGCCGCGCGGCGCGGAAGGCCGCGACGAGCCTCAGGCTGGCCACGGCCGAGGACCGCAGCCGCGCCCTGCGCGCCATGGCCGCGCGGCTTCGCGCGTCCGCGGACGAGATACGTCTCGCCAATGACCGCGACCTCGACGCCGCGCGGTCTGCGCGTCTGCCCGAACCCATGCTCGATCGACTGACCCTGGACACGGTCCGGGTCGAGGCGATGGCGGGCGGGGTCGGCGCGGTGGCCGCCCTCCCCGACCCCGTGGGCGTGGAGCGGGAGCGCTGGGTGCGCCCGAACGGGCTCGACATCGCCCGGGTCTCCACGCCCATCGGCGTCATCGCCATGATCTACGAGGCGCGGCCCAATGTGACGGCGGACGCGGCCGCGCTGTGCCTGCGCTCCGGCAATGCCGCGATCCTGCGCTGCGGGTCGGAATGCCTGCAGTCCTCCTTGGCTATTCACGCCGCATTGGCGCGGGGCCTGGCCGACGCCGGCCTGCCGGAGGCGGCGGTCCAGATGGTGCGCACACCGGATCGGGCGGCGGTGGGGTTGATCCTGTCGGGCCTGGACGGCGCCGTCGATCTGGTGATCCCGCGCGGCGGCAAGGGGCTGGTGGAGCGGGCGCGGCGCGAGGCCCGGGTGGCGGTGCTGGGCCATGCGGACGGGGTGAACCACGTCTATGTCCACGCGTCCGCCGATCCGGCCAAGGCGCGGGCCATCGTCGTGAACGCCAAGATGCGGCGGGTGTCGGTGTGCGGCGCCGCGGAGACCCTGCTGATCGACCGCGCCGCGGCGCCGACCCTGTTGCCGGCGATCGCGCGTGACCTGTTGGCGGCCGGATGCGCGCTGCGGGGCGACGCCGCCGCCCGCGCCCTGGTTCCGGCCATGTCCGGCGCCGACGAATCCGACTGGTCGGCCGAATATCTGGCCCCGATTATCTCTATGGGCGTGGTGGACGACCTCGACCAGGCGGTGGCGCACATCGCCCGGTATGGCTCGGGGCATACCGACGCCATCGTCGCCGAAGACCCGGGCGCAGCCGCCCGCTTCACCGAGCAGGTTGATTCGGCCATCGTCTTGATCAATGCCTCCACCCAGTTCGCCGATGGGGGCGAGTTCGGCTTCGGCGCCGAGATCGGCATCGCCACCGGCCGTCTGCACGCACGCGGGCCGGTGGGGGCCGAACAACTGACGACGTACAAGTATGTGGTTCGCGGGACAGGCCAGACGCGCCCCTGAGGCCGGCCGGCCGGGCGCGCTCAGGCTAGGATTCCGTCTTGAGCGCGGGATGAAGGTCGGTCTGCTCGGGGGCTCGTTCAATCCGGCGCACGAGGGCCACGCCCACGTGGCGGAAACGGCGCTGGCGCGGCTTGGGCTCGACGCCGTAATCTGGCTGGTCTCGCCGCAGAACCCGCTGAAGTCCCGCCACGAGACCGAGCCCCTGGCGGCCCGCATGGCGTCGGCCCGGGAGCAGGCCCATGGCCCCCGCATGTACGTATCCGACGCCGAGAGCCGGATCGACGCGCAATACACCCTCGATACCCTGCGCATTCTCAAGGCCCGCCATCCCGGCGTGTATTTCGTCTGGATCATGGGGGCCGACAATCTGGCCGGCTTCCATCGCTGGAAAGGCTGGGTGCAGATCATGCAGGAGGCGCCGGTGGCGGTGGTCTCGCGGCCCTGGGCGGCGATGAAGGGGCGGCTGTCGGTGGCGGCCAAGCGGTTCGCCCGCTATCGGCATTCCTCCACCTCGGCCCGCCAGCTTCCCTACATGGCGCCGCCGGCCTGGGTGTTCCTGCGCGGGCCGCTGAACTACCAGTCCTCCACCGCTTTGCGGACCCGTTCCAGGCGGCGGGACGGGGAAGGACCGCCCGGCTCGCCCTAGGTCGCCATCCGTGTTATGGATCGACGCTTCCGCAGTCCGCTCGAAAGCCAGTCTCCTGACCACCGATATTTCCGCCGCCGCGCCCAAGGCCCTTGCCGATCTCCCGGAACCGACCGGGGAGGCCATGACGCAACTCATTCTCGCCAAGCTCGACGACGACAAGGCCGAGGACGTGCTCGCCATCGACCTCAAGGGCTCCTCGCCGCTGGCCGACACCATCGTGATCGCCTCCGGCCGTTCGCAGCGTCACGTCTCGGCCCTGGCCGACCACCTGCTGCGCACGCTCAAGGACGCCGGCTATGGCCGCGCCCAGGTGGAGGGGTTGCCCCACGCCGATTGGGTGCTGATCGACGCCGGCGACGTGATCGTCCACATCTTCCGGCCGGAAGTGCGCGCCTTCTACCAGATCGAGAAGATCTGGTCGGTGGACAGCCCACACCGGGGATTGTCGGCGAGCTAGGCCCGCGGCCCTTGCGGATCAACCTTATCGCCGTCGGCCGGCTCGGCCGCGATCCGGCCGCGGCCCTGGCGCGGGACTATGCGGAGCGGGCTAGCCTCGCGGGGCGGGCGCTCGGCCTTGGGCCGGTGGAGATCATCGAGGTCGAGGCCAAAAAGCCTGGCAAGCCGGCGGAGGCCGAAGCGCTGCGCGCCGCCCTCGGCGAGGAGCCCACCTATCTGATAGCCTGTGACGAGCGGGGCCGCGCCCGCCCCTCACGGGATTTCGCCGAGGGGATCGCCAGGCTGCGCGACGGCGGTGAACGGCGACTGACCTACCTGATCGGCGGGGCCGACGGGCTCGACCCCGCCTTGGTCGCCGCGGCGCGCGAGACCCTGGCCTTCGGCGCCCAGACCTGGCCGCACGCCCTCGCCCGCGCCATGCTGGCCGAACAGGTCTATCGTGCCGCGACCATCCTGGCCGGGAGCCCCTATCATCGTGACTAGAGCATTTTCAGGCGAAGTGGATCCCGGTTCGCCGCCCGAAAATGCTCCAGCGCTTTGGGTTAGAGCCCTTTTTGCCCGATCAGGTCGGTCCGCCCTGGTCGGAAAGGGCTCTAGCCGCCCCGCGGTTGCGCTATCCCTTTTGCTTCTGACAGCCGGGTCGCCGATGGATGATCTCGCCCAACTCAGGGCGCGGCTGGTGCAACTGGCCGGGCAGGAGGTGGCCGGCGTGGCCAAGGCCCAGACGGCGGCGGCGCGGCTGTCGGCGCTCAACGCGGCGGCGGCGGAGCTGAAGGCCAAGGTCGGCGCCAACCAGCAGTCCCTGACCCATCTTCTGTCCGCGCTCCAGTCCTATCAGCGCAACCCGCCGCCGGCGCTGTTGGTCGATCCCCGGTCGGCCCGCGAGGCGGTCGACGCCGCCATTCTGATGCGGGCGGTGACGCCGACGCTGGAGGCCCGCGCCAGGGCCCTTGCCGACGAAGGCCGCAGGCTGAACGCGCTGCGTCGCCAGATCCTGATCGCCGACGGCGAGTTCCTGGGGGCCGAACACGACGTGGCGGATCGTCGCGCGGAAATGGAGGCGCTGGACGAGGAGAAGGCCCGACTGGAGGGCCGCGTCGATCCCGCCATGGGGGCGGAGGCGATGGTCGCGCGACGCCTCGGCGCCAGGGCCGGGTCGGTGGATGAACTGGTGGAGGGCGTCCAAACCCCGGACACGACAACGCCTCCTGCGGCTGAGCTCGCCCCGACCAGGCTGGTTCCCCCCGTCGGGGGTGCGCCTGTGCGACGCTTCGGCGAAGCATCGCCCGGACACGGACCGTCGCGGGGCTGGAGCTGGATGGCGCCCCAGGGCGCCCTGGTGGTCGCCCCCGCGGCGGGCAAGATCGTCTATGCCGGCCCTTTGAAAGGCTGGGGTTTTGTGGTGATCTTGAAAAGTCCTGGCGGATACCATCTGGTGCTTGCGGGGCTCGAACGGGCAAGCGCGCGTGTGGGTAGCGAGCTGGCGGCCGGCGAACCGGTCGGACGCATCGCCAGACCTGTCGCCGGCGGCCCCGGAAAAGCCACCACGGCGCCGGAACTCTATCTTGAGGTCCGCAGGGCGTCCCAGCCCGTCGATCCGGCGCGGTTCTTCGCTGGAACGGCGGGTCGTTGAAGTCCTAACCCTCCCCGGGCCGCTTTCGAGGTATCCATGCGCAAGCTTCTTCTGATCGGCATTTCCACCTTCGCGCTGGGCGCCGCCGCCATGGCCGCGGCGGAACAGCAGTTCGCGTCGAAGGATGAGACCTACCGCATGTTGAACCTGTTCGGCGACGTGCTGACCGCCGTCGATCAGCAGTATGTGGTGCCGGTGGACAACAAGAAGCTGATCCAGGCCGCGCTCGACGGCATGTTGACCTCGCTCGATCCCCATTCGGGCTATCTCGATCCCACCGGCTTCAACGACCTTTCCGACCAGACCCGGGGCGACTACGGCGGGCTCGGCATCCAGATTTCCAGCGAGGAGGGCGCAGTGAAGATCGTCGCGCCGATGGACGGCACCCCCGCCCAGCGCGCGCACCTGCAGGCCGGAGACTTCATCACCGCCATCGACGGCCAGTCGATCATCGGTCAAAGCGTCACCGACGCCATCAAGCAGATGAAGGGCGCCGTCGGCACCTCCTGCACCCTGACCATCGCCCGCGACAAGCAGGACCCATTCACCGTCAAGCTGACCCGCGAACTCATCAATGTGCGCTCGGTCTCGCGCGCCATGATGGGGGATGTGGGCTATGTCCGCCTCGCCGGGTTCGATGAGAAGACCGGGCAGGAGACCACCGCGGCGATCAAGGCGCTCAAGGCCGACAACCCGCGTATGCGAGGGTTGATCCTCGACCTCCGCAACAATCCGGGCGGCCTGGTCAATCAGGCGGTGGCCGTGTCGTCCGACTTCCTGGACGGCGGCGAGGTGGTGAGCCAGCGCGGCCGCGACGCGCGCGATATCCAGCGCTACAACGCCCGTACCGGCGGCGACATGCTGAAGGGCCTGCCGGTCGTGGTGCTGGTCAATAACGGCACCGCCTCCGCCGCCGAGATCGTGGCCGGGGCGTTGAAGGACCGGGAGCGGGCGACGATCGTCGGCCTGACCACCTTCGGCAAGGGCTCGGTCCAGTCGGTGATCCCGTTGCGCGATGGTCGCGACGGGGCGCTGAAGCTGACCACGGCGCGCTATTACACGCCCGCCGGCGTCTCCATCCAGAAGACCGGCATCATTCCGGACCTGCAGGTGGCCTATTCCCACCGCCAGGCCGAGGCCATCTTCGACGAGGCCTATCAGTTCTCCGAAGCCAGCCTGAAGGGCGCGCTGGACACCCAGGAGGGCAAGATCCGCAAGGCGCCCGGCAGCATCGAGGTGCCGCTGGCCGCGCTCGATCCGGTCAAGCTCGCCGAGGCCAAGGCCGAAGCCAAGAAGGCCAAGGAGAAGGACGCCAAGGCCAAGGCCGGCGACGACGCCAAGCTGGAGCAGACCGCCGCGGTCGACGGCGACGAGGATGAGACGCCCCAGCTGGCCAATACCGGCATGGCGCATCTGAACGCGAAGAAGGACTTCCAACTCGCCCGCGCGCTGGATGTGCTGAAGGCCGGCGGCGTCACCCAGGCGGTGAAGCTGTATCCGGCCGAGACCTATTCGCCCACCAAGCCGAAGTTCACCACCGCCTCCATCGCGCCGGCCAGCGGCCCGGTGGCGGCGGCCGGCAAGGCGGCGACCACGCCCGCCAAGCCCGCGGCCGGCGGCGGCAAGTCCAAGACCCGCTAGCTGTGTGGTCCCGGACCAGACGTTCGCCGGCAGATAGGATCACGCGCAGGGCGAACTTCTGAATCGCCACACCAGGTCGGTCGGCTCAGGTCGGCCAGGTGGCGGTCTCCATCGCCAACACCTCGCCCGCCATGTAGAGCGACCCGCACAGGATGATATGGGGCGGAGGGCCGGCCTGCGCCCCATTCTCACCTAAGGCGAGCGCCAACGCCGCCGACGGGCTCGACGCCCTCTCCACATTCAGGCCCGGCGCGGCGGCGACGAGGCTTTCCGGCGGAGCCGCGAGCTCCGAACCGAAGCCGGTGGCGATCAGCCGGGCGCCCAGGGTCCGGAAGGCGTCGAACACACCGGCGGCGTCCTTGCGCTGGAGCAGGCCGACGATCAGCGTGATCGGTCGCCCGTCTCGGGCGCGCATGGCGCGGGCCACCTCCGCCACGGCGCGGGCCGCATGGGGGTTGTGGCCGCCGTCGAGCCAGAGATCGGCGCCGCCCGCCTGCGCCATCCGTCCAAGCGGGCCGGCCGCCAGCCGCTGCATTCGGGCGGGCCAGGTGGCGCTGCGCAGGCCGGTGGCGATCGCCTCTGCGTCGATGCGGGGATCGCCGAGCGCCAGAGCGGCGGCGATGGCGGTGGCGGCGTTGTCGATCTGGTGCGCTCCGATAAGGCTGGGCGCCGGCAGGTCATACAGTCGGGTCTCGCCCTGATAGGTCATGCCGCCGTGATCGGCCCAGGCGTCGTAGTCGCGGCCGCCAAGGATGAGCGGGGCGCCCCGTCGCTCCGCCTCGGCCTCGATCACGGCCAGCGCCTCGTCCCGCTGTCGGGCGCTGACCACCGGACAGCCGGCCTTGATGATGCCGGCCTTCTCGCCCGCGATCTGCGCCAGGGTCTCGCCGAGGTACTCCTTGTGATCGATGTCCACCGGCGCGATCACCGAAACGGCCGGGTGGTCGATCACATTGGTGGAATCGAACCGCCCCCCCAGGCCCACCTCGATGATGCAGAGATCGGCGGGGACCTGCGAAAAGGCATGGAGGCCCGCCACCGTGGTGATCTCGAAAAAGGTGATCGGCTGACCGGCGTTCACCTGCTCCACGTGCAGGATGACCTCGGCGAGGCGCGCCTCCGATATCAGGGCGCCGGCCAACCGGATCCGTTCGGCGAAGCGCACCAGATGCGGTGAGGTGAACACGTGTACGCGCAGGCCGGCCGCCTCGGCGATGGCGCGGAGGAAGGCGATGGTGGAGCCCTTGCCATTGGTGCCGGCCACATGGATCACGGGCGCCAACCGGTCCTGCGGCCGGCCGAGCTCATCGAGCAGCCGCAGCGTCCGACCGAGCGACAGGTCGATCTTGATCGGGTGAAGCGCGCGCAGCCGCTCCAGCGCCGCATCGTGGGGAAGCAAGAGGTCGCTCATGCGGGCCTCTTGACCCTAGCCGCGTCGTTCCGCAAGGGCCTCCGCCACGGCCTGGCGCAGCCGGCGATGCAGGCGCTCGCGCTCATCCGCGCCCAAGGCCTGGCCGATGGCGATGGAGCGGTTCGACAGGTGCAGGGACAGGCGCCGGGCCCGCTGTACGCCGGCCTCGAACCGGATGCGGGTGAAGGCGGTGGGCGAGGTCCACACCGTGGAGGCGCCTTTGGCGCTCTCGCGCCAGACGGTGATGCGGTCGGCGTCCACCCGCACCCGCTCCGCGCGGCCGGCGCGGCGGCGATAGAGTCGAAAGGCGATAACCACGCCGAAGAGGTCGAGGCCGAGGAAGATCGGCACGGGATAGGCGCCGATGATGAACAGGAACACCGCCATCCAGAGGTTGAAGGCGGCGAACACGCCCAGCACGATCCACATGCCCCGGTCGGACAGGGAACGGTTGGGCTGGATCACCGCATCCATGTAGAGAGGGCCGCTCGCCTCGTTCATGGAGCCCATATGGGCACGGCCGCCGCCAAGTCAGCAAAGCCAAAAATCACCCGCGGCAAGTCGGCCCCCGTGAGACGCCTGTCAGCGGCGGAAAGGGTGCGGGTCTGCGAGATCTTCGGCCGTTTCGCGGCGGCCCAACCGGAGCCGCGTACCGAGCTCCGCTACGCCAGCCCCTATACCCTGGTGGTGGCGGTCGCCCTGTCGGCCCAGGCCACCGACGTCTCGGTCAACAAGGCGACGGAGCGGCTCTATCGTGTGGCGGACACGCCCGCGAAGATGGTCGAACTCGGCGAGGCGGGGCTGACCGACCACATCAAGTCCATCGGCCTCCATCGGACCAAGGCCAGGAACGTCATCGCCCTGTCCCACATTCTCTTGGATCGCTACGGCGGCGAGGTTCCGCTCACCCGCGAGGCGCTCCAGGCGTTGCCGGGCGTCGGGCGCAAGACCGCCAGCGTGGTGCTGAACGAGCTGAATATCGAGCCGGCCATCGCGGTCGACACCCACGTGTTCCGCGTCTCGCACCGGCTTAGACTGTCCAGGGCGCCGACGCCCGAGGGGGTGGAGCGGGACTTGATGGCGATTGTCCCGGAGCCCTGCCGCACCCGCGCGCATCACTGGCTGATCCTGCACGGCCGCTATACCTGCGGGGCGCGGCGACCCCGGTGCGAGGCCTGCCTGATCGCCGATCTCTGTCCCTCGCGCCCGCTGTTCGCCGGCGTTTAGCCTCGCTGGTCCGCGACGGTTGACGGATCGGGGGGAAGCAGGCGAGCTTGACCACGGATCGGCGTCGTCGGGAGGTAAACCATGGGCATCGTGGCGGAGTTTCGCGAGTTCATCGCGCGCGGAAATGTGGTCGATCTCGCGGTCGGGGTGATCATCGGCGGCGCCTTCGGCAAGATCGTCACCGGCCTGGTCGATCAGATCGTCATGCCGCCCATCGGCCTGATCCTGGGCGGCGTCGATTTCTCCAACCTGAAAATCCCGCTTAAGGCCGCGGACCTCGCCGCCAAGAAGCCGGAGGTGGCCATCGCCTATGGCGCCTTCATCAACACCTTGATCCAGTTCTTCATCATCGCGGTGGTGATCTTCCTGATCGTCAAGGCGCTGAACGCCTTCCAGCGCAAGCAGGCCGAAACCCCCGCCGCGCCGGCCGCGCCATCCACATCGGAGGCGCTGCTCATGGAAATCCGCGACCTTTTGAAAACGCGCGGCTAGGCGCTCAAAACGCCCAAAACCCGCCCGAGTGCGCCGACGACGCGGCGACGGTCGGGACTCGGCGCCATCAGACCAGCTTCAGCGCCTCGCGGTGCATGGCGCGGGTCAGGCGCTGGCTGTCGGCGCCGGCGAGCCCCTCGTGGAACGCCGGCAGGACCTGCTCCTCGCCCTCGATATGCTCCTCTACCAGCTTCTGCAGGGCCTTGGCCTTGCGCAGCCAGCGCGGATCGTCCTTGGGCAGGGCCTCGAGCTCATAGAGGTAGGTCTTGATCTCGAACAGTTCGGCGGCGAGGTGGGTGGACGAGGCGCCCTGGTCCGTCGCCCGGAGCGCCGGATAGATCACGTTCTCCTTTTGCAGCGTGTGCCGCGTCAAGGCGGCGTTCAGCGTCTCGAGCAGCCGGGTACGGCGGGTGGTCTGGCCGTCCGCGGTCTCGGCGATCTGCTTGAACAGCTTCTCGATCCGGCGGTGCTCGCCGGTCAGGCCTTCGTACCAATCGCCGGTCATGGCGGTGGCGGCGCTGGTGGCGGCCTTCTTGGAGTTCAGCAAGGCGAAGGCGGTGACGAAACCGACGCCCAGCGCACCGGCCACCATGGTCCATGAGACCCGGTCGTTGCGCGCGCGATCCAGGGCGTAATGGGCGCCCTCGTCGGCGCGCCGCGCGGCGGCCCGGCTGAGTTCGGTGAGCAGCTGTGCGCCGTCGCCCGTGCGCCTGGCCGCCTCCCGGCTCAGGCCCGTAAGCATCTGCGCTCCGTCCCCGGTGCGGCGCACCGCCTCACGGCTCAGGTCTTTCAAAGCGTCCCGGGCGTCTTCGAGCCGGTCACGCGCGTCGTCCAGCACCTGGATCATGGGGCCTCTTTTCATCGCCTGGATGTGGGAGCTATGCGTCGTAACGCAACGGTTGGCGCCCCCGTTCCTCCATTCCTACCTTGTCAGCGCAAGCTTACAGGATCATGGCGTGAATCATGCCTGCCCGCGCCAAGATTTGTGGCCTTTCTACCCCGCAAGCCGTCAGCGCGGCGCTTGCGGGGGGCGCGGCCATGCTCGGCTTCGTCTTCTTCGAGCGCAGCCCGCGTTGCGTGACGGTCCAGGCGGCGGCCCGCCTGGCGCAGCCCGCCAGGGGCCGCGCCCCCGTCGCGGCGGTCACGGTGGACCCGGACGACAACCTGCTCGACCGGCTGGCGGAGCTTCGGCCGGACTTCATCCAGCTCCACGGCAAGGAGTCGCCTGAACGCGCCGCGGCGATCCGGGTGCGAACGGGCGCCGGTGTGATCAAGGCCCTGTCGGTATCGGAGGCCGCCGACATCGACGCCGCCGACGCCTATGAGGGCGTGGCCGACCACCTGATGTTCGACGCCAGGCCGCCCGAGGGCTCGGTTTTACCGGGCGGCGTCGGTGCGCGCTTCGACTGGGATGTGCTCAAGGGCCGGCGGTTCGCGCGGCCGTGGTTCCTGGCCGGGGGCCTCGACCCCTGGAATGTGGGTGAGGCCATAGACCGGTCAGCCGCGCCGCTGGTGGACGTTTCTTCTGGCGTGGAGCGGGGTCCCGGGCTAAAGGACCCGGCCTTGATTTCGGCCTTCCTGGACGCCGTCCGCAGAGCCTGAGCCCGAGTGAACGCGCCCGCCAGACCCAACGACTACACGGCCTATCCCGACGCGAACGGGCGGTTCGGCGATTACGGCGGTCGCTATGTGCCCGAAACGCTGATGCCGCTGGTGCATGAGCTGGACGCCGCCTACAGCGCCGCCAAGGCCGACCCGGCGTTCCGGGCGGAGCTGGACGGCTATCTGACCCACTATGTGGGGCGTCCCTCGCCGCTGTATTTCGCCGAACGGCTGACCGAGCACTTCGGCGGGGCCAAGGTCTATTTCAAGCGCGACGAGCTGAACCACACCGGCGCGCACAAGATCAACAACTGCATGGGCCAGATCCTGCTGGCCCGGCGCATGGGCAAGACCCGCATCATCGCCGAGACCGGGGCCGGCCAGCACGGGGTGGCCAGCGCCACCGTCTGCGCCCGTTTCGGCTATCCCTGCGTGGTCTATATGGGCTCGCTCGACGTGGAGCGGCAAAAGCCGAACGTGTTCCGCATGAACCTGCTGGGCGCCGAGGTCCGCCCGGTGACGGCGGGCACGGGGACGCTCAAGGACGCCATGAACGAGGCCATGCGCGATTGGGTGACCAACGTGCACGACACCTATTACATCATCGGCACCGCCGCCGGCCCCCACCCCTATCCCGCCATGGTCCGCGACTTCCAGAGCGTGATCGGGACCGAGGCGCGGGCGCAGATGCTGGAGCGGGAAGGCCGCCTGCCCGACGCGGTGGTGGCCTGTATCGGCGGCGGATCGAACGCCATCGGCCTGTTCCACCCCTTTCTGGCGGATGAGGGCGTGCGCCTCATAGGCGTCGAGGCGGCGGGGCATGGCATCCCCACCGGCCAGCACGCGGCCTCGCTCACCGGCGGGCGGCCCGGCGTGCTGCACGGCAACAAGACCTATCTGCTGCAGGACGACGACGGGCAGATCGTCGACGCCCATTCCATCTCCGCCGGTCTGGACTATCCGGGCATCGGTCCCGAGCACGCCTGGCTGCACGATGTGGGCCGGGCGACCTATGTCTCCTCGACCGACGACGAGGCGCTGGACGCCTTCCAGCTCTGCTCCAGGCTTGAAGGCATCATCCCCGCCCTGGAGCCCGCCCACGCCCTGGCCCGCGTCGGCGAGATCGCCAAGCAGGTGGGCAAGGGCGGCGTCGTGCTGATGAATCTCTGCGGCCGGGGCGACAAGGACATCTTCACCGTCGCCGACCACCTGGGCGCGCGTCTGTGACCGTCGCGCGCATCGACGCCCGCTTCGCCGCCCTGAAGGCGGAGGGCCGGGCCGCCTTCATCCCCTACATCATGGCCGGCGATCCCGATGCAGGGACGACGCTGGCGATCCTGCGCGGCCTGCCGGGGGCGGGGGCGGACCTGATCGAGCTGGGCTTTCCCTTTTCCGATCCCATGGCCGAGGGTGTGCCGATCCAGAAGGCCGCTCAACGGGCGCTCCTCAGCGGGACGACGCTGCGCAAGACGCTGGGAATGGTGCGCGCCTTTCGCGAGGGCGGCCGGGAAACCCCCATCATCCTCATGGGCTATCTCAACAATGTCCTGACCTATGGATATGAGGCGTTCGCCCGCGACGCGGCGGAGGCGGGCGTGGACGGGTTGATCGTCGTTGACTGCCCGCCGGAGGAGGCCGGGCCGCTGGCCGATGCGCTCGACGCCGCCGGGGTGGCGCTGATCCGGCTGGCGACGCCCACGTCGGACGACGCCCGGCTGAAGATCATCGCCGCGCGCACTTCGGGCTTTGTCTACTACGTCTCCGTCGCCGGGGTGACCGGGCAGAAGGAGGCCGACGAGACGGCCGTGGCGCCGCAGGTGGCGCGGGTGCGCAAGGCTTCGGGCCTGCCGGTGGCGGTGGGCTTCGGCATCCGCACGCCCGAGCGCGCCGCCGCGGTGGCGCGGGTGGCCGACGCCGTGGTGGTGGGCTCCGCCCTGGTGGACGAGATCGCCGCCGCCCTGGGAGCGAACCAATCGCCGGTCGAGCGGGTTCTACAGGCGACGGCGCGTCTGGCGCAGGCCGTCCGCGACGCCCGCGCCACGGTTTCCGCCTGAGGGGCGAAGGAACGGTCATGACCGCCAAGGACAACGCTCCCGCCGCCGCCCATTCGGCGCCGGATCATGCCGCTACCGAAGCGCACGCGCCCGGGAAGGCGCCGGACAAGGCCACGAAACCCAAGGCCGGCTGGCTGGCCCGTCTGCGCCCGGGCCTGAAGAAGCAGGTCTCACCGCGGGTGCAGGACACCCCGGACGACCTGTGGATGAAGGACCCGGAGACCGGGGAGCTGCTCTATCGCCCGGACCTGGAGGCGGCGGATTGGGTCACGCCCTCCGGCCATCACCTGCGCCTGACGCCCGACCAGCGCTTCGCCGTCACCTTCGACGAGGGGCGGCATGAGCGAATCCAGGCGCCCTCGACCCCCGACGATCCGCTCGGGTTCAAGGACCAGAAACCCTATACCGAACGCCTCAAGGCCGCGCGGGCGGCGACGGGCGAGGTGGACGCCATGTCCATCGCCTCGGGGACGATCGGCGGTCGCGCCGCGGTGGTTCTGGTGCAGAATTTCGGCTTCCTCGGCGGTTCGCTCGGCCAGGCGGCGGGCGACGGCTTCATCACCGCGGCGCGGGCGGCGATAGAGCGCGATTGCCCGCTGGTGGCGTTCACCGCTTCCGGCGGCGCGCGGATGCAGGAAGGGACGCTCAGCCTGATGCAGATGGCGCGCTCGACCCTCGCCATCCAGGAGCTGAAGGCCAGAGGACTGCCCTATTTGGTGGTCCTGACCGACCCCACCACGGGCGGCGTCACGGCCAGCTACGCCATGCTGGGCGATGTCCAGTTCGCCGAACCGGGCGCCCTGATCGCCTTCACCGGTCCGCGCGTGATCGAGCAGACCATCCGCGAGACCCTGCCGCCGGGGTTCCAGCGGGCCGAATATCTCGAAGACAAGGGCGTGATCGACCACGTGGTCCCGCGCGCCCAACTCGCCGCCAGGCTAGGCGTCGTTATCGGCATCCTGATGGAGGGCCGGGCGCGGCTGCGCGCCGCCTAGACCCTGATCGGCTCATATCGAGCCGTGAATCAGGGTCTACACTTTGAGTTTAGAGCATGATTCACGCTTCGGATGATTCCATCCGAAACGATCATGCTCTAGCACCCTGATCGGCTCATATCGAGCCGTGAATCAGGGTCTACACTTTGAGTTTAGAGCATGATTCACGCTTCGGATGATTCCATCCGAAACGATCATGCTCTAGCACCCTGATCGGTTCATATCGAACCGTGAATCAGGCCCTAGCCGGGGTCGTCCTCGGAGTTGGAGGTCGAGCCGCGCCCCTCCGCCGGGCGGGCGGAACGCTCTGACGATTCGACCGGCGCCTCGGCCATGTCGGCGCGCAACCGGGCGTCGAAGGCGCGCTGTTCCGCCGCCGCCGAAGCCTGTTCCCGATGCTCTTCCACCAGAGCGGCCTGCAAGGTGGGATCGAGGGGCTCGGGCGGCCTGTTTATCGAGGCGATCTGCTCGGCGTCGAGGGTGGCCAGCTTGTCGCGGGAAACCGGCATCGCCTGCGGACGCGGCGCGGGGTCGGCGACCACCGAGAGGCGGGCCAGGTCGGACACATCCGCGCTGGCGGTTTCGGGTTTGGCGGCGACCACAACCGCCATCACGCCCACACTGAGAAGGGCGACGATCGACAGGGTCGCCGCGGCGCCCATGCGCACGCGACGATCGCGGAAGAAGGCTTTCATCTGATCGTTGAAGCGCGTCATGGTCCACCTCTTTCCGGTGAACGCACAGATCGGCGCTCGGTTCGAGGGGACCCGCCTTATCCGTCGCGGCCTTGAACGCCGGACGTTCTCCCCCGCCCGATCAGGTGTTCATCGACTGGAAGAAGTCGGCGTTGTTCTTGGTGTTGCGGAGCTTGTCGAGCAGGAACTCGATGGCGTCCTGCGAGCCCATGGGCGCCAGGATGCGGCGCAGCACGTGGGTCTTGGTCAGGATCGCCCGGTCGGTGATCAACTCGTCCTTGCGGGTGCCGGACTTCAGGATGTCGATGGCGGGGTAGATCCGCTTGTCCGCGACCTTGCGGTCCAGCACGATTTCCGAGTTGCCGGTGCCCTTGAACTCTTCGAAGATCACCTCGTCCATGCGCGAGCCGGTGTCGATCAGCGCGGTGGAGATGATGGTCAGCGACCCGCCCTCCTCGATATTCCGCGCCGCGCCGAAGAAGCGCTTCGGCCGCTGCAGGGCGTTGGCGTCGACACCGCCGGTCAGCACCTTGCCCGAGCTTGGCACCGTGGTGTTGTAGGCCCGCCCGAGGCGGGTGATGTTGTCCAGGAGAATGATCACGTCCCGCTTGTGCTCGACCAGCCGTTTGGCCTTCTCGATGACCATTTCGGCGACCTGCACGTGGCGGGTGGCCGGTTCGTCGAAGGTCGAGGCGATCACTTCGCCCTTCACCGTGCGCTGCATGTCGGTCACTTCTTCCGGCCGTTCGTCGACCAGCAGCACCATCAGGAAGCATTCGGGGTGGTTGGCCTCGATCGCCTTGGCGATATTCTGCATCATGATGGTCTTGCCGACCCGGGGCGGCGCCACGATCAGGCAGCGCTGGCCCTTGCCGATCGGCGCCACGATGTCGATCACCCGGCCGGAGCGATCCTTCAGCGTCGGGTCCTCGATCTCCATGGTCAGCCGCTCGTTCGGATAGAGCGGGGTCAGGTTGTCGAAGTGGACCTTGTGGCGGACGTTCTCCGGGTTCTCGAAGTTGACCGTGTCGACCTTGATGATGGCGAAGTAGCGCTCGCCTTCGCGCGGGCCGCGCACCGGGCCTTCGCAGGTGTCGCCGGTCTTCAGGCCCATCTTCCTGATCTGGGAGGGTGAGACATAGATGTCGTCGGGGCCCGGCAGGTAGTTGGCCTCGGGCGAGCGCAGGAAGCCGAAGCCGTCGGGCAGCACCTCCAGCGTGCCGGAGCCGGTGATCTCCACCCCCTCCTCGGCCAGGGTCTTGAGGATGGCGAACATCATGTCCTGCTTGCGCATGGTGTTCGCGTTCTCGATCTCGAGGCTTTCGGCGAAGGCCGTGAGATCGGTGGGGGACTTGTCCTTCAGTTCCTGTAGGGACAGGCGCGGCAGGCTGGCGGCGATGGCGGAAACCGCGTCTTCGCCATTGGCCTCTTCGGATGCGGCCTCGTCGGCGGCGATGCGTTCGTTCTCGGCGTCTTCGGCCGTGGGGTCGGTATGGGTGAGGTCGGACATGGATATGCTCTTGGCGGAGGTTCAGCCGGCAGGCGCGCGCGGATCGGCCGCGGGCCTCGGCTCGGGATGAAGGCGCTGGCCCTGGTTCTGGTCCCGGGACGCGGCCGTTGGGAGATCGAGGAGGGCCGGCGAGAACCGCACGGCCAGAAAGGCGGGAGTCCGGAGGCGTCGGGCGACGCGCCGAACCGGTACGCTAGCCGAACCACAGAACGACCTGCGTCGTCAAGCGCGGCTTGGAGGCGTAACGCGGATATGGGGGCCCGGCGGCCGCGGCGAAAGAGCGGGGCGGCGGCCTACTGGAGCGTCTCGCCCTGCGCCTGCAGGCGCTGCTGGTAGATGGTGGCGAAGTCGAGCGGCTCCATCTGGAAGGGGGGAAAGCCGCCGTTCATGGACGCGTCGGCGATGATCTGGCGCGCGAACGGGAACAGGAAGCGCGGGCATTCGATCAGCAGCACCGGCTCCAGATGCTCCTCCGGCACGCCGGCGATCTCGAACAGGCCGCCATAGACCAGCTCGATCTGGAACGAGACGGCCTCGCCCTGCTTGGCGGTGCAGCCGATCTTGAGGTCGAGTTCGAACAGGCCGTCGGGCCGACCCCGAGCGCTCAACTCCACGTTCATCTCCATCCCGGGCGCCGTGTCGGAGGGACGTAGCGAGTCCGGCGCGCGCGGGTTCTCGAACGAGAAATCGCGCATGAACTGGGCCAGAATGCGGATCTGCGGCCCGGCGGCCGGCGGGGCGGGGGCGTCGGCGGCGACGTCGGTCATGGGGCGGCCCTTGATGCGAAGCGGCGCTGCTAACATGCCTTGGCGGGCGGGCGCAACGCCGCGTGGTCGTGGTTCGGCCATCAAGGCGCCTGACGCGGGACGCGAACGTCTCTATATTAGTCGGCTGAGATCACGGACGGGCTCGGTTTCGATCGGTCCGCGCCCAGCTTGACGGATGGCGAGACGGTGGACCTGTTGCAGATCGGCGAGCTTGTGGTGTTTGGCCTTCTGGCCGCGGCGGTGCTCTACCAGCTTTACGCCGTCCTCGGCCGGCGGGTGGGACGCCAGCCCACCGACGCGCCCGCCAACGGCAAGTTGCGTCAGGGGTTCGCCCGCCTGCGCCCCGAGCCTGCGCCGGAAGTCGCCGCGCCGGAGGGGGTCGGCGCGCTGCGCGCCCGCGACCCGTCCTTCGACTCGGCCAAGTTCCTGACCAGCGCCCGCGCCGCCTATGAGACCATCGTGCGCGCCTTCATCGGCGGCGATCGCTCCACGCTTCGGCCGCTGGTGGATGACGTGGTGTTCGACGCCTTCGAGTCGGCCATCAAACAGCGGGAGGCGGCGGACCGGACCGAGAGCATGGAGTTCCTGCAGCCGGTGCGCGCCGATCTGGAGAGCGCGGCGGTGGAGGGCGATCTGGCTCGCACCAAGGTTCGCTTCCTGGCCGAGTTCCGTACCCGCACCAAGGACGCGGCGGGCGAGGCGGTGGACGATCGCCGCACCGCCGAGGTGTGGACCTTCGAGCGTATGTTCACCAGCCGCGATCCCAAGTGGCTGCTGACCCGGGTCGACGCCGCGGAGGCCTGATGTTGAGCGTATCGGCCGCCGGGTATCGGGCGGCAGGACTGGCGCTGTCGGCGTTGCTGGTCGGGTGCGCCGCCGAAACGCCCGAGCCGGCGCCGCCGCCGCCGCCGATCCTGCAGCCGAGGCCGACGAGGACGCTCCCCGCCCCGCCCCACGCGGCGATCGACCTGTCGAAGGCGCCGGCTCATCCCGTGCCCTATGCCGACCTGCCCCATCCGGTCCGGCCCCCCGAAACGGCGCCGCCCACCTCGTCCACCCTGGCCACGGGCGCGCACCGCGCCTTGTCGAGCCTGCCGGGATGGGGGGCGGAGGACCATCTGGCGGCGCTGAAGGCGTTTCAGGCGGGTTGCGGGGTCGCCAGGGTGGCGGAATGGCGCGCCGTCTGCGCCCGCGCCCGAAGTGAAGCGGCCAGCGACGACGCCCAGGCCCGCGCCTTCTTCGAGGCCAATTTCACCGCCGAGGCCGCCGCGCCGACGGGTGTGCTCACCGCCTATTTCGCGCCGGAATACCCGGCCGAGGCGGCGCCGGACGAGGTCTATTCCGCGCCGGTGCGGCCCCGTCCGGCCCATCCGGAAGACGCCGCCGAGCGCCCGCGGGCGGAGATCGAGACCGATCCGGCCGAGGGCGTGCAGGCCTTCATGAAGGCGGAAGACCTGTTCTTCCTGCAGATCCAGGGCTCCGGCGTCCTTGTCTTTCCGGATGGACGGCGGATGAAGGCGATCTATGCCGCCGACAACGGCCTGCCCTTTACCGCCATCGCCCGGCCGATGCAGCAGGCTGGGCTGCTGGCGGCCTCCAACCTCTCCGGCGACGCCATCCGCAACTGGCTGGCCGAGCATCGCGGGCCGGAGGCGGACGCGGTGATGGACCGCGACGCCCGCTACATCTTCTTCGATCTCGTCGCCGATGATGGGCGCGAGCCTTCGGGAGCGGCCGGACAACCGCTGACGGCGGGGCGCGCGCTGGCGATCGACCCGGCCTATCACAAATACGGCGCGCTTTACTGGATCGACGCGGACGCCCCGAGCCTGAACGGCGCGGCGCCCGCCTACCACCGGCTGGCGCTGGCGCTGGACACCGGCGCGGCGATCCGGGGCGAACGCCGCGCCGACCTCTATCTTGGACGCGGCGACGCGGCGGGCCATGAGGCCGGGCGGGTCAGACATGTGCTAAGCTTGGTGCGCCTGATCCCCAACCCCGAGCCCACTCCCGCTGCACCCCATGAAACGCCCGCTCCGACCGGAGGAAACTAGGCTCTGGGCCATCGTGGCGGCCACGGTGCGGCCCGCCCATGGCCGCGGCGCCGCGCGGGCCGGCGGAGAGGCCGACGCCCTGCCCATCGCGGCGCCGGTCCGGGCTGAAACCGCGACCTCGCCGCCACGCTTTTCAGGCCGCGCCAAACCCAAAGGCCCCGCGCCGCGACAGAAGGCGCCCAGCCCGCCCCCGCCCAGTCGGCCCCCGTCTGGCCCGCCCGAGCGGATCGAGCCCAACCGGCAGCGGCGCATCGTGCGCGAGCGCGAGGCGCTCGACCGGCGGCTCGACCTGCACGGCCTGGACCAGGACGGGGCGCGCCTGGTTCTGTTCGGCTTCCTCCGCCGCGCCCAGGCCGAGGGCGTCCGCGCGGTGCTGGTCATCACCGGCAAGGGGATGCAGGGCGACGGCATACTGCGCCGCCGCGCGCCGGAGTGGCTGGCCGACCCCGCCCTGCGCGGTGTGGTCGCCGGAGTCTCGGTAGCCGAGCGCCATCACGGCGGCGAAGGCGCGCTCTATGTGGCGTTGAAACGTCGGGTTTAGAGCATGATCGTTTCGGATGGAATCATCCGAAGCGTGAATCATGCCCTAAACTCAAAGTGTAGACCCTGATTCACGGCTCGATATGAGCCGATCAGGGTCTAGGCGGCGCGGTGGCGAAGCCCGGCCTCGGCGGCCAGCGCGGCCGGGTGGTCAAGCGCCAGTGCGGGCCAGTCGAGCCTCGGTGACGGCGCGGCGGCGGCGGCGAGGATGGCGCGAACCTCTCCCACCGAGGCGGCCTCGACAATGACGCCCGACGCCTCCGGCCGATCCAGCGCGAACGACAACGCCGCGTGAAGGGGATCGGCGCCGGCCTCGGCGATCAGGCGACGCACCCGCGACACCTGGGGGCCGGCCTCCGCCACGGCGGCGGGGAGCCCGTCGCGCGGCAGGAACAGGAGGCCGCGCAGCAGGGCGGTGCGCAGGTGCACCTCGACACCCATCGCCGCAATCTCTGAAAGAGCGCCCGACGCGACCAGGCGCTGGTCGAGAAGGCCCACGCAGACGTGGATGAGATCGGGCTTGAATCGTCGGGCGACCCCCAGCGCGTCGCCGCCGGGCTCCAGCGTCACGCCGAGGCCCGAGACGGCGCCGATATCGTGAAGGCGGCCGGCCTCCGCCCACAGCTGCTGCCCGCCCTCGGTGAGGAGACGGGCGGCCTCGAACATTAGGGTAAGGGGGCGAAGCGACCGCATCCGACCGCGCGCCTGACCGAGGCGTCCCTCGAGGCGCCCCGCGCCGAGGTCCGCCGATCTCAGCTGCAGCAGCAAGCGGCCTTCGCCCGCATCGCGCATCGCCGCTTCGTCGCCCTCGACCGTGTCGAACAGGGTCACGCCTGAGCGCGCCGCCACCGCCACCGCCTCGCCGGCGGCGCGCCGGGCCAGTTCCGCGCGAAGGCCCTTGCCGCTCTGGACGCCAAACCCGTTCTGGATCCCGAAACCGCCCAGGCTCAGACCAAGCTTGGCCTTGCGCGCGGCGCAGGTGGCGGAAACGGCGGTTGGACCAGAACGCATGTGGAACGAAGCTCGCCGGGGGTTGGAAGCGGACCATGCGCGCGGAGTGCTTAAAGAAGCGCAAAGCCAAGGTTTACAAGGGGTGAACGGCAAACGGTCGCTTCGTCATGCGGCGTACTGGCCTCGTCGTCGGGCCGATGCTAGACCTGCGCCCATGCTGAATACCGCCGCCCCGGACCACCCAGAACTCCGGCATGACTGGACCCGCGCGGAGGTGGAGGCGCTGTTCGACCTGCCGCTGCCGGAGCTGATCTTCCAGGCCATGGCGGTGCATCGCGCCGGCTTCGACCCCACCGCGGTGCAGCTCTCCCAGCTGCTGTCGGTGAAGACCGGCGGCTGCGCCGAAGACTGCGG
This sequence comes from Caulobacteraceae bacterium, assembly GCA_965277345.1. Classification (GTDB taxonomy): domain Bacteria; phylum Pseudomonadota; class Alphaproteobacteria; order Caulobacterales; family Caulobacteraceae; genus CAIOYC01. Next base: position 838,750 of record CBDICI010000004.1, read on the forward strand.
CTATTGCAGCCAGTCGTCCCATTTCAAGACCGGGCTGAAGGCGTCGAGGCTGATGGCCGCCGACGCGGTCATCGTCGACGCGAGGCGCGCCAAGGCGCACGGCGCCGAGCGCTTCTGCATGGGCGCCGCCTGGCGCGAGCTGAAGGATCGCGACCTGCCGGAGCTGGCCCGCATGATCGCGGGGGTGAAGGCGCTGGGGCTGGAGACCTGCGCCACGCTCGGAATGCTGACGCCGGATCAGGCGGCGCAGCTGAAGGCCGCCGGACTGGACTACTACAACCACAATCTCGATACGGCGCCGGAGGATTACAGCCGGATCGTCTCCACCCGTACCTATGAGGAGCGGCTGGACACGCTGCAGCATGTGCGGGCGGCGGGGATGAGCGTATGCTGCGGCGGCATCGTCGGCATGGGCGAGACCCGCGCTCATCGCGCCGGGCTGTTGCACACCCTGGCCACCCTGCCGGCCCACCCGGAAAGCCTGCCGATCAACGCGCTGGTGCCCATTGCCGGCACCCCTCTCGGCGACAGTCCGCCGCTGGACGGTCTGGAGTTCGTGCGCACGGTGGCGGTGGCGCGTATCCTCTGCCCCCGCTCGGTGGTCAGGTTGGCCGCGGGACGCGAGGGCATGAGCCGCGAACTGCAGGCCCTGTGCCTGATGGCCGGGGCCAACTCCATCTTTATCGGCGCGAAGTTGCTCACCACGCCCCTGCCGGGGGAGGACAAGGACCGCGCCCTGCTGGCCGATCTCGGTATGCACGCCCAGGGACAGGCCGTCACGGGCGAGGCGGCGCGGGTGATCGCCGCGGAATGACTCCGCCCGGTTCCGCTCCGCCGGCGCGCGCCAGCGAAGCCGAACACGCCCGGCTGACCGCGCGGATCACCGTGCTTTCGGTGGCCATGTCGCTGTTCCTGACGGCGCTGAAGCTGGTGGGCTGGCGGCTGGGCGGCTCGACCGCCCTGCTGGCCTCTCTGGCGGACTCGGCGCTGGATGTGGTGGCGGCGATGGCCACCTTCATCGCGGTGCGCGTGGCCGCCGCCCCGCCGGACGAGGATCATCGCTTCGGCCACGGCAAGGCGGAAGCCTTCGCCTCGCTGATGCAGGCGGCGCTGATCTTCGCCTCGGCCGCCCTGATCGGCAAGGAAGCCATCGAGCGCATGATCTGGCCAAGGCCGATCGGGGCGGAGTGGCAGGCCGGGGCCATCATGATCGTCTCGACCGCGCTGACCATGGGCCTGGTGATGCTGCAGAACCGGGTGCTGCGCGCCACCACCTCCGTGGCGATCTCGGGCGACCGGGCCCACTACGCGTCGGACATCGCCTCCAATATCGCGGCCCTGATCGGCATCGGCGCCACGATGCTGCTGCGCGACCCGCGGTTCGACGCGGCGGCGGGCCTGTTCGTCATGGCCTGGCTGGTGTGGGGCGCCTTCGGCGTGCTGCGCGAGTCGGCCGATCATCTGATGGACAAGGAGCTGGATGCGGCGGAACGGCAGAAGATCGTGGAGTGCGTGCTGAGCGACCCGGCGGTGCGCGGGGTGCACGAGCTGCGCACCCGCGCCGTGGGCGCACGCATCCACATCCAGATGCACGTGGACCTCGATCCGGATCAGACGCTGCGCCAGGCGCACGCGGTGGTGGAAGCGATGGAGGCCCGGCTGGCCGCGACCTTCCCGTCCGCCGACGTCCTGATCCACCCCGATCCGGAAGGCTTCGCCGAACCCCACGGTCCGTTCGGGGAGGAGACGCTGTAGAGGCGCTACAGTTCGTCGACCTTGTCCATGGCCGCGGCTGTAATGCTCATCCAGCTTTGATACAGCCTGTCATCCCGCTGCTTCGGTAGCAACCGTATCCTCAAGCGGGGGTTCCAGGCGGGTGATCATCTCCTTTGGACAGACCTGCCAGAAGCGGCGGCGGGCCACGTCCCATTCGTGCAACAGGTCTTCGGCCAGGGGCGAGCCGGTCTCGGCGCGGTGACGCTCGATCAGGCTCTTCAGCACCGCTTCCCAGTGGGCGGAGGCGAGACGGGTCAGGACCACGCTGTCCGGGTTCACGTTGCGCTCGAACGCGCCATCGGTATCCAGCACGAAGGCCATCCCGCCCGTCATGCCGGCGGCGAAGTTCTTGCCGACGGCGCCCAGGATGACGACCGACCCGCCGGTCATATACTCGCAGCCGTTCGCGCCGCACCCCTCCACCACGGCGGTCGCCCCCGAATTGCGGACGGCGAAGCGCTCGCCCGCCTCCCCGGCGGCGAACAGGGCGCCGGAGGTGGCGCCGTAGAGGATGGTGTTGCCGATCAGGGCGTTGGCGTGGGCGCCCTTATGGCCACCCCCCGGCCGGATGGCGAGGGTGGCGCCCGACAGACCCTTGGCGCAATAGTCGTTGGCCTCGCCCACCAGTTCGATCCGCAGGCCCTTCACCGCGAAGGCGCCCAGGGACTGGCCGGCGGAACCTCGCAGCTGGACGGTCAGATGGCCATCCTGCAGACCGTCGGGCCCCCATTTGCGTACGATATGGCTGGAGACCCGCGTGCCGATGGCGCGCTGGGTGTTCCTGACGGTGTAGGTGAGCTGCATCTTCTCGCCGCGCTCCAGGAACGGCCCGGCGTCGCGGACGATATCGGCGTCCAGCGTATCGGGCACCTCGTTGCGGCCCTGGATCGAGCAATAGGAGGTATGGGGTCCAGGGTCGGCGCGGACCAGCAGCGGGTTCAGATCGAGGTCGTCGAGATGCTCGCCGCCGCGCGACACCTGGGCCAGCAGGTCGGTGCGGCCGACGATGTCGAGGATGTTGGTGAAGCCGAGCCCGGCCAGGATTTCGCGCACCTCCTCCGCGATATGGGTGAACAGGTTCACCACCTTGTCCGGTGTGCCGGTGAACGTCGCGCGCAGCCTTTCGTCCTGGGTGCAAACGCCCACGGGACAGGTGTTGGAGTGACATTGGCGCACCATGATGCAGCCCATGGCGATCAGGCTGGCGGTGCCGATGCCGAACTCCTCCGCCCCCAGCATGGCGGCGATGACGATGTCGCGGCCGGTGCGCATCCCGCCGTCGGCGCGCAGCACAACGCGATGGCGCAGGTTGTTCAGGGTCAGCACCTGATGGGCTTCCGACAGGCCCATCTCGAAGGGCGCGCCGGCATACTTGATCGAGGTCTGAGGACTGGCGCCCGTTCCGCCGACATTGCCGGAGATCAGGATCACGTCGGCCTTGGCCTTGGCCACCCCCGCGGCGATGGCGCCGATGCCGGTCATGGAGACCAGCTTCACGCATACCCGCGCGATCGGGTTGATCTGCTTCAGGTCATAGATCAGCTGCGCCAGATCCTCGATCGAGTAGATGTCGTGATGCGGCGGGGGTGAGATCAGCGTCACGCCCGGGGTGGCATGGCGCAGGCGCGCGATCATCTCGGTGACCTTGAAGCCGGGCAGCTGGCCGCCCTCGCCCGGCTTGGCGCCCTGGGCCACCTTGATCTCGATCTCGCGGCACTGGTTCAGATATTCGGCGGTGACGCCGAAGCGGCCGGACGCCACCTGCTTCACCGCGGAATTGGCGTTGTCGCCGTTCGGCAGCGGCGTATAGCGCACGCGATCCTCGCCTCCCTCGCCGGACACCGACTTGGCCCCGATCCGGTTCATGGCGATGTTCAAGGCGCCGTGCGCCTCCGGCCCGAGCGCGCCCAGCGACATGCCCGGCGTGACCAAACGCTTGCGGATCGCGTTGACGCTCTCGACCTCATCGAGCGACACGGCCTCGCGGTCGGAGCGGTAGTCGAGCAGGTCGCGAAGCTGGATCGGCGGCAGGGCGCGGAGCGCGCGCGAATAGGCCTTGAAGGTCTGGTAGTCGCCCCGATCGCAGGCCGCCTGCAGCGTATGCACCAGGCGGGCCTCGAAGGCGTGCGCCTCGCCCGAACGGCGCGCCTTGTAGAAGCCGCCCACCGGCAGGGTGACCACGCCGGCGTCCCAGGCGCGGCGATGGGCGGCCACCGCCTTGGTCTCCAGCCCGCCCAGACCGATGCCGGAGATGCGGGAGGGCATACCGGGAAAGAACTCCGCGACCAGGGCGCGGCTGAGGCCGACGGCCTCGAAGTTGTAGCCGCCGCGGTAGGAGGAGATGACGCTGATCCCCATCTTGGAGATGATCTTGAGCAGCCCAGCCTCGATGGCGCCCTTATAGTTGAGGCAGACGTCGCGGAGGGTGAGCGCGCCGCACAGTCCCCGCTCCAGCCGATCCTGCAGGCTTTCCTGAGCCAGATAGGCGTTCACCGCCGTGGCTCCGACACCGACCAGGACGGCGAAGGCATGGGTGTCCATGGCCTCTGCCGAGCGGACGATGATCGAAACGTAGGAGCGCAAACCCTTGGAGACGAGGTGCGAATGCACGCCGCCGGTGGCCAGCACCATGGGCAGCGCCACCCGCTCAGGCCCCGAGTGCGCGTCGGTCAGCACGATCTGGCTGAGGCCGGACAGAGCGGCGTCCTCCGCCTCGCTGCGGATACGCTCCATGGCGGCGCGGAGCGCATCGCCCGGCCGGGCCTCGGCGGCGGGGATGGGCATGGTGCAGTCGATGATCCGGACCGACTTCTCACCGATAAAGGTGAGTATCCGTTCGTACATGCCGGTGGTCAGCACCGGGGATTGCAGCACATAGACGTCGGTCTGCGCCTCGTTCTGGGCCAGGATATTGCCGAGGTTCTTGAACCGGGTCTTCAGACTCATCACCCCGGCTTCGCGCAACGCGTCGATGGGCGGATTGGTGACTTGGGAGAAGTTCTGGCGGAAGAAGTGGCCGAGCGGACGATAATGGTCGGACAACACCGCCAGCGGCGTGTCGTCGCCCATGGAGCCGAGGGCCTCCTTGCCGTCCTCCACCATGGGGGCCAGGATCAGTTCGAGTTGCTCCAGCGTGAGCCCGGCGGCGAGTTGGCGGCGGGTGAGGTCCTCGCGGGCGTATTTGCGAGGCTCCGGGCCGGGCCCCATTTCCGCTTCGAGATCGACCATGTTGCCGAGCCAGGCCGTATAGGGATGAGCCTCGGCCAGGCGATCGACGATCGCGGTCTCGTCATAAAGCTTGCCGGCCTCCAGATCGACGGCGATCATGCGGCCCGGCGAGATGTGCAGTCGGGCGGCGATACGGCCCTCGTCCACGCCGGTCATCCCCGCTTCGGAGCCGGCGATGAGCAACCCGTCGGTGGTGGCGGCCACGCGGAGCGGGCGCAGGCCGTTGCGGTCCTTGCCGGCGATGACCCAGCGCCCATCGGTGGCGCAGACGGCGGCGGGGCCGTCCCACGGCTCCATCACCGCATTGCAATACGAATAGAGCGCCTGATGGCTTTCGCTCATGGTCTCGGCGTGGCCGGACCAGGCCTCCGGCATTAGCAGCGCCTTGGCCATCGGCGCATTGCGACCGGCGCGGACCAGCACCTCGAAGGTATTGTCGAGCGAGGCGCTGTCGGAATTGCCGGGCTGGATCACCGGCTTCACGTCTTCCTGGTGCACACCGAAGGCATCGGCGGCCATGCGGATCTCGTGGCTCTTCATCCAGTTGACATTGCCCTTCAGCGTATTGATCTCGCCGTTGTGGGCCAGCATCCGGAACGGCTGGGCCAGCCGCCATTCAGGGAAGGTGTTGGTGGAGTAGCGCTGGTGGAAGATCGCCACCGCCGAAGTGAAGCGGGGATCCTTCAGGTCAGGATAGAATTCGTCGATATGCTCGGCCAGGAACATGCCCTTGTAGACCAGCGACTTGGCCGAAAACGAGCAGATGTAGAAGTGCGGCAGGTTCGACGCCGCCACGCGCTTTTCGATGCGCTTGCGGCACAAAAACAGCAACCGCTCCAGCGCCTCGCCGCCCACCTCCTGGCCGTTCGGACCGGGCGGCGGGGCCAGCATGATCTGCTCGATCTCCGGTCGGGTGGCGTTGGCCTTGTCGCCGATCACCGCGGTGACCACGGGCGCCTGTCGCCAGCCATAGATGTAAAAGCCGAAACGCAGGACCTCGGACTCGACGATGGTGCGCGCGGCTTCCTGCGCCGCAAGGTCCACCCGCGGCAGGAAGATCTGGCCGACCACGATGGCTCCCGGCCGCAGGGCGTGGCCGGCGCCCTTCACCTGAGCGGCGAAGAAGTCCTGCGGGACGGCGACCATCACCCCCGCGCCGTCGCCGGTCTTGCCGTCGGCGTCGACGGCGCCCCGGTGCCACACATTCTTCAACGCGCGGATAGCCAGTTCCACCACCTCCCGGCGGGGCTTGCCGTCGATGGCGCAGACCAGGCCCGTGCCGCAGGCGTCGCGTTCGGACGACGGGTGGTAGGCGTGCCCCTCGATCAGGCGCGCACGATTGGCGAGATAGCGCTCGGTGTCATTCACAGCCGTCACTCCGCCGCGATAAGCGGCCTGGCCTTGGCGGCCAGATAGCCGTTGATGGCGGCGGCGGCGTCCAGGCCGTCGCGGATGGCCCACACTACAAGCGAGGCGCCGCGCACGATGTCGCCGGCGGCGAACACGCCGTCCATGGAGGTCATCATGGTCCGGAGGTCCGCCTTCACCGTGCCCCAGCGCGACACCTTGAGCTCCGGCGCGCCCCAGGTGGAGGGCAGGTCTTCCGGATCGAAGCCCAGCGCCTTGATCACCATCTGCGCCGGAAGGTCAAAATCGGCGTCCGTCAACTCTTCGGGGGTTCGGCGGCCGGTGGCTTCGGGCGGTCCGAGCCGCATCCGGACGGCGCGAACGCCGGACACACCTGCGGCGTCTCCGGCGAAGGCGCGTGGCGTCGCCAGCCATTCAAACCGAACGCCTTCTTCTTCGGCATTGGCGACTTCGCGAAACGAGCCCGGCATATTCGCCCGGTCGCGACGGTAGAGGCAGGTGACCGAGCGGGCGCCCTGGCGCACCGCGGTCCGAACACAGTCCATGGCGGTGTCGCCGCCACCGACCACCACCACATGCTTGCCCTCGGCGGACAGGTGAGCGGTATTCGGGGCGGGCGCATCACCGAGATCGGCCCGGTTGGCGGCGACCAGGTAGGGCAAGGCCGGCGTCACCCCGGCCGAGCCGCCACCCGGTACGCTGACCTCGCGCGGCTGGTACACGCCGGTGGCGATGAGAACCGCATCGTGGCGGGCGCGCAGGTCGGTCAGGGCGAGGTCGCGCCCGACCTCGCAGCTCAGGCGGAAGTTCACTCCGCCTTCGGCGAGGCGCCGGGTCCGGCGCTCGACCACTTGCTTCTCCAGCTTGAAGCCCGGGATGCCATAGATCAGAAGCCCGCCCGGCCGGTCGTGCCGGTCGTACACGGTGACCAGATAGCCTTCGGCGCGCAACGCTTCGGCCGCGGACAATCCCGCAGGGCCCGCACCGACGATTCCCACCGATTGCGCCTTTTCCCGGCCGGAAATTAGCGGCTGGACCCAACCCTCGGCCCACGCCTTGTCGGTCAGATACTTTTCCACAGACCCGATGGTGACGGTGCCGAAGCCGGCCTGCTCGATCACGCACGACCCTTCGCATAGCCGGTCTTGCGGGCAGATGCGGCCGCAGATCTCCGGCATGGTCGAGGTGGCGGCGGACAACTCGTAGGCTTCCCGCTCGCGACCCTCGGCGGTCATGCGCAGCCAGTCGGGGATATTGTTGTGCAAGGGGCAATGAGACTGGCAGAACGGGATGCCGCATTGGGAGCATCGCGCCGCCTGCTCGGCCGCGTGCCGAACCGCGTATTCGCCGTATATTTCACGAAAGTCATCGGTGCGCGCCGGGGCGCCGCGCTTGGGCGGGTCGGACCGTTCAACGGTCGTGAATTTCAGCATCCGCTCGGCCACGGGTCATCTCCACCGCCAAGGCTGACCGCCGCCGCCTGTAGGGGTAAATTCAACCCTTATCCAGCTCATGGTCTACCAACTAGACAATATTGCGCTGGATAGCGCGATGCGTCGCGTGGCAAACGATGAATTCCTCCCGTTCGATCTACGGAGTGGACTAAATGTTAGCGGTGGCCGGTTGGGCGAACTGTCCACCGGCCCGGTACTTCCACAGGTATGAGGGGAGAATGGCCTCAAGCGCGGTGGGGGCGATTTGCAGATCCTCAAAGCTCAGGGCGTCTGCGGAAACCACGTTATCGGATTTCAGCAGGACAAGCTGATCGGTGGTGAGCGGCGGCGGCAGGCCCAGCGTCGCGGCCAGATCGCCGAGGCGGCCGAGGCCGCCGGCCACGGGAAACGGTATAGGAATCAAGGCCCGCCGCCGATTGATTTCGGTCAGCATGATTTCCATCAACTGCCGGAACGTGTACGCCTTGGGACCTCCGAGCTCATAGGTCCGCCCGGCCGCCTCCGGCCAGCTCAGCGCGAGGGCGATGGCGGCCCCCACATCGCCCGCGTAGACCGGTTGCATCCGGCTTTGACCGCCGCCGATCAGTGGAAGGACGGGCGAAACCCCTGCCATGGCGGCGAACCGGTTGAAGAACCGGTCCTCCTCGCCGAACACCACCGAAGGCCGCAGGATGGTGGCGCCGGGCAGGGCGGCGCGCACGGCGGCCTCGCCCGCCGCCTTGGTGCGGGCATAGGCCGACGCGCTTTGCGCATCGGCGCCGATCGCCGAGACCTGCACCAGCCGTCCGATGCCCTGGGTCGCGGCCGCATGGGCGATATCGTGCGCCGCATCGGCCTGAAGCGCCTGAAAGCTCTGACGGCCGGTTTCGTAAAGCACACCGACCAGATTCACCACGGCGTCGGCCCCCTCCAGCGCCTCGATGATCGACGCCTTGTAGCGGACATTGGCCTGGAAGAGTTCGATCTGGCCCACGTCGCCCATGACACGCAGCTCGGGCGTCAGGTGGGGGCGACGGAGCGCCACGCGGATGCGCCAGCCATTCTTCGCCAGCGCCCGAACCGCGTAGCGGCCGAGAAAGCCGGAACCTCCGAAAACGGTCACCAGACCCGGTGTGGTCAGCGCTTGCATCGCCTGTTCATTCCCGCTCTGTTGAGCGCCCATGACGCGCCCGGGGGCGCAGCCTTCGGATAGACGAAGGCCGACGGGTGCGCAACGCGGGGGGAGGGGCCGATGATCCGGACGGTGAAGACGATACTGCTGGTCGGGGCGGCGGCGCTCGCCGCCAGTCAGGCCACAGCGGCGCCGCTCAAGAGCCCCAGGCGCGACGACCGGCTCTGGACGGCGGTCGAGGCCGCCCGACCCGAGCAGATGAAGCTCTGGGAGCGTGTGGTGAACATCGATTCCGGCACCGGCGACGCCGAAGGCGGTAACCGCGTCGCGGCGATCCTGTCCGAACGGCTGAAGGCGCTGGGCGCGACGGTCGAAAGCCTGCTGCCGGAGCAGGCAGGGCTGGCCAACAATACCGTCGCTACCTTTACCGGCACCGGCAAGGCGCGAATCCTGATTATCGGCCACATCGATACGGTGTTCGGCCCCGGCACGGTGGCCAAATGGCCATTCCGCATCGAGGGAACCACGCTGCATGGCCCTGGTGTCGGCGACGAGAAGGGCGGTGTGGTGGAGGCCGTCACCGCGCTGAAACTGCTGCACGACGCGGGGTTCAGAGCCTATGGAAAAATCACCTTCCTGATCGAAAGCTCGGAAGAACGCGGCTCGCCCGGCACGCGCAAGCTGATCGACCGGCTGGTGCGCGAGAACGACGTGGAACTGAACACCGAACCCGGCGAGACCCCGGACGGCGTCACCGTCTGGCGCAAGGGCTCGACCACCTATCATATCGAGGTGAAGGGCCGCGCCGCCCACGCAGGGGTCGCACCGCAGGACGGACGCAATGCAGCCGTGGAACTGATCCACCAGCTGAAGACGGTGGACGCCATGCCCCACACCGGCGAGGGCATGACCGCCAACCTGACCATCCTGAAGGCCGGCTCACGCGACAACATCATCCCGGAGGATGCGGAGGCGCACGTGAATGTCCGCGCCCGTGAACCTGGAGACTTTGATAAGGTGGAGCGCGCGCTGAAGGCCGCGGCCATGCAAACGGAGGTGCCCGACACCACTGTGCGTATCTCCAGCGATCCGGCCTTTCCGCCGCTGCCCAACAACCCCGGCACGGACGGTTTGGCCGCGCGGGCGAAGGCGATCTATGCCGAACTCGGCCGTCCGCTCGGTGCGGGCGGCAACGGCGGCGCATCGGAGTCGGCCCTGGCGGCGGCGGCGGGTACGCCGGCGCTGGATGGTCTGGGTCCGGTGGGGGGCGGCTTCCACTCGGACAAGGAATATGTGGACCTCACCACGGTCGGGCCGCGCACCTACCTGATGGCCCGCCTGCTGATGGACCTGTCGACCAATCCGCCGGTCCGCGCGACGGGGCATTGACCCCTAGGGGAGCATCCCCTAAACGTCCGCGCTTCTCGCGATCCGGCCCCGCCCTTGGGGGCGTATCACGGGGCCCAGGTGGCGGAATTGGTAGACGCGCTGGCTTCAGGTGCCAGTGGCTTAACGGCCGTGAAGGTTCGAGTCCTTTCCTGGGCACCACTCTTTTTCCGGAGCGTCGCGAATGGCCGCGCGCGCCCTTCTCGCTTGAGGGCGGACCTCTTTTCCCTCAAAGAGGCGCGCATGACCAACTATCTCCACCAGGGCGACCTGCCGGACGGGCTGAGCTTCGGGTCCTCCGTCGCGGTGGATTCCGAGACCATGGGGCTGCGTATCGGGCGCGATCCGCTCTGTGTCGTGCAGCTCTCGGCCGGCGACGGCGACGCTCACCTGGTGCAACTCGACCGCCCGGGCTATCGCTGCCCCAATCTCAAGCACCTGCTGACCGATCCCGAGGTTCTCAAGATCTTCCACTTTGGGCGGTTCGACATCGCCATGTTTGCGTTGCACCTCGGCGTTACGACGGGCCCCGTCTATTGCACCAAGATCGCCTCCAGGCTCGCCCGCACCTATACCGACCGTCACGGCCTCAAGGACGTGACCAAGGAACTGGTCGGCATCGACATCTCCAAGGCCCAGCAGAGTTCGGATTGGGGCGCTACGTCGCTTTCGCCCGATCAGCAGGTCTACGCCGCCTCCGACGTGCTGAACCTGCACGCCATCAGGGCCAGGCTCGACACCATGCTGATGCGCGAAGGCCGCGCCGGACTGGCTCAGGCCTGTTTCGATTTCCTGCCTGCCCGGGCCTTGCTCGATGTGGCCGGCTGGGAAGACGTCGATATCTTCGCCCATAGCTGACATCCATGACCATGCGGACAGTCCCCGCTTCGATGCAGCGCCTGCGCCGGGGGCCGGAAGCCACCCAGCGCGCCATCGCCGGCCTGCGCCGGCGCTCCATGGTCATCCACTTCTGGCGCGGCGCCCTGCCGGCGCTGATCGCGGTGACGCTCGTTGGACTGGGGGTATGGGCGGGGCTCCGCACCCTGGCCAATCTGACGCCGACCCAGCAGAACGCGGGGGACATCCGCATGATCGGACCTCAGTTCCATGGGCGCAGCAAGGACGGCCGACCCTATACCGTGACCGCCCAATCCGCCGTGCGCGACCCGCAACACCCCGAGCGGTCGACCCTGTCGGCCCCGCGACTGGTAATGGACACCGTCGCCCACGGCATCGTTCACGTATCCTCGCTGAATGGTCTCTATGACGAACAGACCAAGGTCATGAACCTGGCCGGCAACGTCGTGGCGGATACCGAGAAGAACGAGCATTTCACCAGCCCCACCGCGCGAGTGGATACCGCCAATAACCGGATCGAAGGTCATGACAGCGTGACCGCCTCCAGCCCCCTTGGCCAGACCAGCGGTTCATCCTACGTGATCGACGACAAGGTGGGCCACGTCGTGTTGACGGGCGGCGTGCATACCCATCTTGTGCGCCAAAGCCTACAGAAATGACTCTGACAGCACCGAAGGATGAAGCTGCAATGCGACGCGTCGCCCTGATCGCCGCCTTGAGCCTGACGGCCGCGCTCCCCGCGGCCACGAGCGCTGCGCCGACGCCGCCCAAGCCGGCCGAGGCCGCCACGCCCCTGTTCTCCAATTCCAACGAGCCGATCGACATCTCGTCCGACAACTCCGAGCAGTTCCGTGAGGAGCGCCGAGCGGTCTGGTACGGCAATGTGGAGGTCATTCAGGGCACAAGCCGGCTCCGCACCCCGCGCCTGACGGTGTTCTACAGCGCGCGCGAGCCCAATGGCCCCAAGCCCGCCGCCGGCGACGCCGCCTCGGACATCGGCCATATCGAGAGGGTCGAGGCCGACGGCCCGGTCTATTACATGACGCCGACCCAGAAGGCCAAGGGCGACCACGGCACCTATATCGGCGCCGACGATACCATTACCCTGACCGGCGATGTGGTGATGGTTCAGGACAAGAACGTCGCCACGGGTGACAAGGCGGTGATCAACCAGAAGACCGGCCACTCGACACTGACCTCAAACGCCCACACCGGCGGCGGCCGCCAGCGCGTGCGCGCCGTGCTCTATCCCCAGAACAACACCACCCAGGCGCCGGGTGCGGCGCCCGCCCAACCGCAGAAGCCCGCCGGCCGTCCGTGAGCGAATTCGCATCCCTTCGCTCCGGCGAGATCCCGCAGGGGCTTTTCGTCGATACCATCGGCAAGTCGTTCCGCGGCCGCGCGGTGGTGCGTTCCGTAAGCCTGCGCCTGGCGCGGGGCGAGGTGGTCGGCCTGCTGGGTCCCAACGGCGCGGGCAAGACCACCTGCTTCTACATGGTCACCGGTCTTGTCCCGGCCGACTACGGCAAGATCTATCTCGACGGCGAGGATATCACCGCGCAGCCCATGTATCAGCGTGCGCGCCTCGGCATCGGCTATCTGCCGCAGGAGGCGTCGATTTTCCGCGGGATGACCGTGTCGCAGAACGTCATGGCCGTGGTCGAACTGAACGAGCGCAAGTCCTCGGCGGCCAAGGCGCGGGTGGAGCAACTGTTGAGCGAGCTTCATATCGGCCATCTTAAGGATGCGCGCGCGACGGCGCTTTCCGGCGGAGAACGGCGGCGGGTAGAGATCGCCCGCGCCCTGGCGTCCGATCCGGCCTTCATGCTGCTCGACGAACCGTTCGCCGGCATTGATCCTTTGGCCATCGCCGACATCAAGGACGTGATCACCTATCTGAAGGGCCAAGGCATCGGCGTGCTGATCACCGACCACAACGTGCGCGAGACGCTGGATATCTGCGACCGCGCCTCGATCATCTCCGCCGGCGAAGTGCTGTTCGAGGGGACGCCGCAGGCGGTGTTGAACGACCCCGAGGTTCGCCGCGTCTATCTGGGCGAGGCCTACGCCGTCGCGTGATCTCGGTTATGGGATCAGAAGCGATGCGCCGCTGGTGGCGCGGCTCTCCAGCGCCTCATGCGCCTTGCGTGCCTCCGCCAGCGGCCAGGTCTGACCGATATCGACCTTGATCACACCGGCGCCGATCAACTCGAACAACCGTGCGGCTGAGGCGTCCAACGCCTCGGTGGTCGTCACATAGTCGAACAGGGTGGGCCGGGTCAGGTAGAGCGACCCCAGGCGTGACAGACGAGCGGGCTCAATCGCCGGCGGCGCGCCCGACGCGTTCCCGAATGAGACCATCATCCCGCGCTTTCCAAGACTGGCCAGGCTGGCCTCGAACGTCGCCCTGCCTACCGAGTCGTAGGCCACTCGAACGCCGGAACCACCGGTGATCTCCCGGACCCGCTTCGCCACGTCATCACGATCATAGTCGATGACGTGGTCGGCGCCGTGGCGTGAGGCGACGGCCGTCTTTTTTTCGCCGCCGGCGGTGGCGATCACCTGCAGGCCCCGATGCTTCAGCCACTGGGTGAGAATGCCGCCGACGCCGCCCGCGGCGGCGTGGACCAGGACGGTATCGCCGGCCGCGAGCCAGGGGCAGATTCGTCCGGCCAGGAACTCCGCGGTCATTCCCTTCAGCAATGCCGCTGCCGCGGTCTGGGAAGAAACGCTGCTCGGAATCTGGACCAGGCGGTCCGCGGCGACGACGCTGGTCTCGGCATAGGCGCCGATCCCTTGTGCATAGGCTACCCGATCACCCGGTTTCACCCGGCTCACGCCCGTGCCCACCGAGTCCACCACGCCTGCCGCTTCGCTACCCGGCGTATAGGGCAAGGTCATGGGATAGAGTCCCGTGCGGAAATAGATATCGATGAAGTTCAACCCGATGGCCTCGTGCCGGACCAGCGCCTGGCCGGGGCCCGGGACGGGCGTCGGAGTATCGACGAGCTCAAGCACCTCGGCCCCGCCGACCTGGTTAATCCGGATCGATTTCATGACGCTATCCTCCTCAACGTGCGCCTGAGGCTAGCCTCGGCGTGATTGTCATAGATGCGGTTAACTACTACCCGTTCCACGGGTTGAAGGTTCATCCTAAGTCGGGGCGCAGGGCGCGCGTATGGATTGGAGACGGCTGTGAAGCTCAAGATCGAAGTGGATTGCACACCGGAGGAGGCGCGTACCTTTCTCGGCCTTCCCGACGTGACCGGCCTCAATGCACATCTGGTCGACGAGATGAAGCGCCGGATGGATCAGAACATCACCTTGCTCCAGCCCGACGAGATGATGAAAGCCTGGTTGGCTCTGGGCGGACAGGCGACCGAACAGTTTCGCAAATTGATGACAGCCTCCGCTGGCCTGGGCGGCGGAAGGTCGGAATAGGCGCTTGGACACCATTTTTGCGCTCGCGACCGCCCCAGGGCGTGCAGCCATCGCTGTCGTCCGTCTTTCAGGGTCGCAGGCAGGCGCCGCGCTAAAAGCGCTTTCTGGCGCCCTTCCACCGCCAAGGATGGCGAGCGTGCGCCGGCTCGCTGAGCCTGTTTCACGTGAAACACTCGATGAGGCGCTCGTGTTGTGGATGCCAGGTCCCGCCAGTTTCACCGGAGAAGACGTGGTGGAACTCCACATCCATGGTGGCCGGGCGGTGACCGAGGGCGTGATGTCCGCCTTGTCGGACTTCGGCCTGAGGCCGGCCGATCCCGGGGAGTTCACGCGTCGAGCGTTTGAACACGGCCGGATCGATCTGACGGCGGCTGAGGGCATCGCCGACCTCGTTGATGCAGAATCGGCGACACAGCGCCGGCAGGCGCTCGCCCAGCTGCACGGCGTCACAGCCCGCGTCGCCGAGGGCTGGCGGCGCGATCTTGTCGACGCTCTGGCCAGCCTGGAGGCGGCCGTCGATTTTCCCGACGAGGGCATACCCGGCGAGGTTTCGGCACGGGCTTGCGCGCCGTTACAACGCTTGCTCGGCGAAGTCGCCGAGGCCGGGGGCGATCTCAGGGGGGAGAAAATCCGGCGGGGTTATCGCATCGCTCTGGTGGGGGCGCCGAACGCGGGGAAGTCATCCTTGCTGAATGCGCTCTTGGGCCGCGAGGCGGCAATCGTCACTGAAATCGCCGGGACCACCCGGGACGTGATCGAGCAGCCGCTGGAACTTCGAGGTTACCAGGTGCTGTTTGCCGACACGGCAGGTATCCGCGACGCCGAAGAGCCGGTTGAGAAGGAAGGCGTTCGCCGAGCCAGAGCCTGGGCGGAAAGCGCTGACCTCAGGCTTTGGGTCGTGGATGCCTCGGCCAACGGCGCTCAGTGGCGCGAGGGGTGCGACCTCATTCGTCAAGGCGACATTCTGGCTTTGAACAAGGCCGACCTGTGCGCGGGCGACAGCGTCGGCGCAGTTCGATCTCACGCGGATGACTGGGGCCTAGAGGGGACGGAGTGCGTGGCGCTGAGAGGAACCGAAGGTATCGAGCATCTGCGCGTTGCGCTGGAACGGCGCGTCGTGCACGAATTGGGCGGCGGTCAGCCGCCAATCGCCACCCGACTGCGTCATCGGCGTCTGCTCAATGAGGCCGCCAGCCATCTTCGGCGAGCCTTATCCCAAGGTTGGGGCGATCCGGAGCTGGTGGCTGAAGACGTGCGTCTGGCGGGTCGCGCCTTGGAGGAATTGTCCGGGGTCGTCGATACCGAAGCGGTGCTGGGCGAAATCTTCGCCCGCTTCTGTGTCGGCAAATAGGGCGGTGTTGGCGCGTTCCACGTGAAACATCTGGCGGATCGATGACCTCCGTCCTAGATAGCGCCCCTATTTGGAGTGGCGCATGTCCCGGACGTGGGATGTCATCATCGTCGGAGGGGGGCACGCCGGCTGCGAAGCGGCCTCGGCCTCGGCGCGCCTGGGCGCCCGGACCTTGCTGCTGACTCATCGCCTCGACGCCCTTGGGGTCATGTCGTGCAACCCGGCCATCGGCGGCCTCGGCAAGGGCCACCTTGTCCGCGAAATCGATGCGCTCGACGGCGTCATGGGCCGATTGGCCGACCGAGCCGGCATCCAGTTCCGCATGTTGAACCGGTCGAAGGGGCCGGCGGTCCGCGGACCGCGCAGCCAGATCGATCGCGCGCTCTACAGGGACGCGATGCAGGCCGAACTTGCATCGACGCCGAACCTCTCCCTTCTGGCCGCCGCGGTGGAAGACCTCCTCGTTGCAGACGGCCGCGTTGTCGGCGTCGTCGATGCGCTTGGAGGCGAGTATCGAGCCGGGGCGGTGGTGCTGACCACCGGCACCTTCCTCAAGGGCGTCATTCATCGCGGCGACGATCGTACGCCGGCCGGGCGGGAGGGCGACCAGCCGGCCATCGGGCTAGCCGATCGGTTGTATGGCCTCGGCTTTTCCATGGGGCGGCTGAAGACGGGTACGCCGGCGCGGTTGGAGGCGGACAGCATCGATTGGGATCGGGTCCAACTGCAACCCGCCGATGAACGCCCGGCCCCGTTCTCCTTCCTGAATCGAGCGATCGCCACGCCCCAGATCGCCTGCGGCATCACATGGACCAACGCCCAGACCCACCGGATCATCGGTGACCACATCGGCGAGTCCGCCGTTTATGGCGGGCGGGCGACGGGCCGCGGCCCGCGCTATTGCCCGTCCATTGAAGACAAGGTGGTGCGGTTTGCCGACAAGACCGAACACCAGGTCTTTCTCGAGCCCGAGGGTTTGCCGGGCACCGCGGGCGGTGAACTCGTCTATCCGAATGGGATATCCACGTCGGTGGCGGCGCATACCCAAGACGCCTTTCTCCGCACGATCGCGGGTCTGGAGCGGGTGCGGGTGCGGCGCTATGGTTACGCCATCGAATACGACTATGTCGATCCGCGCGAACTGGACCTCCATCTCGAGAGCAAGCGGCTGCCGGGACTGTATCTCGCCGGCCAGATCAACGGCACCACCGGATATGAGGAGGCCGCCGCGCAGGGGCTGGTCGCCGGCGTGAATGCGGCCCGTGCGGCGGGCGGGCAGGACGGCGCCGTCTTCGCGCGCAACGAAGGCTATATCGGTGTGCTGATCGACGATCTGGTCACCCGCGGGGTGAGCGAGCCCTATCGCATGTTCACCTCTCGCGCCGAGTTTCGCCTGACGTTGCGGGCCGATAATGCCGACCAGCGCCTGACGCCGCGCGGTATGGCGCTGGGCCTCATTGGCTCAACGCGCGCCAAGGCGTTTGACAGCAAGAGCGCCGCCCTGGATCGCGCGCGCACTCACGCGCGGTCTTTGACCCTGACGCCGAAGGCTGCCGCGGCGCACGGGTTTCAAGTCAACGAGGATGGGAAGGTGCGCACCCTGTCCCAGCTGCTGGCCTATCCGGAGATCACCTTCGACCGCCTGGCGGCCGTCTGGCCGCAGCTCGGCGAGTGGCCGTCGGATGTGCGCGAGCAGGTGGAGATCGATGCGCAGTACGCCGGCTATCTGGATCGGCAGGCCGCCGACGTCGCCGCGTTTCAGCGCGATGAGGCCTTGTCCCTGCCCGCCGACCTCGACTACGCCGGTATCGGCGGCCTGTCCGCCGAGTGCCGCGAAAAACTGGCCGCAATCCGCCCGCTGACGCTGGGACAGGCCAGCCGGATCGAGGGCGTGACGCCCGGCGCCCTGACGGCCTTGCTCGCGCACGTCCGGCGCCCTCGCGCCGCCTGATGGATGCCTGACGCTCACGCCTTCGGCGCCGAGGAGTTTGCGGCGGCGACAGGCGCGAGCGAGGCGGTGGTCGCCGACCTTGAGGCCTATCGCGATCTGATCGCCACGTGGAACACCAGGATGAATCTGGTGGGCCCGTCGGCCATGGACGCCTTCTGGCTGCGCCATGCCTATGACAGTGCACAATTGGCGGCCTTAGCCCCGCAGGCCAAGGTCTGGGCCGACCTCGGCGCCGGTGCGGGGTTTCCCGGAATCGTGCTGGCGATTTTTCTTAGACAAAGTGAAGGCGTCCGGATTCATCTGGTGGAGAGCTTGACTAAGCGGTGCGCTTTCCTGCAAGCGGTGGCGACGAGCCTCGATCTCCCGGTGGAAGTGCATAATCGCCGCGCGGAGGAGGCGCGGATCATCGGAGTGGAGGTCGTCACCGCGCGGGCCTGCGCCCCGTTGACGCGACTCCTGGGTTTTGCATGGCCCCTGCTCGGCGAACGCGATCCGCAACAGACCATAGGGCTGTTCCTGAAGGGGCAAAACGCGGAACAGGAATTGACCGACGCGCGGCAGATGTGGGACTTCCACGTGGAACGCCACGCCAGCCGAAGCGACCCCTCCGGCCGGATTCTGCGCATCGAGAGGCTCCACCGTGCCGGATAGCCCGACCCCGAAAACGCCGTTACGCATTCTGGCCGTCGCAAACCAGAAGGGCGGCGTCGGCAAGACGACCACGGCGATCAATCTCGGCACCGCGCTCGCGGCGGTGGGTGAGCGGGTGCTGATCCTCGACTGCGATCCGCAGGGCAACGCTTCCACGGGGTTGGGCGTCCCGCGGGCCCGGCGCAAGACCACCTTGTACGACGTTCTGGTCGGCGATTCGCCGCTCGCCGACGCAATTGTGCAGACGGACGTACCCGGTCTGGACCTTGCACCGTCGGATGCCGATCTTTCGGGCGTCGAAATCGAACTGGGTGCGCATCCCCGGCGGTCTTACCGCTTGAAGGAAGCGGTGGCGGGATTGGCGGCATTGGGGGAGCCTTATTCGTACATCCTGATTGACTGCCCCCCGTCGCTGAACCTCTTGACGGTGAACGCCATGACGACGGCCGACGCCGTGCTGGTTCCGCTTCAATGCGAGTTCTTTGCTCTGGAGGGTCTGACCCAGTTGATGCGCACGGTCGAACTCGTCCGCGGCAGCCTCAATCCCGAGCTCGAAATCCAGGGGGTAGTGCTGACCATGTACGACCGCCGCAACTCGTTGTCCGATCAGGTGGCGCGCGATGTTCGCAGCCACTTCGGCGACAAGGTGTATGACGCGGTGATACCCCGGAATGTCAGGGTCTCGGAAGCGCCGTCCTTCGGCAAGCCCGCCTTGATCTACGATCTGAAATGCGCCGGCAGCCAGGCCTATCTGCGGCTCGCCCGCGAGGTCGTCGTGCGCGAGCGAGTGCGCCGCGCCGCGGCGGCGGCGTAAAGGAGTCGATGCGTGGCTGAGCAGGGACGCCGGGGTTTGGGACGGGGGCTGTCGGCCCTGCTGGGCGAAACGGATGCGCCCGTCGCTGAAACGATGGATCGAGACGTCGGGCCGCCAAGGGAACTGGCCATCGAACTGCTCCGCCGCAATCCCCACCAGCCGCGCCGCCACTTCGCCGAGGCCGAGCTTGAGGAGCTGGCCCATTCGGTGCGGGAGAAGGGTGTGCTTCAACCCCTGCTGGTGCGCCCCGCCCCAGGCGCGCCCGGCGAATACCAGATCGTGGCAGGGGAACGGCGCTGGCGGGCGGCGCAGCGGGCGAACCTTCGCGTCCTGCCCGTCGTCGTGCGCGAGGACCTCAGCGATCTGGACGTGCTTGAAATCGGCATTATCGAGAACGTCCAGCGCGCCGACCTGAACCCGCTGGAAGAAGCCATGGGCTATCGGTCCCTGATCGATCAGTTCGGCCGCACCCAGGAACGGGTGGCCGAGACGGTGGGCAAGAGCCGCAGCCACGTGGCCAACATGCTGCGCCTGCTCGCCCTGCCCGACAATGTGCGCCAGTTCCTGGTGGAAGGACGCATGTCGGCGGGGCACGCCCGCGCCATCGCCACCGCGCCCAACGCCGAAAAGCTGGCGGAGCGGATCGTCCATGAAGGTTTGACCGTCCGCCAGGCCGAGGCGCTGGCCCGCGGGGGCGGCAAGCGGTCGATCGGCCACCGGCCGATCCTGGCCGGCGAGACCGGCCGCGGCAAGGATGCCGACACGCGTGCGCTGGAGATGGACCTGTCGGACGCCACCGGCATGGCGGTGGAGATCGAGGATCGCGATGGCCGCGGCCAGCTCACCATCCGCTACCAGACGCTGGAGCAGCTGGACGAACTCTGCCGCCGGCTGTCGCGCTGAGGCGCCGGCCCGCCCCGTAGCGATTTTGGCGCTATTCACGCTTGGCTTTCGCCGGAACGCGAGGCTATAGCAGGCGCTGAGCGATCCAAGGCTTCAGGGGTTCGACAAGTCCGGCCATGACCACCCACGACGGCGTCCATCACGATTATCACCTGGTCAAGCCCAGCCCCTGGCCGCTGATCGGCTCGCTGGCGGCGATGATCTTCACCGCCGGCATCGTGGTTTGGGTCAAGGGGGCGTTCGGCCTGCCCAAGGGCGCCTGGTGGGTGTCCGCCGTCGGTCTGTTCGGCATCCTGCTCACCATGTTCTGCTGGTGGTCCGACGTGATCACCGAAAGCCGCGAGGGCGACCACACCCCCGTGGTCTCCATCGGCCTGCGCTACGGCATGATCCTGTTCATCGCCTCGGAGGTGATGTTCTTCGTCGCCTGGTTCTGGGTCTTCTTCGAGATGGCCCTGTTCCATCACGTCCGCACCTTTTCCGCCATCGACGAGGTCCGTCAGGCCTGGATGCAGTGGCCGCCCAAGGGCGTGGAGGTGCTGGACCCCTGGCATTTCCCGCTGATCAACACCTTGATCCTGCTCACCTCCGGCACCACGGTCACCTGGGCGCACCACGCGTTGCAGCACGGCGATCGCAAGGGCGCGCGCAACGGCCTGATCCTGACCGTGCTGCTCGGTATCTCCTTCACCTGCGTCCAGGCCTATGAGTACCGCGAGATCATCATCGAAAAGCTGTTCTTTAACACCGAAAGCCAGGGGGCGGGGCTCTATGGCTCGTCCTTCTTCATGGCTACGGGCTTCCACGGCTTTCATGTGCTGATCGGCACTATCTTCCTTATCGTCTGCCTGGCGCGGGTGCTGGCGGGACAGATGACGCCGAAGAAGCATTTCGGCTTTGAGGCCGCCGCCTGGTACTGGCACTTCGTCGATGTGGTGTGGCTGTTCCTGTTCGCCTTCATCTACGTCACCCTGCCGAAACTTCACTGAGGCGGCGGTGTATCCGGCCGCGCCCTCGATGCTGGGCGCGCAGAGCGCTCGCCGGCTGTCGCGTCGCGCCCGGCGCCAGCCCGCGAAAAGCCTGCTGATCGCGCCTCAATTCCATAACAAGGCTAGCGAGGCGGGCGTTGGATAAGCGCACACCCCGCGGCGGATTTTCGATCCTGAGCCTGCTGCTGGTGCTTGTCGGGGTGGCGATCCTGTGCGGCCTCGGCGCCTGGCAGATAGAGCGTCTGGCGTGGAAGACCCAGATGCTCAGCCGTATCGCCGCCCTCCAATACGCCCCGGCGGAGCCCCTCGGCGTGGTGCTGAACCACCTTCAGGCGGGCCGCGATGTCGACTTCGTGCGGGTGGCGGCGACCTGCGAGCCTGCGCCCCCGGCGCCCGCCGCGCGAATCTATACGGTGACTGACACGGGTCCCGGCTGGCGACCCATCGTGCTGTGCCGCTTGAAGGGTGGCCCCTATCCCGCCGCCCTCCTCGACCTCGGCCTGGAGCCTGACGCGGCGCGGACCACCGATACCGCCCTGGCGGCGCCGGCGGAGATCACCGGGGTGTTGCGCACGGCGCCCAAACACGCGCCGCTCATGGCGACCCCCAGCGCCGCGCCCGGCGAATTCGGCTGGCGCGACGCCCGGGGCGTTGCGGCTTGGCTGGGCGCGCCGGGGGCCGCGCCGGTGTTCGTGATGCTGGAGCGCCCCGCCGCCTCGCCGATCATCAAGCCGCTGCCCGCGCCGAACGACATCCCCAACAACCACCTCGGCTACGCGCTCACCTGGTTCGGCCTGGCCGCGGCCCTGGTCGCCGTCTATGTGGCCGCGCTGATGCGGCGTCGCCGAAAGGCGGCTTGAGCGATGCGCTATATTTCAACCCGAGGCGGCGCGCCGCCGGTCGATTTCCTGGAGGCCCTGCTGGCGGGCCTGGCGCCGGACGGCGGCCTCTACATGCCTGAGGCCTGGCCACGATTGGCTAACGCCGATATCGCCGCCTTCGCCGGCCGGCCCTATGCGGACGTGGCCGCCGCAATCCTGCAACGGTTCGCGGGCGAGGCGCTTGGCGATGCGGAAGCGCTCGAACTGGCCGGGGCCGCTTACGCCGGCTTCGCCCACGAAGACGTGGCGCCGCTTCGCCGACTCGGCTCCGATCTGTGGCTGCTGGAGCTGTTTCACGGCCCGACGCTGGCGTTCAAGGATGTCGCCATGCAGTTGCTGGCGCGTCTCTACGACCGCGCCCTCGCCCAGCGGGGCCGCAGGCTGACCATCGTCTGCGCCACCTCGGGCGACACGGGCGGGGCGGCGGTGGAGGCGTTCAGGGGCTCGCCCCACATCGACCTCGTCGTGTTGTTTCCACACGGGCGGATCAGCGAGGTCCAGCGCCGCTTCATGACCACCGAGCCCGAGGCCAACGTGCGCTGCGTCGCCGTCGAGGGCGCCTTCGACGACTGCCAGGCCGTAGTGAAGGCCCTGTTCGCCGACCGCGCCTTCGCCCGCGAGGTGGACCTGTCGGGCGTCAACTCGATCAACTGGGCGCGGATCGTGGCGCAGAGCGTCTATTACCTCACCGCCGCCGCCGCGCTCGGCGCGCCGGATCGCCTTGTCAACTTCGTCGTGCCCACCGGCAATTTCGGCGATGCTTTTGCCGGCTATGTGGCGCACCGGATGGGTCTGCCCATGGGCCGACTCAGCGTGGCCACCAATGCCAATGACATTATGGCCCGCGCCATCGCCACCGGCCGCTACTCCAGGGAAGGCGGGGTGATCGCCACCCAGTCGCCGGCCATGGATATTCAGGTCGCCTCCAACTTCGAGCGGCTCTATTTCGAGGCCGGGGGACGCGACGCGGCCCCGACCCGGCGGGCTTTCGAGGGGTTCGCCGCCACGGGGGCGCTCGATTTGCCGCGCTACACCCACGCGGCGATCGCAGCCCTGTTCGATGCCCGCGCGACAAGTGAAGCCGAGACCGCGGCGACCATGGCGCGCACCTATGAGGCGACGGGCGAACTGATCGACCCCCACACCGCCGTGGCGCTCCACGCGGCCGCGGGACGGCCCCGGCCGACCGTCGTTCTGGCCACCGCCCACCCGGCCAAGTTCCCCGAGGCGGTGGAGGCCGCCACGGGCCGGCGTCCGGCCTTGCCCGCCCGCGTCGGCGACCTGTTCGGCCGCCCCGAGCGCATCGCCCACCTGCCCGCCGATGTGGCCGCGGTGAAGGCCTTCATCCGGGCGGCGCGTTGAGCACGCCGCGCATCCACACCCTGGCCAACGGCGTGCGCCTGGTCGCCGATCCCATGCCGGGACTGGAGAGCCTGGCCCTGTCGGTGGTGATCAAGGGCGGCGCCCGGTGGGAAACCGCGGCGACCGCCGGCTGGGCCCACATGCTGGAGCACATGGTATTCAAGGGCGCCGGCCAGCGGTCGTCCCGCGATATCGTCGAGGTGATCGAGGCCGAGGGCGGCCAGCTCAACGCCGCCACCGGCCAGGAGCGAACCAGCTTCCAGGTGCGTTGCCTGAAGGGCGGGCTGCCGCTCGGCATGGCGGTGATCGCCGACCTGATCCGCCGGCCCGTGATCGACGCCGCGGAGCTGGAACGGGAAAAGGACGTCATCGCCCAGGAGATCGCCGAGGCGGCCGATCAGCCCGACGATCAGGTGTTCGAACTGGCGCTGGGTGCGGCTTTCGGCGACCACCCCCTCGGCCGGCCGATCCTCGGCACGGTGGAAAGCCTGGCCCCCGCGCGGCGGGACGCCCTTTCGGTCTTCCACCGGGGCCTCTACGCCCCGGGCCGGCTGGTGATCTCGGCCGCGGGGGCGGTGGACGAGGACGAACTTCTGCGCCTGGCCGAGGCTCTGTTCGGCGACATGGAGCCCGGGGCCGGCCTCGCCCCGCCCACGCCGCCCCGCTTCGCCGCCGGCCATGCGGTGGAGAAGCGCCGGCTGGAGCAGGCGCATTTGGTGCTGATGCTACCCGGCGTCGATCGCCACCATCCCGACATCTTCGCCCAGGGCGCCTTCGTCGAAATCCTCGGCGGGGGCATGTCCTCGCGCCTGTTCCAGGAGGTGCGCGAGGACCGCGGCCTGGCCTACGCCATCGACGCCTATGAAGACGCCTATGACGATGCGGGCTTGGTCGGCGTCTATGCCGGAACGGCGGGCGACAAGGCGACGGCGGCGGCGCGGCTGGTGGCCGACATCCTCAAGCGCCTGGCCAGCGACGCCACGCCGGGCGAACTGGCGCGCGCCAAGGCCCAGGTTCGCGCCGGCTACTTCATGCGCCGCGAGCAGCCGTTGGCCAGGGCGGAACAGAACGCCGGTCAGGTGCTGTTCTTCAACCGCCTGTTCTCCACCGGCGCGGTCGCCGCCGAGATCGACGCGGTGGGTATGGCGGACCTGCGACGGGTGGGTGAGCGAACGGTCGGCGGCGCAATAACGGCAACGGCCGTACTCGGGCCAGCCCGATCCACCGCCGCGGGTGGGGTGTTCGCCAAGGCCTTATCCGCTGGATAGGCTAACAACCCTGCACCCCACGATCCGGGTGCAGAGGGTGCAGAACGATGACGCCTGCTACCGAAGAGTGAGACCCCGCCCGCTCGCGTTGGACTCGTTGGACGGTCCAGTTTTTTCGCATAAACGCCTTTCCGATCAAAAGCCTGGGGGCTGGACACCATCGGGACTCCGGGATCCGCCTGTCCAGCCGGGCGGCTTCGCTGGTGGGTGACATGCCGGCGCCTCATCCACCCCAACCGCCGCCAACCCCGGGATTGAGTTCAGTAGCAGGGCGACGCCCAGGCTACACCGCTTGAGAGCCGGTTGGATAAGTCAGCCGGCGCCGGATGGGCGGACGGCCTAAAGGCTCAACCCCGCCGTCACATGGGGGGCCAGGGCGGCGCGCGCCGACTCGGCGATGGGGATGATCTTGCGGGCGTCGAGGTCGAGATTCACCGCCACCGCCTCCGACACGCCCCACGGCTTGCCGCTGACCGGATCGAGCAGCCAGTGCACCATGGTCTGGGTCTTGTCGCCGATGCCCTTCAGGCCGGAACGCAGCTCGATATGGTCGCCCGCGATGGGCCAGTCGAGATAGATCAACCGGTATTCCAGCACCGCGCCACCGATCCGGCCCGTGGTCCTGGGCGCCGTGTCGCGCATGGCTTGGCGGACGGGGGCCAGTAGCCCCGGTACGCCGTCCGACACCCGGCCGATGAACATTTCCGGACGCATACGGCCGAAGATGTCGCAGTCGGCGGGGCCGATGACGCCGCGGCCGGCGCAGCCGAGGCCCAACCCGTCGGCGGCGGCAAGGCCGGCCTTGGAGTCGACCGGATCGGCGCCGATGCTGCGCGGCGCGGCCTGAGGGGGGACTTCGACCGTCAACGGCCCCGCCGCCGCCAGGGTCCGCGCCGGCCAGGCGAAGGGGCGGCCGTCGGGCGTGGTGTGGCAAATCCGGCTGATGGCGGTGGCGCAGGGCTCCCCCGTGCGGGTGTGCACCAGTACCTGCAACACCTTGGCCTCGCTCTCGCCGATCTCGATCACGCCGCCGACCATGTGGAGCGGCGCGCCGGCGTGCGCTTCCTTCAGGAAGCGGATGTGCTGGTCGCGCACCAGCAGCGTGGCCGTGGCGTGGGCGGAAAAGGCGTCCGGCAGGCCGAGACGCAGGGCGAGACCGCCCAGCCCCTCCATGAAGCGCACGACGTAGAAGCGCACGTTCATGTGCCCCATCTCGTCGCATTCCCAGGTGTTGACGCCGCCGCGCCAGATCTCCACCGCGTCGTTCACCCGCGCCCCCAACTGTTGCACCGCGACGGACCGGGGCGTGTCACGCCGCGCAGGCGGGGCAGCGACCGTGCGCTTCCACCGTCACCGCCTCGATCCGATAGCCGGCGGCGGCGGCGGCGGCTTGGACGCGCTCGGGCGCGAAGGGTTCGACCTCCTCGGTGGCGCCGCAACAGTCGCAGATCAGAAAGGCGGCGGCGTGGCTGCGGTCGCCCATTTCGCAAGCGACATAGGCGTTCATGCTCTCGATCCGGTGCGCCAGGCCTTGCCGGGACAGGAAGTCGAGGGCTCGATAGACCGTCGGCGGCTTGGCGGGCCTGCCGTCGCCGCCGAACACGTCGATGAGGTCGTAGGCCTTCATCGGCTTGCCGGCGCCGAGCAGCAGTTCGAGCGCCCGCCGGCGCGGCAGGGTCATGCGTTCGCCGGCCCGTGCGCAGCGCGCGTCGGCGTCGGCCAAGGCGCGGGCAAGGTTGTGGCCGGAAAGCCCGCCGTGATGGTGTTCGTGTTCGCAATCGGCCATGAAAAAACCCTGCATCACCCGTTGAAAGCCTGCAAGCGCGGGCTTGACTGGCACGAGTGTTATTTTATAACGACGCTGCGGTTATTGTGTATCAGCACCAGCATTGAGATATCGAGGCTTCATGTCCCGTCTGCAACGGCTGTACGCCGCCGCAAGCCTGCTGGCTCTGACCGGCGCCCCCGGCTTGGCCCAGGCTCAGGCCCAGACCCAGACCGGCGCGCCCACCGCGCAGGCGCCCAAGCCCCCCGCCAAGGCCGCCGCCGGACCAACCAGCGAGATCGTGGTCACCGCCCAGCACCTGAATGCGGCCCGCGCGACGATCCAGCCCAGCCTCGGCGCCACCGACTACAGCGTCACCAATGCGGCGATCCAGGCGCTGCCCGGCGGCGACAACCAGCAGCTCAATCAGGTCGTGCTGCAACTGCCCGGCGTGGTGCAGGACGGCTTCGGCCAACTGCACATCCGCGACGACCATAACGGCGTCCAGTACCGCCTGAACGGCGTGATCCTGCCGGAGGGCCTGTCGGTGTTCGGCCAGACCCTGTCGCCGCGGCTGGTGGGCAAGCTCGACCTTCTGACCGGCGCCCTGCCGGCCCAGTACGGACTGCGCACCGCGGGCATCATCGACATCACCACCAAGTCTGGCCTGTTCGACAATGGCGGCCAGGTATCGATCTACGGTGGCAGTCACGGCCTCTATGAGCCCAGCCTCGAATACGGCGGCTCGGTGGACGGCTACAATTTCTTCGTCTCGGCGGACTTCAGGCGCAGCCAACTCGGCATCGAGAATGTGCAATCCGGCAAGACCGCCGACCACGATCGCACCGACCAGGGCAATGTGTTCGCCTATATGGACCACACCATCGGCCAGAACGACCGGGTCTCGCTGATCGCCGGGTATTCCAACGACCGCTTCCAGATTCCCAACCCCACGGGGCTGGAGCCGGACGGGACCTACAGCCTGAACGGCTCGTCCACCTATGCCAGCGAATTGCTCAACGAACGACAGCGCGAGACCACCGGCTATGGCATCGTCTCGTGGCTTCACGATCAGGGCAAGGTGACGCTGCAGACTTCGCTGTTCGCGCGCTATTCCACCCTGACCTACTACCCGGATGTTGTCGGTGAACTGCTTTATAACGGTCAGGCGCAGAGCGCGGCCAAGCGCAGCGCCGCCTTCGGCCTGCAGAGCGAGGGGGTCTATCGGCTGGACGACGCCCATACGCTGCGCGGGGGGGTGATCCTGCAGGCCGAGCGCGGCACGTCCAAGACCTCCACCCTAGTCTATCCCGACGATGCGGTGGGCAATCCCATCGGCGGGGCCACGCCCTTCGCCGTCGCCGACAGCAGCGGCAAGAACCAGTATACCTACAGTCTCTACCTGCAGGACGAGTGGAAGCTCCTGCCCGGGGTGACGCTGAACTCCGGCCTGCGCGGCGACGCCTTCAACGGCTATCGCAGCGAGATGCAGCTGTCGCCGCGGGTGAATGCGGTGTGGCAGCCGCTGTCCGGCACGACCCTGCACGCCGGCTATGCCCGCTATTTCACCCCGCCACCGTTCGAGCTGGTCTCCAGCGCCAGCGTGGCCAAGTTCATCGGCACCTCGGCCCAGCCCGGCTCCACCGCCAGCGATCCGCCGCCGGTGAACACCGTGCCCTATGCCGAGCGGCAGAACTATTACGACCTCGGCGCGGAACAGAAGCTCGGCGGTAGTCTCAAGGGCCTGACCGTGGGCGTCGACGCCTTCTACCGCACCTCCCACAACCTGATCGACGAGGGCCAGTTCGGCGCGCCGATCATCCTGACCCCGTTCAACTATGCGCGGGGTGTGATCGAGGGGGTGGAACTCAGCGCCAACTACAGCCGCGGCCCCTTCTCCGCCTACGCCAACTTCACCGCCGAGCAGGCCAAGGGCCAGAACATCGTCTCCAGCCAGTTCAACTTCAGTCCAGGCGATCTGGCCTATATCGCCGGCCATCCGATCTTTCTGGATCACGACCAAACCTATTCCGCCTCCGCCGGCGCCTCCTACAGGTTCAACACGGGAACGCAGGTCGGGGCGGACATGATCTACGGCTCTGGCCTGCGCACCGCCGGCGCCGTGCCGAACGGCAACGCCCTGCCCGACTATGTGCAGGTCAACTTCTCCGCCTCGCAGAAAATGACGCTGCCCTATGCCGGGGCCATCGAGGCGCGGTTCGACGTGATCAACGCCTTCGACAAGGTGTACGAAATCCGCGACGGCACGGGCATCGGCGTGGGCGCGCCGGAATACGGCCCCCGGCGGGGCGTCTTCGTCGGCCTGACCAAGGACTTCTAGGCGCATGGGCGGTCAAGTCCGGCGACTGCTTCTGGCCCTGGCCATATGCGTGGCGGCGACGGCGGCCGAACTGGTGGGCGGGGGCCTGACCCACTCGCTGGCCCTGACCGCGGACGGGCTGCATTCGCTGGTCCATGTCGGAGCGCTGCTGGTGGCCCTTTGGGGCGCGCGCACGGTGCGCGGACGCGCGGGCGGTCCCTTGCGTGAGGCGGCCACGATCAATGCCTTGGTCCTCGTTGCGCTGTCGGTGCTGCTGGCGGCCGAAAGCGTGGCCCGGCTGGCCGCCCCGGCGGCGGTGGACTATGGCGGGGCGGTGGCGCTGACCGCCTTTGGCCTCGTCTCCAACCTCCTGACCATCCTGGCGCTCGGCGGCGGCTCGCCCGAGAATCTGAACCATCGGGCGGCGCTGCTGCACATGCTGGGCGACGCGGCGGTGGCGATCCTGGCGCTGGGAGGCCTCTCCCTAGGCTGGCTGTTCGGCTGGAGCGGGGCGGACGCCGCCGCGGGGCTCGGCGGCGCGGCGATCCTGGCGACCATCGGCATCCGGCTGGTGCGTCGGACGCTGGCGGCCAAACCGGGGATGGAGCCTGCTAGCCCAGAAGCGTCCTTCCGTTCCTGATCACGGTCACCTCGCGCCCCTTCACCCGCGCCTCGAACGAGACCACCTCACCGTCCTTCCACATATCCACCGTGATGGTCTCGCCGGGGAAGACGGGCGCGGAGAAGCGCGCGGCGTGGCTCCTGATCCGCTCCGGCTGGTACGCGGCGAAGCCCTGCAGCACGGCGCGGCAGGTGATCCCGTAGGTACAGAGGCCGTGCAGGATCGGGCGGGGAAAGCCCGCCATGCGGGCGAAGCCGGGGTCGGAATGCAGCGGGTTGCGGTCGCCGGACAAGCGGTAGAGCAGGGCCTGGTCAGGCCGCGTGTCGAAATCGAGCGACAGGTCCGGCGCCCGCGCCGGGATCGGGTGCGGCTCGGGCTGGCCCTCGCTTGGGCCGCCGAACCCGCCGTCTCCGCGCGCGAAGATCGACGCGCCGAGGGTGACAATCTTCTCCCCCGACTGCGCCTCGCTCAGCACCGTCTCGGTCATGATCACCGCGCCCTTGGGGCCTTTGTCATAGACCGCAACCACGCGGCTGGCGGTGGTGACCTCGGCGCCCACGGGCATGGGCCGGTGCAACTCGATGGACTGCTCGCCGTGCACGATCAGCACCGGGTCGATGGTGGATGACCCGAAGCCCGGCCCCGACCCCCACGCCACCACGGTGGCCAGCGACGGCACGGCCTTGAGGTTAGCTTCGTAGACGAACGGCAGTTCGGTCTCGTTCATGGGATCGGCGCCGAGGCCGATGCCGAGCGCATAGAGCATGGTCTCGCGCTCGCCCCACCGGTATCGCTGGCCGGAGGCGGTCTGCGACAGGATCTCGGGATAGACGATGGACATGGCGGCCTCCGGCTGTTCGCCGCATTCAACGCCCCCGGCGCGCGGACGCAAGCCTGACGTCGCGGCGCCAGCACGCGTTCACCGCCCAGCGACAGGTCGCCGCGTTTGCTCCAGCCGCCCGGTTGGGCTAGACCCCGCCGACTTCCAAACCCGTTCTCACCGACCGCGACCGCAAGGCTCCCTGTTCCCATGGCTACGCAAACCCAGCCCCTCCAGGGCCAAGTCACCGGCAATGTGCTGCTCTATTCCAAGCCGGAGCCGCTCAGCGTCGAGGCGCACGGCAAGCTGGGTCTGAAGCAGGTCGAGCGGCCGTTCGACTTCGTTGCCAAGACCCAGGCGATCCCGGTGACGGTGACCGAATTCGCCCTGTGCGCCGCGCATTTCCCCATCATCTTCACCGGCGGCGAATACCAGCCGCTGGCGATCATGAGCATCCGGCCGGACGAGAACCTGTTCATCACCCCGACCGGCTTCTTCGAGTTCGGCGCCTACGTTCCAGCCTATGTCCGCCGCTATCCCTTCGTGCTGGCCAACGACGCGCGCAACGAACAGATGGTGGTCTGCCTGGAGCGCAGCGCCGCCATGATCCAGGAGAACGCCGAGGTGCCGCTGTTCGAGAACGGCAAGCCCTCGCCCTTCACCGAGCAGGTGATCGAGTTCTGCTCCAACTTCGAGATGGAGCATCAGCGCACCGACGGCTTCGTCAAGCTGTTGAAGGACCTCGACCTGTTCGACACCAAGCAGGCGGTGTTCACCCCGCAGGCGGCGGACGGCACCCAGGGCGAGACCCAGCGGCTGGCCGAATATTTCGGCGTCTCCGAGGAGAAGCTGAACGCCCTGCCGGCCGAGAAGCTGGTGGAGTTGCGCGACAGCGGCGCCCTCATCCAGATCTACGCCCACCTCCAGTCGCTGGTGAACTGGGACAAGCTGGTGGCCCGGACCATGCTGAAGGACGGCTCGGCCCCCTTGCCCGCCGGCTACGCCTAGGCGGGCGGATGCAGCGGGTGCTTGAGCCCGCGCCCACCCCCGCTATAGTCCGCCCCGACCCAGACCGCCCCAGGATCAGCGCGCCATGACCCTCTCCGTTCAAGACGTCACCGTCCCGACCGACCACGTCCCGGGCGAGATGCCGATCGCCGAACAGGCCTCGACCTTCCACAGCGTGGTCGGCCTGTTCAAGTGGGGCGCGCTGACGGTGGCCTGCGCCCTGGTCCTGCTGGT
The DNA here is from genome assembly GCA_965277345.1 of Caulobacteraceae bacterium. Taxonomy (GTDB): domain Bacteria; phylum Pseudomonadota; class Alphaproteobacteria; order Caulobacterales; family Caulobacteraceae; genus CAIOYC01. Next base: position 870,311 of record CBDICI010000004.1, read on the forward strand.
CTTCTGGTTCTGTACGCCGGCCGGCTTCCTGCCGGGCTTCGCCGTCGCCATGATCATGGCCGTCCTGGGCGGGGTCTTCCTGCGCGCCAAGCCCGCCGCGGCGCACTGAGCCTCCCCTCCGCGCACGTCACGGCTGGACAGCCGGGCCAAACCATCCCTAACGTCCAGAGGTCTGAGGCAGGGAGGGCTTATGGCCGCGACGATCGCCGTCACCCGAGAGCGCAAGGCCGGCGAGAGCCGCGTCGCCGCCACGCCTGACAGCGCCAAGAGGCTGATCGCCATGGGCTTCGCCGTGCGGGTCGAGGCCGGCGCGGGCGCCGCTTCCAGCTATCCGGACGCCGATTACGCCGCAGCCGGCGCCGCTATCGCCCCGGACGCCGCGGCCGCGATCTCCGGCGCCGACCTGCTGTTCAAGGTGCGCGCCCCAGAGGCGGAGGAGATCGCGGCGCTGAAGCCCGGCGCGCTGGTGGTGGCGCTGCTCTCGCCCCATGGCGACCGGGCGGGGGTCGAGGCGCTGGCCAAGGCGGGCGCCACCGCCATCGCCATGGAGTTCATCCCCCGCATCTCCAGAGCCCAGTCCATGGACGCCCTGTCGTCCCAGGCCAACCTGGCCGGCTATCGCGCAGTGATCGAGGGGGCGGCGCTGTACGGCCGCGCCCTGCCGATGATGATGACCGCGGCGGGCACCGTCGCCGCCGCCAAGGTCTTCGTCATGGGCGTCGGCGTGGCCGGGCTGCAGGCCATCGCCACCGCCCGCCGCCTCGGCGCCGTGGTCACCGCCACCGACGTCCGTCCCGCCACCAAGGAGCAGGTGGAGAGTCTGGGCGCCAAGTTCCTGGCGGTGGAGGACGAGGAGTTCAAAAACGCCCAGACGGTCGGCGGCTATGCCAAGGAGATGAGCGCGGAATACCAAGCCAAGCAGGCGGCGCTCTTGAGCGAGCACCTGAAGAAGCAGGACATCGTCATCACCACCGCCCTGATCCCCGGCCGCCCGGCGCCGAAACTGGTTTCGGACGAGCAGGTGGCCTCGATGAAGCCCGGCTCGGTGCTGGTGGACCTGGCGGTGGAGCAGGGCGGCAATGTGGCCGGCGCCCAACCGGGCGTGGCCGAGGCGGGCGGGGTCAAGATCGCCGGCTTCGCCAACCTGCCCGCCGCCATCGCCGCCGACGCCTCCAACCTCTACGCCCGCAACCTCGTCAACCTCGCCGCCCTGTTCGTGGACAAGGACAAGGGGTTTGCGCCCCAGTGGGAGGACGAGATCCTCCAGGCCGCCGTGGTCACGCGCGACGGGGCGGTGGTGCATCCGGGGCTGAAAGGATGAACAACATTTCTGACTGGCTTGTTCAACGGCCGATCCTGATCCCCATCCTGTTGCTGTGCGCGATTCTCGTTTTCACTGTCGCAGCGGCTTTTGGCGATAGGTGGTGGGCTTTGGCCCCTGCTGGGATCATTACCTTCCTGATCGTTCAGCTAATACGCGCGACTGCGGGGAACATTGCTCACACCAGACCGCGTTCTGGCGAAGGAGAGACCTGATGGACGTCGATCCCACCGTCTTTCGCCTGGCGATCTTCGTGCTCGCCATCTTCGTCGGCTATTATGTGGTGTGGAGCGTGACGCCCGCCCTGCACACCCCGCTGATGGCGGTGACCAACGCCATCTCCTCCGTCATCATCGTCGGCGCCCTGTTGGCGGCGGCGGCGCAGAGCAGCGTGCTGGACCGGGCCACCGCCATGATCCACCCCGCCAGCGGGGCCGAACTGCACGTGTGGATCTCCAAGGGCGCGGGGGCGTTGGCCGCCGGACTGGCGGCGGTGAACATCTTCGGCGGCTTCCTCGTCACCCAGCGGATGCTGGCCATGTACAAGAAGAAGGCGAAGGCGTGATGCGCGGCGCCGTTCCGGTTCTGGCCGCCGCCGCCACGCTCGTGGGCCTCTCCGCCTGCGAGAGTCGCGACAGTATCGGCGTGGACAAGCCGGCCTCGCCCATGCCCGCCGGGCCGCACCTCGATCTCGATATCCGGGCCAGCAAGGACACTCGTTACCAGATGCTGTGCGACGTGCGCACCTATCAGACTCCGGAGGGCGCCTACGCCAACCGCTATGGCGTGGAGAAGGCGGGGCCGTACAAGGACTACATCCCCTCCCCCCTCGCCCACTGCACCGCCAAGATCGTCGCCGGCCCCGGCCCGCTGACGGTGACGCTGTCGCGACCCGGCCTGACCCGCTCCATGACCATCGCCGCACCCGGCGACGCCGGCAAGACCACCCTGCACGTGTGGTGATGGGAGCTTTGGGGGAGCCATGAACGCCAATATCGCCGCCCTGCTCTATCTGGTGTCCGGGGTGTTGTTCATCCTGGCCCTGAGGGGGTTGTCGAGCCCGGTCACCAGCCGGCGCGGCAACCAGATGGGCATGGTCGGCATGGCCATCGCCGTCGCCACCACGCTGGCGACGCTGTGGGGCCAGCACGCGCTCGATCCGGTGACGCTCGGCCTGATCGTGGTCGGCGTGGCCGTGGGCGGCGGTGTCGGGGCGGTGATCGCCCGGCGCGTGCCGATGACCTCCATGCCGCAGCTGGTGGCGGCGTTCCACTCGCTGGTGGGGCTCGCCGCCTGCCTGGTGGCGGTGGCCGCCATCTATACCCCCGCCGCCTACGGCATTCTGGAGCCTGATGGCGCGATCAAGCTGGAGAGTCTGATCGAACTCTCCGTGGGCGTGGCCATCGGCGCCATCACCTTTACCGGCAGCCTGATCGCCTTCGCCAAGCTCAACGGCAATATGAGCGGCGCGCCGATCCTGCTGCCGCAGCGGCACCTGCTCAACATCGTCCTGGCGGTGGTGCTGGTGGGGCTGATCGGGGTGCTGGTGGCCAGCGGCGGAGCCGCGATCTGGGCCTTCTGGGGCGTGTTCGCGCTGGCGCTGGTGCTCGGCGGCACGCTGATCATCCCCATCGGCGGGGCGGACATGCCGGTGGTAGTGTCCATGCTGAACTCCTATTCCGGCTGGGCGGCGGCGGCGCTGGGCTTCACCCTGGCCAACACCACGCTGATCATCACCGGCGCGCTGGTGGGCTCCTCCGGCGCCATCCTCAGCTACATCATGTGCAAGGCGATGAACCGCAGCTTCATCTCGGTGATCCTGGGCGGCTTCGGCGCCGACGCCGCCGCGGGCGCGGGCGGCGCCAAGGAGACCCGCCCGGTGAAGCAGGGGTCCGCCGACGACGCCGCCTTCATCATGAAGAACGCCTCCAAGGTCATCATCGTCCCCGGCTATGGCATGGCGGTGGCCCAGGCCCAGCACGCCCTGCGCGAAATGGCCGACAAGCTGAAGGAAGAAGGGGTGGAGGTGAAATACGCTATTCACCCCGTGGCCGGGCGGATGCCGGGGCACATGAACGTGCTGCTGGCCGAGGCCAACGTCCCCTATGACGAGGTGTTCGAGCTGGAGGACATCAATTCCGAGTTCGCCACCGCCGACGTGGCCTTCGTCATCGGCGCCAACGACGTGACCAATCCCGCCGCCAAGACCGACCCGCAATCGCCCATCTTCGGGATGCCGATCCTGGATGTGGAAAAGGCCCGCACCGTGCTGTTCGTCAAGCGCGGCATGGGCTCGGGCTATGCCGGGGTGGAGAACGAGCTGTTCTTCAAGGACAACACCATGATGCTGTTCGCCGACGCGAAGAAGATGGTGGAGGGGATTGTGAAGGGGCTGTGAACCGTCTTGCCCGGACCCGTTCCGGGCCTCCATGGCGCGTCGCGCTGAATCCAACGGATCGGGATGGCGCACGGAACAAGTCCGGGCGTGACGACGATTGTTGGCACAAGCGGATGTTTATGTTTCCGCGACAAACGAAAAGCGGCCCCGCGAGGGCCGCTACTCGCTCAGCGCCAGCCGAGCCGCCTATTTCGGCGCGTCGGCCTTGGCTTTGGCGTCGGCTTTCACGGCGGCCTTGACGCCGGCTTCGGCGGCGGGTTTCGCCTCTTCCTTGCACTTGGAGCGAAAGGTCTTGCGGGCCTTGCCGTGCAACCCCTTGGCGTCGGCCGCGGCCGAGCAGGCCTTGCTCTCAGCGGTCTTTGGCGCGGTCGCCGCCGGGCCCTTCACCTTGGCTGAGGGGGTGGTCTTGGCGGTGGCGGTCGTCGTGGCCTTGGCGGGGGGCATGGCGGTGGTGTTGGTGGCCGCGGCGAAGGCCGGGGCGGACAACGCGAGCGCGGCGCAAACGGCGAGCAGGGCGGCGGTCTTGATCATGGTGGTCTTCTCTGTTCTGGGCGTTCGCGGACGGGCGTCCGCTTGCCGCCATGGTGGCGAGTCGGCCCGTCGCCATCCTGTCGCTCGCATGACCGAAAGTTTAGATTGGGCGCTTCCGCCCGCGTGCTAACAGCGTTGCAGGCTGAGTTTCCGGAAGGCTTCATGACCTCGACCGCGCGCAAGACCTCGCTCCTCGCCCTGTTCGCCATCGCCGCGAGCGTACCGCTCGCCGCCGTGGCGGCAGCGCCCAGACCGGCGGTCTCGCGCAGCCAAGCTGAGGCGCCGGTTGTGGCCCCGATCCCGTTTCGCGAACGCCGGCTGAAGAACGGCCTGCGCGTCCTCACCGCCATCGACCGGACCACCCCAAACGTCACGGTGCAGGTCTGGTACGGGGTCGGCTCCAAGGACGATCCCAAGGGCCGCTCCGGCTTCGCCCACCTGTTCGAGCACATGATGTTCAAGGCCACCCGCGACATGGCGGCCGAGCATCTGGATCGCATCACCGAGGATGTGGGCGGCGAGAACAACGCCTCCACCGCCGACGACTTCACTGACTATTACGAGCTGATCCCCGCCAACCACCTGGACGTGCTGCTGTGGGCGGAGGCCGAGCGGATGAGCTCGCTGAAGGTCGACCAGGCCAACTTCCTCTCCGAACGCGACGTGGTGAAGGAGGAGCTGCGCCAACGCGTCCTCGCCGATCCGTATGGCCGCTTCTTCCGCCTGGCCATCCCGATCAACTCCTACGCTGTCCACCCCTACAAGCGGCCGGGCATCGGCTCGATCCACGACCTCGACGCCTCGACCCTGGCGGACGTGAAGAACTTCCACGACACCTACTACCGGCCGGACAACGCCACGCTGGTGGTGGTGGGCAATTTCGACCAGGCGAGCCTCGATGCACTGATCGACAAGGATTTCGGGGCCATCCAGAACCCTGCCGCGCCTCGACCGCATGTGACGGTGACGGAGCCGCCGCGCACCGGGGGCCCGCGCGTCGTGGACGCCTACGGTCCCACCGTGCCGCTGCCCGCCGTGGCCATGACCTGGCTGATCCCGGAGGCCAAAAGCCCCGATCTGGCGCCGCTACGCGTGCTGGACGCGATCCTTACCACCGGCAAGTCGTCACGGCTGTATGCGGACCTCGTCTACAAGCGTCAGTCGGCCCAGCAGGTCTTCTCCAACGCCGACCAGAGCGCCCAACCGGGGCTATTCTATGTGGGCGCGGTGATGACCGACGGCTATGCGCCGGGCGAGGGCGAGACGGCCATCCTCGCCGACCTGGCCGCGCTGCGCACCCGGCCGGTGGGCCCGGAAGAGCTGAGCCGGGCCAAGAACCAGATCCTCGCCGGCGAACTGCAGGGCCGCGAGACCATCCTGGGTCGTGGGGTCGAGCTCGGCCAGGCGGTGGTGCTGGAAGGCGACCCCGCCCGCGCCAATACCGACATCGCCGAGATCATGGCCGTGACGCCCGCCGACGTGATGCGCGTGGTCGACACCTATCTGGGCGACGACAAGCGCGTCACCGTCCGCTACCGGGCCGAAACCGCCCGGCCCAAAGATCAGCCTCCCACCAGCGACGATGCGGCGCTGGACGCCATCGGCCAGCCGCTGGCCACGGGCGCCGTGGCCCCGCCGCCCCCGGCCGGCCTGGCGACCGTGGAGCCCGAACCCACCGCCCCCGTCGCCGCCGTGACGCCGGCGATGGCGGAGCGCACCCTGCGCAACGGCCTACGCGTCATCGTCGCCCGCACGGCGGCGGCCCCCCTCGTCACCGCCGAGCTGACCGCCAGGGCGGGCGCCGTCACCGACGCCAAGGCCGGGGAGAGCGCCATGATGGCGTCCTTGCTGACGGAAGGCGCGGGCGGCCGCTCCGCCGAAGAGATCGCCGCCGAGGTCGAGGCCGCGGGCGGGTCGCTCGCCGCCGCCTCGGGCTACGATTCCACCCACGTGGTCTTGACCGTGCTGTCCAAGGAATTCGCCCATACCCTGCCGATCATGGCCGATGTGGTCCAGCGCCCGACGCTGTCGGCGGAGGAGTTGGAGCGCAAGCGCGCGCAGAAGCTGAACGCCCTGCAGGTGGCCCTGCAGCAGCCGGGCTCCATCGCCGGCATGGTGGCCGAGCGCGTGGTGTTCGGCGCCGGCGAATACGGTCAGATCGCCGGCGGCACTCCCGCCACGGTAAAGAGCCTGACGCGGGATGAGGTGCTGGGCGCTTACAAGGCCGATTTCCAGCCCGCGAACGCCATCCTGGTGATCACCGGCGACATCGCGCCGGAGAACGCCTTCACCCTGGCGGAGAAGAACTTCGGCGCCTGGCAGGCCGGCGGCGCCGCGCCCGCCCGGCCGCCGCTCGCCCCACGCGGCGCCAGCGTGACGGTGGTGGACCTGCCGGGCGCGGGCCAGGCGGCGGTGACCATCGCCGCGCCCTCAATCAAGCGTTCCGACCTCGACTATTACCGGGTCGAAGTGGCCAACGGCGTCCTCGGCGGCGGCTATTCCGCCCGCCTGAACGAGGAGGTCCGCGTCAAGCGCGGCCTGTCCTATGGCGCCGGGTCCAACGTGGCTGAGCGGGCCGATGCGGGGATATTCACCGCCTCGGCCCAGACCAAGAACGAGAGCGCGGTGGAGGTGGCCGACCTTTTGATGAGCGAGGCGAAGAAGCTCGGCGCCGAGCCGATCGCCCCGTCGGAGCTGGAGTCGCGCAAGGCCGCGCTGATCGGCGGCTTTGGCCGCGCGGTGGAGACTTCCGCCGGCCTCGCCAACCTCCTGACCGAATACGCCCTGTACGGCGTGCCGCTCGGCGAGATCGGCCGTTTTACCGAGCGCACCTCGGCGGTGACGCCGGCGGAGGCGAAGGCCGCCGCGCTCGAAGCGGTCGATCCCGCCAGGGCCAGCCTCATCATCGTCGGCGACGCCAGGCTGTTCGCCGACAGGCTGAAGGCGCGCTATCCGAACGCGGTGGTCATTCCCGCGGCTGAGCTCGATCTCGACCGGCCCGAGCTGACCAAGAACCTGCATTGACCGGGGGGGCGAGGCGGGCTACCCCGCCTCCCTTTGGTTGAGGCGGCCCTTCGACCTTTGACCAAGGCGGCGCGGCGACCGCGCCCTAGGACACGAAAGCATGGCGGACATCCTTACCCGCTCGACCCAGACCACCTTCACCTACGAAGACCTGCTCGCCTGCGCGCGGGGCGAACTGTTCGGTCCCGGCAACGCGCAACTGCCGGCGCCGCCCATGCTGATGATGGACCGGATCGTCGAAATCTCCGCGGAAGGCGGCAAATACGGCAAGGGCTTCATGAAGGCCGAGCTGGATATCACCCCCGACCAGTGGTTCTTCCTCTGCCACTTCTTCGGCGATCCGGTAATGCCTGGGTGCCTCGGCCTTGACGCCATGTGGCAGCTGGTCGGCTTCTTCCTCGGCTGGTCCGGCGCGCCGGGCCGTGGCCGGGCCCTGGGGGTGGGCGAGGTGAAGTTCACCGGCCAGGTCGGTCCCACCGTCAAGAAGGTGACCTACCTGATCGACATGAAGCGGGTGATCCTGCGCCGCCTCGTCATGGGCATCGGCGACGGGGTGATGGAGGCCGATGGAAAGCCTATCTACAGCGCAACCGATCTGCGGGTCGGGCTGTTCGATGCTAAGAGCCTGGTTTAGGTTTCAGGTAAGCAACAAATAAGGGAGCTTAGCCGACCCATGCGTCGCGTCGTGGTCACCGGCATCGGTATCGTCTCCTCCATCGGCGGGGACGCGGGGGAAGTCATGGCGGCGCTCAAGGCCGCGCAGTCGGGCGTGGTCGCCGCGCCGGAATACGCGGAACTGGGCTTCCGCTGTCAGGTGCACGCCGCGCCGCGCAAGGGTAACGGTCCGGTGGATTGGGAGGCGTTGGTGGATCGCCGCGCCGCGCGCTTCCTAGCGCCCGGCACCGCCTATGCCCACATCGCCATGGAGCAGGCCATCGCCGATTCCGGTCTGACCGAAGCCGAGGTCCGCCACCCCCGCACCGGGCTGATCGTCGGCGACGGCGGACCCTCCACACGCGCCATCGTCAACGCTGCGCAGATCACCCGCGAAAAGGGCCCCAAGCGCGTCGGCCCCTTCGCCGTGCCCAAGGCCATGTGCTCGGGCCCTTCGGCGGTGCTGTCCACCTGGTTCAAGACGCAGGGGATCAACTATTCGATCTCCTCGGCCTGCGCGACCTCCACCCACTGCATCGGCGCCGCCGCCGAGCAGATCATCATGGGCAAGCAGGACGTGATGTTCGCCGGCGGTTGCGAGGAGCTGGACTGGACGCTGAGCGTGCTGTTCGACGCCATGGGCGCCATGTCGTCCGGCTTCAATGACCGGCCCTCCGAGGCCAGCCGCGCCTATGACAAGGACCGCGACGGCTTCGTCATCGCCGGCGGCGCCGGCATCGTCGTGCTGGAGGATCTTGAGCGGGCCAGGGCGCGCGGCTCCAAGATCTATGCCGAGATCGTCGGTTATGCCGCCAATGCCGACGCGCACGACATGGTCGCGCCCTCGGGCGAAGGGGCCGTGCGCTGCATGAGGCTGGCGCTGAAGGGCATGGACGGGCAGGGCGATGTGGGCCGGATCGACTACCTGAACCCTCACGGCACGGGCACGCCCATCGGCGACGTGAAGGAGATGGACGCCGTGCGCGAGGTGTTTGGTGAATCCCCACCCTTGATCTCCTCCACCAAGTCGCTCACCGGCCACTCGCTGGGCGCGGCGGGCGCCCAGGAGGCGATCTATTGCATGTTGATGATGCAGGACGACTTCGCCGCCAAGAGCGCCCATATCGACACCCTGGACGAGGCCTTCGCCGACCTGCCGATCCTGCTGGAGCGCAAGGACGGTGCGGGCCTGGAAACGGTGATGTCCAACTCCTTCGGCTTCGGCGGCACCAACGGCGCCCTGGTGTTGCGGCGGGTCTAGCCTAGACGCAGATCGCCCGGATGCCGCCGCTCTGTTCCCGCAGCCACCGCCGCGCCGGGCGATAGTCGCCGTAGAGCTGCTGCACGACGGCCCAGAAGGCGGGACTGTGATTGGCCTCCACCAGATGCGCCGCCTCGTGGGCGGCCACATAGTCCAATACCGCCGCCGGGGCCAGGATCAGGCGCCAGGAATAGCGGATCGCCGCCGTGCGCCCTTGGCTCTCGCCCCGGCACGATCCCCAGCGCCCCCTGGCGTCGGCGATGGCGAGGCCCGGCATGGGTTTGCCAAGCGCGTGGGCGTGCACCTCGGTCCGCGCGGACAGAAGCCTCAGCGCCTCCGCCTTCAAGACCCGCGTCGCCGCCCGGCCATAGGCCTCGCCGTCGCCGGAGGCCAGGAGGCGTATCGGTTCCCCGGCGGTGGCCGGGATCAGGCGGGGCGCGATCCGCATGGCGGCCCGCTCCAGCCGGCAGGGCTCGCCGCCGACGGTGATGGGTAGGCCGGGGCGCAGGAGAACAGCTTGCGGCAGGGCGGCGAGCCTTTCGCCGATCCACTCCGCCCGGCTGTGAGCAAAGGCTATGGCGTCGTGGAGCTTCCGCAGCGACGGCGCGGTAGCCACCACTTCGCGCGCTCGCGCATCCACGCGCAGGCTCACCCGCCGCGCCCGGGCGTTGACCCGCAGCCGCACCGGCCGGCCGGCGACGTCGATCACACTGTCGGGCTTTGGAGTGGGGCGAAACAAGGTCACGTCTGATCAGATAGCACGCCGGCCCGCCCTTGCATCATAAGCGCCGCGGGCACATTCTTCGCATATGGCCGACGATCTTTCGCCCATCGTGTCCGAATTCCCGACGCAGCAAGCGGCGGACGCCTATGACGCCTGGTTCCGGGCCAAGATCGAGAAGTCCATCAACAGCACCGAGCCACGCATTCCTCATGACGAGGTGATGAGCCGAATCCGCGAAAAGCTCCTCAAATATGCGCCTGATCTGGACATCTGAAGCCAGCGACGACCTCGATCAGCTGATCGATTATATCAGGGAATACAGCCCGCTCGCGGCGGCCAATATTTACCGAATCATTCGCGATACGGCCGACCGGATACCCGAGCATCCCTACATGTTCCGGCGCGGGCGGCGTGAAGGCACGCGCGAGGCGGTCGTCCATCCCAATTACATCCTGATTTATCGGGTCCTTGAGGATGGTGTTGTTGTTCTGGGGGTTCTGCACACCCGCCAACAATACCCCTGAGCCTACTCCGCCGCGTGGCGGGCCGTGGCGTGGTTGGCGTCGTGCCTGGCGATGAACTGGCGGATGCGGGGATAGATCTCTTCCTCGAAGCGCTTGCCGTTGAAGACGCCGTAGTGGCCGACCTTGGGCTGGACATAGAGCGCCTTCATCCCGTCCGGAATGTTGGGGGTCAGGCCGTGCGCCGCCTGGGTCTGTCCGACGCCGGAAATGTCGTCGCGCTCGCCCTCCACGGTCATCAGCGCGATGTCGTGGATCGCTTTCAGGTCCACCCGGCGGCCCCTGTGCTCCAGCAGGCCGAGCGGCAGCAGGTAGCGCTGGAACACGATATCGATGGTCTGCAGATAGAACTCCTCGGTCAGATCGAGGACGGACAGGTACTCGTCGTAGAACTCGAGATGCTTCTCCGCGGCGCTACCGTCGCCGGCGACGAGATCGTCGAAGTAACGCCGGTGCGCCTGCTGATGCCGCTCGGCGTTCATGGACATGAAGCTGTAGAGCTGGACGAAGCCGGGATAGACCCGCCGCATGGCCCCCGGATAGGGCGCGGGCACGGTGTGGATCATGTTGGAGGCGAACCAGGCGAAGGGCCGCTCCTCCGCCAGCCGGTTGGGCGCGGTGGGGGCCAGGCGCGCGTCGATGGGCGAGCCCATGAAGGTCATCGAGGCGGGGCGGCTCTCCTCGCCGTCCTCCGCCATCAGGGCCGCCGCGGCTATCACCGGCGGTCCGGGCTGGCACACGGCCACCACGTGCGGACGGCCGCCCACGGCGCGCACCATGTCGCGGATGTGGTCGATATAGTCGTGGAAGTCGAAGCGCCCCTCCATCATCGGCACGTCCCGGGCATTGACCCAGTCTGTGACGAAGACCGCATGGTCGGGCAGGAAGGCCTCCACGGTTCCGCGCAGCAGCGTCGCATAGTGGCCCGACAAGGGGGCCACGATGAGCACCGCCGGGTCGTATTCCAGCCGCCGCGCGCGGCGCATGTCGCCCATGTCGCGGTCGAACTGGATCAGGCGGCACCAGGGGGATTGCCACACCACCGTCTCGCGCACCCTGACCTCGACGCCGTTCACCAGGGTCTTGTCGATGCGCCAGTCGGGCTTGCCATAGCGGCGGGTGACATTGGCGAACAGGTCGGCGGCGGCGAACATGGTCCGTCCGAACGCCGTGTCGGCGGCCGGATTCGCCGGCGAATGCCAGAACGTCCTCGCCATGCGCGCCGCCGCCCGCATGGGCGTGGCGGCTACATAGCCGTATTCGTTCAGGGCGTAGAGCATCGGATTTCCAGTCGGTCGCACGGGTGTGCAACGCAACATAACATAGGGCGGTTGCTGAATTGGCAACGCTTATCCGGTGCGACTCAGCTGCGGCCTTCCGCCTTCAGGATTTCACCGGCGATCTGGGCGGGCTGCATGTCGTGGGTCAGGGGCGAGGCGAAGCGGCCTTGCGGGTCCATCAGATAGATCACCGCGGTGTGGTCCATGCTGTAGTCCGGGCCCGTTCCTGACCGGGCGTAATAGACGCCGTAGGCCTTGGCCATGGCGGCGGTCTCGGCCGGAGTTCCGGTCAGGCCCAGGGTACGCATCGGCAGGGCCTGCGCGTCGAGATAGGCCTTCATCTGGGGGGGATGGTCGCGGCCCGGGTCGATGGAGACGAACACGGTCTGGAAGTCGCGCCCCTTGCCGCCCAGCTGCCGGTAAGCGCCGCCCAAGGCCTGCAGCGTAGCCGGGCAGACGTCCGGGCAGAAGGTGTAGCCGAAAAAGACCGCCGACCAGCGGCCTTTCAATATGCTCTGGTCCACCGCGCGACCGTCCTGGTCCCGCATGTGGAACGGGCCGCCGATGCCGCTGGCCGACGCCGCCTGCGCGTTCGAGCGTCCGCCGCCGGTCTCCCACCAGATCAGCCCCCCGCCGCCGACCAATACCGCCGCCGCCAGCAGAACGAGACCCAGGCCGGAGCCCTTTGGTCCACCCGGTGTTCCAGGCCTGGCTTTCGTTTTGCCAGTCGCCGGCGCATGGTGCGCCCCCCGCCCCCTTTTCCCTCCGCCACGCATCGGTTGTTCCATGACAAGGGCCTCGCTTTCGGTGTCGTCGATCTGGCCCGGGCGGGCTCGGTCGCCCGAAGGCGGCCGGCTGGCGACCGATATGCCCGGCGGGGCAGGCTGGCAAGCGGGCCTCAAGAACGCCGCCGACGGCGATGGCGGCGCGGGCCAGTTGTGGAGCTGGGCCCTGGCCCGGCGCGGTCTGCGCCTGCGCCTGCTGGTGGTGCTGCGCTGGGTGTCGATCGTCGGCCAAGTCATCGGGGTGGTGACGGTGGGCCTCTTGTTGCGCTTTCACATGCCGGTGCTGGAGTGTCTGGCGGTGATCGCCGCGGCGGCGTGGTTCAACCTTACCGTCTCGCTGGCCTGGCCGGGCGGGCGCCTGGCCACCGGGCGCGAAGCGGTGATGCAGCTGGGCTTCGACCTGATCCAGTTGTCGATCCTGCTGGCGCTTACCGGCGGGCTGGAGAATCCCTTCTCCATCCTGCTGGTCGCGCCGGTCGTGGTCGCGGCGGCGACCTTGAACAGCCGTTACGCCGCCGCCGTGGGCGCCTTGGCGCTGGTGCTGGTGGGCCTGATCACGGTCTGGTCGCTGCCCCTGCCCTATACGGGCCAGCCGCTTTCCCTGCCCAAGATCTACGACGTCGCCAATATGGTCGCCACCGTGGTCGGCATCGTCTTCACCGCCATCTATGCCTGGCAGGCCCAGGCCGAGGCGCAGCGGATGGAGGTGGCCCTGGCGGCGACCCAGGCGGTGCTGGCGCGGGAGCAACGGCTTTCGGCGCTGGGCGGGCTGGCCGCCGCCGCTGCGCACGAACTCGGCACCCCGCTCGCCACGATCCAGGTGGTGACCAAGGAGATGCGCCGCGACATCGAATCCGGCACGGCCCTGGCCGAGGACGTGGACCTGCTGATCCAGCAGGCGGAGCGGTGCCGCGACATCCTGCGCACCCTGTCCCGCTCGCCCGACGCGACGGACGCGCGCCACTCGCGCATGGGCCTGTCGCAGATGTTGGACGAGGTGGCCGATCCGCACCGGGACGCCGAGATATTGGTCGGTGTGGAGGTGACCTGCGCCTCCGGCGCGGCGATCCTGGAGGTCGGCCGCCGGCCCGAGGTGCTGCACGGCCTTTCCGCCTTTGTGGAGAACGCGGTCGATTTCGCCGACACAGCGGTGGAGCTGGAGGCCTATTATGACGCCCGCATCCTCGCCATCACGGTGCGGGACGACGGTCCCGGCTTCTCGGCGGAGGTGATGGCCAAGCTCGGCGAGCCCTATGTCACGACCCGCAGCCAGGGAGAGGGCTCCCGCTCCGGCCATCTCGGCATGGGCCTGGGCTTCTTCATCGCCAAGACTCTGCTGGAGCGGTCCGGCGCGCGCGTGGAGTTCCACAATGCCAAGACCGGCGGCGCGGTGATCACCGCCACCTGGCCGCGCGCGCGGCTGGAGGCCGTCGACGACGCCTGACTCCGCAAGGGGTTCTGGAACCTATGACGCAGACGGGTCTTGCACCTCCGCCTGTCAGTGCGACACTGTGTCAAGCCGAACCGCGCCGACCCGTTCGCTGGAGACGCCGCCATGACCGACATTTCCGCCTCCATCGCCGCCCTGCAGGAAAAGACGCTGCTGGTGATGGACGACGACGCGCCGCTGCGCACCAGGCTTGGCCGCGCGTTGGAATCCCGCGGGTTCGAGGTGACGCTGGTGGGCACGGTGGCCGAGGCGATCTCGGCGGTTAAGGCCCGGCCGCCGGCCTTCGCCGTGCTCGACCTGCGCCTCGACGACGGCAATGGGCTGCAGGTGGTGGAGACCATCCAGGCCGAGCGGCCGGACGCGCGGGTGGTCATGCTGACCGGCTACGGCAATATCGCCACCGCGGTGGCGGCCGTGAAGGCGGGGGCGGTGGACTACCTGTCCAAGCCCGCGGACGCGGACGATGTGGCCCGCGCCCTGCTCGCCGCCGCCGGCAGCGCCCCGCCCCCGCCGGACAATCCCATGTCCGCCGACCGGGTGCGTTGGGAGCATATCCAGCGGGTGTATGAACTCTGCGGCCACAACATCTCCGAAACCGCCCGGCGGCTGAACATGCATCGCCGCACCCTGCAGCGCATCCTGGCCAAGCGCGCACCGCGCTAGATGGCGGACGTCGCGGCCCTGCGCGCCGTCGCCCTGGCCCTGCCGGAAGCGGCGGAGCGGTCGAGCTATGGCGAGCCAGACTTCCATTTTCGCGGTAAAAGCTTCGCCTTGCGCTGGCAGGGTCGCACCATCCTGAAGCTCGATCGCGGTCATCAGGAATTGCTGTTCGAGATCAGGCCCGAGACCTTCCAGCCCCGCAAGGTCGCCACGGTGCATTGGAGCTATGTGGCGCTGGAGCATCTCGACGACGACGAACTGAGGGCTCTGGTGATCGAGGCCTGGTCGACCTTGGCCCCCAAACGCATGGCGGCGGCGCTTCGTCTTTAAAGCACCAACGCCCGCATCGCCGCCAGTCGGGCGAGGGCCAGGGTCAGCGCCCTGCGCCGGGCCGGCGCCAGCGGGATGTGCGGACTGTCCCTAAGGATAGCGCCGCCGAAGCCGTCCGCCACGATCAGGCCGGGCCCCTCGGCCAGAATCTGGCGGGGAAACTCCGGCGCCACCGCGAAATAGAACCGTTCGCAGAACGGCGCGTACTCGCCCCACTTACGGTCCACCCGGTAGTCCTCGATGGAGGACTTCACTTCGACGATGACGATCTCGCCCCGGGGACCCAGCGCCATCAGGTCGGCGCGCCGACCGTTGGGCAGGCCGACCTCGGCCAGCGGCGCGAAGCCCAGCCCGACCAGCAGCCGTGCTGCCCCGCGGGTGACCTCCAGTGTCACCTCCGGCCGGCGCAGGGGCGTGGGCGCGAACTCCAGGGTCACGGCGGCTTCGGCGGACGGCATGGCGTCAGTTTGTTCCGCCTACGTTCCGATCGTCAAGGGGCGTCAGGCGCGCTCCAGGAACGCCACCACCGTGGCGATCGTCGCCTCGTCCTGCGCCACGAGGCGGTGGCCGAGGCCGTCGGTCCAATGCAGCGCCGCGCCCGGCCATCGGTCGGCGAGGGTGCGGCTGTTCTCGGGTTCGCAATCCTCGTCGTCGAGGGAATGGATGAACAGGGCCTTGGCGGTCATCGTGGCCGCCAGCTTTTCATAGTCGAACGGCGGAAACATCGCCTCGCGCTCCGCGGCAAGCGCCTGGATACGCAAGATCAGGTCGTCGCCAAGGTCCATCCGCTCCTTTAGCCGCCGCGATCTCTGGTCGGCCTTGGCGCCCGGCATCGGCGTGGCGATCAGCACAGCGCGGTCGATGCCCAGCCCATCGGCCATGGCGCGCACCGAAACCGGGCAGCCGAAGGAGTGGGCCACCAGACTGTCCACCGGCCCCAGCGCCTCGGCGACCGCCCGGACGGCGGCGGCGGCGCGGCCGATGGAGCAGTCCTCCGCCGGGGAAAAGCCGTGGCCGGGCAGGTCGAAAGCGATGATCGGGCGGCCGACTGCGATACAGGCCTCGATCAGCGGTCCCCACAGCGCATTGTCGTCCTCCCAGCCGTGGATCAGGAGGGTGGCGGGCGTGGTCGGGCGGCCGTCCCACGGGTCGAGCCGCCAGGCGATCACCGCGCCATAGGGCGTCTCCACCTCCAGATCACGCGCCTCGCGCAACGGTTCGGCCAGGCGGGGGCGGGCGCGGCGACGGGGACGCAGCGACTCCAGAACGCGCGCGGCTTCGGCGTCCGGGTCGGTGGTCGCTGGGTCCGTCATGGCCCGACTATGGCGCCCCTCGCCCCCGAAGGGGAGAGGGTGGGGTGAGGGCCTACCAGATGTGCACGCGGTCCTGCGGCGCGAGGTAGAGCTTGTCGCCAGGTTTCACGTCGAAGGCGGTGTACCAGCTGTTCACATTGCGCACGACCTCGTTCACCCGCGCCTCGGCGGGGGAGTGGGGGTCGGTGTGCAGCTGCTGGATCAGCGATTCGTTGCGGATCTTCTCGCGCCACACCTGCGCCCAGCCGAGGAACACGCGCTGATCGCCGGTGAAGCCGTCGATCACCGGCGCGGGCCCGCCGTGTAGCGAAGCGTGATAGGCGTCGAGCGCCAGGTTGATGCCGCCCATGTCTCCGATGTTCTCACCCATGGTCAGATCGCCCTGGACGTGCTCATCGGGCATGGAGGCCAGGGGATGGTTGGCGGTGTATTGCGCGCTGAGGCGGTCGGTGCGCTGCTTGAACTTGGCGGCGTCCTCGGCGGTCCACCAGTCGGTCAGCCGGCCCGAGCCGTCTGACTTGCGGCCCTGGTCGTCGAAGCCGTGGCTGATCTCGTGCCCGATCACCCCGCCGATGCCGCCATAGTTGATCGCCGGGTCCGCCTTGGGATCGAAGAACGGCGGCTGCAGGATGGCGGCCGGGAAGACGATCTCGTTCATGGTGGAGTTGTAATAGGCGTTCACGGTCTGGGGCGTCATGCCCCACTCGGACCGGTCCACCGGCTTGCGGAAGCGGGCCACGTCGCGGTCCCACTCAAAGGCGCGCGAGCGCTCCACATCGCCGTACAGGTCGCTGCCGCTTACCTGCAGCTTGGCGTAGTCGCGCCACTTGTTGGGATAGGCGATCTTGACGGTGAAGTGGTCGAGCTTGTCCAGCGCCTTCTTCTTGGTCTCCGGGCTCATCCACTCCAGGTTCTCGATGCGGTGGCGCAGCGCCAGCTTGATGTTGCCGACCAGCTCCAGCATCTGCGCCTTGGCCGAGGCGGGGAAGTAGCGCTCCACATAGACCTCGCCCACCACCTCGCCGAGGGCGCCGTTGGTGGCGGCCACCGCGCGCTTCCAGCGGGCGCGCTGCTCCGGCTGGCCGTTCAGTGTCTTTGAGCGGAACTCGAACTGGGCGTCCACATAGGCCTTGTTCAAGAGCGGCGCCGCGCCGTCGATGGTGTGGAAGGCTTCCCAGGCCTTCAGCGTCGGGACCGGGGTCTCGGCGAACAGCTTGGCCTTGGCGGGAAAGGCGGTGTTGTCGGAGACGATCACCCGGTTCAGGCCGCCGGGAATCTCCTGCTCGGCGAAGTAGCGGTTCCAGTCGAAGCCCGGCGCATAGGCGGCCAGCTCGGTTGGCGTCATCGGGTTATAGGTCTTGTCGCGGTCGCGGCGCTGGATACGGGTCCAGCTGGCCTCGGCCAGCTTGGTCTCGAACGCCATCACCGCCTTGGCGCTGGCCTCCGGCTCCGGCCACTTCGCCAGGGTGAACATCTGGGCCATGTAGGCGACGTACTTGGCGCGGATATCCTTAAAGCGCTGCGAATCCGAGAGGTAGTAGTCGCGGTCGGGCAGGCCGAGCCCGCCCGAGCCCATCTGGAAGGCGTAGTGCATCGGGTCCTTGGCGTCCGCGCCGATGCCGCCGCCGAAGATCGAGGCGTAGAAGCCGTGATGGCGGTCGCCCATCAGCCGGACCAGATCCTCACGGCTGTTGGCGTTGCGGACCGGCTGCAGATCCTTTTGCAGCGGCGCATCGCCCAATTGCTCGGCGCGCTTGTCGTCCATGAAGGCCCGGTAGAAGGCGCCGATCTTGCCCTCCTTGCTGGTCGCCGGCGCGTGCCGGGCCGCGGCGTCGTCGAGGATGGCGTGGACGCGGGCTTCCGACAGCACCGAAAGCGTGTCGAAATTGCCGTAGCGGGTGCGGTCCGATGGAATCTCCATCGTCTTCAGGGCATCGCCGTTGGCGTATTCATAGAAGTCGTCGCCGGGCTTGACGCCCTTGTCGATGGACTTCAGGTCGAAGCCCCAGGTCCCATAGTGCGGGCTGGCGAGGTCGGCCTTGGGGGCGTTCGCCGCGGTGGCGGGCAGGGCGAGGAGGCAGGCGGCGGCGACGCCGCCCAGCCAGACGATCTTGTTCATTGGACGCAACATTCCCTGGGATGCGGATGGGGCGCCGGAGCCCCCTCCAGCGATGGGCACAGCCATACCACCCCCGCAAAGCGAGAAAAGTGTCAGATTTGTAACCTTTGAAACGATGAGCGTTTCCGGCTCGCCTATTCGGGGTCCTCCAGGCTGAACGCTTGGCTCTGCTCGTCATAGGCGAACACCTCGGCATAGCGGCCCCAGGTGATGATGGCGCTCAGGGTTTCGTCGGCCGCGTCCTCGCTCATGAAGTCCTCCAGCTCCTCGGAGAAGCGGCGATAGGGCGCACGGTGGCTCGGGCGTTCGTCCAGCACGCGGCGGATCAAGGCGGCGATGGGCACGCGCGCCAGCAGCCGCTCGCCGAAGATGCGCTTGCGCTGGTCCACGTCCGATTCCACGAAGCGGCGGCCCACGTCGGTCAGGCGGATGTCGCCTTCCGCCACCTCGGCGAGGTTCAGCAGCTGCAAGGTCTCGGTGAGCGGGAACAGCTCGTCGATCTCCATGGTCAGGTCGTCGGCCAGTTCGGGCAGGTCGGCCTTCCCGTCGAAGTCGCCGACCAGGGTCTCCATCAGGCCCGCCAGGGTGTTGGGCGACACGTCGGGGAGGATCAGGCCCATGCCGTTATGCGCCGATCCGGCGGCCTGCTGGGCGGCCCGCGCCGTGGCCTCGAGCGGCTTGGTCATGCGGATGTAGATGTCGTCCACCAGGGCGCGGAAGGCCGGGTCGTCCCGGTTGCGGGGGTGTTTCAGGTCGATCCTGATTTCCGCGGCGATCCGGCCTGGGTTGGCGGCGAAGATCACCACCCGGTCGCACATCAGGACGGCTTCCTCGATGTTGTGGGTGACGATGAGGATGGAGCGAAGCGGCAACTTGCCCTCGGTCCAGAGCTCGATCAGGTCGGTGCGCAGCGTCTCGGCGGTCAAGACGTCCAGCGCGGAGAACGGCTCGTCCATGAGCAGCAGCTCAGGGTGCACGACCAGCGCCCGGGCGAAGCCGACCCGCTGGCGCATCCCGCCGGACAGCTCCTTGGGATAGGCGTTCTCGAATCCGTCTAGCCCGATCAGGTCGATGGCCTCCAGCGACCGCTTGCGCCGCTCCGGCGCCGGCACCCCCAGCGGCTCGAGTCCGATCTCCACGTTCTCCAGCACCGTCAGCCACGGGAAGAGGGCAAAGCTCTGGAACACCATGGCGATGCCGTCCATCGGGCCGACCAGCGGTTCGCCGCGCCAGGTCACGTGGCCGTCCACCGGCCGCGCCAGCCCGGCGATGATGCGCAGCAGGCTGGACTTGCCCGACCCCGAGCGTCCCAACAGCCCGACGATCTCGCTCGCCTTCAGTTGCAGGCTGACCCCGTCCAGCACCAGGAGCTGGGTCGCCGGCCCCTTGCGATAGGCCTGCCGGATGTCGGCCACGTCGAGGATAACCTCGCCGTTCGCCGGGGCGTGGAACAGGGTTGCGGCCATGGCGTCGGTCATCGGTGAGTCTCCCTCAGTCCAGGGCGAGGCGGCGGGACGCGAAGTCGAACAGGCGGCGCCACACGAAACGGTTCAGCACCACCACGAACACGGACATCACCGCGGCGCCCAGCACCATCCGCTGCATGTCGCCCTTTGCCGTGGCGTCGGCGATATAGGCGCCGAGGCCGTGCGCCTCGAGCCGGGTATGGCCCCAGTTCACCACTTCGGCCACGATGGACGCGTTCCAGGAGCCGCCCGAGGCGGTGATGGCCCCGGTGACGTAATAGGGGAAGATGCCGGGCAGGGCGACCTTGCGCCACCAGCTCCACCCGCGGACCTTGAAGCTCGCCGCCGCTTCGCGCAGATCGTTGGGAAAGGCCGAGGCGCCGGCGATCACATTGAACAGGATGTACCACTGGGTGCCGAGGATCATCAGCGGCGACAGCCAGATGTCCGGCACGCCGTGGAAATAGACGATCCCGGCGACGACCACGGGAAAGAACAGGTTGTTGGGGAAGGCGGCCAGGAACTGCGCCACGGGCTGGATGGCTTCCGCCCATTTGGGCCTCAGGCCGATCCAGATACCGATGGGGACCCAGATCACGCTGGCGATGGCGATCAGCAGCAGCACCCGGGCCAGGGTAAGGAACCCGTAACCCACTGTCAGCGCCACATCGCTCCAGCCGAGCTCGGTCCTGACGAAGCGGATCGCGAACCAGGCGGCGGCGATCGAGGCCAGCGCGATCAGCGCCGCCCAGGCATAGTCCACCCATCGGCTCGCCCAGACGCGCGCGACGGCGGGGGGCGCTATGGGCATCCTCTGGCGGAACCGCATTCGCACGATGCGTTGGTTGAGAGCGAACACGGGGCGGAACACCCGCTGCGCCAGCCGCGCGCGCTGGGCGAACTCCAGCAGCCAGGAGCGCGGCGGTGGTCCAGACGCGGCGGACAGCTCCACCCGGAACTTCTCCGACCACGCCACCAGGGGGCGGAACAGGAGCTGGTCGTAGATCAGGATGACCACGAGCATGACCAGGATGGCCCAGCCGATGGCGCCGAGATTCTGCCGGTCGAGGGCCAGCGCGACATAGGAGCCGATGCCCGGCAGGGTGACATTGGTCTTGCCCACGGAGAAGGCCTCGGACGCCACCACGAAGAACCACGCGCCGGACATGGACATCATGGCGTTCCAGATCAGGCCCGGCGAGGCGAAGGGCACCTCCAGCGTCCAGAACCGCCGCCAGCCGCCGAGGCGCAGCGAATCGGAAACATCCGAGAGGTCCCGCGGCACCGTCTTCAGCGACTGGTAGAAGCTGAAGGTCATGTTCCAGGCCTGGGCCGTGAACACCGTGAAGACCGAGGCCAACTCGGCGCCCATGACGTTGCCGGGGAACAGGTTGAGGAAAAAAGCCAGGGTGAAGGTGGCGAAGGTCAGCACCGGCAGCGACTGGAGGATATCCAGGGTCGGGATCAATACCATCTCCGCCCGGCGGCTCTTCTGCGCGAGCGCCCCGTAGGCGAAGGTGAAGATGAACGAGCAGACCAGGCCGAGCAGCATTCGCAGCGTCGTGCGCAGCGCGTAATAGGGCAGGTTCCAGGGGTCGAGCGAGACCGGCCGGCTGTTGGCCACGGCCAGGGGCTGCAGCGTCTCGTGACCGCCGAAGGCGATCAGCGCCATCAGACCGATGACGAGGCCGAAGATCAGCACATCCCAGATCGACGGCAGGATCCGGCGGGCGCGCAGGGCGGTCAGGGCCGGGTCGAAATCGGCCATGCTGCCCCTCCCTGTCCGGCGCGCGAGCGCAATGTGTTTGAATGGCCCTTGTCCGCGCCGCCTTAGCCTCGAAAATCGGGGGCGGCAACCCTTGCGATCGCGACGCTTTGGCGACGGGCGAATGGCCTAGAAGTCGACGGCGAGGCCCTTGCGCTCCCAATCGCCGAAGCGGGTCGGCTCCAGCCCGTTCGGGCCGCCATCTTCCGGTGGGAGGGCCGTCGCCCGGCTGGCCTGACGTCGGGCCTCGGCTTCCAGCAGGGCGCGGCGGGCGGCGGGATTCAGGGCCTTGCCGGGCGCGGCCCCGGGAGCATCGCGGTGTTCGCTGGGAGGGTCGGCTGGGTCGGTCATGGCGAAGTCGGCGCTTGCGGAGAGGGTCGGCTGCGTCGATGTAGGCGCGATGCGTCCGCCCGCCCAGCCCTCTCGCGCAAAAGCCTCCCGCCCCCACACGCGCGCCGCTCGCCCGGTCTCCGGCCTGGATGCGCGCCGGGCCGCGCTTCGGCTGGTGGAGGCGGCTCTGGCGCGCCGGGGCGGCATGGAGGACGCGGACGGCGCCGACCTCTCCGGTCTCGACGCGCGCGACCGGGGCTTTGCCCGCACCCTGGCGCTGACCATGCTGCGCTGGAAAGGCCCGATCGACCATGCCCTCGCCGCTCGCCTGCGCAGGGCCCCGCCCGAGCCGGTCATGCGGCTTCTGCATCTCGGCGCGGTGCAGATGTTGGCGCTGGAGACGCCGGCCCACGCGGCGGTCTCCACCACCTTGGCTCTCGCCGAGGAGACGCCCGGCGCAAAGGCATTGATCAAGTTGATCAATGCCGTTCTGCGCGGCCTGGACCGTGAGCGGCCGCAGGTTGCGGCGGAACAGTTCGTGCCGGCTTGGCTCCTTGCCCGCTGGCGCGCCGCTTACGGCGAGGCCGCCGCCCAGGCCCTCGCCGCGCAGGTGCGCGAGGAGCCGCCTACCGACCTCAGCCCGCGCGCCCCCGCCGAGGCGGCGCATCTGGCGGAGACGCTCGCCGGCGTGGTCCTACCCGGTCCGACCATACGCACGGGCCAGCGGGGCGATGTAGCGGCCTGGCCCGGCTTCGGCGAAGGGCGCTGGTGGATCCAGGACGCCGCGGCGGCCATGCCCGCCCGACTGCTCCACCTCCAGGCCGGCGAGACAGCGCTCGACCTTTGCGCCGCGCCGGGCGGCAAGACCTTGCAGATGGCGGCGGCGGGCGCCGCCGTGGTGGCGCTGGACAAGTCCGCCCGGCGGCTGGCGCGGGTGCGCGAAAACCTGGACAGGGTCGGGCTGAAGGCGGAAACCGTGGCGGCGGATGCGGCCGGTTGGCGCGATCCTCGCAGCTTCGACGCCGTATTGCTCGATGCGCCCTGTTCCGCGACTGGGACGTTCAGGCGTCATCCCGATGTGCTGTGGACCTGCAAGCCCGCCGACATCGCCGCCCTCTCCGCCGCGCAGGGCGCCCTGCTCGACGCCGCGGCGGCCCGGGTCAAGCCCGGCGGCCGGCTGGTCTACTGCGTCTGCTCGCTGGAGCCGGAGGAGGGCGAGGGCCAGGTGGACGCCTTCCTGTCGCGCCATGCAGACATGAGACTGGAGCCCATCGAAGCCGGCGAGGGCGGCGTCCCCGAGGCGGCGATCCGGCCGAATGGAACCGTGCGCCTGCTGCCCAGCCTCGACCCGCCCGTCGGCGGCCTGGACGGCTTCTTCATCGTCCGCTTCCGCCGCCGTGGCTGAGCGATGGTTCGTTCAGCCGCCGTTCAGACGAAAACCCGGAACAGTATCGCCATCGTCCCGGCCCCCTGATGAGGCTTTCCATGCAGCGCCCCACTCTCAAGCACGGCCTTCTGGCCCTCACCGCCCTGGCTACGGCCGGCTCGCTCGCCGCCTGCGCCGAGGATTACGGTCCTCGCCCCTATGCCTACGGCCCCTATGAGGCGGGTTATGTCGCCCACGTCGATCGCGGGGTGATCGTGTCGGAACGTCCCATCGAGTTCGGCCCCGGCAACAACGGCGCCGGCGCGGTGATCGGCGGCGTCGCCGGCGGCGTGGCGGGCAACGCCCTCGCCCACGGCCGTGATCGCGGCCTCGCCACCGTCGCCGGTGTGGTCGGCGGCGCCTTGATCGGCAACGCGGTGGCCAACGGCGATCGCCACCCGGGCTTCGCCTACACGATCCAGCTCGATCGTGGCGGCCGGATCATCGAGGTGCCGCAGCCGGGCGCCGATCCGATCCCGCCCGGCGCGCGCGTCAACGTGGTCTATGAGGGTGGCCGCGCCCGCGTCGTGCCGGCGCGCGGCGGTTATGCGCCGCCGCCGAGAGACTACCCCCCGCCCCCACCCCCGCCGCCCCCACGCCCGTATTACTGATTTAGCGTCGCGATCAGGGCCGGAGCGGTTTCCGTTTCGGCCCGAAATGCTCTAGTCCTCCGCCATGAGCGGACAACGGCCCATCATCTCGCCCTCCATTCTGGCCGCCGATTTCGCCCGACTGGGGGAAGAGGCGCGGGCGGTGGAGGCGGCGGGCGCCGACTGGCTGCACGTGGACGTGATGGACGGGCGCTTCGTACCCAACATCACCATCGGTCCGGAGGTGGTGAAGGCGCTGCGCGCCCACGTCTCGATCCCCCTGGACGTGCATCTGATGATCGCGCCGGCCGATCCGCACCTCGAAGCCTTTCGCGTCGCGGGCGCCGACATCATCAGCGTGCATCCGGAGGCCGGTCCGCACCTGTCGCGCACGCTGCAGCGTATCCGCAGCCTCGGCGCCAAGGCGGGCGTCGTGCTCAATCCCGCGACCTCGCCCGATTGCCTCAACTGGGTGATCGACGAGGTCGATCTTGTCCTCGTCATGTCGGTCAATCCGGGCTTCGGCGGCCAGAGCTTCATGGCCAGTCAGCTGTTCAAGATCGAGGCGGTCCGGCGCATGATCGACGCCTCCGGTCGGGATATCGTCCTCGAGGTCGACGGCGGGGTGACGCCCGACAATGTCGGCCGCTGCATCGAGGCCGGCGCCACGGCCTTCGTGGCCGGTACGGCGGTGTTCAAGGGCGGCCCCGCCGCCTATGCCGGCAACCTCGCCACGCTTCGCATTGCCGCCGCGGAGGCCGTGTCGGGGGCATGAACGCGCGCCGGCCCGGGGTCGAAGCCCAGCCGCTCGTGGCGGCGGCGCTGGCGGGGAGCCTGCGTCTGCGTCGTCAGTTCGAGCAGGACTGGCGCCAGACCCAGGCCTATCGCTGGACCCTGCGCGGGCCGCCGGCGGCGGGGCTGGCGACGACCCCCCGGGACTACCGGCCGATCAATCCGGACGCGGCGCGCGCCATCCTGTCCGGTCGGCTCAGCCTCGCCGGCGAGACCATGGAGATCGGCCAGGGCGGCGACCCCTGGGACACGGCGAGTCCGTCGCGCGCCTTCGCCGTCGAATTGCACCGCTTCACCTGGCTGCCGGACCTGCTCGGCGCCGCCGCTCCGAAGGTGCAAGACGCGAATGCGCAGGGGAAGGCGCGGGAGGAGGCGCTGCGCCTGCTGCTCGATTGGCTGGCCCTGTTCGGCTCGATCACGCCGTTCGCCTGGAGCGCGGAGGTGCTGGAGCGGCGGGTCTATCGTCTCGCCTGCGCCGCGCCGCGGTTGTTCGAGATCGCCTCGGAAGTCGAGCGCGGCCGGCTGACCGAGAGCCTGGCGGTACAGGCCCGTCATCTGCTGAACCTTCGCGAGAGGCCGACGCGGGCGGCCGAGCGGGCGGTCGCGGCGGCAGTGGCGGGGGCCGTCCTGGCTGGGGCGGCGGGCGACCGATTGCTGGCCAGGGCGCTGCCGCGCACCGTCCGCGCGCTGGGCGAGGCCGTGCTGCCGGACGGTGGTCATAGGACCCGCTCGCCCGAGCAGGGGATGGAGCTGCTGTTCGACCTCCTTACCCTCGATGACGCCCTGCACCAACGCGGCTTGAATGCCCCGGAGGAGATCGGCCGCTTCATTGATCGGCTGTCCGGCGCGGTGCGCTTTTTCACCCTCGGCGACGGGCGTCTGGGCGCCTTCCAGGGCGGGGAGAGCGCCGGCGCCGAGTGCGTGGCGGCGTCGGTGGCGCATGAGGACGTCGGGGCGCGTGTCTATGGTCAGGCGCCCCACTCCGGCTATCACCGGCTGGCGGGACGGCAGATCATCGCCCTGGTGGATGCCGCGCCCGCAGCGGACGGCGCCTGGAGTACGGGCGGTTGCGCCCAGCCCCTGGCGCTGGAGGTCACCTGTGGGAGCGACCGGCTATTGGCCAATATCGGCTGGAGTCCGGACGCGCAGGCGCCGCAGGCGCTGCGCCTTACCGACGCCGGATCGACCGCGACTTTGGGTGAAGCCTCCGCCGGCGCCCCGCTGTGGGGCCTCGCCGCGCGGGGGTTGGGCCTTCGGCTGGTCGGCGGCGCCACGCGGGTGGACGTCCACCGTCATGAGGACGAAGCCGGCGTCTGGCTCGATCTGACGCACGACGGGTGGGTCAAGCCGTTCGGTCTCCTGCACGAGCGGCGCCTGTTCCTCGATCTGCGCGTCGATGAGTTGCGCGGGGAGGATCATTTCCGCCTGGCCGAGCCTGGGACGCCGCGCCGCAAGCTCGACCCCTTCGCCCTGCGCTTCCATCTGGCGCCGGAGGTGCAGGTGTCGTTGGCGCGGGACAAGCGCAGCGTCCTTCTGCGCGGGCCGTCCAACCGGGGCTGGTGGTTCCGCAACGATGCGCCCGATGTGGCGCTTGAGCCCTCTATCCATCTGGACAACCGCCTGCCGCGCCGCAGCCTGCAGATCGTCCTGCGCGGCCAGGTGGGGCTGGACGGCGAGGCGCGGGTGCGGTGGAAACTCAACCCGGTCGAACCGCAGGAGCCCGGCGCGGTGAGTCCCGCATGAGCCAAAGCCCCGCCCAAGGCCCCGGCAAGCGCGCGGACAGTCCCGCCTGGATGCCGTGGCTGATCTACGCCCACGACCTCGCTTGGGCTGCGGCAGTGATGCTGGCGACACTGCTGATCCGCTATCATTTTGAGCCCAAGCCTTTGCCCGTCGGCATGGTGGTGCGGGCGACGGTGAGCTTCGTCCTGGTCTGCGCGGTAGTGTTTCCGGCCTTTCGCCTGCATCGGGGCCTCTGGCGGTTCACCGCCTTGAACGACGTGGTGCGGCTGTTCCAGGCGGTGCTGATCGCCACGCTGGTGCAGTTGCCGATCCTGTTCGTCTGGGACCGGTTGCAGGGCTTTCCGCGCTCCACGCCGCTGTTCGTGGCGCCGATCCTGACGGTCTGCCTGGCGGGGGGGCGGCTGCTGAAACAGGCGCAGGCGCACGGCGACTGGCGCGCGGTGTTCCGACTCGAGGATCGCACCCATCCCGCCGCCGTCGTGGTCGGCTCGACCCATGCGGTCTCCGACTTCCTGCGCAGTGCGCGCCGGGGCGAGCGGCGGGTGCGCATCGCCGGCATCGTCCTGCTGGACGAAAGTCACGCCGGGCGCACCATCCAGGGGGCGGAAGTGCTGGGCGCGCTGCCCCGATTGCCGATGATCCTGAAGGCTGTGTCGGCGGCGGAGGACCGCGCCCCGCAGGTGATCCTGGCCGAGCGGCGCCCCGGCCGCGAGGTGGTCGACGCCACCCTCGCCGCCGCAGAGCAGGTGGGCGCGCAGGTGGTCAGCCACTCGTCGGGCGGGATGTTGCGGCCGGTGAGGGCCTCGGCCCTTCTGGATCGCCGGGCGCGGTTCCTGAACCTGGCCCTGGCGCGCGACCTGGTGAGGGACAAGCGGGTGCTGGTCACCGGCGCCGGCGGCACCATCGGGGCGGAGCTGAGCCGCCAGATCCTGGCGCTCGGTCCGGCCCGCCTCGTGCTGTTCGACGCCTCCGAATACAATCTTTACGCCATCGATCAGGCCCTGAAGGAGGAAGGGGCGCCGGCCGTCTGGTCCGCGGCCATCGGCGATGTCCGCGATGTGCGGCGGCTGGAGGTGCTGTTCGAGGCGGAGAAGCCCCAGGTGGTGCTGCACGCCGCGGCGCTGAAGCACGTGCCGCTGATGGAGGAGAATCCGTGCGAGACGGTGCTGACCAATGTGATCGGCGCCGCCAACGTCGCCCGCCTGGCCGCGCAGCACGCCGAGGCGCTGGTGTTCATCTCCACCGACAAGGCGGTCAATCCCACCAATGTCATGGGCGCCACCAAGCGCGTGGCCGAGCGGGTGGTGCAGGCGCTGGCCCGCAACGGCCAGGCCAAGGTGGCGGTGGTGCGCTTCGGCAACGTGCTGGGCTCGACGGGCTCGGTGGTGCCGCTGTTCGAGCGCCAGATCGCGGCGGGCGGTCCGATCACCCTGACCCATCCCGATGTGGTGCGTTTCTTCATGACCATCCGCGAGGCCGCCGCCCTGGTCATCCAGGCCGCCGCCCTGCCGCCGCCGGACGACCGGCCGGGCATGAGCCAGATCTACGTGCTGGACATGGGCGAGCCGGTGAAGATCGCCGACCTCGCCCGTCAGATGATCCAGTTGCACGGCCTGCACCCGGGAATTGACATCGAAATCGTCCACACCGGCCTTAGACCCGGCGAGAAGCTGTACGAGGAAATCTTCTACGACGCCGAAACCGTGCGCCCCACCGCCGCCGACGGCGTGCTGGCCGCGTTCGACACCCTGCCGTCATGGGACGCACTGGAGCCGAAGATCGCCGCCCTTCACGCCGCCGCCGTCGAACGGAACGAGGCGGAGACCGTGCGCCTTCTCAACGAACTGGAGCCGGCGTTCCGGCGGCCGTAAGGCTCAGGCCGCGTCTAGCGCGCGGCCCACATCGCGGGCGAGGTCCTGGGCGCCTTCCAGGCCGACCGACAGGCGGATACAGCCCTCGGTGACGCCGACCTCCAGCCGCTGGTCCTCGCTCATGGAGCGGTGGGTGGTGGTGGAGGGGTGGGTGGCCATGGACTTGGCGTCGCCGAGATTGTTGGAGATATCGACGATCCGGAGCGCGTTCAGGAAGTTGAACGCCTCCGCCCGCCCGCCGAGGTCGAGCGCCACCACCGTGCCCCCGCCGCTCATCTGCCGCCGGGCCAGGGCGTGCTGCGGATGATCCTTGTGGAAGGGATAGAGCGTGCGCTTCGCCTTGGGGTGCGCGGCGATCAGGTCGGCCAGCGTGAGCGCGGTCTCGGCCTGGCGGCGCACCCGCAGGTCCAGCGTCTCCAGCCCTTTCAGCAGCACCCAGGCGTTGAACGGCGAGAGCGAGGGACCGGTGTGGCGGATCGGGTCGCGATAGGCCTCGTCCAGCAGCGCCTTGTCGCCCAGCAGCGCCCCGCCCATGGCGCGGCCGCCGCCGTCGATATGCTTGGTGGCGGAATAGGCCACCACGTCGGCCCCGAGGGTCAGCGGCTGCTGGAAGATCGGCGTGGCGAAAACGTTGTCCACCACGACCCTGGCGCCCACCGCGCGCGCCATGGCGCTGACGGCGGCGAGATCGGTCAACTCCAGCAGCGGATTGGAGGGGGTCTCGATCAGCACGCAGGTGGTGTTGGGGCGGAAGGCGGCGCGCCACTGGTCGAGGTCCGGCGCATCCACCAGCGTCGTCTCCACCCCGAACCGCGGCGCCCAGTTCTGCAGGATCCAGCGGCAGGAGCCGAACAGCGCCTTGCCGGCGACGATATGGTCGCCCGCCTTGACCAGGCCTATGACCGCCATGTGGATCGCCGCCATGCCGGTGGCGAAGGCGCGGCAGTATTCGGCCCCCTCCAACAGCGCCAGCCGCTCCTCGAACGCCAGCACGGTGGGATTGCCATAGCGGGTGTAGACAAAGCCCGGCTCGGTCCCGGCGAAGCGTGCGTCCGCCCCCTCGGCGCTGTCATAGACATAACCCTGGGTCATGAAGATGGGTTCGCTGGTCTCACCGAAGCGCGTGCGGTCGATACCGCCGCGGATCAGCTTGGTGGCGGGTTGCCAGTCGTGGGGATTTTCGTCTTCGGCCATGATGTCGGGTCGATGAGCCGGAGCGGGGCGAAGGTCAAGTTCAGCGAAACTGCACCGGCCATCAGGCCGTGAGGGCCAGGAGGGCGAACGAGGCCAGCCAGTGCTCGCCCATATAGTCGCCCGCCACGTGCGGCAGGCTGGCGGCGAGATGCACGTCGGCGGCCTCGCGCATCAGGGCGCCGTCGGTGTGGCCGGGCGCCAGCCGCCGCCAGCACCAGGCGCGCGACAGGTTCAGTCCGTCCAGATGGGCGATCTTGCCATCTGTGCGATCGGAGACGCGGGGCGGGGTGAACAGGCTGGCCGGCCGGCGCTGGGTGAGACCGGGCAGGAAGGCGTCGAACCAGGCATCGAACGCGCCCGGGTCCAGCACGCGCTTCATGCAGGCGGCCTCCATCAGGGTCGGCGAGAGGAAATCGTCCTGCGACGGCTCCCACGCCTGAGCGTCCCGATCGGCGCCGTACCAGGCGGCGGCCTTGGCTTTCAACATGGCCGCCAGCGTCGGGTCGGCTGCTTCGGCATAGTCCAGCGCCAGCAAGACGGCGAAGGCGGTGGAGGTGTGGGTTCCCGTGCGCACGGGATAGTCGGCCTTGGGCAGGAAGGCCTTGAAGCGGTCGGCGAAGGCCTGGGCGAGGGGCCGCAGCGCGTCGGCCCAACCTTGTTCGGGGAATTGGTCCAGTTCGCTCTGCAGTTTCAGCAGCCAGGCCCAGCCATAGGGTCGCTCGAACCCGCCGGAGAGGGGGCGGTCCAGATAGGCGCGTTCGCCGGCCACCTTGTCAGGGGTCAGCATCGCGTCGAACAGGGCGCGGACGGTGGCGGCCAGCGCGCCGTCGGGGTAGAGCCGCAGCCCCCGCGCCAGGGTCCAATAGCCATGCACGCACGAGTGCCAGTCGAAGCTGCCGTAAAAGAGCGGGTGCAGCGCCTGGGGTCCGCCGGCGTCCGGCTCACCCGACAGTACGTGGTCGAGCTTGTTGGGATATTCCCGGCGCACGTGGCCAAGGGCGATCTTCACGAAGCGGTCGGCCCGTTCGGCGGTCAGAGCGGTCATCGGTGGAAGGCCAGAAGGTACATCAGGGCGGTGTTGACGATCAGCATGAGGGCGGCGGTGGGGGCCTGCACCCGGATCACCGCATGGCGCGGCAGGTCCAATAGCGCGGGCGGCACCAGATTGAAATTGGCCGCCATGGGTGTGACCAGCGTCCCGCAAAAGCCAGACAACATGCCGATGGAGCCGACCACCGCGGCGTCGCCCCCGAACCGGTGCACCAGCAGGGGCAGGCCGATCCCGGCGGTCATCACCGGGAAGGCGGCGAAGGCGTTGCCCATCACCACGGTGAAGGCGGCCATGCCGAGCGTGTAGGCGCAGGTGGCGGCGAAGGGGGTGGACAGGGGCAGATAGTGGCCGGCCAGATCGCCGACGCTCTGGCCGACCCCCGCCAGCGCGAAGACGGCGCCGAGGGCGGCCAGCATCTGTGGCAGCAGCGCGGCCCAGCCCACCGTCTCGATCAGCCGCCGGGCCTCCACCACCGGCTCCGCCGGCCGGGCGCGCAGCAGGGGGAGGGCGATGGCCAGGGCCAGGATGACCCCCAGCGCCAGCGACACGAAGGTGACCTGCTTGGGATCGACCAGCGGATGGCCGCCGATCTGGACGTATTTCAGGGCGAGCGAGCCCAGCAGGGCGATCGCGGGAATGGTCAGCGCCGGCAGGAACAGCCAGCCGCCCAGGCGGCGGGCGGTGGTTTCAGGCGTTTCGGGGCCGCCGGCCTTGCCCGTCCCGCGACCCACCCCGCCGAACCCCGCGATGAGGGCCAGGGTCAGGGCGGTCAGCCCGTTGGCGAGATCGCCCAGCCATTTACCGGCGAGGAAGCTCGCCGCCCACAGCGTCCAGAACAGGGCGGTGGTGAAGCGTCGGGGGTTGGTGCGGTCGCGCGCCGAGAGGGCCGCCACCGCCAGGAACATCAGCCCGAGCAGCAGGAAGACGAAATCCAGCCCGATCACGGGGCGATCCCGCCGGGGGCCATCCTCTTCAGGCGCCGGTCCAGCAGCAGCAGGCGCGCGCCGTGGATGACGAAGGCGGCGAGAGCGGTGGGGATGGCCCACACCGACAGGCTGAGCGGCTGGATCGATATCCCCACACTGTCGAGGAAGCCCTTGATCAGCACGATGGACGACATGGCCAGGAAGATGTCCTCCCCGAAGAAGACGCCGATATTGTCCGCCGCCGCCGCGTGGGCGCGGACCAGGGCGAGGCCGTCCGCACCGATCCCCGCCGTCTGGCGCTCCGCCGCCGCCTCGGCCATGGGCGCGATCAGCGGGCGCACCATCTGCGCATGGCCGCCCGCCGCGGTCAGGCCCACCGCGGCGGTGATCTGGCGGTAGAGCAGATAGGCGATCAGCAGCCGCCCGGTCGTCGCCTGGCGCAGGCGGCCCACGAGTCGCCGCGCCTGGGCCTGCAGTCCATACCGTTCCAGGAGGCCGATCACCGGCAGCACCAGCCACACCGCGCCCACCAGCCGGTTGTCGTTGAACGCCTTGCCATAGGCGGCCAGCACCCGCAGCGGATCGTGCCAGGCCAGCAATCCCGACGTCCCCGCCGCGGCGGCCACGACCAGCAGCGGGTTCAGCCGCACGGCGAACCCGACTACCAGGACGGCGATG
This sequence comes from Caulobacteraceae bacterium, assembly GCA_965277345.1. GTDB lineage: Bacteria > Pseudomonadota > Alphaproteobacteria > Caulobacterales > Caulobacteraceae > CAIOYC01. The sequence goes on from CBDICI010000004.1 coordinate 902,514, forward strand.
CCGAGCAAGGGCCACATAGGCCTTGTATAGGCCCATCCCGCCCGTGGGGGACGAGTGGATTTTGCGGCCCCAGCCAACTTGCCCTCGCACCCTCCACCGCCTAAAGCTCCGCCATGACATTCGCCTTGGAAATCGGCCCCGGGAGGGGCTGGCGATGGCGCGGGTCGGCCCACTGACCGCCGCGAACCCTTTGCCGGCCCGGCCGCTCCGGGCGTTTCGATTTCTGGACCCGATCCCATGACCGACACCTCGACGCCCGCCTACCAGGGGCCCAAGCGCATCCTTTCCGGCATCCAGGCCTCGGGTTCGCTTCACCTCGGCAACTATCTCGGCGCGCTGAAGCGCTTCGTGGAGATGCAGGACGAGGCGCCGACCTTCGTCTTCGTCGCCGACCTGCACGCCATCACCGTGCCGCAGGACCCGGCGCTGCTGGCCGCCCAGACCCGCGAGATCGCCGCCGCCTATCTTGCCGCCGGCCTCGATCCCCAGCGCTCCACCATCTTTCCGCAGTCGGCGGTGCGCGAACACGCGGAACTGGCCTGGATCCTGAACTGCGTGGCGCGCCTCGGCTGGCTCGACCGCATGACCCAGTTCAAGGAGAAGTCGGGCGCCCACAAGGAGCGCGCCTCGGTGGGCCTCTACACCTATCCGGTGCTGCAGGCGGCGGACATCCTGCTCTATCGGGCGACGCACGTGCCCGTGGGCGAGGACCAGAAGCAGCATCTGGAGCTGACCCGCGACATCGCCCAGAAGTTCAACAACGACTTCGCCGCGCCGGGTTTCTTTCCCCTGCCTGAACCGGTGATCCAGGGTCCGGCGACGCGGGTGATGAGCCTGCGCGACGGCTCGGCCAAGATGTCCAAGTCCGACCTGTCGGACCAGTCGCGCATCAACCTGCTGGATGACGCCGACGCCATCGCCGCCAAGGTGAGGAAGGCCAGGACCGATCCCGAGCCGCTGCCGGAGACGCCGGAGGCGTTGAAGGCCCGGCCCGAGGCCGACAACCTGGTCGGCATCTATGCGGCGCTGACCGGCGAGACCAAGGCGCAGGTCCTGGCCCGTTTCGCCGGCCAAGGCTTCGGCGTCTTCAAGCCGGCCTTGGCCGAGGTGGCGGTGGAAAAGCTCGGTCCGGTGACCGGCGAGATGCGCCGGCTGATGGCCGATCCGGCCGAGGTGGACCGCGTGTTGACGGCGGGGGCGGAGCGCGCGCGCGCGGTGGCGGCGCCGATCCTGGCCGAGACCCGCGACAAGGTCGGCTTCTGGCGAGGCGCCCGCCGATGAGGCTGGCGACGCTCCTGGCTGCGGCCTGGACCCTCATCGCCGCGCCAGCCATGGCGTGGGCCGCGCCGACCGCCGCCGCGATCATCGTCCGCGCGCCGGTGATCCATCCCGCAGCCAAGGGTGGCGCGACGGCTGTCTACATGACGGTCATGAACACCACCGCGCGTCCGCTAACGCTGGTCGGCGCCCGCTGTGGCTGCGCGGCGTCGGTGATGGCGCACCAATCCTCGATGCGGGACGGCACGGCGCATATGCAGGCGACGCAGGTCGTCGTGCCCGCCCACGGCAGCATCGCCTTCACCCCGGGCGGCCTGCATCTGATGGTCATGGGCCTGAAACAACCGATCAGGCTCGGCGACCGCGTTTCGCTGACCCTCAGCTTTTCGGGTGTCGCCCCGGTGACCGCCCGCTTCACCGCCGCACGATAGGCTTAAGCGGCGCTGACCTCGGCGTCCTGGCACAGGATGGCGCGGATGGCGTCGGCGGTGCGAGCGAGACGGAGCTGCTGGCGCATCTCCTCGGAGCGCAGCAGGCGCGAGGCGCGGGCCAGCGCGCGCAGATGCTCCGACCCGGCGTTTTCCGGGGCGAACAGGGCGAACAGTATATCCACCGGCTGATCGTCCACCGCGTCGAACGGCACGGGTTCGTCCAGCCGAACGAACACGGCCTTCATCCGGTCCAGGCCCGGCAGCCGGGCGTGCGGAATGGCGACGCCGCGGCCTACCCCGGTCGAGCCGTGCGATTCGCGCTCCACCAGGGCGTCGAACACGTCCGAGCCCTTGAACCGGACCTTCCCACGGGCAGGCCCCGAGGATGACGGGCTGAAGCTTCGCGCCGCGATTTCCGCCACCGCAGCCAGCGCCTGTCGCTTGCTGTCGGCGCTCGATCGGTGGGCAATGGCCGCGCTGTCCAGCCAGTCGCCGATGTCCATGGGGTCTTGCTCCAGGGCGCTCCGGCGGGGCAATAGACCCGCCCGGCGATTTCGCCAAGGGGTCCGTAGCCGCGCGAGATCACGATTAGTTTTACTGAACAACGATAAGGCTGCGCGCCCTACGGCCTGGTCTCCGATTGGCCGGACGCTGTAACGCCGGTGCGGGCTGGATCGATCCATCCGATATTGCCGTCGCCGCGGCGGTAGACCACCGACAGGCCGCCGTGGGCCGCGTTGCGAAACAGCACCACCGGCGCATCGGACAGGTCGAGCTCCATCACCGCCATGGCGACCGACTGGTTCTTGATCTCCGCCTGGCTCTCGGCGATGACCATGGAGCCCGTCGCCCCGTCGCCCATCGCCCCACCCGCCGCGGCGCCCCAGTCCTCGTCCACGTCGGCCATCTCATCCGCGTCGAGCACCATCAGCGGCGCGGTCTCGGCCGGCCCGCGCGGCCCGCCGTGGTGGGGATGGTGGTTCTTCAGGCGGCGCTTGTAGCGACGGATGCGGGTTTCGAGCTTGTCGAGCGCCGCGGAAAAGGCCGAGTGCGCGTCGCCCCCCTGGCCGGACGCCGCCAGTTGCTGACCCATGGCCAGTCTCACCAGGATATCGACACAGACACCGAACCGGTCCCTGGCCACCACCACATCGGCGTCCCCGCCCTTGTCGAAATATTTGCCGACCCCGGCGTTCAGCTCCTCGGCGATCCGCGTTCGCAGCGCCTCGCCGGTCTCCATCTGTTTGCCGGAAACCTGAACATTCAAGGAGGTGGGCGATGACTTGACCATGGACTGGGTCTCCACGGGATGATTGCGCGCGGTCGCTTGAGTCATTGCGTTCCACCTAAGCTGAAGTGTCAAGGTCACACGGCCGGCGCGGGAACACCCCGACCTACAGGGTCAACGTGTCGGCCATGGCGGGGTTCAACAACCCGGGTACACGGAAGGTTGTTCGCCCGTTTTGTTCAGCAGGCCTGCTTGAACGCCCGCTTGCGCTCCAGCGAGGAGGGAATGCGCAGGGCCTCGCGATATTTGGCGACGGTGCGCCGGGCGATGTCGATCCCGGCCTCCTTGAGGATCTCCACGATCCGGTCGTCGGACAGCACGTCGTTGTCCAGCCGTTCGCCGTCGATCAGCGCCTTGATCTTGTGCCGCACGGCCTCGGCCGAGTGCGAGGCGCCCCCGTCCGAGGCGGCGATGGCGGAGGTGAAGAAGAACTTCAGCTCGAACACGCCGCGCGGGGTGGCCATGTATTTGTTGGAAGTGACCCGGCTGACGGTGGATTCGTGCATCCCGATCGCATCGGCCACGGTCTTCAGGTTCAGCGGCCGCAAGTGCTCGACCCCGAAGGCGAGGAAGGCGTCCTGCTGGCGCACGATTTCGGAGGAGACCTTCAGTATGGTCTTGGCCCGCTGGTCGAGGCTCTTCACCAGCCAGTTGGCCGAGGCCAGGCAATCGGCGACGAACACCTTCTCCTGTTCCGAGCGCGCGCCGCGGCTGACCGTGGCGTGATAGCGCTGGTCGACCAGCAGGCGGGGCAGCGTGTCGGTGTTCAGCTCCACCCGCCAGCCTGCCAGCTTGTCCTCGCGCACTTGCACGTCGGGAACCACCGTGGCGGTGGGCTCGCCGCCGAAGGCCGCGCCGGGGCGGGGCGTCAGGGCGCGCAGCTCGCCGATCATCTCACGCAGGTCCTCGTCGTCGACGCCGCAGGCGCGCTTCAGGCCGGCCATGTCGCGCCTGGCCAGCAGCTCCAGATTGTCCAGCAGGGCGTCCATGGCCGGATCGCAGCGGTCCCGCTCGCGCAGCTGCAGGCGCAGGCATTCGGGCACATCGCGGGCGAACACGCCGGTGGGTTCGAAGCCTTGGCAGCGCGAGAGCACCCGGTCCACGGCCGCATCGGCGCAGCCCAGCCGCTCCGCGGTTTCCTCTACGGTGGTGCGCAGATAGCCGCCCTCGTCCACCGCCCCGACCAGCGCCAGGGCGATGGCGCGCTCCATGGCGTTGAAGCCGCACAGCGCGGCCTGGTCCTCCAGGTGTTCGGCCAGGGTCCTCTGCCGGCTCAGCGCTCCCTCGAACCCCTCGCCGTCGGTATCGAAGGAGCCGGAGCGGCTGGCTTTGGACCAGTCCACCGCGCCGCCGCCATCCCCGGCCGCAAGCCCGCCGGCCATTTCTCCCTGGGTCGCGGTCTGCGCCGCCTCGCCGGCGTCGCCGGTGGCGCGGTCGCCGGGCGCGGCGTCGGCATAAAGGTCGTCGTGGCGGGCGTCCATGTCGGCCTCGGCCGCACCGCCCGGCGCCTCATCGAAGCGTTCGGACACCGGAACCGCCTCGGCGGCGCGCTCGGGCTCGCGGGCATCCTCGCGCTCGTCGCGGGCCAAAAGGGGGTTCTTCTCCATCTCGGCGTCGACAAAGGCGTCGAGCTCGAGGTTGGAGAGCTGCAGCAGCTTGATCGCCTGCTGCAGCTGCGGCGTGATGACCAGGGACTGGCCCTGCCGCATCTCAAGACGTGCACCGAGCGCCACGATGTTTTCCGCCTCATCCGGCCGTTGGCCTGTTTCTTGCGTCAGATTAGCCGCCACTCACCACCGATCGGTTAACGCCGGCCGTCCTGGCCCCCCGGACGGCCCGGCCGACATCAGAGGTGGGCGACCCCGTCGTTCACTGTTTGTTTATGGGGCGCTTCTCCTGATAGGGAGAAACGGTGAGACTGGGCGGCGCATGAACCAAACGATTCGCATCATCGGGCTCGACCCGGGCCTGCGCCATCTCGGCTGGGGCGTGGTGGCGTGTGAGGGCGCACGGCTGGGCTGGGTGGCGCACGGGGTGATCTCGCCCTCCGACAAGCTCGCCTTTCCCGATCGGCTGCTGCACCTGCTGGATGCGCTCGACGCGGTGATCGCCTTACACGCCCCGCACGAGGCCGCAGTGGAGGAGGTGTTCGTCAACATGAACCCGTCCTCGACCCTGAAACTCGGCCATGCCCGCGCCTGCGCGCTTCTGGCGCCGGCCCGCGCCGGTTTGCCAGTGGCGGAATACGCCACCCGGCTGGTGAAGAAGGCGGTGGTGGGAACGGGTTCCGGCGACAAGGCGCAGGTGGCCTTCATGGTCCGCCGCCTCCTGCCCACCGCCGGCGAGGTGAGCGCCGACGCCGCCGATGCGCTGGCGGTGGCCATCACCCATGCGCATTTGAGGGGCGCCCATTCGCGCCGCACCGACGTCCTGCGCGGGGCCGCATGATCGGCAGACTGCGCGGACTGGTGATCGAGGTCGAGGCCGAGGACTGCCTGATCGACGTCATGGGGGTCGGCTATCTGGTCCGCTGCGGCGCGCGCACGCTGGGACGCCTGCCGGCCGTGGGCGAGGAGGCGGTGCTGCACGTGGAGCACGCCTGGTCGGCCGAACAGGGGCCGCGGCTCTACGGCTTCCTGACCCGTGACGAGCGGGCCGCTTACCGGATGCTTACCGCCATCCAGGGGGTGGGGCCCAAGGCGGCGCTGTCGGTGCTGGATATCCTGCCGCCGGGCGACCTGGCCGCCGCCGTGGCGCGGGACGACAAGGCCGGCGTCGGGCGGGCCAATGGCGTCGGCCCCAAACTGGCGCAGCGCATCGTCACCGAGTTGAAGGGCAAGCCACTCAGCGCCGGCCTGGCCGTCGGCGCCCAGGGCGCTTTCGGGACCGTGGAGGCGGCGCCGCCCGCCGTCAGCCTCACCGGCGACGCGGTGGCGGGCTTGATGGGCCTCGGCATCGCCGAGCCCGCCGCCCGCCGCGCCGTGGATCACGTGCTGGCGGCCGAGGGCGTGGACGTCGACCTCTCGACCTTGATCAAGCTGTCGCTGCGGGAACTGGGGCGGTGACGCGCCTCGTTTCCGGCGAGCCCGGCGCGTTTGAGCCTTCGGACCGGGCGCTGCGCCCCCAGACCCTGGCCGAGTTCGTCGGTCAGGGCGCGGCCAAGGCCAACCTCAAGGTGTTCATCGAGGCGGCACGGGCGCGGGGCGAGGCTTTGGACCACGTGCTGCTGTTCGGGCCGCCTGGCCTCGGCAAGACCACCCTGGCCCAGATCGTCGCCCGCGAACTCGGGGTCAATTTCCGCGCCACCTCCGGGCCGATCCTGAACAAGGCCGGCGATCTGGCGGCGATCCTCACCAACCTCGAACCGCGTGATGTCTTGTTCATCGACGAGATCCACCGCCTGCCTCCGGCGGTGGAGGAGATCCTGTATCCGGCCATGGAGGACCATGTGCTGGACCTGATCATCGGCGAGGGACCCTCGGCGCGCAGCGTGCGGATCGATCTCGCCCCTTTCACCCTCGTCGCCGCCACCACCCGCGCGGGCCTGCTGGCCACGCCGCTGCGCGATCGCTTCGGCATCCCCATCCGGCTGGAATTCTATACGCCGCCGGAGCTGAAGGCGGTGGTGCTGCACGCGGCGCGCAAGATGGGCGCGCCGGTGACCGAGGACGGCGCGGCCGAAATCGCCGCCCGCGCCCGGGGAACGCCGCGGGTGGCCGGCCGCCTGCTCCGCCGGGTGCGCGATTTCGCCGAGGCGGAGGGCGCCGCTTCCATCGACCGCACCGCCGCGGCGCGCGGCCTGGCGCGGCTGGAGGTGGACGAGGCGGGCCTCGACAGTCTCGATCGCCATTATCTCCGGGCCCTGATCGAGACCTATGGCGGCGGTCCAGTGGGGGCCGAGACCCTGGCGGCGGCGCTGGCCGAGGCTCGCGACGCGGTGGAGGACGTGATCGAGCCCTATCTGCTGCAGCAGGGCTATGTGTTGCGCACTCCCCGCGGCCGGGTCGCCGGCGCCAAGGCCTATCTCCACCTCGGCCTGCCCACCCCGGCCCCACCCGCCGGCAGGGTCCAGCCGGGGTTGTTCGAGGAATAGGGCCGCCGCAAGAACCGGGCGGACAGGCCGATCGCACCGACCTATCTTCGTCCCATGCTGACGCTCATCGACACACCACAGGCGACGCTCCACCGGCTGGGCGAGCAGGCCGCCGATTATCACCGAATGGCGCAGGCCCTGACCTGGCTTTCCGAGCGCTGGCAGGACCGGCCCTCGCTGGAACAGGCGGCGGCGGCGGTGGGCCTGTCGCCCTTCCACTTCCAGCGCATCTTCACCCGCTGGGCCGGGGTCAGCCCCAAGACCTTCATGGCCGCCATCGCCCACGCTGAGGCCAAGGGGCGGCTGGACCAGGGCGCCACGGTGCTGGACGCCGCCTATGACGTCGGCCTGTCCGGGCCGTCCCGCCTGCACGACCTGTTCGTGGCGCAGGAGGCCATCACGCCGGGCGAAGCGCGCAAACGCGGCGCGGGGCTGGACATCGCTTTCGGCTATGCGCCTTCGCCCTTCGGCAAGGCGCTGGTGGCGCAGACGGCGCGCGGTCTCTGCGGCCTCGCCTTCACCGCGCCCGGCGAGGAGGAGGCGGCGTTCCAGGACCTGCGCCGCCGCTGGCCCGCCGCCACCTGGACCCGCGACGACGCCGGCGCGGCGGCGACCATGGCGGGGATGTTCGGCGAAGGCGGAACCGCGCCGCCCCTCGTGCTGATGGGTCCGCCCTTTCACGTACAGGTGTGGAAGGCGCTGCTGCGTATTCCCGCGGGGCACACCGCGAGCTACGGTCAGGTGGCGGCCTGGGCCGGCAGGCCGGAAGCGGCGCGGGCTGCCGGCGCCGCCATCGGCGCCAACCCGATCTCGTTCCTGATCCCCTGCCACCGCGCCATCGCCAAGGACGGCCGCCTCACCGGCTACCACTGGGGCCTGGACCGCAAGGTGGCCATGCTCGGCCAGGAAGCGGTGCAGCGCTGGGGCGGCGAGGCGGCCTGAGGCTTGACCTCCTGCGTCGGCAAGCTTCCATGGACGGATGACCGAGCCCTTCTCCCCCGACGATGTGGAGCGCTACGCCCGCCATCTGGTGCTGCGCGAGATCGGTGGGCCGGGACAGCAGAAGCTGAAGGCGGCGCGGGTGCTGGTGGTGGGCGCGGGGGGGCTCGGCTCTCCGGCGGCGCTCTATCTGGCGGCGGCGGGGGTGGGGGTGATCGGCCTGGTCGATCCCGACACGGTCGCCCTGTCCAACCTGCAGCGCCAGGTGCTGTTTGACGCCGCCGATGTGGGGGCGCTGAAGGTGGACGCCGGGCGCGATCGCCTGTCCGCGCTCAACCCGGCCATCCAGGTCGAGGGCCACGCCATCGCGGTAACGGCGGACAATGCCGCCGCCGTGATCGCCGGCTATCATCTGGTGCTGGACGGCACGGACGATTTCGCCACCCGCTTCGCCGTCAACGCCGCCTGCGTGACGGCGGGGACCCCGCTGGTGTCGGGCGCCATCGCGCGCTGGACCGGACAGGTGGGAGTGTTTTCCGGGCGTCCCTGCTATCGCTGCCTCGTTCCCGAAACCCCGCTGGAGGCCGAGACCTGCGCCGCCGTGGGTGTCGTCGGGGCGCTCGGCGGGGTGATCGGGGCGATGATGGCCATGGAAGCGATCAAGTGGATCGCCGGCGCGGGCGAGACGCTGGACGGGCGCCTGCTGATCTACGACGCCTTGGCGGCCGAGACCCGGACCGTGCGCGTGGGAGCCGATCCGAACTGCCCCGTCTGCGGCGGCCTTGGCGGGAGCGTCGGCAGCGCCTAGATCGATCCCCTCACGCAGGGAGGCTCCATGGCGCTCAAGGTCGCGATTCAGATGGACCCGGTCCATGCGATCAATCCGGAGACCGACACCTCCTTCCTGATGGCCCTGTCGGCCCAGGCGCGGGGCCACCGGCTGTGGTGGTATCCGCCGGCGGCGCTCGCCACGGAGGACCGCCGGGTCACCGCGCGGGCCCACAGCCTGGAAGTTCGCGAGGCGCCGCGGGGCGAGCACGCGGTCTCGGGCACGCCGGAGCGGCTCGACCTGTCGGACGTGGACGTGGTGCTGCTGCGCCAGGATCCGCCCTTCGACATGGCCTACATCACCACCACCCACATCCTGGAGCAGATTCACCCCAAGACCCTGGTGGTGAACGACCCCGTCCAGGTGCGCAACGCCCCGGAAAAGCTGTTCGTCACCGAGTTCGAGGGGCTGCAGCCGCCGACCCTTATCACCAGCGACGCCGACGCCCTGCACGACTTCCACGGCCGCCACGGCGACATAGTGCTGAAGCCGCTCTATGGCGGCGGCGGCTCGGGCGTGGTGAAGCTGAAGGCGGACGACCCCAATCTGGACGCCCTGCTGGAGTTGCACGCCGCGATCAGCCGCGAGCCGGTGATCGCCCAGAAGTTCATCCCCGCCGTGTCGAAGGGTGACAAGCGTATCCTGTTGGTCGACGGCGAGCCGGTCGGCGCCATCAACCGCATCCCGGCGGAGGGACAGGTGCGCTCGAACCTGGCCCGGGGCGGGCGCGCCGACGCGGTGGACCTCACCGCCCGCGACCGCGACATCTGCGCCACGATCGGTCCGGAACTGAAGGCGCGGGGCCTGATCTTCGTCGGCATCGACGTGATCGGCGACTACCTGACCGAGATCAATGTCACCTCCCCCACGGGCGCGCAGCAGCTCAAGCGCTTCTCCGGTATCGACGTGACCCAGCGCCTGTGGGATGTGGTGGAGGCCAGGCGGGCCGGGGGCTGAGCCGGCCTGATTCCGCTTTGTTCCGTTTTGTTAACCATGTCACATAAGTCTTCGTTCCCAATTTGTTCTTGACGCCGGCCTGAACGGGCGGCAACCTATGCGTGGGGCAGGGTGGAGGGGACGATGGTCGCGCGGGTGGCGACGGTAGCATTCGAGGGAGTCGAGGCGCGCCGGGTGGACGTAGAGGTGCAACTGGCCTCCGGCAATGTGATCTTCCTTATCGTCGGCCTCGGCGACAAGGCGGTCGGTGAGAGCCGCGAGCGGGTGCGCGCCGCCTTCGCCGGGCTCGGCCTGGCGCTTCCGGCGCGGCGCCTGATCGTCAACCTGGCCCCCGCCGACACGCCCAAGGAGGGCAGCCACTACGATCTCCCCATCGCCCTCGGCGTCTTGGCGGCCATGGGGGTGATCCCGCCCGATGCGCTGGAGGGCTGGCTGGCCTTCGGCGAGCTTGGGCTGGACGGCCAGATCGCGCCCACCGCCGGGGCCCTGCCCGCCGCCGTGGCCGCCTCCGCCATGGGGCTCGGCCTCATCTGTCCCGAGGCGGGGGGGGCCGAGGCCGCCTGGGCCGGCGATGCGCGCATCCTGGCGGCACGGTCGCTGATCGCCGTGATCAACCATTTCCGCGGCGTGCAGGTGCTGGGCGCGCCGAGGCCCGGACCCATGCTCGATCCCCCGCCGGGCCTCGATCTGCGCGACGTCAAGGGTCAGGAACAGGGCAAGCGGGCGCTGGAGCTGGCCGCCGCCGGCGGTCACAATCTGCTGTTCATCGGGCCGCCGGGCTCGGGCAAGTCGATGCTGGCGCAGCGTCTGCCCGGCCTGTTGCCGCCGCTGTCCGCCGGGGAGCTCCTGGAAACCTCCATGGTCCACTCCGTCGCCGGGCTGATCGCCAAGGGCGCGCTGACCCGTGCACGGCCGTTCCGCGCCCCGCACCATTCCGCGTCGATGGCCGCGCTGGCGGGCGGCGGGCTCAAGGCCAAGCCGGGCGAGGTGTCGCTGGCTCACAACGGCGTGCTGTTCCTGGACGAACTGCCGGAGTTTCCTCCGCAGGCGCTGGACGCGCTGCGCCAGCCGCTGGAGACCGGCGAGGTGATCGTTGCCCGCGCCAACGCCCACGTGCGCTATCCGGCGCGGGTGCAGCTCGTGGCCGCGGCCAATCCCTGCCGCTGCGGCCACGGCGGGGCCGGGCGGGGCTGGTGCGGCAAGGCGCCCAAGTGCCAGCGCGACTATATGGGCCGCATCTCCGGCCCGCTGATGGACCGAATCGACCTGCAGGTGGAGATGCCGCCGGTCACCGCCGCCGACCTCGCCCTGCCCCGGCCCGCGGAAGGCACCGCCGAGGTCGCCGCCCGGGTGGCGCAGGCGCGGGCCCTGCAGCTCGACCGCGCCGGGGCGGGCGGCGAGCCGCTGAACGCCCGACTGGAAGGCGGCGCGCTAGAGCGGATCGCCGCGCCGGACGAGGCGGGCCGGGCGCTGCTGGTCAGGGCGGCGGAGGGCGGCGCCCTTTCCGCCCGGGGCTGGACCCGCACGCTGCGCCTCGCCCGGACCATCGCCGATCTGGAGGGCGCCGCCGCCGTTCGGCGCGTCCATATCGCCGAGGCGCTGATCTACCGTCGCACCCCGGGGCCGAGCCTCGCCGCCAGCCCCGCGGGGGGTGCGGTCACCGCGTATTAAGCCCGCCACCCTAGACTGGCGCCATGACCGACCGTGCCGATCGCAGCCGACGCCTCCACGCCCGCGAGCGCCTGCTGGCCACCCTCAGCCATGAGATCCGCACCCCGCTGAACGGCGTGCTCGGCATGGCCGGCCTGCTGGCGGAAACCAAGCTGGACGCGACGCAGGCCGCCTATCTGAAGGCGCTGCGCGACTGCGGCGAGCACCTGCTGGCGCTGGCCAACGACGTGCTCGACTACGCGAAGCTGGATGCCCAGCCGGTGAAGCTGGAGCCCACGGTCACGGATGTGGAGGCGCTCCTCCAGGGGGTGTGCGAATTGCTCTCGCCCCGCGCCCACGCCGGGGGGATCGAGATCGCCTGGGCCACGCGCGGCCCCATCCCGCGCCTCCTCGCCGACGACGGCCGGCTGCGCCAAATCCTGTTCAACCTGGCCGGCAACGCGGTGAAGTTGACCCGGCGGGGCGGGGTGCTGCTCATCGCGGAGATCGTCCCGGGCCCGGGCCGCGGCGTGCGGCTGCGGCTGGAGGTCGCCGATAGCGGCCCGGGCCTGCCCCCCGATCTCCAGGCGTCGATCTTCGACGAGTTCGTCCAGACCGAGGTGGGCGCGGCGGCGGGCGGGGCGGGGCTCGGCCTCGCCATCGTGCGCCGGCTGGCCGACGCCTTCGTGGGCCAGGTCGGCGTGGAGAGCGTGGAGGGCGAGGGGGCCAGGTTCTGGTTCGAGGCCGGGTTCGATCCGGCGCCCGTGCCTCCCTCGGGAACGGCGTCCCTGGCCGGGGTCATCGTGGGGGTGGCGTCGCCCTCCGCCATCGTGCGCACGGCGGCGGCGGCGCAGGTGGAGGCGTCGGGCGGCACGGCGCGCCTGGCGGAGCGGGCGGCGGACCTCGGCCCGGACGTCCAGGTGATCCTGATCGATCCCCCCAACCCGGCCGCGCCCGACCGGGCCGTGCGCGCCCTGGACGTCCCCGCGCTCATCCTTCTGGCGCCGGAAGAGCGGCGGCAAATCCCGGCCGCCCGCGCCGCCGGCTATGCCGGCTATCTGATCAAACCCCTGCGGCGCAGCTCCCTCGCCGCCCGGATCACCGAAGCCCTGGCGCCGGTAACGGTCGCGCCGCCGGCCCCCGCGCCGGACGACGAACGCGCCGCCGCCCCCGCCCCGATCCGCGCCCGCGTGCTGCTGGCGGAGGACAATCCGGTCAACGCCCTTTTGGCGCGTACGCTGTTGACCCACGCCGGCTGCACCGTCGATCGCGCCGCCACGGGGGAGGAGGCGGTCGCCGCGGCCATGGGAACCCCCTATGACCTGATCTTCATGGACCTGCGTATGCCCGGCGTCGACGGGCTCAGCGCGGCCCGACGCCTGCGGGCCGGCGGCGTCGCCACGCCCGTGGTGGCGCTGACCGCCAACACCTTCAACGAGGACCGCCGCGCCTGTCTGGATGCGGGGATGAACGACTTCCTGACCAAGCCGCTGGACCCCGCCGCGCTGCGGGCCATCCTCGCCCGGTGGGTGGGACCGGCGGCGCCGCGCGCGACCGAGGCGCCGATCCGCGCCGCCTGAACGCCCCGCGCCTTGACCTCGGCGGCGAAGCAGGCACGGTCGGACCATGAGTGAAGACACGCCCGCCCCGTCCCTCGAGTCCGCCGCCGCCAGGCCCCGCCGCCGGACCACCATGGAGGTGATCCGGGCGCTGGGTCAGCCCAAGGTGGCCTGCATGGCGGCCCTCGGCTTCTCGTCCGGCCTGCCCTTCCTGTTGATCGGCAACACGCTCGGCTACTGGTTGCGCGAGGGCGGCGTGGCGCTGGCCGCCATCGGCTTCCTGTCCTGGGCCGGCATGGCCTATTCGTTCAAGTTCATCTGGGGCGCGGTGGTGGACCGTGCACCGCCGCCCTTGCTCGGCCGACTGGGTCGGCGGCGGGGGTGGATGATCTGGACGCAGGCCGGAGTCGCGGTCGGCCTCATCGGCATGGCGATCTTCGGCCCCCACGGGCATGGACTCGGCAGCCTGGGCTGGCTGGCGGCCCTGTCCGTCGTCACCGGGATCTCGGCGGCGAGCCAGGACGTGGTGATCGACGCGTGGCGGATCGAGATCGCCGCGGACTCCGCCGAACTCGGCCTGCTGACCAGCGCCTACAGCCTGGCGTTCCGCATCGCCATCATCATGACCGACGCGGTGATCCTGTGGCTGGCCACCGGCATCGGCTGGGACTGGAGCTACGCGCTGTACGGGCTTCTCATCGGGGTCGGCGTGCTGGGCGCCCTGTTCGCCCGGGAGCCGGTCCGCGCCGACGCGGCCATCGCCGCCAAGGCCGGCGCCGCGCCCGCCCTGAGCGGCAGGGGCGTCTACGACGTGGTGCTCGAACCGTTCGTGGCCTTCTTCCGCTCGCACGGCTGGACGGCGCTGCTCATGCTGACGGTGATCACCCTTTATCATCTGTGCGACTATCTGCGCGGTCCGATCGTCAATCCCTATTATGTGGACCTGCATATCCCCAAGCCGGAGGTGGCGGCGGTGAGAGCCTCCGTCGGTCTGTTCGGCAGCCTGGCGGGCACCATTGTCGGGGGCCTGCTGACCTTGCGGATCGGCGTGCCGAGGACGCTCATCCTCGGCGGCGTCCTGCAGCCCCTGGCGGTGGCGGCGTTCGCGCTGCTGACCTATGTGGGCCACTCGCCGGTCATGTTCGCCAGCATCATGGGCTTCGACGGCTTCTGCATGAGCCTCGCCGGGATCGCGTTGATCAGCTACATGTCGACCCTCACCTCGCTCGGCTACACGGCCACGCAGTATGCGCTGCTGACCTCGGCCCTGGCCTGGACCGGCAAGTTCCTGAAGGGCTTCTCCGGCGCCTGGGTGCAGGGGCTGGTGACGCCGGCGCGGGATCTGACCCACGCCTACGCGCTGTTCCACCTTTATGCCGCGGCGACCGCGGTTCCCGCCTTCGTTCTGGTGCTGGCCCTGGTCGGGGTCGAGTATCGCAAGCGGCAAGCCAAGGCTGTGGCGGGGAATCAGCCGGCCGGCGGATCGGTTTCCGACAGGGCGGTGGTGCGCACGTCGTAGGCGGCCAGGGTCGCCATGGTGACGATCTGCGACACCGACGCGCCGAGGGGGCAGATCTGCACCGGCTTGGACAGGCCGAGCAGCACCGGACCCACCACCGTCGCCCCGCCCAGCGCCTCCACCAGCTTGGTGGAGATGGAGGCGGAGTGGATCGCCGGCATGATCAGCACATTGGCCGCGTCGGTTAGGCGGGAGAACGGATAGTTGGCGTGGCTGAGCGGGCTCAGCGCCAGCTGCGGCGGCATGTCGCCCTCGTACTCGAAGTCGACGTCGCTGGTGGGGGCGGCGGCGCGGCGGTCCATCATCGCCACGGCCTCGCGCACCTTCTCGCCGCGGGGGCCGCGCGGGTTGCCGAAGGTGGAATAGGACAGGAAGGCGGCGCGCGGGGTGTAGCCCAGGCGCTTCACCGCGTGGGCGGCCTCGATGGCGATCTCCACCAATTCCTGGCTGTCCGGCAACTCGGTGACGGTGGTGTCGGCGACGAACAGGGTGCGCCCCTTGGCCAGCACTACCGACATGCCGAGCACCCGGCCGCCGGGCGTGGGTTCGATCACCCGCTGCACCTCGTCCAGCGCGACGTCGAAGTTGCGGGTGACGCCGGTGACCATGCCGTCCGCATGGCCGAGCGCCACCATGGAGGCGGCGAAGGAATTGCGATCCTGGTTGATCAGGCGCTGCACGTCGCGGCGCAGGAAGCCGTGGCGCTGCAGCCGGCGATAGAGGTGGTCCACATACTCGTCGTTGCGATGCGACAGGCGGGCGTTGACGATCTCGATGTCCAGGCCGGCGGGGTCCGCGCCGAGCGCCTTCATGTTCTGATGCACCAGCTCCTCGCGGCCGCACAGGATGGCCCGGCCGAGCCCCTGCGTCTGAAAGGCGATGGCGGCGCGGATCACGCTCGGCTCCTCGCCCTCGGCGAAGACGATGCGCTTCTTGGGTCCGCCCTGCACCGCGCCGGTGATCTTCTGCAGGAAGGCGGCGGCGGGATCGAGCCGCTGGGCCAGCGCGGCGCGATAGGCGTCCATGTCCACGATCGGGCGGCGCGCCACGCCCGTATCCATCGCCGCCTGGGCGACGAAGGGCGGCACGTACCAGATCAGGCGCGGGTCGAAGGGGGTGGGGATGATGTAGTTGGGGCCGAAGCTCAGCCGTTCGCCGCCATAGGCCGCGGCCACTTCGTCCGGCACGTCCTCGCGCGCCAGTTCGGCCAGGGCGCGGGCGCAGGCGATCTTCATCTCGTGATTGACCTGGCGGGCCCGCACGTCCAGTGCGCCGCGGAAGATGTAGGGAAAGCCCAGCACGTTGTTGGCCTGGTTCGGATAGTCCGAACGACCGGTGGCCATGATGGCGTCGTCGCGGACCTCGCGCACCTCCTCAGGGGTAATCTCCGGATCGGGGTTGGCCATGGCGAAGATGATCGGGTTTGCGGCCATGGAGCGGACCATGTCCTTGGTCAGCGCCCCTTTCACCGACAGGCCGATGAAGCAGTCGGCCCCCGCGATGGCTTCGGCGAGGGTGCGGTGCGGGGTCTCCACCGCATGGGCCGACTTCCACTGGTTCATATCCTCGGTCCGGCCGCGATAGAGCACGCCCTTGCGATCCACCGCGATGACGTTCTCGGGCTTCACGCCGGCGGCCTTGATCAGCTCCAGCGTGGCGATGCCGGCGGCGCCCGGACCGTTCAGCACCACCTTCACGTCCTCCATCCGCCGCCCGGTGATGGCGCAGGCGTTGATCAGCCCGGCGGTGGAGATGATGGCGGTGCCGTGCTGGTCGTCGTGGAACACGGGGATGTCGAGCAACTCCTGGCAGGTCTGCTCGATGATGAAACACTCGGGGCTCTTGATGTCCTCCAGATTGATGCCGCCGAAGGTGATGCCGATGGTCTTGACCACCGAAATGATCTCGTCGGTATCCTTGGAGTTCAGCTCGATATCGATGGAGTCCACGTCGGCGAAGCGTTTGAACAGTACGCTCTTGCCCTCCATCACCGGCTTGGAAGCGAGCGCGCCGAGATCCCCCAGCCCCAGGATCGCCGTGCCGTTGGAGATCACCGCCACCAAGTTGCCCTTGGAGGTGTAGTCGTAGGCGCTGTCCGGGTCCTCGGCGATCTTCAGCACGGGCACGGCCACGCCCGGCGAATAGGCCAGGCTGAGATCGGTTTGGGTCGCCATCGGCTTGGTGGCGTGCACCCCGATCTTGCCGGGGGTGGGCCAGCGGTGGAAGGCCAGCGCCTCTTCATCGGTAAAGGTGGGCTTTTCGGTGCTCATGGCTGGGGTTCTAGCCCCTTGGAACGGCCGAGGTCACCCTCGAACATGTGAAAGGCGGCCTTGGTGGCGATTGACCGCGAAGCCGTATCGGCCTATCCGACCCGCGCCGCGTGACTGGCGCTGAAGGTGGGTTTCCACCGGGGAGCGCGGCCCTTCTGATTCGAGGACCTGTCGCGCGCCTGGGCGATCTCCCTACGCATAAGGAGTCGTCCCATGCCCGCCGCCCCGGATTTTCCGCCCGCCCCCGACGCCCATCCGATCCGGCGGGCGCTGATATCGGTCTCCGACAAGACCGGCCTGATCGAGACCGCCGGGGCCTTGCACGATCTGGGGGTCGAACTGGTCTCCACCGGCGGCACGCGCGCCGCCATCGCCGCCGCCGGGTTGCCGGTGAAGGACGTGTCGGACTTGACCGGCTTTCCGGAGATGATGGACGGGCGGGTCAAGACCCTGCACCCGGCGGTGCACGGCGGCCTGCTGGGTGTGCGCGCCGCGCCGTCGCACAAGGCGGCGATGGAGGCGCACGGCATCGGCGGGATCGATCTGCTCTACGTCTCGCTCTACCCCTTCGAGGCGACCGTGGCTTCCGGCGCGGATTTCGACACCTGTATCGAGAACATCGACATCGGCGGCCCGGCCATGATCCGCTCCGCCGCCAAGAACCACGCCTATGTCTGCGTCTGTACCGACGCCGAGGCGGTAGCCGAGGCGATCGAGGCGCTGAAGGTGAACGGGACCACGCCGCTGTCGCTGCGCAAGCTCTTGGCCGCCCGCGCCTTCGCCCGCACCGCCGCCTATGACGCCGCCATCGCCGGCTGGTTCGGAGCCGAATTGCAGGATTGGTTCCCGCCGCGCCTGTCCATCGCCGGCCGGCGCCTCCAGCGGATGCGCTATGGCGAGAACCCGCACCAGCACGCGGCCTTCTACGCGGGCGGCGTGGAGGCGCGACCCGGCGTAACCACCGCCCGCGTGATCCAGGGCAAGGCGCTCAGCTACAACAACGTGGCCGACACCGACGCGGCGTTTGAAATGGTGGCCGAGTTCGATCCCGTGGGCGAAGCGGCCGTGGCCATCATCAAGCACGCCAATCCCTGCGGCGTGGCCACGGCCGGGGCTTGCGCGGACGCCTATCGCCGCGCGCTAGCCTGCGACCCCACCTCGGCCTTCGGCGGCATCGTCGCCCTGAACCGCCCGCTGGACCCGGAAACGGCCGAGGAAATCCTCAAGGTGTTCACCGAGGTGGTGATTGCGCCCGAGGCCGACGCCGAGGCGATCGGACTGTTCGAGGCGAAGAAGAATGTGCGCCTGCTGCTCACCGGCGCCTTGCCCGACCCGCGCCAGCCCGGCGCCACCTTCCGCTCCGTGGCCGGCGGCTATCTGATGCAGACCCGCGACACCGCCCATATCACCCGCGCGGAGCTGAAGATCGTCACCGAGCGCCAGCCGACCGATCGGGAGGTGGCGGACATGCTGTTCGCCTTCACCATCGCCAAGCACGTGAAATCCAACGCCATCGTCTTCGCGCGGGACAGCCAGACGCTCGGCATCGGCGCGGGCCAGATGAACCGCAAGGATAGCGCCCGTATCGCCGCGCTCCGCGCCGCCGATTTCGGCCTGGAGCTAAAGGGGTCGGCCTGTGCGTCCGAGGCCTTCTTCCCGTTCGCCGACGGCCTGATCCAGGCGGCGGAGGCGGGGGCCACCGCGGTGATCCAGCCGGGCGGCTCGATCCGGGACCATGAGGTGATCGACGCCGCCAATGCGCGCGGCCTCGCCATGGTCTTCACCGGCGTCCGGGTTTTCAGGCATTAGCGCGCCGTGGACGCCCTCGCCCGTTGCAGGCGGCGGCGCGGCGGCTCGGCCTCGCCGTCTTCCAAGACCTCGGTCAGGGCCTGCTTCAGGTCGAAAAGCGCGCGCGCGCCGGTAAGCTTGTCCTGCCCGCGCGTGACATAGAAGGCGTCCACCGCCCGCTCGCCATAGCCGTCGATGTGGGCGGAAAGCAGTTGCAGGTCGCGGGCCGCCAGCGTGCGCGCCAGGGCTTCGAGCAGGCCCGGCCGATCCGGACCCGACACCTCGATCACCGTCGCGGTCTCCGACGCCTCGTTGTCGATCGACACCACCGCCGGAACGGCGAAGGCGGCGGTGCGGCCGGGATCGAGCGGACGGCGCGCCTCTCCCGCCATGGCCTCGCCCCGCGCCGCGCCTTCCAGGGTCTCGGTCAGCCGCATCAGGGTGCGCGGGTTCTCCTGTCCGAACGGTCCACCGGCCGCGGCCTGCAGCTGAAACACGTCCAGCGCCTGGCCGGCGGAGGAGGTATAGACCCGCGCCCCCACCACATTGGCCCCGGCGGCGGCGAAACAGCCGGCCAGATCGGCGAACAGGCCCTTGCGGTCGCGCGCCGCCACCGCGACCTCGGTCACGTTGTGGGTGGCCAGGATGCGGGCGGCGGCGGCGGCCCGGCGCGGCCCGGCGGACTGGCGGGCGAGCTGGTAGTGGGCGGCGTGCTCCTCCGGGGAGAAGGCGTTGAAATAGGCGTCCTCCATCTGGCGCGCCCAATCCTCGATCCATGGGTCGCTGGAGAAGCTTTCCGCGCACAGCCGTTCGCGCGCCTGGTCCGCGCTCGCCTTCTGGTCCTGGCGCAGCAGGACGGCGGGGTCGGAACCGCGTCCGCCCCGAAACAGGGCCTCGGTGGAGCCGTAGAGGTCGCGCAGCAGCTGGCCCTTCCAGCCGTTCCAGACCCCGGGACCCACGGCGCGGATATCGGCCACGGTCAACACCAATAGCAGCCGTAGGCGCTCCGGCGTCTCAACAACCTTCGCGAAGGCGGAGATGGTGCGCGGGTCGGAGATATCGCGCTTCTGCGCCACGTCCGACATGAGCAGGTGGTGCTCCACCAGCCAGCCGATCATCTCCACCCGCGCGGGCGCAAGGCCCATGCGCTCGCAGGCGGACCGGGCGGCCCGCGCCCCGGCCTTTTCCTGCCCGCCCTCGCCGCCCTTGCCGGTGTCGTGCAGCAGCATGGCCAGGAACAGCGCCTCATGGTCCTGGATCAGCGGGTAGATCTGGGTCGCCAGCGGGTGATCGCTCCCCAGCCTGCTCGCCGCGATATCGGCGATCACGCCCACGGCCCGCAGGGTATGCTCGTCCACCGTATAGGAGTGGTACATGTTGAACTGCATCTGGGCGACGATGTGGGCGAACTCGGGAATGAAGCGGCCGAGCACGCCGGCCTCGTTCATCAGGCCGAGCGTCCGGTAGGGACTGCGGCCGCGCGCCAGGATATCCAGGAACGCCTCCACCGCCTCGGGATTGCGCCGGACCCTGGTGGTGATCAGGTGCAGACCCCGGCTCGCCTCAGCGAAGGCGTTCGGGTGCAGGTCGTGATCGCCCTTGTCCGCCAGGCGGAACAGGCGCAGCAGATTGACCGGATCGCGGGCGAACACCTCCGGTCCCTCCACGGTCAGCCGGCCGTTCTCGAGATGGAAGCCCTCGCCCAGCTTCTGCCGCCTGGGGCCGCCGATGCGGGGCAGGAAGCGGGAAATCCCTTGGGGCCGGCTCTTCGCCTCCTCCTCCTCCAGCTTGGCGCAGAAGGTGCGGGTGAGCGTACCCACCTGCCGCGCAATCAGGAAATAGTGGCGCATGAACCGCTCCACCGCCGGGGTCTCGCCGTGGGGGCTGTCGCCATAGCCCATGCGACGCGCGATTTCGGGCTGCAGGTCGAAGGACAGCCGCTCCTCCGCCCGGCCGGTGGCGAAGTGCAGATGCGCCCGCACCGCCCACAGGAAGTCGAAGGCGCGCAGGAAGGCCTTCAGCTCCCGCCCGGTGAACTCCTCCAGCCGCACCAGTTCGGTGGGCGTCTCCGACGGGTGGAGGTACTGGGCGATCCAGAACAGGGTGTTGAGGTCGCGCAGGCCCCCCTTGCCCTCCTTCACATTGGGTTCGACCATGTAGCGGGTGGAGCCGGCCTTGGCGTGGCGGTCGTCGCGCTCCTTCAGCTTGGCGGCGACGAAGGCGCTGGCGGCGCCGGATCCGGTCTGCACCTCCTTGACGAACCGCTTCTTGAGATCCTGGGCCAGGACCCGGTCGCCAGTGAGGTGGCGAGCCTCCAAGAGGGCGGTGCGGATGGTGAAGTCCTCCCGCGACAGCTTCAGGCAATCCTCGACGGTGCGCGAGGCGTGACCGACCTTGAAGCCCAGGTCCCACAGGGCATAGAGCATATATTCGATCACGCTCTCGGTATGGGCGGTCTGCTTGTAGGGCCGCAGGAACAGCAGATCGACGTCGGAGAACGGCGCCAGCGCCCCGCGCCCGTAACCGCCCACCGCCATCAGGGCCAGCCGCTCGCCCTCCGTGGGGTTCCTGGCCCGGAACACGTGCACGGTGGTGAAGTCGTAGAGGGCCGAGATCACCTCGTCGGCCACCTTGGCCAGGAGGCGCGCGGTCTCCACTCCGCCGCCGCCGCTCTCCAGCCGCTCCTTGGCGATCATCCGGCCACGGAACAGGGCGCCCTTGAGCAGCTCGAGCGCCCGGCGGCGTTGCTCCGCCTCGTTCCCCGCCGCGTCCAGCGCCGCCGCCGACAGCTGCGCCCGCAGCCGCACCCCGTCGACGACATGTTCGATCCGGGTCGGACGCAGACGGGCGGCGGGCATGGCGTGGAAGGTAGGGCGCAGTCGTTAGCGCGGCAATCGAAGACCGGCCCTACATCGCGATGGTCGTCTGGATTTCGTCGTAGGGTGCGGTGAGTGCCGAGCGGGCGGAGTCACGCGCGATCAGCCCGACCTGCGTCAGAGCTTCCACATCCTCGTGCACCCGCTTGTAATCTCGCCCCAGCGCCCGGGCCAGGCCAGCGATGCTGGCGCAGGGCTGAGCATGGACACGCCGCAGCAACTCCAGCCGCTTGGGCGTCAAGACGCGCGCCAGGGTCTCGAAGCTATCGAACGACAGATGATGCTCCGCCGCGCCCGCCCCGCCGTCCGCCCTATTCCAGACGGCGGCAAAGCGTTGGCCCATGGCCTCCAACGGCTCGCCCACATGAATCTTCAGATCGCTCATCCGGGTCCTCTCGCCTTGCGCACTTCATCGAAGAAGTCGGCGACAAGCTGTTCGACGCTGATGAAGAGATAGGCGCTCTCTTCGCCGCGCACATGCTTGTGGTCGCCCTTTCCCCGCTCGTTGTCGAAGCCGACGATCCGCGATCCGGCCCTTCCGTAGAACAGGCTGTATTTCAGTCGATGACGACTTGGCGGGACAGCCTCAGGCAGGCGCCAGATCGTCATCTCAATGATGTCGCCGTTCGCCGAGATCCGCTTTTCATGGAACGACAGGATTGCGGCCATATGGCGCTATATGCCATAGACCATGCTGCGCCTCAAGTTAGGGGCGCTAAGCGTCGCCGCCGAGGTTGAGGCGCTCGCGGAGTTCCTTGCCGGACTTGAAAAAGGGCACCGCCTTGGCGCGAACCGAGACGCTCTCGCCGGTGCGCGGGTTGCGGCCGGCGCGGGCGGGGCGCGCGCGGACGGAGAAGGCGCCGAAGCCGCGCAACTCCACCCGTCCGCCCTGCACCAGGGCGTCGGTCATGCGGTCGAAGATCACGCCGACCACCCGCTCCACATCCTTCTGGGTCAGGTGCGGGTTTTCGTTCGCGAGTTTCGCGATCAATTCGGATTTTATCATCAGGCCCCGGCCCTCGCTGCACCTTGACCTATGAGCGAAGGTTTCAACGCGATCAAGGGGTTGGCGCCCGCTGCGACATCCCGGACGGTGGATTGCGCGCCGTTTTGCCTCCGCCGCCATGAAAAAGGGCGGCCCTTGCGGACCGCCCCCTCCTCGTCCGGTCGGGTTCGGAGCGGCCTATTCGCCGGTCTTGGCCTTTTCGCGCAGCGCCGCGCCCAAGATATCGCCGAGCGAGGCGCCCGAGTCGGACGAGCCGAACTTCTCGATGGCTTCCTTGTCCTCGGCCATCTGCAGCGCCTTGACCGACAGCGACACGCGGCGGGCCGCCTTGTCGATGTTGGTGATCTGCGCATCCATGCGGTCGCCGACGCCAAAGCGGTCGGGGTTCTGCTCGCCGCGGTCGCGCGACAGGTCCGCCTTGCGGATGAAGGCGGTCATGGGCGCTTCGTCCTCGCCGAACTTCACTTCCAGGCCGCCGGAGGTCACCTCGATCACGGTGACGGTGACGGTCTGGCCCTTGCGGTAGCTGTCGCCCTCCATCGGGTCGCCGCCGAGCTGCTTGATGCCGAGCGAGATGCGCTCCTTCTCGATATCCACATCGAGCACCTTGGCCTTGACCATGTCGCCCTTGTTGTACCTGGCCATGGCCTCTTCGCCGGGCACGGCCCAGTCGATGTCGCTGAGGTGCACCATGCCGTCGATATCGTCGTCCAGACCGATGAACAGGCCGAACTCGGTGGTGTTCTTGACCTCGCCCTCCACGGTCGAACCGATGGGGTGGTTCTTGACGAAAGCGTCCCAGGGATTGTCCTGCGCCTGCTTGAGGCCCAGCGACACGCGGCGCTTGGAGCTGTCCACATCCAGCACCACCACGTCCACTTCCTGCGAGGTGGAGACGATCTTGCCGGGGTGGGCGTTCTTCTTGGTCCAGGACATTTCCGAGACGTGCACCAGGCCCTCGACCCCGGCTTCCAGCTCAACGAAGGCGCCGTAGTCGGTGATGTTGGTGATGCGGCCGGTGAAGCGCGCGCCCACGGGGTACTTGGTCTCCACATTGTCCCATGGATCGGACTGCAACTGCTTCATGCCGAGCGAGATACGCTGGGTGTCCGGATTGATCTTGATGATCTGCACCTTCACCGTATCGCCCACCGCCAGCACCTGCGAGGGGTGGTTGACTCGCTTCCAGCTCATGTCGGTCACGTGCAGCAGGCCGTCGATGCCGCCGAGGTCCACGAACGCGCCGTAGTCGGTGATGTTCTTGACCACGCCTTCGCGGATTTCACCCTCTTGCAGCTGACCGACCAGTTCGGTGCGCTGTTCGGCGCGGGCTTCTTCCAGAATGGCCCGGCGCGAGACGACGATGTTGCCGCGTGGGCGGTCCATCTTCAGGATGGCGAAGGGCTGCTCCTTGCCCATCAGCGGGCCCACGTCGCGCACGGGGCGGATATCCACCTGCGAGCCCGGCAGGAAGGCCGAGGCGCCGCCGAGATCGACGGTGAAGCCGCCCTTCACCCGGCCGACGATGGCGCCCATCACCGGCTGGCCGTCGGCGAACACCACTTCCAGGCGCGTCCAGGCCTCCTCGCGCTTGGCCTTCTCGCGGCTGATCACCGCCTCGCCGAGCGCGTTCTCGATCCGTTCGAGATAGACCTCCACCGTATCGCCCACCACCGGCAGCGGCCGGTCGGGGGTGGCGAATTCCTTGATCGGGATGCGGCCCTCGGTCTTCAGGCCCACGTCGATGATGACGATGTCCTTCTCGATCGCGGCCACCCGTCCCTTCACCACGGAGCCCTCGATCATGTCGCGGCTGCTGAGGCTTTCCTCGAGGAGCGACGCAAAGTCGTCGCGGGTGGGGTTCATGCTCATGTCGTCGGCCATAAAGGCTCCTAAGTCGCGGCCGAGGCGCACCTCGGCGGTCAGGGGGTTGATGTGAGAGCGCGCGTGAACGCCATCGTTCGGCGTATCGGACGCATATTCGGCGGGGGCGGCCTCGTCCGGAGCGGCGGGTTTGGATTGGCCGCTGCTCAGCCGGTTAGGGCCTCCCAGCGGCGACGCGCCTGCTCGACGTGGTGGAAAGCCTCATCGAAGGCGGCTTCTATAGCCATTTCGGTGGTGTCGAGCAAGATGGCGTCTGGGGCGCGGGCCAGGGGCGCGTCGGCCCGGCCACTGTCGCGCGCGTCGCGGCGGAGGAGGTCGTCCAGGGTTTGCGCTTCGGTGCGGGTCTCTCCCCGCGCCGAGGTCTGGCGCCAGCGCCGCCGGGCGCGGACCTCGGGCCGGGCGTCGATATAGAGTTTGGCCGGCGCGCGGGGGGCGATCACGGTGCCGATGTCCCGTCCATCCAACACGGCGCCGCCCGGCTGCGCGGCGAAGTTCTGCTGTAGTGTCAGGAGCGCCGCCCGCACCGGCGCCAGGGCGGCGACGCGGCTGGCCGCCTCCCCCGCCTCGGCCGAGGTCAGGGCGGCGTCGGCAAGGCTGGCGAGGTCGAGCCGCGCCGCCAGGATCGCCGCACGCTCCGCATCCGCCAGATCGGCGCCCGCGCGCAGCATGGCGACGCCGACGCCGCGATAGAGCAGGCCGGTGTCCAGATGCGGCAGGCCGTATTGCGCGGCGAGCCGACCGGCGATGGTCCCCTTTCCGGAGGCGGCCGTGCCGTCCACGGCGATCACAAACGGAGGCTTTGCCGGGCGGCCCATCCGGCGGGCTTTGACACCTCGGTTTCCCCGTGGCAAGGGACCGGCCAAATCCCCCTTCCGTGAAACCAAAGGCTTCCCGTTGGCTAACCCCGAACTGGGCGCAAAGCAGATTTGCCCCACCTGCCAAAGCAAGTTCTACGATCTGGGCAAGCGCCCGGCCCACTGCCCCAAGTGCGGGACCGACTTCGACCCTGAGGAGGCGCTGCGCTCGCGCCGCACCCGCACCCGCGGCGCCACCCCCGACTACGACCGCGACGAGGCCGAGGAGAAGGTCAAGGAAGCCGAGACCGAGGACGCGGACGGCCTCGAGGAAGAGGCGGACGACACTCCCGAACTCGACCAGGCCGTCGAGGCCGATCCGGTCGAGGCGGACGACGCCGAGGAGGACCCCGGCGCCCCCGCCCCCGCCGAACCCGATCTCGGGGTCGGTATCGAGGAGGAGGATCTGGAGGACGAGGCGGACGACGTGCCCTTCCTCGAGGATGAGGACGAGGACGACTTCGCCGAGGACGATATCGAGGGCCTGCCGGGAGAGGACGAGGAGCACTGATCGCCCTCGTCGGCCCGGTCGGGAAATCGGTGGCCGGATGGGCTTGATATCCTCCGGTCGCTGATCTAGAACCCGGCCCCTCGCGCCCAGAGCCCCTCACCAGAGGTTCTGAACCACCGCGCGACCCTACCCGGGACCCATGGGGCTATAGCTCAGCTGGTAGAGCGCTTGAATGGCATTCAAGAGGTCAGCGGTTCGACTCCGCTTAGCTCCACCACCCCTTTCCAGGTCGCGACCGCGGCGTCAGGCCACCTGGCCGGCGCACCAGCCGGACGCCCAGGCCCACTGGAAATTATAGCCGCCGAGCCAGCCGGTGACGTCGACCGCTTCGCCGATGAAGTAGAGGCCGGGGACGGCCTTCGCCATGAGCGTGCGCTGGTCCAGCGCCGCCGTATCGACGCCGCCGAGGGTGACCTCCGCAGTGCGATAGCCCTCCGTGCCCACGGGCTTGACCCGCCAGCGATTCACCGCCTCGCCCAGCGCCCGCAGCTTGGTGTCGGAGACGTCGGCGATGGGGCCGTCCAGTCCCTGCGCCTGGACCCAATGCTCCGCCAGCCGTCTGGGCACAAGGTCGGCCAGGGCCGTAGCCGCGCCTCGGCGTCCGTTGGCGGATCGGGCGGCCCTCAGGCAGGCGAACACATCCGCCCCCGGCGCCATATTGATCGCCACTTCCCCGCCTTCCCGCCAGTAGGACGAGATTTGCAGGATCGCCGGCCCGGACAGGCCGCGATGGGTGAACAGCATGGCTTCGTCGAAGGCGGACCCGGCGCTGGCCACACAAGCGTCCACCGCCACACCGGCCAAGGGCTTGAGCCGCTCCAGAAGGCCAATCTCGAAGGTCAGCGGCACGAGCGCCGGGCGCGTCTCGACCACAGCGACCCCGAACTGGCGGGCCACATCATAGGCATAGCCCGTGGCGCCCATCTTGGGGATCGACTTGCCGCCGGTGGCGATCACCAGCGCGGCGCAGGTCACCGCGCGGGTGCTGAAGGCCAGTTCGAACCGCGCCTCCACCCGTTCCAGGCGCGAGACCGGATGGCTGAGGTGGAGCTCCACCCCCGCCTCGCGCATCTCGCCGGTCAGCATGTGGACGATCTGGTTGGCCGAACCGTCGCAGAACAGCTGGCCGAGGGTCTTCTCGTGCCAGGCGATGCCGTGGCGATCCACGCGGGCGATGAAGTCCTGCGCGGTGAAGCGGCGCAGCGCCGACAGGGCGAAGCGCGGGTTGCGCGAGAGGAAGCGCTCGGCCCGCTCGGCCTCCAGATTGGTGAAGTTGCAGCGCCCGCCGCCGGAGATGCGGATCTTCTCCCCCGGGGCTGCGGCGTGGTCGAGCACCAGCACGCGCCGGCCGCGCCGGCCCGCCTCGATGGCGCACATCATTCCCGCGGCGCCGGCGCCGATCACCACCACGTCGAAGGTCTCGAGCTTGCGCGCGGGCTGGGCCATCGATCTGTCTTGCCGCCATTCCCCTTCAAAGCCTAGACACCCTGATGGCCTGGACCCGGCGCTATGACCAGCTTGAACCCCAGCGGGTGAACCGCTGGCTGGCGCAGAGCGGGGTCTGCTCCCGGCGCGAGGCCGAGGCGCTGATCGGTCAGGGCCTGGTCTCCATCGACGGCGACGTGGTCGGCGACGCCGGGCGCAAGATACAGCCCGGCCAGACCCTGACGCTGGCCGACGCCGGGGCGGCCATGGTGGAGGGCGGATTCACGATCATGCTGCACAAGCCGCGCGGCGTGGTCTCCGCCCAGCCCGATCCGGGCCAGGTGCCGGCCATCCGGCTGCTGACCGCCGCGGCGCTGTACGGCGAGAGCGCGACGATCCCCGACCGCGATACCCGGCTGGCGCCCGTCGGCCGCCTCGACAAGGACAGCCGCGGCCTCTTGCTGCTCTCCGACGACGGGGTGGTGGCCAAGGCGGTGATCGGTCCAGGCTCGGCGCTGGACAAGGAATACCGCGTGGCGGTGATGGGCGAACTCACCGACCGCAAGCTCGACCGGCTCCGCCACGGCCTGGAGCTCGACGATCGGGCGCTGAAGCCGGCGGAGGTGGAGCTGATCTCCGAACAGCGC
Source organism: Caulobacteraceae bacterium (assembly GCA_965277345.1). GTDB lineage: Bacteria > Pseudomonadota > Alphaproteobacteria > Caulobacterales > Caulobacteraceae > CAIOYC01. Next base: position 930,318 of record CBDICI010000004.1, read on the forward strand.
CTGCGCATAGTGCTGACCGAGGGTCGCAACCGCCAGATCCGCCGCATGTGCGAGCTTGTCGATCTCAAGGTCGTGGACCTGTTTCGCGTGCGCGTCGGTCCGCTCACCCTCGGCGACATGCCTGAGGGCCGATGGCGGCCGCTGAGCGCCACTGAGCGCGCCGCCCTCATCGCCGCCGGATAGCTTCCAGATAGCCACGGGCGCGGTTGCAAATCCGGCGACCGCTTCCCATCTTAATGGTGCTTAGCCGGGGCTCGCGCCGCTCTTCGGGCGATATCCGGCAAGGCGAAGTCGCTTGTAGCGAGGACTTGGCCGAGGTGACCATGACGACGCGCACCATCGTGTTCGACAGCCCGTTCCTGCTCGGTTTCGAGCATACGCGTCTCCTGATCGAGCGGGCCGCCAAGGCGGCGACGGAGACCTATCCTCCCTACAATGTCGAGCAACTGGCCGACGACCGGCTCCGGATCACCCTGGCGGTGGCGGGCTTTTCGCCGGATCAGCTGCACGTGACGGTGGAAAGCCGCCAGCTGGTCGTCGCCGGACGGCGTGACCAGGAGGGCGGCGACCCGCGTCCCGACGGCCAGGGTTACCTTCACCGGGGTATCGCGGCGCGCGGCTTCATGCGGACCTTCGTGCTGGCCGACGGCATGGAGGTGGAGGGCGCCACGCTCGAACACGGCCTGCTCCACGTGGATGTGGTGCGGCCCGAGCCCGAGCCTGTCGCCAGGCGTATTCCCATTCGCACGGCCAGCTGAACCATAGCGGTCCTGCGGAGTTCATTGAAGGAAAGGAGGCGGTCATCATGACGCCCCATCTGACTACGGAAGCATTCGCCGCCCTCGGGGGTCCGGACCTTGTCTATGTTCGACCAGTAAAGGCGTTCGAGGTCATGGCCGGAGCGCCCAAGGAGGCGCTGGAAAGCTTTGATCTACAGCCCGACCAGACACTTTATGCCGTGCACCGCGCCGACGGCGCGCGCATCGCCGTGCTGACCGACCGCGACTCGGCCTACGCCGCGGCCGTGGCCAACGCGCTGGCGCCGGTTTCTGTTCACTAGGCGCCTGTCCCAACCTCCCATCTGGACATCCGCCCCGCGTTTCGGTAGAAGCCCGCCCTTCCGGAGCCCGCCCCTCGTTCGCCTTGGACGTGGCGGGCTCTTCCTTGATTTGACGCTAGCCCACAATCTTGTGCTGGCATTACCGGCAGGACGACGGCGATGAAAAAAGAAGGCCACCCCGACTATCACTTCATCACCGTCACCATGACGGATGGAACCACCTATCAGACGCGCTCCACCTACCAGAAGGAAGGCGCCGTGCTGAACCTGGACATCGACCCCAAGACCCACCCGGCGTGGACCGGTGGCAACCAGCAGCTGCTCGACCGTGGCGGGCGCGTGTCGCGCTTCAACGCCAAGTTCGGCGCCTTCACCCGCAAATAGAGCGATCGAGACTCTTCCATAAAACAGGCCGGCAGGGCGATCCTGCCGGCCTTTTGCATATCAGGCGTCCAAGCGGAGGCCGTAGATAAGAGTGCTCAGATGTAACGGCGCAGCGACCGGGTGAGTTCGGACGCGCCGGAACGGCTCCCCTTCTTCACCGCCGGCTGGTAGGCCACGCGGGCGTGTTCCAGGCAGTAGGGGCCGTCCTGGCCCGTACGGCGGCCGCAGAAGCTGAAGCCGTCGGAGGAGGGATCGCCGATCGGCCACTTGCACATATGGGCGCCGAGGGTCAGCACCGTGGCCGAGCCCGGCTGCTCGATCCGGTGGATCGGCTCGGGCAGGGTCTGCACCGGCGCGGCCACGGGGCGGCGGATCACCGTCGGGGCGGGTTGTGCGGGGCGGGCGACGCGCTGCGGCTTGAAGACGGGACGGGCCGGCTGCGACGGGGTGGCGCGGCCGGAGAGGCCAAGCCGGTGCACTTTGCCGATCACCGCATTGCGGGTGACCCCGCCGAGCTGCTTGGCGATCTGGCTGGCGGAAAGCCCATCCAGCCACAGCTTTTTCAGCGTGGTCACGCGATCATCTGTCCAACCCGTCGACGTATCCATGGTCGAATGCTCCTGGCTGCCTCTAGATATAGTGCTGATCGGCCCCACAGCCCGTCAGCAGCCTCTAGATACAGTATCCCAAAGTGCGGGAGCCACAATAGGCGCCATACGGTTCTCCACAGCCATCTAAATGTTGAATCGTCGCGGGGCCGGGGCTGTGGCGCGGCGCCCGGTTGCGAAACGGTGCGACGCGACGCATATCAGGCGCATGACCCTCGCCCTCGACACCCCGCCGGCCCCGCTCCCCGCCTCGACCCCCGGCCCGGCCTACCGCACGCGCGCGGTAGTCGAGCCGCGCCACTACAGCGGGGTGAACTGGGAAGGACTGAAGACCCTGTACCTCAAGGAGGTGAAGCGGTTCTGGAAGGTGGGGATGCAGACGGTGTTCGCGCCCGTCGTCACCACCCTGCTCTACATGATGGTGTTCGTGGTCGCCATGCGCGGCGCGCGGCCCACGGCGGCGGCTAGCTTCGGCGAGTTCGTGGGTCCCGGGCTGATCATGATGTCGATCCTGAACAACGCCTTCGCCAATGCGTCGTCCTCGCTGCTGCAGGCCAAGATCATGGGCACCTCGCCCGATTTCCTCACCCCGCCCCTGTCGGCGTTCGAGCAGACGGCGGGGTTTGGCCTCGGCGCCGCCACGCGTGGGCTGTTTGTGGGGCTGGTCACGGCGGTGGCGGTGTGGCCGTTCTCGCACTACCACTTCGCCCATCTCTGGGCGGCGCTCTATTTCGGCTTCATGGGCTCGCTGCTCCTCGGCCTCGTCGGCATGTGGACCGGCATTTGGGCGGAGAAGTTCGACCATCTGGCTTCGGTGACCAATTTCGTGGTCATGCCGCTGACCTTCCTGTCCGGGACCTTCTACTCGGTGGACCGCCTGCCCGAGCCGTTCCGCTCGATCAGCCACTTCAACCCGCTGTTCTATCTGATCGACGGGTTCCGCTATGGCTTCCTCGGCACGGCGGCGAGCAACATCGCCGTGGGGGTGGTGGTGTCCGGCGTCCTGACCCTGGCCCTGGCGATCGTGAACTGGTGGCTGTTCAAGATCGGCTGGCGGCTCAAGACCTGAGCTCGAACGTCCGGGCGCGACCGGTGTCACCCAAGTGATGTTGACGTTCCGGACCCTTTGCCGCAAAAGCGCCGCTTCCACTCCGGACCCGCACTGACGATCAGGCGGGGCAGCCGGGGTGTTTCGCATTTGGAGGGCTGCGCGATGGCGGCTCCTGAAACCGCGGCGACCGCCGTTCCCGTCCCCGACGATCATCTGATGGGCGTCTATGCCCGCGCCGACCTGGCTTTCGAGCGCGGCCGAGGCGTGCGCCTCTACACCGCCGCGGGCGAAGCCTATCTGGACGCCATGGCCGGCATCGCGGTGAACGCGCTCGGCCACGCCCATCCGGCCCTGGTCAAGGCGCTGGAGACCCAGGGCGAGAAGCTGTGGCACGTGTCCAACATCTTCCGCATCCCCGACCAGGAGGCGCTGGCCACACGGCTGTGCGAGATCAGCTTCGCCGACGTTTGCTTCATGACCAATTCGGGGACGGAGGCGGTGGAGTGCGCGTTGAAGACCGCGCGCAAGTTCCACGCCGCGGGCGGCCAGCCGGAGCGGATCGACGTGATCGCCTTCGACGGCTCGTTCCACGGGCGGAGCTATGCGGCGGTGAATGCGGCGGGCAATCCGAGCTATGTGGCCGGGTTCGGCCCGCCGCTCCCCGGATTCGTCCACCTGGCCTGGGGCGACCACGCGGCGCTGAAGGCCGCCGCCGCCGCGCCCACCGCCGCCGCCATCATCATTGAGCCGGTGCAGGGCGAGGGCGGCGCCCGCTCGCTGCCCACCGAATGCCTGCGCGGCCTGCGCCAGCTCTGCGACCAGCACGGCCTGCTTCTGATTTATGACGAGATCCAGTGCGGCCTTGGCCGGACCGGCCGGCTGTTCGCCTACGAATGGGCCTCGCCCGAGGGCGATCCCCACGCCTATGCGCCGGACATCATGTGTCTGGCCAAGGCGCTCGGCGGCGGCTTTCCGGTCGGCGCCTGCCTGGCGACGGCGCAGGCGGCCAGGGGCATGGTTCCCGGCGCCCACGGCTCCACCTACGGCGGTAACCCGCTGGCCATGGCGGTGGCCCGCGCCGCGCTCGGCGAGATCGCCACCCCGGCCATGATGGAGCACGTGCGCGATGTCGCCGGCTATCTGACCCAGCAGCTCGAGGGGTTGAAGGCGCGTCATCCGGACGTGATCGAGGATATTCGCGGCAAGGGCCTGCTGGTGGGGATCAAGCTGAAGCCCAACAACCGCACCTTCATGCAGTGGGCCCGGGACGAGCGGCTGCTCATCGCCGGCGGCGGCGACAACTGCGTCCGTCTGCTCCCTGCCCTGATCATCACCCGCGAGGAGATCCGCGAGGTGGTCGAGGCGCTGGACCGGGTGTGCGAACGGGCCCGGACCGAGGCGCAGGCGGCATGACGCCGCCCGCTCCGAAGGACGTGCGCCACTTCCTCGACCTGTGGCGGCTGGACGGCGCCACGATCCGCGCCCTGCTGGACGAGGCGGCGCGGCGCAAGGCCGCCCGCACCGGCTGGCCCACGGGCAAGGTGGACGCCGACGCCCCGGCGCGGGACCGCACCCTGGCGATGATTTTCGAGAAGAACAGCACGCGAACCCGTTTCTCCTTCGACGCCGCCATCCGCCAGCTCGGCGGTCAGGCCATCATCGCCAATGCCGGCGACATGCAGCTCGGCCGAGGCGAGCCGGTGGAGGACACCGCGCGGGTGCTGTCGCGCATGGTCGACCTCGTCATGATCCGCGCCCATCGCCACGAGGAGGTGGAGCGCTTCGCCCAGGCCGCCGCCGTGCCGGTGATCAACGGCCTGACCGACCGGGGCCATCCCTGCCAGATCCTGGCCGACCTGATGACCTTCGAGGCCCATCGCGGGCCGGTGGAGGGGCGGACGCTGGCCTGGATCGGCGACGGCAACAATGTCTGCGCCAGCCTGATCCACGCGGCGGGCAAGCTCGGCTTCACCCTGCGCGTCGCCACCCCGGCCGCCTATCATCCCGACCTGCTCGACCTCGCCCGCGCCGGCAATGCGGGGACGATCGAACTCGGTCACGACGCCCGCGCCGCGGCGGAGGGGGCGGATGCGGTGTTCACCGACACCTGGGTCTCCATGGGCGACACCGACCACGACGAACGGATGGAGGCGCTGGAGCCCTTCCAGGTGGACGAGGCGCTGATGGCGCTCGCCGCCAGCGATGCGGTCTTCCTGCACTGCCTGCCCGCCCACCGCGGCGAAGAGGTCACCGACGCGGTGATCGACGGTCCCCAGTCGCTGATCTGGGAGGAGGCGGAAAACCGCATCCACGCCCAGAAGGCCGTGATCGCCTGGTGCCTCGGCGGCGTGTGCTGATCTTGTCTCCTCCCCCTCGCAGAGGGGGAGGGGGACCGCCCGAAGGGTGGTGGAGGGGGCTGCGGCGCCCTGTCCGGTTATCGTCGCGCCGCCCCCTCCGTCACGGCGGGTATTCCCGCCGCGCCACCTCCCCCGGCTGCGCGGGGGAGGAGAAGACGTGCGTCATCGGCCTCTGCCGGTGGGGGCGAGGGTGGGGAGGTGGGCGGAGCGCCCGGGTCGCTGCCCGGAGGTACCGTGATGTAGGCGCCGAGGAGTTTCGGCAGGGACTGAACGGCTCCGCGCGGCTGTTTGGGATCGGCAGGCGTTCGCGCACGGGCTTGCAACTTAGGCCCTGACGTACGGCCCCGCCGGCAGGCCCGTCCACTCTTGGCATGGACGGGACAGGCGAGTTGTGACCTCGACCCTTGGACCGACCGCTCTTGCGAGACGGCGGGCCACGACCCTGCTCAACCGCATCCCCCCCGCCCTCGAGAGCCGGATCCAAGGCCCTCCCCGTGCGATGGAGACACCTCCAGCATAGGAGACGGCGCAGGTCGGTCGGATAAGTCCACCCCTCTCCCGCCCGGCGGGGGCGGGAAAAGCGAGCCCCGCAAGGGCGAGCGAGGGGTGAGGGCGATAGCTTGTCCCCGGGATATCCGGGCGCTGTATCACCCGTTCCCCTCACCCCGGCCCTCTCCCCTGGGAGAGGGGGCGCGGCCTAGCCGTTCGCGACGCCGCCGGGGGCGCCGGCGGGGAGGACGCCGAGGAGTTCGATCTTGAACACCAGCACCGCGTTCGGCGGGATTACGCCGCCGGCGCCGCGCGCGCCATAGCCGAGCTTGGAGGGCAGGTAGATGTACCAGACGTCGCCCACGTGCATCATGGGCAGCGCCTCCATCCAGCCCGGCACCAGGCCGTCGAGCGGCATCACCGCCGGCTGGCCGGTCTTGTCGGTGCTGTCGAACACCTCCCCAGACAGCAGCGTGCCCACATAGTTGATCTTGATCTCATCGCCCTTCTTGGGGCTGGCCCCGCCGGGCGGACCCGAGCGCACCACCTTGTATTGCAGACCGTCCGGCAGGGTCCTGACCCCCGCCTCCTTGGCGTTGCCGGCCAGGAACTTGGCTCCGTCGGGCGTGTCCTTGGCCGAGAAGGTGTGCTGGGCCGGGTCTTTCGGATGGCAGGCGGCGAGGGCGCCGATCAGGGCGAGGCCCATTACGGCGCGGGCCAGTCCGGCGCGGGCGATCGGCGGCAGGGACGACGACGGGCGCATGGCGGGTCTCTCAGTGCTTGCGGGGTGGATAGCCGCGGGCGGCCAGCGCCTCGACGATTTGCTGGGTGTGGGCGGCGTCGCGCGTCTCGATCATCATGTCGAACTCCGCCCCCTTGGCCGGGACGTCGAGCGCCAGGCGATTGTGCGCCACCTCGATGATGTTGCCGCCGAGGCCGCCGATGATGTTGGAGACCATGCCGAGCAGGCCCGGCCGGTCGTCGCCGACGATGCGCAGCGACACGATGCGCTTCTCCCGCACCAGTTCGCGGGTCAGGACCGAGGCCAGCAGACGGCTGTCGATATTGCCGCCGGTGATGACCACGCCGGTCTTCTTGCCGGCGAAGGTCTGGGGATAAGCCAGCAGCGCCGCCAGGGGCGCCGCGCCGGCGCCCTCCGCCACGGTCTTCTCCACATTGGCGTAGAGGGCCACCGCCTGCTCCAGCTGGGGCTCCTCCACCAGCATCACCTCGGTGATCAGCGGGCGCAGGATGGCGTAGGTGAGATCGCCCACCACCTTCACCGCGATGCCCTCGGCGATGGTCTGGCCGCCCGCCTTCGCCGTCTCGCCCCGCATCCGCGCGCTGAACGAGGGGTACATGGCCGGCTCCACCCCATAGAGGGCGATGCCGGGATTGAGCGCGCGCGCGGCGGTGGCCATGCCGGCCATCAGTCCGCCGCCGCCGATGGGGACGCACAGCGCCTCGAGGTCCGGCGCGTCCTCCAGCATCTCCAGCGCGACGGTGCCCTGGCCGGCGATCACGTCCGGGTCGTTGAAGGGGTGCACGAACACCAGGTCGCGGGCGTCCCGGATCTGGATCGCGCGGGCGGCGGCCTCGTCATAGGTCTCGCCCTCCAGCACCACCTCGGCGCCGAAGTCGCGGGTGTGCTCCACCTTCACCGTCGGGGTGTTCCGCGGCATGACGATCACCGAGGGCACGCCGAGGTTGGCGGCGTGGAAGGCCAGGGCCTGGGCGTGATTGCCGGCCGAGGCGGCGATGACGCCGCGCCGCCGCTCGCCCTCGCTCATCAGGAGGAGCTTGTTCAGCGCGCCCCGCTCCTTGTAGGCGGCGGTGAACTGCAGGTTCTCGAACTTGACCCACACCTCCGCCCCGGTGATGCGCGACAGGGTGCGCGACAGGCGGCAGGGCGTGCGCTCGATCCGGCCCTTCAGACGCGCGGCCGCCGCCCGGATGTCGTCGATGCCGACGACCGGGCGGGTCTGGGCGGGGGCGAGGGCGGCGGCGTCTGGCATGGGGCGAGCTTTGCGAGGGAGCCCGCTCATAATGAATTTATCGCCCGAGGGAAACGGCGACGCGGGAAACGCGGAACGGTTCGCCCGCCGGGTGTCCGGTATGGCGGGGCGCCGCCGCCGCGGGCTATAGCTGTCCCGATACACATTCATCAACCCGATCCACCTATGTTCGCCCATGGGCGAGGGGGCCTGGCATGACGGCGCACTGGATTTCGGCGGAGGCGGCGCAGGCGCGCCTCGGCGTCAAACTGCAGACGCTTTACGCCTACACCTCGCGCGGATTGATCGGCAGTCGGCCCGACACCGCCGATCCGCGCCGCAGCCTCTATGCCGCCGAGGATGTCGCGCGCCTGGCCCAGCGCAAGGTGCAGGGGCGACGGGCGTCTGTGGCCCAGGAGGCGCTGAGCTTCGGCGAGCCGGTGTTGGCCAGCGCCATCACCACCATCGTCCAGGGCCGGCTCTATTACCGGGGGCAGGACGCCGCCCGGCTGGCCGAGAGCGCGACGCTGGAGGAGGCGGCGCGGCTTTTGTGGGGCTCAGCGGACGATCCATTTCTCGAGCTGAAGCCGCACCCGCCGGCAGTGTCGGGGCCGGACGCCCGCACCCGCGCCTTCCTGGCCCTGGCGCACCGCGCGGCGGTCGATCCCGCCATGTCCGGCCGCGCCGAGCCGACCTTGAAGCGCGAGGCCGCCTCTGTGCTGGCCGATCTGGTGGACGCCATGACCGGTTCGCCGCGGAGCGGGCCCATGCACGAGCGGCTGGCGCGGCACTGGCGGGTGGAGGGGGCCAAGGTGGACGTGCTGCGCCGCGTGCTGGTGCTCACCGCCGACCACGAGCTCAACGCCTCCACCTTCGCCGCCCGGGTGGCGGCCTCCACCGGGGCGGGGCTGGCGGCCTGCGCCGTGGCGGGGCTCGCCACCCTGTCCGGGCCGCAGCACGGCGGCATGACCGTGCAGGTGGCCGCCTTCGTCGCCGAGGTTCGCCGCGCCTCCGACGCCCGCGCCGCCGCCCTGCAGCGCCTGGCCCAGGGCCTGGAGGTGCCGGGTTTCGGCCATCCGCTCTATCCCGACGGCGATCCACGCGCCAAGGCGATCCAGGCCGCCTGCCGCTATTCGGAGGAGATGTACGCCATCGCCCAGGCGGGCGAGGCGGTGACCGGGGCCGCGCCCAATCTCGACTTCGCGCTGGTCTCCCTGTGCCGCACCCTCGGCCTGCCGTCGGATGCGCCCTTCACCCTGTTCACCGTCGGCCGCACGGTGGGCTGGCTGGCCCACGCGCTGGAGCAGCGCGGCGCCGGGGGTGGGGTGATCCGCCCGCGCGCCCGGTATGTGGGTCCCAACCCGCCCGGCTGAAGCGGAAACTGAGGCTCAGCGGGCGGGGCGGGGCGGCGGCAATTGGCGCATGGTGATCTGGCGCGGCGGCGGGGCGGGCTGGGGCGCCTCAACCCTGGCGGCGAGCCAGGCGCGCAGGTCCGTGGCGCTCCGCTCCGGGATCTGCTCCATCGGGGCGTGGCCGACGCCGGGATAGACGATCAGCGTCGCGCCCGGGATGGCGTTGGCGAAGCGCTTGCCGTCGGTATAGGGGATGACGTGGTCCTCCCGCCCGACCATCACCAGCGTCGGCGCCGCGATCGTGCCGAGCCGCGCGGGGGTGGCGGGGTCCTGACGCCCGCCGCGCGCGGTCAGGATGTCGCGGTGCCCCGGCGCGCGGGAGAAGTCGGTATAGCGCCTGACCAGGGCCGGCGTGACCAGCCGCGGGTCGATCAAAGCGGCGCCCATGCCCTGTTTGACCAGGGCGGTGTTGTCGAGGTTCTTGATGATCCCGCGCGTGAGCGGATTGGCCAGCAGGGTGAAGATGACGGCGCCCTGCTTCTGGGTCTTGACCGGCGGCCAGCCGCCGGCGTCCACCAGCACCAGCCCCTTGACCCGTTCGGGATGGGCCAGCGCGTAGCGCCAGGCCACCCCTCCGCCCATGGAGTTGCCGGCGATGACGAAGGGCGGCAGGTGCAGGGCGGTCGCCAGCCCCTCCACCGCCGCCACCTGACCGTCCGCCCCGCCGGTATAACCCTTCGGCGCGCGGGTCAGGCCGTGGCCCGGCAGGTCGGGGGCGATGATGCGGTAGGTGTCGCCGAGCTGCGCGGCCCACGCGTCCCAGTCGGCGGCGGAGGCGCCGAAGCCGTGCACCAAGACCAGGACCGGCCCGTCCGCCCGGCCCTCGTCACGATAGTGCAGATGCACGCCGTCCGGCAGGTCGAGATAGCGGGAAGCGGGGGTGGCGTAGCGCTGCTCGAGCGTGGCGTAGGGAATATCGCCCCGCCACAGGACCGCGATGGCCACGATGACCAGCACCACGAGCGCCGCCAGCCCGTATCCCAGAAATCTCAGCGCCTTCATGGCCATCCCCCGTATGTTTTGATGGATGATTGAGCCGCGGCGGGGCGGGAGTCCATGCTGACGTTACGGCGGCGCCCCATGCGTCCTTCGAGCCGGCCCTGGCGCGCCTCCCAGGATGACGAAAGGGGGGATGCACAACGCTCGTCATGCTGAGGCGCCCCGCGCAGCGGGTGTCTCGACGCACGCAACGGTCCGCGAGGCGGCGAGCGCCGCGATCAGACCTTTTTGAACTTCAGGATCACCTGGTCGGTCTTGCCACGGATGGCGGGGTCGAACACGGGCCTGGAATGGTCGTCGGCGAGGTTCTTCAGCACCTCGGAGGTCGCCACCAGCCTGAAGCCGGCGGCCTCCACCTCCGTCTTGATGGCGCCGGGGTCGATCCGGTGCAGCGTCTTGGTGGCGGTCACGCCGCTGCCCGCCGCCGCCACGTGGTCCAGCACCACATAGGTTCCGCCGGGTTTCAGCGCGGCATAGACCGCCTTGTTGATCGCCTTCCAGCCCTCGCCCGGCATGTTGTGGAAGTCGTGATAGTTCTGCGCCGTGAAGACGATGTCCACCGGCGCCGGCGCCAGGGACCCGGTCACATCCCCCACCGTCACCGTGGTGTTGGGATGCGCGGCGGCGAAGTCCTTCAGCCCGGCGATCAGCGGGACGTAGCGCGGGTTCGTGGCCAGGATATCGGGCACATCGGCATAGACGTGGCCCCTGGGTCCTACCGCGCCGGCCATGATCCGCGTGAAATACCCGCCGCCGGGCAGGAGATCGACCACCGTGGCTCCTGGCTTCACCCCAGCGACGGCGAGGGTTTCCGCCGGCTTGCGGTCGGCGTCGCGCCTGGTGTCGTCGGCGGGGCGGGACGGATCGCCCACGGCTTGCAGCAGGTAGGCGGGGGCGGCGGCCAGGGCGGCGCCGGCGCAGATCGCCGCGACGGTGGCGGCGAGGAACAGACGCTTGGTCTTCATGGATCGCTCCTCCAGCGTATGAAGAAACCTTAACAGCAGCGCGCCGCGATGGCGAATCCGGGCGGCACACCCGCCCCCGTCCCGTTTGAAGATGCGGTCCGGAGCCTCTGGACTTACCCAACGGCAGGGACGAAACCTTGCCGCCACACCAGAAGACGTCTTTCGAGGAACCGCCCATGACCGCCGTGAACGCCGTCGCCGACCTGACCCACCAGGGCGACATCGCCGTCCTGACGCTGAACTCGCCGCCGGTGAACGCGCTCTCCGCCGCCGTGCGCGACGGCATCCACGACGGAATCAAGCAGGCCATCGACGATCCCGCGGTGAAGGCGATCGTGCTGATCTGCGAGGGCAGGACCTTTATCGCCGGGGCCGACATCTCCGAGTTCGGCGGGGCGCAGAAGGGGGCCAGCCTGTTCGACGCCCAGGCGATGATCGAAAATGCGCCAAAGCCCGTGATCGCCGCCATCCATGGCACCGCGCTCGGCGGCGGGCTGGAGGTGGCGCTGACCTGCCACTATCGCGTGGCCGTGCCCTCCGCCCGCTGCGGCCTGCCGGAGGTGAACCTCGGCCTGCTGCCCGGCGCCGGCGGCACCCAGCGCCTGCCCCGGATCGTGGGGCCGGAAAAGGCGCTGGAGATGGTCACCTCCGGTCAGCACGTCCCCGCCGAAGACTGCCACCGCATGGGCTTGGTGGACGAGATGGCGCGCGAGGGCCACCTGCGGGAAGACGCCATCGCCTTCGCCGAGAAGGTGGTGGCGGAGCACCGTCCGCTGACCAAGGTGCGCGACCTGAACGACAAGGTGGAGGCCGCTCGGGGTAAGCCGGAACTGTTCGCCGACTTCCGCAAGGCCAATGCCCGCAAGTTCCGCGGCTTCAGGGCGCCCGAATACAACATCCAGTGCATCGAGGCGGGGGTGAACCTGCCCTTCGACGAGGGCATGGCGGTGGAGCGCAGGCTGTTCGTCGAATTGCTCACCGGCGCGCAGTCCGCCGCCCAACGCTACGCCTTCTTCGCCGAGCGCCAGGCCAACAAGATTCCCGACGTGCCCGACGACACCCCGGTGCGGCCAGTCAGGAAGGTGGGCATCATCGGCGCCGGCACCATGGGCGGCGGCATCGCCATGAACTTCCTCAACGCCGGCATTCCGGTGACCATCGTCGAGGTGGAGCAAGGCGCGCTCGACCGCGGGCTGAAGATCGTGCGCGGCAATTACGAGCGCTCGGTCAAGTCCGGCCGCTTCACCATGGAGACGGTGGACCAGCGCATGGGCCTGATCGCCGGCGCCCTCAGCCAGGAGGCGCTGGCCGACTGCGATCTGGTGATCGAGGCGGTGTTCGAGCGCATGGACGTGAAGAAGGAGATTTTCGCCAACCTGGACCGCATCTGCAAACCCGGCGCGATCCTGGCCACCAACACCTCGGCGCTGAACATCGACGAGATCGGCGAAGCGACCAGCCGGCCCAAGGACGTGATCGGCCTGCATTTCTTCTCGCCCGCCAACGTCATGCGCCTGCTGGAGATCGTCCGCACCGACAAGACCCAGGCCGACGTGATCGCCACCTGCATGAAGCTGGCCAAGACCATCGGCAAGGTGGCGGTGCTGGTGGGCGTGGCCCCCGGCTTCGTCGGCAACCGGATGCTGGCCCAGCGCGGTCGCGAGGCGCAGAAGATGGTGCTGGAAGGCGCCATGCCGTGGGACATCGACCGGGTGCTGTACGAGTTCGGCTTCCCCATGGGGCCCTTCGCCATGAGCGATCTGGCCGGGCTCGACATCGGCTGGGTGAAGGAAAACTCGAAGGGGGAGACCATCCGCGACCGGCTGTGCGAGCTGGACCGGCGGGGTCAGAAGACCGGGGCCGGGTACTATGACTACGACGAGAACCGTAACGCCAGGCCGAGCCCGGTGACAGAGCAGATTATCCACGACTTCGTCGCCAGGTCCGGCGCCAATCCGCGCATGATCCCGGATGAGGAAATCCTGGAGCGCACCCTCTACGCCATGGTCAACGAGGGAGCGAAAATCCTGGAAGAGAAGAAGGCCATCCGCGCCTCGGACATCGATGTGGTGTGGGTGAACGGCTATGGCTGGCCGGTCTATCGCGGCGGCCCCATGCACTGGGCCGATAGCGTGGGCCTGCCCAAAATCCTCGACAAGCTGCAGGAATTCCACGCCACCATGGGCGATCAGTGGAAACCCGCCCCGCTGTTGGAACGGCTCGTGGCCGAGGGCCAAGGCTTCAAGGATTTGAAGTAGGCGCGATGACAATGGGCGAGCCGGCCGCTATCCCTCGCCCATGACGCCTACCCTTGCCGATTGCCAGCGCTGGGACGCGGAAGACCCGCTGGCCGGTGCGCGCGAACGCTTCACCCTGCCGGCGGGCCTAATCTATCTCGACGGCAATTCGCTGGGCGCCCTGCCCGCGGCCACCCCCTCGCGCGTGGCGACGGTGGTCGCCGGCGAGTGGGGCGAGGGGTTGATCCGGAGTTGGAACGACGCGGGCTGGATGGCCCTGCCGCACCGGGTGGGCGCCCGCATCGCCCCCCTGATCGGGGCGGCGGCGGAAGAGGTGGTGGCCGCCGACTCCACCTCGGTCAACCTCTACAAGCTGGCCGCCGCCGCCGTGGGCCTACGGCCGGATCGGCGGGTGGTAGTGACCGAGCCCGGCAACTTCCCCACCGACCTCTATGTGCTGCAGGGCCTGTGCGCCGCGCAGGAGCTCGACCTGCGCGTGGCGGCTCCGGCCGACATCCCGGCGGCGTTGACGGGCGAGGCGGCGCTGCTCGCGCTCACCCATGTCCACTACAAGTCCGGTCGCATCCACGACATGGCGGCGCTGACCGCGCGGGCGCACGCCGTGGGAGCCCTGGCGCTGTGGGACCTCAGCCATTCCGCCGGAGCCTTGCCGGTGGACCTGAACGCCGGCGCGGCCGATTTCGCCGTAGGCTGCGGCTACAAGTACCTGAACGGGGGGCCCGGCGCCCCCGGCTACATGTTCGCCGCCCGCCGCCACCATGTGTCCATGGGCCAGCCCCTCACCGGCTGGATCGGCCACGCCGCACCGTTCGACTTCACCGACGACTACGCCCCCGCCCCCGGCATGGCGCGCCTGCTCACCGGCACCCCCTCGGTGATCGGCCTCGCGGCGCTGGAGGAGGGCCTGAAGACGTTCGAGGGCGTGTCCACGGCCGACATCCGCGCCAAGTCCATGCGCCTGTCGGAACTGTTCCTGCTCTATGCGCGCGAGGCGCTCGGCGCCGACTTCGCCCTGGCCTGCCCGGCCAATCCGGCGGAGCGCGGCAGCCAGGTCTCGCTGGCCCACCCGCACGGCTACGCCATTGTCCAGGCGTTGATCGAGGCCGGCGTGGTCGGCGATTTCCGCGCCCCCGACGTGATGCGCTTCGGCTTCACCCCGCTCTACCTGTCCTATGCCGACGTGTTCGAGGCCGGGCGCCGGCTGCAGGGGGTGATGGACAGCGGCGTCTGGCGCGAGGGGCGCTTCGCCGAGGTGAGGGCGGTGACGTGAGCGGCGCGGACGAGCATGGGGCCTATCTGCGGCCGGACCTCTCCTATGCCGACTATCTCGGCCTCGGCCGGCTATTGGCGGCGCAGGCGCCCCGCTCGCAACATCACGACGAGCTGCTGTTTATCGTCATCCACCAGGCCTCGGAGCTGTGGATCAAGCTCTGCCTGCACGAACTCACCGCCGCGCGCGACCATATCGCCGCCGACGACCTCGGCCCGGCGCTGAAGATGATCGCGCGGGTCAGCCGCATCCAGACCCAGCTGATCCAGTCCTGGGACGTCCTGGCCACCATGACCCCGGCCGACTATCAGGCCATCCGCCCGCACCTCGGGCAAAGCTCCGGTTTCCAGTCCTACCAGTACCGGGCCATGGAGTTCGTCATGGGCGCCAAGAACGCCCGCGCCCTCGGCGTCCACGAGCCGGACCCGGCGGCCCACGCCCTGCTGTCCGGCCTGCTGGCGCAGCCCAGCCTGTATGACGAGGCGATCCGGCTTCTGGCCCGTTCCGGCGTTCCGGTGGCGGCGGCGACCCTGGTGCGCGACGTCACCCAGCCTTACGCCGCCGATCCCGCGGTGGAGGCCGCCTGGCTCGCCGTCTATCGCGACCCGCAGCGCTGGTGGGCGCTGTACGATCTCGCCGAAAAGCTGGTGGACCTCGAGTTCCGCTTCCAGCAATGGCGCTTCGCCCATTTCAAGACCGTGGAGCGGATCATCGGCCTGCAACCCGGCACCGGCGGCACGGCGGGCGCCCCCTATCTGAAACGCGTGCTGGACACCCAGTTCTTCCCCGAACTCCTGGCGATACGCACGGCGCTGTGAGCCCTATTCGATCAGGTCACGCTCCAGTTCCAGCACCTTGACCAGCAGGCCGTCGGGCGTGCGCAGCTTCAGCATCCGTCCGAACGCCTCGTCGGCCACGCCGCGGTCGATCGTCTGCGGCGCGACACTGGCCAAATGGTCGGCGAGGATTTCGAGCCTTGTGGGGCTGACGAACTGCAACTCCACCGTCTCGCGCTTGCCGTCGCCGGGGGGATGGGCGAGCAGGCTGAGGCTCGCGCCGTCGAAGTCAATCAGCGCCCAGTCGCCGTCACGGCTGCCGAACCGCAATCGCCCGCCCAGCGCCTCGTAGAAATCGATCCCCTCGGCCATGCTCTCCACGTGCACCATGGGCTGTACGCGCAGGCCGAACCCCTTCAGGGCGGCGTCAACGGCGGTGGGCATCGGAAGCTCCTTCACTGAGATATCGTTCGAGCGCACGCTCGACGAGGTCGGACAGGGACGTCTGATCGTCCAGCGCCCGATACTTCGCCCGCCGGATCAGGGCCGGCGGGAGATAGACGTTGAACTGCTGCTTGGGTCCGGCGTCAGTCATATCGCTTACTAACATACTAGCAAGCTAGCGTCAACGGGAGGCGGATCGGCAACGGCCATGCGCCTCCAGCCAAATCGTGCTATGTAAGGCCTATGAAGCCGGAACCTTCAATCTTCGACGAACCGGATCTTGAAGCCGATGAGCGCGCCATGCTCGAAGGCGAAGCGGACGCCGACGCAGGGCGGGTGATCCCGCACGAGCTGGTCGCGGAGTGGCTTTCCCGATGGGGAACACCTGAAGAAACCCCGATGCCGGCCGAATGGCTGAAGCGGTAGTCTGGGCCGTGCGGGCGCTGGCCGACCTGGCCTCGATCCGCAATTATATCGGTCAGTTCAACCCATCGGCGCAAGCCGCCGTGAGTTGGCGACCGTCCGGCCCTATTTGATTCGCTATCGAGTCCGGGGAGGAACGGTCGAGTTGCTCGCGATCTGTCACAGCGCAAGGGACCGCACCCGCTGATCGCCTCTGTCAGCCGGCCAAAAGCCGCCTATCCCAGCGCGGTCATCAGCGCCGGCACCACGGTCTTGTAGTCGCCGACGATGCCGTAGTCGGCGACCTGGAAGATGGGCGCGTCGGCGTCCTTGTTGATGGCGACGATGACCTTGCTGTCCTTCATCCCCGCCAGGTGCTGGATGGCGCCGGAGATGCCCACGGCGATGTAGAGGTCGGGCGCCACAACCTTGCCGGTCTGGCCCACCTGGTAGTCGTTGGGCGCATAGCCCGCGTCCACCGCCGCGCGGCTGGCGCCCACGGCGGCGCCCAGCTTGTCGGCCAGGGGTTCGATCACCTGGTGGAACTCCTCCGCCGAACCCATGGCCCGGCCGCCGGAGACGACGATCTTGGCCCCGGCCAGTTCGGGCCGGTCCGACTTCACCACCTCTTCGCCGACGAAGCTGGCCTCGCGGCCGGCGGCGGCCGTGGCGGTCACGGCCTCCACCGGCGCGGAGCCGCCCTCGGCGACGGGTTTGAACGCGGTGGGGCGGACGGTGATCACCTTCCTGGCGTCGGCGGACTGCACCGTCTCCAGCGCGTTGCCGGCATAGATCGGGCGCACGAAGGTGTCGGGCGAAACCACCTCGATCACGTCGGTGATCTGGTTCACGTCGAGCTTGGCGGCGATGCGCGGGGCGAAGTTCTTCCCCGCCGAGGTGGCGGGGATCAGGATGGCGTCATAGCCGCCCGCCAGCGCCACCACGGTGTCGGTCACCGCCTCCGCGATCTGATGGCCGAGCGCGTCGGACTCCGCCAGCAGCACCTTGCTTACACCCGCCAGCCTGGCCGCGGCGTCGGCGGCGGCCTGCGCGCCCTGACCGGCGACCAGGATATCGATGTCCCCGCCGATCAGCTGCGCGGCGGCGGCGGTCTTGGCGGTGGCTTCGCCGAGGGCCGTATTGGTGTGATCGGCGACGATGAGGACGGCCATCAGAGCACTCCTTCCGACTTCAGCTTGGCGACCAGCTCGGCGGCGTCGGCGACCTTGACGCCGGCGGAGCGCTTGGGCGGTTCGGTGACCTTCAGCACCTTCAGCCTTGCGGCCACGTCGACGCCGTAGTCGGCCGGCGTCTTCATGGCGATCTCCTTCTTCTTCGCCTTCATGATGTTGGGCAGAGAAGCGTAGCGCGGCTCGTTCAGGCGCAGGTCGGCGGTGATCACCGCTGGAAGCGAGACGTCCAGCGTCTGCAGCCCGCCGTCGATTTCACGGGTGACGCTGGCCTTGTCGGCGGCGACCTCGATCTTCGAGGCGAAAGTGGCCTGCGGCCAGTCGAGCAGGGCGGCCAGCATCTGGCCCACCGCGTTGTTGTCGCCGTCGATGGCCTGCTTGCCCATTAGGACGAGGTTGGGGCTCTCTTCGCCCACCACCGCCTTCAGCAGCTTGGCCACGGCCAGCGGCTCCACGTCCACGTCGGTCTGGATCAGGATGCCGCGGTCGGCGCCCATGGCCAGCGCGGTGCGGATCGTCTCCTGCGCCTGCACCGGGCCGATGGAGACGGCGATCACCTCGGTGGCGACGCCCTTTTCCTTCAGCCGCACCGCTTCTTCGGTGGCGATCTCGTCGAAGGGGTTCATCGACATCTTCACATTGGCGAGGTCGACGCCGGTCTGGTCGGACTTGACCCGGACCTTCACGTTGTAGTCGATCACCCGCTTGACCGGGACCAGGACCTTCATCGGCGGGATCGTCCTTGAGCTTGGGGGCGGGACCGCTGTTCGGCCCGGCGTTCACGGTGGCGTTTCGGAAGGGCGGATATGCCGCCTTGCGCGCGTGTTCAACGGCAAGGGGCGCGCGTCGTCAAGGGGTACGGCGCGGCTTGCCGAGCCCGCCCCCGGTAAGCCATACAGCGGCCATGGCCATCCGCATCAACTCCAAAAGCATCAACCAGGTCCTGCTGGGCTTCGTCGGCGTGTTCTTCGTCGTCTGCGCCCTGGCGGCGGTCTACGAGGTGATGTGGGTGCTGCCGGAGAAGCGCTGCGTGGCCGAACACCACTGGTGGGACGGCGGGCGTCGCATCTGCGCCACCCCGATCGACCTTCGCATGTTCACCGGCAAGCCCAACACCGCCCCCGCCGTGATTGGCCCGGGGGCGCGGCCTGCGCCCTAGCGGCTACCAGGGGACGGACTTCGCCTACCGCGTCCCCCCTGGCGCCCACAGCACGTCTCCCGCCCCCCGGTTGGCGTGGCGGGCCATGACGAACAGCAGGTCCGAGAGGCGGTTCAGGTATCTGATGGCGGCGGGACTCACCGCCTCGTCCGGCCGGTCGCTGAGGCGCACGGCGATGCGCTCGGCCCGGCGACAGACGGTGCGCGCCAAGTGCAGGTGCGTGGCGAGATAGGTCCCGGCGGGCAGGATGAAGCTGGTCAACGGCGATAGATCGGCGTTCAGGGCGTCGATCTCGACCTCCAGCCGCTCCACCTGGCTCTCGACGATGCGCAGCGCCTCCCAGCCGAGCGGCTTGCCGGGCCGTTCGGGCGTGGCGAGATCGGCGCCGAGGTCGAACAGCTCGTTCTGGATGCGCCCCAGCATGGCGTCGAGCGCCGGATCGGCGGCGGAATGCAGGCGACAGAGGCCGACGCAGGCATTGGCCTCGTCCACCGCGCCGTAAGCCTCCACGCGCAGGTCGTGCTTGCGCACCTTCTCGCCGGTGGCCAGGCTGGTGTCGCCCTTGTCGCCGGTCTTGGTATAGATGCGGTTCAGCGTGACCAAGGCGGCTCTTTCTAGTGCGTGGCCTTGTACCAGAAGCCGAGCGTCAGCGCGATCACGGCCACCGCCTGGGTCGCCACGCGATAGCGCATGAACTTGTTGGAGTGGTTGCGGGCGAACTCCCCGCCCCTGACCACGGTGTAGAAGCCGGCGAACAGGCTGGCCAGCACCGCCAGCATGGCCAGCCCGATGACGAGATTGATGAACAGTTCCATCGCCCTGATTTAGGCGCGATTGGTCCCGCGCGCCAGTCACGCGCGCTCAGCCGCCACGAAGCTGGGCGTTGAAGGCGGCGACGGCGGCCCTCGGTCCCTCGGGATGGCTCCACACCCCCCCGCTCACCGCCAGGAAGTCGGCGCCCGCCGCGATCAGGGGCGCGCAATTGTCCACCGTGATCCCGCCGATGGCGACGCAGGGGACGGCCATGGTCTCCTGCCAGATCTCGAGGACGTTGAGCTCGGCGCGGGCGGCGGCGTCCTTGGTGGCCGTGTCGAAAAAGGCGCCGAAGGCCACATAGTCCGCCCCCGACTCCGCCGCCTCCATGGCCAGGTGGCGACTGTCGTGGCAGGTGACGCCGACGATGCGGGCCTTGCCGAGGATGCGCCGCGCCTCCGCATAGGGGCCGTCCTCCTGGCCGATATGCACGCCGTCGCACCCCAGGCGGATGGCGAGGTCGGGCCGGTCGTTCATGATCAGCGCCACCCCCTTCGCCTCGCACAGCGGCTGGATCGCCCTGACCACGGCGCCGATGGCCTTGTCGCCCACGCTCTTCAGGCGCACCTGCAGCGCCGCCACGTCCCCCCCGTCCAGCGCCTCGGCCAGTGTGCGGGCGAAGGCGGCCCCATTCTCGATCCGGGGCGGGGTGATCAGATAGAGGCGGGGCTGGGCGGCGCGGGGCATGACTGGCCAATACCGCCCTTACGCCGATTGCGCGATAGCCCGCCGGCGTGACCGCTTGGTCCACCACAGGATCACGCCGGTGACGCCCAGCACGGCGGGCGCGAGGCCGGTCAGCACCGCGAGCCCGCGCCAGAGCGGCCCATAGCCGTCGCCCTGGTGGGTCTGGCGCATCCAGCGCGAAAGGGGATCGCCGGTGGTGCGCACCGGCTCGGGCGGCGCGGCGGTGACGGCGGCGGTCGTGGCGTCCACCACCACGGCGGGCCGGTCGTCGGCGAACTCCACTTTCCACGCGGGCCGGCGGTGGGTGGGCAGAGTCAGCACCTGCAACCGCGCGCCCGGATTGGCCGCCAGGGCGAGGGCCACGGCTCGATCGGCCGAGACGGCGGCTCGTGCGGTTGATGGACCGTCGCCGTCGCCCTCCCTATCCCGCCGCGGCGCGGGCGGCGGCGCGCCGAACAGGGCGTGGCTCTCGTTCGGAAAGGCGATGTAGACGCCGGTCAGCGACAGGATCAGCAGCGGCAGGCAGACCCAGAACCCTACCCGGTAGTGCAGGTTGTTCAGCGTCGAGGGCGAGCGCCGCCAGGCGAAGGCGCCGCCCAAACCGGCCAAGCTCAACCGGCCGCGCGGCCACCACAGCCACAGCCCGGTCAGGCTGGAGATGGCCAGGGCCACGCCCAGCCCGCCCACGATCAGGCGGCCGGGGCCCGGCCCCGCGCCGGGCTGCGGCGTGACGGCCAACGAGCCGTGCAGCCGATGAACGACGCTCATCGGGCCGCCGCGCGGGTCGGCCACATCCAGCACCCGCGCATCCTTTGGCTCGATCCAGACCGTCAGGCTGGCGGGTGTGCGGCTCGGAAAGGCCATGGGATTGGCCGCCGCGCCGGTCCTGCCCGTCACCGTCACCGGGTCGCCGGGGTTGTAGGGCAGGCGCACCTCCACCGGCCGGGCGCGCCCCCCCAGAGCCTGACTCGCCGCCGCCAGATACACCGACGCGGGCAGGACGGCCGGCCTGCCGGAGGTGCAATAGCGCTGCGGCGCCAGCGCCCGACCCAATTCCTGGCTGAACACCAGCGCCGAACCGGTAAGGCCGAGCACCATGACCGGAAGGGCCAGGCCGACGCCCAGCCAAAGGTGGACCTGGAACCAGGCCCGACGCAGGCGGTGGTGCAGGCTGGCGCGCCTCGCCGGATTGTCTCTGTTCATGCGGGGTCCGTGGATAGGGGCGGGCGTCAGAACCCCTCCACCCAGGCCTTGATCAGCTGGTGGGCGATGGCCAGGGGCGGCGGGGCGAAGGCGCCCTCGATCCGGCCGGCCAGGAGCTGGCGCGCCTCCTCGCGGGTGAACCAGCGCACGGCTTCCAGCTCGGTGTCGCAGGGGGCGGCCTCGCCCTCCGCCACCTCGGCGATCAGGCCGATCATCAGCGAGGACGGATAGGGCCAGGGCTGGGTCGAGTGATAGCGAACCCGGGTGGCGATCAGCCCGGCTTCCTCCTTCAGTTCGCGGGCGCACCCCTCCTCGATGGTCTCGCCGGGCTCGATGAAGCCGGCCAGGGCCGACCACATGCCCTTGGGCCACACCGCCTGACGACCCAGCAGGCAGCGCTCGCCCGCGCCGTGGCCGTTCTGCGTCGGCAGCATGATCGCCACCGGGTCGGTGCGGGGGAAATGCTCGGCATGGCAGGCGGGGCAGAGCCGCTTCCAGCCGGCGTCGGCCACCTCCGAAGGCTGGCCGCAGGCGCTGCAATGGCGATGGCGGCGGCGCCATTCGAACACGCCCTTGGCCGTGGCGGCGATGGCGGCTTCGCGCCCGGGCAGGCGCAGGGCCAGCCCGCGCAGGTCCTCGAACCGGCCGAGCCCGGCCAGGGGGCCCGCGCCGGGGTCGGCGGCGCCCTCCAGATCGACGGCGAAGACGGCGGCCGCCTTCCACAGGCCGAGGAAGAGCAGGCGCTCGGCCCCCGCCGCCAGCTCTGCGGCCAGGCCGGGCGGGATATAGGCCAGGCGTACGCTCCCCTCGCCGTCGTCCTCGATGAACGGCGCGCCGTTCCACAGCGGCAGGGCCAGAGTGGTGTCGGCGGCGAGCTGCCCGGCGATCCAGGCGGCGTCGCCGCGCCGGTCGCTGGCCCGATCGAGCGGGTTGCCGGCGAAGATGTTGGTGAAGGCGGCGGATGTGGGCGCGGCGGTCTCGGGCATGGGGTCCTTTACCGCGCGCCTCGGCGCCTGTCGCTTACCAGCGCGAGCAGCCCGCGCTCATGCAGTTCATGTTGGCGCTGCGCACCTGCATCGGCGGGGCGACACGGGCCGGGGCGATCTTCACGTCGAGCTTGGGGGTCTCCAGCGCCACGACGGTGACGGTGGCCGACTCGGGCTTGGCCGCGGCGCCGGGCGAGGCCGGCTGGGCGGCGACCGCGGCGGCGGGATCGAAGCCCGCGCCGAGCGCGCCCTTGGCCGCCAGGGCCGCCATCCGCTCGCGCGGGGTCTGCGGCGTGGCGTCGGCGAGCTGGATCACCGTGTGTACGCGGTTGTCCACGTCGTGCGGGGCGATCACCGCGTCGGTCAGGGGCGGCGCCCCCGGTGTGACGACGATATGCTCGTTGCCGGCATAGTGCATGGTGAAGGCGCCGGGCAGGCCGAGCGCGCCCTGCCAGCGGTAGAAGATGTGGGCGCCGACCTGGGCGACCTTGGACACCGTGGGTTGCCACCAGGGCACGACCCATTGGGTATGGTAATGGGTGGCGCCGCCCACTTCCTTCATCACATAGCCGTCGAGGGCCAACTCGGCCACCTTGCGCGCGCGGTCCCACGCCGCCGGCTGCGGCGTCTTGGCCAGCGAGCCGTCGCATGTGAAGGAGAACTGGCAGCCGGTCTTCAGCGCCGCGCCCTGATAGACCACGCCGCAGACCGAATGGGGATAGATCGGGTGGCGCATCCGGTTCAGCACCACCTGGGCCACCGCCTGCTGGCCGTTGCCGGGCTCGAAGCCGGCCTCGTAATAGACCGCCTGGGTCAGACAGGTGAGGGCGCTCTCCCGATCCTCGGCCGAACCCTTCAGCACGAAGGGCCGCGCCGGCGGATTGACGTCCAGCGAGAACGGCAGGGCGGCGTTCACCGCCTGGGCGCTCGACGGCGGCAACTGGAACAGGTGCAGGTTGGGGGCCGGCCCCTCGAAGCCGTGGACGGCGGCGAAGTCGGGCGCGCGCCGCGCCGCCGGATCGAACCGGTCGAACAGCGGATCGCTCTCCGCGTCCACCAGGGTGCGCAGGGTCGCATCGGTCAGCCGCCCGTGCGTCCGCTCGGCCAGGGCCTTGACCTCGGCGCGGGTCTCCACGCCGGGCGCCACGTCCGCGGTCGCCAGACGGGCGGCCAGGGTGGCGATGGTCAGGCTGGAGACGAAGAAGCCGAGCTTCAACGCGCCGCCGGCGACGGACAGGCGAGATTCCATGAGGATGCTTCGAGCGGCGCGCCGGGGAGGGCGCTGACTGCGCGACCCCTTAACAAATCCTTGCCGGGGAGTCACGGTATAGCCGTTGCAAAGCTTGTGCCGACGGGATTTGTCCCGTTTCAGCGCGGCTTTCGCCCCTCAGCGTCGACCGCCTCGGTGGCCGCCTCGAACAGCGCCGACAGGTCGGCCCATTCCGCGTGATCCGACGCCTTGGGCCAGGCGGAGGAGACCACCACCACCAGCCGCCGTCTGGGATCGATGTGGATGGCCTGACCGAATATGCCCTGCGCCTCCACCGATCCGTCGTCGCGGGTCCACCACTGATAGCCGTAGCCGCCGCCGGGCTGACCGGTCTCCACCCGCTTGTGCGTGGCGGCCTCGATCCAGCCCTTGGGCAACACGGCGCGCCCGCCGGCCCGTCCGCCGCCGAGGATGAACTGGCCCATGCGAGCATAGTCGTGCAGCGCGACGGAGATGCAGCAGCCGCCGGCCTCTTGCCCCCGCGCGTCGGTCATCCACACCGCGTCCCGCTCCATACCGTAGGGCCGCCAGATCTTCTGCGACAGATAGTCGGCCAGCATCTTGTGCGTGGCGGCGGTGACCAGCACGCCGATCAGGTTGGTTTCGCCGGTCTTGTAGACCCATTTGCTACCGGGTTCGGATTCGCGCGGCAGTTTGCGCATGTAGCTGACCGTGGAATCCATACCGGGATCGGGGGTGTCCGAGAACAGCCGCGCCACGTCCGACTTCGGATCGGTATAGTCCTCGTTCCACTTGACGCCCGAGGTCATGGTCAAGAGCTGCTTCACCGATACGCCCTCATAGGCGGAGCCCTTCAGGCCAGGGATATAGCGGGTGACCGGATTGTCGATGGAGCGGATGTAGCCGTCCCGGATCGCCGCGCCGACGAGGGTGGAGGTGAACGACTTGGCCACCGAGAACGAGGTCCAGCGACCCTCCGGTCCATAACCCAGCTTGTATTTCTCCACCCGGATGCGGCCGTCCTGCACCACCAGCAGGCCGGCGGTCTTGTGGGCGTCCATATAGGCGTCCAGCGATTGGCGTGCGCCATCGACGGTGACGGCGAAGTCGAGCGGACGCCCCTTGGGCAGCGGCGCCACATGGGTCCCGCGCTTCACCACGTGGACCGGGAACTGCAGCTCCATATGCGGAAAGCCCTGTTCCTTCTGCGTCTGGCTCCAGAACAGCGTGTCGGCGCCGATCGGCCGGGCGACCAGAGGCCCCTCGGCCGGCCACGCCGGGAAGGCGGCGACGGACAGGGCGGCGAGACTGAGGGCGGCAGTGCGGCGCATGGCGTGATCCTGGACGATTTCCGCCAGCTTAGCGGCGGTTCCGGCTGCGCCAAGCGGCTTTCACGGCTATCACCTTCCCCATGAATAAGCTGGCCGTGCTGGGTTTCCTGATTGTCGCCACGGTGCTGGAGGCCAGCGGCGACGCGGTGGTGCGCCTGGCGCTCGGCCATTCGGCCTGGCAGGCGCGGGCGGCCCTGTTCCTGGCCGGCGCCGTCATGCTGTTCGGCTATGGCCTTCTGCTGAACCTGGCGCCGGTTGAGTTCGAGAAGGTGGTGGGGCTCTACATCGCCACCCTGTTCGTGGTCTGGCAGGGGGTGAACTATGTCTTCTTCCGCCACGTCCCCGGCCTGCCGGTGCTGGTCGGCGGCGCGCTCATCGTGTTGGGCGGCTGCATCGTCACCTTCTGGGAGACGGGCGCCTGACGCCTTGCGTCCGGCGGCCCTCCTTGCGATATAGGGGACGGAGATCGGCGGTGGGCGACGCCCTCGCCAACCCGGTCAGGTCCGAAAGGAAGCAGCCGTAACGAGTTCCGCTTCGGGTCGCCGTTCGGTCTCCACCCTTCCGATATTTATTTCCGCCCATCCCCCGCGAAAGCGGGGACCCACACTTCATTCCGGGCGCGGTGCGTTCTAGGCTCCAAGGCCTGGGTCCCCGCGTCCGCGGGGATGAGCGGTAGTATTGATGGCCGATATCGACACCGATCTCGACAATGACGGACCGCCCTGGACCGAGGACGAGGCCGCCGCGCGCGACGACAACACCTCGGACATGTTCGGCGCCGCGCCCGCGCCCGTACAGACCTCCGCCGGCGACAGCCCGGCCTACACCGTCATCGCCCGCAAGTACCGGCCGCGCCGGTTCGAGGACCTGATCGGCCAGGAGGCCATGGTCCGCACGCTGACCAACGCCTTCGCCTCCGGCCGCATCGCCCACGCCTTCATGCTCACCGGGGTGCGCGGGGTGGGCAAGACCACCACCGCCCGCCTTCTGGCCCGCGCGCTGAACTATGAGAGCGCCACGGTGCACCAGCCCTCCATCGACCTCACCGTGGAGGGTATCCACTGCCGCGCCATCATCGAGGGCCGGCAGATGGACGTGCTGGAGCTGGACGCCGCCAGCCGCACCAAGGTCGACGAGATGCGCGAGCTGCTCGACGGCGCCCGCTATGCCCCCGTGGAGGCGCGCTTCAAGGTGTACGTCATCGACGAAGTGCACATGCTGTCCACCGCTGCGTTCAACGCCCTGCTGAAGACGCTGGAAGAGCCGCCGCCGCATGTGAAATTCATCTTCGCCACCACAGAGATCCGCAAGGTGCCGGTGACCATCCTCAGCCGCTGCCAGCGCTTCGACCTCAGACGGGTGGAGCCGGAGGTGATCGCCGCCAACCTTAAGGCCATCTGCGAGGCCGAGGGCGAGGCCATCGACGCCGAGGCCCTGTCGCTGATCGCCCGCGCGGCGGAGGGCAGCGTGCGCGACGCCCAGTCCCTGCTCGACCAGGCCATCGTCCAGGCCGAGCCCGGCCAGCCGGTCAGCGCCGCCTCGGTCCGCGACATGCTGGGCCTGGCCGACCGCACCCAGACCATCGCCCTGTTTGAACAGGCGATGCGGGGCCAGAGCGCCGAGGCCCTGTCGAGCTTTCGCACCCTTTACGGCTTCGGCGCCGCGCCCGACTTGGTGATGCTCGACCTGCTGGAGCACGCCCACGCCGCCTCGGTGGCCAAGACGCTGGGGCCGGACGCCCTGCACCTGCCGTCGGACCAGGCCCAGCGGCTGACCGCGGTGGGGGCCACGGCTTCGGCCGGCACGCTGTCGCGGGTCTGGTCCATGCTGCTGAAGGCCCACGACGAGGTCCGGCGCGCCCCCGATCCCTTCGCCGCGGTGGAGATGGCGCTGATCCGCCTGTGCTACGCCGCCGACCTGCCGGGCCCGGAGGAGGCGCTGCGCCGCATCCAGACCGGCGAGGTCGCCACCGCCGCCGCCGCCCCCCCATCCCCGGCCCCGCCTTCCGGCGGCGCCCGGGCCTCGGCCTCGGGGAGCGGGACCGCCGCCTATGCCCAGGGCCAGCCCGTCGCCTCCCTGCGGCCCATCGGCGCGGCGGACGCCCAGGCGGTGCTGCAGTCGTTCGACGATGTGGTCAGGCTGATCGAGACCAGGCGCGACGCCCTGCTCAAGGCCGATGTGGACCGCTTCGTGCGACTGGTGGACTTCAAGCCCGGCGTCATCACCTTCGCCCCCGCCGCCGGCGCGCCGAACAACCTGCACCAGCGCCTGTCCTCGCGCCTGAAAGAGTGGACCGGCCAGCCCTGGCGCATGGTGATCGAGGGCGGCGGCGGGCTGGAGACCGCCCACGAGCGCGAACAGCGCGAGGCCAGGGCCTTTCGCGACGAGGCCGAGGGCGACCCGATGGTGCGGGCCCTGCTCACCGCCTTCCCCGGCGCCGAGGTGATCGGCGTGCGCCGGCTCTCCGCCCCCGCGCCCGACGCCAACGCCCCCACCGACGACGATGAGGACGACCGATGAAAGACCTCTCCGGCCTGATGAAGCAGGCGCAAGGGATGCAGGCCAAGCTGGCCGAGGCCCAGGCGAAGATCGCCGCCACCACGGTGGAAGGCGCCGCCGGCGGCGGCTTGGTCAAGCTTAGCCTCACCGGCGCGGGCGTGCTCACCGGCCTGACACTCGCCGAGGACCTGCTGCAGCCCGGCGAGGGAGAGACCCTGGCCGACCTGATCGTGGCCGCCCACGCCGACGCCAAGGCCCGGCTCGACGCCGCGTCCGAACAGGCCATGAAGGACGCCATGGGCCCTCTGGCGGGGCTTGCCGGGGGCCTGCCGGGCCTGAAGTTCTAGGTGGCCGCGGCCGGACCCGAGATCGAGCGACTGATCGCGCTTCTGGCCAAGCTGCCGGGCATGGGGCCGCGTTCGGCCCGGCGCGCGGCGCTGGCGCTGCTGAAACGCAAGGACCAGCTACTGGCCCCGCTGGCGGCGGCCCTGGCGGAGGCGGCGGCGCGGGTGCATCCCTGCCGCATCTGCGGCTCGCTCGACACCGGCGATCTCTGCGCCGTCTGCGCCGACCACAGCCGCGACGCCGCCCTGCTCTGCGTGGTGGAGGAGGTGGGCGCCCTTTGGGCCATGGAGCGGGCCAGCGCGTTTCGCGGCCGCTATCACGTGCTGGGCGGCCTGCTCTCGGCGCTGGACGGCGTGGGGCCCGAGAACCTGCGCATCGCTTCGCTGGTGGAGCGGGTGACCGGCGGCGGGGTGAAGGAAGTGGTGCTGGCCCTGCCCGCCACCGTCGATGGCCAGACCACCGCCCATTACGTGTCGGAGCGGTTGCACCCCACCGGCGTGGTGGTCACCTCGCTGGCCCGCGGCGTGCCAGTAGGGGGCGAACTCGACTGGCTCGACGACGGCACCATCGCCCAGGCCCTGCGCGCGCGGCGGCCGGCATGAGCGAGCCCCTCTCCCCGCAAGGAGGGGAGGGTTCATTATGATCCCGACTCCTGCTACGAACGGAGCATGAACATCATCGATATCGCCCTGCTCGCGGGGCTGCTCATCGTGGCGGTGGCGGCGGCGGCCTTCTTCCTGATGTGGTCGCGCGAGCGGGCGCGGGCGGATGGGGCGGGCGAGCAACTGGCGGCGGCGCGGGTCGATATCGCTCGCTGGGAGGCCCAGGTGGCGCACCTGAGCAACACCGCCGGCCATGTGGAGAGCGCCTTCAAGGCTATGTCCGCCGAGGCGGTGAGCCAGGCCTCGCAGGCCCTGCTCAGGCAGGCGGAGGAGCACTTCGTCGCCCGCGACCGGATCGTGCAGGAGCGGCTGGCCACCCAGCTTAAGCCCGTGGCCGATACGCTGGCCAAGTTTGAAGAGACGGTGCAGGCGATCGACAAGGCCCGCGCGGCGGAAAGCGGCGGCCTGAAGGAACAGATCGAGTCCCTTCTGAAAGCCACGGCGAACACGCACGAGGAAGCACGCCGCCTGTCCTCCGCCCTTCAGCGCGGGGCGGGCATCCAGGGGCGCTGGGGCGAACAGATGCTCCGCAATGTGCTGGAGATGTCCGGCCTCCGGCCCGGAGTCGATTTTGAGGAACAGGTCTCCACCTCTGATGAAGACGGCGTCAGCCGCCCCGACGTGCTCGTTCGCTTGCCGGGTAAGAGCTATTTTATCGTCGATTCAAAGGTTTCGCTGACCGATTACCAGGCCTTCCTCGCCACCACCGACGAACCGTTGCGGGAGGCCGCGCTGAAGGCCCACGTGGAGTCCATTCGCCGCCACCTGCGGCAGCTTTCCGCCAAGGCCTATTGGGCGAAGTTCGACAGGCCGCCCCATTCGCGCTCGCCCGACGTGGTGGTGATGTTCGTGCCTTCGGAAAGCGCCTTCGCCTGCGCGGTCGAACGCTATCCGACCCTGGTGGCGGAGGGCTGGGAGAATCGCGTGGCCATCGTGACGCCGAGCGCCATGTTTCCGCTGTTGCGCGCCGTCGCTTACGGCTGGCGGGCCGAGGATCAGGCCGCCAACGCCCGGGAGATCGCCGACGCCGGACGCGAACTGCACAAGCGCCTCGCCATCGTGGCGAAATACGCCCTCGACCTCGGCGGCGCGCTGGAGAAGGCGGTGCGTCACTACAACGATTTTTCCGGCTCGTTCGACCGCAACGTCCTGACCCAGGCGAGGAAGTTCGAGGCCCTGTCGGCGCAATCGGACAAGACCCTGGTGGAGCCCCAGGTGCTCGACGTCGCGGTGCGGCCCCCGCTGAAGCTGGCCCCGCTGGCGGAACGCGGCGACGAAGCGCCTCACCACGTGACCCCCGGCGCGACCTTGACGCTCGGGAAGGGCGAAACTACCTCAGCGCTCCCATGAGCCTCCGCCGTATCCTCACCGTCGACAACAGGGCTGACCTCGCCGTTTTGAAGCAGGTCTCCCGCCCCGTGGAGGCCGTGGACGATCGCCTGCGCGCGCTGATGGACGACATGGTGGAGACCATGTACGCGGCGCCGGGCATCGGCCTCGCCGCCGTGCAGGTGGGCGAGCCGGTCCGCGTCATCGTCATGGACCTGTCGCGCGAGGGGGAAGAGAAACAGCCCCGGCATTTCATCAATCCCGAGTTCACCTGGAAGTCGGACGAGTTGTTCGTCTATGAGGAGGGCTGCCTCTCCGTGCCCGAAATCTACGACGAGGTGGAGCGCCCGGCGCGGGTCAAGCTGACCTATCTGGATTATGCCGGAGAACGGGTGGAGGAGGAGGCCGAAGGCCTCTACGCCGTCTGCATCCAGCACGAGTTCGACCACCTGGAAGGCGTCCTGTTCATCGACCACCTGTCGCGGCTGAAGCGCGAGCGGGCGATCAAGAAGGTGAAGAAGGACGCCCAGGCGGCCGCCGCGGCCTGACCTTCAGCCCTTGCGGGTTTCGGTCCCTCTCGCCGACCGATTTAATACCGCGTCCCGTCCCTGTGCTTATACCCCTCCTCATCCGCGATCAGGTCGATGTCGGGATAGGTGCAGACGTCCTCCGCGTGGTCCGTGCCGACCTCCAGCACCACGGCGTCGTGGTCCGAGCGGTTGATCAGGTGGTGGCCGTCCGGGTCGCCGGCCTTGAAGCCGGCGCAGTCGCCGGCGCGCAGCACCTCTTCGCCGGCGTCGGTGACCAGCGTCACCTCGCCCGCCAGCACCATGATGAACTCCTCGTCGCGCGTGTGCCAGTGTCGCTGGCTGGACCAGGCGCCCGGCTGCAGCGTCAGCCGATTGATCCCGAACTGGGTAAGCCCGGCGGCGTGACCCAATCGCTTACGCACCTTGTTCATCCCAGACTCGCGAAACGGCGCCGGATAGCGCGAACCGCGCCGGGTTTCGGCGGCGTCCTGGTCGATCTTCTTCATGTTCGTCTCGTTTGCGCTCCTTTTCGCGGCAGCCTAAACCCGGGCCATGGCCGAAAATAGCTTGAGCGATCCGATCCACGTCAGCGCGGTCGAGCTGGCCCAGGCGCTGATCCGCCGCCCCTCGGTGACGCCGGCGGACGCCGGCGCGATGGATGTGCTGGAGCAGGCGCTGACCGGCCTCGGCTTCGCCTGTCGCCGGATGCGGTTCGGCGCGATCGAGAACCTCTACGCCCGCCTTGGGACCGCCGCCCCCAACCTGTGCTTCGCCGGCCATACCGATGTGGTGCCGGTGGGCGACGCATCGGCCTGGAGCGCCGATCCCTTCGCCGGTCAAATCCGCGACGGCGTGCTGATGGGGCGGGGTGCGGTGGACATGAAGGGCGCCATCGCCGCCTTCACCGCCGCCGCCGCCGGGTACATCGGGGAGGGGCGGGCGCGCGGCTCGCTCTCCCTCCTCATCACCGGCGACGAGGAGGGCCCGGCCACGGACGGCACGGTGAAGATGGTCGAGGCGCTGATCGCGGAGGGCGAAAGGGTGGACCACTGCATCGTCGGCGAACCCTCGTCCTCGGCGCGGCTGGGCGACATGATCAAGGTCGGGCGGCGCGGCAGCCTGAACGCCTGGATCATCGTGGAGGGCAAGCAAGGCCACGTGGCCTATCCCCAGCGCGCGGCCAATCCGGTCCCGGTGCTGGTGGCGCTGCTGGCGCTGCTGGACGCGCACCGGCTGGACGAGGGGTATCCGGAATTCCAGCCCTCGAACCTGGAGGTGGTCGACCTGACCGTGGGCAACCCGGCCACCAATGTGATCCCGGCGAGGGCTGAGGCGCGGCTCAACATCCGCTTCAACCCCACCCATACCGGCGAGGCGCTGGTGCGCTGGCTGGCGCGCGAGTGCGAAGAGGCCGACCGCGCCTTTACCGGTGGGCGCGTGCACCTGCGCACCGTCGTCTCCGGCGAGGCTTTCTATACCGAGCCCGGCCGCTTCGTCGACGTGGTGGCCGGGGCGGTCACCGCCGCCACGGGCGAGGCGCCGGACATTTCCACCTCCGGCGGGACCTCCGACGCCCGCTTCATCCGCGCCCTCTGCCCCGTGGTGGAGTTCGGCCTGGTGGGAACCACCATGCACATGGTCGACGAACACGTCTCCCTCGCCGAGATCGAGCGCCTCCGCGACGCCTATGGCGAGATCATCCGCCGTTATTTCGCGGCGTTCGGGTAACGGGCGCGTGGGAAACTTATCCACGGTGCTGCGGACGATGCGATACTGGCCTTGACGCCGACCGACCGTCGTCCGGATCGTTGACATCTGGCCTCGCCGCGCTGCGCTTATCCCCGCTTTCGTTGGACTCCTGGACAGTCCAGGTTGGCGGGTTTTGTCCACGATGCGCGCGCTTTACGGAAACATCCGTTCCCGTCCTGCACCCTATGCACGCCATATGCAGGGGTGCACGGCTGGACTCCGGTTGGACTCCGGTTGGACATTCCGGCGACGGTTATCCAACCCCATCGCCCGGCGCGGGGCGGCTCAATAGTTCACCCCGGTGAGGTAGAGCCCGTGCGGGGGCGCCACCTGGCCGCAGCGGGTGCGGTCGGCCGCGGCCAACGCGGCGGCGAGGTCATCGGCGCTCCAGCGGCAGGCCCCCACCTCGGCCAGCGAGCCGGCCATGGAGCGGACCTGACGGTGCAGGAAGCTCCGCGCCGCGAACTCCAGCCACACTTCCTGCCCCTCCCGGTGCACCCCGGCCACGTCCAGCGTCCGCATCGGCGAGTTGGCCTGGCACTGGGCGTCGCGGAAGGTGGTGAAGTCGTGGTGGCCGAGCAGGCGCTGGGCGGCGGCGTGCATGGCCCCGGCGTCGAGCGGGGTCTTCACCCACCACACCCGCCCCCGCTCCAGCGCGGCCGGCGGGCGGCGGTCGAGGATGCGGTAGAGATAGCGCCGCCCGGTGGCGGAAAAGCGCGCGTGCCAGTCGTCCGCCACCTCGCCCGCCTCCAGCACCACCACCGGATCCGGGACCAGGTGGGCGTTCAGCGCGTCGCGCACCACCTCCGCCCTCCACGTCTTCTGAAGGTCGATATGGGCCACCTGACCCGTGGCGTGCACGCCGGTGTCCGTGCGCCCGGCCACGTGCACGCGCACCGCCTCGCCGGAAAAGCCCAGCACCGCCCGCTCCAGCGCGCCTTGCACCGACGGCTGGTCGGCCTGGGCCTGGAACCCGTTGAACGGGCCGCCGTCGTATTCGAGGATGAGGCGGTAGCGGGGCATCAGTCGAGGCGATCGCCCAGCGCCTGGCCGCGCAGGAACCCGCCGGCGTCCTGCGCCTTGCGACCCTCGGCCTGCAGGCGGAGCAGGCGGACCGCGCCCTTGCCGCAGGCGATCAGCAGCCGCTCGTCCAGCACCTCGCCCGGCGCGCCGGCGCCGAGGCCGATCCGCGAGAGTAACGCCTTTACCCGCAGAGGGCCGCGCGCCGTCTGCGCCATGAACCAGGCGCCGGGCAGGGGCGACAGGCCGCGAATCTGGCGATCCACCTCCACCGCCGGACGGCTCCAGTCGATGCGCGCCTCGGCCGGCTTGATCTTCCGGGCATAGGTGGCGCCCTCCACGGCCTGGGGCGTCTCCACCGCCCGCCCGGCCTCGATCTCGGCCAGGGCGCGAGGCAGCAGCGCGGCGCCCGCCGCCATCAGCTTGTCGTGCAGGTCGCCGCCGGTGTCGTCCGGCTCGATGGCCACGCGGGCGGTCATCAGCACGGGACCCTCGTCCAGCCCTTCGCTCATCCGCATCACCTGCACGCCGGTCTCGCGGTCCCCGGCCATCAGGGCGCGCTGGATCGGCGCGGCGCCCCGCCAGCGCGGCAACAGCGAGGCGTGGACGTTGAAGGCCCCCAGGCGCGGCGCGTCCAGCACAGCCTTCACCAGGATTTGGCCATAGGCCACCACCACCGCCGCATCGAGACCCAGCGCCCGGAAGGCGGCGATGGCGTCCGGGTCCTTCATCGAGGCGGGGGTGCGGACCGGAAGGCCGAGCCGCTCCGCCTCCGCCTGCACCGGGCTCGGCCGCACCGCCTGGCCCCGGCCACGGGGGGCCGGCGGCTGGGCGTAGACGCAGGCGATCTCGTGCCCGGCCGCATGGACGGCGGTCAGCATGTGCGCGGCGATGGCCGGCGTTCCCATGAAGGCGATGCGCATGGGGCGGTGTTAGCCGAGCGCGGCGCGGGCGTCACCCACCCCGCTGTCCTTCAGCGGGACCGGTGCACGACGCTGATATGGCCGCCGTCCTCCAGCACCGCCAGCTTCACCGCGCTGACCGAGCCCGCGCCGCCGAGCCGGATCGCCTCGTGCAGATCGTCGTTGGAGATCCGATGGCGGCGCATCACCCCGGTATCGGCCACGCCGTCGCGGACGACGATCACCGCCCGGCCCTTGATCAGGAACCCCAGCGGACGATAGCGCGCCGCGGCATAGGCCAGCGACCGGTGCAGCACCACCAGCAGCAGGGTCGCGCCGAGCGAGGGCAGGAAGGGTGAATTGCCGGTCATCGCCCGCGACAGGTTCGACCCCGCCGCCACGGAGACCACGATGTCGAGTGGGCTGAGTTGGGAAAAGGTGGTGCGCCCGGCGATGCGGATACAAAGGATGCCGAAGATCAGCACGACCACGGTGCGGACGCAGAAGACCAAGAGGGTCGTCGGGTCATCGTGGCCGATCAGGGAAGCGAGGGCGTGCATGGGGCGAGCTTAGCAGACGCACCGCCGGCTCAGGCAAGCGCTTAGCCGGTTTGGAAGACACATCCCCCCACCGCGGCAAGGCGGCCGCAACCCTCTCCCCCCTTGCGGGGGAGGGCGCAGGGTGAGGGGGTGTAAGCGCGCGGTTGGAAGCTTGCGTGTAAAGACGGAGCCCGCCGGAGGATTTCGTCAGACCGCCTCCGGCTCCAGCACATACTCTCGCGAGCAGTATTCGCAGGTGACGTGGATCTTGCCGTCGCCTTCGACCATGCCGTCGATATCGGCCTTGGGGAACGAGCGC
The DNA here is from genome assembly GCA_965277345.1 of Caulobacteraceae bacterium. GTDB lineage: Bacteria > Pseudomonadota > Alphaproteobacteria > Caulobacterales > Caulobacteraceae > CAIOYC01. The sequence continues at coordinate 965,281 of CBDICI010000004.1, forward strand.
AGCATCCCCGTCACCCGCTCCTCGGAACAGCGGCAGAAGGCGGTCAGCGCCTTGGCGGGATAGAGCCGCACGCCGTCCTCGTGGAACAGGCGGAACAGCAGGGTCTCCGGCGGAATCAACGGATCGAGCAGTTCATCCTCGGCCAGGGTGGCGAACAGCATCTGCGCCCGCGTCCAGGCGTCTGCGGTGGAGCCCCGCGCGGCGTCCTCGGCGATGTTCTGGATCATCATGCCGCCGGCGCGCCAGCGCAGGCCGTCCGCGTCGTGCACCTGTCCCACCGCCAGCCTGACCCTGGTCGGCACCTGTTCGGACTGGGCGAAATACTGCTCCGCCGACAGGGCCAGGGTGTCGCCCTCGATGGCGGTGACGCCCTGATAGCGATCCTTGGCGTTCTCCGGATCGATGGTCATGATGAATACCCCCTCGCCGAGCAGGGTGGAGGCGCCCGGCCGGGGGTCTGCGAGGGCGGCGATCCGCTCCGAGTCGAACCGGCAATAGCCGCGCAGCCCGCCCGAGGTGTCGTAGTCGGCCACCACATAGGGCACGGGGCCATCGCCCTGGGCCTGGACGATCAGGCGGCCGTCGAACTTCAGGCTGGCGCCCACCAGGGCGGCGAGGGCGCACGCCTCGCCCAGCAGGCGCGCCACCGGCTGGGGATAGGCGTGGCGGGTCAGGATTTCATCCACCACCGCGCCCAGCCGCACGATGCGGCCGCGGGCGGGCTGGTCGTCGATCTGGAACGGCGCGACGAGATCGTCGTCCAGGGGCCGGATTTCGGCCACGGAAAGGCTTTCGGAGATCATGCCAACTCGAACTCAGGAAGGGTGTGGCGATTAAATAGGCCGCCCGAAGCGTATTGCGAGCCTGGCGAAATCGGCGCACCCCGCCCCGCATGGATGTGCAGCCCATCGCCAGCGCGGACGATCCCCGCATCGCCGCCTATCGCCACATCAAGGAGCGCGACCTGCGCGGTCGCGACGGCCTGTTCATGGCCGAGGGCGAGGTGGTGCTGCGCGTGCTGGTGCGGGCGTCCCACCACCGCTGCCGCTCGGTGCTGATCGACGGGCGTCGGCTGGAGAAGCTCAGGCCGATCCTGGCGGACCTGCCGGAGGGGACGCCGATCTATGTGACCGAGCGCGAGGTGATCGACGCCATCGCCGGCTTTCCGTTGCATCGTGGCATTCTGGCGCTCGGCGAGCCGGCCCCGGCGCTCAGCGCCGAGATGGTGTTGGCCAGCGCGCCGGCGCGGGCGGTGGTGCTGGTGCTGTACGGCATCGCCAACCATGACAATCTGGGCGGCCTGTTCCGCAACGCCGCCGCCTTCGGCGCGCACGCGGTGCTGCTGGATGAGACCTGCTGCGATCCCCTGTACCGCAAGGCCATCCGCGTCTCCGTCGGCGCCGCGCTGCGCGTCCCGTTCGCGCGGTGGGCGGGCGCGGCGGAAGAACTGGAACGGCACGGGTTCCAGCCCGTGGCGCTCAGCCCAGGCGGCGAATGCGACCTTGGGGACTTCACGCCGCCCACCCGAACCGCGCTGATGCTGGGCGCCGAGGGGCCGGGGTTGCCGCCCGAGTTGATGGCGCTGGCGCGGAGCGTGCGCATCCCCATGGCGGCCGGCTGGGACTCGCTGAACGTCGCCACCACCGCCGGCATCGTGCTGCATCGCCTGGCGACGCAGCGCGGCTAGAGCATGATCGTTTCGGATGGAATCATCCGAACGTGACTCATGCTCTAAACTCAAAGTGTAGACCCTGATTCACGGTTCAAGATGAACCGATCAGGGTCTAGAGTTCGCCCAGCACCGCCCGCACGAACCGGCCCGCCGCTTGTGGATCGAGGTTGAAGAATAGGTCGGGCTCGATCACTTCCAGCTCGATCAGCTTCAGCCGGCCGTCCTGGCCGCGGATCAGGTCTACGCGGGCATAGACGATCCCCAGCGGGGCCGCGGCCAGGGTCGCCTCCGCCACCGCGATGGCCTCGGCGTCGGGCTCGAAGCGGGTCAGGGCGCCGCCGAACTGGGGTTGGACGCGGAAATCGCCGCCGGTGGCCACCTTGCGCGCCGCATGACTGAACGCCCCGCCGAAATAGAACAGGCTGAGCTCGCCCTCGCCCTGAACCGCGCCCAGGAAGGGCTGGATCATCACCGGTCCGGGCGCGGCGGGAATCGGGTCGCCGGGGCGGACCACCTGGGTGAACCAGGCCCCGGCGGAAATGGTCGGCTTCACCACCAGCCGATCCGTGTCGAACCGGGCGAAGGCGTCGGCCAGCGTCGCCGCATCCACAGCGGCGGCGAACAGGGTCGGCACGGTGGGCACGCCGGCCGTCGCCAGCGCCTGGAGATAGAGCTTGTCGGTGTTCCACAGCAGCATCGGCGCCGGATTGATCAGCCGCGTCGGCGCGGCCGTCACCGCCGCGCGCCAACGCGCCACCTGCTTGTGATAGCCCCAGGCGCGCACCGGCAGAGCGGCGGCCACATCGGTAGGCCAAGGCTCGATCCAGGGGACGGCCACCGTCTCCACCCCCGCCGCCGCGAAGGCCCGCCGATAGACCTCATAGGCCTCGCGCCAGCGGTGGACATAGGTCTCGTCCGCCGGGTCGGGGGTCAGGATGGCGAGGCGGGTCATGGTTCGGGCAGCTGCACCGCGCTGGCCAGACAGGCTGCGACCGTCAGCGGGGGCTCGCCGCGCTTGCGGGGTCCGGTGGCGGCGCCGGTCACGTGCAGGCCATGCGGTCCCTCGTGGAAGAACAGGAACAGGGCGCAGTGCTCCAGCCGATAGGTCCAGAAGGCGCCCTTGCCTTCCGCCCGCGACACGTCCGGATCGCCCAGCCGCGCGCGAACCTTGTCCGGCGAGGCGTGGAATAATGCGCCCAGGCCGCTCTCCTCCTCATGCAGCTCTTCGCGTTGCTCGCGCGCGCGCTCGGCCGCACCGCCCGGCTTTTCGGTGGCGAAGGCCGGGACGGCCAGGATCATCAAGACGGCCAGTGTGCAGGCGAGACGCATGGCGAAGCGCTAGCCGAGCTTTTCGCCTCCATCAAGGCGGCTCACCCGCCTGTGGATTTGGCGATCCTCGGCCGATCCTGTATCGGGGCGCGGACTCGCCGTCCTGCAAGGATCGCCATGACCGCCCCATACGACGTTGTCGCCCTCGGCAACGCCATCGTCGATGTGATCGCCCAGGCCGATGAGGCCTTCCTGCAACGGGAGGGGCTGGTCAAGGGCGCCATGGGTCTGATCGACGAGGGCCGCGCCCATGCGCTCTACGGCGCGATGGCGCAGGGGTTGGAGACCTCGGGCGGATCGGCCGGCAACACCGTGGTTGGCGTCGCCTCGCTGGGCGGCCGCGCGGCCTATATCGGCAAGGTGGCCGACGACCAGCTGGGCGAGGTGTTCGCCCACGACATGGCCGCCGTCGGCGTGGACTACGCCACCGCGCCACTGGTGGGCGGCCCCGCCACGGCGCGCAGCCTGATCAATGTGACGGCGGATGGCGAGCGGACCATGTCCACCTTTCTCGGCGCCTCCGTGGCGCTCACAGCGGCGGACGTGGCCCCGGCCCTGATCCGCGCTGCCAAGATCGTTTATCTGGAAGGCTATCTGTTCGACCCGGACGGGGGCCGCGCCGCCTTCGCCCGCGCCGCCGAGATCGCCCGCGATGTGGGGGCCAAGGTGGCCATGACCCTGTCCGACGCCTTCGTGGTGGACCGCCATCGCGTGGGCCTTCTCGCCTTCATGGCCGAAGCGGTGGACGTGGTGTTCGCCAACGAGAGCGAGGTCAAGGCCCTGTTCGAGACCGACGATTTCGACGCCGCCACCCGCGCGCTCGCCTCGCGCGTCAAGATCGCGGCGGTCACCCGGGGCCCTGCCGGCTCGGTGGTGTTGTCGGGCGGCGAGACCGTCGCCGTGGGGGCCGAACCGGTGGCGAAGGTGATCGACACCACCGGCGCCGGCGACCAGTACGCCGCGGGGTTCCTGCACGGTCTGGCCCACGGCAGGCCGTTGGAGCACTGTGCCAAGCTCGGCCACCTCGCCGCCGGCGAGGTGATCGGCCACTATGGCCCCCGCCCCCAGACCGCGCTGAAGGTGCTCGCCGCGGCCAGGGGCCTCTAGGATACCGCGATGACCCGAACCGCAGACATCGTGCGCGAGACCAAGGAGACGCGGATCCGCGCCGCCATCGACCTCGACGGGACCGGCGTGACGGAAGTCGCCACCGGCATCGGCTTCTTCGACCACATGCTGGAGGCCTTCGGCCGCCACGGCGGTTTCGACCTCACCGTCGAGGCCAAGGGCGACCTGCATATCGACATGCACCATACGGTGGAGGATACCGGCATCGTGCTCGGCCAGGCCTTCGCCAAGGCCCTGCCGGGGTTCAAGGGGGTGCGCCGGTTCGGCCACGCCTATATCCCCATGGACGAGACGCTGAGCCGCTGCGCCATCGACCTCTCGGGCCGGGCCTACCTGATCTGGAAGGTGGAGTTCCCTACGGAGAAGATCGGCGCCTTCGACACCCAGCTGTTCAAGGAGTTCCACCAGGCCTTCGCCATGAATGCGGGCGCCTGCATCCACCTGGAATGCCTGTACGGCGACAACAGCCATCACATCGCCGAGAGCGGCTTCAAGGCCCTGGCCCGGGCGCTGCGCGTGGCGGTGGAGATCGACCCCAAGGCCGGCGGTCAGCCGGTTTCCACCAAGGGCGTGCTTTGAGATGAGCTTGAATCGGAACCCTTCCCCCTCGATGGGGGAAGGGCAAGGTCGGGGGTGGGGTCGAAGAGGTGAAGGGGCGAGCGCTCGTGGCGCCTCCCATGACTTCTACGGATGCGTTGTGCACTCACCCCCTCTCCCAGCCTCTCCCCCCTTGAGGGGGAGAGGAGCCGTTGAGAGCCTCTAATCATGCACACCGTCGCCCTCATCGACTACGGCTCGGGCAACCTGCGCTCGGCGGAGAAGGCGCTTTGGGCGGCCGCGCGCGGGGTGGGACACGAGCAGGACATCCGCGCCACCGCTGACCCTGCCTTCGTGGCGAGCGCGGACCGCATCGTGCTGCCGGGCGTCGGCGCCTTTGCCGCCTGTATGCGGGCCTTGTCCGCGCGAGACGGCCTGATCGAGGCCATGGGCGAGGGGGTGAGGCGCGGCGCCCCGTTCCTCGGCGTCTGTGTCGGGATGCAGCTTCTGGCCACCCGCGGGCTGGAGTTCGGCGAGACGGTGGGGCTGGACTGGATCGCCGGCCACGTTGCCGTCATCGAGCCCTCCGACCCCGCGCTCAAGGTGCCGCACATGGGCTGGAACGATCTTCAGGGCGAGACGCCGCACCCGCTGTTCGCCGAGGCGGCGGGGCGCGACTTCTATTTCACCCACTCCTTCGTCTTCACCCCAGATGACCCTGCGGCGGTGGCCGCCTCGGTGGATCACGGCGGCCGTTTCGCCGCGGCTGTGGTGCGGGACAACATCGCCGGGGTGCAGTTCCACCCGGAGAAGAGCCAGGCCAGCGGCCTCGCCCTGATCTCGCGTTTTCTGGAGTGGCGCCCCCAATGAGCCTCTTTGCGACCGATAACGGGCCATGATCCTCTATCCCGCCATCGACCTGAAGGGCGGCCGGTGCGTGCGCCTGTTGCACGGCGACATGGACAAGGCCACGGTGTTCTCCGACAGCCCCGCCGACCAGGCCGCCCAGTTCGCCGCCGCCGGGTTCCAGTGGCTGCACGTGGTCGATCTCGACGGCGCCATCGAAGGCCGGGCGGTGAATGCGCCGGCGGTGAAGGCGATCCTGAACCGGGTATCCTTGCCCGTTCAGCTTGGCGGGGGTGTGCGCACCCTGCACGCCATCCAGACCTGGCTTGAGGCCGGCGTCAGCCGCGTGATCCTGGGCACCGTTGCCTTGTCAGACCCTCCGCTCGTCATCAAGGCCGCCGCCGCCTTCCCCGAGCAGGTGGCCGTGGGCCTCGATCTGCGCGACGGGAAGGTGGCGGTGAAGGGCTGGGTGGAGACCTCCGACGTGAGCGGCGTCGATCTGGCCCGCCGGTTCGAGGATGCCGGCGTCGCCGCCCTGATCGTTACCGACATCGGTAGAGACGGGGCGATGACCGGCCCGAACGTAGACATTATCGGCCAGGTGGCCGATGCTGTCGCCATACCCACCATCGCGTCCGGCGGCATGAGCGCGGTGGCCGATATCGAGGCCCTGAAGGCGCGCAGGGGCACGCCCATCGCCGGCGCCATCCTGGGGCGCGCCCTCTACGAGAAGGCCATCGACCCCGCCGAGGCCCTGACCGCCGCCCGGCGCAGGGTGGCGGCATGACCCTTAAAATCCGCGTCATCCCCTGTCTGGATGTGAAGGACGGGCGCGTGGTCAAGGGCGTGCGGTTCGAGAACCTGCGCGACGCGGGCGATCCGGTGGAGCAGGCCCAGGTCTATGACGCCGCGGGGGCGGATGAGCTGATGTTCCTCGACATCACGGCCAGCCACGAGGGGCGTCGTCCGATCCATGAGGTGATCGCGCGCACCGCCGAGGTCTGCTTCATGCCCCTGTCGGTCGGCGGCGGGGTGCGCAGCGTAGAGACGGCCCGAGCCTTGCTGCTGTCCGGCGCGGACAAGGTCTCGATCAACACTGCGGCGGTGGAGAACCCGGACCTGCTCGCCGCCTGCGCCGACGCCTTCGGCGCGCAGGCTGTGGTGGCGGCGGTGGACGCCAAGGCGGTGGGCCCCGGTCGCTGGCATGTCTTCACCTATGGCGGGCGCAGGGACACCGGCCTCGACGCGGTGGACTATGCCCGGCTGGCGGTGGAGAAGGGCGCGGGCGAAATCCTGCTGACCTCCATGGATCGGGACGGAGCCAGGTCGGGCTACGACACGGCGCTGTTGCGGGCAGTATCCTCGGCGGTGAGCGTGCCGGTGATCGCCTCCGGCGGCGCGGGCGGAGTGGGGCATATGGTCGAGGCGGTGCGGGCGGGCGGGGCGGATGCGGTGCTGGCCGCCTCCATCTTCCACTTCGGCGAGGTATCGGTCGGCGAGGCCAAGCGGGCGCTGGCTGAGGCGCATCTGCCGGTGAGGTTGTCATGAGCGAACGGTTCGCCGGGGTGCTGGCCCGGCTCAACGGCACCATCGCCGCGCGCCGGGGGGCGGACGCGGGCGGCTCGTACACCGCGCAGTTGCTGGCCGATCCGCGGCGGGCGGCCAGGAAGCTCGGCGAGGAGGCGGTGGAGACGGTGATCGCCGCCATCGCCGAGGACACGGACGCCCTGGCGAGCGAGAGCGCCGATCTGATCTATCACTGGCTGGTCCTGCTGGCTGCCCGGGGCGTGGACCTGGACGCCGTGGCCGACAAGCTCGCCGCCCGCGAAGGCCGCTCGGGCCTGGACGAGAAGGCTTCGCGCCAGACCTGACCGAGAGCACCCGTCTCCAGGCTCAATAGGGGCGTTGCGGCGGCGGATATTGCGGGGGTGGGTATGCCGCTTGTGGCGGATACGCGGGCTGCGGCGGAGGCGGCGGCCGGTCAGGCGCGTCTGGCGTCTCCGGCGCGGGCGGCGGATTGTCGTTGGCCGGTGGCGCGGGGGCCACGGTGACGTTGGAGAGCAGGTCGCCGATCGGATCGCCCATCACCACGCCGGGTTCGGCCTGCGGGCCCCGCGGGATGGCGCGTACCTGCAGGTGCGGCAGGGCGGCGGCCATGAAGCCGCGCCAGATCTCCGCCGGCGCCCCGCCGCCGGTGACCTTGCGCATCGGTGTGTTGTTGTCCTTGCCGACCCATACGGCGGTGACGAACCCGCCCGTGTAGCCCATGAACCAGGCGTCCTTGTAGTCGGAGGTGGTGCCCGTCTTGCCGGCGAGGTCATAGCCGGAAATGGCCGCGCGCGTGCCGGTGCCCGCGGTGATCACCGTGCGGAGCATCTGGTTCATCTCATCCAGCGCCGGGTTGCCGATCACGCTGGCCCTGGGGTCCGGGTGATGCTCGTACAGGACCTTGCCGTCGGCGGTGCGGATCCGTTCGATGCCGTAGGCGCTGGCCTTGTCGCCGCCGTTGGAGAAGGGCGCGTAAGCCTGCGCCATCTCCAGCGGGCTGACCTGGGTGGTGCCGAGGGCCATGGCCGGGTCGGTGTTGATGGGCGAGACGATGCCGAGCCGATGGGCGGTGTTGGCCACGTTCTGGCGCCCCACCTCGTCCGCCAGGCGCGCGGCGACGGTGTTGATCGACTGGGCCAGCGCCTGCTGCAGGGTCAGCGGGCCGAGATATTTGTTGGTATAGTTGTGCGGCGTCCAGCCGTTGATGGTCACCGGCTCGTCCACCACGCCCACATCCGGCGTGCGGCCCTGCTCCATGGCGGTGAGATAGACGAAGGGCTTCCACGACGAGCCGGCCTGGCGCTTGGCCTCCACCGCGCGGTTGAACTGGCTGTCGCCATAGTTCACCCCGCCGATCATGGCGCGCACGCGCCCGACGCCGTCCATGGCCACCACCGCCGCCTGCTGCACACCGGCCGCCTGCTGGCGGTTGACGGTGGCGATGGCTGCGTTCTGGGCCAGCGCATCCAGCGGCAGGTCCAGCGTGGTCTCCACCACCAGGTCGGTCTCCGGCTGGCCGACCAACTGGCGCACCTGGGTGTCGACCCAGTCGACGAAATACTGGGCATGGGCGCTGGCCAGGGTCTTGGATACCTTGACCGGGTGGCGGAAAGCCTCGTCGCGCTGGTCTGCGGTGATGGCCTTGGTCTCCACCATCCGGTCGAGCACGATGGTGGCGCGGCGCGCGGCGCGCTCCTGATCGGAGACCGGGCTGTAATGGGTGGGCGACTTGAGCAGGCCGGCCAGCAGCGCCGCCTCGCCCACGGTCAGCTCCGAGGCCGGCTTGTTGAAATAGCGCTGGGCCGCCGCCTCGATGCCATAGGCGCCGGCGCCGAAATAGACCCGGTTCATATAGAGGGCGAGGATCTGTTTCTTGGAGAACTTGCGCTCCAGCCAGAAGGCCAGGATCAGCTCCTGCGCCTTGCGCTTCATGGTCTGATCCGGTGTCAGGAACAGGTTGCGCGCCAATTGCTGGGTGATGGTGGAGCCGCCGGCCAGCGGGCCGTGGCGGTGCATCACATTGCGCCCCAGCGAGCGGACAATGCCGCCGAGGTCGAACCCCATGTGGTGATAGAAGTTGTGGTCCTCGATGGCCACGAAGGCGGCGGGCACGTATTCCGGCAGTTTGTCGATATCCACCGGCGGCGAATACTGGCTGCCGCGTACGCCGAGCAGCGCGCCGGAGCGGTCCAGATAGGTGATCGAGGGCTGGTGGTGAATCTCGTAGAGCTTGGAGGTGTCCGGCAGGCCGCGCGAGAAGATCACGAAGAAGGCGACCACGAAGATCACCGCCCAGACGCAGGCCACCGCTCCCCAATAGGCCAGCGTGCCCAGCAGCGAGCGGCCATCGGGGCCGCGGCCCGGGAAGCGGAAGTTGAAGCCGCCAAACCCGCCCGGGGCGCCGCCCCCGCGGGGCCTATCGGCGTTCGACATGAAGACAGCTCCGCGAGACCGCGCCCCGACCCAATCACGGGCTGCAGGAAGCGTAGAATAGGGGCGGCTTTTAGCCGGGTCATCACATTTGCGCGAGGGGGTGAACCGGCCGTGAACCGGAGCGCGGTCACCGTCGGCCCGGCGGGCCTATTCGTCGGGCATGGTCCGCTCCGGCGCCTCGGGCATCCGGACCTCGAACAGGCCGATGTCCAGCGCCCGCTGCGGCTCGGCGGGCCGGAGCGGCTGGCGCGCCAGGGCCTGCAGCGCGCGCGTGTCCAGCGCATGGGCGCCGGGATCGCGTCGCAGCCGGCGGGCGGCTTCCGCGGGCGCCGGGGCCGCGCCTTCGCGTTCGATACGCCAATAGCTCACCGACAGCCGCCACAGGGTCGGCGTCGACGCCGCCCTCGGCTCCGGCCAGCGCCGGCCGCCCCGATTGACCGGGCGGAGCGGGGCTGTGGGCTTGGCGTCGGTCACGGGACGCAGGGTGCGCCAGCCGCCGGGTTGAAGCGCCGCGCTTGAATAGGCCGCCTCGGCCGCCGCTTCGCTGGCGAAGGCGGGGCCGACCGCCTCGGTGACGAACGCCACCGCCCCGCCCGCGGCATGGATGGCTTCGCGCTCGCGCTCGGCGAAGGCGCGCGGGCTATGCAGCGCCTCGTCCGCCGTCTCGGCGATGGGATAGGTGATTGCCGTCATCCGCCCTCATTCCGCCGCGCCCTTGCGTTGTCATCAAGGGCGAACGATATTTTCCACAGGAACCATATCGGTTCGAGAAAGGGATTTCATCGCCATGAGCGATTTCAACCGCGGCGTATGGGGGCAGGCTCCCGCTTCGGCGGACATGAGCGTCGATGCCGGCCTTCGCGCCTTCATGCTGGGCGTCTACAACAAGATGGCGCTCGGTCTGCTGCTCTCGGCCGCCCTGGCCTGGCTGACCTCGCATGAGCCGGTCGTCCAGTACCTGTTCCGGGTCGACGCCAGTGGCCGCGCCGTTGGCGTCACCCTGCTGGGCCAAGCGTTGATGTGGGCGCCGCTTGCGGTCGTGCTGATCGGCAGCTTCGCGGCGCGCGGCCTGACGGTGCGCAATTCGGGCGCTTATTACTGGCTTGTGGTCAGTCTGCTGGGCGCTGGCCTCGGCCTCGACGCATTGATCTATACGGGCGCTTCGATCGCTACGTCCTTCTTGGTGACATCAGTCGCGTTCGGTGCGCTTAGCCTTGTCGGCTACACCACCAAACGCGACCTCACCGGCATGGGCTCGTTCCTGATCATGGGCGCTTTCGGGATGATCGCGCTGTCGCTGATCAACGTCCTGTTCCTGCACGCAGCGGGGCTGCAGTTCATTATTCAGGTGGTGTTCCTGGCCATCTTCGCGGGGCTGATAGCCTTCCAGACCCAGCAGCTGAAGATGACCTACTACCAGGTGAAAGGTGACGAGCAGAGCATGGCCGCGGCCACCAACTTCGGGGCCCTCAGCCTCTATCTGGACTTTATCAACCTGTTCCAGATCTTGCTGTCGCTGTTCGGCGGCCGCCGCTGAGCCCACAGGACGGTCAACAGCGAAGGCCCGGGAGCGATCCCGGGCCTTTTCGTTTGAGCGCATGGAGCCTGAGTCACGGTTCAATCTGAACCGATCGGGGTCTAATCGACGACGCGGAACTTGCGGGTGTCGAACACCTTCAGCACCTGGTCGAGTTCGTGGCCCCGGCGCAGCACCACATTGCCGGGCGCCAGCACCGCCCACTGTCCCTGCCGCCGGGTCAGGGCCGGCCGCTTCTCGATGCGATAGAGCGGGGCCTCCGACGCGCGGCGGAACACGCAGACGGCCGCCTGGTCCTTGTCCGAGGCGATGGCGTAGTCGCGCCACTCGCCCGCCGCCACCATCCGTTCATAGAGGCGGAGAATCTGGTCGAGCTCCCGACGCTCGAAGAAGACCGATGCGGCGTTGGTTGTCGGCTGGGGGCCGGGTGGAAACGGATCGACACTCATGCCCTACAAATCTAGCGCGCCGAGGCGGCCTGAAAAGAGGGCGTCCGCCGCGATGCAACAGCGCGGCGACACTCACGTCCAAAAGTCGTGAAATGGCCCTATTCCGGTCGCGGACGCGCCCCATCGCCCATCGATAACAGCAAGGTCGGTCGGCCGGGACAACTGCTGGTCCTGGATCCTGAACAGCCCCCCCAGCCCCCCGGATCGGTGGCCGGTCGGCCGACACCCTCAACCTTCCCCAAGGTTGGATCAGAAGCCCGCCCGGTTCCCCCTCTTGCCGTGCGGGCTTTTCTGTATCTGATGGTTTGGTGAGGCTTAGTCTCGGCCCAACGCCAGCACGGGGCCGCCACGGGGCGCCTGCACCACTACCACCGCCTTCAACCCCTCGGACGGGGCGTCAGGCAGGTCGAAGCGTTTGGCCCGTCCGCGCCATTGGCCGAGCTTAACCAGTTCCCTGACCGCATTGGTGACGGTGAGCGTCTTGCCTTTGTTGTCGCCGGCCTTGACCTTCACCTCGCGCGGGGTGGGATCGTAGCGGATCAGCCAGACGTCGGCGGCCTGCGCGGGGACGCCGGCCGCGCCGACCGAAGCCCAGTCGCCCGCGTGCGAGACGCCGACCGCCGGCCCCTCCATCCTGGCGGATTTGGTCAGCAGCTTGCCGATGGCGTCCTTGTCCAGGCCCGAGGCTTCCGCCGCGCCGTTCACCACGATTTCGGGCGTGTAGACCTCCCGCAGCTTCAGCCGCTTCACATAGGCCTGCTGGCGGGCGGTGAACTCCGGCATGGCGAAGGTGTCGGTCCAGCCGGTGTAGTCCCAGATATCCACCGAGAACGTCAGGGCGGTGACCCCCTTTTTCCGGGCCAGTTCGCCAAGGGCGAGGTCCGCTTGCGGGCAACCTTCGCAGCCCTGCGCGGTAAACAGTTCGACTAGGGCCGAGGGGGTGGGCGGCGTAGGTCTGCGATGACGCGACCTCGCCTCCGCTCCGGGTGCGAGGGCCAGGGTGAGGGCGCAGACGAACGCCAGGATTGCGGAAAAGGATCGCATCACCGCAACTTAACCCGGCGCACCCGTCATGCCCCTCACCCTTTCGTGACCTCCCGGTTCTATTCCGCCGCCATGGCGGGCTGGCTGTCCCGCGCCAGGTTGCGCAGCACGAAGGGCATCACCCCGCCGGCGAAGTAGTATTCCAGCTCCGTCCTGTTATCGATCCGGCAGCGCACGTTGAAGCGCGCGACCTTGTGATCCGACGGGCGGAACATTTCCACCAGCAGTTCCTGGCGGGGCTGAACCCGGTCCAGGCCGCGGATGGTGATCATCTCCTCACCGGTGAGGCCGAGGCGCTGCCAGCCCTCATGGATGAACTGCAGCGGCAGGACGCCCATGCCGACCAGGTTGGAGCGGTGGATGCGCTCGAAGCTTTCCGCTATCACGGCGCGGACGCCGAGCAGGCGGGTGCCCTTGGCCGCCCAGTCGCGGGACGAGCCGGTGCCGTATTCCTTGCCGGCGAAAATCACCAGCGGGCGGCCCTCCGCCTCGTACTGCATGGCGGCGTCATAGATCGCCATGGTCCTGCCGGAGGGGAAGTGCCGGGTCACGCCGCCTTCGATGTCCGGTGTGATGCGGTTCTTGATGCGGATGTTGGCGAAGGTGCCGCGCATCATCACCTCGTGGTTCCCGCGGCGCGCGCCATAGGAGTTGAAATCGTCCTGCCGTACCTGATGGTCCATCAGGTACTGACCGGCGGGGGACGAGGCCTTGATGTTGCCGGCGGGCGAAATGTGGTCGGTGGTGATGGAGTCGCCGAAAATCGCCAGGACGCGGGCCTCCTGAATATCGACCACCGGATCGGGGGTCATCTTCATGTCCCTGAAGTAGGGCGGGTTCTGCACATAGGTCGAGCCCATGTCCCAGGCGTATGTCTGGCCGCCCGCGACCTTGATCGACTTCCAGTGCTCGTCGCCCTCGAACACGTCGGCATAGCGGGTCTTGAACAGGGCGTTGGTCACCGCCTTGCGCTGGATCGTGGCGATCTCCTCATTGGTCGGCCAGATATCGCGCAGCATCACATTATGGCCGTCGGCGTCCTGACCCAGCGGCTCGGCCAGCAGGTCCTTCTGCATCGAGCCGGCCAGGGCGTAGGCCACCACCAGGGGCGGGGAGGCCAGATAGTTGGCCCGCACGTCGGGATTCACCCGGCCCTCGAAATTGCGGTTGCCGGACAGCACGCTCACCGCCACCAGATCGTCGGCGTTGATGGTGTCCGAGATCGCCTGCGGCAACGGGCCGGAATTGCCGATGCAGGTGGTGCAGCCATAGCCCACCAGGTTGAAGCCCAGCGTGTCGAGGTCCGCCTGCAGGCCGGAATTGGTCAGGTAGTCGGTGACCACCTTGGATCCCGGGGCCAGGGAGGTCTTCACCCAAGGCTTCACCTTAAGCCCCTTCTCGACCGCCTTTCGCGCCAACAGGCCGGCGGCGATCAGCACGCTGGGGTTGGAGGTGTTGGTGCAGGAGGTGATGGCGGCGATCACCACGTCGCCATGGCCGAGGTCGAACGCCTCGCCCTTCACCTCCACGCGGGACGTCTCGTGTCCGGCCTTGCCGAAGTCGCCGGCCAGGGTCGCCTTGAACGCCGTGGCCGCCTCGGTCATCAGCACCCGGTCCTGCGGACGCTTGGGACCGGCGATGGACGGCACGACGGAGGCGAGGTCCAGCTCCAGCGTGTCGGTGAACACCGGCTCGGCTTCGGGATCGAGCCACAGGCCCTGTGCCTTGGCGTAGGCCTCCACCAGCGCCACGCGTTCGGGCGCCCGGCCGGTCTCAGTCAGATAGTTCAGCGTCGCCTGGCTGATCGGGAAGAAGCCGCAGGTAGCACCGTATTCGGGGGCCATGTTGGCGATGGTCGCCTGATCTTCGATGGTCAGGTGCGGCACACCCTCGCCGAAGAATTCAACGAACTTGCCGACCACGCCCTTCTTGCGCAGCATCTGGGTCACGGTCAGCACCAGATCGGTGGCCGTGGCGCCCTCGGGCAGCGTGCCCGTGAGTTTGAAGCCGATCACTTCGGGGATCAGCATGGGGATCGGCTGGCCGAGCATGGCGGCTTCCGCCTCGATGCCGCCCACGCCCCAGCCGAGCACCGACAGGCCGTTGACCATGGTGGTGTGGCTGTCGGTGCCGACCACCGTGTCGGGGTAGCAGAGCTCGACCTTGGACTTCTTGCCCTTGGCGTCCAGTTCGCCGGCGGTCCACACCGTCTGGGCCAGATATTCCAGATTGACCTGGTGGCAGATGCCGGTGCCGGGCGGCACCACGCGGAAATCGTCAAAGGCGGACGAGCCCCAGCGCAGGAAGCGGTAACGCTCGCCGTTGCGCTCATACTCGCGATCCACATTCTCGCCGAAGGCCTGCGGCGTGCCGAAATGGTCGACCATCACCGAATGGTCGATGACCAGATCGACGGGGTTCAGCGGATTGATCTTGTCGGGATTGGCGCCGAGGGCGCCCATGGCGTCGCGCATGGCGGCGAGGTCCACCACGGCGGGCACGCCGGTGAAGTCCTGCATCAGCACCCGGGCGGGGGTGAAGGCGATCTCGTGCTCCACCTTGCCCTTGTTGTCGATGAAGGCGGCCAAGGCCTTCAGGTCGTTTTCGGAGACGGACTTGCCGTCCTCCTTGCGCAGCAGGTTCTCCAGCAGCACCTTCATCGACGCCGGCAGGCGGCCGATGTCGGCGAGACCGGCTTCCTCCGCGGCCCTAAGGCTGTAATAGGCGTAGGTCTTCCTGCCGACCTTGAGTTCGCGGCGGGTATTCAAGCTGTCGATGGACGCCATTGGATCGTCTCCATATCACCACCGGATACGCGCACGGGCCGCACGGACACACAGCGTCCGAAAGGCCCTTCCACGATTGGATGCAGCGGTTGTCCCGCGTGGGCGGGGCTGTCTTAGCCCCGGTTGGTGGACAGGTCGATAGGGCGGCGATGACCATCTGATGATCGCCGCGCTCAACATCGAATCGCTGACCGTATCCCGCGGCGCGCGGCGGCTGTTCGCCGGTCTGTCGCTGGGGCTGGCTGCGGGCGAGGCGGTGATGCTGGCCGGCCCCAATGGCGCGGGCAAGACCTCGCTGCTCCGCGCCATCGCGGGGCTGCTGCGCCCCGATTCCGGCCAGACGGCTTTTCGGGATGCGCAGGGCGCGGCGATCGAGCCCGAGGACGCCCGCGCCGGCGGGCTGCACCTGGCCGGCCATCAGGACGGGTTGAAAACCCAGCGCACCGCGGGCGAGGAACTGGAGTTCTGGACCGCCTGGCTCGGCGGTGACTCAGCCGGCCGCGCCGCGGCGGTAAACGCCTTCGACCTCAAGCCCTTGCTGCCGCTGGACGTGCGCCGGTTGTCGGCGGGGCAGCGGCGGCGGCTGGCCCTGGCCCGGCTGAAGGCGGCGCCGCGGCCCCTGTGGCTGCTGGACGAGCCGCTGGCCCCGCTGGACGCCAGATGGCGCGCGGCCTTCGGCGGCGAGATGCGCGCGCATCTGGCGGGGGGCGGACTGATCCTCGCCGCCGCCCACGACCCCCTGCCCGTCCCGTGCCGGACCGTGGAGCTGGGGGCGTGAACGCCGCATCGGCCCTGCTCAGGCGCGAGCTGGCCCTGGCCTGG
The DNA here is from genome assembly GCA_965277345.1 of Caulobacteraceae bacterium. GTDB lineage: Bacteria > Pseudomonadota > Alphaproteobacteria > Caulobacterales > Caulobacteraceae > CAIOYC01. Next base: position 981,412 of record CBDICI010000004.1, read on the forward strand.
GGGCGTGGCGGCGGCCCCCTGAACGCCCTCGCCTTCTATGTGGGAACCGCGACGCTCCTGCCTCTGGCGGTGGGGGCCGAGCCGCAGCGCCTGGCGGCGGTGGCCGCGGGTGCAGCTTTCGCCGCCCTGGCCCTCGCGTCGCTGCTGTCGCTCGAGCGCATGTTCGAGCGGGATTTCGAGGACGGCGCGCTCGACCTGCTCTGTCTGGGTGGCCAGCCGCTGGCCCTCACAGCGGCGGTCAAGGCGCTGGCCCAATGGGTCGCCAACGGCCTGCCGCTGGCGCTGGCCTCCCCCGTGGTGGCTGCCATGCTGGGCGCCCCCCCGTCGCTCGCGCCGCTCATCGCCGTCACCGCGGTCCTGGCCGGACTGGCCATGACCTTCATGGGCGGGGCGGGCGCCGCACTGGCCCTGGGCGCCAAGCGGGGCGGGGTGCTGGTGGCGGTGATCGTGCTGCCGCTCTATGCCCCGCCGGTGATCTTCGGCGCGGGCGCGGTCGAGGCGTTCGGCCAGGGGCTGCCGTGGGCGCCGCCCCTGATGTTTCTCTCCGCCTACGCCCTGGCCGCCGTGGCGCTCAGCCCCTTCGCCATGGCGGCGGCCTGTCGCAACGCCGTCGGCTGACCGCTCCCCGCCCTTTCGGCCGGACCCCGGGGCAGGGGTGTCGCAGCAAGCCCTAAGGCGCGAGGTTCGTGGTTGTGTCGCGCGGCGGTTGACTCATCTGTCGGGGCGCCCCTCAATCTGGGTTAAGATTCATGTTCCGCGCTCAGGTTGCTTCTCATCCCGGATGCCCGACCAAATCGCTCTGCGTGGCCTGGGGGCCCTGACAGTCCGGGAGCGCGAGTGCCTCCGCCTGGTGTCGGCCGGATTCCGCGCCAAGGAGATCGCCGGCAAGCTCGGCGTGTCGGTCGCCACGGTGAACAATCATCTGGCCAGCGCCCGCCGCAAGGTCGGTACGAGCGACAGCCGCGCCATTGCCCGCGACCTGCTCGCCCAGGAACGCACCGACGGCATAGTCAAAGAATGGCTAGATGAAACAACAACCATAGTCGCCGCCGCCGCCGTCGAGCTTCATCGGGCCTCCCGAGAGGAGGGCGGCGGTGACGGCGACGCAACAGCGGCAGTTCCTGAATACGGACCCCTCGGTCCTGCCCTGGGCCTCGATCAGGCAGGAACTGAAGGGGTTGGCTCCGGCGCACGCCGTCATGATCGACTTCATGCTGAGCGATCTGGAGGACCGGGCGTCGATGCTTTCCGAGCGCGATCAGGTGCGCGAGTTCCTGATCGTGATCCTGAGCACCTTGAGCCCAGGCTTTCCCAAGTCCCGGGAGGAGGGACCGCGCGTCAACTGACGGCGGCGCGCAAGGCCCTGTGGATCGTGGGGCTGGCGGTTGGGATAGCGTTTCTGGCGGGCGGCGCCCTGCCTGGAATGCTGCTCCTGATCCATTCGCTTCAGAGCTTTGCGAACGGGAAGCCACTCCTGGTTCGCTGACGCAACCAGATCGCCAAAGGGCGGGGAGAACCAAGATGGACGACACCACACGAACCCGCCTCGGGCGGGAGGGCGCGCGTATTATCCGCGAGATCGAGGACGCCCTCGACAACGCTATCGCCAAGCACGGCCAACTGGTGGCGTTTCTGCCCCAGGCGCGCAAGGACGCCGGCCTCTCCGCCGTCCTCGGCCAGGGCCTGTTCGATCAGGCCAGCGAGCTGCTCAGCGACCTGACCACCGCCCGTCGTCGGGTGATCGGCGCGCATCGCAGCGCCGAAGCCATGGCCCGCTATGTCGGCTACACCGTCGCCGGGGACCCGGGTCAGAACAAGGGACCGCCCTCCGACGCCGTGGTTTCCCCGGAGATGACCGCGGTTCCGGCGCTGCGCGTGGTCGAGACGCAGGATCAGGCCGCCTGATCGGCCGCGAGGGAAGGCTGCCGCAGCGCCCGTGCGGCCGCCGACCTCAGCCTTGGAGATCCGATGAGCGCCGCCGACGACGTGGCTGAGCATATTCGCGGCAGTCTCATGGACCTTCGCCGCCGTCTGGACACGCAGACGGCGGTCGAGGTGACCCGGGCGGTCATGCGCGGCGCGGCGGAGGCGCTGCACGACCTGTCGCAGCATGAGGACGCAGGTGGCCCCATCGAGCCGCGGCCGCAGGCTTTGGAACCCTTCGATTCGGAACCCTCAGCCCTTCGGCGGAAGGCTCATTAGCCCGACCGGTTCGGCCGCAGAAGCCGCCCACCGACGCGCCGCTCCGCCTCGCAGACGCAGGGCGGGGCCCCGCTCGGGCAAGCCGCGCGCTTGAAAGCGGCCGGGCTCACGGTCAAGGTGGCGCCGCATGGTCAGATTCACCACCCCGATGCTGATCGAGGACGCGCTCTACACCGCCGGCTGCGGGTTCGCGCTCTGGAAAGGCGGCAGGGCGGAGCGGCTCGTGGCCGCCGCCATGCTGCTGGAACTGGTGGTCGGCACATCGCTGCGAGGCTTCCAGCGGCTTGAGGACCCACGCTACGTGTCGCTCCTGCTGGACCTCGGCGTCCTGGCCGCGGTGCTGTTCGTCGCCTTCACCACCGACCTTCGCTGGCCCCTGCTGGGCAGCGCGCTGCAGATACTCTCGGTGCTGTGCTACATCGCGCGGATCATCGATCCGACCATCCACAGTTGGGCCTACATCACCATCGACATCGCCCTCGGATTCGGTTTGCTGGCGACGGTGATCTACGGCGCCGCGATCCGACTTCTGGACCGTCGCAACCATAGACCGGCCGGCTAAGGCCGCCCTCAGCGGCGGGCCATGGCTTCGACCACATCGATCAACCGCCGCCGGTCGGCGGCCGGCGTGCCCTCGTAGAGCCGGATCAGGCGTTGCAGGTCGCTCTCGTGAGCCGGATCGACGGCGGCGCCGGGCGTTGCGCCGGCGGAGGCCGTGCCGGGCAGACCCTCGAAGAAATCGGCGACCGCCACGTTCAGCACCTGGGCGGCGTCATGCAGCTTGGACGCGGAGATGCGGTTGGTGCCACGCTCGTATTTCTGCACCTGCTGAAACGTGAGGCCGAGGCGCTCCGCAAGCCCGCTCTGCGACAGCTTGATGGACTTGCGGAGTTGCCGCAGGCGGGCTCCGACATGTTCATCAACTGGGTGCGGCATGGGGATTTCCTCGGCGAAAGCGCCATAGTTTACGACGCCCTGAACCCTAGCGCTAGGGTAGCAGGACCACATCGGATATGTAGTCCTTGTGCGGGCTCCGGCCAAGCCTGACGTGCGAATACCCTACGGCGTCCTAGCGGCCTGCAGCGTCGACTTCACCGCGTGGAAGGCGAGTGCGCTGCGCTCGGCGGTAGAGGCCTGCTCGGGCGCAAGTTGCGCCTTCAGCGTGTCGGCGGACGCTTTGGCATCCTTATCGCCTTCGTTGGCGGCGATCAGGTACCATTTGTAGGCCTCCGCCTTGTTCTGTTGCACACCGTAGCCGCCGTTCTCGTACAGGCGGGCGAGGTTATACTGGCTGTCCACCACACCCTCCTCCGCGGCCTTCTTGAACCAACGGGTGGCTTCGGCCTGATCCTTGGCCCCGCCCTCGCCGTTGAAGGCGTAGAGGGCGAGGTTGTGCATGGCGCGGGGATCGCCGGCCTCCGCGGCCCGCTCGGTCCAGCGGCGGGCCTCGACCAGATCCTTCTTGATGCCCGATCCGCCCTGCTCGTAGAGCTTGGCCAGGTAGAACTGCGCCGGCGCAAAGCCGAGATTGGCGGCCTTGGTCAGGTCCGCCACCCCCGACACGTCCCCCGCCTGTAGCCGGCCGATCGCCAGGTTGTAGAGCGGACGGGCCTCGGTCGGGGCCGCCGTCGCGGTGGTGGTCAGCGGCGGCGCAGGCTTCAGCCCCGCCTTGCCCGGAGCGGCGGGAGGCTTAAGACCGGTGGTCTCACCCGGGGCGGGGGCCAGGGCGACGGCCAGGGTGTCGGCCTTGCCGGCGTCGGCGCCATTGGGGTCGGTCCCGCTCGCGCCGTCGGCGGCGGGCGGCGTGGTGGTCGCCGCCGCCAGGAGCGGCTTGGCGTCGTCCCGGCGCGCCGCGGTCGGCGGCGGACTGGAGCGGTCCACGCGGTCGTGGCCTGCCTCGGCCCCGAGATAAAGCGTGGCGCCCACCGCCGTCACGGCCAGCGCCGCCGCGGTCCCCGACGCCACCATCATGGTGCGCAGTGTGACCGCCGGTTCCTTCTTCTTGCGCCGAAGCGGGTTGAAGCTGAAGCCGCCGGCCTTGTCCTCATCCAGCGCGGGGGCGGCGATCGAGCCCGCCAGATCGGGAATCGGCCGTGACAGGGCTTCGCGCCTGGGGCGCGGCGCCGGCTCGGCCCGTTCGGAGGCGGCGCGGGCGGCGGCGCGGGCGGCGGCCACCACCTCGCGAGTGGATACAGGCTCGGGCGGCGCCGTCTCCGCAGCGACCACGGCCGCCGGCGCGAAGATCTCGGCCTCGGCTTCGTCCGTGTCGAAGTCGCCGTAACCGCCGTCGAAGCGAGCAAAAGGTTCTTCGATCGCCGCACGGGACGCGGAGGCCAGCGGGGCCGCGGGCGGATCGAGCGGGCCGAAGGGACCCTCGGCGAAGGGTCGGGGCGCGAGCCCCGCTGATTCCCGCTCCCCGGCCGGCCCGGCGGCTACATCCTCCAGCGCGGCGCGGCGCTGGGCTTCGATCAGGCGTCGGTCGATGGCTTCGCGCGCCTCTTCCAGAAGCTTCGCCGTGCGTTCCTCGGAGGCGCGGATGCGTTCGCCGAGCACGCTGTTGCTGGCCTCATGGCGATCGTTCAGCCGGTCGGTGACACGGCCGATCTGCTCGCCCACATCGTCGATGGCGGCGGCGGCGCGGCGTTCGGAATTGGCGATCCGATCGGCCAGCCGCTCGGCGATGCGGGCGATCTCCCCGCCGAGCTTTTCCAGCGCCTCGGCCTGGATCTGGTCGGCGCGGCCGATCCGGCCCTCCATGGCGTCGGCGATGCGAGCCATTTCCCCTCCCATCTGCTGTGCGGCTTCCGCCGAACGGGCTTCCACCGAAGCGACCCGGTCGCCGAGTGTGTGCGCGATCCGCATGACTTCGCGGCCCATCCGGTCGATCGCCTGGGCCGAGCGGCGTTCGCCTTGCTCCACATGGCCGGTCAGGTCACGCAAGGTCGCTTCCATCCGGTCGAGCTTGCCCTCGGCCGCGGCGTTGAGCCGCTCGGTGATCTCCGTCCGGTTGGCCTCCACCTTTTCCTGCAACTCGGCGGCCAGCTTCTCGAAGCGCGACTGCTCTTCACCCTGGGTTTCCGTGGCCTTGATCCGCTGATCCAGTCCCGCGAAAGACACCTCCAGCGCGCGCATGGCTTCGGCGGTCTTGCTCTCCGCCTCCACCATCCGCTCGCCCAGTCGCGCCACCACCGCCTCGACGAGGGCGCTGGCCGGGCCAGTCTCGATCCGGCTTTCCACACGGTCCACCCGGCGTACGGCATGATCGATGTCCTGGCGCACATCGTCCATCGCCGCCTTGGTCCTGGCGTCGGTGTCGTAGAGCTTCTCGGCGATCTTGCCGAGGGCGCCTTCTAGCGCGCGCATGGCTTCCAGCTTCGGCGCCTCATCCTCCGCCAGCCGGCGCAGACGCTCTCCGACCTTGCTCTGGGCCGCCTTGACCTCGTCGAGCTCATTGTCGAAGCGGGCGGCGACGGCGTTCCGGTCGCGCTCCACCCCCTCGATCCGCGACAACACCCCCATCACCGACTGGTCGATGCCGGAGATGGCGAGGGTGGAGCGATGCTCGGCCGCCTCCATGCGGGTGGTCAAGGCGTCGAGCGCGCGGGCGATGCGCTTCAGTTCGGCGTCGGAGGACAGGCGGATGTCGCGCAGCGAGCGCTGGGTCGGCGGCGGCGGCGCCTCATCGGCCTCGTCCTCCGCGTCGCCTTCGATGATCATCTGGTTGAGCCATTCGCCGAGCGTCATGCCCGACCGGCGCGCGAGATCCTTGGCCAATTCGCGCGCCCTGGGATCGATTCCTTTAACGCTCCAGGGTCCCGCCGTCGTCATCTTGGCTCGACACTCCTCGGGCTGGCGCCCGAACCCATGGAATCAGAAGCTGACGTTCACCGCCAGCCCAACGCTAACCGTCCACCTGTAGAGTGTAAACGTGACTTAACCACTATATCTGGCGCCATAGGCAATCGTCTGTGGAGAAGTCGGCTCACGATGAACGAATCGGCCACCCTCTGTTAACGGCGCGTTTACGCAATGGGAACCGGGATGGATTGGAACGTGACCTTGGGCGTCATCGTGGCGGGTCTGACAATATGTCTTTTCGCCGGCTGGCGCGGCGCCCGGCCGCCCGACCTCGTCAAGGGGCCGCGCCTGGCGCCCTGGCGGTTGATCATGGTGCTGTCGGCCGCGGCGGTGCTGCTCGGGCTCGTCCACGCCGCCAATCTGCTGGGGATCGAGACCGGTCAGCGGCAGTTGCGCTGATCCCCGATCGCCCGATAGGGTGCGCTCCATACCGGATGTTGGAGACCTCGCCCGTGAGCGCAGCTGGCGTCGATATCGAAGCGTTCCGCACCGAGGCCCGCGCCTGGCTCGCGGCCAACTACCCGCCCTCGCTGAACGCCCCCATGACCGAGGACGATGCGCCGTGGGGTGGGCGCAATTACAGCCCCGCCAACCCCGACGCCCGGCGGTGGCTCGACCGCATGGGGGCCAGGGGTTGGACCGCGCCCATGTGGCCAGCAGCCTATGGCGGTGGTGGGCTAAGCGCGGAGGAGAACCGCGTGCTTCAGCAGGAACTGGCCCGCATCAAGGCGCGCCCGGCGCTGATGAGCTTCGGCGTCTGGATGCTGGGGCCGGTTCTGCTGGAATACGCCACCGAAGCGCAGAAGCAGAAGTTCCTGCCGCCCATCGTGCGCGGCGAGATCCGCTGGTGCCAGGGCTATTCCGAGCCGGGCGCCGGCTCCGACCTCGCGGGGCTACAGACGCGGTGCGAGGATCAGGGCGACCACTACCTGATCGATGGCCAGAAGGTGTGGACCTCCTATGCCGATCAGGCCGACTGGATCTTCTGCCTGGTGCGCACCGACGCCACCAAGAAGCACGAGGGCATTTCCTTCGTGCTGTTCGACATGCGGACGCCAGGGGTGGAGGCGCGGCCCATCAAGCTGATCTCCGGCTCCTCGCCCTTCTGCGAGACCTTCTTCGATAATGTGCGGGTTCCCAAGGACCAGCTCGTGGGCAAGCTGAACGGCGGCTGGGAGATCGCCAAGCGCCTCTTGCAGTACGAACGGCAGAATATCTCGGCGAGCGGCTTCGGCGGCGGTGCGGGGCTGGAGGTGGAGGAGGCGGCTAGGACCTTCGTCGGCATGGAGGGCGGCAGGCTCGCCGACGCGGACCTTCGCGCCCGCATCGCCGCGCACAAGATGGACGCCCGGGCCTTCGCCCTCACCGTGCGCCGCGCCGAAGGGGAGTCCAAGGCCAGCACCGGTCCCTCCGCCGCCGTCTCCATCATCAAATACGCCGCCGCCAAGCTGAACCAGGACAAGTGCGAGCTGATGGTGGAGGCCATGGGCACGCAGGGGCTCGGCTGGGAGGGCGAGGGCTTCGATCCGGAGGGGCTGAAGGCCACCCGTGCCTGGCTCCGCTCCAAGGGCAACTCCATCGAGGGCGGCACCTCGGAGGTGAACCTCAACGTGATCGCCAAGCGGGTGCTGGGCCTGCTGGACCATCAGTGAGCGCATGGCCACCCTCGAATTCTGGTACGAGTTCGCCTCCACCTATTCCTATCCGGCGGCGTGGCGGATCGACCGGCTGGCGCAGGCCCAGGGCGTGAAGGTGGTGTGGCGGCCGCTGTTCCTCGGCCCCCTGTTCCAGAAGCAGCAGAACATGGCCGACAGCCCGTTCAATCTGGTGGAGGTCAAGGGGCGCTATATGTGGCGCGACATGGAGCGGGTCTGCCAGGCCGAGATGCTGCCGTTCCGCCGCCCCAGCGCCTTCCCGCGCCGCAGTCTTTTGGCCCTGCGCCTGGCGCTGGTGGGCGGCCACCGGGGCTGGATCGCCAATTTCAGCCGCGCCGTCTATGCCGCCAACTTCGGCCAGGACAAGGACATCGGCGATCCGGCGGTACTGGCGGGGATCGTCAAGGAGGTCGGCGGCGACCCGGTGGCCGACTTCCACGAGGCGGACGGCGAGGCCATTAAGGCCGAGCTGCGCAGCAATGTGGCGGAGGCCGAGGCCAAGGGCCTGTTCGGCGCGCCGAGCTTCTACATACCCAATGCCAACGCGTCCCATGCCCAGGGTTCAGGCGGCGAACTGTTCTGGGGCAACGACCGGCTGGAACAGGCCGCGGCCTTCGCGGCGGCTCGATGAGCTCAACCGTCCTGTCATCCCGGAAAGCCCGCAGCGCCTATCCGGGACCGCGATGTCCAACGAGACACTGGATCGAGGTCCCGGCTCTCCGCTTCGCTGCGACCGGGATGACAATTTGTCTTGAGATAGAAACGTCTGAGGAAATCCCGTGGCCGTGCTGACCGACGAACAGACCATGCTGAAGGACGCGGCCAAGGGCTGGGTGGGCGAACGCTCCCCGGTCGCCGCCCTGCGCCGGCTGCGCGACGCGGACGTGGATGTGGCCTTCGACCGCGCCGCCTGGGCCGAGATGGGCCAGATGGGCTGGGCCGGGGTGATCGTGCCGGACGCGCACGGCGGGTCTGAGTTCGGCTACCGCTCGCTGGGTCTGGTGCTGGAGGAGACGGGGCGGACGCTGACCAATTCGCCACTGATCTCCACCGCCCTTATCGCCGCCTCGGCCCTGACGCTGGGCGGCACGGCGGCGCAGAAGGACGCTTGGCTGAACAGGATCGCCGAGGCCAGGGCGGTGATCGCCTTGGCGCTGGAGGAACACCCCCATCACGCCCCGGCCAGGACCGCGCTGGCCGCGCGGAAGGACGCTACCGGCTGGGTGCTCGACGGCAAGAAGGTGTTCGTCCTGGACGCCATGGCGGCGGACGCCTTCATCGTCGCCGCGCGCACCGCAGGCTTTCCGGGGGATGAGGCGGGGATCACCCTGTTCCTCATCCCCGCCGACGCGGCCGGGATCGCCCGCACGCGCCTGAAGACCGCCGACAGCCGGGGCGCGGGCGATGTGGTCTTCACCGGCGTTGCGGTCGGCGCCGACGCCGTTCTGGGCGCCGTGGACCAGGGTTTCGGCCTACTCGAACAGGTGCTCGACCGCGCCCGCGCCGGGCTGGCGGCGGAGATGCTGGGCCAGGCGTCGCAGGCCTTCGACATCACGCTGGAGTACCTGAAGACGCGCACCCAGTTCGGCCAACTGATTGGGACCTTCCAGGCCCTGCAGCACCGCGCCGCCAGGATGTTCACCGAGCTGGAGATGACCCGCTCCTGCGTCGAGGCGGCGCTGGACGCCATCGACCAGAAGGCCAACGACGTGCGCGCCCTGTGTTCGCTGGCCAAGGCCAAGGCGTCGGAGACCGTGCACCTGGTCTCCAACGAGATGGTGCAGATGCATGGCGGCATCGGTATGACCGACGCCCACGACGCCGGCCTATACATGAAGCGCGCCCGCACCTGCGAAGCCCTGTTCGGCGGCGCAAGCTTCCACCGCGACAGGTACGCGACGCTGATGGGGTTTTGAGGCCCGCTTCCTAACGGACAGGCGGGCGATAAAGCATCGCCACGTTGCAGCGTTCATAGCGCGCGCCGAACTCGCGCATGATGCCTTCGTCGTGGTGGAAGCCGAGCTTCTCGTAGAGGTGGATGGCGGCGGCGGATTTGCGGTTGGAGAGCAGGTAGAGGGTCCTTGCTCCCAGCCGCTCGGCGCGGGCGATGACGGCCCTGAGCAGGAATTCGCCGGCCTTGCGGCCCCGCGCGCGCTCCAGCACGCCCATCTTGGTCAGCTCGAAGCAGCCCTCGCCGGTTTTGCGCAGAGCGCAGGCGCCGACCACGCCGAGCCCTTCGGCTTCCACGAACAGGATGTCGCCGCCCTGGTCGACGATGCGTTCGCGCGGGTGCTCCAGCACGTCGATATCGGTCGGCTCCAGCACGTACATGGCGCGGATCCACTGGGCGTTGATGGCGTGGAAGTGGGGCGCCAGGGCGTCGCTGTAGTCGAGGATGGTGAGGCCGGCTTCCGCAGCCGATGGGCTCTGCTGGTCGCTCATCGCATCACCGGCGCTCGCGTTCAGGCCGCGGCCTTCAGCCGGTCGAGGATGGGGCCGTGCAGGTCCGCGTTGGCGGCGAGCACCGTGCCGTCCTCCAGCGAAAAGGCCGCGCCGTCGGCGGCGGTGATCTGACCGCCCGCTTCCAGCACCAGCAGCACGCCCGCCGCCGTATCCCACGGCTTCAGCCCCCGCTCCCAGAAGCCGTCGAACCGGCCTGCGGCCACGTAGGCGAGGTCGAGCGCGGCGGAGCCCATACGGCGGATGCCGGCCACGCGCTGGCTCATCTGGTGCAATTCCTTCAGGAACTGGCCGTGGCCGGGGCGGCCGGCGAACGGGATGCCGGTGCCGATCAGGCTCTCGTCCAACTGGCGGCGGGCGGAGACGCGCAGGCGCTTTTCGCTGTTGATGAAGGCGCCCTTGCCCTTTTCGGCCCAGAACAGCTCGTTGGTGACCGGGTTGTAGGTCACCGCCGCCTGGATGCCCGCCCCGCCGTCAGGGGTGGTCCGCTCCAGCGCGATGTTCACCGCGAACTGCGGGATGGCGTGCAGGAAGTTGGTGGTGCCGTCCAGGGGGTCGATGATCCAGCGATGGGTCTTGTCGGTGCCCTCGATCAAGCCGCGCTCCTCGGCCAGAAAGCCATAGCCGGGGCGGCCCTTGGACAGCTCCTCGATCAGGATTTCCTCCGACTTCAGATCGGCCTGGGTGACGAAATCGCCGGGACCCTTCTTGGACACCTGCAGCTCGCCCACCTCGCCGAAGTCGCGGGCCAGGCGGCGGCCGGCCTTGCGCGCGGCGTTCATCATCACTTGCAGGAGGGCGGAGGGGGTGGTCATCGGGGGCGTTTAGCGCACGCGCGGCCGGAACGCGAGTAGGGAGACTTTCCCCGGTCCGGCCGAGGCCGTATCAAGGCGCCATGAGCTACACTCTCTACTGGTCGCCCGGTACGGCGAGCCTCGCGCTGCACTGGATGTTGATCGAACTCGGCGAACCGTTCGAGGCGGTGAAGGTCGATATCGAGCAGGGCGAGAACAAGCGGCCCGGGTATCTGACGCTCAATCCGGCCGGGCACGTGCCGACGCTGGTGGTGGACGGCGCGGTCCATGCCGAGGTGGCGGCCATGCTGATGCTGGTGGCGGAGCGCGATCCCGCGGGCCGCTTCGATGTGGAACCCGGCGCGCCGGAGCGGGCCGACTATCTGCAGCGCATGGTGTTCCTCGCCAACACCCTGCAGCCTGCCTATCGCGCCTGGTTCTATCCGCATGAGCCCGCGGGGCCTGAGCATGTGGAGGCCGTGCAAGCCATGGCGCGGGTGCGGATCGAGACGGCGCTGGCGCGGATGGACGCCAACCTGGCGGATGGACGCACCTACATGCTGGGCGAACGGCTCACCGCGGTCGATTTTCTGGCCACCATGCTGACGCGCTGGTCGCGCAATATGCCGAGGCCCGCCACGGCATGGCCGCATCTGAAGGCCTATGTCGACCACATGCGTGTCATGCCGTCACTCCGCGACGTCCACCGGCGAGAAGGCCTCGGCGACTGGATCGACGGGTGAGGTTGGCCCTCGCCGCCGCGGCGGCCATCGTCCTTTGCACCGGCGCCAGCCGCGCCGATCCCTATGTGGAGGCCGCCGCCCGGCCGGACGCGCAGCGTTCGGCCCTGCTCGACGTGATCTTCGGCCGGCCGGGCGCGGAAGCGCGCCTGCGCGACCGGCTGACCCAGGCGCCCACGGTGGGGACCGAGCTCGGCCGGCGCGGCTGGTCGCTGCTGTGCGGCGGCGATTTCCACGCCGGTCGCTATGGCGAGGCGCTGGAGGACTGCAGCCGCGCCGTCTCCGCCGATCCGGACGGCGGCGACGGCAATACCCTGGCCATCGTGCGCCTGCTGGCCGCCCACCCGCCCACCACGGCGTCGGGCGGCGCGCGGGTGGCCGTGTCGTCTGGCGAGCATATCGCGGTGAGCGCGGGCGACTACGCCGGCTACGCCATCGCCGATACCGGCGCGCAGATCTCGGTGATGATGCAAAGCGTCGCCGCGCGGGCTCATGTCACCATCCTCGGTCGCTCGGCCAGCGTCGGCTCGACCACCGCGTCGGTGATGGGCGAGGTGGGGATCGTGCCGCAGGTCCGCCTCGGCGGCGCGACGCTGAGGGACCTGCCCGTGCTGGTGCTGCCGGACGCGTCGCTGACCCTGGCCGGGGGACAGGTGCGGCTGCCCTTCATCCTCAGCCTCTACGCCATGGCCGCGTTCGGCCGCATCGCCTGGCTCGACCATGGACGCACCCTGGCGTTTGGCGAGGCGTCGCCGCAGGTCGACGCGGGCGGCGCACCCCTGGTCTGGGACCCGTTCGGCGTCAGCGTCCCGGCCGATGGGGTGGCCGGCCGAAGGGCGGCGCATTTCGACAGCGGGGCCAACCTTTCCTATTTGCGCCAGAGTGGACTTGCGCTGATTGCGCCGGAGGAGCGGGCGGCGATCCGCGCCTCCGTCCGCCGGGTGGGCGGGGTCGGCGGCGTGCGCGACGAGGCGATCCAGACATTGCCGCGCGCCACCCTGCACATCGCCGGCCAGACCGTCGTGCTCGCCGATGTGGACGTCGCCAGCGACACCGAAAGCGGGGAGGCGGCCCAGCTCGGCGAGGATTTCATCGCCCGCTACGGCGCCGTGGTGCTGGATTTCCACGCCATGCGCTTCTCGATCGCGCCTTAAAGCCCGGCCGCAAGCTCAGCCAGCTTGGCGACGGTGTTGAGATTTCGCGCCGTGCCGGTCCTGGCTGCAGGGATCTTGAGGCGGCTCCTGGCCATGCCGGCGCCGTAGTGCACATAGATTTCACGCTGGCCCAGCGCCATCGCCTCGCCCTCCACGCCAGTGGCGTGATCGAGCGCATTCATAGGCGGGGCGGTGTCGAGAAAGATGGCGACGACCCCATTCTGTGCTTCGTGTGCAAAAGGGTTGGCGCGGGCGACCGCAGCCATCTCGGCCGCTGTCCGTACCAAAACGCCCACAGGCTTCCCCGCATAAGTCTCCAACGCCCCGGCCAACGTCGCCTTTATCTCGGCTTCGGTAAGCTCGCTCTCGAACAAGGCATTACCGCTGGCGATATAGGTGCGCGTCTTCGCGAATCCTGCGGCGTCGCACATCGCCTTGAGTTCGCGCATCGCCAGCTTGCCTGTCCCCCCGACATTGACGGCGCGTAGCAGGGCGATGAAGGCCGTCATGGGGCGAGCCTAGCCGGCGCCGTCTTGTTCGGCCACCGCCACCAGCCCATCGACCACCGTCACCGGCCAGGATGGCAGCGTGCGCCCTGGACACGGGCCGGCGAGGCACAGCCCATCCTCGAGCCGGAACAGGGCGCCGTGGGTGGAGCAGAGGATATGCCCCCCGTCGCGGGTCAGATAGCGGTCGTCGCCCAGCGTCAGGGGCGTGCCGATGTGGGGACAACGGTCGAGGTAACCGATGACCTCCTCGCCCCGCCGCACCACGAAGCCGCGAAACATCCTCTCGCCGGTCCAGACGGTGAAGCCCTTGGCGCCCGGGTTCGGGATCTCGTCCAGCCGGCAGAGCGTGGCGCCGGGCGCCGGGCCGTCCGTCAACCCTCGTAGCCCTGGATGGCGCCGATGGACATGCGCCAGGGGCGCAGCGTGGTGGTCTCGAACAGGCCGGCCTTGGTATAGGGGTCGTTGTCGAGCTTGGCCTTGGCCGCTTCCAGGTTCTCGGCCTCGATGATCATGGCCGAGCCCATGGGATCGCCGCGTTCGTCCAGGATAGGGCCGCCCAGCCGCACATAGGTCTTGGCGTACTCCAGGTGTTCGGGCCGGACGTGCATCCGGGTCTGCAGGCCGCCAGGCTTATCCAGACCGATGAAGTGGAACAGCGCCATCTAGACCTCGCTCTTGAGCGGACGCGACAACAGGCCGGCGATGGCGGCGTCCACCTCCAGCCTACCGCACAACACCGCGTTCACCGCTTGGCAGATCGGCATCTCCACGCCGAATTTTTCCGCGAGCGCCACGACCGCGGGGGCGGAGGCGACGCCTTCGGCCACCGACAGCTTGCCGGCCAGCGCTTCTTCCAGGCTCTGGCCGCCGCCGAGCGCCAGGCCCACGGACATGTTGCGCGACTGCGGCGAAGAGCAGGTGAGGACCAGATCGCCCAATCCGCACAGCCCCGCCACCGTCTCCGCCTGCCCGCCCAGCGCCACCGCCAGCCGGGTCAGTTCGGCAAAGCCACGGGTGATGAGCGCCGCGTGGGCCGAGCGGCCCATGCCCTTGCCCTCGGAGATGCCGCAGGCGATGGCGAGGACGTTCTTCACCGCCCCGCCGGCCTCGGCCCCGATCAGGTCGGTGGAGGCGTAGGGCCGGAACAGCAACCCCGCCAGCGCCTCGGCGATGCGCTCGGCGCAGTGGTCCTCGGCGCAGGCGAGCGTCACCGCCGTGGGCAGTCCGCGCGCCACCTCCCCGGCGAAGCTCGGGCCGGACAGCACGGCGATGGTGCGGCCGGGGAGCACCTCTCCCGCCACCTCGGTCATCAGCTTCAACGAGCCCTGCTCCACCCCCTTGGCGCAGAGGACGATGGGCGCCTCGGCGGGGGCGTGCGGCGCGAAGGCGGCCAGTGCGGCGCGCATGTGCTGGGCGGGCGGGACCGCCAGGATCAGGTCACAGACGGCGAGATCGGCGAAGTCGCCGGTGGCGTGAATAACGGGGTCGAGCGGGACGCCGGGCAGGAACAGCGTGTTCTCATGATCGGCGGCGATGGAAGCCTGCACCTCGATCTCGCGCGCCCACAGCGCGACCTCGCGTCCTGCGCGGGCGCAGACCTGCGCCAGCGCGGTACCCCAGGCGCCCGCCCCGATCACGCCGACCCGGTCAAAACTCATTCGCGCGCCTGCAGATGGTCGATGGCGGCGAACACCGCAGCCACCTGCAGCCCGTGGATCAGCGCGCCAGAGCGGATGGCCTCCACGACGGCCGACGGCGAGATCATCACAAGGTCGAGCTTTTCGGTCTCGTGCGCCATGGGTTCAGCCACCTTCTCACAGTTGGTGAACAGGGTGACGTGGAACCAGTTCCGCTGGGTGGCCGGGTTGGGTCGCACCTTGAGGATGCGCCCACCCTGCACGCCCCGATAGCCCGTCTCTTCCAGGAGTTCCCTTGCCGCCGCCTGCTCGGCGTGCTCGCCGGGATCGACCACGCCGCCGGCGAACTCCAGCGACAGCGCCTGCGCGCCCTGGCGCCACTGGCGGGCCATGACAAACCGACCGTCCGCCGCCACCGCCGCGGCGACCGACCAGTCGGTGTAATGCAGCACGGTATAGTCATCGACGACGGCGCCGGACGGTGTGCGGCAGGTCTCCTCCCGCGCATCGAGCCAGCGGGTCTTCACCAGCGACCGTTCGGCCAGAACCTGCCACGGCCCGACACTCATGCCTTGGCGCCCTTGCGGCCGGGCTTGTGGATCGGCGCGTCGCGGGCGGCGGCCGGGTCAAGCGGCCAGCGCGGCCGGGCGGGGGCGTCCAGGCCGTCGATCAGGCCAGCGCGGAGCCGTTCGGCCCCCACCAGGGCGATCATGGCGGCGTTGTCGGTGCAGTATTCCAGCGGCGGCGCGGTGAAGCGGAAGCCGCGCGCCACCGCGGTCTCCTCCAGCCGGGCGCGGACGGTGCGGTTGGCGGCCACGCCCCCGGCGACCGCGAACAGGCGGCCCTCGCCCCCCAGCTGGTCCATATAGCGGTCCATGGCGCGGGCGGAGCGTTCGCAGAGCTGGCGGGCGATGGCGCCCTGCACCGCGGCGGCAAGGTCGCGGCGGTCCTTGTCGGTGCGCACGGCGCTGTCGGCCAGCCGCGCGGCCGCGGTCTTCAGGCCGGAAAAGGAGAAGTCGCAATCCTTCCGGTCCAGCAGGGCGCGGGGCAGGGCGAACCGGGTCGCGTCGCCGCCCTCGGCCAGCCGCTCCAGCGCCGGGCCGCCGGGATAGTCGAGGCCGAGGTGGGCGGCGATCTTGTCGAACGCCTCGCCCGCCGCGTCGTCGATGGTGGAGCCCAGCCGTATGGCGCGGCCCACGCCCTCCACGCTCAGCAATTGGCAATGCCCGCCCGAGACCAGCAGTAGCAGGAACGGATAGGGCGCCGGGGTCTGGCCCAGCCGTACCGACAGGGCATGTCCCTCCAGGTGATTGACGGCGACCAGCGGCAGGCCGCGCGCCAGCGCCAGCCCCTTGGCGGCGGACAGGCCCACCATCACCCCGCCGATCAGGCCCGGGCCGGCGGTGGCGGCGATACCACTCAGGTCCCCGAAGCCCAGGCCGGCCTCCGCCATCGCCCGCGCGATCACGCCGTCGATCAGCTCCACATGCGCCCGCGCCGCCACCTCCGGCACCACCCCGCCATAGGGGGCGTGGGCGGCGATCTGGCTGGCGACCACGTTGGAGGTCACCTCCACCCGTTCGCCCTCCAGCCGCACGACCGCCGCCGCGGTCTCGTCGCAACTGGTCTCGATGCCGAGGACGACAAGGGCGGGGGGGAGCGAAGCGGACACGGAGGCTCGTCGTTGCGAAGTGTGACGCCCTGTTATAGCGAGACGCCAGGTTCCACCCGACGTAGCGCCCGCATCCCCGCCATGCAACCGGCCCGCTCCCCCATCCGCCTCGGCGCCCGCCCCACCGGTGGAAGCCGGCCGCGGCTGTGAGCGAGCCCCCCCTTGTCTGGATCACCCGCGCCGAGCCCGGCGCATCGGCCACCGCCGCCCGCATCCAGGCGATCGGCTTTCGGCCGCTGGTGTCGCCGCTGCTCACCGTGCGGTCGCTTCCTGCCGAACTCGATCTCACCGGCGTCGCCGCCCTGGCCTTCACCTCTACCAACGGGGTCAGGGCCTTTGCCGCGCGTGAGCCGGAACGGGGCCTGCCGGTCTTCGCCGTCGGCGACACCACCGCCAAGGCGGCGCGGCTGGCGGGGTTCGCCGCGGTCCAGTCCGCCAACGGCGACGTGATCGATCTGTGCCGCCTGATCGTTGCCGCCAAGCCGGAGGGACTGATCCTTAACCCCGGCGGCCGGGAGCGGGCCGGCGACATGGTCGGTTATCTCAGCCGCCATGGCTTGCCCGCCCGCGCGGTCGCGCTCTACGACACCCCCGCGGCCGAAACCCTGCCGGAGGCGGCGTTGGAGGCGCGGGCGGTGGACGCGGTTCTTCTCCATTCCCCCCGGGGCGCGACGATTCTGGCCGCGAGGACGGCGCCGTTCGACCTGTCGGAGATGACGGCGTTCGGCTTCTCCGCCCATTGCCTGCGGCCCTTGCGGACACTCGGCTTCGCCAAGCTGGTGAAGGCGGAGCGCCCCCGCGAGGATGCGCTGCTGGATGCGCTCCTGGCCACCCTTGGCAATCCGCCCCACGGCCGCTAAAGAGCGCGCGCCCGGATAGCCTTACCAAGGGCCGCCTTAGCTCAGCCGGTAGAGCGGCGCATTCGTAATGCGTAGGTCAGGTGTTCGAGTCACCTAGGCGGCACCATTCCTGGATCGTCAGCGCGCTAACGGGCGGGGCCGATGGTTACCGGTTCCGTCGGCGCCGGGGGACGGGTCCGAAGCTTCATCCCCTTGAGACCGAGCCTCAACGCCTCCCAATGGATGGCGACGACGACCTTCAGCATCAGTAAGGGCTGGGCCAGGGCGGCGCGGAGCAGGCTGGCGTCGTTGATGTCTTCGCGGCGGCCGTGGAAGGCGGCGGTGAGGACACGGCCTTCGGCGTCATCGACCTCGATGTCGACCGACAGCGGGCTGTGGGCTTCCGGCCCGGGCGGGCGGAGGCGAAAGCGGTAGTGCAGCGCCATGTCCATGAAGGGCGAGACGTAGAACCGCTTGTCGCTGGCGTTATGGATGCGCCCGTTGTCGACTTCCGCGTGCAGCAGATAGCTGTGGCGCTGGCCGAAGGTGTTGTTTACCTCGTACAGGATCGCCATGGGCGCACCGTCGCCGGGCGGGTGGCAGTAGTAGAGCGTCAACGGGTTGAACACCCGGCCGAAGAGGCGCGGCATACATAGCACGCGGATCGGCCCCCCGGCCGGCAGACCGGCACGGATCAGATGCGCTTCCACCTGGGTGCGCAACGGCGTTGTCGAACCATCGCCATGGTCGCGGTCGTTGAAGGTTAGAATGCGGGATCTATTGTAGCCGAACCAGCGGGAGGTGCGGTCCAGCTCCGCCGCCTCGTCGAGGTCGAGCATCAACATCAGAATGGTGTAGCGCAGGAAGTGCTCCACGGGCTTGAAGCGCCGATGCCAGGTTTCGCCGGGATAGAGGGCGGAGATCATGCCGCCACAGCACGTGGATGCGGCGGCGTAAGGTGGATGCGGCCCGACTCCGCCGCCACCGTCCACGGCCGACGCACGCCGCCGATGGCTTCCGCCACGGCGAGGCCGGCCTGCAGGCCATCCTCATGAAAGCCGGCGCCGAAGTGGGCGCCGCAGAACCAGGTACGGTCGTCGCCCTGCAATGACCACAAGCGTTGCTGTGCGTTCAGCGCCGCGTGATCGTACAGGGGGTGCTCATAGATTTCAGTGCGAACGACCTTGGCCGGATCGGGTGCGTGGACCGGATTGAGGGAGACAAGGAGGGGCGCTTCGCTTTCCAGGCCCTGCAGCAGGTTCATCCAGTAGGTTACCTCGCCGGGTCCGTCGCGACCTCCGACGAAGTTCCAGGCCGACCAGGCGGCGCGGCGGCGCGGCATCAAGGCGACATCGGTGTGCAGGACCGTGGTGTTGCGGGTGTAGCGAAAGGCCCCGAGCAGGGCGCGCTCCTCCGCGGACGGGTTCTCAAGCATTTCCAACGCCTGGTTGGCGTGGCTGGCGATCACCACCTGATCGAACCGCCGGGCGCCGCCGCCCGCATCGTTTATCGTCACGCCCGCCGCATCGCGATGGATAGAGGCGACGGGCGTGTCCATAAGGATGCGGTCGATATAGGGCGCGGTCAGGCGCCGGATATAGCGACGGCTGCCGCCCACCACCGTGCGCCATTGGGGGCGGGCGTGAACATCCAGTTCCAGCAGGCCGTGATTGTCGAAGAACCGCACGAAGGCGGCGGCAGGGTAGTTGCGGATGTCGGCCAGGCTGGAGGACCAGATCGCCGCCGCCTGCGGCAACAAGTGGTCCTCCTGAAAGGCTCGGCCGTACCCTTTGGCGTCCAGATACCCGCCGAGCGTCATCCCGCCACAACCGGCGCCGAGATCGGCGGGCGCGGTGCGATAGAACCGGGTCAGGTCCTTCAGCATCAACCAGAAGCGCGGGTTCACCAGATTGCGCCGTTGGGCGAACAGGGCGCGCAGATCGGTCGAGCCGTATTCGAGCCGTCCACCACGCAGGGAGACGGCGAAGCTCATGTCCGTGCCGCGGGTCTCTACCCCCAGGTGCGCGAACAGCGCGGTCAGGTTGGGATAGGTCTTCTGATTATAGACGATGAACCCGGTATCGACCCGAACCGCCGACCCGCTGGACTGGGGAACCTCGACCGTGTTGGTATGGCCGCCGAGGCGGGGCGCCGCCTCATACAGGGTGACCCGATGCGCCTTGGACAACAGCCAGGCGCAGCTCAGGCCGGAAATGCCTGAGCCGACGACGGCGATGTCCTGAACGGGCGACGACATGGGGGCTCCTGACATTCTATAGTGCACCCGGGAGCGGCGCGTGTCGCAAGGAGTTACGCTGACTCTGGATCGCGGGATGCCGTGCGGCGGAGGCATCCGCCTCGACCTATCCTGCGTATCTCACACGAGAAGATGGAGCGGAGTCGCGTGGCGCAAGTGAAAGCCAGGGGTCGAAAGACGATCACCGCGGTCCTGCTGGTCGGACTGGGCGGCCTGTTGTCCGCCTGCGCCAGCGGCGCCATCGGCGCCCTGAACCTGCTGGAGCCGAAAGGCACGATCACCATTACCCGCGACCTGGCCTATGCGCCGGGGCCCCGTCACGGCGTGGACGTCTATGCGCCCAAGCAGCCCAGGCCTAGCGCGCCGGTGGTGGTGTTCCTTTACGGCGGCGGCTGGGATTCGGGCGACAGGGCGATGTACACCTTCGTCGGCTCGGCCCTGGCCAGCCACGGCTATGTGGCGATGATCCCGGACTACCGGGTCTATCCCGCCGTGCGCTACCCGGACTTCCTCGTGGATTCCGCCGCGGCGGTGCGCTGGGCGCGCGACCACGCCGCGGCCTATGGCGGCGATCCGCATACGCTGTTCCTGATGGGCCACTCCGCCGGGGCTTACAACGCCGCGATGCTGACCCTCGACAAGCGCTGGCTGGCGGCGGTGGGGATGGCTCCCAACGACCTCAAAGGTACGGTGGGTATCGCCGGTCCCTACGATTTCCTGCCGCTGACCAGCAACGAACTGAAGGACATCTTCGGCCCGGAGGATCAGCGGCCGGCCACCCAGCCGATCAATTACGTGGCCACCGGCGCGCCGCCTATGCTGTTGCTGCACGATATCGGCGACACCACCGTCTATCTGAAGAACACCCAGAACCTGGCCGCCCGGCTGGCCGCCAAGGGCGACGCGGTGGAGACCCGCTACTATACCGGGCTCGATCACGCCCGCATCCTCGGCGCCATCGCCACCCCGCTTCGCTTCATGGCGCCGGTGTTTCGCGACGTGACAGCCTTCATCGACGCGCGGGCCGCGGCTCCCCTGCGCAAGGCGGCGGCATGAGCCTGATCCTGCCCCTGTTCGCGGTGCTGCTGGTCATGTCGGGGGTGATGGCCCTCGGCTGGTGGTGGCAGAGGCGCACCGCCAATGGCGGCTGGATCGACGTATTCTGGACCTATGGCACGGGACTTTGCGGCGTCGCGACCGCGCTGCTGGCAGGCCCCGGCGCGTTTGGCCCGCGTCGCTGGCTGGTGGCCGCCCTGGTCGCACTCTGGTCGCTGCGTCTCGGCACCTTCATCATCGTTCGCGTGGCCAGGGGCGGCGCAAGTCACGAGGATGTCCGCTACACCAAGCTGAAGGCGGAGTGGGGCAAGAGCTATCAGTCGCGCATGTTCGGCTTCATGCAGATCCAGGCGCCCATCACCGCCCTGCTCTGTCTTTCCATCGCCTTGGCGGTGTCGAAGCCCGGCCCATTCGGCCTGACCGATCTGCTCGGCGCCCTGATCCTCCTTGGCTCGATCGCCGGCGAGGGATTGGCCGACCAGCAGATGGCGGCGTTCCGCCAGGACCCCGCCAATAAGGGGCAGATTTGCGATACGGGCCTGTGGGGCCTCTCCCGGCATCCCAACTACTTCTTCGAGTTCTTCGGCTGGGTCGCCTATCCGGTGATCGCGTTCGATCCCGCCGGCCTGCAGTGGACCTTCGCCCTGCTGGCGCCCCTGGCCATGTACGCCGTGCTGCGTTTCGGCACCGGCGTCCCACCGCTGGAGACCTCGATGCTGGAGTCCCGCGGGCAGCGCTTCCGCGACTATCAGGCCCGCGTCCCGATGTTCGTGCCCTTCCCACCCGCGCGCCGAAAGACGAGCCAGACCGCATGAGCCTGATCGAGACCGCCATCCACGCCTTTGAAGACGCCCCTCTGCCGGACTTCGTCACCCGTCCGGCTATCGGCTGGCTGGTCGATGGCGCGCGGAGGAAGACGCTGAACCGGCCGGCCGACATCAGTGTCACCTTCGCGCGCGAGATGGAGGCCCGCCCGATCGCGGAGTTCACTGACCGCGCCAACGAACAGCATTACGAGGTGCCGGCCGCCTTCTTCACCCGCGTGCTCGGGCCGCGGCTGAAATATTCTTCATGCCTCTATCCCACGGGGACCGAGACGCTGGGCGAGGCCGAGGTCATCGCACTGCGCGAGACGGCGGACCATGCCGGACTTGGCAATGGCCAGGACATCCTCGAGCTCGGCTGCGGGTGGGGCTCGCTCACCCTGTTCATGGCGCAGACCTATCCGGGATCGAAGATCACGGCGGTCTCCAATTCCGCTTCACAACGGGCGTTCATCATGGACCGCGCCGCCGAACGCGGGCTGTCCAATGTCGAGGTCATCACCTGCGACATGAACGATCTGGCGCTCGACCGGCGTTTCGACCGCGTGGTGTCGGTGGAGATGTTCGAGCACATGGCCAACTGGCGCGCGCTCCTGACCCGGGTGCGCGGCTGGCTGAAACCGGACGGGCGACTGTTCATCCACGTCTTCTCCCATACCCACGCGCCCTACCGGTTCGACGTGGCCGACAAGACCGACTGGATCGCGCAGCACTTCTTCGCCGGCGGCGTGATGCCGAGCCACGATCTGATCCAGGCCTTCCCCGACCTGTTCACGCTGGAGCGGGAGTGGCGCTGGAACGGTTGGCATTACGAGAAGACCGCGCTCGACTGGCTCGCCAATTTCGACACGCATAAGGTCGAGATTTCCAACCTGTTCCGCGAGGTCTACGGGGCGAATGCGCGGGTGTGGATGCGACGCTGGCGGCTGTTCTTCCTGGCCACCGCCGGCCTGTTCGGCCATCGGGGCGGAGCCGAATGGGGGGTCAGCCACTATCGTCTGGTCCCGGCCAAAGCCTAGGAGGCCGCTGTGCTGCGCTATCCCGTCGTCTACATCATAACCGCCGTGATCTTCGCGGTGATGGACTTCGGCTGGCTCAGTTTCGCCAATGCAAGGCTCTACAAGCCCGAGATCGGCGCCTTGCTCATCGACGGGGTGCGTCCGGTTCCGGCCGTGCTGTTCTATCTGATCTACATGCTGGGCGTGACCGGCCTATGCGTGCTGCCCAATCTCGCCGCCCGCGACTGGATGAAAGCCGGCGGGGCCGGCGTGTTGCTCGGCCTCGCCGCCTATTCCGCCTACGACCTGACCAATCAGGCCACCATGAAGATCTGGTCGACCAAGGTGACCCTCGCCGATCTGGCCTGGGGGGCCTTCGCCACCGCCGTCGCCTCGGCCCTTTCCGTCTGGCTGAGCTCGGTCGCGCTGCGTGCACTCGGTCAATCGCGCTGAGGACCTGAACCGATGACCTTCTCGCTGGATCGCTGCGATACGCCGGGAATGTTCTGGCGTCTGCCCGAAGTCCGCCGATCGCCGGCCGCCTTCCGCACCGCGCTGAAGGTAACGGCGGAGAACTGGCAGGGCGTGCCCCTGATCGTCGAGCTCCCCTCCGGCCATGCCTTGCGGATCGAGGGCCAGGCGCCGGGCGCCGAGGTCCAGCTCAAGGTAAAGGATTTCAACTTCATCCGACGCATCCTCGCGGGCGGCGACGTGGGCTTCGCGGAAGGTTATGCGGCGGGCGATTGGGACACGCCGGATCTGCCGGCCCTGTTGGAGGCCTTCTCGTCCAACTTCGACCGGTTGGCGGGGTTGATGACCGGCAACTCGCTGGTAAAGGCCCTCGACTTCATCACCCATACGCTCCGTCGCAACAGCAAGGCGGGGTCGAAGAAGAACATCCATGCCCACTACGACCTCGGCAACGGCTTCTACGCCGGCTGGCTCGACCCTTCGATGACCTATTCCGCCGCGCTGTTCGATCATGCGCACATGACTCTGGAAGAGGCGCAGGCGGCGAAATATGCGGCGCTGGCCAAGGCGATCGGGATCGAGCGTCACCACAAGGTGTTGGAGGTCGGCTGTGGCTGGGGCGGCTTCGCCGAATATGTCGGCCGCGAGATCGGCGCTGAGGTAGAGGCCATCACCATCTCCCAGGCCCAGCATGAATTCGCCACCCGACGCATCGCCGAGGCGGGCCTCGCCGAGCGCGTGAAGATTCGCCTTTGCGACTATCGGGATGTGGAGGGTCAGTTCGATCGGATCGCCTCGATCGAGATGTTCGAGGCGGTGGGCGAGGCCTACTGGCCGACCTTCTTCAGCAAGATCAAGAGCCTGCTGGCGCCGGGCGGCTTCGCCGGTCTGCAGATCATCACCATCGCCGATGACCTGTTCGAGGGGTATCGCCGCCGACCGGACTTCATCCAGAAATACATCTTCCCCGGCGGCATGTTGCCCTCGGACCGCCGACTACGCGAGGAGACCGCCAGGGCCGGACTCGTCTGGCGATCCTGCGAAGGCTTCGCCCGGGACTATGCGCGTACCCTGCACGAATGGGGCGAACGGTTCGAGGCCGCCTGGCCGGAACTGGAGACCATGGGGTTCGACAATCGCTTCCGGCGGCTGTGGCGCTATTATCTCGGCTATTGCGAGGCCGGCTTTCGCACGTCCCGGACCGATGTGGTGCACCTGACATTGGCCAAGGCCTAGACCGGGCATGGCGCCGACCTCGCCCCGCAAGGCGCTTGGCTATAGGGCGATGGGCGTACCGATCACCAACGCCGCTGAGCCAGTCTGCGGTGGTTTGTATCCGCTTTGAGGCTTGCCCCGGCGCCTCAGTGGGCCAGACGCGCCACGCCCCACGCCACCAGCGTCCAGAACCCGCCGCACGTGCCCACCACGAAGCCCAGGGTGGCCAGCGGCGGCCATTTGCCCCGCTGCGTCAAATCCGCGGCGATGCGGCCCTGGAGCTCAAGCGCGGGGGACCGTGCGGACAACGCCCCCGGCCCCGCCAGGGCGGGACGCGTATAGGATCGTTGGTTGAGCGCACCCGTCTGCTCCGCCTTGCGTCGCCGCACCGCCATCTGCGTCCTCATGATCCAAAACCAATCGGATCATGCCCTAGTCTGTTTAACAACTTCTTGGCTTCGGATTGTTCTCACAAGGATTGGGCCGATTTGCGGCGCCCGGCAAGTGGTCAGCGAAGTGGTCCGCACGTGGTTAATGTTGATTATCTATACTGATTTACGGTCAAATTACCAAGTCTATTTGCCAAGACTAAAAGTATTTCAGCGATTGTTCCTCGCATCAACCGATCGAGGACTTCGCGGTGGAAAATACCCTGGGCTTTCGTTCGATTGTGCCTCTGGCGGCGGTCGCCCTCACGCTCAGCCTTGGGGCCTGCGCCGAGCAGTCCGGCCCGCCGGTGTCCACACCCATGCAACTGGGGTCGGCGACCTTGGCGCCGCGGGGCTATCTGCAGTTCTGCCTGCGTCGGCCCGATCAATGCGGTCTGCATACCCCGGTCGCTGAAATCCAACACGACGCCCTCCAGGCCGCCTTGAACCGGGAAGAATGGCGCAACGTGCTCTCCCTCGGCGATCGCGACCAGAGCCAGGCCGCGCCGAAAGCTTCGCCCGCCGAAACGACCACGGTTTCCGCCCCGATCGCCGAAACGGAATTCACCGACAGCCCGGCCGCGCAGGGCGTGGTGAAGCTTGATGTCCAACCCATCGATGTCCCGCCCGCGATCGACGCGGACGAGACGCCGGTCCCCGTCCACTTGGTCGCTCTATCGATAGCGGCTGTTCCCACAACGCCGCCGATAACTCCGGGCGCGCCCAAGCTCGAAGAACTGTTCCAGGATGTTCACCGCGCGTTGGCCCCCACCCTCGTGCATTTCAACCCGGCGCTCTGGGCGCATCTCGAGCGGGTCAATATCGACATCAATCTCCGGATTCGGCCGCGCACCGACCAGGAGGCCTTCGGCCTCGATGATTATTGGACCCTGCCGCTGGATGTGGGCGGCCGCGGTGAGGGCAATTGCAAACACTATGCGCTCGAAAAGCGGCGCGAACTGATCGAGGGCGGCATGTCGGAGGATGCGCTGTCGCTCGCCATCGTGCGCACGCCGCGCGGCGAAACCCACGCGGTGCTGATCGTGGCCACCGATCGGGGCGATTTCGTCATGGACAATCTCACGCCGGCAATCGTCGGCTGGCGCCAGGCCGGCTATACCTGGCTAAGCCGTCAGACCCCTGGGGACCCCCTGCGCTGGGCGGCGGTGGACGGTGTCCGCTCGGGCGCATAATCGCCCGATTGGGTATCCGCGCCAGGCCGTGTATCACCTGGCCGCATCGATTCCGCGCCGGGTGACCTCTGATGGAGCAGGCCATGAAGCCGATCTGGCTCGGCGCCGTTATGACCGGCTGCATCCTGACCGCCGGGCTGGGCGGCGCCGAAATCTGGGCGCGTCTGTCGCCTGCGTCCCGGGCTTCCAGGGGTCTGGCCGAACGGCTGCCTTTGGCCGAGCCCCACGCCCTTGCGGCGGATGCGGCTCTTTCACGCAAGGACCTGGTGTCGGCGCGCCGCGAGACCCTGGCGGAGCTACGGATCTCGCCAGTGCGCGCCAACGCCTGGCTCAGGCTCGCGCAGATCGACGCGGCCGGCGGCGGCCGGTTGGGACCTGAGGGTATAGCCGCCCTCCAACATGCCTATGACGCCGCGCCATACGACCTCAGCCCTGGCCAGGCACGCCATCGCTTCGCGGTGCAACACGCAAGCGAGTTACCCCACGACTTGCACGCCCAAGTAGAAGCAGAAGCCGCGGCTCTGTCTCGGCAATAGATTGTGGACGCCGCGCCGCGTTTGAGACGCTCAGTCATGTTCAGCGGCGTCCCTCCTGTCGTAAGCGACAATATCGGCGCCTTCCAACCGGGCAATGTCGGCAAGCCCGATGCTTGGAAGGTAATTTTTTCTCCCTTTTGGCGAGGTGGGCTGGACTCTCGGCAACGTATATCATTGATTAACCGTGGGATGGAGTAAGGCGTCAGCGGGCGCCGCACGGGGCCGCATGATTTTCGGGCGTTCCCCGGGGCGTGATTTGAAGCTGTGCCGCGTGGCGTGGTCGGCTTGGTGACTCGTTCCCTCATGACGGGCGCGCGGCTGGGACCGGCCTGCGATGGCATGGGGGTACGCGATTGGACTGATCGTCCAGCACTTGTGTGACGTGGCCGCGAGTGTTCGGGGCGGATGTTTGGGGGACTGATATGCAGATGAACAGGACGGCGCTGGTCGCCCTTGTCCTGGCGGCGATGTTGCCGGCGACGGGGGTGTTGGCGCAGGACGACGGGGCGTTGCTGCGCGAGGGGTTGTTTGCGCGGGACCGCAATGTGAGCGTGAACGACCGGCCGCGGCCGGAGTACGCGCCTTTAACGGTGCATCTGGGGGCGTTCAGCGTGCTGCCCTCGCTCACCGGCACGGTGGAGGGCAACGACAACATCCTGGCCACGAGCAGCAATACGCGGTCGGACACCATCTTCCGGCTGGAGCCGGCGGTGGTGGCGCGCTCCAACTGGAGCCGCAACGCGCTGAACCTGTTCGCCAATGTGAACACCGACCTCTATGCCCGCGACAGCAAGGAGCAGACCACCGACTATCTGGTGGGCGGGGACGGGCGGGTGGACGTGTCGCACGACCTCGGCCTGGCCGGGGGCGCCAGCTATGAGCGCGACACCGAGCCGCGCACCTCCTCCTCCTCGCCGGGCTTCGCCATCCGGCCGGTGCAGTACGACGTGGCGCGGGCCTATGGCGAGGGAACCTTCGCCACGCCGCGGCTGCGGCTTTCCGGGCGGTTCGGCATCGACGACTACACCTACGACAATGTGCCGGCCTTCGGCGGCGGGCTCGTCTACGAGCGCGACCGCGACCACACCCAGTTCACCGAGTCCGGCAAGGCGGAGTACGCCCTGGTCCCGGACACCTCGGTGTTCGGCCAGGTGATCGTCAACCAGCGCGACTATCGCGACGAACTGCCGGGCGAGGCCAGCCGCAGCTCCAACGGGGTCATCGTGCGGGTGGGGGCCAATTTCGACCTCAGCCACCTGATGCGCGGCGAGGTGGGGGTGGGCTATCTGTACCAGAAGTACGACAGCGCGATCTATTCCAGGATCACCGGCTTCTCGTTCAGCGGGCTGGTGCAGTGGTTCCCCACCCAGTTGACCACGGTGACGGTCTCGGGGGCGAGGACCCCCGAGGACGCGGGCATCCCCAATGTGGGCGGCTATACCTCCACCAACCTCGCCGCCAGCATCGACCACGAACTCTTGCGCAACGTGCTGCTGAACGCCGCCCTGACCTACGGCAAGGACGACTACCAGAGCTACGACCGCTCCGACACGCGCACCGGCGAGAGCGTCGGGGCCAGGTACCTGATGAACCGGGCGGTGACCCTGAACCTGACCTACAGCCACTACAACCAGGACTCCTCCGGAACCCGCGCCGGCGCCAAGTTCGACGTCAACCGCCTCTACGCCACACTCACCTACGCGTTTTGAACCCACACCCGCGCCTATGGGGAGGCGTGCCGTGACCCTGACCCTAGGACAGTCCATAGCCGCCGGCCCTTCCGCCACGCTGCGGTATGTACCGGCGTTCGCCCTCGCCGCGCTCGCCTTGACACCGGCGATCCTGGCGGGACTGCCTGGCGCCGCGGGCGGCCTGACCTTGGTGATCTTCGCCTCTTTCGGCTTACTGGCTACAATTGTTGCTGAAAGTGAACGGCTCCGGCGCGTTCTTCGCCTTATCTCCTGGCCGGCCGCCGCGGGGATGCTCGCCCTTGTCCTGTCCCTCCTGGCCCTGACGCCGCTGGCGCCGGGGGGCGCCAATCCCCTTTGGTTACCCCTCGAAGCCGGCGCGGCGGTTCTCGATCGGGAGGCGGGGCTTCAAGGTGTCGTCACGCTTTCCGGCTTCCTCGCCCTGTTCATTCTGGCGGCTCTTCTGGGCCACCGCCTCGGCGCGGTGACGCGGATGCTCCAAGGGCTGCTGGTGATCGCTCAGGTCCCCGGCATTGCTGCAAACGTCTACGAAGCTCACAATGTGGTAACGCATGAATTCACTTCGCCCGCGCCTCTGGCCGCGTTCGCGGGGCTGACCGTGATCCTGGCCGCGGCCACCCTCGTCCGGGTCCTTGAGGGCGGGCGCCGCTCCCTCCCCCTGAGCGACCGGGCGGATGTTTTCCTGGCGATGGCGATGGGCTCAGGCTCGCTCGTCGTGTTGTCGGCGCTGTGCGGCCTTGGGGCGATCATCGCGGTCCTCGGTGCGCTGGCGGCCTTCGCGGCGTGGGAGTACCTGTCGCGGGGCGGCGAACGGGGTCTGCGGCCCGCGCCGCTTCTCGCCCTCTCGGGGTTCGTCGGCCTGACGATCGCCGCCATCGCCGCGCTCCTGATCGTGGGGGTCGGGGACCCGGGCGGCGTGGCGCAACGCGTCTCCAACGGCGTGCACGCCCGTATGGTCTGGGCGTCGCCCTTGATGGGCTATGGCCCGGGATCGGGCCGTGCGGTGGGGCTGATGGCGATGGACCGGCTCAGTCTTCCCGCCCTTTCAGCATCGCCCGTCACCTCTTCCGGATACCTCTCGGCCTTGGAGCAGGTCGGGGCTCTCGGGGCCTCCTCACTGGTCATGGCGCTCGGCCTTGTAGTGTGGACGCTGGCGCAGGCCTCCGTCCGCCGCCGACGGTCGGCGTCCCTCTATCGCGGTGCGGTGGGCTGCGTGGTCTTTCTGGCTTTGCTCGCGGTCACTAGCCCAGCCCCGGTGAGTATAGCGGTGCTGGCGCCGCTCACACTTCTGCTCGGTTGTGCCT
This sequence comes from Caulobacteraceae bacterium, assembly GCA_965277345.1. Lineage (GTDB taxonomy): Bacteria > Pseudomonadota > Alphaproteobacteria > Caulobacterales > Caulobacteraceae > CAIOYC01. The sequence continues at coordinate 1,010,923 of CBDICI010000004.1, forward strand.
TCGGCGCGGCGACAGCAACCGAAACCGGGGGCGGCGCGCGCCGATCCAGGGCGCGAGCCTTGCAACGGACCGCTCGCCGTCCCGGGTTGGGGCGGCCATGAGCGCCGACGGGATCATAGCGCCTCCGGGCGAGACCTTGGCGCCCGTGGGGCACGCGCGCAGCGAGGACGCCGCCATGAGCGAGATCAGTCGCGAGCCGATCGCCGCGCTGCCATCCTTGGCGATGGTTACGGGTGTGGCTGAAAATGAGCTGAAGCGGGCCTTTGATATTTTTACAGCGACGCTCGTAATCATTTTCATTCTTCCGTTGGTGCTGGTCGTGGCCCTCGCTATCAAGCTGGAGAGCCCGGGCCCCGTCTTTTTCATCCAGCGTCGCACCGGATTGAACGGCCTGCCGGTGCGGGTGTTCAAGTTCCGCAGCATGACCGTCACCGAGGACGGCGACGCTGTCCGTCACGCCTCCAAGGGCGACAAGCGCGTGACGCGCGTGGGGGCGTTCCTGCGCCGCTCGTCGATCGATGAACTGCCCCAGCTATGGAACGTGGTGCGAGGCGAGATGTCGCTGGTCGGCCCCCGCCCGCACGCCCTGGCCCACGATCAGTATTACGGGGCTCTGGTGCCCGCCTATATCCACCGCTTCCGCGCCCGACCCGGCATTACCGGCCTCGCGCAGGTCAGTGGCTATCGGGGTGAGATCCACTCGCTGGAGGGCATGGTCGGCCGCGTGGCGGCGGACAATGACTATATCGACAACTGGTCGTTATGGCTGGACGTCAAGATCCTGCTGAAGACCATCGTGATCGCGCCGTTCCAGGATAGCGCCTACTGACCGCGTTCGCCCTGCGCCGAAGCCTTATCGCTTTGTCGGGGCTGAGGCCTCGCTCAAAAGAAAAACGCCCCGGAGCGAACCCCGGGGCGTCCAACTCAATCGCCGACGGTGGCGATCAGTGTTTGGCGTCGTTCGCCGTATCGGTCACGGCGTGACCGGCGGACGACACGTCGCGGCCGGCGCCGGCGACGGTATTGCAGGCGGCGGTCGCCAGGGCGGCGGTGGCGGCCAGAAGAATAACGATCTTGCGCATTGGATATCTCCCCTGAATGGCAAAGCTGAAAACGCCGCTCAAGCTTTCGGGTTCCCGGACACGGACAGCTGAAACGGCTGCGGTGTAGCGGTGGGCGGGGCGGGGGGCGGGAAGGCCAGACGGACGTGCGATCCGCCGCCCTCCGCCGGCTCCACCGTCATCTGCCCGCGAAGCTGGCGGGCGAAGGCGCTCATCAGGGTGCGCCCGACCCCGCCGGCCGCTGTCTCCGCATCGAGACCACGCCCGTTATCGATGACATCGAGCACAACCTCCTCCGGCCGGACGGTGAAGCGGACGCGGATGCAGCCGCCCGCCTCGCCGAAGGCGTGCTTGCGCGCATTGCTCACCGCCTCCACGGCGAACAGGGCGAGCGGAGGGAGTTTGTCGGGATCGATCTCCAGGTCGTCGGCCTCGAGTTCCGTCCGGATGGGAGAGGGACGGCCGCCCTCGCCGGCGGAAAGCTGGCCCACCAGTTCCTCGAGGAACTGGCGTACATCCACCGAACGCAGGTCAGGCGACTGGTACAGAGCGCGATAGATCAGCGCCAGGGCGGTGATCCGCTGACGCGTGTCGCCCATGGCCTCGCGCGCCGCCGGATCGGTGAGAGCGCGTTGCTGCATGTTCAGCAGCGAGGTGATGACCTGCAGGTTGTTCTTCACCCGATGATGGATCTCCCGCATCATCGTGTCCTTCTGGGCGAGGGACTCGCGCAGCGACAGGTCGCGGGCGACGATGGCGTCGGCCATGCTGTCGAGCGTCATGGCCAGGGCGCGGAACTCCTGCGGCGCACCATCGGCCTGCACCGGCCGCACCGAAAAACGGCCGCGCGCATAGATGGCGGCGATCCGGTCGAGATAGTTCAGCCAGCGGATCACCACCCGGTCGGCGACCAGCCAGACCGCCGCCCAGGCCGCGAGCCAGGCGAGCAGCGGCAGGATCACGCTCGACAGCGCGTTCAGCCGCGCCCAACTGATGATCCCGGCCGCCGGGGCCGACAGCTCGACGAACAGGTCGTCGCGCACCAGGGGCGCCACCGCCTGGACCCGCCTGTGGCCGTGCGGTCCGCGCGCGTTGTAGAGCAGGCCTTGCGGGCTCATCGCCCGATTCAGCCAATCGGCCGGCGGCGGCAGAAAGACAGCGTGGTTGGTGGCGGCGATGATCCGGCCGCCGCGATCCAGCAGCGCCACCTCCGTGCCGGCGGGTAAGGTCGGGTCGGACAGGTCGGGGCGCAGGCTGTCGATGGACAGGACCGCGACCAGGGCGCCGCCGAACTCGTTTTCACGGCTCGTCGTGCGCATTCCGGCGAGCAGGGAGGGGGTGGGGGCATAGACCCCCTCGGGCGCGCTCGCCACCGAGACCGGCTCCCCGGCCTTCAGCCGATTGAACCAGGGCTGTTCGGCGACGGGATTGGTCAGGCGGACGGTGGCCGCGGCGCATTGTACCCGACCCTGATCGTTGAAGCGGACGAAGTTCTCATAGCCCTGCGTTTTGTCGAGCAATTGGGCGAGGCGGGGCGCGCATTCCAGGCCGACGGTCGCGGGCGAGAAGCTTTCCAGGAGCACCGTGGCCGCGCGCATACGGGCCTTGGCCCCGGCGGCGCTGCGCAGGGCCGCCTGGGTCAATTCGCGCTGGGACTGCTGCGCGTCGTGATTGAAGCCCACCGCCGCCTGGAATGCGCCCAGCACGAGGATCGGAGACAGGGCGATGGCGACGGCCAGCCCCAGCCTAAACCGCACGCTCATCCGCCATTGGACGGGTCTGGCGGGTAAGGCGTCGCGACGGCCCGAGGGGCGGCCTGCGTTCACCGAGGTTGGCTCAACCGCTCCGCGTCGGACAGGATCGAGCGCATGGCGTCGCTGGCCGGCTGGCCATCACGGTCATAGCTGCCGTCCTCCAGGATGGCCTGCAGCGCCCGGCGCGCCCGGCTGACCCGGCTCTTCACCGTGCCCACAGCGCAGCCGCAGATGTCCGCGGCTTCCTCATAGGCGAATCCGCCGGCGCCGACGAGGATCAGCGCCTCGCGCTGTTCGCTGGGCAGCATGGTCAACGCCTGGCGCAGTTCGTCGAGCGCCAGTGGGGACGCTGGATCGTCGATCGCCACAAGGGTCCGCTCCGCCGCTTCCTGGTCGAGCTGGGTCTGGCGCCACGACCGGCGCTTTTCCGAATAGAACTGGTTGCGCAGGATCATGAAGGTCCAGGCCTTCATATTAGTGCCCATCTGATAGCTGGAACGGGCGTCCCAAGCCTTCATCACCGTATCCTGAGCCAGATCGTCGGCCGCCGCCGCCTCACCGCAAAGCGTCCGGGCGAACGCGCGGAGATGGGGGATGAGGGTCACGAGATCGCGTTTGAAAAGCCCTTCGGACGCCGGGTCCATGGCTGTACGCTCAACCATTATTGGCGCCGCCATTCGATCCACCGGTGCGTTCGTCGTGCTTGCGCAGGATGTCGAGGAACTCGTCGGGAACGGGCTCGTTCACCACATCGTCGAACATCTGGCGAAGCTTCACGCCGATCGCTTGCTGGCGGAGACGGGCCTCTTCCAGATTGGCGCCGCCAGGCTTGTCGGTTTCGTTGGTCATCAGCCCCATGCGCCGTACTTCATTTCGCGGGCCCCCTGCTATCCGCGTGATCAACGTCACGCCGCACGACGGGTTCCATCCGGGTTCCATCACGGCGTATATATGCAGAATGGAGCGCGTGGCCAAGGAACCTTGACCGTGCCCCTACGTTTATCGCCGGACGCCGGGGAAGGGTTCACATCCTCCGCGGCCCCAATCCAAAGTCGGGAATAACAATGGGTCTTCTGGATCGCCTTGCGCCGCACCTGCCTTACGTCCGCCGCTACGCCCGCGCGCTGACCGGTGATCAGGCCGCCGGCGACGCCTATGTCCGCGCCTCGCTCGAGGCCTTGGCCGCCGGCGAAGCGTCCCTGCCTCCGCATCTGACCCCGCGTGTAGCCCTTTACCATGTGTTCCATACCATCTGGGGCGGCACCGGGGCGAAGCTGGAGCCGACCGAGGACGTGGGCGAGGGTCGCGATCCGTCCCGCCGGCTCATGCGTATCCCGCCGCGATCGCGCCAGGCCTTCCTGCTCACGGCGCTGGAAGGGTTCAACCCATCCGAGGCGGCGCAGATTCTGGAGGCGTCGCCCACCGAGATCGAACAGTTGATCGCCGCCGCCCAGTCGGAGATCGACGCCGAGCTCGCTACGGACGTGCTCATCATCGAGGATGAGCCGGTCATCGCCGCCGATATCGAGGCGCTCGTCACGGAACTTGGGCATCGCGTGGTCGATATCGCCGCCACCCGCACCGAAGCGGTGGACGCGGTGGCGCGCCACCGGCCCGGTTTGGTGCTGGCGGACATCCAACTGGCCGACGGCTCGTCGGGAATCGACGCGGTGAAGGATATTCTTGGCCGCTTCGACGTGCCGGTGATCTTCATCACCGCCTTCCCCGAGCGCCTGCTGACCGGCGAGCGGCCCGAGCCCACCTTCCTGATCACCAAGCCGTTCCAGCCGGAAACCGTCAAGGCGGCGATCGGCCAGGCCCTGTTCTTTCACCCCGGGATCGGCCGCGCCGCGGCCTGATCCGCTCTATTATATAAGCTTGGCTTTACGCGACCGCGTGAATGCCCGATCTGGCGCAAGGAGCCTTGCAGATGACCGATATCACCGACCCGCTCGAACCCGTGGTGAAGCGCGCCAAGCGCACCATCGCCGACGCCAAGGTCACCGCGCGTGACGCCAAGCGGACCGTGGACAGCGGCCGCGACGCCGCTCCCGAGGTCGCTAAACGCGCCCGCCAGGCCGCCTCGGACCGCATCGACAGCGTCAAGAGCCAAGCCAGCGAACAGTTGGAGACCGCGCGCCAACTGGCGCAGGAACAGCTGGAAATGGCTCGTGAACTGGCCGAAGCCCAGCTGGACAATGCCCGCGTCTATGTAAAGGGCCAGGTGGATGAGCGTCCGCTGGTCTCCACCGCCGCGGCGGTGGCCATCGGCTTCGTGCTCGGCATGTTGTTCACCGGATCCCGCCGTTGATTCTCAGGCGACTGACGGGCTTGGCCGCCGCCTTGGCGGCGGTGATGGCGGCGGCGGCCTGCGCCGTCGTCGCACTGTGCTTCACCGCCTATACGTTGCTGCGCATGATCGTTCCGCCCGCCGGGGCGGGGGCGATCGTATTCGGCCTCGCGGCGGTGATCGCGGCGATCGCCGCCCTGGCGGCCTGGAACAGCGCCGCCCTGCCGAAGCGCGGCAAGATGGTCAGGACGCCGCCGCCCACCTTGGGTGAGCAGGCCATGGACGCCGTTCGTGGTCACCCCCTTGCCGCCGCGGGCGTGGCCTTGGCGGCGGGCGTCGCCGCCTTCGCCAATCCCGCACTCGTGACCGCGGTTCTGCGCGCTTTCACCGCGCCGCCGCGCAACCGGCCTTAGCCACAGCCGTTTTCGAGAAGCGTCGGCCTGTTTCGCCCTCCCCGGAGTGCGAGCCTGTCCGACGCCCAGCTTGAAAGGATCCGGCCGTGTTTACCCTCCCCGACCTGCCCTACGCCTATGACGCGCTGCAGCCGACCCTGTCGGACCGCACGATGCACCATCACCACGACAAGCATCACGCCAAGTATGTGGACACCCTGAACGGCCTGCTGAAGGACAATGCCGAATACGGCGCGTCGAGCCTTGAGGATGTAATCGCCAGCGCGCGCGAGCAGAAGGCGGCCAAGCTGTTCAACAACGCGGCGCAGGCCTGGAACCACGCCTTCTTCTGGGCGTGCATGTCACCGGACGGCGGCAAGGCGGAGGGGGCGCTGGCCGCCGCGATCGCACAGGCCTTCGGCGATCTGGACGGGTTGAAGTCCGCCTTCGTCACCGAAGGGGTTGGGCACTTCGCCTCGGGCTGGGCCTGGCTCGTCGCCGAGGGCGATCAGCTCAAAATCCTTTCCACCCACGATGCGGACACGGTGGCCGACCGCGACGGTGTCACGCCCTTGCTCGTGGCCGACGTGTGGGAGCACGCCTATTATCTGGATTACCAGCAGGACCGCGAAGGCTTCCTCAAGGGCTGGTTCGACAAGGTGACGAACTGGACCTTCGCCGCGCAGCAGTTCGAGGCGGCCAGGAGTGGGGGCCAGGGCTATCGCTACCCCGGGCCGCAGCAGCGCGCGGCCTGACCCCCTGCAAGCGGAACAGTTGGGCCGCTCAAGCGTTTGATAAGCAACGGGAACATCTTGCGGGACGCGGCGTCGGCCGCGGCTTTCACCGATTAAACCGTCATGTCGCAAGGCCGGTCCCGGGGCCCGCGTCGCGGAGATGAACGATGTTACAGTGGGCGCTGATCTTCTTCGTGGTGGCGCTGATCGCGGGCGCGCTCGGCTTCGTCGGCATAGCCGGCGCGGCGGCGGGCATCGCCAAGGTCCTGGCGCTGATCTTCGTGGTGCTGTTCGTGATCTCGCTGATCGCGCACATGTTCCGCGGCGGCGCGCGGCGCGTGTGACCCAAGGATGAAACGATGAGCGGCGCGTCCTCGGTGAGGTCACGCGCCGTTTCATTGCCTCCGGGCCACTTCACTGTCGGCGGCGCGGAAGGGCCCAGGTGCGGTAGGGTTCAAAATGAGAACCGGTCCAGCCCATAGCCTCCACGGTGAGCGTGTCCTCCGAGGTGCAGAGCTGGTTGAAGCTCGGCGGCGTGCCGCGCACCCGCTGCGACAGGGTGCCCGCGCCGATGGCGTAGGTCTTGCCGTCGGCGCAGGCCAACGGCACGGCGAACGGGTTGTGCACATGGCCGGTCAGGATCGCATCGACGCCGCCCTCCGCCAGGATAGCCGCCGCCTCGGCGCCCCGGTGCACGCCGCCCGTCACCGGCACGCCGATCGCCTCGATCAGCGGATGGTGGCAGGCGACGATGCGCAGGGCGTTAGCGGGGCCGGACGCCATCTGCGCCACGGCCCTGTGGCAGGCCTCCAGATTGATCGCCCCCTTTGACCAGTCCAGCCGCGGCTGGGCGCCCCGGGCCGTGGTGAGGGTCTGGGCGAGAAGGTCTGACACCGCCGCCTGCTCGCCGAACGCCGGCCCCACATAGCGGCGGTATCGCGCGAAGGGGATGGCGGCGCGCAGCACCAGGTTCCAGTAAGGCGTGTCGTGATTGCCGGGCGTGCACAGCCAGGGCTTGGGCAGCCGGTCCAGCCAGCCCTTCGCCGCCGCGAACTCCCGCGGCAACCCGTTCAGGGTGATGTCGCCGGTGACCAGGGTCAGGTCCGGCTTCCAATCCAGCGCATACTGCAACGCCGCTTCGGTCGCGGCGCCGTTCTCACCCCCGAAGTGGATGTCGCTGAGCTGGATGACGCGAGCCATCAGGCGGGTGGGCTGGCCGGGGCGAGGGCGCGAAAGGCGACAGGGACGAACTTCACTTCGACGGACTTAGGCAAGCGAATGGGTTCCCCGTCAAGGGTCGCCGGAATGGCGCCGCGCGCCCACGCCTTGGCCGAGGTCGAAGGTTTCACGGCGACCGCTGGGTCGTTGCGCCAATCCGACGTCAGGGCGTTGAAACCGAGGCGGAACACCTCCGCCGCCCCCTTTGGGTCCAGCGCCGCCGCCTCCAGCGCCACTTCGTCCTTGAGGCGCCGTGAGATCAATGGGCAGACCAGGCTCAGGGCCTCGGCCTCTCCTTCGGTTCCACCGTCGAGATTGTAGTGCAGGGCCCCGGTGAAGGCGCGGCCGACCGCGGTGCGGGCCCGGGCCAGCGCGAGGTCCATGCGGCCCTTGCGCATCGCCTCACGCGCCCGCGCCCATAAGGCCGGGGCGCCCAGGATGGCGGCGACGAAGAAGGTGTGGCCCTCCACCTCGCCGCCGGAAACCGGCCGGGTCTCGCCGTCGGCCAGCGCGCGGTTCAGCGCCTCACGCCAGTCCACCACGCCGTAGAGAGCGTGCGGCAACATGTTCATGGTGCCGCCCGGCAGCGGGGCGATCAGCGGACCGTCCGCACCGGCGCGGCGCGCCGCCATGGCGGCCGTCCCGTCGCCGGCCAGCACGATCACCACGTCGGGCGCGGCGTCCACCGCCGTGCGCACCGCCACCGCCAGGTCACGGGCGGTGGCCTCGCACACGCGCGCCGCCAGGCCGTGCTCCGCCAACAGCGCCTCCAGGGCCTCGGCGGCGCCGGGCCCCACACTGCCCGAGAGCGGATTCACCACCGCCTCGACCCGGCGCACCCGGGTCGTCACCGCGATCGTCGTCGGAGCGGGGCCGCCCGGCCAGGTCGTCGGTCTCACGTCGTCGGCCATGGGCGCCTTTTCGCCGGTCGGTCGATTCGTGACCAGCAGGGGGCAAACGAACGGCCCCAGCGGGCGTTCCGCCTCTGTGCGGCTTGACGGGAACCGTGTCTTTGCGGCCACGTTGCACGACGGACAGGACAGGGAATCACCGATGCGTCGTTGGCGGAACCTGGCGTTGGCGGGATTGGCGCTGACCATCGCGGGCTGCGCATCGACGGCGGGTCCAGCGCGCCGCGGGGCGTTGACGCCACAGGCAGTGAGCGGCCCCCCACTGGCCGAGCAGGTAGCGCCGCGAAGCAACCTCGACCGGCGGCAGTATTTCGACCAACGCCGCAAGCGCTACTACTTCTACGATCCGGCGCGACGGGCCTATTATTGGGACGACGGCACGCCTAAGGGCTGATGCGCCGGACGGAGGGGCCCATGTCCAGGACTGCACATAGCGCGACGGTGATTTGTACGGCATTGGCCATCGCGGCGTGCGCCTCCCCGCCGCTTTCGCGCAAGGCGGCCATACCGCCGGTCGCCGCTTCATCGTGCGCCGACTTCAGCTTCCCGATCTATTTCGACAAAGGCTCCGACCAGCTCACCGCGTCGGCGCGCGCCGTGCTTCTCGCAGGCGCACAGAGCCTCAAGGCCTGCAAGGTGGCCAGGATCGAGGTCCTGGGTCTGGCCGACGCAGACGGACCGGCGCATCGCAACCTCGTCCTGTCGCGCCAACGGGCGACAACGGTGGCGCATGCGCTGGAGGGGACCGGGCTGCCGACGCCGGTGTTCGATATCGAAGCCATCGGCGAGGCAGGCGCAAGGGCCGGCGGCCGAGCCGAGCCCCTGCGCCGGCGCACCGAGGTCATCGTCCACATCGCCCCTTAGCGGGTTCGCCTTCGTTGCTTGAGCCGCTCAGGCGCGCGTCATCGGCGTGATGCAACAAAAAGGCCGCCTCGCGGCGGCCGGCAGGTAGGGGGTGCGAGGGCGGCAGGCCGAATGTGTCGGCCTATGTCGGGGGGGCGTCGCCGCCCTCGCACTCACATAACAACGCACCCGCGATGGAGTTCCGGCGGTCCGTCAGAAAATTTCTCGAAGCCGCCATGATGGGTCCGGAGGGAACGCCGGGAACCGGGCGGACGTTGGTCGGTGAGGAGCAAATATCCATGACCGACCCATCTTCCTCTCAAGGTCCCCCCGAAATCCCGGCGACCCACGGCGAGGTCATTCCGGAGTCGCGGGCCAAGCAGGGCGGCCGCGGGTTGCACATGCTGGCGGTGCTGGTGGTGTCGATCGTGCTGCTGGCGCTGGTCTATATCGGCATCTATGCCTTCAGCGCCCGACCGACGGCCGACACCGGCGCCCAGGCGGCGGCGAACCGCACCGCCGGCGCGACCAAGAGCACACCCTGACCGCCTATTCCTGAGGCCGTGCGACCTCAGAGCGCTTGGTCATCATCGAGTCGAAGTTGGCCCATACGCCTTCGCCGCCATGCCACTGTCCGCGGGTGGCCGCCTTGGAATATTCGGTTGCGCGCGCCTCGAAGAAGTTGGCGTGTTCGACTCCGGACAGCATCGATTGCAGCCAGGGCAACGGGTTTTCCCGCACCCCGTAGATTTCGGGAAGCTGGAGCTGGCGCAGGCGCCAGTCGGCGATGAAGCGGATATAGCCTTTGATGTCCTCCGGCGTCATGCCCTGGACCTCGCCGGCCTCGAAGGCCAGATCGATGAACTTGTCCTCAAGCCCCACCACGGTGCGGCAGTTCTCGATAATGTCGTCCGCCACCGATCGGGTGACGCAGCCGGTCTCCTTGGCGAAGGCGTGGTAGAGCTTGACCATGCCCTCGCAGTGCAGGCTCTCGTCCCGCACCGACCACGACACGATCTGGCCCATGCCCTTCATCTTGTTGAAGCGCGGGAAGTTCATCAGCATGGCGAAGCTGGCGAACAGTTGCAGCCCCTCGGTAAAGGCGCCGAACATGGCCAGGGTGCGGGCGATGTCGGCGTTGTTGTCCACACCAAAGGTCTGCATGTAGTCGTGCTTAGCCTTCATCGCCTCATATTCGAGGAAGGCGCCGAACTCGGCCTCAGGCATACCGATAGTTTCGAGCAACAGGGCGTAGGCGGCGATGTGGATGGTCTCCATGTTGCTGAAAGCGCTCAGCATCATCTTGACTTCGGTGGGTTTGAAGACGCGCGCGTAGCGCTCCATGTAGTTGTCGTTCACCTCCACGTCCGACTGGGTGAAGAAGCGGAAGATCTGCGTCAGCAGGTTGCGCTCCTTGTCGTTCAGCCGGGTCGCCCAGTCCTTGCAGTCTTCGCCGAGCGGCACCTCCTCCGGCATCCAGTGGACCTGCTGCTGCTTCTTCCAGAAGTCATAGGCCCACGGATAGCGGAACGGCTTGTAGGCATGGCTGGGAGTCAGAAGGCCCGGCAGGGTCAGGATCGGGGAAGCCATCGGTCACGCCTTCGAATCGGAAACCATTGCGGTGCGGGCAATAAGGTTAGCAGGCCATCTACATGATGTGGTGAGGCAAACCGCCCTATCCACAACATATGGTGATCCATACACCGGCGAGCCTGATTCAGTTGATGAGAATGGAGCCGATCAGCACCCGCGCGCCGGGGTGGCCCAGCGTTCGGTCGGCGGCGCGCTGCAATTGGCTGGAGATGGTGTCCGGATTGGGCACGCCGCCCGCTCCGATCGAGGGTGCATAAGCGAGCATCTCGCGCAGGAAGGCGTCGCGCAGCAGCGGGATCGAGGCCTGGGCGCGCTTGCGCAGTCCCGCGTCCGGCACATCCACCCCCACCTCCACCGTCATGACGCCGCGGCCGCGGTCCGCGCGCTGGACCGTGGCGGTGAGCGTCGGCAGCTGCAGGAAGGTCTCGCCGCCACCCTTCTTCTTGTCGGTCTTCTCGGCCGCCATAATGGGCAGGGCGAGGAGCAGGGCGGCAAGCAGGGTTCGGCGAAGCATGGCGCACAGTGCCGCCGGTCGCCCCATCCGGCAAGCGTCGCTAGCGAGCGAACACCGATCGGGTCAGGCAGGAGAAGACCAGCCGGCCCGCCTCATCCAGCAGGTCGTGCTGGGCGATCACCACGCCTTTGTCGTCGCCCACCGGGTCCTTGGCGAAGACGGTCATGCGCCCCCGCAACAGCTCGCCCACCGGCGGGTGGCGCATGAAGCGCAGCGCATCGACGCCGAGGCGCTTGGTCTGCGGCCATTGCGCCGCCGCCTCGCCGTCGAGCTTGGCCCAGAGGGCGTAGACGAGGGCGTCGGGCGCACCGCCGTCCACATCCCAGGCGGGGGCGAAGGCGGCGCAGAAGGCCCTCAACGCCGCCTCGTCCACGGCGGTCACGCCCAGCGACGCCACCTGGCCGACCTCGATCTCGTCGAAACGTCCCGGCACCTGCACCTCCCGGCCATCAAGCGGCCGTGCTTTTGGGGCCTTGATCATCACGGCGCCGGCGCCTTTGTCGAGCCATCGCGCGTATTGACTTGCGAAGCGCGGCTGTGCGCACGATTTTGCGGCGCGTCGGTCGGCCTGTCCGACGGCCGTTTGGGAAACGCTTGCGATGATCCGTAGCCTGGTGGCGGCCCTGGCCGTCCTGTTCGGCCTTTCCTTCACGTCCGCAGAGGCGGCGATGGTGAAGACCAGCCACGTGGAGGCGGAGCTGGTGGCGCAGAACCGCACAGCGAGCCCCGGGCAGCCCTATTATGTGGCCCTCCACCAGAAGATCATCCCCGGCTGGCACACCTATTGGCGCAATCCCGGCGATGCGGGGCAGGCGACCTCGCTCACTTGGACCCTGCCGCCGGGCTGGAGCGCCGGCGACATCATCTGGCCCGAGCCCGAGCGGTTCGTCTCCGGTCCGCTGATGAACTACGTCTTCTCCGATCAGGTCTATCTGCCGGTGGCTATCTCCGTCCCCGCCGACGCCCGGCCGGGCAAGGTGCAGCTGAGTGCGGTGGCGGACTGGCTGGTCTGCAAGGACGTGTGCGTGCCCGAGCAGGCGAAGCTGACCATCCCGGTCGTGGTCGGCGCGCCCGGCGTCAGTCCCCAGCCCGATCCGGTGAGCGGCAGGGCGGTGGGCGACACCCTCGCCAACGCCCCCAAGCCCCAGGGCCTGAAGGCCACCTTCGCCTACCTGCCCAAGGGCCAGCAGGTGAAGCTGTCCATCGCCGGCGCCGCGCTAAAGGGGCTGGACCCGCGCGGGGCCTATTTCTATCCGTATGACGGCACGGTGATCGACCATGTGAAGCCGCAGACCGGCGCCAGGGCCGGCACGGGCATGTCGATCCTGCTTCCGGCCGGCTACGCCTTCACCCACAATAAGGCCCCGGCCAAGCTGGACGGCATCCTCGCCTTCGGTCCGGGCCGGGCGATCGAGATTTCCGCCACCCCCGCCAAACGCGCGGATGTGGGTGTGGGGGCGCCCGGGGCGGCGGGGGGCGGTGACGGCGGCGTCGGCGGGTTGCCGGGCGCCTTGGCCTTCGCCTTCGTCGGCGGGCTGATCCTCAACCTGATGCCGTGCGTCTTTCCGGTGCTGTCGATCAAGGCGGCGGCGCTGGTCCGCCATGTGGAGAGTCCGGGGAAGGCCAAGGCCGAGGGGGTGGCGTTCATGTTCGGCTGCGTGCTGACCTTCGTGGTGCTGGCCGGCGCTCTGATCCTGGCGCAGCAGGCGGGGCAGGCGGTGGGTTGGGGCTTTCAGCTGCAGTCGCCGCAGGTGGTCGCTGTCTTGACGCTGCTGATGCTGGCCGTGGCGCTGAATCTGTCCGGCGTGTTCGAGATCGGGCTTTCGGTGCAGGGCGCGGGCTCCGGCCTCGCCGCCCAGGGTGGGCTGGTCGGATCGTTCTTCACCGGCGTGCTGGCCGTCGTGGTCGCCGCCCCCTGCACCGCGCCGTTCATGGCCGGCGCCATCGGCTGGGCCTTTACCCAGCCGCCGGTGGCGGCGCTGTCGGTGTTCGTGGCGCTGGGTCTGGGCCTCGCCGCGCCGTTCACCCTGGTCGCCTTCGTGCCCGGCCTGTTCAAGCGGCTGCCGAGGCCCGGGGCCTGGATGGAGGCGCTGAAGAAGACACTGGCCTTCCCCATGTACGGCTCCGCCGCCTGGCTGGCCTGGGTGTTCGTGCAACAGTCCGGGGCCAACGGCCTCGCTTTGCTGTTCGCTGCCGCGGTATTCACAGCCTTCGCCACCTGGCTGTTCGGGGTAAGCCAGCGGGCGTCCAAACCCCTCCTGCCCCGCCTCGGCGCCTTGGCGGGGATCGCGGTGGCGGTGCCGCTGGTGATTTCCGGGGCTGCGATGACGGCCCAGGCGGCGACGGCGGCGGGTGGACCCTCGCCCGTCTCCGGCATCGCGTCCGAAGCCTGGTCGCCGGCCAAGGTGGATAGCCTGCGCGCCGCAGGCCGGCCGGTGTTCGTGGATTTCACCGCCGCCTGGTGCGTCACCTGTCAGGTGAACGAGCGCACCGCACTGGCCACCGGCGGCGTGGCCGACGCCTTCAAACGCACCAATACCGCCTACCTCAAGGCCGACTGGACCAATCGCAACGCCGAGATCGCCGATCAGCTGAAGGCGCTCGGCCGGGCGGGCGTGCCGCTCTACCTCGTCTACGACACCAAGGGCGGCGAGCCGCAGGTGCTGCCGCAAATCCTTACCGAAGGGGGCGTGGTGGAGGCGCTGAATACCGCGTCGGCCGGCGGCAAGCCGAGGGCTTAGCGGGCGGACGGCTAGACCGGCGGGGCGGGCGGGGCGGTGATCACCTCGACATTGTCGTTCAAGAGATAGGACAGGTCCGCTAGCGCCTTCTGCCGGGCAGGGCCCGTGGCGGAGGCCAGTTCGGCCAACCGCTTCGGCAGGTCCTGGCTGATGCCTTTCAGGATGCATTTCAGATCGCCGTCAGTGCCGCGCTGGGCGAGGTCGAGGTGGCCCCTCATGTCCAGCGCCGACAGCGCTTCAACCTTGTCTCTGAAACGGTCGAAGTCGGGTGTTGCGCCGCCCGCCCTGCGAAAGGCGTCGACCTCCTTCTTCAATGCCGCGGCGCGGGCGACGATATCCGCATAGAGCGGCTCGCGCGCCAGCGAACCGGGTGTGGCGACGGCCGAGGCGAGGTGCAGCAGGCGGTGGGCTTCGGCGTCCGGCGCGGCGCGGAAGCTAGCCAGCCAGAGGTGAAGGGACAGGGCGGCGGCGTCGCAGGACATGGCGAGCTCCAGAACACGGTGAACGCTGGCCATTCCACCCGCGTTCGGTAAACAAACCCTTCACCAAGTTTAACGAGGCGCGTGCGTGAGCGAGATCGAACCCGAAGCCTTGACCGCCGCCTGGGCGCGTTTCGACCGGGCGGCGGAGGCGGCCTCGCATACGCCGATCCTCGACCTGTTCGCCGCCGAGCCGGATCGGATGGCGCGCCTGACCCTGGAGGCGGCCGGGCTGCATCTGGACCTGTCCAAACAGCCTCTCTCCGCCGAGGGCCTGGCGGCGGGCGTCTCGCTGGCGCAGGCCGCGGGGGTGGAGGCGCGCCGCGCGGCCCTGTTCGCGGGCGAGGCGGTCAATACGTCCGAGCATCGCGCCGTGCTGCACCCGGCGCTGCGCGCTCCGGACGGCGACTTCAAGGCGGTGGGCCAGCCTGTATCGGAGGAAGTGCGCGCTACGCTGGCGCGGATGAAGACGCTGGCGGACGGTGTGCGGTCGGGCGCCATCGGCGGCGCCACCGGAGAACGCTTCGCCGCCGTCGTCCATATCGGCATCGGCGGCTCGGACCTCGGCCCGCGGCTGGTGTGGGAGGCGCTGCGCCCCCTCGATGCGCCGATCCAGCTCCGCTTCGCCGCCAATGTGGACGGGGCGGAGATCACGGCCGCCCTGCACGGCCTCGATCCGGCGACGACCCTGGTGGTCGCCGTGTCCAAGACCTTCACCACCCAGGAGACTCTGGCCAACGTCACGGTGGCGCGCGACTGGCTGCGGGCGACGCTGGGCGAGGAGGGCGCGCGCCGGCATTTCGCCGCCGTTTCCGCCGCGCCGGACCGGGCGGCGGCGTTCGGAGTGGAGGCGGACCGGGTGTTCGCCTTCTGGGACTGGGTTGGCGGACGGTTCTCGGTCTGGTCGGCGGTGGGCCTGTCCTGCGCCATCGCGCTGGGCTGGGAGGCGTTCGCGGGATTCCTCGAGGGCGCGACGGCCATGGACGCGCACTTCCTGGCGGCGCCGCTGGAGCGGAACGCCCCGGTGCTGCTGGCCCTGGCCCAGGTGATGAACCGCGACGGTCTGGGTCGATGCGCCCGCGCCGTCGTGCCCTATGCCCGGCGGCTGAGCCTGCTGCCGGCCTTCCTGCAGCAGCTGGAGATGGAGTCCAACGGCAAGCGGGTCCGCCGCGATGGACGGCCTGCGCTGCGCGCCACCGCGCCGGTGGTGTTCGGCGATGCGGGCACCAACGGCCAGCACGCCTTCTTCCAGATGCTGCATCAGGGGACCGACGTGGTTCCGCTGGAGTTCATTGCCGTGGCCAGGCAGGACGAGGGCCCCGCGGACCTGCATCGCAAGCTGCTCTCCAACGTCATCGCCCAGGCCGAGGCGCTGCTGGTGGGGCGCAGCGAGGCGGACGTGCGGCTGGAACTGACAGCCAAGGGCATGGGCGCGGCGGAGATCGACAGGCTGGCCCCCCAGCGCGCCTTCCCCGGCGACCGGCCCTCGACCACCATCCTGCTGGACCGCCTGACGCCGCAGAGCCTCGGCGCGCTGATCGCCCTGTATGAGCACAAGGTGCTGGTGGAAGGGGTGCTGTGGGACATCAACAGCTTCGACCAGTGGGGGGTCGAGCTCGGCAAGTCGCTGGCCAGCCGGGTGTTGGAGGAGCTTGAGGGGGGCGGCGCGCAAGGACATGACCCGTCCACCACGGCCCTGATCGCTCGATTGCGATAGCGGGCCCGTCGACCCATGACCCCGCCGCTCGCCACCATAGGCTACGAGGCCTCCACCCTGCCGCGGGTGATCGAAGGGCTGCGGGCGGGCGGCGTCGAATTGCTGCTCGACGTGCGGGCCGTGGCGGCCTCGCGCAAGGCGGGGTTCTCCAAGACGCTGCTCGGCGCCTCGCTGGAGGCGGAGGAGATCGCCTATCGCCACCTGCGCGATCTCGGCACGCCCAAGGACGGCCGCATCGCCGCGCGGGCTGGCCGGATCGAAGAGATGCGGGCGATCTTCGCCATGCATATGAAGACCGACGCGGCGCAGGCGGCGCTCGAACAGGCGGTGCGGCTCAGCCGGGAAAGGCGGGTCTGCCTGATGTGCTACGAGGCCGACTGGCGCGGCTGCCACCGCGCCATGGTCGCCGACCTGATCCGCGAACGGACCGGGGCGAAGGTGGCGCACCTGCACCCCACGCCGAACTTCCCCTAACGGCTGACCTTGTAGCTGACGATCAGCGGCGCCTGGCAGTCGCCCACGAGACGCAAGACCGCAACCTCCAGGTTGGCGTCCGGTAAGTCGGCGAGTCTGCGGAATATGGCGGTCCCGTCATGACCGGCTTTCAACAGGTTGGAACGACACGCCGGCGGTCCTTTTGAAATGGCCTCATGACCGGCGTTGGGGTCAGGATTGACGAGCGCTGCCGGCGCAGCGGCCAGGCTGAGAACGGTGACCAAGGCGATCATGACGAACTCCTTCCCGGTATACGGGTAAGGATATCACGTCTGGCCGAGCGGCGGGAGGGGGCGGGGGCGGCGGTCCTCGCCGATGGCGACGTAGGTGATGGTGGCCTCGGTCACCTTCTCCGTTTCCTCGTTCTCGCGGGCGCGGCGCCAAGCCTCCACATGGATCTTCATCGAGGTGCGGCCTTCGCCGATCAGGTTGGCGTAGACGCTCACCTCGTCGCCCACCAGGACCGGGGTGAGGAAGGTCAGCGCGTCCGCCGCCACCGTCGCCGCCCGGCCGTGACAGCGCCGCGCCGCCACCGTGCCGGCGGAAAGGTCCATCCAGCTCATCAGCCAGCCGCCGAAGATGTCGCCCGCCGGGTTGGTATCGGCCGGCATGGCGATGACCCGGATGACCGGGGCGTCTGTCGGCGGCGAACAATCTGGCATCCCCATCACCGCGGATAAAAAGGACTAGGCCTGCATGGTCCAGCCCTCGACGCCCATCGCCGCCTGGCGAAGGGCCTCGGACTTGGTGGGGTGGGGGTGACAGGTGCGGGCGATGTCTTCCGAGGCGGCGGCGAACTCCATGGCCACGCAGTATTCGCCGATCATCTCGCTGACGGTGGGGCCGATCATGTGCACGCCCAGCACGCGGTCGGTCCTGGCGTCGGCCAGCACCTTCACGAAGCCCTCGGCCTCATGGTTCACCTTGGCGCGGGAATTGGCGGTGAAGGGGAACTTGCCCACCTTGTAGGCCACGCCGGCCGTCTTCAGCTCCTCTTCGGTCTTGCCGACCCAGGCCACTTCGGGCGCGGTATAGATGACGCCGGGAATGACGTCGTAGTTCACATGCCCGGCCTTGCCGGCGATCAGCTCGATACAGGCCACCGCCTCGTCCTCGGCCTTGTGCGCCAGCATGGGGCCGTGGGTGCAGTCGCCGATGGCCCACACGCCCTCCACACTGGTCTTGAAGTGGTCAGTCTCGATGAAGCCGCGCGCGTCGGTCTTCACGCCCAGGGTGTCGAGGCCGAGGCCCTCGGTGAACGGGCGGCGGCCCACCGCCACCAGCACCACGTCGGCGGTGAGCGCCTCGGCCGGGCCGCCGGCGACGGGCTCGATGGTCAGCACCACGCCGTCCTTGGCGGTCTTGGCCCCGGTGACCTTGGTGGAGAGGCGGAATTTCACCCCCTGCTTGGTCAGGGCGCGCTGGAAGGCGGTGGCGACTTCGGCGTCGGCGCCGGGAATGGTGCGGTCCAGGAACTCCACCACCTCGACCTCGGCGCCCAGGCGGCGCCACACCGAGCCCAGCTCCAGCCCGATGATGCCGGCGCCGATCACCACCAGTCGCTTGGGTACGGGCGAGAGGGTGAGCGCGCCGGTGGAATCGACGATGCGCTTCTGATCCACCTCCACGCCGGGCAGCTTCGACGGTTCGGAGCCGGTGGCGATGACGATGTTCCGGGTGGTCAGGGTACGCTCGGCGTCGTCCTCGCCCTTCACCGAAACCTGACCCGGAGCGGTGATTCGGCCCGCGCCCTTGATCCACTCCACCTTGTTCTTCTTGAACAGGAACTCGACGCCCTTGGTCAGGGCCGTAACCGACTCGTCCTTCTGCTTGTGCATCTGCGGCAGGTCGAGCTCGGGCGTCACTTTGATGCCGAGGGCGGCGAAATCCTTGCCGGCCGCGTCGAACATTTCGGAGGCGTGCAGCAGCGCCTTGGAGGGGATGCAGCCCACGTTCAGGCAGGTGCCGCCGAGGGTCTTGCGCATCTCCAGGCAGGCGACCCTCAGGCCCAGTTGGCCGGCGCGGATGGCGGCGTTGTAGCCGCCGGGGCCGCCGCCGATGATCACCACGTCGTAAGCGTCGGTTGCGGGGGCGGCGTCAGCCATGGGAGCGCTTTCGTTTATTCGAGCGCGCCGGGCGACCGGGCCGCCCACATCGTTGCCTGACGCGCTCGGAGGTCGGCGCGCGCAACCTAGTCATCGCCGGTGCGGGATCAAGGCCGGATCGCCGGTCTCAACCGATCAGAGGTCCATCAGCAGACGCGTGGGCTCCTCGATATGCTCCTTCACCTTCACCAGAAAGGTGACGGCGCCGGCGCCGTCCACGACGCGGTGGTCGTAGCTCAGCGCCAGGTACATCATCGGCCGGATCTTGATCTCGCCGCCTACCGCCATGGGGCGGTCCTTGATGGCGTGCATCCCCAGGATTCCCGACTGCGGCGGGTTGAGAATCGGCGTCGACATCAGCGAGCCATAGATGCCGCCATTGGTGATGGAGAAGGTGCCGCCCTGCATGTCCTCGATGGCGAGGTGACCGTCGCGGGCCTTCTTGCCCATCTCGCCGATAGCCTTCTCGACCCCGGCCAGCGACAGGGCGTCGGCGTCGCGCACCACCGGCACCACCAGACCCTTGTCGGTGCCGACGGCGATGCCGATGTCGTAGTGGTTCTTGTAGACGAGGTCCTGACCGTCGATCTCGGCGTTCACCGCCGGCACGTCCTTCAGCGCCGCGATGCAGGCCTTCACGAAGAAGGACATGAAGCCGAGCTTCACACCGTGGCGCTTCTCGAAAGCGTCCTTGTATTGGTTGCGCAGCGCCATCACGGCCGTCATGTCCACCTCGTTGAAGGTGGTCAGCATGGCGGCGGTGTTCTGCGCATCCTTCAGCCGCTTGGCGATGGTCTGGCGCAGGCGCGTCATGCGCACCCGTTCCTCTCGATCGCCCAAGGCGACGGGCGAGGCGTTGGGCGGCGGCGCGGCGGCCGGCTGGGTCGTGGCGGTCGGCGTGGCTTCCAGCGCGGCCAGGGCGTCGCCCTTGGTAATGCGGCCGTCCTTGCCGGTGGCGGGGATGGCGGCCGGGTCGAGCCTGTTCTCGGTGACGATGCGCTGTACCGATGGGGCCAGCGGCTGGTCCGGCGTCGATGCGGTGGGCGCAGGCCTTGGCGCCTCCGCTGCGGGCGCGGGAGCCGGTTTCGGCGCTTCAGGCTCTGGGGCAGCGGCAGGTTTTGGCGCTTCGACCTTGGGCGCGGGGGCAGCCGCCGCAGGCGGCGTCGGGGCAGGTTGAGCGCCCTCGCCGCCGACCGAGCCCAGCTTCTGGCCGGGCGTCACCGTGGCGCCCTCGGCGGCATCGATGCTCAGCACGCCGTCGGCGGGCGCCACCACTTCCAGCGAGACCTTGTCGGTTTCAAGTTCGAGCAGCAGCTCGTCCTTCTTCACGGCGTCGCCGGCCTTCTTCGTCCACTTGGCGATGGTGGCTTCGCTAACGGATTCGCCTAGCGGGGGGGTGACGATGTCGGCCATAGGTCTCGGTCTCTCCAGCGGTTCTTGCGGTCTGATCGGCGTGCGATCAGGCCAGGGCCTCATCGGTGAAGGCCTTGAGTTCTTTCAGGTGGCGGCTCATCAGGCCCGCAGCCGGCGAGGCGGAGGCTGGCCGGCCCACATAGCGCGCCCGCTTGGCCGCGTTATCGGTACGCTCCAGCGTCAGCTCCAGCCACGGATCGACGAAGCTCCACCCCCCCATGTTCTTGGGTTCTTCCTGGCACCAGACCAGCTCGGCCTTGGGGAAGCGGGCGAGCTCCTTGCGGAGCGACTGCATCGGCCAGGGATAGAACTGCTCCAGCCGCATCAGGTAGATGTCGTCGCGGCCCTTGCCGTCATCGGCCTTCTCGCGCGCATCCAGCAGGTCGTAATAGACCTTGCCCGAACACAGCACCACGCGCTTGATCTCCGCGTCCGGCTTCAGCGCGACGGTGGTCTTCTCCGGGGTCGACTGGGCATCGTCGTGCAGGATGCGGTGGAAGGTGGAGCCTTCCGCCATGTCCGCCAGCCTGGACACCGCCTTCTTGTGGCGGAGCAGGGATTTGGGCGTCATCAGCACCAGGGGCTTGCGGAACGGCCGGTGCATCTGCCGGCGCAGGATGTGGAAATAGTTGGCCGGAGTGGAGCAGTTGGCCACCTGCATATTGTCTTCCGCGCACGCCTGCAGATAGCGCTCCAGCCGGGCGGAGGAATGCTCCGGTCCCTGGCCCTCATAGCCATGCGGCAACAGCAGGGTCAGGCCCGACATGCGCAGCCACTTGGCCTGGCCCGACGAGATGAACTGGTCGACAACCACCTGGGCGCCGTTGGCGAAGTCGCCGAACTGGGCTTCCCACATCACCAGCGTATTGGGGTCGGCCAGGGAATAGCCGTACTCGAAGCCCAGCACCGCCTCCTCGGACAGGGCCGAGTCGATCACCTCGTACTGGGCCTGCCCGGCGCGCAGATTCTGCAGCGGGATGTAGCGATCCTCGGTCTTCTGATCGACCAGGGCCGAGTGGCGGTGGGAGAAGGTGCCGCGCACGCTGTCCTGACCCGACAGGCGCACCGGCACACCCTCGTCGAGCAGCGTGGCGAAAGCCAGGTGTTCCGCCGCGCCCCAGTCAAGCCCTTCGCCGGTCTCATAGGCGTGGCGGCGGCCCTCGATCACCCGGGCCACAGTCTTGTGGGCATCGACCCGCTCGGGAATGGCGGTGATCAACCGGCCGAGATCCTTCAGCTTCTGCGTCGCGACCCCGGTGTCGCCGGGCGCTGTTTCGCCGCCGGGAGGCGCGAGGTGGGACCACTTGCCGTCCAGCCAGTCGGCCTTGTTGGCGTGATAGGCCTTACCGGCTTCAAACTCGCTGTCGAGAAAGGCCTGGAACGCGTCCACCCAGCCCTGGGCCTCGGCCTGGGTGGCCACGCCGTCCTTCACCAGCCGCGTGGCGTAGAGTTCGCGGGTGGGCGGATGATTCTTGATGGTGGCGTACATCACCGGCTGGGTCATGGTCGGGTCGTCGCCCTCGTTATGACCGAAGCGGCGATAGCAGAACATGTCCACCACCACGTCCTTGCCGAACTTCTGGCGGTATTCGGTGGCGACCTTGGTGGCGAACACCACCGATTCCGGATCGTCGCCGTTGCAGTGGAAGATCGGCGCCTGGACCATCAGCGCCACGTCCGAGGGATAGGGCGAGGAGCGCGAGAAGCGGGGCGCCGTGGTGAAGCCGATCTGGTTATTGACGATGAAGTGGATCGTGCCGCCCGTCATGTAGCCCTTGAGTTCGGACAGGGCGAAGCACTCGGCCACCACGCCCTGACCGGCGAAGGCCGCATCGCCGTGCAGCAACAGCGGCAGCACGCGCTCGCGGTTGAACGCCCCCGGCTCCATCTCCCGCTCGTCGAAGGTCTGCTTGGCGCGCGCCTTGCCGATCACCACCGGATTGACGATTTCGAGGTGCGAGGGATTGGCCGTAAGCGACAGGTGCACCCTGGCCCCGTCGAACTCCCGCTCCGACGAGGCGCCGAGGTGATATTTCACATCGCCCGACCCCTCGATGTCGGAAGGCAGGGACGAGCCGCCCTGAAACTCGTGGAAGATCACATGATAGGGCTTGCCCATCACCGCCGCCAACACGTTCAAACGCCCGCGATGCGGCATACCGATGACGATCTCATCGACGCCCAGCGCGCCGCCGCGCTTGATCACCTGCTCCAGCGCCGGAACCATGGCCTCCCCGCCGTCGAGGCCGAAACGCTTGGTGCCGGGGAAGCGCTTGTGCAGGAACTTCTCGAAGCCCTCCGCCTCGATCAGCTTCTTCAGGATGGCGATCTTGCCCTCCCTGGTGAAGCTTATTTCCTTGTCCTTGCCCTCGATGCGCTCCTGGATCCACGCCTTCTCCATCGGATCGGAGATGTGCATGTATTGCACGCCCACATTGCCGCAGTAGGTGCGCCTCACGATTTCCAGGATCTGGCGCAGCGTCGCGGTCTCGAGGCCGAGCACGAAGTCGAGGAAGATCGGCCGGTCGTAGTCGCTGTCGGAAAAGCCGTAGCTGGCGGGATCGAGTTCGGCGTTGTCCTTCTTGGGCTCGATGCCGAGGGGGTCCAGATTGGCCTGCAGGTGGCCGCGGATGCGATAGGCGCGGATCAGCATGATCGCCCGCACGCTATCGAGGGTGGCCGCGCGGACCGCTTCGGGCGTGGCGTCCGGGGTCTTGGCTTCTATGGTCTTGGCGATCTTGGCCTCGACGGCGGGTCGGGCCACGTCCCACTGGCCGTCCAGCGCGGACAGCCAGTCGGGTCGTGGACCCGATACGGCCTTGGGCGTCCAGGCCGGCTCGGCGGCGTTTTGCCGAACCAGGTCGCCGCTTTCCTTCAAGCTGTCGAAAAAGGCGCGCCAGGACGGCTCTACCAGGCGGGGATCGGCGGCGTATCTGGCGTGCAGCGCCTCGACGAAATCGGCGTTGCCGCCGTAGAGGAAGGAGGTCTCGGCCATCACTTCGTTCAGGCGCGGCATGTCGCTGCCAGACCGGTCTTTGAAAGTCGCGTCGTCCGCCATGTCTCACTCTCAGCGCGCAGATCGGGCGCGCGAGGTCAGGAGGGACGCGGGCGCAAGCCGCTGCAGCAATATGGTTGTCCGCCCGGCTGGTTACACCCGGCCCGATGAACAAATCCTATCCGGTTAACCCTTTAGCACCGACAGCAGGGTTTCGCCGAGCGCGGCGGGCGAGGGCGAGACCTTGATCCCCGCCGACTCCATCGCCGCGATCTTGTCCTCGGCGCCGCCCTTGCCGCCCGAAATGATGGCGCCCGCGTGGCCCATGCGTCGCCCGGGGGGGGCGGTACGGCCGGCGATGAAGCCCGCCATGGGCTTCCTGCGGCCGCGCTTGGCCTCGTCCTTGATGAACTGGGCGGCGTCCTCTTCGGCGCTGCCGCCGATCTCGCCGATCATGATGATCGACTGGGTGGCCTCGTCGGCCAGGAACATCTCCAGGATGTCGATGAACTCGGTGCCCTTCACCGGATCCCCGCCGATGCCGACCGCCGTGGTCTGGCCGAGCTTGGCGTTGGTGGTCTGGAACACCGCCTCATAGGTCAGCGTGCCGGAACGCGAGACCACGCCCACCGATCCGTTGGAGAAAATGTTGCCGGGCATGATGCCGATCTTGCACTGGCCCGGGGTCAGCACGCCCGGGCAGTTCGGCCCGATCAGGCGCGACTTCGATCCGGCGAGCGAGCGCTTCACCTTCACCATATCCTCCACCGGAATGCCCTCGGTGATGCAGACGATCAGCGCCACTTCGGCGTCGATGGCCTCCAGGATCGAGTCGGCGGCGAAGGGCGGCGGCACATAGATCACCGAGGCGTCGGCGCCGGTTCGGGCGACCGCCTCATGCACGCTGTCGAACACCGGAACTCCGCC
Source organism: Caulobacteraceae bacterium (assembly GCA_965277345.1). GTDB lineage: Bacteria > Pseudomonadota > Alphaproteobacteria > Caulobacterales > Caulobacteraceae > CAIOYC01. The sequence continues at coordinate 1,035,105 of CBDICI010000004.1, forward strand.
CACGGCCGTCTGACCTCCCTTACCGGGGGTGACGCCGCCGACCATGTGCGTGCCGTAGGCGATGGCCTGCTCGGTGTGGAAGGCGCCCTGCTGGCCGGTAATGCCCTGGCAGATGACCTTGGTGTTCTTGTCGATCAGGATGGACATGCAGCCCCGGCCTCGTGCGCGCTTTTTCGATGCGGCGTCCGGATAGCGCAGGAACGCGGGCGGGGGAACCGGCTATCGGCGGAAACTGCGTACCCGGCCGTCGAATGCCCCGCTCACGGCCTTAGTCGCACGTAGCCGAGCATGGTGAGGTCGTTGGGTGGGGCCGCGGTGAGCACCAGCGAGACCCGGCCCGCCGCCAGTGCGGCCTTACCCTCATCCGACGCCGCGATAAGCGCCTTGTGGAGGCTGCCCGTCTCCTCGAACGCGTACATCTCCATATTGCTGGCGGCGACGCTGGCGATCGGCTCGACGCCGGCCCAGGTCTTTGCTTTCGCCATGGCGGCGGCGTCGCTCGGCTTGCTCATGGCCATGCAGAACTGGGCGGGAAGATCGACCACCTGCGCGCCGGCGCCGGCGCCGGCGTGGCCCGACCCGACCAGCAGGACTTGGAAGCTTTGACCCGCCATCTTCATCCGCACCGCATAGTCTTCAAGCTTGAAGTGGGGCTGGGGCGGAACCGGAACCTGTGCGGGGTTGATGGTGATCCAGCCTGCCGCATCGGCGGCGGCGAGCGCGGCGGTCCGGTCGCCATGGGTGGCGACGCAGTATTGGTCGAACACCGGATAGAGGTCGGCCGCGAACGCACCGCTCGCCTGGAGAAACAGGGCGCCGAGCGCGCCGCCGATTGTTGATATCCCGCGCATACGCTTCCCCCGATCCTGTTTCTGCGACTTGGCCATAGGGCACAGGCGCTGTCGAGCGGTCAGTGGCTCTTTCGAGCCTCGGCCGACTTGGCGGACGCGTCGCTTTTGGCGGCCAGCACGAGTTCAGCGGCGAACCTGCGCATTTGCGGCGGCACGTCGATGGCGCCGCGGTCCAGGCCGGCGGCGCTCAATGCGCCGTTGACGTCGCCGGCGGGCGGGTCAAGGATTTCTCCCGTTTCGGGATCGACCCGTGCGCCGGAGAGGCCCGCGGCCGTGCGCTCCGACTGCGGCGTGAAACGGCCGAGCGCCTCCACATTGTGAGCATAGAGCGCGGCGCGATCCACCTCGCCGCCGCACAGGTCTTCCAGCAGCAAGTCCACCGCCAGCTTCACGCTGGCCTCCGCCCGGGCGGCGCGAGGCGCTTCGGCGCGAAGACAGACCTCGGCGTGCGCGACCACCGGGGCTTCTGGCGATGCGGACGGCGCCTGAGGAGGGGGCGGAGGCGCTGCAGGGGCCGGCGCGGGCGGGGCAGCGTGCGCGGCGTTGGAGGACGCGCCGATGGGCGCCATCTCCACCGCGCGGCTGGTGACGGGGAAGGTGGGCGGCGGCGGGGTGGGGTCCGGCGCCACGAGCGTCGTGTCCGGCTGCGCCGTCGGCGGGTTCCCGCCCTTCGTTTTTTTGACCGGAGCCGCGGCGATCGCGGGGCCAGCGGCGAGGGTAAGGATCAGGACGAGATAAAGGGTGCGCATGACCCCACGGCGCCTGACGCGGGCCGGGCTTGCAAGCGGAGCAGGAACCGGCGCGGCGCTCAGCCGCAGGCTATTCTGAACCCCCTACCCGCGTCAGCCGATCCAGCCGCAGGAGGAGGCCGGGGATCAGCAGCGCCGCCACCTTGGTCTCGGCGCCGAACCGCTGGCGACAGCCGTAACCGTCCGCGGTGGGCTCACGGTGCACGTGCAACTCGCGCCTGTCGATATCGATGACCCAATAATCCCGCACCCCATGGCGGGCATAAAGATCGGCCTTCCAGCCGAGATCGCGGCTGACCGAACTGTGCGCCTGCTCAATGGCGAGAAGCACATCCTCGCCTGCCAAGTCACGGGTGACGATGGAGGAAGAAAATACATACCAGTCGGGCTTGGGACCGGAGATCGGGCTGAGGCGAAGAGTGGAGCCAGGGACAACGATGTATGCTGGGCTGAGCGAGCTGTAGAGCCAACGGCCGAGCGCGGCAGAATAATCGGTGTGCTCCGGCCCTTCCTCCGGCATATCGATAAGCTCCCCCTCAATTACTTCGATCCGCGCGTCCGGATCGATTACGCCTGCTGCCTGCATGGCGCACAGATCGTCAATCGTGAACCGATGGCGGACGAAATCCACCTGGGGCGCCGGCGCGTTCATGGCCGCAGAGGTAGCACGATCGCCATCACCGACCAATCCACTGGGCGCGATACATTCCACCGTTCAAAGGCGTTGGCCATCGGTCCCTGGGCTTAGCCCTGCCGCTCGGCCGAGGTGAGGGCTACGCCGCGTCCTTCACCGCCTTGACGATCTTCTCGGCGGCGTCGGCCAGGTCGTTGGCGGCGATGACGGCGAGGCCGGAATTGTTCAGGATGTCCTTGCCCTGCTGTACGTTGGTGCCTTCCAGACGCACCACGAGCGGCACCTTCAGGCCCACCTCCTTCACCGCCGCGATCACGCCCTCGGCGATGATGTCGCAACGCATGATGCCGCCGAAGATGTTGACCAATATGCCTTTCACCGAGGGGTCGGAGGTGATGATCTTGAATGCCGCCGTCACCTTTTCCTTGCTGGCGCCGCCGCCCACGTCGAGGAAGTTGGCGGGCTCCGAACCGTACAGCTTGATGATGTCCATGGTGGCCATGGCCAGGCCCGCGCCGTTGACCATGCAGCCGATCTCGCCGTCGAGGGTGATGTAGGAGAGATCGTGCTTGGAGGCTTCGATCTCCTTCTCGTCCTCCTCGGTGATGTCGCGCAGTTCGACGATGTCCTTGTGGCGGTAGAGAGCGTTGGAATCGAAGCTCACCTTGGCGTCCAGTACGCGCAGCTGCTGGGTCTCGCCTTCCTTGGCTTCGGTGATGATCAGGGGGTTGATCTCCAGCATGGCCATGTCGGTCTCGACGAAGGCCCTGTAGAGCTGGCCGAGCAACACGCCGGCCTGCTTGGCCAAGTCGCCTTTCAGGTTCAGCGCCTGGGCCAGGGCGCGGCCGTGATGGGGGAAGACGCCGGTGGCGGGGTCGATCTGGATGGTGATGATCTTCTCGGGGGTGGAGTGGGCCACCTCCTCGATATCCATGCCGCCCTCGGTGGAGGCCACCACGGCGACGCGCGAGGTTTCGCGGTCGATCAGCAGGCTGAGATAGAGCTCCTTCTCGATGTCCGACGCCTCCTCGATATAGAGGCGGTTGACCTGTTTGCCGTGCGGCCCGGTCTGGGCGGTCACCAGCACGCGGCCGAGCATTTCCTTGGCGTTGGCGAACACCTCGTCGGCGGTCCTGGACAGGCGGACGCCGCCCTTGGCTTCGGGACCCAGCCCCTCGAACTTGCCCTTGCCGCGGCCGCCGGCATGGATCTGGCTTTTCACCACGAACAGGCTGGAGCCGAGATCCTCGGCCGCCTTCCTGGCTTCTTCGGGGCTGAACACCGCCACGCCGCGCGAGACCGGCACGCCGAAAGTCTTCAGGACGGCCTTGGCCTGGTACTCGTGGATGTTCATGGGGCGTCCCGCGTGCCGGAGTTTCAAAAGTCGTCCGGCTTATAGAGGGGCGCCTTGCGACCCGCAACGCTCAGCCACGCGGTCGCCGCCGCCTCAGCCGAAGAACATCCGCCACATCAGCCGCCCCGGCACAAAGGTAAAGGCGCCGGCGATGATGAGACCACCGAGGAAGTTGCCGGTCATCACTCGGCGGTGCGCGCGGATATCGCCACGACGGACGAACACAACCGCCATGGGCACGCTGATGGCGACCCAGGCCGACAGGCCGTGGATCACGCTGAAGCGCCCGCGCAGCACCCAGGGAAAGAAGAAGGTGGAGAGCGCGGTGGTCATCATCGCCAGCACCCAGGTCCAGCCCAAGCCTTTGTGCAGCGCGTCGCCCTTGGGCCTTGCCAGCATGACGCAGCCGATGGCGAACGCTGTCAGCGCCGCGGCGATGTGCAGTTGCAATACCCGGGGCTGCACGGCGAGCAGGGCCAGGTTCGGTGCGTGCAACCGCGCCTTGCCGCCGAGCGCGATGATGACGGCCAGCGCCCCTCCCACCCCCACGACCACAATGGCGGTGCGCATGATCCGCTCGGTGGAACCCGCGCGCAGGGTATCGTCGCGAAGGCCGGGATCGGTTGACAGCGTGGCGGTCGATGGCTTCATTTCAGAACTCCGGTCGGGGGCGGGTCGATGGCCCGACCCGATCCGGCTCCTAGCTTGCCGAGACACGGGCCGCTCGCCGCCATGCACGAACGACCGGGCATGTTTCGCCAACGACCACCGGGCGCCGCTCACGCTTCGCCGGCGGCGAATTGGCTGAGGCGGTGGCGCGGTTCGGTGGTGTCCAGGGGCTCAGGCAGGGCGTTGGTCGTGGGAGCGGCTGCTGGGTTGTTCCTCGGACTGGTCGGCCCTTTCGGTATGAGCGAAGTACCGATCGGCCTGCGGGTGGCCTATTGGATCGCCGCGATCCTCGGCGGCAGCCTGATCGCCATCGCCCTATCCACCGCCCTGGCGCTGCTCGTCGATCCGGATGGCCGGCGGCCCCTCGCCGTGGCGCTTTTCACCGCCGTCGCCATGACGCCGCCGACGGTGGGCCTGATCTATCTGTTGACCCATTGGGTTTTCCCGCACCGGCGGATTTTCGGCGATCTGCCGGACTATGTGGGGCCGGTTTTCGTCGTCTCGCTGGCCATGACCTTATTGAACAGTTTGGCGCATCGGCGGCCGGTGGAAACGCACGCGGGTCTGGTCGGCGCGCCGCCGCCGCGGTTTCTGGAGCGCCTGCCGTTCAAGCTGAAGGGGGCGGATCTCCACGCTGTGGAGGCGCAGGATCACTATCTGCGCCTCCATACCTCCCGCGGCTCCGACCTGATCCTGCTTCGGCTCTCCGACGCCATTGCCGAGCTGGAGGGGATCGAGGGCGCTCAGACTCATCGGTCCTGGTGGGTCGCCAGAGCGGCGGTACAGGACGTGCGCAAGACCGATGGCCGGGCGACGCTGGTCTTGCCGGGCGGAGTGGAGGCGCCGGTCAGCCGAGGCTTCATGGCGGCGATCCGCGAGCGGGGCTGGCTCTAGGGCGGCGCAACTGATTCGCCAGCTCGGCCGTTTCGGATGCGAGTTTGAAGGGCTGCTCATCGCCATGACATCCACCGACGCCTCGCCGGGCGAGCCCACCCTTGAGCTCTGGGGCGGCCATGAGTGCACGGTGAACCGGGTGCACGACCGCTTTTTCGACCAGACCGTCCGCACCGGCCATCAGGATCGGCTCGACGATCTGGCTCGCTTCGCCTCGCTCGGGACCAAGGCATTGCGCTATCCGGTGCTGTGGGAGCGGGTTTCACCCGAGGCTCCCGATCGGTCGGACTGGCGCTGGACCGATGAGCGATTGACGGAAATCCGGCGGCTGGGGATGCGGCCAATCGCCGGGCTGGTCCACCACGGTTCCGGTCCACGCTATACCCATCTGCTCGACGACGGCTTCGCCACCGGGCTGGCGCGCCACGCCCGTGCGGCGGCCGAGCGCTATCCGTGGATCACGGACTGGACGCCGGTGAACGAGCCGCTCACCACCGCCCGGTTCTCCGCCCTCTACGGACACTGGTATCCCCATGCCAGGAACGAGGGCGCCTTTTACGCGGCCTTGCTGAACCAGATCGACGCCGTCCGGCTGTCGATGAAGGCGATCCGCGCGGTCAATCCCGCCGCCCGCCTGATCCAGACCGAGGATGTGGGCCACGTCTTCTCAACGCCGCACCTCGCGCATCAGGCCGAGCACGACAACGCCCGGCGCTGGCTGGCGTGGGACCTGCTCACCGGCCGGCGCGATCCCGGCGGGGTGATGGCGCGTCACATCGAGGGTCTCGGCCTCGGCGACCGGATGCGCGCCATCCTGGACGATCCTTGTCCGCCCGACGTGATCGGAGTGAACCACTATCTGTCTTCCGAGCGGTTCCTCGACCAGCGGATCGAGCGCTATCCCCGCCACACCTGGGGCGGCAACGAGCGCGAACCCTATGCCGATGTGGAGGCGGTGCGCGTGGCGGCGCCCGGCCCCATGGGGCTGGAGCGCCTGCTGGAGATGGCGTGGGACCGCTATCGCCTGCCGCTTGCGGTCACCGAGTGCCACAACGGCTGCACCCGCGAGGACCAGATGCGCTGGTTGGCGCAGAGCTGGCGCGCGGCGGAGCGGCTGAACGCCCGCGGGGTCAGGGTCGAGGCGGTGACGGCGTGGAGCCTGCTCGGCTCCATCGACTGGAATAGCCTGCTCACCCGCGATGGCGGCCACTATGAGTGCGGCGTCTATGACGTGCGCGGCGGCGTGGTGCGCGAAACGGCGATGGTCACACTGTGCCGCGAGCTGGCGGCGGGCGAGGCGCCCAGCCATCCCGCGGTGAACGCGCCGGGCTGGTGGGAGCGCGATATCCGCTATGCCTATGAACCCGTGTGGCTCGATCCCCGCCCGGCGCCGCGCCGGCGGGGGCCGGAGCGGAGCACCGAACGTCCGATCCTGATCACCGGCGCCACCGGGTCGCTTGGCGGCCAACTCGCCCGCGCCTGCGAACACCGGGGCCTGGCCTACGCCCTCACCTGCCGCCGCGAGCTCGACCTGGCGTCGGAACGCTCGATCCAGCAAGCACTGGACGAGATTCAGCCTTGGGCCGTGATCAACGCCGCCGGCTTCGTGCGCGTGGACGATGCGGAGAGGGAGGCCGCCACCTGTCTGGAGGCCAACACCTTCGGCGTCGAGCGACTGGCCGCCGCCTGCGCGGCGCGGGGCGTGCCGCTGACCGGCTTCTCTTCCGACCTCGTCTTCGACGGCATCAAGGGCGCGCCTTATATGGAGGGCGACGCCCCCTCTCCGCTCAACATCTACGGCCTGTCGAAAGCCATGGCTGAACAGGCGATCCTCCGCGCGGACACAGGCCTGGTGATCCGTACCGCGGCCTTCTTCTCCCCGCACGACCCGCATAATTTCGCCCACGCTGTGGTCGATGCGCTGAGCCGGGGCACGGCGTTCGACGCCGCTGACGACCTGTGGATCAGCCCGACCTATACGCCGGACCTGGCCGAGGCGGTGCTCGACCTGGTGATCGACGGCGAGACCGGCGTGCGCCATCTGGCAAACGGCGGCCGGGTAAGCTGGTCCGGCTTCGCCAGGATCGTCGCCACGGCCCTCGATCTCGATCCGGCGCTGGTGCGTGGCCGGCCGGCGGCGGACTTCGGCTGGGCGGCGCTGCGGCCCGGCGATGTGGCGCTGGCCTCCGACCGCGCCGGGCTGATGCCCAACCTAGACACGGCGGTGGCCCGTTACGCCGCCGCGGTCCGCCCGACCCTGCGCATCGCGCCTGTGCGGCCTCCCCACGCCGCGAAGCCCCGTCGCGCGCGCGTTGGCGAGGTGCGCAGCTTCGCGCCGGAACAGGGCCTCGGCTAGGATCGTGCGATCAGACGCCGGACTTGGCGGCGCCGTCTTTTCCCCCGGTGTCCTTCACCCCGAGATCGCTGCGGAAAAAGCTGTAGGTTTCGCGCTCCTCGCAGGCGCAGCCGCGCAGGCGCCCCTGCCTGTCCTGCCAGATCAGGGTCGGATAGTGCATGGGAAGACCGTTTTCGGCCAATAGCGGGGTGAGGTCGTCGATCAGCGTCCGTCCCTTCTCCACCAGCGCGGCGCGCGTGGGATCGGTGTCTCCGGACGCCATGCCCTCGCCGGTGAAGGCGTCCACCGGGATGGAGGTCCAGTCTGCATAGGTCTTCCAGTCGCGCTTGGCCCAGAGTTCGCCGACGCCCGTGCGCTCGGCCGGGGTGGACTTGGATCGGCGGGCGACCATGATCACGCGGGTATCGACATTGGCCTTGTGCAGGTCGTCGAACTGTTCCTTCTCGAAGCGGATGCAGTCGGGGCAGGAGCGGAACGAGATCATCCATAGCGCCTTGCCCTTCAGGTGTGGCGAGACCCAGCCCGACGCGTTCAGCAGCTTGAGAATCTTGCTCTTGTCCCGGGTGATGGTGTGGATGCCGCCGGGGTCGCCGCCCGGATAGGGATCTGTGGCCATCGCCGCGGTGGACAGGGCGAAGGCGCCGAGAACGAAGGCGGTCAAATGGGTCAGGCGCATAGCGGCTCCGGCGATGGTCGAAGGCCAGATAAGCGCAAAAGCATAGTCGGCGCCATGCAGGGAAACTGATGGCGTTTTGAGCGCTGCCTTGCGCGCCGGGCCTGGGCTGCGCATGGTTCAGCATGGTTTCCGAAGTCTCGACCGCGGCGCCGGCTCGTGCCGGCAATACCCACATCGTCGACGAACTGATCGTCGAGCGGGCGCCCAAGCTGGCCGGATCGGCCTTCTGGCCCCTGCTGCGACCGCCGCTGTACGCCCTCCTCGGCTATGATCGCGCCCGCGCCATGGCGGACACCATCGCCCCGATGAGCGGCCAGGACGCGATCGACTATGTGTCCGACCTGCTCGCCCTGAGGGTAGAGACTGCGGGGCTGGAGCACGTGCCGGCGACCGGCGCGATCGTCACCGTTTCCAACCACCCCACCGGCATCGCCGACGGCGTGGCGGTATACGATGGCCTGAAGACCGTGCGGCGCGATCTGATGTTCTATGCCAATGCCGACGCCAACCGCGTGGCGCCTCACTTCGATGACATCCTGATCCCGGTTGAGCTCAGCGCCGCAAAGCGCTCGCGCGAGGCGACCCGGTTGACCCTGCAGCGCACCAATGCCGCGCTGGAGGCCGGCCAGGCGCTGGTCACCTTCCCCGCCGGCCGCCTGGCCCGGGTACGCCACAAGGTGCTGACCGACGAACCGTGGGCGCCCACGGCCGTGTCGCTGGCCCGCAAGTTCGCGGCCCCGCTCGTTCCCATCCATGTGGCGGGGCCTTGGTCGTCCCTGTTCCACCTGTTCGACCGTTTTTCAGGCGAGCTGCGCGACATCACCCTGTTCCACGAGTTGCTGAACAAACGCGGCCAGGCATTTCGCCTGATCGTGGGAGCGCCCATCGACCCGGAGGCGATTCCTGGCGAGCCGGCCGAGGCGGTGAAGCTGTTGAAGCGCTACGTCGAGTTCGACCTTGCCGCGGGCCGGGAGCCGCCCTGGTGAAGGCGGTGACGGAGGCCCTGGACCGCCGCCTCGACCCTTTGTCCGGGTCCCCGGTGGTCGTGGCCCTGTCCGGCGGTGGCGATTCGCTCGCCTTGCTGCATCTGGCGGTGGAGTGGGCGCGGACGCACGGCCGCCCCGTGCTGGCGCTCACCCTCGATCACGGGCTGAGCCCGGAAAGTAAGGGCTGGACAAGGGAGGCGGGGGCCAAGGCCGAGGCGCTCGGCGCGGGCTGGCGAACGCTCACCTGGGCGGGGCCCAAGCCGTCCACCGGCCTCCAGGCCAAGGCCCGCGCGGCCCGCCACGCACTCCTGGCGGAGGCGGCGCGGGAGGCGGGTGCACGGGTTGTCCTGATGGGTCACACCGCCGACGACGTGGCCGAGGGGAACCTCATGCGCCAAGGCGATGCACAAGGGCTCGGGCGCCTGCGGGAATGGTCTCCCTCGCCGGCGTGGCCGGAGGGGCGGGGGGTGTTCCTGCTGCGACCCCTGCTCAAGGTCGGCCGGTACGACCTTCGCGCTTATCTCACGGGCAAGGGGGCGCTCTGGCTCGACGATCCCGCAAACGAAGATGGCCGGTTCGCGCGCGTGCGGGCGCGGCGAGCCCTGTCGAGCTTAGATACCCGATCAACCGCCGAACCCTGGAGTCCCGCTTCGGCGGGGATGAGCGGGGAAGAGGTTGGAAAGGTCGCGATCGCGGCGGGGGATGTCACGGCGCCTTGCACCCTGCCAAAACCCGCACTGGCCGCCCTGCTCCTCTGCGTGTCCGGCCGCACCCTGCCGCCGCGAGGCGCGGAGCTTGAACGGCTCATGGCGGTGATCGCGGCGGGTGGGGTGGCGACGCTCCGCGGATGCCGCATCGAGGCGCGGGGCGAGACCGTCCGGATCGCCCGCGCCGCGCCGCGCCGGGGGGAATCCGCGCCGCCCGCCGAGCCGCCGGCGTGGATGGTCCAGCGGTTCCACGCCGCCTGCGGGCTCTATCCGGACGAGGCGTCTATTCCGCCGCCAGCATGACCGGCGCCGGGCCGTGACCCTCGCGCCAGCGAATGTTGTCGGGTTCGGCAAGGTCCACGTCGAAACAGCGGGGGTGCGACTTCTCCACCGTCTTGCGGAAGCTCTCGACGAAGCGCAGCGGCTTGGAAGCGGACCAGTAGAGCGGCTTCAGCGCGTCGGCTGTGGCGCGCGACGAACCGAGGTCGAGTCCTAGGCGGCGACGCAGCCAGCCCTTGGTGTAGAGGGCGCCGTTGGTGCGCGCCGACTGCGGCGTGGTGTATTCCACCGAGACCGAGACGTTCAGATTGTCTCCGTTCACCACCCGGTGCGGACCATGCAAGGGCCACGCGGCGGCGTCGCCGGGCTGGAACACCACTCGCTCCGCCGCCGCGTCCATCGCCGCGTCATAGGGGGCGTCGGACAGGGTCTCCTTCAGCAGGATCGCCTCCATGGCCCGTTCGGTGATGAAGGCGTCGGTGGCGGGGTAGATCAGCATCGTCTTGGTCCCGCGCATATGCCACAGCATGGTGTCGGCGGCGTCGGCGTGGAAGAAGATGCCCATCTGGGGTCCGGAGATCAGCACGCTGGCCGAGGCGGAGAGGATCTTCGTTCCCGTTTCGTGCGCATAGTCGGCCATGGCGCGGTCGAACACGGGCTTGTAGCGGGGATGCATCTCCATCGCCCGGCGGCAGGAGACCCATAGGGCGCCGGTCTTGACCGCCTGCAGGATGTCCGCGCCGGACAGTCCGTTCGCTTCGCCCGCCTTCCAGCGCTCGCCGCCGGGCGGGTTGCGCCGCATGGTCAGGACGTCGAACCGGTCGCGGGGTTGCTCCTCGATCAGCCGGGTCAGGGCCTCGTCGGTGAACAGGCCGGTCTCGTTCAGCCGATGGCGGAAACGGACGGCGGCAGTCGTCGGCAGGCCCCTGTGCGGCAGGGGCTCGATCAGCGTGTCTGGGGGTGTGGTCACGTGAGGCGTCCCATAGCGATCCGGATGCGCGTTCGCGTGCACAGAGTGGGCCAAGGGGTGCGGTGGCCGCATTCTCCCGCTAGAAGGCTCGGCAAAGGAGCAGGCCATGGCGGACGACAGGCTCGGAGCGGAGGCGGCGCTGGCCCAGCTTCCAGGATGGCGCGGGGTTGAGGGCGGTCGGGACGCGATCACCAAGTCCTTCAAGTTCAGGGACTTCAATCAGGCCTTCGGCTTCATGGCGCGGGTGGCGCTATGGGCCGACAAGGCCGATCACCATCCGGAATGGTCCAACGTCTACAATAGCGTCGAGGTCACGCTGACCACGCATGACGCGGGCGGGGTCAGCACCAAGGATGTCGCGCTGGCCCGATTCATGGACGAGATCGCCCCTACCATCGGCAAAGGAGGCTAACGCCGTGGCCAAAAAATCCAAGGGTCCGCGCCCGGTCGCGCTGGTTACCGGCGCATCGGGCGGCATCGGCGAGGCGCTGGCGCACCAGTTCGCCAGGGGCGGCTATGACCTCGTCCTGGTCGCTCGCTCAGAGGCCAAGCTGGCCGCCGTCGCCGGGGCGCTGAAAGGGCAAGGCGCGGCGGCGCACGTTATACCGCTCGACCTCGAGGCCAGGGGCGCGGGGGCCGATCTCGAAGCCGCCGTCGGCGCGCTCGGGCTCGACATCGATGCCCTGGTCAACAATGCCGGCTACGGTTCGACCGGGGCGGTGCTCGACACCGATCTGGCTCAGCAGCTCGGCGCCATCGACCTGAACATTCGCGTCCTGACGGAACTGTCGGTGCGCTTCGGCGCGCCGATGCAGGCGCGCGGGCGGGGCGGTATCCTGAACGTGGCCTCCACCGCCGCCTTTCAGCCCGGCCCCTATATGGCGGTCTATTACGCCACCAAGGCCTATGTGCTGAGCTTCACCGAAGCCCTCAATCGCGAGCTGAAGCATACCGGCGTGCACGCCACGGCGCTCTGCCCCGGCCCGGTGGAGACCGGCTTTCAGGCGCGGGCCGCCTTCGACGCCTCCATGGGGCTGACCCGCCTGCCCATGCAGACCGCCGAGCAGGTGGCCAGGGCCGGCTACCACGCCTTTCGCCGCAAACAGGCCGTGGTCATCCCCGGCGGGATGAACTTCGTGATGGCCAAGAGCGCCGCGTTCGCGCCGAGGGGTGTGCTGCTGTCCATGGTGGAAACCCTGCAAAAGAAGCGTCAGGAAGGAGCGTCGCATGGTTGAGGCGAAAACAGGCCGGGTCGCCGGCAAGAAGGCTTTCGTCACCGGCGGCGCGCAGGGCCTCGGCGCCGCCGCGGCGCGCAAGCTGGCCAGCGAGGGCGCCAAGGTCGCCATCGCCGACCTGAACCACGAGGGCGCCCAGACGGTCGCCGCGGGGATCAACGCGGCGCAGGGTGAGGGGACCGCATTCGCCTACGCCCTCGATGTGCGCGAGGAGGCCCAATGGATCTACGCGCTGGAGGAGGCCGATGCGGCCATGGGCGGCATCAGCGTGCTGCTCAACAATGCCGGCATCTCAATCGGCGGCAATATCGAACAGCTCAGCCTCGCCGACTGGAAGCTGGTGATGAGCGTCAATGTGGACAGCGTGTTCCTCGGGACCAAGCACGCGCTGAAATACCTGAAAGAGAACCAGCCCGGTTCGATCGTCAACATATCCTCCATCGCCGGTCTGATCGCGGGCCATAACACCCCGGTCTACAACGCCTCCAAGGCCGGGGTCTGGCTGTTGTCGAAGAACATCGCCCTGCACTGCGCCAAGCAGGGCTACAATATCCGCTCCAACTCCATCCACCCCACCTTCATCGACACGCCCATCCTGGACCGGCTGCGCGAAATGCTGGGCAAGGACGTGGCGGAGGGCAAGCTGGCGCGCCAGATCCCGCTCGGTCATATCGGCGAGCCGGACGACATCGCCAACGCCGTGCTCTATCTCGCCTCCGACGAGAGCAAGTTCATGACCGGCGCTGAGCTCAAGCTCGACGGCGGCATCTCGGCCATGTGATGGGCGATGAAGCAGCCCACCCCCTGATCCGCAGCTTCGGCCGCACCCGGTCGCGCACGATCAAGCCGAGGCAGGCCGGGTTGATCGATACGCTGCTGCCCGCCATCGCGCTGGACCCAACCCAGCCGATCGACCCGCGCGCGCTGGCGTCGGAAGCGGTCGAGGTGTGGCTGGAGATCGGCTTTGGCGGCGGCGAGCACATGGCGGCGCAGGCGGCGCGGCGGCCGGAGGTGATGGTCATGGGCGCCGAGCCGTTCTGGAACGGCGCCGCCAGTGCGCTGCGCCATATGGACGAGGCCGGTCTGACCAATGTGCGCCTGCACGTGGGCGACGCCCGCGATCTGTTGGCCGCCCTGCCGGACGCCTCGCTCGACCGGGTGTTCATCCTGTTCCCCGATCCCTGGCCCAAGGCGCGCCACCACAAGCGCCGCCTGATCCAGACCGAGACCGTGGCCGATCTGGCGCGCGTCGCCAAACCGGGCGGGCGGCTGCGCTTCGCCAGCGACTGGGCGGACTATGTGGACTGGACGCTGGAGCGGTTCGACGCCCAGCCCGCCTTCCGCTGGCTGGCGGAGCGCGCCGACGACTGGCGCACGCCCCCCGCCGATCACATCACCACCCGCTACGAGGAAAAGCGCCTCGGCGACATCGCGCCCGTGTGGCTGGATTTCGAGCGCGTGTGATCCGCGTGGCGCGCACTGAATGTCAAACGCGTTTCGGGTTGCTGCGTGTCCGTGATCAGTTCGTCCTTGAAACCCGCGCGAGGACGGCAGAGCCATTGAAGCCCTTCTGCGCGCGAGCACGACATGCGAGACGGTTCCAAACGAAAGGTTGGGCTCAAAGCGCCGCGCGCCGCCGCTCTAGCCAGAGCCGCTCCGCCGGTCCGGTGGTGAGCGAGAGGGCGTGATCGTAGGCGAGGCTCGCCTCGTCTCGTCGGCCGAGGCGGCGCAACAGGTCGGCGCGGACGGCATGGTAGGGCTGAAAGTCGGCCAGCCGGGCGGCGTCCAGCGCATCGACCTGCGCCATGGCGATGAGGGCGCCGTTGACCTCGGCCAAGGGCGCGGCCCGGTTCAGTCGCACCACCGCGTCGTCGCGCACGTGCAGCATGGCGTCGTAGAGGGTGAGCACCCGGCGCCAGGGGGGCGGGTCGTCCAGGCTCGGGCGCGAACACCATACGCCGTGGATCGCCGCATTCAGGGCGCGATAGCTCCGCGCGCCGAGCGCCGCCGCCATGGCGAGGTGGGCGTTGGCCTCCGCGATCAGGGAACGACGCCACAGGGCCGGGTCTTGGTCGGACAGCGCAACCATGGCGCCGGCATCGTCCAGTCGCGCCGGCCGGCGGGCTTCGGCGTAGCGAACCAGCGCCGCCAGCGCCCACACCTCTCCCTCGCCTGGGGCGAGGCGCGTGAGAAGCGCGGTCAGCGCCAGCATTTCCGTCGCATAGCCTGCGTGCGGCCCGGCGCCGGCGGCGTCCTCATGCGCCTTGGCATAGGCGACCTCAAGCGTCGAGAGGACCGCCTCCATCCGTTCGGGCCACTGGTCGGGACCGGGAACTTCAAACGGCACCCCCGCCTCGGCGATCTTGCGTTTGGCGCGCACCAGCCGCTGCGCCAGCGTCGGCTCCGGCAGAAGGAAGGCCCGGGCGATCTCGGCGATGGAAAGGCCACACACCACCTTGAGCGTCAGCGCCGCCCGCGCCTCGGCGCCGACGGCCGGGTGACAGCAGACGAAGATCAGGCGCAGTCGTTCGTCGGGGATCAGGTGGCTATCGTCCACCAGCGCGTCCTCCTCCGTCGGGGCAGGTTCGGGTGGATCGGGCCACAGCCGCGCGCGCACGGCCCGCTTGCGCAGGGTGTCCAGCGCGCCCCGGAGGGCGGCGCGATAAAGCCACGCGGCGGCGTCGCGCGGTTCACCCTC
This sequence comes from Caulobacteraceae bacterium, assembly GCA_965277345.1. Taxonomy (GTDB): domain Bacteria; phylum Pseudomonadota; class Alphaproteobacteria; order Caulobacterales; family Caulobacteraceae; genus CAIOYC01. The sequence continues at coordinate 1,050,163 of CBDICI010000004.1, forward strand.
CCGCGGCCAGATCGCCGCCGCCTTGGCGCAGGCCCCGGCATAGGCGTCCTCGGCGAGGTCGAGATCGCGAAAGCGGGCGGCGAGGGCGGCGATGATTCGCGCTCCGTCCTCCCGCGCCGCCCGCTCCAGCCCGCCGGACACCTAGGCGGTGGCGGTCTTGCGTTGCGCCGGGTTCAGCACAGGACGGATTTCGATGGCCCCTTCACCGTGGAGCGGGATTTTCCTGGCCACGGCGATGGCGTCGTCGAGGTCGGGCACGTCGATCAGATAATAGCCGCCGAGCTGTTCCTTGGTCTCGGCGAAAGGGCCGTCGTGCACCGTCTTGGTCCCCGTGGCCGAGGTGCGAAGCGTCGTGGCGTTGGGGGTGTTCTGCAGCCCCGCCCCGCCGACGCGCACCGCGCCCAGTTCCTGCACCAGTGCCATATGCTTGCCCACCACCTCCATCATGGCGGGTCCGTCCTTGGCCGCGCCGTAAACGCGTTCGTCCTCGTAGATCAGCAGCATATATTGCATGTGGGTCGCTCCATCCGCCGCGCACATCGCCCAGCTTCGTCGCAGAGACGTTCGAGGGGGAGCGGATTCGACAGGCGCCGGATATTATTTTGCGGCGAACACCCGGGCGATATCGGCCGCCGTCATCACCCTATGCCGCCCTGGCTCAAGGTCTTGCGGCAGGCCGAGCGCGCCGATGCGGTCGCGGTGCAGGGCCTCCACATGGTTGCCGAGCGCGGCGAACATGCGGCGCACCATGTGGTAGCGGCCCTCGGTAACGGTGAGGAAGGCCTCGGTCGGCGAGATCGGCTCCAGCACTGCCGGGGCCAGTGGTTTGTCGTCGCCCTCCAGCATCAGAGTCCCGGCCGCGAGACGCGCCGCCTCGTCGCCGGCCAGCGGCCTCGCCAGCGTGGCGCGATAGCGCTTGGTCACATGGTGGCGAGGCGCGATGATCCGGTGCAGCAGCGCCCCGTCGTCGGTGAGCAGCAGAAGGCCGGAGGTCTCCTTGTCCAGCCGACCCACGGTGGAGATAGCCGGTTCGCGAATTCGCCAGCGGGGGGGCAGAAGGTCATAGACCAGCGGTCCAGCCTCCTTGCGCGAGCAGGTGACGCCCAGCGGCTTGTGCAGCATCAGCGCCATACCGGGGACGGGGTCAAGCCTGCGGCCCTCCACCCGCATCCGCTCGGGCAGGTCGGGGGTTGCGGGGATCTTCAGGTCGGCGGCGGCCAACGGAGCGCCGTCCAGCGTAACGGCGCCGGCCCTGACCAGCGCCTGCACCGCCTTGCGCGAGCCGTAGCCCATATTGGCCAGCAGGCGGTCGAGCCGGACGGTGACGCTCACTTGCGCGCCTCATAGACCTTGAAGCCCGCGCCGTCGGCCAAGAGGGCGGTGGAGGCGAACAGCGGGGTCAGCACACCCTCGTAGGGCAGGTGTCGGTTGGCCACCAGGATGGCGACGCCGCCCTTGCGCAGCAGACGGTGCGCCGCGCGGATGAATCCCTGGCCGAGCGCCCTATCCTCGATTCCGCCGTCATGAAACGGCGGGTTCATCACCACGAAGTCCAACCCGTCGAACGGCAGGTCGCCCCGCGCGTCGGCCCAGTGCAGGTGCACGCGCGGCTCCTCGGCGAAATTGCGCCGGCAGGCTTCGACAGCCCGGCGGTCGAGGTCGATCAATTCCAGCCGCGTCACCCTGGGCGCCGCCAGGACGGCGCGGGCGAGTAGGCCGGCGCCGCAGCCGAGGTCCGCGCCCCGGCCGGTGAGGGCGACACATTTCAGGGTCTCGACCAGCAAACGGCTGCCGGGGTCGGCGCGGTCCCAGCTGAACAGGCCGGGCTGGCTCCACAGGCCGAGCGCCTCCACCCAGCGCGGCGCGCCGGCGGCGATGGCGTCCTCGGTATTGTCGAGCGCCCCGGGACGCCGGGTCTCGCAAAGCCGCTGGTGGCGTCGGCCGGTCTCCACCACCGCGCAGCCGAACGCCTGTAGCTCCTTGCCGAGCCGCGCACCGCCCTTTTCCTTGGGGGCCATGGCGATCAGCGGCGCGTCGGGCTTCAAGGCACGCAGGGCCAGCGCCAAGGTATAGCGTCGCTCCACCGTGCCGGGCGGGGCGGCGACCACCGCCTCGGCGAGGCTGGCCTCCGCAACATCCTCCAGCCGCGCCGCGCCGGGGATCAGGGGCGAAACCTGCACCGCCCCCTCGGGAACCTCGGCCAGGGCGGGGAGCGGCGTGCCGTAGACGCAGGCCCGCGCCGTCTTCATCCGGCGGGCTCGAACATCGGCACGGGCGGGGCGCCCACCTCGGTGGGGACAAACACCACCCGCACCCGGTCGCCGATCCTGAAACGGTCCAGCGGCGCGCCGACGAGGTTGGTCAGGATGCGTGGCCCCTCCTCCAGCTGCACATAGCCGATGGCGTAAGGCTCCGGCGCGCCGCGATAGGTGATGCTGAGGGTGTAGATCACGCCCGTGCCGGCGGCGGCTTCCAGCGCGGCGCCCTCGGTGAAGCAGAACGGACAGATGGAGCGGGGATAGTAGTGCGCCCGGCCGCAAGCGGCGCAGCGGCCGACCATCAGCCGGCCCTCGCGCGCCGCGTCCCAGAAGGGGCGGGTTTCGGGATTGCCCTGCGGCGCCGGGATTTTGCGGGCGGGGTGCGGTTGTGTCGCGTCGGCCATGGCTACGACCTCCCCAGGATCACGGTGGCGGCGCCGTGGCGCGTGCCGAGCGCCCCGCCGATACCGCTGGCCAGCGCCAGTACGCAGCCGGGAACCTGCACCTTGGGGTGGGCTTCGCCGCGCAGTTGCCGCACCGCCTCGATCACCTTGGTGATGCCGCCGCGGTTGGCAGGGTGGTTATTGCAGAGGCCGCCGCCGTCGGTATTGAACGGCAGCTTGCCGACGCCCGAGATTAGGTTCCCGTCGGCGACGAACCGGCCGCCCTCACCCTTCTTGCAGAAACCCAGGTCCTCAAGCTGCATCAGGACGGTGATGGTGAAGCTGTCATAGACCGAGGCGTACTGGATGTCGGCCGGCGCCACCCCGGCCATCTCGAAGGCGGCGGGCCCCGACCATGCGGCGGCGGAGACGGTGAGGTCGAGGTCGCCGCCGCGCGGACCCTTGTATGCCTCGCCGGCGCCCAGCACGCTGACCAGCGGCCGCTCCAGGCTCCGCGCGATCTCCGGCCCGGCAACGATCAGGGCGCCCCCGCCGTCGGAGACCACGCAGCAATCCAGACGGTGCAAAGGGGTGGAGATGATGGGCGAGGCCAACACCTCCTCCACCGTGACCACGTTTCGCAGCATGGCGTCGGGGTTGTATTGGGCGTGATGGGAGGCGGCGACCTTGATCCAGGCCAGCTGTTCTGAGGTCGTGCCGAACTCGTACATGTGACGCGCCGCGCACATGCCGTAAAGGTTTGAGGTCTGGCCGCCGTAGGGCATCTCGAAATCCGCTTCGGGCGCCGCCACCCCGCCCCCGCGCCGATGCGCGTCCGAGCGCGGGCGACCCGCCAGCGTGATCAGGGCGACCGAGCATCGTCCCGCCGCGATCGCCTCCGCCGCATGGGCCACGTGCACGATGTAGGACGATCCGCCGGTCTCCGTGGAGTCCAGATGGCGCAGCTTCAGGCCCATATGATCGGCCATGGACAGCGCCCCGAACCCCGGGGCGTCGCCGGCGCAGAAATAGCCGTCCACGTCGCCGGCGGAAAGGCCTGCGTCCTTCAGCGCCCCCAGCGCGCACTCGGCGTGGAGCTGGGGCGTGGACGTGTCCGGCGCGAGGCGGGTGGGGTGCTCATAGGCGCCGACGATACAGGCCTTGCCCTTGATGCTCATGCGCTCTCCCGCGTGCGTACCGCGTTTTCCATCCGGCGCCGCGAAAGGCAAGTCCGCGGCGCCCTGACAGGAGATTTGGACCGCGCCGGATTCGCCTGGGAGGCGCGTCGTGGCGCCGGCCTTGCCGATCAGGGAGCCAACTGTATCGTTTTGGGAGCGAGCCCATGGTGTCGCACTTCATGTCCAGACTGGCCGCGGTAATCGTCGGGGGGGCGGCCGCCCTGTTCGCCACGGCGGCCTTGGCGGGTGACTGTTCCGGGGGCCGTTGCGGCGGCGCCTGGGTCTCCGCCGCGCCGGGCTACGAGTTCGGCCAGACAGGCTATGGCCAGGCGGCGGGCACGCAGTACCAGACGCAGGCCCGTTACAGCCAGGTCGCCTACTCGGGCCAAGCCGCCTACTCCGGCCAGTCCGCCTACGGCTACGCCCAGGGCGGCTATGGTTATCCGGCGCCGAGTTGCCCGCTGCCGAGCTGCGGCTACACGCCCCAGCCGGTCTATGCGCCGCAACCCGCGCCGTGCGCGTCCTGCCAGGCGCCCTATTACCCGCAGCCGGTATACTATCCGCAACCCTCGCCCTGCGGTGCGCCGGTCGGCTATGGCTGCGGCTATCAAGTGCAACAGGTGGAGGTCTCCGCGGCCGGTGAATACGGCGGCGGGGTGGGCGTCACCGAATTCGGTGGTGGCGGCGGTGGCGGTGGCGGCGGTATGCCGCTGGCCGGCTTCGGCAACATTTCTGGCTTCGTCGGCTCCCACAGTGCCGCCGCGTCGAACGCCAACTCTGCCACCAATGTGAACGTCAACGTCAACAACAGCGCCACGGCGAACGCCAATGCCAACGCCAACGCCTCGGCCAAGGGAATCGGCTTCGGCGGCGGCGTGGGGCGCGGCAACCATGGCGGCGGTCACAAGCAGGGCGGCTGCGGCTGCCTCGGCGGCGGACACGGCGGCGGCTCCTACGGCGGCGGCATGGGCGGCTGGGGCGGCGGCGCGGGCGGCCAGAACATGGGCGGCGGCTGGGGCGGCGGCGCCGGCGGCGGCGGCTATGGCGTCGGCTCGGGCTGTATGTCCTGCTCGACCCACGGCGGCCGCAGACACTAGGCTTTCAGGACTCCACATGGGGGATGTGGGGTTGGGGCGCCGTCGGGGGACGGCGCCCCAACGACTTTACGGGCGGCGGCGTCAGCGCCGCCTGGCGCGGCATTGGGGCGTCTCGTTGGCGCCCCAGATCTCGTTGGCGCGGACCCAACCCGTGGCGTGGTCCACCGACAGCCGGCACCAGCCGCCCCTGCACGTCATGAGATCGGCCACGGCGCGCGCGGCGAGCGCCGCCACCGGCCGCGCGTCGGGCGCCGGATGGGCGCGCAGCAAAAGGTCGCGGGCGCCCAGCCGCATGGCGGTGCGGCGCCGATCGACAGCGATGGCCTTGACCCAGCCCAGCCCCCCTTCCGGGTCGCACACGCGCCGCCAGTCGGCGGTCTCCTCCACCACCTGCAGCGGGACGCCCCGGGCGGTGTATTGCCAGAGCGCGCGATAATCCTCGCCCGGTCCCGCCCGCGCATTCACCGGCGCAGCCTTGAGGGTGACATAGCGCGGCACCGGTTCGCCAGACGGCGTGTGCGGCCTGAAGGGCGCGGCCTGCCCGGTGGATGCGCAAAATCCTGCGCCGAGCGCACAGGCGAGCGGCGCCAGCACGCGCGCGGACCATTGGCCCCCCGGCGACGCTTTGCTAAAGACCTGAACCCACGGCGTTGTCACGCGCCTCTTTTCAGGCCCGCCCATGCCCGTTCGCAAGCCCAAAATTGTCGTCACCCGCCGCCTCCCCGATGCCGTGGAGACGCGTATGCGCGAATTGTTCGATACCGAGCTTAATCTCGACGATCGCCCGATGACCACCGACGAGTTGGCCGACGCCGTTTCGCGGGCCGAGGTGCTGGTCCCCACCGTGACCGACCGGATCGATGCGCGTGTGCTGTCGCGGGCCGGACCCGATCTGCGCCTCATCGCCAACTTCGGCGCCGGGGTGGACAATATCGACGTGGCCACCGCCAACGCCCGTGGCATCACCGTCACCAATACGCCGGGCGTCCTCACCGAAGACACCGCCGACATGACCATGGCCCTGATCCTGGCCACCGCGCGGCGGCTGGTGGAGGGGGCCGCCGTGGTGCAGGCGGGCGAGTTTCGCGGCTGGTCGCCTACCTGGATGACCGGGCGGCGCATCTGGGGCAAGCGGCTCGGCATCATCGGCATGGGCCGGATCGGCCAGGCGGTGGCGCGGCGTGCGCGCGCCTTCGGCCTGTCGGTGCACTATCATAACCGAAAGCCCGCCCCGGGTGCGGTGGAACAGGCGCTGGAGGCCACCTACTGGGAGAGCCTCGATCAGATGCTGGCGCGTACCGACGTGATCTCGGTCAACTGCCCGCACACGCCGGGCACCTTCCACCTGCTTTCGGCGAGGCGGCTGAAGCTGCTGCAGCCCCACGCCATCGTGGTCAACACGGCGCGGGGCGAGATCATCGACGAGAGCGCGCTGGCCAACATGCTGGCCCGCGGCGAGATCGCCGGTGCGGGCCTCGACGTCTATGAGAACGAGCCGGCCATCAATCCCAAACTGATGAAGCTGCCCAACGTGGTGCTGCTGCCGCACATGGGCTCGGCCACGGTGGAGGCGCGCATCGACATGGGCGAGAAGGTGATCGTCAACATCAAGACCTTCATGGACGGCCACCGCCCGCCCGATCGCGTGATCCCGTCGATGCTGTAGAAATCCTCCCCCCCAAAGGCGGGGGAAGGGTTAAAGAGTTATAGCCGCTCCACGATGGTCACGTTGGCGAGGCCGCCGCCTTCGCACATGGTCTGCAGGCCGTAGCGCTTGTTCTCCTGCTTCAGCGCGTTGACCAGGGTGGCCATGAGCTTGGTGCCCGAACCGCCGAGCGGGTGGCCGAGCGCGATGGCGCCGCCGTGCACGTTCAGCCGGTCGGGGTCGGCGTGGATCTGCTGCAGCCAGGCGGCGGGCACCGAGGCGAAGGCCTCGTTCACCTCATAGAGGTCGATCTCGTCGATCTTCATGCCGGCCTTCTTCAGCGCCTGATGGGTCGCCGGGATCGGCGCCTCCAGCATGATCACCGGATCGCCGCCCACCACCGTCATGTGATGGATGCGGGCGATGGGCTCCACGCCGAGCTTCTTCAGCCCCGCCTCGTTGACGACCATCACGCCCGAGGCCCCATCGCAAATCTGCGAGGACGAGGCGGCGGTGAGAGCGCCGCCCTCCACCAGCAGTTTCACGCCCTTGATGGCGTCAAGGGAGGAGTCGAAACGGATGCCCTCGTCCACGTCGTGGCGCTGGGTCGAGCCGTCGTCCAGCGTCACCTCGAGGGGCACGATCTCGTCCTTGAACTTGCCGCCCTGCGTGGCCGCGATAGCCTTGCGGTGCGAGCCATAGGCATAGGTGTCCAACGCTTCCTTGGACAGGCCGTACTTCCTGGCCATCATCTCCGCGCCGGTGAACTGGCTGAACTGGATGCCGGGCCAGCGCTTCTGCAATTCCGGCGACATGTAGGAGCCGAAGCCGTTCTTCATCGGCAGGGCGGCGGACAGGCCCATCGGCACGCGTGTCATGCTCTCCACCCCCGCGGCGATCACGCAGTCCATGGCGCCCGACATCACCGCCTGGGCGGCGAAGTGCAACGCCTGCTGGGACGAGCCGCACTGCCGGTCCACCGAGGTTCCCGGCACGGTAAGGGGCAGGCGGGAGGCCATCACCGCGTTACGCGCCACGTTGATGGCCTGTTCGCCCACCTGGGAGACGCAGCCCATGACCACGTCCTCGACCACCTCCGGGTCGGCCTTGGCGCGGTCGAGCAGGGCGTCGATCACCTGGGCGGCGAGGTCGACGGGGTGCCAGTCCTTCAGCCGGCCGCCCTTGCGGCCTCCGGCGGTGCGGGCGGCGGCGACGATATAGGCTTCGGCCATGGCGGTTCCTCCACGTCTTTGGTCCGTATCGGGGCGTGTGTGGAGCGCATAGACGCCCCTTTACGCAACGGGAGGCAAGAGGGGCTTTACGCGAAGGTCAGGGATTCAGCGCGGGCGGGCGATTAGGTTCAGATAGGTGGGATCGAACTCCGCCAGGCGGGTCATCGCCGACCAGTCCTTGATGGTCACGTGGGCGCCGCGCCACTGCACAAGCCCGTCGCGGCGCAGCTCCTGCACCACCCGGTTCACGTGCACGGTGGAAAGCCCGAGCGCGTCGGCCAGCACCTGCTGGGTCACGGGAAAGTCGAACGCGTGGTCCTTGGCGAGGCCGACCACCTTCAGCCGCAGATAAAGCTCGCACAGCAGATTGGCCAGATGGGCGGTGGCGGATAGCCGACCGATGGCCACCAGCCACTCCCGGTGGATGGCGGAGTCGATCAGCGTCGACAGCCACAGCATCCGGGTAAGGTGCGGATGCTCCTCGGTGATCCGGCGCAGGGCCGAGTGCGGCGTCAGCGCCATCTTGCACGGGGTCAGCGCGGTGACGGTGTGATCCATCGGCTTCAGCAGGAAGGAATGCAGATCGACGAAATCGCCCGGTATGTGAAAGGCGGTGATCTGCCGGCGGCCGTCGGCGAGGGACTTGCTCCGGACCGTCCAGCCTTCCAGGATCAGGCAGCTATGGTCGGCCGTATCGCCCTCCCGGACGATATCCTCGTTGGCCTTGAAGGTTTCGATGGAGGAGGTGGCGTTTTCAAGAACCGCGCGCTCCTCGGGCGTGAGTCCGTCACGCTGCTCCAGCTTCACGACAAGGGGATGGGCCATCTCAGCCCCCTTGCGGGTCGGCAATATGTCGGCGCGCCGGCATGGGCGCGCCCGCCGTCATCAATAGGATCACGGGCGCACCCGATTCGTCCGTCACGGTGACAGAATAGACGCGCGTCTTCCAGAACTCCACCGCGTGTTCGCGCAGGAGTTCGCCGAGAAGCTGCACCGCGTTGATCTGGGCGGCGGCAAGGTCGGGCAACTCCACGCCTTCGACATCCACCACCGCTTCGCCATCCTGGGTGTTGAAGAAGTAGCGTGTCATGCGCGCAAGAACATCCGGGGCGAGGCGTTGTTCCTGAAACGGACGAAAGTGGCATTCAGCCCAGCCGTCCGGCGCTATCCAAGGGAGAGATACAGAATAACACAATGCCTCCGAGCCGTCCCAATACGGAACAGTCGGAAGTCGTTAAGCGGCAAACCTAACGAGCCGCGCAATAACCTAAGTCAACTCCGTGGCGAACCAGGGACAAAGAAAAAGGGCCGCGGGATCGCCGCGGCCCTCGCTCTGGCTCCGGCTGAACCGGATTTAGAAGGGGTAGTAGCGGAAGCTGGTGAAGACCATGTTCTCGTCGCCCTTGGGCGCGAACGGGGTGGCCTGGGCGTCGCCGAAGGCCTTACGCTCGGTGTAGGAGTATTGGATACCCCACTGAACGCGGCCGAACCCGCCCTGGTAGATCTTGTGCCAGAAGCCGACGGTGCCTTGAGAGATATACTTGGTCACCGCCGAGCAGGCGCCGCCCTCCACCGCGCAGGTCGTGTTGTTCGAGCCCGGCAGGGTGCCGTAGCCGAAGGCGGCGGTGGGGATGGCGGCGTAGTGGAAGATCTTCTGGTTGGCCTGCTCCTCGCCGCCGAAGGCGTAGATGTCGAGGATCGGCAGGGCGTGCCAGGTGCCGCCGGCCAGGAACATCGTCTCGTTGACGCCCTCCAGCTTGCCGTCGGCGCGGGCGGTCACGTCGGACAGGCCAGCCGAACCGTAGCGGGCGATGCCCTTGCCGCTCAAAGCCGAAACCTGCAGGTCGAGGATTTTCGGGAAGGCCTGCAGGGTGACGCCGCCGCCGAAGCCGCCGCCCATGGTGGTGTTGTCGCCGGTGCCGGCGACGAGACCGAGCGTCGCGGCCTGGGTGCCGGCCGCCGGCGCGACGGTCACTCGGTCATAGAACGAACGCAGCAGGCCGAAGGCTTCGATGTGCATGGCGCGTTCGCCCGGCAGCATGGCCTCGTAGGCCACCTTGCCGACCACGTCCGGGTACTTGTTCAGCGAATAGTTGGTGCCGTTGAAGAAGCCGTTGGTGGGGGCCTGGAAGTTGGTCACGGTCACGCCCGTGGCCACGGCGACGCTGCCGAAGGTGGTCTGCGGGTTTTCCAGCGAGGCGGCGAACCACAGCTTCTTGTCCGGGCTATAGGTCAGTCGCAGCTGCGGCTGGCGGGCCCAGGCGAAGCCGGGGATGTACTGCGCGTCGATCTGCGGCGGGGTCAGTTCGTTGCGCGGGGTGATGCCCTTCTGGTTCATGGTCACCAGCGACCAGTTCTGACCGGCCAGCAGGCTGAACGGACCGTGGTCGAGTTGGGCGTACAGGTTGCGGATACGCGGGTTGTAGGAGTTCGACTGGTTCGAGTTGGCGGTCTGGGCGCCGCCCTGGAAGTCAAACTCGCCGTAGAAGTAGGCCGTCGTATCGGGATTGATGTCGCCCTCGATCAGGGCCGAATAGCGCGACTGGCGGCCCGTGCCGCGGAACTCGCTGGTGTGGCCGGCGCGGTCGTTGGGGAAGGGAATCTTGGAGAAGCTGGACGAGATGTCCGCGGTCTCGTCGTGCGAACGGTAGATGCCGGCCGCTTCGGCGAAGCCGCCTAGGGTGATCGAGACGCCCCTATAGTAGATCTTGTCGTTCTTCGGCTTGGGCAATTCGCCGACCGTGGTCAGCACCTGCTGGGGCACTGCGTCGAGGCGGGCCTCCACCGACTCGTTGTCGGACACCACCTGGGCGACCTGCGACTGCTGCTGGGCCAGTTGGGCCTGCAACGCGGCCTGCGACTGGGCCTGGGCTTCGACGGTGGCGCGGAGCGATTGCACCTCGCTGCGCAGTTCGCCGAGTTCCGAGCGGCCGCCATAGGTGGTCTCGGTCCGCTCTTCACGCACGGTCTTGGTGGTGCGCATGTGCTTGTGGTGGACGGGCTTGGCGTCCGCGATGGCGCCGCCGCCAAGGGCGAATACGGCAACAAGCGCCGCTCCCTGCAGGAGCGCAGTCTTGGAGGTCATGGTCGGATCCTTAAAATAGCTTCCCCGGGGCCGGCCTTCGCCGCCTTGGAAAAGGCGCTAAGCTCCGACGGCGATGCTTTCGTGCAGATTGGATGAAAGTTCGATGACAGGCACGGGCGACGTTGCAAGGGCGCCACATGTGTCCGCGAGCGCCGCCCACCACAATTAGGCCGTCCCGGCGATGGCCTCAAAGCGGGCGGGTCCGGCCGTTGATCGCGAAAGGGCGCATTCCGCGTCGATCCGCAAACCGCGAACAGCGGCCGCAGTAAGATGGAGGCTGGGCCGACGAGAAGGCTGCGGGCGTCCTGGTGGAGCCGAGGGGAGTCGAACCCCTGACCTCCTCATTGCGAACGAGGCGCTCTACCAACTGAGCTACGGCCCCCCTGCCGGACCCGCAGGACGAAGGCGCGCAAATAGGGCTGTGCGCCCATCCCTGTCAAGGCGAGGCCGCCGCCGAAGCCGGCGCCTGGAAACGGAGAGGCCATACTCCATGTTATCGAACACGGCCGGACGTGGACCCGTCTCATGGAGGCGCCGCACCGGTCCAAAAGGTCTCTCCGAAACGCCGCCCCCCGGCCGATTCATTCACCGAATTCTGCGGGGCTGGACTTGGAGGCGGGAACCGGAAAGCTTAGCTTAGGTTAAATCAACGGCCGCGACGGAGTCGGCCGCAGGGATGGAAGCGATGCGCGGCGATCAGCGACCCAACTGGTGGGCCATTGGCATCCTCGTCTTCTGCCTCGGCGTCTGGGGCGGCGGCGTGGTCGGCTTCGCCAAGACCGCGCACATCTATACCCACCGCAGCCCGGCCGGCTTCCGCCACGACCTCGTGGCCCATGCGCGGGTCCACTGGCGGGAGTTGAAGAAGCTGGTGGACACGCCGCCCGCGCCGGTCGCCCCGCCGCCCGCCCAGCCCATCTAGCACCGCGAGCGCGACTAGAAGGGAATCTGCGGCGTGGCTTGCGGCTTTGTGGGCGCGACGATGTTGCCGTTCGAGGGCGTGACGATGGTGAGGGGCGGCGGCGTCGCCGTATCGGTGGTGTCGGCGGGTTGGTCGGCCTCCACCTTCGGCTTCCTTGGCGGCGGCGCGGCGACGTGTTGGGCCGCCAGCTCCTCGCGCGCCCAGCGGCGCACGTCCGCCTCGGTCACCGGCGGCGCGGTGAGCGGCGTGGCGTTGGTCGCCGTCTTGATCGGGGCCACCACATCGCCCGTGTCGACGTCGAGGCCCGCGCGGGCCTTCAGCGACGGCACGACGCCGGAGCCGAGACCCAGGACGGCGCAGAGGGCGATAATCCAGCCTGCGGCGATGACCGCGGCGCGGGGCATGGGTTGGGGACCGCTCATGCCGCCAATCTAGCCCGCCCGACCCGGCGGGGAAATAGGGGCGCCGACGATCTCCGCCTCCGGCCAGCGCGCCAGGGCAGAGCGTGCGACCCGCTCGAACGCGGCGTCGCGGATCGCGCGCGTCGGATTGCGCCGCAGCCGCAGGGTGAAGACGTCCTGCAGGCCGAAAGGCGCGGAGACGGTCAGGCTGTCGTCGTCCTCCAGTCGCACCCCCACGGCGAACGCCGGGCAGACGAAGCGGGTCAACGCCTCGTCGGTGCGGGCGAGCGGCGGATAGGGCTCGCCGAACCGGTCGGGAAACCACAGGTGCACCCGGGCCTGGTTGCGCACCTCCACCCGCGCCGACAGGCCGTCCGGAAAGGCGGCGGCTGCACGCCCGATCACCGCGTCCTCCGCCGCCCAGCTCATGTCGGGATCGAAATAGCCGATATCGTAGTCCTTGACGCCATAGTCCGGCTCACGCTCGGTCAGGGCGTTCCACACCGTCTGGTAGACCGCGCCGGAGAACAGCCGCCAGTCGGGCAGTTGGAGGTCGCGGACGGTGGTCAGCACCTGCATCACCGTGGGCGAGCCCGCGATGAGGATGGCCAGATGTTGGGCCAGCTCCTCGTCCGACAGCGGCGGCTGGTTGGGGATCGGCGGCGCGTCGGAGTTCATGCGCCTGTGAAGCGCAGTTCAGCAAAAGTGTGAAGCGTTTTGCGCCCGAACCGCGCCTAGAGGGAGCCGCGCAGGGGCCAGCCGTGGTCCAGCGGGCCATGACCCCGCCCAAACCCCGGCGCGTGGCGGATCGCCTGTTGCACATAGGCGTGGGCGCACTCCACCGAGCGCTGCAGGCCGTGGCCCTGCGCCAGTCCCACGGCGCAGGCCGAGGCGAGGGTGCAGCCGGTGCCGTGGGTGTGGCGGGTGGCGATGCGCCCGCTGTCGAAGCGCGTCTCGCCCGCCGGGGTGAGCAGCAGGTCGATGACGCGGTCGCCGGCGATGTGGCCGCCCTTCATCAGCACGGCCGCGGCCCCGCGGTGCAAGAGGCGCTCGCCGGCGCGGCGCAGGTCGTCGGTGATCTCCACCTCAAGCCCGGTCAGCGCGGCGGCCTCCGGTGCGTTCGGCGTCAAGAGCGCGGCCAGCGGGATCAACGCCTCGGCCAGCGCCTGCACCGCATAGGGTTCGAGCAGTGCCGCGCCGCCCTTGGCGATCATCACCGGGTCGATCACCGCCGGGACGCCGGACGCCGCGATCACCGTCGCCACCGCCTCGATCATGGCGGCGTCGCCGAGCATTCCGGTCTTGATCGCGTCGGCGCCGATGTCGTCCAGCACCGCGCGGGCCTGCGCCACCGCCACGTCGGGCGGGATGGGGTGGATGGCGGCGACGCCGAGCGTGTTCTGCACCGTGATGGCGGTGATGGCCGTGGCGGCGTAACCGCCCAGCGCCGTCACCGTCTTGACGTCCGCCTGCGCCCCCGCCCCGCCGCCGGAGTCCGACCCGGCGAAGATCAGCACGCGGCCGAGGTGTTCCATTACGATGTGGGCTTGGCCGGCGGAGGTGGGGGCGGGGGAGGGCCAGGCGGGGGTGGCGCCGGCGCGAGCCGTTGGAAGGCGCCGACCGGGCCGGGAAACTCCACCGGGCTCTCCCAGCCGTCGACGGAGACCGAAGAAACGCCGAAATACCAGTCGTCGATGTTCACGCGCGGCAAGATCAGTGTGGTCGCCGCCCCCGCCTCGCGGCTGTGGCTCCAGTACGGCTCGGAGGTTTCCCGCCACCAGACGCGGTAGGACGCAGCCCCAGGGGCGGGGCTCCAGCTCACCGTGGTGTTGTCCTTCACCGCGCCCTCGAGCTTCACCCCGGTGGGCGGCGCAGGGGCGGAGGCCAGCGAAGCCAGGGTCAGTAGGTTCAGCCGCGTCACCTGCGCCAGATAGGGGAAATCCACCCCGTCCAGCGTATCGCCATAGGCGACGCCGTTCTCGTTGCGCAGGTCCTGGTGCTGGCGGTTGTAGTTCTCGGTCGCCTCGGTCACGCGCACGGCGGGGAAGCCCGCCTCCTGCAACGGCGCCTGGTCGCCCCCGCGCGAGAAGCGGTCGGCGCGGTAGATCATCCGCACCGAAAAGCCCGGCAGGTCATGGGCGGCGATCTGCGCCATGTAGCGCGCGAGATTGCGCGAGGGGGTGTCGTTCTCGCCCCCGCCGCTGCGCCGGGCGCGGCTTTCCTGCGCCGTTTCGGTCGGGCGCGTCCCTTCGGAGAAGACGCGGACGACATTGTCGATATGCTCACCGCCAATGCCGTGAGTGTTGCCGATGATGTCGTTGTTGAGCTGGGCCTCGACCGACCAGCCCTTCTGTCTGGCGTATTCGGCCAAGAGCTGGCCGCCGTAGAGGCCCTGCTCCTCGCCCTGCAGCACGGCGTAGACAATGGTGGCGGGGAACTTGTGCTTGGACAGCACCCGCGCCGCTTCGATCACCGCGGAGGCGCCCGAGCCGTCGTCGTTGGCGCCGGGCGCGTCGGCGGTGGCGTTCATCACGTCGGTGACCCGGCTGTCCAGATGACCCGAGACGATCACCACCCGGTCCGGGTCGCTCGTCCCGCGCTGGATCGCCAGCACGTCCATGATCTCCACCCCGTTCGGGCTGCGCTGGCCGGTGAAGCTTTTGGTCGGCGTCTCGATGGTGAGGCATCCGCCACAGGCGGCGCTGTAAGCCTCGAACCGCGCCTTCACCCAGCGCCGCGCCGCGCCGATGCCGCGGGTGTCGGAGACGGTGTCCGACAGGGTGTGCCGGGTGCCGAACCCCACCAACCGGGTGTCGGTGGCGCGCAGTTCCTCCGCCCTAACCGCCTTGCCGAGTTCGCGCAGCAGCGGAGGCTCGGCGGCCGGGGCGACGCCAGGCAGAGCGGCGAGGGCGAGGGCGAGAACGGCGTGGCGCACAGCGGCTCCTGGGGTTGATGGGCCGACAGTGCGCAGCAGGGGGGCCTAAGGCAAGGTTACTCCATAATATCGCTTGACGGTTATATAACTATTCATCTATATAATCGGATATGGATGTCGCCTTCGCCCTCCTCGCCGATCCCGGTCGCCGCCGCATCCTCGATCTGCTGCGCACCGGCGAGCGGTCCGTGGGCGAGTTGTGCGAGGCGCTGCCGATCAGCCAGCCCGGCGTGTCCAGGCACTTGCGGCTGATGCGCGAGGCGGGACTGGTCTCCGCGCGCGCCGACGCCCAGCGGCGCCTCTATCGGCTGGAGTCCGGTCCGCTGCGCGCGCTGGACGATTGGCTGGACGCCTTTCGCCCCTTCTGGACCGAGCGGTTGGACGCGCTCGAACGCCACCTCGATGAGGAGAGTTGAGCCATGCTGGACGCAGCAACCGTCGTCCGTTTCCGCAAGCTGGAGCCCGGCATGGAGCTGACCCTCACCAAGCGGTTTCGCCAGCCGATGGAGGCGGTGTTCGCCGCCCTGTCCACGCCGGAGCGGATCGAGGCCTGGATGGAAGTGGAATGGCGGGGCGATCCCACGCCGTTGAAGGCGGGTTCCAATTTCTCCTACCTGTTCAAAAACTCCGACATGGTGGCCGAGGGCCGGATCACCGCCTTTGAGCCGCCGCGCGTGATCGAGCACACCTGGTTCGAGGGTCAGCCGCCCCACGCCACAGTGCGCTGGGCGCTCGAACCCGACGGTGAAGGCTGTATTCTCAGCCTTACCCAATCCATCCAGGGCCGCGACGACCAGACCCGCAACGGCGCGGGCTGGACCCTCATGATGGGGCAGCTCGATGCCTGGTTGAATGGAAAGGCCTTTTCCCCGCCGGAAAGCTGGGTGTCGGTGCGTGACCGGCTGGCGCGGGAACTGGGGCCCGTGGCGGTACGGGACGGGCGGCGCCTGACCATCGACGGCAAGCCGGTGGTGAAGTTCGTGCGGCGCCTGCCCCACCCCGTCGCGGAGGTCTGGTCATGGCTGGTGGAGCCAGCCCGGCTGAAAGACTGGCTCGGCGATGTGGAGGTGGAGCCCTATCCCGGCGGCGCCTATCGCATCCGTTTCACCATGGCCCCCATCGTCATGGAGGGGACGATCACCGGGATCGAGCCGCCCCGCCGCCTGAGCCTGATCTGGCGCGAGCCCTGGTTCAAGGATGACGACGTGATTTTGGCGTTCGATCTCGCGCCGCACGGCGAGGAGACGCTTTTGACCCTCACCCACACCTTTCCCGAAGGCTACGACCCGTTCGACTATCTCGCCGGCTGGCACGAGTTCATGGACGCGATCGAGGACGCCATGGCCGGCCACCCCTTCGACTGGCGGGCCCCGGGCCGCAAGGCCGCCTATGAACGGCTTACCACGGTCTACAAGGCCGTGGCGGGGGCGGGAGGCTAGCCAAGCCCTGGGATCGCCGCCTCGGCCAGGCGCAAAGCCTATCCGTCCCACAGTGGGGGCTTTCTTCCCCAGTCTTCGCCGCTTGGAACCAGCCCCGCCTACCCCCGATACCCCTCCGGCGCCTCGAAGGGGTAGCCGAGGCGTTGGGCGAGGCCCAGCGCGGTGTCGTCCTCCCAGGCCAGGGCCTGGACCGACAGCGGCAGGCCTTCGTGGTGGCCGGCGGGAAAGGCGGTGGCGGGCAGGCCGAGGACGTTGGCCAGCGGCGTCAGCAGGGCCACGCCGGCCCCCGCGGCGGTCTCGAACGGCTCCGCCTGGCCGGGTGTCGTGGGCATGAGCAGGCCGGCATAGGCGCTAAGCTGCTCGCGCGCCTCCCCCGCCGCCAGCGCCAGGTCGCGGTAGGCCCGGGCCAGGGCCGGGGCCGTGGCGTGTTCGCCGATGGCCAGGGTCTGGCGGTAGAGGTCGGAAAAGCCGCCGGGGTCGGCGGCCAGCGCCGCCTCGTGCTCCACGAGGCTTTCGGCGGCGGAAATCAGCACGCCGTCGCGGATCGCCTGCAGGAAGTCGAAGTCGAGGCGCAGCGGCTTCACCTCCAGGCCGAGTGTGCGCGCGCGGGCCGCCACCGCCTCCAGCGCCGCCGCCGCGCAGGGGATGACGCCCTCCAACCCGGCGAGATCCAGCACGGCCAGCGGCGCGGCGGCCAAGGCCTCCATGTCGGCGGGGCGGGTGATCTCTCCGGCCAACTCCTGGTCGGTGGAGACCGCGCCGGCCAGCAGGTGGGCGCAATCCTCCGCCGAGCGGCCGTGCACGCCCACATGATCGAGCGTCCAGGACATGGCGATCACCGCCTCGGCGGAGATCAGCCCTTGCGTCGGCTTGTGGCCGTAAGTGCCGGTGAAACTGGCGGGGATGCGCACCGAGCCCAGGGTGTCGGAGCCCAGCGCGCCGGCGCACAGCCCCGCCGCCACGGCCGCGCCCGACCCGCCGGAGGAGCCGCCCGCCGTGGTTCCGTGCCGCCAGGGATTGTGGGTGCGCCCGAACCACGGATTGTCCGTCGTCGCCCCGAACGCGCCCTCGTGCATGTTGGTGAGCCCCAGGATCACCGCTCCCGCGGCGCGCAGGTGGGCGATGCAGGCGGCGTCTTCCTCGGCGATCCGATCGCGATAGGCGCCGACGCCGCCGTGCCAGGGAAAGCCCTGAACGGCGATATTGGCCTTGATGGCGATGGGCGCGCCGTCGATGGGCGACAGCGCCGCGCCGCGCCGCCAGCGTCCGGCCGAGGCATGGGCGGCGGCCCTCGCCCCCGCCTCGTCCACGTGCACGAAGGCGCCGAGCCCTCCGTCCAGACCCTTGATGCGTGACAGATAGGCGTCCGTCGCCTCCACCGGCGTCACCGCCCGCTCGGCATAGAGCGCCTGCAGGCCGCAAATGCCCGCGGCGATGATAGGGTTTGCGAAGCTCTGGCCGGTCGTCATGGGCCAAGCCTAACCCCTCGCCTTGCCGCATGACAAAGGCTTAATCCACGGCGCCGCTTACGGTGGGCCTCGTTCGTTGCTACCTTCTGGCCTGCGTCCCAGCGAGGGGCGCGAAACATCGGGGCCTTCCCTTGCAACGCAACCTTTCCCGCCCGCTCGCCATCGCCGCCGCGCTCGCCCTATCGGCCCTGCTGTCCGGCTGCGGCGTCAACGCCATCCCCACCAAGGAGGAGACGGCCAAGGCCAAGTGGGCCGACGTCCAGAACTATTACCAGCGCCGCGCCGATCTGGTGCCGAACCTGGTCGCCACCGTGCAGGGCTACGCCAAGCAGGAGCGGGCCGTGCTGGACGAGGTGACCCAGGCCCGCGCCTCGGCCACGGCCATCAAGGTCGATCCCTCCCAGCTCAGCGATCCGGCCAAGGTGCAGCAGTACGCCAACGCCCAGGGCGCGCTGACCCAGGCGCTGGGCAAGCTGCTGGTCGCCAACGAGCGCTATCCGGAGCTGAAGTCTAACGCCAACTTCCTCGCCCTACAGTCGCAATTGGAAGGCACCGAGAACCGGATCGCCGTGGCGCGCAACGATTATAACGAGGCGGTGCGCGACTATAACACCACGCTGCACACCTTCCCCGGCGTGCTGTGGGCCTCGACCCTGTATCATTCGGAGAAGGCGATCACGCCCTTCGCCGCCGCCGATACCGCCCAGGCCGCGCCCAAGGTGAACTTCGACATCGCCGCGCCCGGACAGACCGGCGCGCCGGCTGCGTCCACCATGACGACCACGACCAGCAACACGACCGCGAAGTAGGGCCGTGCAAGCCAACCGCGCATGGCCTCTCCCCCTCGAGGGGGGAGAGGTCAGGAGAGGGGGTGGACTCGACGCCGCCTCCGGGGAGTCGCCAAAGGCGATTGCGCTCCACATCCCCATCCCCAACCCTTCCCCCCTTGGCGGGGAAGGGCGCGCGTGGCGCCCCTTCCTCGCGCTCATTCTCGCTTTCACGGCGGCCTTCTCTATAGGCCTGGCCCCCGCCCACGCCGCGGCGCTGAAGTTTCCGGCGCTCACCGGGCGGGTGGTGGACGACGCCCATGTGCTGCCCGCCGACGAGCAGGCGCGGCTGACCCAGAAGCTGGCGGACCTGGAGAGCAGGACGAGTCGCCAGTTGGTGGTGGTCACCGTGCCCTCGCTGCAGGGCGACGACATCGCCGACTATGGCTACAAGCTCGGCCGCCAATGGCAGATCGGCCAGAAGGGGACCAACAACGGCACTTTGTTCATCATCGCCCCCACCGAACACCAGACCCGCATCGAGGTCGGCTATGGCCTTGAGGGCGTCCTTACCGACGCCGTGACCAGCGTGATCATCCAGAGCCAGGTGCTGCCCAGGTTCAAGGCCGGCGACATCCCCGGCGGGGTGGAGGCCGGGACCGACGCGCTGATCGAACAGATGGCGGCCGACCCCTCACAGGCCGAGCAGAAGGCCGCGGCGGCCAAGGCGCAGGTGGAGGCGCAGGACGCCCAGCCCGCCTATCACTACCGTCACCGGTCCAGCCCGTTCGGCTTCATCTTCCCGCTCATCTTCGTCTTTGTCGTGTTCGGCGGCCTGTTCGGTCGCGGGCGACGGGGCGGCGGCGGCCTCTGGCCGCTGCTGTTCCTCGGCGGCATGATGGGCGGCGGGGGCGGACGCGACGACGACTGGGGCGGCGGTGGCGGCGGCGGCGGTGGGGGCGGGTTCTCCGGCGGCGGCGGCTCGTTCGGCGGCGGCGGCTCCTCGGGCAGTTGGTAGGGGACGGGCGCCATGATGCTTTCCGAGGCCGATCACCGCCGCGTCGCCGAGGCGGCCCGCGCCGCCGAAGCCCGGACCACGGGCGAGGTGTTCTGCATCGTCACCAAGGAGGTGAGCCAGTACCGCGAGGTCCCGCTGGCTTTCGCCGCCGCCGTGGCGCTGATCCTGCCGCCGCTGCTGCTCGCCATCTTCGGCGTCCCGGCCCTGACCGGCTGGCTCGGACAACTGCAGCCGGCGGACTGGTCTTCAGGCGGGCCGGGGGGCGGCGCGGTGCGCACCACGGCGGCGGAGGCCATCACCGCCTACGCCATCGCCCAGGCCGTGCTGTTCGGCCTCGTGGCCTTCATCGTGGCCATCCCGCCGGTGCGCCGCGCCGCGACGCCCCGCTTCCTGAAGCGCCACCGGGTACGTCGCACGGCCTATGCCCACTTCGCCTCCACGGGGCTGGCGGCGGACAGGGCGCGCACGGGGGTGCTGATCTTCGCCTCCCTGAAGGACCGGCAGGTGGAGATCGTGGCCGACAAGGCGATCCACGACGCCGTCGGCGATCCGGTGTGGGACAAAGCGGTGGCGGCGCTGATCCGGGGGATGCGCAACCGCACGCCGGGCCAGGGTTTCGTCGACGCCATCGGCCTCTGCGGCGACGCGCTCACCGCCCATTTTCCCGCCGACGGTCCGCACGACAACCGCTTTTCCGATGAACTGATCGAGGTCTGAGGTGCGACCGGCGCTTTTGGGCCTGATCGCCTTTCCCATCACGCCGATGGATGCGGACGGGCGGGTGGATACGGCGGCGCTGCGCCGGCTGGTGCGCCGCCTGGTGGAGGCCGAGGTGGACGCCGTCGGCGTGCTCGGCTCAACGGGCTCATACCCCTATCTCAGCCGCGACGAACGCCGCCGGGCGCTGGACGCCGCCCTGGCGGAGGTGGACGGACGGGCGCCGGTGATCGCCGGGATCGGCGCGCTGCGCACCGACGCGGTGCTGCACCTGGCGAAGGACGCGCGGGACGCCGGGGCGCAGGGCGGCCTCCTGGCGCCGGTCTCCTACACCCCGCTGCTGGAGGACGAGGTCTATGCCCTGTTCGAGACGGTGACGGGGGCGGTCGACCTGCCGCTGATCGTCTACAACAATCCCGGCACGACGCATTTCAGCGTTTCCAACGCCCTGATCGCGCGCCTGTCGCGCCTGCCCCAGGTGGTGGCGGTGAAGAACCCCGCGCCGGAGCCAGCGGACGCCAAGGCGGCGATCGCCGCCCTGCGCGCTGAGGTCCCGCCCGGCTTTTCCGTCGGCTACAGCACCGACTGGAACGCGACCGAGGCGCTGATCGCGGGGGGCGACGCCTGGTATAGCGTAGCCGCCGGCCTGTTTCCCGCCCGGTGCATGGCCATCCGCCGGGCCGTGGCGAGGGGCGGCGCGTCGGAGGCCCGGCGGTTCGACGCCGCGCTCGCCCCGCTCTGGGACCTGTTCCGCACCCACACCAGCCTGCGGGTGATATACGCCGCCGCCAACCAACTCGGCCTGACAGACGCACACCCGCCCCTGCCGATTCAGCCGCTGGGCGACGAGGCCCAGCGCGCCGTGGCGGCCTGCCTGACCGACCTCGACTTGGTCTAGACGCCGATAGCGCCCGCCGACAGCGAGCCCATCGTCACGGCATCCCGTCTTCGAAAGCCAAAGCTTCTTGCGACCTGTTGCAGTTCTAATTGGCTTTAGGGAGCTTGGGCTATTTTCCGGTCATGACCCAGTTGCGGACGTTCGAGCGGTCCGCGATGCTGCCAAAACCCGGCAGCAACATGTTATGTTGGCTCCGAGGTGGAGCCGCTATGTCTCGCGCACAACGCCTGCTTGATCTGATCCAGTTGTTACGTCGTCATCGGCGCGCGGTCTCGGGGGCGGTGCTGGCGAAGGAGCTCGGGATCTCCTTGCGGACTCTCTATCGCGACATCGAGACGCTCAAGGCGCAAGGCGCGCACGTCGATGGCGAAGCGGGCGTTGGCTACGTACTCCGACCTAGCTTTATGCTGCCGCCGCTGATGTTCTCCGAGGAGGAGATTGAGGCGTTGGTGCTCGGATCACGGTGGGTTTCCGAAAGGGCCGACGGGCTCCTAGGCAAGGCCGCTCGCAACGTGCTGGCAAAGATCAGCGCCGTCCTGCCCGACGACCTCAAGGACGGCGTCGAGCAGTCGGGTCTGCTGATCGGCCCAGGCGAGCCCATCCCCGCGGGGGACAGTGAACTTCCAGCCATCCGACAGGCGATCCGGTCGGAACGGAAGATCCGGATCGTCTACTCGGACGAGCAAGGGAATGGCACCCAACGGACAATCTGGCCCGCCGCGCTCGCCTTCTACGATCGGGTGCGCGTGGTTGTGGCCTGGTGCGAGCTGCGCGAGGGGTACCGCCATTTCCGCACCGACCGTATAGCCGCGATCGAGACTACGACAGAGAGGTATTCACGCCGTCGCACTGCGCTACTGAAGGAGTGGCGCACACTCCGGGGCGTCCCCGAACAGTGACTGCTGCCAGAAACTGACAGCGGCGCCTCGTAGTCCTTTGGTCGCCGGCTCCAAGCAGGCGTCGCAGATGCGAGGAGCGTTACCAATGCCAGACCGGCGTAAATTCCTGACCTGGAGCGCTGGAGGCGCTCTCGTGCTGAGCCATCCTGGCCAAGCCAGCGCGCAGACCGCCGCCACTCCTGCTCCTCAGGGGAGCGTTTCGCAGAGGTCCAATTTCAATTCCAACAATCACATGGAGCCGTCGAGAGTGCTTATGAATCATGCATTTGTCGATAACGTAGTCATGTGGGCCGAATTGCCGGTCAAGCCGGACAGGCTCGAAGCGTTTCTAGATTATACGGTAGAGAATCTGAAGATCAGCAGGTCATATCGGGGCAATCTCGCGTTCGACATTCTGATAAGCGAAGCGCAGCCTAATACGGTCAATTTCTACGAAGTGTGGGAGTCGCCGAAGGCTCAACAGGAATACATGGCTTGGCGTACCCAGGCCGGCGACCTGACGAAACTGCTCTCATTCTTGGCAGGTGAGCCCAAGTTCATGCAATTGCGCAGCATCGCCGTTTAGCTCAGCTCGGGCCAATCGCTCAGCTATCGGCCGCCGTCGCAACGCCAGAGTGCTCCATCACGCAAATGGCTGTCGAGGAAGGGCCTCTCACGCGAGGGCTAACGACTATGTCCGCTCACCACACACACATCCTGGCCATCTGAACGTCCGCTTTTCCGGATACACCGCCCGGAACCTCTGATCCTAAGCCGCGACATTGGCGTAGCGGCGGCAGTGTTCGAGGTAGGCGCCTTCGTGGATCGACATCAGCTCCACCACCGCGTTCCAGAGCCAGGAGGGCGCGTCCAGGCTCTTGGAGCGGTTGCGGTCCAGTTCCGCGGCCCAATGGACGCGGTCCTCGTCCGACAGCTGGCGTCCATGGGCGCGGCCCACCGCGCCGGCGAGGAAACGCGCCACCGTCACCGCCTCGTCCAGCGCCAGGCTCTCCATCTCCAGCTTCATGTCCTGGGGCAGAAGTTCGCGCACATAGACCGAGTGTTCGCCCAGATGCGCCGCGCGCATCCGATCCCCCAATGCGGGCGACAGGGCTCTGGCGCCGGTCACCACCCGCTCGCCGTGATCGCGATACACCGGGGCGTCGGCGGCGCGGGGGGCGGCGGCGCGCACCGCCTCCTTCACGTCGATCAGCCCCAGCTCGCGCGACTTGTCCTCGCCCATGGCCACCAGCAGGGCGTAGCGCAGGAGGCCGAGCGAACTGCAGCCCTTCACCCAATAGGCCGCATCCACCAGTTCCAGCGCCCCGTCGCTCTCGCGGGAGTGCAGGGCGCCCATGAGTTCACGCACGGGGGCGGAGGCCGCCAGTTCGGCCAGTTCGCCGCTCTCCAGCTTCGACAGCGGCCAGAAGCGCTTGCCGAGCGGGATTTCCGGCTTCAGGTCCTCGATCCGCTCCTTGGCCAGGTGGCTCCAGCCGCGATGGCGCGAGACGTTCAGCAGGCCCCGGATCACCGGCGGCTTGTCGGCATCGGCCGCCCCCTCGCCGGTCAGGGCGTGCTGATAGCCGTCGACGATCTGCTCCACCATGCGCGCGGTGGCGATGCCCGGCAGGTCGAACCCCCGCGCGGCGCTGGCCAGGGAGAAGGCGAGGCGGATCACGTCGTGCACCGGGTTGCCCACCACCGTCTGGTCGAGGTCGCGGATCAGGATCGACACCTCGCCCTTGGCGTTGGCCACGGGGCCGAGGTTGCCATAGTGGCAGTCGCCGCAGATCCAGATCGACGGTCCGGTGGGCAGCACCCGCCCGTCCTGGCTCAGCCAGGCGTAGAACTGCTTGGTCGAGCCCCGTACATAGGTCTGGGCCGAGCGCGCCATCTTCCTCCGCTGGCGCGCGATGAGGATGTCGGCGCGATCGTCCGGCCTGGGCGGCTTCATGCGTGGCGTTCCCCCGAAATGGCGTCCAGGAACGCCGTACACGGAGAATAGCCGCCGTCACGAACGAAATCCTCGCTCACCGAGATAATGTGAGCCCAGCACGCAGCGCTTTTTGAGAGGTGAAAATACTACGCCGCCGCCATGGCCGGCGGGGCGGCCCGGGCGCCGCGGAGGAGGCGGCCGGGGAGGGCGGCGGTGGGTTCGCCGTCGCGATAGGTGACCTCGCCGGCCAGGATCGTGGCTCTGTAGCCCTCGGCGCGCTGGATCAGGCGCCGTCCGCCGGCGGGCAGGTCGTAGGCCACCTGCGGCGCCAGCAGCGTCAGGGCGTCGTAGTCGATCAGGTTGAGATCGGCCCTCAGGCCCGGCCGGATCATGCCCCGGTCCAGCAGGCCGAAGGCCGCGGCGGTGTCGTGCGTCTGCATCCGCACCACCTGCTCAACGCTGAACCTGGGACCGCGCGTGCGATCCCGCGTCCAGTGGGTCAGCATCGAGGTGGGGAAGGAGCCGTCGCAGATGGTCCCCACGTGCGCCCCGCCGTCGGACAGCCCGGGAATGGTGTCGGCATCCGCGAGGAGCTCGTAGGCGTGATCGAGGTCGCCGTTGGCGTAGTTCAGGAACGGCACATAGATCATGCCGCGCCCCTCTCCCGCCAGCATGTGGTCGAGCGCCAGTTCGGCGGGCGAGACCCCCGCCCGTTCGGCCCGTGCGCCGAGGGCCTCGTCGCGGCGCGGCTCATAGTCCGGGGCGCGGGCGGCGAGGGTATACATGTTGGCCCAGTTGCGGAGCGTGGAGGCGGCGAAGACCGCCGCGCGGTCCGTGGGCTCCTCGAACAGGCGGGCGCGCAGCGCCGCATCCCCCTTCAGCCGCGCCACCCGTTCGGCTAACGGCAGATGGGCGATGGCCTTGTAGGCGGGGTGCTGGATGAAGGGGTTCAGCGTCAGTTCAAGCCCCAGCAGCACGCCCACCGGGCGGCCGCACACCTGCGCCTTGATGGGCAGGCCCTCGCCGGCCGCCGTGTTCACCGCCGCCAGCAACCCCCGCCAGCTCTCCGGCGCGCGGGGCGATTGCAGCAGGGAGAAGGTCAGGGGCCGGCCGCTTGCCTGCATGATCCG
The DNA here is from genome assembly GCA_965277345.1 of Caulobacteraceae bacterium. Classification (GTDB taxonomy): domain Bacteria; phylum Pseudomonadota; class Alphaproteobacteria; order Caulobacterales; family Caulobacteraceae; genus CAIOYC01. The sequence goes on from CBDICI010000004.1 coordinate 1,075,551, forward strand.
CTTCAGCATGGCGAACTCGGCCTCCGGGTCGGCGAAGTCGGAGACCACCTGCAGGATGCCCGCACCCAGCCCGCCGTTGGCCGCCTTCAGCCCGAGGGCGATGCCGGCCAGTTCGTCCTCCGCCGCGGTCAGGGTCGGCGTGGGCTGGCCGTCGGAAGTGCGGTGATTCAGCGTGCGCGAGGTGGAGAAGCCGAGCGCGCCGGCCTCCATCGCCCGTCTGGCCAGGATCGCCATGGCCTCGATGTCCGCCGCGCTGGCCGGCTCGCGGTTGGCCCCGCGCTCGCCCATCACGAACACGCGCAGCGCCGCGTGGGGCAGTTGGGAGCCGATGTCCACGTCGAAGCGGCGGCCCGCCAGCGCGTCGAGATAGTCGGGATAGGAGCGCCAGCTCCACGGCAGGCCCTCGGCCATCACCGGATGGGGAATGTCCTCCACCCCCTCCATCAGCCGGATCAGCCGGTCGTGATCCTCCGCCTTGCAGGGCGCGAAGCCGACGCCGCAATTGCCCATCACCACGGTGGTGACCCCGTGCCAGGACGACGGCTGCATCCGTTCGTCCCACGTGGCCTGCCCGTCATAGTGGGTGTGCACATCGACGAAGCCGGGGGTGACCAAGAGGCCCCGGGCGTCGATCTCCTCGCGGCCCTGGCCGGCGATACGGCCCACCCCGACGATGCGACCGGCGCTGATCGCCACGTCGGCCTCAAACCCGGGGGCGCCCGAACCGTCCACCACCGTGCCGCCACGCACAACCAGATCGAAGCTAGGCGCCGCCATCACACCGCTCCCGTGGTCTCTTGTTATCGCCGTTCAGTTTGCGCGCGGCCTCGCCCTTCGACAAGCTCGGGATCAGGACCTCGATCGCCACGGTCCCCAGCGGGCCACACCGATCGCCCGGCTTCTTCCCGGCGCGCTCGAACCGCTCGGCCGCCGTCAGATAACGCGCCACGTCTCGCGGTTTGAACGGTCGCCAGAACACGCCCTCGCACCGGCCCTGCGGTCGGCTGTAGCGGCGCACCGGCTCGGCCGGCCGCGCTCCCCTTCCCGGCTCTACGCCTCGCGCAAAGCCCTCAAATGCAAGCTCCATATGCCTTCCCATCGCGTTGGGTCGGCCCGTCGCTGGCGTGGCTGATCGATAGACAAAGCTCCGCCGTCACCGCCGAAGCGGTTTTTTGTTGACTACGGCTCGGTTTTGCGGGAGCTTCGGGGTTGAAACACGTCCCCGGCGCTTCCCGCGCCACCGAGATTATCGAACAGCCCGGGCGCCAACTCGGGCTTTCGTCTGTCTGGGACACCGCATCCGCCAAGATGGCGACAGCCCGAACAACCGAATTGGCGCGACACTTCGCACCGCTGCGTCAGCGTGACGCGATTCTCCAACTCCGACGACGCCGGGCAGAAATCTCGCCACTACGCAGGATTGGTCTAGGGATGGTTAAGCGGTCGTTAAGTGATGCGTCGCTTGCGTGCCATCGTGCTAGCACGCTTGCGCGCTAGCGCTCAGCGAACGGGTGCTTTCCTCGCGCCCGCATCAACAGGTCCAGCGCTTCACCGAGAAGCGCCTGGATGGTCGTCCCCTCGTCGAGGGCGAGTTGGTGGAGCGTTCGGCGCACCTGGGAGCTGAAATAGCCCATAACCGGCTTCTTGCCCTCGCGGGCCTTTGCGACCGTAGATGCCGCGCGCTCAACCACTTCCGCCAGCACCGGCGCGGGTGCCGCCTTGGCGGCCACGTCCTGCTTTAGTCCTGCGAACCGGCTCATGCCGCGACCTTGCGTGCTTTCGTGCTAGCACGCTTGCTTGCTTGCGCGCCAACCTGCTGGCTAAGCCACGTCCACAGCGCCGCGACCTCCTCGGCCGCTTTCCCGCCTGGATCGGTTTCGACGGCGGTTTTTCCCTCGCCCGTGCTGTGATGATATGCGGCCCGCTCGGACATGACGACGGGCGCAACCTTTAGGCCGAAGCTGCGGACCAACTCGGCGGCCTCTCGATAAAGATTTGCCGCCCTCGGCGGTCCTGCCGTGAACACAACGAACGCTGGTTTGCCGCTGGCCTTCACTAGGTCGGCCGTCGTCTGGATGGCCTCCAAATCGAAGGCGCGGGGGCGGCAGGGAATAAGAAGGATGTCGGCCGCGCGACACGCCGCTGCGGCCATGCTGTCCGCGTGTGGCGGGGTGTCGATCACGGCCAGCTCGGCGCCAAGCGCGGCGGCCTCGGCGAGCTTTTTGGGGAGGAGGGGAGGGGAGGCGCAGTCGATCACCTCCGGATCGATTCCACCACGCCACTGCCCCCAGCGGCTCGCGGTCGCCTGCGGATCTGCATCCACGATCAGAGTGACGAGCTTTGACGCCGCGCCGGCGGCGGCGAGATGAATGGCGAGCGTGGTCTTTCCCGCTCCGCCCTTCTGACTGACGATCGCCACGGTTATCATGCTGACCTCCTAGCCGGTTGGCGTGCTAGCACGCTGACATGCTGAGCCGATTTTTGTGAATGACAAGTTAACCCTTCCGCCCCGCGCACCCGCCTGGAAGGGCCTCCGTCTCCACCCCACCTGAAATATCAAACTAGGCATGACACTTAAGGGTAACTGGTGGCGGAGCTGACGAGATCGTGCGGGTTTTCAAAAACGCTTGGTTTCAGAAGTTCGCCCGCAGGGAAAAGATTAGCGACACGGCCCTTTGCGAGGCCGTCGCGCGTGCGGAAGCGGGACTGATCGACGCCGACCTCGGCGGCGGCCTTCTCAAGCAGCGCGTGGCACGGCCTGGCGCTGGAAGTCCGGCGGTTACCGGACGCTGATTTTCTTTCGTGTCAAAACGCGGGCGGTGTTTGCGTTCGGGTTCGCCAAAAACGACAGGGCGAACCTCGATGAGGACGAAGAGGCGGCGTTCAAGAAAGCGGCGAAGCTCGTCCTGGCGTTTTCGGATGAGCAAATGGACGCTGAGTTAGAGAGTGGACGCCTGGCGGAGGTGAATTGCGATGACCAAGATTTACAAAAGTGAGGCGATGGCGGCCGTTCACGAGATGATGGAAGGATTCCATCAGACCGGCGCGATCGACAAGCAGACGATGCGGGAATTCGACGAGGCTTGCCTTACGCCGGCCCCCGCACTGTCGCCTGGCGAGATCAAGGCGATCAGGGAGCACGAGGCCGTGTCCCAGCCTGTATTTGCCCGTTATCTGAACGTCTCGAAAAACCTGGTGTCCGAGTGGGAGCGCGGCGCCAAGCGGCCTGGCGGCCCGGCGCTGCGCCTGCTCACCGTTGTGAAGAAAAATGGGCTGCGCGCGATAGCGTAGGCGAGGGGATAATCGTTGGCCGCCGCGATCCCCTGGCCTAAGTAAACTCTGCGGCTTCCGGAAAACGGATGTCCGTTGCCCGCAAGGGAGCTACGCGCCAGGGGAGTCGAAAGGCTCCCCTTGGTTCGTTTGAGCCCCAGGGTCAGACACCCGCCCGCCGCGCCAGCGTCGCCCGGAGCGTCTTGTCGCTGACCCCATAGGCGCGCGCGACCACCCGGACAGGCTCCTCGCTGGCGAGCCGATCGCGCGCCTCGGTGATCTGCTGGCCACTCATCTTCAGCGGCCGGCCGAGGTGGCGGCCGGCGGCTTTAGCGACCGCGATCCCATGCCGTTGTCGGTCCTTGGTGCGCCGTCGCTCATGTGCCGCCAGACTGGCGAGAATATCGGCGATCAATCGTCCGTCGTTCGTCGTGATGTCGAGGGAGGGGAGGGCGAGCACCCTGAGCGCCACGCCTCGGCGGATCAGCTCGTCCATCATGGCGATCGCCTCGCCCGTGCTGCGGCCCAGCCGGTCCAACTCCGTCACGAACAGCTCGTCCCCTGCCTGTAGACCGCTCAAGAGCTTGTCGAGACGATGCCGGGCCTTCACGCCGCTCTGCACCTCCTCGATGACCTGGTCACACTCGGCGGCGCCCAACGCGGATCGCTGGCGGGCGAGGCTTTGTTCCTCGGTCGAAACCCGTGCGTAGCCGTGCCGCATTTCTCCCATCACCTTTCGTCCCTTCCAACTAGCTGATTTGGTTGGGATAGGGGAGGGTGGAAGAAAGGTAGACCTTTTGACGCTATCGCATCTCCAACGGATAGGATAGGGGGCTATCCTATGCACGCCACCCTCCACAGAGAGAAGTTGGTTGCACGCGCCCGCCGCATCCGTGGCTAGGTCGAGGCGATCGAGCGCGCTTTGGAGGGCGAGTCGGATTGCGCGACGCTCATGCACCTGATCGCCGCCGTGCGCGGGGCGACATCGGGTTTGATGGTCGAGGTGATGGAAGATCATGTGCGCCACCACCTAGTGGATCCCGTGAAGCATCCCGAAGCTTTGGACGGCGAGGCTGCGGATCACCTCGTCGACGTGCTGAAAACCTACCTGAAATAAGGCGGCGACGACCATGACAACCGAAATGTCGAGCCCCGGCGTCCACAGCCATGTCTTCCTCGGCGAGGGCCATGAAAAGAACGAACGGCGCGCCTGGTTCGTGATCGTCCTCTGCGGGACGATGATGGTGATCGAGATCGTGGGGGGCCTGATGTTCGGCTCCATCGCGCTCGTTGCCGATGGACTGCACATGTCCACCCACGCCGGCGCGCTCCTCCTAGCGGCCTTGGCCTACACCTTCGCCCGGCGGCACGCCTCGGACCCCCGTTTCAGCTTCGGCACGGGCAAGGTGGGGGACATCGCCGGGTTCACCAGCGCCGTCGTCTTGGCGATGATCGCCTTGCTGATCGGGTTCGAGTCGGTCGTGCGGGTGTTCAAGCCTGTGCCGATCCATTTTCAGGAAGCGATCCCAATCGCTTTCCTGGGCCTGGCGGTGAATATCGCCAGCGCATGGATCCTCAGCGCCGGCGGCCATGCGCACGGTCACAGCCATGGTCATTCGCATGGGAGCGGAGCCGCTCACGACCATGACGAGGTGAAGGAGATCGCCGTCGGGGATGGGCGCATCTCGGTCGAAGTGTTCGAGGACGGCGTGCCGCCGCGCTTCCGCCTCACGGGGCGGGGCGCCCCGACGCTTGATGCGGCGACCGCTAGGATCGTCACCGAACGCGACGATGGGACGCAGCAGACCTTCACTTTCGCCGATCGCGGCGGCTTTCTCGAAAGCGCCGAAACCATCCCCGAGCCCCATGCTTTCACCGCTCGCGTCATGCTTTCGGCCGCCGGCGAAAGCCAAACCTCGACCCTGACCTTCGAGGAACATGACCACGCTGCCGATGCCGGCGCGCACGGAAGCGACAACAACATGCGCGCGGCGATCGTCCATGTGGCGGCCGATGCCGTGGTGTCGGTGCTCGTCATCGTCGGGCTCTTCCTGGCGCGGCTGTTCGGCTGGCTTTGGATGGACCCGCTGGCCGGCATCGTCGGCGCCGTGGTGATCGCGAGCTGGGCTTACGGCCTGGTGCGCGACACCGGAGCAATCCTGCTGGATATGAATCCTGACCGGGGGCTTGCGGCTCGTCTGCGCCAAACGGTCGAGGACGAAGGCGATGCGGTCGCCGATCTGCACCTCTGGCGGCTGGGTCCCGGCCATCTCGGGGCGATTGTTTCCGTGGCGAGCGCTCGGGCGGAAGCGGCGGAGTTCTACCGCCAAAAGCTAGGAGGCGGGGCCATCTCACACCTTACGATTGAAGTAATCCAGCCGGGTTCGGTCGTTCAAGCCTAGCCGTTCTGTTGGAGATCAAGCAGCGACGATCGCCTTTAGGGGGACCGCCTTCCCTCCGGTACCGAACGGATCGTAGGTCCGCATCCAACCCCTGAACGGCCGCTCGACGAGGTGATGGACCAACATGGCGGCAGGGATCACCCCGAAGAGCTGAACGAGCCAAATTCCCACGGGAAGATGGTCGGCCGACATACCCAACAGTTTCACGGCGCCCTTGGTGAGCGCAAGTTGCCAGGGTATGGCGACCATGTAGACGGCGAAGCTGACCTCCCCGAGATAGACGAGGGGAGGGGCGGTTAGGAGGCGCGAGCCGGTGCTGGCCAGGGTGGCCAGCCCGAGGATCAGCGCGCCGAACGAAAGGACCGAGACCAAATCTGGCGCCGCGAAAACGCCGCCGGCGACAATGCCGGCCAACGCCAGGGCCGTGGCGACGATGGCTTCCTTTTGACGATCGACGCGCTGTGACCGCCAGAGGAGATTGACGGCGCAGCCCAGGGCAAAGCACGGGATAATCCTCAGCGCACCCCACGCGATCGTGGCTTCGGTCAACGGGAAACCCGCTACGCGCTCGAACATCGGATATAGGATGCAGATAAAGGCCGACGCGCCGGCGACGGCGAATACGGGACGGCTCCGAAGCCGCCACGCCGCCCACGCGAAAGCCGGGAAAAACACGTAGGCGAACCACTCGGCCGAGATCGACCAGGACGGATGATTCCAGGCCGATGCGCCCGCCGTGCCCCAGGCGTGGATCAACAGGAGGTTCTGCGGCAGGACGGTCCACACCGTCACGGCATGTTCCATCCTGACCCCGATCGCGCCCGCCGCCGCCGCCATGAGGGCGAGCGCGAGGATCATGGCGAGGTGAACCGGATAGATGCGCGACAGGCGCGCCCACAGGAACGCTCCGTAGCGCAGCCGGCCGGCGCCGGCCTGGTCGAGATACACGTGGCTGAGAATGAACCCCGAGAGCACGAAGAACAGCTCCACGCCCAGATAGCCTTTGGCCACAAGACTCGGCATCTTCGCGCCGAGGGAGGGCCAATAATCGTAGAGGACGACCCACATGGCCGCGAAAAAGCGGAGCGATGTTAGCTGTTTCAAATTGGCCGGCACGTCCACCTCCTGAGGGTGTAGGCGGATCATGCCGCAAATAGCTTGCCGAACCTGAAACATGCCCCGACGTCCCGTGCGGAGCTTTAGGGATGGTGGGCGTGACCGCCGTGTTCATGCTCGCCGTGGCAGGCGTGATCATGCCCGTCCGGCGCCTCCATCGCCTTAAGCATGGCCGGGCCGCCGGTCGTCATGAAGCGCCAGAGGAGTAGGGCGGAGACACCGATGCCGATCAGGTTCAGCCACGTCGTGTAGTTCCACGAAATCCCTTCCGGCATGAGCTGCGCCGTTCGCTGCGTCGGGATCAGATGCAGCGCGCCGAAAAGGATCTCGATCACATAGGCCGCGCCGGCCATTGCGACGTAGAACACCACGCCCAGGAGCGCCGCGACCTTCAGGCCGTAGTAGCGGCGATAGATGTCCAGGATCGGCAGAACGATCAGGTCGCCGAAGATGAAGGCGATCACGCCGCCGAAGCTCGCCCCGCCGTTCCAGAGGACGGCGGCGAGCGGCACGTTGCCGACCGAACAGACGAAGGTGACGACGGCGATCAAAGGTCCGATCAGGGGGCCGACGACCTTGGCCATTGCCGGATTGTGGGCGTCGAACACCCGCGCCCAGACCTCGTGGGGCACCCAGGCGGCGAGGGCGCCGGCGATCGCCAGCCCAAGGGCGATGTCGAACCACAGCGACGCCCAATCCATCCAGAAGTAGTGGGATATGGCGGTGAGGCCCTTAGCGGAGGTGAGCCGCTGGAACAGCGGACCTTCGGTCACCGACATATCCATGGCGGCGTGGCCTTCCATCTTGCCGGCGATGCCTTTGTCAGCCTGCGCCTTGGCCTGATCCACCAGGGGCTTGCGGAACACCAGGCGCATGAGGATCACCAGCAGCACGATCATCACCAAGCCCCCGGCCCAGGTGGCGGCCGTGAAGCGCCAGCCGAGCAGGATGGCCAGGATCAGACCCAACTCCAGCACCAGGTTGGTCGAGGCGAACTGGAAGGCCATGGCGGCTGTGAAGTTGCCGCCTTTGCGGAAGATCGAGCGGCCGATCGCCACGGCGGCGTAGGAGCACGAGGAGGACGCGGCGCCGAGGAAGGTCGCCTTCAAAATGGACCTTCGCCGATCGTCCTGCAGAAGCTTGGCCATCTTACTATGGGAGACGACAGCCTGGATCACCCCGGAGATCAGGAATCCGAAGATCAGCGCCCAGAGGATTTCCCAGCCCATAACGACGGCCATTTGCAGGGCGTGAAGGACGGCGCTGAACATCTTAGTAGCCTCGGAGCTATACCCTTACGGGGTATTGCGATTTATACCCATGCCTGGTATGTTGCAAGGCATGAAAATCGAAACGAAGAAGGCCGTTGCGACCCGCCTGGCCAGAATCGAAGGTCAAGTGCGCGGCCTGAATCAGATGGTCGAGCAGGACCGCTATTGCCTGGATGTCGTCACGCAGGTTCGAGCCGCCCGCGCCGCGCTGGGGAAGATCGAACAGATGGTGCTGGCCGACCACCTCGGCGCGTGCGTGGAAGAGGCCATCGTCAGCGGCGATCCTGAATTACAGCGCCAGAAGGTCGCCGAACTGATCGACGTGTTCAGCCGCTCGGATCGCTGATTGCAGGACGCGCTAATGATGATGGTGCATCGCCGGCGCTGGCGGATCGCCGCCATCGGCGAGTTGCACCTTGAACGAACCTGAGCCGTTCATGGGCCCTCCTTGTTCGGCCGCGCGCCATGCGACCTTGTAGACGCCAGGCTGTAGCGCAATCACCACGGGGATTCGCACCGACCGAACCGGAGCGGCGGGGAGGGTCATGTAGTTCGGAATCTGCTGGCCGACCGCGTTGGTGAGCGTGAGCGAGGTGACTATCACCAACTCCGGAAAGGCGACCTTGACCTGGCCTGGCGAGCCTCTGACGACGATCGGCGCGTCAGGCGTGGCGGCGTTCAGAGCGACGACTGCCCCTGGCGGCGCCGGAGTGGGCGCCGGCGGCGTCATCCCCGCCATGCTCATGCCCGCCATACCGTGACCGGCGTGGGGATCGGCGGCTTGCGCGAACATCGGCGCCGGAAGGGCGAACGCGCCGACGACGGCCAGCGGCAGAACGGTCCATCCGCGCAACCTGGCGGGCTTACCCAACGGAACGGTGCACGCGGCCATCAACTCGTCCGCCGGGGAGGCGAGCCGAAGTTCGGGTCAGTGCTGACCCGGGCCGCGACCGTTCCGCCGGGATGGGCATACCAACCCGGGTCCTTGTAATCGCCGGGCGCGATATCGTCCCGCACCTTCACCAGGGTAAACATGCCGCCCATCTCCACATTCCCGAACGGGCCGTGGCCGACCATCATCGCCATGGTGTTGACCGGACCCTGGTGGCCTGCGTCGGTGTGTTCCTGGTGTTCGGCCATACCTTCCCGCGCCATGGGTAGGAATCCCGGCAACATGCCTCGAACCCGGGCTTCGACGCCGCTTTGATCCACGCCGGTCGGATTGGGAACGACGTGGCCCATGGCATTCATGGTGTGGTGCGCCATGTGGCAGTGGAACGCCCAGTCTCCGGGGACGGCCGTAAACTCGATGTCGCGCATCTGGCCGACGCTGACCAGTTCGGTCACTTCACGGCGCCACTGCGCTTCGGGCCAGCGTCCGCCGTCCGATCCGGTCACCCGGAACTCGACGCCATGCAGGTGGATGGGGTGGTTCCACATAGAGAGGTTGCCCATGCGGATGCGGACTCGCTCCCCTGTGCGCGCGACCAGCGGTTCGATGGCCGGAAAGACCTTGGAGTTGAAGGTCCAAAGATCAAAGTCCACCATCACAGCCGGGTCCGGCCGCCAGGTTCCCGGATGCAGCGCCCAATTATGCAAGAGAAAGGCGAAGTCCCGATCGACCTTCACCGCCTCGCCGCCTTTGGGGTGGATGATGAATAGGCCCATCATGCCGTAGGCCATCTGAGTCATTTCGTCGGCGTGCGGGTGATACATGTGCGTGCCGTGCTGGCGCAGCGTGAATTCGTAGACATAGGTTTCGCCGGGCTGGATATGCGGCTGGGTGATCCCGCCAACGCCGTCCATGCCGTTGGGCAGGATCAGGCCGTGCCAATGGACCGTCGTGTGCTCGCCGAGACGATTGGTGACGAAAATGCGCACCCGGTCTCCTTCAACCGCCTCGATGGTCGGGCCGGGCGTAGACCCATTGTAGCCCCAGCACGTCGCCGTCGTGCCCGGTCCAAAGGTGTGCTGGATTTCCTCGGCGACCAGATGGAACTCCTTGATGCCACCGTTCATCCGCCAGGGCAGAGTCCAGCCGTTCAGCGTCCGCACGGGCATATAGCGCCCGTCATGGGGGACGGTGGGGGCGGCGGGCTCGGGCGCCACCGTCTGACTGGGGGGCGTCATCTGCATTCCGGCCATTCCCGCCATGTCGTGGCCCGCATGGGTCTGTGCAGCGGCGCGGGTGATGGGACCGCCGGCCGTCACGAGCGCCGCCGTGCCTGAGGCCAGCATGATGTCTCTGCGGCTGAGGCTCATGGCCGGCCTCCTGATGGTGGGATGCGATGCGCCATCCCCGGCATCGCCATTCCCAGCATGGACATTCCCGGCATGGACATTCCGGCAGGCATCGGCGCGGCCGACTTGGACTTGGCGTGCCTACGACTAGCGCTGTGGGACCGGCCATGATGGGTCACCTTGGCCTTGGCGACTGAAGGGCTCATCGCCGACATACCCGCCATGGAAGACATGGCCCCGTGGCCGCTGTGGTCCATCCCGGCCATACTCTCGGACCCGACCCCTCCGGACGCCATGGGCGCCGCCCCTTCACGGCTCATCCCAGCCATTGCCGCCATTGGGGGAGCCGGCGGCGGGGTCAGGATTTGCGTCACGGTCGGCGTCGTCGCCGATATTTGATTGTCGCTCGGGAGCCTGGCGCCCACCAGGCGCATCAGATCGACTCGCGCCAGCCAATAGTCGCGCACAGCCTCCAGATAGCCTTGGTAGGCGTCGTATTCCTGGGTCTTGGCCTGGATCACCTCAAAGATTCCGATGAGCATGAAGTTCTGCTCTTCCTGGCCGCGCGCGGTGACGCTCTCGCGTTCGGGAATGAGGGACTCGCGATAGATGCGCACAACGTCACTGAGAACCCGCACCCGCTCGGCGGCCAGATCGACTCCGTTGCCGGAACTCAATTCGAGCTGCGCTAAGCGGGCGCGGGCCAGTTGGAGCTGGGCATCGGCCCGCGCCACCCGCGCCTGGCCTTGATTGAAAATCGGCAGCTCCAGATCGAGCGTCGGCCCCCGGATGGTCGACTCGTCCACCTCCTGCTCGTGGTCGTAGCCGAGCGTGGTGCTTCCGAGGAGGCGGAAGGCACGGGTGATACCCGCCGACTTGGCGGTGATCTTCGCCTCTTCGCGCGCCGCAAGGAGACTGAGATTGTTGTCATGGGCCATCCGGCGAAGCTCAGCCGGGTCGTCTTCCTTGGCCACGGGCAACGGGAGAACCGTCGCCGTCCGCCAGTCCACATCCGGCCCGGTCAGCCCTATGACGGTGTTGAGGTCCAGCCGCGCGAGGCGGGCGTCCACGGCGGCGCGCGCGGCGTCGATGCGCGCCTTGCTCGCCGCCGCCTTTTCCCGGCTGAGCTGAAGCTCGGTGATGTTGCCCGCGTCGAAGTAGTGTTGCGAAAGGTCGGCGGAGGTCTTCAAGGCATCGGCCACGGCCGCCCGCATATCGGCTACCTGCTGGGCGCCGACGGAGCGATACCAGGCCGCCTCAACGTCCAGACTCACGTCGAGAATGGCAGAGGCGATCTGGTATCGCGCGCGCCCATATTCCAACCGCGCCAGTTTCACGCGCAAGGGAAGCACCAGAAGGTCCACCAGGGGGAGGGCGATGCCATAGGCTGTCTGCGCCCCGCCGCCGCCCTGCTGGGGAAGCCAAGACGCGCTGATGTGCGGGTTGGCGATCTGGATCGCGTCGAGGATGTCCGCGCGCGCGAGCCCAAGCTGGCCATACTGCTGCTGAAGGCGAGGGCTGCGGAGCATGGCCATCCGCACGGCGCGATCAACGGTCATGGGCGCTGCGAGCCAAGCCCTGATCGTCGGATCGTCGACTGCGACGCCGTTGCGCTCCCAGCCGAGCCCTGGCGCGCCCCGGTCGGCCAGGAGCATGTTAATTTTGGCGGTGTCCTGCTCGGGGCTGCCGGTCGCGCAGGCCCCTAGCGACAAAACGACGGCTAACGCGGCGAAGGTTCGGATCGGCGTCGCCGCTTTCATGGAAGGTCGTACCTGCTTCGTCGGCGGTCGTCGCTGGATGGGCGTTACCGATCCCTTGGAGAGACTACGCAGGCGCTTCGCCCAACCCTCTCGCGGCTGGCGCATTTTCGTCGGTCTGGTCATGCTGAGACCGGCGGCGCCAGCGTCCCCAGCAACGCCACGAGCGCGAGAACGCAAACGGCCAGGGCCGTCTCAAACCCGACGCTGGCGCGCAGTGCGGCGACGGCGGGGAGGGTGTCTCCCGGCGCGGGAGCCTTTGCCAGACGCGGTGTCAGCCTCCAGCGATTGGCTGCGGCGAGCGCCACCATGACCGCGAAAAGGACGAGCTTGGTCAAGAGGAGGCGACCGTAGAATGTAGTGAAGACGGCGGCGAGATGGTGGGGGCCGATCAACAGCCAACTATTGACGAGGCCGGTCGCAATCAACAGCCCAACCGCGAGCGTGCCCATACCGGAAAAGCCGTCCAGTGCTTTGTAAAGGCGCCCAATCCCGTCAGGTCGGCTTGGCAACGCTCGCTCCGTCGCCATGACCGTCAAAGCGCCCAAAGCCCCAATCCAAAGACCAGCGGCCAAAAGATGAACGATGTCGGCGCCTAGGTGGACGGCGCCGGCGAAGCCTTCATCGGCGGCGCCATGCCCGCCCCAAGCGAGCGTCGCCGCGCCGACCGCGCCGAGCGCGGTGCAAACGCCAAGCGTCCGCCCCTTTGGTCGTCGCACGAGCATGACGATCGCCGCCGCCGTAGCCGCGAGCCTAACCGCGACCGCGTAGCCGAACGTCGTGCTCGTCATCACCGTGCCGATCATCGACGGATCGGCGAGGGGGTTGGTTTCCCCCGCCATACCGCCGGCCTGGGCAATGAGAGCCGCGAGCGTCGAGACGGCCAAGAGCACGGCAGAGCCGGTCAGAAGGAGGCGCTCGCGCCCTTGGCCGCCGCAGAACGGTTGTCGGGCCAGAAACAACGCGCCGCCAAACAATCCGGCCGATCCCAGATATTGGCCAAATCGCGCCAGGACGACGGCGATCTCCACAGGGGTGTCAGCGCACAGTGAAGGTGAAGGCGCCCTGCGTCCGATGCGTGTCGGCCGTCACTGCGTGCCATTTCACCGAATAGACGCCGGGCTTCAGGGGCGTGGTCGGCGCAAAGATCATTTTGTTCGCATCCGCGCCTTTCAACGACTTCACCGCGACCGAAGCCCCTGAAGCCGCCGAAACCGCGATACCGGAGAATTTCGCCAGCGGCGCTTCGCTGAACTTCAACTCGATTTGCGAGGGAGCGGCGCCGCTGGCATTCGCCGCCGGCGTGCTGGCGACTAGGTGGGCGTGAGCCTCGGCCGCCCCGGCGAGCGCCAGCGTGGCGACTGCGGCCATGACCGAGAGGAGCGTGGCTTTGGAGACAAGCATCCGAGACATCGACAGTCCTTGTTTGAGGGGTTGATCTGCTGGTTCTACGCAGCGCACCGCCGCAACCCTCTTGAGGGAACCGGAGCCTTCATGCGTAACAGTGACGATAGAGGAGGCGAACCATGCTTGACCGCGATTTGGCGAAGCTCGCCGCAACGGGACCCGATGTGTCCTTAGCGGGGCTGGAGCAGGCGATCTGGTCAAAAGTCGATGTCTTAACCCGGCTTCGCCGCGTCGAGCGCCTCACCTCACGGCTCCAGTTCGTCGCCATCGGCGTAGCCTTGATCGCCAGCGTGGCGATCGGCATGAAGATCGCCGGGCCGCCTGGCGCTGAAAACGGCGTGACGCAAATCTCCTCGGCCGCCGCCGAACTGGCGCCGTCGACGTTATTTGGACCGCACCCTTGACCCGGCTCGTTCGCGTCGCAGTTCTGATCGCCGTCCTGACGGCCCTGGTCGCAGGTCTAGGAGGGTGGATCGGCGTTAGGATCGGCCTCCACCAAGCGCACGCCAAGGCGGGCCTGGACGGACTCGTCCATCACGAGCTGCACTTGACCCAGATGCAAGATCGCCAGATCGAAGCGCTGGAAGCGGGTTACGTTGTCCAGCGCCGCGCGCTTGAAGCGGAGATGCGCGCCGCCAATGGGGATTTGGCGGACGCCATCGCCACTGAGCACACCTATGGCCCGCGTGCTCAACAGGCGGTCGAACGGTTCCACCGCGCGATGGGCGCGCTTCAAGAGGATACGATTAAGCACGTCCTGGCCATGCGCGCGGTCATGACGCCTCAGCAGGCGAAGCAGTTCGACGTGTTGATCAACAAAGCCCTCAAGCCGCCTTCGGCGTGACGGAGAGCGATGAGAGCTTGGCGACGCGCGCCAAAGCTGGGGATCGACCGGCGTTCGAGGTCCTTGTGCGGCGGCATAAGGCCGGCCTCTATGGTTTTTGCCGCCGCTACGTGGGCGACGCGGATGAAGCTTATGACTTGGTGCAGGACGCCTTCGCCTCGGCGTGGACCGGCCTCCCTCGCTACGACGAACGGCGGCCCTTCGGGGCGTGGCTGCGAACGATCGCGCTGAACAAATGCAGGGATTTCAGTCGGCGGCGCTCGGTTCGGCGCCTGTTTTTGGCGGCGTTCGCACGAGAGCAGGCCCCATCCTTCGCCCTTTCCGAGGGGGAGGCCGCCGAGACGGCTGAGGCGCGTCTAAACGGCCTCAACCGCGAGGTCGCCCGGCTTCCGACAGCCTACAAGGAAGCGCTTCTTCTCACGGCGTTGGGGGGCCTCAGCCAACAGGACGCCGCTACCGAACTCGGGGTCTCGCTCAAAGCCATCGAAATGCGCGTCTATCGGGCCAAGCGGCAACTGGCGCTGCGTCTCAATATGGAGCCCGACTCGATGACCCAGCGTGACGGGTAAGTCGTCTAGCAGAAAGCTCGTTCAAGGCTCGTGGCGATCACGGGAAACTTCGAGCGCGCACCGAATAGGCGGCCCCGGCTGCTGAGCGTGAGAACGGCAAGCCGCCAAAGCCCTTTGATTGGTGCGGACAAGATTGGCGGCGAACACCGTTTCATTCCATCCAACAGGGTCCACGCTGGCCATCATGCGCGCTCCGGCGCGCCACCGATCCTTTCCCAACGTCGCCGCCGCCATCTTTTCCGGTATGGCCCCCGCCGCCGGCAGGGCGCGCGCAATGGGTCCAGATAAGCACACCCACACGATGACGCCGGCAAGGGTGCCCACGGCGGTCATGATCGCGGAGCGCCTCGAACGCCGCCGCCGGATCGTCGCCTAAAGCCTCATGATCCTCGTCCATAGGGCCTCGCTACCGTCCGAGCCCTATGGAACGTCCAAGGGTCAGCGATCGCACCAGGCTATCCCCGATGCTGAGGCCGGTGTCGCGGACCTTGCCAAGCCCCAGCTCCAGCTTCCGGCCGCGCAGAATGGATTCCACCTGGGCGTCGCGCCCAAGCCCCTGCGCCATGGTCTTCATGCGCCCCTCGATGACCTTGCGGGCGTCGGCGGTCTGGTAGCCGACGCCAAGTTCGGCCCTCCTCGCCTGTAGCCCGCGCCAGTCCTCCACGAACCGCTCGGCGCGGGCGGCGGGGTCCAGGCGCACAGTTCGTTCCGTCGCCATGGCGCGCTGAACGGCCTTCATGCCCTCGGGCGTGGCGCCCTGAGCCGCAAGACCAGGATTGCGCGACAGGGCGGAGCGCAGGTCCGCCGTCGCCTCGCGGGACACGCCCTCCAGCGCCTCGCGAGCCTCCTGCATCTCGACCCTCTGGTGGGGCAGGATCGGCAAGCCCTGCTCGCCCATCCGCTCCGCGTCCGCCCATGCCGCCGTGTAGCGGGTAATCCCACGCTGCAGGGCCGCGTCAGGCCCTGGCGCCGCCCGCTCGGCCGCCTCGGTAATCCCTGCGGCGGGACCGCCGCCGCGACCGAGTTTCAAGCCATCGAACATGCTCCGTTTGGGCGCTCGGCCGACCTCGGGGGCGGGGGAGCGAGGGGCGAGGATCTCCGAACGAACGAGGCCCCGACGCTCGGCGAAGGCCTCGGCCACGCGTGGCTCGCCATAATCGAGCGTCGTATCCTTCGCCCGCTCGCGGCCAAGGGTGCGGGTGAGCTGGTCGCGGTCCTTGAAGTCGCCCTTGCCATAGTGGACGGCCAGCGTCTCGCGGTGCCGGCTCATCCCCACATAGGCGGCGTGCCGGTCCAGGCCGTCGCTGGCCAAGAGGTGGCTGTGATCCACGGTCACGCCCTGGCTCTTATGGATGGTGGACGCATAGCCATGGTCGATCTGGGCATAGTCCTTCAGGTCGAACCGGACCTCGCGCCGCTCGCCGACGAGTCGGTCCGCACCATCAAGGCGCACCGTCAGGGCCGCCCCGTCGATCCGCTCCAAGGTCCCCAGCGTGCCGTTTTTCACGCCCATGGACCGCTCATTTCGCAGGAACATCACCCGGTCCCCCGGCGCGAACGTGCGCTCGCCGCGCTCGGTCTGCACCACCTGGTCCTCGCCCAATGCGCCGGCGTCGCGCATCCGGCCGCGCGCGAGCTGGTTCAGCTCCGCCACGTCGGCGCGGGTGTGGGCGAGCATCACCTGGCTGGCCTCCGGCCGGGCCTGGCGCACCGCATCCCAGCCTTCCACGAGGGCGCCGCGAGCGGCCTCCCGGGTCTCGTGCCCCATGACCATGCCGGCGGCCTCGTAGCGGTCCAGGGCGGCGCCCGTGCGACCCGTGGCCAGCTCCCGCGTCGCCGCACGCTGCCAGTCCTCGCGCTGGCGCCGAATCTCGGTGATCTCGGCGGCGCCATGGCGCTCGGTGAGCGCCCGGAAGGCCGCGCCCGCCTCGATCGCCTGGAGCTGCTCGGCGTCGCCGACCAGCACCACCTTGGCGCCGGCGGTCTCGGCCGCCGATAACACCCGCTCCATCTGACGCGAGCCGATCATGCCGGCCTCGTCGATCACCAGCACGTCACGCGCGGTGAGCACGTCCCTGCCCTGCGCCCAGCCGTGCTCGAGACTGGCGATCGTCCGAGAGCCGATGCCCGAACCCGCCTCGAGGCTTTCCGCCGCGATCCCCGACATGGCCGCACCGCGGACCTGGTAGCCGGACGCCTCCCACGCCTCGCGGGCGACGCCCAGCATCGCGCTCTTGCCGGTGCCGGCGTAGCCGACCACGAGGGCGAAATCCTCGCGCCCGGTGATGTGGTCCAGGGCGTCGCGCTGCGAGCCCGCCAGCGCCAGGCCGCGCCCTTCGCTGGCGGCCAAGGCCAGCTCCCGCGATGCCGGCGAGACGCGGTGTTGTCCCCTCCCCGCGATCTGCTCGGCCGACCGCTCCAGCCGCTGCTCGGTCGCCAGCATTTCACGAGTGCTGAACCGCTCGCGGCCGGCGCCGTCCTTGCCGAGCGCGACCAGCTCGGGCGAGGTTTTGACCGCGCTCATGGCCTGGGCGAACTGGTCCGCATCGCCCGTGTGACGGTGAACGAAGCGGGCCAGGTCGTGGTCGGTGAAGGTGCTTTGCTGACGGGTGATGGCGTCCAGCGCCACTTCCGGCGCGGCGATGATCTTCTCGCCGTTGCGCCGGGCGATGTCCCGGTGATCCAACGCCCGTTCGGCGTCCTCACCCCGCCCTTCCCGGCGCATCCCAGCCGGGCCGATCTTGTGCTGCGGCTCCAGGTCGATCCCCTGCGCCTCCAGCGTCCGGTGATCCACCTGGGCGTCGATCCCCAGCTCCGCCAGCCGCTCGTTCACATGGCCCGCCCAACGCTCCCGCCAGTCGCTCAGAAGCTTGGTGCTGTTCCACTCCCGGACCTTCTTGCCGAAGCCTTCGGGACCCGCCTCGCGCATCGACAGCATGACGTGGGCGTGCGGCTTAGCCAGGCCGTCCGGTCCCACGTCCCTATGCACATTGAGGTCCGCGACCATCCCCCGATCGACGAACTCGGATTGCACAAAACCCCGCGCCAGCTCGACGCCCTGCGCCTGGCTCATCTCTCGGGGAATGGCGAACTCGATCTCGCGGGCGAGCTGCGCATCCTTGCGCTTCTCGCCAAGCTCGACCACGTTCCAAAGGGTCTCGCGGTCCTGCCAGCGCTCGGGCGAGCCCTCCGGCGCCATGATCTCCGAATGCACGACCCCGCTCTTGTTGGAAAAGTCGTGGCCGCGCCCAAGCCGCTCGTCCTCCAGCCGCGACGCTGAACGATAGGCCGCCGCCGCGACGGCGCTGGACCCGTTGGCGCGACTGATCACCTTGGCGCTGAAGTGGTAGATGGCCATGACGGCTAACTCGATCTTGAGACGTTGGCCGGAGCGTTGATCGCCGCCGTGGTCGGGGCGAAGTCACCTGATCAAAAGGAGGCGTGGCGCTCCGAAGGCGCGGCCTTCTTTCAACGCCGGGGACGGCGCAGGGAGGGACGCAAGGGCCGCCCAGGCGTTGAAGCTCCGAAGTCAGGCGACGGGGGCGGCGCTGGATCGAACGGCGACGGCGATCCGGCGCGCTGAATCCACCCGCGCCCGCACCGATACGAGAGCTTGGGTCATGCAACGCCGCGAACGCACCCGACACTTGATCGAGCTGGGCGGCCTGGTCCAAAAGGCCGGCCTGGTGGACCTCACAGACGATGACCGCGCCACCATCCTGGGCGGTCTGATGGACCTCGCGGACAGGCTCCAGGGCGACGGTGGCGCGGCGCTGGGCGAGTTGTTCCGGCGGCGGGGTCTGCGCGCGTTTGAAGCCGAAGCGACGGCCGCCGAATGACGCGTCTTCTGCGCCTCGTCCCCCTCCTCGCCTACCTCTTCGGCGGCTACCTGATCGGCTTCATGATCGGCCGCCTGGCGCTGATTCCGGTGTTCGCCGGGCGCACGTCGATAAGACTTATCTGTCCGTCATCACCATCGCCGCCGGGGTCGTGGGCGCCATCAGCGGCCTGGGATGGTTCAATGCAAAATTCGCCTTCCCCACACCCCGAGGCGGCGTCCACGGCTCGGCGCATTTCGCCAGCGCGGACCAGATCAAAAGCGCCCTCGGCGGCCCGGCCGGACTGATCGTCGGCCGCGAAAACCGCAAGGGTGGCCAACTTCTCCGCTACGCCGGCCAGGCCCATCTTCTGACCATCGCGCCGACACGTTCGGGCAAAGGGGTCGGCGCCATCATCCCCAATCTTTTGACCGCTGATCGCTCGGTCCTCTGCGTCGATCCCAAGGGCGAGAACGCCCGCATTACCGCCGCCGGCCGCGCGCGGTTCGGCCCGGTTTATGTGCTCGATCCTTTCGAGGTTTCCGGCCAACCCTCGGCGGCCTTCAACCCTCTGGACGGCCTCAATCCCAACAGTCCCGACCTGGCGGAAGACACAGCCCTCCTGGCCGATGCCCTGGTCCATGATCCACCCGATCAAGGCGGCGAAGCGCACTGGAACGAGGAGGCCAAGGCGCTGATCGGCGGGGTCATCCTGCATGTGGTCTGTAGTGAGCCCATGGAGCGCCGCACCCTGGCCGTCGTGCGGAATCGACTGACCTCCAGTCCCCGCGAGTTCGTCGCTATGCTGGAGGCCATGCAGGCCTCGGCGAGCGCCGGCGGCCTGGTCCGCCGCGCCGCCAATCGCCACCTCGGCAAGAGCGAGCGCGAGGCGGCCGGCGTGCTGTCCTCCGCCCAACGGCACACCCATTTCCTCGACAGTGTCCGGATCAACTGGACCATGGCGCGGTCGGATTTCCGGTTCGCCGATCTGAAGGAAGGCAAGGCCACCGTGTTCCTGGTCCTGCCGCCTGAGCGGCTGGACGCCTATTCCCGTTGGCTGCGCCTGATGGTCGCCCAGGCGATCCACGACCTGGCCCGCACCCCTGCCCGGCCGGCGGCGCCGGTCCTCTTCCTGCTCGATGAGTTCGCGGCTCTCGGCCGCCTCGAACCCGTCGAACGGGCCTTCGGCCTGATGGCCGGTTATGGCCTC
The DNA here is from genome assembly GCA_965277345.1 of Caulobacteraceae bacterium. Lineage (GTDB taxonomy): Bacteria > Pseudomonadota > Alphaproteobacteria > Caulobacterales > Caulobacteraceae > CAIOYC01. The sequence goes on from CBDICI010000004.1 coordinate 1,095,456, forward strand.
CAGCTCTGGCCGATCCTCCAGGACATGCACCAGCTTTGGAGCACCTACGGCAAGCGCGCCGGGACCTTCCTGTCGAACGCCGGCCTGGTGCAAATCTTCATCGTCGCCGATGTGGAAACCGCGAGCTGGGTGTCCAAGTCGATCGGCGCCACCACCATGACCTATCGGACGGCCGGAACCTCGACTTCGCGCGGCGCCATGCAGATGTTCGAAACCAAAAGCACCTCGACCTCGACCCACCTTTCGCGCCGCGAGCTGCACCTGGGGGCCGGCGCCGAGGTTGCCGGTCGGGATGTAGCGGCGCACCCAATCGACGAACCCGTGCCGGCGCAGCGCCTTCAGCGCCCGCACCACGGCGTCCTTGGACCGCTTGGTGCGGGCCATGAGCGTCGTCAGCGCGGGCTCCAGCCGGCCGGTTCTGTAATCGACCAGGCGTAGCAGCTCGGGATGAGGCCATAAGGGACGGCGCTCGAAAGAAATCCTCATCCTGAGCTTGTCGAAGGACGAGGATTTGGCTCCATAGGGTCATGCGCCTCCTCGCCCCGCTCGCCCTCGCCCTGCTCCTCGCCGGAACCGCCGCCGCTGCGCCCAAGTCGCGCCTCGGCGAGATCAAGGATGCGGACACCAAAGCCTGGTGGGCGCTGACCGAACAGCTGTCGGGCGACGATATGGAGGGGCGCGACACCGGCTCGCCGGGCTATCGCCGCGCGGCGGATATCGTCGCCAGGCGGTTCGCCGCGGCGGGGTTGAAACCGGCCGGCGACAACGGGACCTATTTCCAGAGCGTGGCGATGCACCAGGTGGAGGTGGAGGCGCGCGGCGCCTTCTTCGCCATCCTGCGCGACAAGCCCGCGCCGGACGCGCCGAAAAAGGGCCTGTTCGGCGTTCCCTTGCCGTCCCTGCCCGGCCTCGGTGAACCGGCGCGGACCCTGCCGCTGCGGTTCCTGCACGACATCACCGTGCGGCCGAGCGAGACCCTGCCCGCCGATATCAAGGCGCCGCTGGTGTTCCGCGGCTATTGCGAGCGCGCGGCCATGACCGACATCAAGGGTAAGGTCGTGGTCTGTTTCGATACGCGCCGCACCGGCATGGCCACCGGGGCCGAGCGCGTGCAGGCCGCGGCCGAGGGCGGCGCTCTGGGCGTGATCCAGGTGGACGATCCCCTGTTCACCCTGGAGCCGCCCCGCTGGCCCGACGCCTATGCCCGCACCGTGACGCTCGACGGACAGCCCGCCAGCGGCCCCAAGGGTTTCGCCATCATGCGCATGAGCGATCAGGCCTTCACCCGGATGCTGGCGGGGACGGGGCGCAACGCCCGCCAGATCCTGGAGGACGGCGGCCGTCAGAAAGGGCTGGAGACCTTCGACATTCCCGCCCGGCTGAACGCGCATATCGCGGTGACCACGCAGGATCTGGTCTCCCCCAACGTCATCGGTCTGGCGCCCGGTTCGGACCCGGCGCTGAAGGCGCAGGTGGTCGTGCTGTCGGCCCACCTCGACGGTTATGGCCGCGGCGAGGCGGTGCGGGGCGATGACCTCTATAACGGCGCCCTGGACGATGCGGCCTATGTGGCGCTGCTGGTGCAGGAGGCGGACCGGCTGAAGGCGTCCGGAAAGGCGCCGCGCCGCTCGATCCTGTTCTGCGCCTTCACCGGCGAGGAGAAGGGGCTGCTCGGCGCCACCTGGTTCACCCGTCATCCCACCGTCCCCGCCGCCGATCTCGCCGCCGACATCAACCTCGATCAGCTTCGCCCGCTGTTTCCGCTGAAGATCCTGACCATGCACGCGCTGGACGACACGAGCCTCGGCGCCGACGCCAAAGCGGTGGCGGCGCCCATGGGTATCGAGATCAGGCCGGACCGGGAGCCCGAGCGCAACCTGGTGCGCCGCGCCGACCACTGGCCCTTCCTGCGCATCGGCGTCCCGGCGACGGGCTTCGTGTTTGGCTACGACCCCGGTACGGAGGCGGAGAAGCGCTATCGCCAGTGGTACAACGACCGCTATCACCGCCCGCAGGACGACATCGGCCAGCCGATGGACTTCGTCGCCGCCAGGACCTTCGACGCGTTCTTCTACGCCCTGGTGGACCGGGTGGCGAACGCCGACGCCCGGCCCTCATGGACGGTGGGCAGCACTCTGCGGCCGAAATAGACTCCTCCCCCGCTGTGCGGGGGGAGGAGTTGGAGGCTCTGGCCTTTTCAACGGGCGGCCACTAGGTTGCGCCAACTCCATACCCAGCCTTCCAAAGAGCTTCAGGGAACCGCCATGCGCGACGCCGTCATCGTCTCCTACGCCCGCACGGGCCTCGCCAAATCCATCCGCGGCGGCTTCAACAATACCCACGGCGCCACCATGACCGGCCACGCCATCGAGCACGCGATGAAGCGGGCCAAGCTCGATCCCGCCGAGGTGGAGGAGGTGGTGATCGGCTCGGGCAATCCTGAGGGCGCCACCGGCGGCAACATCGCCCGCCTGGCCGCCATCCGCGCCGGTTGCCCGGTGACCACGGCGGGCTCGACCATCAACCGCTTCTGCTCCTCGGGTCTGAACGCCATCGCCGTCGCCGCCAACTACATCCGCAACGAGGGCGCCCCGGTGGCCGTGGGCGGCGGGGTGGAGAGCATCTCGCTGGTGCAGATGGGCGGCAAGATGAACACCTTCCACTATACCGAAGAGTGGCTGATGCAGCACAAGCCCGAGTTGTGGATGCCGATGATCGACACCGCCGATATCGTGGCCAAGCGCTATGACATCAGCCGCGAATACCAGGACGAGTACGCCCTGCGCAGCCAGCAGCGCATCGCCGCCGCGCAGGCGAGCGGCCTGTTCGACAGCGAGATCGTGCCCCTGGCCACGCAGATGAAGAAGGTCGACAAGGCCACGGGGGAGGAGTCCATCGTCGATTACGTGGTCGACAAGGACGAGTGCAACCGCCCCGATACGACGCTGGCGGGCCTGGCCGCGCTGAAGCCGGTGAAGGGCGAGGGCAATTTCGTCACCGCCGGCAACGCCTCGCAACTGTCCGACGGCGCGGCCGCGGTGGTGATGATGGAATCCAGGGAGGCCGAGAAGCGCGGCGCCGAACCGCTCGGCCGCTTCATGGGCTTCGCCGTGGCCGGCTGCGAACCGGACGAGATGGGCATCGGCCCGGTGTTCGCCGTGCCGCGCTTGCTCGAGCGCCACGGGCTGAAGGTGGCCGACATCGACCTGTGGGAGCTGAACGAGGCCTTCGCCAGCCAGTGCCTGTATGCGCGCGATCGCCTCGGCATCGATCCGGAGAAGTACAACGTCAACGGCGGCTCCATCGCCATCGGCCACCCCTACGGCATGACCGGCGCGCGCTGCACCGGTCACATCCTGTTGGAAGGCCAGCGCCGCAAGGCCAAGTACGGCGTCGTCACCATGTGCGTCGGCGGCGGCATGGGCGCGGCGGGCCTGTTTGAAATCTTCTGATTTCCAACAGTCCGGATAACGGCGCCCGTCAGGGACATGGCTGGATCGCCAAGGCGATCCAGCGCGGCGCCGCTGACCAAGAGCTTGGCTAGGCCATACTTTTCACTCGTCACCCCCGGACTTGTTCCGGGGGCCTATCCCGCGCCCCGTTGCGCCATGGATGCCCGGAACACGCCCGGGCAAAGCGGTTGAGGTTTTGAGGCGCGCCAAATCACCCTAGCCTCGCCCCGGTGAGCGCGCCGCCCTTCACCTTCTACGAGTTCTTCGCCGGGGGCGGCATGGCCCGGGCGGGGCTGGGGGCGGGGTGGGACTGCCTGTTCGCCAACGACTTCGACCGGGTGAAGGCGCAGACCTACCAGGCCAACTGGGGCGGCGATCACCTCCACGAAGGCGACGTCCATGCCCTGACCACGGCGGACCTACCGGGTCGCGCCGATCTGGCCTGGGCCTCCTCCCCCTGCCAGGACTTCAGCCTGGCGGGCCTGCGCAAGGGGATGGCGGCCGGCACGCGATCCTCCGCCTTCTGGGGATTCTGGAGCCTGATGCGGGGCCTGAACGCCGAGGGCCGGGCCCCGCGCGTCATCGTCATCGAGAACGTGGTGGGCCTGCTCACCTCCCACGGCGGGGCGGACTTCGCCGCGCTCTGCCAGGCGCTGGCGGACGAGGGCTACAGCTTCGGCGCCCTGGAGATCGACGCGGCGGCGTTCCTGCCGCAGTCGCGGCCGCGTCTATTCGTCATCGCCACCAAGCAGCCGCCCAACCTGGGTGCGCCCGAGCCGGAGACCCATGGCCGGCGCCTGTGCGACGCCTACGCCCGACTGCCGCCCGCCCTGCAAGCCCGCTGGATCGGATGGAGGACTCCGAGGACCGATCCTTGCGAGACATCGCTCACCGCCATGCTGGACAGCGGAGACGCGGTGCGTTGGCATCCCCCCGCGCTCACCGATCGGCTGCTCGGCCAGCTATCCCCCCTGCAGCGCGAACGGCTTAGGATGGAGCGCATGGGGAACGCACCGCGCATCGGCCTGGCCTATCGGCGCACCCGGATGGAGGCGGGCGGGCGTGTGCAGCGGGCGGAGATGCGCTTCGACGGGATTGCCGGGTGCCTGCGCACGCCCCGCGGCGGCTCGTCCCGCCAGTTCGTGGTGGAGGTGAACGGTAACGCCACCCGCTCGCGCCCCCTCACCGCCCGCGAGGGCGCCCGGCTGATGGGCCTGGCGGACGACTATGTGCTGCCGAAGGGCGAGACGGCGGGCCTGCACGTGGTGGGCGACGGGGTGGCGGTTCCGGTGGTGGCGGCGCTGGCGCGGAGCGTGCTTGTCCCCCTTCTGGCGGTCGCAGCGCTGGCGGCGGCGGAATGAGCCGGGCGATTTTCCAGGACGCCGACGGTCCAGGCGAGACTTTGGGGACGGCCTCGCCTATCTCTTCCCCCGAGGGCCGCCAACCATACGAGCCGAGCATGGACGCCAAGACCCAGATCGACCTCCCCGTCCGCTATGCACGCCAGGGCCGGGGCCGGATCTATGACAGCGTGCTGGATCTGATCGGCGATACGCCGCTGGTGCGCCTGCCCAACCTCACCGCCGAGTTGAGGCCTCAAATTGGTGAAGGGGGGGGCGAGGTCGTGGCCAAGCTGGAATTCTTCAATCCGATGGCCAGCGTGAAGGACCGCATCGGCGTCGCCATGATCGAGGCGTTGGAGGCCAAGGGCCTGATCGGCCCCGGCACGACGATCATCGAGCCTACCTCGGGCAATACCGGCATCGCCCTGGCCTTCGTCGCCGCGGCCAAGGGCATGAAGCTGATCCTGGTCATGCCGGAGAGCATGTCGGTGGAGCGGCGCAAGATGCTGCTGCTGCTGGGCGCGCGGCTGGAGCTGACCCCGGCGGAAAAGGGGATGCGCGGCGCCATCGCCCGCACCGAGGAGCTGTTGAATGAAATCCCGGGCTCGATCATGCCGCAGCAGTTCGAGAACGCCGCCAATCCGGCGATCCACCGGATGTCGACCGCTGAGGAGATCTGGAACGACACGGAGGGGCGCGTCGATGCGGTGGTCTCCGGTGTCGGCACCGGCGGCACCATCACCGGCGTCGGCCAGGCGCTGAAGGCCAGAAAGCCCAGCGTGCGGATGATCGCGCTGGAGCCCGAGGCCTCGCCCGTGCTGTCCGGCGGCGCGCCGGGCCCGCACAAGATCCAGGGCATCGGCGCGGGCTTCGTACCCGGCATCCTGGACCGCGGCGTGATCGACGAGGTGATCACCGTCACCAATGACGAGAGCTTCGATATGGCCCGGCGCGCGGCGCGAGTGGAGGGGCTGCCGGTGGGCATCTCCTCCGGTGCGGCCCTGTCGGCGGCGTTCCGCCTGGCGGCGCGGGACGACTATGCCGGCAAGCTGATCGTCGCCGTCATTCCGAGCTTCGCCGAACGCTATCTCTCCACGGCGCTGTTCGAGGGGCTGTGATGCATTGGCCCGCACCGGCCTAGACCCTTTCACCCCGGCCGAGCGCTCGGCGGTGATGCGCAAGGTCCCGTCCAGAGGCTCCTCGGCGGAACTGAAGGTGAGGCGGGCGCTAACGGCGCTCGGCGTGCGCTATCGCCTGCACCGGGCCGACCTGCCGGGCTCGCCCGACATCGTCATGCCGGGTCGGCGGCTCGCCCTCTTCGTGCACGGCTGCTTCTGGCACGGGCACGACTGCCGGCGCGGCGACCGGCCGCCCACCGCCAACGCCGCCTACTGGTCCGCCAAGATCGGGCGCAACCGGGTGCGCGACGCGCGGGTGCAGGACGAGCTCCGCGCGCTGGGCTGGCGGGCGGAAGTGCTATGGGAGTGCGAGCTGAAGGAGGCCGAAGCGCTCAAGGCCCGGTTGGGCGGGCTGGTCGGCTATGCCGCCGCGCTCTCCACCTCGTCCTCGGACTCGCCGAGCTGACGCGCCAGGGCGTTATAGAGCTGGCCGGCGTCGATGGGCTTGGCCACCCAGTCGGTCATCCCGGCGGCAAGGCAGGCCTGCACGTCGGAGGCCTCGGTGGCGCCGGTCACGGCGATCACCGGCGTGGCTTGGTTGGGGCCGCCGCCGACGCGGAGCCGGCGCACCGCCTCGCGTCCGTCCATGTCAGGCATTTGCACGTCCATCAGCACCACGTCGAAGGGGCGCAGCGCCAGGGCCGCCAGGGCTTCCCGCCCCGACGCGACCACGGTCACCTCCGCCGACAAGGGTTCGAGCATCAGCGAAATGGCGCGGCGGTTGATGTCGTGATCATCGACCACCAGCACGCTCATGGCCGACGGGGCCTGGGGTCCCTGCGCCTCGTCCTCATCGGCCACGACCGCCTGCGCCGCGCCGACCACCAGCGAAACGGTGAAGCAGGACCCCTGGCCGTGGCGGGTCTCGACCGCGATGTCGCCGTCCATCTTGCGCGCCAACTGACGGGAGATGACCAGGCCGAGGCCCGTGCCACCGTGGGTGCGCGCCACCGACGCGTCGGCCTGGGCGAAGGGCTGGAACAGCCGGGCCACCTGGGCCTCGGTCATGCCGGAGCCGGTGTCGGTCACGCTGATATCCAGCCGGGTGCGGTCCTCGGCCAGCGGCGCCGCGGCGATGGAAACCGTCACCGAACCCGCCTCGGTGAACTTGAGCGCGTTGGACATCAGGTTGTTGAGGATCTGGCGCAGGCGCATGGGGTCGCCCTGCACCCAGCCCGGCGCCGCCCGAGCCCCGGTGAGCCGCAGCGGCACGCCCTTCTTCAGCGACTCGGCGCGCCAGAAGCGCATCTGGTCGGCCATCAGAGCGCGGAAATCGTAGGCGAGGTTCTCCACCGTCATGCGCCCCGCGTCGAGCTTGGCGAGGTCGAGCAGGTCGTTCAGCAGCGTGCGCATCATCGAGCCGGCGTCGCTGATCAGGCGGGCGTGCGAGCGGCCGACCCCGCCGGAGATGCGCTCCAGCTCGGTGGCGCCGGCCAGGATGGCGGAGATGGGCGTGCGGAGTTCGTGGCTGACCATGGCGACGAAGGCGGATTTGGCGGCGACCGCGCTCTCGGCTTCCGCCCTGCGGCGTTCGGCGTCGGCGCGGGCGGCCCGCTCGGCCTTGAACGCTCCGTGGCCCCCGATCCAGAGCTTGACGGCGCAAAAGACCAGCATCACGGCGCCGACCACCATGCCGAGCCCGTAGTTCCAGCCGCAGCCGAGGACGAGAGCCTCCACGGGCACGATCGCCGCATACACCACGAGCGGTGCGACCGAGGCGATGAACGACGCCCTAGACTGCTGCGTGGTCATGACGGTGTTGAGCATGGCGCCCGCGATCAGGAAGGCGCCGTTGGAGACCCCCCAGGGGCCGCTGCTCAACGGCCACAGCACCGCCATGCAGCCGAACACCGCGGTGTTGGCCGCGATCAGCCCGAGCGCCAGATTATAGGCCCCGGCATGGCGAACGCGCCGCGCGGTATTGGTGCGACTGAACACCTGACCTTCGACCAGCTGAAGGGCGGCATAGATGGCGGCCCAGCCCAGGGTGGGGCCGAGCCCGAGCAGGCCCTGATAGAAGACGATGATGACGACGGCGATGCCTAGGCGAAAGACGACCTGCTGGCGGCGGCCTTCCAGTACGTCGCTGAGGCGGTCGACCCGCTCCTGCACGACAATGCCCATGAGGTCCCCCGACGGCCGCGGTCTGATCGCGCCGCTTTGGCCAAAGACCATGCGCCGGACGTGCTGAAGCCTTCGTTAATGCGCCACGGTTAATGTCAGTCCTGCAAAGTTTGACTCACAGGTTCGACGATGACCTCGCTGCGCAGCGAGTTGGCGATGTTGCAGGCGGCGTGGGCCTTGTGGTGCAGCGTCGCGAACGCCGCCGCGGACGGCGCGGCGCCGCTGAAGCCCACCACCGGGCGGAGATGTATCCGGACGATGCCGGTGGCGCCGTCGGGCATCCTGCCCATCACGCCGTCAGGCTCGTCATGATAGCGGCGCACGGCGAACCCGGCGTGCTTGGCGAGGTCCAGAAACCACAGCATGTGGCAGGCGGCGGTGGCGGCTACCAGCAACTCCTCCGGATCGGCGGCGTCCTCGCGCGACCAGGGCGCGCGCACGATGGAGGGGGAGGCGGAGCCGGCGATGGAAATTCCACCGTCGAAGGCGATGGTGTGGGCGCGACTGTAGTGCCCGGCCAGATAGTCCGCGTCCGCCACCGCAGGGTCCAACGCCCACTCGATCACCGCGTTGTGCGCGCTCATCAGAACGCCTCCATGTCCAGCGCCATCACCGCGTCCGCGCCGGTCTTGAGCTTGCCGAGGTGGGCGTCGGCGTCTGGCAGGATGCGCGCCAGGAAGTAGCGGCCGACCTTCAGCTTGTTGGCGTAGAAGGGATCGCCGTCGCCCGCCCCGATCCTGGCGTGGGCGGCCTTGGCCATCTGCGCCCACATGTAGGCGAGCCCCGTGATGCCGAAGAGGTGCAGGTAATCGGTGGACGCGGCCGCCGCGTTGTCGGGATTGGCCAGGCCGTTCTGCATCAGCCACAGGGTGGCGTCCTGCAGCTTGGCCTTCACGGCCGAGAGGCCATCGATGAAGGGTTTCAACGCCTCGTCGGTGGCGTTGTCGCCGATGAAGCCGTCGAGTTCGGCGAAGAAGCTCATGACCGCGCGGCCGCCCTTGGCAGCGAGCTTGCGGCCTACCAGGTCCAGCGCCTGGATGCCGTTGGTCCCCTCATAGATCATGGCGATGCGGGCGTCGCGCAGGTATTGGCTGGCCGCGAAGTGCTCGGTGAAGCCCGAACCGCCGTGCACCTGCATCCCATCGACGCAGGCCTTGAAGCCCTTGTCGGTCAGATAGGCTTTCAGCACCGGCGTCATCAGGCCCATGTAGTCGGAGGCCTTTTCCCGCACCGCCTCGTCCGGCGAGTTGTGCGCCAGATCGCCGTGCAGGGCGGTCCACAGCAGGAAGGCGCGGCCGGCCTCGAGAACGGCGCGGCTGTCCAGCAGCATCCGGCGCACGTCGGGGTGGACCAGGATGGAGTCGGCGGGGCCGTCGGCGTTCTTCGGCCCGGTAAGGGCGCGGCCCTGCAGCCGGTCCCTGGCGAACTCGGCGGCGGCCTGATAGGCGGCCTCGCCCTGGGCCAGACCCTGGACGCCGACGCCGAGGCGCGCCTCGTTCATCATCACGAACATGAGCTTGAGGCCGGCATTCTCCTGGCCGAGCAGCCAGCCGGCGGCCTCGTCGTACTGCATGACGCAGGTGGCGTTGCCGTGGATGCCCATCTTCTCCTCAAGCCCGACGCAGGCCAGCGTGTTGCGCGCCCCGGGATTACCGTCGGCGTCGGGAATGAACTTCGGCACGATGAACAGGCTGATGCCCTTCACCCCCTCAGGCGCGCCCTCGATGCGGGCGAGGACAAGGTGGATGATGTTCTCGGTCAGGTCGTGCTCACCGGCGGAGATCCAGATCTTCTGGCCGCTGATCTTGTAACTCCCGTCACCGTTCGGGACCGCCTTGGTGCGGATCAGGCCGAGGTCGGTGCCGCATTGGGGCTCGGTCAGGTTCATGGTGCCGGCCCACTGGAACGAGACCATCTTGGGCAGGTATAGGGCCTTCTGCGCCTCGGCGCCGCCCTCGCGCAGGGCGGAATAGGCGCCGTGGGTCAGGCCGGGATACATGCCGAAGGCCATGTTGGCCGAGGAGGTCATCTCCGAGAAGGCTACATTGACCACCGCCGGCAGGCCCTGGCCGCCATAGGCGGGATCGGAGCCGAGCGAAGGCCAGCCGCCCGCTACCATCTGGGCGTAGGCCGCCTTGAACCCGTCCGGCGTCTTTACCGTATGGTCGGGCGACCAGGTGCAGCCCTGCCGGTCGCCGACCCGGTTCAGCGGCGCCAGCACCCCCTCGGCGAACTTCGCCCCCTCCTCCAGAACCTGCTCCACCGTGTCCATGGAGGCGTCGGCGAAGCCCGGCAGGTTGGAATAGGCGTCGATGTTCAGCACCTCGCGCAGGATGAAGGTGTGTTCGCGGACGGGCGCGCGGTAGGGCATGAGGGTCTCGCTACGGGTTTGAGGTCACGATTGGCTGTGATGCCTACCCCGCGGCGTCCAGCCGCGAGCGCATGGCGCTGTCATAGTCGGCGGCGCGCGGCAGCAGGTCGGGGCGGATGTCCTTGAGCTGGCCTTCCAGCCGCACGCATCCCTCCTCCAGCGCCTCGATGGCGCCCTCGATGTCCTCGCGCTGGGCCTTCAGCGCCACGATCCGCTCACGGAACTTCTTCAGCGAGCGCGCCATCTGGGCCGCGCCGCCGTCCTTCTGATCGTAAAGCTCCAGGATTTCCCGGATCTCGTTCAGGCTGAAACCGACCCGCTTGCCGCGCAGGATCAGTTGCAGCCGCACCCGGTCGCGGTGGTTATAGACCCGGTTCATCCCGTCGCGCGCGGGCGAGAGCAGGCCCTTGTCTTCGTAAAAACGAAGCGCGCGGGGCGTGACCTTGAACTCCTGGCAGAGCTGACGGATGGCGAAAGTGCGCTCGGGTCGGCGCAGGTCGGATGGCATCGGGCTTCCTCCCACAATTTTTGGCGCAGCCTATCTTGCGTTTACGTCAACGTCAAAGTCATGCCCGCGTGAGCCTTGCCGGAGGGGCGACGGAACCGTGGGTCAACCGGGCGCCGCCGGCCGGCCTGACGCGGGCTCCCGATGCGGCGCGCAAGGCGGATGAGCGCCTTGGCAAGGCTGGATGGAGGGGCTATGGGCACGTGGCCGAAGCCGCTGTCCGACGGGAGATTCCCTTGGCGTGGCGCGGCCGTTCGACCTCCGCCCCGCGGGGGAGAGCCAACGCCAGGGGAAGGTCAGGTATGGCGATCAGAGGGTTTTGGGCGCGCGGCAAGGCGTTCCTTCAGGTTTTGATCCCCATGGTCCGGATTGGGGCGGCGGCGATCCCGCTATCCGTGATGAACGCCACCGCCGTCCTCGCCGATACGCTAGGCCAGCCCACGGACAAGGGCATCGGCCTGCAGCCGTCGGGCGACGAAGTGCGTGACGTGGCCGCCTTCTTCCACAACTGGATCCTGCTGCCGATCATCATCGCCATCTCGCTGTTCGTGCTGGCGCTGCTGGCCTGGATCGCGATCCGCTACAACAAGAAGTCCAACCCGGTTCCGGCGCGGTTCGCTCACAACACGCCGCTGGAGATCGTCTGGACCGTGGTGCCGGTGCTGATCCTGACCTTCATCGCCGCCTTCTCCTTCCCGCTGCTCTACAAGTACCACGATACGCCGAGGGCCGACCTCACCGTCAAGGCCACTGGCAACCAGTGGTACTGGGCCTATGAGTATCCCGACCAGAAGATCGCCGAATACACCTCCAACCTGCTGCCCGAGGCGCAGGCCGGGACCATGTACAAGCTCGCCACCACCGCCCCGCTGGTGGTGCCGGTGAACAAGGTGACCAAGGTGCTGGTGACGGGCGCGGATGTGCTGCACGCCTTCTTCGTGCCGGCCTTCGGCGTGCAGACCACCGCCATCCCCGGCAAGGTCAACGAGGTGTGGTTCAAGCCGCGCACCGTCGGCACCTATTACGGCGAGTGCAACGAGCTGTGCGGAGTCAACCACGCCTTCATGCCGATCGAGGTGAAGGTGGTCAGCCAGGCCGATTTCGACACCTGGGTCGCCTCCAGGGCGGCCAAGCCCTCCGCTTCCCCTTCACCGGCCGCGCCGGCTTCGCCCTCCGCGACGCCGGGCGCGCCCGCCCCGGCGCCGGCCAATTCGCCCGCCTCCCCCATCACGGCTGCGGCGCCCGCTTCGGCGCCGGCCAAGGCCTGAGTTAGAGAACCATGGCAAACGCTCCCGTTCACACCGCCGATCACGGTCACGACGTCCATTCGTCGGAAGGGCACGATCACAAGCCGTCCTTCTTCGTGCGCTGGCTGTTCTCCACCAATCACAAGGACATCGGCACCCTCTACATCCTGTTCGCCATCATGGCGGGGCTGGTGGGGGGCATCTTTTCCGGCCTGATCCGCTGGGAGCTGATGGAGCCGGGCATCCAGGTCTTCCGCCACGGATCGCTGATGGACCACCTGCTGGGCTGGATGATCGAGCCGTCCCAGCACGGCTATTACGCGGTGATGACCGCGCACGGCCTGATCATGATCTTCTTCATGGTCATGCCCGCCATGATCGGCGGGTTCGGCAACTGGTTCGTCCCGATCATGATCGGCGCGCCGGACATGGCCTTCCCACGCATGAACAACATTTCGTTCTGGCTGCTGGTGGCGTCCTTCGCCCTGTTGGTCACTTCCATGTTCGTGGATGGAGGACCCGGGCGCGGCTTCGGCGGCGGCTGGACCATGTACGCCCCGCTGTCGACCACCGGCCACACCGGTCCGGCGATGGACTTCGTCATCTTCTCGATCCACCTGGCCGGCGCCAGCTCCATCCTCGGCGCCATCAACTTCATCACCACCATCTTCAACATGCGCGCGCCGGGGATGACCATCCACCGGATGCCGCTGTTCGCTTGGTCGGTGCTCGTCACCGCCTTTTTGCTGCTGCTGTCGCTGCCCGTGCTGGCCGGCGCCATCACCATGCTGCTTACCGACCGCAACTTCGGCACCTCGTTCTTCAATCCGAACGGCGGCGGCGATCCGATGATGTACCAGCATCTGTTCTGGTTCTTCGGTCACCCGGAGGTCTACATCCTGATCCTGCCGGGCTTCGGCATCATCAGCCACGTGGTCTCCACCTTTTCCAAAAAGCCCGTGTTCGGCTATCTGGCCATGGCCTACGCCATGGTGGCCATCGGCTTCATCGGTTTCGTGGTGTGGGCGCACCACATGTTCACCGTGGGCATGAACGTGAACCTGCAGGCCTATTTCGTCGCCGCCACCATGGTCATCGCGGTGCCGACGGGGGTGAAGATCTTCAGCTGGATCGCCACCATGTGGGGCGGCTCGGTGGACTTCAAGACGCCGATGCTGTTCGCCATCGGCTTTATCTTCCTGTTCACAGTCGGCGGCGTCACCGGGGTCGTATTGTCCAACGCCGGTATCGACTACTCGCTGCACGCCACCTATTACGTGGTCGCCCACTTCCACTACGTGCTGTCGCTCGGCGCCGTGTTCGCCATCTTCGCCGGCTTCTACTACTGGTTCGAGAAGATGTGGGGCGTGAAATACAACGAGTTCCTCGGCGTCGTGCACTTTTGGCTGATGTTCGTCGGCGTGAACATCGTCTTCTTCCCGCAGCACTTCCTCGGGCTGCAGGGTATGCCGCGGCGCTATGTGGACTATCCGGTGCAGTTCGCCTTCTGGAACAAGGTCTCCACCTACGGCTACATGGTCACCGCCGTCGGCGTGCTGGTCTTCCTGCTGGTGCTGGTGGAGGCCGCCGTGCGCCGCCGCAAGGCCGTCGCCAACCCGTGGGGCGAGGGCGCCACGACGCTGGAATGGACCCTGTCCTCGCCGCCGCCGCATCACCAGTTCAACGACCTGCCGGTGATCACCGCGGAAAAGCATCACTGACCGGCATCCTCCCCCGTAACCGGGGGAGGCGACCGGCGCTTTCTCCTTCGCCTGCGCGGGACGATGGTCTAGAACCCGCGCCATGACCGAAGCCAGTCTTTCAGACCTCGCCCCCCGGCGCGACGGCCGGGCCGCCCCCGCGGGCTGGGCCGACTATGTGGCCCTGCTCAAACCGCGGGTCATGTCGCTGGTGGTGTTTACCGGCCTGACCGGGCTGGTCTGCGCCGACACGAACATGAACCCGCTCCTGGCCGCCATCGCCGTCCTGTGCATTGCCGTGGGCGCCGGGGCCTCGGGCGCACTCAACATGGCGTTCGACGGCGACATCGACGCCAGGATGCGGCGCACCCGGGGCCGCCCCGTCGCCGCCGGCCGCATCCGCCCCGGCGACGCCAGCGCCTTCGGCATCGTGCTGTCCGCCTTCGCGGTCATGGTCATGGGGCTGGCGGTGAATCTGCTGGCCGCGGGCCTCCTGCTGTTCACCATCCTGTTCTACGCCCTGATCTACACCATGGGGCTGAAGCGCCGCACGCCGCAGAACATCGTCATCGGCGGCGCGGCGGGCGCGCTGCCCCCGGTGATCGGCTGGGCCGCGGCCACCGGCCACGCGCCGCTGAACGCCTGGCTGCTGTTCGCCATCATCTTCATGTGGACGCCGCCGCACTTCTGGGCCCTGGCGCTCAACACCGGCGCGGACTACGCCAAGGCCGGGGTGCCGATGATGCCGGTGGTCAGGGGCGCGCGGAACACCCGCCTGCAGATCATGCTCTACAGCCTGATCCTGGTCCCGCTGGCCACGGCGCCGGTGTTCACCGGCCTCGGCCACGTGCTCTATGCGGCGGTCGCCTTCGGCGGCGGCGCCGCCTTCCTGGTCCTGGCCTTCCGCCTGTGGCGCAGCCAGGCCGGCGAGACGCCGCACCCGGGCCCCGACGGGCTCTATGCGATCAAGCCCGGCGCGCGCGCGGCGCGCGACCTGTTCGCCTATTCCATTCTTTATCTCACCCTGCTGTTCGCGGCCCTCCTGGCCGAGCACATGGGCGGACTGATCCGATGAGCCTGCCCGACACCGGCGATACCCCGGTCGACACCAACGATCCCTTCCACGAGGGCGAGCGCGCGGCGCGGGCGCGCAAGCTGCGCTCGCTCGTTATCGCGTTGGCGCTGATCGCCTTCGTGATCCTGATCTTCGCGGTGACGATCATCAAACTGGCCGGCAACGCCGCCCATGCCGTCCCGCAAACCTAATCCGGTCCTGATCGCCGGCGTCTGCGCCGTGGTCGCGGCGAGCATGGTGGGCATGGCCTATGCGGCTGTGCCCTTCTATCGCGCCTTCTGTCAGGCCACGGGATTCGACGGCACGCCCAGACGCGCCGCGCAAGGGCCGAACGGACCCGCCGGCGACCGGATGATCGCCGTGCGCTTCGACACCAATGTGCGCGGCATGGCCTGGACCATCCAGCCGGAAGTAAACCGCCAGACGGTGCGCGTGGGACGCACCCAGATCGTGAACTTCACCCTGACCAACAACGGCGATACGCCTATGACCGGGCGCGCCACCTACAACGTCTCACCGGAATCGGCGGCGCAATATTTCACCAAGCTGCAGTGTTTTTGCTTCTCCGACCAGACCATCCCGGCCCACACGGCCAAGACCTTCCCGGTGGTCTATTACTTAGACTCGCGCTTCGCCAAGGACCCGGACACGGCGGCGCTGTCGGAACTGACGCTGAGCTACACCATGTTCCCCGCACCGGATGCGCCCAAGCTTAAACGCTAACGGGGCCGTCCGTTTGGCCCCGCCTCAGGCTCAGCAGTCGCCCTTGCGGCGCTTGGCGATGGCGTGGCCGGCCACCGCGCCGACGCCGGCGCCGATCAGCGTCCCGCCGAGCTTGCCGCCGCCGTGGGACAGGGCGTTCCCGGCCAGGGCGCCCCCGATGCCGCCGATCACCGCGCCGTTGTTGCCGCGCCGGCGCTCGGCATTCTGGCAGGATTGTTCGTGACGCGCGTAGGAGTCATGGCGGTAATGGTGACGGGCCATGGCCATGTCTGGCGCGGCCAGGCTCAGCACGGCGATGGCGACGGCGAGCTTGGCGATGAGCGTGCGCATGATCTGTCCTCTGTCCGCGGCAAGGCGCCGCCGTATCCCCGCATAATGGTCCCGCGCGGCCAAGGTTCCGCTCAGTCGGTGAAGGCCGCCCCAAGCGCATCGATGAAGAAGGCGCGGGCCTGCCCGGCCTGTCCGGGGCTGTAGCGGCTGCGCGGATCGTCCGCGTCGGGATCGTCGAAGCTGTGCGTAGCCCCCTCCAGCATGAGCACCTCGACCGCGAGCCCGTCGCCGGCCAGGCGGTCGAGTGTCCGGCGGGGCGTGATATGGCCGACCACTGCGTCGCGTCCGGCCAGCACGGCGTAGACCCTGGGCCGATGCGCCCCCCAGCCCCTGGCCAGGGTCAGGCTGGGAATGCCGGCATACGGGTAGACCAGAAAGGCGGCGCGGACGTTCGCCAGCCGTTCGGAACCGTGGTCGGTCAGTCCGCCCGCGCCATGGGCGCCGGCCAGCGCGTCCATGGCGGTCCAGCCGCCGTGGCTCCACCCCGCCAGCGCCACGCGCCCGCTATCCGCCCAGGGCTGGGCCGCCAGCCAGTGCAGGGCGGCGAAGACATCGGCGGAGCGTTCGGCCCCGCGCAAGCGCAGCCCGGTACAGACGGTGAGTTGCGCCGCCCGCCTGGAGATGCGCCGCGGAGTGAAGCTGTCCACCACCACCGAGGCGTACCCCGCCGCCAGCGCCGCGCTGGCATAGGTGTCGTGAAAGGCTTGGCGACCGCCGCAGCCGTGCAGATGGATCACCACCGGGTAGGGACCGGGCCCCTCGGGCCTCGCCACGGTGAAGTGGCGGGCCAGCCGCGCCGCGTGCTCGGCGATCGGGAGGGCCGCCCGCGCCATCCCGCCTACTTGTCGCCGGTCGGGTTGGCCCAGGGGGTGTGCGCCTCCGCCTCCGCCTCGATCTTGCATTGGCCGGCGTCGGGCGCGACGTGCGGCGCGGTCATGGCGGCGCGGAGGGCGGCCGTGGCCTCCGCCACGTCGCTGCGGAAGGCGGCGTCGGAATGCAGCACGGCGACCAGCGAGGCGGCGTTGATGCGCCCCTCCTCGATATCGCTCACCGTATGCACGCCGCACACCACCCGGCTTTCCCCAAAGGCGCGGGCGCGGGCCAGGATTTCCGTGGCGCGCTCGGGCGCCATCTCCGCCAGGATCAGGGCGACGGACCAGCTGAAGGTGGCGTGGCCGGAGGGATAACCATAGCTCTTCATCAGCCCCTGCCGGTCGCTCTCGGTGCAGATGGCCCCGCCATAGGGGATGAAGGGGCGCGGATGGGCGAAGTGGTCCTTGGCCAGGTTGGTGATGGCGGAGGCGTCGCGACCGATGCGCAGCAGAAGCGTGGTCAAGGGTCTCGGCCAGGCGCCGACCGGCAGGCCGAGGGGGCACTCGAACGCCTGCAGGTACTGCACCGCGTCGCGGCTGGCGAGCGTCCAGCGCGGCGTGCCTTCCAGCTTGCGCGTCGCCCGATAGACCTCCTCATCCTCCTTTTCCGCGGTCGAGCCGTGCGGCGGTGGCGGGGGCAGGATGGCGATGGAATTGGGGATGCGGTCCTTGCCGAGATAGCCCTCCACGCGGGGCAGGGCGGCCGCGGGCGCGGCGGCGGCGGACGCGCCGGGCGGTGCGGGGACGGGCGCGGGCGTCACCGGCACCAAGGGTTGCGCCATGGCCGCCCCGGCGCCCGCCAAAGCAACCGCGCCCAGCGCCACAGCCCAGATTTTCAGCCCCATCTTCACCCTCTCCTCGTCGCCCGCGTCCCTATTGCCCCATGCGGCTTCAACACACTAGCGTGGCGGATGCGGGAGGCCATGGCTTGAGCGACACAATCGACACCGCCGGGCCGGCGCCCCTGCGGCAGGCGTTCGGCCACCCGCGCGGGCTCTATGTGCTGGCCGGCACGGAGCTGTGGGACCGCATCTCGTTTCACGGGATGCAGGCGCTGTTGACGCTCTACATGGCGGGCTATCTGCTGCTGCCGGGCCGGGTGGAGCATATCGCCGGTTTCGCCGCCTTCCGCGCCGCCGTGCAGACGGTGACCGGGCCGCTCAGTGTCACGGCCTTGGCCTCGCAGGTGTTCGGCCTCTATGTCGGCTTGGTGTATCTGTCGCCGCTCGGGGGCGGCTGGCTGGGCGACCGGGTGCTGGGGCGTCGCCCCACGGTGATCCTGGGCGGGCTTCTCATGACCGCCGGCCACTTCGCCATGGCCTTCGACGCCTCGTTCCTGCTGGCGCTGCTGCTGCTCATCCTCGGCGCCGGGGCGCTGCGCGGCAATCTGCAGCCGCAGATCGACACCCTCTATCCCCCCGGCGACCGCCGCCGCGCCGACGCCTTCCAGATCTACTATTCGATGATCAATGCCGGCGCCTTTATCGCGCCCCTGCTCACCGGCTGGCTACAGGTGGAATGGGGCTGGCACATCGGCTTTGGCTTCGCAGGCGTCGGAATGCTGGTGGGCCTGGCGATCTATGTGGGCGGCGCGCGCGAACTGCCCGGCGACGCCCGGCGCGTCGCCGCCGCCCAGCGCGCCAGGCTGACGCCGGATGAGCGGGTGCGGCTCATCACCCTCTTCCTGCTGGTGCCGGTGACCGCCGCCTTCTACATCGCCCAGTCCCAGGTCTGGAACGTCTACAACCTGTGGGTCCGCGATCATGTGCAGATGCGGGTGGGGACGTTCGACGTGCCGATCCCCTGGCTGCAGTCGCTGGACGGGCTGTCGCCGCTGATCTTCCTGCCGCCCATGCTGGCCTTCTGGCGCTGGCAGGCCCGGCGCGGGGCCGAGCCGGACGACCTTGGCAAGGTCGCCATCGGCTGCTTCATCTTCGCCGCGGGCACGCTGTGGCTGGCCCTGGCCGGCCTGGTGTTCGGCGCGGCGAGGACGCCGCTGCTCTGGGCGGTGTTCTTCCACCTGCTGTCGAACCTCGGCTGGCTCTACTTCACCCCGATCATGGCGGCGCTGTTCGTGGAGTCGGCCCCCGCCGGCCTGCGCGGGGTGATGACCGGGGTGAACTTCTCCGCCATCTTCGTCGCCAGCCTGATCAGCGGCAGGCTGGGCGGCCTGTACGAAGGGCTCAGCCCACCCGCCTTCTGGACCCTGCACGCCGCCATCGTCGGCGCGGGCGGACTCTACGCCCTGGTGTTCGGCGCTCCACTCAGGCGCGGGCTCGGTGGTCGCGAACTCAATGCGCCAGACCTGGAGTGATCCATTGGCTGGTCAGGCAAGCGCCGCCGGGCGACATGCTGCTCTCCCACTTCGACGTCGAGGAAAGCGCTGAGACCACTAGCGGTTTGACCTCGTCATAGGCGGGCGCCGCACCGTCCTTGGCCTGCACCTGCTTCAGCGTCATGTGCCTGGCGCAGTTATACATATCTACAAAATAGATTTTCAGCCCCGGGGCATTGGACTGCAGGCCGAGCGCCTTGGACAGACCAGCCGTCGCCTTGTCCTCGGTTAGCATCACCGATTGCGGGAAGACGAAGGGCGCGGTCGGCTCGACGATGAACTCGATCATGCGCACGAAGCCGCCCTGGGTGACGGGCGCCCGATAGACGGTGACGTGATAGGCGCCGACATCGAAGCGTTCGACCATGGGGCCGAGCTTGGCGAGCGCCTGGTTCTCAGCGGCGAGCAGTCGGGTGCGCGCGGCGGCGAAATCCGCTTCGTCCTTCAGGGCGGCATAGGCGCCCATGCGCAGGAACTGGGTCCGAGCGTAAAAGCGCGGGACCGAGGCGAAATCCAAGTCCTTCACATCGTCGAGGACGGTCTTCCAGTCGCCGAGCCCGGAGGCGGCCTCCGCCGCCAGCAGGCGACCGACGCCGCCCGGTCGCGTGTTCGGTCCGCAGGCCGCAACTAACGGCGACACAGCGGCCGCCGCTCCGGCGTAGTCGCGCTTGCGCAGCGCCTGGGCGGCCGAATTGATCGCGAAGCTTGCGGTTTGGGGCTGGGCGCAATCGATGGCGGGCGTTGGTGATGCGGCCTGGATCAGCGCGACAAGAAACATGGAAAGCATGACTGGCCCCTGGCGAGGGGCCAGCCTAGCTCAACCTGATTTAAGCGAACAGGGTCTGCCAGCGGCGCTTCTCGCGGGTCTTCCAGGCGCCGCGGTGATAGGCGTCCGAGGCGATCAGCGGCACCACGGTGGTGGCCTCGGCGAACACCATCTGCTCATGGGTGGTCTGCACCTTGCCCCAGCTCGCCGCCTCCTTCAGCGTGGAGGAGGAACAGGCCCCGTCGCGCACGTCGGCCACGGTGATCTGCACGGCGTAGCGGTGCATCTCGGCCTCCACGCCGAGGATTTCGGCGCACACCACCGTGTCCTGCGCGAAGTTCTTCGGCACCCCGCCGCCCACCATGAACAGGCCGGTGACGCCGGCGGCGATCTTGATGTCGGTCAGTTCGCGGAAGTCGGCGATGGCGTCCAGCATCATGTAGGGCTGCCTGGCCGCCGCCCGCTCCTTCTGGTGCTTGACCAGGCCGAAGCCGGCGGAGCTGTCCACGAAGGCGGGGCAGAAGATCGGTACGCCCTCCTCATAGGCGGTCTGGATCAGGCTGCCGGGCTTCTTGGCGTTACCCTCGGACAGCCACCTGCCCATCTCCCAGATGAATTCGCGCGAGGAATAGCCGCGCGGCTCCAGCCGGTTGGCAATCTCCAGGATGGTGTGGTCGCAGGCCTGGAGTTCCTCCTCGTCGATATAGGTGTCGTAGATGCGGTCGATGTAGTTTTCGCGGAGCACATTGTCGTCCACCGGACCCGCGGCCTGGTAGTGCTTGAAACCGAGCGCCTCGAAGAAGTCCATGTCGACGATGGCGGCGCCGGTGGCCACCACCGCATCGACCATGCCGAACTTCACCATGTCGCGGTACACATGCATACAGCCCCCGGCCGAGGTGGAGCCGGCCAGGATCAGCCAGGGCGAACAGGCCGGGTCCTCGATGGCCATGCTGAGGATGTCCGCGGCCCTGGCGGTGTCGCGCGAGGTGAAGCTCATCTTGCGCATGGCGTCTATCACGGGCCGCGCGTCATAGCTGGTGATGTCCACATGCTCGACCACATTGGCGAGCAGTTCGGCCTTGGTATTGTTTGCAACGGGAGCGTTCATCGTTCGGGTTTCCCTTGAAGGTGAGCGCCCGTCGTCGATGCCTGATCCTTCGGGACGGAGCGACCGAAGGGCATATTTACAGAGTTTACCCGAGTTTATAGACTTTTTTGTAAAGGTCGATAAACTCTGTCGATATGGAGGAATTGCGCAATCCTTTCGCCCCCGGGGCGGGCAGCCCGCCGCCGGCGCTGGCCGGTCGCGGCGAACTCCTCTCGCGCGCCGAACTGATCTTCGCCCGGGCGAAGGCGGGACGTCACGCCAAGAGTATGATCCTGATCGGCCTCCGGGGCGTGGGGAAAACCGTCCTGCTCAATCGCTTCGGCGAGATCGCGCGTGAAGGCGGCTACCACGCGGTCATGGTGGAGGCGCCTGAAGGCAAGTCTCTCGCCACATTGCTCGTTCCTCATTTGCGAAGTCTTCTGGGCCGCCTGGACGCCATGGGCGCCCTCGACACGGCCGTAAAGCGCGCCTGGCGCGTCCTGAAGAGCTTTGTCGGCACGATCAAACTCAAGGCCTATGACGTGGAGATCAGCCTCGATCCCGAGATCGGCGCTGCGGACAGCGGCGATTTGGACACGGATCTAGCCGACCTGCTGGAGGCCGTCGGCCAGGCTGCCGCGGCACGGAAGACCGCTGTCGCGCTCATCATCGACGAGCTTCAATATCTGCCGGACAGCGAGCTTGGCGCGCTGATCATGGCCATCCATCGCGTGTCGCAACGCAGTCTTCCCCTGGTGCTGATCGGGGCCGGCCTGCCCCAACTGGTGGGCGCGGCCGGGCGATCCAAATCCTATGCCGAACGCCTGTTCGACTATCCCAAGATCGGCCCCCTCTCCGCGCCGGATTCGCGCAAGGCGCTCGCCGATCCCGTCATCGCGGAGGGCGCCCGCTTTTCAAACGCCGCGCTGGAGGAGATCATCGCCGTCACCGACGGCTATCCCTACTTCCTGCAGGAGTGGGGCTACCGGGCCTGGAATGAGGCCGCCCCGGATGTGATCGACCTCGCGGCGGTCAAGGCGGCGACACCGCAGGCGCTCGCCAACCTCGATACGAGCTTCTTCCGCGTCCGCTTCGACCGCCTCACGCCGGCTGAAAAGCTCTATCTGAAGGCCATGGCGAACCTCGGTCCAGGCCCCCATCGCTCAGGCGATATCGCCGATCAACTTGGCGTGGAGGTAAAGTCCGTCGCACCCCGCCGGAACGGCCTGATCAAGAAAGGCATGATCTACAGCCCCGCCCACGGCGACACGGCCTTCACCGTTCCCCTTTTCGATCAGTTCATGCGGCGGACGATGCCTTGATCACCGCCGCCGCTGCCTGCGCACGCCGGCCTTGCCCTTGGGGCGGGAGAAGCGGACCACCTTGCGGGCTTCGGCTTCCTCCTCTTCCGTCCGAGGAGTGACGATCCGGCGCGTGGCGAGGCCGAACATGGAGGCCATGGGGGCGTCGCTCACCTCCACCGTCTCGGTGTCGCCATAGCCGTTGAAGCGGGTGTTCATGGCCACGCCATAGGCGCCCAGCATCCCGATCTCCACATAGTCGCCCTCATTCACGTCCTCGGGCAGCCAGAAGGGGCCGGGCAGGTGGTCGATGCTGTCGCAGGTCGGGCCATAGAAGCGGAACGGCTTCAGTTCGGTCGTGGCCTCGCGGTCGCTGACCATCTTCACCGGAAAGGGCCACTTCACGTGCGCCGCGTCGAACAGCGAGCCATAGGCGCCGTCGTTCAGATAGAGCGCATCGCCCTTCTTCAGCTCGACCTTGCAGAGGATGGAGGTCGACTCCGCCACCAGCGCGCGGCCGGGTTCGCACCACAGTTCGGTGGTCTCGTGCACCATCATCTCGGCGAAGCCGCGGTGGATGCTGTCCACATAGTCGGCCATGTCCGGCGGCACCATGCCGGGATAGACCGAGGGGAAGCCGCCGCCCACATCGACGATGTCGGCGAACACCCCGGCGCGGACCAGGGCGCGGGAGACCTGCGCCATCGCCGCCTGATACGCCGTGGGGCGCATACACTGGCTGCCCACGTGGAAGCTGACGCCCATCAGGCCCGACGTCGCCCGCCGCGCGGCCATGAGCAGGGCCGGCGCCTGATCCAGCGCCACGCCGAACTTGTTGGTCAGGGCGTACTGGGCCCCCTCCGCGTTCACCGCCATGCGCACGATCAGGTCGAGATCGCCCGCCCCGCCGGTGGCGTCGAGGATCTTGGCCAGCTCCTCGTGGCAGTCGAGGGCGAAGGTGCGCACGCCGAACTCGAAATAGGCGCGGGTGATCGCCGCCCGGCTTTTCACCGGATGCATGAAGGCCATCTTCGCCCCGGGGGCGAGCGCAGCCACCAGCTCGATTTCGGGAAGCGACGCTACGTCGAACAGGCGCAGACCGTTCTCCCACAGGGTCTTGACGACCCAGGGAGAGGGATTGGCTTTCACGGCGTAAAGAACGTCGCCCTTGAAATTATCCTGGAACCAGCGCGCCGCTACGGCCGTCGAACCCGGTCGCACGAGGGCGACAGGACGTTCGGGAGACCGCTCGCGGACCAGGTCCAGGGAGTTATGGTACGTGTGCAATTCACGTAACCCCCTGCAAAAGTTAAACCCAATCCGGCGTTAGCAGCACTCGCGACCCCGATGGTCTGGAACGCGCGCGGAACTCGGGTCCGCCGGAGTGGTGGACATAAGGAAATCGGCCCCCCGTGTAAAGCATCCATTTGAGAAATCGTCCACAGGCGGCGCCTTGCCGCACAAGGGACTGGGCGCGGGCGGTGGATCAACCCCCCGAGGGCGGCGTGGCGCCCTTGCCCGGATCGATCAGCGTCCGCTCGGCGCACGCCAGCGCTCCATGAAAATCCGAGCCGGTGTCGAAGAAGGGAATATCGAGCGCCTCGCAATCCCGACGCAGGCGGCGGCTCAAAGCGCGGCTTGCTTCGAGGTATCGGCGGACGTTGGCTGGACCGGTCCGATGGAGCCAGTCATTGGGCGTGCCGACGTGTTGCGCGACCTGCTGCGCCTTCACCTCGATAATCGCCTCAGGGTAGCCGAGGAAGCAGGCGCGCACCGGCCCGTCAGCGTCTTCGATGAACCTGGCGAGCGTCGCCGGGCGAAGGTTGACGCCCTCGATCAAATAGTCCCGTCCATCGAAGATCAGGTTCTCGATGACTCCTTCGATGATGGGCCACATACGGTCGGCGGTCTTGAGATCGTCGCCATCGGGATGCACTCCAAGCGACGAGGCGCCAAGGTGAAGGCCCATCTTCAGGGCGTCGAGCGAGAACCATGGTATGTTGTGGCGCACGCGCATCAGCTCGGCCAACAGGGATTTACCACTGCGACTGCAACCGCCGACGACATAGAGCATGATGAAGGATTACAGTATAATACGGTGCGTGTCCGCACAGGGGGATCGGGGCGACGGCTTTCTCTCCCGGTCTAGCCATCGCGACCTCGCGCGTTCGCCGGACGGGCCCGTGGACTCTCGTGGACTCCGGTTTCTTGTTCAAACACCTGATTTAATGGCCAAAAACGGAGTCATCCGGACTCCGTGGACTGTCCGGCCCGTGGGGTGGAGTCCGGAGCGTTCGGTCGTCCCCCCGGCGGCGAGATTGGCCGACACCATTCTAACATATTGATATAGCTATATAATTATTAGCCCGTCGTCCGGCTGTCCCATCTCGCGCTTTCCGGCCCTCGCCTCATCGCGTAGAACGGGTTTCCGACCGCCCCCTCCCTGGGGCCAACGGCAGGACGGGTTTCGACAGCATGGCCGCCGAGCTCGCCTTTTCCGCCGAGCATGTGACCAAGACCTACGGGCGGCGGCGCGCGCTCGACGGGGTGAGCCTCAGCGTCCGCCGGGGCGAGATGGTGGCGTTGATCGGTCCCTCGGGCTCGGGCAAGTCCACCCTGCTGCGGGCGCTCTCGGGCCTGGTGAAGATCGACAAGGGCGGGCGGATCGAGACCGCGGGCCTGACCGTGCAGACCGAGGGGCGGGTCACCGACAAGGTGCGCGAGGCCCGCGCCCGCACCGGCTTCATCTTCCAGCAGTTCAATCTGGCCGGGCGGTTGACCCTGTTTTCCAACGTGATGGTGGGCGCTCTGGCCCGCGTGCCGGGCTGGCGCGGCGCGCTGGGCCTGTGGCCGGCGGCGGACAGGCGCCGGGGCATGGAGGCGTTGCAGCGGGTGGGGGTGGCCGACCATGCCGGCCAGCGCTCCAACACCCTGTCAGGCGGCCAGCAGCAGCGCGGCGCCATCGCCCGCACGCTGGTCCAGGGGGCAGAGAGCATTCTGGCCGACGAGCCGGTGGCCTCCCTCGATCCCGTCGCCGCCCGCCGCGTCATGGCCACCCTGCGGGACCTCAACGCCAGCGACGGGCTCACCGTCATCGTCACCCTGCACCATGTGGAGTACGCCCTGCGCTATTGCCGCCGGGTGGTGGCGCTGAAGGACGGCAAGGTGGTCTATGACGGCCCGACGGGCGGCCTGACCCACGCCCTGCTGGTCGATATCTACGGCCCCGAGTTCGAAGACATTATGCCGGAAGGAACCGCCGCATGATCGCCCGCCGCCTCGCTCTTGGTCTCACGGGCGCCGCGCTCGCCCTCGCCCTCTCCTCGTGCGGCAAGCCGCCGGCGCAGGACAACAGCCTCACCTTCTCCATCCTGTCGGCGGAGGATCAGGCGGCGTTCGGGCCCCTGTGGCAACCGATGCTGGACGACCTCGGCAAGGCGATCGGCAAGACCGTGGTGGCCCGCTTCTCGCCGAGCTACTCGCTGTTGGTGGAGGCCATGGCCGCCAACCAGACCCAGGTGGGCTGGTTCTCCGCCGAGCCGGCGCTGGATGCGGTGACCCGCGCCAATGCGGCCGTGTTCGCCCGCACCGTCGATCTGGAGGGCAAGGACACCTACACCTCGGTGGTGATCGTCAAAAAGGGTTCGGGCGTCACGCTCGACAAAATCCTGTCCTGCGACCATCGGCTGAACTTCGGCATGGGCGATCCCAAGTCCACCTCGGGCACGCTGGCGCCGATGACCTATCTGTTCGGGCCGAAGGGGATCAATCCGAACACCTGCTTCAAGACGGTGCGTTCGGCCAGCCACGCCGCCAACCTGAACGCGGTGGCCAACGGGGCGCTGGACGCCTCCACCAACAACTCGGTGGGGCTGGATTTCGCCCGGGTGGGCAATGCGGAGGCGAAGGCCGCCTACGACAATCTGCAGGTGGTGTGGACCTCTCCGCCCCTGCCGGAATCGGCTCTGGTCTACCGCAAGGACCTGGCCCCCGGGCTGCAGGCCAAGATCCGCGACTTCTTCACCCATTACGGCCAGGGAACAGGGCCGGAGGCGGAGCGCCAGCGGGCGATCATGAAGCCCCTGCATTATTCCGCCTTCCACGCGGCGGACGACGGCTATCTGCAGCCCGTGCGCGACATGGCCTCGTCCAAGGCCGCTTCGGGCGGTTGATGAGCGACATTCCGCCGCCGCCGACCAAGCCGCTGGTCACGCGGCTGATCGACCTTGCCGTATTCGGCATGGTCGTGCTGCTGCTGGCCGTCTCCTATCAGGCGGTGGAGATGTGGCGGGCCGGGCTGGTCTTCTCCAACTCCAGCCGGATCGGCAGATTCGCCGGCGGCTTCCTGCATCCCGACTTTACCCAGAGCCCGCTGTTCATCGCCGCCATGTGGCAGACGCTGGAGATGGCGTTGTGGGGCACGGCGCTGGCGGTCGTGCTGGCCATCCCGCTGGGGGTTCTAGCGGCCAAGAACGTCACGCCCTGGTGGATCCAGCAGCCCATCCGCCGCCTGCTCGACCTCGTCCGCTCGGTGCCGGACATCGTCATCGGCTACATCTTCGTGGTGTCGGTGGGGCTTGGACCCTTCGCCGGGGTGATGGCCCTGGCGCTGAACACCGGCGGGGTGCTGGCCAAGCTGTTCTCCGAGGCGGTGGAGTCCATCGACCCCGGCCCGGTGGAGGGCGTGCGCGCGGTGGGCGGATCGCGGCTGCACGAGGTAGTGTGGGGCATCCTGCCCCAAGTCGGGCCGCTATGGACCTCCTATGCGCTTTACCGCTTCGAATCCAACGCCCGATCGGCCACGGTGCTGGGCCTGATCGGCGCGGGCGGCATCGGGCAACTGCTGTACGACTCGCTGAACACCTATGCCTATGGCCAGGTGGCGGCGATCATCGTCATCATCGTCGTCGCGGTCAGCCTGATCGACCTCCTGTCCCAGGCCCTGCGGTCGCGCCTGTTGTAGCGGCGCGGGCCGAAGCCCGCGCCGGTCGGGCTAGCGGGTGGAGCGCAGATAGGCGGCGCCTTCGGAACGGACGTCCTCGATCAGGTTGCCCATGGCGAGGTTCATGTCGATCAGGTGCAGGCCCCAGTTCTTCTGCACCTTGCCGAGGATCACCACATCGCCGGTATAGGTCGAGGTGCGCTTGCCGCCCGGATTGGGATTGGTGGAGATGGCCAGATAGGTCTTGCCGCCGGCGTCCTTCTGGCACTCGGCGCTCAACATGCCGGGGACCTCGACGAAGGGTGTGGCGATCCGCGTGGGCGGGGTGGTCCAGGCCTTGGGCTTTTCGGAGTCGGTGGAGCCGGCGGCGATGGTTTCGGCCCCCGACGCCAGATAGGCGTGGAGCGCGCCCTTGCCGCCGCCGAGCGCCGCCGGATTGCTGCACGCCGCCTCCATCCCCGCCGCGGAGGCGCCGCCGAACAGGCTGTCGGCCGGCGGGGGGCTGTCGGCCCGGAACGAGGCGAAGTTCATCGCGCAGCCGACCTGCGTCGCCGAATGGCAGAGGGGGATCGACTTGAAGTCCCCGCCCACATCCTTGCCCACCGGCACCTGCAGGCGCGACCCGCCGAGGATGACGGAGATGATCTTGGACTGCACCGGCTTGCCGTCGATGTCGTTCTTGACCAGTTGGGTCAGTACGCCCGACCCCTGCGAGTGGCCGATCAGCACCACCCCCCGGCCCTGATTGTTGTGCTCTAGGTAGTAGTTCCAGGCATCCTTCACGTCGTTATAACCGAGGGTGGGATCGGCGGGCATGGGGTGGCCGGTCATGCGCGCCTTCAGCGCCGTCAGCGTGATCTGGCGGTACAGGGGCGCGAAGGTGCGGCAGACCTCGCCGAAGCGGGCGAACTGCTGCTTGATCACGCTGATCTCCTCCGGCCCCGGAGTCATGTCCGAATTGCCGCCGGGGTCGTTGGACACCGTGGGATAGACATAGAAGCAGTCGATCTTCGGATCGGCCGCGGCGTGGTAGGTGTCGGTGGAGGTCGCGCCGTCGGCCCGGATCACCGTGGCGTCGAGCGGTATGGCGCAGGCGTCCTGCCGGCCCGGCTTGCAGAGCCAGGTCTTGCCGTCGGCATAATCGTTCCTGGCCGGCGCCTGGGCGTTGGCGGCGGGCGCACCGGCGAACAGCCCCAGCGCGGCGACCGACGCGGCTCCGAAGGCGGCGATTTTGATATTCGGCATGGTGGAAGCCCTCCCTGAGCCCTTGTCGTTGGCGCGACTATCGCAACCTTTGAACATCGGGTCCAGCGGAGGCCGACGGCGGCCTGGCCGTCAGGCGCGGGGTTGGGATGGATATTCCAGCTTGGTGACGTCGTAGCCCAGCGCCTTGGCGCGGGCGGTTAGTTCATCCTTCACGCTCTGCGGCGCCTGCGGATCGCGGGTAAAGATCGACAGATCCTTGAAGGACGGGGTGGCGACAATGAACCAGCTATAGTCGGCGGCGTGGTCCAGGACGATGTAGTCGCGTCCGGCGGTAAAGGGGCCGAACACCTTGTATTGCGTGTGGAAATGGGCGGCGTTGCCGGGTTCGGGGAAGCTGACCGGCCCCTGGAACACCTTCTCCTTGCCGGTGTTCGCATCGCCCATGCGGCAGCTGTCGCGGTCGATCAGCACGCCGCTGTCATCGGTGGTGAAGCGGGTCTCGCCGGCGACGCAGCCGTTGGTGATGTTCATCGGGTTGCGGGCGATCTCGTGCCAGACGCCGAGGTAGAGCTTGTCCTTGTCCACCGGCCTGGCGACGGGTAGCACGCTGGTGGCGTTGTCGGACATTGAGGCGCAGGCGCCGAGGACGGTCATGAGCGCGAGGGCTGAAACGACGGCGAAACGGTGCATGGGATCGGGCTCCAGTGGCTGCCAGCGTAACCCTAGGGCTCGCGGGCGGTTCCGGTTGAACCAGGTACGCTCACGCTTACCTTTTGGACGAGACTATGGGGAGAACTCGATGATCGGTTTCCTGGTCAGGCTCGTGGCGGTGGCGGCGGGCTTGTGGCTGGCGTCGAAGATCGTGCCGGGCATCGCCGTGCGCGACGGGGAGACGCTGGCGCTGGCCGCCCTGCTGCTCGGTGTCGTCAATGCCGTGGTGCGCCCGGTGGTGATCTTCCTGACCCTGCCCTTGACCCTGATCACGCTCGGCCTGTTCCTGCTGGTGATCAACGCCGCCATGCTGGGTCTGGTCGGCCTGGTTCTGCACGGGTTCGAGGTGCGCGGCTTCCTCGCCGCCTTCTGGGGCGCCATCGTGGTGGGGCTGGTGAGCTGGTTCGCTTCCGGCTTCATCGGCGCGGCGGGCCGGTTGGAGAAGGTCGGACGCAGGCGGCGCTAGGCTTTCGGCCGCGTGGAGATATTGAACCGCTTCAGCTCAAGCTGCGGTGCATCCCAGGCGGGCGCCAGTTCGGCGGCCTTGGCGTAATCGAAATAGGCCCCCTTTAGGTCGTCCAGACGCTCCTTGGCCAAGGCGCGGTTGTAATAGGCTTTTTCCGGCTGCTGCGGATTGAAGGCGAGGCCGCGGTCGATATCGGACACGCCCTCGGACAAGCGCCGCTGGGCGATCAGGACGGCGCCGCGATTGATCCAGGCCTCGCCCATGGCCGGCTCCAACGCAACCGCGGTATCCAGGTCCGCCATGGCCCGGCGCCAGTCCGACAAACGCATCCACAACACGCCGCGGTTCACATAGGTCCCGGCGAGGTCGCGTCCGAGCAGGGGCTCGTGCTCGATCGCCACGGTGCAGGTGGCGATGGATTCGGCGTTGGCGCTTCCGTGGAGGGCGGCGAGCGAACAATTGGTCGCCTGGCTGGTGGACCCGCTGAACACGGTGACCTGTCCGCAGGCCCCGCCGGCGATGAGCGATGCGAAAACGAAGGACGCGAGGACTATCGGTCGAAAGGCCATCCAACCCTCCCAGGAGCACCGCGATGGCCAGAGCTTATGCCTGTCGGGCCGCCCCAGCAAGAGCGCCCATAAAACTACTTTACATCACAAAGTAGATGCCCTATGGGTCCTTTTTATCCGCCTGGGGAGAGGCCGACATGACCGACGAGATGCAAAGCCTGCGGGACGATATCGCCTATCTGAAAGCGCTGGCGCAGGACGGGCAGGACTCCATCAGCGAGGGCGGCATGATCCTGATCGCCGCGGGCGGCTGTTATGGGCTGGCGAGTCTGGTGCAGTGGGCGGCGCTGACAGGGCTTTCGCCCGTCACCCCGGCCATGTCGAGCTGGGCGTGGCTGGCGGCGCTGATCGTCTTCTTCGTCGCCCTGTTCCTCACCAAGCGGCGCCAGGCCCGCAGCGGGCAGCGCTCGCAGGCCGCGGGCCTGGCCTGGACCGGCATCGGCTGGGGACTGTTCGTGATCTTCGCCGCCATTGCGCTGGCGACGTGGCGGACCCGCAGCCTGCTCCTGATCGGCTTCTCACCCTCGATCGTGCTCACGCTCTACGGGGCGGCCTGGATGGTCGCCGCCATGGTGACGCGCAAGATCTGGTTGTGGCTGACCGCCGCCGGATCGTTCGTCGGCGCGCTGATTTCGGCTTGGCTGGTCCAGGATACCGCGCAATGGCTGTTCTACGCCTTCGCCCTGTTCATGCTGGCCTTCCTGCCGGGGGTGGTGTTCGTGCTGGGCGCGAGACGGGCCCCGGCCGGTGAGTGAGGCGCCCGTGGACGGCTTCGACATCGAGGCGCTCGACGAAGTGATCCATGGCCGCGTCCGGCTCGGGGTCATGGCCTATCTCTCCACGGCGGAGGCGGCCGATTTCAACGCGATCAAGAAGCGGCTGCAGACCACCGACGGCAATCTGTCGGTCCATCTGCGCAAGCTGGAGGACGCGGGCTATGTGGGGGTGGACAAGAGCTTCGTCGGACGAAAGCCGCTGACCCGCATCCACATCACCGCTGTCGGCCGCACCGCCTTCGTCCGCTATCTCGACGCCATGGCGCGGCTGGTGAGCGAGGCGGGCCGCTGACGTTCAGGCGCCCTTCCGTCCAGCCAGGCCCCACCAGCCGGCGGCGACCACGAAAAGGCTCAGCAGCCACATCCACCACAGGTGATCGGACAGCCGGGTCGGCGTCTCCAGCGTCAGGCCTCCGCAATAAGGAAAGCGTCCCTCCGGCCCGCCGGGCGCGGTGCAGGAAAGCTGGAGCGCCGCCTGGTAACGCGGTCCCTTGAAATATTGCACTTCCACGTCGTGCCGGCCCGCCGACAGCTCGGCCGTCCCCGCCGCCGCCGCGGGCGGCGAATGCACCCCGTCGTTGTCGATCACCGTATGTCCGTCGATGAGCAGCCGCGAACCGTCGTCGGACACCAGGCGGAAGCCATAAGTCCCAGCCGTCGCCACCCCCATCCGTGTCCTGTAGTCCAGCGCGAACCATTCGTTGCGGTCGGTCAGCCCCTCAAAACCGTTGACGTCGTTGGCGATCTGCACATCGAGGCTGGTGGCGAACACCGTGGCCTTCGGCGCCAGTCTGGAAAAGTCCGGCAGGCGGGTCGTTCCCTTGGGCAGATTGTAGAAGTCGCCGCGCAGGGCGTTCGGCGTCCGCGCGTGGGTTCCGAACGGGCGATCCTCCGGCCTCGGCGCGCACGCCTGCAGGAGCAGGAGCAGCAGCACCGGCGCCAGATCAAAACCCCACCGGCGCATCGGCTTTTCCCTTCCCTCCTGAACGGCGTTCACTAATATGAGGCCAAGGGCGCCGAGCCAAGCGTCTGGCCAAGCTCAGGGAGAGCGTCCAATGCGCGAATACATGAAGTTCTACATCGACGGCCAATGGGTCGATCCGGTGACGCCCAAGTCGCTGGATGTGATCAATCCCGCCGACGAGAGCGTGGCCGGCCATATCTCCATCGGCGCCGCCGCGGATGTGGACAAGGCGGCCAAGGCGGCGCGCAAGGCCTTCGCGGCCTGGTCCAGCACCACCCGCGAGGAGCGCATCGACGTGATGCACCGCATCGTCGAGGAATATCAGAAGCGCTATGGCGACATGGCCGACGCCATTACCGAGGAGATGGGCGCCCCGTCCTCCCTCGCCCAGCGCGCCCAGGCCGCCATGGGCGTGGCCCACATGCAGACCGCCATCGCCATCCTGAAAGACTACAAGTTCGAGGAGGACCGTGGCCCGACCCGGATCGTCAGGGAGCCCATCGGCGTCTGCGGCTTCATCACGCCGTGGAACTGGCCCGTCAACCAGATCGCCTGCAAGGTGGCGCCGGCGCTGGCCACCGGATGCACCATGGTGCTGAAGCCGTCGGAAGTGGCCCCGTTCTCCGGCTACATCTTCGCCGAAATCCTGCACGCGGCGGGCGTGCCGGCGGGCGTGTTCAACCTGGTCAACGGCGACGGCCCCGGCGTGGGCGCGGCGATCTCCGCGCACCCGGAGATCGACATGGTCTCGTTCACCGGCTCGACCCGCGCGGGCATCGAGGTGGCCAAGGCCGCCGCCCCCACCGTCAAGCGCGTGGCGCAGGAACTGGGCGGCAAGTCGCCGAACATCATCCTCGACGACGCCGACTTCTCCACCGCCATCAGCGGCGGCGTCAAGCATGTGATGACCAATTCCGGCCAGTCCTGCAACGCGCCCACCCGAATGCTGGTCCCCGGCAAGCGCATGAACGAGGTGATCCAGATCGCCAAGGCCACCGCCGAGGGCATTACCGTCGGCGATCCCAAGGGCAACGCCCAGATGGGCCCGGTGGTCTCCGAGGTGCAGTGGAACAAGATCCAGGGCCTGATCCAGAAGGGCATCGACGAGGGCGCCACCCTGGTCACCGGCGGCGCCGGCCGGCCCGAGGGGATCGAAAAGGGCTACTTCGTCAAGCCCACCGTCTTCGCCAATGTCACCAATGAGATGACCATCGCCAAGGAGGAGATCTTCGGCCCGGTGGTCTCCATCCTCGGCTACGACACGGTGGACGAGGCGATCGAGGTCGGCAACGACACCGAATACGGCCTGGCCGCCTATGTCTCGGGCACGGACATGGCCAAGGTGCGCGAAGTGGCCTCCCAGCTTCGCGCCGGTCAGGTGTCGATCAATGGCGGCGGGGGCGATCTGATGGCGCCCTTCGGCGGCTACAAGATGAGCGGCAACGGGCGCGAGTGGGGCGATTTCGGCTTCACCGAGTTCCTCGAGGTGAAGGCCGTACTGGGCTATACGCCCAAGGTGGCGGCGGAGTAGCGACACAGGCTGTCATCCCGGCCGGAGCGCAGCGCAGAGCCGGGACCCCGGCGAAGGTGACACGACACCTCGGGGTCCCGGATAAGCCGTGCGGGCTTTCCGGTATGACACCATCATGCAGCGAGACCGCCCGTCAGAGGCGGCCGCCCCTGAGGAAACGCGATCCGGGAGGCTTTTCATGACCCCAGCCGACGGCGCCGTCGCAGACGCGGTGAGGGCGGCCTTGCCCCCCTTCAAGCCGCTGCCCATGAAGGGCGCGGACGTGGAGGTGGAGCGCCGCGCCGACGGATCGGTGGTGATCCGCTCGCGCCACCTGCCCGGCGAGGGGCCGCGCTCCATCGCGCACCTGCTCCGCGACAAGGCGCGATTGCATCCCGATCGCCCCTATCTGCGCCAGCGCGAGCCCGGCCATGGCCCGTGGCGCACGGTGACCTACGGCGAGGCGCTGCGCGCGGCCGAGGGCGTCGCCCAATGGCTGGTCGACCACGGCCTGACCGCGAAGGACAGCGTCATGGTGCTGTCGGCCAACTCCATCGAACACGCCTTGATTATGCTGGGCTGCTACACCGCCGGCGTGCCGGTGGCGCCGATCAGCCCGGCCTATAGCCTGGTCTCCTCCGATCACGCCAAGCTGAAGCACGCCTATGCGACGGTGAAGCCCAGGGTCGTCTTCGCCCAGGATTCGGGCCTGTTCGCCCGCGCCTTGGACACCCTGCGCACGCTCGCGCCCGACCTGCGCTTCGTCACCGTCGATGGCGGGGCGGGCACGACGCCCCTGCGCGCGCTCACGGCCACCCGTCCCGGCGCGGCGGTGGAGGCGGCGCGCGAAGGCCTCGGCCACGACACCGTGGCCAAATACCTGTTCACCTCCGGCTCCACCGGCCTGCCCAAGGGCGTGCCGCAGACCCATGGCATGATGGCGGGCGTGATCGCCGGTCAGGAGGGCCTGCGCAGCCCCGATGAGGTCGCCGACCCCGACCTCGCGCCCCAGTCACTGGAGTGGATGCCGTGGAGCCATATCTCCGCCGGCAATATCGGCTTCAACGGCGCCCTGTGGTCCGGCGGAACCGTGCACCTGGACGAAGGCAAACCGATCCCCGGCCTGTTCGAGACCACTATTCTGAACCTTTACGAGGTCTCGCCGATTGTGTTCGGCTCCGCGCCCATCGCCTTCTCGATGCTGGCCGAGGCTATGGAGCGCGACCCCACCCTTCGCGCCGCGTTCTTCAAGAATCTGCGTTACATGGCCTATGGCGGGGCGACGCTCTCCAATGACGTCTATGACCGCATCCAAGCGTTCGCCATCGCGGAGACCGGCCACCGCATCCCGCTCACCACCATGTACGGCGCCACCGAAACCCAGGGCGTCACCGTCACGCACTGGATCACCGAGCGCGTTGGCCTGGTCGGCCTGCCGCTGCCGGGCATCACGCTGAAGCTGGTCCCCAACGGAACCAAGTTCGAGGTGCGGGTAAAGGGCCCCACCGTCACCTCCGGTTATCACAACGATCCGGAGAAGACCGCCGCCGCCTTCGACGAGGAGGGGTTCTACAAGCTCGGCGACGCGGCCCGGTTCGTGGACGAGGCCGACCCGTCGCAGGGTCTGGTGTTCGACGGCCGGGTGACGGAGGACTTCAAGCTGGACAGCGGCACCTGGGTCTCCGTCGGAACGCTCCGCCCGGACGTTGTCGCCGCCTGCGCCCCCTATGCGTTCGACGTGGTGATCACCGGGCAGGACAAGCCCTGCATCGGCGCCCTGATCTGGCCCTCGCCCGCGGCGGTACAGACCCTGGCGGCGGAAGGCGGCGATCCGATGACGCGCCTCGCCGAGATATTGATGGGTCGGTTGACGGCGTTCAACCGGACCGCCGGCGGCTCGTCACGCCGCATCGGCCGCTTCCTCATGATGACCGAGCCGCCCTCCATCGACGCGGGCGAAATCACCGACAAGGGCTATGTGAACCAGCGCGCCACGCTGGAGCGCCGCCACGCCCTCGTCGATGCGCTCTACGCCCACCCGCCGGGCAATGGGGTGGTGACACTGTGATGCCGCCTCGTTTCGGACCCGCTAACCGGAGATATCCATGCCCATCGACCCCGGCATCCAGGCCATGCTCGACGCCAACGCGCCGCCGGAAGGAATGCCGCCGCTCGACGCCCTGCCCGCCGACATGGTGCGCGCCGGCTACAAGATGCAGCGGGCCATGACCGACCAGTCGGCGCCCAAGGACGTAGCGACCCGCGACCTGAAGGTGGACGGCGCCGCCGGCGAGATTTCGGCGCGCCTCTACGCCCCGTCCAGCGCGGCGGCGGTCACGCCCGGCCTGGTCTATTTCCACGGCGGCGGGTTCGTGATCGGGGATGTCGACACCCACGACGGCCTCTGCCGCCGCCTGGCCGCCCGGGCCGGCGTGCGCGTCCTGTCGGTGGACTATCGCCTGGCGCCCGAGCATCCCTTCCCCGCCAGCCATGACGACGCTCTGGCGGCCACGAAATGGGCGTTCGACCATGCCGGCCAGATCGGCTTCGACCCGGCGCGCATCGCCGTCGGCGGCGACTCCGCGGGGGGCAATCTGTCGGCCGTGATCGCCCACGAACTGCTGGGCACGCCCTACAAGCTCGCCTTCCAGCTCCTGCTCTACCCGGCCCTGTCCATGAGTGCGGACACCCCCTCCCGCAACGAACTGGACGGTCCGATTCTGACCAAGGAGGGCATGGCCTGGTTCGAAAAATGCCTCGGCGCCCATACCCATGCGGACGGCAAGCGCATGGCCTATGGCGAGCACTGGACGCTGGAGGGCCTGCCGCCGGCCCTGGTGGTCACCGCCGGCTTCGATCCGCTCAAGGACGAGGGCCGCGATTACGAACGTCGGCTGCGCGAGGCGGGGGTCAGGGCCAACCACATCGAGTTTCCCACCCTGGTGCACGACTTCTACCTCTTGGCCGACGTCTCCCCCGCCGTGGTGGAGGCCATCAACCAGACCGCCGATGCGCTGAAGGCGGGGCTCGTCTAATTTCCAGGTCATCCCGGAAAGTGCACGGCGCTTATCCGGGACCTGGATCACGGCGAGAACCTGCCTCCGGCTCCGGGCTCTTCGCTGCGCTGCGACCGGGATGACAGGGTGGTCAGTGCCCCGCGTATTCCACCAGCGCCTGCACCTCCACGCCGAGCGCCCGCAGGCGGTCGGCGCCGCCGAGGTCGGGCAGGTCGACCACGAAGGCGGCGGCCACAATCTCCGCGCCGCCGCCGAGCAGCAGCCTGATCGCCGCTTCGGCCGTGCCGCCGGTGGCGATCAGATCGTCGATCAGCAGCACGCGCTCCGGCTCGGCCACCGCGTCGTCGTGCATCTCCATGGCGTCGACGCCGTATTCCAGCGCGTATTCCACCGCCACGGTCCGATGCGGCAGCTTGCCCCGCTTGCGCAGAGGGACGAAGCCGGCGGAGAGCTGGTGCGCCACCGCGCCGCCCAGGATAAAACCCCGCGCCTCGATCCCGGCCACCTTGTCGATCTTCATCCCGGCGAAGGGCTGCACCAGCGCATCCACCGCCTGGCGGAAGGCGCGGGCGTCGCCAAGCAGGGTGGTGATGTCGCGGAACATAATGCCGGGCTTGGGATAGTCCGGAATGGTGCGGATGGCGTCCCTGAGGTCCATGGCGAGCCTTGGCTGTTTAACAGGGGCTGTCTGCCGTCTTAAGCGCCCGCGCGCAACACCCGCCCGGCCACGGCGTCCAGCTTGTTCAGCAGGGTCGTATCGCGTGCGGCGGGCGCGGTGATCAGGGCGTGGTCCAGGCAGGTGTCGATGGGGGAGGGTGCGCGCGGCGTGGCGGCCAGGGCTTCGCAGAGCCCGACCAGCGCCGCCCGCGCCGTCACGGCGTTGGCCTCCAGCACCTCCAGGATATGGCTGACCTCCACGCCCGCCTCCGCCTCGCGCCAGGCGTCGTAATCGGTGACCATGCTGAGGGCGGCATAGGGCAGCTCGGCCTCGCGGGCCAGCTTGGCCTCGGGCATGGCGGTCATGCCGATCACGTCGCAGCCCCAGCCGCGGTAGAGCCGGCTTTCGGCGCGGGTGGAGAACTGCGGGCCTTCCATTACCAGATAGGTTCCGCCCTGCGCCACGTCAGCGCCGGTCGCGCGGGCGGCTCCGGCGGCGAGGCTGGAGAGGCGGGGACAGACCGGCTCGGCCATGGAGACGTGCGCCACGTAGCCTTCGCCGAAGAAGCTGGAGGCGCGGCCTCGCGTCCGGTCGATGAACTGGTCCACCGCCACGAACATGCCCGGCGCAAGCTCCTCGCGCAGGCTGCCCACCGCGGCGAAAGAGAGGATGTCGGTGCAGCCGGCCCGCTTCAGCACGTCGATATTGGCGCGGGCGTTGATGTCGGAGGGCGACAGGGGATGGCCCGGTCCATGACGGGCCATGAACACCACCTCGACCCCGGCGATGGTTCCGGCCACCGGCGCGGCGGACGGCGCGCCCCAGGGCGAGGCGATCTCCAGCGTCCGGCCATCCGCCATGCCGGGGATGTCATACAGCCCCGAGCCGCCGATGACGCCTAACGTCCAGCCGGTCATGGTCTGGCGAACCGCTCGACCGCGCGCACCGCCGCGGTCCAGGCTTCGCTACCCGGCGAGACTTCCTCCACATGCCCGCCGGGTGGCGCGACGACCTCTGCCTGATCGCCGAGCGCGCGCGCGTGTTCCCCATAGCGGCGGGCGATGGCGAGGGGCACCGTGTCATCACCCTGGCCGGTGATCAGCACGCTCGGCGCGCCCAGCGGCGCCATATGGTAGGGCGAGGTGTACCGTGGATCGGGGCCGCGCATGGCGGGCAGGCCATCGGGCCCGCAGGCGGTTTCGCTGTCGCTGACAAGATCGGTGATGGCGCCGAGCGCCACCACGCCCTTCAAGCCCGGGGCGCCGCCGGCCTTCGCCGCCCACAGCGCCAGTTGCCCCCCGGCAGAATGACCCAGGATGACGGTCCGTTCGGGGTCTGAACGCCAGCCTCGTCCTTTGGCGGTGGTCAGCGCGATGGCGGTGCGCACGTCGTCATAGGTCCCCGGCCAGCCGCCACCGGGCTGGTCGATGCGGCGGTATTCGATGTTCCAAACCACATAGCCGCGCCGGCGCAGGTCGTCCGCGGCCCAGTCCATGATGTCGAGGTTCGCAATGCCGGCCTGCCAGCATCCGCCGTGGATCATGATCACCAGGGGATGCAGCCCCTTGCTCTCCGGCCGCCAGAGGTCGCCGAACTGGTTGGGGTCGGTCCCGTAGGCGATGCGCTCGCTGGCTTTGGGGCGGGGCCGCGACAGCAGGTCGGACCACTGCATCAGCGGCTTCATCGGCGAGAGCGGCGTGCAGTTCGGGCCGACGCAGCGCATGGGCATACAGGCATCGCCGCTACAGACCTGGCGACTCTCCTGGGCATGGGCCGGCGCTCCACACATGAAAAGGGCGAGGAAAGCGCCTGCTGTCCTCGCCCGGATGGTCGTCATGGCCGGCCGATCTCAGTGCGCCACGTTCTTCCAGATGCGGCGGTAGGAGAGGTAGAGCACCCCGGCCAGTCCGATCAGGTAGATCATCACCGCCAGACCGGCCTCCTTGCGCTCGGTCTGCTTCGGTTCGGCGGCCCAGGCGAGGAAGGTGGCCACGTCCTTGGCCTCCTGATCTGCGGTGGAGGGGGTGCCGTCGTCGAAGGTCACGCGGCCGTCGGTGAGTTGCAACGGCATGGAGATCACGCCGCCCTGCGGCACCTTGTCCTTGGGGCCCGACCAGGCCGACCCGAGGTCGCCCGGGAAATAGGCGTTGTAATACTTGCCGTCCGCCACGGTCAGACCCGCCGGTGCGTCGCGATAGCCGGTGAGAATGTTGAAGATGTAGAGCGGGCCGCCCTCGCGGGCGCGGGCCATTACCGACAGGTCGGGCGGCGCCGCGCCGCCGTTGCCCGCCGCCGCCGCCGCCTTGTTGGGATAGGGGTTGTGGAACGCGTCGGCCGGCGTGGCCGGGCGCTGGATCGAGTCGCCGGTGTCCGGGTCGATGTCCGGCACCTTGATCGAGGAGGCGATCGACTTGCAGATCGGCGCATCGTTGGGATTGGGGTGCTTGGGATCGTAGAACGGACCGTTCTGCTGGCACAGGTTCCGGTAATACATCAGGTCCATGGAGTGGCAGGCCGAACAAACCTCCGCATAGACCTTGTAGCCGCGCTGCAGCGATCCCTGGTCGAAGCGGCCGATGATCGGCGTCTCGAACGAGAAGCCGCCGGGGACGGCGCGGAACTCGGCCTGGGTGGTGCGGGCCGAGGCGGGAGCGACCAGCCCCAGCAGCGCCAGGGCGGCGGCGAACGCCGCGATCAGCGAAGTACGCGACATCCGCATCAGCCCTTCTTTTCCGCTTGCGCCATGGAGCCGGCCGGTATGCCCGCGCCGCCGTGGGCGCCGGTCAGCACCGGGGTGGAAATGTCGGCCGGCACCGCCAGCGGCGTCTCGCGCAGGCCCAGCACCGGCAGGACCACCAGGAAGTACGCATAGTAGTAGATCGCCAGGATGCGCGAGAACCACACCACCGAGAAGCCGGTCGGGTCGCCGTTGGCGGTCTTGCCCATGGCGATCACCATGTCGTCCGGCTCCTTGCCGCCGCACCAGCCGAGCGCCAGGCAGACGGCCACGAAGATGAGGAAGAACCAGCGCGCCGTCGGGCGATAGCGCATGGACTTCACCTTGGAGGTGTCCAGCCACGGCACGGCGAACAGCATCCCCACCGCGCCGAACATGGCGAGGACGCCGAACAGCTTCTGCGGCACCGAGCGCAGGATGGCGTAGAAGGGCAGGAAGTACCATTCGGGCACGATATGGGCGGGCGTCACCAGCGGGTTGGCCGGCACCTGATTGTCCACGTGGCCGAGCGCCTCGGGCGCGAAGAACACGAACCAGGCGAACAGGACGAAGAAGGCCACGATCGCGAAGCCGTCCTTCACCGTGTAATAGGGATGGAAGGGGACCGTATCCGCCTTTGACTTCACCTCCACGCCCGTCGGGTTGTTGTTGCCGGGCACGTGCAGCGCCCAGATGTGCAGCACCACCACACCCGCGATCATGAACGGCAGCAGGTAGTGCAGCGAGAAGAAGCGGTTCAGGGTCGCGCCGCCGACAGCGAAGCCGCCCCACAGCCAGGTGGTGATGGCGGTGCCGAGGCCCGGGATCACCTGGTCGAAGGCGGAGAACAGGTTGGTGATCACCACCGCGCCGGCGAAGCTCATCTGACCCCAGGGCAGCACATAGCCCATGAAGGCGGTGGCCATCATCAGGAGGTAGATGATGCAGCCGAGCAGCCACAGCACCTCTCGCGGCGCCTTGTAGGAGCCGTAATAAAGGCCCCGCGCCATGTGGATGTAGACCGCCAGGAAGAACATCGAGGCGCCGTTGGCGTGGATATAGCGGATCAGCCAGCCATAGTTCACGTCGCGCATGATGTGCTCGACGGAATTGAACGCCATGTCGCCGTTGGGGACATAGTGCATGGCCAGGATGACGCCGGTCATGATCTGGGTGAC
Organism: Caulobacteraceae bacterium; assembly: GCA_965277345.1. Taxonomy (GTDB): domain Bacteria; phylum Pseudomonadota; class Alphaproteobacteria; order Caulobacterales; family Caulobacteraceae; genus CAIOYC01. The sequence goes on from CBDICI010000004.1 coordinate 1,136,581, forward strand.
CAGGCATACGGCCAGGATACCGCCGAAGGTATACCAGTAGTTCAGGTTCTTCGGCGTCGGGAAACCCATCAGGTCCACCCCGAGGCGGACGATGGGCAGGCGCGTATCGAGCCAGCGCTCGATGCCCGTCTTGGGCTCGTAGGTGGAGGGGGGATGTCCGCTCATCGCTGTGTTTCCGCCGCTCAGCCGATCTTGACCTTGGTGGGGCCGGTGAAGGTGTAGTCGGGCACCGCCAGGTTTTTGGGCGCAGGGCCGTGCCGGATACGTCCGGAGGTGTCGTAGACCGAACCGTGGCACGGGCAGAGCCAGCCGCCGTACTCGCCGCCGCCAAAGCCCGGCACGCAACCGAGATGGGTGCAGACGCCGACCAGGATCAGCCATTCCGGCTTCTTCACCCGGCTGGCGTCGGTGGCGGGATCGGGCATGGACGCGTGGTCGTCCGCGGTCGCCGCGGCGATCTCCTTGGGCGTCCGGTTACGGATGAACACCGGCTTGCCGCGCCACTTGATCACCGTCTGTTGACCCAGCGCCACCTTGCCGAAATCGTACTCCACCGAAGCGAGGGCCAACGTGTCGCCCGACGGGTTCATCTGGTCCACCAGCGGCCAGGCCAGGGCGGCCACACCGCCCACCGCGCCGGTGACGGCGGCGATGTGGATAAAGTCGCGGCGGGAAGGGTCGCCGTCAGAAATATGGCTTTCGGCGTTCGCGGTATCGACCACCTGTCGGTCCCTTGCTTCACTGGCGCGCGCACGTTCGCGCATCGTGGGGATCGCTTAGAATGCGTCTGGCCCTTTTTCAACCGGACATTCCGCAAAACCTTGGCGCAGCCCTCCGATTGGCCGCCTGCCTGGGCGTGGCGCTGGACGTGATCGAACCCTGCGCCTTCCCGCTTTCGGACAAGGCGATCCGCCGCGCGGCCATGGACTATGGAGAGCAGGCCGACGTCACCCGCCATGCGGGCTGGGCGATGTTCGAGCGAGAGGCCCGGGCGGCGGCGCGCCGCATCGTGCTGTTCACCACCCGCGGGGCCGAGCCGTTCCACCGCTTCGCCTTCTATCCAGAGGACATTCTGCTGTTCGGCCGCGAGAGCGCCGGTGTTCCGGATGAGGTCCATGCCGCCGCCGACGCGCGCCTGATCGTGCCGATCCGCCCCCAGACCCGCTCGCTGAACGTCATCGCCACCGCCGCCATGGCGCTGGGAGAGGGGCTTCGGCAGACGGATACTTTTCCTGCCGGTGCGCCTGTGGTTTGAAAGCGGCATGACCGAGCCGGACCTCGACACCCGCAAGCGCGCCGCTGAAGCCTGGTTTCGCGAACTGCAGGCCCGATTGACCGCCGAACTGAACGCCATCGAGGCCGAAGCCCCCGCCGATCTCTATCCCGGAGAACCCCAGCGGTTCGAGCTGAAGGACTGGACCCGCGCCGAGGGCGGCGGCGGGACCATGGGCCTGCTGCGCGGGCGGGTGTTCGAGAAGGCTGGCGTCCACGTCTCCGTCGTGCACGGGACCTTCACCCCGGAGATGGCCAGGACCATGCCGGGGGCGCAGGAAGACCCGCGGTTCTTCGCGACGGGGGTCAGCGTCATCGTCCACCCTGTAAACCCGCACATGCCGACAGCGCACATGAATACGCGCTTCATCTGCACCACCGAGAGCTGGTTCGGCGGGGGCGGCGATCTGACCCCCATGCTGCCGGGACAGCGGCATCTGGACGCGCCGGACACCGTGGCCTTCCACGCCGCCATGCGCGCCGCCTGCGACGCACACGACAACGGCCTCGGCTGGTACGAGACCTACAAGAACGAGGCTGACCAGTATTTCTGGCTGCCGCATCGAAACGAGGCGCGCGGCACCGGCGGCATCTTCTACGATCGCCATCGCTCCGGGGACGCCGACCTGGACTTCGCCTTTACCCGGGACGTGGGCCGCGCCTTCCTCGGCGTCTACCCCGCCATTTGCCGGGGCCGGCTGCACGAGGCCTGGACGCCGGGCGAACGGCTGCAGCAGCGCATCCAGCGGGGCCGCTACGTGGAGTTCAACCTGCTCTATGACCGCGGCACGGTGTTCGGCCTCAAGACCGGCGGAAATATCGAATCCATCCTCAGCTCCATGCCCCCGGACGTGGCGTGGCCGTGAGGTGTTTGGAGTGTCGCCAATACTCCGTTTCCTCATCCTGAGGCGCCCGCCCTTCAACGCCACCTGCGGCGTCGCTCAGGATAATCTCCACGGGCCTCGACCCGAAGGGCGGCGAAGCCAACGACGCAGCGGCGGTTGTACGTCCTTCGAGGCCGGACGCTATGCGCCCGGCGCCTCAGGATGACAAAAAATTAATGTGACGGATTTTTTCCACTACCCTTGGGGCATGGTCGCGGCCGACGCTATCCCGCCGCCGTCAGATCCTCGTGTTCGGCCAGGCGTTGCTGGCTGGAGATGTTCAGTCGGACGAAGATCGCCTCCGCGCCGCTCTTCTTGACCGCCTCGTCCCAGCCGTCCCGCGCCTGATGCAGGGTCTCGCCGGCGCTGAGATGGATCACTTCGGTCTGGCCGCCGACCTCCTTCACATAGGCGAAGTTGCCCCCCTCGGCCGGAAGCTGAGCGGGGCCGCCCACGCGACGGAAGCGATACACCGACCCCGATGCGCCGCGTAAATCCAGAAAATCATTCATCTTTGTACGATAACCACTCGCTGCGACCGCCTGCTGACACCGAAAGTCGGGCGGGGCTGAGGCAATAATAAGCCGGGTGCGGAAGATAGTCTCCCGCCCGGCGTCTGCAAAGGCCGGAACCGGGCCTTCGCCCAACGCCGACGCCTCGATTAGACCAGCCCCTGCGCCACGGCCTTGAGGCGTTCCATGGCGGCGAGCTTGTCGTCGGTGAAGTCGAGGTCGATCCACCAGCTCTCCAGTTCGCGGCGTACCCGGCCATGCAAGGGACCCTCCGGCACGCCGGCGGCCTCGATCTCCTCTCCGGTGATGGGGAAGGCGGGGGGGGTCCAGGTGTCGGGATAGACGCTCAGCATCCGCCAGCCCGGCGTGGAGGCCGCGCGCGAATCCCCGGCCCAGGCCAGCATGATCCGGTCCTTGAAGGCGTCGGCGCCCAATCGATAAACCGCCCGGCGCACCTCGCGCGGCGACATCCAGGAGGTCAGCGATACCTCATCCGACACGGCCGCGATCAACCGGTCGCGGAGGGCGTTGGAGAGCCGCAGGCGCGCGGCCGCCGCGCGAACCGCCTTCGCATCGTCGGGCAGCAGCGCCGCCAGCCGTAGCACCGGGTCGTTGGTGAACAACTGGCCGGTCTCGATCTCCACCAGGGTCTCGAACCGGCCGGTCCCGGTCGCCTCCGGCAGCAGCACGGCCAACACGCCGGTGGCCGCCATCAGCCGCACCGCCGGGCGCGGGTCGTCGGCGGCCAGCAGCTTCATCAACTCCTGCGCCACCCGCTCGCCGGAGAGCCCGGTCATGCCCTCGCGGAGGTCGGCGCAGGCCTGCAACGCCACCGGATCGGCCTCGCCCCGCCCATAGCGCGCGAAGAAGCGGAAGAAGCGCAGGATGCGAAGGTAATCCTCGCGGATGCGGGCCTGCGCCGCGCCGACGAAGACGATCCGGCCGGCCCTGGCGTCCGCCGCGCCTTCGCCGGTGGGATCGAACAGGGCGCCTGCCTCGTCCAGATAGAGGGCGTTCAGGCGGAAGTCCCGCCGCGCCGCGTCCTGCGCCCAATCGGTGGTGAAAGCGACCACGGCGTGGCGGCCGTCGGTCTCCACGTCGCGGCGCAGGGTGGTGATCTCGAACGGCCGGCCATCGGCGACAGCAGTGATGGTGCCGTGCTCGATCCCGGTCGGGACGGCCTTGAGCCCCGCCGCCTTCAGCGCGTCGATCACCGCCGGCGGCTCCAGCGGCGTGGCGATGTCGATGTCGCTGACCGCCCGGCCGAGCAGCGCATCGCGCACGCAGCCTCCCACGAACCGGGCTTGCCCGGCGGCGTGCAGCGCGTCCATCACCTTGCGTGTCGGTGTCGCGGTCATCCAGGGCTGGGGGCTAAGCTCGGTCATCTCACTTATATGCGGCGGGCGGCTGATCTAGACTAGCCGGATGAACGCCCCCACCCCCATTCTCGACCGCCTGAAGGCCAGGCTCGGCGAGGGCGGCTGGTCACAGGACCCGGACCGGCTGGCCCCCAAACTGGTGGAATGGCGCGAGCGCTGGCGGGGCGAGACCCCCCTCCTGCTTTTGCCGCGCACGGTCGAAGAGGTCGCCGCCGTGGTGCGTCTGTGCGCCGAGACCGGCACGGCCATCGTCCCCCAGGGCGGCAATACGGGCCTGGTGGGCGGCCAGATCCCGAGGGGCGAGGTGCTGCTTTCCACCGAAAGGTTGAACCGCATCCGCGAGGTCGCCCCCGGGGATGACGTGATGGTGGTGGAGGCCGGCGTGACCCTGGCGGCGGCGCAGGCGGCGGCGGCCGAGCACCACCGCTTCTTTCCCCTCAGCCTGGCGGCGGAGGGGACGGCCACCATCGGCGGCAATATCTCCACCAACGCCGGCGGCACGGCTGTCCTGCGCTACGGGACCATGCGGGACCTCTTGCTGGGCATCGAAGCGGTGCTGCCCAACGGCGAGGTGTTTCATGGGTTGAAGCGGCTGCGCAAGGACAACACCGGCTATGACCTGAAGCAACTCCTGATCGGCGCGGAGGGCACGCTTGGCGTGGTCACCGTCGCCGCGCTGAAGCTGTTCCCCGTGCTGGCCGACCGCGCCGTGGCCACCGTCGCCCTGGCCGGCCCCGCCGACGCGATTGCGCTGTTGCACCGCGCCAAGGCGGAAAGCGGCGGGGCGGTGGAAGCGTTCGAGCTGATGAATGCGCTGGGGGTCTCGTTCGCCCAGACCCATCTCGGTCTGCGTTCACCTCTCGGCGGCTCGCCGCCCTGGATCGCCCTGATCGAAATGGCCTCGGCCGAGTCCGGCCATGCCGCCCGCGCCATGGAGAGCCTCCTGGCCAAGGCGCTGGAGGACGGCCTGATCGCTGACGCGACGGTGGCGCAGAACCAGACCCAGGCCAAGGCCATGTGGGCCGTGCGCGAGGGCCAGTCCGCCGCCCAGAAGCCCGAGGGCGCCGCCTGGAAGCACGATATCTCCGTGCCCGTCAGCCAGGTGGCGACCTTCATCGAACGCGCCTCCGCCGCAGCGCAGGCGATCCAGCCCGGCGCCCGCATCGTCGCCTTCGGCCATGTGGGCGACGGCAATATCCACTACGACGTATTACGCCCGCTCGGCGCCAATGATGACGCCCACGCGGCGCTCCGCGGCCGGGGCGCCAAGGCCGTGCACGATATCGCCGTGGACCTCGGCGGCTCGATCTCGGCCGAACACGGTCTCGGTACGATGAAGTCCGCCGAGGCGCTGGCCTACAAGTCGCCGGTGGAAATCGCCGCCCTGCGCGCCATCCGTCAGGCGCTGGACCCCAAGCGCATCATGAACCCGCGGGTACTGTTCTGACATTGAAAGCTCGGCCCTTGCCCCCGACATGAGCGGCCTACAGGACGGAGGCCCGGCCATGGGCGACCATTGCGAACTTCTGCGCGGAACGCGCGTGCTGAAATGCGACGGGGCCGGCCCGAAGGTGACCTGCGAGGACGATGCGGCGGCGCTGGTCAACGAAGCCTTCAACGAACGGGCGGGGGTGATCGCCCTGCCGGTGGAGCGGCTGGGCGAGGACTTCTTCACCCTTTCCACCCGTGTCGCCGGCGAGGTGGTGCAGAAGGTGGTTACCTACGGCATGAAGCTGGCGGTGGTGGGTGATATAGACCGTTACCTGAAACGCAGCGCGCCCTTGCGCGACTGGGTCAGCGAATCCAATCGTGGCCAGGATATCTGGTTCGTGGAGGACTTCGTGGCGCTGGACCGCAAGCTGCAGGAACGCGGCGCCCCGCCAGGCTGAGCCGCCAACCCATCTCGACAAAGGGGCCGGGCGCGGCTAGAGAGCCGGCCGCCAGAGCCCGGGATCCGCGGGCAGCCCGGGCTTCCTGCCATGCTGTTCGTCATCTCGCCGGCCAAGACGCTGGACTTCACGCCGGCCGATCCGGCGGCGCCGGCGACCGCGCCGGAGATGAAGAAGGACACCCATGCCCTCGCGGCGGTGGCCAAGACGCTGCGCGCCGGCGATCTCAAGCGGCTGATGGATATCTCCGACGCCCTGGCTGAACTGAACGTGGCGCGCTTCAAGGCCTTCCGCCTGCGCGGCGAGGGCGATGACCAGGTGCAGGCGGCGTTCGCCTTCGCCGGCGACGTCTATGACGGGCTGGACGCCCGCTCGCTGGACGTTGAGGGACTGGGCTGGGCGCAGGCGCATCTGCGCATCCTATCCGGGCTGTACGGTCTGCTGCGACCGCTCGACCGCATCCAGCCCTACCGGCTCGAAATGGGCGCGCGGCTGAAGACCGAACGAGGTCCCAGCCTCTACGACTTCTGGGGCGACAAGCCGTCCAGGGCGCTGAACGCGGCCGCCGCCGGTCATACCGATCCGACCCTGGTCAACCTCGCCAGCCAGGAATACTTCGGCGCGGTGGATATCAAGGCGCTGAAGCTGCCGGTGGTGGCCTGCCACTTCAAGGAGGAGAAAGAGGGCCAGCCCCGCATCGTCTCCTTCTTCGCCAAGCACGCGCGCGGCCGCATGGCGCGCTGGGCCATCGACCGGCGGCTGGAGCACGCCGACGGGCTGAAGGCGTTCGACCTGGACGGCTATGGTTATCGTGGCGAGCTTTCCACCGATCACGACTGGGTGTTCACCCGCCCCTATCGCGAACCTGTGGTGCGCTGAGGGCCGCCCTCGTCCTTCGGCAGGCTCAGGATGAGGGCCAGTTTTGACGTGTCGCGGTGTTGCGGGTTCAGTAGAAGCCTCATCCTGAGCCTGTCGAAGGACGAGGCTTTAGGTCCCACCTCAGGAGATCTGCGTGAGTTCTGAAAGACCCCTCGCCGGACAGGCCGCCATCGTCACCGGCTCCACCTCGGGCATCGGCCAGGCGCTGGCCGATGCGCTGGCGGGCGCAGGCTGCAACGTGGTGCTGAACGGGCTCGGCGATGCTGCGCGGATCGACGCCGAGCGCGCGGAAATGGCCAGGCGCCACGGCGTCACCGTCCTCTATCACGGCGCCGACATGTCAAAAGGGGCCGAGATCGGCGACATGGTGGCGTATGCGCAGAAGGCGCTCGGCCGGCTCGACATCCTGGTCAACAATGCCGGCATCCAGTTCGTCGCCCCGGTGGAGGCGTTTCCGCCCGAGACATGGGACCAGATCATCGCCGTCAATCTCAGCTCGGCCTTCCACGCGATCCGCGCGGCCGTGCCGATCATGAAGGCGCAGGGCCGGGGCCGGATCGTCAACATCGCCTCCGCCCACGGTCTGGTCGCCTCGCCGTTCAAGTCCGCCTATGTGGCCGCCAAGCACGGCGTACTCGGCCTGACCAAGACCGTGGCGCTGGAGGTGGCGGAGCATGGGATCACCTGTTCGGCCCTCTGCCCCGGCTATGTGAAGACGCCTTTGGTGGAGGCTCAGATCGTCGACCAGGCCAAGGCGCGCGGCATCAGCGAGGAGGCGGTGATGCGGGACGTGATCCTGGCCGCCCAGCCCACCAAGAAGTTCGTCGCGTTCAGCGAGCTGGCCGGCCTGATGCTCTATCTGGTCTCCGACGCGGGGGCCTCGGTGAACGGCGCGGCGCTGTCAATCGACGGCGGCTGGACCGCCGCGTGAGTAGGCTTCCGCCGCTGGGCGGGAAGGATAGGGCGGTTTACCCCGTCGCGCCGATCCGCTAGCCAGCGCGGATGAGCATGATCGACGAACTCGTCACCCGTTGCGCCGACAAGATCGGCCTGACCGAGGCCCAGTCGCGCCTCGGCCTTTCCGCCGCCCTGGCCCTGATCGAAAAGCACGCCGAGTCCGACAAGGTCAGCGCGCTGCTTACGGCCATCCCCGGCTCCGCCGAACTGGCGCAGCAGGGGGCCGCCATCACCGACAACAAGCCGCGCGGCCTGGTCGGTGGGCTGATGGGCAAGGCAGGCGGCGCCGGCGGCGCGGCCATGGCCGACGCCATGGCGCTGAATCAGCGCCTTTCCAAGGAGGGCATCATGCTTTCGGACATGCAGGCCATCCTGCCCATCGCCATGGATTTCGTGCGGGAAAAGACCGGCCAGGACCTGTTGCGCGAGGTGCTGGGGTCCATCCCCGGCCTCGGTCCGCTGATGACGACCGGGTGATCAGCCGGCGAAGCGCGCCATGGGCAGGCCGCGTACACCAGCCTCCACCGCGAACAGGGCGCCGTCGGCCTCGGTCGGCGTGGGCAGGTCCTGCCGCGCCGAGGTGATGTAGAGGGTGGTCAGGTCCGGACCGCCGAAGGCGCAGCAACTGGGTTGCACGGCGGGGACCGCCACCTCGCCGTCGATCCGCCCGTCCGGCGTGATGCGGATCACCCGCCCGGCGCCCCAGCGCGCGTTCCACAGGCAACCCTCGGCATCCATGGCCGCGCCGTCCGGATGGCCGGGGCCACCCTCGAGCAGCACGCGCCGGTCCGACAACTCGCCGGTGTCGGGATCGACCGCGAAGCTCCAGATCACGTTGCGGGTGGTGTCGGAGAAGGTCATGCGCCGGCCATCCGGGCTGAAGGCCAGGGCGTTGGAAATGCCGACGCCGGTCAGCGCCGTGGTCACCCGCTCATCCGCGCCCACCCGATAGAGGCCGCCGACGTCGGGGCGTAGCGCGAGGCTCGATCCATCCTGGGCGATATTGTTGCCCATCGTGCCGAGCCAGAGGTTGCCCTGGGGATCGGTGCGGCAGTCATTGGACCGGTTCTGCTCGTCGAGGTCGGGGCGGGCATAGGCCGTCGTCGCGCCCGTTTCGGGATCGAGCCGGTGCAGCCCGTCGCGCAGCGCCACGATCAGATCGCCCCGAACGGTCGGGATCGCCACCGAACAGACCGAGGGCAGCGTCCATTGTCTGAAGGCGGAATCGACCGGCCGGTATTCCATGGCCCGGCGGCCGACGATATCGACCCAGTAGAGCGTTTGGTCCTGCACATCCCAATGCGGCCCTTCGCCCAGACGGTCGTGGCGGGGAAAATGGGAGGGTCTTTCGATGAGTGAGACCGGTTGCATCCCGCTAACGCCAATCCCTGCGTATCAATGGTTTTCCCTCGGTACCGCGTGCCCCCGGCAGCCGACCAGGAAGTCGAGGTCGGCGCCCTTGTCCGCGCCCATGACGTGGCGGACGTAGAGCGACCGGTAACCGCCGACCATGGCGTCCGGCTGCGCGGTCCAGGCGGCCTGGCGGCTGGTCAACTCGGTCTCGGGCACGTCGAGGTGCAAGCTGCGCGCGTCCACATCGAGGGCGATCATGTCGCCGTCTCGAACCAGGGCCAGCGGTCCGCCCGCCGCGGCTTCGGGCGCGACGTGCAGCACGCAGGTTCCATAGGCGGTGCCGCTCATCCGCGCGTCGGAAACCCGCACCATGTCGCGCACGCCCTGCTGGAGGAGCTTTTGCGGGATGGGCATGTTGCCCACCTCCGCCATGCCGGGATAGCCCCTGGGGCCGCAGTTCTGCAGCACCATGACGCTGTCCGCGGTAATGGCGAGGTCGGGATCGTCAACGCGGGCATGGAAGTCCTCGATGGAGGCGAACACCACAGCCGGGCCGCGATGCCTCATCAGCGCCGGCGAGGCGGCGGAGGGTTTCAGCACCGCGCCGTCGGGAGCCAGATTGCCGCGCAGGATGGCCAGGCCGCCATGCGCCGCCAGCGGGTTGTCGCGCGTGCGGATCACTTCCCGGTTCCAGCACGGCGCCCCGGCGATATTTTCCGCCACCGTCTTACCGGTGACGGTTTGCGCGCCGCCGTGCAGCAGGTCGGCGATCTCCGCCATCACCGCCGGAACGCCGCCGGCATAGTAGAAGTCCTCCATCAGGAAGCGGCCGGACGGCATCAGGTCGACAATAGTCGGCACGTCTTGGCCGAGGCGATCCCAGTCGTCGAGCGTCAGCGTCACGCCCACCCGCCCGGCGATAGCCAAAAGGTGGATGACGCAGTTGGTGGAGCCGCCCACCGCGCCGATCACCCGGATGGCGTTCTCGAACGCCTCGCGCGTCAGCACCTGCGAAGGGCGCAGGTCCTCGTGCACCATGTCCACGATCCGCCGACCGGCTATCTGCGCCAGGGTATAGCGGCGGGCGTCGGCGGCGGGGATGGCGGCGTTGGTGGGGAGGGCGATGCCCAGCGCCTCCACCAGCGTGGCCATGGAGCTGGCCGTGCCCATGGTGTTGCAGTGACCGGCGGAACGGCTGTTGGCGGCTTCGGCGTCCAGGAACTCCGCCGCCGGCAGGGTCCCGGCTCGGACCTCCTCCGACAGGCGCCACACATCGGTGCCGGAGCCGAGCGTCCGGCCGTGGAAGTGCCCGCTCAGCATCGGGCCCCCGGAGACGACGATGGCCGGCAGATCGCAGCTCGCCGCGCCCATAAGCAGCGCCGGCGTGGTCTTGTCGCAGCCGGTCAGCAGCACCACCCCGTCGATGGGGTTGCCGCGGATGCTCTCTTCCACGTCCATCGAGGCCAGGTTGCGGAACAGCATGGCGGTGGGGCGCAGATTGGTCTCGCCGAGGCTCATCACGGGAAACTCTAGGGGATAGCCCCCCGCCTGCAACACGCCGCGCTTCACCTTCTCCGCCACCTCGCGGAAGTGGGCGTTGCAGGGGGTGAGTTCGGAAAAGGTGTTGCAGATGCCGATCACCGGGCGGCCATCGAAGCTGTCCGCCGGCTCGCCATGGTTCTTCATCCAGGAGCGGTGGATGAAGCTGTCGCGGTCGTGGCCGCCGAACCAGGCTTGAGAGCGCAACGTCCGGGACCTCAGGGTGCGCGCCACGTCCATCTCCACCTACGCCAATAGCCCCGCGTCGTATCCGGCGCGGGGCTGAAGTCAAATCACGCCGTGGTCAGCCGCCGAACTGGCCGCGCTTGCCGGTGGCCCCGACCTCTATGGCGCCTTCGTCCACGCCGCGGCTGGTGTCGCCGTTCGGGGTGCGGTCCTGGCTCTTGGTGTTGACGGTGTTCTGGGGCGAAATCTTCTCGGTGGGCCGTTGCCCTCCCTTGTTGTCGCCCGGATCGTTCGGCAGGTCCTTGTTCATGGCGCGCTCCTTCAAGCTGAGGCCCTTGAGCCTTCGCTATCCGAACGGGTTCGGAGGCCGGGTCGTTCCGCCGCTTGCCCGAGGGCGCCCGGCCACGCTACGAAAGGGTGTCGGCTTTTGCGCCGGCGGGGAGATGGCATGACCAGCGATGTGGATCGTGCGCGCCTGGTTTCGGCGCTCGGCGCGGTGGCCGGTGGCGACCGCGACGCTTTGCGACAGGTCTATGATGGCACCTCAGCGAAACTGTACGGCGTGGTCCTCCGTATCTTGAACGACGCGGCAGAGGCCGAGGACGTGTTGCAGGATATCTATCTCACCATCTGGCGGCGTGCGGGAGCCTTCGAGCCCGAGCGCGGGCTGTCGCCGATCACCTGGCTGGTGGCCATCGCCCGCAACAAGGCCATCGACCGGCTGCGGGCGACGGCGCGGCCGCGCGCGCTCCGTCCCATGGAGGAGGCCGGCCATGTTCAGGATGACGGCCCGGCCCCCTCGGCTGCGGTGGAACATGCGGACGAGGCGGCGGCGCTGAACCGCTGCATGGGCGAACTCGACCCCCATCATGCCGATGTGGTGCGGATCGCCTTCTTCGAGGGGGTGACCTATGAGGCCCTGGCCGCGCGGATCGGCGCACCCGTGGGGACGGTGAAGAGCTGGATCCGCCGTAGCCTGCAGCGTCTGCGCGCCTGCCTGGAAACGGCTGCGGCATGAGCGACTTTAATGCCGAGGACATCGACGGCGAAGACGTCAGCGCCGGCGAATATGCGCTGGGCGTGCTGGACGGCGCCGAACGGCGCGCCGCCGAAACCCGCCTCGCCCGCGAACCCGCCTTTGCGCTTCAGGTCGAGGCCTGGCAGGCGCGGCTCTGTCCCATGGCCGAGACCATAGCCCCGGTTACGCCCCCGACGACGGCGTGGCCGCGCATCGAGCGCGCGCTCGGCCGGGGCAATGTCAAGGTGGTCGATCTGGCCCAGCGCCGGGCGGTGGCGTTCTGGAGAAGCTGGGCTATCGCCGCGACGGCCGCCGCCGCTGCGGCTCTGGTGGTTCTGGCGGTGAAGCCGGCGGCCTTGCTGACGCCTGCGGCGCCGCCGACTCCGGCGCCTGCGTCACAGCCGGTGCTGGTGGCGGAACTGACCGACAAGACGGGCCATGGCTTCATGACGGTGACCTATGACCAGACCAAGGGCGAGTTGCATATCGCGCCGAGCGTGGCCCTGCCGGTATCCCACGACCGGGCTGCAGAGCTGTGGCTGATCGCGGCCGACGGCGTGCCGCGCTCCCTCGGCGTGGTCGATCCGGCCAAGCCCACTGCCGTTCGGGTGGCCGAGCCGCTGCGTCCCGGCGCCAAGCCGGCGTCGGTCCTGGCCATCACCGTCGAGCCGCCCGGCGGCTCACCCACCGGAAAGCCGACGACCAAGCCGATCTGGACCGGCAAGCTCGCCGAAGCGTAGGCCGGCGGTCGCAAAGGCGTCCAGGTCGCATCCAGCCGTGGTTTGCCGTCGTATATCAGCTACGTCGGACCGCGCCGGCCCCCGATCCGGCGCGCCGATGGAGGGCCACGTCCAAGCCACCCTGGACGTGGCCCTCGCCTGTTTTGGCTAGGGACGACCCCAAGGCGGTACGGCGTCGTTGTCCTGCATCCAGCGCATCGTCTGGCGCAGATGATCCAGCCGGTTCTGCAGGTAATCGCGATCGGCGCCGTTCAAACGACCGCCGTCGCGAAGGGTCAGGTGGGCCTGCATCCGGCGGATGTCGTTAAGCGACGCCATGGCGCGGTAGGCCTCGCGGCGACTCAGGGATCCATCGGCGCGGGCGTGCTCGATGCGCTGCTGTATCCAGTCCTCGCGCTGATCCAGCGACCAGCCACCGGGCGCGGGGGGAGGCGGCGGGGCGACCACCGGCGGGGGAGGCAGCCCAGGCCCGTTCTCGCGCATCCAGTGGATGGAGCGGGCCAACTGGTCGATGCGCTGTTGCAGCACGCCTCGGTCGTAGTCATTGAGATCGCCGTTGTGAAGCGAGCGCATGTCGCGCTCGGTGTCGCGGATGTTGTTCAACTCGCGGGTGGCGCGATCGAACTCGCCGCGATCCAGCTGGTGCGCCCGGTCGCCGTCCTGAATGCGATGCTCCAGCGTTTCGAGCTGACCACGGAGGTCGTGCCCCGCCATGGCCGGTCCGACCGGGGGATCGTAGGATTGCGCCATCGCCGGCGCGGTGACGGCGCTGAGGGCGCCCGCGCACAGAAGTGCGGTCAAGAGGGGTTTCATAGAGGGTCTCCGCGACATGTTTCGGTCCGGACACATAACGGTCGGACATCGGGGCGGTTGCCCGGACGGGTCCAGAAACAGGTTTACGGATGAACCGCCGCTGACCCAGGCGTTGCTCGAACGGTCAGGTTGGGGACTACGGCCCAGTCAAAGCTTCCAGTTGCGCTCGACGATGGCCTGCAGCGTCTGGGTGCGGTTGTCCATATCCTCGGCGATACGTTCGGCGATTTCGCGGACGCCGGCGGGATAGGCCTCACCGCCCTTGGCGATCTCCTGCGCCTTGGCGATGGCCGCGCGCAACTGCACCTCCAGCGCCTGCACCTCCTCGCGCGCCAGCATATGCGCCTCGGCCTGCAGCCGCTGCACGCGCTGGGCGACCGTCTCCGGCCCCTTGGACATGTTGTAGACCTCGGCGCTGTCGGAACCGGGAACGACGGTAAGGGGTGTCTTCGCCATGGGTCGAATCTCCAGCGCTCACGGAAAGGTTATCCGTACCCGCCCAATCAGCAAATGGGGTGCATGGCCGCATGTTCCACCTAATTCGGGCCTTGCCTTGATTGCGTGCGCGGGTGTTGCGGAAAAGCCGCGCGGCGCCCCCGCCAAGCAACAAAACCCCGACCGTTTCCGGCCGGGGTTCTGTTGGTTCACGAGGTGAAGACGCTTACGCCTCGGCGTCGGCCGTCTCCCGCTTGGACAGGTCCTCGCCGGTTTCCTGATCGACGATCTTCATGCTGAGCTTGGTCTTGCCGCGATCGTCGAAACCGACCAGCTTGACCTTGACCATCTGACCTTCGCTGAGCACGTCCGAGGGCTTGGCGACCTTCTCCTTCGAGATTTGCGACACGTGGACCAAACCGTCCTTGGCGCCGAAGAAGTTCACGAAGGCGCCGAAATCGACCACCTTCACCACCTTGCCGTTATAGATCTGGCCCACCTCCGGCTCGGAGGTCAGTGAGCGAATCCAGTCGATGGCGGCCTTGATCTTGGCCCCGTCGGAGGCCGAGACCTTCACCGAGCCGTCGTCCTCGATATTCACCTTGGCGCCGGTCTTTTCCACGATCTCGCGGATCACCTTGCCACCGGTGCCGATGACCTCGCGGATCTTGTCGGTGGGAATCTGGATGGTCTCGATCTTCGGCGCGAACTCACCCACGTCGGCGCGGGGCGCCTCCATCGCCTTGGCCATTTCACCCAGGATGTGGACGCGGCCGGCCTTGGCTTGGTGCAGCGCCTTCTCCATGATCTCGCGCGTGATGCCCGGAATCTTGATGTCCATCTGCAGCGAGGTGATGCCGTCTTCGGTGCCCGCCACCTTGAAGTCCATGTCGCCGAGGTGGTCCTCGTCGCCCAGGATATCGGACAGCACGGCGTATTCGCCCGACGGCTCCAGGATCAGCCCCATGGCGATGCCGGAGACCGGCTTCTTCAGGGGCACGCCCGCATCCATCATGGCCAGCGAGGCGCCGCAGACCGTAGCCATGGAGGAGGAGCCGTTGGACTCCAAGATCTCGGAGACCAGGCGCACGGTGTAGGGGAAGTCGGCGTGCGCCGGCAGCATCGGTCGCACCGCCCGCCACGCCAGCTTGCCGTGGCCGATTTCGCGCCGGCCGGGCGAACCCATCCGCCCGGTCTCGCCCACCGAGAAGGGAGGGAAGTTGTAGTGCAGCAGGAACTTTTCCTTGTAGGTGCCCTCCAGCGCGTCGATCCACTGCTCGTCATCGGCGGTGCCGAGCGTGGCGACCACCAGGGCCTGGGTTTCGCCTCGGGTGAACAGGGCCGAGCCGTGGGCGCGGGGCAGGACGCCCACTTCGCTGACGATGGGCCGCACCTTGTCGACCGCCCGGCCGTCCACGCGCTTGCCGTGCTCGATGATGTCGCGGCGCAGGATGTGGGCTTCGGATTCCTTCCAGGCGACGGAGAACTTGGCTGAGTCGAAGCCGTCGGGGTTCTCGTCCGACCTGACCAGCGACTGGGCGCGGGTCTTGGCGGCGGCGATGGCCTCGTGCCGTTCGTGCTTGCCTTTGTGCTCATACGCGGCGCGCAGGTCCTTGCCGACGAGGTCGGCGATGGCCTTGACCATGTGGTCGGTCTCTTCGGCGTGGAAGTCGAAGGGCTCCTTGGCGGCGTGTTCGGCCAGTTCGATGATCGCCTCGATCACCGGCTTCATGCCTTCGTGGGCGAAGATCACGGCGGCCAGGACCTGCTCTTCGGTCAGCTCTTGAATTTCGCTTTCGACCATCATCACCGCGTCTTCGGTGGCGGCGACCACGAGGTCGATCTTGCTGTCCGGCATCTGGTCGACGGTGGGGTTCAGGACATAGTCGCCGTCGATCATGCCGACGCGGGCGGCGCCGATCGGACCCATGAAGGGCACGCCCGAGATGGTCAGGGCGGCCGAGGCCGCGACCATGGCCACGATATCCGGGTCGTTCTCGAGGTCGTGGGACAGCACATTGATGACCACCTGGGTCTCGTGCTTGAAGCCCTTGACGAACAGGGGGCGGATCGGGCGGTCGATCAGGCGGGAGACCAGGGTCTCCTTCTCCGTCGGCCGGCCCTCGCGCTTGAAGAAGCCGCCGGGAATCTTACCCGCGGCATAGGTCTTCTCCTGATAGTTCACGGTCAGGGGGAAGAAGTCGAGGCCGGGCTTGGGCGCCTTGCCGAACACGACGGTAGCGAGGACCGTAGTCTCGCCGTAGGTGGCGAGCACCGCGCCGTCCGCCTGGCGGGCCATGCGGCCGGTCTCCAGGGTCAGCTTGCGGCCGGCCCAATCGATGGTCTTTTTCTTGATGTCAAACATCTGATGTCGTTCTTTCTTTCGTTCCCAAGGGCGGATTCCCACGGGGCGGCCAATCTGGCCTCAGACAGGGGGCGGTCGGGCTTTGCGTCTCTTACGTGCAGCGGAACCGGTGTTCCTCGTCCTATGACCGGCCCCGCCATCGGGACCGGTTGGTTCGGACGCGCAGGGCGCCCTCATTAATCTCGTCATCCCCCGTCAATGAGCGGCGAAGCCGCGAAGCCGAGCGGAGGATCCAAGCGGCAGCTAGATCGCGCCGCCCTCGCTTGGGTGGCCCGGTCAAGCCGGGCCATGACGGCGCCGAGAGGCAGTGGTTACCGGCGCAGCCCCAGGGTCCCGATGATCGCCGTATAGCGGTCCTCATGGGTGATCTTGAGGTGATCGAGAAGACGGCGGCGCTGGGACACCATCTTCAGAAGGCCACGACGCGAGTGGTTGTCCTTCTTGTGCGTCTTGAAGTGTTCGGTGAGGTTGGCGATCCGTTCGGAAAGGATGGCCACCTGAACTTCGGCGGAACCCGTGTCGCCTTCGGCGCGGGCGTGGGTATGGATCAGTTCGGACTTACGGTCCGGCGTAATCGACATCGTCAAGTCTCCAAATCGAGGTGAAAGACGCGGGTGGGATTGAGCCTTCCCGCGCGAAGCTCACAGAGCGCGACGATCTTCCCGTCCGACATGGCTGAAACGGTTCGCGACGCGTCCTCACCCCCAATAACTCTGGGAATGAGCCGCGCCTTCAACGCTTCGACCTGACGGGGAACGAGAACGATCGGTCGCCCTTGCTTCAACTTGAAGACGTCTTCAGTGGTCACGGCCAGCACCGGGATGTCGTCCAGTGCGGTCTCGACCGGAAGGAGCGCCTCCGAGCCGGCGCTCCTATGCACTATATCCGCCAGTTTTTCCAGCGTTATCGCGTTGGCCTCGGAAAACCGGCCGACGCGGGTGCGGCGAAGCTCGCCCACATGGCCGCACGCGCCGAGCGTTTCCGCCAGATCGCGCACCAGGGCGCGCACATAGACGCCCTTGCCGCAGTCGATTTCGAGAGTGGCGGTATCGGCCGTCGCATCCACCAGATCGCAACGGTCGATACGCACCGGCCGGGCCTTCAATTCCACCGCCACACCCTCACGGGCGAGGTCATAGGCGCGCTCCCCATCCACCTTGATGGCCGAGTAGATCGGGGGGACCTGCCAGATTTCGCCGACGAAGTCCGGTAGCGCCGCGCGCACCTGCTCGGCCCCCGGCCGCACAGCGGAGGTGGCCGTCACCGCCCCCTCGCGGTCGAACGATGCGGTGGTCGATCCCCAGGCGACGGTGAACCGATAGGTCTTCTGCGCGTCCATCAGGTAGGGCACGGTCTTGGTGGCCTCGCCCAGCGCGATGGGCAGGATGCCGGTGGCCAGGGGATCGAGGGTCCCTGCGTGCCCGCCCTTCTGCGCGTTGAAGGCCCGCCGCACCCGCGAGACCGCCTCGGTAGAGGTGAGGTCGAGGGGCTTGTCGAGGCAGATCCAGCCAGAAACGGCGTCGCCCTTACGTTTGCGGGCCATCAAGAGCCCCTACCCCCTTGCGGGGGAGGGGTCGGGGTGGGGGGTGCGGGCTCCTCATCGGCCGACGTCAGCGCTGACACCCCCTCACCCTGCCCTCTCCCCGCAAGGGGGAGAGGGTCCAAGTCGCGCGCCACCTCGGGCTTGGCGAACAGGGTGTTCATGTGGGCGGCGGCGTCGAAGCTTTCGTCGTGGCGGAAATGCAGCTGGGGGGTGAACTTCAGCTCCACGTGTTTGCCCAGCCGACCGCGCAGGAACTTGGACGCCCGGTTCAGCCCGCCGACTACGCTCTCGGCATTCGCTCCGCCACTCTTTTGCTCAAGACCGGGGCCGGCCATGCCGGCCCCGAGCGGTTCGATGAAACACTGGGCGTGCTTCAGGTCCGGGCTCATCCGCACCTCGGTGACGGTGACCGAGACGCCGGCCAGGGCCGGGTCCTGGATGTCCTCCTCGCGAAGGATTTCCGCCAGGGCATGGCGGACCAGTTCGCCCGCGCGCAACATGCGCTGGGACGGGCCGGCGGCCGCGCCGCGACCGCTCATGTGCGAGGGTTTCTGATGTCGCATGGACTTGGAGCCTTCATCACCATCCGCCGCGGATCGGACGCGGCCCCAGACGGGAGGCGGCGATTTAGGGGGCGAAGCGGCCGATGTCCAGCACTCGCGTCGGCGCCTACTCCGTCAACCGAACCTGACCGCCGCGGTCCAGCGCGATATGACCCTCGAAGCCGATCAGCCGCCAGGTGCCGCCCTCGTTCTTGAACACGAACAGGCAGGGTCCATTCGGTCGCGAGACGATGCAGGCCCGGTCGCCGTCGAGGGGACGGACCAGTTGGGCAATGGCCAGCGTGCCCGGCAGGGGCCTTGCCGGATCGTAGCCGTACTTGATCGCGACGGCGCGAAACACCTCCGGCCGCGCGGCGGCGTCCACCGCCAGATCGACCAGCGGCCCGGCCAGCAGGGCGCCCATGCCGGCGAGGTCGCCGTGGCGCGCGCCGGCCTCGCTCATCAGGCGCGCGTGGAGCTGGGTCTTCAGCGCCGGCTTGTCCACATGCGCGTCGAAGGTCGCCCGGTCGCCGTCGCGGATCGCCACCATAAAGGCGTGGATGTCGTTCGCCGCCTCGTAGCGCGGGATGGTGGAGCAGGCGGCGAAGGCCAACGTGGCGAAGACCGCAAGGGTGCGTTTCATAGCCGCCTCAATTGCTTGCCGCGGAGACCAGGAACTGCTCGAACTTGCCGTCCTTGGTCACATAGGTCGAGAGGTTCAGCGCCTTGCCCCCGGCCACGATCCGGTACTCGTAGGACTTCATCCCGCCCCGGTCGAAGCTGCCGGTCTGGCGGAACACCGTCGGCGCGCCGAGCGGACCCAGTGTGGACGCATAGTCCGCCACCGTCCGCCGGTCGAGATAAGCGTTGAAGGCGGGGGTGAAGGCGGTGCGGTCGGGATGGCCGTGCTGCAGACCGTCGAACAGGGCGCGCACCTTGGGATCGATCCCCCTCGGCGCCAGCACCACCGTATCGATGGCGTCGGCGATGTCGCCCTGCGGATGGCCGGAGAAGGTGTTGGTCAGCACGATCACCGCCACCTTGTCGTCCGGATAGACCCGGTTCTCCGACAGATAGCCCGAACCCTCGCCGCCATGATGGACCCAGCGCCGGCCGTTGCGCTGGCCGATCTGCAGACCGAGCGCGTAGCCGGAATCCTTTCCGTTGTTCAGCTTGTAGGGCGCCAGCTCCTGCGCGTAGCCGTCGGGGGTGAGCAGGCTCTGGTTCAGGATCGACAGGTCCCATCTGGCCAGGTCCTCGGCGGTCAGGGCGAAGGGCCACGCCCCGAACATCCAGCCCGCTCCCGCCGGCGGCTGCGGCCGCTGCGGTCCCAGCGCCTTGCGATCGTAGCCGAGCGCGTCGGGCGCCCTCAGCGGGGTCTGGTCGGCGTCCACCGCGTCGATGATGCCGACGGGCTTGAAGATGCGGCGGTCGACGAAGGCGAAGAAGGGCTCGCCGGCGGCTTGCTGCACGATGGCGGCGGCGACCACGTAGCCGGTGTTGGAATACTGCCACTCGTCGCCAGGCTGGAAATCGAGCGGCCGTTTGGCCCAACCGGCCATGATCCGATCCGGGGTCGTGGGCTGTGACAGCCAGTTCATCTGGTAGTCCTGCGGCCAATAGTCGGAATAGCCCGAGGTATGGGTCAAAAGCTGGCGCAGCGTGATCCGGTCCGCCGCCGTCAGGTCCGGAAACCACTTGGACACCTTGTCGTCGAGCGACAGTTTGCCGTCCTGTTGCAGCAGCAGCGCGGCGGCGGCGGTGATCTCCTTCGACACCGAGGCGATCTGGTAACGGGCGGCGGCCGAGGACTTCAACGGCGGCGACAGGCGCGCCAGGCCATAGGCGCGGACGTAGGCGATCTGCCCGTCCTTGACCACGGCGATGGAGGCGGAGGGCGTGGTGGTCTGCTTCAGGATCGCCTCCACCGCACGGTCGATCCGCGCCTTATCTGCGGCGTCCAGCGGCGCGGCGTGGCCAAGGCCGGGCGCCGCGAGAAGACCGAGTGTCAGCAGAAGCAATGCAAGGACGGGGGCGGGCAGGCGCATGGGGGCTCCAACGGTCTGTCCCCATCTTGGCGGCGCCGAAGCGGCTTGGCTATGGCCGGGGTCTTCTCCAGCGCCGACCTGGGCGCGGCTTCGTAAATGCGGCCTTAACCCTGCGCGGCCAGAACATCGGACCTGAGATCGGAGGCGGCGATGGCGGGTGCGGCGCAGGCGCGGGGACGGGCACAGGCGACGGGCGGCGGCGCCCTCGCGGCCGCCGGGCGTCCGGTGTGGTTCGCGGCGCGGCAGGTGTGGGAGACCGGCGGCGCGGTGCGTCTGCGGGGCTTGGCCTGCGCCCTGTTCGGCGCGGGCCTGCTCATGGCGCTCCTGACCCGACACGCCGAGGATCAGAGCTGGAACGCCGCCACGGGCGAGACTCCGCGCAACCTGCTCGGCGGCTTCGGCGCGACCCTGTCGGACGTGGCCTTCCAGTCGATCGGCTACGGCGGCTGGATCGCCGCCACCATCCTGATCGGGGCCGGCCTGGCCCGGCTCGGCGCGCGAGATCCACGGGCCGAGCGCGGGATGCTGCGACTGCGCGCCGCGGTCGGCGCGCTGGGGGTCCTGTGCCTCGCCGGGGCGCTGGCGGCGATCCCCACGCCGCCGCACTGGACCGAGGCCAAAAGCTATGGCGGCTTCTGGGGCGCGGGCTTGCTCGGCGGCTGCGCGACGCTGATCGCCTTCGTGAAATTGCCTGCGGCCAGGGCGCTGGCGACGGCGCTGTTGTGGATCGCGGCGCTGGCGGCGCTTGGCTTCGCCTCCGCGCTCACGCTTCGCCATCTGGCGCGGACGCGCGCAACCCTGGCCTGGTTCGGCGGGGCGATGATGGGCGCCTTCGCCGGACGGACCTTCGCGGCCCACGCCCCCGAGCCGCCGGCGCGCCGACGCCCGGCCAAGGCGGCCCCCGCCGCCGATGATCATGCGGAGGCGATGTCCGAATTAGAAGCGCCGCCGTTCGACCTGCCCGCCGCCCTCGATCCGCCCCTGTCCATCCGCCAGCCCAAAACGCCCGCCAAGGCCTCTACACGGGAGCAGCGCGAGAACCAGAAGGCCTTCGACTTCGCCCATCCGGGCGGCTTCCAGCTGCCCGAACTGGCCATGCTGGCCAAGCCCAAGCCGCGCCAGGCCGCGTATGACGAGGCGTCGCTGCGCCAGAACGCACGCTTGCTCGAGACCACGCTCGGCGAGTTCGGGGTCAAGGGGATGATCGACCAGATCCGTCCCGGCCCCGTCGTCACCCTTTATGAGCTGGTGCCGGCGCCGGGGGTGAAGTCCAGCCGCGTCATCGCGCTGGCCGACGATATCGCCCGCTCCATGTCCGCCCGCTCCGCCCGCGTCAGCGTGGTGCAGGGACGCAACGCCATCGGCATCGAGCTGCCCAACGCCAAGCGCGAGACGGTCTATCTGCGCGACCTGCTCTCCGCCCCCGAATACGAGAAGGCCGGCCAGACCCTGCCGCTGGCGCTCGGCGAGACCATCGGCGGCGAGCCCTATATCGCCGACCTCGCCAAGATGCCCCACCTGCTGATCGCCGGCACCACGGGATCGGGCAAGTCGGTGGGGGTCAACGCCATGATCCTGTCGATCCTCTACCGTCTGCCGCCGAGCGAATGCCGCTTCATCATGATCGACCCCAAGATGCTGGAGCTCAGCGTCTATGACGGCATTCCCCACCTCCTGGCGCCGGTGGTGACCGATCCGAAGAAGGCCATCGTCGCGCTGAAGTGGACGGTGCGGGAGATGGAGAACCGCTATCGGCTGATGTCCAAGATCGGCGTCAGAAACGTCACCGGCTATAATGAGAAGGCCCGCGACGCCCAGGCCCGCAACGAGCGCTTCGCCCGCACCGTGCAGACCGGTTTCGACGACGCCGGCCGCCCGGTCTACGAGACCGAGGAGTTCACCCCCGAGCCGATGCCCATGCTGGTGGTGGTCATCGACGAGGTGGCCGACCTGATGATGGTGGCCGGCAAGGATATCGAGGGCGCGATGCAGCGCTTGGCGCAAATGGCGCGGGCGGCCGGCATTCACCTGATCATGGCCACCCAGCGCCCTTCGGTGGACGTGATCACCGGCACGATCAAGGCCAACTTTCCCACCCGGATCAGCTTCCAGGTCACCTCCAAGATCGACGCCCGCACCATCCTCGGCGAACAGGGCGCCGAGCAGCTGCTGGGTCAGGGCGACATGCTCTACATGGCCGGCGGCGGCCGGATCACCCGTCTGCACGGCCCCTTCGTCTCCGACAAGGAGGTGGAGGACGTCGCCGGGTTCCTGCGGATGCAGGGCGAGCCGCAATATCTCGAAGAGGTCACCTTCGCGCCCGACGAGGACGAAGGCGGCGAGGAAGACTTTGGCGGCGCCGGCGGATCGGGCGACGACCTCTACGATCAAGCCGTGGCGGTGGTGACGCGTGACCGCAAGGCCTCCACCTCCTACGTCCAGCGCCGCCTGCAGATCGGCTACAACCGCGCCGCCTCGCTGATCGAGAAAATGGAGCGCGAGGGCGTGGTCAGCCCTGCCAACCACGCGGGCAAGCGCGAAATCCTGGCCGGTCCCCCGCCGTAGAAATCGGCCGTGGACGTCTTGAAGCTGTCATTTCGTTCTGGTTAAGTTCTCCTCGACGCTAAGCCAGGAGGAAGAACCATGACAACCCAGGACGTCGCCAACGATCTCGTGACCATGTGGAAGGCCGGGCAATTCAGTGAATCCGGCGAGAAATACTGGGCCGACGACGTCGTCTCGGTGGAGGCCGGCGGGCCGCCCGGCATGGATCCGGCCTCGCACGGCATAGAGGCGGTGCGCGGCAAGGGCGAATGGTGGGCCGACAACCACGAAGTCCACGGGGTCGAGGTGGAAGGGCCCTGGGCGAATGGCGACCAGTTCACCGTCCGCTTCAAGATGGACGTCACGGTCAAGGCTAGCGGCCAGCGCATGACCATGGACGAGATCGGCCTCTATACCATCAAGAACGACAAGATCGCCGAAGAGCGCTTCTTCTACGGCGGCTGAACCAACCGGCGGCCGGGCGACCCGGCCGCCGTCTTCAGTCAGTGGTGGCGATGGTCGCCATGGTCACCCATGTGCATCCCGCCATGGAAGGCGTGGAAGCCCTCGCCCGACTCGTGGCGGAAGTGGTTATCGCGATCGAGCACGTAGGGACGCCCCTCGCCGGTGGAATAGTAGAAACCTCCGTCGCCCCAGTAGCCGTCATAGAACGGACCGTAGGCGTCGTCATAGAAGCCGTCATAGCCAATAGGATGATAAGCGTAAAAGCCGGGGCCGTCGTTATAGCCGTAGCCGTGACCGTAGCCCCCGCCGTAGTAGTCGTCGGCGCAGGCGCCGAGACCCGCGGCGGCGACGCCGAGGCTGAGTACGAGCAGGATGCGTTTCATGGGTTGGTCCTCCTGGATCCTCCCCCTCCATCGCCAAACTCCCGTCCCCCCGCACGGGTTGCAAGGCAACGCGCGACGCCGGTTCAGGCGATAATGTCCGGCATCAGCCGGTCTTCCAGCTTCACGATCTGATCGCGCAGGAACAGCTTGCTCTTCTTCAGCCTGGCGATCTGCAACTGGTCGGGCCGCGGATTCAGCTCCAGGGCATGGATGGCGGCGTCGAGGTCCTGATGTTGCTGGCGAAGCTCGACAAGCCGGGCCCTGAGCGCCTCCGTCTCGGCATCGACCGTCGCGTCCTCGTCGTTCACCGGCGGGAGGTCGTCGTGCATGAAGAACTCGATTGATCACGGCCGGA
Organism: Caulobacteraceae bacterium; assembly: GCA_965277345.1. GTDB lineage: Bacteria > Pseudomonadota > Alphaproteobacteria > Caulobacterales > Caulobacteraceae > CAIOYC01. The sequence continues at coordinate 1,160,682 of CBDICI010000004.1, forward strand.
CCGATAGCGGCGCCCGGATCATTAGCAAGCGTGGCGACCGGATCAAGCCGGCGCCTCCCCATCGGGCGCCGCCGACTCCGCCTCCGATCTCACGGACGGTTGATCTGACATTTGTGTAAGACAGTGGTTCCATGCATGGGCAACCCCCGAAAAGGAGGCCCACCATGGCCGTCGACGCTCGGATCCGTGAACTCGGAAATCGCCACACCAACCTGGATCGTGCGATTGGCGACGAACTCAACCGGCCGATGTCGGACTCCTTGAGACTCAAGGACCTGAAGCGACAGAAACTGCGATTGAAAGAGGAGATGGAGGTGCTGCGCAGCGCCCGCGCGCACTGACCCCCGTTTCGAAGCCCGCCGCTTCCCCCATCTCCCGATCAAGGGCCTGGATGGGGGGAAATACGGACGACATACCTAGATCATGATCGTTTCGGATGGGCTCATCGGGACGTGAATCAGGCTTTAAATTCAAAGTGTAGACCTCTGATTCCGCGTTCAATATGAACCGATCAGGGTCTTAGGGCCCTTCGGTCCATACATCCGGCTCCGCAGCGTCTCCGGATGCGGTGGCCGCATGATCGGAGTCGCTGAACACGCCGGTTTCCGAGGCCGGACGCAGGGTCGGGCCCTCGGCCTTGGCGCCGGCCTTCTTGGCGACCTTGTCCGCGGCGGTCTTCACCAGCGCGTCGAGCTCCAATTGTCCGACGAGGCCGAGCGTCACCGGATCGACCGGCTTGATGTTGGCCTTGTTCCAGTGCGTGCCCCCGCGCACCATCTCGATGGTCGCCTTGGTGGTGCCGAGCAGCTTGGAGATCTGCGCGTCGGTGACCTCGGGGTGGTTGCGGATGAACCAGGCGATGGCGTCCGGCCGGTCCTGGCGGCGCGACACCGGCGTATAGCGCGGGGCCTTCTTCGCCGGCTTCAGCAGTTCGGCGTGGCGGCTCTTTTGCGCCACCAGACGATAGGCCGGATCGGCGCCGGCCTTGTCGAGGTCCTCGCGGGTCAGCTGGCCGTTGCCGATCGGGTCGGCGCCGCGAATATCGCGCGCGGCCTCACCGTCGGCGATGGCTTCGACCTCGAGCGGATGCAGGCCGCAGAAGTCGGCGATCTGATCGAAGGTGAGCGAGGTGTTGTCCACCAGCCAGACGGCGGTGGCCTTGGGATAGAGAATATCGGTCATGGGCCTCAGGCCTCTTCAAGGGGCGGGAAGGCCGGCGGAACCGGACTTCCAGATACGACGGCGCCCGGCCTTTCGGCCGGGCGAAGTGGGTTGATATAGTCATATTTCCGACCCTTGGGAACGGCCTTTTCGCCAAGCAGCCGAAAGCCGAATTTCAGAACACCTTGCCGGGTCCGGTGGCGGCGTAGAGGTCGGTACGGCGGTCGCGGAAGAAGCCCCAGGCCGCGCGGTGGGTGCGCAGGAAGTCGAGATCGTAGGTGGCCACCAGCACCCCCTCGTCGGCCCGGTCGAAACACTGCACCAGGTCGCCGCGGTGGTCGGCCAGAAACGACGACCCGTAGAAGCTCTGCCCCTCGGTCCCATTGGCGCCGGGCTCCTGCCCGGTACGGTTGGCGGCGGCGACGGGAATGACGTTGGCGACGGCGTGGCCCTGCATCACCCGGCGCCAGGGATCGCGGGTATCGAGCGAAGCATCGTGGGGCTCGGAGCCAATGGCGGTGGGATAGAGCAGCACCTCCGCCCCCATCAGCGTCATGGCGCGCGCCGCCTCCGGATACCACTGGTCCCAGCAGACCCCGGTCCCCACCCGGCCGAAGCGGGTGTCCCAGACCTTGAACCCGGTGTCGCCGGGGCGGAAATAATACTTCTCCTGATAGCCCGGCCCGTCGGGGATATGGCTCTTGCGATAGACCCCAAGAGCGCGCCCATCGGCGTCGATCATCACCAGCGAATTATAGTAGTGCGGCCCCTCGCGCTCGTAGATCGAGACTGGGATGGCCACCTCCAGCTCCGCCGCCAGGTCCGCCATGGCGATGACGCAGGGATGCTCCGCCCACGGATGAGCGGTGGCGAACCAGCGCTCCTCCTGGGTGACGCAGAAATAGGGGCCCTGGAACAGTTCGGACGGCAGGACCACCTCGGCGCCCTTGTCCGCCGCCTGGCGCACGAAATCGGCGGTCGTGGCGATATTGGCGTCCATATCGAGACCATAGCTGGTCTGGATCACCCCGATGCTGAGGGTGCGCGACATCAGGCGGGCTCCTGCTGGGTGATGCAATGGAACGAGCCGCCGCCGGTGAGCAGCGCGCGCGACGGCAGGCCGATAACCTTGCGCTCGGGAAAGATGGCTTCCAGCGCCTCCAGGGCAAAGGCGGCCGAACGCGGGTTGTAGGTCGGGCAGATCACCGCCTCGTTGGCGATGACGAAGTTCATGTGCGAGGCAGGAACCACGCGGCGCTCATCCTCCACCACCTTGCCGGGCGAGGGGATGCGCATCACCTGCAAAGCGACGCCCCGCGCGTCCTTCATGGAGGACAGGTCGCGGGCGCAGGCCTCGTACACGTCCATGTTCGGATCGTCGGCCCCAAAGCCCATGGGACAGGCCACGACGCCGGGGGCGACGAAGCGGGCCAGATTGTCCACGTGGCCGTCAGTGTGGTCGTTCTTCAGCCCATCGCCGAGCCAGAGCACGGTCTTCAGGCCAAGCGCCAGGCCCAGCTTTGCCTCCGCCACCGCCTCGGTCCAGCCCGGATTGCGGTTCTTGTTCAGCACGCACTGGCGAGTGGTGAGCAGCGTCCCCTCTCCGTCGCCCTCAATGGCGCCGCCCTCCAGCACGACGTCATGGGCGACCAGCGGCGCACCGGCCGCAGCGGCCAGTTGCTCGGCCACGCTGTCGTCATCGGCCAGCACGTACTTGCCGCCCCAACCGTTGAACCGGAAGGCGGCGGCCACCGTCTTTTCCCCGCCGTTCAGGAAGATCGGGCCGGTGTCGCGCAGCCAGACGTCGCCGAAGAAGCCGCGCACGATCTCCACGCCGGCGCCGGCGCCCAGCCGCGCGCGGGCTTCGGCCTCAGCCTCATCGCCGCAGACCAGCAGGCGCACGCGTTCGCCGCCCGGCCCAGCCAGGGCCATGGCCAGGGCCGCGACCTCTTTCTGGGCCGCGGCGAGATCGTCCTGCCAGAGATCGGGATGGCTCGGAAAGCCGACCCAAATCGCCCGGTGCGGCGACCATTCGGCGGGCCAGTGCACAGTCATCGGCGGCTCGGTCTACAGGCGCGGCAAGGCGCATCCGGAAAAGCGCGCGAACTTGGTGTGCGGGCGCCACCGCGTCAACCCGCCAAACGAAAAGGGGCGGCCCAGGCGGGGCCGCCCCATCGTCGCGATCGGTCCTGGCCCCTAGTATTGGGCGTTGAAGGTCAGCTGGAACATCGACGGGCCGGCTACGTAGAGGAATGGGGTGGAGCCGCCCACCGTCGTTCCGGCGCCTGGGACCGTATAGCCATAGGTGCTGGCCACCGTGCTGGACCGCGAAATGTAGGTGCGGTTGAACAGGTTGGTGATGTTGAGCTGGAAGTAGCTGTGATTATTGAAGTAGGGCAGGTTGTACTTGGCGTTGACGTCGAACACCGCAAAGGGCGCGATCCGGTCATCGTTCACGTCGGAGATGTAGCGCGACGAGGTGTATTTGGCGTCCGCCCCGACCGTGATCGGCCCGAACTCGTAGGTGGCGATGAGCGAGAAGGTGTGATCCGGGGTCAGCACCAGCTTCTTGCCCTGGGTCGGGACCGGGCCGCTCGCGCCCTGGTAGTTGGAGTTCAGTTTGCTGTCGGTGAAATCGATCGAGCTATACAGGGTGAGGTGTTCGATCGGCTTGATGAAGGCTTCAAAGTCGACGCCTTGGATCTGCACCGAGCCGACGTTGCGGTCGATCGAGAGGGTGGGATCGAGCGGGTCAAAGGACTGGACGATGCGGTTGTTGTAGTCGGTGCGGTAGAGGTTCACCGATGCATTCAGCCAACGCCGCTGATAGCGATACCCGGCCGCATAGGTGGTGCTGGTTTCCGGCTTCACCAGGTCCGTCGAAGACAGGTAGAGGTCGTCGGTCTTCGGCGCCGAGAAGCCCTGGGCGTAGCTTATATACACCTGCTGCTCGTCGGTGATGCGGAAGCTGGCGCCCGCGTTCGGCAGGAACTTGTCGAAGTGGAAGGTCTGCGAAAAGGGCAGGCGGAAGTTCGGCCCCCCGGTCGCGCCGTAGCGCACCGTGGTGCCGAGCAGCGCGGTCAGGTTTTGAGCGGTGGCGCTCGGTGCGGTCGACTCGGCCTTGCCGTTGTAGGTCCCGGCCACGTCCGCCGCCAAAGCGGCCTGGACCGACGAGGTGGCGATCGAGTCGCAATACTGGCTGCTGCCATTGTAGGTGTAGCAATACTGGTTCAGGTCGCGTTCGAAATAGGGGAAGCGGCCGCCGATATTGATGTGCAGGCGATCGTCGAAGAACTTGCCGATATAGTTGCCCGAAATCTGGTTCAGCTGGGCGACCGAACGGCGGTCCCGGTTGCGCAGGGTGGTGAGGTCCGCCGTGGCGATCTGCGGCGCATAACCCGGCTTGCCGCCGAAGTTGTCGAAGGGCTCGCCGGTCTGCTGGTTGATCGGCGCGAACTCGGCGGTCTGACGGTGCTGGCCGTAGTCCAGCGTATAGGCGAGCTGGAAGTGGTTATGCTCGTTCATGTCCCAGAGCAGGGAGGTGGTCAGCCCCTCCCGATAGGTCTCCGTATTGCTGGGCGAATAGAGCAGCACGCTGTCCAGGCAGTCTCCGTCGCCGTTCAGGTCGACCCCGGTGACCTTCCCGCCCGCGATGCAGGCATGGGAATTGGCGCTCGTGGTGGTGGCATTGCCGATCAGGCGCTTGTCGAACTCGTTGATCGCCGTGGCGCCGCCGCCGTTGGCGAGGGTGTAGAAGAAGTTCGGGTCGAAGGTGAAGGTCAGGCCATGACCCAGGGTGAACTTGGATTGGCCGCGAATGGTGGCGAAGTGCACCGGGTTCGGGTGAAGGGCATAGAAGCCCGCATCGTTGCCATAGGGCGCATAGGCGGGCGTGGCGACGAAGTCGGCCTTGCCCGGCGTGACCGTCGGCACGGCCCAGGTGGGGTTGTAGTCATAGTTGGTCCCGTATTGGGCCAACTGCGCGCGCGAGCCTGAATAGTAGAAGATCGGGCTCTCTTCGGTGTAGTTGGCCGCCAGGCTGAGGAAGTCGGAACCGCGCAGGGGCTGATAGATGCGGCCGTTCACGTCCCACCGCTCAAGGTCGCCGGCGCCGCGCCACTTGTCGGCGCGCACGTATTCGCCGCCCACATAGGCCTTGGTGCCCCAGGGACCGAACGTGCCCGAATCCAGCTCGCCATAGACCCGGCCGTAGCCGTAGCTGCCGCCGGTGACTTTCAGCCGCGCGCCCATCTCGCTCGGCGGCGTGCGGGTGACGATGTTGACCGTACCGCCGACGGCGGAGGCCGTGGGGCTGTCCACATCGGTGGAGCCCATATTGACCGAGATGTGGTCGATGGATTCGGACACCACATACTCGCCGGGATAGCTGGCGTAGTTGCCGGTATCGTTCAGCGGCGCGCCGTCCAGGATGATGGCCACGTGGGCGCCGTCGAAGCCGTGGATGCGCAGGTCGCCCGAGGTGATGCCGGTGGGGTCTTCGGAGGTATAGCTTACCCCCGGCAGGAAGTTGATCAGCTGGTCAAGGTTTTCCGAACCCGAGCGGGTCTCGAAGAACTGCTTGCTGACGATGGACTCATCCTTGGCGTCGGTTACCTGGACGCCGATGCCGTTCGCGGACGGTGGCGTGCGCGTTCCGGTGACGATCACTTCCTGGGCCTGGCCGGCGGTGGACTGAGCGTGCGCCGCGGCGCCGATGGACAGCGCAATCGCGGCCGTCGCGGCGCCCGCGACGAGTCTTTTCATCAACATGGAATTGCCCCTAGTTACCCCTGCCGGCCGCGCTGCGCGACCTGCACCAAATCTTAACGCGGTCTAACGGCTGTTTCAGAAGGGTCGATGACCTATTCGTGAACGAACGATGACGGTCGCCATGCTGACGTACAATATTGCAGCGGCGCCACACCCTGATGCATCGAAGGGCGCCAGAAGGGGCTTATACGATGCGTTGACGAGGTCGGGATGACTGCTGCTTCAGCGGCTCAAGGGAAATGACGAGCCCGGACGAAGCCGCCGAGGCCCGCTATCTGCGCACGGCCCTGCTGTTCGTCGCGGCGATAACGCTGGTGCGCGTGGCCGTCCTGTTTCTCAGCCCACTCGAACTCTATCCGGACGAGGCGCAATACTGGGTCTGGTCGCGGCGGCCGGCGTGGGGCTATTTCTCCAAGCCGCCGATGATCGCCTGGCTGGTCCACGCCACGACCCTCCTCGGTGGGAACGGCGAGGCCTGGGTACGTTTCTCGGCTCCGTTCCTGCACGCGGCGGCGGCGCTGGCCCTCTTTCCTGCCGGCAAGCGGCTCTATGACGCCCGCGCCGGCTGGTGGGCCTGCGTGCTCTATACCCTGGCCCCGGGCGTGGTACTGTCGAGCGCGGTGATCACCACCGACGCGCCGCTGATGCTGTTCGTCGCGTTGGGCGTGTGGGCCTATGCCGCCTTGTGGACCGAGCCGGAGGCGCCGGCCCGGCGGAGGGCCGCGGCGGCGCTGGGTTTGACGGCGGGCCTCGCCTTTCTGGCCAAATACGCCGCCCTCTATCTCGCCGGTGGGGTGATGCTCCACGCGGCGATCAGCCAAGAGGCGCGTCGCCGCTGGAATACCGGCGCGATCCTTGCCGCCGTCGGCGTTGGCCTCATCGTCGCGGCGCCCAACATCCTGTGGAACGCCGCCAACCACTTCCAGACGGTGACCCACACCGCGGAAAACGCGGATATCGGCGCGGCCGATCGGGGATTGCGCGGCTTGCTGGGCGAACGCGGACCGTTCGCCTTCATCCTGGGGCAATTCGGCGTGTTCGGACCGTTGTCTTTCGCGGTGCTGCTGGTTGGGACGATCGAGGTCCTTCGACGCCGGGGGGCCGCGGCGGACCGCCTGCTGCTCTGCCTAGCGGTGCCGGCCTTCGTCATCGTCTTCGCGGAGTCCATCGTTTCCCGGGCCAACGCCAACTGGGCCGCCGCCGCCTATGCGCCCGGGGCGCTGCTGGTCGCCGGCCTCCTGGCGCGTTGGCGCGCCCGGCGATGGTTCGGCGCGACGGTCACCATGAACGGGCTGATCTTCGCCGGCCTGCTGGCCTGCGTGTTGACGCCGGGACTGGCGGACGCCGTGGGCGTCGGCAATGCTTTCAAGCGCGCACGAGGCTGGCGCGCCGACGCGGGGGCGGTCGTCGCTGCCGCCAGGAGCGCCAACGCCAGGACGCCGCTGACCGCGGTCGCGGTGGACGACCGCTTCCTGTTCAACGCGCTCTCCTATTATGCCCGGGACGGCGCGGGGCGCCCCGCCGGCGCCTTGCCCGCGCCGCTGACCGCCTGGGTTCATCTGGCCCGGCCCGCCAATCAGGCCGAGGCCGAAGCGCCCCTGACCCCCGCCAACGGCCGCCACGTGCTGGCGATCAGCGCCATCCCGCGCTATCGCGCCGCCTTCCTGGCCGACTTTCGCGGCGCGTCGGTGGCCGATCCGCCGCGCGTCACCGTCCGGCTCGATCCCAGACACGCCCGAACGGTCGATCTGTTCATGGGCAATAGCCTGACGCCACGCCCGCGGGACCCGGTCAGCGGCCTCCCCATAGCGCCTTGAGCACCCCGTCGCGGCCGCAGCCGATCCGGTAGGCGGCGTAGCGCACCGGGTTCCGCTCGGCGAAATGCTGATGATAGGCCTCCGCCGGCCAGAAGGGCGCCGCTGGGCGCAGTTGGGTGGCGATACGCTTTCCACGCAGGGGCCCAGCCAGGAGTTGCGCCTCGGACCGCTCGACGATCTGGCGCTGCTCGGGGGTCTGCACGAAGATGGCGGAGTGATAGGAGGCGCCCCGGTCGCAGGCCATACCGCCGTCGTCGGTGGGGTCGATCAGCCGCCAGTAACGATCGACCAGCTGGGCGTAGCTGATCCGCGCGGGGTCGTAGGTCACCTGAACGGACTCCAGATGGCCGGTGGTCTCGCTCGTCACCTGTTCATAGGTGGGATGCTGCACCCGGCCGCCGGCATAGCCGGAGATCGCCCTCACCACGCCAGGAATCTCCTCCAAGCCGTGTTCCATGGTCCAGAAGCAGCCGCCGGCGAAAACGGCGGTCTCCAGCCTGGGCTGGGCGTTGAGGACGCCCGCGCCGAACAGCATGGCCGCAGCGGCCAGCCCACCGACCAGGGCGCGACGGGCGGTTCTGTGGAAAAGGGGCATCGGTGGTGTCTCCGGGTGGTCTTATCCCTAAGTACGCCTTGGCCGGGCTTTGGGATCAAGCGTGGCGCGATCTGGCGGCCGGCGCGCCTCTATCCACAAATGAAAAGAGCCCGGCCAAGGCCGGGCTCTGAACTCGATCGATGTCGCCTAGGCCGCATCAGCGACCCGGGCGGTACGCGTCCAAACCCTAGACCCTGATCGGTTCATCTTGAACCGTGAATCAGGGTCTACACTTTGAGTTTAGAGCATGATTCACGTTCGGATGAGTCCATCCGAAACGATCATGCTCTAGGGGTTCGGAACCGGCTGGCTCGCCACCGGCGAAGCGGTGCCGGACTGACCCGCAAAGTTGATGGTGATGGTGGAGCGGCGGTTCAGCGGCTCCTTCACCCCATCGGGGGTCTGCACGGCGAGGTCGGTCTTGCCCTTCCAGTCGACGGACAGAACGCTCTGGCCGACACCGAGCCCGACCAGGGCGTCGGCGACGACCTTGGCGCGGCGTTCGGAGAGACGCAGGTTGTACCTCACCGAGCCCGAGGTGTCGGTATGGCCGACCACGATGACCTGGGTCGCCGCGCCGGACTTCGCGTAATCGGCAGCCTGCTGGACCACCGCCTGGGCGTCGGTCGTGAGGATGGACTGATCGAACGGGAAGTAGACCACGAACTCACGCGCTTCCGGACCAGCCGGAGGCGGCGGCGGGGGAGGCGGCGGAGGCGGCGGGGGAGGCGGCGGGGGAGGCGGCGGCGGGGGCGGGGGCGGCGGGGGCGGCGGGGGCGGCGGCGCGAAGGCGTAACGCACGCCCAGCGTCAGCGAGTTGTCCCGATACTTGCCGGTGAAGGTGCCGGGCTGGATTTGAGCCGAACCCACCGACGAGAACTTCACATTGGCGGTTTCCAGCCAGCGATAGGTCAGGTCAATGGAGATCTGGCGGGTGGCGCGGTAGGTCAAGCCGGCGAGGGCCTGATACGCGAACACCGTGTTGTCGTCCTTGATGGTCAGGTTCTGGATCTGGGTCTGCCCGGCCGGTACGCCCGAGAATTGACCGAAGGCCTTCGCATCGACGTTGGCGACACCGACGCCGCCACCGATGAAAGGATTGATCCGGTTGTGGGGCAGGATGTCATAGATCACGTTGCCCATGACGGTGTAGGTGTCGAGGCTGCCGTTCGGCTTGCCGCAGGCCGGAGCCGCCGCTGTGCGGATCACGCCCGGCTGGCACAGGCCATAGGGCTGGGCGCGGTTGGGCGAACCCATGATCGACTGGACATCGCTCTTGCGATAGCCGCCTTCGAGTTCGACGCGCCACCAGGGGTTCAGGCGATAGCCGAGACGGGCGAAGCCGGCCCAGTCGCCATCGGAACCGAAGCGGTAGCCGAAGGGAGCGCCATCGGGCGCGAGCCCGCTCGAGGTCGTGGAGATGCCGTGGCTAAGTTCGTGATAGCCGACATCGATGGCCCCATACCATCCATCGGGAGACCCAGCCTGGGCGCCCGATGCGGCGAAAGCCACGATCAGAGCGGCAGCCCCTGCCATCAGAGTGATTTTCATTTCAAGAGCCCTCTTTATGCCCTTAGCGCGACAGCCGACACTTTCGGCCTAGGGACGATATAGCCAAGTGCGACCTTTTGCGACAGTGCGCTTCGGCCACACCACAAGTTTTTCAACAACCCAACACAAAACAACCCATTTTCATCCCCCAGGCGAACCTCGTGGACGTATGCGTCGCGTCGACCCCGTTCCCGCCCACCGACGAAAGCTGAGCGTTGCGACACAATTGCTCGGCATGATCTTTTCCGCAAGGGCTCGCACGTCTTGAATGCGCGATACAGGCGAAGAAAATCCTTCCCGGCGTTGTGTTGCATCGATGATGAGCCCGACCGGGATCGACTGATCCCGCGTCAAGAATGCGGCACGGTGGACCGTGTTCCCGCCGCGATGTCGCCTAACTTACAGTGAGGCTTTCGCGCCACAGTGAGGTTGGGTGGTCAGGCCTCGCTCACCGATTCGGGGCGACGCGCTCGGGCGTTCAGCCACATCACGCCGGAGAGATCGGAGATCGAGACCCAGGCGCGGCCGAGGTTGTTGTACTTGGAGACGCCGCTGGTGCGGTGACGGTGGTTCACGTCCTCGAACACCACCTCGAAGCCTTCGCGCAGCGTCAGCGCCGGCAGATAGCGGTGCATGTGATCGAAATAGGGCAGACGCAGGAACAGGGCGCGGCGAAACACCTTCAGCCCACAGCCCGTGTCGTCGGCGCGGTCCTTGAGCAACCACTTGCGCACGCCGTTGCCGAAACGGGAGGCCAGACGCTTGGCGGCGCTGTCCTGGCGCTTGGCGCGGCGGCCGCCCACCAGACCGAGGGCTTCGCCGCCATCCAGCAGGCGATCCACCAGGCGGGGCGCATCGGCGGGGTCGTTCTGCCCGTCGCCGTCCAGGGTCACCACCACCGCGCCGCGCGCGGCCAGAACGCCGCTACGCACCGCCCGGCTCTGGCCCGCGTTCCTTTGGTGGAACAGCACGCGCAACTGCGGCAGCTCCGGTTTCAAGGACGTCAGCGAGGCGCGCGTGCCGTCACGGCTGGCGTCGTCGACGAACACCATCTCGAAGTTCCGCCCGGCGAAGGCGCGGGCGATCTCCCGCGCCAGATCGGGCGCCGCGCCTTCCTCGTTATAGACGGGCACGACGACGGAGATGTCGGGGATGGTGTCAGGCATGACTCATTTTCGTGGATTTGGGGCGCCCTCATAGCAGTTTCGCCGACGATGGGGAGGGCGAAGCTTTGGCCATGGCGGACGCCCCCCGGCCCCATGCTATGAGGGCGCCAATGAGCTACGCCGACCCGATCGCCGCCGCCCTGCCGGCGCCCAACCGACTGGATCGCCTCGCCGCGGGCTGGCGCGGACCGGCGATGGCCGCGCTGCTCGTGCTGATCACCGCCCTGCCCGGCCTGATCTTCCTGCCGCCGTTCGACCGGGACGAGAGCCGCTTCGCCCAGGCGACGGCCCAGATGCTGGAGACCGGCGACTTCGTGAACATCCGCTATCAGTCGCAGCCGCGCGACAAGAAGCCGGTGGGCATCCACTGGTTGCAGGCAGCCAGCGTCTCGACCCTTTCCTCGGTGGAGAAGCGTGAAATCTGGGCCTATCGTGTGCCGTCCCTGCTGGGCGCCATGCTTGCTGCCGCGGCCTGCGCCTGGGGCGCCGCGGCCTTCCTCGGCGCGCGGGGCGGGCTGTTCGCCGGGCTGGCGCTCGGCGCCACCCTGCTGCTGTCCAGCGAAGCCTTCCTGGCCAAGACCGATGCGGTGCTGTGCGGGTCCACCACCCTGGCCATGGCGGCGCTGGCGCGGCTCTATCTGGCCTCGCGGGAAGGCGCCGAGCCGAGGCTGGTCGACAAGCTGCTGTTCTGGGCCGGTCTTTCGCTGTCCATCCTCGACAAGGGACCGGTGGGCCCAATGGTGGCGGGGCTGGCCATGGCCGCCTTGGTCATCGGCGATCGGCGCGGACGCTGGATCGGGCGCATCGGCTGGGCCTGGGGCCTGCTCCTGATATTGGCCGTGGCGGGGCCCTGGGCGCTGGCCATCACCGTGGCCACCGACGGCGGATTCTGGACCGGCGCGGTGGGCGGCGACCTCGCGCCCAAGCTGGCCGGTGGGCATGAGAGCCATGGGGCGCCGCCCGGACTGCACCTGCTGCTGGCGCCGATCCTGACCTTTCCCGCAACCGCGCTCCTGCCCGTCGCCCTGGTGACCGGGTGGCGCCGCCGCCACGAGCCCGGGGTGCGTTTCGCCCTGGCCTGGCTGATCCCCTCCTGGCTGGTGTTCGAGGCTCTGCCGACCAAGCTCGCCCACTATCCCCTGCCGCTCTATGGCGCCCTGGCCTGGCTGATGGCGGCGGCCCTGACCGCGCCGCAAGCGCCGGCCTGGAACCGGTGGACGCGGGGGATCGGGGCGGGATTGTCGGTGTTGGTCACCCTGGCCCTCGCCGCGGTTCTGGTGGTTTCGGCGCCGAAGTACGGCATTGGCGGCTCGCCCTGGGTGGCCGTCACCGCCCTGCTCCTCGTGGCGACCGGCTTAGGCGGCGCGCTGGCGTGCTTCCAGCGCGCGCCTCTACCGCTGGCAGGCGCGGTGTTGGGGCTCGGCATACTCACCCACATGGTCATGGTGGGCGGCCTCGCGCCGGCCATCGGCAGCCTGTGGGTCTCGCGCAATGCTGCGGCGCTGGTCGAGGCGCAGAACCTCGACCCCCGAAACGGCGTGACGCCAGGGCCGGTGGCGGTGGTCGGCTATGCGGAGCCCTCGCTGGTGTTCCAGCTCGGCACCACCACCGAACTCGACAGTCCCGAAGACGCCGCCGACGCCGTGTCGGACGGCGAACCGGCCTTGGTGGAGCAGCGGCAGGATGCGGCGTTCCGGCAGGCGCTGGAGGCGGCCGGGACCGGCGCGACCTTGGTCGGCGATACCAGGGGCCTAGACTATTCCACGGGGAAGTGGGTGGACCTCAAGCTCTACCGCTCCAACGCGACGGCGCCGAAAGCCGTTGAGACCGTGGCCGCACCGCTTCCGCCCCCGGCCCCGATCGCCGCCCCGAGAGCGCCGCTCAGAAGCGCAGCCCGCCCCGCCGCTTGAGCATCTGTCCCCGAAGCATCGGGCGCAGGACGGAGACGCCGACGATCACCGGGGTCATCAGGATGGCCATCGTCTGGCGCCAGCCGTTGTCCGCCCGCTTGCGGAAATAGCGCGCCAGGCCGACGCCCTTCCAGTATTCCACCTTCAGGGGCGAGGCCTGGCTGGTGGAGCCGAGGTGGGTGACCCGCGCCCGGGGTTCGAACAGCACTTCGCCCCCCGCCTGGCGGGTTCGCCAGCACAGGTCGACGTCCTCCACGTGCAGGAAATAGCCGGCGTCCAGGCCGCCCAGACCGAGGAAGTCCGAGCGCCGCATGGCGAAGCAGGCGCCGGAAATGGTGGGCACCGGGACGCCGCGGGTCGGCGCAGGGTCGTCCTCGTGGTGCACCTCGAAGCCGTGCAGCGCGTGCACCTTCTTGGCGAGGCCGGTGACGCTGAGCAGGCTGGTGACCAGCGTCACCTCGCCGCGCCGCGCGCCGCGCTGCTCCGTGCCGTCCGGGTTCATCACCCGCGCGCCCACCACCGCCGGGACCCGGCAGATTTTCAGCGTCTTGTGCAGCGCGCGGACGCAGCCCTTCTCCAGATAGGCGTCGGGGTTCAGCACCACGATCATCTCGCCGTGGGCGACGCCGACGCCCAGGTTCACCGCGCGGGCGAAGCCCACATTGCCCTGGCCGCGAAGAACCGTCATGCGCGAACCGTTCGCGGCGGCGGCGGCGTCGATGAACGCCACCTCTTCCGCAGGAGACCCGTTGTCGATCAGGATGAACTCATCGACGACGGGATCGGTCAGCACACGCCGGATACTTTCCGCCAGCGGATGACCCGTCCGATAGACCACCATGACCACGCTCACCGCCACCGCCAGGTCGGGGATAGCGGACGCGATGGCTATCCCACCGACAATGCGGCCCTGGGCGGCGTCATTCATGCGGCACGGCGACCCTCATGGATACGATCTCAGTTCACGCGCGAAGGTCAGGGGGCAAGGCTTCGGCGCCCAGGATCCGGGCAGCATCCGCCAGATGCACGATCTGCTGCCCATTGGACCCCAATCGCCTCAGCGCCACTTCGGTCTTTTCCGCTTCGTTGCGACCGACGACCGCGATGACGGGAACCTTGCTCAAGCTGTGTTCCCGCACCTTGTAGTTGATCTTCTCGTTACGAAAATCCCCTTCGACCCGCAACCCCGCCGCCGAAAGTTGCGCCACCACCTCGCGGGCATACTCCTCGGCATCGGAGGTAATGGTCGCAACCACGACCTGGACCGGAGCCAGCCACAGCGGAAACGCGCCCGCATAGTTTTCGATCATGATGCCGATAAATCGTTCGAACGAGCCGAGGATGGCGCGATGCAGCATGACGGGCCGCTGCTTGGAGCCGTCTTCCGCCACATACTCGGCGCCCAGGCGCTCGGGCAGCACGTAGTCGAGTTGCAGCGTGCCGCAGGTCCACTCCCGCCCGATGGCGTCCTTGACGATGAAGTCGAGCTTGGGGGCGTAGAAGGCGCCGTCGCCCTCGGCGATCACCGGCTCCACGCCCGCCTGACGGGCGGCCTCCAGCAACATGCCCTCGGCCTTGTCCCAGAACGCGTCCGATCCCGCACGGATCTCGGGGCGAGTGGCCAGGGTAATGTAGGCCGTCTCCATGCCGAGATCACTATGGATCATTCGTGTCAGCCTGACGAAACGCTCGGTCTCGTCCACGATCTGGTCTTCGCGGCAGAAGATATGGGCGTCGTCCTGCGTGAAGCCGCGCACGCGCATCAACCCATGGAGCGAACCGGAGGGCTCGTAGCGGTGGCAGGCCCCGAACTCGGCCATGCGGATCGGCAACTCGCGATAGGAACGCTGACCGTGATCGAAGATCTGCACGTGGCCGGGGCAGTTCATGGGCTTGAGGGAGAGCACCTCGCCCTCCTCCGTCTCGCAGACGAACATGTTGGGCCGGTACTTCTCCCAGTGGCCGGACCTTTCCCAGAACGAGCGGTCGAGCACCTGGGGCGTCTTCACCTCCGCATAGCCCGCGGCGTCCAGGCGGCGGCGCATATAGGCCTCCAGCGTGCGCCATAGCTGCCAGCCCTTGGGGTGCCAGAACACCATGCCCCGGCCCTCCTCCTGCATGTGAAACAGGTCCATGGCCCGCCCGAGCTTGCGGTGGTCGCGCTTCTCCGCCTCCTCGATGCGGAGCAGGTAGGCGTCGAGGTCGGCCTGCGTCGCCCAGGCCGTGCCATAGATGCGTTGAAGCTGGGCGTTCCTGTGATCGCCGCGCCAATAGGCGCCGGCCAGCTTGGTCAGCTTGAACGCCTTGCCGACCATTCTGGTGGAGGGCAGGTGCGGTCCCAGGCACAGGTCCTTCCACTGGCCCTGGCGATAGACCGTGATGGTCTCGTCCACGGGCAGGTCTGAGACGATCTCGGCCTTGTAGGTTTCGCCGATGGAGCGGAAGTGAGCGATCGCCTCGTCCCGGTCCCACACCTCGCGCGCGATCTTCTCGTCGCGGTCGACGATCTCGCGCATTCGTTGCTCGATCCTCGGCAGGTCGTCGAGGCTGAACGGCGTATCGCGGGCGAAGTCGTAATAGAAACCGTCCTCGATGGCCGGCCCGATGGTCACCTGCGTGCCGGGGAACAGCTCCTGCACCGCTTCGGCCATCACGTGACTGGCGTCGTGGCGCAGGGTGTCGAGCACGGCGGGATCGTCGCGCATCAGAAACTCGATCCGGGCGTCATGGTCGATGGGGCGGTCGAGGTCGCGCAGGTCGCCATCGATCCGCGCCAGCGCCGCGCGCTTGGCCAGCGAGGGGGAAATCCCCTCGGCCACGGCGCGGGCGGTGACGCCGGCTTCATAGTCACGGACAGCCCCATCCGGAAATTGCAGTTGCATCGTTCTCAGCTTTCACACGTGAAGCCGCCGCCGTTCCGGCGCGACTTGGGAGTTTTTGCGTCCGGCGGGACCGGGTCGTATCCGGACCCACCGAGGGGGTGGCAGCGGCATACACGCCGCGTGGCCAGCCAGCCGCCGCGCCACGGTCCGTGCACGATCAGGGCTTCCGCCGCATAGTCCGAACAGGTCGGGAGAAACCGGCACTGGCGCCCGATGTGGGGCGACAGGGTCAGCTTGTAGGCGCGGTGGAGCGTTCTGACGCTGCGTTCGTAGAGAGAGGACATGCCGTCATGGGCCCGAACGATGTCCGGCTCCTATCGCATTCGCGAAGGGAGCGGATCAACCCGCGACGGCGCCGATAGTTCGGGTCTTGTTGCAGGCCTGGGCGTCGCGCGCGGCCGCCACCGCCGCCTCGAACGCAAGCAGCGTGGAGGCGTGGCGGGCGGGGTAGTCTTTCACCGGTCGCAGCACGGCGAGATCCGCAAAGCGGCCCATGGGCGGCGGGCCATCCGCCTTGAGCATAGCGCAGAGCGCGTCCCGCGCCAACTCCAGCTCCGTCACGCTGGCGCCGACTACCCGTTCGCCCAGCACGGCGGCGGAGGCCTGGCCGAGCGCGCAGGCCTTTACGTCCTGGGCGAAGTCGATGACGCGATCGCCGTCCAGGACCACGTCCACCGTCACCCGGCTGCCGCAGAGCCTGGATATCCGCTCAGCCGAGGCGTGCGGAGAGGTCAGCCGGCCGGCGCGGGGCATGTTGGCGCAAAGCGTCAGGATGCGATAGGAATAGAGGGCGTCGATCATCGGCGGCCTCATTTCATCAGCCGGGGGCCGAAGCCGCCGGTCTTGCCCATGCCCCACATCTTGGCCCCCTTGGCGGCGGTGGGTCGCATGAGCGGCTGGATGGTGAAAGGGCCGCTCGGCATAGGGTCGGGCTCCACCACGGGCTGGCCGCCTTCGGCCGCCCAGCGGTCCTCGACGAGGCGCTTGGCGTTCTCGTTCATGCGCTGGAACCCGTCGCGCACGTCGCGGCGCAGACTTTTCGACATCAGGAAGGTCCAGCCCGTGTAGTAGTCGCCGTTGGCCAGGATGCAGCTGGTCTCGGTCAGCTTTTCGATCTCCACATAGCGCAGCGAGCGAATGCGCGGGCCGACACTGGCCTTCCAGGCCAGTTGAGCCTCGGGCACCCAGTCGTACACCACCGCCTCGCCGCTCATGGGCGCACGGTCGCCGAGCTTGAAGGTGAAGCGCAGTTTTTCACCGACGGCGATCCGGCCCGAGGCTTCAGTATAAAGCCCGGTCCAGTCCGGCCAACGGGCCAGATCGTAGACCAGGTCCCAGACCTCCGAGGCCGGTGCGGCGATACCGATGCGATGCTCGATGCGGAACGTCATGGCCCGATATGTAGAAAGCGTGGGGCGGCATGGGAAGCGCGCGATCTTCCCCCGTTGCACAGGGAAGGGACGATATTACCACCTCAGGGCGAACCGGCCCACCAGCGCGCCGAGCGCCCCGGCCAGCAGCACCGGCAGGGTGTACCAGACCGCGACGAAGGGCATGGCGCTCTCGTTGCAGCTGAAGGCATAGACGAAGGCGGCCAACCCGCCCGCCGCCAACCCCGCCGCCAGGCCCGCCAGCGTCGGCCGGGTGGGGGCGAAACCCCGCAGGCCCATCACCGCGCCCACCAGCAGCGGCACGGCCAGGGCCAGGATCAGGCATGGGCACAGCCGCGCCGAATGCCCCATCAGCAGGTGATGCCGCGCCTCCGGCGGCGCCATGGCGAGCCGTCCGGCCGCCACGACGGCGAACAGGGCCACCACCGCCGCCAGCACGACGCCCGGCAGGTTGGCTCCGACCCCCGGCCTACCCAGACGTTCCGCCGCCCAAAGCGCCAGGCCGCCGAGCGCCAGCGTATAGGCGAACTTGGTCCAGAACATCATGGTGCCCATGGCGGTGGGCATGTCCGGCCGCAGGCCGAGCACCACCAGCATCAGCACGGCGGAGACCACGGCGCCGCCGCCGACCCAGGCCGCCATGCGCCACACCGGCGCGCGGGTGGAGGTGGGCTCCAGCCGTTCGCTCAGCACCTCGATCAGGTCGTCGGTCCTCATGGGGCCGCCTCCCCGTCCTGCCCATCCCCAGAGGCGTCCTGCTCCTTGGCCAGCGCCTTCATGCCGCGATGGACGTTGACCTTCACCGCCCCTTCGCTCAGCCCGACCCGCGCTCCGGCCTCCGCGTTGGACAGGCCCTCGATCTTGGTGGCGCGGATCAGGGCCGCGCGGGCGGGCGGCAGCTTGTCGAGCAGGCGCGAGACGTCACGCCGCGCCATGGCCGGCTCGATCTGATCCACAGCGAACAGCGCCGCCGCGTCCTCCAGCGGCACGGGGTTGCGCACCTTGCGGCGGCGATAATGGTCGATCAGGCGATAGCGGGCGATGGCGTAGACCCAGGCCGTCAGCGGCTGCTTAGGGTCATAGCTGTCGCGGCGGCGATGCATGGCGATAAGCGTATCCTGTACCAGGTCCTCGGCGTCGTCCTGCGCGTCGCCGAGCCGGCGGGCGTAGTAGGCGCGCAGGTGGCGGGTGAGTTCGGCCAGTAGCCGGGTGTAGGCGCGCGCGTCCCCGTCGAGCGAACTCAGCATCAGCGCCCGTAACGCCGGTTCGGCCTCGATCACTCCCACCTCGCTGAATGCGCGCGTAAGAGGCGATTGGTTACATAGATTTCCTGCGCTGCGAAGCGGGGGAATGGGGTGTAACCTCCCCGCCATCCGCCCCGAACTCTGGGACAACCGACCCACCGCATGACCTGACAACGAGACGACCATGACCCGGCTGACCCTGATCCCCTTCGCCGCCGCCGCGCTCCTGGCCGTCGCCTCGCCCGGCGACGCCCAGCCCCGCCTCTCGGTGGTGGAGCTGTTCACCTCCCAGGGCTGCTCCTCCTGCCCGCCCGCCAACGACAACGTGGCCGCCCTGTCCGGCCGCGGCGACGTGATCGCCCTGTCGTTCGGCGTGACCTACTGGGATCAGCTCGGCTGGAAGGACACCTTCGCCCAGCCCGCCTACACCCAGCGGCAGGTGGCCTATGCCCGGTCCCTCAAGCACGACGCGCCGTTTACGCCCCAGGTGGTGGTGGACGGCAAGGCCGACGTGGTCGGCGCGCGCCACGGCGAGATCGAACCGCTGATTGCCCGCGAACGGATCGAGGGACCCTCGCTCAGCGTCGCCGCCGATGCGGTGGAGGTGGGCGCCGGCCGGGCGCCGGTCGCCCCCGCTGACGTCTGGCTGGTGCGCTATGACCCCCGCACCGTGCAGGTGCCGGTGCGCGCCGGCGAGAACAGCGGCAAGACCCTGCCGCACAAGAACGTGGTCAAGGCGCTGGTGCGCCTCGGCGGCTGGAGCGGCCAGGCCACCCGTTTCGCCCTGCCGCCGGCCCAGCCCGGCCTGTCCACCGCCGTCCTGGTGCAGACCCGTGGCGCCGGCCCGATCCTGGCGGCGGCGAGGGGCTGATCCCCTTCGGCCGCGCCGGCGGGAAGCCTGCTCCGCTCCAAATTTTCCCCTGCGCAAGCCTTCATCGAGAACTCCCCTCTCCCCTTGCGGGGGCGGGGGCTAGTCCCGCAGCCGCCAGGTGGCGCCGGTGGGGTTGTCCATCACCACCACGTTGAGTTCGGTCAGCCGATCCCGGATGCGGTCGGCCTCGGCCCAGTCCTTGGCCTGGCGGGCGATCAGGCGCTCGGCGATCAGCGCCTCCACCTCGGCCGCCAGCGTGTCGTTCGCCCCGCCCCTGAACCATACGCTGGGATTCTGCTGCAGCACGCCCATGACCTCGGCAAGGCGCAGCAGGTCGGCCTTGACACCCATGGCTTCGTTCATGTCGTTGGCGGCCACCGCGCGCTCCAGGCGAGCGGAGAGGGCAAAAAGGTGGGCGATGGCCTCGGGCGTATTCAGGTCGTCCGTGAGGGACTCCAGGGCGCCGGGCGCCACTGTGCGGGCCGGCTCGATGTCCTCCGCCCGCTGCAGCACGCCATAGAGCCGATCCAGCGCCTTCCGCGCCTGCTCCAACAGCTCCGCCGTCCAGTCCAGCGGTGAGCGATAATGGCCGCTGAGCAGGGCCCAGCGGATCACCTCGCCCGGCCAGGTCTTCACCAGTTCGTGCACCAGCACCACGTTGCCGAGGCTCTTGCTCATCTTCTCGCCGGAGAAGTCGAGGAAGCCGTTGTGCATCCAGTGACGGGCATACGCGCGCGGATCGTCCGAGCCGTGCGCGGCGCAGGACTGGGCGATCTCGTTGGTGTGATGGGGGAAGATCAGGTCGTGTCCGCCGCCGTGGATATCCACGGGCAGGCCGAGCACGCTCTCGGCCATCGCCGAGCATTCGATGTGCCAGCCGGGCCTGCCCCTCAGCCCTCGTGGGCCGTCCCATTCGGGCTCGCCGGGCTTGGAGGGCTTCCACAGCACGAAGTCGGCCGGGTGGCGCTTGTTGGCCGCCACCTCCACCCGCGCGCCGGCGATCATGTCGTCGAGCGATCGGCCGGACAGCCTCCCATAGCGGCCCGAGCCCGCGTCATACTCGGCCACATCGAACAGCACCTCGGCCCCGCCGTCCTGGTTCGGGCTCACATAGGCGAGGCCCCTCGCGATCATGGCCTCGATCAGGGCGCTCATCTGGGCGATATGGGCGGTGGCGCGGGGCTGGTGGTCGGGCGCAAGCGCGTTCAGCACCGCCATGTCGGCATCGTAGATTTCGGCGTACCTGCCCGTGATGACCGAGATATCCACGCCCTGCGCCATGGCGGCGGCGTTGATCTTGTCGTCCACGTCGGTGACGTTGCGGGCATAGACCACCCGATGCGTGGGGTAGAGCCGCTTCAGCAGACGATACAGCACGTCGAACACCACCACAGGACGCGCATTGCCGATGTGGGCGTAGTTGTAGACCGTGGGTCCGCACACATAGAGGGTGATCCGGTCCGAGCCCTCGCGGGGCGTGAACGGCGTCTTCTGGCCGGTCAGGGTGTCGTGCAGCGTCAGCGTGGTCATGGCTGGGCTTTTACCGGTAAGGCGCCAAGGGATGCTAGGCCCGGCTGAGGAAGTCGCTCACCTGCTCGATGGCGTCCACCAGGCCCATACGCTGCACCTCTACCCCCTCTGGCAGGCTGGAGAACAGGCGGGTGGGGGCGGCGGCGTCGAGCATGACGAACACGCCCCGGTCGTCGGCGCGGCGGATCAGGCGGCCGAAGGCCTGGGCGATACGGGCGCGGGCCAGGGCGTCGTCATAGGTCCGCCCGCCGAAGGTCTCGCGCCGCGCCTTGTGCAGGATGTCGGGCCGGGGCCAGGGAATGCGGTCGAACACCAAAAGGCGCAGCGAGCGACCCGGCACGTCCACGCCGTCGCGCACCGCGTCGGTGCCGAGCAGGCAGGCGTCCTCCTCCGCGCGGAAGATGTCCACCAGGGCGCCGATCTCCAGCGGGTCCACGTGCTGGGCGTAGAGCGGCAGGCCGCGCTCGGCCAAAGGCGCGGCGATCTTGTCATAGACGGCGCGGAGGCGGCGGATAGCGGTGAACAGGCCAAGCCCGCCGCCGCCCGACGCGGTGAACAGCTCGCGCAGGGCGGCCGCCACCTGGCGCGGATCGTCCTTGCCCACATCGGTGACGACGATGCAGCGCGCGTTCCGCGCGTAGTCGAACGGCGAAAGCAGTCTCAGCGTCTTGGGCGTCTCCGCCAGCCGCGCCGCGCCGGTGCGCATCTCGGCCAGGGCGAAGGGCGCGTCGTGCGCCATGTCGGCCAGGGTGGCGGAGGTGACCAGCACGCCGTGCGCCGGCCGCAGCACCGTGGCTTCCAATGGCTCGGTGGGGTCGATCCAGTGGCGGCGGAACGCGGCGTCGGCGATGCGTCCGAAAGCGCTGACCGCCTCGAACCAGTCGACGAACAGCGGCGCATCGCTGTCGTCCTGCAAGGTGGCCAGCATGGCGCGCCAGGCAGGGAGCTGCATCCGCGCGCGGCGATCCAGGCCCCGCAGCGCCCCTTCGATCCGAGCCCGCTCGCCGGTGGGCAGTTCGCTCGCCTCCTCGTCCAGCAGGTCCTGCAGCGCTTCGGCGAGGGTGGCCAACGGCGCCTCCACCGCCGCCAGCGCGGCCGCGGCGAGGGCGGCGGCGGCCTTCACCGCGTCCAGGACGGGGCGGGCGGCGCACTCCATCCCCTCGGCCTTGGTATCCGCGCGTGCGCGGAGCTGTTCCAGCAGGGCGGCCAGGAACCCCTCCACCGGGCCGACGGGGTTGGCGCGCACCGGCTCCTCCCCATACCCTCCGTCATAATCGGGCGGCGGGGCGATGCGGGCGGACCAGCCCTCGCCCGGAAGCTGGGCGGCGGCGCGGATCGCCTGGTTCAGCGCCACGTGGGCGCCTTCCCGGTCGGCCAGCAGATCGCCCAGCCGCTGCTCCAGCCCCCGGCCGCGCCGTCGCCCCTCCGGTCCCCGTATCCAGCGGCGCAGCTCCGCCGCCTCCTGGCCGGACAGGCAGGCGGAAAAGGCGCTGTCGGCGGCGTCGAACAGGTGGTGGCCCTCGTCGAACACCACGCGCTTCAGGGCCGCGGTCTCGCCGTCCGCCTTCTGGCCACGCGCGGTGCGGGCGCCGTCGAAAGCGGCCTGGGTCATCACCAGCGCGTGGTTGGCGATGACGATGTCCGCCTTCCGGGAAGCACGGATCGCTTTTTCTACGAAGCAGGTACGGTAATGGACGCAGCCGGCGTGGACGCACTCGCCCCGCCGGTCGATCAGGTTGCCGGGTCCCGCCTGCGCCAACCCGCCAATGGCGAACAGCGAGGGCAGCCAGGCTGGAAAGTCGCCGCCGGTCATGTCGCCGTCGCGGGTGGCGCGCACCCAGCGGCTGACCAGCGCCGCGCCGATCAGGTCGCCTGCGCCGAGGGCGGCGGCATTGGCGAAGTCCTGCAGGTTCAGCAGGCAGAGATAGTTCTCCCGCCCCTTGCGCACCACCGCCTTGCGGGCGCGGACCTCGGGGTCGGGATAGAGGGCGTGGCTCTGCCGCTCGATCTGGCGCTGCAGGGCGCGGGTATAGGTGGAGACCCACACCGCCGGCCCGTTGGCTTCGGCCCAGAGCGAAGCGGGCGCCAGATAGCCCAGCGTCTTGCCCACCCCGGTGCCCGCCTCGGCCAGCATCAGGCGGGGCTGGCCCTCGCGCTCGCGCGGCTGGAAGGCGAAGGCGGTCTCGGCGGCGAAGTCAGCCTGGGCCGGGCGGGCCTCGTCCAGGCCCGATTGCAGCAGAAGGTGGGCAAGGCGCCCACGCACCTTGTCCGGGTCGATGGGTTTGGAGCCGGCCTCCCCCGCCGGCGCCTCGTCTTCCCATGCCTTCAGTCGGCCCCAGACGTCGAGGCCGGAGCTGCGCCAGGCCTGGCCGAGGGGTTGGGACCGCAGGGCTTGCACGGCGAGCGGCCCCCACGCCCAGCCGGCGCGGGCCAGCGTCTCGGCCACCGCCAGCGCCTCCTCCCGCGAGGGCCAGGGCGCCGCAGCCAGCTCGGTCAGCAGCATCTCCGCCGCCTGTCGGAGCGACAGGGCCTGCGCCTCCACCGCCCGGGGCTCGGGCAGGCCCAGCGCCACCGCCAGCCCGGTGGGCGAGGGGGCGCAGAACTGCGCCGGGCGGACGAAGGCGAACAGCTCCAGCACATCGAACAGGTGACGCGCGCGGGCGGGCGCGTTCAGGCCGAGCCGCCGGGCCGTCAGGCCGGCGTGGGCCACCGCCACGGGGCCGGCGACAAAGGCGTCCCGCGCCGCGCCGGGCTTGAGTTTTTGCACCCCGTGCTCACCGGCCAGCGCCGCGGTGGGTCCCGGCGTCGCCGCCAGCGCCGGCGGCAGCACGGCCACGGGCGCGCGGGTCAGGTCGGGCGGGTCGGTGGGAACGGGGAGCACGCGCCAACCTAACCGCCCCCCACCCGAAACGGAACAGGAACATGATGACGCGGGAATCTCGTGAACCCAACGCCTCGCCGCTGCCATTTCCCGCTTGTTAACCATGATCGGCGAGGGTCGGGGGGTTGGAGCCCGGCCCCCGTATGTTTGCCCGCCGCCCTGTCGCCGCTACCCTCGCGCCGGTTCGCAGCGCGAGCGGTCTCATGCCCGCGATCCTGGCCAAGCCCTGGGCGCTGCCCGCCGGCGCCGCAGCTCTGCTACTGGTGTCCCTCACCCTGTTCGTGCTGGTCACCGCCAACCCCCACGCCGGGGCGCCGATGGTGAAGGTCGCCCTCGACCAGGGCGGCCCGAAGGGGCCGGTGCGCCTGCGTCCCGGCCTGCCGGGCGACCCCAACGCCCCGCCGACGCTCGGCTCGCTGGCGCCCGGCCAGGACGTGGCCATGCCCGGCGCCCCTGATCCGCTCGCCGCCCAGATCGACGGCGGCCTCGCCACCGGCGGCCAGGCGGTGATCACGCTGCCGCAGGGCGCGACACTGGGCGGCGGCGTCGCTGTGCCCGCGCCCCGGCCGAAGGCGCCGCCGCTTACCCCCGCGCCCATCGCCGGGCTGACCGCGGCGGGACCCGGCGGCCTGCTCCCGGTCATCGGCCGCGACGGCAGGACCCCGTTTCAGGCCTACGCCCGACCCTTCCAGTCCAACGGCAAGCCCAAGATCGCCATAATCGTCGGCGGCCTCGGCCTGAACAGCGCCGCCACCCGCGCCGCCATCGACAAACTGCCGCCGGAGGTGACGCTGAGCTTCGTGCCCTATGCCGACGGCCTGCAGGGCTGGATGGACCTGGCCCGCGCCAATGGCCACGAGGTGGTGATGGAACTGCCGATGGAGCCCATCGACTATCCCGCCAACGACCCCGGCCAATACACCCTGATGACGAATGCACCCCCCGGGGAGACAGTGAAACGGCTGGAGTGGCTGCTCTCGCGCGCCACCGGCTATTTCGCCACGACCAACTATCTCGGCGGCCGGTTCGTGACCTCCGACAGCGCCATGGGCGTGCTGATGGGGGCGCTGAAGG
This sequence comes from Caulobacteraceae bacterium, assembly GCA_965277345.1. Taxonomy (GTDB): domain Bacteria; phylum Pseudomonadota; class Alphaproteobacteria; order Caulobacterales; family Caulobacteraceae; genus CAIOYC01. The sequence goes on from CBDICI010000004.1 coordinate 1,185,525, forward strand.
GCCGGGGCCTCGGTTTTCTCGACGACGGTTCGGCCATCCGCCGGGGCCTCGGCGGCGCGCCGCGCGCCTCGGCCGACGCCGTCGTCGATGAGCAGCTCTCCGCCGAATCGATCGACCAGCAACTCCTGAAGCTGGAGGCGCAGGCCCTGGCCCACGGGCAGGCGCTGGGAACCGGCTTCGCCTATCCGATCACGGTGGAGCAGGTGACGCGCTGGGCCGCCGTCCTCGCCGGGCGCGGTTATCAACTGGCGCCGGCCTCGGCAGTCATGCGAAAGTAGGGCGTGATCGCTTCCGAGGACATCCTCCCCCTGAACGACCCCGGCCCAGACTATCGCCCCAATGTGGGCGTGGTGCTGCTCAACGCCCAGGGCCTGGCCTGGCTCGGCCATCGCGCCGGCGAGAGCGGGCCGCACGGCTGGCAGTTCCCGCAGGGCGGCGTCGATCCCGGCGAGGACCTGGAGGCGGCGGCCCGGCGCGAGCTCAGCGAGGAGACCGGCGTCCGCTCCGTCCGCCTCATCGGCCGCACCGGGGGCTGGATCGCCTACGACTTCCCCCCTGAAGTTCTGGCCGACAAGCGGCGCGCACGGGGTTTCAGGGGCCAGAAGCAGGTCTGGTTCGCCCTCCGCTTCGAGGGCGAGGACGGCGAGATCGACCTCTTTTCTCACGGGGAGGTGGAGTTCGACGCCTGGCGCTGGGCCTCGCTGTCCGAGGCGGTGGACCTGATCGTGCCGTTCAAGCGCGCGGTCTACCGGACCGTGGTGGACGCCTTCGCCCCTTTCGCGCACGCCCCCGCCGCATGAGGGCTTCCCGCATCGAGGCCGCGCCGCCCGTCATCATGGTGCACGGCGCCTTTTGCGGCGGCTGGGCGTTCGACGCCTTCCGCGCCCCGTTCGCGGCGGCGGGCCACCCCGTGCTCGCCCCCGACCTGCCGGGACACGGAGCGGATCAGCCCGCCTCCGCCGTGGTCGGCCAGTCAATGAGCGATTACGCCCGGGCCATCGCCGCCCTGATCGCCGATCAGCCGCGGGCGCCCTTCCTGATCGGCCACTCCCTGGGGGGGTTGGTGGCTCAGATGGCGGCGGTGCAGGCGCAGCGCGCGGGCCGGCCTGTCGCCGGTCTTGTGCTGCTGGCGCCTTCCCCGCCGTGGGGCATAGCCGGCGGCACGATGGAGGAGGCGGGATCGGCCATGGCCCTCTATGCGCTGGGTCCCTTTTGGGCCCAGGCGGTGGAGCCCGACCGCTTCGTCGCCGGCCTCTACAGCCTCGACCGGATGGGGCCGGCCGAGGGCCGGGCGGTATCGAAACGCATGGGCGCCGAAAGTGGGCGGGCCCTGTTCGAGACGCTGAACTGGTGGCTCGACCCGTTCATGACCACCCGCATCGACGCCGGGGCGATCAAGGCCCCCGTGTTCGCCGCCGCGGGTGAGCGCGACCTGATCCACCCCCCCTCCACCGTGCGCCAGACCGCCGCCAAACTGGGCGCCGCGGTGGAGGTCTTTCCCGGCATGAGCCACTGGCTGATCGGCGAACCCGGCTGGGAAGGCGTCGCCGCCGCGTGCCTGGCCTGGATGCACGGCGCGGCGGCCCAGGCCGCGTAAACGCGCGCCCCCTCTCCCAGGGGAGAGGGCCGGGGTGAGGAGGACGGGTGATACAGCGCCCGGATATCCTGAGGACAAGCTATCGCCCTCACCCCTCGCTCGCCCTTGCGGGGCTCGCTTTTCCCGCCCCCGCCGGGCGGGAGAGGGGTGGACTTATCCGACCGACCTGCGCCGTCTCCTATGCTGGAGGTGTCTCCATCGCACGGGGAGGGCCTTGGATCCGGCTCTCGAGGGCGGGGGGGATGCGGTTGAGCAGGGTCGTGTCCTGCCGTCTCGCAAGAGCGGTCGGTCCAAGGGTCGAGGTCACAACTCGCCCGTCCCGTCCATGCCAAGAGTGGGCGAGCCTGCCGGCGGGGCCGTACGTCAGGGCCTAAGTTGCAAGCCCGTGCGCGAACGCCTGCCGATCCCAAACAGCCGCGCGGAGCGTTCCTGCCCCGTCGAAACCTACAGCGCACTTCCCGGTCTCCGGACGAGGCCGCAACGCTCCGCTCACCTCCCCACCCTCGCCCCACCGGCAGAGGCCGATTATGCGCGTCTTCTCCTCCCCCGCGCAGCGGGGGAGGTGGCGCGGCGGGAATACCCGCCGTGACGGAGGGGGCGGCGCGACGATAACCGGACAGGGCGCCGCAGCCCCCTCCACCACCCTTCGGGCGGTCCCCCTCCCCCTCGATGAGGGGGAGGAGTTGGGAGCCTACGGCTTCGTCTTCTGCGCGGCGATCCAGGCGTCGATTCGGCGGTCCAGGAGGGCCAGCGGCACCGGGCCGTCGAGGAGGAGGGCGTCGTGGAACGCGCGCACGTCAAACCGGGGGCCGAGCGCCGCCTCGGCCCGTTTGCGGAGCGCCATGATCTTCAGCTCGCCGATCTTGTAGCCCAGCGCCTGGCCGGGCCAGGAGATGTAGCGATCCAGCTCCACCTCGATATTCTTGGCGGCGAGGGCGGTGTTGTCGGTGAAACAGGCCCGCGCCTGATCGCGCGACCAGCGCAGCCAGTGGATGCCCGTATCCGCCACCAGGCGGCAGGCGCGCCACATCTCATAGCTGAGATGGCCGAAGCGCTCATAGGGCGTGCGGTAGAGGCCCATCTCGTCGCCGAGCTGCTCGGAATACAGCGCCCAGCCCTCGACGAAGGCGGTGAGTCCGCCCTGTCGGCGGAAGGCGGGCAGGTCGGTGCGCTCCTGCTGCAGGGCGATCTGCAGATGGTGGCCGGGCTGGCTCTCGTGCAGGCTGAGCGCCGGGATTTCGTACAGCGGCCGCTGGTCGAGGTGGGAGGTGTTGACCTCATACCCGCCGGCCACGCCGAGGGCGGGCGAGCCCTCCTCGTAATAGGCGGTGGTGGCGCTCTCCTCCACCTCACGGGGGATTTCACGCACGGCGAAGGGCAGGCGCGGCAGGCGGCCGAACTCGGCGGGCAGCTTGTCGTCCACGGTCTTGGCGAACAGGGCCGACTTTTCCAGCAGGGCCTGTCGGGTGGTCACATAGAACTGGCGATCGGTGCGCAGAAACGTCTGGAAAGCCTTGAAGTCGCCCTTGAAGCCGGAGGCCCGCATCTCCGTCTCCATGGCGGCGCGGATGCGCTTCACCTCATCCTGGCCGATCTGATGGATCTGGTCGGGCGTCAGGTCCGTGGTGGTATGGCGGGCGACCTCGGCCCGGTAATAGGCCTCCCCGTCGGGCAGGTCGCGGGCGGCCAGGCTCTTGCGGGCGGCCGGGGCGTATTCGGTCTTGAGAAAGGCGACGAAGGCGGCTTGCGACGGCTTGAACGCCTCCACCAGCCTGAGGCCCTCCGCGCGGAGCGCCACCTGTTCGGCCGGCGGGAGGGTGGCGGGCAGGGCTTTCAGCGGCGCCATCAGCCCATCGTCCGCCGCCGCCACCGCCGCCTGCTTCTCGGCGATGGCCAGCACCACCTGGACCGTCGGCGCGGGCTGGGTGAAGCCGGTGCGCACGCCCCGCCGGGCGTTGCCGATTTCCACCGCATAATAGTGCGGCAACAGGGCCAGCCGCTTCAGATAGGCCTGCGCGTCGGCGCGGTCGCGGATGTGGGTGTGACGGCCGAGCTCCTGCGGCGTCAGGTTGAAGCCGGAATAGGCGTCGAAATTGATCCGCGCCGTATCGAGCCTGAGACCCGCAAGCTCGGTTCGGATCTCGAAGGCGAGATAGCCGCGGTTGACCGCGTCCTCGGACGACGGCGCGGAGGGCGCCAGCGCCTTCAGCCGCGCATCGAGGTCGGCCAGCGCACGGGCCTCCAGCGCCTGCGCCTCGGGACTGTCGTCGTCCAGCCGCGACAGGGCCTCGCGGTCGCCGTCCTGCGCCGCGGCCCCGGGATGGAAGCGTTTCTGCAGGGCGTCGTAGTCGGCGATCACTCCGGCCAGCCCCGGGGGAGGCGGCGCGGCATGGGCGGCGGGGGCGAAGGCGAGCACGAGGGGGGCGAGAAGGGCGGCTTTCATGGGCTGAGCTTATCCCGGATGCGCCGCGCCGCCAGCCTCCAACGACCGCCCCGGCCCCGCCTCGTATACGCCGAGCACCTCGAAGCGGCGGGTGAAGAAGGCGATCTCGCCGAAGGCGCGCTGCAGCGGCGGGTCCTCGGGTCGGCCCACCACCTCGGCATAGAACATGGTGGCGGCGAAACCGGCGCCCTCCGTATAGCTCTCCAGCTTGGTCATGTTGACCCCGTTGGTGGCGAACCCGCCCAGCGCCTTGTAAAGCGCGGCCGGCACGTTGCGCACCTCGAACACGAAGCTGGTCACGCACGGCGCGCCCTCCGGCGGGATCGGCGGATCGCGATCGGCGGTCAGCACCACGAAGCGGGTGGTGTTGTCGCCGGCGTCCTCCACCCCTTCCAGCAGGGTGGTCAGGCCGTAAAGCGCCGCGGCGGCCGGGGGGGCAAGCGCGCCCCGGGTAGGGTCGGGACGCTCGGCCAGGGCCCTGGCGGCGCCGGCGGTGTCGCTCGCCGTCTCGGCCTGGAACCCGTACTGGCGCAACAGGGCGCGGCACTGGCCGAGCGCCATCATGTGGCTGGATACGGTCCTGATGTCGCCGATCGCCACCCCGGGATTGGCCATCAGGTCGAACTTGATGCGCATGTAGCGCTCGCCGACGATCTTCAGGCCCGAGCGCGGCAACAGGTGGTGCACGTCCGCCACCCGCCCGGCGATGGAGTTCTCCAGCGGAATCATGGCCAGGGCGCAGTCGCCCGAGCGCGCCGCCTCGAACGCCGCCTCGAACGTGTCGAACGGGCGCGGGTCGAAGTCCGGGAAGTGCTGGCGACACATGACGTCGGAGTTGGAGCCGCGCTCCCCCTGATAGGCGATGCAGCCCCGGCTCATGATCCTCGCCTCGCCATGGCCCGCGCCGCGTCCAGGTCGGCCGGATTGTCCACCGAGAGCGGCGCTTCATCGATCACCGCCGCCCAGATCGACAGGCCAAGCTCCAGGGCGCGAAGCTGCTCGAGCTTCTCGCGCTGCTCCAAGGGCGAGGGCGGGGCCGCGCAGAACCGCTCCAGCGCCGCGCGGCGATAGGCATAGAGGCCGAAGTGATGCCAGACCGGGCCCTCGCCGAACAAGGTGGACCGCGTGAAGTAGAGCGCCCGCCCCCTGCGCATCGCGCCATGGGTTTCGCCGTCCATGGCCAGCACCGCCTTCACCACGTCCGGATCGGAGCGGTCGTCCGAGGAGCGCTCCAGCCCCACGGTAGTGGCGATGTCGCAACCGGGCGCCGCCTCCAGCAGGCGGGCGCAGGCGGCGACGGCGCCGGGGTCGAGGAAGGGCATATCGCCCTGCACATTGATCACCGCGTCGTGCCGACCTTCTGGGTCCAGCCTGTCCAGCGCCGCGCGGACCCGGTCCGAGCCCGAGGGCAGGGCCGGGTCGGTCAACACCGCGCGGCCGCCCGCGGCCTCCACTGCATCGACGATTTCCGCATCCCCAGCCGCCACCGCCACGGGGCCGACGCCCGCCGCCTGCGCCTGGCGCAGCACGCGCACGATCATCGGCACGCCGCCGATGTCGGCCAGCGGCTTGCCCGGCAGGCGCGTCGCCGCCAGGCGCGCAGGGATGATGACGATGGGCTTCATGTCGGTCGCTTTTGGGCATGGACAAGCGGTTGCGCGGGCGGCGGTAGCGTGTCACAGACGCCCACGCAAGGCTGCGGTTCGGTTCGCGGCGGGACAGGTGTGACGGGGGCGTCCCCCTCTGTAATTGACGGCGGCACATGAACGGCGACGATCTCGGTTGGAACAAGATTTTCGGCGCGATCCTGGCGACAGCCCTGCTGATCCTGGGGCTGAAGCAGGGCGCGGAAATGATCTATGCCCCGCATAAGGTCGCCAAGATGGGCGACGCCATCGCCTTTGTGGACGACAGCGCCGGCGCCGCGCCCGAGGTCGCCGACACCCCGCCGGATTGGGGCACGGTGCTGCCCGCGGCGGACGTGAACGCGGGTCAGCAGGTCTCCACCAAGTGCGCGTCCTGCCACACCTTCACCGCCGGCGGCGCCAACGGCACCGGCCCCAACAATTACGACGTGGTCGGACGTCCGCCGGGCTCCAAGGCGGGTTTCGCCTACTCCTCCGCCATGCAGGATTTCGGCAAGAAGACGCCGAAGTGGGACTACGACCATCTGTACCTGTTCCTGGCCAATCCGCAGAGCTACATCGCCGGCACCAAGATGTCCTTCGTCGGGCTGAAGAAGCCTGAAGACCGGATCAACCTGATCGCCTGGCTCCGCCAGCAGTCGGCCTCGCCCGTGGCGATCCCGGCCCCCAATCCCAAGGCCGCCGCCGCGACCGCGGGCGCCGCCAACGCCACGGCCGCCGCCGGTACGCCCGCGCCGTCTGACGCCGCCAAGGTCGCCGCCCCGGACAAGGGCGCCCCCGCCGCCGGAGCACCGGTGGCCGCGGCCGGCGGCGCCGCGACCGGAACCTCCGGCCAGACCGGCGCGGCCGCCGCCTCGGCGCCGGCTTCGGACAAGACTTCCCCCGGCGCGCCGCCGAAATAGCGCGGTCGTTCCAGGCATCGGCTGATCGGGGGTTATTTACCCTCGGCGACGGCACGCAGTGCGGTATTGTCGGCGGGAGAACGCCTAGCTCCACCCCGTTGGAAACCTGCCCCCATGATTCCCAACCACGGCCCCGCTCTGGATTTCGGCCTCGGCGACACCGCCGACGCCATCCGCGAGACCACCGCCCGCTTCGCCCAGGACCGGATCGCCCCGATGGCGGCCGGGATCGACGCCACCAACACCTTCCCGCGCGAGCTGTGGCCGCAGATGGGCGCCCTTGGCCTACATGGCATCACCGTGGATGAGGCGGACGGCGGCCTCGGCCTCGGCTATCTGGAACACGTGGTGGCGATGGAGGAGGTTTCGCGCGCCTCCGCCTCCGTCGGGCTCAGCTACGGCGCCCACTCCAACCTCTGCGTCAACCAGATCCGGCGCTGGGCCACGCCGGAGCAGAAGGCCCGCTATCTGCCCAAGCTGATCAGCGGCGAACACGTGGGCGCACTGGCCATGAGCGAGGCGGGCGCCGGCTCGGACGTGATCGGCATGAAGCTCCGCGCCGATAAGCGCGGCGACGCCTATGTGCTGAATGGGACCAAGTTCTGGATCACCAACGCCCCCCACGCCGACACCCTGGTGGTCTATGCCAAGACCGACCCCGACGCCTCGTCGCGGGGCGTCACCGCGTTTCTGATCGAGAAGGGGATGAGGGGCTTCAGCGTCTCCAACAAGCTCGACAAGATGGGGATGCGCGGCTCGGACACCGCCGAACTGGTGTTCGAGGACTGCGAGGTTCCCGAGGACAACGTCATGGGCCCGGTGGGGGGCGGCGCCGGCGTCTTGATGAGCGGCCTCGACTATGAGCGCGCGGTCCTCTCCGCAGGTCCGCTCGGCATCATGCAGGCCTGCCTCGACGCGGTGCTGCCCTATGTCCGCGACCGCAAGCAGTTCGGCAAACCCATCGGCTCGTTCCAGCTGATGCAGGGCAAGGTGGCCGACATGTATGTCGCTCTGCAATCCGCCAGGGCCTATGTCTATGCGGTGGCCAGGGCCTGCGACCGGGGCCAAACCACGCGCTACGACGCCGCCGGCGCGATCCTCTTGGCCAGCGAGAACGCGGTGAAGACCACCCTCGAAGCCATTCAGGCGCTGGGCGGCGCGGGCTACACCAAGGACTTCCCGGTGGAGCGCCTGATGCGCGACGCCAAGCTCTACGACATCGGCGCCGGCACCAACGAAATCCGCCGCTTCCTCATCGGCCGCGAACTGGTGGGGGCGGGATGAGCTTCATACGGCCATGAAGCTGTGATAAATCGTACAAATGGCAAGCCTGTCCGATTATCTTTCAAGACACAAAGTCACGCACGGGGCTTTGGCGCAGCGTGCGGGCGTTGCTGAAAGTATGGTCGGCCTGATCAAATCGGGGCGGAGAAGGCCTTCGCCTGAAGTGGCGAAACGTATCGAAGCGGCCACGAATGGCGAGGTCTCCGCGGCGGGGCTACTCGGCCTCGCTGACACTCACGCCCTACCGCAAGACATCGGCGACGGACGTTGGAGCGTGACGCTGACCGGCGGGGATGTCGTCCTGCCGCGCGAGATGCTGGCGGCGCTGGGCTTTCCCGAAAAGGATGTTCTTGTGTTTCGGCGCGAAGGCGACGCGGTGCTGGTGACCTCCCAGGTCGGCGCCTTCGACAGGGTGCGCGCTATTCTGAAGAGGGTTAGCCCAAACGGCGCCAGTGTCGTCGATGAATTGATCGCCGACCGCCGCGCAGAGGCTGCACGGGAAGAGGCCGAACTTGGCGGTCGATAGGGTCATCGATTCCTCCGTCGTGCTGGCTTCGCTCTTCGAGGAGGCGGGTGGGGTAGATCAAGCCAGCCTTGGGGCGCAATATCGATTGTGCGCGGTCAATCTCGCCGAGATCGTCACCAAGCTGATCGATTGCGGCATGACCGATGAAGAGGCGGATGCAGCCTTGAAGATGCTCGGCGTCACCGTCGTGCCGTTCGATCGCCAGCTCGCCGTCCAGACCGGAAGGCTCCGGAAATATACCCGCCGATCCGGCCTCTCCCTCGGCGATCGGGCGTGCCTCGCCTTGGCGCTTCGCGAGAGCCTGCCTGCGATGACGGCGGACCGGGCCTGGACGGACGTCGACGTGGGTGTGCAGATAGAGCTGATCCGATGACCCGCCTCACCTCCGCCCTCGATGCGCACTCGGAAGCTTTCCAGGCCAACGCCGCGCACAACAAGCATCTGGTCGACGAGCTTCGCTCCCGCGTGGCCGGGGCGGCGCTCGGAGGACCAGAGGCGGCGCGGACGCGGCACACCTCCCGCGGCAAACTGCTGCCGCGCGAGCGGGTAGAGCGGCTGCTCGATCCCGGTTCACCCTTCCTGGAGGTGGGCCAGCTCACCGCCTTTGGCCTTTATGACGGCGAGGCGCCGGGGGCGGGGATCATCACCGGCATCGGGCGGGTCTCGGGCCGCGAGGTGATGATCGTCTGCAACGATCCCACGGTGAAGGGCGGGGCCTATTTCCCGCTCACGGTGAAGAAGCACCTGAGGGCGCAGGAGATCGCGCAGCAGAACCGCCTGCCCTGCGTCTATCTGGTGGACTCGGGCGGGGCCAACCTGCCCCACCAGGCCGAGGTCTTCCCCGACCGCGACCATTTCGGCCGTATCTTCTACAATCAGGCCCAGATGTCCGCCCAGGGCATTCCCCAGATTGCCTGCGTCATGGGCCTATCCACCGCCGGCGGCGCCTATGTGCCGGCCATGAGCGACGAGACGGTGATCGTCCGGGGCGCGGGCAAGGAGAGCCAGGGCGCCATCTTCCTGGCCGGTCCGCCCTTGGTAAAGGCCGCGACGGGCGAGGTGATCTCCGCCACCGAACTCGGCGGCGCCGACACCCACGGCCGCCGTTCGGGCGTGGTGGATCACGTGGCGCAAAACGACGAGCACGCGCTGGAGATCGTCCGCTCCATCTGCGCCCGCCTTGGCCGCACCGAGCGTACCTTGCTCGACACCACGGAGCCCGACGCGCCCAGGTACGACGCCCATGAACTGTATGGGGTGATCCCGCAAGACGTGCGCGCGCCCTATGACGTGCGCGAGGTGATCGCGCGGATCGTCGATGGCTCGCGCTTCGACGAGTTCAAGGCGCTCTACGGCACGACCCTGGTCACGGGCTTCGCCCACATCTGGGGCTTCCCGGTCGCCATCCTGGCCAATAACGGGGTTCTGTTTTCCGAGAGCGCGCTGAAGGCCACCCACTTCATCGAACTGGCCTGCCAGCGCAAGATTCCGCTGGTATTCCTGCAGAACATTTCCGGCTTCATGGTCGGCGGCAAATACGAGGCCGGCGGCATCGCCAAGAATGGAGCCAAGATGGTCACCGCCGTGGCCACCGCCAACGTGCCGAAGTTCACCGTGCTGATCGGCGGCAGCTTCGGCGCGGGCAATTACGGCATGTGCGGCCGGGCCTATTCGCCGCGCTTCCTGTGGTCTTGGCCCAATTCCCGCATCAGCGTCATGGGCGGCGAACAGGCGGCCAGCGTGCTCGCCACCGTGAAACGCGATGGCATCGAGGGCAAGGGCGGGGGGTGGTCGGCGGAGGAGGAGGCCGCCTTCAAGGCTCCGATCCGCGAGGGCTATGAGCGGGAGGGCGACCCCTATTTCGCCACCGCGCGCCTGTGGGACGACGGGGTGATCGACCCGGCGCAGACCCGCGACGTGCTGGGCCTCTCCATCGCCGCGTCGCTCAACGCCCCGATCCCGGATACGCGCTTCGGCGTGTTCCGGATGTGATGCGACGATGACGCACGAGATCGAAACCGCCGCCGCCGGCGCCCTCAGCGGGTTCTTCCGCCGCAAACCGCAGCATACCCTGCCGCCCGGTACGCCCTGCGCCAACTGCGCCACGCCGCTGCAGGGGCCGTGGTGCCATGCGTGCGGCCAGCTTGGCGAGGACTTCCACCGCTCCACCTGGCATCTGATCGCCGAGGCGTTCGAGGGGCTGCTGCACTTCGACGGGCGGGTGTGGACCACCCTGCCCGATCTGTTCCGCCACCCAGGACGGCTGACCCGGGCCTATCTCGACGGTCACCGCGCGCCGCAGATTCCGCCGCTGCGCCTGTTCCTGGTGGTGCTGCTCCTGGTGTTCTTCGCCGGATCGGTGGGGGGCCGGTTCGGGACCGTCGCCACCGTGACCGTCGACGACCACGGCAAGGTGCTGGCTTCGTCCAAGCACGACCTCGGCAGGTTGACGCCCGAAGAGCGGGAAAAGGCCAAACAGGCGATCGCCAACTCAAAGGTTCAGATCCTGAACCGCCCGGCCGGCGCCGCCGACGGCTGGCTGAAGGCGCGGCTGACCGCCGTACTGGACGATCCGGAGCGGTTCAGGCTGGTGCTGGAGCAGTGGTCAGAGCGCTTCGCCTTCCTGATGCTGCCCCTGGCGGCGGGACTGCTGAGCCTGTTGTTCCTATTCCAGCGTCGCTTTTTCGTGTTCGACCACACCATCTTCAGCCTGCATTCGCTCTCGGCCGCGGGGCTGATGCTGGCGGTGGCCAGCGGGCTGGCGCGCCTTACCGACGGCGTTTCCGAGTTCGTCATGCTGGCCGCGCCGGTCCACCTGTTCATTCACATGCGCGGCGTCTACGCCACCAGCGTGTTCGGTACGCTGGTGCGCATGGCCTTGTTGTTCGTCGGGTCCGCCATCGGCGCGATGCTGATTTTCCTCGGCCTGCTCTGGGTGGGTCTGAGCGGGATGGGGGCCTGATGCAACGCCTGCTGATCGCCAACCGGGGCGAGATCGCCCGCCGGATCATCCGCACCGCCCACCGCATGGGGATCGAGACGGTGGCGGTCTATTCGGATGCGGACAAACATGCGCCCCATGTGCGCGAGGCCACCACCGCCCGCCACCTCGGCCCCACCCCCGCGCGGGAGAGCTATCTCGATCAGGCCAAGGTGCTGGCCGCGGCGAAGGATGCAGGGGCCGATGCGATCCACCCCGGCTATGGCTTTCTGTCCGAGAACGCCGCCTTCGCCCGGGCGGTGATCGAGGCGGGCCTGACCTGGGTGGGACCGCCGGCCGCCGCCATCACCGCCATGGGGCTGAAGGACGCCGCCAAGGCGCTGATGGCCGCGGCGGGCGTGCCGGTGACCCCGGGCTATCTTGGCGAAGATCAGTCGCCCGAGCGCCTGCAGGCCGAGGCGGACAAGATCGGCTATCCCGTGCTGATCAAGGCGGTGGCCGGCGGCGGCGGCAAGGGGATGCGCAAGGTGGAGGCCGCCGCCGATTTCGCCGCGGCGCTGGCCTCCTGCCGGCGCGAGGCGGCCGCGAGCTTCGGCGACGACCGCGTGCTGCTGGAGGTCTATGTCACCCGGCCCCGCCATATCGAGGTGCAGGTGTTCGCCGACGGCTGGGGCAATGTGGTCCACCTCTTTGAGCGCGACTGCTCGCTGCAGCGCCGGCACCAGAAGGTGATCGAGGAGGCGCCGGCGCCGGGCATGACCGAGGGGGTGCGCGCCGCCATCACCACCGCCGCCATCAAGGCCGCCCGCGCCGTGGATTACCAGGGCGCCGGCACCATCGAGTTCATCGCCGACGGCTCGGAGCCGCTGAATGCCGAGCGCATCTGGTTCATGGAGATGAACACCCGGCTGCAGGTGGAGCATCCGGTGACCGAGATGATTACCGGATTCGATCTGGTCGAATGGCAATTGCGCATCGCCCGCGGCGAGCCGCTTCCGCTGGCCCAAGGCGCCATTACCCTAAGCGGACACTCCATGGAGGCCCGCCTTTATGCCGAGAACCCGGCGAAGGGGTTCCTGCCCTCCACCGGCCCGTTGGAGCATTTCCGTCTGCCCACGGAGGGTGAGGGCGTTCGCGTCGATACCGGGGTAGAGGAAGGCGGCGAAGTCACCCCCTTCTACGACCCCATGATCGCCAAGATCATCGTCCACGCCGAGACCCGCAAAGCCGCCGCGAAAAAGCTCGCGGACGCCTGCGCCGAGGTCGAGGTCTGGCCGGTAAAGACCAACGCCGGCTTCCTCGTGCGCGCCGTCAGCCATCCCGACTTCGTCGCCGGGCATGTCGACACCGGCTTTATTGAGGCGCGGGCGGAAGCCCTGGTCGGCGACGGGACACCGTCGCTAGCGGCGCGAGTTGGCGCCATCGCACTCTCCGCCGAGCTGGCTGAGATCGCTGGACCTTACCAGTCGCCCTGGTGTTCGGATCCGGACAGCATCTATGGCTTCCGCCTGAACGCATCACCCAGAGCCTTCCATCGACGCGAGGTGGGCGGTGTTGTGGTCGATGCTCAAGCGGTCACCAGGCAAGCCGGCGACAGATCATGGCAGGTGAAGGTCGATGATTTCGATGGCCCTGTCTCGGTTGACGGATGCGAGGTCCGTGCCGACGGGCGAGTTCTGACCTATCGCAGTCGGAGAGGTAACGCTGAGTGGCTGTTCGATCGTGGCGACGCTTGGCTAGTACAACCCTATGAAATTGACGTTGCTCGGGGCGGCGCCGCCTCCGATGGCGCCCTCACCTCGCCTATGCCCGGCCGGATCGTGTCAGTCGGCGCGGAAGCTGGGGCGCGGGTGGCCAAGGGCCAGCCCATCGTCACCCTCGAAGCCATGAAGATGGAACACGCCCTCACCGCCCCCTTCGACGGCAAGCTGGTGGAGTTCTCCGTCAAGGTCGGCGACCAGGTGGCGGAAGGGGTGATCCTAGCCCGGGTGGAAGCGGATGCGTAGCGACTTCTTCTCCTTTCCCCCTCGAGGGGGGAAAGGCCGGGATTGGGGGTGTAGGGCGCCGACCTCGACGAGCGTGCACTGGCGGCGCGCCCTCAATGCTCATCGCTTAAATCGACTGCACTCACCCCCATCCCCGACCCTTCCCCCCTCGAGGGGGAAGGGAGGAGCCCATCATGCCCGGTAAGCCCTTCGACCAGTGGCAGGTCGGCGAGACCATCGCCCACGCCCTGCACCGCACGGTCACCGAGACCGATAACCTGATGACCTGCGCCCTGACCCATAATCCACAACCGCTTCATCTGGATGTGGACTATGCAGCAGGCACCGAGTTCGGCCGCATCGTCGTCAATGGCATCTATACCTTCGGCCTGATGGTCGGGGTGTCGGTGGGCGACACGACGCTGGGCACCCTGGTGGCCAATCTCGGCTACGACGCGGTGGTGCACCCAAAGCCGGTCTTTGTCGGCGATACCCTGCGCATGGAGACCACTGTGCTGGAAAAGCGCGAGTCCAGGTCGCGACCCACGGCGGGCCTCGTCGTGTTCGAGCATCGCGCCCTCAATCAGCGCGACGAGGTGGTCTGCCAGTGCAAGCGCACCGCCCTGCTGCACAAGAGCGCCGCCCAATGAGCCGTTTGCCGCGATCCTGGCTGTTCGCGCCGGGCGACACGCCGGCCAAGATGGCGAAGGCGGCGGCGTGCGGCGTCGGGGCGGTGATCCTCGACCTGGAGGACTCGGTGGCGGAGCCGAACAAGGCCGCCGCCCGCGCCGCCACGGCGGATTTCCTGCGCCGGAGAGCTCATCAAGATGAGGATGGGGACGGGCCCCAGCTCTGGGTACGGATCAATCCACTCTCTACCGTTCACGCCGCCGCCGATCTCGCCGCCGTGGCCCCGGCCGCGCCCGACGGGATCGTGCTGCCGAAACCCGACAGCGCCGCCGATGGGGTGGCCCTGGCGGAGCGGCTGACGCGGATCGAGGCCGAGACCGGGCTGGCGGAGGGTTCGATCCGCATCCTGCCCATCGCCACCGAAACGCCCGCTTCGGTGTTCAACCTCGGCGGCTATGGCGTCGTCGGTCCGCGCCTGATCGGCCTGACCTGGGGGGCGGAGGACCTGCCCGCCGCCGTGGGCGCAAAGATCAACCGTCATCCGGACGGCCGCTTTACCGACCTTTGCCGGATCGCCCGATCCCTGTGCATCGCCGGGGCGGCGGCGGCGGACGTGCCCGCCATCGAGACCGTCTTTGCCGACTTCCGCGATCTCGACGGGCTGAGAACCTATGCCGAGGCCGGGCGGCGCGAGGGGTTTGCCGGCATGATGGCCATCCATCCGGCCCAGGTGGCGGTGATCGAGGCGGTGTTCCGCCCGAGCGCGGCGGAGATCGCCCACGCGCGCCGCGTCGTGGCGCTGTTCGCCGAGCAGCCCGGCGTGGGCGTCCTCGCGCTGGACGGCCGGATGCTGGACCGGCCGCACCTGAAGCAGGCGGAGCGGCTGTTGGCCGGCCTGTAAGGTGACAGGCGTCAGCGGAACGGCGGTTCGTCGAAGGCGCGTAGCTTGCGGGAGTGGAGGCGTGAGCCCTGGTTGCGCAGCTCCTCCACCGCGGCGAGGCCGATGCGCAGGTGCTGGGAAATGGCGCGCTCATAGAAGGTGTTTGCCTGGCCGGGCAGCTTGATCTCGCCGTGCAGCGGCTTGTCGGAGACGCACAGCAGCGTGCCGTAGGGCACCCTGAAACGATAGCCCTGGGCGGCGATGGTGGCCGACTCCATGTCGATGGCCACCGCCCGCGACTGGTTGAATCGCAGCGCCGACAGGGAGTAGCGCAACTCCCAGTTCCGGTCGTCGGTGGTGACCACCGTGCCGGTGCGCAGGCGCCGCTTCAGCGCCTCGCCGGTCTCGCCCGAGACGATCTCGGCGGCGCGGTACAGGGCCAGTTGCACCTCGGCGATCGGCGGGATGGGTATCTCTACCGGCAGCACGTCGTCCAGCACATGGTCGTCGCGCAGATAGGCGTGGGCCAGCACATAGTCGCCGATGGTCTGGCTGGGGCGCAAGCCGCCGCAATGGCCGATCATGAGCCAGGCCTGGGGCCTCAGCACCGCCAGGTGGTCGCAGATGTTCTTGGCGTTGGAGGGACCGACGCCGATGTTCACCAGGGTGATGCCGCGGCCGTCGGCGGCGATCAGGTGATAGGCGGGCATCTGTTTGGCCCGCCAGTTGGACTGCTCCATCGCCTCGGCCGCATTGGGCGTGTCGGCGGTGACCAGCACGCCGGGCGCCGACAGGGCGGTATAGCGCCCCTGGCCGAGCTCGGAGAGGCCGAAGCGCACGAACTCGTCCACATAGCGGGTATAGTTCGTGAACAGAACATAGGGCTGCACGTGCTCCACCGGCGTGCCGGTGTAGTGCTTGATCCGCGCCAGGGAGAAATCGACCCGCAGCGCATCGAACAGCGACAGCGGCCGCGCTTCCTCCAGGATCGGCTCGAACACCCCGTCGGCGACCTCGTCGCCGATATGGGCGAGCTGGGTGGTAGGAAACCAGCGAGCCAGGTCCTCGCTGGCGGCCCCATCGAGCTGCAGGTCTTCGGCCCCGTCGAGCACGAAGGGGTAGGGAATCTCCTGCGCCGACAGCCCGGCCTCTATCGTCACGCCGTAATCGCGCACCAGCAGTTCCAACTGCTCCAGGATATAGGCGCGGAACAGATCGGGCCGGGTTACGGTGGTGGCGTAGACGCCGGCCTCGCGGATGATGCCGAAGGCGCGCCCAACCCGGGGCGTCGGCCCGCTGGGCGCATAGTGGAGGCGCACTTCCGGATAGGCGAACGCCCCGTTGAAGCGGGCCTCGGCGTCCGGCCGCTCGCCCCGGTCCAGATAGGCGGACAGGCCGGCGCGCAGATTGGCTACCGATTGCCGGTAAAGGGCCTGCAGCGTGTCGACGACGGCGTCGAGGTCGGCCTTGTCCTTGTTCATGCTACCTCATACCGCCGAACGGTGAAGGTTTACAGACGTGGACCCTGGGGAACCGGACGGCCGGAGAGGCGGTTCAGCCCATGGCGGAAGGAACGAGGCCATGGCGAAGACCCTGAAAGCGGGCGACCGCGTCACCTGGAACACCAGCCAGGGCGAAACCCATGGCGTGGTGGTCAAGAAGGTCACTTCGGGTACGCACATCAAGGGCCACAAGGTCGCCGCAAGTCCGGACAATCCGGAATACGTCGTCCGCAGCGACTCCTCCGGCGAGGAGGCCGCCCACAAGCCGGCGGCGCTGAAGCATCGCTAAGCCGCCTGGCGTTTCCCTCCGACGCGGGCTGGTCTAAGGCGGACCCATGGCCGTCCTGTCCCGCCTTCGCCAGAGGCTGTCGAGTGCGCTTGCGCCGTCCGTCCGGCGCGCGGGGGCCGGACTGTGGCTCGATGTGAAGGACCTTCCCGCCCGTCTCCAAGACCCGGCGCGGTGGGGCGACCCCTGGCAGGCGCGGCACAATGTGGGTGGCGGCGATTTCCGCGCCAACGGTCGGGCGCTGATGCGGACGCTGATCGACCATGCGGCGCTGGCGCCGGATCAAGGCGTGCTCGACATCGGCTGCGGCGCCGGGCGGCTGGCCCTTCCCTTGGCGGATTATCTCGATCGCACCGGCGCCTATACCGGCTTCGACGTGTCCAGAAGCGCGGTTCGCGGGTGCAGGCGGCGGTTGGCGGCCCGGCGACCCGACTTCCGCTTCATCCATGCCGACATCCGAAACGGCGACTACAACGCCGGGGGCGCGGTGGAGGGCGACGACTACGTGTTTCCCTGCTCCGATGAGACCGTCGATCTGGTGTTCGCCTTCTCGGTCTTCACTCACATGCGGCTAAGCGAGATCGCCCACTATCTGGCCGAGTCGGCGCGTGTGCTGCGGACGGGCGGTCGGCTGGCCGTGACGGTGTATCTGGTCGACGCGGACCGGCGGGGTGCGCTGGCGCGGGGCGAGGCTGGGATGGCGTTCCGGCCTTGGCGCGACGGCATGTGGGTGACCGACCCCGCCCATCCCGAACGCGCCATGGGCCTAGAGGAGTCGCAGCTTGCCCATGCCCTCGATATCGCCGGCCTGGCGATGGCCGGGCCGATCCTGCGCGGCGCCTGGAGCGGGGCGCCGACCTACGAGGGTTGGCAGGACCTGATCGTGGCGACCAAGGCTTAGGTTTCCGGCCAGAGATCCTGCTCCGAGCCCTTGCGATTGAGCATCCGCGCCGCGCGCTTGACCACGGTGAGCAGATTTTCCGTGCGGGCCTCGGCGTCGTAGGCCAGACGGGCCTGGGCCAGCCCCTCCAGCATAAAGCGGGCCAGGTCGCGGCCGGCTTGCAGGCGCGCGCCGCGCCCACCCTGCACGAGGTCGAACAGATGGTCGCCCACCTCGGCCCGGTCGAAGGCGGCCTGCGCGTCGGCGATCGCCGCCTGGACCAGCGTGTCCGTCCGCGCGGCGCGCTCCAACTCGGTGAAGGCGACGAAGGCCGGGTCGTGCAGCAGCCGCCAATAGGCGTCGATGGCGTGGTCAGTGCGGTCGGCGCCGCGCGGCGCGGTGTCGATGGAGGCCTGAAGCAGGCGTCCCCGCCGGACCTGAATGTGCGCCACCGCCGCCTCCAGCAGGCTCTCGCGGTCGGGGAAGTGATAGAGCATGGCCCCGCGTGTCAGGTTGGCGGCCTCAGCGATGCGGGCGTTGGTGGCGCCGGCATAGCCGATCTCCGCGAACAGATTGACCGCCACGTCGAGGATGTGCGCGCGGGTGCGCCGGCTTTTCGGCGTATTGGGAATCACCCGTTCGGGACCGGCGCTGTCGGGCAAGGGGCTCCACGCTCCAAAGCAACGCTGGCCAGATAGGCGCCGCGGCCCGGCCCGCCTAGGGCCCGGGCAGCGCAATCGCCGCAGGGCCGCGTCACGCCGTCGTCATGCAATCAGCTTAGCGGGCAGCGTTTGAGCGCCAACACACGAGCGGAGCTTGAGCCCATGCCCGACGCCCAAACCCTCCGCAGTTACCGGACCGTCTTCATCTCCGACGTCCACCTCGGCACGCGGGGCTGCCAGGCGGAGCTTTTGCTCGACTTCATCAAGTCGGTGGAGTGCGAGACCCTGTATCTGGTGGGCGACATCATCGACGGCTGGAAGATGAAGTCCGGGGGCTGGTACTGGCCGCAGTCGCACAACGACGTGGTGCAGAAGGTGCTGCGCATGGCCAGGAAGGGCGTCAACGTCATCTATGTGCCCGGCAACCACGACGACCGGGCGCGCGACTTTTGCGGCATCCATTTCGGCGGGGTGGTGGTCGCGCGCGACGCCATTCACGAGGCCGCCGACGGCAAACGCTATCTCGTCCTGCACGGCGACGAGTTCGACGGGGTGGTGGAGCACGCGAAGTGGCTCGCCTTCCTCGGCGACTGGGCCTATAGGGCCTTGCTTGGGGCCAACACCGGGTGGAACCTGATCCGCCGGCGGATGGGTTTCGGCTACTGGAGCCTGTCGGCCTTCGTGAAGGTCAAGGTGAAGAACGCATTGCAGTTCATCGAGAATTTCGAGACGGCGGTGGCGGGCGAGGCGCGCCGGCGCGGCGTCGATGGCGTGATCTGCGGCCATATCCATCACGCCGAGATGCGCGAGATCGACGGCGTCACCTATGTCAACGACGGCGACTGGGTTGAGAGTTGCACCGCCCTGGTAGAGCATTTCGACGGTCATCTGGAAATCCTGGAATGGGCCAAGCTGCGCGGCTGGTCCATGCTCGACCGCGACGCTAAGACATCCTCGCCCCCCCGCCCTCTGATCGCGCCCCTGCCGGAGCCGGGAGCCGTCGCCGCCTGATGCGGATTCTGATCGCCACCGATGCGTGGGAGCCGCAGGTCAACGGCGTCGTGCGCACCCTGACCCGCACCATCGCCGAGATGCGCGCCATGGGCCATGCGGTGGAGGTGATCTCGCCCGACCAGTTCCCCACCCTGCCCCTGCCCACCTATCCGGAGATCAAGCTGGCCCTCGGCGCCTATGAGGGCATCCAGGAGCGCTTCCGCGCCTTCGAGCCTGAGGCCATCCACGTCGCCACCGAGGGTCCGGTGGGGCTGGCGGCGCGGCGGCTGTGCCTCGAATGGAAGCTGCCCTTCACCACCAGCTATCACACCCGCTTTCCGGAATATCTCTCCGCCCGCCTGCCCGTGCCGCCGGCGGCGGGCTATGCCTATATGCGCTGGTTCCACAAGCCGTCCGGCCGGGTGATGGTGGCCACGCCCACCATGCGCGAGGAACTGGAACGCCACGGCTTTCGCAACCTCAGCTACTGGACGCGCGGGGTGGATACCGACCTGTTCCAGATGCGCCCCGGCGAGGGCGCGACCCCCGGCTGGCCCGAACCCGAAGAACTGAAGGGCCTGCCCCGGCCGATCTTCCTCAATGTCGGCCGCGTGGCGGTGGAGAAGAATATCGAGGCCTTTGTCGAGCTCGACCTGCCGGGCTCCAAGGTGGTGGTGGGCGATGGCCCGTCGCGCGAGGAGTTGGCGGCCAAGTATCCCAAGGTGGTGTTCACCGGATCGCGGTTCGGCGAGACGCTGGCGGCCTGTTTCGCCTGGGCCGACGTGTTCGTCTTCCCCTCGCTCACCGACACCTTCGGCCTGGTGATCCTGGAGGCCATGGCCGCGGGCGCGCCGGTTGCGGCCTATCCGGCGCCCGGGCCGATCGACATCGTCCCGGGCTCGGGCGCCGGCTTCTGCGACGCGGACCTGCGCCAGGCCTGCCTCGACTGTCTCGCGCTCGACCGGCAGGCGGTGCGCAAATACGCCGAGAGGTTCTCCTGGCGCGCTTCGGCCGAACAGTTCGTCGCCAATCTGGAGCCCTATCCCGAGCCGCAGAAGACCCGGTTCTGGAAACGGTTGCGCCGGCTGGCGCGCCTGCGTCGCCTGCGCTCGCAGAGTTCGGCCGCGGGCCTGGACCTTGGCGCCTGATTTGCCCTGCGCGGCGCCCTTGCGTAAACGCGGGGCGATGATTGCCGCACAGTTGTTACACAACCCCGCCAAGGTGCGCCGCCGCGCGGTTCGCGCCGTTTCCACCGACGAGTCCGATCCATGCCCCCCCGCAACACCGTCCTGATCGCCGCCCTCCTGGTCATCGGGCTCATCGCCGGCGGCGCGTGGTGGATCGGCCGCGACCGGCCGCACAATGTGATCGTCTTCGTCGCCGACGGCCTTCGCTCGCGCATCGTCGACGACAAGACCGCGCCGCAGATGGCTTCCATCCGCCGCGAAGGGGTGGACTTCGCCAACAGCCATTCGCTGTTTCCCACCGTGACCACGGTCAACGGCTCGGCCATCGCCACCGGCCACCGCATCGGCGATACCGGCGACTTCGGCAACGTGTTCTGGGCGGGCCAAGCCACCAACCCCGCCAGCCCGTCCCGGTTCGTGACGGTGGAGGACGACGACACCCAGCGCGGCCTGGCCAAGGCCTATGGCGGCAATTACCTCGATGAGGAGAGCCTGATCGCCGCCGCCCGCCGCGCCGGCTATTCCACCGCCGTGGTCGGCAAGGAGGGACCGGCCTGGGTGCAGGACGTGACCGGCGACCGCGCGCCCGGCAATCCCGGCGCCATTCTGATCGACGACGAGACCGGCGGCCCGATGGGGCGCCCCCTGTCGCCTGAACTCAAGGCCGCGTTCAGGCAGGCCGGCCTGAAGCCGGTGGCCGAGGATCGCGGCCTGAACGCCGACCCCGGCGCGTTCAACCGGGCGGGCGTCCAGGTGGCCAATGTGGTGCAGCAGGACTGGATGACCGCGGCGGTGACCAAGGTGCTGCTGCCCCTGTTCAAGCAGCGTCACAAGCCCTTCGTCATGGTGGTCTGGTCGCGCGATCCGGACGGCACCCAGCACAACACCGGCGACAGCCTGAACAGCCTGACCCCCGGCATCAACGGCCCGACCGCCCTGGCGGGAATCAGGAACGCCGACAACGATCTCGGCCGCATCCGCTCCGCCCTGAAGGCGCAGGGGCTGGACAAGACCACCGATATCTTCGTCACCGCCGACCACGGCTTTTCCGTGCTGACCCGCCAGAGCCAGACCTCCGCCGCCGGCAAGCTGCATTATGTCGACGTGATGCCGGGCTTCGTGCCGCAGGGCTTCATGGCCATCGATCTCGCCAGGGCGCTGAACCTGCCGCTGTCCGACGCCTCGGGCCTGCCGGTGGACACTGCCGCGGGCTTTCATCCCCGCACCGACGGGACGCTGCTCGGCGATCCCGCCCATCCGTCGGTCATCGTCGCCGGCAACGGCGGCTCGGCGCTGATCTATCTGCCCGAGGGCCCGGGTCGCCGCGCGCGGCTGGATCAGATCGTCGCCGCCCTGAGCGGCGAGGACTATATCGCCGCCCTGTTCACCGACGACGCCTTCGGCCCGGTTCCGGGAGCCCTGCCCACCTCCGCCATCGGGCTGAAGGGGTCGGCCAAGACGCCGCATCCGGCCCTGGTGGTCGGCTTCAAGAGCTTTTCCACCGGCTGCGCCGATCCGGAACTGTGCGCCGCCGAGTTCGCCGACACCTATCTGCAGCAGGGCCAGGGCATTCACGGCAGCTTCAGCCGCGCCGACAGCCACAACTTCATGGCCGCCATCGGGCCGGATTTCAAAGCCGGCTTCAAGGACCCCACCCCCGTCTCCAACGCCGATATCGCCCCCACCCTGGCCAGACTCCTCAAGATCGACATGCGCTCGGTGGGCGCGCTCAAGGGCCGCGCCGCCGAAGAGGCGCTGCGCAAGGGGCCGGACGGCGCCCCGGCCATCGCCCACACCCTGCGCTCCCGGCCCGGCCCGAACGGCTTCGTCACCGTGCTGAACCTGCAGTCGCTGGGCGGCATCGACTATCTCGACGCGGCAGGAACCCCGGGCCGCACCGTCGGCCTCCGCCCCTGAGGCTCCCCAACTCCTCCCCCTCATCGAGGGGGAGGGGGACCGCCCGAAGGGTGGTGGAGGGGGCGGCGGCGCCCTGTCCGGTCAGCGTCGCGCCGCCCCCTCCGTCACGGCGGGTATCCCCGCCGCGCCACCTCCCCCGCTGCGCAGGGGAGGAGAAGACGTGCATAATCGGCCTCTGCCGGTGGGGGCGAGGGTGGGGAGGTGGGCGGAGCGTTCCGGCCTCGTCCGGAGACCGGGAAGTGCGCTGTAGGTTTCGACGGGGCAGGAACGCTCCGCGCGGCTGTTTGGGATCGGCAGGCGTTCGCGCACGGGCTTGCAACTTAGGCCCTGACGTACGGCCCCGCCGGCAGGCCCGTCCACTCTTGGCATGGACGGGACGGGCGAGTTGTGACCTCGACCCTTGGACCGACCGCTCTTGCGAGACGGCAGGACACACCCCTGCTCAACCGCATCCCCACCGCCCTCAAGAGCCGGATCCAAGGCCCTCCCCGTGCGATGGAGACACCCCCAGCATACGAGACGGCGCAGGTCGGTTGGATAAGTCCACCCCTCTCCCGCCCGGCGGGAGAGGGAAAAGCGAGCCCCGCAAGGACGAGCGAGGGTGAGGGCAGCGACTCATCCTCTGGATATCCAGGCTCGCGTACCGCACGTTCCCCTCACCCGACCCTCTCCCAGGGGGAGAGGGGGAGGCGCTGTCAGTTGATGTCGATCTCGCGCCGGCTCGCGACGATGGTGACGATGAAGCCGGCCAGCACGTCCAGCAGCACCATGGCGGTGAGCAGGAAGAAGGTGGAGGTGGCGAAGGCGCGGAACAGCAGGAACTCGATCAGGCAGACGATGAACAGGATCATCGACAGCGAGTGGTTGACGATGGCGATCTGGCGACTGGTGGTCGATTTCAACAGCTCGATGAACAGGATCACCAGCGACATGAAGATGATCGCATCGCCCATGCCCACCGACCAGCGCCCGCCGGACGCCATGGGCAGGCTGAACACCTGCTGCGCCATGCGCACGCCGGCGTCCGTGGCCCCGAACCCGTAGGTCAGGGCCATCACGTTGTAGAACAGCACCGGCAGGGCCAGCAGAGGCAGGGCGGCGAACATCGGCTTCTCTCCCTCGCGCGGGTCAGGATGCGGGAAGGCCAAGGTTCACCGAAACGGTTAACGGAGCAATGCCGCTCGCCTTGATGGCTAGAGCATGATCGTTTCGGAGGGACTCATGCGAACGTGAATCAGGCTCCAAATCCAAAGTGTGGACCCTGATTCACGGTTCAAATTGAACCGATCAGGGTCTAGGGCCAAGCGGCCGGACGACGCAAAAAAAGAGGCGGCCGAAGCCGCCTCAGTTCATAGGGAGGAAACGCCCAGGAAGGGCAGCGGCGTCAAGGACGCCGCACACCCTCTCTATACGTTGCGATGCGGCATACCACAAGCTCAGAATCGATAAAGGCGCACCCAGATATACTGAGGGCTTGCATGAAGCCTTTCTGCACAAGGACTTGACGCGTTTGCACACATAGCGGGCGCCTATTGCGCCGCAGCATCTCGTCTCAGGTGAATGACGATCACAATCCGTAGGCGGCGGCGAGGGCAGGGTCGCGCGCGGCGATCTGGCGGGCGCAGTCCACCAGCCCCCTGGCCTGCTTCCAGGTGGCGTCGTCCTGCATCCTGCCGTCGAGCATGGCCACGCCCGATCCGTCCGGCATGGCGTCCAGGATGCGCATGGCGAAGGCGACCTCGGCCGAATCGGGCGAGAACACCCGCTTGGCCACGGCGATCTGGCTCGGGTGCAGGGTCCAGGCCCCGGCGCAGCCCATGATGAAGGCGCTGCGGAACTGCTGCTCACAGGCTTCAAGATCGTCGATGGCGCCGAAGGGGCCATAGAAGGCCTTCATGCCGTGCATCTGGCAGGCGTCGACCATGCGGGCGATGGTGTAGTGCCAGAGGTCCTGCTGCACAGAGACGCGCTCGCCACCCCCAGGGCGCTGATCCTCGATCACGCGATAGCCGGGATGGCCGCCCCCGACGCGGGTGGTCTTCATGGCGCGGGAGGCCGCAAGGTCGGCCGGACCCAGCGATATGCCCTGCATCCGGGGGCTGGCGGCGCAGATGGCTTCCACATTGGCCACCCCCTCGGCGGTCTCCAGGATGGCGTGCAGCAGGATCGGCTTTTTGATCCCGTGTCGCGCCTCGAGGATGGCGAGCAGCTGGTCCATATAGTGGATGTCCCACGGCCCCTCCACCTTGGGCACCATCATCACGTCCAGCCGCTCGCCCACCTCGGCCACGATCCGCGTCACGTCGTCCAGATGCCAGGGCGAGTTCAGGCCGTTGATGCGGGTCCACAGACCCACGCCCAGGGCGGCGAAATCGGTGGCGCCGGCCATCGCGATAAAGCCGTCACGCGCGGCGGCTTTGGCGTCGGCGGGAATGGCGTCCTCCAGATTGCCGAGGATCACGTCCACCTGCCGGGCCATCTCCGGGACCTTGGCGCGGACCTTCTCCAGGTGCGGCGGAACGAAGTGGATCATCCGCTCCACCCGCGGCGGCGCCTCGCGCAGCGGCATGGGCGCGCCGATGGCCAACGGCCTGAAGAACCCCTTCGGCGTTTTCATGGCGCTCTCCCCTCGTTGCTCCGGCCCGTGTGCAAGTGCGAAGACGCCCCGTCAAGGGCGAGCTCGCCATCGGCGCCGCGCCGCTTGAGCCGCCCGCCGTCTTGGCTCACAGACGGCTAATGATCCGACTGTTCGCCGCGCTTCCGGTTCCCCCCGATATCGCCGAAGGGCTGATCCGCCGCCAGCAGGGCATTCCGCGCGCCCGCTGGAGGCCGAGCGAGGCGCTGCACCTGACCCTGCGCTTCTTCGGCGAGGTGTCCGAGCCCACGGCGACCGATCTCGACGCCATGCTGGCCGGGGTCAGCGCCGATCCGTTCGAGCTCAAGCTCGACGGGGTCGGCATGTTCGGCGAAGGGGATCGCATGCGGGCGCTATGGGCCAGCGTGGCCGAGAGCGCACCGCTGAAGCGCCTCGCCCTGAAGTGCGAGAACGCCGCCCGGCGCGTGGGCCTGAAGCCGGAGCCGCGCGCTTATCGCCCGCATGTGACCCTGGCCTATCTGCAGGGCGCGCCGGCGGACCGCATCGCCGCCTGGCTGCAGGGCCACAACCTCCTGCACTCGCCCGCCTGGCGCGTGGATCGGTTTCACCTCTATTCCAGCTGGCTCGACACCACTAGGGGCTTGTCCAGCGGCGGCCGATACGACATCGAACGCACCTACCCGTTCAGCTGAAGGCCGTTCGCGCATGATCCTCCGCCCTCGCCGCTCCGCCCTCTACATGCCAGCTTCCAACCAGAAGGCCGTCGACAAGGCGCGCACGCTGGACTGCGACGTGGTGATCCTCGACCTGGAGGACGCGGTGGCGCCCGAGGCCAAGGAGACCGCCCGCGCGCAGGCCGTGGCGGCGGTAAAGGCCGGCGGCTTCGGTCGGCGCGAGGTGGTGGTCCGCGTCAACGGCCTCGACACGCCCTGGGGCGCCGACGATCTTCGAGCCGTGGCCGAGGCCGGACCGGACGCGGTGCTGGTCCCCAAGATCAACGACGGCGCGGATGTGGCGCGCTATGACGGCCGGCTGTCGCACGCGCCGGAGAAGACGCGGTTGTGGACCATGATCGAGACCTGCCGCTGCCTGTTCCACCTGCACGACATCGGCGGCGCGGCCACCACCTCCCGCCTTGGCGCCTGGGTGATGGGGACCAACGACCTGGCCAAGGAGATGGGCGCCCGCCTGACCACGGCGCGCGAACCCTTCCTGGCGGCGCTGGGGCTGTCGGTCGCCGGGGCGCGGGCGCACGGCCTGGCCATCCTCGACGGCGTCTATAACGGCATCGACGATGCCGAGGGCTTCGAGCATCAGTGCCGACAGGGGCTGGAGTTCGGCTTCGACGGCAAGACCCTGATCCACCCCGGCCAGGTCGAGCCCTGCAACCGCGTGTTCAGCCCCTCGGACAGCGAAGTCGCCTTCGCCCGCGCGGTGATCGCCGCCTTCGCCCTGCCGGAGAACGCCGACAAGGGCGCCCTGCGCATCGAGGGCAGGATGGCCGAACGGCTGCACCTCGCCCAGGCCGAACGCCTCGTCGCCACAGCCGAAGCAGCCGCTTTGTAAGCGCTGCGGCGGGCGATTGAATGCCCGACAGCCGCGAAATCCGGCTCGGCTTGCGTCTTTTCGAGATTTGTGATCACAAACTCTTTCGACTGAGGCAATCATGTTCGAGGGCGCGAGGGTGCTGGATCAGGTGGACGCGCGCGTCGGCGAGGCCGAGGCCGAGCGCCTTGCCGACACCGCGTTCGGGGTTCGCGGCCGTGCGACGCGGCTCGGCGGCGAGCGCGACCAGAACTTTCGGCTCCAGGCGGAGGACGGCGCCTATCTTCTCAAGATAACCAGCTCCGCGGAAGAGCCGGTGGTCACCGATTTCCAGACCCGCGCGCTGCAACATGTGGCCGCCCGCGCTCCGCACCTGCCCGTACCCCGGCTGGTGAACGGCGTCGGCGGAGAGCCGTATGTCGTCTGGGAGCGGGCCGGATCGGCGCCCCGGCGCGTCCGTCTGCTGACCTACCTGCCTGGAACACCTCTTTCCCAGGCCATGGCGAGTGCAGGGATGCTCGGCAAAGTCGGTCGCGCCTTGGCCGGGCTCGATCTCGCGCTGGCGGACTTCACGCACGCGGCGGCGCATTACGCGTTGCTCTGGGATCTGCAGCATTCGGCGCGCCTGTTCGATCTGCTGCCGTCGGTCGGCGATCGGGAACACCGCCGCCTGGCCGAGTTCGGGTTGGAGCTGTTCCGGACGGTGGCGCACCGGCTTGCCCGCTGCCGGTCTCAGGTCATCCACAACGACCTCAACCCGCACAACGTATTGGTCGCGGAACGGCCTTCCCGAGTCACCGGCCTGATCGATCTCGGCGATGCGGTCTGGGCGCCCCTGGTCGGCGAGGTGGCCATCGCGGCGGCCTATCACCTCGATACAGGGGCCGATCCCCTGGCCCGGAGCCTCGCCCTCGTGCGCGGCTATCACGCGCGGCTGCCGCTTCAGGCCGCGGAAGTCGAACTGCTCTGTCCGCTCATCGCCACCCGCCTGGCCATGACCGTCGTCATTACGGCCTGGCGGGCCGCCAGGCATCCGGAGAACCGTGATTACATCGTGAGGAACCAGCCTGCCGCCCTGCGCGGCCTTGCGCGGCTCCAGAGCCTCGGCGAGGGCGCGACGGAACAGATGATCGAAGGCCTCCAAAAGGTGCGTCCGTGACCATGATCAACGCCTTCGTCTCCGGGGAAGGCGGCGACCTTGCGCAGGGGGACGAGACCCTGCTTGCCCGGAGGGACAGGGCGCTCGGCCCCGCCTATCGCCTGTTCTACGAAAAGCCCGTGCATATCTTGCGCGGCGAGGGGGTCTGGCTCTATGACGCCCAAGGCCGGCGCTTCCTGGACGCCTACAACAACGTGGCCTCGCTCGGCCATTGCCGGACCGAGGTCGTGGAAGCGATCGCGCGTCAGGCGGCGATGCTCAACACCCATACGCGGTATCTGCACGAAGGCGTGGTCGCCTATGCCGAGGCGCTGCTGCGCGAGTTCCCGCCGGAGCTCGGCAACGTCATGTTCACCTGCACCGGCAGCGAGGCGAACGATCTGGCGCTGCGCATCGCGCGGACGGTGACGGGGGGCGTCGGCCTGATCGTGACCGCGTTCGCCTATCACGGCGTGACGTCGGCCATCGCGGCGGCTTCGCCGTCCCTCGGGCCGACCAACCGGCTCGGCGATGAGGTCTGGACCGTTCCGGCGCCGCGAAGCGCGCAAGCCCATGGCGACGTCGGGGACCAGTTCGCCGACGGGGTCGAACGCGCGCTGGCCGACATGCAGCGCAAGGGTGTCAGACCGGCGGCCCTGCTGGTGGACACGATCTTTTCCAGCGATGGCGTCTATGCCGATCCGCCGGGCTTTCTCCGCGCCGCAGTCGATCGGGTGAGGTCGGCCGGCGGTCTGTTCATCGCCGACGAAGTGCAGGCCGGCTTTGGCCGCACGGGTTCGGCGATGTGGGGATTTCAGCGCCACGGACTCGTCCCCGATCTGGTCACCCTGGGCAAGCCGATGGGCAACGGCCATCCGATCGCCGGCCTCGTGGCGCGGCGGGAACACACGGCCGCGTTCGGCGCCGCGGTGCGTTACTTCAACACCTTTGGCGGAAACCCCGTCTCGTGCGCCGCCGGCATGGCGGTGCTCGACGTGATCAGGTCCGAACGGCTGTTAGAGAACAGCGCCGCGGTCGGTCGGGGCCTTCGCGCACGGCTTCGCGCGCTCGCCGACGTCCATCCGCAACTGGGCGAGGTTCGCGGCGACGGCCTTTTCGTCGGCGTCGATCTGGTCGCGGAGGGGACCCCGGCGCCGGAACGGGCCCTTGCCGTGGTCAATCGTATGCGCGAGCTCGGCGTGCTGGTCAGCGCCACCGGGCCGCGCGGCGGCACGCTCAAGATTCGGCCGCCGCTCGTCTTTAGCGACGAACACGTGGATATTCTTATCGACGCCCTGGACGAAGCGCTTGAGTCGGAACGATAGGATGGCGAGATGCCCGTGAAGCTGGCGATGCCGACGCCGGCCATGGCGGCTTTCGACCGGCTCGATCGCGCGACCCTGCAGACGCAGGCCTATCAGCAACTGCGCAAGGCGGTAATGGGCGGCGCCTTCTCCCCGGGCGCCGTCATCACCATCCGGGCCGCCGCGGAGGCGCTCGGCGTCAGCCCCATGCCGGTGCGGGCCGCCCTGCAGCGCCTGGAGGCGGAAGGCGCGCTGGTAGCGCGCGGCAGCAAGCGAACGCTCGGCATTCCCGATCTTGCCGTGGAGGAATACCGGCAGCTCCGCGACATCCGCATCGCGCTCGAAGGCCTGGCGGCCGAACGGGCGGCCGAACATATCCGGCCGGACGAGCTGGCGGGGATCGAGCGGAATTGCCAAGCCATGCAGACCGCCGCCGATGGGGGCGATCTCGACGGCTATGTGCGCGCCAACTGGGCCTTCCACCTGTCGATCTATCGCGCCAGCCGGATGGAGACCCTGGTCAGCCTGATCGAGAGTCTGTGGCTGCGGGTCGGACCCTATGTCAAGTTCATGATGCCCGATCAGCGGAGCCTGGCCGCCTCGATGCCGGATCACTGGAGCGCCTTCAGGGCCATCGAGCGGAGGGACGGGGCCGGGGCCCGCAAGGCGATCGTGGACGACATCGGCCACTCGGCGGTGACCCTTATCAAAATGCTAGCGGACCAATAGGGCGCCCGATGGCAGGCCTTGCGCAGGATCGAAACGCAGGCAAGATTGTGATCACATATCGCAACATGAGACCTGCTCGTGACCGCCCTCGCCAGTCTCAAGCCGCCGCCGCTGACGCTCTGGACCAAGGCCGTTTATGGCGTGGGCAGCATGGCCGAGAGCATCGCGCTCTACACCATCGCCACCTTCGCCCTCTTGTTCTACAATCAGGTTCTGGGCGCACCGGCGCAGCTCGTCGGACTCGCCCTGTCGGCCGGTCTGCTGTTCGACGGCCTGACGGACCCCTTGATCGGGTCCCTCTCCGATCGCACCCGATCGAGACTGGGCCGGCGCCACCCCTACATGTTCGCGGCGCCGGTCCCCATCGCCCTCTGCTTCTTCGCCATCTTCAATCCGCCGAAGCTCGGACCAGCCGGGCTTTCAGCGTGGTGCGCCGTGTTCGTCGTGCTGATGCGCCAGAGCATGACTTTTTTCCACACCCCGCACCTCGCCCTTGGGGGAGAGCTTTCGTCCGACTACACGGAGCGGTCGCGGGTGATGGCCTGGAATACCTTCTTCACCTGGGCGGGCGGCGCGCTGGCCTGGTGGCTGGCGCTCGCCGTATTCTTTCCGGCCACGCCTCGTTATGCGAGCGGGGTGCTGAACCCGGCGCCCTGGCCCCGCTACGCGGCCACGATGGCGCTGACCCTCGTCGCGGTCCTGTTCGCCTCCGCGTGGTTCACCAGGGACCGCATTCCCTATCTGCCCAAGGCTAGGGCGGACGCCCCGCGCTTCAGCCTGCGGGAGTTCGCCAGGGACGTGGGCCGCGCCTTCCAAAACGTCAACTATGTGTGGCTGCTGGCGGCCTATTTCTTCCTCGCGATGATGAACGGCGTGCGCGAGGCGCTGACACTCTATGTCGGCGCCTTCTACTGGCGGCTTTCCAGCGCCCAGCTCAGCTGGTTCGTGCTGGGCAGTCTCGCCGGCTATCTGTTCGGCTTCGCCGGGTCGGCCTGGATGCATCGCGTCTTCGACAAGAAGCCGACCATTATCCTCTCGGCCACCGCCTATGCCCTCGGACCATCGGTCCCGATCGGGCTCGGCCTCATGGGCCTGCTCACCCCGCAGACACCGCACCTCACCGTGATCCTCGTTACGCTGAACATCCTGCTGCACGGCCCGGTGAGCGTCCTCACCATCAGCGTGATGTCGGCGCTCGCCGACATTGCCGACGAGAACGAGGTGAAGTTCGGGCTCCGCCAGGAGGGTGTCCTGTATTCGACACGCGCCCTGTTCGCCAAGGTGGATCAGGCGGTGGGCGCGGCGATGGCGGGGACGGTCCTCACCCTGATCGCCTTCCCGATCAAGGCGACGCCGGGCCGGGTTCCCCAGCCGATGCTGGACAAGCTGGCCATCGCCTATGGGCTTGCCGCCATTCCGGGCCTGATCGCTGTCGCCTTTTACGCGCGCTACAGGATCACCCGGCACAGCTATGATCTCACCCGCGCGGCCATCGACAACGCGCATGACGCCGAGAGGAGGCCGGCATGAGCGGCATATTGAACCCAGGGGTCGGCCGGGGCGTACGCGCCATCGCCACGACCCGCGTCAGCGGGGAGCCGCGCGCCCGCGGTCGCGCCTATGGCGAATTGCTCGCGGCGCAGGTGCGCGCCCACATCGCCGCCTGGCTCCTGTCGCTTGAACGGGCCGGGCTCGGCGACCCGCGCGGCTACATCGGGGACATGTTGCGCGAGACCGATTTCACGACCGCGATCCGCCAGTATGCGCCAGACCTGCTCGAGGAGGTCGCCGGGATCGCGCAAGGAGCCGAAGTCGAACCCGACCTCGTCTATGCCCTGCAACTGATGGACGAGGAGTGGTTCCATCGGGGGCGGCGCGGCAGCGCGGCGCGGCTGGAGAAGTGTTCCAGCGTCGCCATCGTGGCCGATGGCGGTCCGACATGGATCGGCCAGAACATGGACCTCGGCGCCTATACCGACGGCTATCAGGCCCTGCTCGGCGTAGAAGCGCACGGCGATACGCCGGGTGTGCTGGTGTTCACCACCGCGGGCATGATCGGGTTGATGGGTGTCAACGACGCCGGCGTCGGGGTGTGTGTCAACTCGCTTCCCCAGCTTCCCGCCGCCCCCGAGGGGGTCCCGGTGGCGTTCGTCATCCGCCGCCTTCTCCAGACCCGGAGCGTGTCCGAAGCCGCGGCCCTGGTGCAGCGGATGCCGCACGCCACGAACCAGCACTACGTGATCGCCGAGCCCGGCGCCGTCCGCTCGTTCGAGGCGTCGGCAACCGGCGTGGTGGAATATCGTGCGCCCGATCCGTCACGGGTCCTGCATACCAACCATCCGCTTGGCGAGCGCCAGGGCGAGCCAGAGGCGCCGGAGGAACGGACCAACTCCGTGGCGCGCCTGACCTCGCTGGTGAACCGTCTTGGCGACGGATGCCCCGGGATCGAAGACATCCAGGCCGCGCTCTCGTCTCGCGACGACCCACAAAACCCGGTGTGCCGCATTCCGGACGGCGAGGCAGGACGCATCGGCTTCACCACCGGCTCGATGATCTCCGCCCTCGACCATCGCGAGATCGACTCGTGGGTGAGCCCGGGACCGCCCAGCGAGCGGGGCTATACCCGGTTCAGGACACCGGTCGCGTCCCCGGCGTGACGCTCGCGGGTGCGCGCCGACAGAGCCACCGCATCGGATGCACGTCGTTCACATTGGCGAACCAGCCGGTAATCGCCGGGTTGACGAGGTTCAGGCTCGGATTGACGTAAAGCGGCGCAACGGGCGCGTCGACGAGCATCAGCCGCTCGGCCGCCTGCAACAGGCGCAGGCGCCGATCGTGGTCGATCTCCTGCTGCGCCCGGTCGAGCAGACGGTCGTAGGCTGGACTGGCGTAGCCGCCATAGTTCACCGCGCCGCGATCGCTGCGCAGCGAGTCGAGGAAGTTCTGCGGGTCCGGATAATCGGCGATGTAGTCGGTGAAGCCGACCTTGAAGTCGCCGCGCTGCAGGTCGTTGAAGTAGACGGCCACGTCCTCGCTTGCCAGGCTGGTCTGCACGCCAATATCGCGCCAGTCCGATTGGATCGCGACGAAGATGCCGCGGCCGGTGGCCGGCGTCTTCATCTCGAACCGCAGCGGATGGCCGGGTCCATAGCCCGCCCGGGCGAGCAGTTGGCGCGCGCGCGCCTGGCGCGCGGCCAGCGGCTCGGCGGCCCAGTCCGGAGCGGCCGGCAACCCCCCTACGGACGGCGGCGACAGCGCCGCCGTCGGCTCCTGGCCCCCGCCGAGCAGGCGAAGCGCGATGAACTCCCGATCGATCGCCATGGCCAGCGCCTGGCGCACGCGGATGTCGCCAAACATGCGATCCTTCAGGTTGAAGACCAGATAGTTCATGTCCGTCCAGGGGGCGATGTGGACGTATCCCGCCATGCCGCCGTCGCGCCTCAGATAGGGGAGGCGCGTCGAATCGATCGGGAAGTTCATGTCGAGTTCGCCGCGCTTGACGCGGCGTTCGGCGGAAATGATGTCCGAGGTCGGAAAGTATTCAACCCTGTCCACGCACACGTTCCGGGCGTCGTAGAAGCGAGCGTTCTTCTCCAGCACGATACGGTCGCCGAGCCGCCAGGACACCAGCCGGTACGGACCGTTGGAGACATAGCGGCCGGGCAGGGTCCACTTGTCGCCCCACCGCCGCACCGCGTGGGCCGGGACGGGCAGCACCCCGTAGTGCGCCAGCAGCATTGGCAGGTAGGGCGTCGGATGCCAGAGGCGGATCTCCACCGTGTGCGGGTCCGGCGCGCGAATGCCCAGCGCCTCCGGCGGCGCCCGGCCACGGTTCACCGCCTCGGCGTTCACCAGGGGGAAGGCGAGAACGGCATAGGCCGCGCCGGTGGCGGGAGCGACCAGCCGCCGCAGCGAGAAGACGAAGTCCTCCGCGGTGACCGGCGCCCCGTCGGACCATTCCGCCTGGCGCAGCCGGAAGGTCCAGACCAGACCGTCCGGGCTGACCGTCCAACTCTCCGCCATGCCCGGAACCGCCTCGCCCCGCGCGTCGAAGGTGGTGAGCCCGACCAGCAGGTCGTCGAGGATGGTCTGCTCCTGCTTGATCCAGCTATGCGCCGGGTCGAGCGTGCCCGGGTCCGCCAGATTGCCGGCGCGAAGGCAGACCTTGCTCCGCGGGCACTGCAGGTCGCTCGGCGGCCGGCACCCGGCCAATAGCGCCAGTCCGGCGATCAGGGCCAGGATCGCGCCCCTCATTGCCCATCCTCTCCGACGTCGAGCGCCTGCAGGAGCCCTTCGCCCACCAGATTGAGGCACAGCAGCAGGGCCGCCATGGTCACGGCCGGAAAGACCAGCAGCCACCAGGCCACCTCCATCTGCGCCGCGCCTTCGAGGACCAGCGATCCCAGGGACGCGAGGGGGTCCTGCACGCCCAGGCCGAGGAAGCTCAGGAAGCTCTCCGCGAGTATGACGCTGGGAATCGTCAGCGTGACATAGGTCACCACCGGACCCACCAGGTTGGGGACGATATGCCGGCGCAGGATGGCGGTCCGCGAGACCCCGATCGCCTGGGCGGCCTGGACGAATTCCCGCGCCTTGAGCGTCAGGGTCTGGCCGCGGACGATCCGGGCCATGGTCAGCCATTCGACAGCGCCGATGGCCGCGAAGATGAGCAGCAGGCTGCGACCGAAGACGACGGTGAGCAGGATGACGAAGAAGATGAACGGCAGCGCGTAGAGCACATCCACCACCCGCATCATCAGATCGTCGATGCGCCCGCCCACAAGCCCCGCCGCCGCGCCGTAGAGCACGCCGATCACCAGCGCCACACCGGTGGCCACAAGGCCGACGAGCAGGGAAATTCTGAGTCCCAGGAGCAGGCGGGCCAAGAGGTCGCGGCCGAGCAGGTCGGCGCCGAGCAGATGCCCGGCGGTGAGCGGCGGCGCCCAGATGTCGCCCTTGTGCACGTCGGCATAGCCGAACGGACAAAGCGCCGGTCCCACCAGGGCCGACAGGGTCAAGGCGACGACGACGACGAGCGCGACGACCGCCGCGCGGTTCGCCCGAAAGCGACGCCAGGCGGCGGCCGGCGGCGCCTCGCCGAGAGGGACCGCCGATGTCTCGGGCGCCGCCGTCATGACAGCCGCACCCGTGGGTCCAGCGCCGCGTAAAGCAGGTCCGCCAACAGGTTCAGCACCAGGATCAGCACGGCGTAGAGAATGATCACCCCCATCACCACCGTATAGTCCCGCTGCAGGGCGCTGGTGACGAAGGCCCGTCCGATGCCGGGAAGGCCGAACAACTGCTCGACCACCAGCGAACCGGTGAGCAGGCCGGCCGCGGCGGGTCCGAGGAAGCTGACCAGCGGCAGGAGCGCCGGAGGAAGGGCGTGGACCAGCACGACGCGGGCCGGGCTCAGCCCCTTCGCCCGGGCGGTACGGATGGCGTCCGATCGTAAGGCCTCGATCATGCCGTTGCGGGCAAGCCGCGACACCGCCGCGAGCAGCGGCAGGCTCAGCACCGTCACGGGCAGGACGAGGTTGCGCCAGCCGCCGGTTCCCGCAGTGGGTAGCCAGCCCAGCCAGGACGCGAAGAGCAGGACGAGAAGCGGGCCGGTGACGAAGGTCGGCAGGGATATGCCCACGAGCACCGCGAGCGTGGCCGCCCGGTCCGCGACGCCGCCCCGCCGAAGCGCCGCCAGGACCCCGAGCGCCGTTCCGACGGCCGTTCCGATCGCCAGCGCTAGCGTCCCGAGCGTGAGACTGGTCGGCAGCCCCTCGCCGATCAGCCCGGCGGCGGTCTTGTCGGTATATTTCAGCGAGGGGCCGAGGTCGCCGTGCGCCACGCCGACGACGTAGCGGAGGAGTTGCTCCGGCAGCGGCCGATCGAGCCCATAGCGGGCACGCAGACCGCGTTCGACTTCCAGCGGCAGCTTGCGCGCCGAGGTGAACGGCGATCCGGGCGCCGCGTGCATCATCAGGAAGCTGACCACGATGACGGCGAGCACGGTCGGGACCCCGACCAGGAGACGCCTGAGGACAAACCCGATCACGGCCGGCCGCCGGCCGCCGCCACACGGTGTCCGGCGCCGACATCGACGAGTCCGCCGGTCACCTCCGAAGCGGGTTCGGCCGGCAGGCGGCGGCGACCATGACGCTCCGCCGGGTCGGGCTCCAGAACCGAGGCAAGAAGGGTGCGGGTATAGGCATGGCGCGGATCGCCCAACACGGCCTTGGTGGCGCCCTCCTCCACCACCCGGCCCGCCCGCATCACCAGAATGCGGTGACTGACCTCGCGCACCACCGCCAGGTCATGGCTGATGAACAGCATGGCCATCCCCATACGCGCCTGCAGCGCGATGAGGAGGTCCACCACCTGGGCGCGGATCGACACATCGAGGGCGGAGACCGCCTCGTCGCAGACCACCAGCCTCGGTCCTAGCACCATGGCGCGGGCGATCCCCACGCGCTGCGCCTGGCCGCCCGACAACTGATGCGGATAGCGGCCCATGATGTCGGGCGACAGACCGATATGCTCCAGCCACTCACCGACGATCGCCCGTCGCTCGCCTTTCAACAGGCCGGGACGGTGGGTGAGCAGCGGCTCGGCGACGATCTGGCCGACGCTGAGCCGAGGATCGAGGCTGCCCAGCGGGTCCTGGAACACGATCTGCAGGTCGCGCCGCGCCCGCTGCAGGCTATGGCGATCGTGCGGCGAAAGCGGCTCGCCGAGCAGCGTGACCACGCCCGCGTCGGCAGGCAGGAGCCGCAACGCCGCGCGCGAGAGCGTGGACTTTCCGGAGCCGCTCTCACCGACGACACCCAAGGTCTCTCCGGCGCGGACGGCGAAGCTCACCCCATCGACCGCCGCAAGCGCTCGTCCTTGCCGCAGGACGGATCGGCCGATCCGGAACACGACCTTCAACTCATCGACCTTCAATACTGTCGCGGCGTCCGGGGACACCGGCGCCAGAATCCCGCGGCCGGGCCGGCCGGCGCCGGAAACGCGCGGGACGGCGGCCAGCAGACGGCGCGTGTAGGGCTCGCTCGGGGCGGTCAGGATGTGGTCGGCCGCACCGGTCTCGACGATTCGCCCGGTCTGCATGACGCAGATACGGTCGGTTAGCCGCGCGACCACGCCCATGTCGTGCGTGATGAGAACGAGCGCCGAGCCGGTGTCCCTGCGCAACTCGTCCAGGAGATCGAGGATTTCCGCCTGCACGGTGACGTCGAGCGCCGTGGTCGGTTCGTCGGCGATGAGCAGCCTGGGCTGCGCGGCGAGGGCCGCGGCGATCATCACGCGCTGGCGCATCCCGCCGGACAGTTCGTGCGGATACTGACGATAGCGCGCTGCTGCGTCGGGAATCCGGACGCGGTCGAGCCATCGGCGCGCCTCCACGCGCGCGTCGCCGGCCGAAAGACCGCCATGCCTCATGAGGCTTTCGGCAATCTGCGTCCCCACGCGGACATGCGGGGACAGAGCGGTCAACGGGTCCTGGAAGATCATAGCCATGCGCGCGCCGCGTAGTCGGTTCACCGCCCGTTCGGGAAGCCCGATCAGTTCCCGGTCTTCCAGGCAGACCGACCCGCGAACCCGGGCGCCGGCGCCTGACAATCCCATCAGAGCCAGGAAGGTCTGGCTTTTGCCGGAGCCGCTCTCGCCCACGACCCCGAGGCACTCCCCCGGCGCCAGGTCGAGCGATACTCCCCGTACCACTTCAGTGACGCCGAGATGACCGGCATAACCCACGCTGAGTTCGCGGATCCGCAGCAGGGGCTTCCGACCCGTTCGATCGCTGCCGTCGCGCTCGATCATCACAGCATGGCATCACAACAAAAGGGCGGGCGCAACGCAGCATGGACGCGGCCAGGGTATGGACCCACGTCCACCGCGCGACGTCCGTGGTCAGAAACGATAGGTCAGCACCGCTGAAAAGCTCCGTCCAAGGTTGGGATAGAGGTCGCCGCGATCGCGACCCTGGAAAATAGCGAACCCGGACGAGCCGCGCTGGGGCGGTATTTCGTCGAAGATGTCGTTTACATTGACACGCAGGTTGGCGTGACGGGTCAGGTCGTAGGCGACGGACAGGTCGGAGAAGTATTTCGCCCCCGTCGTTCCATGATCGAAAAGATAGGAGGGTGCGGGGTTCTGCACGAGCGTGCTGGTGAGGATGTTGGAACTCCCGAGATATTGGGTGCGCCAGGTGACCTCCCATTTCCTCCATGTATAGGTCAGGGCGCCGAGCATCTGCCACTTGGGATTGGGCAGGAAGCCTTCCTCCTTCGACTCGGTGCTGGGATCGCCGGCGTTCTGATAGATGCGCAGCTTCTTGAGATAGGTCCCGGAGACGTTGAAGCTGACGGCGCCGGGCAGCCACAGCGCCAACCGCTGCAACGGCAGGGCGTAGTCCAGGCTGAAGTCCACGCCCTCGGTGCTCAACTTGCCGACGTTCTGCTGGATCGAGGTCACGCTCAGCAGCTGGAAACTCACCGCCCGCTTGATCGCCTGGCAGAACGGATTGCTCGCCGGCGCGATGGCCGTATCGGTGCAGTTGGTGAGGATGGTCCCGGAGTCGGTCGGCTGGATCGCTTGGGTGAGATCGATGCTGTAGTAGTCGATCGTCGCCCGCAGCCCTTTGACGAAGGTTGGCGCGAAGGTCAGGCCCCCGGTCCAGGTATTGGCGGTTTCCGGCCTCAGGTTTGGGTTGCCGCCGGTGACCACGGCCTTGCTGCCCGTCGTCTGCACAAACCCCGCCAGAACGCCCAGCGCCTTGCAGTTGGCCGCGCGGGTGGCGTTCTGGCCGATGTTCTCGGCGCTGCAGGGATCGTTTAGATTGAAGAAGGCGGTGTTCTGCGGCGAGAACAGCTCGTCGGCGTCGGGCGCGCGGACCGCGTGGGACCGCATGAGCCTGAAACGGAGCGATTTCCAAGGTGACCAGGTGCCCCCGAGGTTCCATGTATCGGTGGTTCCACTGGTGTCGTAGTCGGAGACCCGGTAGGCGCCCTGAGCCGTCAGTTCATAAACCAGCGGCAGGTCCTTCAGGATGGGCACGCGCAACTCGCCGAACGCTTCGCCTACGGACACCGCGCCCGCGGAGGGCTGCTCGATGTTGAGCTGCACGCGCCCTTCCACCGTAAGCGGATCGGGGTCCGCGCGCGTATGGTTGCGCCGGGCCTCCACCCCCAGGGAGACGCCCACCGGACCCGCCGGCAGGTTGAAGGCGTCGCCCGAGATATTGGCCCCCACCATCGCCAGATCGTTTTTCCAGCGGTCGACCGGAGAGACGCGGCTGTAGGCGATGCCGGCCGGCGTCGACGACGGGTTGAAGACGTTAAGCGGCTGGCAACCGCGCGCGCGGGCGGCGGGGTCGGCGCAGGCGGGCTGTCCGTTCAGCAGGATGACGTCGATCGACTCCAGGAAACGGTCCTGCTGCCGTCCGTTCAGGTATTGCGTGCGCAGTTGCGTAAGGCCGTAGCCGGCGAAGGCCTCGTACTTGAAGCGGCCGATGTCGCCGCGGAGGCCGGCGGTGTATTGCTGCATGGTCCGGTCGCTGTCGCCGCCTCGGGGACCGAATTCGTCGTAGACCTTCTCGTAAGGGAAGATCGGCGTGATCGGAGCCAGGATCGCCCGCAGGTCGGCCGGGACATAAGGGTTGGTGATCTTGATCGCCTCGGGACCGAACTCAAAGTCCGCGGTCGGTTGCCAGCGCGATTCCACGTGCGTGTCGGTGAAGCGCGCTTCCAGAAAGACCTGCACATGCGCCGTCAGGTCGTAACTGAAATTGGCTGCGAGGCCGGCCCGTTCGGTGGGCAGTGAAAGGTTGTCGTATTTCTGGAACGTGCCGCCGTCGCCGCCGACCTGGATACCGAACAGGTCCTGGCCCAGCGCGCCATAGTCATAGGGCCTTACACCCCCGCCGCCGGGAAGCACCGTAAACGCCAGGGGAGCGCCGAAGGGGACCAGGTTGATCACGCCGGCCGAGGTCGAGCCCACATAGCCGATCGGCCGGGTGGTGACGACGAGCGGAACATTCGGGCCGGGCGTCTTTCCGCCGATGTAGATCGCCGGGTTGTCCAGCGTGCCGAGGAGGTTCGACGCATACTTCCGCTGAGACGCGCGCACGCCGTTCACATTGTCGTAAAACCCGCTCACCATGACCTGCCCACGGCCCTCGGCGAAACCTTCGCCCGCCGTCAGGGTCAGACCCTCCGAGGCGGCGTCGCCGCGTGCGGTGACCCCGCCGCGGGCCCGCAGCTCCACGCCGTCGAACCTGTTCTTGAGGATGATGTTGACGACCCCCGATACGGCGTCAGCGCCGTAGACCGCCGAGGACCCGCCGGTCAGGATCTCCACGTGATCGACCAGCGGCGCGGGAATGGTGTTGAGATCGACCGCATTGGTGCCGATGTCGCCGGGAACCTGGCGACGGCCATTCACCAGCACGAGCGTGCGATTATAGCCAAGCCGGCGCAGGTCGATGAGGTTCAGCCCGGCCACCCCGAAGAAGTTCTGCGTGTTGCGGTCGCTGACGCCCGGTCCTACGGGTCCGGTCTCACGCAGGATGTTGCCGATATTGTCGATCCCGGATTGCTGGATCGCTTGGTTCGTCACGGTGGTGACCGGCGCGGGTGTGGTGTCCGCGGTTGTCCGCAGGCGCGAGCCGGTCACGACGATCTCGTCGGCGGCCCCGGAACTGTCGGGCTTGGCGGTCTGGGCGTGCGTCGCGACCGCGAAAGACGTCGCGATCACCAGGCTCGCCGTAGCCAGCAACCAACGCTTGCACATCTTATCGCCCCCTTCGCTGAGTCTTGAGCTCACGCAGCGGTGGGATTGGCCGGTCGCCTCCCTCGGGCGTCCGTTTCCGCCAGCCCCCGACCGACGACGCTCGGGACTTCATCGCCAGAGCTTAGGCGCCCCGGACGGTGCACCGCAGACACTGTTTGCTAATGGCGCCATTAGCTGGGGGAAGACGGGCGGCTGGCTGCGCCCTAATCAGCGCATTAGAAATCGCAATACCCGAAAGCCGCCGAGGTCGTTTCTATTCGATCCATCCGGGGTGTGGAGTGAATGGGGCGTGGGCATGGAGGCAGAGTCGATCCACTCGGTCGAAGGCGCGCGGCCCGGCGATCCGCTCGCGCTTTTGCGCCGGGGGGAGTGCGCCGTCTGGCTGCCGCCCGAGCCTCGTGGCGAGCCGGCCATCGGTGTCGCGGCCTCGGAAATCGAGGACGCACGCGCCCGGTTCGAGCGGTTCGCGCCCTTGCTGGCCGAGCTATTGCCCGAGGCCGCGTGGGACGGACGCGTCGTCTCGCCGCTTGTCGAATGGCCCTCCTCCGGGACCGACATGCCCGATCTGCTGATCAAGGCGGATCATCGGCTGCCCGTCACCGGCACCGTAAAGGCGCGGGGCGGCCTGCACGAAATCCTCTGCTGGATCGAGGATCTGGCGTGCGCCGAGGGCGTCACGGACGACGCGGCGTGGCGAATGCGCCTCACCGCCTCGCAAGGGCGGGCGCACCTTGCCCGCCACAAGGTCGTGGTGGCGAGCACCGGCAACCTCGGCTTCTGCATCGGCCGGTTCGCGCGAAGCTTCGGCGCCGAGGCCGAAATTCACATGTCGCGAGACGCCAAGGCCTGGAAGAAGGCCCGGCTGATCGGTCTCGGCGCCAGGGTGGTCGAGCACGACGGCGACTACAGCGAGACGGTCGCCGCGGCGCGCCGATGCGCCGATCGCGACGGCGCCTATTTCGTCGATGACGAGCGGAGCCGGCGCCTCTTTCTAGGCTATGCGCCGGCTGCGGGCGAACTCGCCCTTCAACTCGCCGCCCGCGGCGCCGAGATCGGCCCGAGCCGCCCGCTCGTGGTCTATCTGCCCTGCGGAGTCGGCGGCGCCCCCGGAGGCGTGACCGCCGGTCTGAAGACCCTGTTCGGCCGTCACGTATCGGTGGTGTGGGCGGAGCCGACGGCATCGGCCTGCGTCCTGACCGCCCTGGCCCGAGGCGGCCACGCCACGTCCGTCTATGAGGTGGGGCTGGACAACCGCACCATAGCCGACGGGCTGGCGGTGCCCAAGGCTTCCCAGATGGTGCTGGACCTGGTCGGTGGCGCTGTCGACGCGGCGGTAGCGATCCCTGATCGGGACATGCTCGACTGGGTGCGCTGCGCCCATCGGGAGCGCGGCCTCCGGCTGGAACCCAGCGCCGCCGCCGGGTTCGCCGCCGTCGAACCATTCATCCGTGCCCATCGCCGCGCCGGCGGGCGGCCCTGGCCGTCGGGCGCGGTCCACGTGGTCTGGACAACGGGGGGTTCGATGCTGCCCGATGCGGAGTTCGAGGCGCTTCTGGCGTCGGACTGATCGGAGCGTTGGGGATGATGACGCAGGGCGTGGGCGAACGATCCGAACGAACGGGACGCAGGCTGGACCCGCAACTGCTCTCCGATCTGCACATCTTCGACCAGGTGGTGCGGGCGGGCGGCATGGCGGCGGCGGGCCGCAGGATCGGCATCTCGCAGGGCGCGGTCAGCCAGCGGATCGCCCGCCTGGAAGCGCGCCTGGGCTGTGCGCTGTTCGTGCGCAGCCACGAAGGCCTGACCTTGACCCAACGGGGAGAGCCGCTTGCGGCCGCGGTGCATGAGGCCCTGGACCAGATTTCCGAAGCCGTCGGCGGGTTGAAGCCCGGCCGCGGCCACACGGTGCGGATCAACTGCACCCCTTCGCTCGCCAGCGAATGGCTGGTCCCCGCCCTCGACGCCTTCTATCTGGAACACCCCGACGTCGATCTGGTGATCTATGCGGACCAGTCTCCCCTCACCGCCGCGCGGGTGTCGGACGAAGGCCTCGACATCGGCATCCGCTACGCGCCGGCGCCCTTGCCCGGCCTTACCGACCTGATGGTGGCGCCCGAAGAGATCGCGCCCGTATGCGCACCTGGATACCTCGCCGACGGCGGGGGGCCGATCGTGCGCCTCCACGACGACACGCCCTGGATCGGCGCGAGCGAGGATGTCGAGTGGCGCAGTTGGGAGGAAGACGCCGGGCCGTGGCCGTTCCCGGTGCAGCGCGACCAGCGCTTCAATCTCGCCGCCCTGGCGTATGACGCGGCTTCGGCCGGACGCGGGGTGGCCATGGGGCGCCTGGCGCTG
Source organism: Caulobacteraceae bacterium (assembly GCA_965277345.1). Taxonomy (GTDB): domain Bacteria; phylum Pseudomonadota; class Alphaproteobacteria; order Caulobacterales; family Caulobacteraceae; genus CAIOYC01. The sequence goes on from CBDICI010000004.1 coordinate 1,228,235, forward strand.
GCCAGTGCACGCCTCCAGTCCGGAGCGCTGGTGGCGGCGTCCGCCAAGGTCGCGCCCGGCGCCTTCTACCGGATCGTGGGCAGGGGACCCGGCTCGGACTCCATCGCCGTGCGCCGCTTCGTGGCCTGGGCCAAGCGGCATCTGCTCGAGGCTCAAACGCTCGCCCGCGCCGCCTTGAATCCGGTTGAGGCGTCCGTGCGGGAAAGCCATGACCAAGGAGCTTAAGTGATGAGCCAGTTCGGCGCCGTGGATGACATCTACAGGGGCTTCGCGCAGGCCGAGCACGCGCCCGGTCTCGTCGCCGGCGTGGTGGACGCCGAGGGACTGGTCCACGCCGTCGCCCACGGGCTGGCGAACATCGGCGCGGGCCGGCCGGCGCGACCGGACACGCGCTTCCGCATCGCCTCGATGACCAAGAACATCACCGCGCTCGGTCTGCTGATGTTGCGCGACACAGGCGACCTGCGCCTGGACGACGCCGTGCGGTCTCACGTGCCAGAGTTCGCGAAAGTCCCGCCGCCGACAGCCGACAGCCGGGAGGTTTCCCTGCGCGATCTGCTGAATCATGTCGCGGGCTTTGTAACCGACGATCCCTGGGGCGATCGCCAGCTTGGAATAAGCCCGGAAGACTTCACCCGCATGATCGGCAACGGCGGTCTCTATGCCCAGCCGCCGGGTGTTGCGTTCGAATACAGCAACCTCGGCTATGCCCTGCTTGGCCGGGCGATCACAAACGTCACTCGAATGCCCTACCAGCAGTTCCTGCGCGAGGCGCTGTTCGGGCCGCTCGGGATGGCTTCCACCACGTTCGACCTCTACGCCGTGCCCGAACGCGACCGCGCCGTCGGCTATCGGTGGGCGGAGGGCGGCTGGACGGCGCAGCGGGCCGAGCCCGACGGGGAGTTCGGGGCCATGGGCGGCCTGGTCACCACCGCCAACGACTATGCGCGCTATGTTGCGCTGCTGGTTTCCGCCTGGCCGCCGCGCGACGATCCCGAGCGCGGGCCGGTGAAGCGGGCGACGATCCGCGAGCTTGGCCAGTCGCACGGCCTGCCCCTGCCCGCGCGCACGCGCGAAACGGGCGAAGCGCCGGCCCCGCTCGCCAGCGCCTATGGCTATGGCATGATGAGTACGGCGGACCCGGTTCTCGGCCGCTATCTGCACCACCTCGGCGGCCTGCCGGGCTACGGCTCACATGTGCTGGTGTCGCCGGAGACGGGTCTGGGCCTTTTTGCCTTCGCCAATCGCACGTATGCGCCAGCGGATCGGGCCAATATCGCGACCGCCCTGGCGTTGCAGGCGTCAGGGGTATGGCGACGGCGCGGATGGTCGGCGTCCGCGGCGCTCGATACCGCCATCGCCGGCGTGGTCGCGGCCTATGAAGCCGGCGAGGTGAGGCGCGCCGCGCCGCTCGCCGAGAACCTGCTGCTCGATGCGCCGGCGGCTGAACGCAACGGCCTCCTGCACACGCTCAAGGCGCGGTACGGACCGGGACGGCTGGATCGCATCGAGGCGCGACACGCCCTGGCGGGACGCTTCTACCTCGCCTGCGAACGCGGCGTGCTCGCCGGCGAGGTTACGCTGACCCCCGGCCCGGCGCCGGCCATCCAGACCCTGACCTTCGACGAGACGGGGTGAAGCCGGACCGTCGCCGATGCATTGTTCCAGGGTCGTCAGGAGTTTCACCGTGCGGATTTTTTGCGCCAGCCTTCAGACCGAGACCAACACGTTTTCGCCGTGGCGATCGGGCGATGAGGACTTCTCGCATCAGTATTTCGCGGCCGGCGCGCTTCCGCGACAGCTAGGCCTCTATACCAGTGTGTTCGCCCCGGCCCGGCGTGAGTGCGCGGGGAACGGCTGGGATCTGGTCGAAGGCCTGTGCGCCGGCGCCGAGCCCGGCGGACTCGTCAATGGGGAGACCTGGCGGAGATTGCGCGATCGGCTGCTGGCCGACCTCGTGGAGGCGGGTCCGGTGGACGCCGTGCTCCTGAACCTGCACGGGGCCATGGTCGCCGACGGCTGCCTCGACTGCGAGGGGGAATTGCTCGCGCGGATTCGCCAATGTGTCGGACCCACCTGCGTGGTGGGCGCATTGCTCGATCCGCATTGCCACCTCACCGAGGCCATGCTCTTAGCCGCCGACGTGCTGATCGCCTTCAAGGAATATCCGCACAGCGACAGTTTCGAGCGGGCGGAGGAACTCTGGCGGATCGTGATCGACACAGCAGTAGGGCGCGTGCGGCCTCTGGCCTCGGTGTACGACTGCCGGATGCTCACCATGTTTTTCACGACCCTGGAGCCTTCGGCCGGTCTGGTCGCCCTGATGCGGCAGGCGGAGGCCGAGCCCGGCGTGCTGTCGGTTTGCCTGGCGCACGGTTTCCCGTGGGGAGATGTGCCGCAGGCCGGCGCCAGACTGCTGGTCTATACCGACGGCGACGCGGCCCTGGGCGAGGCCGTGGCGGCGCGGATCGGCCGCGCGGTGATCGAAACACGGGGCCGCACCACGGGCGCGTTTGTGACGGCCGAGGAAGCCGTGGCGCGGGCCCGCGCCTGGACCGGCCCGGGTCCCCTCGTTCTGGCCGATACCGCCGACAACGTGGGCGGCGGCGCCCCCGGCGACTCCACGCTCGTGCTCGGCCCGCTGATCGAAGCCGGGATCGCGGACGCCGCTGCGGCCTTCGTCTTCGACCCCATCGCCGTCCAGATCGCCATGGCGGCGGGCGTCGGGGCGCGGATGCCGCTGCGCGTGGGCGGCAAGGCCAGCGCCCGTTCGGGCCCGCCGCTGGATCTCGATGTAGAGGTGCGCCATCTCGAGCGCGGCGCCATTCTGGGCGCGGGCAGTGAGCGGCTGGCGCTGGGCGATGTGGCGGTGGTGCGCACGGGCGCCGCCTTCGACCTGGTGCTCACCAGCGTGCGCTGCCAGTGCTATCACCGCCGCGGTTTCCAGCAGTTCGGCATCGATGCGAAAGCCAAGCGCGTCCTGCTGGTGAAATCGATGCAGCACTTCGTCGGCGGCTTTCAGAAGATCGCAGGCGAGATCGTGCGGGTGGACAGTCCCGGCGCTGCTTCGCTGAACCTGCGCTCGTTCGCCTACCGCAATCTGGACGCGGGCATGTGGCCGTTCGGAGACGGCGCCCCGCCGAACCGCGCCGTCAGCTATCCCCGGACGCGTCCATGACGCTCGCGTCCTACCAGCCGGCCCTGGAGGCGCACCTTGCCGACGTCCTCGCATCCGGCGACGTGCCCGGCGCCGCGGTGGCCGTGATGCACGGCGCGGAATCCATCGCCGCCGCGGCCGGACTCAGGAACGTGGCCACCGGCGAGCCGGCCACCGCCGACACGCTGTGGCAGATCGGTTCGGTCTCGAAGATTTATACCGCCACGCTGGCGGCGATGCTCGCGGCGGAAGGGCGGCTGGACCTGGACGCGCCCGTGTCGCGCTATCTGGCCGGCGGCCGCCTCGCCACCGCCGAGCCGGACCTCGCGGAAGGCATCACCGCGCGCCAACTGTTGACCCACACCTCCGGCCTGGATGCGGATCGCTATTTTCACGCCGAGGGGGAGGCAGGAGCGGCGGACGCCTTTCTAGACGCCCTTGGCGATGTCCGCCACGTGCTTCCGCCGGGAACGGCGTACAGCTATTCCAATCCGGGTTATGGCCTGCTCGAAGCGCTGATCTCGACAATCGCCGGCGAGGCCTTCGGCGATTTGCTGCACCGCCGCCTGCTGCACCCCATCGAAGCATCCCGCACCGAGGTGCGGCTCGACCGGGCCGTGGCGCACCGACTGGCGCTGGGCCATGTGAAGCGCGCCGGCGAAGACGGGTTCCGTGGCCCCCGCTGGCGCTGGATCGACCTCAGCCCTGGCGTCGGCGGCGTAGTGGCGGCGCTGCCCGATGTGCTGAAGTTCGCCCGCCTGCATCTGGACCGGGACGATCGCGTACTCGGCCTGGACTGGAAGCAACGGATGCAGGAGCCGGGCGTGTCGGTCCCCGTGCTCTCCAGGCGAAGCGCCGTCGGACGCGGCCTCGGCTGGGCGGTGCACCGATGGGGCGATTTGACGCTGGTCAGTCACGACGGCGACACCGTGGGCCAGCAGGCGTTGCTGCTGCTGGCCCCGCGGCATGATTTCGCCATCGCCGCCGCCGGCGCCTCGAACCGCGCCGGCCCGCTGCTCTTCGCCTTGGCCGAAGCGGTAATCGCCGACCGACTCGGCGTCCGGCCGGCGGAACCGGAGGCCAAGCCGGAGGTGAAGATCGCCTGTGGCGGCCGCTATGAACGCCTGCATTTGGCTTGGGAGGTGGAGGATATCGAAACCGGCGGCATAATCCGCGCCGATCCCGACGCCTTGTTCGCGCCGGGATACGATCGGATGCCGCAGCCGATGCGCCCGCTCGGTGGGCAGGCCTACGCGGTGGGCGACGCGGCCGATGCCCTGCGCCTGCTGTTTCTGGATGTCGCGGCGGCGGGCCGCGCCACCCACCTCTACATGAACGGCCGCGTTCACCCCCTGACGGCGCCGCGCTGAGACGGGGATGGCGAAGACTGCGAAAGGGCGCGGTCAGCGATGACCTGCGGCGGCCTCGTCCGCGATCACCGCCTCGCGCACGGCGCGCTGAAACGCGATGAGCCCGTCGAACAGTTCCTTGCCGTCCGGCCTTGGCCACTGCGAGTTGATGGCGATGACGATCTGCTCCTTGGGCCAGATCAGGATAGACTGGCCGAAGATGCCGGAAGCCTCGAAGGCCTCCGGTCCGATCCACCAGAAATAGCCGTACCCGGCCGGCGGGGCGCGGCCGTTGTCGATCTGGCGCTTCGTCGATTCGGCGATCCATCCTGGCGCGGTGATGCGCTTGCCGTTCGCGACGCCGTCTTCCAGCACGAACTGACCGAGCCGCGCATAGTCGGCGAGGGTCATGAACAGGCAGCAGCCGGTGAACTCCCGTCCCTGGTGGTCCACGCGCCAAGCCGCGTCCCGTTCCATGCCGAACGGCTTCCAGATTTTTTCCGAAAGGTATTGCGCCACCGGCATCCCGACCGCGCGCGACAGGACGAACCCGGCGAGATGGGTCTCCGCCGTGTCGTAGTGGAAGCTGGACCCCGGCGGCTGGGCGCGCGGCAGCGTCTTCTGGAAGTCGATCACCGGGTCGCCGGTAGCGGCGGCGCGATAGTATTTCGAGAGGTCGGAGGCGCTTCCGGTATAGGCCTCCTCCCACTTGACGCCTGAACTCATGGTGAGGAGCTGGCGGACGGTGACCCCCTGATACGCCGAGCCCATCAGTTCGGGGACGTACCTTTCGACCGTGTCTTCGAGCTTCAGTTTCCGGTCCTGCAACGCGGCGCCGTAGAGCAACGACGTCACCGACTTGGCCACCGATTGCGACACCCAACGATCGGTCGGCTGGCGGCCCTGGGCATAGCGTTCGAGGACGATCCGCCCATCCTTCAGGACCATCACGCCGGAGACGTTGTACGCCTTCATGTAGTCGTCGACGGTGACGGTCTTGCCCTGCGATATGTAGGTCGGCGCGATCTGTTTGGCGGCGACGGGCAAGGCGCGAACGCGATCTCCGCGCTCGACGATACGCACCTGATCGAAGAAGTTGCCGCGGTCGTTGCCCCCGTCCATCGGCCCGTCCGGCGTCCATTTCGCGACCGGAGCTGGGCTCGTAGCGTTGGCCGGGATGGCCCCCGTCAAGGCCAGGATAAACGCAGCGACCAAGGACGACGCTATGGCTGTCAATGTCATGCTCCGGCCCCTAATGGAAACGTGATCACAGATCATGATCTGGGTTCGGTCAAGCCTTCGGGGCCGCCTTTGGCCGGTTCAGCCGCCGAGGGCGCGGTGGAGGGCGACGAGGGCGCGGGCGCGCTGGGCGTTTACGTCGGCGGCGGCGTCCTGGGTTTCCAGCAGCTGGCGCTCGGTGTCGATCACGTCGAGCAGGGAGACGGCGCCGCGCTCATAGCCCGCCTGCGAGGCGTCGCGGGCGTGTTCGAGGGCGAGGGAGGCGGCCTGCAGCCGCGTAAGCTGGGCGTCGCGCTGGGTGAGCTGACTGAGGGCGTTCTCCACCTCCTCCGCCGCGCCGAGCACGGTCTGGCGCCAATTGGCCAGCGCCTCCGCGCGGGCGCCGCGCGCGGCGGCGACCTCCGCGTCCACCCGGCCGAAATCGAACAGCCGCCACTTCAGACCGGCGGTCGCCTGGGCCAGACCGGCATCGCCGGTGAACAGCTTGCCGGCGGTCAGCGACTGGAAGCCGACCAGCGCCTGCAGGTCGATCCTCGGATAGTAGTCGGCCACGGCCACGCCGATCCGCGCATTGGCCGCCGCCAGCCGGCGTTCCGCCGCCGCCACATCCGGCCGCCGGCGCAGCAGGTCGCCGGGGGTGACGTCGCCGGGAATGGGCGGGAGCGGCGGCACGGGGCGATCGGCGGCCAGGGCGGAGCGTTCGGTTTCGGGCGGCCGCCCGCACAGTACGGCCAGACGGTTCAACTCCGCCTCCACACCGGCACGGAGCAGGGGCGGGGTGGCCTGGGCCTGGGCCAGTACGGCCTCGGCCTGGTCGCGCTGCAGGCTGGGCGCGTGGCCCGCTTCAAACAACAGGCCGGTCAGCGCCGCCACGCGCTCATCGTCCCGCACCCGACGCTCGGCGAGGGCGAGGCGGGACTGAAAGCCGCGAAGCTGGAGATAGGCGTCGGCGGTTTCCGCGGCGATGGCGAGGCGCGCGGCGGCCAGCCCGGCCTGCGCCGCGCCCGCATCGGCCCGCGCGGCCTCGGCCCCCCGGCGAAGCGCGCCGAACAGGTCGACCTCCCAGCTGGCGCCGACCCCCGCGTCGAACAGGTTCACGTCGCGCTGGAAGGCGGCGGCCTGGGCGTTGCTGCCCACCAGGGACTGGTGCGCGCGGCTGGCGTCGAGCTGCAGCTGGCCGGCGGGGAGGAGCGCCGCGCCGGCGCCGCGGGCGGCGGCGCGGGCCTGGGTCAGGCGGGCGGCGGCGGCCTGAATGTCCAGGTTCTGCGACAGCGCCTCGTCGACCATCTGGTTCAGCAGGGGATCGTTGAAGCCGGTCCACCAGGCTTCGGCGCCGGCCAGAGCGCTCGCCGGCCCGGCCGGAAGGTTGCGGAAGGCCGGCGCGATCGGCGCGGTCGGGGCGGTGTAGTTGGGTCCGACCGCCGCGCATCCGGCCAGGGCGAGCATAGCGACCGGCAGGACCATGCGGGCCGGGCTCATGCCGGCGCTCCCGTCGGCAGGGCCTCCGGCGAAACGGCGGCCTCGCGGTCGCCCCGGGACACCAGCAGGTACATCACCGGCGTGGCGATCCGCGACAGCAGGGTCGAGGCGACCAGCCCGCCGATGATGGCGATGGATAGCGGCGAATACAGGCCGGAATGCTCGAAGGCGAGCGGCAGAAGGCCGAAGATCGCCGTGACGGAGGTCAGCAGCACCGGCAGGAAGCGCACCTCCCCCGCCCGCTCGATGGCCTCGCGCAGGCCCATGCCGTCCCGCCGCATCTGCTCGGTGAAATCGACCAGCAGGATGGAGTTCTTGATCTCGATGCCGATGAGGGCGATCACGCCGATCACGGCGGTAAAGGAGAGGGAGTTGCCCGTCACCCAGAGGGCGGCGATAGCGCCGAAGACGCCGAGCGGGATGATGCCGGCCACGACGATGGCGGTCTTGAAGCGGCCGAACTCCAGCACCAGTACGGCCATGATGCCGAGCACGGCGGTGATCACCGCCGCGCCCATGCCGGCGAAACTCTCCGACTGCGCCTCGGCCTGCCCGCCGAGGGAAGAGCCGTAGCCCGGCGGCAAGGCCAGTTCGCGATTGAGCCGGGCGACGGCGTCCCGGGTGACCGCCGAGGTGAGCTTGCCCGTCTCCACATAGGCGGTGACCGTGACGGCCCGCTCGCGCTGATAGCGTTCGACGCGGGCGGGGCTGGAGGTCAGGGTCGGCGTCGCCACGCTGGCCAAGGGCGTCGCCTGTCCATTGGCGGTGGGCAGGTAGATGTTCGACAGGGCGGAGAGGTCGTTGCGCTGCTGCATCGGCAGACGCACCCGGACCGGATAGTCGTCGCCGTCGGCGTCGCGGAAGCGGGCCGCGTCGTCGCCGGACAGGGCCAGCCGGGCCACCCGCCGGGGCGCGCCGGCGGGCACGCCCAGCACGGCGGCCTTGCCCTCGTCCACACCGAGATCGAGGTCGGTACGGTCCACGCGCAGGGGATTGGAGACGTCGCGCGTGCCGGGCGTGGCGCGCAGGATCTGTTCGGCGCGGGCGGCCAGCCCCTTCAGCACCTGCAGGTTCTCCCCGGTGAAGCGCACGGCGATGGGCGCCTCCAACGGCGGCCCGTTCTCGAAGGTGACGACGCTGATCCTGGGCCCGGGATAGCGGCGAAGGTCCTCGCGGAGCTTGTCCACCAGCCGGTCGCTCTCGCCGGGCGTCCAGTCCTTCAGCGAGACATAGAGCTCACCGAATGTCGGGTCGGCTTCATGCTGGGTCTGGTTATAGAAGATCTGCGGGTTGCCGCGGCCGAGATTGGCGGCGACCCACTTCACCTCCGGGAGGCGGCGCACGCGGTCTTCGGCGAACTTCAGCGCACGGGCGGTCTCGGCCAAGGCCGCACCGTCGGGATTCTCTACCTTGATCAGGAACTGTGGGGTCTCCGCGGCGGGGAACAGGCTGGTGCCGATGGCCTTGGTCATCGGAACGGTGGTCAGCACGATGAGCAGCATGATCGCGAGCGTCGCCCACGGCGCGGCCATGGCGCGGTGCAGCAGCGGCCGGTAGCCGCCGTGGATCATGCGATCCACCCGCTGCAGGATGGCGTTGCCCTCCGGGGGCTCGTGCCGGCTCAGCATCCGGCTGGCCAGGAACGGCACGATGGTCAGCGACACCACGAACGAGGCGGCGATGGTGCAGAGCACCGTCACCGGCAGCGACTTGATATAGGCCCCCGATCCGCCCGGCAGGGCCATCAGTGGCAGGAAGGCCAGCATGAGGCAGCCGGTGCAGCCGATCACCGCCAGGGTGATCTGCCCCGCCCCGTTGACGGCGGCGGTAGTGCGGTCCTCGCCCCCGCGCAGGCGCCGCGAGATATTCTCCACCACCACGATGGAATCGTCCACCAGTAGCCCGAGCGACAGGACGAAGCCGGAGATGGAAAGCTGGTTCAGGCTGAAGCCCAGCGCCTGCACCAGCGACAGGCCGATCAGCAGGGAAAGCGGGATCGACACCATGACCACCGCCCCGGCGCGCAGGCCGAGCGGCAGGAGGGTGATCAACACCAGCAGCAGCGCCAGACCGAAATCGCGGAACAGCCGGTCCAGCCGATGCTTGACGTTGTCGGCCTGGAAGAAGCCGCGCTCCAGCCTGACCCCGGCGGGCAGGGTCTTCTCGAACTGGTCCAGGCTGGCGTTCACCGCGGTGGAGATCTGCGCGACGTCCGCGTCGTCCTTCTGGGTGGCGGTGACGAACAGGGCGCGGTGGCCGTTGAAGCGGGTGACGTGCGAGGGCTCGTCGGAGGCCCAGTTCACCGTGGCCACGTCGCGCACCCGCACGACCTGTCCCGCCTGCGTGGCGACGGCGATGCCGCCGATGCGGTCGAGATCATGGAAGGCGCCGCCTGACTTGACGCTGAAGCGACGATCGCCCGCATGGACCGTGCCCACCGGCGTCTCCACCCCGGCGGCGCGCAGGGCGTCGGCGACGGCGGCGGCGGGCAGTTTCAGCTGGCTGAGCTTGGCGAGGTCGAGCGATACCCGCGCCTCGGTCTGCGGCGCGCCCCAATAGGTGGCCTGGCGGATACCGCCGATGCGGTTGAGCTGGTCGCGCAACCGGTGCGCCACCTTTTCCAGCCGCCGGTCCGGCAGGATGTCGGAGCTCAGTGCGACCTGAAAGATGGCCACCTCCGTCGTGCGGCCGCGCTGAACCTCCAGGCGGGTGATGCCGGCGGGCAAGGCGCCGCGCAGGGCGTTCACCTCGCGCACCACCTGGTCGTAGCGCCGCTCCGGATCGCCGGACCACAGGAACTCCACCCGGACGACGGAGACGCTGTCCACGCTGGTGGAGCGGACGGTTTTCACATCGTCCAGTCCGTTGATGGCGTCCTCGATGGGCTTGGCGACCAGCTGCTCCATCTCGGTAGGGGAGGCGCCGGGCAGGACCGCGCGCACCACCATGATCGGCACGGGAAAATGCGGGTCCTCGGCGCGGGGGATGGAGCTGAGGGCGTTCAGCCCCAGTAACGCCAGAAGCAGGAAGGCGACGAGGGTGAACTGCCAGCGGCGGACGAAGAAGGCGGCCGGGTTGAACCTCACTTGCCGGCTCCCGCCGAAGGGGTCGGCGCGCCCAGGCTGGCCGGATCCACGACGCTGACCTTTTCACCGTCGGACACATAGCCCGCGCCGGCGGTGATCACCCGTTCGCCCGGTTGCAGGCCCAGGACCAAAGCGTCGTCGCCGTCGAAGCCGCCGAAGCCGACGGCCGTGCGCCGCGCGTGCAGGCCGCCATCCAGCCGCAGCACCGCGGCCCGCGCGCCGGAAGCCTCCAGGATCGCCTCGGCCGGCACGCGCAGATAGGCGGCCGAGCCCCCCGCCGGCGCGGCGGTCTCAAGGCGCAGCGAGCCCAACATGCCGCTGCGCAGGCCAGGCGCGGCGGCGATGGTCGCCTCCACCTCCACCTGTCCGCTTTCGACGCGCGCGCGCTGACCGATGCGGGTGATGCGGCCCGCCAGGACTTGGCCCGGCAGGGCGTCGAGACGGACCTGCACGGCCTGGCCGAGGTGCACCGCCGCCACGTCGCGGTCGGTCAGCGGGACGCGGATCGCCAGGGGGCTGGCGGCGTCGGCCATGGTCAGCACCGGTTGTCCGGCGGCCAGCACCTCTCCCGCCTGCGCGCTGCGCACCAGCACGACGCCCGAGGCGGGCGCGCGCAGCACCGCCCAGCGGCGGTCGAAGGCGGCGCTGTCATAGGCGGCCTTCGCGCTGGACAGCGCGGTGCGCTGGTTGTCGAGCTGTTCGCGGCTGATGGCGCCCTTCTCCACCAGGGGGGCGAAGCGTTCCACATCGCGGCGGGCGCGGTCGAGATCGGCGGCGGCGGCGCGCAGGCGGGCGTCGACACCGGCAGGGTCGAGGGTCGCCACCACCTGGCCCGCGCGCACGTTATCGCCCTCGTCTACGAAGAGCCGGGTCATCACGCCGGGGATGCGGAAGGACAGGGCGCTTTCCCGCAGACGGCGAAGCGAGCCGGCGGCCTCGATCGTCACCCGGCCGCCCGGCGCCTGCGCGGCGGCCGCCTGGACCGGGGTCGCGGGGCGATCGTGCACCGCGGGCGCGGAGGACTTGGCGCCGCACCCGGCAAGCGTGCATGTTACGGCGAGTGTGAAGGCGGCGGCGGTCGCCACGGCTGGAAAACGGACCACCGAGCATCTCCTATCGGTGATAGGTAATCAGTGATAGATCATCGATGATGTCAAGCTCCATGGAAGCAGGCTCGACCGTGGCGGCCGCCCCGGGCCGTTCCGCCCGCAAGGCCAAGGGCCAGGGCGGCGAGCGGCGCGAAGAGATTCTCGAACACGCCGAGCGTCTGTTCGCCGCACGCGGCGTGCAGAGCGTCTCCACCCGCCATATCGCGGAGGCCGTGGGCATCTCCCAGCCCTCCCTCTACGCCTATTTCCCCAGGCGATCGGACCTGCTCGACGAGGTCTGCGAGCGCGCGTTCGCAAAGCTGACCTTCAGCGCCGAAGCCAGACTGAGCGATGAGGGCGATCCGGTGGAGCGGATGATCCGCGTCTACATCCGCTTTGGGCTCGAGCAGCCGGACGCCTATCGCATCGCCTTCATGCTCGAGGGCCTGCACGACCCCACCGAGAAAGAGGATGCGCCGGACACCCCCGACAAGAAGCCCGGCATCGACGCCTTCGGCGTGCTGCGGCGCACCCTGGCGGCGCGGTTGGGTGCGGACCACCCCGACCTCGAGGTCGCCTCCCAAAGCCTGTGGGCGGCGATGCATGGACTGGTGTCCCTGCTTCTCGCCCGGTGCGGCTTCCCCTGGGTCGATCGGGATCGGCTGATCGACTGGCACGTCGCCGCCCTGATGAAGAGCCTTCCATAGGCGCCAGCGCCCACCAACACAGACGCCGAAACTGGCGCGCCCGGAACGATTCGAACGTCCGACCCTCAGATTCGTAGTCTGATGCTCTATCCAGCTGAGCTACGGGCGCGCACCGCGTCTGGCCGGTCGCCCGGCCGCGGGAGGGGGTGCACATAGCGCCGTGGGCGGCGGGGTGCAAGCCTTCTTGCTGCGCGCGAAGGCGTCCGCATTCTCTTTCAAGACGGGGCGTAGCTGGTCATGGGGGCGCGGATTCCGGCGGCGTGCGCCTCAGTCGCGCGGAAAGCCGCCGTCGCGCCAGGCGGGGGGACCGCCGGGGCGGGCCCTGGCCTCGAACACCGCGCGGGCGACGGCGCGGGCCAGAGTGTCGGCAGCGAGGGCGCCGAGGCGGGCGATGGTGTGGTGTTGCGGCTCCTGCAGCAGAGCCTGGGCCGTGGAGAGGGCGAAGACCACGTCGCCGTCGAAGGGGGCGTGGACCGGGCGCAGCGCCCGCGCCAGGCCGTCCTGGGCCATGATGGCCACGCGCCGCGCCTGCGCGGCGGTCAGCGTCACGTCGGTGGCGACAACCGCCAGGGTGGTGTTGGCCCGGGGCTGGGGGTCGATCTTGGCGTGTGGCCATGCGTCGGCGATGACGGGGGCGAGGCAGGGGCCAAGCCCGCCGCACTCGCCGCCGATCTCCAAGCCGCCCGCGAAGAAGCGGCCGTCGGCGCCCACCGCCGCGCCGAAGCTGTTCACCGCCGCCAGCGCGCCGACGGTCATGCCGTCGTGGGTGCGGATGGAGACGGAGCCCACGCCGCCCTGAAAGGCGCCCGCCGCCGCGCCATGGCCCGCGCCGTGGGCGCCGAGCGCGAAGGTCTCGGCCGCCGCCTCCGCCGCCGCGATCCCGAGCCGGCGATAGGGCGGGTCCATGCCCCACGCCTTGTCGCCGCCGTTGGCGAGATCGAACAGGATAGCGCCCGGCACGATCGGAGCGGTCACCTCCACACCGCGGAAGCTAAAGCCCCGCCCCCGCGCGCCGAGCCAGGCGGCGACGCCGTCCGCCGCGGCCAGGCCGTAGACCGAGCCGCCGGAAAGGGCGATGGCGTCCACCGCCTCCACCATGGTCTCGGGCGCCAGGAGGTCGGTCTCGCGCGTGCCGGGGCCGCCACCGCGCACGTCCACGGCGCAGATGGCCGGCAGGTCGGCCAGCAGCACGGTGACGCCGGTGGCGACGTGGACGTCGTGCGCCTGCCCAACGCGCAGCCCTGCCACATCGGTGATCAGGTTGCGGGGGCCGGGTCGGGCGTTATCGGGCATGGGGCGAGTTTCCGTGCCGGGACGCTCTTGTCCAGCCGGGATTTACGGGCCAGATCGGAAGCGCCGCCGTTCAGGAGCTTATCCGTGCCCACCACCCGCCGCCCGTCGCTCGCGTTGTCGTTGGCCCTCGCAGCCCTGGCGCTGGCCTTACCGGCGGACGCGCGGCCGATGGCGGCGGTGAAGGCGACCCCGGCGGGAGCGGGCGCGCCGACGACGCAGGGAACCGCCGTCCACGCCATGGTCGCCGCCGCCAATCCGCTGGCGGCGCAGGCGGGGCTGAACATTCTGAAGCAGGGCGGCTCGGCGGTGGATGCGGCGGTGGCCATCCAGGCGGTGCTGGGCCTGGTGGAACCGCAAAGCTCGGGCCTCGGCGGCGGCGCCTTCCTCACCTTCCACGATGGCCGGACGCACCGGACCGTGGTCTATGACGGACGCGAGACGGCGCCCGCCGCCGCCACGCCGCAATACTTCTTCGGTCCGGACGGCAAACCGCTCAATTTCCGTGATGCGGTGCTGTCCGGCCGCTCCCAGGGGGCGCCCGGCGCCATCGCCGCCCTCTATCTGGCGCACAAGAGGCATGGCCGCCTGGCGTGGGCGGCGCTGTTCGCCGAGGCGGAGCGATTGGCCAGCGAGGGCTTCGTGGTCTCGCCGCGTCTCAGCGAGGACATCAACTCCAGGTTCTTTCCCCAGGCGAAGACGCCGGACGCCACGGCCTATTTCACCAAGCCGGGCGGGGGGCGTTATCAGACCGGCGATGTGCTGAAGAATCCGGCCTATGCGACGATGCTGAAACGGCTGGCGGCCGAGGGGCCGGCGGCGATTCTGCAGGGCAAGGTGGCGGACGAGATCGTCGCCAAGATTCACGAGGGGCCGAACCCCGGCCTTCTCACCAGACAGGACCTCGCGCGCTTTGAACCCACGGTGGACCAGCCCACCTGCCGCCCCTACCGCGCCTATGTGGTGTGCGCGCCGCCGCCGCCGGGCGGCGGGGTGGGCGTGCTGGAAATCCTCGGCATTCTGGAAGGCACCGACATCGCCGCGCGGGGGCCGTCCGATCCGCAGGCCTGGCTGGAGTTCGTGGAGGCCAGCCGCCTCGCCTATGCCGACCGCGACCACTATGTGGGCGATCCGAAGTTCGTCGCCGTACCGGTGGCGGGCCTGCTCGATCCCGGCTACGACGCAGCCCGGGCAAAGCTTATGGAGACCGATGGGCTGGTGAAGGGGCCGCCGCCCTTCGGCGCCCCCGCCGCCGCGGTGCGGGCCGGCCTCGACCGCACGATGGAGCCGGGCGGCACTACCCATTTCGACATCGTCGACGAGCGGGGCGATGTGGTCTCCATGACCACCACGGTGGAATCGATCTTCGGTTCCGGCCGGATGGTAGAGGGCTTTTTCCTTAACAATCAGCTGACCGACTTTTCGCTGGCGCCGCTCGATCCGGTCACCGGCGCTCCGGCCCAGAACGCGGTGGCGGGGGGCAAGCGGCCGCGCTCGTCCATGGCCCCGGCCATCGTCTTTGCCCGCAATCCGGGCGGGTCGCCGGGCCGGTTCGTCATGGCGGTGGGCTCGCCCGGCGGCAATTCCATCATCGCCTATGTGGCCAAGGCGCTGGTGGGCCTGATCGATTGGAAGATGGAGCCCAACGCGGCGCTCAGCCTGCCCAACATCGTCGCCCGCGGCGCCAACGTCTCGGTGGAGAAGGGCGCGGCGCCGGAGGTGGTGGCGCTGCTGAAGGCCAAAGGCCTCACCGTCTCCGCCGACGCGGGCGAGAACTCCGGCCTGCACGTGATCGTCAAGACGCCCACCGGCTATATCGGCGCCGCCGATCCCCGCCGCGAGGGCGTGGCCATCGGCTATTGAGGGCTAGCGATGGTGGGCTGGATCCTCGCTGCGCTGGCTATCGTCGCCGCCCTGCTGGTGTTGCCGCCGCTGCTCAACGCCCTGCCGCGCAGCCGCAAGGGCGGCGTTCAGTTCGGCCCGTCGCTGGCCGAACTGAACGCCCTCTTCAACCCCGCCGAGCGCCAGGTGGAGATCGCGCGGCGCCAACTCCCCGCCGAACGCGAGAACGACGCGCCGAAGGACTGAGGGCGGGAGGGCCGCCACCTTTCATCAGAACACCGCGTCAGGCCACCATCCGCGCCAACCGGCCCCCGATCATGGCTTCGGCCTCCGCCACGATCCGCTCGATCAAGTCCTTGCAGGTGGGGATGTCGTGGATCAGGCCCGCCACCATGCCGCAGGACCAGCCGCCCGCATCCATGTCGCCGTCCTTCATGATGCGCGGATAGACGCCGGCCACCTCCTCGGCGATATCGGCGAAGGTAAGCTTGTCGCCCAGTTCCTTTTCCTTGGCGAGCAGGGTCTGCACCGCCGCGTTGTTCAGCACCCGCTCGGTATTGCGCAGCGGTCGCATGATCAGGCGGGTGTCGAGCTCGGAGGCCGCCACTATGGCGTCCTTTACGTGCTGGTGCACCGGCGCCTCCTGCGTGGCGATGAAGCGGGTGCCCATGTTCATGCCCTCCGCCCCCATGGCGAGGGCCGCCACCAGGGATCGCGCATCGGCCATGCCGCCCGACGCCACGAAGGGAATCTTCAGCTCCTCCGCCGCCCGCGGGAGAAGGATGAAGTTGGGGACGTCGTCTTCCCCCGGATGACCGCCGCACTCGAAGCCGTCCACGCTGACCGCGTCGCAGCCAATGGCCTCGGCCTTGAGAGAATGGCGGACCGAGGTGCATTTGTGGATCACCTTGATGCCATGCTCCCTCAGCGCGGGTAGCCACGTCTGCGGGTTGTTGCCGGCGGTCTCGACGATCTTGACCCCGCCGTCGATGATCGAGCGTACGAAGCCCGGATAGTCGGGCGGGGTCACCGCGGGCAGGAAGGTGAGGTTCACGCCGAAGGGCTTGTCCGTCATCTCCCGGCAACGGGCGATCTCGTTGGCCAGCCCGTCCGGCGTACGCTGGGTCAGTCCGGTGATGATCCCGAGCCCACCCGCATTGGATACTGCCGCCGCCATCTCCGCAAAGCCCACATAGTGCATTCCGCCCTGGATGATCGGATGCTCGATGCCGAACAGTTCGGTGATGCGGGTCTTGATCGCCATGGCCGGTCCCTCTGAGATACGGCGCGACTATGCCCCCGTGACGCGGGGGGAAGGCAAGGCGAAAGCTGGGCCGCCGCACCCTCGCGGCGAAGGGCGCCTTGGGCCTGAAGCTCCATGCGGGCTTTGGTCGGATCGATGTCGCAGCCGTTCGGCCAGGTCGGTACACCCATCTCCACGAACACACGCGCGAAGAAGGCTGGGTCGCGCAAAGATTCGACCACCGCGCCGCCGCTGAACACAAAGGGGCAGAGGTCCACCGTCCCGGCGCTGCCATCGGAGAAGACCAGCGCAAGCCTGTAATCCGGCATCGCCGTCGCCTATGCTCCCCGGCGCACCGCCGCGTCGCGGGCGCGGCGACCGCGGGCGCCCAGCGCCTGGGGACGGTTCAGCGCCTTGCGATATTCGTCACGCTTCTCATGGATGGAGGCGATGACGAGGCCCATGGGCACGCCGATATCCACCAGCACGGACTCGGAGAGTTGCAGCGAAGCCTCCACCGTCTCCGGCACCGCGTCGGTGACACCGAGATCGTAGAGCCGCGCGGCGTGGCGGGCGTCGCGGGCGCGGGCGACGATGGTCAGGCCGGGCTGAAGCGCGTGCGCCGCCTGCACCACGGCCTCCACGCCGTCGGGACTGTCCATGGTGATGACCAGGGCGGTGGCGCTCTCCAGTCCACAGCGGCGTAGCAGTTCGGGCCGTGAGGCGTCGCCATAGTAGATGTCCGCCCCCGCATGGCCGGACAGGGCGCGGCGGGCGGCCTGCACCCCGCGCGGGTCGCGCTCGATGGCGGTCCACGGCCGGTCGTGGCGCGACAGCATCTCCGCCACCAGCTTGCCCACGCGGCCATAGCCCACCACCAGCACGCGGGGCGGCCCGTCCATCGAAGGCGGATTCTCAACGGACTCAGCCCGCGCGCCGCTCCGGCCGATGCGTGCGCCGAGCGCGGTCAGGGCGGGGACGGCGAACATGGACAGGGTCACCGCCGCCAGCGCGCCGTTGCCGATGGCGTGGGGCACAAGGCGGCTCCCCATGGTCTGGTTCAGCACCACGAAGGCGAACTCGCCCCCGGCCGCCAGCGCCAGCGCGCTCTCGGCCGCCCCGCGCGTCTTCAGGCCGAACAGGCGGGCGAGGCCGAACACCGCCAGTCCCTTCAGCAGTAGGAGACCCGCCAGCAGGCCGAGCACCAGGGCCGGGCGCCGCGCCACCACGCCAAGGTCGAGCCCGATGCCGACGGAGACGAAGAACAGGCCGAGCAACAGGCCCTTGAACGGCTCCACCACCACCTCGACGTCATGCCGGTATTCGGTTTCAGCCAGGAGCAGGCCCGCCACGAAGGCGCCCAGCGCCATGGACAGGCCCGACGCCGCCGCCGCCAAGCCCGCCCCGATCACCACCAGGAGGCTGGCGGCCATGAACAGCTCCTCGCTCTTCGCCTTGGCCACCGAGCGCATCATGGGCCGCAGCAGCAGCCGACCGGCCACGGCGATGACGATCAGGCCGAACACGCGCGGCGCCAGGGCCAGCAGCACGCCGGACGACAGCCCCCGCGTCCCACCGCCGATCACGCTCAACGCCACCAGCAGGGGCGCCACCGCCAGGTCCTGCAGCAGCAGGATGGAGAACACCGCGCGCCCGGCCGGCGCCTGCAGCCGTTTGCGCTCCGCCAGCGCCGGCAGCGCCAGGGCGGTGGAGGACAGGGCCAGGGCCGTGCCCAGGATCGCGCCCACCAGGGGCCGGGCCTGAAACGCCGTCACCGCCAGACCGGCCAAGGCCGCCACGCACACCGCCAACTGCAGGGCGCCGAGCCCGAACACCATCCGCCGGAGGGACCGAAGCCGCTCCCACGACAGTTCCAGCCCGATGGTGAAGAGCAGGAAGACGACGCCGAACTCGGCGAGTTGCGCCACCTCCTCCGGCCGCCCGACGGCGATGGCCCCAATCCAGGGCGCCACGGCCTCCAACTGGCCGAGCCCGAAGGGACCCAGCACCACACCGGCGCCGAGAAAGCCCAGGATCGGACTGATCTTCAGCCGCTTGAACAACGGCACCACGATCCCGGCGGTGGCCAGAAACAGAACGAGGTCCTTGTAGTCAGAGGGGGCGACGTGGGCGGCAGCCATGCGGAAAGGTTTCCGCCACAACTCCGCCGTCCGCAAGCCGGGGCGCGGTCGTCGCATCGGCGTGGTAGGCGAAGACAACTTCGGACTGCTAAGGGAATATATGCTGGACTGTTTCCCCGCCCCCGCCCCCGCCCCCGACCACGGCGCCGGCCCGACGACGGCGCAGCCCCTCGCCTGGATCGATCTGTTCGATCCCAGCGACGCCGAGATCGAGTTCGTGCAGAACGCCACCGGTTATCGTGTGCCGACCAAGGCGGCGCTGTCGGAAATCCAATCCTCCAGCCGCAACTATGTGGAAAAGGACGCCGTCTATCTCTCCACGCCCCTGATTTCCCACGCCTTCAGTCATGAGGGCTCGCTGACACCCGTGGGCCTGATCCTGGGGCCCAAGGTGTTGATCACGGTGCGGTTCGCCGAGTTCAAGGCCTTCGACGCGGTGAAGGCCGATCTCAAGGGCGCCGGCGATATCGGCGCCGACGACGTCTTCGTGCGCCTGATGGAGAACATCATCGACAAGGGCGCGGACCTGCTCGAACACGTGAATGGCGAACTCGAAAAACTGTCCCACGCCGCCTTCCACGCCCAGACCGGCCAGACCGACAAGCTATCCACCGCCACCAAGCGGCTGCGCGACGCCCTTCGCGCGGTGGGCCGCATGGGTGATCGCCTGTCGCAAATCCGCGCCGTACTGCTCGGCGTCGGCCGCATCACCGCCTATGTGTCGGAGACCCATTGCAGCGGAATGGATGCAGGCCTGCGTTCGCGACTGAGCGCGGTGAAGGCCGACGTCAATTCCCTGAACGATTTCCAGAGCCACCTGTCGAACACGGTGCAATTCCTGCTCGACGCCACGCTGGGCTTCATCAATATCGAGCAAAACGATATCGTGAAGGTGCTGACGATCGCCTCGATCGTCGGCGTGCCGCCTGTCCTGGTGGCGGGCATCTATGGCATGAACTTCAAGGATATCCCGGAATACGGCTGGGCTTGGGGCTACCCCTATTCACTGGGGCTGATGGTGGTGAGCGCCGTCGTGCCCCTGGTCTGGTTCAAGTGGAAGGGCTGGATGTGAGCGCCCTTGGCGGGGCTGGGCAGGCCGCCCTCCTGTTCGACCGCGACGGCGTGCTCAACGTCGATCACGGCTATGCCTACGACCCTGGGACGCTGGGGTGGGTGGAGGGTGCGCGCGAGGCGGTAAAAGCGACAAACGCGGCCGGCGTCCTGGCCCTGGTGGTCACTAACCAGTCGGGCATCGGCCGCGGCTACTATACCGAGGCGCAGATGCACGTCTTTCACGCGGCGATGCAGGCGGACCTGGCGCGGATCGGCGCCCATATCGACGCCTTCTACTACTGCCCCTTCCACGAGGATGCCGAGGACGAGGCGCTGCGCATCGCCGACCACCCGGACCGCAAGCCCAATCCCGGCATGTTGCTGCGCGCCATGGCCGACCACGGCGTCGATCCGGCGCGCGCGGTCATGATCGGCGACAAGCCGTCGGACATGCTGGCGGCCGAGCGCGCAGGGGTGCGCGGCGTGCTGTTCGCGGGCGGCGATCTGAGCGCGCTCGTCGGCCGCTTGTTGTTCCAGATGAGAGCTTTCCATGACTAAGCCTTTAGTTCTGGTCTTCGGCCGTGCCGGACAGGTGGCTCAGGCCCTCGCCGGTGCGGGCCCCGCCGACCTCGTGCTGGAGTTCGCCGGACGGGATCGCTGCGACCTGCTCACTGCCGATCCCGCTGTGTTAATCCAGACTCTTCGCCCGCAGGGTGTCATCAACGCCTCGGCCCATACCGCTGTCGACAAGGCCGAGAGCGAGCCCGAGGCCGCCATGCGGCTGAACCGCGATGCGCCTGCCGCCATGGCGCGCGCCTGCGCCGCGCTCGGCGTTCCCTTCATCCATATCTCCACCGACTATGTGTTCGATGGGAAGAAGGCCGACCCCTATGTAGAGACCGACGCCATCGCGCCGCTGGGCGTCTACGGCCGATCCAAGGCCGAGGGCGAGGCGGCGATCATGGTGGTGGGCGGGGCCTGGACCATTTTCCGCACGGCCTGGGTGATCAGCCCGAAAGGCGCCAACTTCATCAATACCATGCGCCGCTTCGCCGCCGAACGCGAGGTGATGCGCGTGGTCGCCGACCAGCATGGCCGCCCTACTCTGGCCGCCGATATCGCCAGGTTGTGTCTGGAGGCGGCCCGGCGCGGCATGGCGGGCGACGCCTCCTTGCAGGGCCTGTTCCACCTCGCGGGAGCGGACGACGCGGTCTGGGCCGACCTAGCCGAGCGGGTGTTCGAGGATGTGAAGCACCACATCGGTCGCCGGCCGGTGCTGGAGCGGATCACCACCGCCGATTACCCCACCCTGGCCAAGCGACCGGCCAATTCCCGCCTTGACACGACCAGACTGCAACAGGCCGCCGGCTGGACGCCGCGGCCGTGGCGCGAGACCGTGGACATCTGCCTTGCCGGTGGCTGACGCCTCATCCGGGTCCACAGCGCCGCCGCCTCGGGTGCAGGTGATCGTGGTGGCTTACAACTCCGCCGCCACGCTGCAGCGCTGCATCGATGCGCTTGAAGCCCAGAGCTTCACCGACTGGGAAGCGGTAGTATGGGACAACGCCTCGGCCGACGACGCGGTGGAGCGCTTGCGCACCCCGTCGCAACTGCGCATCGTGCGCCACGACGAGAACCTGGGCTTTGCGGCGGGCAATAACCGGGCAGCCGAGCTGTCGCGCAGCGAATTCATCGCGCTGTTGAACCCGGACGCCTTTCCGGAGCCGGATTGGCTGGAGCGCCTGGTCGGGGCGGCAGACACCTATGGCGCGGAGGCCATCGCCTCCCTGCAACTCGACGACGCTGACCCCACCATCCTGGATGGCGCCGGCGATTGCATGTCCATCGCCGGCATTCCTTGGCGCGGCGGCTACGGACAGCCACGTTCAGCCGCGCCGACCGAACCCTGCGAGGTGTTCTCCGCCTGCGGCGCCGCGGCGCTCTATCGGCGCGAGGCGTTCGAGCGGCTGGGCGGCTTCGAGGAACGCTTCTTCTGCTACTGCGAGGACGTCGACCTCGGCTTTCGTCTGCGCTTGACGGGTGGGCGCTGCGTGCTGGAGCCCCGCGCCGTGGTGCGCCACGTCGGCGGCGCCTCCAGCGGCGGCAAGGGCTCGAAGTTCGCCGAGTACCACGGCACGCGCAATCGGCTGTGGACCTTCGGGCGCAACATGCCGCTCGCGCTGATGCCGATCGCGCTGCCGGCCCACATCCTGCTCACCGCCTACGTGCTGTTGCGTAGCCCCGAGCTCCTGAAAATCCGGCTGAGGGGTCTGCGCGCCGCTGCCGCCGACCGGGAGGGATTTCGAGGGTCAGCTACATCGCGAAGAGGTCGGCTGGTCACGATCGGCGGGGCGCTCAGCTGGTCCCCGGTTTCGCTGAGCCGCCGGGCTATAGTCACCCGCTCCTTACGCCGACGCTAAAGCAGGCCAGCCCTTAGCGTCTCAGCCACCCGCAGCAGGTCATTGTCCGCCATGGCCGGGAACAGCGGCAGGGCCAGCGCGCGGGCGTAGAAGGCTTCCGCCCCCGGCAGACGCATTTCGCCATACCGCGCCTTGAAGTAGGGTTGGCGGTAGAGGGGGATGTAGTGGACCTGGGTCGAGGCGCCCGCCGCCAGCATCCGCGCCATGACCGTCTGACGGGTTATCCCCAGCGCCTCGAAATCGATCAACACCTGGTAGAGATGCAGCGAAGGCAGGCCCTCGCCGCGCGGGACAGGCCGTACCGTGGGCGCCAACGGCCCGAAGGCTTCGTCGTACAGCTCGGCCAGCGCCGCGCGGCGGTCTACGTAGCGCTGGAGCTTGCCGAGCTGCGACAGGCCGAGCGCGGCGGACATCTCGTCCATCCGATAGTTCCAACCAAGCTCGATCTGTTCATAGACCCAGGGCAGGCGCGCGCCGTTCTCGTCCAGCGAGCCCGGTTCGCTCATCAGCGCCGCCTCGT
Source organism: Caulobacteraceae bacterium (assembly GCA_965277345.1). GTDB lineage: Bacteria > Pseudomonadota > Alphaproteobacteria > Caulobacterales > Caulobacteraceae > CAIOYC01. The sequence continues at coordinate 1,250,849 of CBDICI010000004.1, forward strand.
GGGTGACGCCGTGATTGCGCAACCGCCGCAGCCGGGCGGCGCGAGCCGGATCGTTCAGCGTCACCATGCCGCCCTCACCGGCCGCCAAGGTCTTGACCGGATGGAAGGAGAAGCAGGCGGCGTCGCTGGCGTGACAGGACCCCACCGGGGCGCCGTCGCCGTCGATGCCGCCAACGGCGTGCGCCGCGTCTTCGACGATGGAAGCGCCCGCCGCGCGCGCCACTTCCGACAGCCCGGCCATGTCGCACAGGCGCCCGGCCAGATGCACCGGCAGCACCGCCTTGACCCGCCGACCCGCCGTGGCGGCGGCCAGGGTCTCCGGCGTCATCAGACCCGTATCGGGATCGACATCGGCGAAAGCCACCTCGGCCCCGCACATCAGCGCGGCGGTGGCGGTGGACAAAAAGGTGATCGCCGGAACCACGCAGACGTCGCCCGGCCCGACGTCTAGCCCCGCCAGCGCCAGATGCAGGGCCGCCGTTCCGGAGGCGCAGGCCACCGCCTCCCGCGCGCCGACGCTCGCGGCGAACGCCTGCTCGAACGCCGCGACGCGGGGGCCCTGGGCGAGGAAGTCCGAGCGCAGGGCGGCCACCACCGCCGCCACGTCATCGTCCTCGATCAGCTGCCGGCCGTAGGGGAGGGGCGTCATGCCCCACTCTCGCCCCCTCGCCCTTTCCACCCCGTTAACCATGTTCGGTCAGGGTGGCGGTGGAGGAGTTCCTGCCCATGGCCACCGCCGCCCGCGCCGTCCCCGCCGCCACGATGACCGCTTCCGAGCTGGACCGCCGGTCCTTCGGTCGCGACTTCCTGGAGCCGCGCATCGACCTGAACGGCAAGACCGTGCTGATCACCGGCGGCACCGGCAGCTTCGGCAAGGCTTTCGCCCGCATGGTCACCGATACCTACACGCCGCGAAAGATCATCATCTTCAGCCGCGACGAGCTGAAGCAGTATGAGATGGCGCAGGAGTTTCCCCACGCCCACATGCGCTGGTTCATCGGCGACGTGCGCGACCAGGCCCGGCTGGAGACCGCCATGCGCGAGGTGGACTATGTGGTCCACGCCGCGGCGCTGAAGCACGTGCCCATCGCCGAATACAACCCCTTCGAGTGCATCAAGACCAACGTCATGGGGGCCGAGAACGTGGTCAACGCCGCCATCCGCGCCGGGGTGAAGCGGGTGGTGGCGCTAAGCACCGACAAGGCGGCAAACCCAATCAACCTCTATGGCGCCTCCAAGCTGGCCTCCGACAAGATTTTCGTGGCGGCCGAGGCGATGAGCGGGGCGGACGGGACGCGCTTTTCGGTGGTGCGCTACGGCAATGTGATGGGCTCGCGCGGCTCGGTGGCGCCCTTCTTCCAGAAGCTGCTGGCCGAGGGCGCGGCGGACCTGCCGATCACCGACGCGCGCATGACCCGCTTCTGGATCACCCTGACCCAGGGGGTGAACTTCGTGCTCTCCTCCATGGAGATGATGAAGGGCGGCGAGATCTTCGTGCCCAAGATCCCGTCCCTGAAGACCACTGAACTGGCCAGCGCCATCGCCCCCGCCCTGCCCCACCGCATCGTCGGCATCCGCCCCGGCGAGAAGCTGCACGAGATCATGATCGGCGAGGACGACGCCCGCTCCACCATCGAGCTCGCTGACCGCTACGCCATCCTGCCGAGCCACGACCTGGCCCGGCGCGACGCCTATTTGGCGCAGGGCGCCGGCGTTCTGGCCGACGGCTTCTCCTACTGCTCCGACCGCAACCCCGAACGCCTCGACGCCCGCGGCCTGCAACGCTTCCTGATCCAGGCGCTGGCGGGCTGATCGCTCGGCAATGGCCTAGCCAACCTTGGCTTTCAGCTCCGCGATGGCGCAGATGATGTGGTAGAAGGATGAGGCTGGAGCAGGCTCTTCGATAAAGCCTCCGTCAGGGCGAAGCTTGTCCCTCCATAGACCTGTCACCGGCATGTCGAAATAAAGCTGCAGCCCTCGGACCGCTCTGGCCGCTTCCTCGTCGTCATCGAGGATCACCGCCGCCTTGATCCGCTCGGTCTGCGGCCAAAGGCGCGCCACATCGTCGTGGATGGAGCCGTCGTCGAGCAACTGCTGGGTCGCCACACCGCGTTTGTTGTCCACGCCGCGCTTGCCCGCCTCGAATAGGCGGATCGCCGCCTGGTGCGCGTCGTCACGGCCGCGCAGCCGCGCCCAGCGCGCCAGTAGCCACGCCCACTCGAACTGGTGGCCGGGTTCGACGATCCGGCCGTCAACGCCCTTGGCCGCGGCCCAGCCATCGGCGAAGAACTCGTGCAATTGTCCATGGGCGCCGATAAAGCAGGTCATGGCGAGCGTGGCGATCTCGTCGGCCAGCGCATTCCAGGACGGGTCATGATCCACCTCAGCCCAAGCGAGCGAGGCCTCAAACAGGTGCATGTGTGGGTTGGACTGATGGACGTACTTCGCGAGAGGTTCCTTGAACCCGCCCTCCGGCCAGCGCCAGCCATCCAGTGCGCGGCGAAGATCATGCGCCATGCCCGTCAGCTTGGCCTGGCGCTCCGGCAGGACCTGCGCCGCTTGGGCCATGGCGAACAGAGCGAAAGCCTGATCGTAAAGCCAGGCCGCATCGTCCACCGGCGCGCCGTCCGGTGATACCACGGTGCGATAGAGGCCGTCCGGGCGCAAATAGTACGTCAGAAAGAAGTCTAAGCCGTGCGCCACCGCCTCGCGCCACGGCCCGTCCCAACCGAGCCGCCCTGCTGTGGCGTAAACATAGACCTGGCGCGCCTGCACCCGGGCGCGGCGGTTGGCCTGGACGGGCTCTGCATTCGCATCCAGCGCCTCATGAAAACCGCCCCGCACATGGTCCGCGCCAACATTCCACCACAGTGGAAGGGCCGCGCCTTCCAGCCACGACACCAAATCGTCGGTCGGGACGGAGAGGTCCCTCACAGCTTGGCCTTTCGGCGCTCGACGATAGTCTTCACCTCCTGCGCCCGATCCTTGGGCAGGACCAGCACGTGATCGCCGGTGGCGACGACGATGATGTCGACCATGCCGATCACCGAGATCGACGGGCCGTCAGACCAGAGCAGCGAGCCGGTAGTGTCCACCGTCATGGTGTCGCCCCTGGTATGGTTGGCGGTCGCGTGCTCCGCCCCGTGACGCCACAGCTCACTCCAAGACCCGATGTCGGCCCAGCCGACCGAGATAGGCACGACCGCCGCCTTGTCGGTCTTCTCCATCACCGCCACGTCGATGGGCTCGGACGGGGTGGCGGCAAAGGCCTCGGGATCGAGCAGCGTGCCGCCATCGATGGGCCGGGCTTGGTCCAGGGCAGAGATGGCTGCGGCGACCACGGCCGGACAAAGGCGTCGCGCTTCGGCCAGAAACAGGGCGGGACTGTACAGAAAAATGCCGGCGTTCCAGGAATATCCTCCCCCGGCGAGGTAGCCTTCGGCCACCGACCTCTGCGGCTTCTCTACGAAGCGGCGCACGGCGAAGGCTCCATCATAAAGGCCCTCGCCACTCTGGATATAGCCGTATCCGGTCTCGGGTCCTTCGGGCTGGATGCCGAAGGTGACGATGTGGTTTTGGGCAGCCGGGGCGGCGCGCCCCACCGCGGCGCGAAAGCCCTCGGCGTTGGCGACCACGTGGTCCGCCGGCATCAACAGCACCAAGGCGCCCGGCGCGTTGCGTTCCGCCCAGGCCGCGGCGACCACACCAACCGCTGCAGTGTTGCGGCCGAAGGGCTCCAAGATCACCTCGGCCGGGCTGATCCCGATGGCGGAAAGCTGTTCGTTCACCTCCACGCCATGACGATGATTGCCGATAATCAGCGGATCGAGATAGCCCTCGGCTTTCACCCGCGCCGCCGTGTCCTGCATCATGGTCGCCGAGGACCCCAGCGCATGAAACTGTTTGGGCCGCTCATCGGTGGACGCGGGCCAAAGCCGAGTGCCCGATCCACCCGACATGATCACCGGCAAAATAGCCAAGCGCCAACTCCCAGAATATTAGCGTCGAACCACGACCCGACAACGCAACAACCGGTCACAGCTTGTGTGTCGCCACGGCGGCAACGGTCCTATATGTGCGCCAATCGCCTTCGGTTGCACCCTGCCGCACAGAAAACATGTCCATCGCCTTTATCGACCTCGCTGCCCAGCAACGCCGCATCCGGCCGCAAATCGAAGCGGCTATTCAACGCGTGCTAGATCATGGGGCTTACGTGATGGGCCCGGAAGTGCGGGAATTTGAGGATAAGCTGGCGGAATTTTGCGGCGCTAAGCGCGCTTTGTCCTGCGCCAATGGCACCGACGCTATAGCTTTGCCGCTGATGGCTTGGGGCATCGGGCGGGGGGACGCGGTCTTTTGCCCAAGCTTCACCTTCGCCGCGACGCCCGAGGTCGTGCCTTGGACCGGGGCTGAGCCGGTGTTCGTCGATATTCTGCCAGACACCTACAATCTCGATCCCGCGAAGCTAGAAGCGGCGATCCAGGCCATCAAGACCAAAGGACGCTTGAACCCGAAGGCGATCATCGCGGTCGACCTCTTCGGGCAGCCCGCGGACTACCCTGCCATCGCCGCTGTCGCCAAGCGGCACGGGCTGAAGCTGATCTCCGACTCGGCTCAGGGATTCGGCTGCACCCTGCGCGGGCAGCATCCCATCGCCTGGGCCGACGTCGTGACCACCAGCTTTTTCCCGGCCAAGCCGCTCGGCGCCTACGGCGACGGCGGGGCTGTGATTACAAACGACGACGGCCTTTGGGATCTGATGGATTCGCTTCGCGTGCATGGCAAGGCGATGACGGATGACCTGAAGGGCCGCACGTTCGATCATGACCCAAAATACCTTAACATGCGCATAGGCATGAACAGCCGGCTGGACACTCTGCAAGCGGCGATCCTACTTGAAAAGCTGAAGGTCTTTCCCGAGGAAATTCAAGCGAGGCAGTCGGCGGCGGATCGTTATGCAAGCGACTTAGAGGGCGTGGTGGGAATACCGGCAGTGATCGACGGCGGCCGGTCCGTCTGGGCGCAATACACCATCCAGCATGGTAACCCGGACGCGCTCGGCGCACACCTCAAGCGGCAGGGCGTTCCGACGGCGCGCTATTACCCCATTCCTATGCACAAACAGAGTCCCTACGAGCACTGCCCCAAACCCGGCGGGCTCCCCGTTTCGGAAGCAGTCGCCGAACAGGTGATCAGCCTCCCTATGCATGCCGATCTCGACGAGGGGACACAGGCGCTCATCAATGAGGCGGTGAGGGGGTTTAACAGTTGAGAAGGGACGTCTAAGACACCCTTAACGGAACGCATCGTCGCGGGGAGTTCAAAGCATTGACTGCGCTTCATCGCCCGGCGCTGCTGGAACACGACGACATTAAGGATTTGACCTACGACGAGTGGCTCTGCCACCTTCTCAAGTCGATCGATGAACCCATCCAAGACGGTCGACTTTACCCGGCTTTCCCTGACGAGGGGACTCAGAAGGCTTTTGTGGGATCTGCCAATGCAGACGCGATCCAAGAGGGGTTCAAGTTCTATCGCTACGTGCATAACCACCTAGATGCTCGGCGCTTTAAGGTGCCGGCTGATCGCTACTTAGACTTCGGGTGCGGCTGGGGGCGAATCAGCCGAATTTTTCTGCGCGACTTCCAACGCGGAGACATGGCCGGGGTCGATATCGACCCTGGAATGGTGTCCTTTTGTCACGAAGCAGTGGTCCCTGGGGGGCACTTCGCGGTCAGCAACCACGCGCCGTTGCCGTTTGCGGACGCATCGTTTCGGCTTGTGACGGCCTACTCGGTGTTCACCCATCTTCCGGAGGCGCTGTTTCAAAGTTGGATGCAGGAGCTTTTGCGCGTCACGGCGCCCGGAGGGCTGATCGCGTTCACTGTAGAGCCCGAGCGTTTTTTGGACTTCGTGGCGACGATCGATCCATCGGAGCCAGCATCGGGCTGGCATGCCGCGCTCCACGCCAATTTGGGAGACCTCGACGCCCGCCGACGGGAGCTGTATGCTAACGGACTGACCTTTTTGCCGACCGGAGGCGGTCCCTACCGTCCCTCGAAGGTTTATGGCGACACCATTGTGACACAGCAGTTTGTCGCTAAGTCCGTAGATGAGTATGGGGACCTGATCGACTACGTCGACCAACCCGATGAGTTTTGGCAGGCGGTCGTGATTGTAAGACGCCACCGCTGGAAAATTCCCTTCCGCGGCGCACTCGGGATCTGAGGGGTGTTGCTCCCTAAGCGTACGAAGCACCCAACTGGGCTTGTCCCGTTCGAAGGCGTCAGGCCCGCACTGGACGCCGGCGCAACGGTCTTATTCGACGCCTACGGCGAGGACCCTCGCATGATCTGGCGCCCGAGCCGCGAGGAGCGCCTCGCCTTGCGCCCACAGAACGCCGTCCGTGTCCGGGTGGAAATGAACGCCGCAGAGGGTCTGCTGCGCGAACCCTGCGTCTACTTTGATTGGGGGGACGGTTTCACGGAAGAGACTCGAAGGCCCTTAAGCCGGATCAGCGGAGACCAGTACACGGCGGTCGGCCATTCTAACGCGGGCGCGTGCCGGGGCGTAAGGTTTGATCCCAGCGTTGGGCCGTGCCGCTTTCAACTTTTGGACTTTGTCGTCGAAGCTGTCGGTGCGACCGCCGTAAACACACCGAAGTTGTCTCTGCCACGCCGTGTGGCGCGTCGCATCTTGCGCCGCTTGCCTCACGCATTGCAAAAAGCATTGCGGGCGGCCAAGGCTCGGCTTTCAGACGGCGGATCATTCCCCTTTGCGGTTTCATCGGCCTTCCGACAGATGGCGGGCGGGCGGGTGGACCGTTGGCGCAAGACCTATGTGCACCAGTTTCAAGTGGCCCAGAGTGTTCGCAGTCCCTACTTCGCCGCCCCGCCCTTGGAGGCCCCGCGCAGGTCTCCCGAGGACGCTCAAATCCTAGCCTTCTACCTTCCCCAATATCACCCCATCCCCGAAAACGACGCCTGGTGGGGCCGGGGCTTCACCGAATGGACTAACGTTGGGAAGGCCACCCCTCAGTTCGCCGGTCATCTTCAACCCCGCCACCCCGCTGATTTCGGGTACTACGACCTTCGTGCACCCGGCGTTCAGAGGGCGCAGGCAGATCTTGCGCGGCGGTCGGGTGTCGATGTCTTCTGTTTTCACTATTACTGGTTCGGCGGACGGCGGGTTCTTGAAAAACCGCTGGATGGTTTTGTCGCCGATTCAGAAATCAAGATGCCCTTCGCCCTGTGTTGGGCCAACGAAAATTGGACTCGCCGGTGGGACGGTCTGGAACAGGATGTGTTGCTGGCGCAGCAGCACTCGCCAGAGGACGATCTGGCGGTGTTCGCCGACATGACGCGCTACATGAAAAGCGAGCGGTACTTTAGGATGGGCGGAAAGGCGCTGTTGATCGTGTACCGACCCGACACCTTGCCCGAACCCCAAAACACATTGCTGCGCTGGAGAGCGGCCGCGCGCACATCGGGATTGGGGGAGCTTTTCATCCTCTGCACCGACGCCTTTGGATTTTCTGACTACGAGCGCTATGGCTTTGACGGAATTCTGGAGTTTCCGCCTCATGCCGTCAGCACCGGCGAGATCACCCACCGTGTCGAGCGCCTCAATCCCGCCTATTCAGGCCATGTGTATGATTATGAAGCGGTCGTCGCAGCCAAAGAAGAGGGGTTGTCATTCGCGCAAGACGCCCGGCGATTTCCGGGCGTCATGCCCGCTTGGGACAACGAGCCCCGCAAGCCCGGCGGCGGAAACGTTTTTCAAGGGGCCACCCCTGGACTCTTTTTTAGATGGATGGGGGCCGCGTTGGATTTCTCCCGTCGAGCCGCGCCCCGCGGTTCCAGATTGGTTGCGATCAATGCTTGGAACGAGTGGGCGGAGGGCGCTTACCTCGAGCCTGACCGGTGGTTTGGCCACGGCTTTGCGCAAGCGCTTCGAGCAGCGCTGGAAACGAGAGCCCCCAAGATCGACAATGCTTATCCAGCGGTTGCAAAGTCCAGAGCTGTGACGAAGTCGGCAGACGCCATCATGATCCTCCACATCTACTATGCTGATTTAATTAATGAATTTAAGGACGGATTGAGGGCTTCCTTACAACATACTGATCTCGCGATCTCCTTTCCAAACACTTGGTCTGCAGCGGAGGTCGATCATCTCGCCTCGGCTTTTCCTTCCGCCTTTCTGACGCCTTGTGAAAATAGAGGTCGGGACGTCGAGCCTTTCCTGGCGCTCTTGGAAGAGGTAAGAGCGAGGGGCTACACCATTTTCTGTAAGCTTCATTCAAAGCGGTCCCCCCACCTCGGCGATGGCGACGCCTCACGCCGGCGCCTCTTCGAGGATCTTGTGAGCGCTCCTGCGATAGCACGCGCTCTGGATATGTTCTCGAACGAGCCGAAACTCGGGATGATCGCTTCTGCGAATTCGAAGAGGCGGTTAGGCGAACAAGGCGTGATGGATAACAACCAGATGAGTGTTTCTTATCTGGCTAAAGCATTCAATCTGACTGCGGATGACGATACGCTGTTCCCGGGCGGCACGATGTTTTGGGCGCGTACAGCTACGTTCGAGCGCCTGACGCCGGCGAAGATCGCGAACCTTCCATTTGAAGTAGAGATGGCGCGGATCGATGGGACGTTAGCCCACGCCTTTGAGCGGTTGATGGGCGCCTTTGTCGCTTCGGCTGGATACACCGCGCAGTATGCGCTCTGATCATGCGGGCTCGTAGATCGTTGTTTGCGGCGATCGCGGATTTAGTTTTCGGCAGGCGCGGCGGCGAGGTTCCTTCCTTGCGCCTGAAGGTTACGCCAGAGCTTGGATTTTTGAACGGGGTCGCCACGGCGGAAGATCTTTTGGCCTCCCCCTTAAAGGCTCCAGGTCTTGTCGCCCAAACACAAGCCTCCGACCATATAGAAGAAGCCGAACTGAGGCGGCGATACGCCGGTCGGGTGGGCGGCGCCGATTTGCCGGACTGGGCTGACGGAACCGGCGGCGCCATGGAGTTCGGCGTTGCGCTCTCGCGAGTTGGAGAGGTTCTTTACCTCCCAGGTTTTGGCGCGATCATTACCCCCACGGGTGATGTGCTGAAATCTTCGGTCGCCGAAGCGCTTTATGTGACTCCTGACCTGTCCGGGCTGCCGGGCGTTGCAATGGTGGGCGGTGACGCCATCATGGCTCGGCCACAAAGTCCGAAACAGCTGGAAAAGGCCGCAGTGTTCATGGCGTGGGGGGGGCGCTTCAACTATGGCCACTTCATTCTCGATTGCCTGCCGGCCCTTTGGGTGATGGCAGGAAAAGGTATTTTTAACGACTACGTCATTGTGGCGCCGCCACTGACCCCATGGCATCGCGATTTGCTGCAATTGATGCTGGGAGAGCGGGCGAGCGGCATTGTTGAACTTGACGATGAGGTGGTGGCCATCGAGGACGCGCTGTTCGCATCTCCCATGGACCACTTTCTGCATGCTCCGAACGACCTTTTGGAACAGATCAGGGGTCAAATCATCTCACGTCTGCCAAAAACCTCGCCTGGTCCGGAGAGGCTATACCTCAGCCGCAGAAGTGACGAAAAACGGGTGATGTTGAACGAGGGTGAGCTTGAGGCGCGCCTTTCGAAGATGGGGTTCGATATCGTCCGCGTCGCTGAGCTGAGCATAGAACAACAGCTGAACCTGTTCAGGACTGCGAAAGTTATTGTGGGAGCAACAGGCGCCGCGTTCGCAAACTGCGTTTTCTGCGCGCCGGCCACCAAGATATTCGAAATTCAGCCGACCAACTACGCTGGGGTGTGGGCGCGGGGGATTTGCAACAAGCTAAGCTTGGATTGGCATGGCTACTTCACGCCGTCTCCTGCAGAAGATGCGGCGGCCCTGGACGTGGTGGCGCAGAATCCCGGTGCAATGTTCGCATGGAGAATGCCGGTTGAGGATTTCGTTGCGTTTCTCTCCACGCACCTCGACGCGGCCGCGTGAGCATCTGTGCGGATAGGATCCAGCACTGACCTTGGCCGGGCGCCGGCTCTCAAGCATGAGGCGACCTCGCCAAATTCGCTCTCGGCAACAAGCCGAATCCAACGCGCCAGCTGGTCGCTGTTCAGACGCCAGCCTCAACCGGCGCTCAGGGTGCTAAACACCCTTAAGGGGGAGCACTACAGCTTGCACGGCCTAACCTCGGCGGCGGAACGCCAAACCGTGGCTTCAGATCATTTCCTGAATTTCGACGCCTACCAGAGCCGCGACTTTGTGATCTGCGAAGGTCGAGATATCGCAATGACGATGAACGCCAAAGGGATCGCCGCACCCGGTCACGGCTTCATAGAAGAATTCAACGTGGGGGGAGTAAGGGGATTACCAAGGCCACTGTTAGGTCGCGATCTGAAAGAACGGGAGACCGGCTGGTGGGCTAAAGCTGGAGATATCGAGCGTGTCGCGGGGTGCTCGATCCCCCTTTGCCACTTCGGCTACCGAACGTTTGGACACTTCGTCCTGGACGCCCTTTTACAAATCTACATCTTTCGCGACAGCTTGAACGCTGGAGACGCCAAAGTGGCTCATTGGCGACTGCCTTTGGCCTGGATGCGAGACCTTCTGGATCGGTGCGGCGTCCAGCGGGGCGCACGGGTCCAGTTGTCAAAACCCGTCGCATTATTCCAAACTGTGGGGTTGTCTTCCGCCTTGGCCGGGCACGGGGTTTATTTCCCGTCCTCATTGTCTGTGGCGTTCATCGACTGGCTGCGGACGACCTTTGATGTTCCCAAGTCGCTGGGGGAGCGTCGTCTCTACATCCGGCGTCAGAATGAATACGGCAGAGCGATCTACAATGAGAGGGATCTAGCGGAACTCGCCGAGCGCTATGGCTTCGAGCTCATTTCTCCAGAAGATATCCCGGTTTCGGACCAGATGCGCCTGTTCTCGGAAGCGGGCGTGGTCTTATCGCCGTGGGGATCAGGTCTGACGTTCGCGCCGCTCCTTAGCGGACCACGTTCAGTAATCGAACTTCTTCCAAGCTCGGTCACCGATCCTTGGTTCGCCCGACAGGCCATTGTCCACGCGCTTGATTACCATCCGCTCGTGCATCCATCGGACCCCATCGGCAACATGACGGTGGACTTGGAGCGAGTGGAAAAAGCGTTGTCGAGCCTGCCTTAGTGGGGCATGAGGCTGCCTCTCGCGGCGGTGAGAGAACGGCGCCGTCCGACAAGGTTGAAGATCCATGCGCATTACAGAACTAGAGCTCAAAGGCGTGCTGCTGGTCGAAGCGGTTAAGCATGGCGATGAGCGCGGCTTCTTTTCAGAAACCTTTCGCAAGCAAGCTTTTGCTGAGGCAGGGTTTAACCGCGACTTCGTTCAAGACAACCAATCTTTTTCGTCCACGCGGTTCACTGTACGCGGCCTGCATTTTCAACTTCAGCCCTACGCACAGGATAAGCTAATTCGCGCCACGCGCGGCGCCATTCTGGACGTGGCTGTCGATATAAGGCCGAAATCAAGCACCTTCGGCAAGCATGTGGCGGTGGAGTTATCGTCCGATGATTGGCGGCAACTACTTGTGCCCCGTGGCTTCGCGCATGGATTTCAGACGCTCACCGAAGAGTGCGAAGTTCAGTACAAGGTCACCGACTATTACAATCCGCAAGCCGAAAGGGGTCTGCTTTGGAACGATCCTGCCTTAGGCGTTGATTGGGCCGAAACTTGCGAGGACAAGGTAACGGTGAATGCGCGCGACGCGGGTTGGCCCTCACTGAAGGAACTCCAACCTTAACGAAATCAGAACCGATCCGATCGGTTCTCTCGCGCAATATCAATGAGATAGCGACCGTAATCAGTTTTCGGCATCGCTCGCCCGAGCTTTTCTACCTCTTCTGGCGATATCCAGCCGGCCTCCAGACCGATCTCCTCGGGACAAGCGATTTTGACGCCCTGCCGATGTTCGATCGCTTTGATGAAATCCGATGCCTCAAGAAGCGAGTCATGCGTCCCCGTGTCGAGCCAAGCATATCCGCGGCCAAGACGGCTAACATTTAGCTTGCCCATATCCAAATAGATCCGGTTGATATCCGTGATTTCGATTTCCCCACGGGCGGACGGACGCACGTTCTTGGCAATCTCCACCACCTGAGAGTCGTAGAAATAGAGCCCCGTCACGGCGAAATCTGATTTTGGCACATGCGGCTTTTCTTCCAAGGAGACGGCTTTACCGCTCTCGTTGAATTCCACCACACCATAGCGCTCCGGATCAGACACCCGGTAGGCGAAGACCATGGCCCCGTCTTCGAGGCGAGTGGCGTCTTTAAGCTGCTGCTGAAGCCCGTGACCGAAGAAGATATTGTCACCCAAAATCAGGCAGGCAGACTCGCCGTCGAGGAACTCTTCGCCGACCAAGAACGCATCGGCCAAGCCCCTGGGAACCTCCTGAACCTTAAAGGTGAACTCGACCCCCCAAGCCGAACCGTCTCCCAGAAGTTCTTGTAGCAACGGGGTGTCGCGAGGGGTCGAGATGACCAAGATTTCGCGGATACCTGCCAACATCAACGTGCTGATCGGATAGTAGATCATTGGTTTGTCATAAATGGGCAGGAGCTGTTTGCAAACCGCTCGCGTCACCGGATGGAGGCGGGTTCCCGCCCCCCCCGCCAGAACAATACCCTTCATACTTTTAGACCTCTCCTGCTTGGGAGTTTGCACCGATCAGTCCAATTCGGCCGCCATCATACTGGCGACGGAGCGGTTCCCACCAGGATTGGTTGTCGAAAAACCAGCGGACCGTTTTTTCGAGCCCAGTATCGAAGGTTTCTTTGGCCTGCCATCCGAGTTCCATTTCAAGTTTAGTCGCGTCGATGGCGTAGCGTTGATCATGCCCCGGCCGATCTGTGACAAACCGAATAAGCTCGCGCCTAGATTTGTCGCCTCGAGACGCAATCTCGTCGACTAGATCGCAAATCTGTTGCACGACTTGGAGGTTGGATCGCTCGTTGCGGCCCCCAACATTATAGGTTTGGCCCACCCGCCCTTGGCTTGCGATCATATCAAGAGCGTTGGCGTGATCCTCGACGAAGAGCCAATCGCGGATATTGGACCCGTCGCCATAAACCGCGAGCGGAACGCCCTCCAAGGCGTTCAGGATGGTCAGCGGAATGAGTTTCTCGGGAAAGTGATACGGTCCATAATTGTTCGAGCAGTTTGAGATCAAAACAGGGAAGCCGTAGGTGTGGAACCAAGCGCTCGCCAAGTGATCTGATGCAGCTTTAGACGCCGAGTAGGGTGAGCGTGGATCGTAGGCCGTCTCTTCTGTGAAGAGACCTTCTGGGCCTAAAGTTCCGTAGACTTCATCCGTTGATACGTGAAGGAAGCGAAAGTTGCTCTTTGCTTGGCTCTCAAGCCCACGCCAATAGTCGAGAGCCGCTTGTAGCATGGTGTAGGTGCCGACGACATTGGTGGTCACAAAGATGCCGGCGCCGCTGATTGAGCGATCTACATGGCTCTCTGCCGCCAAATGGAAAATTGTGGCCGGCTGAAACTCGGCAATGGTTCGAGCCACCGCGGCGTGGTCCGCGACATCCACCTTGGCAAAGTGGTAGCCGGGCTTTGCCGAAACGGACTCCAACGACGTCAAGCTCGACGCATAGGTTAGCTTATCGAGGTTCAAGACCTCGTAGCCTCTGTTCACAAGACGTCTGACAAGGGCCGACCCAATGAAGCCTGCGCCGCCCGTGACAATAGCTCGCTGATTCAGCACGAAGATTCCTGGTTCCGTTTATGTCTAGCGCGCGCCAAGCTCAACACGGCAAGCTATCGCCTCGGCGATGGCGCCGGGGCGGGTTGGGTATGGCCGAAGACCACGCTGGGCGGCGCATTGACGCTGTCTAATACCGCGCGGCTTTTAGTTGGAGATCCTACGATTAAAACGTACAGGCCCGCGGCGACGATGAACGCCACCACCAAAATCAAGACCACGCGGATTTCGAGCCGAGCAGGCTTGGCTGTGGTGGTCTCAAGCATCGGGGGCTCGTTTTCCATTGTAGATCCAAGCTCCGCAGCGGCTTCTTAGGGAGCCCAACGCGGGCAAGCGCCTGCTTTAGCACGTGTCGAGCGGATTGCTCCAGCTTAGCGCGAGACCTATGCTCACAGTCTAGCAGAGAATCCCATTTTGGGCCGGGTCGCTCGTCGTACGACATTGATCTTCCCCCGGTAAGGTGGACGGGGTTAAGCCGCTCTGCGCTCGGCCTCTGCTGGGCTGACGTAGCCCAAGGCTGAGTGCAGTCGGCGGGGATTGTAGAAGCCTTCGATGTATCCGAACAGGTCGCGCCGGGCCTCTTCCCTGGTGGCGTAAACTCGGTGATGGACCCGTTCGGTTTTGAGGGTGTGGAAGAAGCTTTCCATCGGGGCGTTGTCCCAGCAGTCGCCCTTGCGGCTCATCGAGGGTGTAATCCCCGCTGCGGCAAGGGCTTGGCGGTACGGCTCGGCGGCGTACTGGATGCCCCGGTCGGAGTGGTGGATCAGGCCCGGCGCCGGCCGCTGGCGCTCGACCGCCATGCTCAGCGCCTCCAACGCGATCTCGGTATGCAGGGTCTGGCGCATCGACCAGCCTTAGCCTGCCCTCGGGCGGGCAAAGCCCGACCCGGGGGATCTTGCGGGTGTGCATGTCCAGGATGGCGGCCAGGTAGAGCCAACCTTCGCCGGTGGGGATGTAGGTCAGGTCGGCTAGCCAGATCTGGTTCGGCGCCGCTGCGGTGAAGTTACGGGCGAGCCTGTTGGGGGCGATCGGGTAGCCATGGCGGCTGTCGGTGGTCTTGGCCCGGCGCGGCAGGGCGGCCAGACCCCGAAGGCCTGCACTGCGCATCAGCCGCTCGATCCGGGACCGCCCGACGCGGCGGCCGTGGCCACGCAAAATGGCGTGCACCCGGGGCGAGCCGTAGGTCCCGCTGCTCTCGGCATGGATCAGCCGAATATCCTCGGTCAGGGCCGCGTTGGCCGCCGCCCGTGGGCTCTGCGGAGGCCCGCGCCATGCGTAGTAGCCGCTGGCAGACAGGCCGAGCACGGCGCACATCATTCTAACAGGCCAGACCTTACGATGCTCATCGACGAACCCGAACCTCATCGGGAGGCCGCTCCGAAGATGAGCGCGGCTTTTTTAGGATGTCGCGCTCCATGCGCAGCCGCTCGTTATCGCGGCGAAGGCGGGCGTTCTCGGCGGCCAGGTCAGACGGCGCCAGAAACGTTCCTTGGGCCGGCGCTTGCGTGTTGGGGCGCCTCGCCGGCCCCGTCGCCTGCGTCCCGAACTGCATCATCCATCGCCGAAGAACCGTCTCGTGCAGCCCCAGCTCGGCCGCGACCCGACCCGGCGAAAGGCCGCTGCTGGCGACCCGATCAACCGCCTCCCGCTTGAAAGCCTCCGGGAATATCCGGCGCTGACGACGTTCCATCCGACACTCCTCTCCAGCTCCGAAAAGCTAGCATGGGTGTCCACTGAAACGAGGGAGGATCAATAGCCGGGATGGGAGGTCTCAAGTAATGTCATGCCCCGGCGTCCGTCGATCGCATCGAGTGTCCGATCCTGCGTATCATGATGCCCGACAAGGTGAGGCGAGAGACTCCGCGTCTTGCCTGCCGAGTCGCTGTCTCGTACGCGCTGTTTAGCTTCTATGGCGGCGTGCAAACGTCTCGCTGTAGAAGCGACACTGCCGCACCAACTCCAAGCAGCCGCCCTTTGCATGGCTGCGTTCGACAGCCGGCGCAACTCATCCCGATCCTTTGAAAGGCGATCAAGCGCCGCATACATTGCCTCCACACATTTCGCCTGAGGCACCACTACCCCATCGATTCCGTTCTCGACGACCTCCGAAATCGCGCCTGCATCTGCGGCCAAGATGATCGCGCCGCAGCGCATACCTTCGATGGCTGTCAAAGGAACGCCTTCATAGCGGGACGGCATGACAATCACGTCCGCCCAGGCGTACAGCCGTGTCAACTCCTCGGTCGTGTAGACTGGCGGCTCGATTCTGGCGACCATTTCCAGGGTGGATGAGGCGCCCACCCCGTCGACGATCGCCTTGCCGACGACCCGCCAGTCCAATTCAAGGCCGCCCTTGGCGGCGAGTCGGTGAAGCGCCAGCAGGCGGTCCACGCCCTTCTGCGCGTCAAAGCGAGCGGCGAACAACACTCGGAGCGGGGCGGCCTCGCTACGTTTCAGGCGGTCGTCCCACATCGCCTCCAGTTCGGCTGTCGGCAGGGCGTAACTGGGTGCGTTATGGATGTGCGTCAGCTTGGCTTGCGGCACTCCGTTGGCGATGAACCAGTCTAGGAGCTGAGCCGACCCGGTCAACAGGTGATCGTAGGAGTGCTCGAATGCCTTCGCCAGGACCGCGCTCCCGCCGGGAAGTCCCGCCGGGGAGTGCTCGACGATATGCTGGTGGGTGAGCGTGACGACGCCCAATCGCTTTAGGTCCCCCATGACACCGTGAGCATCGGCGCTCTGACAATTGATCACCGCGTCAAAGCTCGCCAACAGGCCGGTCGCGTTCCTTTTGTCGCCGAACTGCGACCACCAGCTCAGACGGGTCCCGTCAAATTCTGATCCGTCCCAGCGCAGCATGCCTTCGGCAGTGATCCAGGAGAAGCTCGCGAACGTGTCCCGGAAAGCCTCCGGCAGGTGGATTTCGCCCGTCCGGAAAAGGACGAAATGCATCACGAACCCGCATGCCTTCAGCGCCGCCGCTACGTTGAAGGCCACCTTCTCGACTCCACCAAAGTCGGCGAACGAGCAGATCATGGCTACGTGACGGGCCTGGTCCAGAGGGCGTGTCAATACCACCCCCTGGCTGACTGCGGTGCGGATCGACTTGTACAGCGTCTGCCGATCATCGTGGCCGGCCGCCGCCCAGCGCCAATCGAGAGCGAGGGCCCCGCGAAAGCTACTGTGAAATACGCGCGCCACGACGTCGTGGAGATAGCGCAGGGACTGCAGGGGTGCGAAGGACGCCCCTTCGTCATCCACAAGAACGGTACGCTCGCTGATCGTTATAGGTGC
Source organism: Caulobacteraceae bacterium (assembly GCA_965277345.1). Taxonomy (GTDB): domain Bacteria; phylum Pseudomonadota; class Alphaproteobacteria; order Caulobacterales; family Caulobacteraceae; genus CAIOYC01. The sequence goes on from CBDICI010000004.1 coordinate 1,267,889, forward strand.
GGTCGCCGACAGGAGAGCGTCCCACCAGCTCAGACTTTCGTCCTTGAGGACTTCGCGCACTAACTGCAGCGTGGTCATGGCCATGTGGCCTTCAGCTGTAGCGTTAAGTGTATTCTTGCGGTCCGGCGTCGCTGCAACGCCCGTAGAGGCAAAGAGTCCGAGATCAAGGTTGGAGATGTTGCTCTCGCGTAACCGGCTTTCCAGGTCCCAGAGTGTCCAGGCTAGGAGCTTGCAGCGGATCAGCGTTTCGAGTGCTTCAGAGCTGATGCTGACCAGGAAGGGAGGGGTGAAGTTCTCGTCTGGCCTAAGCATCCAGCTCCAGACGTCCTTCGCATATTCCGCGACCGAGAGGATTCGCTGCGGTTTGGCTGGATCAGAGCCGACGAGCACCCGATCACCGTCGAGTATCACGGCGTACCTAGGGGCTTCGGCCGCCTCGAGCGCGATCATGGCCTTTGGGCTGTAGAGTCGCCGGTGTTTGCGCCGTATGTAGCTCTTGATCTCCGCGTCGTCGCGGGTGGACTCCGCCAGCATGCTTTCCGGACGTTTGCGGTAGCGGAAGCCGCAATCTGGCAGGTGGCGTCCCCTGAAGCCCGCCGCCTGTGCGGCGAGCCAGAACTCCCAGTCTTCATACCCCTGCCGCATCGTTTCGTCGAATCGGACGCCCGCATCGAAAACGGCGCGGCGGATCAGGCTGCCTGCCTCCGAGATGTTGGTGAACAGGTGTAGCAGACTGGAGTAATCGCCACCGTAGGTCGCGCTGAGCCTAAGGCCAAACATCTCGATATCCGGATAAAACCAGCCGGCGTCGGGATGCTCCGCCAGCGTACTGGCCAGACCCGCCAGCGCATAGGGCTCCAGCCGGTTGTCCGCGTCGAGCATATAAATCGCTTCTATCCTTGGGTAGCGCGACAGCAGGAATTCCACACCTGTATTTCGCGCGGCGCTCAAGCCGCCGTTTCTGCGGCGAAGATTGTGGCAATGAAGGGCCGCCTCTGTGCTTCTAAACACCGAACCGACCAGATCTGTTTCGAGGAACCGGCACCCGTCGTTGACAAAGGCGACGGCGCAGGACGGGGCCTCCCGTTGCCGCTCAAGGCTGACTAAGGCCTCCACCACCAGACCGCTGTGGTTGTAGACAGGCAGAACGACACCGACACGCGGGTCGAACTCGACGCCAACATTTGAGCGGTTCACGTCATGATCTCCACTCGTTTGATATACGCCCACGCCAAGTCCGCGCTCGCCCCCTCGGCCATTCTAGTCGCAATCAAGAGGTCGCCAAATTCGCCCGGCCGAGTCAGTACGTCGCCCAGCACTTCGGAGAAGATGAGTGGCTCAACTCGAGTCCAATGCCGGATCAGGCTTTCAGGTTCGTTGTAAAAGCTCTGGCGCGGGACTATGGCCAACCCAAACTCCACAGGCGCCGAGGCGGCGTTGTCTACGACCACCACGGCGGACAGGCTTTGAATGTCACGGTGGGCAAGATCGGGAATAAGCGCCACGGTCGTCTCGCCATCGACGGGATGGACTAATACATCCCCCTCATGAGGCCGGAACTCGACCACGTTGAAGGACACAGGAGCTACTCCACCGATGCGCGCGACGCACGCCAATTCATCGGCGAAAAGTGGATGGCGAACGGATGGGATGGGCGGGGGCTTGGTCGTTCGGGCCGAACCCTCCGATTCGCCGGCCCAGGGATCGTCCACAACTTCCACCACCTTCAGACCCGGGGCGCTACCCCAGACCTCTACCGCCAGAGGCGCGCCCGTAGGCAGACGTGAGGGCGTGACCAAACCGTAGTCGGTCAGCGGCGTGGGGAACGACAAGCTCAGCCTTAAGCCGCTTCCCGGCGCCCCAACCAGTTGGAGGCTCAGCGTCGCGTCGAGCGCGGTGCGAGCTAGGGCGTGCTCCAGCCAGAGCGGCAGAGGTCCCGTGCTGACCTCAGCGGTCGCAATCCGCCAGGTCTTCAGGACATCCGGTTGACGGCCGACCCTCAGCTCGACCTTCAGGGTCGCGGCGGGGCCATGCGCCTCGCGCTGCACATCGAGCACCACGGCGGCCAGACCGTTGGCCGAGACGGGCAGGCGCTGACTGAACACAGCCGTGTTTTCAGGAGCGCCGCTCAAGGTGACCGACGTCCGGGTAGGAGGATACTTAAGCTTCCGGACGCGGCGTGGGGTGCTGCTTGCCGCCGCGCTCTCCAGAGCGGCGAACTTGTTGAGAAGATCCTCATTCTCCATACGGATGATCGAAAGCGCGCGTCTGAGATTGGCACAGTCGCGGGTGAGGATCGACGCGGCCGCGGTCATGCGTCGCGCAACCCAGTCACCGAGCGCCCCATCATTTGCGGAAACCAGCCGACACTCTTCGTACCCCAACAACCCGCAGAGAAGTTCAAGCGCTTCTGCGGCGCCAGACAGCGCATCCATTCCAGGCTTGCTGTTGAACAGGGCTCCGAGCAGGATGGTTGGACTTTCCACGGACGTGGGCCGCCCAGCCTCATCATACTGCAGGACCGAGTTGGCCAGCAATTCCTCCAATTCATATGTCGGCAGCCTGAACCGCTTCAGCCCGGGCTCGAGTAGTTCGCGATCCGCCCGCGGCAGGATAACGCCGAACGACGGTTCGGCAGATGCTTCGTCGTCCGTTGCGCGATCGTCATTTTGAGATCTGATCATAACGGTATCACCGACTCGAGTGCGAAAGGACACGGGAAAACAAGACCATCACGACCCCTACAGACCGACACACCATCGTCTCAGCGGGCGACTTGCACTCAAGCCGGCTCTGTCGGCGCCGCAGACCGATCGGCATGGCGTTCCTCATACAACGATTGCTTCTTGATGCTCGCTTCTTGACTGGAGCCACTAACGTGTCAAGTCGGCTGGATACAGCCTTTGTTTCGGAGGATCTTTTGTCGGATGCAAAGGTTGCGACGGGGTTCGCCAAAATGCGTCTCTAGCGTTGGGCGCCCTCGCTTTCACTCACCCAGACTGGTGAAATCAGGACCAAAATGATTTGTATGACTACTTCAGCGGGACTTAGAGTCTGACTCGTGATGATTGCGAGGAATTGCATGGATTTGCGATCGGCCGCGCCCAACCAAAAGGTTCAAGCATGCAAGAACCAAGCTGGCCGGCGCCGGTTTCCTCAGCCTGCTAGCGCCAGTCTGGCCAGCGGCGGATAGGCTCCACGTACACGCCGCCGAGTTCCTGGATCAGATAGTAATCACCCTTGCCGAAACGCCGACAGACATCCAGGCCCTCCGCGCGTGCGCGATCCAGGTCGTAGTTTTCGCCCGTCTCGCGCGTATGGATGGCGAAGACCTTGTCAACGATGGCGAGACTGCCGGTCCGAGCGCCGATCATGTGCGCCCAGGCGTAATCGATACCGAAGCCGTGCTCGTTGAAGTCGAAGGTCGGAATGCATGTCTGCAGCGCCGCGCGCGAGAACAGAGGCGCCATGATTTCCACCAGCGTGACGTAGCGCAGGAGAAAGTTCCTATTCTGCCGAGTTTCATTGTAGTTGATCACCCCGCGCAGCGAAGGCTGGCAGATCTGCAGATCGAAGCGACGGGCGACCTCGAACATAACGTTGACGTCTTCCCATGACCACAGCAGGTCATCGTCGGGGAGCATGAAGTAGTCGTAATCCCAAAGCGGACTATCCGCATGCAGGAGCTTCTTGATGGCGACGAACTTACGATCCTGGTTCTGGAGTAACGCCATCTCCGCGTAATCGAGCGGTGGAAATGTTTCCTCACGGCCGTAGTAGCTGACGCACATGTCCCAGTTTCTGTTTTCGCTGGAGATATTCTGGCTCCAGCTGGTGTGAAGCGACTGCTCGTTGGCGCGCAGGATCACGAGGTTTCGTCGCGCGCCAGGAGGACGACGCACCCTCTCAAGCTCCGGCATCGATGCCGCCAACCCAGCCACTGGTTCGATCTCCTGCAATAGCCGCACCTGCCCATCGGTGAGCGATTGGCCCGCCAGGCGAGCCTGTCCTTGCCTATCGTGCGATCCATCGTCGAAAGCGGTCGACGGCACCCCCTTGCCGTCGAGGAGAACCAGGGTTGCGCCCCGCCGCTCCCATCTCTGAATCTCTCCAGGCCACGCGCCTTCGACAAAGCCGTCAGGTAACAGGCGCAAGTAGGGAGCGATCAGCAAGGCCTGGGGGCCGATCAGCCGCCATGTCCTCGAAACGATTTGTTCAGTCGCAAAGACGGAAGGTGCGTTGACCGCTTCAGCCATGGCTGGCCCCCGTGTCTGCGGGTGCCCGCCAAGGCGCGCCGCGTGCCCACATGTGCCGAGCCGCCCGGATGTTGCGCAGGCTGTCGAGCGGGTGCCAGAAGCCCTCGAAGATGTGGATGTTCAACTGGTTGTACTCCCGGAGAGCACGGATCAGCCCCGCTCCGTACATGGGGGCGCCGTCCTGCATGAGTGGGAAGGCTTCCGGCTCCAGAATGAGCACGCCTGCTGGCACATACAGAGTGCTGAACATCAGCGGCTCGTCGATGGCCTCTGCGATGTCCCCATCCAACGCCAATGACAGGGCTGGCGGCTGAGTAGCGACGGCGGTGGCCCATTTGCTCGCCTTCTCATGGGCGTCCAGCACGCTCCGAAGGTCAAGATCAGTGAGCACGTTGCCGTGGACGACCACCACCCGCCTGTTGAATGCCTGGGCCGCCAATCGTACGCGTCCAGCGGCGCCGCGCCCCGCCTCGTCGGTCTGGCGGCGTACCTTTGCGCGTCCCCACGACACCCGAGCAGGCTCCGACAGGGCCTCGTCTAGAAAGCCGCCGAGCGGCCCCGTTGCCGCCCCGAAACAGAGCGTGAAATCATCGAAGCCCTGTTCCGCCAGCGAGCCAAGGACGTGCGACACAACCGGCTGGCCGCCGACCAGAGCGGCCGCGGCGGCTTGCGCGCCTGTCTCATGCCTCACCAAGCCATCTTCGTCATCGACGAGTACGAGAATCGGCGTGTCAACGACGCGCCCGGAGGGAGGGCGGGCGAGCGGTGCCTCCGTCGCGAGGGCTTCCCGCGCGACGCCACACGCCCAGGCGCGCTCCTCGTCTGAGATCGGAAGGGTGAGGTCTTCGGTGCCAGCCAAAAAGGCGTCGAGCCGCCTCGTGATCGTGGCCTGATGGACGTGCGCCCGAAGAAAATCCATCGCCGAATAGACGGGATGGCGTAGTTCGAGCTCGGGGTCGTAACGCAGCGGGAGGCCGAATAGCATTGGAAGGCCCCAGTAGCAGGAGCGGCGGGTGTAGGATCCTGGGACGAGCTCGTTGAGATCGACAACGCGGTAGCCGCCGGCGACCAGGGCGGAGGCGACGAAGGCTTCGCAGAAGATTCGCTCCTCGGTCGGCGCGTCAACGGGCTCAATCGTCAATCGGGTCTCGTAGAGATGTTCGATGGCCCGCCTTGACAAGCCGACCAGCGGGAAGAAGACGGCGTAGACCTCAGCGAAGTGCTTGTTGGCGTTGTCATAGTGGGACCATCCAGGCCAGCGTCGCGAGGCGGCGGGTCCAATCAGGTCGATATCCTTGTATTTGATAAGTTTACGAACCAGAGCATCAATGAAGGCGGCCATGCTGGTCACCAGATCGACGTCAAACTCAATCAATAGATAAAAGTCGTAGTCAGGGATGCGGCGGCGAAGATGCTCGTATAATACGTCACTGCAATTGATTAGGAACAATTCCTCAGGAGCGCTGAATCCTAGCGCCCTCGCCTGCTGCAGGGTATAGGGGATCTTCCGGTACCCCCCCACGTCGAGTTCGCCTCGTGTCTCGTTCGGAGATACATAGAGGTCGAATAGGTCGTGGTCGTCGAGCGACCGGAGCAGGTCCGTGAGCTTGGGGCTGAGCGCATGGCAGCGTACCACGACTGCAGTGCGGAAATCCGATTCAACTTTCGACAAGGGGAACTCTCTGTGCTCCGGCTGACCAAGTCGTCAGACGGTGATTGTAACTGCGCCGGTCGTTGGAGGCGAGGCGGGTGTGAGGCTGAAGGCGCGCTCGGCCGCGTGGAGGCCACTCATAAACGCCTGGTTGCTCCAGAGGTAGTCCCATTCTCCGAAACGGCCCGCTGTAGCCACGCCTAGCGCCTCGACCCACTCGCGCGCCCGATCGCGCCTAGCCTCCATGCCAAGATCGAACACCACGTTGCCGTAGGGAAGGTGATGGTGGTGGGCGAAGAGGATGTCGGCCTCAACCGCCAAACCCATCTTGACGATCGCCTCGACAGTGTTGGCTTTCATCTCCTCCGGGGAGGCCTGCTGAGGGCTGCGCGGCGACGAATAGATTTCGAACTGAAGCGAGCTGCAGCCTGCGGGCGCGTTGGTGGGCGACTTCCAATCGGGTGCATAAGCGCGCGCAGCCATGATGTCGGGATCATAGATGTAGAACCAGAGGCTCGGCGAGATTTTGGGCCTTCGGAAACCCACGGAAATGAGGTCCACCGACGTGGCAAAAAGCGAGCGCGCAGCCTCAAGCACCTCCTCGGGAGCACCTCGCATCATCTCCACCAACCGTGGCAGCGGGATAGTGGAGACCAGCCGCGCGAACTCGACGACCTCGCCGTCCTCAAACCTTACTGTTCGGTCGACAGGGTCTATCTCTACAGCGCGCCGGCCGCACTCCACCTGGACGGCTTCGATCATCGGTTCTATAAAGGCGCGGTAGCCTCCCGCGATCGGGTAGCGCATCTCCTTGACGTAGTAGGTATTAGGCGGATCGGCCTCGAATGCGCCCTGCAGAACCTCTCGCAGGTCAGCGCGTCGCATGCGCTGGCCGATCCACGCAGTTCCCAAATGTTCCGCCGGCACGGTCCAGTACTTTTTCGTGTAAACGAGCGGCCAACGCTCCGCGATTGGCTCCCCGTACTGATAAACAAGCCAATCGCGATAATTATTTATTTCGAAGCTTGAGCTTTCCGCCAACCCCGCGATCAGCTCTACTTTTTCCGCGTTCGATAGCGGAAACATGTTATTTTGGACGGGATGTTTAATCCATGCCCCGCTGTCCCAGCAGAGGGAGACCGGCTCGTGTGTAATGTATGGCGTCTGGTCGAAAACCGCCCGCACCTCCGGTTCCGAGGCGAAGGAGAGATGAACGGCCGTGTCAAAGCGGAATCCGTCGATCTCGAAGTTGTCGAGCAAGCCACCAGGTCGGCTGGATGCCTCAAACACCTTGGCTTCGACGCCGCGCATCTTGGCCGCGTAAGCTGCCGCCAAGCCGGCGATCCCGCCTCCTAGGACGAGGTTCTGGACAAACATGATCTTAATCTCCGGCCAAAGACCGCCAGGCAGGCGTCCGCTTGAGCGCGTCGATGTAAGTCTCAAGCGATGCACGCCAAGGCGGCATCTGGTCCATTCCAATCAGACCGAGCCGCCAGTTGACAGCCGTTTCGTTCATCGCCACGGGGGCGAGGCGGTTGAACGGGGCGGTAGACCGCTCCACTTGACAGGGCAGTTCAGCGGCGCGAACGATCTCGGTGACGTAGTCATAGCGGCTGGCGCACTCCGCGCTGACGCAATTGAATGTACCGCCGACTCCGGCCTGCAAAAGCGCAAGCGTCTGGCGCGCCACATCGCCAACGTAAGTAGGATTGCCGCGCTGGGCGCCGTCGCTGACCATCCTCCCGACCTTGCGCGCCTCTACGAGACGTTTCCAGACGAAGTTTTTGGGCTGGGAGACGCCGCCGCCGAAAAGCCAGCCCGTGCGCAGGATTAGGTGGCGGCACCCCGACGCTCTGACCGCCTCCTCTCCCGCTACCTTAGACCGGTGGTGGACTGTCAGAGGCCGCAGCAAATCCTCTTCTGTGTGGGCAGAGGCCTCCTGGGAGCCGTAGCACCCTGTGCTCGAATAGTGCACCAGGACGGCATCCACCCGACGGGCGCTCTGGGCGACAAGGCTCGGCAGCATGGCGTTCACCGTGAAGGCTGACGCGGGATCGCTTTCGGCCGCATCGACATTTGTGTGCGCCGCACAATTGACAATTATGTCCGGTCGAACGTCTGAGATGATCGTGGCTAGGCGCTGCGGCTCCCGGACGTCCAGCCTGGCACGCCCGACACAGACGGGCGCCTCGGCCCGCGTCGCCTCCAAAACGGCCGAGCCGAGCAATCCGCTCGCTCCAAGCAACATGATCTTCACGTCAACGCACGCCGTCAGCTGCACCAGTCAAACGGGAAGGCGTCGAGTGCCCGGTTCTCGGCCTCGTGCGGGTCGTGTGAGATCGAAGCGAAGTTGAGGATGAGGTTTAGTCCTCGTCCTCGCCCCTGAAAGGCCATCCACCATCCAGGAGGCACCGTCAACCGGGCGTAATCCTCCCGTGTGTCGGGAGACAAGGTGAAAGTTAGCGCATCGGCAGCCTGCGCTTGGGGATCATGCTTGTCATAGAGCACGAACCGAACGATTCCGCAGACGACCACCAAGTTCATCACCATGCGCGTATGGCGCTTCCACCCTTTCACAGCGCCGACGTGGACGGTCGTGAAATATGCTTCCCCAAAACCGGCGTAGCTCGGCTCGTCGACCTTGATGCCGTGAAAGACGTCGCCGAGCGGATGGGCGATCCGCTTTAACGGCGTCAATTGCGGCTCGCTGGCCATCACGCTGCTTGCCGCGTCCAGACGCGCGACCGCTCGACCGCCTTCGCCTCGTACTCACGAACATGGCGGGTCGTTACCTCCGCTGCGGAGGCACCGTTCTTCAGCACGTCGCGGTACCAACCGCCCGTCATCTCCACGCATTCGGCGTAGGATAGGTTCGGCTCCCAGCGGAGGTCGAACAAAGCCTTGTCGCAGCTCAGCTTTAGGAGACCCGCCTCGTGAAAGGGCGCATCGCCTGTGATGCAGAAGCTCTGCGACGGGTCGTCGAAGCCCCAAATCCGCGCGAGATCGACCAGCAGGTCGACAACGCGGTTGTTCTGCTCCGCACGAGGGCCGAAATTGTAACTCTCACCGTGCAAGGCGGGTCCCTGAGCGAGCCGGGCGCCTAAGGTAAGATACCCGCTGAGCGGCTCCAGTACATGCTGCCAGGGGCGGGTCGCAGCGGGACTGCGTATCTCCACCACCCCACCGGACAGCCATGCGCGCACGCAGTCGGCGACGATCCGGTCCGCCGCCCAGTCGCCGCCGCCGATGACGTTGCCTGCCCGCGTGGTGGCCAGGCGCACTGGCCGAGACGCGTCCTTGAAGAAAGACCAGTGATAGGCGTGGAAGATGATTTCGGCAGCGCCCTTGGACGCGCTGTAGATGTCTCGGCCGCCAAGCCGGTCAGTCTCGCGGTACCCCCAAGGCCACTCGACGTTTTCGTAGCACTTGTCGCTGGTGATGATCACGGCCGAGCATGACCAGTCCACGTCGCGAAGGGTCTGTAGTACGCAGGCCGTCCCCACGACGTTGGTCGAAATGGTGGTTAGGGGGTCGCGATAGGAGGTCGAGACGATCGCCTGCGCCGCCAGATGGAAGACGAAGTCCGGCCGAAAAGCCTGGAGGACCTCGGCGAACCGCACGGCGTCGCGGACATCGCCAACCTGATGATCGATCCGTCCTTCAAACCCGGCCATACCGAAGAGGGAGGGCACCGTCGGGACGCCATCGGAATACCCGCACACCTCTGCGCCAAGGTCGAGCAGCCAAGCAGTCAGCCAGGATCCCTTGAAGCCTGTATGTCCCGTCACCAGAACACGCCTTCCGCGGTAGGCGCCGTCAAACAGCGCGGCTCCGTTAGAAGATATTTCGATCGGAAGCGTCACCATGTCCTCCAGGGCGGCGCACCGTTGTCCCATGTCTCCCGAAGGAGTGCGAGGTCGCGCACCGTGTCCACACATTGCCAGAAGCTATCGTGCTTGTAAGCGGCGAGTTGGCCGTCTTCGGCGAGCTTTTCTAATGGAAACCGCTCCAATATAGTCGAATCCTCTTGAATATAGTCGGCGATCTCAGGCTCAAAAACCATGAAGCCGCCATTAATCCAACCCTCTCCGACCTGAGGCTTCTCGTCAAAGCTCAGCACGACGTCGCCATCCATCGTCAGGCCGCCGAAGCGCGCTGGCGGCCGTACGGCACTTATGGTGGCCAGCTTCCCGTGCGCCTGGTGGAACGCGAGGAGCTGGCCGATGTCGATGTCCGATACTCCATCTCCGTACGTAACCATAAAACGGCGCCGGCCGAGATACTCTGCGGCGCGCCGAACCCGGCCGCCTGTAAGGGTCGCGTCGCCCGTATCCAGCAGGTGAACCTGCCAGGGCTCCTGAGGCTCGTGGTCGTGTGTTTCAACCTGCCCGGTCGTGAGGTCGACGGTCAAGCTGTGCTGTCTCAGGCGATAGTTGACGAAAAAGTCCTTGATGTAGTCGCCCTTGTATCCGAGGCAAATGACGAACTCGTGGAACCCGTAACTCGAATAACTCTTCATAATATGCCAAAGAATAGGTCGGCCACCAATCTCGACCATAGGCTTTGGCTTTACTTCGGTCTCCTCCCGAAGTCGGGTGCCAAGTCCGCCGGCCAGCAAAACTACCGGAACAGTCATACGGGCGAGCCTCCTCGCAAAAGAGCTTTCAATGTTTACTCGACGCCTTGATCGATAGCAATGGCGGCTAGCGGCCGTCTCAAGACGGACTCTTCCGACAGGTGTCGTTGCTGGCGCGCAATGCTGCTATCAGCCGTTCCAGACCCTCTTCGAGACTGAGACGTGGCTCCCATCCCAGGTCCGTTCGCGCTCGGGTGATGTCGAGTACATTGATGGGGAGGTCGAAGCTTCTGCCCTCCGCGTGGGATACCCGCAACGGCCGTCCCAGCTTGCTCTCGAGCAGGGCGACGATCTGGCGGATCGAGGCCCCCGCCCCACTGCCGATATTGTAGGTTGGCGTCTCCGACTGCGGAAGATCGAGGGTCGAAAGCCTGCAGAGCGCGTCCGCTACGTCTGAAACGTGAATGTAATCGCGCACGACCTCGCCCCCGCCCCAGATCACGAGGGGTTCGTTCCGCAAAGCGCGCGCCGTAAAGACGTTGACCAAGCCCTGCTCTCCTCGCCTGGAGCCGGGACCATACGGATTTGAGATCCGGGCCACGCGAGTGTCGATCAATCCGGACTGGTGGAAGGCGCTGAGGTAGGTTTCCACCGCGGCCTTAGAGGCGCCATAGATGGACATCGGACGCAGGGGTTCGGTCTCCACTGCGGGCATGGTGGCGGAACGGCCGTAGACGGTGCCTCCTGAGGACGCGAAGACGATTCTCCTGCCGCCGAGGTTCGCTGCCGCCTTCATCATCTTTAGACTTGCCCGAACGTGACGATCCAAGTCTCCTACAGGGTCCTCGTCCGCCGTCTTGAGGATGCTGGCCCAAGCATAATGGTGAATGACATCAATGTCGGAGAGCTGCTCCATCCAGTCCGCATCGCCCATGTCGAAGCAGCGGTAAGGCAACGGTCCCGGTCGGGAAGGCGAAGGAGAATGTCCGGCTACGACGACATCGCATCCATGTTTTGCCAGGACAGCCGCAACGTGGCTGCCGATGAAACCTCGTCCCCCAAGTATAAGGTGTCTAGGATTGGACTGCGACAATCGTTCAGTCATACCGTCGGATGTCCAAACTATGCGAGCGTATGAGAGCCGCGCTTCACGCTGTGCGGGCTGTAGACCAATCCTTCAAGCCCCACAAGCGCGGCCAAGCGTCGGGCACGGCAATCGCTTGAAGCGGCGCTTGAGGATCATTTCTCCGGTCGCGAAGTAACTCGACGGCGGTTGTGGATCGGCGTGTAAAGAAGGGCTCTGACTCAGTTTTGATGAAGTTGAGGCGCCGGTTCCTTTTTTCAACGAGGGAATCAGCAAATGGCGCGCTCGATACGACCGACGGCGGTGCTTCCGGCGGGGTTGGCTCTACAACAGGTGGAAGTAGACGCTGACGTGACGGTGATCACCGTTAGATCAGCGGGTCTGGAGACGCGCTGTCCAGGCTGCGGCGAGCCGACGCGACGGGTTCACAGCCGCTACCTGAGGACGCTGCTCGATCTGCCCATGGGCGGCCGGGCGGTGCGGCTGCGCGTGGCGGCGCGCCGGTTCCGTTGCGGTGTGCCGCAATGCGCGCGACGGATCTTCGCCGAGCGTCTTGGTCCAGTAGCGCCCTGGGCTCGACGGACGGCGCGGCTGGACGCGCTAGCGCACCACCTCGCTTTGGCTCTGGGCGGGCGTCCCGCAGCGGGGTTCGCCGCCCGGCTGATGCTCCCGCTGAGCAACGATACTCTGTTGCGGCTGGTGCGCAGACGGGGAACGCCGATCTTCACGCCGCCTCGGGCTATCGGGATCGACGACTGGGCGTGGAAGCGCAACCATCGATACGGCACACTGATCTGCGACCTGGAGCATCGGCGCACCGTTGCCCTCTTGCCGGACCGCGAGCCGGCGACGGCGCAAGCTTGGCTAGCAGCCCAGCCGCAGATCGAGGTGGTGACCCGCGATCGCGGCGGCGGCTACGCCCTTGCGTCGGCACGCGGGTTGCCGGCTGCTATGCAGGTCGCCGACCGCTGGCATCTGATGGAGAACGCCAGCCAGGCGTTCCTCGCCGCGACACGCGGCTCTATGCGCCAGATCAGGGCGGGACTGGAGACGACCGCCATCGACCCTGACCTGCTCACCGCGGCCGAGCGTCTGCAGTACGAGGGCTATCTGCGTCGGGAGGACATCAACGCCGCCGTGCTAGGCCTGCATGAGGCCGGTGTAGCGATAAAGGAGATCGTCCGGCGCACCGGCCACAGCCGCAAGACCGTGCGGGGGGTTATCCGCGGCGAGCGGTCCGAGGTGTTCCGCCCGCGCGAAAGCTCGCTGGATCTGTACCTACCTTGGCTGGATGCCCGATGGAAGGCGGGTTAGCACGCTGGTGCGGCGCTGTGGCGCGAACTGCGCAGCGAAGGCTTCCGGGGCTCGTTGCGGGTCGTCACAGAGTGGGCGACGCGCCGCCGGCGCGCCGACGAGGTCAATCTCGAACGCATAACACGCACGCCATCGGCACGCACGGTGGCGCGCCTGACGACCACTTCGCGCGACCATCTCTCCCGCGCGGAGACAATGACCGTTGCGGCTATCGAAGCCGCGGCTCCCGCGCTCGTGGAGGCGCGGGAGATCGTCGAGGCCTTCCACGTCATAATCCGCAAGAAAGCCGTTGCGGCGTTAGGTCCATGGCTGGAACGCGCGGGGTCCAGCCTCCTCGCCTCGTTCGCGCGCGGACTTGCCCGCGACCACCTTGCTGTGCGGGCCGCCATCGCCACTGCTTGGTCGAACGCCTAGGCCGAAGGCCAGATCAACAGGTTAAAGCTCGTCAAGCGACAGATGTACGGCCGCGGCAAGCTCGACCTCCTGCAGGCCCGACTCGTCGGGCTCGGCGCTTGAACTTCACCAAATATGCGTCAGAACCGAAAGAGGGACCCCCTTGGCGCGGTGGTTTGCAGTCGAGCGGCGGCGTAGCGCGTAGCCATCAGCCAGCGCAGCGCGTAGTCGCCGCTCGCACCACACGGGTTGTTCAGGAGCGTTGCTTGAGCCGCCAGCTCTCGTTGCCGGTCTCGACGATGTCGCAGTGGTGGGTCAGCCGATCGAGCAAAGCCGTCGTCATTTTGGGATCACCGAACACGGTCGGCCACTCGCCGAACGCCAGGTTGGTGGTGATGATCACAGAGGTGCGCTCGTAGAGCTTGCTGACCAGATGGAACAGCAACTGAGGCGGGTCAGGGCGGGCGGCAGCGACCAGTCCACGAACGGCGCTCCGTTCCTCAGCGCCCCTGGCTTCCTGGCCAGCGCAGGTATCCGAAGGCCATTCGGGTGGATCAGCGCTCGGAGTTTATCAGCCGGGACCTCGATCTGTGGGCCTACACCATGGGCGTCACGCTCGAGTTCTCCAGGCCCGGCACACCGACGGACAATGCGTTCATCGAGGCGTTCAACGGCCGCTTCCGGCAGAATGTCTGAATACCCACTGGTTCCTGACGCTTGCCGACGCGGCCGAAAAGTTGGAGGCTTGGCGCAGGTACTACAACGAGGATCGGCCGCATGGGGCAATCGACAACAAGCCACCGATCTCACTGATGAATCCCGACGGCGAACCAGCCCACCGTCGCGACAAGGGCCGGGAAACTCTAACTTCCGGCGGTCCGAAGATGGTTGTTAGAGCAACCAACGCTGAGACTCTGGTCCGAACTGGATGAAAGATCAGGGGCAGGTCACCGTCCACTTTTTCGGGGGAAGATCAAATCAGCGCAACCCCCTACGCCATGGACGAACGCTTTTATTTACCTCTTTGGCAGTCGTTGTAGTATGGGGCTCCCGAGCAGGCCGCGCTTCTGAAGGCTCCTACGAGCCCGCAGCCGCACAAACGTACAAAATAGAGTTTGCATGAAGATACCGCTTTTCTTAAAAGCTGCGCCGTTTGGCGCTGCGGCAGGCGTTTCTGATCTGCCCGCTGATTTCGATGCGGGCTTTTACAGAAGCTTCAATGAGGACCTCCCGAAAGGATGGAAAGAAGGGCAGCTTTGTCGTCATTATCTACAGTTTGGACGGGTGGAAGGGCGCCCAAGAAATGTTGCTGAATTTTTAAAGCCTCTGGAGGCAGAGTTCGGGGCCCTTCCGGATGACTTCGACGGCGCAACTTACCGGTTACTGAATGCCGATGTTGCGCAGAAGCTACACAATACATGGTCCGCTACAGAGCATTACATTCGGTATGGAAGGCTTGAGGGGCGGCATTACGTAAATTTCGACGTTGAGCTATATCGGTCGCTCAACGGGCTTGACGATCTGCTTTCCGAGCGTGACGTCTTGATCCACTACAAGTCAAACCGAGCTGGAGGGACCGTCGCGAAGTCCGGGGCAGATTTTATGACCCTCAGAAACCTTACCGGCGGGGGGGCTTGGGTTGAGCGCCTCAACTTGGCTGAATTTTCGATTATGAATTGGAGCTGGGTCCCGCGCGGACTCAACAAAGTTCAGGCGGCCGACTGGGTTCTTTCAGAAGGTATCTCGAAGCTGGC
The DNA here is from genome assembly GCA_965277345.1 of Caulobacteraceae bacterium. Taxonomy (GTDB): domain Bacteria; phylum Pseudomonadota; class Alphaproteobacteria; order Caulobacterales; family Caulobacteraceae; genus CAIOYC01. The sequence goes on from CBDICI010000004.1 coordinate 1,282,917, forward strand.
TCCGCTGGCGTTTGCGCTGCAATTTGATCCTATCTACTATCGAGAGGCGCACCCCGAACTTTCTGCACTGGACGACCAAGCCGTTTACCGCAGTTGGTTATTCAGCGGTTTGGAGAGGAACGAAGCTGGATCGGCTGCAGGAAGGCTAAAGCAACTTGGGTTGGACCTTACTCACTATCCAAAGGTCTTCGACTGGGGTGCCTATGCACGTCAGCAGGGACTGAAAAAGCCTCAGCCTTGGTCCACGCTTGAGCATTTTTTGCACAACACGAGCTTACGCGAACTTCCCCCGGTCCGCGGCGCTGAGGGCCGAGCATCTTTCTTCACCGCCGCCGCGAAGTCATTCTCAACTCGCGTTGACGTATACGCCCTGAAACTTCTGCAGGGTTTGGCCTTAGCCGGCGAGGTTTCAAGCGAGGTATCCCAAGTTTGGGGTGACTGTCTGTTCAGGATGGAGAAATGGGGTCCTGCGTTAGAGCGCTACGAGGCGGTTCTGACGAGCGGCCAAAGCAACGTCTGGACGCTCGTCAATGCCGCCCGCGCGCACCAAAACCTGGAGGCGCCTGCAAACGCCGCCAAGCTCCTGGCGGCCTACAAGGACAAGTTCGGTGGGGAAGGCTTGTTTCGCCAGACGGGAAAAGAGATAGTTGAGGCGATATTCAGGCAACGGGAAACTCAGGCCCTCAAGTTATACCAAGCAGATAAGCGCGAGGATGCTAACCGATTGCTAACGGATGCGGTGGAGGTATGCCAGCGCCTTTGGGAGGACATCGATCCGATCGGATCAGCGATTGACGTTCTGACCAAAACAAAGGTGGTTGTTCTCGCAAACACCGACCTCCGACAATGTACGCACTATAGAGTGGAGCAGAAGGCCGCAATTTTCAGGCAGATGGGTCTACAGTTTGAGATTTTCAGCGCCGCGAACGATGAGGCGTTCATAAGCGCACTCCCGGGTGCTGCGGCCGCGATCTTCTATCGGCTCCCAGCTTTTCCCAAAAACGTCAGGGCCATCGAAGCCGCGAGGGAGATGGGGATACCAACCTACTACGAAATAGACGACCTTATCTTCGATAACGCTTATCCCGATCCGATCGAAACCTACGGGGGCGCTGTTACAGCCGAAGAATACGCGGGGTTGAGGTTCGGGGTGCCATTGTTTCGCGAAGCGATGCGAAGATGTGACTACGGCATAAGCTCCACGTCACATCTAGCGGCGCAAGTAGCTGAGGTGGTCCGTACTGGAGACGTGTTCGTCATCCGAAACGGTCTGGATGATCGCAACAAAGTTGCAGCAGCCGCGATCAAACACAGGCTCAGGCGCGATGACGAGGTTGTGCTGTTTTACGGATCGGGCACCAAGGCGCACAACTCGGACTTTTTAGAGTTAGTGGCCCCAGCGATCCTGGAGCTTTTCTCTAGCAACTCGTTAGTGCGCCTGGTGATCGTCGGCTTCCTTGCGCTCGACGCGAGGTTCGACCCGTTTCGTGATCGGGTTACTCAGGTCGGGTTTGTGCCAAACATCCAAGCCTATTGGTCCATCCTTGCCGAAGCTGACATCAACCTCGCGGTTTTGCGCCCCGCTCCGACCACCGACGGCAAAAGCGAGATCAAGTGGCTGGAGGCTGCCGTGCTAATGGTCCCCTCCGTTGTCAGCAACACCGCCACATACCTCGATGTGGTCGAGGACGGCGTCGATGGCCTGATCGCTGGGTCTCCTGAGGAGTGGTCCATGCACCTGCAGGGGCTTGTAGCCAGCGCCGCCAAACGATCTGAGATTGCTAAGGCTGCTCAACGCAAGGCGATGCAGCTCTACAGCTTAAAGGCGAATGCCGTAAGAATGAGGGCAGCTCTGTCTCCTGCGTTTGAGACAAGGCGCCAAGCGGCAGAAGCGCGCGATGTTTCGCAGAGGACGCCGCGCGTTCTCATCGTCAACGTTTTCTTCCCGCCGCAAACGATTGGCGGCGCGACCCGAGTGGTCCGCGACAACGTCGATGATTTCTTAGAGTCTGCGTCCAGCAAATTCAACTTCGCTATTGCCGCGACCGATGTCGCCGCGCCTGAGCCTTACAGACTTCGGGTTGATCGATACAACGGGGCGCCAGTTTTTCGGATCTCAACGCCGCAGGAGGTCAATATGGATTGGCGGCCCTTCAATCCCGTGGCAGGGAATGTGTTTGGCCGGGTATTGGAGATCTATAAGCCGGACCTGGTCCACTTTCACGCCACGCAAAGGCTCACCGCATCGGCTGTTCGCGAATGTCGCCGTCGCAAGATCCCGTTTATCGTCACAGTCCACGATGCTTGGTGGATCAGCGATTACCAGTTTCTTCTCGACGAGCGCGGAAGTCTTCTTCAGCCGGACGATGTTCTTGGCGTGCAACCTCCCGCCGGGGTGAGTCTGGGTGATTCTTTGGAGCGACGCCGTGAACTGAAGCTCCTGCTGAAGAGTGCAGCGGCGGTGGTGGGGGTATCGAACAGCTTTGCGGAGCTCTACAAAGCGTGCGATGTTAAGGCCATATCCCTGCCCAATGGCATTCGACGCCGACGTTCGGACGCCGTGCGAAAAGATACAAATTGGCGCGTCCGTCTGGCCCACGTTGGTGGTCAATCAAATCACAAGGGTTACCACCTCGTTGAGGCGTCCCTGCGGGCGGGGAGTTTTCCCAATCTGCAGCTGACCGTCGTTGACCATCGCCATACAGGGGGCGAAGTCGGCAGCGATTTGTGGGGCGCTACACCCGTCCGCTACGTTGGGATGACTCCTCAAGAAGAAATGGACTCGTTTTACGCCGAACAAGACGTGCTTCTGGCGCCATCGATATGGCCCGAAAGCTTCGGCTTGGTGGCCCGCGAGGCCGTGGCCGCCGGTCTTTGGGTAGTCGCGAGCAATCGCGGCGCTATGGCCGAGGAGGTCGAAGATGGAGTGAACGGCTTTGTCGTCGACGTTGGAGACCCTGAGGGTCTGTTTCAGGTCTTTCAGACGATGAACGAGACTCCAGCATCCTTTAAGGTATCACCTCCGAGGAGGCCGGTGCGAAGCGCCGAGGCGCAAGCCGCGGAACTGCTCGGGCTCTACAGGAAAGTTCTGAGAGAAGGCGCAGTCCGTAGTCGGGATCTTGCGCATCATTGACGGGGCTCGCCGTGCAACCAAAGCCCAACCGGCTCTTGGACGCCCGCCAACTCCATTGCCGGGGTTCTTTCCTAGCTACGCAGCCTGCCGCGACAGCCACTCGTCGATGGCGCCGTAAAATTGCGGTCTGCCCGCGTCGAGGACCAACACCTTGTTGCAAATCTTGCGGACCAGATGAAGGTCGTGCGTTCCAATAACGACCATCTTGGCGGATCCAACGAACTTCTCGATCCGCGCGCTTGCCTTGTCACGAAAGCTAGCGTCGCCGGCGCTTAACCACTCATCCATGAGGAGGATGTCCGCCTCAATCTCTGTACCTATGGCGAACGTCAAACGAGCCATCATCCCGGCCGAGTAGGTCTTGAAGGGCATGTGGATGAACGCGCCGAGCTCTGAGAACTCGACGATCTGCGGCACGCGTGCCTTGATCTCTTGGCGAGACAAACCCTGCATCAGCAAACACGTGCTGATGTTTCTAAGCCCTGAGGCGTCGCCGTCCAGACCAATGCTCATCGACAGCATGGAGGTCACTCTGCCGGCGATATTCAGTTCGCCCGCTGTTGGACTATAAATTCCCGCCAACACCTTCAGAAGCGATGATTTGCCAGACCCGTTATGGCCAATGAGAGCAAGCCGATCCCCCTCGATCAGCCTAAAGTTTACGTTCGATAGCGCCCGCACGACGGCGATGTCCTGTGTTGTCTTCATCAGAAGACCCCCGACGGCCACGTTGGCTATAGCGTTGCGAAGAGACTGAGCCTTCACGCTGTAAACGGGATAGTCGAGTCCGAGACCGTGCGCTTCGATGGAAATGGTCATCTGTTAAAGCCAAAATACGATGCGGCGGCGGAAAAGAGCCAGGCTTGTGATCGCCAACACGCCTCCGATCACCATGAAGACTATGGTAGCCGATAAGTCGCCAAGCGGCACCGGGTGGCCAAGCAGCGGTTGCCTTAGTACTTCAAGCATGTGAGCTAGCGGATTGTAGTCTACTATCCACTGAAGTTTGGGGGGAATCTGCGTCCGACGCCAGAAGACGGGCGTGAGCATGAACATTGTGCTAAGCACGAATCCAATTAGGTAGTTTACATCCCTAAATCTTGTGGCAATCATCCCCAAGGGAAAAGAAAGTAGAAATCCGACCGCCAGAACCAGCGGCAGCGTGAATATGAATTCCCAGTGGGGGAGCGGGAACAGCCTAAGCACGGCGGTCACCAACCAAAAGCCGACGATTTGGTGGGCGAGATTGATCACAGTCTTGGCGCACATCAAAAATGAATAAAAGCTCAGCGGCAACTTTCTTGTCTGCATGAGTGGCGATGCCGCCAAAAAGTTGTTTGCTCCATCAGAGAGCACCCCGGATGCAAATTGGAAACTGACTACGCCGCTCAAGATAAATGGAAAGTTGCCTCTCCAGTCCCCCCCGAAGATAGTGCCAAATATAAGCGACAGTCCAATGCCAGTCGCGACTGTCGTACTTGCCAGCCAGAATGGCCCAAGGAGTGTCCGCCGGTATCGCGAGATGGTTTGTTCAACCGCCAGCTTCCACCAGAGCGGCGCTAGGAGGACACCTTCCCAGATGTCGCCGAAGGCGCCCGTCAGCGCATCAAAAAACTTCATCGAGGCTTATCACCATAGCTCGCGACCGAGTGCGATCTTGACGCCTTAAGAGCGCTGCTCTCGTGTCGCCGGTGTTATCAGCCCGCTCGAGAGATTGGAACCCCAGCCGCTGCGCTAAACGAGATGGACCGCCCGTTTAAAGGCTCTATTGTGGATCGGCGTGTAAAGAAGGGCTCTGACTCAGTTTTGATGAAGTTGAGGCGCCGGTTCCTTTTTTCAACGAGGGAATCAGCAAATGGCGCGCTCGATACGACCGACGGCGGTGCTTCCGGCGGGGTTGGCTCTACAACAGGTGGAAGTAGACGCTGACGTGACGGTGATCACCGTTAGATCAGCGGGTCTGGAGACGCGCTGTCCAGGCTGCGGCGAGCCGACGCGACGGGTTCACAGCCGCTACCTGAGGACGCTGCTCGATCTGCCCATGGGCGGCCGGGCGGTGCGGCTGCGCGTGGCGGCGCGCCGGTTCCGTTGCGGTGTGCCGCAATGCGCGCGACGGATCTTCGCCGAGCGTCTTGGTCCAGTAGCGCCCTGGGCTCGACGGACGGCGCGGCTGGACGCGCTAGCGCACCACCTCGCTTTGGCTCTGGGCGGGCGTCCCGCAGCGGGGTTCGCCGCCCGGCTGATGCTCCCGCTGAGCAACGATACTCTGTTGCGGCTGGTGCGCAGACGGGGAACGCCGATCTTCACGCCGCCTCGGGCTATCGGGATCGACGACTGGGCGTGGAAGCGCAACCATCGATACGGCACACTGATCTGCGACCTGGAGCATCGGCGCACCGTTGCCCTCTTGCCGGACCGCGAGCCGGCGACGGCGCAAGCTTGGCTAGCAGCCCAGCCGCAGATCGAGGTGGTGACCCGCGATCGCGGCGGCGGCTACGCCCTTGCGTCGGCACGCGGGTTGCCGGCTGCTATGCAGGTCGCCGACCGCTGGCATCTGATGGAGAACGCCAGCCAGGCGTTCCTCGCCGCGACACGCGGCTCTATGCGCCAGATCAGGGCGGGACTGGAGACGACCGCCATCGACCCTGACCTGCTCACCGCGGCCGAGCGTCTGCAGTACGAGGGCTATCTGCGTCGGGAGGACATCAACGCCGCCGTGCTAGGCCTGCATGAGGCCGGTGTAGCGATAAAGGAGATCGTCCGGCGCACCGGCCACAGCCGCAAGACCGTGCGGGGGGTTATCCGCGGCGAGCGGTCCGAGGTGTTCCGCCCGCGCGAAAGCTCGCTGGATCTGTACCTACCTTGGCTGGATGCCCGATGGAAGGCGGTGTGGATCGGCGTGGAAGAAGAAGGACCGTTAGCGGGGTGATCGGCGTCAAAGAGGGAACCCCTCATTCTGATGGTTTGGCGTGGCTGTCTTTGCCTTTGGCGGACGGTCGAGATCGGGATGTGGTGGTGGAGACTGGCGTTCGGATCCGCCGCGAGCATGCGGCGGGCAAGGCGATTAAGGCGATCGCGCGGGACCTGAAGCTCTCGCGGAAGGTGGTTCGCAAGGCGATCCGGGGCTCGGAGGGGCGTTCAGTTACAAGCGGCGGGTTCAGCCGGCGCCCAAGATCGGTCCGTTCCAGGAGCGGCTTTCGGCGCTGTTGGAGGAGAACGAGACGCGGCCCCGGCGCGATCGTCTGCGGATGACGCGGGTGCACGATCTGCTGCAGCGGGAGGGCTTTGAGGGATCCTACGATGCGGTGCGCCACTATGCGACGCGCTGGCGGACGGAGCGGCGCGGTGGGCGGGCGAGGCGGCGACGGCGTTCGTGCCTTTGATGTTCAGGCCGGGTGAGGCCTACCAGTTCGACTGGAGCCATGAGGATGTGGAGATTGCCGCCAAGCCGATGCGGGTGAAGGTCGCCCATGTTCGCCTTTGCGCATCGCGGGCGATCTACGTGCGGGCTTATCCGCGTGAGAGCCAGGAGATGGTGTTCGACGCGCACGCGCGGGCGTTCGGCCTATTCGGCGGCGTGCCCACGCGAGGCATCTACGACAACATGAAGACGGCGGTGGATGCGGTGTTCGTGGGCAAGGCGCGCGCGTTCAACCGACGCTTCCTGATCATGGCCGACCATTACATGGTCGAGCCGACCGCCTGCACGCCGGCGTCGGGCTGGGAGAAGGGTCAGGTCGAGCAGCAGGTGCAGACGGTGCGTGGCCGGATGTTCCAGCCGCGCCTTCGCTTCGCCAGCCTTGTGGAGCTGAACGGCTGGCTGGAGGCGGAGTGCCGACGGTGGGCGGAGCTGAGGGCGCATCCGGAAGGTGAAGGGATCACGGTGGCCCAAGGCTTGGACTGCTGAGCGGCCTAGCATTACAGTTGTAGTCGCATTTATACGTGGGCGCGTCGGGCGGCGGCTTGATGGGCTCTTCGCCATAGAGACCAGGCGACGACCTCGGCTGGCTGGATCTGTTGCTGAGCCAGCCGATTGGCGATGCGACGGATCTCCTGAACCGACCAGCGGATCAGCTCCGTTGAAGAAGTCGCTCGATCCAGGCCTTCGTTTTTGGGGGCGTGGGGAGGTTGGGGTGGTGGCGGATGGCCGCGGTCATGGCGAAGGCCAGCATGACCAGGGCGACGTGGCGATGCCATCCGTGCCAGGAGCGGGTCTCGTTATGGTCGAGGCCGAGTTCGTTCTTGGCGGTCTCGAAGCTGTCCTCGATGGCCCAGCGGTGTCCCTCTACCTTGACCAGGGTCTCGATATTCGTTCTGGCCGGGGCCCAGGTGGTGAAGAAGGCCATGTCGCCATCTGCGATGTTGCGGCGGATCAAGAGGCCGCGGGTCCACATGTCCGATCGGGTCTCGTCGTATTCGCCGGCGTCCATATCGGCCAGTTCGCAATAGGCCCAGTCATGCAGCCGCGGGCCCTTGGTTCCTTCGCCCGCTGACAGCCGCTTCCAGGCTGAAGCGTCGAGCCCCCTGGCGATATCTTCAGCCGTCCCCGCGACCGGGGGCTTGTTCCCCCAGGATCCGAAGTGATGGCTGCGGCCACGCCCAGGACATAGTCCTTGCCGACGCGCCGAAGGTCCATTTCGATGTCGCCAACCCCATAGACGGTGTCGGCCGCCACCCAGCAGAAGGGGACATCGATGGCGATCGCCCGCTCGATCATCTGGCGCGCCAGGGCCGGCTTGGTGGCGAAGACCGTGCCTTGGCGGGACATGCGCCGCCGCCATCCGGGCCGGATCCTCTGTCCAGGCCTTGGGCATGTAGAGCCTGCGATCGATGAAGGCGTGGCCGTGGCGTGACGCGTAAGTCGCAAACACCCCGATCTGGCAGTTGGTGATTTTGCCGGCCGAGCCCGGTACTGACGCCCGACACCGCAAGAAGTCTTGCCCTGCTTGAGAAAACCCGTCTCGTCGATCACCAGCACCGCATCAGGGTTGGTCAGGTTTTCCAAGACATAGTCGCGCACGATGGCGACCAACGCCTCGGCGTCCCATTGGCTACGGCCCAGAACCGCCTGCTGGCGCCAAGGCCCCGGATCACCCGCCGCTTCGGCGCGCATCCAGCCGGTCTTGCGACGCTCTTCGCCCAGCAGCCCGTAGGAACTGGTTCGCCGACGACGCCACCCGTATATCCCCGAACAGCGGCCGCATCCGCGCCTTCACATCCCGCAGTGAAGACGCCCATAGCTCCAGCGTTGTCTCGATCGATGCGCCCGACATCCCATGACCTCCGAATCATGGCCGCTCATCGATTCAGACTTCAAGCGTCAGTGCAACTGTAATGCTAGATGAACACCGCTTCCGAGAACTGATCCGAGCCTCGCGTCGCAACCGTCTCGACTGCTCAGTCATAGAGGGTGAATCATGCGTCGGCTCATGGCGAGAGGAATTTCTAGGAGCCTGCTCGGCGCTTGTGCCGCTCATTTCGTCGCGACCACAAGATTGTTGTCGTAACCGTTGAGAGGGTGCGGGATCTGGAGGGCGAAGCCGCGCAGTCCGCGCGACGCCGCGGCGGACGCATAATCGCTGATCTGATCAGTGGGAACGTCCTCCACGACATAGATCCCGCCAGGCCGGAGATGGTCGACGCAGCTCTCCATGGTCCTAACGGCAGCCTCAATCGTATGGAGGCCATCGTCGATGATGACGTCGACTTGGTCGGGCAAGTGGCTCCAGAGCACCGGAAAGGTGTCCGGACGAAGTTGGTCGACGTAAAAGGTCCTGATCCGATCTTCCTCGAATAGCACTCGCCGATCCACATCGGCGCCATAGATGGCTGCGGAAGGGAACATCGCTCGCCATCCTCTGAGCGAGGCGCCGGGCACGCCATCCGGTCCCATGTTGGAGGGAACATCGATATTGTTGGTTCCAAGCCCGATCTCAAGAACATTCTTGATATGGGCGGCTCTTACACAAAATATAGTATTGTAGAAATGTGTATATGTGTGCCAGCCCAATCCTTTGTCGCTGCCGAACTTCAACATGTCACGGCAGAGCGGCGTGACCTCTGGCGTGCTTGTCACGTAGCGGTTGAGCATGCCGGCAAAGTCTGCTTCGCCTCCGGCGAAGTAAGTGACCGTCGCGGACTGGGCGTCGGGCGGCAAGCAGCCGATCAAGCGGGGAAGAAGCCGTTCGGAAAAGAAAAGCCGCGCCGCCTTGCTGCCTGGTCCCTTGTGGAAGAAACAGGTGGAGGGCTCAAACTCGGCAACATAAAAGGAACTTAGCGCGTAGATGCCAGGGACCCAACGCTCCGGCCTGTGATGTAGCTCTATGAACCAGACGTTGCGCCAGAATTCCACTCCGCCCATTCGGCGTAGCACGCTGGCGACGTGAGCCGCTTCAGCAGGCCAGTCATCCGAGATCGTCACTACGTAAATCGTGGGGGCGCCGGACGTCGAAGGGTCGGTTGACATTGATACCTCTCAGGGTCTTGTCCCCGGACGTGGTGTAGCTCAGCGGATAGCGTAGCCGCTAGCGAAGCGCGCCCCGCAGAGTGCGCCGTAGCGAGTGAGCGGCGGTCATACGCAATCTTCGGAAGGGCTGGGATGCAACACCCACCCAACTGAGACACCGAAGATGACCAACGACATGATGGCCTCGCGCGGGCTTGTGGAAAAGAGTGCTAACGCAGATGCCTCGCCCGAGACCGCGCCGCGGTTTACGCCGCCATTGCCACCGCCTATTCCAGTGTCCAGGCCGAAAGCCTGATCATTAGGCTAAAGCTTCTGAAGCGGCAATGTATGGCGGCGGAAAACTCGACCTCGTCCGAAGACGTATGGTGGCCGGCCTATAACCACCTTTACCAAATCTGCGTCAAAGCTAACCTTGACATAATTAAGGCCATCACGGCTACGCTGATACCCAAACCGTCGGCACGCCGACAGTCGGCGGCGCAAGAAGCGCCTCCGCCTGGTCATGCTGATCGACGAATTCCCCAAGCTCAGCAGCCTGCCATTCCTGAAAAACGCCATGGGCGAGATGGCCGGGTACGGCATCAGCGCGAACCTGATCTGCCAGAGCTTCAATGACGTGTTTTCAAAGTACGGCAGTACGGCGACAAGACCCCGCTCTTCGACAACATGCACATCACCGCCGCGTCCGCGACGTCCGAGCCGACCAGCAACGAGAAGGTCACCCTGCGGGCCGGGAAGGCGCTGGAAATGCGCGAGAGCTTTAGCGACCCGCGCACCCTGTTCGGCCGACCTCCCAGTCCGAGCAGCAGCGCTACATCCTCTCTGAGGAGGACGTGCGTGCCGAGCGGCCGCAAACTAGACTAGCATTACAGTTGTAGTCGCATTTATACGTGGGCGCGTCGGGCGGCGGCTTGATGGGCTCTTCGCCATAGAGACCAGGCGACGACCTCGGCTGGCTGGATCTGTTGCTGAGCCAGCCGATTGGCGATGCGACGGATCTCCTGAACCGACCAGCGGATCAGCTCCGTTGAAGAAGTCGCTCGATCCAGGCCTTCGTTTTTGGGGGCGTGGGGAGGTTGGGGTGGTGGCGGATGGCCGCGGTCATGGCGAAGGCCAGCATGACCAGGGCGACGTGGCGATGCCATCCGTGCCAGGAGCGGGTCTCGTTATGGTCGAGGCCGAGTTCGTTCTTGGCGGTCTCGAAGCTGTCCTCGATGGCCCAGCGGTGTCCCTCTACCTTGACCAGGGTCTCGATATTCGTTCTGGCCGGGGCCCAGGTGGTGAAGAAGGCCATGTCGCCATCTGCGATGTTGCGGCGGATCAAGAGGCCGCGGGTCCACATGTCCGATCGGGTCTCGTCGTATTCGCCGGCGTCCATATCGGCCAGTTCGCAATAGGCCCAGTCATGCAGCCGCGGGCCCTTGGTTCCTTCGCCCGCTGACAGCCGCTTCCAGGCTGAAGCGTCGAGCCCCCTGGCGATATCTTCAGCCGTCCCCGCGACCGGGGGCTTGTTCCCCCAGGATCCGAAGTGATGGCTGCGGCCACGCCCAGGACATAGTCCTTGCCGACGCGCCGAAGGTCCATTTCGATGTCGCCAACCCCATAGACGGTGTCGGCCGCCACCCAGCAGAAGGGGACATCGATGGCGATCGCCCGCTCGATCATCTGGCGCGCCAGGGCCGGCTTGGTGGCGAAGACCGTGCCTTGGCGGGACATGCGCCGCCGCCATCCGGGCCGGATCCTCTGTCCAGGCCTTGGGCATGTAGAGCCTGCGATCGATGAAGGCGTGGCCGTGGCGTGACGCGTAAGTCGCAAACACCCCGATCTGGCAGTTGGTGATTTTGCCGGCCGAGCCCGGTACTGACGCCCGACACCGCAAGAAGTCTTGCCCTGCTTGAGAAAACCCGTCTCGTCGATCACCAGCACCGCATCAGGGTTGGTCAGGTTTTCCAAGACATAGTCGCGCACGATGGCGACCAACGCCTCGGCGTCCCATTGGCTACGGCCCAGAACCGCCTGCTGGCGCCAAGGCCCCGGATCACCCGCCGCTTCGGCGCGCATCCAGCCGGTCTTGCGACGCTCTTCGCCCAGCAGCCCGTAGGAACTGGTTCGCCGACGACGCCACCCGTATATCCCCGAACAGCGGCCGCATCCGCGCCTTCACATCCCGCAGTGAAGACGCCCATAGCTCCAGCGTTGTCTCGATCGATGCGCCCGACATCCCATGACCTCCGAATCATGGCCGCTCATCGATTCAGACTTCGAGCGTCAGTGCAACTGTAATGCTAGATGAACGACCCACCCGTCCGCCCCACTGGACGCGGATGTCTCGTTCGCTTGAGTTTTAGGGCGATTGGGTCTACATAGATTTTGCAGGAAGTCCTGCAGACGACTTGTCCGGGCGCGTGTTTTGCAAGCGCCGTGGTTACCCGGGCCAAAAGCCTCGCTCGCTGACCACAGATTCCCCACACCCCTTAAGAGCCGCCTTCGGGCGGTTCTTTTCGTTTCACTGCATCTGGATGACGAACTGCTCGCGCAATGCCCGAGCGTTGAAATCTCCCTGATCGACCCATTTGCGGGCATAGGCGACGACGTCGGCGAGCTGCAACAGCCGCCGAAGGCTGGAATGGCCAGGTCCACTGCCGGCTGGGAGCCGTCCCGGCGCGTCTTGGCCTTGGTGTAATTGACGGTCTAGAGCGCATCGCGGTCCTTCTGCCAAAGCTTGGCCGGCTTGGCCTTCCAAGCCTCGGAGATCAGCCCCTTACGGATCTGGGTCTTCTCTTCCTCGGTGTTGCGCTGCTTGGGCGCGGCCACCACGGTCGCATCGATGAGTTGGCCGGACATGGCGATGTAGCCCGCATCTCGGATCACGGCGTCGAACTGCCGGAACAGTCCTAGATCGCGCCGCCCGAACCAGCCGCTCCCGGAACAGTCAAATCGTCTTGGCGTCCAGTATCCTGTCGCCGAGCGGCAGGCCCAGAACCGCATGAATGAGAGCCGGTCGTTGATCAGGAACTCGCTCCGCTCATCGCTGAGGTTGTTCTGGGCTTGGATGATCAGTATCCTAAACATCAGGACCGGGTCGAACGGCGGACGCCCGCCCTTGGCTCCGTCGCTGTAGGACACCGCGCGCTCAAGCGCGGGGCGAAACCGTTCAGAATCCACCAGCAGCCCTTAGGCTTCGAGTTGATCGCCAAGATCGCTCAGCCGCTTAAGCCGATCCTCAACATCAAAAAACCCAAGCTCGCCCGTCATCGGCAAACCTCAGCACTTCGATCTCCAACAAGAGAATCACGCCCAACCCGCCAAAGCGAGGGGTTTTTCGAGGCGTCCAGTTGTTAATCCGGTGCCGAGTTCCTAAGCCAAAGGCTGGTGCAGCCAAATACACCGAAGAACTCGAAGTGGTCTTTGGATATGCCTTCTTCAACGCCTTGATAAACACCGTAATTTGGGTCGTCCGGGTTTGCGTTGCGCGGATCATTGTAATCGTGAAACAAGCAAAAGCCGCCAGATCTAATTACCCGGTGCAAATTACGACAGGCCTCAAGCACGTGCTCGTAGACGTGGGAATGGTCTATGAAGGAAAACGAGAACTTTCGCCCGCTCGAAGCTAAGTTGTTAACAAATTGAGCTCCCTCGAAAACGAAAAAATGGACGTTTTCTCTGCTAGGAACGTGCCTTTCCTCTAATCCTTCTTTAGCCTCAGCACTAAAGACGGGGTCTAAGTCGACGGTCACTATCGGAGAAGACCGCCCGCTATTGAACACAGCGTTAGCCATTACGGTGCCCGATAAGCCTTTGAAGGTGCCCAATTCAAGGATATCATCTCCGAAATACGCCATTTCATAGAGTTTGAGCGCGTCTGCTGGAAGCAACCAGCCTTCTATTCCGAGTCTTAACATACCGTGCTCATCGCGTGGCGCACCAATACCAAGCCACTGATGGTAACCGTCAATAAAGTCACCCGGAAAGTCATACGTTTTTTCATATTTCATATCAAAACGCTGCTCAACGGCCGTCTCTGCTAATGCTAATCTCGTGTCAGCATGGCTAAGTAGTGGACCGAATTTACTGGCGACGACGGCGCTTATTGTGTGTGAGGGCATGGTCGGCCTCGTAGGTTGACTGGAGAGTCTAGAGGTGCACAGAAGCGCATCCGCGAATGCCTAGCATATGCCGGATAACCTTCAACCGCCAGCGATTCGGGTGCAATTTATCCAAGCGCACTTAACGTTCTTCACCGGGGCACCGCCGCCCTATGATGACGTGCACTTATCCTATAAAAGGCCTGTCCATTGCTTTCAAGTAACGACAAACCGGCTGCTATGTTCGCCTGACCTTGAAATCACAGGCCAGTCCGATTGTGAGCTCTCAACGAAACCCTTCCCTCTGCAGCATTTGGATCAAGCCAGACCCGAGCGAAAGGGTGGTGGACGCGACAGGGATTGAACCTGTGACCCCCTCGATGTCAACGAGGTGCTCTCCCGCTGAGCTACGCGTCCGCCTGGGGACGCGGGTATAGTGGGCGCGCTGAGCAAAAACAAGCACAGCAGTGACGTGTGTGAGTCATCTGCGTTATCCGCTGTGCTTCCGCTCAAGGCTTGAGGAGGACGCTCGCAGCACGACCCGCATCGCCTCCACATTGGGCGATACCTCCCATAGCGCCTGAGCGATCGCGTGCGGATCGACTCCAAGCTCCTCCCAGTACGCGGCCTCTGCGCCTGCGTGCTGACGGCGGTGCTCGGCGGCGCAGAGCGGCAGGGTCCAGCGGTCGTGCGGCTTGCGCTGCAGGCCCGGATTGACCTTTCCGTGAGCGGCCGATGAGAACCGAAGGTGCGCTACCTGCACCCCGCCCTTCTCCAGTCCATAGCGGATGGCAGTGGCGATGCAGAACAGCTGGGCGATTGCCGCCTTGTGCGCCTGGGTGGAGACCCCCGAGCGAAGCGGTCTGTTAGCGCCCCCCGGAGACTGCGGCGAGCGATGGCGCACCCTCCGCCGCATGCTCCGGTAGGCTATGGCGAGCCGCCGCTCCTTGACCGTGAGCTGTAGTCCCATCAGGCGAGCCTGCTCACCGGGGTGGTGAGCTGAACCATCCTCTGCTCAAGCTCCTGCAGGAAGGCGGTGACCTCCGCCTGCAGCGCATCGATAACCCCCTGATCGAGTTCGACCCGGCGGATGTAGAGCCGCAACGGCTCTGGCAGGCGCGGATCGAAGGAGACAAAGTCACACCAGGCCCGCCCCGTGCAGGCCGTCTGCCAGTAGATCTGCGGCATGTGCTTGGCCGGGACCTCGCTTGAGCTGAGGGTCTCCAGGTGCGTGGCGGTAGTGGGGCACTTGATCTCCACAAGCCCGGCATTGCCGACCAGCCCATCGGGGCTCGCGCCGCTCATGGGGATGTCTGGGTGCTCCACGAAGCCCTCCAGCAAGGCGTCGCGGTCGGTGCGGAAGCTGTAGGCCGCCCGCGCCAGATGCTCCTGCTCCACCCCCCAGCGCATCGCCGGGGTCAGAGGGGTAGGGGCGACCTGTCCGGTTAGCCGCTCGACCGGGAGCTGGTTCAGATACGCCCCCCGCGAGGCCGACCAGCTGGTCTTGGTGCGGGCGGTAAGATCAGCCATACGCGAGGCGGTGACCTTGCCAAGGCGGGCCCTGTGCCAACCCTCGCTCCGCTGAGGGTCAGGGACGGCTCCGAAGCTAAGGCTGCCCTCGGCTCCCAGATGCGCGAAGGGCCTGGCCAGCAGATCGGGAAGGGGTGCGTTGAGATCCACCAGGCTCATTGCGCCGCCTCCAGGTTGCGCGCCTCAAGGGCCGCCATGGCCTCCTCGAACCGCTCGGCGGGAAGCGCCGCCAGGCTTGGGACACACAGGTAGTCCAGGAACCGCAGCCGATTGGCCCCGGTGCGCAACACCTCCGCCTCAAGGCTCCGCAGCTGCATGGTGCTGAGGCTCTCGCCCGCAAGGCGTCCGTCATCGTCTTCGCCGCGGGAGGTGAGGTTCAGAAGGGCTGTTGCCGTATAGCGCTTGGCATAGGACACCGCCGAGCCGATCGCCTGGATGCGGTTGCGATCCCCGCCCATATCGGGCGGCAGGATCATGCTGGTGGACTGCGGGTGTCCTGAGCGATGCAACAAGGTAGCGCAGACCTTGACCGCCTCGCCCTGGCTCTCCACCGCAAGGTCAAGGCAAAGCCCCAGCGCTGCAGCACCGGACGGATCGCCTCGTTCAAATCCTCCCACAGCGCATAGGTGCCCACCACCTGGTCGGCAAAACGGATCTCGCCCCGTTCGTCGATCACCGGCAGTTCCCCGGCCATGCCGGCGAAGTCCACTGCGAAGGCCCGGGCGGCGTCTCTGGACTGGCGCCGCTCGTCCGCGGCGATGAGCTGCTCGAGCTTGGCCGCATCCATGGCCGGCTCCAGCGCCAGGGTGTGAAACTGCGCCGCCAAGCCGCGCCGCACCATCGGCGCGCGCCGCCGGTTGGCGCTCTTGACCACCCGCCGCGGGCTAGGCGGGGTCTCCCTTTGCGTACGCTTAGACATGCATTCCTCCAATGGTTGATTGCCCTTCCACCATCGCTCCACGGTGGTGAAATACAAGTCCATTCGGAAACATAGGCGAGTTAAAGCAGTGGGTTACCCCCCACGAAGGTGGTGGTCTTCCAATGGCCGTGCGGCACGCTCATTCTGAGCCGCCGCCCTTTTTGCACCCGGCCGTGGGTGCGGGCCATCTTGGTCGATGCCCAAATTCGTCGATGAACACCAGGCGTTCCGGGTCAGATCGAGCTGGCGCTCGAACCAGGCCTGGCGCCGCCTTGGGATGTAAGGGCGGTCCTGCTCTGCGGCGTGCGCGGTCTTTTTATACGCGTGATCCGGTGACGGCGGAAGAAGCGCCAAAGCGCGGCGATGCTGACGTCAACTCCCTCATCAGCGAGCCGGGCCTTGATCTCCAAAAGTGTTATGTCTGGAACCTCGGCCAGGGCGGCGTGGATCGGCGCGCTATGCGCCTCGGTCTTGTGGGCGAGCCGATCGCCGCCTTGTGCGCGGGGCCGAGCATCGCCGACGTTCCGCCCCCGCGACCCATCGGATCGCGCTGGACGCACTGACCCCGAACCGTTGCGCCGCCTGATGCCAGGACGGTCCGCACTGAGAATTAGATCACAAAGCCGTCGGGAATCCCATCCGATTCCACACGCGCGAAAACCGCTCGAGCCGCCCATAAGAATTTATGGACGCTAACCGGGCATCAGGCAGACAAGAAACGCTCTACGAAGCCACAATAACAACCGCTCTCGTCAGCAAGCTACGCGGAAGGAGTACTTCGAACACTTGGCCGGAGAAAATGGACTTGGTTAGGCCGGAACTCGGCTGCTCTTCGCTGCAGAGAATGGCGAGCTTCAGCTCCGTCCGCCGCTAGGTCTCGGAAACTCGGCAATACTCGGGACGAAAGAAAGGCCAATAAAAACAATAGGTTAAGGTGGCGGAGAGGGTGGGATTCGAACCCACGGTACCCTTGCGAGTACTCCGCATTTCGAGTGCGGTGCATTCGACCACTCTGCCACCTCTCCAGGCGCTTTTCCGCAGGTAAACCTTGGCGGCTCGCGGGGTCGAACGCGAGGGCGCGATCCATAGCGGTGTGCGCGGCTTTCCGCAACCGGATCGTTGGTCGCGCCGCCTGCGCCGATCAGGGCTAGGGGTAAAGCAGCAGCTGGGTGCAGCGGAACAGGGCGAGCGTCTTGCCAGTGGCCTCGGCAGTGACCGCCGCATCCCACACCTGGGTGGTGCGTCCGCCGTGGGTCAGCGACGCCGCGCACGCCACGGCGCCCTCCCTGACCGTGCCGAGGAAGTTGGACTTCAGCTCGAGCGTGGTGAAGCCCGACGCGCCCTCCGGCAGGGAGGCGACGCAGCCATAGCCGCAGGCGGTGTCGGCCAGGGCGATCACGCTGGCGGCGTGCAGGAAGCCGTTCGGGGCCATGTGGTGCGGCAGAACCTCGAACCATCCGGCGACCCGGCCAGACTCGATCACCGTCCACTGCAGGCCGAGGTGACCGGGCAGGGCGCCGACCTGGCGGGCGGTGAAGGCGTTTGCCAGAGGGTCGCTCACGCCAACCGGCTCCAGTCCGCCGCCGCCAGACGGCTGAACACCCGATCCAGCCGGCCGCGCAGGGTCTCGAACCCGGCATTGGGGACGAGGCGCGCCTCGTCGAGATAGAGGGCGCGGTTGATCTCGATCTGCAGAGCGTGCACGCCGCGCCCGGGTCTGCCGTAGAATTCGGTGGTGTGGCCCCCCGCATAGGGGCTGTTGCGGGCCACGCGATAGCCCGCTGCCTCCAGTTCCCGCTCCCACGCCTCGGTCACCCGGCGCGAACAGGCCGCGCCGAACCGGTCGCCCAGCACCAGGTCCGCCGCGCGCTGGCCGGTCGAGCCGGTGGCGGCGGAGGGCATGGAGTGCCAGTCGATCAGCACGGCCACGCCGAAGGCCGCGTGCGCCTCGTCCAGCAGGGCCTTCAGCGCCGCGTGATAGGGGCGGTGCACCCGCTCGATCCGCCGCTTGGCGTCGGCATAGGTGAGCTTGCCGCGATAGATCTCCTGCCCCTCCGCCACCACCCGCGCGATGGAACCGAGGCCCGCGGCCACCCGCGCGGTGCGGGCGGCGGCGAAGGCGGGCAGTTCGTCCTCGAACATGGCCGCGTCCAGCTCGTAGGGCTCGCGGTTCACATCGATATAGGCCCGCGCATGGGTGGCGAGGAGAACCGGCGCCCCATGGCCGGCGGCGCCGGCGATCAGACTATCCACATAGGCGTCTTCCGAGCGGCGGATGGCGGCCGCATCGAGCGCGGAGGCGGCCATCATCGCCGCGGGATACAGCCGACCGGAATGGGGCGAGGCGAAGACCAGCGGCGTGGTCGCGCGCACGGGGCGCAGTATCTCGAACGGCGGCGCGGCCTCGCCGTTGGGCGCGGTGTCGAGGGTTTCCGGACGGGGCTCGCCGAGCGTCTCCATGGGCGGCACTATTCGCCTTCCGCGGACGCGGTCAACGCGCGCCGACGCGAAGCGCGTGCGACAGCGTGGTTTAGCGGTGGTTTACCATCAGTGGTGTAGGCTTTGCCCGAATGATCACCGGACCGTCGCCGCCATGACCCGCATCCTGCTCGCCGAAGACGACGATTCCCTGCGCGCCTTCCTCGGCCGGGCGCTGGAGCGGGCGGGGTACGAGGTCACCGCCTGCGCCGATGGCGACAAGGCGATCTCGGCCCTGGGCGAGGGCCCTTATGACGTGCTCTTGACCGACATCGTCATGCCGGGCGCCGATGGGATCGAGGTGGCGCGCGAATGCGCCGCTCGCGCGCCCAAGACCCGCATCATGTTCATCACCGGTTTCGCCGCCGTGGCCCTGGCCGCCGGCTCCAGAGCCCCCGAAGGCGCCAAGGTGCTGGCCAAGCCCATCCACCTCCGCGAAATCGTCGCCGAGGTGGAGCGCATGCTGCAGGCGGCTTAGCCGACGCGCGACCGACGTTGTACACCACCGCGATATCGATCTTGCCGCGCTGAATGTCGGCGAGGAGCCGTGTGGCCCCAGCCGATCCTTGGCGCCAGAACCCACCTTGGTTATAAATGGTGGGAAGGGCGGTCCAGCCATCGCCAGCCTGGGACTGCACATAGGCTCCGCAAGCCTCCCGCGGGGCGTTGGAACGATTGAACCCTGCTCCAGCCCCTCTTCGGAGGACCTGCGGGTATAGATGGCGCAGCTCAGGCGCTTTGGCGCGGACATCACCTTCTGTTTATCGCGTAGGCCGAAGAAGATCGGGCCATTCCAGCGCGTGCCGGTGATGGCGCGCGCCACCTCGGAGGGGGATTTGTAGGTTTGGCCTCCATGGGTGTAGCCGCCAAGGACCATCCCCACCTCGCGCGGCGCGCCCTTCCAATCCCCGATCAACCTGGCGCCGATACCCGGCGGACGGGCTGGGCGGCGGTTTTGATCGGCGCGTGCGCCAACGGCCACGGCTATGATTGCCGAAGCGCAGCCGCTTCTCGCGCAACCGCCGCGGCGCTGTCGCAGAGGGCAGCAACCTGTTCCAGTTGCTCGACCACTTCGTGCGCGGTCGCCGTTTCGGTCGCCAGATCCAGCAACCTCCAGAGCCGCTCCAAAAGCGACTCGATATCGGACGCGGTGGGCCTTGGCGACATGACCGGACCACCGCTTCCTTCACGCCACTAGTCCAGTGCGCCGAAGACGTTGGCCTCAGTTAAATCCCGCCGCCCTGGCGACGCTATAATCGTCCTTGCAGAAGTCTCTCCAAACGCCGGCGAACTCGATCCCGCGCGAATTGCTGAGCCATGCGCCGATGTGGGGAGCAATGAAGAAGCGCGTGTAGCCGGTGTAGCCACCAAAATGATTCTTGGCGTTCACCCAGCCACAGAAGCTCACCTTACCGCGGGATTTAGGCGGCGAGACCGCCTTGATCCTCCCTCGTTTCAGTGGACACCCATGCTAGCTTTTCGGAGCTGGAGAGGAGTGTCGGATGGAACGTCGTCAGCGCCGGATATTCCCGGAGGCTTTCAAGCGGGAGGCGCACCGTTGGCTTGTCGTCATAGAAGACGAGTTCGCAACCATCCGAGCGATTGCAGCGCCACCTGGGTTTGATCCGCGACCTGGCCAGCGACCCACGGCCTTCCTTACAAAGCGCTTCCGGTTCGACTGTGACGCGTCTGGTGCAGCCCTGGGCGCGGCAACTGCCTGAGTTGCTTTGGCCGCTCGTCAGAACCGCCTCGTGACTGCCGTATGCGCAGCCGCACATTGCGCTCTGCGAGTTATTCAGCTGCACTGAGAAGTTACACTTTGTTCTAAATTGAGGACTTCATGGGGCTTATCAAATGCGAATCATTCTGGGGCGGGGATATTGTTTTTGAGGCAGGTCCAAGCACAGAGAATCACGACGTCGCGTTTTATATGCCTTATACGGGACAGGCCAACTGGGGCATCTTCGACAGTTCAGGTACGGTTATAGGTAGTTCATGCGACTACCGAACGTGGGATAGACAATCAAAATTTCAGAATGTGATGGCGACAATCAATCCGGACCACATTACTGAAGTGGCCGATCATACGACGATGATCTATGGGGGGCGATTCAACCCGCATTTTGGACACTTCCTAATAGACTTTTTGTCCAGATTCTGGAACTGCGTGGGAAGGGTTGAGGGAGATATTCCAATCCTTTGCCATGACACGGGAGAACCCGCCTCATGGTTTAAATTGCCGTTTGTGGCAGATATTATGGGCGAGCTTGGCTTGAAGCCCTCCAGCTTTGTTGTCTACGACCGTCCGATCCGCGTCACCAATTTGATCATTCCGCATACCAGCTTTCGAGAGCAGGCCTTTGCACACCGCGCCTTTGGTCATCTGTGCGCTGAAATCGGCGCGCGCCTGCTAGGAACGACAGCACCGACGGCGGCTCGAAAGATCTATTTGTCCAAAAGTCGTTTGCGTGGAGGCGTCGGTCACATCAGCGACGAACATGTTCTAGAGGAACAGTTTTCCGCGGCCGAGTTTGAGATCGTATATCCCGAGAATTGTTCCATGAAGGAACAAATTGCCCTCTTTAATCAGGAGGGGCCAATCGTGACAACCATTGGGTCTGCTCTTCACACTAGTATATTCGCGCCGCCGTCATGTCGGATCATCGCTCTCAGCACCAATCCGACGCCTAATTCTAATTTCTCCTTATTTGATCAGCTGCGCCAACGAAGATCGGAGTACTATTACGCCGAAGGCACTTGTGTGAGCGATCCCGAGCCAGGCTTTCTGTCGACCTATCAGATACCAGAGTTGAAGCAGGTGGCTAAGCAGCTAATCAACATTGCGAGCGAAGCCTTCCAAGGATAGTGTCGCCAAACTGCTTTTCGTTAGAGACCGTTTGGAGAATCGGTTTTGAGGGATTTCTTCGGTGGTGTTGACCTGCCCCTGAGATTTTCCTCCACCTGCGACTAGAGTCCGGCCCTTGTCAGAGGACGGACATGAAGCGAGCGAGATTTACGGAAGAGATGGGGTATTCGGTCCGGATGGCTGAGGGCTTGGCGGCCATCAGGGCTAGCCCAAAATGAGGACCGGATTCAACATCTGGAGGATATTATGCTTTACGCTGGATTGGACGTTTGTCTCGCTTCGGTATCTATTTGCATCGTCGATGAAGCCGGCTCGATCATCCGGGAAGCTGTCGTGGCAGCAGAACCTGAGGACATCGTTGTTTATCTCGACTCCATAGGAGCGCCTTTAGCTCGCGTCGGCCTGGAGGCGGGTTCGACCTCTGAGTGGTTGGTGGCCGCGCTGCTCGCAGCTGGCCTGCCAGCGATCTGCCTGGAGTCCCGCCAAGTGAAGGCGGCGCTCTCGGCCATGCCGGTCAAGACGGATCGTAACGACGCTCGTGGGCTTGCCCAGGTCGTGCGGACCGGGTGGTATAAGGCCGTGCATGTAAAGAGTGTGGACAGTCAGCACGCCAGGACCCTCATTGCGGCCCGCAAGCACCTTGTTAAGGGCCTATCCGCGACGGAGCAGGCGATCCGTGGACTGCTGCGTCCCTTCGGCCTCAAGGTGGGGTAAGTGACACGTCGTGCATTCGCTGGCCGCGTCGGCGAGCTAGTGCACGGCCATCCGATCCTTGCCATCATTATAGCGCCGCTGCTGGCCTCACGCGCGGCGACGATCAATGAGCTCCTCAGGGCACACAAGCTTCTGCTCAACATCGTCAGGGATGACCAGATCGCTCGGCGATTGATGACAATGCCGGGATAGGACCCGTAACTGCCTTGACCTCCCGCTTGAAAGCCTCCGGGAATATCCGGCGCTGACGACGTTCCATCCGACACTCCTCTCCAGCTCCGAAAAGCTAGCATGGGTGTCCACTGAAACGAGGGAGGATCAGGTAGCCCCGGAGATCATGGCGCGTTGAGTTGAGCAGCGGACGAAGAAGGAAGACATTTCTCCCCTCCGGCCAAACTGGCGACGGGGATGGTCCGCCGCCGCCGTAGCGTACCGATTCCCTGTTAAATTCCCTGCCTCTCAACGCGTGCGTTGAGAGAACGCCTTGTTATTGCTGGAGAATTCGCCGCCGGACGCCGCACGTTCTCTGCGTGATGGAGAGAATTCTCTGTAAATCGGGGGGTTTCAGGGAATTTAGTATTGGTATCGGCGGAGAATGGTTGTCGCCGACTGGCTGCACCGCCAGTCATGGCGCGGACCGAAGGCGCTCCCTGGGGGTGGGCGCGCACCGTTTTCGGAGCGCTGGCCGCTAAGGTCGGTCGTTTGGAGAGGTCTACGCGCCGCTCTCCCCCGCCTGCGCGGCCTTGCGGGCTTGGTGCAGGGCGGCGGCCTGTTCGGCGGTGATGCCGAGGGCTTCGAGCAGGGGCGAGACCGTTTCCGGCGACCAGCTGTGGCGCGAGCCTATGGTGATGCCGCCGTCCACCACCAGGTGCGTGCCGCTGACGAAGGCGGAGGCGTCCGACGCCAGATAGAGCGCCGCCTGCGCGATATCCTCCGGCATCCCGCCCTTGGGCACGGGCTGGAACCTGGGCGCCACCTCGGCGATCTGCGCCGCCATCTGGTCCGCGACGTCCCGGGGAAGCCCCATGGAGGCGCCGAAGATGGAGGTGGCGATCAGGCCGGGACAGATGGCGTTGACGCGGATGTTGTGCGGCGAAAGCTCCGCCGCCGTCACCTTGGTCAGGTGGATCACCGCGCCCTTGGCGGTGGAGTAGGCGATGGGTCCCCACCCCGCCTGCAGTCCGGCGATCGAGGCGGTGTTGACGATGGCCCCGCCCCCCCGCGCCTTCATCAGCGGCACGGCGTGCTTCATGCCGAGGATCACGGCGCGGACAAGCAGGGCGAAGGTGTCGTCCCAGGCCTTGGCGTCGGTCTCCTCCACCGTACCCACCGCTCCGCCGTGGCCGGCATTGTTGAACAGGATGTCGAGCCCGCCGAAGGACGAGGCCGCAAGGTCCACCGCCGCCTCGATCTCCGCCTCCCGCGTAACGTCGCAATGGGCATAGCGCAGGCGACCCGGGAAGCGCTGTTCCAGCATGGCCCCCTTCTCGTCCTGCACGTCGGCGGCGACCACGTGCGCGCCCTCCGCCACGAACAGCTCCACCGTTCCAAGCCCGATGCCGGAGCACCCGCCGGTGATGAGGGCGATCTTGCCGTCGAGGCGGTTGGTCATCTGCGTTTCCCTATGGTGTCATCCCGGCCGGAGCGCAGCGGAGAGCCGGGACCCCGACGGGAGTTGCGCTGCTCTGGGGCCCGGATAAACGGCTCTGCCGCTTTCCGGGATGACAGCTTGAAAATCACATCGTCACCACGACCTTGCCCTGGGCGCGGCGTTCGGCGAGTTCGGTGATGGCCTTGCCGGCCTCGGCCAGGGGGTAGGTGGAGGAGACGTAGGGGCGGATCTTGCCGTCGGCGTACATGGCCAGCATCTCTTGGATGTTCACCGCGTTGTCCGCCGGCTGTTTGGTGGTGAAGGCGCCCCAGAACACGCCGACGATCTGGCAGCCCTTGAGCAGGGTGAGGTTCAGCGGGATGGCGGGGATGCCCGCCGGGAAGCCGATCACCAGGAAGCGGCCCTCCCAGGCGATGGCGCGCAGCGCCGCCTCGGCATAGTCGCCGCCCACCGCGTCATAGACCACGTCCGCGCCTTCTGTCGGCACGGCCGCCTTGAACAGGCCGCCCAGCGCCTTCTTGCCCTCCTTGTCGAAGGGGCCGGCGGGATAGACCACGCCCGATTCCGCGCCGTGCTTGACGGCGAGGTCCACCTTCTCCTGCGTGGAGGCGGCCGCGATCACGCGCGCGCCCATGGCTTTGCCGAGCTCCACCGCCGCCAGGCCCACACCCCCCGCGGCCCCCAGCACGAGCAGGCTTTCGCCCGGCCTGATCGCCGCCCGCTGCTTCAGCGCGTGGTAGGAGGTGCCGTAGGTGAGGAAGAAGGCCGCGCCCTCCTCGAACGGCATCCCCTCCGGCATGGGGGTGCAGCGGCGGGCGTCCAGCGCGATCTTCTCAGACATGCCGCCCCAGCCGGCCTGGCCGATCACCCGGTCGCCGACCCTGAGGCCGGTCACGCCCACCCCCGCGCTCTCCACCACCCCCGCCAGCTCGCCGCCGGGGGCGAAGGGGCGCTCGGGTTTGAACTGGTACTTGTCCTCGATGATGATGACGTCGGGATAGTTCACCCCGCAGGCCTTGACCGCGACCACCACCTCGCCGGGCCCGGCCACCGGATCGGGCAGCTCGGTCAGCGCCAGCGTCTCGGGGCCGCCCACGCGGATACTCAGCATCGCCTTCATGGGAGCATCGCCTTCATCGGATCATTTCCTGTGGAGTGTAGGGTTCGGGCGAACGCTAGCCCAGCAGAAGATTAGCCGCCAAGGATTTTTGAAAGTCACTATATACTAGTCCTGGTTGCGCCGTCGGAACTCGGCGAAGGAGTATTGCGATGCGGTTGGGTGTTGGTTTGACCTTGGTTTGCATGATCGCCGTCGCAGGTTCGGCGAAGGCGGTAGCACCTCCGGTCACGCGCGACGGAACGAATGCCGAGCTTCTCGCGACGCAAGTGATGAATGCTGAAATGAAGACACTGTTCGACGCGGATCAGGCCGATCGCCGCAACAAGGACATAGACTGGGTCGTGGTATCTAAAGCCGATAAGCAGAGAAGGTTTAAGACCAAGACCCTGATCGACGCTGGCGCCCTTACGTCCGGAGCGGACTACGAAGCGGCCGCCTTCGTGTTTCAGCATGGGCAGACGCCGGACGACATCCTTTACGCCCATACGCTCGCAACCGTCGCAATTGCAAAGGGACGTCCGCAAGCGATCTGGATCGCGGCAGCCAGCCTTGATCGTTATCTGCTACGTATCAATCAGCCGCAAATCTACGGCACACAGTATCTTAAGCCCGAGCAGGCAAAAAAATGGAGTCAGGAACCCTATAACCGCACACTTGTCTCAGACTCGTTGCGGGCTGCACTCACTGTTCCCCCGCTGGCGGAGCAGGCGCGAACATTGGAAAAGTTCTAAATTCTGCTGACGAATTAAAGGCCTACCCGTTGTATCCTCCTCTGTCTTGCCCGGACTTGTTCCGGGTATCCATGGCGCATGGTAAGCGCATGGGAGCTTGGATCGCACCATAGGAACTCGATACACCCGTTACGCCATGGGCGCCCGGAACAGGTCCGGGCGTGACGAGCTTCGGGGAGGCGCGTCCGATCTCGCAAATGGCCCCGCCCTTCCGAAGGCCGCCGTTTTGTCCGCCGCCGCCTTATCTGATAAGGACCAGTCCCTGTTGCTCTTGGACCCTGACCGCCGATGACGAGCCTGACGCTCGACCTTGCCCGCCCGCGCGCCGCCCCCGCCGTCGGCGCGCCCAACCTGGCCGGGATGACGCGGGCCGAGCTGGCCACGGCGCTGGTGGAATCGGGCGTGGTGGAGCCCGCCAAGGTGAAGATGCGCGCCGCCCAGCTCTGGCGCTGGATGCATATCGACGGCGTCACCGACTTTGCCGGCATGACCAATGTGTCCAGGGACCTGCAGTCCAAGCTTCACGCCCGCTTCGACCTCGCCCGCCCCGAGGTGGTCGAACGTCAGGTGTCCAGGGACGGCACGCGCAAGTGGCTGATCCGCACCGCCCCCGGCATCGAGATCGAGACGGTCTATATCCCCGGCGTCGGCCGGGCGGGGGCGCTGTGCGTCTCGTCCCAGGTGGGGTGCACGCTGAACTGCACCTTCTGCCATACCGGCACCCAGGCCCTGGTGCGCAACCTGACCGCCGCCGAGATCATCGCCCAGGTGCAGGTGGCCAAGGACGACCTGGAGGAGTGGGGTAAGCCGAACAGGCCCTTGGGGGATGCGGAGGGCGAGCGCGCGCTCAGCAACATCGTCTTCATGGGCATGGGCGAGCCGCTCTATAATCCCGACCACGTGGCCAGCGCCATCGAGGTGATCTCCGACAACGAGGGCATCGCCATCTCGCGCCGGCGCATCACCGTCTCCACCTCCGGCGTCGTGCCGGAGCTTACGCGGCTGGGCGAGACCACCCAGGCCATGCTGGCCATCAGCCTGCACGCCACCCACGACGACCTGCGCAACGAACTGGTGCCGCTGAACCGCAAATATCCCATCGCCGCGCTGATGGACGCCATCCGCGCCTATCCGGGGCTCAGCAACGCGCGGCGCGTGACCTTCGAATACGTGATGCTGAAGGGTGTGAACGACAGCCCGGCGGAGGCGCGGGCGCTGGTCGCCCTGCTGAAGGGCGTCCCGGCCAAGATCAACCTGATCCCGTTCAACCCCTGGCCGGGCAGCGTCTATGCGTGCTCGTCCTGGTCCACCATCGAGACCTTCGCGGCGATCCTGAACCGCGCCGGTTACGCCTCGCCGATCCGCACGCCCCGCGGACGCGACATCCTGGCCGCCTGTGGCCAGCTCAAGTCCGAGAGCGAGAAGATGCGCGCGTCGGAGCGGCGCAAGCGGGCCGCGGCGGCCGACAGCGCCGCATGACGCCCGAGGTCCAGGCCTTCGCCACCGGCTTTCCCCTCACCCTGCTCCATGCGGGGGTGACGCTGCTGCTGCTGGTGCTGGGAGCGACGCTCTACACCATCCTGTCCCCGCACAAGGAGTTCGCCGCCATCGACGCCGGGCACAGCGCGGCGGCGGTCTCGCTCGGCGGGGTGGTGGTGGGCCTGGCCATCCCGCTGGCGGCGGCCCTGTCGGCCTCGCCCTCCCTGGTCGAGATCGTGCTCTGGGGCGCCGCCATCGTCATCGTCCAGCTTCTGGTCTTCTTGCTGATCGACGCGCTGCTGGGCGGTCTGCCCAAGCGGGCGCGGGAGGGGGAGATGGGCGCCGCCGCCCTGCTGGCCGCCGCGCGGGTCTCCGCCGCCCTCATCCTGGCCGCGGCCGTGGCCGGATAGCCCGGACGGCGGGGCGATGCCTTTTCCCCGCCTGCCTGTCTGGGTCGTCTATGGCGCGGTGGTGCTGGCGCTGGTGCTGGCCGCGCTCGGCCGGCGCGAATACGCCGATGCGCCTGAAGCCCCGCCCCCACCCTCCGCCGAGGAGGGCGCCCTGCTCGGCCCCGCTAGCGCCTTCGACCCGGCCATGGTGGTGAAAACGCCGGAGGGCGCGGCGCAGCCGACCGCCGGCGCCGCCTTCTCCATCGCCGCCGGCGGCGTGTGGTTGACCGCACGGCACGTGATCGACGGCTGCCGCAGGATCGCGCTGATCGAGTCGCCCGGGCGGGCGGCGGCGGCGGCGATCGCGCCGGGCGGACTGGCCCCGGCGGGCGCGCCGCCCTCCGACATCGCCGTGCTCACCACCCGCGGCGGCGCCCCGGCCCTGCCGCTGGCGCTCGGCGCATTGCACGTCGGCGAGCGCAGCTTTCATCCCGGCTATCCGCAGGGGCGCCCCGGCGAGGTCACCAGCCGGCTGATCGGCCGCCAGCGCCTAGTGCTGCGCGGCCGCGCCCTGCCGGGCCGGCTGGCGCACAGCCGTGCGGAACAGGTGTTGGCCTGGGCCGAGGCCGGGCGGACCGACGGTCTGAAGGGCGACCTGGCCGGCCTCTCCGGCGCCCCGGCGCTGGACGCCCACGGCCGGGTGGTGGGCGTGACCCTGGCCGAGGCCCCGCGCCGCGGCCGCCTCTACACCACCGCGCCCGAGGCCCTGCGCGAGGCTCTGGCCCGCGCCCGCATCGTCCCCGCCGCCGCCCCGCCTATCGGGGCGGTGACCGTGGAGAACTACGGCCGCACCGCCGACACCTTGCGCCGGAACCTCAGCGTGGCTCAGCTGGTATGCCTCGACCGCTGAACCCTCCCTGTTGCGAAAGCCACGCCCCATGGAAGCACCCGCTCGACGCATACCTCTACGCCCAGCGACACCTCGTCGAAGGCTGCTTCTCGAGGCTCAGGCCGTTCCGCCGCTGCGCCACCCGCTTTGAGAAGACCGCGACAAACTATCTCGCCGTCCTCACCCTCGCCGCCATCGTCCTGTGGCTAAGGTAAGTGTCGATAACTCCTAAAGGCCTTTTCGAGTGAAGCGGATACCGGTTCGCCGCCTGAAAGGGCTCCGGTAGTTGAGTGGGAGCCACGCGTGACAACGCCATCGAATAGGCGCACTGTTTCAGTCGCGACAAACGGTGCGCAGGGTCCGGTCGTCAGGGGCGACGTCGCCGAAGACGTGAATCGGACCCTCAAACATAGGGATGGAGCCTGCCAGAGGTCCGCCAAAAGGACCCGCCAGGCTGCAGGAGGCGAATTATGAACAGGCGTATGATCGCCATGGCGGCCGCGATCGCGGTCGCAACCTTGGCGGGGGCGCACCCGGTCATGGCCGGCCAGTGCGAGGCCAGTTGCGACAAGAGCTTCGCGCAGTGCAACGGCACCAACCCCGACACCTCCAAATGCCTGCCCATGTGGGGCCAGTGCAAGCGCGGCTGCTCCCCCACGCGGGCGAAGACGACGGCGATGGCCACACCGGTCAAGGTGACCAAGGTGGCCCAGGCGGCGTCCACCAGGCCAAAGCCGAAATAGCCTGCGGCGCGCGGCGGTAGACCGGCGCGGCTGGCGGGGGCTGATTGGCTGAACTACGATAACCTGACCGTCCCGATCGACGGGGATCGAGGGCTTCAGGGAGAAGCATCCATGCCCGGTTCCGCACCGGCCGCTCGCGCGGCCGCCTCCACCGCGCCGTCCACGGACCTGCCCAAGGTCTGCATCATCGGGGCGGGCTCCTCCGGCATCGCCACCTGCAAGGTGCTGTTCGAGGCGGGCGTGCCGTTCGACTGCTTCGAGGCCTCTGGTCAGGTCGGGGGCAACTGGGTGTTCAAGAACGCCAACGGCATGTCGAGCGCCTATCGCTCGCTGCACATCAACACCTCGCGCGACAAGATGGCCTATTCGGACTATCCGATGCCGCCCGACTATCCCGACTATCCACACCACGCGGATATTGCCCGGTATTTCAACGCCTATGTGGACCATTTCGGCTTCCGCGACCGAATCGTCTTCGGCTGCGCGGTGACCTGGGCCAACCGGCGGGAGGGCGGCCCCGACGACGGGCTGTGGGAGATCACGCTCGAGACCGGCGAGAAGCGCCTCTATGACGCGCTCTGTGTCGCCAACGGTCACCACTGGGACGCGCGCTGGCCGACGCCGCGGCCGCCCGGCCGGTTCACCGGCGTGGAAATGCATTCGCACCACTATATCGACCCCACCGAGCCGCACGACCTGCGGGGCAAGCGCATCGTGGTGGTGGGCTTCGGCAACTCGGCCCTCGATATCTCCTGCGAGCTCGGCCGCAAGGAGAACAACGACAGGCTCTATCTGTCCATGCGCCGCGGCTATTGGGTCATTCCGCGCTATTTCGGGTCGCACGTACTGGATTTCGGCTCGCTGCATCCCTCGCAGGATCCGCCGCTGAAGGCCCGCCTGATGGCCAAGCTGATGGGCAAGAAGCGCGCGGCCAAGGTGTTCGAGAAGCTGATCGCCAACATCACCGGCCTGCCGCAGGAGCACGGGCTGCCGACGCCCGACCACCCCTTCGGCTTCTCCCACCCCGCCATCAGCCATGAACTCTACAACCGCATCGGCTCGGGCGATGTGGTGATCAAGCCGGACATCGAACGGTTCGACGGCAGGACGGTCCGGTTCAAGGACGGGTCGGAGGTCGAGGCCGACGCGATCATCTGGTGCACCGGCTACAACATCACCTTCCCGTTCTTCGACAAGGCGCTGCTGAACGCGCCCGACAACGACATCGCGCTTTGGAAGCGGATGATGGACCCCCGCTTCCCCAACCTGTTCATGGTGGCGCTGGTGCAGCCGCTGTGCGCCATGATGCCGATCGCGGAGGAGCAGTCCAAGCTGATCGCCGCCTATCTCACCGGGCGATACGCCCTGCCGGGCGCGGCGGCCATGGACTGCGAGCGCGTGGCGATGGCGGAGGAATCCAAGGCCGGCTACGTCGCCTCCACCCGGCACACGATCCAGATCAATTGCGGCGAATACGCCTATGACCTGCGCCGCGAGATCCGCGCGGGCGAACGGCGCGCCAACCGCTCCGGGAACCGATTGCCGATCGCGGCCCGCGCCGTCGCCCGCACGTCGGGCTTGCAGGTCGCCGCCGAATAGGCTTTCTGTTTTGTAATGTTGACGCCTGTTCAGGTTTATCGTCGTGGGGGAGCGCTCCATGGCTGACGATGCATCGGTGCTGGTCCAGGCCGGCAAGCGCGAGGAGACAAAGCGCGCCAACCGCCAGTCCATCCTCGACGCCGCGCGCATGGTGTTCGGCGAGATGGGCTATGAGGCCGCCAGCGTGCGCGACATCATCCGCCGCACGCCCCTCTCCGTCGGGGCCTTCTACAACTATTACCGGTCCAAGGAGGAGGTGTACGAGGCGCTGGCCGCCGACGGCGCCAAACGCTTCAAGCCGATCTTGCGCGCTGAGTACGACAAGGCCACCGACTTCGACAGCTTTCTGCGCGCCGCCATCACCGCCTATTTCCGCTTTTCCCTGGCGGAGCACGAGGCCTGGCAGGTGGCGGCGCCCAGCGGCGACCGCAGCCACCCGCACGTGCGCGTCGAGGGGCCCGAACAGCACGCCGTGTTCGATGAGGTGAAGGCGGTGATCAGCGACGGCATCGATCGGGGCTTGGCGCCGCGGGTGGACGCCGACTATCTGGCCGCCGCCGCCATCGGCGTCGCGCGCGAGGTGTGCGAGCGCATGGTCGAGCGCCGCCCCGATATCGACCTGGAAGGTTCGGTGGAGTTCGCGCTGAAGATGATCCAGGGCGGCGTCAAGGCCCTGCCGCTGCTGGAGGAGTGATGGCAAATGCCTATTGATCACGAAGAGCGCGCTAAAATCGTTTGGCCGCACTTAGCAAAGCGCGCAAACGCTCGCGGTAGGGCTTTCACATATGGCGAGCTTTCAGATCTGACAGGAATACATCAACGCGCCCTAGCGTGGCCGCTAGGCATTATTCAGTCTTATTGCGAAAAAATGGGATTCCCGAAGCTACAATCTTTGGTCGTTAGCAAGGCAAGCAAAGTGCCCGGCCCCGGGTACATCGGCGACCGATCTGAGATCGGCCATAGCCAAGAGGTGGTCGAAGTGCACGATCACGGCGAATGGCCCCTTCAACCGCCTCAACGATTTTAATGCGCGCATTGATCGTCAGGGCGCTCCTCCCGGATTTCGCCGGGGTGGAGGTCGGCGAGGTTCCGACGCCGTCGCCTGGTCCGGGGCAGGTGCTGGTGCGGGTCAGGGCCGCTTCGGTCAACTTCCCCGACCTGTTGATGACGCGCGGCGAATACCAGCTAAAGCCGCCGTTGCCCTTCACCCCCGGCCTCGACCTGGCAGGCGAGGTGGCGGCGCTGGGGGCGGGCGTGACGACCCTGACCGTCGGCGATGCGGTCGTCGGCGGCGCGCGGCTGGGCGGCTTCGCCGAATACGCGGTGATGGAGGCGGCGGCCCTCTCGCCCAAGCCCGAAAGGCTCAGCTTCGCCGAGGCGGCGGCCTATCCGGCGGCCTACCTCACCGCCTATGTGGCGCTGGTCCGCCGGGCGCAGGTGCAGCCCGGTGAATGGGTGCTGGTGCACGGCGCGGCGGGCGGGGTGGGTCTGGCCGCCGTCGATCTGGCCAGGGTGCTGGGCTGCCGGGTGATCGCCGCCTCCGCCTCCGACCACAAGCTCTCGGTGATCCAGCGCGAATACGCCCCGGATGCGGTGGTCAATGTCACCGGCGGCTTCCGCGAGCGGGTGAAGGCGATCACCGGCGGACGCGGCGCCGATGTGATCTACGACCCGGTGGGCGGCGACGTGTTCGACGAGTGCGTGCGTTGTATCGCCTTCGACGGGCGCCTTCTGGTGGTGGGCTTCACCTCCGGCCGCATCCCCACCGTCCCGGTAAACCTGCCGCTGATCAAGGGGTTCTCGGTGATGGGCGTGCGCGCCGGCGAATACGGCCGCCAGTTCCCCGAGCGGGGCCGCGAGAACGCCAGGGCCGTGGCCGATCTCGCCGCCTCCGGCCGCATCCGCCCCCGCGTCCACGCCGAACTGCCCCTCGGTCGCTGGCGCGAGGCCTTCGACCTGCTGGCCAACCGTCAGGTGATGGGCAAGGCGGTGATCCGGCCGGACCTATAACAGCAAAGGCCGCCCCATCTTGCGATGGGGCGGCCCTGTTGTGTCGGCTCATGGAGGCCGGCGGGTGTTACCAGCCGCGGTAGGGGCGGTATTCGTGGCGGAAGCGGTAGGCTTCAAACCGGCGGTGCTCCCAATAGCGCCGGGCTTCGATGCGGCGCTCGAACCGGTAGGGGTTCGCATAGGCGTAGACCGGGGCGGCGCGATAGCCGTCGTGGTAGAAGCCCTGCGCCAGGGCGGGGGCGGCGATGGCGGAACCGACAGCCAAGGTTGCGCCGGCCGCGATCACGAGGTTACGAAGGGTCATCTCAGTCTCTCCTCTCGTTCCGGCGCCGGCGGGGTGTCGGCAATCGCCCGAAGCGATGAGACGGTTATGACAGAGGGCCGCTGAACCGGTTGTGAGGTCGGCGTTATCTTCGGTTCACCCGGAAGGTCGGTGGGCAAAGCTCGACGCCGGGGGGCTTTTTCCTACATAGAAGCCCCATGAAGTTCCTCGACCAGTGCAAGATCTATCTGCGCTCCGGCGACGGGGGCGGCGGCGCCGTCTCGTTCCGGCGCGAGAAGTTCATCGAATACGGCGGCCCGGACGGCGGGGACGGCGGGCGCGGCGGCGATGTGTGGGTCGAGGCGGTGGAGGGGCTGAACACCCTGATCGACTATCGCTACCAGCAGCACTTCAAAGCCAAGACCGGCACGCACGGCATGGGCCGCAACATGCACGGCGCGGCGGGCGAAGACGTGACCCTGCGTGTGCCCGTGGGCACCCAGGTGCTGGAGGACGACCGCGAGACCCTGATCGCCGATCTCGACGCCGCCGGATCGCGCTTCCTCCTGGCCAAGGGCGGCAACGGCGGCTGGGGCAACGACCGCTTCAAGGGTCCGATCAACCAGGCCCCCAAGCACGCCAACCCCGGTCAGCCGGGGATCGAGCGCTGGGTATGGCTACGGCTGAAGCTGATCGCCGACGTGGGGCTGGTGGGGCTGCCCAACGCCGGCAAGTCCACCTTCCTGGCCGCCAGTTCCGCCGCCAGGCCCAAGATCGCCGACTATCCGTTCACCACCCTCTCGCCCAATCTGGGAGTGGTCGATCTCTCGCCCCAGGAGCGGTTCGTCATCGCCGACATTCCCGGCCTGATCGAAGGCGCCAGCGAGGGCGCCGGCCTCGGCACGCGCTTCCTCGGCCATGTGGAGCGCTGCGCGGTGCTGATCCATCTGGTGGACGGGACGCAGGCCGACGTGGGCGAAGCCTATCGCCAGGTGCGCGCGGAACTTGCGGCCTATGGCGAGGGTCTGGCGGAGAAGCCGGAGATCGTGGCGCTGAACAAATGCGACGCGCTGAACGACGAGGAGCGGCGCGATCTGGTGGTCGAACTCGGCACGGCGGCGGGCAAGGCCCCGCTGGCGATCTCCGGCGTCTCCGGCGAGGGGGTGCGCGGGATGCTGCGCTCGGCCTGGGCGCTGGTGCGGGGCGAGCGCGGCGAACTGGTGGGGCTGGACGGCGCCGATGAGGATACGGCCGGCCCCACGGGCGATTGGACGCCGGGGTTATGAGGCTCTCCCTTCCCCCTCGAAGGGGGGAAGGGTCGGGGATGGGGGTGAGTGCATGACGTTCAAACCAATGGTGCGCGAGGCGGCGCCTCACGCGCGCCTCCCGGAAAGGCGGCGCGTTCACCCCCTCTCCCAGCTTCTCCCCCCTCAAGGCGAAGAGCGGTGTCCATGACGCCGCCGTCGCCCTTGGCCACCGCGCGCCGCATCGTCATCAAGGTCGGCTCGGCCCTGCTGGTGGACGGCCGGCGCGGCGCGGTGGATACGGCCTGGCTAGGGACCCTGGCGGCGGATGTGGCGCGCCTGCGGGCGCGGGGGGCGCAGGTGCTGATCGTCTCCTCCGGCGCGGTGGCGCTGGGGCGCCGCCGGCTCGTCCTGCCACTGAAGGGCGAACTGGAGCTGGCGGAGAAGCAGGCCGCGGCCGCCGCCGGCCAGTCCCTGCTCATGCAGGCATGGGAGGCGGCGTTGGCCCCCCACGCACTGATCACCGCCCAGGTGCTGCTCACCCGCGACGACACCGAGGTGCGCCGGCGCTGGCTCAATGCCCGGGCGACGGTGGAGACCCTGCTGCGGCTCCACGCCGTCCCCATCGTCAACGAGAACGACACGGTGGCCACCGAGGAGATCCGCTACGGCGACAACGACCGGCTGGCCGCGCGCGTGGCGCAGATGATCGGCGCGGACCTCCTGGTTCTGTTGTCGGACGTGGACGGTCTCTACACCGGCGATCCCCGCCACGACCCCGCCGCACGCCATATCCCCACCATTGACGCCATCACCCGGGAGATCGAAGCCATGGCCGGGGGCGCCAACGCGGCGCACGGCGTCGGCACGGGCGGCATGGCCACCAAGCTGATGGCCGCCCGCATCGCCCACGGCGCCGGCTGCGCGACGCTGGTCACCCTCGGCCGGCGCGAGGGCAAGGGGCCGCTGGAGGCGGTGGAGGCCGGCGCGAGAGCCACCGTCTTCGCCGCGCACGCCACGCCGGCCCTGGCCTACAAGCAGTGGATCGCCGGTTCGCTCGCTCCGCAAGGCGCGCTGGTGGTGGACGCCGGGGCGGCGACCGCGCTCAGGCAGGGCAAGAGCCTGCTCCCCGCCGGGGTGGTAGCTGTCGAGGGCCGGTTCGGCAAGGGCGATGCGGTGCTGGTGAAGGACGACGCGGGGCGAGAGGTGGCCCGGGGCCTTGCGGGCTATGGCGCGCAAGACGCCGCCGCGCTCATCGGCCTGCGGTCGGACGCCATCGCAGCCGCCCTCGGCTATCGCGGCCCTTCGGCTTTGATCCACCGGGACGATCTTGTGCTGACGAGGGGCTGAGTCCGCCCGGCCGACAGCCGGGCGGAGAGCAGCGGATCAGTTGGTGCGAGCGGCCGCGTCGGCGGCGGCGTCGGCTTTGCGACCGGCCTTGGCGGCGGCGTGCCGGGTGTCTACCGCGGCGTTATGGGCGGCGGCGGCGGTATCGGCCGCGGCGTTATCCATAGCGGCGCCGGTTTTGTCGGCCGCGCGCGCGGTGGCGTGGCCGGCGTCTGTCGCGGCGGTGGCGGTGGCCGCGCCGGCATCCTGCGCGGCGGCGGCGGCGTGATCGCCCGCGGCAGCGGCCTGGCTCTGCGACTTGTCCGAACACGCAACAAGGGTCAGGCCGAGCAGGGCGGCGGTGGCGACGATGGTGATCTTCATGTTAGGGGGTCCCGATGTGTGGCGCGCAAGGTCTCGCCCTGGCTCGAACGGTAACCGCACCGAAGCGTAGCGGTTCCGGATTTATTTCACCGCCGCAACGCGGTTGAGAGATCGGCTTAGAAACCCCTCAGTTCCGCGAAGGCTTCCAGCGGCTCGCGGCGGGTGCGCAGGGTGTTCACCGGCGCCGTCTCGTCCCGATAGCCGAGCGCCATGCCGGCGAACAGCATGTGGTCGTTCTCCAGGCCGATGGCGGCGCCGACGGTCTTGGGCAGGGTGGCCCAGAACTCCTGCGCGCAGGTGTCGAGGCCCCGCTCCACCGCCAGCAGCATGAAGGTCTGCATGAACATGCCCACGTCCGACCACTGCGGCGGGCCGACCCGGCGGTCGAGGCTGAAGAACAGGCCCACCGGTGCGCCGAAGAAGGCCACGTTGCGGGCGAACCAGCGCAGCCGCGCCGCCTTGTCCTCGCGCGGAATGCCGAGCACGCCGTAAAGGTCCTCGCCGCACTGGAAGCGGCGGGTGCGCAGTGGGTCCCACAGGTCCTTTGGATAGATGTCGTACTCCATGGCCTCGGCCCCCGAGAAGGCGTTGGCCTTGGCCCCGGCGATCAGGGCCTGCAGCGGCTCGCCCGTCAAGGCATGGACCCGCCAGGGCTGCAGGTTGCCGCCGGACGGCGCGCGCCTGGCAGCGTCGAGCAGCTCGCGAACCACCGCCTCCGGCACCGGATCGGGCCTGAAGGCGCGCACCGAGATGCGCCGGGCCACCGCTTGCGTAACGTTCATGCCTTGCTCCACCCTCGCCGCCGGATGGTCCGACCGATGGGGTGTGAGCGATAGCATCCCGCCGCTAGGTCAAGGCAAGCGTCTAACAGAGGACAGGCCGAGGGGGCCGCCGCGGACGTTGAGCGCCGCGACGGCCCGCACAAACTGTGGCGTCTTTACTGCGCCGCGGCGTTGGCTTCGGCGCCGCCTTGCAGGGCCTTGGCCTTGTCGAGGTGCATCTGCACGGTGGGCGCGGTCTTGGACGCCATCGCCTTCAGGGTGTCATTGTCGCCATGATCGGCCCAGCCCTTCATCAGGGTCAGCATCTCCTGGTGCGCGGCCACCTGCTGGTCGAGATAGGTGTGGTCGAAATCCTTGTCCTGGGCGGACTTCAGGTTGTCGAGCATCCCGGTGCGCCGCTGATCGAGATCGGTGGGCGCCTTGAACTGGCTGTTGGCGGCGAGGAAGCCCTTCATGGCGGCGGTGGTCTTGCCGTGGTCCTTGATCATCATGGCGGCGAAGGCCTTGACCGCCTTGCTGGTCGAGCGCTGCTCGGCCATGGTCGCGGCCTTGGTCTC
The DNA here is from genome assembly GCA_965277345.1 of Caulobacteraceae bacterium. Taxonomy (GTDB): domain Bacteria; phylum Pseudomonadota; class Alphaproteobacteria; order Caulobacterales; family Caulobacteraceae; genus CAIOYC01. The sequence goes on from CBDICI010000004.1 coordinate 1,320,235, forward strand.
GTACATGTCGCCCATGGCGGCGGCGTCGATGAAGCCCTGCGAGTTGGTCGGCATGGCCGCGGCCATGGCCCCGACGGCGCCCGCGGTGGCGTCCTGCGCCTTGTCGACGCCAGAGGCGACGTTGGCGGCGGGACCGCCGTTGGGGGTCTGGGTCGAGCTGTCGGTCGATGGACCGTTGGGCTTGTCGTCGTGCTTGGAGCAGGCGGCGAACGAAAGGGCGGCCACGGCGGCGGCGGCCAGAACGAGAGTGCGATTCTTCATGGGATTGTCCCTCCTCACAGATGCGTGAACAACCAAGCAGTCGAGCGGAAGTTCCGTGGCCAAGCTTGGAAAGCTTGACGTCCTCATTCGGCCCGGTTCGATTGGCGACAAGGGCGCGGACGCGCCCGCATCCATTCGAGGGTTCACGTGAAGCCGTTGCTCTTCCTGGCCGCGGTGTCGGGCCTCGCCGCCGTGGTCCCGGCGGCGGCCGCCGACCTTCGCCTGCTGCACCGCGATGAGGCCACGGTTGTCTTCGCTGACCTGGACGCCCTGCGCACCGACGCCGCCGGCCTGCGGCACGGGGTGGTCTATCAGGTGTCGGCGGCGCCGCTGCCGATCACCCAGGCCGAGGTGTCGCGGTTCGAGGATGTGGCGGATTGTGGCGGGCGGCGGATCACCACGGCGGTGGTCACCGGCTTCTCCCGCGATCTCATGGAGGTGCAGCGCCTTGCCCTGCCGCCGCGCTGGGCCGCGCCGGACAGCGTCAACCAGGGCGAGTTCGACCTGCTTTGCGGCGGTGGGGTCGCCCCGGGGCGCCTGCGCCGGTTGCCCACGGGTGACTGGAAGGCGGCGGCGGCGCAGTTCCTCGGCGCCTTCGAACGCCTGCATCACCGCGACGCCGCGCGTCATTAAATTTCCGCTAACCGCCTTTGTTGGCGGGGCCTTTACCGGGTGGGCCGCAGGGTCCGGCGCAACTGGCCCGTCACGTGGACGGAGCAGCCGCTTGGGGACGACATGGGCCGGATCGCGCTGGGGAGATGGCTGTCGCGCTTTGCGCGATCGCGCGCGGGCTCGATCGCGCCGGCCTTCGCGGTCATCGCCACCTTTGCCCTGGCCCCGACGGTGGCGGTGGGCGTGGACGTGGCGCGCGGCATGTCCGGCCGCAACAACCTTCAGGACGCGCTGGACGCCGCCGCCCTCGCCGTCGCCCATCTGCCCGCGGGATCGAACCAGGCCACCGTCACCGCCACCGCCCAGTCCTGGCTGAACGCCAATCTGCACGACAGCGCGCTCGGCCCGGTGACCCTGAATGTGTCCATGGCCACGCAACAGGTGAATCTGTCGGCCACCTCCACGGTGACCACCACGCTCGGCGCCCTGGGCTCGTTCAGCGGCATGGGCACGCTGCCGATCAAGGCCAACTCGGTGGTGAAGTGGGGCCTGAACCACATCGAACTGGCCCTGGTCCTGGATAATACCGGCTCCATGAGCCAGGACAGCAAGCTGTCCAATCTCCAGAGCGCGGCGTCGAGCCTAGTGGACACCCTGTCGCAATCGGCGAGCCAGAGCGGCGACCCCAACGCGCTCAAGGTCGGCGTGGTGCCGTTCTCCATGACCGTCAATATCGGCTCGACCTATCAGAGCGCGAGCTGGATGTCGGGCGCGATGCCCACGGCCTACGGCACGGACCTGTTCAACGGCACGACGGGTTTGGACCGCTTCGCCCTGCTAAAGACCATGAACACGGCCTGGGGCGGCTGCGTCGAAAGCCGGCCGATGCCCTACGACGTTCAGGATACCCCGCCCACCTCGTCCAACCCCGCGACGCTGTTCGTACCGTTCTTCGCCCCGGACGAGCCGGACGCCAACACTATACAGTATTCCACTTATAGCGGCAACTACACCTATAATAATGGGAAATATTACTACGCGTTCTACAACAATTACCTGTCGGACGGCACCTCCAGCACCAATTTCAATACGCGTCAGGGCGGCAGCACGAAATACAAGAGCAAGCCGGCGAATGGGACCAACCCCTATTGGGGCGACAAAATCGGCCCCAACTCCGGCTGTCAGACCGCCGCCCTGCAGCGGCTGACCACCAACATGTCCACGGTGAAGTCGGAGTTGAACGCGATGATCGCGGCGGGCGACACCGAGATTCCCCTCGGCCTGATGTGGGGCTGGCACGTCCTGTCGCCCAACGCCCCCTTCGCCGACGGCGCGGCCTATGGCACGCCCAACACGCTGAAGATCGTGGTGCTGGTCACCGACGGGCAGAACACCTACGGCACCGGCATGAACGGCAACGACAACTCCGCTTATACCGCCATGGGCTATGGCTGGCAGAACCGCTGGACCTCGGTCGCCAACCCCTATTCGGACCCGGTGACCTATCTGAACAGCCGCCTGACCCAGGTCTGCAACAACATGAAGGCGCAGGGCGTGATCGTCTATACCCTGCCGCTGGAGGTCACCGACCCCAGCATCAAGAGCCTGCTGCAGAACTGCGCCAGCCAGGCCAGCTACTATATCGACGTGACCTCCTCCTCCCAGCTGCAGGCCGCGTTCAGCAATGTGGCCGGTTCGATCTCGGCCCTGCGCATCGCCTCTTAGCGGCGTGGCGGCGGTCGGGCGGCCCCGCCAAATCTTGTCACGGCGCGCGTTCGATCCCATAACCCGGCGATGACGAAGGACCCCCTGGCCGGGGTGGGAGCCGCGCCGCAAAAGCGCCTCCACATCAAGACCTACGGCTGCCAGATGAACGTCTACGACAGCGAGCGCATCGCCGATGTGCTGCGCCCGCTGGGCTATGGGCTGGTGGACGGTCCGGAAGGCGCGGATCTCGTGGTGCTCAACACCTGCCACATCCGCGAGAAGGCCGCCGAAAAGGTCTATTCCGAGATCGGCCGGCTGAAGGAACTGCGCAGAGAAGACCCCACCTCCGCCGGCATGAAGATCGCCGTGGCCGGCTGCGTCGCCCAGGCCGAGGGGGCCGAGATCATGACCCGCGCCCCGGCGGTGGACCTGGTGGTGGGGCCGCAGGCCTATCACACCCTGCCGGAACTGGTCGCCCGGTCGGCCCATGCGCCGCGCGGGGAACGCCTCAACGCCGACTTCGACGCCGAGGCCAAGTTCGACGCCCTGGCCGGCAAGGGCGCGGCGCGCAAGGTATCTGGCCCCACCGCCTTCCTCACCGTGCAGGAGGGCTGCGACAAGTTCTGCACCTTCTGTGTGGTGCCCTATACCCGCGGCGCCGAGTTCTCCCGCCCGGCCGAGGCCATCCTGGCCGAGGCGCGCGGGCTGGCGGACCAGGGCGTGCGCGAGGTCACCCTGCTCGGCCAGAACGTCAACGCCTATGACGGCATGGCGGGCGGATTGGCGGGGCTGGTGCGGGCTGTATCAAAGATCGATGGGCTGGATCGCATCCGATACACTACATCCCACCCCCGCGACATGGATGCGGCCCTGATCGCCGCCCATGGCGAGGTGGAGGCGCTGATGCCCTATCTGCATCTGCCGGTGCAGTCGGGCTCGGACCGCATCCTCAAGGCCATGAACCGGGGGCATACCGCCGACGACTATCTGCGGCTGGTGGAGCGCATCCGCGCCGCGCGGCGGGACATCGCCATGAGCGGCGACTTCATTGTCGGCTTTCCGGGCGAAACCGACGCGGACTTCGAGGCGACCCTGGCCCTGGTGCGCGAGGTGGAGCACGCCGCCGCCTTCTCCTTCAAATATTCCCGCCGCCCCGGCACGCCCGCCGCGACCATGCCGGACCAGGTGGACGAGGCGGTGAAGCGCGAGCGGCTGGCCCGGCTGCAGGCTTTGCTGGAAGAGCAGCGGCAGGCGTTCAACGCCCGCACCGTCGGCCGCACCGTGCCGGTGCTGTTCGAGCGCAAGGGGCGCTATGCCGGCCAGATCGTCGGCCGCAGTCCCTACCTGCAGGGTGTGTTCGCCGAGGGACCCGACGGACTGATCGGCCAGATCGCCCAGGTGCACCTCACCGCCACGGGGCCCAACAGCCTGTCCGGCCAGGTATTGGGCCGGGTGATCGAGCCGGCTTCCATGATGGAGCCCGCTTGAGCCGTCCGCCCGGAAAGCCCGTGACCGAGGACTTCATTCCCCTGTCCGACGACGCCGTCCGCGCCGTGGCCGGCCCGCACAGCCGTCACGCCGCCCTGATCGAGTCCGCCTTCGACCTCCAGGTGGAGACGCCCGGCGGCGGGGTGCGCCTGCGCGGCGACGCGCGCGGCCGCGACCTTGGCCGCAGGGCGGTGGAGGGGCTGGCTGGCCGGATCGACCTCGGCGCCGCGGTGAACGAGAGCGACGTGCGCGCCGCCATCGCCGCCGCCCGCTCGCCGGCCGACATCGACCGTCCCATCGCCTCCGTACCCATGCGCCGGGGCGTGGTGGCCGCCAAGACCAAGGCCCAGGCCGACTATCTGGAGGCGCTGCGCAGCCACCCGCTGGTCTTCGGCGTCGGCCCGGCCGGCACGGGCAAGACCTTCCTGGCCGTGGCCTACGGCGCCTCGCTGATGAAGGCGGGCGAGGTCTCGCGCCTGATCGTCACCCGCCCGGCGGTGGAGGCCGGCGAGCGGCTGGGCTTCCTGCCCGGCGATCTGACCGAGAAGGTCGATCCCTATATGGCGCCGATCTGGGACGCGCTGCGCGACCTGATGGGCGAGGCCGAGGTGGAGCGGATGCGCGAACCCAACCCGCGCGACGGGGGCGGTACGCGCCGCGACCGCCGCGCGGTGGAGGTGGCGCCCATCGCCTTCATGCGCGGCCGCACGCTGAACCACGCCTTCGTCATCGTCGATGAGGCGCAGAACTGCACCCGTGCGCAGATGAAGATGGTCCTGACCCGCCTCGGCGAAGGCGCGCGCATGGCGGTGACGGGCGATCCGTCGCAGGTGGACCTGCCGCACCGCTCGGACTCCGGACTGGCCCACGCCGTCTCGCTGCTGGAGGGGGTGGAGGGGGTCGCCGTCTCCCGCTTCCAGGCCAGCGACGTGGTGCGCCATCCCCTGGTGGAGCGGATCGTCAAGGCCTACGACGCCGACGCGGCGGGCCTGGCGTGATCGACGTCGAGGTGGAGGACGGGGCGTGGGTGGCCGCACTGCCCGATGCCGAGGACATGGTCCGGAAAGCGATCAAGGCCGCGTTCACTCATCATCCGCTCATCCCCGCGCAAGCCGGGACGAGAGGAGAACCGCTCACGCCACGGCCAAAGACCTGGGTCCCCGCTTGCGCGGGGATGAGCGGAGTTTATGGAATGGCCGCTCTGCTCACCTCCGACCATGTGGTCCAGGACCTCAACGCCCGCTTTCGCGGCAGGGACCAGCCGACCAATGTGCTGTCCTTCCCGGCGCCGGCGAGCGCGCATCCCCACCTCGGCGACATCGCCCTGGCCTATGGCGTCTGCGCCCGCGAAGCGGAGGCGCAGGGCAAGTCGCTGGCTCATCATCTGATGCATTTGACCGTGCACGGTGTGCTGCATCTGCTAGGCTGTGACCACGAAACCGACGCCGAGGCTTCAGCGATGGAGGGGATGGAGCGCGACATCCTGGCCACCCTCGGCGTCTCCGATCCCTATGCGCACCCCGGCGGTGGGGTTGAAGAGGCGAATGCCTAGCTCCGACGGTCGAAGTCCCGACACGCCCTCGCCCGCCGCGATGCGCAGGCGCGGGCGCAAGCGCCACGTGGCGCGCCGCCTGTTCAGCCTGTGGTTCGGCGGCGAGCGCGCCAACGCCGCCAGCGCCGCGGCGGCCCAGCAGGAGTCGCATGAGGATCTGGTCGCCGCAGAAATCGTCGATCATGCCGAGGCCTTCGCCAGCCTGCGCGTCCATGACGTGATGACCCCGCGCGCCGACGTGATGGGCCTAGAGCTGTCCATACCGTTGTCCGAGGTGGTGCAGCGGTTCCTGGAGGCCGAGCATTCGCGAATGCCGATCTATCGCGAGACGCTCGACGACCCCCTGGGCGTGGTGCACATCAAGGACCTGTTCAAGCTGATCGCGCCGACGGCCAGCGAACCGGACCGGGCGCCGCGCTCGTCCTGGAAGGACCCGGTGCTGCACCGCCTGCGCCGGGACGTGCTGATCGTGCCGCCCTCCATGCGCGCCTCCGACCTGCTGGTGAAGATGCGGGCCCAGCGCATCCACATGGCCATGGTCATCGACGAGTACGGCGGCGTGGACGGTCTGGTCACCATGGAGGATTTGCTGGAAGCCGTGGTGGGCGAGATCGACGACGAGCACGACGAGCGCACCGCCGCCATCATCACCCGTCCGGGCGGCGTCCTCGAAATCGAGGCGCGCACCCCGCTGGAAGAGGTGGAGCGGCGGCTGAACGTGGCGTTGGCGCAGGCGGACCTGGAGGAGGAGGTCGATACCGTCGCCGGGCTGGTGGTCGCCCTGGCCGGGCGCGTGCCGCAGCGGGGCGAGGTGATCGTCCATCCGAGCGGCTATGAGTTCGAGGTGATGGACGCCGATCCGCGCCGCATCCGGCGGCTGCGCCTGCGTCCGCCGCGCGCGGCGGAGGAGGCGCCCCGCCCCGCCCTGACCGAGGAGGACGCCCAGTGAGCGTCGGCCGGTGAGTGAATCGGGGATGAGCGCGGTCGGGGCGACGCCTGTCCGTCCGGCGCGCTGGCGGACCCTCGGCCTCGCCTTGTTGGCCGGGCTGGCGGCGGCCTTCGCCCACCCGCCGTTCGGTGTGTGGCCGGGGCTGGTGGGGTTCGGCCTGCTCATGGCGCTGCTCGACCGGGCGGACCCGGACCGGCCGCTGCGCTCGGCCTTCTGGCGCGGCTGGCTGGCGGGCGGCGCCTATTTCCTCGTCTGCACCTGGTGGATCGGCGAGGCCTTCCTGGTGGATGTGGCGGCGCACGGCTGGCAGGCGCCGTTCGCCGTCGGGTTTCTGGCCGCGGGCCTCGGCCTGCTTTGGGGCGCCGCCGCGCTGGCCTACCGGCTTCTGGCCCCGCCGGGCGTCCGGCGCGTGCTGCTGTTCGCCGCCGTCTTCGCCGTGTTCGAGTGGCTGCGCGGCCATATCCTGACCGGCTTTCCGTGGGACCTGCCGGGCGAGGCGTGGCGGGCCGGCGGCTGGATCAGTCAGTCGGCGTCGTTGATCGGCGCCTATGGACTGAGCCTGGTCACCCTCGCCGTCGCCGCCGCCGCCGGCGTCTGGGGTGGGCGGGATCCGCTTCGGACCAAGCAACTCGCCTCGGCCACGGCGCTCGGCGCCCTCCTGCTGATGGCCGGGTTCGGCGCGGCGCGTCTGGCCCAGCCGCTGGCCTCACCGACGCCGCTCCGCCTGCGGATCGTGCAGGGCGACATCGATCAGGCCGCCAAGTGGACGCCGGACTCCTTCCGCGCCATCTTCGACACCTATACCCGTCTGACCGCGCAGCCGCCCGCGGCGGGCCAGCCGACGCCCAAGGTGGTGCTCTGGCCGGAATCCGCCATCCCCGCCGACAGCGCCGCCTATCTGGCGCCGGGAACCTGGACCCACGCGGCGCTGATGGCCGCGCTGAAGCCCGGACAGGTGTTGATCATGGGCGCGGTGCGGACCGAAGGCTTCGGCCCGGACGCGCGCTACTTCAACTCGGTGATGGCGCTCCGCCGCGACCCCGCCGGCCTGACTCCGCTCGGCGTTTACGACAAGCATCACCTGGTGCCGTTCGGCGAATACATGCCCATGGACAAGCTGATGGGGGCCATCGGCTTCAAGGCGCTGGTGCATGTGGGCGACGGCTTCACCGCCGGCCCCGCGCCCGCGCCGATGGCGCCGGACGGCCTGCCGCCGCTGCAGCCGCTGGTCTGCTACGAGGGCCTGTTCCCCGCCTTCGTCGCCGACGATCATCCCCGCCCGGCCTGGATCGCCAACCTCTCCAACGACGCCTGGTTCGGCAAGACCTCCGGACCCTGGCAGCACCTTAACCTGGCCAGCTATCGCGCCATCGAGGAGGGCCTGCCCCTGGTGCGCGCCACGCCGACGGGCGTTTCGGCGCTGGTGGACGCCTATGGCCGACCGCTGGCCCGGCTTGGACAGGGCGCCCGGGGCGTGATCGACGCCGACCTGCCGGGAACCGCGTCGCCGCCCCCGTACCGCCGTCTCCGCGACTGGCCATTCTGGATGGTTGTATTAATTATAATTGCAATCTCGACGCGTTTATTCAACCCCCACAGGAAACGGGGTGACACGACAACCTGACTGGGTAATTATCCTAGGTTATGGCTGAAGACGATTCCCGAAACCCAAATCCGATCGACAGGCACGTCGGCGCCCGCATCCGTGAACGCCGCAAGGAGCTGGCCATGAGCCAGGAACGTCTTGCCGAACACCTCGGCCTGACCTTTCAGCAGGTGCAGAAGTACGAGCGCGGCACCAACCGGGTGTCCGCATCCAAGCTGTTCGAGATCGGCCGGGCGCTGAAGACCACGGTGGCCTATTTCTACGAGCATCTGGTCTTGCAGGGTGAGCCCGCGACCGGCATGGCGGGAGGCCCCTCGCCGGAGTTTCGCCACGACTTCATCATGACCCCGGAAGGGATGGAACTGGCCAAGGCCTTTCCCCGCATCGCCCGGCGTAAGGTGCGCCGTCAGGTGCTGGAACTGGTCAAGTCGCTCGCCGCCGAAGAGGACGAAGGCGGAAAGGACGTGGCCTAACCCTCCAGCGTGCGGGCCTCCTCCGGCAACATGATCGGCGCGCCGTCGCGGATCGGATAGGCCAGGCCGGCCTTGCGGCTGATCAGTTCCTGCCGGTCGCGGTCATACTCCAGCGGGCCGTGGGTCACGGGGCAGACCAGCACCTCCAGCAGGCGAGGATCGACCGCCTGGTCGAAATGGGCGTCGAAGTCGAAGTCGGCGGGAGGATCGGTGTCAGCCATGGGATTGTCTTAACCAGCCGGCGAGGGGCCGTCTATTGCATCGGCGGCTGCGGCTCGTCCTCGTCGCGCCGGCCGGCCTCGTCGATCTGCAACAGGGCGATCAGGGTGGCGGTGCGCTCGGCCAGGGTGGTCGCCTCCACCAGCGCCTGCTTCTCCGCCGCCTCGAAGGGCAGCGCCATGGACAGGCTGGTGATCAGCGCGTCCGTGGGCGCCTCGCGCGCCGCCTCCCATTCGATGTCCATGCCGCGCCGCTGCAGGTAGGCGCGGAGCGCCGCCAGCATGGCCTCGCGCTCGAACTCGATGTCCTCGGGCGCGTCAAGGTCGCCCGCGAAGTGGGCATAGTCGGCGCGGACCTGCCGATAGGGGGTCGCCGCCGACAGCTCCCGTCCAAGCTCGAAGCGGCAGACGCCGGACAGGGTGATCAGATAGCGCCCGTCCTGGGTCTCGGCGAAGGCGGTGACCCGTCCCGCGCAGCCGACCCGCGCCAGAGCGGGGTGCGCGGGGTCGCCGCCGACGGTCTGCACCATGCCGATGATCCGGTCGCCGGCCATGGCGTCGTCGATCATGTTCAGATAGCGCGGCTCGAAGATGTTGAGCGGCAGCCGGCCGCGCGGAAACAGCACCGCCGCATCCAACGGGAAGATCGGAATGAGCTGGGGCAGCTCTTCGGTGCGGATATAGCCCTGGGCCACGGTCTGACGCCTTTAGGAGAAGAGCAGCGAGGATAACCGACGACGGCCGCCCCGCGCTACCTCCGATGCGGGTCCCGCCGCCTCGAACACGGTGAGCAACTGTTTGCGCGTCGCCTCCTCGTTCCAGGTCCGATCCCGCTCCAGGAGGGTCAAGAGGTGATCCGCCGCGCCCTGGAAGTCACCCCGGGCCGCCAGCAGTCCCGCTAGGTCGAAGCGGGCCTGATGGTCGTCGGCGTTCTGCGCCAGCCGCGCGTTCAGCGGCGCCGCCTCGCCCTTCGCCTGTTCGGCCAGACTGAGCGCGGCGCGAACAGCGGCCAGGTCCGCGTCCTTGGCGTCGGCGGGGGCCATGGCCACGACCTCCCTCGCGCGCTCGATATCGCCGCCGGTGAGATAGCAGCGGGCCAGACCGGCGATGGCCTTGAGGTTGCCCGGCTCCAGTTGCAGCGCCTGGGCGTAGGCCTGCGCCGCGCCGCCCATGTCGCCGGCGGCCAGCGCCTCGGCCGCGAGCTCCAGGATACCGTCGATATCGCTCGGCCCCTGCGGTCCGGCCAACTCGTCGATGAAGGCCTTGACCTGGCTCTCCGGCAACGCGCCCTGGAAGCCCTGGAACGCCTTGCCCTGATCCACCACGAAGACGGCGGGAATCGACTGCACGCGGAATTGCTGGGCGAGGCCGGGGTTCTCGTCGATATTCACCTTGGCCAGCCGCACCGCGCCCTTCACGGCCGTCACCGCCTTTTCCAGCGCGGGGGTGAGCTGGCGGCAGGGCCCGCACCACGGCGCCCACAGGTCGATCACCACCGGGCGGGTCTTACTCTCCTCGATCACCTCCTGCATGAAGGTGGCGTCGGTGACGTCCACGATATCGCCGCCGCCCGCGCCGGGCGCGCTCTGAACCGCGGACTTGTCAGCGGGTTTGGGGGTGGGCGTCAGGCCGATCAGCGCCATGGGGATCCTCCGGTTACAGGCCCCTAGATGGCCCCGGCCGCGCCCGCCCGCAATCCGGCAACGGCGGCGAAGTCGACGACCTGAGGCTCGACGCCGAGGGCGGCGAGGAAATCCAGCAGGCCCTGGCGCGAGACCGCCGTGGTGGCGTCGTTGCGGAGCGGGTGGAAGTTGACGGTGTCGTGCGCCAGCAGCGCCGCGTCCAGCACGAACCGCACCCGGTGCTCCGGATCGTTGATCAGGGCGAAGGCGGTGACCGACCCCGGCGTCACGCCGAGCGTGTCGTGCAAACGCTCCGCCGAGCCGAACGACAGCTTGGCCGAGCCTATCCGCTCGGGTAGCCGCTTCAGGTCGATACGGGTTTCGCCCAAGGCCGAGATCAGCCAGAGCCGGCCCTTGGCGTCCTTCAGGAACAGGTTCTTGCTGTGGCCGCCGGGCAGGGCCGCCTTGATCGCCTGCCCTTCCTCCACGCGGAACACCGGCGCATGGCGGTGGGTGCGGTGGGCGATGCCGTGCGCGTCGAGGAAGGCGAACAGCGCGTCCTCGGTCGCGGCCACGTCACAGCCCCAGAGCGTCACGGGCGGCGGCGGCGGCCACGGTGAGCGCGCCCTCCGCGTACGGCGCCGGCCCGCCGACGCCCCACACCGGCCCAGGCCAGGCGGCGTCATCGCGGCGGCGGCCGATGACGTGGATGTGCAGTTGCGGCGTCACATTGCCGAGCGCCACCACGTTCAGCTTGATCACCGGACGGAGCAGCGCCCCACCCATGGCGCGCACCGCCGCCATGGCCATGACCTGCTCCTCCATCAACCGGCCACGCTCGGGGGGGGAGAGGTGGTCGATCTCCCCGACGTCCGCGACCCGCGGGATCAGGATCAGCCACGGCCAGCGCGCGTCGGCCTGCATCCGCACGTGGCAGAGCGGCAGGTCGCCGATGGCGATGGACGTAGGCTCGAAATCGGGGTGAAGGCCGAAGCCGGTCATGAGGCCGGCCCCCCACAGACCCGACCTATCCCCCTATCTGCCCACGGGCTGCACCATTGCCGTTGGAGTGCAGACGGTGCAGAACGGGAGCAAGCGTCATCGTTTCGGTGAATTGCACCTGGACAGGCTGGACTGTCCAAGTCGGCCAAAAAATCTAACACCTTCAGCAGCATAGCCGTTGGACACCCCTCTGGACACCGCCGGACTGTCCAATTCTGCGACCCGTTATCAGCACCCCCTTATCCAACCCCATCGCCCTGGCAGGGACGTCCATCATAGGGGTTGGCGCGCGGGGTCGGACAATTGGGCGCCGATTTCACGCGCCACGCCGGGGAATGGCCGCCCAGTAGTCGAAGTCGAGCAGCACCTCGGCCGGATAGCGGCCGTGATCGTCCTTGTCCGGCAAATCGGTGCAGGGCTGGTCGATCGTGGCCACCAGGCGCAGCCGCAGGGCGCCGACGCCGGGCGACAGCTCGGCCCGGTCCAGCACCTGCGACCAGGCGAAGATCGTCCCGCCGGCGAAGAAGGGATTCACGTGGCGCCCGGCGTTGACGGCCAGCATCATCCCGGTGTTCTGCAGGCCGTTGAAGCTGAGACCGCGGGCGGTGGAGATCACCACCCCGCCATAGACCAGCCGCCGCCCGCTGGGATCGCCGGCGCGCTCGAACTGGTTGAAGTGGACCTTGGCGGTGTTCTGGTACAGGCGGGTGGCCATCTGCGCCTCCGCCTCCTCCACCGCCATGCCGTCCACGTGGTCGATGGTCTCGCCCAGCGCATAGTCCTCATAAGCGTGGGGCGCGCCGGCGGCGGCGAAGTCATAGCCGCCGAAGTCAAGACCGGGGGGCAGAACCAGGTCCGACGCCGCCACGGCCTCCGCCAGCGGCGGCACGTGCTCGGCCGGCGCCGCCGACGCCTCGTCGCGCTTGCGCACCAGCACCCAGCGGACATAGCGGAGCACCGGCTCGGACCCGCAAAAGCCGGTGGTGCGCACATAAACGACGCCGGACTTGCCGTTCGAGGTCTGCTTCAGCCCGATCACCTCGGAGGCGGCGTGCAGCGTTTCGCCCGCCATCACCGGCCGCAGGAACCGTCCCTCCGCATAGCCGAGATTGGCGACGGCGTTCAGCGAGATGTCCGGCACGGTCTTGCCGAACACCGTGTGGAACACCAGCAGCGGGTCGAGCGGCGCGCCCGCCAACCCACAGGCCCTGGCGAAGGGATCGGAAGCATAGAGCGCGTGCCGCCCGCCGTAGAAGGCGGTGTAGAGCCGCTGATCGCCCGGCGACAAGGTGCGCGGCGTGGCGTGGCGGAGGGTCTCGCCGAGACGGAAGTCCTCGAAGAACCGTCCGGGATCGGTCTTGCCCGTCACGGGATCAGGCGCCGCCGAGCGAAGCGGCGGCGATCTGCGCCTGCAAGGAGCCGATCAGGATCTTCAACACCTGGATCACCAGGAAGAACACGAACGGGCTGAGGTCCAGCCCCGCGATCGGCGGGATGAACCGGCGGATGGGATAGAGCAGCCTGTCGGAGATCATCTGGAGGGTGGAGACGATCCGGTAGACCGTGCGGTTACGCACATTGATCACCTCGAAGGCCACCAGCCAGGAGATTACCACGGCGACGATGACGATGAGCTGCAACAGGCCGAGCAGCCCGGACACGAGTCCGAGCAGCTGGATCAGCATCGAGGCGACGACAGGGGTCATGGCGGTTCCAGGCGCCGCCCAAGCGGCGGTCCTGCGCTTCTAGACTGGCCCTCGCGCCTCCCGCAAGCCGGACGCGCCGGTCGGAACGCGTTAGGCGCGGCCGGCCTCGATGGCGCGAAGCATGGCCTCCACCGTTTCGAGGGTGTCGGCTTCGGCGGCGGGCTTGTCCCAGCGGATGCGACTGATGCGCGGGAAGCGCATGGCGACGCCGGACTTGTGGCGGGTGGAGCGCTGCAGGCCCTCGAACGCCACCTCCAGCACGAGGCCAAAGCTGCGATCGGCGCGCACGCTGCGCACCGGGCCGAAGCGTTCGAGGGTGTGGTCGCGGACGAACTTGTCGAGCTGTTTCAGCTCCTCGTCGGTGAAGCCGAAATAGGCCTTGCCCACGGGGGTCAACACCCAGCCGGTTGGCTCCGACACCCAGACCCCGAAGGTGTAGTCGGAATAGAAGCTGGAGCGCTTGCCGTGCCCGCGCTGGGCGTACATCAGCACCGCGTCGATCAGGCGGGGATCGCGCTTCCACTTGAACCACGGGCCCTTGGGACGGCCGGCCTCGTAGGAAGAGTCCCAGCGCTTCAGCATCAGCCCTTCGGCGGCCCTGGGGTCGCCGCCCGGCGGGTCGGCGCGGATGGCCGCCAGCCCCTCCCAACCGTCGAACGGAACAAGCGGCGACAGGTCGAGCCGGGGGCCGCCGTGGCGGCAGACGAACCGCTCCAGCCGGGCGCGCCGATCCGCGAAGGGCAGTGCGCGGAGGTCCACCCCGCCTTCGGCCAGAAGGTCGTAGGCGCGCACGCCGGCGGGGTGGGCGGCCATCACCGGGGCGGTCACGGTTTTTCGGTTCAGCCGCTGCTGCAGGTCCCCGAAGGGCGCGGCGCGGCTCCCGCCTTCAGGATCGGGCCGCAACACCAGCAGCTCCCCGTCGATCACCCCCTGGAAGTCGAGCGCCTCCATCAGGTCGGGGAAGGCGGTGGAAATCTCGTCGCCGGTGCGGGAATAGAGGCGCCCGACGATCCCGCCGTCCTCGCCACGCTCGCGCACCACCTGCACGCGGATGCCGTCCCACTTCCACTCGGCGGCGTATTGGGCGGGGTCAAGCTTCCTGAAGTCCGCGACCTCATCCACCGCCTGGGCCAGCATGACCGGGCGAAAGCGCCCCGGCGCGTCGGGATTGGGCCGCTCGCCCCGCCCCTCCAGCCAGGCGAACAGTTCCGCATAGGGCGGCGCCTGTGCGTGCCAGACCTCCTCGATATCCTTCAATGCGATGGGCTGGTGGTTGCGCGCGGCAAGATCGGCCGCCGCCTGCTTGGCCAGCCGCGCCGAAAGCCCGACCCGCATCCCGCCGGTGAGCAGCTTGAGCAGCGCCCAGCGGCCGACGCTGTCGAGCGCATCGAGCCAGCCCTCTATCAGGCGCCCGGTCTCCGCGCGGGTCGCCACACGCAGCTCATCCACCACCTCCTCCAGCGCCGGCTCCCGGTTGGCGCCGGGCTTGGCGGGCCAGATCAGGGCGACGGTCTCGGCCAGGTCGCCCACATAGTCGTAGGACCAGCGGAACAGCACCGGGTCGATCCGCGCCTCCACCGCCTTGCGGATCATGGCCGGCTTGGCGGCGTCGAACACCAGCTCGCCGGTCAACGCCGCCAAGGCGTAGCCGCGCTCGGGATCGGGCGCCCCGGCCAGATAGTCGCGCACCAGAACGAGCTTGGCATTGCGCGACGGGGTGAAGGAGAGCCGGTCCAGAAGCGCGGCGAAGGCGTGCATGGGTTGGGATGTAGGGGGTGCGCCCTCGTCCTTCGAGGCTCGCCTTCGGCTCGCGCCTCAGGATGAGGGCTACGGAAACGACGGTCGGCTGGAAATGCTCATTCTGAGGTGCGAAGCGTAGCGAAGCCTCGACCCGAAGGGCGGCGAAGCCAACGGCAAGGTTTCGGTCCCGCTCAAAGCGGCGACAGGCGGTTCACGTGGCCCATCTTGCGGCCAGGGGCGGCTTCACCCTTGCCGTAGAGCCAGAGGCGGGCGGCGGGATCGGCGGCGAGGGCGGCCCAATCGTCCGCCTCGGCGCCCAGAAGGTTGGTCATTTCGGTGTGGACCAGCGCGTCGGTCGGGCCGAGCGGCCAGCCCGCCACGGCGCGGATGTGCTGTTCAAACTGATCGACCTCGCACCCGTCCAGCGTCCAGTGGCCGGTATTGTGCACCCGGGGGGCGAACTCGTTGACCAGCAGCCGCCCGTCGGCGAGGGCGAACAGCTCCACCCCGATCACGCCCACATAGTCCAGGGCCTCAAGCAGGGTCTCGGCGATGCGCAGCGCCTCCGCCGCAAGATCGGGCGCGAGCGCGGCCGGGGCGCGGGTAGTGCGCAGCACGCCGCCCTCGTGCTGGTTCTCCCCCGGCGGATAGATGGCGACCTGGCCATCCCATCCCCGCGCGGCGATCACCGACAGTTCGCGCACGAAGTCGGCCCTGGCCTCCAGGATCGCCGGGCGGCCGCCGATGGCGGCGAAGGCGGCCTCAGCCCCCGCCGCGTTATCGATCCACACCTGTCCCTTGCCGTCATAGCCCTCGCGGCGCGTCTTTAGCAGAGCCGGCGCGCCGAGCCGCGTCAACGCCGGAGCGATCCCGGCGGCGTGGTCGATCGCCGCGAAGGGCGTGGTGGCGAGGCCGTTCGCGTTGAGAAAGGTCTTCTCCTCCACCCGGTCCTGCGCGATGGCGAGGGCGCGGCCGGGGGGGGCGATGGGGGTGTCGCCTACCGCGTCCAGCACGGCGGCGGGAATGTTCTCGAACTCGAAGGTCACCACGTCGCTGATCGCCGCCAGCCGCGCCACCGCTGCGGCGTCGTCATAGGCGCCGACGATCTCTACGGCGCAGACCTGGCCGGCGGGAGAGTCCGCCTCGCGCGCCAGCACCGCCACGCGCAGGCCGAGCCGCGCCGCCGCCAGGGCCAGCATCCGCCCGAGCTGGCCGCCGCCGACGATGCCGATGGTGGAGCCGGGCGGGAGGGGGATGTTCTGGTTCCGAACGGGGGGCACTCAGTCCTCGACGGTCTCGGCCACGGCCTCGGTCTGCGCCTTGCGCTGGGCGGCGACGCGCAGGGCCAGCGCCGGATCGGCCAGGGCCAGGATCTGGGCGGCGAGCAGGCCGGCATTCCGCGCCCCGGCCTCCCCCACCGCCAGGGCGCCCACCGGCACGCCGCCCGGCATCTGCACGATGGAGAGCAGGCTATCCAGCCCGTCCTGCAGCCTGGTCCGCACCGGCACGCCCAGCACCGGCAGTTCGGTCATCGCCGCCACCATGCCGGGCAGGTGCGCCGCCCCGCCCGCTCCCGCGATGATGACGTGGAATCCGGCGGCGCGGGCCCCCGTGGCGAAGGCGACCATGCGGGCGGGCGTGCGATGGGCGGAGACGACCCTGGCCTCATACCCCACCTCCAGCGCCTCGAGCGCGTCGGCGGCGTGCTTCAGGGTAGGCCAGTCGGACCGGCTGCCCATGATGATGGCGACCCTTGGAGGGATCAGGGGCGCGACTTCGGGCGCGGCCGTCGCGTCTGTCGCCATCGCTCACCCCCGTTTCAGGAAGCGGCGGAGTATAGGGGCGAAGTTTCCCGCGGCAACCGCGCGGTGTAGCATGGCGGCATGACGGTGATCGAAGCCATCGACGACCCGGTCGAGCCTTGGCCCCCGGCCGCTGAGCGTGGCGCCGCCGGCGAGGGGCGGACCGGCGCGCTGGCGGCGGCGGAGGGGGAGATCGCCCGACTGCGCGCCGCGCTGGAGCGCGCCGAGCGGCTGGCGGATCACGACCCGCTCACCGGCCTTTACAATCGCCGCGGCTTCGACCGCGAACTGGCGCGGACACTGGCGGATTGCCGGCGCTATGGCGTCGAGGCGGCGCTGATCTACTTCGACCTCGACGGCTTCAAGGGCGTGAACGATCGTTTCGGTCACGCCGCGGGCGATGAGGCGCTGAGGGCGGTGGCGCGGGTGCTCGGCCAAGGCGTGCGGGAGAGCGACGTGGTGGCGCGGCTCGGCGGCGACGAGTTCGCGGTGATCCTCGGCCACGCCGGGCGCGCCGTCGCCAACGGCAAGGCGCGAGCGATGGCGGCGGCGGTGGAGGCGGCGCCGATCGGCCCCGCCGGCCCGATCCGGCTGTCTTATGGTGTGCGCGCGTTCGAGCCGGGTATGCAGGCGCCGCAGATGCTGGCCGAGGCGGACGCCGCCATGTTCGTCCGCAAGGGCGCCCGCAGGAGCGTCTAGCTAGGCGCTGCGCCGTGACAGCACGATCACCGCCCCGGTGTAGGTGGACTCATCGACGATTTGCACACCGTGCGCGATGAAGGCGTCGGTGACCTTCTTGGAGGTCCCCCGCCGGGGCGTCGCCTCGCCGCCCTCCAGCCGGTTGACGGCGCCGAGCGAAACGCCGCTTTGACTGGCCAGGTCGCGCATCGACCAACCCAACAGTGCGCGTGCCGCGCGACAGGCTTGCGGCGTGATCGCCATCATTTCCTCATAAGCCCCTTCGTCATCCGGACGATACACACGCGCCAAAGGCGAACAAGCCAGCCAGACCGCGCACCCCGCCACAACCCCGGCGTCCGGCCGATATGTCGCAGCTGCAACACTGGTAACAGGCGCCGACAAACGGTGTGGTCAAGCTCAACCGGCTCCGCCTTGGCGTGGCCGCGATCGGAGACTAGGAGCAGGGCATGATCCGCACCCTCGTCTTCACCCTGATATTGGCCGCCGCGCCCGTCGCCGCTCTGACCAAGCCAGTGTCCGCCGGCCTGTCGGCCTCCGACAAGGCGCTGGTCGACGGCGCCGCCCGCTACATGCAGGGGCTGCGGTCGGCTGAGGCGCGCTTCAGCCAGACCGATCCGCGCGGCGCGGTCACCAGCGGGACCTTCTCGCTGCAGCGGCCGGGCAAGGCGCGCTTCGCCTATGATCCGCCGACCGGTCTGACCGTGGTGGCCGACGGGGCCAATGTGGACGTCTATGACGCGAGGCTGAAGACCTTCGACGCCTATCCGCAGAAGAACACCCCGCTCGCCATGCTGTTGGCCGGCGATGTCAGGTTCGACAGCGCGGCCAGCGTGACCGGCGTGGAGCGCGACCGCGGCGGGTTCACCGTCACGCTTCGCGACGCCAGGAAGCAGGCGCAGGGGCGGCTGGCGCTCAGCTTCACCACCGGCCCGTTGGCCCTGGCCGGCTGGACCGTTACCGACGCCCAGGGGATGCGCACCACCGTGCGCCTGTCCGGCCTCAAGAGCGGCGTGGCCCTGGCGCCGGACCTGTTCGTCCTCCACGACCCGCGTCCGCGCCTGTTCAAGCCTTGAGCAGCGGCGGCTTGAGCGTCCGGATTATTGTGTCGTCTCCGACACACGCAATTCTTATCTCTGGCGCCTTGAACTAACGGGCGGCAAGTGGCATTTATGATACGCAATGGACGCTGGCTTGGCCGGCGACCCCGCCCCTGACCGGACTCATCCCCTCCCGGTTACGGCATCAGAGCACTCGGCGCCCGGTCAGCAATGGCCGGGCGCTCTTTTTCGCTCTTCTCTCCACGCCCAAACCGACACAGTGAAGGCCCATGGTCCTGCGCATCGCCACCTGGAACATCAATTCGGTCCGGCTGCGCGCGGAGCAGGTGGCGCGCTTTGTCGCCGAGCAGGCCCCCGATGTCGTGTGCCTGCAAGAGATCAAGTGCCGCGAAGGCGAGTTCCCGCTCAACGCCTTTCGCGAGATGGGCCTGTCGCATGTGCGGATCGCCGGCCAGAAAGGCTGGCACGGGGTGGCCATCGCCTCCCGCCTGCCATTGGAAGCCGCGCCCGTGCTGGACGTCTGCCGCGAGGGACACGCCCGCTGCGTCTCCGCCGCGGTGCAGGGGGTGGAGATCCAGAACTTCTACGTCCCCGCCGGAGGCGATGTGCCCGACCGGGCGGTGAACCCCAAGTTCGACCACAAGCTCGACTTCTACGAGCGGCTGACTGGAGAGATGGCCGCGCGCGATCCCAAGGCGCCGCTGCTGATCCTCGGCGACATGAACATCGCGCCGGGCGAAAACGACGTCTGGAGCCATCGTCAGATGCTGAAGATCGTCAGTCATACGCCGGTGGAGATCGCGGCCATGGGCCGGTTGCAAGCCTCCCTCGGCTTCGTCGACTTGGTGCGGCAGGCCACGCCCGACCCGCAAAAGCTGTTCTCCTGGTGGAGCTACCGCGCCGCAGACTTCAGGAAATCCAACCGCGGCCTGCGCCTCGACCACCTCTGGGCCTCGCCCGGCCTGGCCGAACGCTTCACCGGCGAGGCGCGCGTGCACGACGCCGTCCGCGCATGGGACCGCCCCTCCGACCACGCCCCAGTGACCGCGGACCTGGCGGTCTGAGTCGCGGCCTCAGCAGGCGATGGCCTGCAGGTGCCCGGCCTCGGCATAGGCCAGGAGCGGCCGGTCGCGGGTCATCAGGCGGTAGCCGTATTCGCGCGCGGTGGCGGCCAGGATCCGGTCGGCCGGGTCGCGGTGCAGGTCGCCGGGCAGGTTGCTGGAATCAATGAGGATGTCTGCCGTCAGCGGGACGAGGCGGATTCCGCTGTCCAACAGGCTCCCGAACCAGAGCTTGGGCGCCATCTGCATGGAGAGCCGACCCTTGGCGATCAAAAGGCCGATCTCCCAAGCTGTGATCGGAGAGACGAACACGCCGATACCGGCGGCATCGGCTTCCTCCATCGCCGCCTCGCCAACCTTTGACCAGCCCCTCGGTTCGGCGGTCCACAGCGCGGCGCATGTATCAAGCAGTATTGGCCTGATCAAAGATCATCCTGCTCAAAGAGCCATAATGGGTCTGTGAGATCGACACCGTGCGCGACGATGACGGTTCCACCGAGTCGTTCCCTGATACGTTCAAGCAACGTGCCCGGTATTTGATCCGTGGAGCTTTCAGCCTGACGATTCACGCGCCGGAAAGCGATGCGACCGGCGGCCAAATCGACGCCTTCAGCCTTGAAGCCGGCGCCAAGCCATGCCTGGGCGTTCACATGCCCTAGCCCGCTGTTGCTCCACCAGGCGGCATGCTTCCAGGCGGAGGGCGGCAGGGGGGCGCCGATGATCCGTTCGATGTCGGCGAAACCGAGTTCCGCGACCCTCTCAACGCCTTCCAGATAGCGACGGAGCGGCTGGTACTTCATATACTATAGTTACTATATCCGAGGGCGGCTCTCAACCCTGTAACCTGTACCCGCCGGCCTCGGTGACCAAGAGCCTGGCGGCGCCGGCGTCCGGCTCGATCTTCTGGCGCAGGCGATAGATGTGGGTCTCCAGCGTGTGGGTGGTGACCCCGGCATTATAGCCCCAGACCTCGGTCAAAAGCTCCTCGCGGCCCACGGGCTTGTCGCCGGCGCGATAGAGGTATTTCAGGATGTTGGTCTCCTTTTCCGTAAGCCGCACCTTCTTTTTCGCCGGGTCGATCAGCAGCTTCTGCGCCGGGCGAAACTCGTAGGGGCCGATGTGAAAGACGGCGTTCTCTGACTGTTCATGACTGCGCAACTGGGCGCGGATGCGGGCGAGGAGCACGGAGAACTTGAACGGCTTGGCCACATAATCGTCGGCCCCGGCCTCAAGGCCGTCAATGGTGTCGGTATCGGTGGTCTGGGCGGTCAGCATGATGATGGGGGCCACCACGCCCTCGTCCCGCATCCGCCGGCAGGCTTCGCGCCCGTCGAAGTCGGGCAGGTCCACATCGAGCAGGATCAGGTCGGGCTGGACGCTTTTGGCGGCCTCCACGCCCGCCCCGGCGGTGGCGGCCTGTTCGGCGCGGAACTCGTCCTCCAATTCGATCTGCTCCACCAGGGCGGAGCGCAGGTCGTCGTCGTCGTCGATCACCAGAATGGTCTTGGCCTGGGCCATGCGGTTATCCTGTCTTTCCACTACCGGTGCGGGCAGCGTCCTACATAAGGGGCGCCGGGGAGAAACGCATGATCTTCACAGCCTTTTCCGACGGCATGTTGGCCATGGGCGCGCGCAGGGTCCGTTGCGCCCTCGGGCCCGGCGGCGTCATCGCCGCATCTCTCAAGCGGGAGGGCGACGGGACGACGCCGGAGGGCGTGTGGCCGATCCGCCGCCTGCTCTACCGGCCCGACCGGGGCGGCCCGCCCTCAACCCGCCTGCCGGTCCAGCCCATCGGGGAGCGCGACGGCTGGTGCGATGCGCCGGACGATCCGGCCTACAACCGCCCGGTGGCGCTGCCCTATCCCGCCTCGGCCGAACGCCTGTGGCGGGAGGATGGCCTGTACGACCTCTGCGTCATCCTCGGTCACAACGACGATCCGCCGGTGGCGGGGCTGGGCTCCGCCGTCTTCCTGCACTGCGCCCACCCCCACTATCGCCCGACGCAGGGTTGCGTGGCGCTGGCGCGGCCCGATCTGGAGAGCCTTCTGGCCCTGGCCGGGCCGGGCGATGCGCTGGCGGTGGTGCGGCGGTGAACCCGGCGGATCTCCGGACGCCCGTGCTATACCCGCCGACGAGCGCGGAGGGTGGAACCCCAGCCGCCGAAGGATAGGAGGCCAGCGATGCGCGAGATCGAACGTCGAACCCTGCTGGCGGGGGGCGGCCTGTCGCTCGCCGGGCCGGTCTTCGCGGCGGGCGGGCCGGACAGGCCGCGCGTGGCCATCCAGACCGGGCGCGGGGTAATCGTTGTGGAGCTGGAGGCCGGGAAGGCGCCGCTCACCGCCGCCAACTTCCTGCGCTATGTGGACGCCCACCGCTACGACGGGGGAACCGTCTATCGCGCCTCACGCGATCCCGGCGCGCCGGGCCATGGCACGATCGAGGGCGGCCCCTCCGCCTATGCACGGCGTTTCCCGCCCATTGCGCATGAGAGCACGCGGATGACCGGCCTGAAGCACGTTGCCGGAACCCTCTCGCTCGCGCGCAATGCACCGGGCACGGCCACCGGCGACTTCTTCATCTGCGCCAGCGCCCAGCCCTATCTCGACGCTCATCCGGGCGCGGCGGGCGAGAACCAGGGCTTCGCCGCCTTTGGCCACGTGGTCCAGGGCATGGAGGTGGTGCGCCGGATTTTGGCGCTGCCCACCAACGGCAAGGCCGAGATCGCCGCCATGAAGGGCCAGATGCTTAACCCGCCGATCCCCATCGTCAGCATGAAGCGGGTGTAGGCGGCCTGGGCCACGCTCTCACCCCTACGCGAACAGCTTTCGTTTCGGACCGAGGTAGCCGAACAGAAACGCCGCCACCTTGCGCATCTGGATTTCTTCCGAGCCCTCGGTGATCCGGTAGCGGCGGTGGTGGCGGTAGATGTGCTCGAACGGCTTGTGGCGGGAATAGCCGATGCCGCCGTGCACCTGCATGGCGCGGTCCGCCGCTTCGCACACCAGCCGGTTGGCCCAGTAGTTACACATGGAGACCTTGTCGGACAGCTCGCGCTCGATCCGCTTGTGATCCATCCCGTCCATCTCCCACGCCGTCTTGCGGATCAGCAGGCGCAGCATCTCCGCTTGGGTGGCCAGTTCGACCAGCGGGAACTGGATGGCCTGATTGTCGGCCAGCGGTTTGCCGAACGGTTTGCGCTCGCGGGCGTACTTCACGCTCTCCTCGATGCAATAGACCGCCGCGCCGAGGGATGAGGCCGCCTGACGGATGCGGTTCTGGTGCACGAAGCTCTGGCCGAGCCCCAATCCCCGGCCGATCTCGCCCCAGTAGGCGTCGTGGGGAATCCAGGTGTCGAACGAGATGCGCGGATGGTCGGTGGGCATGTTGAAGGTCCACATCCACTCCTCGATCTTCACCTGCCCGGCGGGGACAAGGAAGCAGGTGATGCCCGCGGCGTCCCCGTCTTGGCCCGAGGTGCGGGCGAACACCATGACGTGGCTGACCAAGTGCATCCCGGTGGTCCACATCTTCTCGCCGGTGACGCGCCAGCCGGGCCGGCCATCCCGGTCCTCCGGCGTCGCGCGGGTCTCCATGAAGGTGGCGTCGGAGCCGTGATTGGGCTCGGTCAGGCCAAAGGCGGCGCGCATCTCGCCGGACAGCAGCGCCGCCTCGTCCCTCGCCACCTGATCGGGCGTGGCGAAGGCCTTGAACATCAGCACGAAGGGGTTGTTGCCGACGATGGAATGCTCGTTCTGCAGGTCGTTGTGCAGGCCGAGCCCCTTGGCGGCCAGGTGCTCGCGGATCACCGCCATGGCCAGTTGCGAGCCGCCCTTGCCGCCCATATCCGTTGGCCAAGCGTAGCGATAGAGGCCGGCGGCGTCGGCCAGCTTGCGGGCTTCGCCGAGCAGGGCCTCCCATTCGGGGCGGGGCAGACCGTGGTTATCCCAGTCGGTACGGGCGTGTTCGCGCCGATGGTCGAAGAAGCGGATGTTGTCGTCGCGCTGCTCCAACGGTTTGATCTCCGCTTCGATAAAGCGGTCGAGTTCGTCCAGATAGGCCTGGAGGTCGGGGGGCAGGGCGAAGTCCATGGCGCGTCTCCCGTGGTGTCTTGGGGGAGTATGGACTGGCGCGGGAAGGCCGCAAACCTGACGCCGCGGCAGTCCTGGGCGGCAAGGATAGGCGCTGGCGGCCAGGCTTCAATGCCGCAACGCGAAATCTTTACACCGTTAAAAAGCGCTTGGCGCCTGCGTTCGGCTTTGGTATCTGATCATTGTAAAGTTCGGTGGGTCTGCGGTGGGGATACCGTGGCAGCCCTCCGGATGGGTGACGTTCGATCAGGCGCGGCGCCTTGGCTTTCACGCTCCTCCCGGACGCCGCCGGTCCAGCGCGGCGTCAATTCACTCAGGCGGCGGACCTTGCGGTTCGCCGCCTTTTTCTTTGAACCCGGGCAAATGTCCACGCTGCGTCGGTAATCGATGCGCCGCCCCTCGGCGTGGTGAAACACGGCGAAATGTCGCGTGATAAGACCCTGTTCACCCTTTGGGGGAATCCTATAAGGAGACATCTCCGAAGTTCGGAAGGGACCCTCGGCATGAGACATCGCTTGACGGCCGCCGCAGCGACCGCCTTTGCGCTGGCCCTCGCGGCGGGCTCCGCCCATGCGTCGGACCTGTTCAGCAAGTCCGACAACGGGGATCGCGCCTCCTCGGTTCCCGCCTCCTCGCCATCCGCCTTGCAAGCCCTACCCGTGACCCCCGCCATGCCGGCCAAGACCTCCGGCTGGCAGTGCGCCCAGTTCGCCCGTCTGTTCTCCGGCATCCAGATCTTCGGCGACGCCTGGACCTGGTGGGGTCAGGCGCTCGGCAAATACGCCCGCGGCTTTACCCCGGAATCCGGTTCGGTGCTGGTGTTCAAGCCCTACGGCCCGATGACCCGCGGCCACGTCGCGGTGGTCAGCCAGGTGCTCACAGACCGCATCATCCAGGTCACCCACGCCAACTGGTCGCCCATCGAGGGACGCCGCGGCAAGGTGGAGAAGGACGTCACCGTGGTGGACGTCTCCAAGGCCGGCGACTGGAGCCAGGTGAAAGTGTTCTACGACCCGACCGGCGACCTCGGCACGCGGGTCTATCCGACCTTCGGCTTCGTCTACAAGGCGGCCCGGGCGGCCATCGCCGGCGCAGGCGACGCCAGCCGCCAGATGGGCGCCGCCGTCGCTTCGCTCGGCGATCGGCGCTAGCTCTACTTCCGCTCCTGGCGAATGCCCGGGTGAGCGGATCAGAGCCTTAAGCACGATCGAACTCGGTCCCTACCCATATCGGGCTGGATCCACGAGCCGCGCCAATGGCGCGGGCAGGGGGCCGCCAAGGCCGAGCGCCTGCGCGGCGATCGCCTCCGCCAGGATCGGCGCCAGGGTGAAGCCGCGACCGCCCAGTCCGGCCAGCACGAACATCCCGTCGCGGCCCGGAACCGCGCCCGCCAGAGGCAGGTGGTCCGGCGTCGCCGCCCGCACGCCCGCGCGACCCTCCAGCGCTACACCTGCCAGCCGCAGCGCCAGCGCAGGCCGCCCTTGAGCCAGAAGGGCGAGGTTGCGGGCGTGGTCTTCGGCCCGCACGTCGGTCGCGCCATCGTCCCGGTCGTGGGTGGCGCCGAACAGCACGCCGGTCCGCGTCGGGATGGCGTAGCCGCCCCAGGCCGCCGGCGCGCCGGTGAAGGGCGCCGCCGCCACGCTGGCCTGTCCGCGCACGGACCGAAGGCCGAGGCCCGTGAACCGCGAAGAGGCCGCTCCGCCGGCCACTACCAACATATCGGCCTCGCCGAGCCCCTCCCCGTCGGCGCCGAGCAGCCGCCACTTGCCCTCTACCCGCTCCAACCGTTCTACAAGGCGTGGGTCGGGCGGCGCGGCCAGCCAGCGCGCCAGGACGGCCGTCGGCTCCACCACCAGGGCGTCGCGATAGGCCAGGGCGCCGGGGGCCGCTGTCTCGCCCAGCCGCTCCGCCGCTTCGGCGCCGCCGAGCCGCGCCAGCGCCCTCTTCGCGAACCCGTCCCAACCGATGATCCGGTCGAACCGCGCCCCGTCGCGCGGGCCAGACTCGAGTTGCAGGGCGCCGGCGGCAAGGATCGCCTCGGGGGTCTCCCTCCGGTAAAGCTCGACGGCGCGGGCGAAGGCCTGGGCGTGGAGCGCGGCGCCTGCACCCAAGCCCGCATCCAGCCGGGGCGTGACCAGCGCCGCCGCATTGCCCGAGGCGCCGGCGCCCGCTCCGCCGGGATCGAACACGCGCGACTCGACGCCCAGCCGCGCGAAGGCCCGATGCAGCGCCGCGCCGGCGACGCCCGCGCCGAGGATGGCCACCTGGGGGGCGTCGGAGTCGTTCGCCACGCCCGGCAGGCGCGCCTCCAGCCGCTGCTTCTTGCGGCCAAAGCCCGGCGCGCGTTCGACGGCGAAGCCCTGCGCCTCCAATCCCCGGCGCACCGCACCGGCGACGGTGAAACTGGCGACCCGCGCGCCGGGCCGCGACCGGGAGGCGACTCCGGCCAGCACTTCGTTCCGCCACATCTCGGGATTGCGCGACGGGGCGAAACCATCGAGGAACCAGGCGTCTGCGGCCCCGGCCCAGTCCGCCAACGCGCCGCCTACCTCGGCGATGGCGAGGTCCAGCGTCGCGCCGAGCGCCGGCCAGGCGATCCGCCGCCAACCGCGCCGACCGTCCGGCCAGCCCTCCAGCAGCGGCGCCGTCAGATCGTCCAGGTCCGGCCAGTGCGCCAGCGCCCGCGCGGCGTCGTCCCCGCCGATCGGATAGGCCTCCACCGAGAACAGGTGCAGTCGGGCCTCGGGGGACGGGCGGGTACGCCGCCACAGATCGAGCACGGCGAGGATGTTCAGCCCCGTGCCGAAGCCGAGTTCGCCGACGGTGAAATGGCGTCGGCCAGCCCAGGCGCCCGGCAGGTCACAGCCGGCCAGGAACACGGCGCGGCTCTCGGCCAGTCCGTCTTCGGCGGAGAAGTAGGTGTCGCCGAACCGCGGCGAGCGCGGCGCGCCCTCGCTCCCCGCCTCAGTTATGGGCCACTCCACCGGCTCGTTCATGCCAGCGGTCTAGCGATCAGGCGCACAAAGAAAAGGGCCGCCCCCCGCGGGAGCGGCCCTGATCTCACGATCGTCGTCGGCCGTCTTAGTTGGTCGAGTTCGAGGTGGTGGTGGTGGAATTGGTGGTGGTGTTGTTGGCGCCCGTGGCGTTGCCCGACGACATCGCGTTGGCGTCGGTGGCCGGCGCCGGAGCGGTGGTGTTCGCCGTGTCGGTGGTGGTCGTGGTGGTGTTCGTCGCCGTGGTGTTGTTGTCGGCCGGCTTCGAGCAGGCGGCCACCGACAGAGCGGCGACGGCCGAGGTGGCGATCAGGATCTTGCGCAGAGCTTCGGAGGTCATGTCCCTGGGTTCCCTAAGGAGGTTCAAGCGTGGGTAAGGCCGCGGAAGGCGTCCTCACGGGCCGAATGCTCGACACGCGAGGCCGGAAACACCGGCCAGACATGCGGCACTATGACCTGCCTGCGCTAACACGCAAGCTTCTTGTCAGGTTCCTGTCAGGTTTGCGCTTCGACGCTCGCCCGATGCGCCCAGGGGCTCAGGCCGCCTCGGCGGGAATCTGGGTCAGAGTCTCTTCCAGCTCCGCGAAGCTCGGCTGCGAGGGCGAGGGCACGCTGCCGCGCCCGATCTCCACCGAGATCTGCGCCGCATTGCCGTGCAGGTGGGCGACCAGGACCGAACGGATGATCTTGTAGAACGAACTCTCCTCCTCGACGATGGCATTGAGGCGCGAGGCCATGGGCGCCACCAGGCCATAGGCCAGGAACACGCCGAGGAAGGTGCCGACCAGCGCGCCGCCGATCATCTCGCCGAGGATTTCCGGCGGCTGGGTGATGGCGCCCATGGTCTTGATCACACCCAGCACGGCGGCGACGATGCCGAGCGCGGGCAGCGCGTCGGCCAGGCTCTGCAGCGCATGGGCGGGGGCCAGCGCCTCGTGGTGGTGCTTCTCTAGCTGGCCCTCCATGCAGTCCTCGACCTGGTGCGGATCCTCGAGGTTCATGGTCATCATCCGCAGGGTGTCGCAGATGAAATCGATGGCGAAGTGATCCTTGCCGATCTTGGGATAGCGGCTGAAGATCGAACTATCGTGCGGGTTCTCGATGTGGCTTTCCAACGCGATCACGCCCTTGGACTTCATGGTCTTGGTGAGCAGGAACAGCAGCGAGAGCAGATCGGCATAGTCGACCTTCTTCCACTTCGGCCCGGCGAACACCTTGCCCATACCGGCGCCCGTGGCCTTGATCACGGTCATGGAGTTGGAGACCAGGAACGAGGCCACCGCCGCGCCCATGATGCACATCAGCTCGTGCGGGGCGGCCTCGATGATCACGCCCATGTTGCCGCCGGACATGATGAAGCTGCCGAACACCAGGCCGAACAGCAGCACCACGCCTATGATCTGAAACATCGGATTTCCCGCCAGCACAACGATCAAAGCGGCAGGGTGAACATTAATGCTTAATTTGCCGTGAGCGCCGGATTGGGCGATGGAGGCCCGGATCACGAACGCCGGACCGCCACACCCATGAGCCGCACCCTCGCCCGTATCCTTCACGGCCTCACCGGCGTGGTCACCGTCGGCCAGTCCAGGGCCAGGCGCGCCGCCACGATCTCACGCCTGATGGAGCGGCTGGACGCGGACGGGGCGCACACGGTGGAGACCCGTCACGGCCCGTTGAAGCTGCTGGCCCTGCGCGGGCCGCACCTGGCCGCCGCCGCCATCGGCTTCCACGAGGAAGAGCCGGAGACCCTGGCCTGGATCGACGCCATGGCGCCGGGCGAGGTCTTCTACGACGTGGGCGCGGCTACGGGCCTGTTCTCCCTGTACGCGGCGATGAAGCCCGGCCTCGTGGTCTATGCCTTCGAGCCCAAGGCCACGAGCTTTGGGGTGATGGTGGAGCATCTGGCGCTGAACGGCCTTGGGATGCGGGTGTTTCCCCTGCCCGTGGCGCTGTCGGACATCACCGCGGCGGTCGGCCTTACCCTGTCGGCCCTCGCGCCGCAGTCGGGCATGAACGCCGTCGGCGGCGCGGCGGACCAGTTCGGCCAGACCCACGCCGCCTTCACCCAGGGCGCGCTGGCCTATCGGCTGGACGATCTGGTCGCCACCTTCGCCCTGCCGCCGCCCACCCACCTGAAGATCGATGTGGACGGGATCGAAGGCCTGATCCTGCGCGGCGCGCCCCTGATCCTCAAGGACGTCAAGAGCGTGGTCCTGGAGGTGGAAGGCGAGAACGCCGCTGAGTCCGCCGCCCGCATCGACCCGCCATTGCTCGCCGCCGGCCTGCGCGAAGACCTTGCCTTTCGCGCGCAGGGCTCGAAGCGCAACCGGCTGTTCGTGCGCGACCAGCGGGGTGAGAGTTCCTAAGCCGCCGCCTGTTTCACCGCCTTGGCGATAGACTGGACGACGGTGTTGACGAGGCGTTCGTCGTCGCCTTCGGCCATGACGCGGATCAGGGGTTCGGTGCCGGAGGCGCGCACCAGGACGCGGCCCGAGCCGTTCAGGCGCGCCTCGCCGTCCTTGATGGCGGCCCGCACCCCGTCGGCCTGCAGCGGATCGGCGCCGCCCATGGCGTAGCGGACATTGACCAGCTTCTGCGGCGCCGGTTCGAACTGGCGGGCCAGGTCGCTCATCTTGCGGCCCGACTGGACCATCACCGCCAGCACCTGCAGCGCCGCGATCAGCCCGTCGCCGGTGGTGGAGAGGTCGGACAGGATGATGTGGCCGGACTGCTCGCCGCCGAGGTTCAGGCCGCCCTCGCGCATCCTGGCCATCACGTGGCGGTCGCCGACGGCGGTGCGGTGTAACTCCAGTCCCTTGTCGCCCAGCATCCGCTCCAGCCCGAGGTTGGACATCACCGTGCCCACCACCCCGCCGCCGGTCAGCCTGCCCTCGGCGTGCCAGGCCCCGGCGATGATGGCCATGATCTGGTCGCCGTCCACCAGCACGCCGTGCTCGTCGCACAGGGCCAGCCGGTCGGCGTCGCCGTCCAGCGCGATGCCGAGATCGGCGCGGTACTCCTTCACCGCATGGATCATGGCGTCGGGATGGGTGGAGCCGCAGCCCTCGTTGATGTTGAGCCCGTTGGGCGCGACCCCCACCGGGATCACCTCGGCGCCCAGTTCGTAGAGGGCGGTGGGGGCCACCCTGTAGCCGGCGCCGTGGGCGCAATCGACCACCACGCGCAGGCCGCCGAGCGAATGGGCGCGCGGGAAGGTGGCCTTGGCGATCTCCACATAGCGGGCCTGGGCGTCGTCGATGCGCACCACCCGGCCGAGGTCGGCGGGGGCGGCCAGCTCCTCCTCCAGGCCCTGGTCCATCAGGCGGGCGATCTCGGCCTCGCGCGCGTCCGACAGCTTGTAGCCGTCCGGGCCGAACAGCTTGATGCCGTTGTCGATGGCCGGGTTGTGCGAGGCGGAGATCATCACCCCGAGATCCGCGCGCATGGAGCGGGTCATCATCGCTACCGCCGGGGTGGGCAGGGGACCGAAGGTGCGCACGTCCATGCCCGCCGCGGCGAACCCCGCCACCAGCGCCGGCTCGACCATATAGCCCGACAGGCGCGTGTCCTTGCCGATCACCACCAGATGGCGGCGCTCGTCGGCGGTGCGGAAGGCGCGGCCGGCGGCCAGGCCCACGCGCAGCGCCACCTCCGCGGTCATGGGGAACTGGTTGGCGCGGCCACGGATGCCGTCGGTGCCGAAATAGGTGCGGGCCATGCGGTCTCCCTGAAGCGATCGGGCGGCGATCGGGCGGAAACGATCCGAAATCGAGTTTTACGCGCCAGACGTTTTCATGATGATAAGGGACGGGGGGCCAGACTCACACCCCTGTCGGGCCAGCGGCCACAACGGAACACACAGCATGTGCGGCATCATCGGCATCGTCGGCCAGGAGCCGGCGGCGGAGCGGCTGATCGACAGCCTGAAGCGGCTGGAATATCGCGGCTACGACTCCGCCGGCGTCGCCACCCTGGTGGGGGGCCGACTGGAGCGGCGCCGGGCGCCGGGCAAGCTGAAGCACCTGGAGGCCGCCCTGCGCGAGAGCCCGCTCGAGGGCTCCACCGGCATCGGCCACACCCGCTGGGCCACCCACGGGGCGCCCACCACCGAGAACGCCCACCCCCACATTGTCGGGCGCGTGGCGGTGGTCCACAACGGCATCATCGAGAACTTCGCGGAGCTGAAGGCCGAGCTGATCGCCGAGGGCCGCAGCTTCGCCAGCCAGACCGATACCGAGGTGGTGGCCCAACTAATGGACCGGGCGCTGGGGCAGGGGCTCGCGCCGCTCGACGCGTTCAAGGCGGTGCTCGGCCGGATCACCGGCGCCTACGCCCTATGCGTGATGGTGGCGCCGGAGCGGGGCGGGTCCGGGGACGGCGAGGCGGCGCGGCCCACCCTCCTCGGCGCACGGCTGGGTCCGCCCCTGGTGGTCGGCCATGGGCAGGGGGAGATGTATCTCGGCTCGGACGCCATCGCGGTCGGCCCCTTCACCAACCGGGTGACCTATCTGGAGGAGGGCGACGTGGTCCGCATCGACCATGACGGCGCCGAAATCCACGACGCCGCCGGGCGAGGGGTGAACCGCGCGGTGCACATCGTGTCCGCCGCCGCCGCGCTGGTGGACAAGGGCGCCTACCGCCACTTCATGGCCAAGGAGATCCACGAGCAGCCGGACGCCTGCCAGCACACCCTGTCCGCCTATCTGGACCCGGTGGCGATGAAGGCCAAGGTTCCGGTCGCCGGCGCGGGAAGCGGGTTCGACTTCGCCGAGGTCACGCGGCTGCAGATCATCGCCTGCGGCACCGCCTACTATGCCGGGCTCACCGCCAGGTACCTGTTCGAGAAGCACGCCGGCCTGCCGGTGGACGTGGAGATCGCCTCGGAGTTCCGCTATCGCGAGCCGGCCATGTCGCCGGGCACGCTGGCGCTGGCGGTGTCGCAGTCGGGCGAGACCGCCGATACCCTGGCGGCGCTCCGATGGTGCAAGCAGCAGGGGCTGAACACCGCCGCCCTGGTCAACGCCCACCAAAGCTCCATGGCGCGCGAGGCCGAGCGCATGTGGCCCACCAACGCCGGCCCGGAGATCGGCGTCGCCTCCACCAAGGCCTTCACCTCGCAGGTCTGCGCGCTGGCGGCGCTGGCGGTGGCCGCCGGGGTCCAACGCGGGCGGATCGACGCGGCGGAAGAGGCGCGGCTGGTGCATCTGCTGCTGGAGACCCCTCGGCTGATCGGCGAGTCGATCCAGACCGACGACAGGGTCAAGGCTTTGGCCTACGAGCTGTCCAAGGCCCGTGACGTGCTCTATCTCGGCCGGGGCGCGCTCTATCCGCTGGCCCTGGAGGGAGCGCTGAAGCTGAAGGAGATCAGCTATATCCACGCCGAGGGTTATGCGGCGGGCGAACTCAAGCACGGTCCCATCGCCCTGGTGGACGAGGCGACGCCGGTGATCGTGATCTGTCCCACCGACCCCCTGTTCGACAAGACCGTCTCCAACATGCAGGAGGTGGCCGCCCGCGGCGCGCCCATCGTCATGGTCACCGACGAGGCCGGGGCCGCGCACGCGCCCTTGCTGGCCGACGTGATCGTCGGCCCGGCCTGCGATCCGTTCATCGCCCCCCTGGTCTATGCCGCCCCCATGCAACTGCTCGCCTACCACGTCGCCGTGCACAAGGGCACCGACGTGGATCAGCCCAGAAACCTTGCCAAGTCGGTCACCGTGGAATGAGCTGGGTTTAGGGGAAAATGGCGGCTCCCCCGAAGGGGAGCGCCGGAGCTGTCGGCGCGCCTTAGCGGCGACGCTGGAAGTTCGGCCGGGCGCCGGGGGGCCGTGGCCCACCGCCCTCGGTCTTGTGGCGGAAGGTGATGCGCCCCTTGGACAGGTCGTAGGGGGTCATTTCCACCGTCACCCGGTCGCCCACCAGCGAGCGGATGCGGTTCTTGCGCATCTTGCCCGCCGTGTGCGCCAGGATCATGTGCTCGTTATCGAGCTTCACACGGAACCGCCCCTCGGGGAGCAGCTCCGTGATCACGCCTTCGAATTCGAGGAAGTCTTCCTTGGGCACCCGGTCAGGCGCCCGCGAGCTGGCCGGCGGACATCTTGCCGCTCTTGCGATCGCGCTCGAGCTCGTAAGAGACCTTCTGGCCGTCGTTGAGCGAGCCGAGGCCCGCCCGCTCGACCGCCGAGATGTGCACGAACACGTCCGCGCCGCCGTCATCCGGCTGGATGAAGCCATAACCCTTGGTGGCGTTGAACCACTTAACCGTACCAGTCGCCATCTCTAGGCTCCCATCATGCGTGTTGAATCCCGACAGGCTTGTCGGGAATCGGCTTCGTGGGAGAGGCATAACCGGCGCGTTAGCAGCAGATCAGTAGCGCTTCGCAACGACTTCCGATGAAGAGCTACATAGCGCAATGACGGAAAACAGCAATGATCCGAGCCAAAAAAGCGTCGGCGATCACGCACCGGGCGGTTCGAGCCCCGCGATAAGCGCCGAAGCGGCCAGGTGGCGGACCGTCTCGGGCGGCAGCCCATCCAGTCGGTCGAGGGCGCTTCGCCGCGCGTGCGCGGGGTCCGCCGCCTCCACCCGCCCGTCCCGCATGACGAGCACCCGGTCGACCAGCCGCTCGATCTCCAGCGCGTCGTGGCCCACATAGAGGATCGGCAGGGCGAGGGCGCCGTGCAGCCGTTCGAGATAGGGCAAGAGCTCCGCCTTGGCCTCGGCGTCGAGCGACGCGGTGGGTTCGTCCATCAACAAGAGACGGGGATGGCCGAGGAGGGCTCGGGCGATGGCGCCGCGCTGCCGCTCGCCGCCGGAGAGCCTGGCGGGCGAGCGCGACAGCAGGGGCGCAAGGTTCAACAGCGCCGCCGCGTCGTCAAGCGACAATCCCGGGCGTCCGCCCGCGCGGTCCACCGCGTAGCGGAGATTGGCGCGCAGGGTCAGGTGGGGGAACAGCGCCGCGTCCTGGAATACGTAGCCCACCGCTCGGCGGTGGGTGGGAACGAAGCGCTGCTCGTCCTGCCAAATCTCGCCGCGCAGGCTGACCCGTCCCTTAGCCCGCTCCAGCCCGGCGATGCAGCGCAGCAGCGTGGTCTTGCCCGAACCCGAGCGGCCGACGATGGCGGTGATCCCGGCGGCGGCGACGGAGAAGGCGGCGTCCAGCGCCAGCCGGCCGAACCGTCCCTTGAGGTCGATGTCGAGGCTATCGCTCATGCGGCGCGCCGTCCGGCGTAGCGTTCCAGCATGAGGAGCGCGAACAGCACGAGGAAGGAAAAGACCACCAGGGCGCCCGCCAGGCCCGCCGCCTCGCCGAGGCGCAGCGACTCCACCAGTTGATAGATGCGGATGGAGACCACCTCGGTCCGTCCGGGCAGGCCGCCGCCGATCATCAGCACCACGCCGAACTCGCCGATGGTGTGGGCGAACACCAGCACCGCCGCGGTCAGGAAGCCGCGCCGGGCCAGGGGCAGGGCCACGCTGGCGAAGGCGTCCATCGGTCCGGCCCCGAGGGTGGCCGCCGCCTCCAGCGGAGCCTCGCCCACGCCCTGGAACGCGGCGCGCAGGGGTTGGACGGCGAAGGGGAGGGAATAGAACACCGACCCGATCACCAGGCCGGTGAAGGTGAAGGCCAGCGTCCGTACCCCGAAGGGATGCAGCAGGGTCATCAGCGGGCTCGCCGGTCCCATGGCGACCAGCAGGTAGAAGCCCAGCACGGTGGGCGGCAGGACGATGGGCAGGGCGGTGAGCGCGGCCACCGCCTCGCGCAGCCAGGATCGCGAGCGCGCCAGCCACCAGGCCAGGGGCGTCGCCGCCACCAGCAGCACCAAGGTGGTGATCGTCGCCAGCAGCAGCGTGGTGCGGACAACGACCTCCACTACCAGACTCCTCCTCCGCCTGTCGACGGCCTACCGCACATCGTATCCGTAGCGCTTGATGATCTCGCGGGCGGCGGGGGTCTTGAGGAAGGCCATGAACGCCTTGGCCGCCGGGTCGCCCGCGCCGGGTTTCAGAAGCACGGCGTCCTGCACGATGGGGGCATGGAGGCTTTCCGGAACCAACCAGCGCGAGCCGCCGGTCACCTTGATCACCTGCGACTGCGCCACGAAGCCGAGCTCGGCCGCGCCGGTGGCGGTGAACTCATAGGCCTGGGCGATGGAGGCGCCCTGGACGATTTTCGGCTTGAGCCCGTCATAGACGCCGAGCGCGGTCATCGTCTGGATCGCGGCCGCGCCATAGGGGGCCGCGCCCGGATCGGCGATGGCCAGCTTGTCGAACCGGCCGCCCTTCAGCACGCCGCCATGGTCGTCCACCAGACCCGACGTCCTGGAATAGAGCACCAGCCGACCGATGGCGTAGGTGAAGCGCGTGCCGGGCACGGCGAAGCCTTCCGCTTCCGCCTTTTTCGGGCGTTCGTCGTCGGCGGACAGGAACACCTCGAACGGCGCGCCGTGGCTGATCTGGGCGTAGAAGCCGCCGGAGGGTCCGAACGACAGGGCCAAGGCGTTTCCGGTGGCCCTCTGGAACGCCGCGCCGATCGCCTTGGCCGGCTCGGTGAAGTTGGCCGCCACTGCCACCGAAACCTCCGCCGCGCGGGCGGGCGCGGTCATGCTCAACGCGGCGACCATGGCCGCCAAAGCCCCGAACAGCCTCTTCATGACACCCTCCCTCGACCCTTGGATGTTAGGCGATACGGCCGGTGCGGGAAAGCGTTTCACCCCGGCGCACATTGCGGTCTTGTAATGCTCCCGCTCTTGCCAAGCGCGCAGGTTGATGGACCTTTGCACACGCCCGGAAGCGGGGCGAGCAAGGGGGTGTACATGCGTATTTCCGGCCTGTTGATGAGTCTGGTCCTGGCGGTCTCGCCGCTCGCCCTGGCCCACGCCGCCGCGCCACCGAAGGCGGACGCCATGGCCAAGCCCGATGCGATGGCCAAGCCCGATGCGATGGAAGGCGCGCCCGACCCGCTGCCCTCCGACGTCCCGGGCAAGTTCGCGCCGACAAAGCCGGACACCGACTACATCAAGCGCGTGGAGATGATCCCCATGCGCGACGGGACCAAACTCTACACCGTGATCTGGATGATGAAGGGAACGAAAAACGCGCCGATCATCCTGACCCGCACACCCTACGACGCCGCGCACCACGAGCGGAGCGAGGGGCCGACCCTGCACGAGACCTTGTCGCTGGAGGCCGAGCCCTTCGTGGAGAACGGCTATATCCGCGTCTATCAGGACGTGCGCGGCAAGTACGGGTCGGAGGGCCACTACATCATGACCCGCCCGCCGATCGGGCCGCTGAACGCCTCCAAGGTCGATCACACCACCGACGCCTACGACACCATCGACTGGCTGGTGAAGCACCTGCCCACCAACGGCAAGGTGGGTATGATCGGCTCCTCCTACGAGGGGTTCACCGTGGTCATGGCGCTCCTCGCGCCGCACCCGGCGCTGAAGGCGGCGGTGCCGGAGAGCCCGATGGTCGATGGCTGGATGGGCGACGATTGGTTCCACTACGGCGCCTTCCGCAACCCCAACGTGGCCTACACCGTGGGGCAGACGGGCCAGCGCGGGGGCGGCGGCGCCGGCGGCCGGGGTGCGCCGTCGGGCGACGACTACGCCACCTGGCTAGCCGCTGGCTCCACCGGCGACTACATCCACGAGCACGGCTACGACGCGCTGCCCTATCTGACGCGGATGATGCAGCACCCGGCCTACGACGCCTTCTGGCAGGGCCAGGCGCTGGACAAGCTGGTGGCCGAACACCCCTCCAACGTGCCGACGCTCTGGGAGCAGGGCCTGTGGGACCAGGAGGACATGTGGGGCGCCAACCACTCCTGGCTGGCCCTGAAGGCGGTGGGCCACGAGGGCAACAACTGGCTGGTCATGGGCCCCTGGTTCCACAGCCAGGTCAACCGCGACGGCTCGACCCTCGGCGTGTTCAAGTGGCGCGGCGACACCGCCGACCAGTATCGCCGCGAGATGGTGCTGCCCTTCTTCGACCAGTATCTGAAGGACGGACCGCCGGCGAACCTCGCGCGCGTGACCATTTACAACGACGCCGAGAACCACTGGGATCACTTCTCCGACTGGCCGCACGCCTGCCAGACGGGCTGCACCCACCCGATGACGCCGATCTACTTCCAGGCCGGCGGCGGGCTCGGCTTCGCCAAGCCGACGGGGACCTCGGGTAAGGATGGGGGTAGCGACAGCTACGTCTCAGACCCGATGAAGCCGGTGCCCTATACGCCCCGCCCGGTGCACTTCAACGGCGACGACAGCTGGCGCACCTGGCTGATCCGCGACCAGCGCTTCGTCGACGGTCGGCCGGACGTGATGACCTACAGGACCGAGGTCCTGAAGGCGCCGGTCAAGCTGGAGGGCGCGCCCGTCGTCGATCTGGCCGCCATGACCACCGGGACCGACGGCGATTTCGTGGTCCGGCTGATCGACGTCTTCCCCGACGACTATCCCAACCAGGCCGAGCTCGGCGGCTACGAGGAGCCAATCGGCACCGACATCTTCCGCGGCCGCTATCGTGAGAGCTTCGAGCATCCATCGGCCATCCCGGCCAACACGCCGCAGCGCTACCGCTTCGCCCTGCCCAACGCCAACCACGTCTTCCTGCCGGGGCACCGGATCATGGTGATGGTGCAGTCCACCGCCTTCCCCCTCTATGACCGCAACCCGCAGACCTACGTGCCGAACATCTTCTACGCCAAGCCGGCGGACTATCAGAAGGCGACCATCACCCTGCTGCGCTCGGGCGACAACGCCTCGGCGGTGTGGCTGCCCATCGTGCCGGCGAACTAGCGATTCCAGGAGCTGGTGATGAAGTTCGGATTTTCAGTTCCGGCCGTCGCGGCCGCCTTGGCCGTGGCGTTACCCGCCGGGGCGGAGCCGGCGCTGTGGAAGGTGCAGGGGCCGCACGCCACGGTCTATCTGTTCGGCACGGTGCACGTACTGAAGCCCACCACCCAATGGCGGACGGCCAAGATCGACGCCGCCTTCCGCTCGGCCGGTACGCTGTATGAGGAGGTGGCCAATGCCGACGACGCCGCCGCCGCCCAGCCGCTGATCTTCAAGTACGGGCTGGATGTGCAGCACCCGCTCACCACCAAGCTCGACGATGCGGGCAAGGCCAAGCTGACGACGGTGGCGGGGACGCTCGGCGTGCAGACCGCCCAGCTCGACCCGATGCGGCCGTGGATGGCCTCGCTGATGATCTCGGTCCTGCCGCTGGTCAAGGCGGGTTACGATCCCAAGAGCGGGGTGGATGTGATCCTGAAGAACGACGCCGCGACGCAGGGCAAGTCCCTGATGGCGTTCGAGACGCTGGAGCAGCAGGTGCGCTTCTTCGCCGACCTGCCCCAGAAGGTCGAGGTGGACTACCTGCTGGACACCCTGGACGACG
This sequence comes from Caulobacteraceae bacterium, assembly GCA_965277345.1. GTDB lineage: Bacteria > Pseudomonadota > Alphaproteobacteria > Caulobacterales > Caulobacteraceae > CAIOYC01. The sequence continues at coordinate 1,358,288 of CBDICI010000004.1, forward strand.
CCAGGAAGGGGACCTCTGAGCTCGACGCCACGGTGGACGCCTGGGCGGCGGGCGACACCAAGCGGTTGGAGGCGTTGCTCAACGGCGATATGTCTCAGACCTATCCGCAACTCTATCGCATCCTGCTGGTGGAGCGGAACAAGGCGTTCGCCCGTCAGATCGAGACCCTGTTGAAGGGCGAGGGCACGGTGTTCGTGGCCGTGGGCGCCGCCCACCTGGTGGGTCCCGACAGCGTCGAGGCCGACCTGGCCCGGGACGGGATCAAGTCCGTCCGGCAATAGGTCGGCCGACCGCCGTCACCGCCGCAGCAGCAGGGTCGCCACCGCGCCGCCGCCCTCGCCGTTGACCAAAGCCACCGTCCCGCCGGCCTGGCGCGCGAAGGCGTCGAGCAGGCCCCGGCCGAGGCCCGATGCCGGCGCTGGGCTCTTGGCGTCCAGCCCGACCCCATCGTCGGCCACCGTCAGCTCCAGTCCCTGCTCGCGCTCGGCCAGGCTTACCCGCACCAGACCGGGCCGACCGGTTGGAAAGGCGTGCTTGAAGGCGTTGGTGATCAGCTCGTTCAAGATCACGCCCACCGCCACGGCCCGGTCGCGGGGCAAGCTCACCGGCGCCAGCGTCGTTTCGATACGGACGAAGCCGCCCATGCCCGGCGCCTCCGTCAGGTTCTCGCACAGCTCGGCCAGATAGGCGTCCATGGCCACGGTCGTCGCCATCTCGCCCGTGGCGTAGAGGTTGCGGTGCGAGCGCGCCAGGCCGCCGATCCGCGCCGCCGCGGCGGCCATGGCCGTCTTCACCTCGGGCAGGTCGCTGCGCCGCGCCTGCAGCTCCAGCAGGCTGATGACGATCTGGAAGTTGTTCTTGGTGCGGTGGTTGATCTCCTCGATCAACAGCTCGCGATCCGCCAGCCCCTTGTCCTGTTCGACCACCGCCTGATCGGCCAGGAAGACGATCAGCGCCGCGGTCATGAAGAACAGCGAGACATTGGCCGCCGACTTGAAGTCGTGCAGCACGAGGCCATGGCCGGGATTGAGGACGAAGGCCCAGGCCAGTAAACCCGCGATGGCCAGGGTCAACAGGCCAGATCGCCACCCCGCCACCAGCGTCGCCAGGAGACAGATGGGGTAGATCAGACCGAAGGCCAAGGCGTTTGGCGCGATCATGTCGATCACCGCCCTGGCGACGCCCGACAGCGCCACGCAGCCCAGCGCCACGCCGATATCGACCACCCAGGCAGGACCGAGCGCGCGAAGCCGGCGGCGAAGATCGACGGTGACGAGTCTTCTCATGCCAGGCCCTAGGTGCACGGCCGAGCTTTCCGGCGCAGGTGGCGTCGGTCAAGTCCCATTCGGGCTCAACGCAGCGCCTTCAGGCTCTCCTCGGCCAGGACCCGGATTCCGGTCCAGTCCCGCGCCTTCAGCCGGTCCGCGGGGGTGAGCCAGGATCCGCCGACACACGCCACATTGGGCAAGGCCAGATAGTCGCGGGCGGTGGCCGCGGTGATCCCGCCGGTAGGGCAGAACCTCACCTCGGCGAACGGGCCGTGAAACGCCTTCAGCGCCGCGACGCCGCCGATCGTCGAGGCCGGGAAGGCCTTGAACGCGGTATAGCCCCGCGCCAACCCCTCCATGATCTCCGACGCGGTGGCGACGGCGGGGAGGTAGGGGATCGGCCCCTCGCGCCCGGCGTCGAGCAGCGCCGCGGTGGCGCCGGGCGACACCGCGAAGCGCGCACCCGCCTTCGCCGCCGCCTCCAGATCGGCGGGATGGAGCACGGTGCCGGCGCCGATCAGGGCGTCCGGAACCTCCCCAGCGATGCGGCGGATCGCCTCCAGCGCGGCCGAGGTGCGCAGGGTCACCTCGATGGACCTCACCCCGCCGGCGACCAGGGCGCGGGCAAGGTCCGGTGCGTCCTTCGCCGCCTCGACCACCACCACCGCCATAATCGGCGAGGCGTGCAGCACGTCGTGGATGGTCGTTGGGCTCATCTCATCGCCTCACGTCCAGCGCGCCTGAGAGGACGGTGTCGAGATCCCCCGCCGTCGCCATGTTGAAGTCGCCCGGCACCGAGTGCTTGAACGCCGCGGCCGCCAGGGCGAGGTCGAGGGCGCGCCGGTCGTCTTCGCCGGTGTGCAGGCCGAACAGCAGCCCGGCGGCGAAGGCGTCGCCCGCGCCGATCCGGTCCACCACGCCCGAAAGCCGCAGCGGGCCGGTGGTCACCTTCCCGCCATGCCGGCGGAACAGCACCGCCGACAACGCCTGATCGTCCACCCCGGCGAGGGTGCGGAAGGTGGACGCGATCACCTGCAGCCGGGGATAGGCGTCGAAGGCGGCGCGGGCGGCGGCGGCGCGGCGGGCGTGCGGGTCGGCCTCGCTGAACTCGCGCTTCAACACCAGGGCCATGTCGCGGTCGTCGGCGAAGGCGATCTCGGCCCCGGCGAATAGCGTGCCCAGAATGGCGGGGCCGTCCCCATCCCACAGCGCCCACAGCTTGCCGCGATAGTTGCCGTCGAAGGAGACCGGTACACCCAGCGCGTTGGCCGCCTCAACCGCCCGGAGGGCCGCCTCGGCGCAGCTTCGGCCGATCGCGGGGGTGACGCCGGAGAGGTGCAGCCGCGCCGCGCCGGCCAGCGCAAGGTCCCAGTCCACCGCGTCCGGCGCCGCTTCGGCGAAACAGGAGCGCTGTCGATCGTACAGCACCTCCGATGGGCGCAAGACCGCGCCGGGGGTGAGGAAGTAGAGCCCCATCCGTCCCTCGCTCAGGGTGACGAAATCGGTCTCCACGCCGAACCGGCGCAACTCGTCCCGCGCGGCATGGCCGATGGCGTTGTCGGGCAGGGTGGTGACGAGGGTGGCGGGCAGGCCGAGCCGGGCCAGCGACACCGCCACATTAGCCTCCGCCCCGCCGAAGGTGCAGTCGAGCCGCCGCTCCTGCAGCAGAACGCCGGAGTGCATGGCCGTCAGCCTTAGCATCAGTTCGCCGAAACAGACGACGCGACCCTCGGCGCTCATACCGGCGTGACTCCCAATTCTACAGGTCCGCCTCGTCTATAGGCGCGCGTCCCGCATCGGACCACCCGGTGCGGCCCATCTCTGGACGGCCCCATCTGTGGGCGGCCCCATCTGTGGGCGGACGACCGGATTTGACTGGGTTAGGGTATATCGGGGTGATTCGTACCCGCCGGTGCAGGAGCCGGCGGCCCATTGGATGAGCGGATGGCCGGCCTGGACGCCGCATTCTATGCCGCAGGAGGCGCCGCCAGCCTCGCGCTGGCGGCTGCGCTATGGGCGCTGGCCCAGCGGCGTTCGGCGGAGCGCCGCATCCGCGACCTGACGTCGGCGCTTTCCGCGCGCGATCCCGATACCGTCCAGGCTTCCTCCGAGGCCTTCGGCAGCGCGGTGATCGCCATCGAAACCGAAGCCGACGGCGCCGCCCGCGCCGTCCTCGCCGCCGGTCCCGACAGCTTGGCCGCCGCCGCCGCGGCGCTAGGATTGCCCGAGCGGTGCGGACCGGAAGCCGCCCTGGATGCGCTGGTGCGTTCCGACCCCGACCATGCCCGCAAGCTGCGGGCGCTGATCGAGCACGGCGAACCCTGTGATTTCGAGGTGCGCGGCGCGCGCGGCGCCGGGGCGGTGGTGGTGGAAGGACGGACCGCCGGGGCCATGGCCTGGCTGCGCCTCACCGTGGCCGAGGCGACCGGCGCGGCCCTGCCCTCCGCCGCCCGCTTCGCCGCCTTCCTCGACGCTCAACCCGCGCCCGCCTGGATCGCCGGGCCCGGAGGAGATTTGCTGTGGGCCAACCGCGCCTGGCTGGACGCCGCCGACGCGCGCTCGGTGGACGACGCCCACGTACGCGACCTGGCCTTCGACCGCTCCATCGAGGCCGTGGCGGCGGAGGCCGCGGCGGCGGGCGAACCGCGCGAGGCGCTGCGCTGGGCGCCGCTCAAGGGTCAGCGCCGGGCCTTTCAGGTCACCGCCGAACCGCTGGAGGGCGGCGGCGCCGGCGCGGTGGCCCTGGACGTGACCGAGACCGCCGATATCCGCGAGACCCTGCGTCGCACCGCCGCCGCTCACGACGAGACGCTGAACCGGCTGGACGACGCGGTGGCCATCTTCGGCTCCGACAAGCGGCTCAACTTCCACAACACCGCCTTCGCCGAGCTGTGGGGGCTGGAGCCCGCCTGGCTGCTGGACAAGCCCACCCACAGCGAGGTGCTGGACCGTCTGCGTCAGCGCCGCCGCCTGCCGGGCACCGCCGACTACGCCCTCTGGAAGGCGCGTGAGCTCGGCTTCTACGAGGCGCTGGAGGCGACGCCGGATGAGCTGTGGAGCCTGCCCGACGGCGGGCGCACCTTGCGCGTGGTGCGCCAGCCGCACCCCCTCGGCGGCCTGCTCATCCTCTATTCCGACATCACCGACGAGTTGAAGCTGCGCGCCCAGTATAACGGCCTGGTGCAGGTGCAGCAGGCCACCCTGGACAAGCTGAACGACGCGGTGGCCGTGTTCGGCTCCGATGGACGCCTGCGTTTGCATAACGAGGCGTTCGAGCGGTTCTGGGGGCTGACCAGCCATCAGGTGACGGAGGCCGGCGATTTCGACGGCATCGCCGCGCTCTGCACCCCCTTGCTGCACGACCGGGTGTTCTGGCGGGCGCTGAAGGCCCGGGTGGCCGACCCGGACCCGACGGCGCGGGCGCCGGTCACGGGGGAAATCCGCACATCAGACCAGCGCATCGTCTCCTACCAGACCCGCCCTCTGCCGGACGGCGCGACCCTGCTCGGCTTTGACGACGTGACCGCCACGCGCAAGCTGGAGGAGGCCGTGATCGCCCGCTCCGAGGCCCTGGCCGACGCCGAACGCCTGAAGCGCGACTTCGTCGGCAACGTCTCCTATGAGCTGCGCACCCCGCTCACCACCATCATCGGCTATTCCGAACTGCTGGAGAGCCTCGGCGACAATCTGGGCGACCGGGCCAAGGGGCATGTGACCTCGGTCAGGACGGCGGCGGCTCAACTGGCCCGCTCCATCGACGACGTGCTCGACATGGCGCAGATTGACGCCGGCGAGATGGCGCTCAGCCTCGGCGACACCGACGTGGCGACTATGCTGGAACGCTCGGTGGAGCGCTCGGCGCGTCTGGCCGAACAGGGCGGGGTGAGTCTGAAGATCGATCTCGACCACGCCGGCGGCATCATCCGCGCCGACCCGCGCCGGCTGGAGCAGGCCATCGACCACCTGGTGGCCAACGCCATTCGCTCCACCCCGCCCGGCGGCACGGTGACGCTGGACGCGCGGCGCGGCCAAGGCGAGGTGCGGCTCAGTGTCACCGATACCGGGCGCGGCATCCCCTACCATGTGCAGGCGCACATCTTCGACCGCTTCGTCGGGCGCGACCGAGGCGGCCCGGGCCTCGGCCTCGCCCTGGTCAAGGCGCTGATCGAACTGCACGGCGGCTGGGTGGCGCTGGAGTCCGAGCCCGGCAAGGGCGCCACCTTCACCTGCCACGTCCCCGAAAGCGCCGACGTGGCGGGGGCGCATCCAGAGTTCAGGTTTGGCTAATGATCGACGAAACGCTAAGTCTCAAAACAACCAAGCGCCGGATCGAGGCGGACGATGCCGACCTGTCCGGCTCATCGTTCACGAACGTCCGGCTCGCCGGCGCGACGTTCGACGACATCGACCTTTCCCACGCCCGTTTCCGCAACGTGAATCTTGCGGGCGTCAGCATCGATGATTGTGGGATCGAGGGAATGTCCATCGAGGGTGTCGCCGTAAGCGACCTCTTGCAAACCTACAGGAACAGCCGCGCCAAAGCCGGCTGAGCTTCCGTACGGACGCCAGACTCCGCGTTGACTTCGCGCGCCTCATGGCTATAAGACGCTCCCTCTCGCCCGCGGGCTATCTCGCGGGTGTTTCCGTTTTTATGCGGTCGGCCACGGGACGTATGCCCCGACCCGGACCGCTTGGCTCTAGAAGGCGTAACTCATGTACGCGGTGATCAAGACCGGCGGCAAACAGTACCGGGTGCAACCGGGCGACGTGCTGGTGGTCGAAAAGCTCGACGGCGACGTCGGCGCGGCGGTGAAGTTCGACCAGGTGCTGATGCACGGCGATGGCGAGACCATCACGCTGGGCGGTCCGCTGGTGGACGGCGCGCTGGTGCACGCCACCCTGATCGAGACCCGCAAAGGCGAGAAGATCAAGATCTTCAAGAAGATCCGCCGCCAAGGCTATCGCCGTACCCGCGGCCATCGCCAGCATGAGACCGTGCTGCGCGTCACCGGTCTCGAGATCGGCGGCGAAACCACGGAGTGGGACGGCGAGGTCAGCCTCGAATCCAAGGCCTTGCTCGACGCCAAGGCCCGCGGGCTGACCAAGCTGGTCGAGACGCTGCAGGGTTCGGCTCAGGTCTCAAAAGCGAAGACCTCCGCGCCGACCACCGCCAAGGCCAGGACGGCCGCCAAGAAAGCCGTCGCCGCCGACGTAGTGGACGAGCAGGAAGCCGCTAACGAAGCCCCCGCGACCGCCGATCCCAAGGCCGCGACGAAGGCCCGGGCCCCCGCCAAGGCTTCGCCCGCCAAGGCCAAGGCCGAGTTGATCGACACCGCCGGCACAGAAGCCGATGGCGTGACCGCCGAAACCGCCGCTCCGAAGAAGAAGGCGGCCGCTCCCAAGTCCAAGGGTGCGGCCAAGCCGGCTTCCGACGACACCGCCGAATAAGGAAACCGACAGATGGCGCACAAGAAGTCCGGTGGTTCGTCCCGCAACGGTCGCGATTCCGACGGCCGTCGCCTGGGCGTGAAGAAGTTCGGCGGCGAGCAGGTCGTGGCCGGCAACATCATCGTGCGCCAGCGCGGCACCAAGTTCTGGCCGGGCGACAACTGCGGCATGGGCAAGGACCACACCCTGTTCGCCCTGTCGAACGGCGCGGTGGCGTTCAAGACCAAGCGCGACAACCGCACCTACGTTTCGGTCGCCCAGCCTCTGGAGGCTTCGGCCCACGAGACCAAGCAGGCCGCGGAATAACGATCCGAGATTTGAACCGGATCGCAGGCCAAGGGCCCCGATCCGGATCGCGATGACAGAGCGCGGGGAGTCCGGATCACCGGGCTCCCCGTCTTCGTTTCCCCGCGCGCCGGACCCTGGCGGGTTGGAGGGGGATGCTATGAGACGCGAAATACTCGACCGGATCGAAACGGACCGGCTGGTGCTGCGCCCGGTCGAAGCCGGCGACGCCGACGCCATCTATCGCGGGATCGACGACTATGAGGTGGTGAAGAACCTCGCCCGCGCGCCGTGGCCCTATCTTGCGCAACACGCGGAGGAGTACGTGGCGCGCTGCGCCGCCGCCGACCCGGCGCGCGACCGGCCACTGGCTATCGTCCACCGGAAACACGGGCTGATCGGCATGAGCGGCTTCAGCGCCGAAGTGGGCGAGCCGTTTCCCGAGTTCGGCTATTGGATCGCCCGCGAGCACTGGGGTCTGGGCTATGCCTCCGAGGCGGCGAACGCGGCGCTGATCTGGGCGGGGCAGGGCTGGGGCCGGCGGGCGGTGCGCGCCGGCCACTTCGTCGAGAACACCGCGTCGGGTCGGGTGCTGGTCAAGGCCGGGATGCTCTATACCGGCGTGGTCGCGCCCCAGCTCTGCCTGGCGCGGGGCGACGCCGTACCCTGCCGCAAGATGATCTGGCTGGCTTAAGCGGCTCGGACCTTTTTGGCGGCGACGTCGCGGGCGGCGGCCCTTTCACGGGCGCGAAGGCTGTCCACCAGGCGGCGGATGCGGCGGATTTCGCGCTTCAACCCGGCCATGGTGACGAGCTTCCAAGCGAGACGGGGCGAACTGGCCTCCAGCTCGGCCCAGAAGGCGCCGAAATACGGATGGCGGCCGAGGGCGCCCAGGAAGACGTCGGCCGGCATGCGCAGCTTCCGGGCCCAGACCGAGACCTGGCCCTCGGCCGCTCCGCTGTTCCACTGGACGCGAAGCTGGGATCTCCATAATGCGCGGCGCAAGGTGGCCATGGCCACTTCCAGCGCATCGTCGCAGGGATGGTTGGGGTCGGTGCGCAGGCGGATCTCGTCGGCCAGCCCGCCGGACGCGCGGCCGTCGGTGCGGGCGGAGGTCTGCACCTGGACCTCCAGCGAATGCCTGATCCTGCCGTCGATGCGGCGGATCATCTCGAACAGGGCGCGATCCTCGCCCACAGGCCGGGGCGGCAGCCCGCCGATGGCCCGGTAGACGGCGGCGGTGACGGCGGCGGAGGCTCCGCAATTCTGATTGTGTCGCGGCCAGGGATCGTGCGCCTCCGGATCGACGCGCGCATCCAACTCTCCAGCGAGCTGTTGATACTCCCACTCCAACGAGCCGCGCTCCAGGATGGCGGGCGGAAGCTGCATCAGCTCCTCCGGATCGGCCATCACATAGCCGGCGACGGCGTCGTGGCCGTTCTCGATCTCGCGGCGGTTGGCGGCGATCCACTCGTCGAGCGCGACGGTATCGGCATCCGTGGTGAGGATCAGGCCGTCGGAGGCGACCAGACGCGCGGCGGCGTCCATGGCCAGCTTGCGCGCCCAGCCGGCGTTGGCGTAGCCGTCCGGCAGCGTCACCGAATGCAGCTCGATGCGATAGGGCAGCTGGTCGGCAAAGCCCCTCACCACGTCGGCCGTATTGTCCGTGGTGTTGTTGAGCAGGAGGATCACCGCCACCTCGGCGAAATCCACCTCTTCCTGGAGCATCAGCGCTTCCAGGCACAGGCCGATGCGCTCGGCCTCGTCCTTGACCGGGATGGCCACGACCACGCGCGGCGCGCCGGCGGCCGTTCCCAGACGCTCGACCAGGATGTCGAATTTGGCCCCCGCCGTATCGTCCATCACGCCCTCGCCCGCCCTTGCGCGTCGATGCAGAGTCCGAAGGCGCGGAAGGTCGCGCCGGTTCCCCTCGCCCAAGGCAGATGGCGTGCACAGGAAGGCGGGATCGGCGTGGAGGACGGGGACGGTCGGCGCATGAATCTCGGTTGGGGGAAGCGCGCGGGATGGCGCGGCCGGTCGGCGTGCGGTCGCAAAGCCGTAATACTCTGTAGCGGAGCGTGAGGCCCCATTCCAGCCCTTTAGGCCGGATCGCGGCGCGACACGGGTGACCTCAGCCGAAGCGCCCGGTGATGTAGTCGGCGGTGCGGCTGGCGCGGGGGTTGTCGAACAGCCGCTCGGTCTTGGCGAACTCGATAAGGCGGCCGAGGTACATGAAGGCGGCGTTGTCGCTGATCCGGGCGGCCTGCTGCAGGTTGTGGGTGACGATCACCACGGTGATGTCGGGTTTGAGCTCGACGATGGTCTCCTCCAGCTTGGCGGTGGAGATGGGATCGAGCGCCGAAGCCGGCTCATCGAGCAGCAGCACCTCGGGCCGCACGGCGATGCCGCGGGCCACGCACAGCCGCTGCTGCTGTCCGCCGGAGAGGCCGAGGCCCGACGACTGCAGCTTGTCCTTCACCTCGGTCCACAGGGCGGCGCGTTTCAGGCTCTCCTCCACCCGCTGGTCGAGTTCGGCCTTGGGCAATTTCTCGTACAGGCGCACGCCGAAGGCCACATTGTCGTAGATCGACATGGGGAAGGGCGTGGGCTGCTGGAACACCATACCGACCTTGGCGCGGAGCTGGCCGAGGTCCTGCCCGCGGTCCAGCGTGTTCTTTCCGTCGAGCAGGATTTCACCCTCGGCGCGCTGGCCGGGATAGAGGGCGTAGATGCGGTTCAGCGCGCGCAGCAGGGTGGACTTGCCGCAACCCGACGGCCCGATCAGGGCGGTGACGGCGTGGCGCTGAAACCCGATGTTGACGTCGTACAGGGCCTGGTTCTTGCCGTAGAAGAAGTCGAGCTTGCGGGTGGACAGCTTGGCGTCCGGAACGTCCTCGGTGAAGCTCTCATAGGTTTCGGGCACGCTGGCGCCGGGCGGGCTGGGGGCGTTCATGAGCGTTTGGGCTCCGCAGAAAGCACGCGCACCAGGATATTGATCCCCAGCACGGCGACAGCGATGAGAAGCGCGCCCACCCAGGCCAGCCGACGCCAGTCGTCATAGGCGGAGAGCGCGTAGTTGAAGATGACCGTCGGCAGGCTGGCCGTCGGCTGGTTCATGCCGAAGCTCCAGTCCCAATGCCAGTGACCGTTGTCCTGGTAATAGGGCAGGTGGAGGCTGGAGAACTGGTTGCCGAGCGAGGTGAACAGCAGGGGCGCGGTCTCGCCCGAGATGCGGGCGAAGGCCAAGAGCGCGCCGGTGATCATGCCGCCCGACGCCGCCTTCCACAGGATGGAGCGGATCGTGGTCCACAGCGGCGCGCCAAGGGCCACGCCCGACTCGCGCAACTGCCGCGACTGCAGGCGCAGCACGTCCTCCGTCGTGCGGGTCACCACCGGTACGGCCAGCAGCGACAGCGCGATCGCGCCGGCCCAGCCCGAGAAATGGCCAAAGGAGAAGATCGAGCTCTTCAGCACCAGAATGGTATAGATGAACAGGCCGACCAGAATCGACGGCGCGGAGAGCAGCACGTCGTTGACGAACCGGACCACCGAGCCGTAGGCCGAGGTCCAGCCGGTTCGGCCAGAATATTCCGCCAGCCAGGTGCCGGCCAGGATGCCCACCACCACCGCGATCAACATGCCGAACACGCACATGACGATGGAGCCGACGATGGCGTTCATCAGTCCGCCGCTCGACCCCGGGGCGGGTGTATCCTGCGTGAACACGGCCCAGTTCAGGCCGCCGATGCCGTCGTAGACCAGCGAGATAAGGATGGCGACGAGCGCGGTGATGGCCAGCACGGCGGCGGCGATGCAGAAGGTGACGAAGGCCCAGTCGGCGACCTTGCGCAGGCGCACCAGCTTGGCGACCACGGAAAGCGCCAGGGCGACGATCAGCACGACCACCAGGGCGGCGACCCCGAAGACGGCGATATTGGTGAGGAGCGGGATCATCGACGCACTCCCCTATGCGGTTTTCTGCGAGCCGAGCAAGGCGCGGGCGATGGCCAGGACGGCGAAGGTGATCACGAACAGCACGAAGCCGAGCGCGATCAGGGCGGCGGTGTGCATGGGCGTGGTCGCCTCGGCGAACTCGTTGGCGATGGTCGAGGCGATGGTCGAGCCGCCGGAGAAGATCCCCTTGGGCAGGTTATGGGCGTTGCCGATGATGAAGGTCACCGCCATGGTCTCGCCGAGCGCGCGGCCGAGGCCGAGCATCACCGCGCCGATGGCGCTGCGGCGGACGTAGGGCAGGGTTACCGACATCACCACCTCGAGCGGGGTGCAGCCGACGCCATAGGCGCTCTCGCGCACCTTGGGCGGCACGGTCAGGAACAGTTCGCGCAGCGTGGCGGCCATGAACGGCAGGATCATGATGGCCAGGATGATCGAGGCCGCCAGGATGCCCGACCCGTTGGGCACCATGTCGCCGATGACGACATTGTTCCAGAAATCGGTGAACCCCTGGCCGAGGACGGCGGGCGGGGTCCACAGGGTCAAGGGCGTCTCGACCATCTGGGCGAACAGCGGCGCGAAGACGAACAGGCCCCACATGCCGTAGACGATGGAGGGCACGCCGGCCAGCAACTCCACCGCGATGCCGATGGGCCGGCGCAGCGCGCGCGGGCAGAACTCGGTGAGAAAGACCGCGACGCCCACCGCGATGGGCAGCGACAGCAGCAGGGAGATGAAGGCGGTGAGCAGGGTGCCGACGATGGGTCCTGCCCCGCCGTAGATCTCGCCGCCGGGCACGTCGGGCGAAGGTTGCCAGCGGGTGGAGGTGAGGAAGCTGAGCCCGAAGCGGGACAAGGCCGGCCAGCCTCCGAACACCAGCGAGACCATCACCCCGGCCAGCGTCGCCAGCAGCAGGGTGGCGGCCGCGCCGCACATGAGGCTGAAGATCGGATCGAAGCGGGCGCCGCGGGGCGCTGCGCGCCGCTTGACGGGTCGCGCAGGCGTCTGATCGGCGGGGAGGGCGGTCATCCGGAGATCCGTGGGACGAGGCGCGTCAACCGGCGCCCCGGACTGTCATTACCAGAAAAGCGAGGGGGCGCACGGCGAACCGCGCGCCCCCAGAGGCCTAGTGGACTTCCTGCCACTTCTTGTGAACCATCGCCTTCACGGAGGCGGGCATCGGGATGTAGTCGAGCTGTTCGGCCAGGCCGTCGCCCTTGGAATAGGCCCAGTCGAAGAACTTCAGCACTTCCTGGCCCTTGGCGGGATTGTCCTGGTGCTTGTAGAGCAGGATGAAGGTCGCCGCAGTGATCGGCCAGGAGGTCGCGCCCGGCTTGTCCAGGATCAGCATGTAGAAGCTGCCGCCCGGGGTGTGGGCCCAGTCGGCCTTGGCGGCGGCGGTGGCGAAGTTGGCGGCCACGGGCTGCACGAACTCCCCGTCATGCGTCTGCATCTGGGTGTGGTTCAGATTGTTCTGCTTGGCGTAGGCGTATTCCACATAGCCGATCGAGCCCGGGGTCTGGCGCACGAAGGCCGAGACGCCGTCATTGCCCTTGCCGCCCTGGCCCACCGGCCATTCGACCGCGTCGTTGGCGCCGACCTTCTGCGCCCAGCCGCCGCTCTTCAAGGTCAGATAGGAGGTGAACACGAAGGTGGTGCCCGAGCCGTCCGAACGGTGCACGACGGTGATCGGCAGGTTGGGCAGGCGCATCCCGGGGTTCAGCCCGCTGATGGCGGGGTCGTTCCAGCGCTTGACCTCGCCGAGATAGATCTTGGCCAGGACGTCGCCGTTCATTTTCATCGTGCCGGCGGCGATGCCGGGCACGTTGATGACCGGCACCACGCCGCCCATCACGGTGGGGAACTGGATCAGGCCGATCTGGTTCAGGACGTCCGGCTTCAGCGGCTTGTCGGAGGCGCCGAAATCGACAGTCTTGGCGGTGATCTGCTTGATGCCGCCGCCAGAGCCGATGGCCTGGTAGTTCAGCCCGATGCCGGTTTCGCGCTTATAGGTCTCCGCCCACTTGGCATAGACCGGCGCGGGAAAGGTGGCGCCGGCGCCGGAGATGTCGGCCGCGCGGGCAGCGGCGCCGGCCAGCAGGGTCGCTGTCAGGGTGACCGCGAGCGTCTTCAACATGGTTGTCTCCCAAAAAGAGCGGCCGACGTTCTGACGTCGCACTCGCGGCTTGTTAACGCGCGCCCATCACAGTTCCATGACGGTGCGCCGGGGTGGATTCGAGTTGCAGCCGAGAGACGTCGCACCGCGGCGTCGCCGCAGCCCGTTCAAGCCTTGAATTGCCCCATAGCCACCCCTTGGCGCTACGACGAAAGCGCGATGATTTCATGCCTGCATTACGAAGTTTTCGTGACAGACGCGTTGTTTCTGCGCAAGGATTCATCCGTCTACGGACGATTATGAGCGACTCAGTAGACCACCACGCTGCGGATGCTCTCGCCGCTGTGCATCAGGTTGAAGGCGTCGTTGATCCGGTCGAGCGGCATCGTGTGGGTGATCAGCGGATCGATCTCGATCTTTCCATCCATGTACCACTCGACGATCCTGGGCGTATCGGTGCGGCCGCGCGCGCCGCCGAAGGCCGAGCCTCGCCATACTCGCCCGGTCACCAACTGGAACGGCCGGGTGGAGATCTCGGCGCCGGCGGGGGCCACGCCGATCACGATGCTCTCGCCCCAGCCCCTGTGGCAGCATTCCAGCGCCTGGCGCATGGTCGTGGTGTTGCCGATGCACTCGAACGAGAAATCCGCACCGCCGCCGGTGAGGTCGAGGATCGCCTCCACCACCTTGTCGCGCCCGACCCCGTTCGGGTTCACGAAGTGGGTCATGCCGAAGCGCCGCGCCTGCGCCTCCCGCACCGGATTGAGGTCGACGCCGATGATCTTGTCCGCCCCCACCATGCGGGCGGCCTGGATCACGTTCAGCCCGATCCCGCCGAGGCCGAACACCGCCACGTTGGCGCCGGCCCACACCTTGGCGGTCCACACCACAGCCCCGACGCCGGTGGTCACGCCGCAGCCGATGTAGCAGATCTTGTCGAACGGCGCGTCCTTGCGCACCTTGGCCAGGGCGATCTCCGGCAGCACCGTATAGTTGGCGAAGGTGGAGCAGCCCATGTAGTGGGCGATCGGCTCGCCGTTCAGCGAAAAGCGCGAGGTCCCGTCCGGCATGAAGCCCTTGCCCTGGGTGGCGCGGATAGAGGTGCAGAGGTTGGAGCGGCGCGACAGGCAGGTTTTGCACTGGCGGCATTCGGGCGTGTAGAGCGGGATCACGTGGTCGCCCACCTCGACCGAGGTCACGCCCGGCCCCACCTCCACCACCACGCCGGCCCCCTCGTGGCCGAGGATCGAGGGGAACACGCCCTCGCTGTCCATGCCGGAAAGGGTGTAGGCGTCGGTGTGGCAGATGCCGGTAGCCTTGATCTCCACCAGCACCTCGCCGGCGCGGGGGCCGCCGAGGTCCACCGTCTCGATGGTCAGCGGTTCGCCCGCCTTCCACGCCACCGCCGCCTTGACCTGCATCTCGCCACTCCGGATTTGCGCACAGGCTAGTCCGGGCGCTGCTTGGGTCTCAAGCGTTCATTCGGCTCATGCGGTCATGGCGTGGATGGCCAGGCGGTAGGCGCGCTCCATGTCCAGCGAGGTGAACGGCTTCTCCACAACCACCGCGTCGGGATGCTGGGCCAGGGCCCGCGCGTCGCCGGTCACATAGACGGTGGGGGCGGGGCCGACAGACAGGTGGATTTCGCGGGCCGCGGCCAGCCCGTCCCCGTCGAGCAGGCCGACATCGACGGTCACCAGGTCAGGCTTGCGCAGCATCGCCTGCTCGACCGCCTGATGCGCCGTGCCGGCGAAGGCGAAGCTGTCGAAGCCCATGTCGGAGAGCACAAGCTGCATTCCGACGCCGGCGATGATCTCGTCCTCGATGATCAGGGCGTGAAGTCCATCGCTCATCGCAGCCTCCCATGGCCGTTCCTGGGGAGAACGCACACAATCGTTGAAAGGCGTCATGGCGAAGTCAAATCCGTGTGCATCTCAAGGCGGAACAGGTCAGGCTTGGCTGCATTGAAGCTTTGCTGCAATGGAGCGGCAATCTGACCATGGATCGGGGGTCCCACGTGCTGCTCGTGCCACAAAGCACCTGCTGGCGGACGGCGCGGGCGCCGCGCGCCGGGTTGATCGTCGATGTAGAGGACTATTACGCCGCCGCGCGTCAGGCGATGGCGCTGGCCCGCCGCTCGATCCACATCCTCGGCTGGGCCTGGGACCCCGACACCCCCTTCGCCCCCACCGCCCCCGGCGAAGGCGAGCCTGAACGCTGGGGTCCCTTCGTGCGGGCGCTGTCCAACACCCATCCCCAGCTCGATGTGCGCATCCTGGTGTGGAAGTCGTCGCTGCCCATCGCCGCGACGCAGAACTTCTTCCCGCATAAGGCACGCCAGTGCTTCGAGGGGTCGCGGGTGCAGTTCCGGCTCGACAGCTCGATCCCCTTCGGCGCCTGCCACCATCAGAAGGTGATCGTCATCGACGACCGGCTGGCCTTCTGCGGCGGTTGCGATGTGGGGCCGGACCGCTGGGATACGCACCTGCATCACGACGACGACCCGCGCCGACATACGGGTCACGGCGGCGAGACGGCGGGCAAGGGCTTCTTCGACTGCCGCCACGAGACCATGGCGGTGGTGGACGGCGAGGCCGCGGGCGAGTTTGGCCAGCTGTTTCGCGACCGGTGGGAGCGCGCCTCCGGCGAAATCCTGGCGCCGGAACTGGCGCCGTCCGCGGGTCCCGATCCATGGCCCACCGGCGTGCCCGTCGCCTTCACCGACGCCAAGATCGGCATCTCCCGCAGCGAACCGCAGTGGAAGCATCATCCCGAGGTGCGCGAGACCGAGCGCCTGCACCTCGCCTCGATCGCCGCGGCCAGGACGCTGATCTACATGGAGAACCAGTATTTCGCTTCACCGATCATGGCCGAGGCGCTGGCGGCCCGGCTGGAGGAGCCGGACGGGCCGGAGATCGTGCTGCTGTCCACCCAGCACTCGCCCTCCTGGTTCGATCAGATGACCATGGATCGGACGCGCCTGCTGTTCCTGAAGCGCCTACGCGAAGCCGACAAGTACGGCCGCCTCACCGCCGTCAGCCCGGTGACGCCGGCGGGCCGGCTGGTCATTGTCCACTCCAAGCTCTCGATCATCGACGATCAGTTGGTGCGGATCGGCTCGGCCAATATCAACAACCGCTCCACCGGCTTCGACACCGAATGCGACCTCGCCATCGAGGCGGAGGACGAGAGGGGCCGCGCCGCCATCGCCGCCTTCCGCTACGACCTGATCGGCCACTGGATCGCCGAGTCGCCTGCTGCGCTGGAAGCGGCGGTCAAGGCGCACGGCTCGCTGGCGGGGGGCATGGCGGCGCTGGACACGGCGGGTCGCGTGCGGCCCATCGAGCCCAAGCCGATCGGCCGCTTCGCCAGCTTCATCGCCACCTACCACATCGGCGATCCGGCCGGCCCGCGCGATAGTTGGGCGCCGTGGATGCGCCGGTGGGAGCTGCGCAAACAGCTGCGCCGCCTGTCGGTGGAGCTGCACCGCGTGGGACTGGAAGCGCCCGCGAAAGACCTCAGTCCCGAGACGGTCTAAATCAGCGTGAAATCCATCACCAGCGGCAGATGGTCGCTGGCCACCTTGCCGAGCGCGGTGTCGGGGGCGTGGACGCCGTCCACCTCTATGCCCGCGCTCACGAACACATGGTCGATCCGCAGCATGGGCAGGCGCGAGGGGAAGGTGGGCGCACCCGGCCGGCCCGGCGCCGACTTGCGCGCGTCGCGCAGCTTGGCGGCAAAGCGCTTGTAGCAGGCGTAACGCGGGGTGGCGTTGAAATCGCCGATCAGGATCAGCGGCTTGCGCGCTGCCCCCAGCCAGTCGGGCCCACACAGCAGCTCGCTCTGCGCCTTCTGTTCCAGCGGGACGAGGCCGAGGTGGGTGTTGATCACCTGCACCGGCCGGTCGTCCACCGCGATCTCGGCCCATAGGGCGCCGCGGTCCTCCAGCTCGATCTTGCGGCCGCGCACCTCCATCTTGCGCAAGTTGGGCAGCGGGCCGGACTTCACCAGCGTCATGGGGAGGGCGGTGAGGATGGCGTCGCCATAGCGCTCCTCCGCCACCGACAGGGCGGCGTTGAAATGGAAGTGCATCCCCAGCCGTTCGGCGATGGCGTGGGCCTGGTCCACATGGCCGGTGCGCGGGCGGCGCACATCCACCTCCTGCAGGGCGACGATGTCGGGGCGGGACTGGGCGATCACCCCGGCGATGCGGCCGACGTCCAGCTTGCCGTCGACGCCGCGGCAGGAATGGACGTTATAGGTCATGATCCGCGCCATGGTGCTGTCTAGCTTTGGTACAGGCGATAGAGCACTCGTCGACTATAGGTCTCGCCCGGCCGCACGATGGTTGGCGGGAAGGCCGGGTGGTTCACCGCGTCCGGAAAGTCCTGCGGCTCGATGACCAACGCCTGATGCGTGATCCAGGGCGGCGGCATCTTCTGGCCGGTATAGAGCTGCACACCCGGCTGGTCGGTCCCGATTTCCAGCGTGACGCCGCTGTCCGGGGAATGAAGGCGGAGGGTGGGCCTTGCGCGCGGGTCGAGCACGAAATTGTGGTCGATGCCGCCGGCCAGAGTGAGCTGGGGATGGGTCTGCGTCAGGGCCGAGCCGAGGGCGCGCGGCGCGCGGAAGTCGAAGGGCGTTCCGTCTACGGACAATATCTCGCCGGTGGGAATAAGGCCCTCGCCGCAGGGGGTGACCGCGTCGGCGGCCAGTGTCAGCATGTGGTCCAGGATCGTCGCGCCCGATCGGCCCGACAAGTTGAAGTAGAGGTGGTGGGTCAGCGCCACCGGCGTCGGCCGGTCGGTCACCGCACCATAGCGGATCTCGAAGGCGTCGTCGGCGACGAAGGCGATATCGGCGACCGCGCTGACCTCGCCCGGAAAGCCCATCTCGCCATCGGTGGACGTATAGGCCAGCCGCGCGCCGGCGGGCGTCGCCTCCAGCGCCCAGTCCCGCATCGACCAGCCTACCTGCCCGCCGTGCAGCGTATTGGGTCCCTCGTTGGTCGAGACGAAGTGATCCACGCCGTCCACCGGCACGCGGCCATGGTCGATGCGGTTGGCGACGCGCCCGACCAGGCGGTTGAGATATTGGGCGTCGGCCAGCGCCTCGCCCTGGCCCTGCGGCTGGAGCAGGGTCTCTATCCCGCCCACCTTCAACGAGCGGATAGCCGCGCCGTGCGGGTCGATCTCCAGCATCAGGCGGCCGCGGGTCAGGATCACCGCCGCGCCTAGAGCTTGGCCAGGCGGCCGCCGTCCACGGCCACGGAGGCGCCGGTCATGAAGGCCGCGTCGTCCGACAACAGAAAGGCCACGGCGGCGGCGATATCCTCCGGCCGACCCACATCCGCCTTGTCGATCTTCTCGGCGCCGGACTTGATGTTGGGATTGTCCCACAGCATGGGCGTGTCGACGGCTCCGGGCAGGATGGCGTTGACGCGGATGCCGAGGGGCTTGCCCTCGATGGAAGCCGTCCGGGTGAGCGAGCACACCGCGGCCTTGGCCGCCGCATAGGGCGCCGCGTCAGGCGAGGTCTCCACCGCATGGACCGAGGAGACGTTGACGATAGCCCCGCCCGGCTTCATGGCGCGAAACGCCTGGGTGACGAAGTAGGCCGTCCCCAGAAGATCGACGTCGAGCACCTTGTACCAGTCGGCGCGGGTCAGTTCGGCGATGGGCTTGAAGGTCATGACCCCGGCGTTGTTGACCACGTAGTCGATCCGGCCAAAGCGCGCCATGGCGCCGTCGAACACGGCCGCTACTTCGTCCTCCACCCCCACATCGACCGGCGCCGCATTCCAAAGGTCGGCTTCCTCGGCAGGGGTCTGGCCCTTCACGTCAGCCTTGACCGCCTCGGCCTTGGGCGCATCGCGGTTGACCAGCACCAGCCTGGCGCCCTCCGCCGCCAGCCGTTTGCAGATGGCCGCGCCGATGCCGCCGCTGGCGCCGGTGACGATGGCGACCTTGCCCGTGAAGCGTCCGTCTATGGCCATGGCCGATCACCTCTGCTGACTCGAGCCACCCCTACGCGTCCGCGAGTCGGGAGGGCATCGCCGCGTCGTGAAGCTGCAGCACGTGCTCCTGCTCGTCCGCCCACAACTCACCGTGTTCGGAAGGCGTGACGATGGGCGCCACCAGACACACGCTCTGTGTCGGCAGTACGTCCTTCCAGTCCTGGATGATCTGCTTGTAGGCGCTACCCACCGCGCGGATGTTGCGGTCGAGGTCGTAGAGGCCGAGGGCGTTGACGTTGCCGTTGTTCTCGCGGAGCGCGCTGTCCCAGTCCACCTGATCGGTCAGCGAATACCAGGTGAAGCCCAGGATGGGGATGCCGTCGTTGCGCACGCGCAGGACATTGGCCCACTCCTTCCACAACCACTGCACCGCCTCCTGACCGCCGGGGCCTTCCTTCAGATTCGTCTCGGTGTGCATCACCGGCAGCTTGTAGCGGTTGTAGTAGTGGCGGGTTATCTCGTTATACCCGAAGATCTCCCCGGAGGCCTCGGTGACGCCGTCGGCCCGCACGCGGTGTTCGTTGGTAATGTAGTAGTCGTTGCCGAGGATGCAGTGCTGTTTCAAGCGGTTGTCGAGAAAGAAGTGGTACTCCTCGCGGGTCATGCCGTTGTCGAGCAGGAACTCATACATCTCCGAGTCCACCCGGCGACCGTAGTTGAGGTCGAGGCTGAGGAAGCGTTCGGAGTTCATGATCTCCGCCGCCTTGATCGCCGTCGGATTCTCGGCATGGAAGTATTCCGAGCTTTCGCTCTGGATGAAGATGGCGTCCGGGCGCGTGTCGAGAATGGCCTGCATGGCCAGGACATTGCCCTTGACGATGTGCTTCAGCGCATTGACGAACGACCGGTCGTCGGTCGCCTGTTCGTTCCACCAGCCATAGCGCGCCGAAAAGGTGGCGCAGATGAACATCTCGTTGATCGGCGTGTAGAGCTGCACCCACGGAAAGCGGTGGGCGAAGTCGATGGCGTACTGACGAAACAGTCGTGGAAAATCGCCGTTCTGGAAGTTGCCGAGCCAGTCCGGCACGCCGAAATGACACAGGTCGATGATCGGTACGATGTCGCGCCGCTTGAGATCGGCCATGGTCTCGTCCGTGAAGGACCAGTCGTATCGGCCATCGCCGAGCCAGGTGGTGTGGATCGGCGGGCCGTAGCGCAGAAAGCGGATGCCCATCTCCTCTACAAGCTGGAAGTCGGTCCTCCAGTGCTTGTAGAAGCCACACTTTTCCATCTCATCCACGCGTTCGCGGCCATTGTTGATGGTGGGGTAGGAGTTCTCGATCCCCGTGGCGAACATGAAGCTGAACATGAATATTCCGCGCGTTTAGCGTGGTGAAGGGACGAGGGGGCGGATCGTCCGGTTACTGCTGCTGATTGTCGGCGCTCTCGCGGGCGTGGTCGGCGGCCCTGTGGGCGGCGGTGTCGGTCTTCTGCCCCGCCGTGTCGAGGGCGTGGCCGGCCTTGGACGCCGCATCGCCGGTGGCGTCGGAGAGGTTGGCCAGCCCTTCCTTGGCCTTGACCGCCAGCCGGTCGGCCACGGGCTTGGCGTCCTTGGCGGCGTTGTCGAGCGCGGCGCCGGTCTCCACGGCGGCGGCCTTGAGGTCCTGGCCGGCGGACTTCATTTCCTGCTTGGCGGCGACCTGGTTGGCGCTCTGGGTCTGGTTGTCGCCGCAGCCGGCGAGCGAGACACACATGGCGATCCCCGCCATGAGGGCGAGCGGCTTGGCGGCGCCGTGAAGATTGTATTGGCGAAACCAGGCAAGTCGGATCATGGCGCTCTCCCAAACAGGCTCCCTGCACAATCCGCGTCCGCCCCAGAGGTTCCGGCCAAGCTTCCGTGCGACGTCATCACCGCCGCAGGTGTGTGCAGACGCAGCCCCCGCGCCGCTCTATTATGGCCCTCTAGCCAATGTGGAGGTCCCGCCATGAACGCAACCGCCCCGTCCCCGGTGCTCGTCCCCGCTGAGGAAATGGCCAGGCGCGGCCCGGTCCGCTTTCCCAACGAAAGCGCTGACTATCGCGCCGCCCGCACCGCCCTGCTGGCGGAAGAGATCGAACTGCGCCGTCACATCGAGCGCGTGGCGGCGCGGCGCCGCCAGTTGCCGCCAGGCGGCGAAGTCGCCGGCGACTATCGCTTCGAGGGTTTGGACGGACCCACGGACTTCGCCGGCCTGTTCGGCGACAAGGATACCCTGTCCGTCTACAGCTTCATGTACGGGCCCGAGCGCACTCGCCCCTGCCCCATGTGCACCAATCTACTCGGCCCCCTCGACGCCAATGCCGCGGATATCGGCCAGCGGATAGCGCTGGCGGTGGTGGCGCGTTCGCCCGTTGCGCGGCTGGAGGCGTTCAGGGCCGAGCGCGGCTGGCGTTCGCTACGCCTGTTCACCGATCTGAACGACGCCTATTCCCGTGACTATCACGGCCTGCTGCCCGATGGCTCGGAGGTCCCCGCCTTCAACGTCTTCACGCGGCGCGACGGGGTGATCCGCCACTTCTGGTCGGGCGAGATGACCGAGGGCGATCCAGGCCAGGACCCACGCGGCGCGCCGGAACTCGCCCCGCTCTGGAACGTGCTGGACATGACGCCCATCGAGCGCGGTGACTGGTATCCCAAGCTCGACTACGCCGGCTGATCAGGGCGGGGAGACCGGTCTGGCAAGGCGTTTTGCCCCGCGGAGGCGGCGGATTCGTGGTGAAACCGTCGTACAAACTGGCGACAATGGCGAATCGCTGGGTCGTCTCAGAGTTCATGCCGCTTTCGCAATCCCCGTCGCCGGTGTTTCCGCTCCCCGCCCCGGCGGGACAGCGAGGCTGGCTGCAGCGCCTGGGCGAGGGACTGGCCTTCGTGTTCGGCGCGGGCCGGACGGCCGTGGATCCCGCGCTGGCCCAGCCGGTCATGGTCGCCGGCGAAGCGATCACCCCGCACGCGGCGGCGCTGGAGGCCTTGCCGGACCCGCTCCTGCTGGTGGAGGCTACCGAGCCCAACGATCTCACCGGGCGCCGCGTGGTCTTCGCCAACGCCGCCGCCCGCGACCTGCTGCGCATCCCCGCCCAGGGCGCCCTCCTGGTCTCCGCCATCCGCAATCCCGAGGTGCTCGAAGCCATCGACGAGAGCCTGTTCGGCGGCATCGACAGCGAGACCACCTACGAGCCGCGCGGCGCCCAGGAGCGCATCTGGCGCGTGCGCACCGTACCGCTGTCCGGCCGCGGCAAGACGGCGGGCGGCGAGACCACCCGGCTGGCGCTGGCCCACCTGCGCGACGAAACGGACGCGCTACGCGCCGAGCAGATGCGGGTCGACTTCCTCGCCAACGCCAGCCACGAACTGCGGACGCCGCTGGCGTCGCTCTCCGGCTTCATCGAGACCCTGCGCGGCCACGCCAAGGATGACCCGGAGGCGCGCGAGCAGTTCCTGCGCATCATGAGCGCCCAGGCGGAGCGCATGTCGCGGCTGATCGACGACCTGATGTCGTTGTCGCGCATCGAGCTGAACGAGCACATTCCCCCTTCCGGCGTGTGCGATCTGTCGCTCGCCGTGCTCGACGTGGCCGACACGCTGAAGCCGATCACCGCCGACAAGGGCGTGCGACTGGATCTGCGCTTGCCGCCAAAGGGCGAGGCGGAGGTGCTGGGTGACCGGGACCAGATCATCCAGGTGGCGCAAAACCTGATGGATAACGCCCTGAAATACTCGCCGGCGGGGGGGATCATCCGCGTCGAAGTGGTCACCGAACTCTCCAGCGAGGCCGCGGCGGCCTATGCCTCGCGCGGGCCGGCCATGACCGCCGGAGGGGGTGGGCGACTGTCGCTGCTGACGCCGGACCGGGTGGAGCACGACGACTATGTCGCGCTGCGCGTCACCGATGCGGGGCCGGGCATGAAACGCGAATATCTGCCGCGGCTGGCCGAGCGTTTCTATCGCGTGGAAGGCCAGAAGAGCGGCCAGAAACTAGGGACCGGGCTGGGGCTGGCCATCGTCAAGCACATCATGAACCGCCACCGCGGCGGGATGCTGGTGGAAAGCGCCCCCGGCCTCGGCGCCACCTTCGCCGTCTATTTCCCGGCGCGGCGCCGATAGGGCTGGACTCCCTCTGTAACAAAATCGTCATATGATCGTCATGCTGTGACAGCAATCCCCATGCATAGGCGGCGCCTGCATCGGGGCCGGTTTTCGTGAGTCGGCGGTAACACTCATTATGGCGACGAACGAGCATACGCTGAAATTCTTCGGCGACGAGCTTCAGCAACTCAAGGCCGAGGTCGCGCGCATGGGCGGCCTGGTCGAATCCCAGGTGGCGGACAGCATCCGCGCCGTCGCCACGCGCGACGTGGGTCTGGCCCAGGCCGTGGTCGCGCGCGACCAGAAGCTCGATCAACTGCAGATGGAGATCGAGAAGAAGGCGATCCGCATGATCGCGCTGCGCCAGCCCGTGGCGCAGGACCTGCGCCGCACCGTGGCCGCCATGAAGCTGGCCTGGAACCTGGAGCGCACCGGCGATCAGGCCAAGAACATCGCCAAGCGCGCCCTGGTCATCGCCGAGGCGGAACCGATCACTCCCCTGACCCGCTCGGTGGAGCGCATGGGCAAGCTGGTGCTGGCGCGGCTGAAGGACGTGCTGGACGCCTATACCGACCTCGACCTCGAACGCTCCATGGCCGTGTGGCAGATGGATCAGGAGGTGGACGAGCACTACAATTCTCTGTTTCGCGAACTGCTCACCTACATGATGAGCGACCCGCGCATGATCGGCGCCTGCGCCCAGCTGCTGTTCGTGGCCAAGAATCTGGAGCGGATCGGCGACCACGCCACCAATGTGGCGGAGATGATCTTTTATGAGGTGACCGGCGAGGAGATCGTGGGCGATCGTCCGCGCTGGAACGGACCCGAGGACGGCGCCCAGCCTGAAGGAAGCCCCGCATGACCCCCTACATCCTGGTGGTGGAGGACGAGGACGCGCTGGCCACCCTGCTGAAATACAATCTCGACAAGGAGGGCCACCGCGTGGTGGTCGCCTCCGACGGCGAGGAGGCGCTCATGCTCATCGACGAACGCCAGCCCGACCTGATCGTGCTCGACTGGATGCTGCCCAAGGTATCCGGAATCGAGGTCTGCCGCCGGCTTCGCGCCAAGCCGGAGACCAAGAACCTGCCGGTGATCATGCTCACCGCTCGCGGCGAGGAGAGCGACCGGGTGCGCGGCCTCGACACCGGCGCCGACGACTATATCGTCAAGCCCTTCTCCATGTCCGAGTTGGCCGCCCGCGTGCGCGCGGTGCTGCGCCGCATCCGTCCCGGCCTGGCCGACGACCGTATCCGCCATGGCGATCTGGTGATCGACCGCGTCGCCCACCGGGTGAAGCGCGACGGCAAGGAGATCCACCTCGGCCCGACCGAGTTCCGCCTGCTCGACTACCTCATGCAGCACCCCGGCCGGGTGTTCTCGCGCGAGCAGCTTCTGGACGCGGTATGGGGTTCGGACGTCTATGTGGAGGCGCGGACGGTGGACGTGCATATCGGCCGCCTGCGCAAGGCGCTGAACGCCACCTCCGATCTCGATCCGATCCGCACGGTCCGCTCCGCCGGCTATTCGCTGGAGGCCGAGGGCTGACCGTACTCCCCTCGTTGCACGGCGGGTCGCACTCCGGTCCGGTCTCTGCTAAGCGCACCGGGTGAACAGCTCTCCCCGCCTCCCCACCGGCCCGCTGATCGTCGGCATCGGCGGGACCACCCGCGCCGGCTCCACCTCCGAGCG
The DNA here is from genome assembly GCA_965277345.1 of Caulobacteraceae bacterium. GTDB lineage: Bacteria > Pseudomonadota > Alphaproteobacteria > Caulobacterales > Caulobacteraceae > CAIOYC01. Next base: position 1,383,130 of record CBDICI010000004.1, read on the forward strand.
CGTGTTGGCCCTGGCGCTGAAGGCGGCGGAAGCCAGGGGCGCGCGCACCCGCCTGCTCGGCGGCGAGCATCTGGCCCAATTGCCGCTGTTCAATCCCCAGGACGCCGTTCCCTCGCCGGAGCGCGATGCGCTGGTCGATGCGGTCCGTGACGCCGACGGCCTGATCATCGCAACGCCCGGCTATCACGGCTCGGTGTCTGGCCTGGTCAAGAATGCGCTGGATAGTCTGGAAGCGCTGCGCGACGACGCGCGGCCCTATTTCGACGGGCGCGCGGTAGGCGTGATCGTCACCATCGACGGCTGGCAGGCGGCCGGCGCGACGCTGGGCGCCATGCGCGCCATCGTCCATGCCTTGCGCGGCTGGAATACCCCCATGGGCGTGGCGCTGAACGCCGCCGCGGCGCGCGACACCGGCGGCCTGTTCGACGGGCACGGTCGCCTGGCCGATCGCCGTGACGCCTGGCAGGTGCAGACCATGGCCGAGCAGGTGATCGACTTCGCCTTCATGAAGCAGGCGGCGCGGGTCTAGGCCGCCGCGGCGCCATCGATCGGGCAGAGGCGCCGATCCGGGTTCAGGCGACGGGGACTTGCTCCAAGGTGACGGGGGCGTCAAGAATGCCGGAGGAGCAAGGCGTGGCGGAACGGGGCGTGGTGATCGTGGGGGCGGGACATGCGGGCGGGTCCGCCGCCGCGCTGCTGCGCCAGTACGGCTATGCGGGTCCGGTCACCCTGATCGGGGAGGAGCCGCTCGCGCCTTATCATCGGCCGCCGCTATCCAAGGCGTGGCTCAAGGGCGAAGCCGACGCCGAGGCGCTGATGCTGCGCCCGGAAAGCTTCTACGCGGAAAGCGCCATCGACCTGCGGCTTTCCATCCGGGTGGAGCGGATCGACCGGGAGAGCCGGGCGGTGATCCTGTCCGGTGGCGAGGCCATGCCTTACACCCACCTCATCCTGGCCACCGGCGCGCGCGCGCGGCGCATCCCGCTGCCGGGATTGGAACTGGACGGGGTGATGGAGCTTCGCACCGCGGCCGACGCGGATCAGCTGAAGGCGGCGCTCGGGCCCGGTGTGCGACTGGCGGTGATCGGCGGCGGCTATATCGGGCTCGAGGCGGCGGCCTCCGCCCGCGCGCTGGGCGCCGAGGTGGTGGTGATCGAGCGCGAACCTCGCGTCCTGGCGCGTGTGGCGTGCGAGGCGCTGTCTACCTTCTTTCAGGACTATCACCACGCCCGCGGGGTGCGGTTCGTGCTGGGCGCCGGAGTGGAGGCCATCCTCGGGGTGGAGGGTCGCGCGGTAGCAGTGAGGCTGTCCGTCGGCGACCTGATCGAGGCGGACGCCTTTCTGATCGGCGTCGGCGCAGTGCCGAACCAGGAGTTGGCCGCCAGAGCCGGCCTATATTGCGACGAAGGGATCGTGGTCGACCTGCGGGCGGGGACCGCCGACCCCGCCGTCTTCGCCATCGGCGACTGCACGCGCCGCCCCATGCCCCTCTATGGCGGGCTGATGCACCGGCTGGAGAGCGTGCCCAACGCCCTGGAACAGGCCAAGCAGGCGGCCAGCGCCATCACCGGCCGCACGCCTCCGCCGGGCGAGACGCCGTGGTTCTGGTCCGACCAGTACGACCTGAAACTGCAGATCGCGGGCGTGCCCTTTGCAGCGACGCGGACGGTGATCCGCGGCGTGCCGGCGCCGGGCGCGGATGGAGCGGCCCGCTTTGCCGTCTTCCACCTCGACGCAGAGGATCGCGTCCAGGCCGTGGAGGCGGTCAACGCCCCGCCGGAGTTCATGGCCGGGCGTCTGCTCATTGGGCAGCGGAAAGCCGTTGCGCCGGACAAACTTCGCGATATGTCGGTTTCCATGAAAGAGGTCGCGGCCTGAGCCGCCGCCCGACGAGAGACGCACAGGACCCATGGCCAAGATCACCTATATCACCCACGACGGCGCCGCCCGCACGCTCGAGGTCAAGTCCGGCCTGACGGTCATGGAGGGGGCGGTGAAGAACAACGTGCCGGGGATCGACGCCGACTGCGGCGGAGCCTGCGCCTGCGCCACCTGTCATGTCTACGTAGACGAGGCCTGGTTGCCCAAGGTGGGCACGGCCTCAGCCATGGAGGAGAGTATGCTCGACTTCGCCGAGGGGGTTCAGCCCAACTCCCGCCTGTCCTGCCAGATCAAGGTCACCGATGACCTAGACGGGCTCACCGTCACCACACCCGAAAGCCAGCACTAAGCCAGCAGGAACCTCGTCAGCCTCTCCACCAGCACCTGCGGCGGGCGGCGCGGGCGGCCGTCGAGGTGGATGCAGGCGGCGTGGACGTCGGCGGTGGCCAGGGTCTCATCGCCACGAAGCAGGGTCTGGCTGACCTCGAGCCTTGCGCCCTTGAAAACGTCGTAGGTGGTGCGGACCAGGAGCGCGTCGTCGATCCGCCCCGGCCGCTGGAAATCGATGGTCAGGCGGGTGACCACGAAGGCCGCCGGGTCATCGCGGTCCAGGAGGTCGGCGTGCCCGATCCCGGCCAGACGCAGGAAGTCGGACCGACCGCGCTCGAAATAACGTACGTAGTTGGCGTGATAGACCACGCCGGTGAAGTCGGTGTCCTCATAATAGACCCGCACCGGCAGAAAGTGCACGCGCCCCTCGAACCAGCCGGCGGAGGGGTCGCGCGCCGACGTCGCCGCGATCACGCCTTCTGCATCTTCGCGATGAGGCCGTTGTCGATGGACTTGGCCTTCTGATAGGCCGGGCGCTCGCGCAGCCGGTTCACATAGGCCTCGAACGCCGGCCGCTTGTCGATGCCGCCAAAGCCCATGCCGAAGTCGAGCTGGGAGCCCACATAGACATCCGCCGCGCTGAACCTGCCGCCGGCCAGATAGTCCACCTCCGATACCGCGCCTTCGAGGGCGTCCATGGTCTGCTCGAACGAACCGTAGCCGGCCATCACCGAGCGGCCCTCCGGCACGACGAAGCCCAGCGACTTGTTGGTCACCGCCGCCTCCACGCAGCCCGCGGCGAAGAACAGCCAGCGGTAATAGGGCCCACGCGCCTTGCTGCTCACCGGCGGGGCCAGACCCGCCTCGGGGAAGGCGTCGGCCAGATAGGCGCAGATGGCGGCGCACTCGGTCACCACCGTCTCGCCGTGCTTGATCGCCGGCACCTTGCCCATCGGGTTGATGGCCAGATAGGGCGGCGCTTTCATGCTGTCGGCATAGCCGAGAATCTCGGTCTCATAGGGCTGGCCCACCTCCTCCAGCATCCAGCGGACGATCTGCCCGCGCGACATGGGGTTGGTGTAGAAGATAAGCGCGTCCGACATTTGGCTCCTCCGTGGCTCCCTCCACCCTAGGCTCAGGACTCATTGATCATAGCCAGAAGATGACGGTTGCGGCGAGTGCGATTGCGGACATGAAGGTGTGTGCGCAGCGGTCGTATCGGGTGTGGATGCGCCGCCAGTCCTTGAGGCGTCCGAACATGTTCTCGACCTTGTGGCGCTGGCGGTAGAGGGTCTTGTCGTAGGGTATTTGGACCTTGCGGTTGGCTTTGGATGGGATGCACGGGGTGATGCCTCTGGCGATCAGGGCCTGTCGGAACCAGTTGGCGTCGTAACCCCGGTCGCCGAGCAGGGCCTTGGCCTTGGGCAGGGCGTCGATCATCAGGGCCGCGCCCTTGTAGTCGCTCATTTGACCCTCTGAGAGCAGCATGACCAGAGGCCGCCCCTCGCCGTCGCAGATGGCGTGGAGTTTTGAGTTCAGCCCGCCCTTGGTGCGTCCGATACGTCGGGGAACAGCCCCTTTTTGAGCAGGCTGGCCGCCGTCCGGTGGGCCTTCAGGTGGGTGGCGTCGATCATCAGCCGCTCAGGCTTTGGCCCCTTGGCCGCCAGTTCGGAGAAGATGCGGTTGAACACCCCCAGCCGGCTCCAGCGGACGAAGCGGTTGTAGATGGTCTTGTGCGGGCCGTAGTCCTTGGGCGCGTCGCGCCAGCGCAGGCCGTTCCTGATGACGAAGATGATGCCCGAGATCACCCGCCGATCATCGACCCTGGGCATCCCGTGCGACAGTGGAAAATACGGCTCGATCCGACGCAACTGCTTGTCCGACAACCAGAACAAATCACTCATGGCAGGCTCCTCCCACCACCAGTGAATCAGATCACTGCCCCCTCGGGAATCCCTTCAATGGGTCCTGAGCCTAGCAAACGAGAACAAAAACGCAACAGTTAAGCCGCGGCGTCAAAGCTGTGGAGGGGGTTGGACCGACCTTGGTCTCCCACTTTGCCACCCGCCCATGTCAGGTTAACGAAGGCGGATGAACGCCGCGCCCGGACCCCTGGAGCCCGCAAAGCCCGCCGCACATCCCATGGGCCTGGACCCCGCGGGCGCCACGCCGGTCATGGTCCAGTTCTTCGACGCCAAACGGAAACAACCGGACGCGCTGGTCTTCTTCCGCATGGGCGATTTCTACGAGCTGTTCTTCGACGACGCCAGGACGGCGGCGCAGGCGCTGGGTATCGCCCTGACCTATCGCGGCAAGCACGCGGGTGAGGACATCCCCATGTGCGGCGTGCCCGTTCATGCGGCGGAAGCCTACCTCGCCAAGCTGATCCGCCAGGGTTTCCGTGTGGCCGTGTGCGAACAGATGGAAAGCCCGGCGGCGGCGCGGGCGCGGGGCTCCAAGTCCATCGTCCGGCGCGATCTGGTGCGGGTGGTGACGCCCGGCACCCTGACGGAGGACAGCCTGCTCGACGCCCGCGGAGCCAACCGGCTGGCGGCCGTGGCGATCCGCGGCGGCCGGGCCGCCCTGGCCTCGGTGGAGCTGTCCACCGGCGAGGTGGAATCCCTGGTAATGGAGCGGGGCGATCTCGGCGCCGTGCTGGCCTCCCTGCGTCCGAGCGAGCTTCTGGCGCCCGACCGGCTGTTCGCGGATGCGCTCGCCGCCGCCGCGATGAAGGGCTGCGGCGCCGTGGTCCAGCCCATGCCTTCGGCCCTGGCCGAGGTCGCCCCCTCCCAGGCGCGGGTGGAGCGATTGTATGGCGTGTCGACCTTGGACGGCTTCGGCGCGTTCGAGGCCGCCGAAGTCTCCGCGCTCGGGCTGATCGCCGCTCACCTGGAGACCACACAGGCCGGCAGGCTGCCCATGCTGCGTCCGCCCCGCCGGGCCGAGGGCGCCGACACCATGGCCATCGACCCCGCCACCCGCGCCTCGCTGGAGATCGAGCGTAGCCAATCCGGGAGCCGCGACGGCTCGCTCCTCGCCTGTGTCGATCGCACGGTCACCGCCCCCGGCGCACGCCGACTGGCCGACCGCTTGACGCGCCCGCTGCTGACCGTCGCGGGCATCGGCGCCCGCCTGGACGCGGTGCAGCACTTCGCCGAACGGCCGGACCTGCGCGCCGAGGTTCGGGCCAAGCTGCGCGCGGCGGCGGATATGGCCCGCGCCCTATCGCGCCTCGGGCTTGGGCGCGGCGGCCCGCGCGATCTCGGCGCCCTGCGCGCCGGCCTGCTCTCGGGCGAGGCCATGGGCGCGCTCTATGCCCTGTCCGCCTCGCCGCTGGAGCCGCTGCCGGGCGAACTCAGCGATGCGCTCCAGGCGCTCTCGCCGACGCCGGAGGTGGGTCGGCTTCTGGAACAGCTCAAGCAAGGGCTGGAGGCGGAGTTGCCCGCCCTGGCCCGCGACGGCGGCTTCGTGGCCAAGGGGTTCCGGCCGGAACTCGACGAGGTGCGCCGGTTGCGGGACGACAGCCGGCGGGTTATCGCCGCCTTGGAACAGCGACTGCAGGTCGAGAGCGGGGCGCCGCTCAAGGTCCGGCACAACGCCGTGCTGGGCTATTTCGTCGAGGTCGCCGCCGCCAAGGCCGAGACCCTGCTGCAGCCGCCGCTGAACGCCACCTTCATCCACCGCCAGACCCTGGCCAATCAGGCGCGCTTCACCACGGTAGAGCTGGCCGAGCTTGACGCCAGGATCGCCCAAGCCGCCGACCGCGCGCTCGCCATGGAGATGGAGACGTTCGAGGCGCTGCGCCGCGCGGCCTGTGATCTGGCGGAGCCCCTGCTGGCAGCGGCGGATGCGCTGGCCGGCCTGGATGTTGCCGCGGGGCTGGCGGAATGGGCCGTGGAGGTCGGCGCCGTGCGGCCGGAGGTGGACGACAGCCTGGTGTTCCACGCCGAGGGCGCGCGCCACCCGGTGGTGGAGGCGGCGGTGAAGAAGGCAGGCGATCCCTTCACCCCCAACGATTGCCGGCTGGATGGATCGGGCGCGACCTCGGCGCGGCTCAGCATCGTCACCGGGCCGAACATGGCCGGCAAGTCCACCTTCCTGCGCCAGAACGCCCTTCTGGCCGTCCTTGCCCAGGCTGGGTCCTACGTGCCGGCGCGGCGGCTGCGGCTAGGGGTGGTGGACCGGCTGTTCTCCCGCGTGGGCGCCGGCGACGATCTGGCGCGGGGGCGCTCCACCTTCATGGCCGAAATGGTGGAGACCGCCGCCATCCTGACCCAGGCCACCCCACGCTCGCTGGTGGTGCTGGACGAGATCGGCCGGGGCACCGCCACCTATGACGGCTTGGCCATCGCCTGGGCTTGCGCCGAGGCCCTGCACGACACCAACCGCTGCCGCGCGCTGTTCGCCACCCACTACCACGAGTTGGCGCGGCTGGAGGGCCGGCTGGCCCACGTCTGCAACCTGTCCATGCGGGCCAAGGAGTGGAACGGCGAGCTGGTGTTCCTGCACGAGGCGGCCCCTGGCGCGGCGGACCGCAGCTATGGCGTGCAGGTGGCCAAGCTGGCCGGCGTGCCGCCCGGCGTCGTGGCGCGAGCGCGGGAGGTGCTCGACCGGCTGGAGAAGGAGCCAGGCTCGCCCGCGCGCCTGGACGACCTGCCCCTGTTCGCGGCGGCGCCGGTGAGCGTCGTGGAACCGTCGAAGGTTGATCGCGCCCTGGCTGATCTCGACCCTGATATGCTATCCCCGCGAGAGGCGCTGGACGCGCTCTATCGGCTGAAGGGGTTGGTATGAGGGGGCCCGGATGAAAGTCAGAACGCTGCACGGGCTGTCCATCGTAGGCCTCGTGCTCATGGTGACCGGCACTTTTGCGAGTGTGGTGTCCGATCTGTTTCAGCGACCATTTCCGGTTGGTCAGTTCGTGCTGCAAGGTGCGATTTTTATGGTCGCGCTCGTCTGCATCCCTTGGAGCGCCAGGGCCAGGAAACGGAACGAGGAGATGTTTGGCCGTGCTGGGGACCTTCCCGTTGGCTATGCCAGACGGATTATCCTTGCATTGAGCGCAGCCTTTGTCGCCATGGTCGCCGGGGTGGGTATCGCGTTCTATTTCGGCTTTCTGGCGCGGGCTTATTAGCGGCTCGCCGGAGCAGCCCCCTCCGTCACGGCGCCGCGGGCCACGCCACCTTTCCCCGCGCCGCAGGGAAGGCGTAAGCGCCCCCCTTGCCCCCCACCCGAGCCGGGTCTAGACCGCCCGCGACTTTTCCCAGCAGACACAGGATCACCCCATGGCTCGCGCGAAGATCGCCCTCATCGGTTCCGGCATGATCGGCGGCACGCTGGCGCACGTCGCGGCGCGCGAGGCGCTGGGCGATGTGGTCCTGTTCGACATCGCCGAGGGCGTGCCGCAGGGCAAGGCGCTGGACATCGCCCAGTCCACCGCCGTGTACGGGTCCGACGTGTCGCTGAAGGGCGCCAACGACTATGCGGACATCGCGGGCGCCGATGTCTGCATCGTCACCGCCGGGGTGCCGCGCAAGCCCGGCATGAGCCGCGACGATCTGATCGGCATCAATCTGAAGGTGATGAAGGCGGTGGGCGAGGGCATCAAGGCGCACGCACCGGACGCCTTCGTGATCTGTATCACCAATCCGCTCGACGCCATGGTGTGGGCGCTGCGCGAATTCTCCGGCCTGCCCAAGGAAAAGGTGGTCGGCATGGCCGGTGTGCTGGATTCCAGCCGCTTCGCCCTGTTCCTGTCGGAAGCCACTGGGGTCTCGGTGCAGGACATCCGCGCCTGGACGCTAGGCGGCCACGGCGACGACATGGTGCCGATGGTGCGCCACTCCACCGTCGGCGGCCTGCCGCTGACCGAACTGGTGGCGCAAGGCTGGATCGGCCAGGACGCGCTCGACGCCATCGTCAAGCGCACCCGCGGCGGGGGCGGCGAGATCGTCGCCCTGCTCAAGACCGGCTCGGCCTTCTACGCTCCGGCGGAGAGCGCCATCGCCATGGCCAAGGCCTATCTGTTCGACCAGAAGCGCGTCCTGCCCATCGCCGCACATTGCGGCGGCGAGTACGGCGTCTCCGACATGTATGTCGGCGTTCCCGCCGTGATCGGCGCCAAGGGCGTGGAGAAGATCATCGAATTCACCCTGAACGATGACGAAAAGGCCATGTTCACCAAGTCGGTGGACTCGGTGAAGGGCCTGATCGCCGCCTGCAAGGCCATCGACGCAAGCCTTACTTAAATCTCCTCCCCTGCGAAGCGGAGGAGGTGGCGCGGCGCGGCGCGTAGCGCCGTGACGGAGGGGGCTGCCCCGGCGCGACAGGGGGATGCAGCCCCCACCACCGCACTGCGTGCGGTCCCCGTCGCCCGTTTCACGGGGGAGGAAGTATTGTCAGACCACCGATTGTCCGCGCAGGGCGCGGATGATGAAGCTGACCACCAGCACCACCAGGAACAGCACGAACAGCACCTTGGCGATCAGGGCGGCGATACCGGCCAGGCCGACAAAGCCCATATAGCCGGCGACCAGCGCCAGGATGAAGAACAGGATGGCCCAGCCCAGCATGGCGCTCTCTCCACGGGTTCGACGCGCTTGGCGTCCCTGCCCGCCCTAACGGCGAGCCCCGGCGGCGCGTTCCGCCCACGGCGACGCTTTCTAGCCGAGGTCCAGCCCGGCGCCGTCGTCTCCCACCTCCACGGGCTTGGGCGCGCGGCGCAGCGCCATGCGGATTTCGGAGGGCGTGATGGCCCGCAGGCCCACCAGCAGCACGCCGTAGAGCGCGACGCCGACGCCCGAGGCCAGCACCAGGGCGATCTCCTTGTGGCCCAGCAGATGGCGACCGAACAGGCCTAGAACCGGCAGATGCGGCTCGTAATAGGGCCGGGCCCAGGACGCCGCGGCCAGGAACAGGCCAAGGGCGATGGAGGCGGCGATGATCTTGGCCAGGCGCCCCCGCGCCTCCCACCCCATGGTGTAGAAGCCGCGGTCCCTGAGCGCGTCCATCATCTGGCAAACATTGATCCAGGCGGCCGCGCCGGTGGCGAGCGCGATCCCCTCGATGCCGATCAGGTTGAACATGACGACGCCGAGGGTGATGTTCACCGCCACCGAGATCAGGGCGAAGCGCATGGGCGAGCGGGTGTCCTTCCGCGCAAAGAACGCCGGCGAGAGAATGCGCGCCAGCACGAAGGCCGGGGTGCCCATGCCGTAATAGAACAGCGCCTTGGCCGTCTCCTCCACGTCGTAGAGGTGGAAGTTGGCCCGCTGGTACAGGGCGTCGATGAGGAAGAAGGGCATGGCCCCCAGCGCCGCGGCGGCGGGCAGGGTGAAGGCCATGGCGAAGATCACCGCCTCGTCCATCGCCTCCTGCGCATCCTCGCCGTCGCCCCGATGCACCGCGGTGGACAGGCGAGGCAGAAGCGCCACGCCGATGGCCACGCCGATCAGGCCGAGGGGGAGTTGGTAGAGGCGATCGGCGACGTTCAGCCAGCTTTTGCCGCCGTTCACGTAGCTGGCCATATAGCCGGAGATGAAGATGTTGATCTGGGTCACGCTGGCGGCGATGGCGCCGGGGATGGCGAGCGCGATCAGGCCGCGAATCTCGGGCGTCAGGCGCGGCAGGCGAATGTCCACCCGCGCGCCCGACCGGTTCACCCCCCACCACAGCAGCGCCGCCTGGGCCATGCCGGCCCCCACCGCGCCGATGGAGGCGGCGATGGCGGCGCTGTTGGGTGTGTGCTGCGGCAGCACCGTCACCAGCGTGCCCACATTGAGCAGGGCCGGCGCCAGCGCCGACAGCACGAACTTGCCGCGCGCGTTCAGCACGCCGGACAGGTGCGCATAGATCGCCATGCAGGGCAGGTAGGGCATGGTGATCTGCGTCAGCAGCACCGCCAGCTTATATTTGGCCGGATCGTGGGCGAAGCCGGGCGAGATCAGCATCATCAGCCACGGCATGGTCAGTTCCGCCACCAGGGTCAGCACGATGGTGGCGGCGGCCAGCGTCGCCATGGCGTCGGCGGCCAGCACGTCGGCCACCGCTTCGCCGTCCTGTTCCAGCGACTTGGTGTAGGCGGGCACGAAGGCGGCGGCGAAGGCGCCCTCGGCGAAGATGCGGCGGAACAGGTTGGGAAAGGCCAGGGCCGTCTGCCAGGCGTCGGCCGCCGCCGTGCTGGAGGCGCCGAGGACCGCGGTCACCACGATGTCGCGGGCGAAGCCCAGCAGCCGGCTGATCAGCGTCATGCTGGAGAAGATCACCGACGAGCGCACCAGACTTTGCGGCCGGGCGTGGACGCTGTCGCCGCGCGGCGGCTCGACGATGGTGGAGGCGATCATCGCCTCGGACAGCGGGTCGTCCGCCGCGGGCGCGTCCTGGCCGGGCTGATCGATCGGCGGCTGCATGGCGTCGGTCACAAGATCGGCTCTACTGGATTTTCGCTTGAGGCGCGAGGGCGTCCGGACGAGGAACCCCTCTCCCCGTGGGGAGAGGGTAGGGTGAGGGGGAGGCGGCGGCGCACAATCAGGATAGGTCGCTCCCCTCACCCTCCCACGCGTCCGCGACGCGCAGGCCCCTCCCTCTCCCCGCAAGGGCGGGACGAGGGGTTCAGGCGAACGGGTTCGGTTCGGCGGCGAAGTCGGCCACTTCGGCGATCAGGGCGTCCGCCGCCATGCGCACGATCTTCTCGCCCTTTTCCGGGCTGGCCTGTCCGGGATCCGAGCCCATGCGGCCGTCGGCATAGCGGGCGCGAAAGTCGGCGGCCTCGCGGATCGGGCCGGTGGGGGCGATGCGCGGCGCGTAGTTGGCGTTCTTGATCGCATCGGGATAGGCGAACTGGGTCACCGCGATCTCCGATGGCGTGGCGTGCGAGCCGTGGCCGGTGGGAAACAGCTGGTTGCACAGACCCATCACGCCCCGAAGTTCCCACCAGTTGCGCAGCTTCAGGGCATAGCCGCGCGGACGGCCCTGCCAACTGACCTCGGAATAGATTTCCGAAAAGGCCGCTTCGATGGTGGCCACGTTGCCGCCGTGGCCGTTCAGGAAATAGATCTTCTCGAATCCATGCGCGGCCAGGCTGACGGTCCAGTCCCGCAGCGCGGCGATCATGGTGGAGGGGCGCAGCGAGATCGAGCCGGGGAAGCCCAGATGATGCTGGGCCATGCCGACGTTGAAGGTCGGCCCGACCAGCAGGTCGCCGCCGCCCGCCGTGTGCTTCTCGGCGAAATGGGCGATGATCTCCGGGCAGAGCCAGTCGGTGCCGAGCAGCCCCGTCGGGCCGTGCTGCTCGTTCGAGCCGATGGGAATGACCACGGCCTTGGAACGTTTGATCTGGTCCTCGATCTCGGGCCAGGTAGACAGGGCGAGGAGCATCAGGCGTCGCTTTCCATATCGTCGGGCAGGCCCATGATATGGAAGCCGGCGTCCACGTGGATAACTTCGCCGGTAGTGGAGCGGCCGAGGTCGGACAGCAGCCAGAGCGCGCAGCCCGCCACCCCTTCCGGCGCGGTATCCTCGCGCAGCGGCGCCCACTGGCGACCCTGACTGATCATGGAACGTCCGCCGGAAATGCCGGCCAGCGACAGGGTGCGGATGGCCCCGGCGCTGATGGCGTTGACCCGGATGCCCTTGGGTCCCAGGTCGCGGGCGATATAGCGGGTCGAGGCCTCCAGCGCCGCCTTTGCCACGCCCATGACGTTGTAGTTGGGGATCACCCGCTCCGAGCCGAGATAGGTCAGGGTGATCATCGAGCCGCCCCGGCCCATCATCGGCGCCGCGCGGCGGGCGCAGTCCACGAAGGAGAAGGCGGAGATGTTCAGCGCCTGCGCGAAGCCCGCGCGGGTGGTGTTCTCCACGAACGAGCCCTTGATATGGTCGCGGTCGGCGAAGGCGATGGCGTGGACCAGAAAGTCGAGCTTGCCGTCGAAGGTCTCGCCGATGGCCCTGAACGCGGCCTCCATGCTCTCGTCGGAGCCGACATCGGCGGCGATGAAGGCCTTCACCCCGATGGATTCGCCGAGCGGGCGGACGCGTTTTTCGACCGCGTCGATATAGGTGAGGATGATCTCCGCCCCTTGCGCCGCCAGCTGCTGGGCGATGGCCCAGGCGATGGAGTTGTGGTTGGCCACCCCCATCACCACGCCCCGCTTGCCCTTCATCAGGTCGCCTTTCGGCAGGATGATGTCCTCGTCGGCCATGCGGGCGATTCCTTAAGGCTTTGCAGCCGCTCGTTAACCAAGCGGGTCTAGTATCCAGGGCATAGGCCTAGCAGGCAGGGCTATTGGACGCAAAGTATGCGGCGCTTTCTCGTTGTCCTGATGATGCTCGGTCTGGCCGCCTGCGCAGGCCGTCCGCGCTATGCCGTCACGCATGGTGGGCCGCCGGGCTATGCGGCGCCGCACTATGCGCCCGACCTGCCCAAGGGCTGGAGCGGCGCCTGTGATGAGCCCGCCAACGCCCGCCAGGCGGCGGGGATCAACGCCGCCGCGATCGACAGTCTGCCCGTCGCGCCCTTTGGCCATACGGAGATCGGCTGGCGGACCTACGCGCCCTTGACCGCGCGGGAGACAGGGACGCTCTGCCCACCGGAAAGCGCCGGTTTTGCCGAGGCGCTGGCCCGGTGGAAGGTGGCGCATGGCCTCGCCTATGACGGGGCCATGGACGACCAGACCCTGGCGACGCTCAAGGGCGCCTGGCAGGAGAAGCGCCCCTTCCTGATGAGCCGGGTGCGCAAGGAGCCCTGTCCCGACCCGCCGGACCTGAACAGCCTGGAGCAGATCAGGCCGACGGAGAGCCATTACGGCAAACCGATCCTGCTGCGGCCCGACGCGCTCTCGGCCTATCGCCGGATGGCGGCGGACGCGCGCCGGGCGATGCCGGAGCTGGCCGTCGATCCCATGACCCTGACCATCTTCTCCGGCTTCCGCTCGCCGGAGTACGACGCGGCCATGTGCGCCAGCCAGGGCGGCTGCAACGGCGTGGCGCGGGCCGGCGCCTGTTCGGCCCACCGCACGGGCGCGGCGCTGGATATCGTCATCGGCAATGCGCCGGGCGCCAGGGTCGATACCGCCAGCGACGCCAACCGGCTTTATTTGTCCAAGACCCGGCTCTACCAATGGCTGGTGCTGAACGCGGGCCGCTACGGCTTCGTCAACTATCCCTACGAGCCGTGGCACTGGGAATATGTGGGCGCGGCCGCGATGAGCCGCGCCAACCCCTATCGCCCTATTCGGCCGCCATCATCGACGTGACCGAGGCGTTCCGAAAGTTGATGGTTCTCAGATAGGCGATGCCTTCGTCGGCGATATCGTCGCCGACCATGCGGTCGCCCTCGGCCTTCAGCTCGTCCATGTCCACGTACATGCCGTAGAAGGCGCGGGTGCGGTCGGAGATGATGCCGGCGTTGAGCAGCGTCTTGATGAGCACGCGGAAGATGTTGGTGGCCTCCTTCATGTCCTCGCGTCGCGCCTCGTCGGTGGCGATGACCGTCAACTCCTGCATCACCACGTCGGGGTCGAGGCCGAAGGAGTGGTACATCTCGGCCTGCTGGTGCGGGCCGACCAGGTTGAACAGCAGGGTCTGGAAGCAGTGCGCCGCCCAGTCCTCGACGATGGCGTGCTCCTCGGGCTCCAGCTTGGGCACCGTGCGGTCGGCCCAGATTTTCCCGAACTTGTGGTGGAAGGCCTCGTCGGTCATGACGAGCTGCATCAGCTTCTTCATCAAGGGGTCGTTGGTCTTGGTGAAGAAGGTGGCGAAGGCGCCCATGGCCAGACCCTCCACCAGCATCTGCATCCCGATGATCTTCTTGTAGACCTCCGGCGCGCCGATGATCTCCACCAAAAGGTCCTTCAGCACCGGGCCGCACGGCATGGGCGTGCCCCAGCGCGCCTTGATGTATTTGGCGAAGGCGGTGACGTGGCGGGCTTCCTCGCGCGCCTGGTTGGCGGCGTATTCCTGCGCGCCCTGGTCCTTCAGCACGTGGCAGAGCGAGGCGGACAGGTTCAGCGCGCCCTGCTCGCCGTGCAGGATGGAGCTGAGGCTCCAGCGGGTCGATTCATTGATGAAGCGGATGCGGTCCTTGGGATCGGCCAGCGCCGCCTGGACCGAGGGGCACTGCAGCGCCGGGAACAGCTCGTCCGGCATCAGGGCCTCGTTCTCCATGTCGAAGGGCTCGGAGAAGTCGATATATTTGGCGTCCAGCGGGTCCCAGAAGTGGTCGTGGGTGGCGGAGATGATCCTGTCGAAGGCGTTGGTGCGATTGCCGTAGCGGTCGAGTTCGAGCATCGACTCGAAGTCGTCCGGCGCCACCGCGTCGTACATCGCGTCCTTGGTGATGTTGCCGTCGAGAGGCTTGCCCTCTGCGGCGATCATGTCGTGGGCCATGCGATCCTCCTCGGGTCACGCGTCGCGCCGGTCGTCGGCGACCGCCGTCACTTGTCGGCGATATCCTGCGCGATGGGCAAGGTCAGGTCAAGGTAAATGACGCAGGCGTCACTTTCCCGGCGCCGAGCCCGGCCCGGCTTAACCCGCCGTCGGTCGCCGGATCGTCGGCCCGAGATGCTCGATCACCGAACGGGCGTCGAAGGCCGAGCGGTCCGCAGGCTTTTGGCCTCGCCCGATGATGATTTCCGCCGAGGCCTGGTACTGGCTGATCTGCGTCACATCCAGGGGGCCCGGACCGAAGCCCGGACCCCAGAACGGATCGCCCCACCGGCCGTAGCCCCAGCCGTAACCGCGGCGATACAGGCCCCAGCGCGGACCCCAATAGGCGCCGAAATAGGGGTCCACATAGGTCTGGGTGGCCTTGTCGGTCTGGCGCTCATTGGCGGCGAACCAGTCGCCGCCCTGCGCCAGGGTCAATTCGGCCGAGCGATAGAGCAGATAACGCTCCACCGTGTCGCGCGAGGTGAGCGAGTTACCCGCGAAGCTGATGCGCCAGCGGTTGGACTCGATCTGTTGCTCGGAATAGCCGCCGGACGCGGTGGGGTTGTGTGCGTCGATCGGCTGATAGGGGGTGGCGGTCTCACAGCCGGCCAGGGTCAGTGTGGCGGCGGCGGCGAGGGCGGCGAGCGCGAAACCCTTCATGGGCGACTCCATGGGCGAACCTGCGGCCCGCATGGCGCGGGCGCTGAGGCTTCAACGTGGCGAATGACTGTGACCGTCGCAAGGTTGCGCTGTTGCAGCGATGAAACGGCGAAGCTTTTGCTCAGCCCCCCTGGATCAGCTTCCAGATCGCCCCGCCGAGCGCGCCGATGAACAGAACCGAACAGGCCAGCGCCTGGGTGAGGAAGCCGGTGCTGCGCTTGGCGGGGTCGGCCATGTAGCCGGTCTGGTAGATATAGCGACCGACGATCCAGATCACGCCCAGGATCGTGCCGCCCCAGCGGCCGTACGGCTCCGGAACGAAGACGGCGAACAGCCAGAGCGTCACCAGAAAGATGGGGAGCCATTCCAGGGTGTTGATCTGCACCCGCACGGCGCGCTCCAACAGCGGATGGCCGGTCATGGCCGGCGCCGCGATCCCCGAGGCGCGGCGCGCGCCTCCGACGGCGAAGGCCGTGGTGAAATAGAACAAGAGCGCGGCCAGGGTGACCACGGCGACCAACGGATCCATAAGGATGCTCCCACCTCCGCGGCCCCCGGGGACCGCTGCGGCGCGCAGGCTAACCCGAACCGGGCGAGCTTGGCCACGGTCAAGTGGGCGTCGTCCAGATCGCGCGCAACCGTGGAGCTGGTTGGCGGCTTTCCTCCCTCCTCGTCCTATTCGGCCGCCCCATAATCCATCTGCCGAAGGTCGGCGATCAGTCCGGGGCCCTCGGGTCGCCAGCCGAGCCGCTGGCGCGTCCAGGCGCTGGAGGCGGGCATGTCCATCCCGACGAACATTCCGAGCCAGCCGAAGTGTTCGCCGACCTGATCCGGTGACAGGCTGACCACCGGCACGCCGAGCCCGGCTCCGACGACGGTGGCGATCTCACGGGCCGAAACGGCCTCTTCGGCGACGGCGTGGAA
Source organism: Caulobacteraceae bacterium (assembly GCA_965277345.1). Classification (GTDB taxonomy): domain Bacteria; phylum Pseudomonadota; class Alphaproteobacteria; order Caulobacterales; family Caulobacteraceae; genus CAIOYC01. Next base: position 1,399,348 of record CBDICI010000004.1, read on the forward strand.
GCGCTCGCCGGCGTTGCCCTGCTCGACGGCCAGCCTGTAGAGCGGCGCCACATCGGAGACGTGCGCCGCCGGCCAGCCGTTGCGGCCCTCGCCCACATAGGCCGAGACGCCCTTCTCGCGCGCGAGTTCGATGAGCGGCGAGATCAGGCCCTGTTTGCGGGTGTCGTGAACCTGCGGCAGCCGCACCACCACCACCTTGACCCCCGCCGCCGACATCTCGGCTCCAGCCAGTTCCGACGCCACGCGCGGATTCGGATTGTCGGTGTCGATCACATCCTCGGTCGCGGTGCGCCCGGGTTCGCCGGCGCCCATGCCCGTGCCCGAGGTGATGACGAAGGGGCGATCCGACCCCGCCAGCGCCGCGCCCAGCGCGCGGATCACGCGCCGGTCCTTCTCGCAGTTGGCCATGAAGTTGGAGAAGTCGTGGTCGAAGGCGGTGTGGATCACCGCGTCCGCCTGCGCCGCCGGTGCGCGCAGGCCCTCCGGATCCTCCAGCGTCCCGCGATAGGGTTCCACGCCAGCCTGGGCCAAGGCTTTCGCCCCTTCGTCCGTTCGCGTCAGCCCGATCACCTCGTGCCCGGCGCCGAGCAGTTCGGGGACGAGGTGCGAGCCAATGAAACCGGTGGCGCCGGTGAGGAAGATACGCATGGGAGCACTCCTGGTCTGTTTCGGCCGTGGGTATAGGCGCGCACTTCGTCGTGTTATAGTAGTGACCTTATCGGGGTATAACGCCTAACAGGATCGCCATGCCGCCCAGGATCGACAATACCCTCGGGACCTTCCTCAAGGATCGCCGCATCCGGATGGATCCGGCCGCCTTCGGCCTTCCCAGCGGGCGCCGGCGCACCCCCGGCCTGCGCCGCGAGGAGGTGGCCCAGCGCGCCAACATCAGCCCGACCTGGTACACCTGGCTGGAGCAGGGCCGGGGCGGGGCGCCCTCCGCCGACGTGCTGGACCGTATCGCCGCCGGGCTGATGCTGACCGAGCCGGAGCGGGAGCACCTGTTCATCCTCGGTCTCGGCCGCCCGCCGGGGGTCCGCTACAAGGCGGTGGATGGGGTGACGCCCCGCCTGCAGCGCGTGCTGGATGCGTTCGAGGTGAGCCCCGCCATCATCAAGACCGCGACCTGGGACGTGATTGCCTGGAACCGGGCGGCGTCCCTGCTCCTCCTCGACTACGCCACCCTGCCGCCCCGCGGTCGCAACATCCTGCGCCTGATGTTCTCGGATGCGCGCGTTCGGGCGGCCCAGGAGGATTGGCGCGGTGTGGCCCGCTATGTGGTGGGCGCGTTCAGGGCCGACGCCATGCGCGCCGGCGCCTCCGAAGAGATCGCGCAGCTGGTGGAGGAGCTGTCCGCGCTCAGCCCGGAGTTCGAGGCGATGTGGCGCGACAACGACGTCAGCGGGCATACCGACGGTGTGAAGCGCCTGCACCATCCCGAACTCGGCGCGCTGCAGCTGGAGTTCTCCGCCTTCGCCGTCGATGGTCGGCCGGAACTCGGCATGGTCGTCCACAATCCCGTCATGAGCGCCGACGCCGGGCGTATCCGCGCCTTTCTCGCAACGCATTCGGGTTGACGGCGGCCTCCTTCGCCCGACGTCGAAAAAGCTGGCGAGTTGCGACCCTGGCGGATGTATATCGGAGGGACTGAGCGAGGGGAGGCGGGAGCGATGAAACGGATCGGTGCGCTGGTGGCGGCGGTGGCGCTTGGCGTGATGGCCCCAGGCGCGCAGGCGGCGCCCCGGCTGGAGGACCGCTATGCCGACGACCACGGGGTGAAGATCCACTACGTCGCCGCGGGGCAGGGGCCGCTGGTGGTGATGATCCATGGCTTTCCCGACTACTGGGCCACCTGGAAGCCCCTGATCCGGACCCTCAGCGCCGACCGCTATCGTACCGCTGCGGTGGACCTGCGGGGATATAATCTTTCCGACAAACCCGCCGGCGTCGCCGCCTACGCCATGCCCAACCTGATCGCCGACATCGCCGCCGTCATCAAGGCGGAGGGGCGGACCAGCGCCATCGTCATCGGCCACGACTGGGGCGCGGCCATCGCCTGGCAGGTGGCGATCAACCGGCCGGACCTGGTGGACCGGCTGGTGATCATGGCCGTGCCCCACCCCACCACCTTCGCCCACGAAATGGCCACCGACCCGGCCCAGCAGAAGAACAGCCAGTACGCCCGCAACTTCCAGAAGGAGGGGGCGGAGCAGGCGCTCACCGCCGAAGGCCTGACCGGCTGGGTCAAGGATCCAGCGGAAAAGCCCGGCTATGTGGCGGCGTTCAAGCGCTCCGATTTCGCCGCCATGCTGAACTATTACAAGGCCAACTACCCCCGGAACGCCGGCGATCCAGCCGCGCCGTCGCCGCCGGACGTGCCGCCGATCAAGGCGCCGGTGCTGGTCATCCACGGCATGAAGGACACCGCCCTGATGGCCGACGGCCACTCAGGCACCTGGGACCACGTGGCGGCGGACACCACGCTGCTGTTCATCCCCACCGCCGGCCACTTCGTCCAGCACGACGCGGAGGCGCTGGTGGACCGCACGGTAAAGGACTGGCTCGACCAGCGGCGGTGAAGGCTCTCCTGGCCTTTAGTTCTCCCCCTCCATAGGCCGGTGCTCCAGGTCGCGCTGCATCGCTTCCAGCCTGGGGCGCAGAGCCTCGACCGTGCGTTGCGCGGCCTCGACCTGCCGTTCGGCGCGTTCGGTGATCTCGCGTATGCGCTCCGACGACAGCTCGGCATACTCCGCGCGTCTGGCCGCCGCTTCGGCGCGTTCGGTGCGGGCGTTCGTCCGCTCGGGCGACAGTTCCGCGGCCCGGGCGCGCTGCATCGCCGCCTGGGCGCGTTCGTTGGCGTGGGCGACGATCTCGCGGATGCGGGCCTGGCGCTCGAGGTTTTCCGCTTTCAGCCGTTCGTTCAGACGAGCGAGCTTTTCGTCCAGCGCCTTCATCTTCGCCTCGAACCGGGCGCGCCGCTCGGGCGACATCGCGTCCCAGTGCATCACCTCCCCGTCCTCGATCCAGACCGAGTGGCCGCCGGGGCCGGGCGGCGAGGCGGGTGGCGCTGGCGCGCGATCCTCCTGGGCGAAGGCCGGCGCGGCGATCAGCGCGGCCAGGACGGCGAGGGTAGCGGCTTTGGCCAGCATGTGAGGCTCCGTCGGTGAGGTGACCCGATGATCGCCTCGCCGCCCCCCATCGTCACGTTAAGCTATGGTCATGACTCCGTTTTCATAGCCGTGGACCACCCTTCCGTTCCGCTCATCCCGGCGAAGGCCAAGGGGTACCCGCGTTCGACAAAATTCTACGCGCGGCGGATCGACCGTTGGGATGGGCCGTTACGCCACCGTTAGCTGCAGACAGGGTGGGTCATGGCCAGGCTGAACGTCGATCGGCGTCGTTTCCTGCTCGGGAGCGCGGTGGCCGGATCGGCGAGCGCGGTGGCGGCCACCGCCGCGGCGATCCACGACGGCGAACTCGGCGCGCCGCCCCAGACCTTCAACAGCGTCATGCCGTGGGAAGAGGGCGCGGCCGACTCGCCGCCCGGCGTCAGCGGAACCGACTACCGCTTCTTCACCGCCGCGGAGGCGACCTTCATCACCGCCGTGGTCTCGCGCCTGATCCCCGACGATGCGGTGGGGCCGGGCGCGGCGGAGGCCGGCGTACCCTTCTTCCTCGACCGGCAACTGGCCGGTCCCTTCGGTCAGGGCGACCACTATTTCCTCGGCGGCCCCTGGGCCAAGGGCACGCCGGAGCAGGGCTATCAAAGTCGCTTTAATCCCGCCCAGCTTTACCGCGCCGCCATCGCCGCCATCGAGCGCTACGTCTCGGCCAATTTCAGGGGCGCGGCCTTTTCCAAGCTGGCGGTCGCCGATCAGGACAAGGTGCTGAAGGGCCTGGAGAGCGGCGCGGTGAAGCTGGACGGCGGGGTCGACGCCAAGTCGTTCTTCACCATGCTGCTGCAGAACACCAAGGAGGGCTATTTCTCCGACCCCCTCTATGGCGGCAACAAGGACATGGGGGCGTGGAAGATGATCGGCTTTCCCGGCGCCCACTACGACTACAAGGAATGGGTCACCCGCCACGGCGAGCGGGTTCCCTATCCTCCCGTCGGTTCCATGGGCCGCGCGGGCTGGACGGGGTCCAAGTCGTGACCACCACCCTGAAACCCGTCGATGCGGTGCTGGTGGGGTTCGGCTGGACCGGAGCCATCATGGGTCAGCAGCTCTGCGACGCCGGCCTGAACGTGGTGGCGCTGGAGCGCGGCCCCTGGCGCGATACGGCCACCGATTTCGCCACCGGCTTTGCGCAGGACGAACTCCGCTACATGTGGCGCCACCACCTGTTCCAGAACGTCACCTACGACACGCTGACCATCCGCAACGACCAGAGCCAGACCGCCCTGCCCATGCGCCATCTGGGCTCGTTCCTGCTCGGCACCGGCGTCGGGTCGGGCGGGGTGCACTGGAACGGCCAGATCTGGCGCTTCCTGCCCTCCGACTTCCAGGCCAGGAGCCACAACCAGCAACGCTATGGCGACAAGGCCGTCACCGACTATGACCTGTCGGTGCAGGACTGGGGCGTCACCTATGACGAGCTGGAGCCGCACTACGACGCCTTCGACAAGCTGTGCGGCACGTGCGGCAAGGCCGGCAATCTGAACGGGCAGATCCAGACCGGCGGCAACCCGTTCGAGGGCAGGCGCTCGGCCGAATACCCCAACCCGCCCATGGCCCAGACCTATGGCCCGACCCTGTTCGGCCAGGCCGCCGCCTCGCTCGGCAAGCATCCCTTTCCTCATCCCGCCGGCAACATGTCGCGGCCCTACACCAATCCGCTCGGGGTGCAGATGGGGGCGTGCACCTATTGCGGCTTCTGCGAGAAGTTCGGCTGCGGCAACTATTCCAAGGCCAGCCCGCAGACCACCGTGCTGCCCTATCTGATGACCAAGCCAAATTTCACCCTCAAGACCGAGTGCGAGGTGTTGAAGGTGGAGCTGACCCCCGACCGCAAGCGCGCCACCGGCGTCACCTATGTGAACAGCGCGGGCGAAGAGTTCTTCCAGCCGGCGGAGATGGTGATCCTCTCGGCCTATGTGCTGCAGAACGTGCGGCTGATGCTGCTGTCCGGCATCGGCCGGCCCTACGATCCCAGGACCGGCGACGGCGTGGTGGGCAAGAACTACGCCTATCAGACCATGTCATCCGTGAACGCCTTCTTCGACGACAAGCTCCTGAACCCGTTCATCGGCGCGGGCGCCCTGGCCACGGTGATCGACGACTATAACGGCGACAATTTCGACCACTCCGGCCTCGGCTTCATCGGCGGCGGCTACATCGCCGGCATGATCACCGGCGGGCGCCCAATCGAGATGATCTACACGCCCGAGGGCACGCCCGCCTGGGGCGCGGCGTGGAAGCACGCGGCGGCGAAGAACTACCTTCGCTCGTTCTCCATCAGCGTCCACGGCGCCTGCATGAGCCATCGCGGCAACTATCTCGACCTCGACCCCACCTATCGCGACGTCCACGGCCGGCCGATGCTGCGCATGACCTTCGACTTCACCGACAACGAACACAGGATGTCGGACTATCTTACCGACCGGGCGGCGGAGGTGGCGCGGGCCATGAACCCGCGCGAGATCAAGCTGAACCGGCGCACGGGCTCATGGAGCGTGACCCCCTATCAGACCACCCACAATACCGGCGGGGCGATCATGGGCGACGATCCCAAGACCAGCGCGGTGAACAAGTACCTGCAGGTGTGGGATGTGCCCAATGTGTTCTCCCTTGGCTCCGGCGCCTTTCCCCAGAACGCCGGCTACAACCCCACGGGCACCGTGGCGGCGCTCACCTATCACGCCGCGGCGGCGATCAAGGCGCAATACCTGAAGGCGCCCGGCGCCCTTGTGCAGGCCTAGGCCGATGGCGCGCATCACCCGCCTCCAGACCGTGCTGCTTGGCCTCGGCGCCGCCGTGGGCGCCCTGGCCGTGGCCGGCCTCGCCGCCAGTCAGGCCCCGCCGCCCCTGCCTGCGCACCCGAGCATGGCGGTCAATCCCGCAGCCACCCTGTCGCGGCCGATCCCGGACACCACGCCCAACGCCGATCAGGTGCGGCGCGGCCAGTATCTGACCATCGTCGGCGACTGCATGTCCTGCCACCTGCGGCCGGGCGGCGCGCCGCTGGCGGGGGGACTCGGCCTCAACACCCCGTTCGGCACGATCTATTCGGCCAACATCACCGCCGACAAGGAGACCGGCATCGGCAACTGGACGGCGGACCAGTTCTACCAAGCCATGCACGACGGCCATGACGATCAGGGCGTGAACCTCTATCCCGCCCTGCCCTATGTCTGGTTCAGTAAGGCCAGCCGGGCCGACGACGACGCCGTGCTGGCTTATCTGAAGACCACGCCGGCGGCGCACTATTCACCCCCCGCCAACCGCCTGCCCTTCCCGCTCAACATCCGTTTCATGATCAAGGGCTGGAACCTGCTGTTCTTCAAGCCGGCCGACTTCAGGCCGGACCCGAACCAGTCGGCGGAGTGGAACCGGGGCGCCTATATCGTGCAGGGCTATGGCCACTGCGGCGCCTGCCATACGCCCAAGAACCTGCTCAGCGCCGACCGATCCGGCCACGACCTGCAGGGCGGTGTGCTGGACAACTGGACCGCGCCCAACCTCACCGGGGCCGTGCGCACCGGCCTTGGCGGCTGGAGCGTGGACGACATCACCGAATACCTGAAGACCGGCCGCAACGCCCGCGCCGGCGCCGGCGGCTCCATGGCCGAGGTGGTGGCCTTTTCCACCTCGCTGATGACCGATCAGGACCGTCACGCCATCGCCGTCTATCTCAAGGGCCTGCCCGCCGGCCCAGAGCCCGCGCCTCCGGCCCCCGACGCCGCCGTGATGCAGCGCGGCGCGGCGATCTATTCCGACGCCTGCACCGCCTGCCATCTGGAGAACGGGGTGGGCCAGCCGCGCTTCTTCCCTCCACTCGGCCACGACGCCATGCTGCAGCAGGACGACCCCACCGGGCTGGAGCACCTGATCCTGGCCGGAACGCGCACCGGGCCCTCGCCCACCCGGCCGACGCCCCTGTCCATGCCGAGCTTCGCCTGGAAGCTCGGCGACCAGGAGATCGCCGACGTCTCCACCTATATCCGCAACAGCTGGGGCAACCAGGCCGCGCCGGTGTCGGCCTCGCAGGTGCACGATCTGCGCCGCAAGCTGAACCTGCTGAAGCCGCGCCTGACCATCAATTCCGGCGACCGGGGCTGAGCCGCCGCACATATGCCGTCATCCCGGAAAGCTCGCGGAGCTGATCCGGGACCTTTGCAAAGCATTAGACTTCCCCACCCAATCCGGGTTTGCTGCGCCCATGGACCCCGATCTTGACCGTGGCGAACCCCCGCGTGGCTGATCGCATCACGCCGATCACCCGGCTGGTAGGGTGGAGCGGCCGCAGGCCCTGGGTCGTGGTGGTGGTGAGCGCCCTGCTCTGCGCCCTGGCCCTGATCTATGCCGGTCGCAACTTCGCCATGAGCACCGATACCGAGGCGCTGATCGCGCCGGATGTGGACTGGCGGCGCAACCAGGCAGCCATGGACAGAGCCTTTCCACAGAACACCGACACGACGCTGGTGGTGGTGGATGGCCAGACGCCGGAGCTGGCCGAAGCCGCCACAGCCAGGCTGACCGCCGCCCTCGCCGCCGATACGCGCCACTTCACGCGGGTGGAGCGCCCCGACGGCGGGCCGTTCTTCGCCAAGGAGGGCCTGCTGTTCCAGTCCCCCGCCGAGGTGAAGGCGACCACCGACCAACTTCTCAAGGCGCAGCCCTTCCTCGGCCCCATGGCCGCCGACCCCAGCCTGCGCGGGGTGATGACCAGCCTGTCGACCCTGGCCGCCGGGGTGAAGGCGGGCCAGACCACGCTGGCCGCCGTGGACGGCCCGATGGGCGCCTTCGCCGACGCGCTGGAGGGCGTGGCGCAGAAGCGGCCGACCTACTTCTCCTGGCAGTCCATGCTGGACCAGGGCGGCGCGGGCGGCGGGCTGACGGCGCCGCTGCGACGGTTCATCCTGGTGAAGCCTAAGCTGAACTATGGCGACCTGACCCCCGGCGCCGACGCCGGCGACGCCATCCACGCCGCCGCGCGTCGCCTGGCGCTGGGTCCCGCCCATGGGGTGAGCGTGCGGCTGACCGGCTCGGTGCCGCTGTCGGACGAGGAGTTCGCCTCCCTCTCCGACAGGGCGTGGCTGGTGGGCGGCGCCATGCTCGGGGCCATGCTGATCATGCTGTGGCTGGCGGTGCGTTCGGTGCGCATCATGCTGGCCATCCTGGCCTCGACCTTCGCCGGCCTGGTCATGACCGCGGCGGTGGGGCTCCTCGCCGTGCACCGGTTCAACCTGATCTCCGTCGCCTTCATCCCGCTGTTCGTCGGGCTGGGGGTGGATTTCGGCATCCAGCTCAGCGTCCGCTTCCGCGCCGAACGGCTTGTGGAGCCTGACATTCGCGTGGCGCTGACGCGGGCGGCGGGCGGCGTCGGCGGCGCGCTCGTGCTGGCCGCCACCGCCATCACCCTCGGCTTCTTCACCTTCCTGCCCACCAAATACATCGGCGTGTCCGAACTCGGCGTGATCGCCGGGCTGGGCATGGTGATCGCCATCGGCCTGGCGTTGACCCTGCTCCCCGCCCTCCTGGTGCTGCTGCGGACGCCAAGGCAGACGCAGGAGGTCGGCAATCGGGCGCTGGCGCCGCTCGACCGGTTCCTGGTCCGCCGCAGGAGCCTGGTGCTGTGGGCCTTCGTCATCGCCATGGTCGCCAGCATTGTCTCGCTCTTGTGGGTCCGGTTCGACTTCAACCCGCTGCATCTGAAGAATCCGCGCGGCGAGGCCGTGTCGACGCTGAACGCCCTGATGCGCGACCCGAACCAGCAGCCCAACACCATCGACGTTTTGACCCCGAGCCTCGCCGCCGCCGACGCCCTGGCGCGCCGCCTTTCCGCCCTCCCGCAGGTCGCCCAGGCGGTGACCCTGTCCAGCTTTGTGCCGGAGGATCAGCCGCCCAAGCTGGCGGCGATCCAGGACGCCGCCGCCCTGCTCGACCCCACGCTTAATCCCTTCGACCTGCAACCGGCGCCCAGCGATGCGCAGGATGTGGCGAGCCTGCGCCAGACCGCCGCCGCGCTCGGCGAGGTCGCCACCGGGACGGACAAGGCCGCCCGCGACGCCAGACGCCTGTCGAGCGCGCTCTTGGCCCTGGCGAACGGTTCGCCCGCCCTGCGCGCCCAGGCGACGCAGACCCTGACCCTGCCGCTGAACACCCTGCTGGATCAGGTCCGCGCCCTGCTTCAGGCCGAACCGGCGACGCCGGCGAGCCTCCCGGCCCCGCTGAAGGCCGACTGGGTGTCGAGCGCCGGCCAGGCCCGCATCCAGGTGTTCCCCAAGGGCGGGCAGGACAACGCCAATCTGGTGCGCTTCTCCAGAGCCGTGCGCGCCCTCGCGCCCAACGCCTCAGGCGGCCCCATCTCCATCCAGGAGGCGGGAAACACCATTTCGCTGGCCTTCATCGAGGCCGGCGTCCTCTCGTTCGTGGCGATCACGGTCTTGCTGCTGGTGGTGCTGCGCAGCGTGCGCGAGGTGGCGTTCACCCTGGCGCCGATCATCCTGTCGATCTTCCTGACGCTCGGAACCTGCGTGGTGATCGGCCAGTCGATCAACTTCGCCAACATCATCGCCTTCCCGCTGCTGTTCGGCGTGGGCGTGGCCTTCCACATCTATTTCGTCATGGCCTGGCGCGATGGGGCGCGGGAGCTGTTGCAGTCCAGCCTGGCGCGGGCGGTGTTCTTCAGCGCCCTGACCACCGGCGCGGCCTTCGGCGCCCTGATGCTGTCCAGCCATCCCGGCACGGCCAGCATGGGCAAGATCCTGATGATCTCCCTGATCTGGACCCTGATCTGCGCCCTGATCTTTGAACCGGCCCTGCTGGGGGATCGGGCGACGGCGGTGAATGAGGCTTGAAGCGGGTCCCGGACGGGGATGCGCGGCTTTTTCCTCACCGGCTCCTTTGATCGCGCTTGGCGGCGACGCGGAGGCGGAGGGCGTTGAGTTTGATGAAGCCGGCGGCGTCGCGGTGGTCGTAGGCCACCTTGCCCTCCTCGAAGGTCACGAGGTCCTGGTCGTAGAGGGAATAGGGCGAGGTGCGGCCGATGACGGTGACGTTGCCCTTGTAGAGCTTCACCCGCACCTGCCCGGTGACCAGACGCTGCGAGTGGTCGATGGCCGCCTGCAGCATCTCGCGCTCCGGGGCAAACCAGAAGCCGTTATAGATCAGGGACGCGTAATTCGGCATCAGCTCGTCCTTCAGGTGCATGGAGCCGCGATCCAGTGTGATCGACTCCATGCCCCGGTGCGCGGCCAGCAGGATCGTGCCGCCCGGCGTCTCGTATACGCCGCGCGACTTCATGCCGACGAAGCGGTTCTCCACGAGATCGAGCCGCCCCACGCCGTTGTCGTGGCCGAGTTGGTTGAGCTTGGTGAGCAGGGCGGCCGGCGACAGGCGTTCCCCGTCGATGGCCACGGGATCGCCGCCCTCGAAGTCCAGAGTGAACACGTGGGCTTTGTCTGGCGCATCCTCCGGCGCGATCGTGCGCTGATAGACGAACTCGGGGGCCTCCACCGCCGGGTCCTCCAGCACCTTGCCCTCGGAGGAGGAGTGCAGCAGGTTGGCGTCGACGCTGAACGGGCTCTCGCCGCGCTTGTCCTTGCTGATCTGGATCTGGTGCTTCTCGGCGAAGTCCAGCAGGGCCTCGCGGCTCTTGAAGTCCCATTCCCGCCAAGGCGCGATCACCCGGATATCGGGCTCCAGCGCGTAATAGCCGAGCTCGAAGCGCACCTGGTCGTTGCCCTTGCCGGTGGCGCCGTGGCTGACCGCGTCGGCGCCGACGCGGCGGGCGATCTCGATCTGGCGCTTGGCGATCAGCGGCCGGGCGATAGAGGTGCCGAGCAGGTACTGCCCCTCATAGACCGTGTTGGCGCGGAACATGGGAAAGACGTAGTCGCGCACGAACTCCTCGCGCACGTCCTCGATGAAGATGTTCTCCGCCTTCACCCCCGCCGCCAGCGCCTTGGCGCGGGCCGGCTCGATCTCGCCGCCCTGGCCGAGGTCGGCGGTGAAGGTGACCACCTCCGCCCCGTATTCGGTCTGCAGCCACTTCAGGATGATCGAGGTGTCGAGCCCGCCGGAATAAGCCAGCACCACCTTGTTTACGGAACCCCTCTTGGGGGCGCCCGAGGGCAGGTTCGGGTCGGCCATGGCGGGTCCTTCGTATGGGGCGGCGGCGCGGTGGAAAGTCGCGCGCGCTTTAGAGCATTGTCCCGTTAGCGACTACCCCCGGCTTGGGTCCATCCCGTCGGACCGCGTCACCTCCACGAACGCTCCTCGGCCGGATCGGGGTCGCCGTGCTCGCCACAGTACGGTTGCCAATCGGGACAGTCAGGCGTCCAGTCCGGCCCTTCGATCACCGGCACGTGCGTCGGGTCCATCATGGTGATGATCGCGTTGAAAAGGCCGCGGCGCCGCAGATTGTTGGCGATGGCGCTGAAACGGCGGTCAATCAGTTCGTCGATCCTCGCCTCCTCTTCGGCGCTGTATTCCTCCGCCGGCCGCTCGCGTTTCGGTAACCGGCCCCCACGGGAGCCGCGCGTGCGCGCAGGTCGGCGATAGACGATGGGCTTGGGCATGGAGCCTCCATGGCGATGCAGCCTCGACGGCCACGGGCTGCGAGGGGGTGTGGCAAGGCGGGGCGCGGGCGCAAGCGCCGGCGTGGGTAGTACGCGATAGGGTGACGCCGTTGTCCGCGCCCCGGCGGCCGTTTCGACTTCAGGCGTCGGCGCGCGGGCGTACATTTCGGCCCTGACCGACGGCCCCGAACACGGGCGCACCCACCGTTTGGACGCGATGGACGAGTTTCGACCTCGCCCTCTGGTTCGACCCCTCAGCTGAGGGGGCGGAACAAACCCGCTCGACCGCATCCCCACCCGTGCCTCAGGCCGGCGCGCGACGCACCCTTACCAGGAGCGAGGACGGGATGAGTATCCGTCACGCGGTATCCGGTCGGACAGGCGCAGGAATTTCCCCGGCGATCGCCGCGCTTACGGCTGACCCTTGCCGCCGCCGGCGCTGTAGATGTTTCCGGTAGTGTAGCTGGCGTCGTTGGCGGCGAGCTGCACATAGATGGAGGCGAGCTCCGCCGGCTGGCCCGGCCGTTTCATCGGGGTTTCTCCCCCGAAATTCTGCAGTTTTTCCTGCGTCGCGCCGCCCGAGACCTGCAGCGGCGTCCAGATCGGACCCGGCGCCACGCCGTTGACGCGGATGCCGCGCGGGGCCAGTTGTTTGGCCAACGAGTGAACATAGTTGGTGGTCGCCGCCTTGGTCTGGGCGTAGTCGTACAGGTCCTCAGACGGATCGGTGGCCTGCTCGGAGGTGGTGCCGATAATGGCCGAGCCCGGCTTAAGGTGCGGCAGCGCCGCCTTGATAATCCAGAACGGCGCATAGATGTTGGTCTTCATGGTCCAGTCGAACTGGTCGGTGGAGATGTCCATGATCGAGGCGTGCGTCTGCTGGCGTCCGGCGTTGTTGACCACGATGTCGAGGCCGCCGAGCCCGCGCACCGCTCGCGCCACCAGTTCCTGGCAGAAGGCTTCGTTGCGGATATCGCCGGGGATAGCCACGCCGGTCCGGCCCTCGGCCTTGATCAGGGCGATCACCTCGCGGGCGTCAGGCTCTTCGGCCGGCAGGTAGTTGATGGCCACGTCCGCCCCCTCGCGGGCATAGGCGATGGCGGCGGCGCGACCCATGCCGGAATCGCCGCCGGTGATCAGCGCCTTGCGTCCCGCCAGCCGGCCGGAGCCCCTGTAGCTGGTCTCGCCGTGGTCGGGGCGCGGGGTCATGTGCCCGGCCAGGCCCGGCCACGGCTGCGACTGCCGCTCGAACGGGGGCTTGGGATATTTGGTGGTGGGATCGACGAAGGGCGCCGCGGCCGGAGCCTGCGCAGGCTGGGCCGAGGCGCCCGAAGCCGTGGCCGTAGCCGCCAATCCAAGCCCCGCCGCGCCCACCATGCCCCGCCGCGAAACGCCGTTACCGTCTGATTTCGTCATCGTCCTGCCTCCGAAAAGTCGGCGGAAGAACGGGACCGGCGCGGATTTGTTGCGTGGGACGAGCGACTGCGGCCGCATCGACTTAACCGTCTACCGGGTGGGTGTCCTGAAACTGGGTTTGCCGAGACCGGACTGGCGAATAGTCGACTTAGCGCCTCAGCTACCGCTCCTCGTCGAAGCGGTCTTCGACCAGCCGGGTCAGGGCGTCGAGGGCGCCTGCGGCGTCGGGGCCGGAGGCTTCGATCTCGATGGTGCAGCCGGGGCCGGCGGCCAGCATCATCAGGCCCATGATCGATTGGGCGTCCACGGTGGCGTCCTCGCGCGTCACCTTGACCTCGGCGTCGAAGGTGGAGGCCAGCTTGACGAACTTGGCCGAGGCGCGGGCGTGCAGCCCCCGCTCGTTGATCACCTCCACCGTCCGGATAAGAGCCACGCCTACTTCTCTCCGGCCAGGACGTAGGAGGCGACGGAGATGTATTTCTTGCCCGCCTGCTGGGCGTGATCGACCACGGTGGCGAGGTCGGCGCGCTCGCGGATCGAGGCCAGCTTGATCAGCATGGGCAGGTTCAGCCCGGCGATCACCTCGGCGTGGGTCTCGTCCATCACCGAGATGGCCAGGTTCGAGGGGGTGCCTCCGAACATGTCGGTGAGCAGGATCACCCCCGCGCCGTCGTCCACCTCCCGCGCGGCGGCCACGATGTCGGCGCGGCGGCGCTCCATGTCGTCCTCGGGGCCGATGCAGATGGCGCGCACGCCGCGCTGCGGCCCCACCACGTGCTCCATGGCCAGGATGAACTCCTGCGCCAGACTGCCGTGGGTGACGATCACCAGACCGATCATTCGATCCCCTTGCGGACCCCATGGCCCACGCGCCCGAGGCGGCGTGATACGCCGGTTGGCGCCGGAGTCAAAGCCCATGCCGCGGTGCAGCGAGGGCGGCGCGGAGCCGCAGGGCGGCGTGCGGGTCGTCCGCGAGGAGGTCGAGCCCGGCAATCGCGACCTCGGCTACCGTCCGGGTGGCGGGCTCGGGCAGCCGCTCGCCGGCCGAGCCGAGGTCGATCACCAGCGCGATCCGGCACAGGGTCAGGGCGGGCGGCGCGGGCAGGACGCCGACGCCGCGCACCTCGATCAGCCCGGCCAGCGGCGCGGGGGCCTTGCCATAGAGCGCCCCGGCGGAGCGCCAGACCACTACCCGGTCGTCCGCCACCAGCCGAAGACCGAGCTGAAGGCAGCGCAGCGCCAGGGTGGACTTGCCGGCGCCCGAGGGGCCGCGGATCAGCGCCCCGCGCCAGTGGCCCTCCACCCGGTCGGCGACGAGGGTGGCGTGGAGGATCACCCCGCCTCCGGCAGTTCGACCACGAAGCGGGCGCCCTGCACGGCCTCGCCGTCCATGCGGTTCTGGGCGTAGATGCGCCCGCCGTGGGCCTCGACGATCTGGCGGGCGATGGACAGGCCGAGGCCCGAATGCCCACTGCCGCTGGCCCCGCCGGACTGCTGGGCGGGATGGGCCTTCGGCCGCTCGGTGTAGAAGCGCTCGAACACACTTTCTAGGTTGTCGGGCGGCAGGCCCGGCCCGTCGTCCTCCACCGTGGCCGCCACGCGTCGGCCCGGCCCGCGCTTGGCGGCGATGCGCACCGTCCCCTCCGCCGGACTGAACGAGCGGGCGTTGTCGATCAGGTTGCGGAACACCTGGCCGAGCGGCCCCTCCCGCCCCAGCACCGGCAGGGGTTCGCCCGGGCCGGAATACACCACGGCAGCCTCGCCCGGCCGCCGGGTGGCGTCGTAGAGGCCGGCCAGATCGACCAGCAGCCGGCCGATATCCACCGCCCGCGGTGTTTCGCGCGAGAGTTCGGCGTCCAGGCGCGAGGCGTTGGAGATGTCGGTGATCAGCCGGTCCAGCCGGTCCACATCCTTCTTCAGGATGGGCAGCAGCCGCGCCTGGGCCTGGGGCGTCGTATTCAGCTCCAGCGTCTCCACCGCCGAGCGCATGGAGGTGAGAGGGTTCTTGATCTCGTGGCTGACGTCGGCGGCGAAATGCTCCACCGCGTCCATGCGGGCGGACTGGGCGGCGGTCATGGCCTCCAGCGAGCGGGTCAGGTCGCCCACCTCGTCGTCGCGGCCGGCGAGGTCGGGCAGCGACATGGTGCGCACCCGCGACAGGCGCACGGCGTCGGCGGCGCGCGACAGCCGCCGGATCGGCTGGGCCACGAGGAGGTTGAGCAGCAGGCTGGACCCCAGCGAGACGGCGATGGCGATGAGAATGAAGGGCAGCAGCGCGGCGCGCTGGGCGGCGACGATCTGGTCCACCCCGGCGGACTCCAGCGTCAGTACGCCCAGCACCGCCTGCACCCGCTGGATCGGCACCGAGACGGAGATCACCTGCTCGCCGTTGTCGGCCAGCCGCACCTCGCCCACCGGCTGGCCGTGGGCGGCGGCGGCGGCGATCTCGCGCTGCAGGTCGGCGCTCGCCTTCCCGTGCGCGGCGACGGCTTCGGCTCCGGCCGGCGCCCGCCAGGGCCAGCGCAGCGTCAGCCGGCCGGCCCGATGCGGCGGCGGCAGGGGGCGCTGCTCGATCTGCCCGGTCAGGTCGGCGCTGTCGATCAGCGCGCGGCCCTGGCTGTCGAACAGGCGCACGCGCTGGTTCTTGGCCAGGAACAGCAGGCTCATGATCCGGCCCGCCCGCCCCTCGTCCAGCGCGGGGACGGGATCGGGCGTGGTGGCCGACTGGTCGATCAGATTGGCGTAGGTCAGCCCCTGAGAGGTGAGGGTGGTGACGCTCGCCTCCACCAGCCCGCGCCGGAACTCGTTCAGCGCCAGGGCCCCCCCGATCAGGATCGCCAGGCTCAGCACGTTCAGCGCCAGGATCAGCCGCCCGAGCCGCGATCCGGGCAGGGTGAATCCCAGGTGGCGGGCAGGTTCAGCGGTGCTGGAGCTGGGCAAGGCGCGCCGGACCTCTTCAAATCCGCGGTGGTATGAAGGTTCGCACCCATTCCGCTCATCCCAGCATTCGCCGGGATCAGCGGTATAGTTAAGTCTCCCGATATCGGTAGCCCACGCCGTACAGCGTCTCGATGGCGTCGAACTCGGGATCGACCACGCGGAACTTCTTGCGCATCCGCTTCACGTGGCTGTCGATGGTGCGATCGTCCACATAGACCTGGTCGTCATAAGCGGCGTCCATCAGGTTGTCGCGGCTCTTCACGAAGCCGGGGCGCTGGGCCAGGGATTGCAGCAGCAGGAACTCGGTCACGGTCAGCTTCACCGGGCGCCCGTCCCACAGGCAATCGTGGCGGGCGGGGTCCAGGGTCAACTTGCCGCGCTTCAGCGGCTTGGACGCGGCCAGGGCCGAGGCCTGGGCCGGATTGGCGTCGTCGCCCTCGCCATCCTCGTTGGCGCGGGCGCGGCGCAGCACCGCCTTCACCCGCTCGATCAGCAGGCGCTGGGAGAAGGGCTTGTGGATATAGTCGTCGGCGCCGAGGTTGAAGCCGAGGATCTCGTCGATCTCCTCGTCCTTGGAGGTCAGCATGATGACCGGCATCTCCGAGGTCTGGCGCAGGCGGCGCAGCACTTCCATCCCGTCCATGCGCGGCATCTTCACATCGAGGATGACCAGATCGGGCGGATCCTGCTCCAGCGAAGCGAGGCCGGAGGCGCCGTCGTGCAGCGCCTTGACCGTGTGGCCGTGGCTTTCCAACGCCAGGGAAACGGATGCGACGATGTTTTCGTCGTCGTCGATGAGGGTGATCTTCGCCATGGCCGTCAAAAATGGTGAGGTTTACCCCGAGAAGCAAGGATTTGCGGCGACGGTGGGGCGGGGCGTTCGCGCGGTACGGTTAAGCGGATGGCAAGCCTATGCTGGCAGTCTGGCGCCATGAGCCGGACCCAGGTGCATTTCGAGCTGTTCATCCGGCGAAAGGTGAACGCGCCGTGGGCGCTGGAGCTGGCCACCGAGGACCGGGCGCGGGCGTTCGAGACCGCCGAAGAGATGCTGGCCGAGGGCCGCGCCGCCGCCGTCCGCGTCAACAAGGAGAGCCTGGACGAGGACAGCCGCGAGTTCACCACCCTGACCCTGATGTCCAAGGGCGCGGTGAACTCCACCAAGGAGCGCAAGGTCCGCGACGAGGAGCTCTGCCCGCTCTGCATCACGCCGCAGGACCTCTATTCCATCCACGCGCGCCAGCGCATCGCGCGCCTGCTGGAAGGCTGGCTGCGCCGCTCGGCGGTGACGCCGTTCGAGCTGTTGCACCGGCCGGACCTGGTGGAGCAGCTCGACGCCTCCGGCACCGAAATTCAGCACGCGGTGCAGAAGCTCGCCGTGCCGGAGGCGCAGGCCCGCGGCAAGACCACCCACGAGATGATCCGCACCTTTCAGGCCCTGATCGACCGGGCCGTGGAGCGGCTGATGCGCGACGGGCGCAAGAACGTCTTCCCCCGGATCGACCTCGCCACCTTCGCCGCCACCGCCGACGCCCTGTGCGACGAGCCGGAACGCGTCTATCTGCTGGGCGGGGGCGTCGCCGCCTTCATGGCCGAGGGCCGCAGCTGGGGCGGCAAGGTCGGGCGCATCCTGGACCTCGCTGAGGCCGCGCCGGCGGCCGGGCGGGCGCGGGGCCTCGCCCTGCACGTGCTGGAACAGCCGCTGAGCGAGATCGTGGCGGTGAAGAACAGCCTGGCCGAACTGGTCGGACCCGAGCTCGACCCCGGCGGGGCCATGGCGGCGCTGACCCGCATGGCCGCCGACGCCGAGGTCGGGGCGCTGCTGAATTTCGATCCGGGCCTGAACCGGTTCATGCCGCCGCTGCAGGGCGAGGCCGCGCGTCTGGCCGGCTGGCTGCAGCGCGACGCCTTCGACAATGTGCGCGCCAGCCTGGCCCGGCGGGTGTTGCAGGAGCTGACCGGGCCGCGCCGCCTGCGCCCCACCGATGCGGAGGGCGAGATCGACGTCCTGCGCGCCCTGGCCATGGCGCTCACCGCCTCCGCCCCCCGCGTCCTGCCGCTGGAGGAGGTGCAGGCGGCCTTCGTGGAGCGCTCCAAGACCCTGGTCGGCGGCGATTTTGTCTCGCTCTATCTGGCGGACCGGCCGAGCGCGGTGGCCGAGATCGAGGCGCTGATCCGCCTGGCGGAGAACGTGGCCGGCGCGGTGAACAAGCGGGCCGCCGCGCGCTGGATCACCGCCGCGGTCGGCGCGCTCCGCTTCGAGAAGGAAATCCGCAACGGCGTCGGCTCGGCCCCGGCCAAGCTCGCCGCCCTGGCGGAGCTGCAGCGGGGTATCCGCCGCGCCGGCCTGCCCGAGACCGAAACGCGCGAGTGCTTCGCCAAGATCGGCGAGGTGGGCGCCTGGGTGGAGCAGGACGCCAAGCTGGTCGCCCTGATCGGCCGGTCCGAAGCGCCGCTGCCGCCGCGCCTGACCCTCCTGCTGCGTCTGGCGGTGGGCGAGGCCGGGCCGCTCGGCCCCGTGGCGGACCGCGCCAAGGCCGAGGTGCTGCGCCTGCTCAAGGCGCCCGACATCCGCGCCCAGCTCGCCGCCCAGCCCGAGGCGATCCAGGCGGTGAAGTCGTTGATGATAGAGGCGGGACTGGCGGCCTAGTTTTCCTCCCCTCGATGAGGGGGAGGAGTCAGGACCTCCTCCCCTGCGCAGCTGAGAGGTGGCGCGGCGGGAATACCCGCCGTGACGGAGGGGGCTGCGCGACATTGGCAGGATAGTTACAAGGCGGCGGCGTCGCCCCTCCACCGCGTTTCACGCGGTCCCCCTCCACCTCTGCGAGCGGGAGGATTAGAAGGGCGCCATGAACCCGGCCCTGCCCGCTTCCCTGTCCGCCGCGCTCGAAGCCCTGGCCGAGGGCAGGTCGAGCCTCGACCTGACGCGGCGGGCGCAGGCGATCTCCCGGCACTATCGTTCCGGCGGCGGGTCGCGCCACGCGATCCTGACCGGGGACGACGCCCTGGCCTATGCCCTGACGCGGATGCCGGCCACCTATGCCGCCGTGCGCGCGGCGCTGGAGGCGCTGACCGAGCGCGCCCCGGATTTCGCCCCCACGACGGTGACCGATGTCGGCTGTGGGCCGGGCACGGCGAGCTGGGCGGCGCTCGACGCCTTCGACGGTATCGAACGGACCCGCCTGCTGGATAACAACCCTACGCTTCTGACCCTCGCCGGCGCGCTGCTCAGCGAAACG
This sequence comes from Caulobacteraceae bacterium, assembly GCA_965277345.1. Taxonomy (GTDB): domain Bacteria; phylum Pseudomonadota; class Alphaproteobacteria; order Caulobacterales; family Caulobacteraceae; genus CAIOYC01. The sequence continues at coordinate 1,418,683 of CBDICI010000004.1, forward strand.
GGCGTACAGCGGGCGTATGACGTCATCGACTTGGCGGGGAGGGACGCCAATATCCCCAGCGCGTCGCTGGTGGTCGCCGCCTACGTTCTTACCGAACTCGACGATACCGCCGCGCTGTCCCTGGCCGAGCGGATGTGGGCGGCGGCGCGCGGCGCGCTGGTGATGGTCGAGCCGGGGACGCCCGCGGCCTGGGCGCGGTTGATAACGATCCGGGTCCGGTTGATCGACCGGGGCGCCATCGTGGTCGCCCCTTGTCCGCATCATGCGCCCTGTCCGCTGGCCGCGCCGGACTGGTGCCACTTCGCCCAGCGCCTGCCGCGCTCGCGCGCCCACCGCCGGCTGAAGGCCGCCGACGCCCCGTTCGAGGACGAGAAGTTCGCCTATCTCGCCGTGGTCCGCCCTTCAATAGCGGTGACGCCGGCTCGGGCGCGCGTGCTGGCCCCGCCGGGGGCGGACAAGGCGGCGGTTTCGCTCAAGCTGTGCGAACCCTCCGGCGCGCTGGCGCTTCGCCGCGTTGCCCGGCGCCACAAGGACGCCTACCGCGCCGTGCGCCGCGCCGGCTGGGGCGATACGGTGGAAGGGTAGGGCGCTCTCAGGCGCTGCAGCTATTGGGCGGCGGCGCGGTGAGGCAGTTTCCAGCCGGGGCGCGGGAAGTGGCAGGTATAGCCGTTCGGGATGCGCTCCAGATAGTCCTGGTGCTCCGGCTCGGCCTCCCAGAAGGCGCCCACCGGCTCGACCTCGGTGACCACCTTGCCCGGCCACAGCCTGGAAGCCTCCACATCGGCGATGGTCTCCTCCGCCGTGCGCTTCTGCTCGGGACTGGCGTAGTAGATGGCGGAGCGGTAGCTGCGGCCGAGATCGTTACCCTGCCGGTTGCGCGTGGTGGGGTCGTGGATCTGGAAGAACCATTCGAGGATTTCGCGATAGCTGATCACGGAGGGGTCGAACACGATCTCGATCGCCTCGGCATGGTCGCCGTGCCGACGATAGGTGGCGTTCGGCGTGGCCTCGTCGCCGCTGTAGCCGACGCGGGTGGAGATCACGCCGCGATAGCGCCGCAGCAGGTCCTGCATCCCCCAGAAGCATCCCCCCGCCAGGACCGCGCGCTCGGTGGTGTTCGACATGGCCGTCTCCTCTGGCGAGGATATGGGGTGCGGCGGCGGAAACGGAACATCCCCCCTGCGTCCCGACCGGCCCTACTCGGCGAGGTCCAGCCTGAGGCTGCCGACGAGGCCGGATAGCACCGTGACCGCCTCCCTCATGCCGAGGCTGGGGCCGGCGGCGGCATCGACCACGGCGACCTGCGCGTCGAGGGCGATCTCCATGATATCCACCGCCTCGACCACGGTGAGGATCGAGCGCGCCACCAGGCCGTGGATCAGGCTTTCCACGAGGAACAGGGCGGCCTGCCCCTGGCCGACCCCGTCTGGCGCGGCGTCGCGGGCTGAACTTACAGGGGGTTCCAATGACATGGGGGGGGGGGGGGGACCTTCAGCTAGGCGAGAGTACGCTTTGTCTCCCGGCCGCCGGCGCCTAGGGTTAAAAGGTCGACGATGTGACCTGCATAGCGCGTCCTTCCGGCGACTTCTACAAGACAGATCAATATTCTATAATAACTAAAGGCAATTTTGCCCCCCCCCCGAGCTGTGGCACAATGGCTTTATGAGCAATCGGTTTGCTGAAAAGCTGAAGGGGTTTGCGGAGCTGAGCCGGGCCGATGTCGCGGCGCTTGAAGCTGTCACGGCCGCGCCGCGCGACTATGGCGGCAAGCAGGACCTGATCCGGGAGGGGGATCAGCCGGGGCCGGTCTTCGTGATGCTGGACGGCTGGGGTTGCCGCTACAAGATTCTGCCGGCCGGCACGCGCCAGATTACCGCCTTCCTGATTCCGGGGGACTGCTGCGACCTGCATATCGGGATGCTGTCCGAGATGGACCACAGCATCCAGACCATCACCGACGCCAAGGTCGCCACCATCCCGCGCGAGGAGATGGACGCCCTGCTGGAGGCCCATCCCAACATCGCGCGCGCCCTCTATATCGCCCAACTGGTGGACGAGGGCATCCTGCGCTCGTGGATCGTCAGCATGGGCCGGCGCAGCAGTCTGGAGCGGCTGGCCCACCTGATGTGCGAGCTCTATCTTCGCGCCTATGTGATCGGCGACTCCGCCGATCGGCAGATAGACCTGCCGCTGTCGCAGATCATCCTGGCCGATGCGCTCGGCATGACGCCGGTGCACATCAACCGCGTGCTGAAGCAATTGCGCGGCACGGGGGCGATGGAGATCCGGCGCGGCCACCTCATCATCACCGATCCGGTCAAGCTCGTCCAGATCGCCGGCTTCGACGAAAACTACCTCCACCGCCGCCTGCGCCAGGGACGGCGGTATCTCTGAGTAACCGCGCCGACGCCGGCCCTTTATAAGTTCTCAGGATGAGGACGTATAGGAAGAAACCCACCCTCGGAGGTCCAAACGGGCTAATCCGACGTGGAAGGGCGCCGCGGGTTCCGGAACTAAGCTCCCGGCTGCGGCAATCCCGGGCCCAGGATTCGTCACTTCCAATGAAGACTTGAGACCCACAAGCTTAGCCTTGGGATTATCTGCTTGACAGAGTAATTCCCTTGCTTGATCTAGGTTAAGGAGCGAGGTCCTCACGCCAAGTAGTGTGATGTTGCTTGTTTGAGTTCAGCACGTCACGGCCAGGACTGCATTCATGAAGACCTATCCGCACGACAGGACCGGAGAGTCCGTCGCCTCGGCGGAGGCGATCACCGCCGTCATTCCGGTGCTGCACGCCTATGCCATGTCCCGCCTCCGCTCGGCGGATCGGGCGCAGGATGCGGTGCAGGACACGCTGGAGCGCGCCTGGCGGGGGCGGGCGCACTTCCGGCAGGGGTCAAACCTCGAGGGCTGGCTGGTGCGCATCCTGCAAAACCAGATGATCGACGGCTTCCGCAAGGGCCGCCGGTCGGTGGAGGACGCCGACGGCGAATACGCGGCCCGACTGACCACGCCCCCGGATCAGCACGCGCGGCTGGAATGCGCGGAACTGCTGAAGGCGATCGGCGCCCTGTCGCCGGACATGCGCCAGGCGCTCCTGCTGACCGGACTCGGCATGACCCATCCGGAGGCCGCCGGGTCGATGGGCATCCCGCTCGGCACGCTCAAGAGCCACATCCGCCGGGGCCGCGAGCGGATCGAGGCTTGCGGACTGTAGGTTCGTCAAGGCCCCCTGACCGAGTCCCCGTTTCCCGGGCAGGCCGCCGCGCTCGACCTCGCGCGGGCGGGGTGGCGGCGGGCGTTCAGTACCGGTAATGGTCCGGCTTGAACGGGCCGGCGCTCGGCACGCCGATATAGTCGGCCTGGTCCTTGCGCAGCACGGTGAGGTGCGCCCCCAGCTTTTCCAGGTGGAGCATGGCCACCTTCTCGTCCAGGTGCTTGGGCAGGGTGTAGACCGCGTTCCGGTACTTGGGCTTGTTGGTCCACAGCTCCAGCTGGGCCAGGGTCTGGTTGGTGAAGCTGGCGCTCATCACGAAGCTCGGATGGCCGGTGGCGTTGCCGAGGTTCACGAGGCGCCCTTCGGACAGCAGGATGATCTTCTTGCCGTCCGGGAACTCGATGTGGTGGACCTGCGGCTTGATCTCGTCCCACTTGAAGTTCTTCAGGCCCGCCACCTGAATCTCCGAGTCGAAGTGGCCGATGTTGCAGACGATGGCGTTGTTCTTCATCGCCCGCATGTTGTCGACGGTGATGACGTCCTTGTTGCCGGTGGCGGTGACGAAGATGTCGGCGTGGCCGGCCACCTGGTCCAGCGTCTTGACCTCATAGCCTTCCATGGCCGCCTGCAGCGCGCAGATCGGGTCGATCTCGGTGACGATGACGCGCGCGCCGCCGTTCTTCAGCGAAGCGGCCGAGCCCTTGCCCACGTCGCCATAGCCACACACCACGGCCACCTTGCCCGACAGCATCACGTCGGTGCCGCGGCGGATGGCGTCCACGAGGCTCTCGCGGCAGCCATAGAGGTTGTCGAACTTCGACTTGGTGACGCTGTCGTTGACGTTGATGGCGGGGAAGGGCAACTCGCCCCGCTCGGCCATCTGGTAGAGGCGGTGCACGCCCGTGGTGGTCTCTTCCGATACGCCGCCGATGGCGTCGCGGATGGCGGAGTAGAAGCCGGGCTTTTCCTTGATGTACCGCTTCATCACCGCATAGAGCGCCTCCTCCTCCTCGTTGGTGGGGTTGGCGATGACCGAAAGGTCCTTCTCGGCCTTGGGTCCCAGCACGCAGAGCAGGGTGGCGTCGCCGCCGTCGTCCAGGATCAGGTTGGGATAGCCGCCGTCCGACCATTCAAAGATCTTGTGGGCATATTCCCAATATTCCACCAGGGTCTCGCCCTTGACGGCGAACACCGGGGTGCCGGCGGCGGCGATGGCGGCCGCGGCATGGTCCTGGGTGGAGAAGATGTTGCACGAGGCCCAGCGCACGTCGGCGCCCAGCGCCTCCAGCGTCTGGATCAGCACCGCGGTCTGGATCGTCATGTGCAGGCTGCCGGCGATCCTGGCGCCCTTCAGCGGCTGCGACGGGCCGAACTCCTTCCGCACGGCCATCAGGCCGGGCATCTCGGTTTCGGCGATGGCGATCTCCTTGTTGCCGAAATCGGCCAGGGAGATGTCGCGAACGATGTAGTCGGCCATGAGGGGCGGCTCCGCAATGCTATGCGCGTCCCTATAGAGCCCGCAGGCGCGGGCGGCAAGAAGGATATAAGGATATCTTTATATGAGCAAAGGGTGGCGGCGCCGCGAGAACCGTGAAGGGCTGTTCAATCCCCTCAGACCTGGATTACCAGGTGGGCGCCATGTATCCGAAGCCACGGCCGCGGACAGGGACAGCTCCCTATGAGTGAATTAAGGTCGGTGGGATATGGTTGCCTTCGACGAGGGCCGCAGCAGACCCGCCATCCCTAATCTAGGCGCTCAGCGAGGCCGGCTCAAGCGGCGAGACGTCAGGGCCACGCCTTGAAGTGCTTGGACAGCTTCAGGCCTTGGCGCTGGTAGTGGGAGCCGTCGAAGCCGTAGATTTTCGAGGGGCGCTCGCAGAGCGGCTCGAACACCAGCCGCGCCACGGTCTGGCCGTCTTCAAGCAGGAAGGGCGTCTCGTGGCTACGCACTTCCAACACGCCGCGCGAGCCGACCGCCCCCGCCTCCGCCGTGCCGAAGCCCGGATCGAAGAAGCCGGCATAGTGGACGCGGAACTCACCCACGGACGGGTCGATGGGTGTCATCTCCGCCGCCTCCATCACCGGAATCTCCACCGCCTCCTTGGAGGCCAGGATGTAGAACTCGCCGGGGTCGAGCAGCAGTTCGCCGATGCCGGCGCGATTGGGCCGGGCCTCCAGCGGCTGCCAGAAGTCCTTGGGGTCGTGGCCGTTCTCGTGGTCGAGATCGACGACGCCCGCGTGGCGGCGGGCGCGAAACCCAACCACATCGCCGGTCAGATCGACGCCCACCGAGGTGATGCGCTTCACCCCGCTGTCGCCGCGCCGCAGGCGAAGCTGGTTCAGCCGCGTGCCGGTGCGCACCAGCACGGAGAAGGTCTGCGGCGCGATCTCGATATAGGTCGGCCCATGATAGCCCTCGCTCACGTCGTCGAAGGCCGCGCTGTGGTCGGTGAGCAGGCGCACGAACACATCCACCCGCCCGGTGGAGCTCTTGGGGTTGGCGCGGGCGGATACGCCGGGGGGGAGGGCCAGCCGCTCCTGCAGTTCGGCGATATAGACGCAGCCGCGCTCCAGCACCGCGCCCGCGGTCAGGTCGAGGCGGTGCATGGCCACGTCCTCCAGCCGTTCGCGCACCGTGCGGCCCCGGCCGGCGAGGAAGGAGGCGCGCACGCGCCAGACGCTGGCGCCGAGGCGCAGGTCGAGGCTGGCAGGCTGCACCTGGATGGGGGTGAACGGCGTCCCGGCCGTGATCGCGCGCTCGGCGATCAGCGCCTCGATCGACTGATAGGGCAGGATGCCGGTGGGTCCGGCGGCATTTGGGTCCGTCATGGGCCGCGGACACTCGACGAAGCGCGCGGCCAAGGCAAGACCGCACGCGTCGGGGGCGGCGGCGGCCGTGCAGCCATTTGCCCTAACCTACGTTTGGATCGCGTCGGGCAAACGGTTGGAGATCAGATGAACCCTCTCAGCATCGCCGCACTGGCGCTCGCCGGATCGGCCCTGGCCGGAGCGCCCGTCATGGCGCAACCGGCGGACCAGTCCACCACCGTGATCGAACAGCATCACGTGGTGCGCGCGCCCGCGCCGGAAGCCACGGTGGTCCAGCACTCGGTGGTGACCCGCCAGACCACCACCAGTAGCAGCAGCACGGACGCAGCGCCGCGTCCGGTTCGCCATCGCGTGGCGCATCGTACCCATGCTCGCCCGGTAGAGGGCGCCACCCACACCACGGCCGCCACTTACGTCGCTCCGCCGCCCCCGGCGCCGGACGCGGCGGTCTCCACCGTGGACCGCAGGACCGTGATCCACCGCGACGAAGACGGGAACGTGAGCAGTCACACCAAGGTGGTGCGCCAGGACGCCAACGGCGACACCACCAGCATCGAGCGGCGCACGGTGACCGACGCCGACGACGCCCCGCCCGCTCCGCCGCCGCCGCCGCCCGGTCCCCCGCCGCCGCCGGCTCAGGACTGAACCGGCGCGGGGGTCGCCCTTGCGCCGTCGCGATGTTGGCGCGACACTCCCATACCGATAATTAAAAAGCGCCGCCAAAGCCGGCGCCGGTTGGGAGGCGCGCCATGGCCTGGGACTTCGAGACCGACCCCGAGTTTCAAACCAAGCTCGACTGGATGGACGCCTTCGTCCGTGATGAGGTCGAGCCGCTGGACCGGCTGGGCCTTCATCCCTACGACGTAAAAAATCCGATCCGGAACAAGCTTGTGCGCCCTTTGCAGGCGCGGGTAAGGGCCGAGGGGCTATGGGCCTGTCATCTCGGCCCCGAACTGGGCGGCCAGGGCTATGGCCAGCTCAAACTCGGGCTGATGAACGAGATCCTCGGCCGATCCCATTACGCCCCGATCGTGTTCGGCTGCCAGGCGCCGGATACCGGAAACGCAGAGATCATCGCCCACTACGGGACGCAAGCGCAGAAGGAGAAGTATCTCTGGCCGCTGCTCAACAACGAGATCGTCTCCGCTTTCTCCATGTCCGAGCCGGAGGGCGGATCGGACCCGCTCACCTTCAAGACCCGCGCGGTGATGGACGGCGACGACTGGGTGATCGATGGCGAGAAGTGGTTTTCCACCAACGCCAGATGGTCGGAGTTCCTCATCGTCATGGCGGTCACCGATCCCGACGGCGAGCCCTATCGCCGCATGTCCATGTTCATCGTCCCCACTGACACGCCCGGCGTGGAGATCGTGCGCAATGTGGGCGTCGGCTACAGCGAGGACGGGTCGGAAGGCTACATGCGCTATACCGGCGTGCGCGTACCGGCCGACCATCTCCTGGGCGAACGGGGCGGGGCCTTCGTCATCTCCCAGACCCGGCTCGGCGGGGGGCGCATCCACCACGCCATGCGCACGGTGGGCCAGGCCAGGAAGGCGCTCGACCTGATGTGCCAGCGCGCCGTCAGCCGCACCACCCGCGACGGCCCGCTCGCCAACAAGCAGGCGGTGCAGATGCAGATCGCCGACAGCTGGATCGAGCTGGAGCAGTTCCGCCTCTTGGTCCTGCACACCGCCTGGAAGATCGACAAGTTCAAGGATTACCGGAAGGTCCGCAAGGACATCGCCGCGGTGAAGATCGCCATGCCGCGGGTCTATGAGACCATCGCCTCGCGCGCGCTACACATCCACGGGGCGTTGGGCGTCTCCAACGAGATGCCCTTTGTGGGCATGATCACCGGCGCGCACGTGATGGCCATCGCCGATGGTCCAACCGAGGTGCACCAGGTGACGCTGGCCAGGCAGGTGCTGCGCGACTTCGCCCCCTCCAATGCGCTGTTCCCCGACTATTCCCTTCCCAACCAGCGCGCGGCGGCGCTGGAGAAGTACGGCGACCTGCTGGACGGCTTGCAGGGACTTGAGGCGGCGGAGTAAGCCTGCCCGCCATGAGCCAACCTCCACCCAAGCCCTGGCCGGCCATGTCCATCGCCGAGGCCCATGCGCGGCTGAGCGCGCCCGGCGCCCGCTTCGAGGTGGAGACCGTGGAGATCGGCGGCGTGCCGACCCGGGTGTTCAAGCACTGTCCGCCGACCCTGCGCCAGGTGTTCGAGACGGCCCGCGGCTTCGGCCCCGCGCGCACCTTCATCGTCTATGAGGACGAGCGCACGGACTACGAGGCCTTCGCCCGCGCCGCCCTCGCCATCGCCGCCGACCTCGCCCGGCGCGGCGTGGCCAAGGGCGACCGGGTGGCGCTGATCATGCGCAACCTGCCCGAATGGGTCGCCGCCTTCCACGCCGCCGCCATGCTCGGCGCCGTCGTGACGCCGCTGAACGCCTGGTGGACCGGACCGGAGCTGGAATACGGCCTGATCGACTCAGGCGCCAGGATCGCCCTCGTCGATCACGAGCGCTATCTGCGCTTGGAAGCGCATCTCGCCGCCTGCCGGGCGCTGGAGCACACCTATGTCGCGCGTGCGACCGAGGCCATGGATGCGCCCGGTGTATCGCGGCTCGAGGCGCTGATCGGCGGGGTCAACGACTGGGGCATCCTGCCCGACCGCCCCATGCCGGCGGTCGAACTGCATCCGGAAGACCCGGCGGCGATCTGCTATACCTCCGGCACCACCGGCCGGCCCAAGGGGGCTCTGCTCACCCACCGCAACATCACCACCAACATCATGTCCGGGGCCATTATGCAGGCGCGCCGCTTCCTGCGCCGGGGCGAGGCGCCGCCGGTTCCCGATCCCGCCGTGCAGCGCACCACGCTCCTCGTCGTGCCACTGTTCCACGTCACCGGCCTCTGCTCCAACCTCGGCCCGCTGATGAACATGGGCGGCAAGCTGGTGCTCATGCACAGGTGGGACGCCGGCAAGGCGCTCGGCCTGATCGAGGGCGAGCGGGTCAACCAGACCGGCGGGGTGCCCACCATCGCCTGGCAACTGATCGAGCATCCCGACCGGAGCCGGTACGATCTCTCCTCACTCGAAGGCCTGTCCTACGGGGGCGCGCCCTCGGCGCCGGAACTGGTGCGGCTGATCGGCGAGGTGTTTCCCAAGGCTGCGCCCGGCAACGCCTGGGGCATGACCGAGACCTCCGCCACCTTCACCGGCCATGCGGGCGAGGATTACGCCCACCGCCCGTGGTCTTGCGGTGTGGCCAACCCCACCGGCGACGTGAAGGTGATCGATCCCGCCGGCCCGTGGCCCGGCACGCCGCTCGGCGTGGGCGAGGTGGGCGAGCTCTGCGCCAAAGGCCCGCAGGTGGTGCGCGAATACTGGCACAAGCCCGAGGCCAGCGCCGCCGCCTTTCACGACGGCTGGGTCCGCACCGGCGATCTCGCCTGCATCGACGCGGAGGGCTTCGTCACCATCTCCGACCGGGCCAAGGACATGCTGATCCGCGGCGGCGAGAACATCTATTGCGTGGAGGTGGAGAACGCCCTGTACGCACACCCCGCGGTGATGGACGCCGCCCTGATCGGCCGCCCGCACCGCACCCTGGGCGAGGAGCCCTATGCCGTGGTGGCGTTGAAACCGGGGGCGCAGGCGAGCGAGGCCGAACTGCGCGGGCTGGTGGGCGAGCGGCTCGCCGCCTTCAAGGTCCCCGTCGCCGTCCACTTCTGGCCCGAAATGCTGCCCAGGAACGCCAACGGCAAAATCCTGAAGACCGAGCTGAAGAAGGCGCTGCTGGCCGCGGGGGGCTGATCGACCGCTCGCCCTGCCCTAAGACGCCTGCGCGGCGGATGTCTCGAAGCGCGCCGGCCCTTATCGGCTCCCAAGCCCTTTTCCCCGCGGCGCCTTCAGTGCATTCAGGGCGACGGTCGCGATCTTTGAGGACGCCCATGGAGCTCGAATGCTTTCCCACCACCGCGCGCCCGCCGGAGATCGTGCCCGGCCGGCCGCAGCGCGCCTGGATGGACCGGTTTCATGAGCGCCACCCCTATCGCTGCCTGCCGTTGACCATGGCCAACACCACGGGGTGGGAAATCCTTTGCCCCCTCTCGTTCACCGCCACCTGGAACGGCGGGACGGACGTTTCCGACATTACCTTCCAGCCCGACCGGCCGCATCCGGACTTCCACGATCTGGTGAAATCGCACTTCTCCCACGGCGTGATCACCTTCCATCCCGGCTATCTGTTCCGCACCACCAAGGGGTGGGACCTGTGGTGCGGGGGACCGCCCAACTGGGTGAAGGACGGGGTGCAGCCGCTGCAGGGCCTAGTGGAGACCGACTGGCTGCCCTTCCCCTTCACCATGAACTGGATCTTCACCCGTCCCGGCCGCGTGCGCTTCGAGAAGGGCGAGCCGTTCTGCTTCTTCAACCTCATCCCGCACCGGGCCATGGAGGCGGTGCAGCCCATCCAGCGCTCGTTCACCTCCGACCCGGCCTATCAGGCGCAGTACGAGGCCTGGGGTCGCCAGCGCGAGCAGTTCAATAAGGCGCTCGGCCGGCGCGACCCCGACGTGGTGAAGGAGGCCTGGCAGCGCTACTACTTCCGCGGCGAACTTCCCGACCAGGGGCCTACCGACGCCGACCACGTGAACAAGCGCCGCCTGAAGAGCCTGCGCCTTGGCCGCTGAGCCGGGCGTCGCCAAAGGCGGGCGCGCCCGTGCACGGCGCCCCTTGCGCCGCGCCCGCCTCTCTGCTTAAACGCCGCCTCTTCGCGGGGCGGCGTTCGCAGCCCCGTGCGCCGAGCGGGCGTAGCTCAGTGGTAGAGCACAACCTTGCCAAGGTTGGGGTCGAGAGTTCGAATCTCTTCGCCCGCTCCAGTTTTTGTCAATAAATTGAACGACTTGTAACCCCACACGGTGCCCGATTTATGCTTCCCCGCAGGGGAGGCGAATAACGAGGAAACAGCGGGGAAGCAATTCGTTGCGTAAGATGGGGCGCTGAGGCAAACAGAAGGCGGCGTCGCTTCTTGGAGCGCCCGATTCAATTTCACCGCTTTCGCCATTGGAATCGCCATGTTCCGCCCTACTACCGTTAGTTCCCGCAGAGCCACTGACACCTTTTCTCCATGAAGGCTTGCCGCCAAAGTGCAGTCTGGATATATTGCTGGTTATATCTTGGAGACGAGCCATGAGCAATACGTCTCAGAACCGCGCCCTAGTGAATTATCGCAACCGCCTCGGTGAGCGGGGCATGGCGCGCTTCGAGGTTCTCGGCCTAGACGCCGATCGCAGTCTGATTCGGTCGTTGGCGAAGCGGCTGGCCGAAAATGATCCCGAGGCGGTGCGCCTGCGCGCCACTGTCAGCCAGACTCTGTCGGGCGAACCTCCGCTGAAAGGGGGGATTTTGGCAGCTCTTCGCCGATCGCCTCTGGTCGGTGCCGAAATCGACATCACCCGCTCCCCTGAGGTCGGCCGCGCGATCGATCTGTGACCCGCTATCTTCTCGACACCAACATCATCAGCAACGTCACCAAACCCGCTCCATCTCCTTCGCTGGTCAGATGGATGGCGGAGCAAACAGATGCAGACCTTTTCATCGCTTCGCTGACGGTCGCGGAAATCCACAGGGGGCTGTTGGAAAAGCCGTTGGGTAAGAAGCGCATGGAACTCGAAACTTGGTTTTCTGGAGCGGAAGGTCCGCAAGCCTTGTTCGCAGGACGCGTATTGCCGTTTGACGAAAAGGCGGCGCTTGCGTGGGGCCGTTTGATGGCTGAAGGAACCGCCATTGGGCGGCCTAGAAGCGCGATGGATATGATTGTGGCGTCAATCGCGATCACAACAGACTGCGTTGTCGTCACTGACAACGAGAAAGACTTTTTGGGGCTAGAGATTTTGAACCCCCTGAAAGCGAAATTTGAAGATTAAGGATCCTGTCATACGGGCGTTAGCGTAGCGACGATGCTCGAATGAAATTCAGAGCCCGTCTATCTGAGATTCTATGCCGCCCAACTGAATTCGAGAGGGAGAGTCAGGCGGCTGTCGCCGTGACGGGTTTGGAGGTCGAGAGAGGGTCTCCCGGCCGGCCTGTCGCGGAGACCCGCGATGTCACATTCTTCCTCTCGGGTTGCGGCGGCGGCCGAACGCCCGAGCCTCTACGACCAGATCACCGCCAGGATCATCGGCGAGCTTGAGACGGGTCGTCTGCCTTGGGTGCAGCCCTGGCGTTCGAGTGGCGCCACGGCGCCCCTGGCCATGCCCCGTAACGCGGCTACCGGTTGCGGCTATTCCGGCATCAATGTCCTAATCCTGTGGGGCGCTGTGGTTCAACATGGATTCCTCACGCAGGGCTGGCTGACCTTTCGCCAGGCGCTGAGCCTCGGCGGTCACGTCCGCAAAGGCGAGCGCGGCGTGAGCGTGGTTTATGTCGATCGCTTCGTCCCGGACGAGGAGCGCCGACGGTCGAACGAGACCGGCGGTGATGCCAAGACCATCCCATTCCTAAAGCGGTTTACCGTCTTCAACGCCGCCCAGTGCGAAGGCCTCCCCGAAGATCTGATCGTCCCGCCGCCGCCGATTCCGGAAGGCTTGATCCTCCCAGAGGTGGACGCTCTGATCAGAACGAGCCGCGCCGATCTCAGGCTGGGCGGCGACAAGGCCTTCTACGCGCCGGGACCCGATTACATCCAGATTCCCCGCCCGGAGAGCTATTTCGAGCCGATCAACTGGCATCGGACGGTCCTGCACGAGCTTGGCCATTGGACGGGCGCGGCGCATCGGCTGGGCCGCGACCTCACAGGCAGTATGGGCTCCAAGTCCTACGGGCGCGAAGAGTTGGTCGCGGAGATGGCGGCGGCCTTCTGCTGCGCCAGCCTCGGCATCGTACCGACCGTGCGCCACGCCGACTATATCGGCGCCTGGCTGGAGATTTTGCGCGAGGACAATCGGGCGATTGTTCGCGCCGCCAGTGCGGCCTCCAAGGCCGCCGACTACCTGCTGGCCTTTGCGCCCGGCCGAACATCTACAGCCTCATCGGCCCATGCCGAGCCGGAGGTGGATTGATGAATGCCCCCATCGCTCCCCCTGTGCGCCCGCACAATCCCGCGCCATCCATCCGCCTGCGGGTGCTGAGCCTCGGCGCTGGGGTCCAGTCCACCACGCTCGCTCTGATGGCGGCCCAAGGCGAGATCGGCCCGATGCCCGATTGTGCCATCTTCGCCGACACCGGTTGGGAGCCGAAGGCCGTCTACAATCACTTGGCTTGGCTGATGTCGTCCAACGTATTGCCGTTCCCCGTGCACATCGTTCGGAACGGCGATATTCGCGCCGATCTCCTCACCGCCGGCGCCGGAGGGCGATGGGCCTCGATCCCGGCCTTTACCAGCACGATCACACGGGGCCGGGTGAAGATCGGCATGATCCGCCGCCAATGCACCAAGGACTACAAGATCGTCCGCATCCGACGACAGGTCCGCGCCTTGGCCGGACTGACCCGGCGACGCTCGCCGGATCATCCGGTGGTGGAGCAATGGATCGGCATCTCACTGGACGAGGCCGTCCGCATGAAGCCGAGCTTTGAGGCGTGGCAGGTGAACCGCTGGCCGCTGATCGAGCGTCGGATGACCCGTCGCGATTGTCTGCGCTGGTTGGAGCGGCACGACTATCCCACCCCGCCCAAGAGCAGCTGCATCGGCTGCCCGTTTCATTCCGACGCTTTGTGGCGGCAGATGCGCGATGACGATCCTGCCGCCTGGTCGGACGCGGTCGCCATCGACCGGGCGATTCGCACCGGCCTGCGCGGTCTTCGGGGCGAGGCGTTCCTGCATCGCTCCGCCGCGCCGCTCGATGAGGCGGATCTGACAACCCTGCAAGATCACGGTCAGCTCGATCTTTTCACTAACGAGTGCGAGGGGATGTGCGGGGTCTGAGGGCGCCGGTGGGCTGGCGGGCGTCGTGGGTGCGGCGCCGGTCAGAGGCAGAGGGCGGCGCTGCGCTTCGTGACGGGTTCGAGGCCAAGAGAGAGTCTCCTGGCCGCCCGTCATGGAGAACGACCGTGACTCACGCTCAGAAAATTGTCTTCAGCTCCTCGCGGGACATTCCCTTCAACAAGCTCCTCTTGTCCCAGTCCAACGTCCGGCCGGCGTCTCGATCGAGGAGCTGGCCGAAGACATCGCCCGGCGCACCTTGTTGCAGAGCATCACCGTCCGCCCGGTCTGCGACGCCGAGGGCGCCGAGACCGGCATGTACGAGGTCCCCGCCGGCGGCCGCCGCTTCCGGGCGCTTGAGCTTCTGGTCAAGCAGAAGCGCCTGGCCAAGACCGCGCCGGTCCCCTGTGTGATCCGCACCGACGGCATCGCCGAGGAGGATTCGCTGGCCGAGAACGTCCAGCGCGCGCCCCTGCATCCCTTGGACCAGTTCCGCGCCTTCCTGGCGCTTCGGGAGAAGGGTCAGTCCGAAGAGGAGATCGCCGCAGCCTTCTTCGTCGCGGTTCCGGTGGTCAAGCAGCGACTGCGCCTGGCGTCGGTGTCGCCAAAGCTCCTCGACGTCTATGCCGAGGACGGCATGACGCTGGACCAGCTCATGGCCTTCACGGTCAGCGGCGATCATGAACGTCAGGAGCAGGTCTATGAGCGCCTGTGGTCCTCATACGCCAAAGACCCATCGCACATCCGCAGAGCCCTAACCGAAGGCGCCGTCCGCGCCGCCGACAAGCGCGCCCAGTTTATCGGCTTGGACGCCTATGTGGAGGCGGGCGGTGTGATCCTGCGCGACCTCTTCCACGGCGATGACGGCGGTTGGCTGCAGGACGTGCCTTTGGTGGAGCGCATGGCAGCCGAGGCCCTGGAGCACGCGGCGGAAGGCGTCCGCGCCGAGGGGTGGCGCTGGATCGAGGTCGCTCCCGAGTTCCCTTATGGTCATACCTTCGGTCTTCGCCAGCTCCGCGGCGAAGGCGACCGGTTGACCGAGGACGAGCGGGCGACGTTCAACGCGCTGCAGGACGAGTACAACACCCTCTCTGAGACCTACGCCGACGAAGAGGACCTGCCCGAGGCGGTCGATCAGCGCTTCGGAGAGATCGAGACGGCGCTGGAGGCGTTTCGGAACCGGCCGATCCTCTACGATCCCGAAGAGGTCGCCCGCGCCGGCGCCTTCATCAGCATCGACGGGTCGGGCGCTCTTAGAGTCGAACGCGGTTACGTCCGGCCCGAGGACGAGCGGCCCATCGAGGCCGAACCTGCGCCCAACGGTGAAAACGACGATGAGGCACGAACCGCTATCGCCGCCGAGCCCGAAGACGAGCCGGAAGAGGATGGGTTGAAGCCCATCTCTGACCGGCTGATCACCGAGCTGACCACCCACCGGACCCTGGCCCTTCGTCAGGTGCTCGGCGAACAGCCCACGGTCGCCTTCCACGCGGCTCTGCATGCGCTCTGCATGAAGATCTTCTACCGCTACACGGTGGATAGCTGCCTGGAGCTCGACCTGAAGATCACGGGTTCAGCAGCCAGATCCCGGGATTGAACGATAGTGTGGCGGTGAAAGCCATCAACGACCGGCACCAGGCCTGGCTCAACGCCCTGCCCAAAGAGCCCGCCGATCTTTGGGAGGCTTTGCTCGGGTTCGACGGCGACAGCCAGGGCGCGCTCTTCGCGCACTGCATCTCGCTCTCGGTCAACGCGGTCTACGAGACTTATAACCGCAGGCCCCGCGCCATGGTCCACGCCGACCAGCTCGCCCAGGCGACGGGCCTCGACATGGTCGCCGCCGGCTGGGTCCCGACCATCGACACCTATCTCGGTCGGGTGACCAAGCCGCGCATTCTCGGCGCCGTGCGTGAGGCGCGCGGCGACCGGGCGGCCCAGCTCATCGACTATCTCAAGAAGGGCGAGATGGCCGAGAAGGCGCAGGACCTCCTGGCCGGGTCCGGCTGGCTGCCAGAGCCGCTCCGCACGCCGGGGCGGACTGCGGCGCTTGAGACGGATGCAGTCATGCTCGACCTGGACGACAGCCAGGTCACCGACATCGCCGCCGAACCGCTCGGGGAAGAACCTTCCGCTGTGGCCGATCAGGCGCCTGCGGAGCGTGAGGACGGGGCGAATGCCCCCGCAGAGCCCGACGCCGTTGCGGTCACCGGCGCGCACGCCATCGCGGCCGAGTAGGCGGACCTGACTGCGGGGCGGCCTCGGTCGCCCCGCGTCTTTTCCAACATTCAGATGAGGAGGTTCGCCATGAGCGAGACCCTACCAAACGACGCCTATGCTTCGGTATTGGCCCAAATCACCGCCGAGTATCAGGAGAGATCACGCCTGGAGGCCGAGATACGCCCCGGCAACCAGGCCGCCCTGTTCGACGCCCTCGCCTCGGGGGGCGTCACCTCCGTCGTCGTGGTGTTCGACGGGTTGGGCGACTCCGGCCAGATCGAATCCATCGAGACCCGTACAGGCGATGTTCGAACGCCGCTGCCTGACGTTCACATCACAATTAGACAGGTCCTCGCCGACGCTTCGGGCGTGGAGGAGACGACGGTCACGCTCTACGAGGCCATCGAAGCGCTGGCCTACGATCTGCTCGAAGAGACCCATCCGGGATGGGAGAACAACGACGGCGCCTTTGGCGAGTTCATCTTCGACGTGGCGGCGCGAACCATCGCCCTCGACCACCACGAGCGGTTCACCGACATCGAGTCGTTTTCCCACGCCTGGGGAGAATAGGTCATGGGACATTGCTATCATCACGCCCTGTCTTCGGTGAAGAAGTGGGGCGGCTGCCCGGACGACTACCTGCCGCTGCACCAATGGTTCGACGAGTCCAAGGCGATCATCGCCGACTTCCGCCACCGGGCGCTGCGCCATCACGCCGAAGGCATCTTTACGCTGGAGCGGTTTTTCGGGGCGACCCTCACCGTCTCCACCGGCCGGATTGTGCCCGTCCGCCTGATCGGCGAACAGCACGTGCGCGAGGATCTGGGCTTCATTCCGAGCTTCGCCGACTGGGCGCGCCTCGTCCGGCCGGAGCCCTGGATGGGCCGCGCCCAGCCCATCCACCGCGAGGTCGATCCGTTCGCTGTGCGTGCGGCAGCCGAAGACGGAGGCGCGCCATGAGCCTCCGCGATCCGCTTTTCGGGGCGGAGGAAGGTCCAGGCAAGACCGTCCCACCCGACCTTGCGGCCGTGATGCAGCACGCCCGCCGCACCGGCGCTGAATACATCCTGTTCGACGCTGACGCGGTCCCGAACGCCGAGCTTGCGATCTTCGCCTGGCGGCGCTGATGCCATCCTTCGCACTTCGTTCACTGGCCGAGCCCGACCCCAGCGCCGGGCTCCTTTCGTTTTGGGAGGGCCTGATGGCCGACTATCACACTCTGTTTTCCTGCCACTTCGATGTCGGCACGACCCAGAACGCCGAGGCGGCGCAGGCCATCTTCGACCAACTGGAGATGGATCTGGACGAAGAGGACGGCGCCACGATCGGCTTCGCCATGAGCTTCAGCGCTGACCACCCTGGGAATCTTTGGCTTCACGACATCGACAACTACGGCGAGCCCGAGCACGTCATCGCCTTCGTGCTTCGCTGTGCCGAGGCGTTTCAGGCGCGGGCAGGCCACGCGCCATTCGAGCAACATCTCCCGCAGCATCGGCATCATGGGCACATCGCGTCGCGCCATCCGCGTCTACAGTTCCGTGCTCGCCGTCTGCGCGGTCCTCGTTCAGCTCGGCCTCGCTCCGGCTCGCCCAGGGTCTTGCTGGCGGCGAGCAGGCCGGCAAAGCCCAGAACGCTCGTCAGGGGGGTCCTCAACTCTTGGCTCATATTGGCCAGAAAATCGGACTTCGCCTGTTCCGACGCTTCGGCGCGCTCCTTCGCCTCAAGGAGGCGCCGCCTCCAGCTCCTAATGGGCCGTGATGTCGCGGCTGGTGGTGACGATATCGATACCCTGTGCGGTGCGGGCCACGACCTTGGCTTGGGTTTCAAGCCAGACGTAGTGACCACGGGCATGTCGTGATCGTTGTTGGAGTCTCACATCGACGGCGGAGCCGTTCAGGGCCGCCACGAGCGCCTGCTCCAGGGCGGGCCGATCGTCAGGATGGGTCAATGCGTTGGGGGAGAGGCCGCGAAGGTCCTCGGGATTTATGCCAAGCACCGCCTTTGATCGCCGGGGAGACGTAAGTGGCGTCTTCAATCTCCTCGCCCTGAGCGTCGAGTCGGACGAAAGTGATGATCTCGTCGACGTTATCCGCAAGGAATCGATACCGCGCTTCGCTGGCGGCCAAGGCGCTCAAGCTTGCCTCGCGATCAGGGTTTCCGTCCATCCACCTCACTCCCATGACTGGCGTTTCTGCTAGATAGCCGGCCTGAAGAAGTGGGTTCGGCGCGCGAATACTTGCCCGTCCCGAAAGACGAAGCTGTCGGCGAACCGCTCCTGGAGCGCCTCTCCCGTTTTCGATCGGCCGGCAAACGCTCCCCAGGCCGCGCCCGTGTCGCCCCAGACGATTACCTGCTCGAGATGGTGGCGGCCTTCAGCGATGACCCGGTCCTTGCGATAGAACGCCATGATCGCCGCGGCGCCCGTGAGTGGCTGGTAGCCCGGGCGTTCATAGACGGCGTCCCGATGATAGACCGACTCAAGATCATCAAGGCGCTGTTCGTCGACCGCTTGGCACAGTGCGTGCAGGAACGCTGCGTCGATCATCGGGGCTGTTTCTGCCTTGCCTCAAGGGTCTCCGACCGCCCGCCAGGGTCTTCGAGTCCGGCGAGCCAACGGTCGAGAAGAATCGCGCCGAAGCCCGTCGCGCCCTCCTCCGCCAGAGGCGTGGGGCGTGTCGCCCATGCGGCGCCGGCGATGTCGATGTGAGCCCAACGCGCCGAGGCGTCCACGAAGCGCCACAAAAACTGGGCGCCGGCAGCGGGCGAGCCTGATGAGAGGCCGAGGTGTCCGGGCGCGCCGAAATTGCGAACGTCGGCGACTTTTGACTCCACGAGGTAGGTCTGCCTGGGATCCAGGGGCAAGCGCCAAACCCGCTCACCGGTCCGGCGCCCCGCCAGATCGAGCTCATCGGCGAGAGCGTCGTCCGAGGTGAACACGCCGCCGAACTCCTCATGCAGCACTGCGGTCAAGGCGCCGGTGAGCGTGGCGACGTCGACGATGGTCGTGGGCGCATATTGGCGCAGGCCGAACGTCAGGCTGTCGGCGAGCACCAGGCGACCTTCAGCATCCGTGTCGGCGACCTCGATGGTGGCGCCGGACAGGGAGGTGATGACATCCCCCGGCCGATAGGCCATCGCATCGATGGCGTTCTCGACCATGGGAACGATGGCGGCGACGTTGACACGCGCGCCTCGACTCGCGGCGAGCGCCACCGCGCCGAGAACCGCGGCCCCTCCGGCCATGTCGAATCGCATCTTCTCAATGATGGGACGCGCCTTCAGGTTCAGGCCGCCCCCGTCGAACGTCAGTCCCTTGCCCACCAAGACGGCGTCCCAACCCGGATGTTCGGCTCCCCGCCACTCCGCGATGGCCAGCCGCGGGGCGTGTTCGGCGCCGCGGCCGACGGCCAGGATCGCTCCGGCGCCCATGGCCTTGAGCGCTTCGGCGTCGATGATGCGGACATCGAGGCCGAACTCCTTCAGCGCCAGCGCTTCGGCGGCGAAGGTTTCCGGGTTGAGCAGGTTTGCGGGGGCGTCTACCCAGGCGCGGGCGGTCAGCGCGACGTTGGCGATGCGCTGGGCCTCCTCCAGTTCCTCCGCACCGTCGGGAAACACCAGGGTGCGGCTGCGCGGGCTCTCGCCCTCATAGCTTTTCAGGCCTTCGAACCTGTAGTCGTGCAACAGGGCGCCGAGGCAAAGCTCGCGGCGCTGTGAGAGATTAAGGCCCTGAGGGACGCGCAAAGTCGTCACTCGAGCCGAGGCCATGGCCTTGGGCAAAGCCCCTCCGAGCGTCGTCCATAGATGATCGGGTGGACGCTGCCTATTCCCGGCGCCCAAGACGAGGATGCGGCCTTGGTGGTCGTCCGCCGGCGTGATGTCGAAGGCTGACCCCAAGCGCGGGGTGAAGCTGACACGGCGGGCGGCGTCGGCGGCCCGTTGTCTGATCTCCGGCGCACCTGCGACTAGCGTGCCGCTTTCGTCGAGCACCACCAGTTCGGCAATGGGCGCTTGGCTGGACCGCGCGATCTTAAGCGTGCTCCATCCAATCACAGCGTGTCCCCTTCGCAAGAGCTTCCCCGGCCTCGGCGAACATTGCGCTCGCCGATCGCCGCGATGTCCGGAATCCCGGCGAGGACGAGGGTGCGCTCGAACTCCGCGCGGAGAAGAGCCAGCGCCCGAGCCACCCCGGCTTCGCCGCCGGCGGCGAGCCCGAACAGATAGGGGCGGCCGATCGCACAGGCGGTGGCGCCCAGGGCCAGGGCCTTGACGATATCTGAGCCCCGGCGGACGCCCCCGTCACAGATGATCTCAAGCCGGCCGCCCACGGCTTCGGCCACCGGAGCGATCTGGTCGATCGGGGCCGGCGCGCCGTCCAGCTGGCGGCCCCCGTGGTTGGAGACCATCACCGCAGTGGCCCCGGAGGACTCCGCGCGCCGGGCGTCGTCCGGCGTCATCAGGCCCTTGATCGCAAGGGGGCCGCCCCATGCCGCCGCAAGCCATTCCACGTCCGTCCAGGTCAGGGTGCGGTCGAACTGCCGATCGATGTAGTCGAACAGCGACATCGGCCCTTCGGCAAGTAGGTCGGTGCGATGGCTGACGTTGGCGAAATCGAACGTCGCCCCGCTCAGGGCCTGGACCGCCCATGCCGGATGCGCCGCGAAGCTTGCCAGGCTTTGCAAACTCAGACGCGGGGGTAAACTTAGGCCGTTGATCCGATCCTGCTCGCGGTTGCCGGCGACGGGCGTATCGACCGTGAGCGCCAGGCCGTCGTAGCCACAGGCCTTGCAGCGCGCCACGAATTCGGCGGTCAGACCCCGGTCCTTGAAGATGTAGATTTGGAACACCTTTGGACCGGCGCTCAGCGCTGCTATCTCCTCCAGCCGCGTGGTGCCGAGGGTCGAAAGACCGTAGGCGATCCCCTGCGCCGCCGCGGCCCGGGCCACCGCCGGCTCGGCGCCGGTGTGGAACATGCGATTGAGACCCGTCGGGCTCAGCATCAGCGGCCAATCGAGGTCGCGTCCGAAAAGGCGCGTCGCGGTCTTCAGCTGGGTCGTGTCGACCAGCACATTTGGGACAATCTCGTAATCCGCGAACGCCGCGCTCGACCGGCGCAGCGTGCGCTCGTCGTCGGCGCCCCCATCGAGATAGTCGAATATGGGCTTGGGCAGGCGTCGCTCAGCCGCGCGACGAAGGTCGGCTCCATTGAAACACCGCTCGAGGGCCCGCGTCATGTGGATCGCTATGCCCTCTAGGCCGCGCCGAGTGCGAAACCGAGGCCGCGACTGAGCGTGGCCGGAATGACGCCCACGTGCGTTTCGCCCTCGAACTCGACGAACTGAATCTCGCTGGTTTGCGAGGGCAGCGCGGCCAAAAGCCGAGCGGCCAGTTCGCGGGCATTGTCCCGCATTCTGGCGCTGCGAATGAGCGCCACCCGCTCTTCGATCGACATCCCCGGAACGGCCGGAAGATTCTCCTCGGCCTGCTCCAGCCCCCCCGTCGTGAGAAGGAGACGAACGCCAAGGTCGCCCGCCTTCACCTTTTCCACGAACGTCGGCTCTTGCGCGAGCAGACCGCAGTCGTTCCACCAGATCGACGGGCTGCCGGCGACAAAGGTCTTGAAGGCGTGCGGCCGTCCAAACAGCGCGGTCAGCACGCACAGTCCTCCCAGCGAGAAACCGAGAAGCGTTTGCTCCGCCGCGTCGCCCGAGAAGTCCGAGACGATCCAAGGCGCAAGCTCGTCAATGATGAAGTCCAGGAATGCCGAGGACCCTCCCGTTTCCGCCCCGGCCATCGACGGCGGGATCCGATCCGGCGGGGTCGGGGGGGTGAGATCGAACATCCTCATGCCCAGCGCCTCGAGACGCGAATCGACCGGATAGCCGATGCCGAGGATCACCGCAGGGCGTATCTCGCCCATCAGCGCGCGGAGCGTGGCTTGCTCGACGACCGTTCCGATCATCCCGTTGGCGTCGAGCAGGTAGACGACGGGATAGCCGCCCGGCGGCGGCGGCAGGATCGGCCTGGAGACGAAGGTGCGGTAGCGCCGGCCATTGACTGAACCGACCTGGTCCCATTCGACGGTATCGAGAAGAACCGCCGGCCTCGGGGCGCCGACATCCGAGAACGGCATCCGGTGGGTCGCGCTCATGCGCTCTTCTCCAAAATGTTTAACAGGGCGGTATGGGTTGAGGGCGCGGGGAGGCCGGGTGCAGGCCATCGACGCATCGCGAACAGGAAGGCGAGAATCGCCATTGAGGCGGCGGGAGCGCCGACCAGGGCGACCGCAAGGCCCAGGGGGTGAGGACCGCCCAGAGACTGCGCCGTTAAGGCGATCACGGTGGGTGCGAGGCCCAGTCCGAAAGTGGCGACGATCAATCCGTAGATGCCGATCGCGAGGCCACGGAGTTCATTAGGAACCGCCAAGGTCAGGCTCGACACCGCGGTGATGACGGCGGCGACCGTCGCGGCGACCAGCCATCCGAAGAGCACGGCGAACGAGGCGATGTCCGGCGCGATCCCATAGAAGGCGCCCGGAACGGCGCCGGCGGCGCCCAGAACCGCGGCTGACAGTACGCCGCCTCGCCAGGGGGCCTTTCGGCCCGCTTGAGCCGCGATCCCGCCCAGCAACGCGCCCCCGGACCCGGCCACGAAAATCAGCACCCCCAGCGAGCTTGAGAATTGCGGGGGAGTCAGGTCGAAATTGCGGATCAGGATGGGAGCCGCCCAGGCGAGCGCCCCTAGCTCGACGAGCGAGATCATCAGCACCCCCAGGTAAAGAGGCGCCAGGAAGGCGCGAAGACTCCACAGCTCGCGAAGCGCGATCTTGAGCGGTGCTTGACCCCGCAGCGTTTCTTGGCGCGCGGGTTCGCGAAGAAAGAGCAGGACCCCGCACAAAACCAGCGCGGGCGCGCCGAAGGCCAGATGCACCAGTCTCCAGGGCGCAAGACTTGCCAGGGGTCCTGATCCGTGACCGGTGATAGCGGCCTTATAGACGGCGCCGCCGACGATGAACGCCATGGCGCTGCCGAGTGACTGGCCGGTGGCGAAAACTCCCGTTGAAAGCGACCGATGCCGGGGCGGGAACAGGTCGGCGATGAGCGACAGCGCCGCGGGCGCCACGATCGAACTGCCAAGTCCGGTCAACATCCGGGTGGCGACCAGCACGCCGAACGCCGACGCACAGGCCGCAGCAATCGTGGCTACGCCCCAGATCGCAGTGGACGCAATCAGCAGTCGCACGCGATTGCGGCGGTCCACAAGGCGACCCATGGGAACGACAGCGGCGGCGTATACCAGCCCGAACGCGGCGCCCTGCAGTATGCTGAGCTGGACGTCGGTGAAACCGAGGTCGCGCTTGAGCGGATCGCCGACCAGCAGAATGACGGTTCGATCCGTCTGGCTGAGCAGCCCGACCAGAAAGAGGATCGCCAAGGAGATCAAGGCTACACCCGTGGGCGGAAATCCTGTCTCCGCAGGCGGCTGCCCCCGCGCCTGGGTGGCGGAATGGCTCACTTCGTCGCCCTTTCAAAGGCGAGCCTTCGCGTCCTGACGGAAGAAAACCGGAAGCCGGAGTGGTCCGACCCGAACTCCAGTATCCCCCCGAGCGGAAGGAGTGGGTTGCCGGTCTTGCAGGACCAGACGCCGGTCGTCAGCGGTTGGAGCTGGTAGTCCACCCCGCCGAAGGAGCCCCGCATATGAAGCGTGGCGAGGTGGCCCTCGACCCGAATGGTGGCTTTCGCGTGCGCCGGGCGACAGACGTAAACGCCTTCAAGGCCGCTATCTTTAAGTGTTCCAGCGCTTGTCGGGGCCGTGACGGCCGGGAGGCGGTGGTGTTCGCCGAATACGCAGAGATCGAGTTCCGCCGCGCGCCCCGCTCCATCCACGACGGCCTGGAGTTCGGCCGGATAAGCCACGCTACTCGACACCCAGGAACGGGTGCCGGCCTCGAAACCCACGACTGAGCTGAAAACCTCCGCTGCTGTCGTCTCCCCACTCCCGGTGACAGCGATCGCCGTGCCGCCTGTGGCGTCGTAATAGGCGCCCAGCGGCAAGGGCGCGGGGCGATCCGACGGCGGATCCGACGCCAGATTGGGGATCAAGAGGTCGAGGACGCGCTTGGTGAGCGTGGTGGGATCAATAACGCCCGACCGGTTCGTCAGGATCACGACGGCAAGGTCATGATCGGGCGCCTTCAGCATTTGGCTTGCCCCGCCGACGACGCCGCCGGCATGATGCACGATGCGGGTTCCCCGATACTCTGAGACGAACAGCCCCAGCCCGTAACCGCTTGAAGCGCCGTTGTTCAGCACATAAGGCGTCTTTAACGCCGCCCAGGTCGCCGCACTGCCCATGGTAGGCGCATCCATGTGCGCCAGCCACTTCAACATGTCGTCGACCGTTGAAACGACGCCGCCCTCCCCTTTGATCGGGGGGCCAAAGACGCCGCGCGAGAAGCCGCCCGTGAGGGTGGGCACATGCAAGGTAGCGCTGTTCGCCAGCAAGTCCGTGTCCAGCGGCCAAAGCAGGGTATCCTGCATGTCGGCGGGTCCGAACACCCGCTCCTGAAGCACCATGGCGAGCGGCTGATCGCAGATGCGCTCAACGATTTCCGTCAGAAGGACATAGCCGCCGTTGCAGTAGTTCCAGCTCTCACCCGGATTGAAATTGACGTCCTGCTGGCTAACCAGAAGCGCAAGTTGCGCCCCGTCCGGGACGGAGCGGCCGACGCCGCTGAATTGCATGATCAGGTCGAGGCTGTCGCGCATCCCGCTGGTATGGGACATGAGCTGACGTAGGGTGATGGCCTCCGCCCACTCGGGTAGTTCGGGCAAGTGGCGGCGTGGACTGTCCTCCATCGACAGTCGGCCTTCTTCCGCGAGCAGCATCACGATCAGACAGCAGAAGTGCTTGGTGGTTGAACCGATCCGCATCCGCATCGACGGCGTCAGCGCAGCCGGCAGTTCGACGCTCGCCAGACCGAACGCCCGATGATAGATTGGCGTACCGCATTGCGCGACGCCGACGGCGAGCCCAGGCGCATCGGTTCGATCGAACGCGGAGAACAGGTCGTCGAGAGCGGCCTCTACCTCTCGTGCAGCCATCATTCGAATCCTACTCTGCGGAACGCGTACAGCCTGAACGATCCGCGCCGACGCCGTCGACGCGGATCCTTGTGCGGTCAGAACTTGGCGGACGCTGTGATCCCGAACGTCCGTGGGCGGGCGGTCGTGATGAGCTCTTGGTTGGTCAAGGTCAGGGCGGACCCGGTGGCAGAATACTGCGCGCGTTCATCTCCGACGTTGCGAACGAAGGCGGTGAGGGCGTAGCGCTCGTTCTCCAAGCCCAGCCGCAGGTCGACCAAGCCATAGGACTTCAGATCGAACTGCGGGTTGCCGGCGCTCGCGTCGAAGCTGGCGTGTCGATCGCCCATGCCCCGATAAGAGGCCCCGGCGACGCCGGACCAGTCGGCGAACAGGGGGCGGCGGTATTCCGCGAATACCGAACCGCTGAACTTGGGCGTATTGGGCAGGCGTTCTCCAGCGCGGGCGCCGATCACCGGAATGGCGTCTGACAGGGTCGCATCGACGTAGGAGAAGCTGTAGCCGATCGTCAGCGGACGGATTGGGCGAACGGTCCCAGAGGCCTCGAAACCCTTGCTCGTCGCCGAGCCGCCGTTCGCGCGGCCGCTGAAACCGCCCGTGGCGGACGTAATCTGAATCTTGCTCCAGTCGATATAGAAGGCCGCAAGTTGGAGATCGGCTCGGCCGTCCCAGAACCTGGTCTTGTAGCCGACCTCGTAGTTTACCAGCGTATCACTCTGGAAGGTCGGCGGCAGGATCGCCGCGCCTGCGCCCGGCACGATCACGTTCGGGCCCCCGGGACGATACCCACTGGCCACGCGGAAATAGGCCGTTTGATCGTGTGTGAGGTGGTAGCGCAGCGTTCCGAGGTAGGTCACCTCGTCCTCGCTTGAAGTCGTCAGCGGCACATTCGCGCCCGCGAGAGGCCCGCCGTTCGTCTGGCTGAAGTCCTGGTCGTCGCGGCCGTAGCGAAGGCCGCCTGAGATCTCGAACTTGGGTGTTATGGCGTAGGTGAGCTGCCCGAAACCTGCGTATTCCCGATAGTGGGAAGGAAGGCTGATCGACAGCACGGGATTGAAGAAGGGATTGGGCTGCCCGTTGGCGAGGTTACCGATCACAGTCTGGCGATTGGTGGAACTTTCATCATCGAAGAAGAAGCCCACGAGCCAGGAGAATCTCTGTCCCGAAGGCGAGGTCAGGCGAAGTTCCTGGGTTGTCTTCTTCGTGTCGGCGTTGACCCGGATGTCGGTGGTCGCGGCGCCGGGAACGCCGTTCAGCCCGAGGAGGGCGGGCATGGAGAGCGCAAAGCCCGTTGGCGTATCGGTGAAGTCCGGGTCCTGGAACAGCGAAACCCGCTGGTAGGCGGTGATGGAGCTCAACGTGGCCCAGCTAAGGTCATAGTCGATGCTCAAAGCGCCTTGGCCGAACTTGAGCGACGTGGGTTCGGTTCTCGCCATGCCCTGGTCCAGGCCGCCAGCCGCGGGCTTCGCCGTCGTCCGATTGTAAAGCACCCCATCGCTGCTGCCGCGATCGAGATCCTGATAGATACCGCTGAGCTGAATCCTGAGTCTTTCGGTGGGTTGAAAGAGCAGGGCGCCGCGGACGTTGGTGAGCTGCAGGTCGTTGATGTTCTTGAGGCGAAGTCTGCTGTTATCGACGTAGCCGGCGTCGTCCTGATGGGATACCGACACCCGAAACCCTAGCTTGTCTATTACAATGGGCCCCCCGATCGCCGCTCTGACGACGTAGTTGGTTCCGCCCCCATCGGTGGAAGACACCTCGCTCTCCGCCACGCCCTGATACGTGGTCAGGCTCGGATTGCGATAGACGTAAGAGACAAGACCTCCCATCGAGCTGGCGCCGTAGAGCGTGCCTTGCGGGCCGCGCAGGACTTCCACCCGGTCCGTATCCCAAAGTGCGGCGTCGAGCGCGAGAAGGCCCCCAAACGCAAAGGACGATGAGGAGCCGTAAGGCACGCCGTCCAAGACGACGCCCACGAGAGGAGACGGCTCGCTGCCCGTATTGATGCCGCGGATACTGAGGGTCTGGGCTCCGGCGCCGCCTCCATTGAAATTCAGGCTGGGAACCAACGCCGCGAAGTCGGAAAGGTTGTGCGCGCCCAAGCGATCGAGATCGCCTCCGGTGATGGCCGACACCGCAGCCGGAACGTCGTTGAGTTTCTGAGCGCGCTTTTGCGCCGTCACCACAACCTCGGTCAAGGTGGCGGCCTGCTGGCCGTCCTGCAGGGAGGTTTGGGCCACCGGGCCGGAGGCGGCCTGCTGGGTCTGCCCGACAGGATTGGAGGCTTGCCCGGGGCTATCGACCTGAGCCTTCGCGCCCGCTGCGCCAACCAACATGGCGCTCGCGCACACGCCCGTAAGCCAAAACCCCCGCATCCCTGCCTCCTCGTATTGGGCCGCTACAGACCGCTATGGCCGCGCCGCCTTCGATGGGCGAACCATGATATAGAAATGTCATTTTGGCAATATCTTTCTATGTGGCAAGTTGCCTTACACGGATGGTCGCCCTAGAATCATTTGAGCAACACATGCGAGCGGTGGCGATGATCGACCAAAAGCTGGGCCTGGCTCAGGCGCTCAAGTCCCTTCGCCGAGAGCATGGCTGGACGCTCGCGGACGTGACTGCTCGAACGGGCATTCCCGCGCCCACGCTCTCGAAAGTAGAGAATGGCAAGCTTTCCCTGACGTACGACAAACTGGTTAGTCTTAGCCAAGGGCTTGGTGTCGATATTACTCGATTGTTCAGCGACGCTGCGAATTCATCGTCGTCCACTTTACCGGCCGCGCCGTTAACACGTCGCAGTGTTGATCGTGCGGGGGAGGGTCCTTTCATAAGAACATCGACCTATGACCACACCTATCTCGCCACGGCGGTCCTTCATAAGCACATAGATCCAATTGTTGCTGAATTGAGGGCGCGCAGTATGGAAGAATTCGGCGATTGGGTGAGGCACCCTGGCGAAGAGTTTGCCTATGTATTGGATGGACGGGTCGATTTCTACACCGAATATTATGCCCCTTTGCGCCTTGCGCCCGGAGACTCCGTCTATTTCGACAGCAATATGGGCCACGCCTACATCGCCGTGGGCGACGACGTAAGCCGCGTCCTGTCGGTATGCACAAGTGGCCAAGGTGAGATTCTGAGCGCGCTCGGCGTCCCGCAAGACGCTCTTCAAGGGAAACTCCACGGCAAAGAACCCAGAGCCCTTCGCGTCTCACCGTTAAAGCGATCCGGCTGAATCGGATAAGTTGCCATATGGCAAGCCCGTTGCCGTTGTGCAAGACTGCCCCACGGCAGCAGTCGGTGAGGACGCCCACGGTGGAGAAGTTCGATTTTATTGTCGTGGGCGCGGGCATGGCGGGCGCGTCTGTCGCCGCTGAACTCGCCGGAACCGGAAAGGTCGCGCTGCTCGAGCAAGAGAAACGGGCGGGCGTTCACGCCACGGGGCGCTCGGCGGCGCTCCACTCCGAAATCTACGGCAACGCCACCATTCGCGCGCTCTCGCGCGCCAGCCGCGATTTCTTCCTAGCGCCGAGGGGAGACGCTCCTTCGTTCGCGCGACCCCGGGGATGCCTGCATGTGGCCTCCGCGGCGCAACTGGCCAAGCTGGAGGCGTTTGGGTCCCTGGTGGACGTGTGCGACGCAGTGAGTGTCTTCTCGGCGGATCAAACCCGCGCGCGGGTTCCCGTTCTGCGGGCCGAGTATCTCGCCGGCGCCCTATACGAGCACAACGCCTACGACCTCGACGTCGACGCCATTCACCAATTCTTCCTTCGCGCTCTCGCAGGCCGGGGGGGGAAACTCTTCTGCAACCAACCCTTTTCCACGGCCGAGCGGGTCAGCGACCATTGGCGTGTGCCATTGGGGGACGACGTCCTTCAAGCCCCCGTTCTGATAAACGCCGCCGGCGCCTGGGGCGATATCGTGGCTCGCGGCGCCAAAGTCGAGCCGGTGGGACTGGAGCCGAGGCGAAGGACGGTGGTTCTCGTCGATCCCCCCATCGGCATTTCGCCGAACGACTGGCCAGCGGTGATCGACATTGATGAGCAGTTCTACTTCAAACCTGACGCCGGCAAGATTCTTCTCTCACCCGCTGACGAGACACCGAGCGACCCCTGCGACGCCTATCCGGAGGAACTGGATATCGCCCTGGCGGTCGAGCGGGTGCAAGCCGCCGCCGACATCCCGGTCACCCGAATCCCTCATAGTTGGGCCGGCCTGCGAACCTTCGTTCCGGACAAAAGGCCGGTGGTCGGCTTCGATAGAACCGCGCCGGGGTTTTTCTGGCTCGTGGGCCAAGGCGGTTACGGCATCCAAACGGCGCCGGCGCTGTCGCGCGTCGCCGCGGCGCTCGCACGGCACGAACCGTTACCAAGCGACGTGGTCGATCAAGGTTTCCACAGTGATCAGGTCGACCCGCAGAGGCTTCGACGGCAAGAGATTCGCACCTCGCGCAGCGCGTGAGAAGGCTTGTCGCGGCGACTTCGTCTCAATTGCGCGAACGACGGGACCCAACGGGGTATTTGACGATGAAAAAGAGAATCGGCGGTGCAATCTTGGGGCCCGGGGGCGCCCAGTTGCCGCTTTCAGCCGCCATTGAGTTAGAGGGCCTGATCTTCGTTTCGGGACAACTGGCGCTAAGGGAGGGGGTCATCTCCGGCGCCGACGTGCAGGAGCAAACCGAAATCGCCATTGACGCTCTTGAGGGCATTCTCATTGAAGCAGGGCTGACGCTTGGCGATATCGTCAAAACGACAATCTGGCTGGCGCGGCAGGAGGATTTTGCGGCCTTCAACGCGATCTATGGTCGGCGCTTCCGACCACCATATCCTGCGCGCGCCACGGTCGTGTCCGCATTGGCCCTGCCCGGCGCGCTTGTCGAGATCGAAGCGATCGCCGTTCGTCCCGTGATCTAAGCGACTCCCCCCGAGAGGTCTGATCCCATGCGTGTTTTCACCGCCGGTCTACAGACCGAAACCAACACCTTCGCACCGCTGCCAACGGGGTGGCGAGGCTTTGCAGAGATCGGCCTGCACTACAGCGACGGCTCGACCAAGCCGGACGACCTCGCGGGCATGATCGCCTTCGGCGTCCGACGTCTGTTGGAGGGTGCAGGACATGAAGTGATCGAGAGTGTGAGCACCTACGCCCAGCCGTCCGGCAAGACCCTGGACGGCGTCTACATTGCGCTGCGCGATCGGATACTCGCGGACCTCAAGGCCGCGCTTCCGGTCGATATCGTCTTCCTCTGGTTACACGGCGCGATGGTGGCCATGTCGGAAGACGATTGCGAGGGTGATGTTCTTGAAGCTGTGCGTACCGTGGTCGGGCCAGACGTGCCTGTGGGCGCGATGCTGGATCCTCATTGCCATCTGACCGCCCGCATGATCGCCAACGCCGATGCGCTCGTCTGCATGAAGGAATATCCACACACCGACGGCTTCGAGCGCGCGCCCGAAATCCTGCACATCCTGGAGCAGACCCGGCGCGGCGAGGTGCGGCCCGTCCACGCCCTGGTCGATACCGGGATGGTGGGTTTCTATCCGACCACCACGGAGCCGATGGCCGGGTTCGTGCGTCGCCAGAAGGAGACCGAGCGGAGGCCCGGCATCCTTTCGGTCAGCCTAGGGCATGGTTTCCCCTGGGCCGATGTGGCGGAGGTCGGCACGCGCGTGCTCGTCCTCGTCGATGGTGACAAGGCCCTCGCGCAGGCGACGGCGCAGGAACTGGCCGACGCGTTCTACGGCTTGCGTGAAAGCCTTCGCGTGCGGCACGCGCCCGTCGAGGAGGCATTGGACCGCGCGGAGGCGACGCAAGGCCTCGCGGTGCTCGCGGATGCCGCCGACAATGCGGGTGGCGGCGCCCCGTCCGACAACACCACCCTTCTGCGCGCCATGGTTCGTCGCAAGCTCGCACCCTCCGCCATCGGGGCGATTTACGACCCGCAAGCGGTGGAAATCTGCTTTGAGGCCGGCGTCGGTTCTGCCCTCACCCTGCGCATCGGCGGTAAACTCGGGACGGCTTCGAGCGACCCCTTTGACGCCCTCGTGGTCGTCCGCGCGCTTGTCGAGGACCTGCGGCCAAAAGACATGGGTTCGCAGCCCATGGGCCGCACCGCGCGGGTGGAGGTGGACGGCATCCACATCCTGTTGTGCTCGAAGAGGGTCCAGACCTTCTCGCCCGTTCCCTTCGAGGCGCTTGGGCTCGACCTCACATCGCTCCGCGCCATCGCGGTGAAGTCGAGCCAGCACTTCCACCAGGCTTTCGCGCCGATCGCCGGAGAGATCATCTATGTCGCCGCCGGCGGGGCTTTGGACATGCGCTTTGAGACGCTGCCATACACCAAAAGAGACCTCAACTATTGGCCACGCCTAAACGACCCGAAGTCTTTGTCGTGATCTTGAACAATAGACAAACGGATTAAACCATCGGCCATAACTTTCTCAACCTCAAGACCCGTTACGGCGACGGCCGCCCCGGAGGCACACAGCAGTTGATGTCGTGGATGCGGAGACCAATGGACATAAAGATACGGTTCCAAGACGGGAGGTGACCCTCATCGGCCGCAGACGGGTCGGCCAGGTGGGCAAGGTAGCTATAGGACACGGGACCGCAGTCCTTACGCCCGTCGTTTCGATCCTGAGATCGGATCACCAGCAGCCGATAGTCTGGCCCGATTGGCTCAAGGAGTAGGCGCAGGCGCTCAACCGTCTCCGGCGCCACGTCATGCCGCACGACCATCAGATAATCGACTGGCCGGTCAGGGTTCAGAAAGCGAGAGACGAAATGCTCAAACTTCGACTGCAATTCGACCAACTTGGCGCCGAAGTCAGGATCATCCTGCGGACGCTGTGTCGCGAAAGGCGAGTGGAAATCATACCCATACGCCGCGTCCGTCACGAGGTTGGTGGACGGATTAAAGTGGAGATTATCGGGCTGAAGGATGCTTCCGAACCTGCCTCCGATCAGGTCGCACACGACTTCAGGCGTCGAAATGCACCAATTGAAGAAGCCGGAATAGTCGAGCCCGGTACGCTTCATCTGGAAAGCGAGTTCGCAGTTCCAACCGAGCCAAACGACCCGGCGCGGGATCATTTGGCGACCCAGCCCGTATTGCCCGTGCCGCTTTCCTTCACCTACCAAAGTCGTGCCAGCACCGCCATCTTCTCGAGTAAAGAGCGGGACGACCGGGGCCGCCACGAGCATGTTCCGGGATCCAGTTCCCGAAGTCCAGACCGGCGCGCCAGACTCAGGGCCATGAGGGGAATATTGCCGCGCCTTGTTGTGATAGAGCCCGACCTCGGGGAGCCACATCTGGCCGGTGAACTGGAAGCGGCCGTAGTTGCCCGCCGCCGGGATGCCGTACTCGTCATAGGTATTGATGGCGACGGGGTTCCCGTTGACGTCGCTCACCGCGGCGATGGAGCCCCGCTCATCGGCCAGCGGCCATAGCAGGTTACCCCCGTCGGAAATGACGAACCGCTCATCCTCCGCCGGACCGTTGATATAGCTCCTGGTCTGATTGCCCGACCCGCCGTGTTCGGTCACCACATCGGCCCCGTCATAGCGGAACTGGGTGACGGCCCCCGCCGCCGAGATCGCCTGCGACAGCCGGTCCAGCGGGTCGAAGATCAGCTGCGCCGAAGGACCCCCGCCGGCCGGCGCCGCCGTAGCCAGCCGGCCGTGTCGACCGCTTTGATCGGGCTGCTTCGAGCTCAAGGCGGCCCCGTAACTCGAGGGGACCCTAGAACCGGTACTGGACTTCGGCGCCGAAGGTACGGTTCTCGCTCAGCGTATAGATGTTCTGATTGGTGAACACGCTGTTGGCCGAATAGTAGATGTATTGGCGAGAATCCGTCACGTTCCGGATGTAGGCGAGGAAGGTGAACGGCGACTTGGTCGGCTGGTAAACCGCCCTGAGGTCGAGGTTGTAGTAGGACGGGCCGAGATAGCGGCTGGTGTTGAAGATCGCATAGTATTGCTCCGCCACCCACGAATAGGTCGCCGACAGGCTGATATCGCCCGTTCCCGTATGGACGACATAGTTCGGGATGAAGCTGACCTTGTTCTTCGGCGCCTGCGGGACCGTGTTGCCCTTGAGGTTGGCATAGGCCGCGCCGGCCGGATCCTGGATGAACCCGCCCGGGGTCGGCGAGACGAACTTGTCGAACTTGGAGTCGAGATAGGAATAGATCACCGTGAAGTGCAGGTTCTCCAGCGGAGAATAGACGGACTCCAGCTCGAAACCGATCGAATGGGTGCGTTGGGCGTTCGCCAGCGTCGCCAGGAAGATATTGCTGGAAACGCCCGTGACCGGGTTGGTCACCGTGCTGCCGAGGGTGATCGGCACCTGCAGATTCTTGTAGTCGTAATAGTAGGCCGCCGCGTCGAGGACGAGCGTTCTGCCGAATGTCTTCTTCAGACCGAATTCGTAATCCGTCAGGGTTTCAGGCTGGACGATCGGGATGGGACGGAAGTTGCCGAGATCGAAGCCGCCGGACTTGTATCCGCGGGCTATGTTGACATAGGCGATGATGCTTCTGTCCGGGTGCCATTCCGCGCCCACATTGCCGGACCAGTCGCTGAAGTCGGCCTTGGCGGACGCCGCGCCCGGGCTTGGCGTAACATCGAGTGCGATGAGCGGCGCGGCGAAGTCGCCATAGATGCTGGCGATGTCGAAAATCTCGCGAACGGTGTCATAGCCTTTGCGCTGGTCCCAGTTGTAGCGCAGCGATCCGGTCAGCTTGAAGGTTTTGGTGAGGTCGTAATCCAGTTGTCCGTAAATGGCCTGGTTGCCGCTGCGCAGTTCGGTGAGTTGGCTGTAGAAGGCGCGCGAGGGATTGGGCGCGGCGAGCGGGCCCCCGACCGCGCTGTAAGGCGTGGCCAGGTCCGCTTC
The DNA here is from genome assembly GCA_965277345.1 of Caulobacteraceae bacterium. Classification (GTDB taxonomy): domain Bacteria; phylum Pseudomonadota; class Alphaproteobacteria; order Caulobacterales; family Caulobacteraceae; genus CAIOYC01. The sequence goes on from CBDICI010000004.1 coordinate 1,452,874, forward strand.
CAGCGGATCCTCCACCGCGAAGGTGGTCTTGTAGCTTTCAAAATATTGATAGACGCCCGCCACCCATCGCAAGCGCTGATAGTCTGGCGAGGTCAGGATCAATTCATTGCTGTACCACTTCTTATCCTGAAAGCTGTTGATCGTGTATTGAGAGGGCACTTGGCGACCGCCCGGCGAGGTCAGGAAAGGTCGCGCCGTTTGGTCGGCGTCGCTCAGCAGGTCATAGTCATACTGACTATAGCCGCCGATATATTTGAGCTTCGCCCAATGCAGGTTCCACGTCGCATTGATGGTGAAGGTATGGTCGTTCTTGGTGTTGACGTGCCCCGGCGTATCGAGCGAGACCTTGTACGGGTCCTTGATCTGGGGATTGCTGTTGGGATCGATGCCGTATTGGGGGTTCACCTCCAGCCCGTAATACAGGTTGGTCGTATAGGTCGCCGGCGTTCCGGTATTATAAGGCCCGCCAAGAACAATGCCCGCGCCGACGCCGTAGGAGGGGCGAAGGCTTGAGCTGAAATTCTGATAACGGGTCCACACGTCGATGTCGTTGTTCGGCTGCCATTCCAACTGCGCCTCATAGAGGCGGGTGGCGCCCGTCGCGGGATTGGCATAGCCGCCCACATTGTCCTGCGGACCCGAACGCGTATCGCTGCCCGCATAGCCCAACCGAAAGCCGAGCGTGCTGGTGATGGGGCCGGAAATTGCGGCGTCCACATAGCCGAGTTCGTTGGTGGTGCCCCCAAGGCGCAGGTCGCCATGGAGGTCGGCGGTTGGGCGGCGGGAATAGATATTGACCGTGCCGCCGACGGAATTGCGTCCGTACACCGACTGCGGTCCCCGCAACACCTCGATCCGGTCGGTGAGAAAGTCGGGCTGGCCCAGATAGGCCGGCGATGAGGTGTAGACGCCGTCCACATGAACCGCCACGCCGGGGTCGAGGCCCTGGCCGGGGTCTTCAAACCGGCCGACCCCTCTTAGGGTCAGATATTCGCCCTGCAGGCTCATGCTGGGCGTCAGGTTGGAAATGTCGCGTCCGTTCTCGATGCCGAGCAGGTTGCGCCGTTCGTCGGTGAAGGCGGTCACCGCGGCGTCCACGTGCTGGATGGTCGTCGCGCGGCTGGCCGCGGTGACCACGACCTCGCTCACGGCGGAGGTCGAGCCCGCCGAGGTGTCCTGGCTTGTCGGGGCGGCGCGCTGACCTTCGTCGGACCGGCTCGTTCCGGGCTGTTTGGGCGGAGGCGGGCTGCCCGTGGTCTGCGCCGATGACGATGCAGCCCAGGCGAGCGCCACGGCCCCGCAAGAGAGCGCCAGCAAGTGTCTGCGTGAACCCATTCTCATTTCGACTCCCCGTCTCGTGCTTCACCGGACCACGCGCGGGGCGGGTCCAATGGCCGAGTTTGTTTGGAAGGCGCCGACCTGACGTGTGCAGGCGATCACCCTCTCGTTTCCGGGCCAGAGAATGACACAAAGCATTTGCGGGTCAAGAATGGCGGCAAAAATTTCAGCGCACGGTTCGGTCTCCCACTCTAGGTCGCCCGCCGAAACCCATCGTCGTTTGTGCTAGCACACTGAGGGTGCATCTAAACCTATGCCGCAGTCCGTGGTCTAATTCCGCTGCCGGTACGTCGCCTCTAGGCGCGCCGCCGCCACTGGGGTGACGTGCTACAGCGGGCGATCGTCTGGCCCGGCGCCCCGGAAATCGGACAGGCGGAGCGATGTATGGGCGAGGCGCTCGATCAGCGGAGCCGGTCGAAAGCCTTCTCCGAAGCTGGCTTCGTAGGCGCGCAATCGGCCGAGCACATGGTCCAGCCCCAGGCTGTCGGCATAGAACATCGGGCCGCCCGTAGCGGCGGGCCAGCCGTAGCCGTTCAGCCAGACCATATCGATGTCGGACGCTCGCGCCGCGATCCCTTCGGCCAGAATCTTGGCGCCCTCATTGATCATCGGATAGAGGCAGCGCTCCAGGATTTCCTCATCCGAAACCGCCCTCCGCCGCCCGCCCGCGCGGCGCGAAAAGTCACCGATCAGCTGCTCCACCACCGGGGACGGGCTGGCCGTACGGTCCGCGGCGTAGTCGTAAAATCCCTTCCCGTTTTTCTGGCCCCGCCGGTCGGCCTCGCAGAGCAGGTCGCGAAGCGTTTCGCCTCTGGACGTCTCACGGTTCCAGCCGATGTCCAGGCCGGCCAGATCGGCCATGGCGAAGGGGCCCATCTTGAACCCGAAGGCGTTCAAGACCCGGTCCACGTCCCAGGGCATCGCCCCCTCCAGCAGGAGTTCGTTGGCCTGCCATTGGCGAGGATAAAGCATCCGATTGCCGACGAAGCCCGGACATACGCCGACCAGGACGCCGATCTTGCCGAGTCTGCGGACCAATTGCATGGCGGTGGCGATGATCGGTTTGGCGGTCCGTTCACCCCGGACCACCTCGACCAGCTTCATCACATTGGCCGGCGAGAAGAAGTGCAGGCCGATCACGGCCTCGGGCCGCCGGGTTACCGCGGCGATCTCGTCGATGTCGAGGCCCGAGGTGTTGGTGGCCAGGATGGCGCCGGGCTTGGCGATCTTGTCCAGCCGCTCGAACACGGCCTTCTTGACGGCCATGTCCTCGAACACCGCTTCGATGACGAGGTCGCAGTGCGCCAGGGCGTCGAGATCAAGGCCGCCGCTGACGCGGGCCATCCGCAGTGCGACCTCCTCGACGGGGAAGCGGCCCTTGCGCGCACTATTCTCGTAGTTCTGGCGGATGATGGCCAAGCCGCGATCCAGCGCTTCCTGCTTTTGTTCGATCAGGACGACGGGGATTCCGACGGTGGCGAAGTTCATGGCGATACCGCCGCCCATGGTGCCGGCGCCGATGACGCCCACCGATTGAACGTCTAGCGTGGTGGTGTCGGGCGCGATGTCCGGAATGTCCCAAACCCGTTGTTGCGCCTGGGTGACATAGGCGAGGGCGTCGTCCATGGACTCTCTTTCAATCAATCGGGCGTGTCGCAATCCGCCTTCGCTCTGAGGGCCGGCGTGGTTCCGTCGGTCGATCAGGTGGCCGAACCGGCCCGAAGGTCTTCGAAATTGGTGCGGCCGCCCGCCACCATGCCGCCGTCGATCACCAGATCGTGGCCGGTGACGAAGCGGCTGTCGTCGCTGGCGAGGTAAAGGGCGCCGTAGGCGATATCCCTCGGAAAGCCCGACGTGTGCAGCGCGTTGGCCTTGGCCAGATTGCCCTCCAGCTTGGCCAGCTTGGCGTCGACCTTCCCCGCCTCCAGCGTGGCGGCGACATCGGAGCCGCCGAAGAAGATCGGCGTCGCGATGGCGCCCGGCGCGATGGTGTTGACCCGGATGTTGTGCACGCCAAGCTGCACCGCAGCGATGCGGGCGGCGTGGAACACCCCCGCCTTGGCGATGGAATAGAGATAGCCGCCCATGTGGCTGCGGTGTGCGGCCACCGAGGCGTTGGAAATGATCGTGCCGCCGCCCTGCCCCTTCATCACGGGCGTCGCGTGCTTGATGCCGAACAGCACGCTGCCGAGCAGCAGATGCATCGCGTAGTTGAAATCCGCCTCGGTGAAGGTATCCGGCCCGCCCTGCGTCCCGCCGCCGGCGTTGTTGAACAGGGCGTCCAGCCGGCCGAACGTCGATACCGTTTCGGCGACCGACGCCTCCACATCCGCCTCGCGGGACATGTCGGCGCGGAAGAAATGCGCGGTCGGGCCGAGCGCCTTGGCGATCGCCGCGCCCTTCTCGGCGTTCCGGCCCGTGAACACGACCTTGGCGCCTTCCGCCACGAACAGCTCGACCGTGGCCTCGCCGATGCCGCTGGTGCCGCCGGTGATGAGGGCGACCTTACCGTCGAGTCGATGGGCCATGGGTCTTCAATCCTGAGTTGTTGATGCGTTGGGCGCCGCCGCTGCGGGCCTGCGCCGGGATGCTGAGCGGTCGGCCGGCCTCAAGCGGGGAAGATCTCGAACAGGCCGGCGCCGCCCATACCGCCGCCCATGCACATGGTCACCACGCCCCACTTTGCGCCGCGCCGGCGCCCCTCGTGCAGGATGTGGCCGGTCATGCGCGCACCGGACATGCCGTAGGGATGGCCGATCGAGATGGCCCCGCCCGAGACATTCAGTCGTTCGTTCGGAATGCCGAGTTTGTCCCGGCAATAGAGCACCTGCGATGCGAAAGCCTCGTTCAGCTCCCATAGATCGATGTCATCGATCTTGAGGCCGTGCTGCTGCAGAAGCTTGGGAATGGCGAATACCGGGCCGATCCCCATCTCGTCGGGCGCGCAACCGGCGACCGCCAGGCCGCGATAGGCGCCGAGCGGATCGAGGCCCCGGCGCTCGGCCTCCTTGCCTTCCATCAGCACCGCCGCCGCGGCGCCGTCCGAAAGCTGCGAGGCGTTGCCGGCGGTGATGAAGCGGCCCTCCTTGACCTGCTGGCCGTTCTTGAACACCGGGGCCAGCTTCCGCAGATCTTCCAGCGTGGTTTGCGGGCGGTTGCCCTCGTCGGCGCCGAGGGTGATCTCCCGCGCGGAGGTCTCGCCCGTCGCCTTGTCGGTCACCGTCATGCTTGTGGTGATCGGGGCGATCTCGGCGTTGAAGCGGCCCTCCGCCTGGGCTTGCGCCGTGCGCTGCTGACTTTGCAGCGCGTACTCGTCCTGCGCCTCGCGGCTGACGCCATAGCGCTCGGCGACCAGTTCGGCGGTCTCGATCATGGCCATGTAGAGGCCGGGAATGTCCCGGACCAGCGTCGGATCGGTCCCGCGGAAATGGTTCATATGCGCGTTCTGGACCAGCGAGATCGACTCCACGCCGCCGCCGACCGCCACGGTCATGCCGTCCACCATCACCTGCTTGGCGGCGGTGGCGATGGCCATCAACCCCGACCCGCACTGGCGGTCGATGGTCATGCCGGGGACGGACTCGGGGAGGCCGGCCCACAGCGCCGCCTGCCGCGCGGTGTTGAACCCGGTGGAGCCCTGCTGCAGCGCGCAGCCCATGACCACGTCGGCCACCTCCTCGGGCTCGACCCCCGCGCGGCGGACCGCCTCGCGGACGGCGTGGCCGCCGAGCGCCTGACCTTGCGTGTCGTTGAACGCGCCCCGGTAGGCCTTGCCGATCGGCGTCCGCGCCGTCGCCACGATCACTGCGTCTCGCATGTCTATTTTCCGTCCACCGTAAAGGCCATCAGCACCGTGCCGGGTTCACCCGACCGGCTCTGGTAGCCGGAGTTCACGAAGACCGCGCCGCCGGCGATGGTGGGGCCGGCCGCGTCCATGACGCCCCCGTTCGCGGTCCGGCCGGAAACCGTCGTCAACGGCGCCCCGGCGGTGTCATATGTCCACAGAATCTTGCCGGACGCGGTGTCGAACGCCCGGAACCGCCCATCCATCGAGCCCGCGAACACCGCGCCGGGCATGGCCGAGATCGCCTGCGAGACCCCAGGCCAGCAGTAGGCGTTCTTCCAGGCGCAAGCCAGTTGGGGCAGGCGCTGGCTCCAGAGCACGGAGCCATCCGCGATGCGCAAGGCGGAAAGGCTCGGGTTGGCGTCCTTGCTGACGTAGATATCCGAGACCGGGACAAACAGCGTAGCCGCGTCGGCGGCGATGCCGAACTCGACGCCGCCGAGCGGGCCGCCGGGGCTGAGCCGCCGGGTCCAGACCACCTTGCCGTCGGCGTCGGGGTCGAGCGCGTAGACCTGGCTGGACTTCTGCCCCACCAACAACATCTGGCGGCCGTCCGGCAGGGTGTGCAGGATCGGCGAGACGCCAAAGTCGTGGTCGGGTCCCGGCCTGGTCGGGCAATTGGCGCGCCAGGTCCTCGGCGACCCGTAGCAGCCGATGATATAGGTGTCGCCCCGCGTAAGCTGGTTCGACCAGCGTATGGCGCCGGTGCGATCGTCGAGCGCCATGACCGCGTCGGCGTTGGGAAAGTCGAGATCGGTGTAGGAGTCGCCAGTGGCCACATAGACGAGGTGGCGCTTGGCATCGACCGTCGGCGCCGACCAGATCGCGCCGCCGGCCGGCCCGTACATCTGCACGCCCTTCGCGTTCTTCTTGAACGGCTTGGCCGGCTCGGGCGTCACATAGGTCTTCCACAGCAGCCGGCCCGTTGTGGCGTCGAGGGCCGCTACCGCGCCACGGAACTTGCAGCACTCATAGCTATCGTCGTCGGCGATCGCCTCCTCGGCCGAGGAGATCGGCACATAGAGACGTCCGCCCGACAGCGCCGGCGAGCCGGTCATCTGCACTTCGTGCTGCTGGTCCACCTGCGTCTTCCAGATCAGCGCGCCGCTGTCGGCGTCGAGCGCATAGGCGCTGCGGGTGAAGTCGGTGAAATAGATGGCGTGGCCGCTGGGCGCGCCCGCGAGCGGCCCGACGATGATCGAGCTGCGCGAGACGGCGGGGGCGTCGAAACGCCAGTAGGCGCAGCCGCTCCTGGCGTCGAGGGCGTAGATGGCGCCGGAGGAGGCGTTCAGGAACAGGCGGTCCCCCACCACCGTCGCCTGGCCGTTGCGCGAGTTGGAATAGGCGAAGGCCCATTTCAGCTTGAGCCGGGGAACATCCTGCGCCGACAGGCCCGGATTGGGCTGATAGCGGCTTTGTTCCGCATCCCGGCCCCAGCCGTTCCATTGCCGGGTCGTCGCAAGATCGATGGGTGGGGGTTTGCCGACGCAACGCGGCGCTTCAGAACCCACGCTGCCCAACGCTCCCCCGGAACGCCTTGAGAGATAGGCCGCGATGGAGTTGACGTCTTTCGGCGACAGGCCCTGAGCCATGGGCCGCATGATGCCGGAGTTCAATGTGTTGGCGATGAACACCCGCGTGTTGTCGGCAATGGACGCCCTCGGCGGCGTGCGGCCCGTGGCGTGGTCGTGGCAGGCGGCGCATCGCTGGTCATAGAGCTTGGCCCCGAGTACCGGATCGCCGCCCTCGCCGCTGAGCGTGCCCATCACCCCGTTGCCGTCGCCCGGCGGTTCGGCGCGCACCGCCTGCCGGCCGGCCAGCGAGGCCACAAGGCCGAGGCCCATCACCGCGGCGCAACAGGTTTTCCAGGTCATCTTCATTCGGGGGTTCATCTTCCGCGTCTTGCACCGCGCATAGTCACGCGGACTAGCCGCCCGCTGCCGGATAGTGGTCGTCGAACGCCCCCAGCTTGCACTTGTAGCCCTCGGGTGGCGGCGTGAGGTGGAAGGCTCCGGGCTTGGAGCCCTTGGGATAGGAGGCCAGCGTCTGCAGCGCCCACAGGTTGAAGGCGTCAGTGTTTACCTGCGGCCACATGTGTCCATGCCCCGCGGTGCAGGCGACGCTCACCACATTCTTGAACGAGGCATAATAGTTGGAAGCCGTCTGGGTGGTCGGCCGATAGTCCGAACACAACACCTTGCCGCAATACCAGATGTCCTTCTCGCCGCCCCAGACGGTGATGACGATCATGGGCCCGAGTTTGGTATGCAGCGGGAAGGGGCCTACCCGACCCTGATGGATGGCGTAGGGCGCCGCGCGCACCGCCTCGCGCGCTTGGTTGAAGTCGAGAAACGTGCCGTCGTCCTTGGTCGTGTACCATTCGCCGGAGATCGGCATACCGCCGGCCCAGAAGTCGGACCGGAAGGTGAGGGCGCGATTGGTCATGGTTCCGCCCGAGGAGATGCCGCCGATATAGAGCCGCTTGGCGTCCAGCGGAAATTTGGTTCCGACGCACTTGACCATGGCGACGAGGAAGCGGGAGTCCGAGCCTTCGTCGTTCTTGAACCTGTCTCCGTCGGCATCGGGTGCGCGACCTTCGTGCCATGGGTTCCAGGTCCAACCGTCGTGGCCGGGTCCGTTGCACACACCGGCGGCCAGCGCCGGGTCCTGATTGGCGCATTCGCGCACCGGGCCCAGCACCATGAAGCCGTGCTCGGCGAGCTTGGCGTTGGCGCCGCTTCGCTCGACGAACAGGTTGGCGTTGGCCGACTCCACCGATCCGCTCATTGGAACCCAGACCGGCGCGGGTCCGTCTCTGTCCTTGGGCGGAATGAGGATGAAGGCGCGCTTGACGCCGTCCACCGGGAAGTCGGTGTTGAGCCCCTCGTGGACCTGATAGCCGTCCGGGCAACTCCACAGGGTCGCGGCGCCCGCCGAACCCGACAGGCTCAGCACCGCCGCGGCGACCGCCAGCAGAATTTTCATGTCGAGGGCTCTCCATACCCAAAAGTGCGGGCGTCGTCTTGCGCGACGCTCTGAACCAATAGCTCGAATCTAAAGCACGAGGCCCTGTCGGCGCCTAGAGGCAATCGCAGGTCGGAAGGCGGGCCCGTGTCATACCGGGGACGGAAACGGGTCCGGCGACGCTCGTTCGCGCGGGATGGAACCGGTGGAACGCGGGTCCGATGCGCGTCCGCATCAGGCGCTCTTGGCGAACAAGCCCGTGAACAGGGGTTGCACATAGAGCTCGCTGACGTTTTCGGCGGTCGCGCCGGGCGCCCAATGGTGAAGCTCGGCGCTGGCGTTGATCGTGACGGTGATCATCTGGGCGGCGACATTGGCGTCGATGGGGCGAATGGATCCGTCGGCGATCCCGTCGCTGGCGATACTGGCGAACCGCGCGGAGGTCCGGTCGATCCGCTGGATCAACGCCGCCTGCATGTCTTCGGGCACCGCGGTCAGCGCCGACATCCGAAGCAGGGGCGCGTCGCCGGATATATTGCCGGCCACCAGGGTGGCGGTCGCCGACACAAGGCTCTCCAGTCCCGTGGCGGCTTGTCGTTCGGCGGCGATCTGTATGCGCCGCACCAGGCCCAGGGTTCGGTCGAAACATTGGCCGACCAGGTCGTCCTTGGTTTCGTTGTGATGATAGAACGAGCCCTTGCTGACGTTCAGATGGGCGCAAATCCTGGAGACCGACGCGCCGAGATAGCCGTGCTCGTTGATCATCTCGGTGGCGGCGCGCAGGAAGGCCTCCTGCGAGACGCTGCCGGGCTCACCCCGTCCTTCCGCCGTCGGCAGGATTTTCGGCGCCCAGGGTCCTGGCGTCGCCGCCAGCCCGTTCACCAGGATATCAACCATCCGGCTCATTAGTCGCGGATAGTCCTCAGGTTCGTAGCGCTTCAGCCAGAACACCGCCCAGAACGCCTGTGAAATCACCAGGTGGGTGCGCGCGTTGCGATGCAGCCGGGCCAGTTCGGACTTGTCGCCCACGCTGAACACGCGGCGAATGGAGCGGAACATCTCGGTATAGGCGGCGTCCACCGCGCTGTCGTGAATGGTGCGGACATCGTTGAACGTCGCGATCGGGTCGGCCCGCCCGCGTTCGACCGCGGCGAGATAGACGGCGAAGTCCTCGAAGAAGTGGCGCAGGCTCGCCTCCGCGCTCGCGGCCTGCGCCGCCCCGGCGATCAGGCGTTCAAAGAACTCGATGGCCTGCAGGAAGCAGGCGGCGGCCAGGTCCTCCTTGCGGCGGAAGTAGTAGCCCACCGCGGTCGGCACCATGCCCAGCTGACCGGCGACATCGCCCATGGTCATGCCGCGCACGCCCTTGTGGTTGATCACCTCAACCGCGGCCGCCAGGATGGCCGATTTCCGCCGCTCGTACTTTTGCGGACGCTCGCTCGCATCTCCGGCGGGTTTCAGTCGAGGCATGGTCCGCAACGTTCGTTCTGGGGGATTTCTATTGATCGGTCCGAGCGGAGGAACGCAAGGCCTGACGAACTCGATGGCGGCCTATCGTCAGGAGAGCCCCCGGGTTTCTCATCGAATCCACGCCTCGGCGTTAATTCCGATCAGAGTCTGGCGGCGGGTCGAAACGGCGTCACAGGCGATCCACCACCTCGTGAAGGGAGCATGAGCGCCTGTTTGAGTCGCGGGTATGCTTTCGCTTGACATCGCGGCGAGCCGCAGAAAGATGCGCCGGATCAGTCCGTCCGGGGCCAGGTCCGGTCGTCCAGTGCAAGCTTTCCCTTGCCCCTTTTGGCGTCCGCCCGTGGCCACCGCTGTTTAGATCGAGCGACCATGACCCTTCCGACGCCGCAATCGGTCTTCACCAGCCTGCCCGAACGGATTGGCGCGCAGGCCAGGGCCCGGCCCGACCATCTCGCGCTGATCCAGGATGGGCGAACGCTCACCTATGCCGGGCTCGACGGACTGATGGACCGGGTGGCCGCCACCCTTGAGGCAAAGGGGGTCAAGCCGCAGGAAGCGATCGCCATCTGCGCCTCCAGTTCAATCGAATACGTGGCGGTGTTCTGCGGCGCCCTGCGGGCGGGTGTGGTGGTGGCGCCGCTCGCCCCGTCGTCGACCGCGGAGAGCCTGGCCGGCATGATCGCCGACAGCGATGCGAAATTCCTGTTCGTCGATGCGGCGGTGGGCGAGGCGCTCGCCGCGGTGAGAGATCGGATTTCGGCGTCCTGGGTGATGCTGGATGGATCGGGGGCGGCCCCCGCCCTCGACGCTTGGTTGGAGAGCGCGGGCGGGCGCTCGCCGGCGCCTGTGACGATCGATCCGGAATGGGCCTTCAACATCATCTATTCATCCGGCACCACCGGGACGCCCAAGGGCATCGTCCAGCCGCACCTGATGCGAACGCCCTACGCCGCGGCGGACGATCCCTTTGGATATGGCCCGGATGCGGTGGCGATCATCTCCACCGGTCTCTATTCCAACACCACGCTGGTGAGCCTGTTTCCCGCGCTCGGCGGTGGAGGGAGCGTGGTCCTCATGGCCAAGTTCGACGCCCGCCGGTTCCTGGAGCTGGCCGAGGCGCACCACGCGACCCATGCCATGCTGGTGCCCGTCCAGTATCAGCGCATCATGGCCGTGCCGGACTTCGATCGCTTCGACCTTTCGGCGTTCCGGATGAAGTTCTGCACCAGCGCTCCGTTCGGCGCCGCGATCAAGGCGGACGTGCTGAAGCGCTGGCCGGGCGGCCTGACCGAATATTACGGCATGACCGAGGGCGGCGGCGGCACGGTGCTGTTCGCGCACGAGACGCCGCACAAGCTGCATACGGTGGGCAAGCCCTGGCCCCACATCGACGTGCGTCTGATCGACGAGGAGGGCAAGGAGGTCGGTCCGCACGAGGTCGGCGAGATCGTCGGTTGTTCGGGTCAGATGATGAAGGGCTACCACAACCAGCCGGGCAAGACCTCCGAAGCCACCTGGCTTCATCCCGACGGCCGTCGCTTCATCCGCAACGGCGACGTGGGCCGCTTCGACGAGGACGGCTTCCTGATCCTGATGGATCGCAAGAAGGACATGATCATCTCCGGCGGCTTCAACATCTATCCTTCGGACCTGGAGGCCGAGCTGAAGCACCATCCGGCGGTCGCCGATGCGGCGGTGGTGGGCGTGCCCTCCGAGGACTGGGGCGAGACGCCGGTGGCGTTCGTCGTGTTCAGGCCGGCCGTCGCGGTCTCCACCGCGGAGGTCAGGGCCTGGGTCAACCAGCGGCTCGGCAAGACCCAGCGCATCTCTGACATCCGCCGCATGGACGAATTGCCCCGCAGCCATATCGGCAAGATCCTGAAGCGGGAGCTTCGCGACAGCTACCAGCCGGCGTAACGGCACGTTCATGCGCCAAATCCGCCCACGACGGCTCCGCGCGCGCCTTCCCCTGGACGGGAGATCGAGGCCGGCGTCGCGCAACGCACGGCGGTCCCGGAGGATCGGTTGAAGAAGCTCCTCATCGCCAATCGCGGCGAAATCGCCATCCGCATCGCGCGGACCGCGGCCGAGATGGGCGTGGAGACGGTGGCCGTCTTTGCCGAGGATGACGCCGCCTCGCTGCACGTGAAGAGCGCCGACCAGGCTGAGGGCTTGAGCGGCGTCGGCGCCGCCGCCTATCTGGATGGCGCCCAGATTCTCGCCGTCGCCCGGACGGCCGGCGCGGACGCCATCCATCCCGGCTATGGCTTCCTCAGCGAAAACGCCGGGTTCGCCGGCGCCTGCACCGAGGCCGGCGTCACCTTTGTCGGCCCATCGCCCGAAACGCTGGCCCTGTTCGGCGACAAGGCCCAGGCGAGGGCCTTGGCCTCCCGCTGCGCGGTTCCGACGCTGGCCGGCACTTCCGGCGCAACGAGCCTTGAGCAGGCCAGGGCCTTTCTGGCGACCCTGCCGCCCGGAAGCGCTGTCATGATCAAGGCCGTCTTCGGCGGCGGCGGCCGGGGGATGCGCCCGGCCACGACGCAGGCCGAGCTCGAACAGGCCTTCGCCCTCTGCGCGTCGGAGGCGCAGGCCGCCTTCGGGGACGGCTCGCTCTACGTCGAACGCTTCGTGCCCCGCGCCAGGCATATCGAGGTGCAGATCGTGGGCGACGGCGCCGGGGTGTCCCATCTATGGGACCGCGACTGCAGCCTGCAGCGCCAGCGCCAGAAGGTGGTGGAGATCGCACCATCGTCGTTGCGCGGCCCGGTTCGGACGCGGCTGTTAGAGGCCGCCGTCGCCCTCGGTCGCACCGCGGGCTACCGCGGCCTCGGCACCGTGGAGTTCCTGGTGTTTCCGGAGGGCGATGGCGAGGGCTTTGTCTTCATCGAAGCCAATCCGAGGCTCCAGGTCGAGCACACGGTCACCGAGGAAGTCACCGGCCTCGACCTCGTGCGTCTGCAGCTCGAACTGGCGCGGGGGGCGAGCCTGGCTGACCTCGGGCTCGAACAGGCGGATGTGCCAGAGCCTCGCGGCGTCGCGATCCAGGCGCGGGTCAATCTCGAAACCATGACCTCCACTGGCGAGGCGCGCGCCACCGGCGGGCTCTTGACCGCTTTCCAGCCGCCGTCCGGCCCCGGTGTCCGGGTCGACACCTTCGGCTACGCCGGGTATCGGACCAGCGGCCGCTACGACAGCCTGCTCGCCAAGGTGATCACGCACACCTCGGCGGCCGATCTTACTGCCGCGCTCGCCAAGAGCCGGCGCGCCCTGTCCGAGTTCAAGATCGAGGGCGCGGCGACCAACCTGGATTTCCTCATTCGTCTCCTCGGTCACCCGGCGGTCGCCCGCGGTGAGACGCACACGCGGTTCATCGAGGAGGCGATGGCCGATCTGCTGGAGACCCCGACCCCACCCCGGCATTATTTCGAGACCCCGGCCACCGATCCATCCAACGGTCCTCGCGCGCGGGTGGACGCCGGCGACCCCCTCGCGGTGCTGGTCCTCGGTCAGACCTCCAGGCGCGATCCGCGCGGGACTGGTCCGCAGGCCGGTATCGAGGCGGACCATGGGCGGGCGGTCCGCGCCCCCCTGCAAGGCACGGTGATCTCGCTCTGCGTCGAGGTCGGCCAGATGGTCCCGGTCGGTCAGCCGCTGGTCATCATGGAAGCGATGAAGATGCAGCACGAGGTAGGCGCGCCCCGCTCGGGCGTGGTGCGCGCCATCCTGGTCGCCAGAGACGAGACGGTGTTCGAGGGCCAGCCGCTCGTTCTGCTCGAATCCGCGGAGGTGGTGGGCGACGCGGCGGCCGATACGGAGGCGCTTGATCTCGATCACATTCGGTCAGACCTCGCCGAGGTTTTGGAACGCCATGCGCGGACCCTTGACGCCGGTCGTCCCGAGGCGGTGGCGCGGCGTCGCAAGACGGGCCAGCGCACGGCGCGCGAGAACGTGGACGACCTGTGCGACTCCGGCAGTTTTACGGAATATGGCTCGCTGGTGCTGGCCGCCCGCCGACGGCGCAACACGGTGGAGGAACTGATCGCCACGACGCCCGCCGACGGCATGATCATGGGGCTCGGCCAGGTCAATGGCGGCCTGTTTCCGGAGACACAGGCCCGTGTCGCGGTTATGGCCTACGACTACACGGTGCTGGCGGGCACCCAGGGGGCCTATAATCACGACAAGCTCGATCGGATGGCCGAACTGGCCCATCGCTGGCGCCTGCCGACGGTGTTCTTCACCGAGGGCGGGGGCGGGCGGCCCGGCGATACCGACGGCGGCGGCGGCTTCGTGCGCGGCTTCGAGTTCTGGGGCCGCTTGTCGGGCGCTGTGCCTCTGGTCGGCGTCACCTCCGGGCGCTGCTTCGCCGGCAACGCCGCCATCCTCGGATGCTGCGACGTCATCATCGCCACAAGGGACTCCACGCTTGGCATGGGCGGCCCGGCGATGGTGGAGGGCGGGGGGCTCGGCGTGTTCCGGCCGGAAGAGATCGGTCCCGTCGATGTGATGCAAAAGAACGGCACCATCGACATCCTGGTCGATGACGAGGCCGCCGCGGTCGCCGCCGCGAAGACGTATCTGTCCTATTTCCAGGGACCACTGAAGGACTGGACCTGCGCCGACCAGCGCCTGCTGCGGCGGTCCATTCCGGAAAACCGGCTGCGGGTCTATGACGTGCGCGCGGTGATCGACCTTTTGGCCGACACCGGCACGGTGCTCGAACTTCGGCCCAAATTCGGCCGGGCGATGATCACGGCCCTGGCGCGGGTCGAGGGCCGGCCGATCGGCGTGATCGCCAACAACCCCGCCCATCTCGGCGGCGCCATCGATTCCGAGGCCTCGGACAAGGCGGCGCGGTTCATGCAGCTTTGCGAGGCGTTCGACCTGCCGATCCTGTCGCTCTCCGATACCCCGGGCAACATGGTCGGGCCGGAAGCGGAGAAGACCGGCCTGATCCGCCACTGTTCGCGGCTGTTCGTCATCGGCGCCAACCTGACCGTCCCGCTGTTCTCGGTGGTGCTGCGCAAAAGCTACGGTCTTGGGGCCATCGCCATGACCGGCGGGAGCTATCAGGCGGCGATGTTCTCGATCTCATGGCCGACCGGAGAGTTCGGCGGCATGGGCCTCGAGGGGTCGGTCAAGCTCGGCTACCGCAACGAACTGGCCGCCATCGCCGATCCGGTGGCGCGTAAGGCGAAGTTCGACGAGATGGTCGCCGCCGCCTATGCCCACGGCAAGGCGCTCTCGCGGGCGGCCTATCCGGCGTTGGACGACGTCATCGACCCCGCGGAGACGCGCCGCTGGCTCCTTGCCGGACTGAAGGCCCTGCCGCCCGTTGCACCGCGGACCGGCAAGAAGCTGCCGTGGATCGACACCTGCTGAATCGCACGACCGGTCCAGTCGACCGCACTACCAAGATCAATTCCCGGGCGAGCAGCCAGGTTTGGGAGGTTCGATGACCACGCTGATCAAGCCGCCGTCCGCCTATTCGGATGGCTATAAGCGCCTCGTGCTGGCCTTGATGTTGACGGCCTACACCTTCAACTTCATCGACCGGACGATCGTCGCCTCCATCGGTCAGGCCATCAAGGTCGATCTGAAGCTTACCGATACCCAACTCGGGTTGCTCGGCGGCCTGTATTTCGCCCTGCTCTATACCGTGCTCGGAATTCCCTTGGCGCGGCTCGCCGAGAGGTTCTCCCGCGTCAATATCATCGCCCTCGCCATCGTCGTCTGGTCGGGCTTCACCACCCTTTGCGGATTCGCCAGCAGCTATGCCATGCTGGCGGCGTGCCGCTTCGGCGTCGGCGTGGGGGAGGCCGGGCTGACGCCGCCGGCGCACTCGCTGATCAGCGATTATTACGAGCCGAGGAAGAGGGCCTCGGCCCTGTCGGTCTATGCCTTCGGTATTCCGGTGGGCACCCTGATCGGGGCGGTGGCGGGCGGTTGGCTGGCCCAGCACTATTCCTGGCGGGTGGCGTTCATGGCCCTCGGCGTCCCCGGCGTGCTCGTCGCCCTGGCCATCAAGCTCTTCGTGAAGGAGCCGCCGCGGGGACACTCAGAGGCGTCGCGGGAAGCTACAGGGAGTGAGGGCCCTGGCGCCGCGCCGACCGTAAACAGGACCTCGCTCAGCCGGGAGATCCGCGAGATCGCACAGGTATCGGCCGCGCTGTTCGGGCGCTGGCCGCTGCTGAACGTCATGCTGGGGATCACCCTGGTTTCGTTCGCGGGCTATGGCGGCGGCCAGTTCGTGCAGCCCTATTTTCTGCGGACCTTCCACCTCGACTACGCTCAGGTGGGGCTGTTTACCGGGCTGATCGGCGGCGCAAGCGCGGGCGTGGGCACCCTGCTCGGCGGCTTCATCACCGACCGGCTGGCCAAGGCCGGCGCAAGCCTGTGGTACACCCTCGTGCCGGCGATCGGCATCGCCCTGTCCTATCCCTTCGTGTTGGCGGTCTATACCGCCCCGACTTGGCCGATGGCGCTGTTGTGGCTCGCCTTCCCCGGCGCCATTTCCTACGTCTATCTCGGACCGACCTACGGCTTGGTGCAGAACATGTTCCCCGCCCACCGAAGGGCGACGGGGATCGCGGTGATGTTCCTCTTCCTCAACCTCATCGCCATGGGCGGCGGCCCACCCTTCACGGGGTGGATGATCGATCACTTCGCCGCCTTCCACCTTGCCCACCCGGATCGGGCCGGCCTCTGGTCGGCGGTCCTGGGCGGGCCGGCGGCCGATGTCCACGCGCTGCAAGCGGCGTGTCCGGGCGGCATAGGCGCCGCCGGTGCGGGCCCTGGCGCCGATCTGGCGTGCCGGAGCGCCGTTCAACTCGCGACGCGGCAGGGGGTCATTTTAGCCTACGGCTTCGGCCTCTGGGGGGCGCTCCACTACCTTCTTGCCGGCCTTGGGTTGAAGAAGGCCTTGGCGGGTGTCGTCAGCGCGACCTGACCGGAGGGTGAGAAAGGCCAGGGCAGCCAGGGCGCCCAGCCCGATCCACAGGGTTGGATGGCGGAACTGGGCGAAGAGCGTGGCGGGGTCGTGCATCGACGTATGGGACAGGCCCCCACCGATCGCGGCATAGGCGATGCATTCGGGCATGACGCCGAGCATGGTGCCGATGGTGAAGGGCGCCCAGCCGATGCGAGCGAGCCCCGCCGCGAGGCTCACCAGGGTAAAGGGTGTGAGGGGCATCAGCCGCAGCGAAAGTGTGAACCGGAACGGCTTGCCCGCGAACGACGCCCGCAGCCGCTCGATGCGCGGAACGCGCGTCTTGAGCCAGCCCACGGCTCCGCCCGGCGAGAGAATGGCCAGTCCATAGACCACCACCGCGCCGAGGGTCGCTCCGGCAATGGAACTGAGGGCGCCGCCGGCGGCGCCGAGGATATAGCCGCCGGCGAAGGTCATGATCAGCGCCACCGGCAAGGTGACGACCACCGCCGCGGCATAGGCCAGGGCGAAGAGCAACGGCGCGGCCACGGGATGCAATGAGGCCAGCCCTCTCAGCGCCTCGGCATGGCGGCCGAGCGCGGCGATCGCGCCGGTCTGCGGGTGGACCATCAGCCAGAACAGCGTCAACGCCAGGCTGGCGCCGACCAGCACCAGCGGCGCCGTTAGGGCTTTCAGCCCTGGATGTGCGCCCTGTGCGTTCGGCGATGCAAGGCTATCGGCCTTGGCCAACGCCGGGCGAACCAGGGCGGAAAGCGCGCGCGACAGGCGGTTCATCGACCTGATCTTGTCCGCCCAGGACAGGGCGATGACGGGGCCGAGGTCGGTCTTGTTGACGTCCACGATGTAGAGGCGGCCGTCATTTCCATCGCGAAGGATGTCCAGCCCACCCCAGTCCAGGCCCATGCGTCCGGCAAAGGCGGAAATCCTGTCCAGTTCCGTTTCGGAGAACAGCGTGGCGGGCTCGCGCAGGACGGCGCGGCGATTGTGGATGGCGAAGCGTCTGTCCGCCGGCTTGGTCTTTTCCCACACCACCACGGGCACACCGCCGACGCAGGGTGTACGCAGGTCGTGCACAAGACCGTTCTCGTCGCGCGTATCCACGAGGCGCTGGTAGACGTAGCCGTCCCTCGGCCGCAGCGGCGCGGAGACGACGGCGCCGTCATGAACGCCATTCTTGTCCGCTTTCTCCACGATCTCTCCGACACTCCGCTCCGGATCGAGCCGAAGCGGATAGCCGAACACCTCGGCGAAGACCTCCGCGACATGGGTCTTGGAGATGTCGGTGCAGCGGCTGTTGAAGATGGGGATGCCGCACGGCGGGGGTCCGGCGCCCTGTGTCGTGTCGTCGAAATAGAAGGCGGCGTCGGCCTCCGCCGCGGAGCGTGCGGAACGCCAGCCTGCCCACAGCGCGGCCCCGTGCAGCAGATACCACGGGCCGGGTCGCTCCGGCGTATACCACACGGCCAGTCTGTCCCGCCGTTTGACCCGGGCAAGCATGATGGCGACCCCGAGAACGGCGAGATAGATCCCCCAGGCGCCGATTTCGCGAACGAGGTCCATGTCGATCTTCAGACAGACGCCGGTCTTGCGGATTTCGATCCGGCCGTCCCGCCAGGCGAAGGCGCCCTGCCGGCCTGCGGGCCTCGGTCGATCGCCCTCGGACGCCTCGGGCAGGGGGATATCTCGGCTGATCAGCGTCACGGGGCGTTTAGGGCAACAGTGGCGCATTGAGAGTCTGCAAGACCGGGCTGCAGGTGTGCCGCGGCGGTCGGGCCGTTCAAGACAATCGATCCGAAGGCCTGCCCGTGCATGTCGTCTCCCGTAACGGCTGAACGCACCCGGCGGGATAACGATGCGCCCGGGCAACCGCCGGCTTCTCACCGCGTTTGGTCAATGTGCTGCGTTCGGCGCGTCCACCCCCATCGGTGACCCTTGGACCTATCCGTCGATAGCGCGCATCCCCTTACGGAACGCTTCAGAACCTTCATCCGCGGCCCGGCCTTCCCTTGCATCGGCGCCAAGTCGGCCTTGGCGCGCAGCCACCTTCGCATCGTGATGGCGCGTGACATCAATTCCGCCTGGGACGATCTGCGCATTTACTCCGCCCTGTTGGACTTCGCGCACAGCTACAAGGAAGACGCACGGCTGTTCCAGAGTTTCGCGGTGATCTTCGCGGAGGGCGAGGCGCCGTCCGAAGCCGAGTTCGAGCAAGCGCTATGGGACCGCGTCCAATCCCTGGCCGACAAGGATGTCTGGCACGGCCAGCGCTATGACGAGCGGGTCAGCCCCGATCCCGACAGCCCCCACTTCTCGCTGAGCTTCGGCGGCGAGGCCTTCTTCGTGGTGGGACTGCATCCCGGCGCCAGCCGGGCGGCGCGCCGGTTCGAGCGCCCCGTGCTGGTGTTCAATCTGCACGACCAGTTCGAGCGGTTGCGGGAGGAGGGCCGCTACGATCAGCTTCGCGAACGGATCATCGAACGCGACGTGGCCCTGGCTGGAACGGTCAACCCGATGCTTTCGCGGCACGGCGAGCTATCCGAAGCGCGCCAATACAGCGGCCGCGCGGTCAAGGCGGACTGGGCGTGTCCATTCGCGCCGAGGGAGGCAGTCCGTGCCTCATGAGATTCCGGCGCGGTCGGGGACGGCGTTTGCGCTAAACAAGGGCCAGCACCTGCGGGTCATCGATCCGCGGGGGGAGCAGGTCTCCGATCTCCTGGCCTTCAACGCACACGACACGGCGGAGGTGATCTCCTCCGGGCGAACGCTGGACTACGCCGGCAAGCTGTTCCTGACCACCGGCGACTCGCTCTACTCCAACCGCAGCAACGTCATGCTGCGCATCCTGGAAGACACGGTCGGTCGCCACGACTTCCTGCTGACGCCATGCTCCAAGGAGACGTTCCGGATCATCTATGGCGACGCCGATCCTCATCGCGGCTGCTTCGGCAATCTGGCTGAGGCGTTAGAGCCGTACGGCATCGGGCCCGATCGGATCCCGACGGCGTTCAACATATTCATGAACGTGGTGATCGCTCCGGACGGCGCTTTGACCGTGGCGCCCCCGCTCAGCCGCGCCGGAGACCATATCCTGTTCGAGGCCGAACAGGACCTTGTCGTCGCCCTGACGGCGTGTTCCGCGCTGCAGTCGAACAACTACGCGTTCAAGCCTGTTCATTACGAGATCGAATAGATGTCGCAAGCAACCCCGTCCTCGCTCTGTCGCGCGCCTCGCAGGAAGGCGTTGGTAGCCCGCCTGCTTGTCACTGGCCTTCTGGTCTGCGCGGGGACAATCGCGGCGCCCGTCTTCGCGAGCGACCCTTCCGTCCTCGACCCGGCGCTCGGCAACACTATCGTCTCCACCCATCCGGACGGTCGAAAGGCCAAGCTCTGGCTGAAGCGCGACGGGACCTATTCGGCGCAAGGCAGGGCAGGGGAGCGGTCCGGCGGCGTCTGGAAGGTGAAGGGGGAAAAGCTGTGCCTCAGCCAGCGAAGCCCGGTCCCGATCCCGTTTTCATATTGCAAGCTCCTGCCCGCCGTCACCGTGGGCAAGCCCTGGCGCGACACGGCGGTGACGGGTGAGCCGGTCACTAACGAAATCGTGCCCGGAAACGATGCGTCCATTGACCGACGCGAACGCTAGAGCATGATCGTTTCGGATGGAATCATCCGAAGCGTGAATCATGCTCTAAACTCAAAGTGTAGACCCTGATTCACGGCTAGATATGAGCCGATCAGGGTCTAGGCGCGCCCTGTGCTTTGAGGCCTTGATCCGGAACGCAACCCTGGTTTCTCCGTTCTTGGGCAGAGGAGATCGCGATGCGACTATCGACATCCTCCCGTCGCGCGGGCGCACTCACCGCGCTCTTGCTTTGCGCGGCCTGCGCTGAGGGCAAGACGAGTTCGTTCGTCCAGGCCCCAATCTTCTTCGGCAATGCGGGTCAAGGTTCGGGAACGGCGCCCGTGGTGGAGCCGGATGGCGCGAATTATGCGGCCCTTGGCGGGAATGCGCTTTTGCCTACCGCCGCGCCGGCTCCGGCGACCCCTTTGCCCCAGCCGGTCCCACTGGCGGCGGCGGGCGCCACGCCCGCCGCTTCGGTCGCGCTGAACGGACCGGGCGCGCCGGTCGCCGCCGTAACGGCGCAGGTCTCCCCAACGCCGGTGCAGGGCGTGGCCCAGACCGCCACCTCGCCCTCAGCGGCGCTCAATGTAATCGCGGGAGGAAACGGCGTGACGACGACCGTACAGACGCCCGGCGCCGGGGTCGCCGCTCAGGTTGGGCTGGCGCCGGTGACGCAGGCCCTGCCGCCGGCGCTCGCCGCGCCGGTGGCGGCGCTTCCGAACGTCCCGGTCACGGTGGCGGTCGCCGCCGCGCCTGTGACCGGCACGGTCAATACTGCGGCGGGCGCCGCCCTGACGACCGCCGGTGGACTGTTGGGCGGAACCAACCCTCTGGCGACGACCACGGCGGCGGTCACCACCCCGGCCACCAATCTGATCACGAACACAGCCACGACGGCGCGGCGGGGTGCGTGTGTGCTGCATATCGTCTGCTGAGTCCCTCAGCCGCGCGATCTTCCAACAATAGGGGTATCTGGATGTTGCGACGGGCGATCGCTCTCGGGCTCGGGGCTGCGGCGGCCTCGTTTCACCTAGCGTCGGCGCAAACCTCGCCGGGTATCGTGTCTCCAAGCCGCCCCGACCAGAATCCCGTCCCCGCCCAGGCCGGCGCCGACCTTTCCCGCCAGCCCAGCAACCTTGCCGGCCTGCGGGTACGCAATCCGAACAAGCCGTTCGCGCCTTTCACACTGACCCGGGTGGAGATCAGTGGAACATCCCTGCCTATGGCGGCGCTCGACCCGGCCTGGCGGCCGCTGATCGGCGGGGCCCTAAATGCCGCCGCCCTGGATAAGC
The DNA here is from genome assembly GCA_965277345.1 of Caulobacteraceae bacterium. GTDB lineage: Bacteria > Pseudomonadota > Alphaproteobacteria > Caulobacterales > Caulobacteraceae > CAIOYC01. The sequence goes on from CBDICI010000004.1 coordinate 1,474,350, forward strand.
TCGTCAATGCCGTGGCCGACCGCTACGGCAAAAGCGATGTGGCGCTCTATACCGTGCTGGTGCCCGACCAGACCTTCGCCGGCGGCGTCCTGAAACTTCAGGTTCTGGAAGGTTATGTGGAGGGCGCCCGCCTGGATGGCGTCACCAGCCAAAAGCGCATCCGGCTCATCCGGCGCTATCTTGCGCCTTTGCTGAAAGAGCGGCCGCTCGGCAAGGCGAGCCTGCAGCGGCAGGTCTCGCTGATCCGCGACATGCCGGGCCTCTATCCGACGCTGAATTTCGAGCGAGGCGACCAGCCCGGCGCGGTCCGCCTGATGATCAAGGCCAGCCCGCGGTCGGTGCAACTCGGACTGGGCGCCAACAACCGCGGGACCGCGTTGCTGGGACGCACGCAGGGTCAGGCCGACCTTTACGCCCACAGCCTGATCTTTGGCGGCGACCAGTTGCACGCCACCCTGGTCACGCCGCTAGAGGCGGACCTGTTCCGCTATTACAGCCTGGCCTACTCGGTCCCGCTCGACGCCGGCGGAACGACGTTGCAGGCGAATGTGGGCTATCTCGATACCCACCCGAGGGCCATTCCCCTGCGCGGCAACGCCTACTCACTCGGTGTTCAGCTTAGCCGGCCGATCGTGCGGAGCTATGACACCAATCTCTACCTCACCGGCAGCCTCGATGGCGTGAACAGCGACAATGCCCTGCTGGGGCGCACCTTCACCCATGAAAACGTGCGTACGGTGCGCTTGGCCGTCTCCTATAGTCGCTCGACCAAGAAGAACGTCTTCACCGTTAGCGGTACGGGCAGTTTCGGCATCTCCGGCCTTGGCGCCCGCGAGTTCGATCCTGGCCTGTCCAGGCTCGACTTCAGGAAGTTCAACGCCAAGCTTGTCGACAACCTCGCGGTCAGTCGCAATTTCATCCTGCGCCTCGATGGCTTCGTCCAGGCGACAGGGGACCCGTTGCCGATCTCCGAGCAGTTGGCGCTCGGGGGCGATGAGTTCGGTCGCGCCTACGAAGCCGCCATCATATCCGGGGACTACGGCGAGGCTGGCTCCGCGGAACTGGCGTGGCGCCCGGCGAAGCGTATCCCGAACCTGCTCAAGGGGTCCGAAATCTACGCCTTCGTCGATGGCGGCGAGGTGCACGCCAAAGGACGATTCGGATTTCCCGGCTCGACTTCGCGGCTGGCCTCGCTGGGCGGTGGTGTCCGCGCGGACGTGGCGGCCCGGACCGTCGTGCAGCTCGAGGCGGCGCGGGGTCTTTATAATCCAGCCGCATACGAGAACCGGGAGGTCTGGCGTCTCTTCGCCGAGATCAGGACTCTGTTCTAAGCGCGCGCAAAAAAGACGGCGCCGAAGCGCCGCCTTCTTGACGTTGTAGCCCGAACCTAGTGGGCGCTGCTCGACCCGTTGTTGCTGGCGCTGGCCGTGTTGCTGTGGCCGCTCGCGCTGTTCGACAGGCCGCCGACGCTGGTTGACCCGATCGACAGGGGCAAGGCCAGGGCCAGCCCGGTGGAAGAACCGCTCCGGTTTGCATTCGTGGCCGCACCGTTGCCGTTGCCGGCGGTGGAGCTGTTGCTGGCCCGGCTGTTCGTGTGGTTGAAGGCCGTCTGCGGATTGGCGTCGATGCCGCCGAGGGTCAGACCCCCGAAGTTCTGGGCCGTCGAGCCCCCGCGATTGGCGCTGTTGGCGTTGGACGCATTGGTGTTGGAAACGCCACCGTTGTTCCCGCCGAGCAGACCACCGCCCAGGAGTCCGCCCGAATTACCAGCGGTTTGAGCCATGGCCGGAGCCGCGATCAGGGCCGCTGAAGCCGCGGCCATCAAGATAAGCGTACGCATGATAGAATTCCTTTTAAAGTCTCGCCTTAGCCGCCTGACGAGGAAGTCATTGCCCTCGCAGGCACGCTCTATAAACAGACACTGGCGAGTGTCGTTCCAATAAAACTCCAAGTCCATAAGGCTACGCTTTTGATCTGGAACTATTTATGGCAAAGCTAATGGCCGCGCTGTTCACATATACTCGATTTTTTCGGCTACAGGCATCCGTAGACGCCCATTATCAGTAGATAATACCTTATGGACGCTGCCCAAGCACGAGGCCGCGCCAGTCCCAGAACGCCCGGATGCGCACCTACCCCTCTTACCTCCGCTGACGCCGCCAGGTGAGGGAGACCACACCCGGGCGTTTGGACAGGTGACGTTGCAGCGACGCGCCGCTATTTTCCGCCAAGCCCGCGCTTGACGAGCAACGGCCCCACCTCCGGATCGTGTCCGACCATGTTGCGGAACATCACGGTGTAGTCCTCGGTGTGCCCGCGCGAGAGGACGAGGTTGCGAAGCCGCTCGCCATTCGCCCGCGTCATGCCGCCGTGACGCTGGAACCAGTCGTAGACGTTCTGCTGCAGCATGTCGGTCCAAATGTAGGCATAGTAGCCGGCGGCATAGCCCGAGCCCCAGATGTGGGCAAAGTAGCTCGACCGATAGCGCGGCGGCACGTGCGCGACGTCGAGCCCGGTCTGCGCCAGCGCCTTGGCCTCGAAGGCGTCCACGTCCGGCTTGGGCGCGTCGGCGGGCAGCGAATGCCAGGCCATGTCGAGCTGGGCCGCGCTCAGCAGCTCGCCGAAGGAGAAGCCCTGGTTGAACTTGTCGGCGCGCTTGACCTTGTCGACCAAGGCCTGCGGCATGGGTGCGCCGGTCTGGTAGTGCCTGGCGTAGTGGGCCAGCACCCGTGGCTCCAGCGCCCAGTGCTCGTTGAATTGAGAGGGAAACTCCACGAAGTCGCGCGCTACCGCCGTGCCCGACAGGCTGGGGTAGCGCTGATGGGCGAACAGGCCGTGCAGCCCGTGACCGAACTCGTGGAACATGGTGCGCACGTCCTCGAAGGTGATGAGCGCGGGCTGGCCCGGGGCGGGCTTGGTGAAATTGGCGGTGTTGGAGATGACGGGCTTGGTCCCGAACAGCATCGACTGGCGCACGAAGCTGTTCATCCAGGCCCCGCCCGACTTGTTGTCGCGCTTCCAGTAGTCGAAGTAGGCGAGGCCGAGCGGCGCCTTGTCCGCGTCGAACACCTCATAGACGCGAATGTCGGGGTGATAGGTCGGAATGTCGGTCCTCCGTTTGAAGGTCAGGCCGTACATCTGGTTGGCGGCATAGAAGACGCCGTTCTCCAACACGTTCCAGATTTCGAGGTAGGGCTTGGTCTCGCTCTCGTCGAGGTCGTACTTCGCCTTGCGCACCTTCTCGGCATAGTGCTCCCAGTCCCACGGCTGTAGCCGGAAGCTGCCGTGATCGGCGTCGATGGCCGCCTGGATTTCGGCGGCCTCCCGCGCCTGGGCGGCTGCGGTGGGGGCGTCCAATGCATTCATGAACCGCTTGGCGGTTTCGGCCGTCCTGGCCATCTGCTCGTCGAGGGAATAGTCCGCCCAGGTCTTGTAGCCGAGCAGGTTGGCCTTTCGCGTGCGGAGCAGGATCAACGCGGCGATGGTCTCCCGCGTATCGTTTGCGTCGCCCTTTTCGGCCCGCGTCCAGCTCTGGTTGAACAGAGCTTCGCGGGTCGCGCGATCGTTCAGCGACTGGATCGCCGGCTGCGAGGTGGTGTTCTGCAGAGCCAGAACGTACTTGCCCTGTACGCCGCTGTCCTTCGCATCGCGCGCGGCGGCCTCCATCTCGCCCTGGCCGAGGCCGGCCAGCTTGGCCGGATCGTCGATGACCAGCGCGCCGTTCTTGGTGGCGGCGAGCAGCTTCTGCCGGAAGGCGATGCCCAGGCTGGAGATCTGCTTGTTGAGGTCGCGGAGCCCGGCCTGGTCGGCGGGCGAGAGTTGCGCGCCGGCGCGCACAAAGCGTTTGTAATAGTCCTTGAGCAGCATCGATTGCTCGGGGTCGAGCTTAAGGGCCGCCCGCTCCTCGTACAGCGTCTTCACCCGGGCGAACAGTTTCGGGTCGAGATAGATGGCGTCGTTGTAGGCCGCGAGCCTGGGGGCCAGCGCCGCCTGCGCCTTCTGCAGGGTCGGATTGGTGTTGGCCTGGGTCACCTGGCCAAAGGCGAGCTGTGCGCGGGTCAGCATCTGGCCCTGTCGCTCCATGGCGACGATGGTATTGTCGAACGTGGGCGCCGCCGGGCTGTCCGCGATGACGCGGATTTCCGAAAGGCTCTCGGCGATCCCTTCCTCGATAGCGGGCTGGTAGTCCGCGTCGTCGATCCTGTCGAACGGCGGCGCCTCGTAAGGAAGCGTGCTCGGTTGCTCGAACGGGTTAGGCGCGGCAAGGGTAGGGGACGCCGCCACGAGAATGGCCGCCGCGGCAATCAGGTGGAAAAAGGTCATCGTCGATCCCCATGCTTTAGGGGGCGAGATAGCAACCCTCCTTGCCGTATGTCGATAGACGGCGACCGAACGCGCTTGCTGACCGGACCACCATCGGCGACGCCCCGACCCCGGCCCGCGCAACCCCTTGCAGCCACGAGGAAACCGGCGGCAGCGTTTAGCAAAGGCCGCCGACAGCGCAGCTTTTCTGCAATTCCCAATGCAGTGGGATGCTTTAGCTGTGCCGCCTCAAGGCTCCATCCAGCCGATGAGGTTTGAGGTCTTCCGTGCACATATCGGTGAAGACGTAGACACGGCGTTTTTCCGCCCCCAATTCTTTACTTGAGCCGACGAGGCGCCGTTCCATGCCTATCGACGATCCCATGCTCCACAATCGCCGCAGCCTGTTGATGGCCGGCCTGGCCGGGGCGAGCTTCACCGCCGGGTCCAGCGTGAGCGGAATGACGTTCGCCGCGTCTGTGCCCGTCACCCTCCTCAATGTCAGCTACGACCCGACGCGCGAGCTCTACAAAGCCATCGACGCCGCCTTTGCCGCCGAATGGCGCCGCAAGACCCAGCAGCAGGTCACCATCAACCAGAGCCACGGCGGCTCGGGCGCCCAGTCCCGATCCGTGGCGGACGGATTGCCCGCCGACGTGGTGACGTTAGCCTTGGCCTATGACATCGACGCGCTCGCCGACCGGGGCCTTCTGGCCAGGAACTGGCAATCTCGCCTGCCCGACAATTCCAGCCCCTACACCTCCACCATCGTCTTCCTGGTCAAGGCGGGAAATCCGCGGAAGATCCTCGACTGGGGCGACCTGCTCAAACCGGGCATCGAGGTCATCACCCCCAATCCGAAGACCTCCGGCGGGGCGCGCTGGAACTTCCTGGCCGCCTACGCCTGGGCGTTGAAGCAGCCCGGCGGCAATGACGCCAAGGCCCGCGACTATATCGGCAAGCTGCTGCATCAGGTTCCGGTGCTGGATACCGGCTCGCGCGGCGCCACCAATACCTTCACCCAGCGCGGCATCGGCGATGTCCTGCTGGCATGGGAGAACGAGGCGCATCTGTCGCTCGCCGAGTTCCCGGGCAAGTTCGAGATCGTCACGCCCTCGCTCTCCATTCTGGCCGAGCCGCCGGTGGCCGTGGTCGACAAGGTGGTGGACCGGAAGAAGACACGCGGCGTGGCCGAGGCCTATCTGCGCTTCCTCTACACGCCCCCGGCGCAGGAGATCATCGCCCAGAACTTCTACCGGCCGCGGGACGCCGGGGTTGGCGCCAAATACGCCGCCAAGTTTCCCAAGCTGCCCCTCTTCACCATCGACGGACAGTTCGGCGGCTGGCGCAAGGCGCAGGCGACCTTCTTCGCCGACCGCGGCGTGTTCGATCAGATCTACAAGCCGCGATGAGGTTCAGCGCGGGGGCTGCCCGCTGGCGGACGCCGAGCGTGATCCCGGGTTTCGCCCCGGTGTTGGGCTTTACGCTGCTGTACCTGACCCTGATCGTCCTGATCCCGCTGGCGGCGCTCGCGCTTCGTCCGTGGGAGCATGGCGTTTCAGGGGTTTGGGAGACGGTATCGGATCCCCGAGTGCGGGCGGCGCTGACGCTTAGTTTCGGGGCGGCCCTGGTCGCGTCGGCGCTGAACGGGGTGATGGGCGTGGTCGTGGCCTGGGCGCTGGTGCGCTATGACTTTCCTGGGCGGCGGTTGCTGGATGCGGCGGTCGATCTGCCCTTCGCCCTGCCGACGGCGGTGGCGGGTATCGCGCTGGCTACCCTTTACGGGCCGCACGGCTGGCTCGGCGCGCCGCTCGCCTCGCTGGGGATCAAGGTGGTCTATACGCCGCTGGGCGTGCTGATCGCGCTGGTGGCCGTCGGGCTGCCGTTCGTGGTGCGGACCGTGCAGCCGATCCTGGCCGAGGCCGAAGCCGAGATCGAGGACGCCGCCATAACCCTCGGCGCCACGCCCTGGCAATGGTTCAGCCGCGTCCTCCTCCCCGCCCTGACCCCGGCGGTCATCACCGGCTTTTCGCTCGCCTTCGCCCGCGCGGTCGGCGAATACGGTTCGGTCATCTTCATCGCCGGCAACATGCCGATGCGGTCGGAGATCGCCCCCTTGCTGATCGTCACCAAGCTCGAGCAGTTCGATTATGCCGGCGCGGCGGCGGTGGGGCTGGCCATGCTGGTGCTGTCGTTCGTGGCGCTCCTCGTCATCAACGGCGTCCAGCTGCTGATCTCCCGCCGGGGCGCCGCGGCATGAATGCACGCGTCGCGAACCGTCCATCCGGCGCCGGATGGGGCCTGCTCGCCCTCGCGGTGGGCTGGATCGGCCTGACCATTCTCACGCCGCTCGCGGTCGTGTTCGTAGAGGCGCTGGCGAAAGGTTGGGGCGCCTATCTCGCCGCCCTCGTCGAGCCCGACGCGATATCGGCGATCAAGCTGACGCTTTTGGTCGCGACCATCGCCGTCCCCCTGAACGCCGCGTTCGGCCTGGCGGCCGCCTGGTCCATCGCCAAGTTCGAGTTTCGCGGCAAGGCCATCCTGCTGTCGCTGATCGACTTGCCCTTCTCGCTCTCGCCGGTGATCTCGGGGCTGGTCTGGGTGTTGCTGTTCGGCGCCAATGGTTGGTTTGGACACTGGCTCGACCAGTGGGGGATTCAAGTGGTCTTCAACCTCACCGGCATTGTCCTGGCGACGCTTCTGGTCACCTTCCCCTTCGTCGCGCGCGAGCTGATCCCGCTCATGCAGTCGCAGGGCGCGGATGAGGAGATCGCCGCCGTGACGCTCGGCGCCGGCGGCTGGTCAACCTTCTGGGGCGTCACCCTCCCCAACGTCTGCTGGGGCCTGCTCTACGGCGTGCTGCTGTGCAACGCCCGCGCCATGGGCGAGTTCGGCGCCGTATCAGTGGTTTCCGGTCATATCCGCGGCCAGACCAACACCATGCCCCTTCACGTGGAAGTGCTGTACAATGACTACAACCTTGCTGCGGCCTTCGCCGTCGCCTCGCTTCTTGCCGGCCTTGCGCTCGTCACCCTCGCCGCAAAATCCGTGCTTGAATGGCGCATCGCCGGCGCCCAGCGGGCTGCCGCCGCAGAGGGTCGGTGAGCCCATGGCCGCGCCCGCCGGGCTTTCGATCCGCAACGTCTCGCGCCGCTTCGATGCGCTGGCGGCCCTTGACGACGTTTCGCTTGATGTGGCGCCGGGCGAGTTCCTGGCCCTGCTCGGCCCCTCCGGTTCGGGCAAGACCACCCTTCTGCGCACCGTGGCGGGGCTGGGGCGGCCCGATGCCGGAACCATCCTGGCCGAAGGGCATGACTTTCTGGCCATGACGCCGCGAGAGCGCCGCGTGGGGTTGGTATTCCAGCACTATGCCCTGTTTCGTCACATGCGCGTGGCCGACAACGTGGCCTTTGGCCTGAAGGTGCGCCCCGCCCGCGACCGTCCGCCCAGGCGCGTGATCGCCGAGCGGGTCGAGGCGCTGTTGGCGCTGGTTCAGCTCGAGGGGCTCGGCCATCGCTACCCGGCCCAGCTGTCCGGCGGCCAGCGCCAGCGCGTGGCCTTGGCCCGGGCGCTGGCCATCGAGCCCCGCATCCTGCTGCTCGACGAGCCGTTCGGGGCGCTGGACGCCCAGGTACGCAAGGAACTGCGCCTCTGGCTTCGCGAGCTCCACGACGTGACCGGCGTCACCACGCTGTTCGTCACCCACGACCAGGAGGAGGCGATGCAGATCGCCGACCGCGTGGCGGTGCTGCGCGCCGGCAGGATCGAGCAGGTTGGAAGCCCGGCAGAGCTTGAAGCCGAGCCGGTCTCCGCCTTCGTGTTCGACTTCCTGGGCGACGCCAATACGCTGGATTGCGTGGTCGAAGGGGGGACGGCCCACATCGGCGACCTCACCGCGCCCGTGGCCAATCCGTCCGACCTGCGAGGCGCCTTGGTCGCCCGCTTCCGCCCGCACGAGACCGACGCCGTCGATGCGGATGGCGCAAGGGACGGGCAGGGGGGCGTCCCCGTCACGATCACCGCCGTCACCGCCCAAGGCCGCCTGGTTCGCGTCGAGGGGCGTACAGAAGGCGGCGTGCGTCTGAACGCGGACCTGCCGAGGGAGCTCTTCACGCACCGGGCCGGAGAGCAGGTCCTCCTACGACCCCGGCGGGTCTTTGTCTTTCCGGATGCACCGTCTCGTCGCTAGACTGGTTTGGTCCCTCGCGCCAACGGCCGACGCCGTCAGCAATCTCAACCAGCGGCGCCAGACTGTTACCAACACGGGTGCGTGGGCCGAACCCGTCGGCGGCGAAATTGGGACGCGACCGATCTACTCCCGTGCGCCCGCCCAGCCCGGCAGGCTTCTCGCCTGGGGGGATTTGGCCAGGGTGAGGGCCCGCTTCACCGCGTCCTCGAAATCGTGCTCGACCAGCCTGTCAGGCAGATAATGACGGTAGAAATCGGCCCAGAGGAACTCGAAGAAGGGCGCATTGCTTTTAGCGCAGCCGCCCCGACGCAGGATCTCCCCCACCACGCTTCTGAAGGGATCGTCGGCCAGTTTGGCGAGCTTGCTCGGGATGTCCGATAACGCCTGCCGCTTTCCGTTGTGGTCGTAGGCGTGACACCAGGCGCTGTTGTCCAGGAAGGTCCAGAACTGGTCCTTCGGCAGGTGTCTAAGGTCGGCGAGCACATAGACCGCCAGGGTCTCGGCCCCCTCGTCGAGCAGGGCCTTGGCGAAGTGATGGTGATCAACGATGAAATGCCGCCCCTTGGGGCCGAGCACCGCCGGAACGGTGTGGGCCCGCAGCAACTCGATGCGCTTGTCATGGTCGGCCGATCGCCACTGGTCACGTTTCTTTTCGACCTCGCGCGCGCCGACGGTCATCTGGGTGGGACGAAGCTGCTCGACCGGGACGCCGACTTCCAGCCGCGCCATGGAGGGCGCCGCGATATCCTTTTCCCGGGTGGAGTCGCTCATCGTCATCCCTTCAACCGCAAGGCGCTGGTCAGGCGGGCCGCCGACGCGGCGAACTGAATACGGCATCAACCGACCTCATGCGCAAGCCTGGCGGCGCTGGACGGGCGACGACGATGCAAGTCCTGATGGCGCCTCATCACACAGCCAAAAACGGTCCTTTAGCGAGGAAGCGCTCAGCAAAGGGCGCCATGAGGCTGAGCGCCTCAGGCCTTCACCTCGCGCCACACCTCGATGACCCGCGGGCTGGGCAGGTGGAAACGGTCCTCCACGCGTTGCGCGTTGCGCTCCAGATAGCCGAACGCAGCGGCCCGCATCCGCCGGATCGGACCGTCCCGGCGCGAGGGGGAGACGCGGTCGTGGCTGACGATGTAGATCGCCTGCCCAAGATCGAGGATCGGCTTCAGGGCCTCGGCTTGCGACAGCGCGCCCGGCAGGTCCGGGGTGTCCATGAAGCCGAAGCGGGCGGTGACCCGCCAGAGTCCGTCGCCATCCTCGGTCACTTCTATGCGTTCATCGGCGTCGATGGTTGGACGACCGGCGAACTCCACCGTCAGGATGATGACCGTCTCATACAGCGAGCGCATGTCGCGCACGTGATTGACCACCGAGGGCGGCACGTCCTGACCGCTGCGCGTGGGGAAGATGGCCGCGCCGGGCGCCCGGATCGTCTTCTGGGCCCGTAGCGCTTCCCTGAACTGCGTCACCGACTGCGCGCGTTGGGCGACGCTGGCGCGGATGGTGTCGATCCCGAACCGCCAGGTGGTCATGGTCAGGAACAATAGCGCGCCGATGCTGAGCGGAAGCCAGCCGCCGTCGGCGATCTTCAGCAGGTTGGCGGCGAAGAAGCTGAAATCCACCACGAGGAACAGGCCGATCAGCGGCGCCACAAGCGCCATCGGCCAGCGCCACACCCTGGTCATGGCCAGGAACAAGAGGCAGGTGGTCAGCAACATGGTGGTCGAGACCGCCGTACCATAGGCTCCGGCGAGGCGGTCGGAAGAGCCGAACCCGATGGTGATGGCGATGGTCGCCGCCATCATCGCGCGATTGATCGCCGGCACGTAGATCTGACCGTAGGCTCTGGAGGAGGTCTGCCTGATCGTCATCGCCGGCAGCCAGCCGAGCTGGATCGCCTGGCGCGTCATGGAGTAGGCGCCGGTGATGATCGACTGGCTGGCGATGATGGTGGCCAGCGTCGCCAGCCCCACCAGCGGATAGACCGCCGAGGGCGGCGCGAGTTGGTAGAAGGGATTGCCGTGGAAGGCGCCGTGCTCCATCATCAGGGCGGTTTGTCCGGCATAGGAGAGCAGCAGGGCCGGCAGCACGACGACGAACCACGCTCCGTTGATCGGCCCCTTGCCGAAGTGGCCCATATCCGCATAGAGCGCCTCCCCTCCGGTGGCGCACAGGAAGACGCCGCCGAGAACCAGGGGCGTCGCGGCGCCGCCGGTGAGCAGGAAGTGGAGCGCGTGGGTCGGGTCGATCGCCCACAGGACCGCCGGATGCTGGACGACGCCCGTCATGCCGAGCCATCCTATCACACCGAACCACACCAGCATGACCGGTCCGAACGCGCCGCCGATCCGGGCCGTACCGAGGTGCTGGACGCCGAACAGCATCAGCAGGATCACCACGGCTGCGGGCATGATGAAGGGTGTGAGCGCCGGGGTGGCCACCTTCACGCCATCGAGCGCACTCAACACCGAGATGGCGGGCGTGATGACGCCATCGCCATAGATCAGCGCGGCGCCGACGAGGCCGAGGGCGGTGAACACGCCGGTTCGCCCCTGCAGCGTATCGGCGCCCACCAGCGACATCAGGGCCAGAATGCCGCCCTCGCCCCCGTTGTTGGCGCGCATGACGAAGAGGCAGTATTTGACGCTGATGGTCACGATCAGCGTCCAGAACACCAGCGACAGGACGCCGAGCGCACTCTCGGCGGTGAAGTGTCCACCGGTGGCGTTGACCACGGTCTGCAGTGTGTAGAGCGGGCTGGTGCCGAGATCGCCGAACACGACGCCGAGCGCCGAGAGGGCCAGGACGGAGAGCGAACCCTTCGCCGCGTCGGCGCTTCCATCGTGTCGGCTTACGGTCATGGCGCGCTCAAAATCGGGACACCCACAGTCCAACCCCACTTAGGCGCGTCACACCGATTCCATCGCGGCTTTTCGTGAGCCCGGCGAGCCGATGACGGCCTTCGCGTGCGCCGGTATTGACCGCCCGCGCTCCGCCGATCAAGCTCGACAGCAGGCTTGAGGGAAATGGACCATGCGACCCTATCGCACCCTGTTGCTCGGACTTTCGGCGGCGCTGTTCGGCACGGCGGCGCTGTGTCAACCGTCTTCTGACCCGACGCCGGTCAGGTCGGTGGAGGCCGACCCGGCGAAGCTGGCCTATGTGATGGTCTTCGTCTCGGACATGAAGCGCTCCGTCGCCTTCTATCGCGATCAGCTCGGATTGAAGCTGCGTTTTTCTTCCACGGGTTGGAGCGAGTTCGCCACGGGCGACACCATACTGGCCCTTCACCCGGCCGGACCCGACAACGCGGCCGGAACCAGCGAGGTGGGCTTCGCGGTGCAGGACCTGAACGCCTTCTATGCCGCCAGGCGCGCCGCCGGGGTGGGTTTCGTCAGTCCGCCGACGCCCCAGTCCTACGGCGCCCCCCTGGCGGAAATGCGAGACCCGGACGGCGCGCGTATCAGCGTGGGCGGTCGCTGAGGCGGGGCGCTTAGCAAACGGAGCTGGCCGACGCGTTCAGGGGCAAGGTCGCAATCGGCCGGGTGACCGGCGTCGCCTTAATTTCCATTCAGTAAGGTTTCAGCGATGGTTCAGCTTGCGGCCCAATGGTCGCCGCCAAGCTCGCCCGTGAACGGGCTTCTCGAAAAGCCAATTAGAACGCGGGCCTTCAACACGTGCAGGCCTGCCGGGAGGAACGACTATGCGGATCGCTGGACTGTTGGCGGCTATCGCGGCCGGCGCCCTGGTCGTGGGCGCGACCTTTTCGGCGTCCGCCCAGGACAGGCCCGCCAGAAACTGGACCCCGCCCGGCTACAAGATTTATGCGCAGGTGCTGGCCGACGAAACCATGGCCGGGCATCCCGAGCTGCTCAGCGTGACCTTTCACGGGGTTCCGCCCGGCTCGCCGGCCGATCACTACACCATGTATGCGGGCTCCTACCCCGACCGGATCGGCAATCCCGACGATCCGGACGATATCGATGTATCGAAGAAGGGGATCACCATCGTCGATCCGCGCTGGCGGCGACTGAAGGATCCGGTGAAGAAATTCGTGGTGCTGGAGCCCTTGCGGGACAGGGCCGGTGAGAACATCGGCCTGATCGTCTATGCCTTCAAGACCGACGCCGGCAATGCCGGTGAGCGCAAATACACGGCGGCGGCGATGGACTTGCGCGACGCACTGCAGGCGAGGATACCGAGCTACGCCGCGCTGTTCGAGCGTGCGAAATAGCACGGTCGGCGCCGCCGCCACGCCCTCCGGCCGGCGTCGGGGGGCGACGTTCCGAAGGTCCGGGCCAAGGACGCCTGTTCTCGGGTTATGCGGTCGGCTAGAGGTCGGATTGATGATCGCACAATACCGATGTTGACGGTTTCGCATTCTCACAAGGCCGGCCGCCGGGCGGGGTCGATCGCCGTGGCGCTTTCGCTTGCTGGTTGCGCCGCTGACCGGCCGGCGCCGCTCGGTGCGGCCGACGCGGTGTTGCAGGCGCCGGACCGGGCCGGGGTCGCCGCGCGGGCGGCGGCGCTCGAGCATCCTCGGCTGAAGCCGATGGTCATCGACTTTTCCCGCCCGCTGACACCGGATGAGCTCGGGGTCATCGCCGTGGTGGCCAGCCCGGACCTGAAGGCGGCGCGCGCCAAGGCCCGCGTGGCCCATGCGCAGGTGTTCCAGGCGGGACTTCTGTCCGATCCGCAGGTCAATCTCGGCTACGATGCGCTGCTCTCCGGCCCGGACGCCTATAACGGCTGGGCTGCGGCGCTGATCTACGAGCTGAACGCCTTTCGCACCCGGGGCGTGACCTTGGCCACGGAGCGGGCGGCGGAACGACAGGTGCGCGCCGATCTGGCCTGGCAGGAGTGGCAGACCGCGGGGCAGGCGCGCCTGCTGGCGGCGCGGATCGCGGCCCTGGGGAGCATCCTGCAGCTCAATATTCGCAACCGCGACAATGCCGAGCGGATGCTGGCCGCGGTGGTGGCCGCCGCCGCCCGCGGCGACGTAAGAGCCGACGAGGTGCAGACCCGCCGGATCGCCGCCGCCGATATCGCCGACAAGACCCGCCAGGCGGAGCGCGACCTCTCCACCGCCCGCTCGGACCTCAACAAACTGCTCGGCCTGCCGCCGGAGAGTGCGGTGGCCATCGGGGCGGGTCCCGCCGCGGCGCCCGTGGCCCTGGACGCCGACGCCCTGTTCCAGCGCGCCCGTACCCGGCGGCTGGACCTGGTGGCGCTCCGGGCCGGCTATGACAGCCAGCAGGCGGTGGTGCGCAAGGCCGTGATGGACGCCTTCCCTTCGCTCCAGCTCACCCTCAACCGGGCGCAGGATACCGCCAGGAACGAGACCTTCGGGCCGGCGGTGACCTTCACCCTGCCGCTGTGGAATCGCAATCGCGGCGGCATAGCCGTGGCGGAGGCCACGCGCGAACAGCTCCGGGCGGAGTATGCGGCGCGCGTGTTCACCACCCGGGCGGACATTGCCGAGCTGGTCGCACAGCTCGATCTGGAAACGCGCCAACGGGCGGAGATCGCCGCCCAGACCGCGCCCCTCGGACGACTGCTCGCGGCCACCGAAGCGGCCGCCGGGCGCGGCGACCTTTCGCGCTCCGCCGTCGACGCCACGCGCCAGGCCCTGTCGGACAAGCAACTGACCCTCGCCACCCTCGACCAGGCCATGGCCGAACAGCGCGTGACGCTGGAGCTGGCCGTGGGCGAACTTTTGCCGGAGCTGGCTCGATGAAGCGCGGACTCGTGCTCCTGCCCCTGATCGCCCTGGCCGCGTGCGGCAAGAAGGCCGCCACCGAAGACGCGCCCAAGCCGGTGGCCGAGGTGAAGACCGCAGTGGTCCAGACCGCCACCTACCCCGATACGGTCCTGGCCTATGGCGCGGTGGAGTTCGCACCGGGCGCCGAGCATGGCCTCGCCGCGCCGGGGGAGGCCAATATCCGCCAGGTTCTGGTCGCCCCGGGCGCCCGGGTGAGCGCGGGTCAGCCGGTCGTGGCGCTCCAACCCAGCCCGCAGTTCAAGCTCGATCTTCAGAAGGCCCGGCAGGACGCCAAGACCACAGGCGAGGCCTATGCGCGGGCGCAGCGCCTGCGCAAGGACGGCCTGGTCAGCGACGCGGAGGTGGAGACCGCCCGCTCGGCCTCCGCCCAGGCTCAGGCGTCCGTCGCCAGCCTGAACCTTCGCGCCAGCCAGCTCCTGGTGAGGGCGCCGGCCACCGGTGTGGTGGAGACGGTGACCGGCGCGCCCGGCGATCTTGTGGCGGCCGGCGCCAATCTCGGCAAGATCGGGGCGCTCAGCGCGCTCTCGATCCGCCTCGGGGTCGATCCGCAGATCGCCTCCAGCCTCCGTGCGGGCTCGGCCGTCCACGTCACCCGTATCCAGGGCGGCGATCGGCTGGAGGCCGTGATCCGGTCGGTCGATCCCCGAGCCGATACGCAGACGCGGCTGGCCTCCGTGCTGCTTTCCGAGCGGTCGGGGCCGCATCTGGCGCCGGGCGACCCGGTCAAGGGCGCCATCGTGCTGCGTCAGGTCAGCGGCGTCTATGTGCCCAAGGCGGCGGTCTATTGCGACAAGGATCAGCCCTATCTGATGGTGGTCGACAAGGGCGTGGCCAAGCGGCGCGAGGTGAAGCTCGGCGTGCAGGTGGCGGACGAGGATCCGGCGGCGGCCAAGGTGCAGATCACCGAGGGCCTGCAGGCCGGCGATCGCATCGTCGTCGAAGGCGGCGCTTCGCTGGACGATGGCGCGGCGGTCAAGGAAGCCGCCGCCAAGGCCCCGGCGAAAGAGGGCTGAGCCGTGTCGCGCTGGCTCGCGGGGCACGCCCGTTCTCTCCTGTTCGCCTTCATCCTGTTGACCCTGGCCGGGATCGGCGCGGCGACACGCCTGCCCGTCGCCCTGTTCCCACAGATTTCCTTCCCCCGCGTGGTCATCGCGGTCGACGCCGGCGAGCGCGCGGCATCGCAGACCGAGAGCCAGGTCACCCGCCCGCTGGAGCGCGCGCTGCGCGGCGTGCCGGGGGTGACCGACATCCGCTCCACCACCAGCCGCGGGGCCGCCGACATCGCCCTGACCTTTGGCTGGGGCCGCGACATGACCACCGCGGCGCTGCAGGCGCAGGCGGCGGTCAATGCGGTGTTGCCCGACCTGCCGCCCGGCGTGCGCTTCGACGTGCGCCGCATGGACCCGACGGTCTTCCCGGTGCTGGGCCTGGCGCTCAGCGCGCCGCATCGCGATCCCGTCTCGCTCCGCAACTTCGCCGAGTTGCAGCTCCGGCCGTTGATCGCCGCCATCCCCGGCGTCGCCGCCGTCGATGTGCTGGGCGGCGGACAGGCCGAGTACCAGGTGAAGATCGACCCGGCCCGGCTGCAGGCGATGAACCTCGCCATGGACGATGTGAGCAAGGCGCTGGCCGCCGCCAATGTGCTCTCCGCCACCGGCCGGCTGGAGGATCGCCACCGCCTCTATCTGACGCTGGTCGATGACCGGCTCACCGGCGCCGACGATCTGCGCGCCGTACCGATCAAGACGGGCCAGACCGCGGGGGCGGGCGTGGTCACCCTCGGTCAGGTCGCCGACATCTCCCTGTCCCAGACCCCGCAATATATCCGCGTCACCGCCCAGGGGCAGGACGCCGTGCTGGTCAATGTGCGCCAGAGTCCTGACGCGGACAGCGTCGCCCTGGTGAAGGCGATCCGCAAGGCCATGGCCGACTATGCCGGCCAGACGCCCAAGGACATCAGGATCGCCACCTTCTACGACCAGTCGGAACTGGTCTCCGGGGCCGCCGGCGGGGTGCGCGACGCCATCTTCATCGGCGCCCTGCTGGCCGGGGTGGTGCTGTTCGCCTTCCTGCGCAGCCTGCGCCTCATGGCCATCACCGCCCTCATGCTGCCGGCCGTGCTGGCCACCGCCTGCATGATCCTGCTCGTCCTCGGCATGAGCTTCAACATGATGACGCTGGGCGGTCTGGCCGCGGCCGTGGGCCTCGTGGTGGACGATGTGGTGGTGATGCTCGAACACCTGATGCGCCGGTTGCAGGAGGCGCATAAGGAGAAGGCCGACGTGGGCGCCCGGGTGCTGGACGCCGCCAAGGAAATGGCGCGCCCCCTCGTCGGGTCGACCTTCGCCACCCTGGTCGTCTTCGCGCCGCTGGCCTTCCTCGGCGGGGTGGCCGGCGGGTTCTTCAAGGCGCTGGCGGTGACCATGACCGCGGCCCTGGTGGTCTCGCTGCTGTTCGCCCTGTTCGTCGCGCCGATCCTCGCCCGCTCTTGGCTGCGCCTCAAGGACGTGGAGCAGGCGGAGAAGGCCGGCGGCTTGATGAAGCGGCTGTCGTCCGGCTATGACGCCCTGGCCAGGCGGGCGCTGGGCGCACCGATCCTGGCGGCGGGGATCGTGGCCCTGGCGCTGCTGGCGCTGGGGGCCGTGGCCTACACCCAGCTCGGCTCGGGCTTCATGCCGAAGATGGACGAGGGCGGCTTCGTGCTGGACTACAAGGCCAAGCCCGGTTCGGCGCTCACCGACACGGACGCCCTGCTGCGCAAGGTCGAGGCGATCATCCGCGAGACTCCCGATGTGGACAGCTATTCGCGCCGCACCGGCGCCCAGCTCGGCGGCGGTCTCAGCGAGCCGGACGAGGGTGATTTCTTTATCCATCTGAAGCGGGGCCGGCGCCGCCCGGTGGAAGAGGTGATGGCCGATATCCGCGGTCAGGTGCAGTCCAAGGTCCCCGGCCTCGACATCGAAACGGCGCAACTGATGGAAGACCTGATCGGCGATCTCACCGCCGTGCCGCAGCCGATCGAGATCAAGCTGTTCGGTCCCGACCCCGCCGCCCTGCGCCAGGCGGCCGAGGTCATCGCCCCCGCCATCGCCAGGATCAAGGGTGTGGTTGAGGTGGTGGACGGCCTCCGCGTGGCCGGTGACGCGGTGCTGGTCAAGGTTGACCGCGCCGCCGCCGCGGTGGAGGGGCTCGATCCCGATGCGGTGTCCAAACAGGTCCAGGCCGACCTGGAGGGCGCGGTGTCAACCCAGGTCCAGAGCGGCGAGACCAGTATCGGCGTGCGCGTCTGGACCCCATCGCGGCTGCGCGACCAGGTGGAGTCGCTGAACGCCCTGATCCTGAAGGCGCCCGATAGCCATGCCGTGCCGCTGGCGCGCGTGGCCAAGGTGGAGATCGAGGCCGGACAGGCGCAGATCACCCGCGAGAACCTGCAGCCCTTCGTCGGCGTCACCGCGCGGCTGGAGGGCCGCGACCTCGGCTCCGCCATGGTGGAGGTCAAGCGCGCCGTCGGCCGCCTGACCCTGCCGGGCGGCGTGCGCCTGGAATACGGCGGCCTCTATGTCCAGCAGAAGCAGTCGTTCAGCGACCTGGCCATGGTGTTCGCCGCCGCCCTGCTGCTGGTCACCCTGCTGCTGCTGTTCCTGTTCGAGAACCTCTCGGTGGTTCTCTCGATCATCGGCGTCGTGCTGCTCGCCGCCGCCTCGGTGTTTGTCGGGCTGTGGGTGACCCATACGGAGCTCAACATCTCGGCGCTGATGGGCCTGACCATGATCGTCGGCATCGTCACCGAGCTGGCCATCTTCTACTTCTCCGAAATCGAGCTCGACCACGGCGGCCTGCAGAGCGAGGAGACGCGCACGGACCAGCGCAACGTGCTGATGCAGGCCGGCCATGCGCGGCTGCGTCCCATCCTGATGTCGGCGGTGATCGCCATCCTGGCGCTGAGCCCGCTGGCGCTCGGCCTCGGCGAAGGGGCGGGGATGCAAAAACCGCTCGCCATCGCCATCATCTCCGGCCTGATCGCCGGCGCCCCTCTCGTGCTGCTGATCCTGCCCGCCGCCTGGCTGGCGATGAGCCGGCGACGCCGGGCAAGCTGAACGCACATTCAGGCAGGCGTCAGTCTCGCTTCATGGCGGCGGCCCACCCTGTGCCGACAAGACGTCGCCGCAGAGCGTCGAAAGGGAGATCATGAACCGTTTTTCAATCGTGCTGGCCTGTGCGGGCGGCCTCGCCCTGGCGGGCGCGGCAAGGGCCGCGCCGTCAACCTTCGTGCAGCACCTGCTGGACGTGCAGCAGGCCAAATATCCGCAGATCACCCAGGCCTCAGCCACCTCCACCGCCGAGGACAAGCCGGGCGCGTCGCCGCCGGGCGCGACGGACATCGATATGAAGGATGTGTCCGGGGACTCGATCGGCGTGATCCACCTGACGTTCAAGGGCAAGAGCGCCAGGAACGCCGTGATCGCCAGGCGCGTGCAGGCGGCCCTCGGGCGTCACCTGATCAGTGCCAAGAACGCGCTGGACCCTTACCCTTATGACCCGGCCTATAACGAGGGGACCTATTCGCAGGCCCTGGTGGAGAAGATCGCCGCCAGGCATCCCGAGGTGATCATTCTGGCCATCCACTCCACCCCGCCCGGCGCGGCCACCAATATCATCTCCGGCTCAACCATTGGCCGCATCGGCAAGAAGGCCGACGAGGACGACCTGCGCGTGATCGAGAAGGGCTCCACCAACCTGGAAATCTCCGAGAACAAGAAGCGGTTCGAGGCGGAGGTCCCCCTGGAAGACGCGCAGCATAGGCGCATCGGTGCTCTGGGCGTCGTGTTCCGCTACAAGGCCGGCGAGGCGAAGGAGACGCTGCACAAGCGCGCCCTGGTGGTGCGCGACGAGATCGCCGCGGCCATCCCGGACGCGGCCGCCCTCGCCAAGCCTCGCTGATCCATAACCGTTCGACGCTTCAGGAGTTCGTCCATGACGACGCGCGATTTCCTCATGCTTGCCTGTTCGGCCCTGGCCCTTGCGGCCTGCCGTCCGTCCAAGCCGGCGGCCACCGACACGGCCGCTCCCTCCGTCGCCACCGATACGCCGCTCAAGCTGGCCGGCGGCACCGACGTGCCGGGCTACACC
This sequence comes from Caulobacteraceae bacterium, assembly GCA_965277345.1. GTDB lineage: Bacteria > Pseudomonadota > Alphaproteobacteria > Caulobacterales > Caulobacteraceae > CAIOYC01. The sequence goes on from CBDICI010000004.1 coordinate 1,493,759, forward strand.
GGCGACTTCGACCATTTCGACTATGACGCAAAGGGCGACCGCCTATTCCTCGCCGGCGAGGAGGGCAAGACGCTGGAGGTGTTCAAGCTCTCCACCGGCGAACGCATCACCGAACTGAAGGATGTGGACACCCCGCACAGCCTGCTCTGGATGCCCGAGGTCAACGAACTGCTCGTCGTCGATGGGGTGAAGGGCCTGGTCTGGCGCGACGGCGCGACCCTGGCGATCAAGCGGACGAAGGCGCTGGCGGCGCCCGGGGCGGATTCGGTGGCCTACGATCCCGCCTCCCGCCACCTGTTCATCGTCACCGGCGGCAAGGACGTGCCGATGGACGTCTGCTACCTCGACGCCGTCGATCCCAGGACCGGCGAGACGCTCTGGTCGACGAAGTTCGACGCCAACCATGTGGAGGCCCTGGCTGTGGAGTCGCAGGGCTCCCGCCTCTTCATCAACGTCACCGACAAGAACGAACTCGATGTGCTCGACAAGGCCACCGGCAAGATCCTGAAGACCATCAAGGTGAAGGAGGCCGAGCAGAACGCCCCCATCGCCCTGGACGAGAAGACCCATCGCCTGTTCGTGGTCACTCGCAAGCCGGGCAAGCTCTTGGTGCTGAACGCCGACACGCTGGCTACGATCGCCGCGTTCAAGGCGCCCGAACGCACCGATCAGGTCACCTGGGACCCCATCAACCGCCGCGTCTACGTCACCGGCGGGGAGGGCTATGTGAGCGTGGTCCAGCAGAGCGACGCCGACCACTATGCCGAGGTCGAGCGCGCGCCGAGCGGCCCCGGCGCCAAGACCGCGATCCTGACGCCAAAGGCCGATCGGCTCTACGTCGCCCAGTCGCCGGGAGACACCAAGGCGATGGGCAAGTTGATCTGGTTCGACATCAAGCCGGCCGCCTAAGTCCGCCTTCGAACCCGGTGGAGCGTTCGGCCGTGGGCTGGAGCTCCAGCGGAATCTCGAAGGTGACGCGCAGGCCCCGGGCCAATGGGGTCGCATAAATCCGTCCGCCATGGAGGTGGACGATCCCGCGGCTGATGGCGAGGCCGAGCCCGCTTCCGGAAACCTCCGCCACCGACGGTGTGTTAAGCCGGACGAAGCGCTCGAAGATACGCTCCACCTCGTCCGGCGGAACGCCCGGGCCCTCGTCGCTGATCGAGACGCACCAGACGCCGCCACCGATCGCCGCCTCCAGCCGGATGCGACCGCCGGGCGGCGAAACCTTGATGGCGTTGGACAGCACGTTCAGCAGCACCTGCCGGATCCACTTCCCCTCGATCATCGCCTCGCCGCCGCCCGCCGCCAGATAATCGAGGTGCAGGCCGTGATGCTCGGTCAGGGCCTGGGCGTCCTGGTGGAAGGCGTCGAGGAAGGGGCCGATGGCCAACGGCTCGCGCGCCAGCGCCACCGCGTTCACCTCCGCGCGCGAGAGGAACAAGAGGTCGTCGATGATCTGGTTCAGCCGCGCGATCTCCTCGATCTGTACGATAAGGCCATCGGTCTGCGCGGAGTCGGGGTCCGCGGCGGCGAGCATCTGCTCCGCGTGCAGCCGCACCAGCGACAATGGCGTCTTCAGTTCGTGCGACGCCTCCTGGGTGAACCGGCGAATCTGATCGAACGAAGTCTCCAGTCGATCGAACATCTGGTTGAGCAGTCGCGCCATGTCCGAAATCTCGTCCCGCACGCGCGACACCGGCACACGCTCCGACAGGTTGTCCGATCCGATCCGGCTGGCGGTCTCCTGGATCAGGCGCACCGGCCGTAGCAGCAACCGGCTGAGGCCGAAGCCGATCACCGCGCTCATGGCCAGCATCAACACCACCAGGGCCGCGCAGGCGCGCACATAGGCGCGCAGGCTTTCACGAACAGGCTGGGTCGGCGTGGCGATGGTGACGTCGAGCGGGGGCAGCAGGTATTCGTTGACCCGCGCCTCGCCCACCCCCTCGATGGGCGCATCGTAGGAGCGGCGGCCCCGGATGTCCGGAATCTGGCGGCCTTTCAGGTTTTCGGAGGCGAAGCGCGAGCCGGTCTTGGGGTTCTCCACCACGATGTAGAACAGGGCGGAGGAATATTCGGTGGTCTCCTGCAGCCGCCGGCGCAGGGTGACGCTGTCCATGTTGGCGTAGTCCGATCCCAGCCGCGCTTTCAACTGTCCGAAGGTGGCGAAAGAGATGGTGTCCAGGCCGCGGATCAACTGCGCCGCCTGTAGCTGATAGCCGAGCAGGAACAGGATCGACAGGGTGGCGGCCGCGCTCAGCGCATACCAGAAGGTCAGCCGGGCGCCGATCGACCTCACAGCAGCTGATACCCGATCCCGCGCACGGTCTTGAACAGGGGATGGCCGGCGGCCGCCTCCAGCTTGCCGCGGATACGGCTCATGTAGACGTCGAGCAGATTGGTATCGACGTCGAAGTGCGAGGACCAGATGCGCTCTGAGATCAGCGTTCGCGTCAGCACCCGCCCGGCGTTCTGCATGAAGATTTCCAGAAGGGCGTATTCCCGCCCGGTGAGGTCGATGGGCGCCCCGTTCACCGTTACGATCCGGCCGATCAGGTCGAGGCGGATGCCGTTGCGTTCGAGCAGGGTCTGTTTGCTGGCCGATTGCCGCCGGATCAGCGCCCGCAGCCGCGCCAGCAGTTCCTCTAGGCTGAACGGCTTGGGCAGATAGTCGTCGCCGCCCACGTTCAGGCCCTTGATCCGGTCATCCAGCCGGTCGCGCGCGGAAAGGATCAGCACCGGTTCGTTCAGCCCGCTGGCCCGCCATTCGCCGATCAGGTCGAGGCCGTCGCCGTCCGGCAGGGTCAGATCGAGAACCACCGCGTCGTAATGGGTCTCGACCAAGGCGTCGTTGGCGGCGGCGCAGGTTCTGGCCAGTCCAACCGTGTAGGAATTTTCGCTGAGACCTTGTTTGAGGAACCGCCCCAACCGTGGATCATCCTCGACCACAAGTATTTTCACGTAGACCTCCGTCGATGGGCTTTCCTAAATCTACGTTCAGGTTCGCTATAGCCGCTATTCAGTCTGACTTTAGATGGTCTAGCCGTCTAGGGGCCGCCTTGAAGATTGCAGGGACGGCAACACACCGGCGTCAAGCCCGGGGTCAAGCGAGGGAACCGAATGCGATCAAACCTCATCCTCGCCGCGACCTTGATCGTGCTGGCCGGGACAGCCGCGCGGGCCGCTGCGCCCGGCCAGGCCCCCGCCAGGGTGTATCGATTAGACAAGGCCGTGCCTTTCAAGGGCAAGGCGCCGGGGTGGGACTACCTGACCCTCGACCCGCGCACCGGCCGGTTGTTCATCGGTCGCCGCGCCGACGGGGTCACGGTCTACGATACGCGGCGCGGCCAGGTGCTGACCGCCATCGCGCGGTCGGAAAAGGCCAACGGCGTCGCGCTCGTGCCTGAGTTCGATCGCGGCTATACGGCCAACGGCGACGGCACGACCACGGTCTTCGTGCTCTCGACACTGAAGACGCTGGCGCGGGTGAAGCTCGGCGACAGCGCCGATGCGGCCTTCTACGACTCCTTCAGCAAGCGCGTGATCGTCACTCGCGGCGACGACCATCGGCTCAGCTTCCTCGATGCCCGTACCGGCAGGCCGACGGGCGATCTCAAACTGGACTCCGACCAACTCGAAGCCGTCGCGCTGGACGGCCACGGCGGCGTCTTCGTCGCCGAGCGTGACCGGAACAGCGTGGCGAAGGTGGACCCGGTCAAGCTCACCCTGATCGCCGAATGGTCGATCGGCGGCGGCTGCGTCTCCCCCACCGGCATGGCCATGGATGCAGCCAACCAACGCCTCTTCATCGGCTGCCGGGGTGAAAAGCCGGCGCTCGCCGTCCTGGACGCGGTCGGCGGCCGCACCGTCGCCTCGGTCGCCATCGGGCGCGGCAATGACGGGGTGGCCTTCGACCCCGCCACCCGCCAGGTGTTCACCTCCAACGGAGTCGATGGCGACATCGTCATCTATGACCAGTTCGGCCCGGACGACTATCGCCTGGATCAGGCGGTGACCACGCGGCCCATGGCCCGCACCATGGCCTATGATCCCACCACACGCACCATCTACACCGCGGCGGCGGAAGGCATGGTTGATCCGTCCCGGCCGGTGAATACCCGCGCCGCGGCCTTCTATCCCAACGCCTATTTCGACGACAGCTTCAGGCTGTTCGTGTTCAAACCGCATCCGCACAAGGCCGCGGCCGAGGCGGACGACTAAGCTTCGAGCCACCCCTATCCAATGACGCGCGCGCCAGACGCCGGCCGGGAGGACCCACGATGGACATCGATGAAGCGGCCGGGGTCGCCGGCTGGCGCCGCGCCTGGTGGCGCGTGGTGGACCTGCGCGTCGGCATCGTCCCGGCGCCGGTGGCGGTGTTGATCGTCGCTGTGGTGGCGGCCTTTCTGGCGGTCGGCGGCAAGAACGTGCCGGGCGATATCCTGATGAATATCGCCGTGCTCTCGCTCGGCGGCTTCGCCTGCGCGGAGGTTGGCAAGCGCATTCCCGTGCTGAACCAGATCGGCGCCGCGGCGATCTTCGCCACCTTCGTGCCGTCCTATCTGGTCTTCGCCCACATTCTGCCGAAGCCCCTGATCGGCTCGATCACCGACTTCACCAAGCAGAGCAACTTTCTCTACCTGTTCATCAGCGCCATCATCGTCGGCTCGATCCTCGGCATGGATCGCCGGGTGCTGATCGCCGGCTTCGTGAAAATCTTCGTGCCGCTGGCCGCCGGGACGGCGGCGGCGCTGGCGGTCGGCATGGGGGTGGGGCTGGCCTTCGGCATGACGGCGCACCACACCCTGTTCTACGTGGTGATCCCGGTGCTGGCCGGCGGCGTGGGCGAGGGGGCCATTCCCCTGTCCATCGGCTATGGCCAGATATTGCATCAGCCCTCGGGTCCGCTGCTGGCCGAGATTCTGCCGGCGGTGATGTTCGGCAGCCTGACAGCGATCGTTCTGGCGGGACTGCTGAACCTGCTCGGCAAGCGCGTGCCGAAGCTGACGGGCGAGGGCCGGCTCAGCGTCGGCGAACAGGATTTCCCTCTGGTTGAGGAGGCGACCGCGCGGGTGCGCCCAACGACCGAGGTGGTCGCCGCAGCCGCCGTCACCGCCGTGACGCTCTACCTGGTCGGCGCCCTGGCGCAGAAGGTGCTGAACTGGCCGGGGCCGGTGACCATGCTATTCATCGCCGTGATCCTGAAACTCGGCCGGGTCTTTTCACCTTCGCTCGAACAGGGCGCCTTCGCGGTCTACCAGTTCTTCCGCACGGCGGTGACCTATCCCTTGCTGTTCGCCATCGGCGTGGCCCTGACACCCTGGGACAAGCTGATCGCCGCCTTTACCCTCGCCAATGTGGTCACCATTGTCGCCACCGTGGTGGCCATGGTCGCCACCGGCTTTGGCGTCGGTCGGCTGATCGGCATGTACCCCATCGATGTGGGCATCGTCGCCGCCTGTCGCTGCGGCCAGGGCGGTACGGGCGACGTGGCGATCCTGACCGCGGCGAACCGGATGCAGTTGATGCCCTTCGCCCAGATCGCCACCCGGATCGGCGGCGCGCTCACCGTCACCCTGGCGCTGATCGCCCTCGCCCGGTTCGGCGGGGCATAACCGGCGCCTCCACACACAAATGCCCGCACGGCGTTTGAGCGCCGCGCGGGGTGAGGTTCGGGGAGGGAGAGTCAGAAATGGGTGTCGATCGTCGCGTAGAACAGCCGGCCAATGGGTGAATAGGTCGCTACGTCCGCCCGGTTGTCGGTGAAGGCGTTGGGGGCATAGGGCGGCATTGCGTCGGCGATGTCGTTGATGCCCACCGCAAAGGTGGTGTCGTGGGCGATCCACAGCCCGCCGCGCATCTTGTAGGCCAGCCGCACGTCGAACGAATTGTACGACTTTACCGGCAGGGCCGTCGTGGCGCCGTTGGCGAAGGTGAAGCCGCCGGCGCCCTCGTCCTTCACCGAGTCGATGAAGGTATGGGCCAGCGTCGCCGTCCAGTCGCCATAGATCCAGTCGAGGCTGGTATAGGTGCGAAACCGTGGCTGCGTTCCCCCGGCCTGTGGACTGTTCGAGGCGACCCCGGCGAACTGGTAATAGCTCTGGGAAGGCAGCGCCTGGTACTTGTAGGAGGCCAGGTAGGTGCCGGTGGCGTTGAGCTCGAACCGCCCATAGTCGCCGGTCCGCCAGGTGTAGCCGGCGGTGATGTCGAAGGTGCTGAGCTTGATGCCGCCGAGGTTCCTGAACTGGTCGATGGTGTAGAGGTTCAGGTTGTTCACTCCCGGATTGGCCTGCAGATAGGCCAGGAGATCGCCGGGGTTGGCGAACTGCACCGCGCCCGGCTGACCCGGGAAGTTGTTCTTCGCCACGTTGTTGTAGAACAGCGAGTTTGAGCCCAGCCGATTTACGTCCACCAGGATGTTGTTGAAGCCGATGCCGCCGGCGATGCCCTTCTGGTTGATGTTGGTATACTGCACCGTCAGCCGAAGATCGGGCAGCACGTCCGGCTTGGCCACGAACCCGATCGAGTAGGTGTCGGCCTTGGCCGGCTGCAGGTTCGGATTGTTGCCGTCCTCCGCATTGAACGGACTGGAGGGCTGTCCGGGGAAGGCGGTCTGGATGATGGCGCCGCCCGCCTGCCGCGTGTCGGTCGGGCCATATTCGGCATAGAGCGACGGTGCGGTGAACGATTTGGAATAGGTGGCGCGCAAGGTAAGCTGCGCGTCGATGGGCTGCCAGCGCAGACCGACCTTCGGCACCGTGCTGTCGCCGGCGTCGCTGTAGTGTTCGGCGCGGACGGCGCCGATCAGGTCCAACGCGTGGACGCCGGGCGCATTCCAGCCCGGACCGGTGATCGGCACACGCACCTCGCCGAACCCGGCGGTGATCGTGCGCGACTTGGCGAAGGGATCGAAGAACTGTCCGCCGAGCCAGCGTTGGGCGGTCGGCCCCGTGTTGCGCCCGTTCAGGTCGGCGCTGGCCGACAGGAACTCCCGCCGCCACGCCGCGCCGACGGCCGCGCCGACCGGACCGCCCGGCAGGGTGAACAGATCGCCGGTGAACTTCACATCCACCGTATCCAGCTCGCTGCGACCGTGGATCAGCTCGGTCCCCAGCAGATTGGCCAGCGTGGCCGGATCGCGGCCGCCCCGCGCGAACGGATCCAGCGCCGGGACCAGGATAAGCGGCGCGTTGGTGTCATAGTTGGAATAGACCTTGCTGTACCGGCCGCCCGCCACGGCATTGCCGCTGGCGTCGAATCCCCCGGCGATCGCCAGGGGGATGTTCGGCCCGTACATGACGTTCTGCTGCTTTTGCCGCAGTTCGTCCTGGCTGTGGGTGGCCGCAGCCTCCCACCGCCAGAGATGGTTGAACAGGTTGAACTTGCCGCGCAGCCCGCCGGTAATGCGGAACTTGTCGGTGGTATTGTAATACTGCTTGGGGTGATTCACGTCGCCGAACTGGACGCCCGACACCGTGCCGGTCGTGGGATTGTACGGCGCGCCGCCGGCCACCGTCGCCGCCGTCACGCGCGGCAGGAACTGGGTGAAGCTTTCCCCGTGGGCATACTCGAAATCGCCGAACACCTGGATATCGCCATAGTCGGTGAGCCTGCCGTCGAGATTGCCGCTGAGCGAGGAGACGTTCTGTCGTAACAGCAGGGTCTGGAACTGCGACAGCGGGTAGGTGGCGCCGATGCTGGCCGCGTTGCCTGAGGTATAGACCCCCGGGACGAGCGCGCCGATGTTGGGCGCCGTCGCCGCCGCGCCGGTGGGAACCGATTGGCTGGGCGAGTTCAGGCCGGGATTCAGGATATAGGCCCCGCCCACCGCGCCGGGGATGGCGGCGCCGCTGACGATGAAGGGATTGGTGAAGCTGCGGTCGCGCTGATAGAGCGGATCGGTGTGATTGTAGGCGCCGTTCAACACCACGTCGAAGCGGTCGAACAGCTTGGCCCCGGCGCTGAAATAGGCCGAACCCTCCATATAGCCGCCATCGGCGCCGCCCACACGGCCACCAACCTCGATCCCGTCCTGGTGCTGCTTCAGGATGAAGTTGACCACCCCGCCCACGGCGTCGGAGCCGTAGATGGCCGAGGCGCCGTCGGCCAGCACCTCCACGCGCTCGATGGCGTTGGGCGGTATCTGGTTCACATCGACGAAGATCTTGCCGCCGACCCCGGCGATGGCGCTCACCGCGGCGCGGCGCCCGTTGATCAGGACCAGTGTGTCCAGATCGCGCAGGCGCGCCTGCGACCCGCCCGCGGTGTTCTGGTTGGTATTGTTGGCGTTGCTGTTGCCGGTATTGCCGCGCCCCTCGAAGGCGGGAAGCTCCTTGCGCAGGATTTCCAGCGCATTGGCGTTGACGCCGCTCTCCAGGATCTTCTCCGCCGTCACCGTGTTGACGGGCACCGCGACGGCGTCCGGCGATACCCGGATCGCCGAGCCGGTGACGATGATCTCCTGGGCGGTATCCGGCGCCTTGCCGGCCGTGTCGCTCTTCTGCGCCGCCGCCAGCGATGGAATGCCGGCCAATATCGTCGAAGCGAACAGGATACGGACAAGCGGGATCGAGCGCTTTTCCAAGGTAGTCCCTCCCATGACTTATTTTTGTTGGAGGGATACCGACACGTGGAACTGAATGCTGACTGAACGCCGGATAAAATCCTGCTAAGCTGAGTTTCGCAGATCGCGGTCTCGCGGAGGCGGTCTGGCGCGCTGTAAAAAGACGATCGCCGCACCCCAGGTCAGGACCGCTACGTGTTAAGGTATTGACTGCTCAGCGCCGCCTGACGGTTAGGCTATCCGCGGGCCGGAAGCCCTGTTCGATCACCCTTGAGGGTTCCTGAAGCCCCTCCACAAGGGCGCGAACCATCATGGTCACATCGCTGCTCACCGGCGGCGGCTCCCCATGCAGGGCAACCCAGAGATCGACGATATTACGCTCGGCGTCAGTCATACGGACCGCCTCCAGGCGTCCTTAACGGGTCGTGGCGGGTTTCGTTGCGATGAAATGGCGGGCCCGATCCGCTCAGCGGGTTCGCCAGGATGTATTCGACAGTGGGTTATTAACCAAGAGCGCGGATTACTCAGGCTATGTTAGCCGGTCTCCGAAAAGTGCTCCCTGTCATCGATCCCGCGGCCCGCGCACAGACAGCGGTCTCCGCCGAGGCGGACGAGTTGGAGGATTTTTACGGCGTGGAGGCCATCGCCTGGGTGAGGGCGAAAATCCTCAAGGCGCCGAAGGGCGCGCGGGCGCGACTCTATCGGGTTCACGACGAACTGGCGCGCCGTCGCCTGCCGGGACCGGTCTTGAACCGCCACTGAACCGGCCGCGCGGATCAGCCGGGGGACCTCGGCCCGCGACGGCCTTTCACATTCGATGTCAGAGGGTCGGGCTTCTTGGGCGGCGTCCACCCTGGCTTTGGCCGCATGACCTGATCGCTGGAGCCCAGCCCCATCTTGCCGGGTTCCTGTCGGCGGAGCTTGGAGGCCTTCGGGTCGGCGGGCTTGTCGGGCGGGTCCAAGGGCTGGATCTCCAAAACGGCAGGATCTGCTGCCGCTGTGGGAAGCATAGGGCCGGCCCGGTCTACGCCCAACGCAAAAACGCCCCCGGTTTCCCGGAGGCGCTCAAGCCTGTTCCCCAACAGGTTGGATCGCAGGCCTTGCACCGCGCTCCGGAAGAACGGGGTGTTTGTGCCCAATTTTGGCCTCATAGGCGACGCGGCCTGCCGTCGCAGGGAAGGGGCCTTCGCCCCCTTCAAGCCTGCCGCTGCGACCCTCCGTGCCCCCTCCTAGAACTTGAAATTGACCCCGCCGCGGAGCTCATCGCCCAAGGTCTTGAAGTTGGAGACGTATCCGCCCGCGCCGACGCCGCCGATCGCGCCCACGTTCACCTGCTTCTTGCCGAGATCGTAGTGCAGGTACTCGGCCCGCAGGGTGACCGCGCTCGAATGGCCGAGCAGGTTCAGGCTGACCGGATAGGCGTACTCGACGCCCGCGCCATAGGCATAGCCGCCGGCGGTGTATTTGTCCGCCCCGCTGAAGGCCAGGGCCCCGGCGCTGTTGGCGAAGTCGGTGCGGTATTTCACGTCGCCATAGGCATAGCCGCCGGTGCCGTAGAACAGTACTCGGGGCGTGATGAGGTAGCCCAGTCTGGCCCGGACCGTCCCGAGATAGTCGAGCTTGGACGAGACGTAGCTGTTCTGACTCACGCCGGACGAGCCGGGGCTCTGATAGGTCTGCGAGGCGTTGGCGTCGGCGGTGGCGATGTCGGCTTCCAGGCCGCCGACCAAGCTGCCGTATTGGTAATTGTAGCCGAGCTGGCCGCCGCCCTCCGCGCCGTTGCGGTTGAGCACCACGTCAGAGGGACGCGCGTTGGTCAGCAGGGCGTTACTGTTGTTCGCCAGGACGCCTCGGGTCCCGACCTGATTGTTGTCCAATGTGCCGCCGGCGTGCAGGCCGATATAGGGGCCGGTCCAGTTCGGATCGCTGGTCTGGGCCTCGGCGGAGGCGACGGCGATGAGGGAAGCGGACGCGACGAAGAACGCTGTACGGAGTGACATAAATTAAGCCTTTCAAACTGTTGCGGCCCCGGACCTATACGGCCGGGGGCGCAGAAGGATGCGGCGCGATCGGTCACGTCGGCTGCCCTGTGGCCGTAGGAGCACAGCGGCGGCCTCCCCCGAGGCCGCGGCAACCCAGCATCCAAATGTCCAGGCGGGCCTCAGTTCACCCCGCCGCCGAGGGCGGTATAGAGGGCGACGATATTGCTGGCCCGGATCAGGCGTGCGGCGACCAGCGCCTGCTGCGCGGCATAGAGGGTGCGCTGGGCGATCAGGGCGTTGAGATAGGTGTCCGCGCCGCGCTCGTACCGGGCCTCCGCCAGGGTGTAGGCCCGCTGCGCCGCTTGCACGGCGGCCTCGTCCGCGGCGATCTGCTCATCAATGGTGGCCCGGCGGGCCAGGGCGCTGGATACATCGCGAAACGCGGACTGGATCGCCTTCTCGTACTGGGCGACGGCGATACGCTGTTCGGCCCGGGCATAGGCGAGGTTGGCGGTGTTGGCCCCGCCGGTGAACAGCGGCAGCGAGATCGACGGGGCGAACGACCAGGCCTGCGCCGGCCCCCTGAACAGGTTGGACAACGCGCTGCTGCTAAACCCGGTGGACCCGGTGAGCGAGATCGAGGGGAAGAAGGCCGCGCGCGCGGCGCCGATGCGGGCGTTCTGGGACTTCAGCGTGTGCTCGGCCTCCAGCACATCGGGACGGCGCAGCAGCACCTCCGACGGCAGGCCGGGTTGCAGTGCGGTCAAGAGGGCCGGTTGCGGCTCGATACCGTCCGGTAGCAGGGTGTCGGGCGCCGGCGCGCCGATCACCAGTTCCAGCGCCGCACGGTCCTGGCCGACGAGGGCCGTCTGCGACGCCACGTCGGCGCGGGACTGTTGCACCAGTCCCTGCGCCTGGTCGACGTCAAGCTCGGAGGCGACGCCGCCGTTGAACCGCTTCTGGGTCAGCTCGAGCGAAGCCTGGCTGCTGGCCAGCGTGTTCTTCGCCACGGTCAGCAAGGAACGGTCGGAGGCCAGGGTCAGATAGTCGGCGGCGATCTCCGAGATGATGGCGATCTGGCTGGCGCGACGCGCCTCCTCGGTAGAGAAATACTGTTCGAGCGCGGCCTTGGACAGGCTCCGCACCCGGCCGAACAGGTCGAGCTCATAGCCGCTCACTCCGACGCTCGTCGAATACTGATGTTCGTCGAAGTGGGAGGGGGCGCCCGCCGTCGCGGTCCCGCTGTTGGCGACGCCGCCCCCGGTGGTGGTGGACGTGATCGGTTGGCGGCCATAGGCGGCGCTGGCCGAAAGCGCGATGGTCGGCAGAAGTTCGGCGCGCTGCACCCGGTACTGCGCGCGCGCCGCATCGATATTGCCGATGGCGACGCGCAGATCGCGGTTGTTGGCGAGCCCGAGTTCCACCACCTGCCGAAGCTTTGGGTCGATGAAGAAGTCGCGCCAGCCGATCTTTTCCACCGCCGGTCCGCCCGCGGGCGGCGGTGCGTCGCGGAAGGCGTTGGGCGTCGGCAGGGCGGGCCGCTGGTAGGCCGGCTCCAGCGTGCAGCCGGCCAGGAGCGCGCCGACCAGGGTCAGGGGTAGAAGGATCGGGGAAAGCGGCGTCATGCGGGCGCTCCTTCCCGGGGCTGCGACGACGCGGGGCCGCCGTCGGCCGGGGGACGGCCGTCCTTGCGGAAGCGATGCTTGAGAACGCCTTCCACCAGCACAAAGAACATGGGAACGAAGAAGATCGCCAGGACCGTCGCCGCCAGCATCCCGCCGATCACCCCGGTGCCGATATCGTTCTGGCTGCCGGCCCCGGCGCCGGTGGAGAGCGCGAGGGGGAAGACCCCGGCGATGAAGGCGAGCGAGGTCATCAGGATCGGGCGAAGGCGCAGCTTGGCCGCCTGTATCGCGGCGTCGGCGGCGCTGGCCCCCTCCTTTTCCGCCGCGACGGCGAACTCCACGATCAGGATGGCGTTCTTGGCCGAGAGGCCGATGGTGGTCAGCAGCCCGACCTGGAAATAGATATCGTTGTAGAGGCCCCTCAGGGTGGCGGCGAGCACGGCGCCGATGACGCCGAGCGGAATCACCAGCATCACCGCGATCGGGATAGTCCAGCTCTCGTACAGAGCGGCGAGACAGAGGAACACCACCAGCAGCGAAAGGGCGTAGAGCGCCGGCGCCTGGGCGCCCGACAACTGTTCCTGATAGGACAGGCCGGTCCATTCATAGCCGATCCCCTTGGGCAGCTTCTTGGCCAGATTCTCCATCTCCTTGATCGCCGCGCCGGAGGAGAAGCCGGGCGCCGACTGGCCCTGAATCTCCATGGAGGCCTCGCCGTTGTAGTGTTCCAGGCGGGCGGGGCCATAGGTCCAGCGATTGGTGGAGAAGGACGAGAAGGGCGCCATGGTCCCGGTGCTGGTGCGCACGTACCACCGGTCCAGGTCCTGCGGCGTCATGCGATAGGGGGCGTCGGCCTGCATGAAGACGCGCTTCACCCGGCCCCGATCGACGAACTGGTTGATGTAGGCGCTGCCCCAGGCTGTGGAGAGGGTGTCGTTGATGTCGGCGAGCGAGAGGCCGAGCGCCCCCGCCCGCGCCTGATCCACATCCACATGGAGCTGAGGTGTGTCGTCCTGGCCGTTGGGACGCACGCCGAGGAGCTCGTGATCCTGCGCCGCCATGCCGAGCAACTGGTTGCGGGCGGCGACCAGACCCTCATGGCCGACACCGCCGTCGTCCTTCAGCTCGAAGTCGAAACCGTTGGCGTTGCCGAGCTCCTGCACGGCGGGGGGGATGAAGGCGAACACCTGGGCGTCGCGGATGCGGGAGAAGGCGCCCATGGCGCGCTGGGCGATCGCGGGTGCGCGGTTCTTGGCGCCCTTGCGGTCTTTCCAGTCGCGAAAGTGGGTGAAGCCGAGACCGAGGTTCTGGCCCGATCCGCCGAAGTTGAAGCCGGAGACCACGAAGGCGCCGTCCACATTGTTCTTTTCGTCGACGAACAGGTGATGCTCGATCTGCTTCACCACGTCGGCGGTACGCGACTGCACCGCGCCCGTGGGCAGGCTGAACTGGATCAGCATCGAGCCTTGATCCTCGTCGGGCAGGAAGCCGGAGGGCAGGCGAATGAACAGGAAGGCCAGCACGGCCAGGAGCGCGCCATAGACCAGCATGGCGGGGAGCGAGCGTTTCAGGAACGTGCCGAGCGTCGTCTCGTAACGCGCCACGAGCCCGTCGAAGGTCTTGTTGAACCAGCCGAAGAAGCCCCGCTCGGCGCGTTCGTGACCCTTCTCCACGGGCTTCAGCAGCGTGGCGCAGAGCGCCGGGGTGAGGATCAGCGCCACCAGTACCGACAGAACCATGGCCGAGACGATGGTGATCGAGAACTGGCGGTAGATCACGCCCGTCGATCCCGGGAAGAAGGCCATGGGCAGGAAGACAGCGGACAGCACCATGGCGATGCCGACGAGGGCGCCGGTGATCTCGCCCATGGACTTGATCGTGGCGTCCTTCGGCGACAGCCCCTCCTCGGCCATGATCCGCTCGACATTCTCCACCACGACGATGGCGTCATCGACGAGCAGACCGATGGCCAGGACCAGCGCGAACAGGGTCAGGGTGTTGATCGAATAGCCGGCGATCGAGAGCACGGCGAAGGAGCCCAGCAGCACCACGGGCACGGCGATGGCGGGGATCAGCGTGGCGCGCCAGTTCTGCAGAAAGATGAACATCACCGCCACCACCAGCGCCACCGCCTCGATCAGGGTCTGGATCACATCGTGGATCGACAGCTTGACGAAGGTGGTGTTGTCCACCGGGAAGGCGGCCTTCATGCCTTCGGGAAAGGTGGGACGCAGCTGGTCCACCCGCGCCTTCACCGCCGCGACCGTGCTGAGCGCATTGGCGCCCGGCGCCAGCTTCACCGCGATACCGGCGGAGGGATAGGTGTTGTAGTGCGCCACCACGTCGTAGTTCTCGGCCCCGAGTTCCACCCGCGCCACATCGCTGAGGTGTACCACCGCGCCGTCGGAGCCGGTGCGCAGGATGATGTTCTTGAACTGATCGGCGGTGTGCAGGCGCGACTGCACCGTCACCGTGGCGTTGAGCTCCTGCCCGGGCACGGCGGGGTTGGCCCCGATCTGCCCGGCGGAGACCTGCACGTTCTGGGCGGAGACGGCGGTGCGGACATCGCCCACGGTCAGCTTGTAGTTGTTCAGCTTGTAAGGATCGAGCCAGATGCGCATGGCGTACTGCCCGCCGAACACCTGCAGATCGCCCACGCCCGGCACGCGCGAGACCGGGTCCTGCAGCTTGCTGTTGACGAAGTCGCTGATATCCACCGGCGAATAGCGGCCGGTATCGTCATAGACGGCGATGACCAGGAGGAAGCTGGCCGAGGCCTTGGCCACCGTCACGCCCTGCTGCTGCACCTCGGTGGGCAGAAGCGGCGTGGCCTGCTGCACCTTGTTCTGCACCTGCACCTGGGCGGTGTCAGGATTGGTTCCGGCAGCGAAGGTGGCGGTGATCGTCACCTGGCCGTTGGACTGGCTGGAGGACGAGAAGTAGAGCAGGTGGTCCAGGCCCTTGAGCTGCTGTTCGATCACCTGCGTCACCGAGGTCTCCAGCGTGCCGGCGTCGGCCCCGGGATAGGTGGCGGCAATGGAGACCGCCGGGGGGGCGATGGACGGATACTGGGCGATGGGCAGGGTGAAGATGGCCAGCGCTCCGGCCAGCATGACCACTATGGCCACGACCCAGGCGAAGATGGGCCGCTCGATAAAGAAGCGCGATATATTGCCCATCTTAGCGCCGTGCGCCTTGCTGAGGCGGACCAGCGGGCGCCGAACCGGCGGGGACGGCGCGAACGGGCGCGCCGGGTTTCACCCGCTGCAGGCCCTCCACGATCAGCCGGTCGCCGGGCTGGAGACCGGAGGAGACCAGCCACTTGTCGCCCACCACGCGCTCGGTCTTCAGCCGACGCGACTCGGCCTTCCCCTTGGCGTCGACCACCATGGCCACCGGATTGCCGCCCTCATCGCGCGATACGCCTTGTTGCGGGACGAGGAGGGCGGAGGCCTTGACCCCTTGCACCACCACGGCGCGCACGTAGAGACCGGGCAGGAGGACGCCGCGCGGGTTAGGGAACAGAGCCCGCAAGGTCACCGCACCCGTGGTTTGATCCACCGTCACGTCGGCGAACTGCAGCTTGCCCTTCACCGGGTAGGCCGAGCCGTCGTCGAGTTGCAGCGACACCTCCGCCGAGGCCGGACCCGCGTTCAGCGCGCCGTTGGACATGGCCTGGCGTAGCCTGAGCAACTCGGCGGCGGACTGGTTGATGTCCACATAGATGGGATCGAGCGTCTGGACGGTGGTCAGGGCGTTGGTCTGGCTGGCCGTGACGAGGGCGCCCTTGGTGAAGGCCGACACGCCCGCGCGGCCGGAGATGGGCGACTTCACCGCGGTGTAGTCGAGATTGATCCTGGCGCTCTGCACCAGGGCCTGATTCTGTTGCACCGCCGCGGAAGCCTGCAGGTATGCCGCCCTGGCGTCGTCGGCGTCCTGTTTGGATACGCCGTTGATCTTGACCAGATCGCCATAGCGTTCGGCCTTCACCTTGGCGGTGGCGAGGGTGGCCTGGGCGGAGGCGAGCTGGGCGCGGGCCTGGTCGTAGGCGGCGCGGTAGGTGGCGGGATCGATCTGGTACAACACCTGCCCCGCGCGGACGTTGGAGCCCTCCTGGAACAGGCGGGCCTGGATGATGCCGTTCACCTGGGGACGCACGTCGGAAACGGCATAGGGGCTGGTGCGGCCCGGCAGCACCGTGGTCAGGGTCACCGGCTCGGGCTGGAGCGTGACCACGCCCACCTCCGGCGGTCCCATCGGCGGCTTCTGCTGGGGCTTGCCGCAGCCCGCCAGCGTCAGAGCGAGGCCGCTTCCTATCAAGGTCGTCAGGGCCAGGGCGGTCCGCAGCGGCATCGATCCGTATACCTGCAAAAAAGAGAATGAGCGCTCAATCTTATTTTGCGCAGGTAAGGTTCTATGTAGACTGGATCAAGGCGCGACACACGATTGCGCGGGAGGAAATCGCCATGGACGACGCTGGCGCGCTCTGCCTTGCGGAAAAGCCGCGCACCCTGGCGCGGCGGCGTCAGGTGTTGGAGGCGGCCGCGCGCTGCTTTCGCCGACACGGCTTCCATGCTTGCAGCATGGCCCAGGTGTCGGCCGAAGCGGGGATGAGCGTCGGGCACATCTACCGCTACTTCTCCGGCAAGGACGCCATCATCGCCGCCATCGTGCGCGAGGATGTGGACGAGATCCTGTGCAAGATGGCCGACTTCCCCATGGACGCGGGTGACCTGCGCGCCGCTCTGATTGAACGCTCCGCAGAGGGCGTGACCAAGGCCGCCGATCCCGAACAGGCCGCGCTCCGGGTCGAGATCCGGGCCGAGGCGGCGCGCAATCCGGCGATCCGCGCGCTGGTGCGCGAATCCGACGATCGGATTTCGGAGGGACTGCGCCCTATCATCGCCAAGGCGGTGGGGCGTGAACTGGAACTGGCGGACCTCGACGCGCGGGTGGAGATGTTCCACCTGATCTTCGAGGGTGTGGGCCTACGGACGGTGATCAATCCGGACACCGATCGTCAGGTGCTGGCGCAGTTCATCAAGCTGACCATCGGCGCCATACTCGCCTAGTCTGGAGGTCAGCGCGGCTAGGTCAGCGAAACCAGCCAGTGCAGCGCCGCCGCCAGGATGCACAGGCCGAGCGGCACAGCGATGAAGCAGATATTGGAATGGATAAGCTTGGGCGAACTTTCGCCCCTGCGACGTATAACGTCGGCCATAGCGTTTCCTCCAGTGGTGGCGCTCTGCGGCGCCTGACCGGATGGAAACACAGTCAATGAAGTTTGGCCAGCCGCCCGTGTGTCATCTCACGGCATGTTCATGGGCCGGCGCTCCGATCACTCGTCGAAGCCTACGAACACTGTCGCCTCATCCACGGACTTGCGGCGCGAGACCACGGCATTGGCCGGAAAGCTGTCGTCGGGATAACCCATGGCGATGCAGATCATGATGACCTGATCCTCGGGGATGCGGGCGTGTTCGCGCACCACGGGCGATTGCATGATGCCCTGGCTGTTGATCACGCAGCCGAGGCCGCGCGACCAGGCCGCGTTGACCAGAGCGTTGGCGACGGCGCCGCAGTCGAACGGCGCGATGTCGCCGCCATGGATGGCGCGGTCATAGGTCACCACCACCGAGACCGGCGCATCGAACTGGCGGAAGCCGCGCAGCACCCAGTCCTGACGCTTGGCCGTGTCGTGCCGCTCGATATCCATGGCGGAGAACAGTTGTTTGGCGATCTCGATCTGGCGCTCGCGGTGCTGCCCCTCATAGGCGCCGTGGCTGCGGAACTCGCGCGAGTCAGGTACGCCCGCCAGGTT
Organism: Caulobacteraceae bacterium; assembly: GCA_965277345.1. GTDB lineage: Bacteria > Pseudomonadota > Alphaproteobacteria > Caulobacterales > Caulobacteraceae > CAIOYC01. The sequence continues at coordinate 1,511,753 of CBDICI010000004.1, forward strand.
GCGCCCGGTATTGCCGGCGCGGATGCGGTTGAGGGGCGCGCCGGCGACGACGTAGAAGTTCCAGGGCTGGGTATTGAGCGAGGAGGGCGCGCGCATGGCCATCTTGATGACGTCCCTGATCACCGCCCTCGGCACGGGGTCGGGCCGGTAACCCCGAATGCTCCGTCGTCCAAGGACGACCTCGTCGAACCGCATCTCCGAACCCATGCATCGCCTCCAGTGATGCGGTTCCCATACACGGGTCTCGTGGTCCGGTCGCCCCGTAGGCTTGGAAAGGGGATGAACTCGCCTAAGCGCCCGGCAGCATCCGCCAGCGCAGGTGACCGGTGGGCAGGATGTGGTCGCGCTCGCTCCGTGCGTCGCGAACCCACGCCCGCGCGTCGGTGATGTCCATGATCCGGTAGACGGGCAGCCCCCCCGCCTCCGCCGAGACCAGATCACCCTGCGCCAGCGTCGGGCGCGTCGTGTGATCGATAAAAAGCCACTCCACATTGGCCATAGCCATATCCTCCAACCCTGTAGTCGGAGGCGAAGACTAGGCCCGTTAGGTGAGCGGCAGTCTGAGCCCGTCATTTAACGGGCGTTCATCCGGATCGCTGCGTTCGCAGGAGCCGGGGCCCGCGGATCAGGCCAGCGACCCTCTTTCCACGGCCGGCCGAGGTCTGGTGCAGGCGTGCGGGTCGCGCGTCAGCGGCACGTCGATAACATCGATCAGTTGAGCGCGCGCCCGGCGAATGCGGCTCTTCAAGGTGCCGAGGGGGCAGCCACAGGCGATGGCGGCTTCCTGGTGGGTCAGGCCGGCGCCCATGACCAGAACGATGGCCTCACGACTTTCCGGTGCGAGCAATTCGATCGCGGCGAGCAGGTCGGTATACTGCAGCCGCCAGAGCTGTTCCGGCGCCGACACCAGTCTCGCGGCGTTCTCGCCGTCGATATCCTCCACCAGACGCCGGTCGGCGCGCAGGTCGTCGCGGAACTTGTTGCGCAGGATGCGGAACACCCAGGCCCGCAGGCTCGACCCGGGGACGAAATGGTCGCGATAGCGGAGCGCCCGCTCCAGCGTGTCCTGCACCAGATCATCGGCGCGGGTGTAGGATTTGCATAGCACGCGAGCATAGGCGCGAAGCGGAGCAATAATTCCAACAAGCTCATCTTCAACCGACGACACGAGCAATGTCCCTAAGCGACTTCTGTCAATTACGGCCGGGTGTGGTCACGCTTTCGCACCGGAATTCATTATGTCAAAATTATACGGCGCCAGCCATGACAGCGGATGCACTCTGCGTTGCAATCTTTTCGGTTGACTTGCTGATTGCGGCCGACTTTTCCTCTTCCAGGATTCCCAGCGAGCCCGACGTTCGTGCGTTATTTCCCTTCCGGTCTGAACGCCAGCATTCGTCGCGCAGGCATGGGTCTGAATCCGCGCGACCGGCGCCGGGCGATGGCCGTGGCGACTGCCGCCGGTGTCCACCTTTTTCTGTTCCTGCTCGTGTCCCAATGGCGCCCGCCGCCTGTCCGGCAGTTGGACCAGGGCTTTTCCGTCTCGCTGATCGATGGGCCGGGTCGGGCCGCCGTCACCGCCCCGCGTCGATCGGCGCCTGAACCGCCCAAGGCGGCGCCCAAACCCATGGTGGTTGAAACGCGGCCGCAGACGCTCACGCCGCCGACCGCCGAGAAGCTAAGGTTCAGGGTCACGCCGCCCGCGGACGCGCCGCTGCTCCTCACCAACACCGCGCCGCTGGTGGAGATTTCCGCGCCGGCCCCGCCGCCGGCGTCGGCGAGCATGGCCACCGATATCGCCGCGACCGGAGGGGGAGACCTGGCAGGCGGGGCGAGGCGGTGCGAAATCTTCGACGTGATCCAGCACGCCCTTCAAACCAGCCCGGCGGTGCGGGCCGCCGTCGCCATCATTCCGCCCAAGGCGCGCTCCGTGGCCAACGCGGTTATGATCTGGGACGGTGGCTGGGCGACGCCGGAGTCCATGGGCGGCCCGCCCGCGCTCGATCCCATCCGGAGCGCTGTGCTCGACGGTGTGGCGCAGGCGCCGCCCACCTGTCAGGACGATATCGTCCGTGGGCCCCGTTTGATCGCCGTGGGCGATGTGCACTCCACCACCGTTCTGGCCTTCGGGTCGGGTGAATGGCGGTGGTCGGACCTGACCAGGACCGCTTTGACGCCGTAATTGGTCGAAAATAAATACCTTGTCATTTGAATTGGTTGCGCAAATCTCGCGACCAAACCCGATCATTTTTGCGGCCATGCGCATCCATCGTCCGTCCGGCTTCGTTGGTTAGGAAGAGGCGCTGCGATCCCTCTGGCTGTACGACGGCAGCCAGCGCACGCCGAAAGGGCGACCATGAGGAAATATTTTATTAGCGGCGTGGCCGCCGTAGCGCTGGGGGCGCTCGCCTTCGGCGCCAGCCCCGCGCTTGCATCCAGCCACCGCGAAGCCCCTGGCATCGCTAAGATGCCGAAGGTCGACGCCACCGACCTCTATGTTTTCCGCAGCTATGAGCCCGGCCGCGACCAGTACGTTACGTTCCTCGCCAACTATCAGGGCGTCCAGGGCCCGAGCGACGGGCCGAACTATTTCACCATGGATCCGGACGCCATCTACGAGATCCACATCGATAACGTGGGTGACGGCATGGAGCACCTGACCTATCAGTTCAAGTTCACCAACGCGCTGGTGAATGGCACCGGGATCACGCTGAACGTCGGCGGCAAGACGCTACCCGTTGCGTTGCGGGCCTTCCCCCCGGTGTCGGGCGCGAACGTCAATGTGGGTGAAACCGAAAGCTATACATTGACCCAGGTGACGGGCGATCGCCGCGGCGGCACTCGCGCCGCGGTGACTAACGCTTCAGGCGGCGGGACCAGCTTCACCAAGCCTCTCGACAATATCGGCAACAAGACGGTTCCGAATTACGCCGCCTACGCCAACCAGTTCATCTACACCGTCAACTTCCCCGGATGCTCCACCGCCGGGCGGGTGTTCGTCGGCCAGCGGTCCGACGCCTTCGCTGTCAACCTCGGCGGCGCGTTCGACTCGGTCAACTTCGTGCCGATCGAGGGCGATAGCGCGCCGGGCGCCGGCGACAAGAAGGGCTTCCCGGGCGGCATCACCCAGAGCCGCGCGAACGACGAGATCGTCGGCAAGAAGAACGTCGATACCTTCGCCCTCGAAGTGCCGATCAGCTGCCTGACCGGGCCCGGCAACGGCGTGATCGGCGTGTGGACCACGTCCAGCCTGCCTCAGGCGCGGCTGCTCGACCCGTCGCCGAGCTATGTGTCCACGGCTCAGCAAGGCGGCGCCTATGTGCAGGTGTCGCGTCTGGCCAACCCGCTGGTCAACGAACTGGTCATCGGTCTTCCGGACAAGGATAATTTCAACGGCTCCAAGCCGAAGAACGACGCCAACTATCTGAACTACGTCACCAACCCGACCTTCCCGGCCATTCTCGACGCCTTGTTCCGGGCGCCGGTGAACGCCACGCTCGGCACAAACATCGCCAATCTCGCGCCGAGCAACTTCCCCCGGAACGATCTGGTCGCCACCTTCCTGACCGGCGTGGCCACGCTGAACCAGCTGAAGACGGTGACACCCTCGGAGATGATGCGCTTGAACACGGCCATCAGCCCCACGCCGCAGGCGTCGCAAAGCACCTTCGGCGTGGTCGGCAACGACCTGGCCGGTTATCCCAACGGCCGTCGTCCGGGCGACGACGCGGTGGACATCACCCTCCGCGTGGCCATGGGCCGGCTCTGCTACCCGGTCCCGATCGCCGGCAAGCAGACCGATCTTGGCCTGTGCAAGCCGACCGATGCGCCGGTGGGTAATGTGAACTTCACCGACGGCGCACCTATCGCCGCCACCGACGTGCAGAACGCCTTCCCCTATCTAAACACGCCGATCCCGGGTTCACCCGGTCACGGCGCGCGTATCGCACAGTGAGGCCGCCGATGAACCGCAGCACACTGATCCGCCTTGGGCTGCTGTCGCTCGCCGCCGTCGTCCTCTCCGCCTGCGGCGGGGGCGGCGGGGGTTCAGTGGCGGTAACGCCGGTCACCCCCCAACGGCTGGAAGACACCTTCGGCACCCAGTTCGGCATCGACTATCGAGCGCCGGCCAATTCGGAACCGGTAAAGCCGGCGCCGGGCGATATCATACCGTTGAACCTTACCGTGGAGCCCACCGCTCTCCACTAGGGCTAGGGCAAGCGCTTTCGATGGAACGGGCGGCGCACCAAGGTGCGTCGCCCTTTCTATTGCGCGCGAGTGCGCCGGAAGGCGATTTCCGAGATCAGCCGCCGCCCCTTCACCCGGGAAAGCTGCACGGCCACGTCGATGACGCCGCCCACATAGTCGGCGATCTCCTGCCGGCCCAGATTGGCGCCGGCCTGCAAGACCATCAGGGCGATCTGGTCCACCGCCGCCCGCGGATTGTCGGCGTGCACGGTGGTGATCGAGCCGGGGTGACCGGAATTGACCGCCCGCAGGAAGCTGTAGGCCTCCGCACCGCGAAGCTCCCCCAGGATGATCCGGTCGGGCCGCATCCGCAGCGACGCCTGCAACAGGTCGTCCACCCCGATGCGGGCTTCGCCGAGCGAGCCCCGGACGGCGATCAGGCCCACCGCGTTGGGGTGTTCCAGTCTGACCTCGGGCGTGTCCTCGATCACGATCAGACGCTCCGAGGCAGGGATTTCCTTTACCAGTGCGTTCAAAAAGGTGGTCTTGCCGGTGGAGGTGCCCCCCGAGACGATGATGTTCTTGCGCGCCCGAACCGCCGCGGCGAGGAAGCCCGCCACATCGCCGGAGTCCAGCATCGCCTCCAGCCCGGTATCCTCCCGCGATCCCTCATCGAGGCTGACACTGCGCACCTGATCGAAGGCGCCGTTCCTGGCGTAGTCGCCAAGGCCGAGGTCGGTGACAACATGCTTGCGGATGGCGATGGCCATATGGCCGCGCGTGGCGGGCGGGGTGACAATCTGCACCCGGGCTCCATCGGGAAGCGTGGCGGCCAGCAAGGGGTGTTCGCGGTTCACGCCCTGATGCCCGGCGGCGGCGATCTGGGCGGCCAGCCGCCATAGCGCCGTTTCGGTAAGCTCGGGGGCGGGGTGGCGCTCGGCCTCGCCGCCCAAAGTTTCGATCCACACCTCGCCCGGGGTATTGATCATGATGTCAGTCACGTCCGGGCGGCCAAGCCATGGCGCAAGGGGTCGAAGATAGGCCTCAAGATAAACGCCCCGACCGGGCTGGACGGTCATTGGCCCCCTCCCGTCATGGGGCGCCCTGCACCGACGAGAAATCGAGATCGCGAGCAACGAAGATGCGGATCGCCGCGCCCTGCGCCACCTTGATGGTCGGCGAGATGTTGGCGGGCTGTATCGCCTGCGCCCCGAGGCTCGTCGCTTCCGCGCTGGAGCCGATCACCACCTGGGTGCTCGGCGCGCTCGACAGGCTGGCCACGCCGGCATTCAAAACCGATAGCAGGATCGAACCTCCGAACCGCTCGAAGAAGTGGCGGTCCACCTTGCCGGTCAGCCCGGCGCGGCCGAGGGGGTCCGTACCCGGCGAGCCGATCTGGATGGTGGCGCCGTCGGGGCGGATGATCCGGGTCCAGATCACGAAGACGCGCGACTGTCCCTGCGCGACCGCGCTCTTGTATTGGCCGATGACGCGGCTGCCGCGGGGAATCAGCACCGTAGAGCCGTCGAACCCGCGCACGTCGCGGCTCACCACGGCGCGGGCGAACCCGGGCAGGTCGGAATCGAGCGCGGTTTCCAGCACGCCGGGGATCATCGCGCCTTGCGGGATGGTGGCCTTGGCGTTGCCGAGCAGGGTGGCCCGGGAGCGCTCGGGCTCGGCCGCGCCCACCCGCTGGGCGAACTGCTCCTCGCCGCTGAGCGCGCCGGGGTTGGGTCCGGTTGCGACAACCGGTCCAGATGTACGCCCCGCGGCTGCGGTCGCAGCAACGCCGGCGGCGGGCGAGGCTTCCGCCAGATCGACCACCAGGGCCGGCGATTTCCGGGCCAGCGCCTGCTTGTCGACGGCGAAATTGCCGATCCCGGCGTGCGGCGGCGGCGCCGGCGGCGGGACGACCGTGGAGGGCGCCGGCGCCAGGGCGGGATTGATCAGCGTCGCCTGGGCCGGCGGCGCATAGGCGGGGGCACGCCCCGCCGCCTCCACCATCGCCAGGTCCGACGGCGGCGGCGGGGGCGGGGCGACCGCGACATTGGGCGCGGTCGCGCCCGCCAGCCTATCCCCTGGCCCAGCGGTGCGATGGTTGCTCAGGAAGGCGAAGACGAGCAGGCCGAGCAGCAGGGCCCCGCCGCCGATCAGGGCGATGCCGCCGGATGGTCTCAGGCTCGCCACCGCCGGACGCAGATGACCGCCGGAGTCCACCGCCGGGGCGTCGTCGACGGGCGCCGGGCGCGGATCTGCGCCGCCGGGGGGCGGGAGGGTCATCGGTGACCCTCCGCCTTGGCCGCGGCGCGGGCGGTCTTGGCGTCGGCCGGTCGCGGGGCGAGCACGCCGGGCGTCGGTTCACGCCAGCCGTTGTTGATCACCGTGGTGACGTCCTTGCCGTTCCTGAGCACGAAACGCTGCGCCACCTGCTCCACCACCTGATAGCCGTCGCGCACGCCGTAGTTGACGATGCTCTCGGTCCCATCCGGCTGGATGACGAATACGGCGGGGGTGGCGACGCTCTCGGGCCACTGGAAATAGGTGAAATGGCCGTCGTCGAACACCAGCGACGGCAGCGACGAGCGCGAACCGGTATAGCTGTAGGCTGTGTTTTTCCGCTCCGGCGGGCGAGGGGGCGATGGTGCGGCGGCGGGTGGCGGGGCCGGGGGCGGGGGATAGAGGAAGCGAACCACATAGGCGATCTGGGCGCTGCGATAGGCGCGGCCGCGCGACACAAGCTCGAAAGTGTAGCGGCGCTGGTCGGTGACCACCGTCATGTTGGTGGGCGCCGCCCTATCGACCGGCTTCAGAAACAGCAGGTTGGCCTTGTGGTTAGGGGTCACCTGCCAGGCTGTGCTGTCGCCGATGGAGACGTTCTCGATCCGCTCGTCCGGCGCGAACTCGATCATCATCTGATAGCCGAAATAGCCGTCGAGTTGCACCACCTGGTCGCGGTCGTAATGGATCGAGCGGATGCGCGGATCGGTGAGCCCCGGCCGCGGAAAGTCCGACGCGGTCGCCACCACCGGCCCACCGACCGCGATCATCAGCAACGCCGCGAGGAAGAGGCGGATCGACCGACTCATGGAACCAGCCGTGTCGTGGTCGTTTCGGTGCGGGTGGTGGCCACGGTGGCGCCGGGCGTGGTTTCGGCGTCGCGGCGATAGCTCAGCACCTGGAAGCCCAGGGGATTGGTGAAGCGATCCTCGTTCCGCATCGGTGCGCCCGTATAACGGAAGGAGAGGACGGCGGTGTAGTCGCGCTGATCCCCGCCGCCGCTGCCGGTGTCCTGGCGGTTGGTGAAGAAGCGGACCAGCGCTGTGGTCGGCGTCAAGAGCGAGACGCTCTTGATGGTGGTGGCGACGACGGCGCTCGGCGGGTTCACCACCAGCGGGCTGTTCGGATTGGTGCGCGCCATGGTCGCCGCATACTGGCTGCGCACATTCGGCGCGCTCCACAGCATGATCTTGCGGTAGTTCTCTCGCAGGTCCGCCGCATCGAAGGTCTCGCGGCCGATCACGTACTGGACCAGGAAGGACTGGGTAACCGCTGCGTCCTCGGTCAGCGGCCCGGGCTTCAGCCCCTGCACGGTCTGCACATAGCCGGTCTGGCGATCCACCAGGATGGTGTAGGGCACCACCGTCTTCAGCGGCGACAGGGCGGCCAGCGCGATGGCTTCCAACAGCGCCACCGCCACCGCCACGCCGGCGATGATCCAGGCCACCCGGCGCGAGGCGCGCAGGGCGCCGTGGATGTCCGCCGACCACGACGCCGCCTGCGCATACCGCGCATTGCGTTCCGTGGACGAGGTTTTGTCGATCTGGCTCATCTAGCGGTCCTGGCGCTGGGGCGCGGCGTGCGGGGACGGATGGTGCGCCGCTGCTCCCCCAACCGGGCGGCCGGCGCGGCGGCGTCGCGGGCCCCCCGCGCGGTCGTGGTGACAACGCTGCTGCGGCGGTCGCTTGTGGTTTCGGTCGACATGAAGGCGGTGCGCGTGTCGCGCCGGTCAAGCGCGACGGTGGCGGCGGCGACGCGCGCGGCGCGGGGCAGGGCGACAATGGTCGCCTCCGCGGGCCGCCCGGGCGCGGCGGCGGCGGGGCCGAGGCCCTGGATCGCGCGCGTCGGCAGGCGGAAGCCCGTGGCGATCATGCCCGCGGCGATGAGCGACCCGGCGGCCACACCGGCGAACACCATGATCAAAGTCATCACGCTGTAGACCGGACCGAGCGTATAGACCCCATCCTTCTGCAACGCCTCGATCTGCAACAGCGCCGGCTCCAGCATGGTCAGGGCGACCCCCAGCAGCAGAGTCGTGGCCAAGGGCGCGAAGGCGAAGGCCAGGCTGGCGCGAAGCCAACCCTCGAACACCCCGCGCGTGGCGTCGAACAGGAACAGGGCGATGAAGATCGGCCCCACCGCGAGCAGCAGCCCGAGCACGATCTTGGCGGCCAGCAGCACGCCGAGGCTCGACAGCAGGAGCACGCTGCCGGAGGAGGTGAGCAGGAAGGCGCCGAACCCCGCGCCGCCGAGGAAGGGCGAGGTCTGCGACGGGGAATGATTGGCGTAGCCGGAACTGAAGCGGGTCAGGTCGTCAAAGGCGCGTTGCAGGCCGTCGAACACATCGCCATGGAAGCTGGAGCTGTCCGGTTGCACGGTGGTCAGCATGGCCCCCGCCAGTTGCTGCGGCCCCTGGAACAGCAGGTTGTAGACCAGCGCCTGATAGGTATCCCACTGGGTGGCCAAGGCCAGCACGGCGCCCAACTTCACCGCGGTCAGCGCGAACTCGCCTACCGAAAGCTGGCCGCGGCCGAGCAGCAGCCGATAGCCGATGAAGGCTACGTACAGGGTCAGGATCGCGGTCAACACGCCGGCCAGCACGCCGTTCGGCTGGAAGATCGAGGCGTAGCCGGAATGCACCAGCTCGCGCACGTTGCAATCGACCACGCCCAGCAGCCCCCGCACCAGGGGATCGTCCGCACCCGGAGCGGGACAGGCGCCGGCCATCAGACGGTCTCCAGCAGGCGGGGCATCCAGACGCCGGGGTCGTCGCCCACCTCGCTGCGGATCTCGTCTAGTCGCCGCACCGAGCCTTCACGGCCTGACAGCACGGTCAACAGGTCCGGCATCCCCGACAGGTTCAGCCGCGCAACAACGCTGTCGTTGCCATGCTTGATCAGGAAGCAGTGCGAGGCGTCCGGCAGAGTGCGGATCAGTTCGAACTCGTGTGTGGTAAGGCCGAAGCCGCCGCAGTATTCCGCCTCCTGAGCCTTGGGATTGACCATGAAAATCTGCGTCGCCGCCTGCTCGATAATGGCGCTGGCGATGCGGCTGGACAAGGCGTCCTGAGCGCTCTGGGTGCAGAAGCCGACGATCCCATTCCGTTTGCGGATGGTTTTTTCCCAGTCTTTGATCCGCTGGACGAACACCTCGTCGTCCAGCGCCTTCCAGCCCTCGTCGATGACGATGATGGTCGGGGTTCCATCCAGCCGCTGCTCCACCCGATGGAACAGGTACATCATCGCCGGGGTGCGGGCGGCCGGATCGTCCAGGATCTGGGTCATGTCGAACCCAAGCACCTGGGTGTCGAGGTCGAGCCGGTCCTGGTCGTTGTCGAACAACCACGCATAATCGCCGCCGCTGTGCCAGGGGGCGAGCCGGGCGGCGAGGTCCGTGCTGGACGGTCGCCGTCCGCCCCTGAACAGCTCGGCGAAATAGCGCAGGCGGCGGTACTCCGGCGGCTGGGTGAAGTTGGCGTCCACCGCTTCGCTCACCGCGGCCAGATCCTCGGCGTCCAGCGCCTCGCCCCGGCCCGTGATCAGCTTGGCCGTCCAGTCGGCGAGGAAGCGGCGATTGAGCGGATCGTCCGGCAGCAGCAGCGGGTTCAGCCCCGTTGGCGCCCCCGGCCGCAGCACGTCGTAACGACCGCCCAGCGCGCGCAGGAAAATCTCTGCGCCGCGATCCTTGTCGAAATAGATGGTGCGCGGCTCCACCTTTTGCGCCTGCGCCAGCAGGAAGCCCAGGACCACCGTCTTGCCGGACCCTGACGGGCCGATAACGGTGAAATTGCCGAGATCGCCCTTATGGAAGTTGAAGTAGTAGGGCCCGGCGGAGGTGGTCTCGAGCAGCGTCACCGCCGGTCCCCAGTGATTGCCCTCGCGCTGTCCCACCGGGAAGCTGTGCAGGCTGGCCATGCTGGCGAAATTGCTCGACGAGACCAGCGCCCTGCGCGCGATATCCTTGAAGTTGCCGGGAAACTGGGCCCAGAAGGCCGGCTCCAGGTTCACGTCCTCGCGCACCGAGATCACACCAAGTTCGGTGAACGCGGACTGCACATCCGCCGCCGCGCCGTTCAGCTCCGCCAGCGACGCGGCCTTGACCATTACCGTCAGGTGGTGCTCGCCGAAGGCGGCGCGGCCGGCCGCCACGTCGTCCTTGGCGGTAGCGAGGTCGGCGCGGAGACTCATCGCCTCGTCGTCGGCGGCGCGCATCCGGCGCAGCGCCAGGTTCATCCGGTCCAGCGTCTGCTGGCGATCGACAAAGCCGAAGCTTTCGGTCAGCACCATTTCGGCGGGCAGGCGCAGCAGGTCGTCGAACATGCCGGGCGTGGTCTGGCCGGGATAATCCTTCACCGACACCATGGCGGCGAAGCTGGCGGGCAGGCGCCCCGCGGCGCCCAGCTCCAGCGCATCGGCGCCGAAGCTCACCCGCCGATAGGGCAGGTAGAGGCCGAGGTCGGCGTCCGGCAGGCGCACGGGCCGCATCTCGCCGTTGTAGAGCAGCGACAGGAACTCCAGCGGCTCGGAACATTGGCCCTGCGCGCCCTTGTAGGCGGTGAGCAGCCGCGCCCCATAGGGCGCCAGCGCGGCCAGCATCCCGTCGGTGGCGGCGTTCAGCGCGGTCTGCTCGCGCACCAGTTCGGCGGCGGCCTCCATGCGGTCGCCCGCGCCGCGCACCAACTGGATCGCCTGCTGCAAGAGGCCGACCCGCCCTTGCAGCGGGCGGCGCACCACGGTGAGGAACAGGTCGTTGACGTAGAGCCGCCGCTGGTTCAGCCGCTCACGCCAGCGCTCGTCAAGCGATCGGCTGAAGGGATCGCCGAAAACGCCGGTCAGCTCCGGATCGACCTCGCGGCGGACCACGTGGTGGTAAAGGCCGAAACGGGAATTGGCCACGCCGCGCAGCATCGTCTCGCGCACCGACTTGCGATAGTTCAGCTCGTCCGTGTCCGCGGTCTCGAATGGAAAGCCGGTCAGGTGGATGAACTGCAGCAGCCGGCCGTCGCGCGTTTCGATGGTGGCGTCATCGACGTGGCGGGCATAGGGCAGGCGGCTGCCCGCCATCACCTCCCGACGGGGGTCGGGGTGACGCTCCGATTGGGTGGTGAAGGGGCCCGCCATCAGGCCGAATAAGAGTTGCAGCGCCAGAACCGCGCGTTCTTCACCCGCGGGCAGCGACTGGCGCGGGTGACCCACAGGTCGAAGAAGCGCGGCTCCTTCATGCAGCCGAGATAGCCGATAACGTGCAGGATGACCGCGGCGATCAGCACCCAGAACGACTTGGTGATCAGGAACAGCTCAAGCGTCACCACCGCGTTCATCACGAAATAGCTGTAGGTCACGCCGGCGAACATCTGTGGGCGGGTCAGCGCACCGAACACCGGGTCGCGTTCGAGCTGCGCCATGGTCAGCCGCCCGCCGCGACGGAGCGGATGCCGGCCACGATGGCGGCGGCGCCGAAGACGATGAAGCAGCCGAGGATGACAGTGGCCCCGCGGCGCCAGTCGATCCGTCCGGTCAACATGAGCAGCCCCGTCGCGCCGACGGCGATCACGGCCAGCGCGGTGGCCACATTGCCGAGCAGCGTCCCCTGCAGCCACATCACGGCGCCGAGAATAGGGTTCGAGCCGGCGGGATCGAGCTGCGCCGACTGGGCCCGCGCCGAGGTCGCCAGCACCAGGGCGCCCAGCATGGCCAGCCCCCCGCCCGTGCGCCGACCGTATCGCTTCGACATCGCTCTTATCTCCTGGACACTCATCTGCCGGATGGGGCCGCGGCGCCGACCGCGCGCTGGCTCATATGATCGAGCACCGCCGCCACATAGTCACGCGTCTCCTTGAACGGCGGCATACCCCTGTAACGGTCCACCGCGCCGGGACCGGCGTTATAGGCGGCCAGCGTTTTCACGACATCGCCATCGTAGCGCTGGAGCAGAGCGCGGAGATAGGCGGCGCCGCCGCGCAGGTTCTGGTTTCCATCATGGGGATCGACGCCGAGGGTCTGGGCCGTCCCCGGCATCAGCTGCATGGCGCCGATGGCTCCCTTGGGCGAAACCACGTCGTGACGCAGGCGCGATTCCCGCCAGGCCACCGCCTCGACCAGATCCGGGCTGAGCGCCACGCCTCCGGCGGCCTGTTCGAGCGCCGCGGCATCGACCCTGGACTCCTGACCGGTGTTTCGCATTCGGCGCCGCGACTGTGGCCTGGGTGGAACGACAATAGGCGTCGCACCGCTGCTGACGGTGATCTCCGGCCGATCGTGCACCACCACCGCCCCGCCGGACCCGATCTCCAGAACCTGCGCCTGCACACCCGTCGCGGCCGCCAACAGCCAAAGCGCGGCCACGCGCGTCAGATGCGGGTTTAACGTCGGTTTCACAGACTTTCCTACGGGCTCGGCACAAGGGACGATGGAACTAGACCGACAAGCCGTGGCCGATGTCCAGCGTCGCGATAAAAATACGCCGGATACCGCGCGGCGGATGTGAAGTGTGCGCTCAATGCGCCCCCGCCATGCGGCCATAGCCGAAGGTCAGGCTGGAGAAAGTGGTGTCGAAATCCGCCTTGGGGTTGCCCTTGATCGGCTTGGTCCAGATCACGTTGACCAGCCAAGTGCCGGTGCGCGGGACCTGAAAGCTGGCCCGCCCGTCGCGATCCGAGCGGTGCATCGCCACCGGCCGGATATCGAACTCCAGGTTGGTCAGCTTCACCAGCGCACCGACCAGCGGCTTGCCCTCATAGAAGACGCGAACGGGCAGCGCTTCGTTGGGCGCCAGCGTATAGGGGTTCTTCTCCGGCACGATTTCCAGCGTCAATCCCACCGGCGTGGTCACCCAGGGCTGCGGTTTGGACGAGGGCGCGCCCACCTGGAAGATCGCCTTGGCCCGGCGGCTGTAGATTTCGCGGCCGGGCTGATCGGTCGCCTTCGCCGCGGCGCGCGTCTCGATCGCGGGAGTCATCCCCTCAACATTGATGTAGTCGTTGAAGCGGATGGAGGGCAGGGTGCTTTCCGCATGGGTCGATTCGAAGGCCAGCACGTAGGTCCCCGGCGCGCTGAACGACACGTCGCCGTCCTTTTCCGACGAGGGATGCAGGTCGCCCTTTTGATCCAGAACCCCGTTTGGACCGTAGCTTTTCAGCATGACCACGCGATCGACGGCGCCGGACCAGCGACTACGGAACGGGCCATGGCCCACCTCGACCGTCATTGTGGTAGAGGCGCCGGGGGCGAGATTGAAGTTTATGGGTTGGAGCCAGAAATCATGAGCCAAGACCGGCCCAGCCCAGCCGAGCAGAACCACCGCCACCAACGCTCGCCACACGCCAACCGCCATTCCGATATGCATCCCCGATCGTGCGCCCCTTATCAGCAACGGCTGAAAGGTGAAGCTGGATGCACGCGGGCTGGCGCAAACCCGTTCCAGACAATCATGGTACTGATCCTCGGCGGGCTGGCGTTCGCCACGCCCGCCGCCGCCCACACCGGCACCGGGCTGCCGGGCGGCTTCGCGTCCGGCTTCCTACACCCCCTCACCGGGTTCGACCACATGCTGGCCATGGTGTCGGTAGGGCTGTGGGGCGCCTTCCTGGGGCGGCCGCTGATCGTCGCCTTGCCGGTGATCTTCCCGGCGGTGATGGCCTTCGGCGCCTTCCTCGGCATGATCGACCTGCCGTTTCCCCCGGTGGAGATCGGTATCGGGCTGTCGGTGCTGATCCTCGGCGGTGTCATCGCCGCGGCGTGGCGCGCGCCCATTTGGGCCGCGTGCCTGATCGTGGCCATCTTCGCCCTGTTCCATGGCTATGCCCATGGGAAAGAACTGCCCTCCGCCGCCGATCCGGTGGGCTACAGCGTCGGTTTCGTGCTGTCGACGGGGATGCTGCACGTCTGCGGCATCGGCATCGGCCTGCTGAACGATCGGCCGGGGGGGATCAAGGTCACCCGCGCCATGGGCGGCCTCATCGCGCTGGCCGGCGTCTATTACCTGTTCACGGCGATCTTCAAATGAGGGGCGGCGCCCTTCCCCCGGCCCTGTTCTGCGCCGCGCTCGGCCTGGCGCTGGCCTTCGCGCCGCGCCGCGCCATTCCCCTTGCCCTCGCCGCCCTGATCGCCGCCGCCCTGGCCGCAAGCTTCATTCCTACGCCCCCGGGCTGGCAGGACGGAATCTTCCTGGCGCTGTGGGCCAGCATCGCCCTGACGGCCGCCTCGGTGCACCTGCCCAAGGGCCTGCCCGGGGCGGCGGCGATCGGGCTCGCGGTGAACGGCGGCCTGTGGACCGGACTGGTGGTTGCTTCGGCCGGGACGAGGTTCGACCTTCTTGAGGCGCTGCCGTGCAGCCTGATTTGCATCCCCGCCGTCTTCGCGGTGCACAAAGGGTGGGGCATCGCGGTGAAGGTCGTGGCCAGTTGGCTGATCGCCGTGGCCATTCTCGCCGCCAGCCTGACGCTCGTCCCCACCCCCGGCTACAAGCCCGACCACATGGACTGAAGCGGAACCGCGCGAAGCGCCGCTGCCTTGGAGCGTCAGTCGATCTTGGCGCGGGCGAACAGCATGAACGAGGTCGGGTCCGAGCCGTAGCTGGCGTTGAGCGCCGAGGGGAGGGCGTATTTGCTGACCAGGCCGCCGAGGTCCAACGCCAGATGGGGCGCCGTCTGGAAGGTGTGGTAGGCGCCGAGGCTGAACTTGGAGACGTTGTAGACGCGTCCGGCCAGCGGGCTCGGGGCGATGAACAGCTCGTCCTTGTCGGCGTTCTCGGCGCGGCCGAACACGGTGTTGGCGCCGAAACGCGCGGCGGATTCCAGCAGATAGGCGTCCAGATCGTGTCCCGGCCGGTTCTGGTCGCGGCCGAAGGCCAGCGTCGTCTGCCAGGTCCCCCCCGTGAAGGGGCGATTGTAGGTGGCCGACGCGGTGGTGCGGCGCTGGTTCACGTTGGGGTCCAGCTGTTCGGGACTGTGCAGATAGCCGTAGCTAACCTGCAGCGACCAGTTGGGCGTCGGATTATAGGTCAGCCGGGTGGACCAGGAATCGAACCGGGCGGGATCGAAGTTCCAGCGATGCTGGTCCGGTTCGCGGCCGGTGAAGTCCGACACCTCCCACTTGAACGGGCCCTTCACTACCCCGGCGGTGACCACGCCGAACGTGACGTGGGTGCTGTCCAGCCAGTGGTGGTCGATGGGGGTCTCGGGATTCGCCATGCCGGCGAACCGGTGCAGGTAGGTGACGGGTCCGAGCGCCGGCTCGCCGGGATAGCCCACATAGAGGAAGACCGAGACGTCGGAGGCCACGGGGTGGCTGTAGGTTCCCGCCAATTCGGAGATGAAGTCGTGCGGATGCTGGCGGTCGATCAGCGGGATCACCCCATTCGCCGTCTCGCCGGTCTGCAGTAGCAGGGGATAGCCTGACTTGCCCATCAGGGGGTCGAGAGAGAACGCCGCCTGCAGGGTCAGGGTGTCGGTCCCGACCGGGCGCTGGGCCATGCCCATAAAGTGGGATTGGACGAAGGTCTTATCCTCGCCGCGCGGTCCCCCCTGCCGGTCGTCGATCAGGGTGGCGTAGCCGTGCAGCATGGTCTTCCACGCGCCATACTGGCCGTGCAATCCCTCGTGCGGCGCGGAGTCCGGTTGCCAGGCTGTGCCGGCGGTGTCGCGCGTCATCGGATAGGCGCCGAGTTCGCCGGCCATCATCGCATGGCCGCCGTGGTCCATGCCCATGCCGGCCATGTCCATGCCCTCCATCCCCCTCATGCCTGTCGGATCGGCGTCCTTCGCCGGCGGCGTCGGCATGTCCATTCCGGGCATGTCGGCCATGGGCTTGGCGGGCGCCGGCGCGGGCCTGGATGCGGCGGCCGGCATGGGCATATTTACCGTCTGCGTGTGCGCACCCCTGCCGGGCATCCAGGCGGCGATCACGGCGAGGGTGAGCGCCGAGGCGCGCCATGTCGATGACGGAGCGCGCATATTCAGTCCTCCGCCTCAAGCAGGCCGAGTTCGGCCAGCACTTCGGCGGTATGCTCGCCGAGCCTCGGCGGATGGCGGCGGATGTTGGCGGGCGTCCTGGAGAAGCGTACCGGCGGGCGGACGTTGTAATAGGCGCCCGCGTCCGGATGGGCGTAGCGCTCGAACAGACCGACGGCTTTCAAATGCGGATCGTCCATCAGATCCTCCATCCGGTTCATGGCAATGACCGGGATGGAGAGCGGGCGCAGCAGCGCCACCCACGCCTGCGTCGTCTTGGTCACCGTGGCCTGATCGAGCAGCGCGTAAAGCGCCTGGATGTTCTGCGTCCGCGCCTCGTCGGTGGCGAAGCGCGGGTCGCGGGTGATCTCCTCGCCCCAGCCGGCGACCGCGAAGAATTGCTCCCACTGCCGTCCGGAATAGGGGAGGATGCCGATATGGCCGTCCAGCGTCGGATGCGGTTTGCGGTGCGGGGTGGTGACCCGGTTGTAGGTCCAGGGTCCGGTCGGCGGGTCATAGACGTGGCCGAACATATGCTCCACCAGATTGAAACTGGCGACGCATTCCAGCATCGGAACCTCGACGAACTGGCCCTCGCCGGTTCGCCGGTGGTGGAACAGGGCGGCCAGGATGGCCTGCCCCATGAACAGGCCCGAAACCTTGTCCGCCACCAGGCTCGGCATCAGGCGCGGGGTCGGATCGCCGTCGGTGTGGGAGAGCAGGTCCGCCAATCCCGACGCCGCCTGGATCAGGTCGTCATAGGCCGGTTCGCCCGCATAGGGGCCGTCGGAGCCATAGCCCGAGCCGTGCACGTAGATGATGTCCGACCGCACGGCCTTCACCGCGTCATAGTCGAGACCCAGCCGCTTCAATCCCTCATAGCGCACGGAGGCGGCGAAGACGTCGGACCGCGCGATCAGGGCGTGGATGGCCGCCATGGCGCCGGGCTGGCGCAGGTCCAGCAGCATCGAGCGCTTGTTGCGGTTGATGGTCATGAAGATTGGGCCGAGGTCCCCCGGCGCGCCCTCGGGCGTCTGCCCGGCCCAGCGCATGATGTCGCCGCCCGCCCCGCGCGGGCCGCCCGGAAACTCGACCTTGGTCACCTCGGCGCCGAGGTCGGCCAGCATCTGGGTGGCGTAGGCGCCGAACACCACGCCGGTCATGTCCAGGATGCGCACGCCCTTCAGCGGCCCGGTGATCTCGGTCTCAAGCTCGGCCATTACCCCTCCGTCCGTCCCACCCTTGCACGATCGGCGTTCCAGCGCCTAGGTTGGTCACAAAGGCGACGCTCTCAAGGCGTACCGCATTTTCAAAGCCTTGCCGCACATCCACGCGATGGCGAGGCCGCGTTTCAGGGGAGACTTCCATGTTCCGTTCCGCCGTTCGGACGCCGCTTGCGAGCCTGGCTGGGGTCATCGGCCTCGCCGTGGGCGGCCAAGCTGTGGCCCACGCGCACCTCGTCGCCTCCGATCCGGCGGCAGGGTCGAGCGTGGCGACGACGCGGACGGTGACCCTGCATATGAGCGAGACGCTGGAGCCCCGATTCTCCGGCCTCGACCTCGCCAGAACGGGCGGCGCGCCGGTGGCGGCCAGGGTCGCCGTGCCGGAGGGCGACCGCAAGGCCATCGTGGCCGAGACCGCCGCACCCTTGGCGGCCGGCAGCTATACCGTGCGCTGGCACGCGGTCTCCACCGACGGTCACCGCACCAGGGGCGAGTTCGCGTTCAAGGTCCGCTAGGCCTTGGTCGAGCCGCTCCCGGTCCTTGCGCGCCTGTTGCAATATGCGGGCGCGACCATCCTGGGCGGCGCGCCGCTGTTCTGCCTCTATGCCTTGCCGGGCGCCGAGGGGCGGGCGTTCAGCCGTCGGGCCTGGCCCCGCGCCGCCTTTGCCCTGGCGAGCCTGCTGGTGCTGATCGGGGGCGTCGTCGCCCTCGGCCTGGAGACCGCCGATATGAGCGGGGCGCCCGGCGACGCCTACCGGCCGGAAGCGATCTGGACCGTGGTGCGGAGCACTGCGTTCGGTCACGGGATGGGAGCAAGATTGGCGCTCTCGGCGCCATGCCTGGTCATCGGCGCCCTGCCGCCGTCGAGGGGTCAATGGAGCCTGCTGGCCCTGCTCGGCGCCGGCGTGTTGGCCAGCTTCGCCTGGACCGGCCATGGCGGATCGGACGATGGGGCGGCCGGACTGGTCCACCGCGGGGCGGACATCGTCCACCTGTATGCGGCCGGCGTATGGCTCGGCGCGCTGGCGGTGCTGGGCGTGCTGTTGGCGGGCGGATCGTCGGCGCGGGACGCCCCCCTGCTGCATCGCGCGCTGGCGCGGTTCTCGGGGATGGGGACGCTGGCGGTCGCCCTGCTGGTCCTGACCGGGCTGATCAACAGCTGGTTCCTGATCGGCCCGGCGCATCTGGAAGGCCTGATCCGGACCGGCTACGGGCTGGTCCTGCTCGCGAAGGTCGGCGCGTTCGCGGCCATGCTGGCCTTCGCGGCGCGCAACCGCTTCACCCTGACGCCCCGGCTCGGGGGCGCGCTCGACCAACCGGCGATGGCGGTGTCCGGACTCAGGCGCAGCGTCCGGATCGAGACGGGCCTGGCGGCGCTGGTGCTCACGCTGGTGGCGGTGCTCGGCCTGTTGCCGCCCGCCGCCATGGTCTAGCGGGAACCAAGCTTTGCCGACCGGCTTTTCTGTGTCGCACCCGAGAGCCGGAGCCGGTCCCATGAACATCCGCACCGCCAGCGTCGCCGCCATCGTCCTCATCGCGCTCGGCGCAGCCGCCTGCAACCAGACGCGCAAGGCCACCGAAAGCACGGGGACCGCCACCGCCACGGTCAAGACCAGCGCGCCCGCCAACGTGGTGTCCGACTCGCAGTTGCAGTCGCAGGCCGAACACGCCGCCGACGCGGCCTCCATGCCGGTGAACGGCCAGCCCGCCAACACGAACAATACCGCGCCGGCGAGCGGCGCCGGGAACGCCAGTCAATAAGGTCGGCGTCAGTCCACTTGGCGAATTGCGGCGAGGCTTCGCGCCTCGTCCAGTTGCACGGTCAGATCCGCCCGCGCCGGCATTTCGGCGTCGATCCACCGGGTGAGACGCTCGTAGTGCTGGATGAAGCGCTCCACCTCAGCGTCGCTCATCACCTCGGCCCGGGCGCCGACCCGGGCGCGCAGCTTGCGCTCCTGCTCTAACCGCCAGCCCAAAATGGTCTCGAACGAGGGCGCGCGGAGCAGCACCGTCATGTCGATCCGGGCGAACAGCGTCTGATAGCGCCCGGCCAGGGCGTCGTTCACATAGCGACGCCAGACGCCTTCGGCGTCTTCAATCGCCTCCAGCGCATTGATCGGCGGCTCAAGGGCCTCGGCCGACTGCGGCCGCGCCCCGACGCACCAGCCTTCCAGGATCGCCACCTCCACCGGACCCTGCACAACCGGCCATTCGGCCTCTTTCGTCCGATCGTCGATAGCCTTGTCGAACCGGGGCAGGCGTATCGCGCCCGACCGCGCCATGGCTCGCAGAAGATGGACGCCGAGCTCGGGGTCATGCGTGCCGGGCGGCCCGCGCGTGGCCAACAGCGGATGCACCTCGGCGGCCAGCCGCCTGCGTTCCACCCTGGAAAGATAGAGGTCGTCAATGGAGAGCCGGGCGACGCGGCGCCCCCGGGCGATCAGCAGCCGCTCCAGCGCCATCGCCCCGGTGGACTTGCCCGAGCCCTGCGGCCCGCACAGGCCCACCACCAGCATCCGCGCCGGCTGGGCGCGCGCCAGGACGCGCTCCGCCAGTGGGCGCCACAGACGCTCCACCTCCCGCCTGAAACCCGTAGGCAGCCCTTCGGCCCTGAGGAATTGATCCGCGAACAGTTCGTCGTCCATCGGCGGTCGTCTTAGGCGGCGGGATGGATGGAAGTAAACGCACCCTCGGTCCTGATCGGCCGTTGCCCGCCTCAATCGGCCTCGCTACGGTGCCGCCGATGACCGACCAGCCGCCCCCGGCGAAAGCCGCCGACGACATATCCCGCCTCTCGTTCGAGCAGGCGCTGGCGGAGCTCGAAACCATCGTGGCCGAACTGGAATCCGGCCAGGCGCCGCTGGAACAATCCATCGAACGCTATGAGCGCGGGGCGAGGCTGAAGGCGCACTGCGAGGCGCGGCTGGAGGCGGCGCGGCTGAGGGTGGAGCGCATCGTCGTCGGCCACGACGGACAGGCCAGCCGCGTTGAACCCGCTGAGTTCAGCTGAATGCCGCCGGTGGCCGCCCCGCCCTCCGGGTCCGACGACGCCGCCGCCGATCACCTCGACCTCGGACGCCGCATCGCCGAAGCGGCCGATCTGGTCACCGTCGCCCTGGACGAACTGCTGCCCCGCGCAGAGGGACCGGAGGCGCGGCTGACCGAGGCGATGCGCTATGCGGCGCTGGGGCCGGGCAAGCGGCTGCGCCCCTATTTCGCCATGGAGACCGCGCGGCTGTTCGATGCCGACGAGCGTAGCGTGCTGCGCGCCGCCTGCGCCCTCGAATGCATCCATACCTATAGCCTGGTGCACGACGACCTGCCGGCCCTGGATGACGATGACCTGCGCCGCGGGCGCCCCACGGTGCATAAGGCCTATGACGAGGGGGCCGCGGTGCTGGTCGGCGATGCGCTGCAGACCGCCGCCTTCGAGATCATGTGCCATCCGGACACCCACGACGATCCGGAGGTGCGCTGCCAACTGGTGGCGCGGCTCGCCTCGGCGTCCGGCGCACGCGGTTTGGCAGGCGGGCAGATGATCGACATGATCGGCGAGCGCTCCGATCTCGGCCAGGTGGCCCGGATGCAGCGGATGAAGACCGGGGCCCTGATCGCCTTCGCCTTCGAGATTCCGGTGATCATCTCCCGCGCCAAGGATTCGGCCCGCCACGCCCTGCACGGGTTCGCCCACGATTTTGGGCTGGCCTACCAGATCGTCGATGACCTGATCGACGCGGAAGGCCGTCTGGACGAGGCGGGCAAGCGCGTCGGCAAGGACGCGGCGCGCGGAAAGGCCAACTTCGTCACCCTGCTGGGCGTCGGCGCGGCGCGCGAACGGGTGGAGCTTTTGGCGGCGCAATGCCGCGCGCATCTGGATATTTTCGGCCAGGACGCCCTTTATCTGAAGGCAAGCGTCGATTTCGTGCTAGACCGCAGGGCCTGATTTCGCGGGTTATTTTGCCGATGTCCCAGCCGATCCTGCCGCGCACGCCGCTTCTCGACGCGATCAAATCGCCCGCCGACGTCCGTCCGCTCAGTATCGTGGACCTGAAGCAACTCGCCGACGAGGTCCGTGCGGAGACCATCAGCGCGGTGTCGGTCACCGGCGGTCATCTGGGCGCCGGCCTCGGCGTGGTGGAGCTGACCGTGGCGCTGCACCACGTCTACAACACCCCCCAGGACATCCTGATCTGGGACGTGGGCCACCAGGCCTATCCGCACAAGATCCTCACCGGGCGGCGCGGCCGCATCCGCACCCTGCGCCAGGGCGGCGGCCTCAGTGGTTTCACCAAGCGCGCGGAAAGCGTCTACGACCCCTTCGGCGCGGCCCACGCCGCCACCTCAATCTCGGCCGCCTTGGGCTTCGCCGCCGCGCGCGACCAACAGGGTCGCGACAACCGCGTCGTGGCGGTGATCGGCGACGGCTCCATGAGCGCGGGCATGGCCTATGAGGCGATGAACAACGCCATGGAGGCCACCAAGCAGCTCACCGTCATCCTGAACGACAACGACATGTCCATCGCCCCGCCGGTGGGCGGCATGAGCGCTTATCTGGCCCGGCAGGTCTCCGGCGGCATGTACCAGTCGATCCGCCAGCTCGGTAAGAACGTGGCCTCGATCCTGCCCAAACCCTTGCAGGAGGCGGCGCGCAAGGCCGAGGAATACACCCGCGGCATGGTCACCGGCGGCACCTTCTTCGAGGAGCTCGGCTTCTACTACGTCGGCCCGATTGACGGGCATAACCTCGACCACCTCGTGCCGGTGCTGGAGAATGTGCGCAACATCACCGACCGTCCGGTGCTGGTCCACGTGGTGACCCAGAAGGGCAAGGGCTACGCCCCCGCCGAAGCCGCCGCCGACAAACTGCACGCCGTGGCGAGGTTCGACGTGATCTCCGGCAAGCAGTCCAAGGCCGCCTCCAACGCGCCGACCTACACCAAGGTGTTCGCCGAGGAACTGATCAAGCGCGCCGAACGCGATCCCAGGATCGTCGCCATCACCGCCGCCATGCCGTCCGGCACCGGGCTCGACCTGTTCGCCAACCGCTTCCCCGAGCGCATGTACGATGTGGGCATCGCTGAACAGCACGCGGTGACGTTCGCGGCGGGGCTCGCGGCGGACGGGATGAAGCCGTTCTGCACGCTTTACTCCACCTTCCTCCAGCGCGGCTACGACCAGGTGGTGCACGATGTGGCGATCCAGTCGCTGCCGGTGCGCTTCGCCATGGACCGGGCGGGGTTGGTGGGGGCGGACGGCCCAACTCATGCGGGTTCCTTCGACATCGGCTATCTGGGCGCCCTGCCGGGCATGGTGCTGATGGCGCCGTCGGACGAGGCGGAACTGGCGGGGGCCATCGCCACCGCCTGCGCCATCGACGATCGGCCCTCCGCCTTCCGCTATCCGCGCGGTGAGGGTGTGGGGGTGGACATTCCGGCCTGGGCGGACCCCTGGGTCGTCGGCAAGGGCCGCATCATGCGCGAGGGCTCTGCCGTCGCCATCCTGTCGCTCGGCACGCGCCTGGCGGATTCGCTGGCGGCGGCGGAGCTGCTGGCCGCCCGGGGTTTGTCCACCACCGTGGTGGACGCCCGCTTCGCCAAGCCGCTGGATGAGGCGCTCATCCTGCGTCTCGCCCGCGAACACGTGGCGCTGATCACGGTGGAAGAGGGCGCCGCCGGCGGTTTCGGCGCCTTCGTGTTACAGCTTCTCGCCGAGCGCGGCGCTCTGGATCGCGGCCTGAAAGTACGGACCCTGACCCTGCCCGACCGTTTCCAGGATCAGGACAAGCCCGAGATCATGATCGCCGAGGCGGGCCTCGACGCCGAAGGCATCGCCGGCGCGGCGATAAGGGCGCTCGGCGCGGATTACGCCAAGGCCGCTCGCGCCTGACTAAATCGTCTTTGCGACCTAACGCTGGAAATGCAGGACCTGCGCGAACAGGTCGTCGTCTGAGATCAGATTCCTCAGCATTCGCTGCAATACCCGCCGCAAGGTCTGCACGTCCTCCCTTGCGAGCGTCTTCAGCGCCGTCGCGTGTTGTTCGCGGAGGGCCTCCACCGCCTTGGCGAACACGGCCCGGCCGTTGTCGGTGAGCTCCACCCGCACCAGACGACGGTCCTCGGCGGAGGTCCGCCGCTCCACCAGCGCGCTATCGACCAATTGGTCCACGGTACGGGTCAGCGTCGTCCGGTCCACCGTGGTGAATTCCGAAAGCTCACTCATCAGGCAGCCGTCCAGCCGATTGATGGTGGAGAGCGTGCGCCAGTGGGCGATGCTCAGGTCGAGCGCTTCGAGCGCGGGGGCGAAGTTGCGCACCCGCCGGTTCTGAACCTGGGTGATCAGATAGAATAGGTACTCGTCGAACCCTTCGCCGATGGAGCCATCCAGCTCATCCTCATACGTCTCCCGCAAGCGACATCCCCAAAAACCCAAACCGTCCAACACAATGAGTGCGATTGCACATTATGCGTTGACACAAGTCGTATCAGCACTTATCTCGCGGCGCAACAACCGCTCAGCTTTGGGCGTCCAGCGCGCGCCCTTTTGGACGCACAGCCGCGCTGAAGGATTCGCCGGGCGTCCCTTCAAGGTATCTTCCGCAATGACCCCTGCTGAACGCGCTGCCCCTCTGGAGGGCGTGGCGTCGCGCGCCGATATGTCGGCCGTGGAGATCGATATCCGCTGCGCGCTGGAACTGGCGCGAATCGCCCTGCAAACCCTCGCCGAAACCACGCCCGAGAACCAGGTGCGCATCCAGAACGCCATCGACGACGCGATCGATGGCGCGCGTCTGGAGGATTCGAATGCTGCCGAGGCGGTGGTCGGCCTGCTCACCGACTTCAAGCTGAGACTGGCCGACACCGCACGCGGCGCGCAGCACTGGTCTCCCGAAGCCTAGGCCTCAGCCGCGGCAGACGGCGAAGAAGCGCTCCACGCCCACACGTTCGTCCGACGTCGCCGCGACACCATAGCGCGTCGATCCATGGGTCACGTCCAGCCGACCGGATCGCCGGAAGGCCGACAGCGGCGCCGCGTCATAAGCGGTTCTGGCCACGAGCAGCGTCGCGCCATCGCCATCTTCTGTTTTGACCTTGAGGCTCTGCACCTGACCCGCGGAGGCGAGGGTGATGACCGGCGCGCCGCCGGCTGGCGCGGCGTCGGTCACCTCGACCACATGCGACCCCTTGGTGCACTGGAGCATCAGCCCGACATTGTCCGAGTTCGGCTGTCCATAGGCCAGCTTCGCCGACGACCCCTCGTCCATATAGTAGAGACCGAAGCCCGGCACGCTCGCGGTCGGAACCGCGGCGACGGGCTGGCGCGCCGCGCCCTGCATACAGGCCGCCACGCCGCAGCCGATCCCGGCGGATAGCGCCAACAGGGCCAGAGTCTTTGAAGAGAAGAGTCGCATCGCCACCTCCCGACTGCTCGATCGGGTAATGGCGGCGCGCGCCCTCCGGTTCCGCAAGCCTCGCCTAGAAGGGCGAAATCTTGTTCAGGATGGCCTGGCCGACGGGGACGCCCTGGACGGTGGTGAGCTGGCCCTTGCCGCCATAGGACACCCGCGCCTCGGCGATCTGGGTATGGGCGATGGTGTTGGCCGAGGAGATGTCCTCGGGCCGCACGATGCCGGCGACGGTGAGCTGGCGCAGTTCCTGGTTGATGCGCACGTCCTGCTCGCCCTGGATCACCAGATTGCCGTTGGGCAGCACCTGGGTGACCACCGCGGCGATGGTCAGGGTGATGTTCTCGGAGCGGTTCACCGATCCCAGGCCGTCGGACTGGCTGCTGGAGTTGGTATTGATGGCGTTGGCGGGGTTGAAGGCCTTGGGCAGTAACCGGCCGAGCGAGGATTCCAGGCCGAGGAAGTTGGGGATGCCGACGTTGTTGGACGCCTTGCGGTTGGCCACCGTCTCATTCTGGACCTTGGCGTTGTCGTTGATGTTGATGTTCACCGTCAGGATGTCGCCCACATGGCTGGCGCGCTGGTCGTGGAAGAAGGCGCGCGCGCCGTTGCGCCAGAGCGAGGCGGCGCTGGCGGGGCGCGGCGCATCGGAAGGGATGATCACGGCCTGTTCGGACGGGATCAGCTTCGAGGGATAGGCGATCGGCGACATGGAGGGAGTACGAATCCCGTCCGCCACCGTCCCGCACGCGGCAAGGGGCAGCAGCAGGAGGGAAACGAGACAAGCGGCGCGCATGATACTCTGCTCCGTCAGCGATAGGCGGCGGCGAGCGTGGCGCTCCCGCGGGGTTGGAAGGCCTGCGCCCTCAGGGCGTCGGCGGCGGGGCCGATGGCGGCATGGCCGGGGCCGGTGACCACCGCCTGGATGGTCTTTTTCGAGTCCGGATTCAGCACGCCGATCTCGTCGCCCACGGTGGCGTCGGCCAGCGCCTTGCCGTGCATGATCAGGGAGACGCCGTCGGAATCGAACGCCACCTCCACCGACTCGTCCTTCTTCACCACGCGCGGTGAGACAAGGTCGCGGGCCTCGGCGGCGGCGCCGGCGCGCAGCGGTCGGCGGGCGGCCTTGCCGACGGCGGCGTCCGGATCGCCGAGGGCCTCGCCGCCGCCCACCGCGTCGGTGCTCCACACGAGGTCGGAGGCGGACAGGACTTCGCCCGCCTGGATGTTGCGCGCATAGGTCAGGGTCTGGACCCGACGCGCAGGAGCGGCGGACCGACGGGCCGATATCGCGCCTGCCGCCACCGGCTCGGCGTCGCCGCCGAGCGAGGCGACCACGATGCGGCGCACCCCGCGGGGATTGTCCCAGTCCAGCCCCGCCTGGGCCGCAGCGATCTGCACCTTGCCGGCGTCGAGCACCGCCTCGTTCCCGGCGACGGCGGCGCGCCCGATGCGCACGTCGGACCGCGCGCCGTCGAACAAGTCGCCGAGGGTGATGATCTGGCCACGCGAGGCGGGATGCGCCTTCAGCTCCACCGGCACACCGGCGAGAGCCGTCAGCGGGACCAGAGCCAGCCCCAATCCGATCGCTCCGTAAAGAACGCGCATCACCCGCCTCACGACTTCAGCTGCGACGTCGTGGACAGCATCTGGTCCGCCGCGTTGACGACTTTGGAGTTCATCTCATAGGCGCGCTGGGCGGTAATCAGGTTGGTGATCTCGGTCACCGCGTCCACGTTCGAGGCTTCCACATAGCCCTGTTGCAGCTGGCCGTAGCCGATGTCGCCGGGCTTGCCGACCTGGGCCGCGCCGGACGCGGCGGACTGCAGGAACAGGTTGCCGCCGGTGGCTTCCAGCCCCGCCTCGTTGAAGAAGGTGGCGAGCTGCACCTGGCCGACGATCTGCGGCGCGGTCTGGCCGGCGACGGTGGCCTGCACTTGGCCGGTCTTGGAAATGGTGATGTCGGTGGCGTTCTGCGGGATCGTCACCTTGGGCAGCACGGTATAGCCGTCCGAGGTCACCACATCGCCGGTGTCGCTGACCGAGAAGTTGCCGGCGCGGGTATAGGCGGTCTCGCCGGTGGGGAGTTGCACCTGGAACAGGCCGCGACCGTTGATGGCGAGGTCGAGCTTGTTGCCGGTCTGGGTCAGCGAGCCTTGGTCGCGGATGCGGTACACCGCGCCGGTCTTCACACCCGAACCGACCTGGATGCCGGTCGGCACGATGGTCCCGGCGTCGGAGGACTGAGAGCCCATGCGCTCCACGTTCTGATACAGCAGGTCCTGGAACTCGGCCCGCTGGCGCTTGAAGCCGACGGTGTTCATGTTGGCGATGTTGTTGGAGATGGTTTCGACATTCAGCTGCTGGGCGGCCATGCCGGTCGCGGCGGTGGAAAGGGCGCGCATTCGGGCTACTCCTTACGCGGCCTTGCCGAGGCGCTGGACGGCGCTCTCGGACAGGTCCTGGGTCTGGGACATCATCTGCGTCACGCGCTCATAGGCGCGGGTGATGGAAATGAGGCTGGTGATCTCGACGATGGGCTGCACGTTGGAGCGCTCGACCATACCCTGGTGCATCCGCGCGTCCGTGGCCGTGGTCGGCGTGGCGCCTGCGGCGTCATAAAGATTGTCGCCCTGCTTCCTCAACGCCGACAGATTGGCGAAGCGTGAGACGCCGAGCTTGCCTACCTGCAGCGTCTGGCCGTTCTGCCCGATCTGGCTGATGGTGCCGTCCTTGGCGATGGACACCTGCCCCTTCTGCGGATCGACGGAGATGGGCGAGCCGCCGGCGGACATCACCGGGTCGCCCTGGTGGTCCACCAACTGGTTCTGCGCATCGACGCCGAAACGGCCGTCGCGGGTATAGCGCGGCCCTGCCGCGGTCTGCACGGTGAAGAAGCCGTCGCCCTCGATCCCGACATCGAGCGGGTTGGAGGTCTGCTCCAGCCCGCCCTGGCCGAAGTTCCGCGCCAGCCCGTTGTCGATCACATATTTGATCGGATCGGAGGAGGGGACCGCCGGCGGCGTCAGCGGATCGGTCTGCACCTGCAGGCTCTCCACCTTGAAGCCCGCCGTATCGACATTGGCCAGGTTGTTGGCGGCCACGTCCAGCGCGCGCTGCAGCGTCATCTGCTTCGACAGGCCGACATAGATGGCGTTGTCCATGGTGGACTCCTTCGCCGCACCCCGTGCAACCCATGGGCCAGAGAAAAAGTCAACCTTTACAAACGGAAAGAAGGTTAACGCACCGGATTGGCCGCGCATGGCCCGGCAGGTTT
Organism: Caulobacteraceae bacterium; assembly: GCA_965277345.1. Taxonomy (GTDB): domain Bacteria; phylum Pseudomonadota; class Alphaproteobacteria; order Caulobacterales; family Caulobacteraceae; genus CAIOYC01. Next base: position 1,540,069 of record CBDICI010000004.1, read on the forward strand.
TGCCGGTGGGTAAAACCTATCGTTAACCATAAGCCCGGCATGAACGAAGCTGGATTTGCGGGCGCTCGCCCGCGTGTGCGGGGACGGGCGGATGTCCAGGGACAAGGCCAAGAAGACGGAGGCCGAGGCGGACGCGCCGGCGGACGGCGCCGAGGGCGAGGCGCCGGCCAAAAAGAAGCCGCCGCTGATGATCCTGATCGCCGGCGGCGTCGGCGCGCTGGTGGTGCTGGGCGGCGGTGGCGGCGCGGCCATGATGATGCTCGGCCACAAGCCGCCCGAGGACGCCGCCCACGCCAAAAAGGAAAAGCCGAAGAAGAAGGACGACGCCAAGAAGGGCGACAAGGACGCCAAATCGCCGGTGACCGAAGGGCCGGACGGCGTGGTCTTCTACACCATGCCGGACCTTACCGCGAACATCCAGTCGGCGGACGGCAAGCCCACCTTCATCAAGCTCAAGCTGGCCTTCGAGCTGCCCGACAAGGACACCGCCGACTCCATCGAACCCAATGCGCCACGCCTGAACGACATGTTCCAGACCTTCCTGCGTGAGCTCCGCCCGGAGGACCTGTCCGGCAGCCAGGGCTCCTACCAACTGCGGGCCGAAATCCAGCGCCGGGTGAACCTCGTCATCGCCCCGGCCAAGGTCAACGCCGTCCTGATCCAGGAGATGCTGATCCAGTAGGCGCAGGCCTGCACCGATCGCGACACCATGGCGGATACGCAAGAAGCCCTCCTCGACGACGAGCCGGTGGCCAGCCCCGATCCCTCGGGAGCCGAGCCCATCGCGGGCGACGGTCCCCAGCCTGCGGCCGAGCGAATCCTGAACCAGGACGAGATCGACAGCCTGCTCGGCTTCGACCTCGCCGACGACGACACCGCCGATTCCACCGGTGTGCGCGCCATCATCAACTCCGCTCTGGTTTCCTACGAGCGGCTACCAATGCTGGAGATCGTGTTCGACCGCCTGGTGCGGTTGATGACGACCAGCCTGCGTAACTTCACCTCGGACAATGTGGAGGTGTCGCTCGACAACATCTCCTCCATCCGGTTCGGCGACTATCTGAACTCCATCCCGCTGCCGGCCATCCTGGCGGTATTCCGGGCGCAGGAGCTGGACAATTACGGCCTGTTGACCGTCGATTCCAACCTGATCTACTCCATCGTCGATGTGCTGCTCGGCGGCCGGCGCGGCACCGCGGCCATGCGCATCGAGGGACGGCCCTACACCACCATCGAGCGGGTGCTGGTGCAGCGCATGGTGGAGGTGGTGCTGGCCGACGCCAAGGCCGCGTTCGAGCCGCTGACCCCGGTGAACTTCACCCTCGACCGGTTGGAGACCAACCCGCGCTTCGCCGCCATCGCGCGGCCCGCCAACGCCGCCATCCTGGTCAAGCTGCGCATCGACATGGAGGATCGGGGCGGACGGATCGAGCTTCTGTTGCCCTATGCCACCCTCGAACCGATCCGCAAGATGCTGCTGCAGCAGTTCATGGGCGAGAAGTTCGGGCGCGACAACATTTGGGAAGGCCACCTGGCCACCGAGCTCTGGACCACTCAACTCGACGTGCGCGCCGTGCTCGACGAACAGACCGTCCCACTGAGCCGCGTCCTCAACCTCAAGGTCGGCGAGACGCTGATGCTGAACGCCACCCAGGACAGCGCGGTGGAGCTGCGCGCGGGCGCCGTGTCGCTGACCAAGGGGCGTATGGGCCGCCGCAACCATTCCATCGCCGTCCGCGTCGATGGCCCCCTCACCGCCGCCGCCCGCCGGGCGGTGACGAGCCAGACCTAGGAGCCGGACATGAGCCTCGTCGCCCTCGGCATGGACCTCTTGCTCGCCGCGCTCCTGCTGGGCGCGCTGCTGATGGGTTGGCGGTTGAACGGCCGGCTGAAGGCATTGCGCGCCAGCCAGGTCGACTTCGCCAAGGCGGTGATGGAGCTCGACGCCGCGGCCCTTCGCGCCGAGACCGGGCTGAAGGCGCTGCAGGCGGCCTCGGAAGAGGCGCACGACAGCCTTTTGGCCCGCATCGATACCGCCCGCGCCCTAGCCGCCCGGCTGGAGAAGGCCGAGTCCTCCGCCGAGGGCGCCGCCCGCCGGGCCGAAGCCGCCGCCGCCGAGGCGAAGGCTGCCCAACCCGCGCCGGCGCGCGACGCTGCGCCGCGCGAAGCCATCCGCTCGATGGCCCCGATCCGCGAGGTTCTGGCCGGCGGCGACAAGCGAAGCGAACCCGCGCCCTCGCCCCGCCGTCGCCATCTGGCGGACGAGTCGCTGTTCTCGGACGGCGAGCCGGAGGGCGTCCGCTCGGGCCTCCAAGGGCTGATGCGCATGAGCCTGGCGCGCCGCTAGTCATTCCGTAGGTGACTCGATGAACATTCCCCGCCTGCTGCCCCTGATCGGCGTCTCGGTCATCGGCGTATTGGCCATCAACCTGGTGGGCGGCGCCCGCGACCTGCCCGAGATGCTGTCCGCCGCCAGAGCCTATGCGGAGGGCGTCGCCCAGCCCGAGACGAAGCCGGCCAAGGGCGCGAAGGCGCGCAAGAGCGACTCCGAAAAGCCGGCCCCCGCCCCGCAGGGCGCCTCCGTCCTGCCGCCCCCGACCGCCGCGGCGGTCCCGGCCGGCGTATGCGCGCCCGGCGCCGCCGAGTTGGCCAGATCCGCCGGGCTGTCGGGCGCGGAGATGCAGGTGCTGGAGAGTCTGCAGGCCCGCCGGGGTCAGATCGACGCGCGGTTCAAGGATATCGACACCCAGACCCAGTTGCTCGCCGTGGCCGAGGCCAAGCTCGACGCCAAACTCAAGGCCATGTCCGACCTCAAGCACCAGATCGAAGGCCTGATGGGTCAGGCCGATCAGAAGACCCAGGGCGAGGTGGACCGTCTGACCGTGGTCTATTCCAAGATGAAGCCCCAGGACGCGGCGGCGGTGATGGCGACCCTGGACGACAAGGTGCGCGTGCCCATCGCCGCCTCCATGAAGCCGGCGATCCTGTCGCAAATTCTCGGCAAGATGGCGCCCGCCGATGCCAAGAAGCTGACCGAGCTGCTCGCCCACCGCTTCGCGCCGGTGCAGCAACTGGCCGACGCGGCAAAGGCTCCAACCTCGGCCCAGCCCGCCGCACCGGCTTCTCCTACCAAGGCTGATGCGAAGACGGCCAAGGCGGCCAAGCCGACACCTCCTGCCCAAACCGCCGAGGCCGAGCCCGGCGACGCCAATGTGGATGAGGCCAAGCCCGCGCCCAAGCCAAAGGCCAGACCCCGCCAGATCGCCCGGCGTGCGCCGGCCGGGAAGCCAGTCTACAAGGCCCCCGCCGCCAAAAAGCCGGTGGAGGAGGCCAAGGCCTCATCCGGTCCGCACCCCTACAGCGAGGTCAAGGACGCGCCCGCCAAGCCGGTGGATAAGCCTATCGCGCCGGCCGCGGCGCCCGCCAAGACCTGACGCCCCGACAGGTGGTCAGAGAAGGGAAGCCCAGCTTAGGCCGCCACTTTCTTGGGCACGAGGCGCTCTGATTTCAGCGCGCTCTCGGCGCCCGAATAGCCGGCCTCGGTATACTCGGCGTCCTCGTTTACCGACCAGACGTTGAACCGGCGCTCGCCCACGAGGATGTTCTCCACCGTGAGCATGGCGGTCATCATGGCGTGGTCCTGGTTGTTATATTTGTGCATTCCGTTGCGACCGACGAGGTGCAGGGTCGGATAGGCCGTCTCCAGCTCGTCGCGCACCGTATCCACGTGCATTTGGTAGGCGTCGTCGTAGACCGGATAGGCCTTGGGCTGGCGCACCACCACCGCGTCCACCACCGCCTCCGCCTCGATCAGTCCAATCTGGGCGATCTCCGCCTTGGCCAGCGCGATCAGGTCTTCATCCCGGGACGTCCACAGGCCGTCGCTCTCGAAGCAGAAATATTCGAGGCCCAGGCAGGCGAAGCCCTCCGGCGCCATCTCGGGCGACCAGGACAGGAAGTTCTGGATCCGGCCGACCTTTACCGACGGATCGTGGATGTAAATCCAGTTGTCCGGAAAGTCTTTGGTGGCGCCGATAGGCGCGATCAGGGCGACGGTGATGAAGTCGCGATACCGCAGCGACATCGCCGCGTTGTGACTGGCCGGCCGCGGCTCCAGAGCGCCGACCAGCTCGGTGATCGGGGCCGAGGAGATCACGTCGTGCGCGCCGTAGGTCTCGGTCGCGCCGAAGCCCGTTCGCACGGTCACGCTCCACAGGCCGGCGGCGTCGTCGAAGCGCAGGGACGCCAGCGTGCGGTCCATGATCATCTGACCGCCCATGGCGACCAGTTTGTCACGCGCCGTCTCCCACATCATGCCGGGGCCCTGGCGGGGATAGCGGAAGCTTTCCAGCAGGGTCTTCACCCCGCCCTGCTCGCCCAGCGTCGCCGCCGGCGCCTTGCCCAGACCGAGCGAGCGCTTCATCCCGTCGATCACCGCGGCGCCCAGGCTCAGGCCCTTGATCCGCTGCGCCGCCCAGTCGGCGGAAATCTCGTCGCAGCCCATGCCCCACACCTTTTCGGTGTAGGTCTTGAAAAAGATCGAGAACAGCGTCTCGCCGAACTGGTTGCGCACCCACTGGTGGAAGTTGGTCGCCGGGCGGATCGGCGTCGCCTTGGCCCAGGCGTAGGAGGCCATGCACAGTGCGGAGGTATAGAGGCCGAGGTTCCGCAGCGCCTCGAACGCCCTGAGCGGATAGGCGTAGTATTTCTTGCCGTAATAGATGCGCGACAGGCGCGGCCGGTCGATGAAGTCGTCCGGCAGGATCTCATTCCACAGCTCCACCACCTCACGGCTCTTGGAGAAGAACCGGTGGCCGCCGATGTCGAAGTGGAAGCCCTTGTAGCGCACCGTCCGCGAGATGCCGCCCACATAGACCGGGTCCTTCTCGATCACGCGCACGCTCTTGCCGGCCTTGGCCAGCAGATAGGCGGCGGTCAGGCCGGCGGGGCCGGCCCCAATGATCAGGACGTCGGTGGGTGGGCTGGCGTCGGACATTCAGGCCTTGGGGTCGGCTTTGGGCGGCGCGAAGGTGAAGAAGCGCTGACCGGTGTAGGAGAACACGGTGGCGACCACCGCGCCGAACAGCGCATCGATCACGTGCGGCAGATGTGGCGCCAGGGTGGAGAGCGCGAGGGCCAGGAGATAGTTGAGGCTCTGCGCCGCGATGGCCACGGCGAAATAGCGCAGCGCCTCATGATGGGCGGCCCGACCGGACGCCGTGAAGGTGACGCGCCGGTTCAGTCCCCAGGTCACCCCCGTCGCCACGACCAGCGCAATCCCGTAGGCGAGCGGGAAGGCCAGGCGCAGCTTCTCCAGCGTAACCAGCAGGGCGAGGTTCACCGCCAGCCCGGTCATGCCGACGCCGAGGAAGGCGACCAGCGTCGCGGGCAGGACGACGCCGAACCGCGCCGCGCTCCGCTGAACCACCGCACTGAGATAGGACATCCAGCCTCTTCCGGCGCACTGATCGCGCGAACGGAGCCTCTACGAGAAAGCTTCAGGTCCGGTAAACCTGAAATCCGGCCCCTCGCCTAGCCCCCATCCTGCGCCGCCCTGACGCGACGCCGTGGAGGGTGGCTGGAATCGCCCCGGCGTGAGAGACAGCGCACCAGCCCATGCGCCTGCCCCGCATCCCCGACCTGCCCGATCTTTCGCCCCGCCGGCGCCTCTTGCTGCTGGCGCTGGCGGTGACGGCGGTCGTCGCCCTGGTCCTGGGCTTCCGCGACGGGCCGGACCTGCGCTTCGGCTATGGCGACACCGACGACGCCATGCGGCTGGTGCTGGCCCGCCAGCTCCTCAACGGCCGTGGCTGGTGGGACCAGAAGGAGCTGCTGCTGCAGCCGCCGGTGGGCGTCTACATGCACTGGTCGCGCCTGCTGGATGGCGGCATCGCCGGCATGGAGCGGATGTTCTCCTGGTTCCTGTCCTGGCCGGACGCCGAGGCGCTGACCCGATTGCTCTGGCCGATGCTGTGGATCTTCCCGGCGGTGGCGGCGGCGCTGCTGATCGCCCGGCGGCTTGGAACGCTGAGCGCCCACCGGATCTGGACCCTGGCCATCGCCGCCCTATTGATGGCCGTGTCGCTGAACCTCTATGTCCAGTTCCATCCCGGCCGGGTGGATCACCACGACGCGCAGATGGTGTTCTTCCTGCTGGCCTTCGCCGGCGCGGTGCAAAGTGGCCCCCGGCTCTGGGGACCGGCGCTGACGGGGATCGCCACCGGCCTCGGCCTGGCTATCGGGCTGGAGGCGCTGGTGTTCGAGGCGGCCATCGGCGCGGCCATCGCGCTCCGCTTCGTCTTCGCTGCGGAGGAGGAGCGACACCTGGAGGCCTATGGCGCCGGCCTGCTGGGCGCCACGGCGCTGGCCTTCATGATCCAGACTCCGCCTTGGCGCTGGACCGTGGTCGCCTGCGACGCCCTGGCCTGGAACCTGGTGGCGGCCATCTCTGTGGCTTCAGTCGGGCTGGTGCTCGCCGCCCGCTTTACGCGCACGCGCGGACCCTGGATACGGTTCGCGGCGCTCGGCGGGGCGGCACTCCTGGCCGGGTGCGCCTACTTGGCCCTCGACCCTAACTGCGTCCACGGCCCCTTCGCCGATGTCGATCCGCGCATCAAGCCGTTCTGGCTTAACTACGTGTCCGAGGTCGCGCCGATCGGGCGGCTGTTCAGGCGCAAGCCCGATGACGCCATCGCCATCGTCGTGCCCCAGGTGTTGGCGCTCATCGCCTGGCTGTGGCTCGGCCGACGGCGGGAGGCGCGAGGGGATTCGGCGTGGCGACTGTCCGGCGCGCTGCTGGCCCTGACCACGGCGACGGGTTTCACCATGGTGCGGGCGGCGGGCTACGCCTACTGGACCGCCATCCCGCTGATCGCCGCCGGCGCCGCCGACTTGGCCTGGCGCTATCGCCGGATCGGACCCATCGCGCCCATCGGCGCGGCGCTGCTGGTCATGCCGCTGGGGATCACCGGCGTGGCCATCGCCGCACGCGACGCGGTCACCGCGGCAGCCGATACGCTGATGCACAGGAGGCCGAAGGCCAAGGCGGCGCCTCCGCCCGGTGACTTCTGCTTCAACTCCGCCCCTTATCGGCCGCTGGCGGAGGCGCGGCCCATCGGCCGGGTGGTTGGCGATATTGACTTCGGCCCCTTCGTCCTGGCCCTCACCCCCCACGCTACCCTCTCGGCGCCCTATCACCGCATGAACTGGGGCATCATGGCGGCGCGGAGTGTGCTGACCGCCGACGCCGACGACACCGGTCCCGGCGGCGCGCGGGCGCGGGCGCGGGCGCTGGGCGTGACCTATGTGCTGGAGTGTCCGGTGCACCGCGGCAACGCCGATCGCTCCGGCATCCCCCCGGGCAGCCTGCAGGCCACTCTCGACCGCGACGATTGGCCGGACTGGCTGGAGCTGATCTCCGCCGAAAAGGCGCCGATCCAGGTGTTCCAGGTCCTGCCGCCGGACGGCCAGGGCAGCCGCACCACGACCGTGCTGCATCTCGATCCTTCCAGAGGAAAGGCGCCGGCGCGTTGATCGCTTTCTTCCGCGGTCGGCTATGGCTGTGGGAGTTTTCCGCCCTCGCCTGGCTCCTGCTGTTGCCTTACATCATGACCGCGCACGCCCATCTGGACGGATCGGGCCACGTCCTCGGGCGCGACTTCGTCAACGACTGGACCGCGGGCCAACTGGTGCGCGAGGGCCATATCGCCCCGATCTTCGACCGCGACGGGTTTTTGGCCGCGGAGCATCGGCTGTTCGACCCCGGCCTGCCGTTCCATTTCTGGTCCTACCCGCCGGTGGCTCTGTTCCTGGTCGCGCCGCTGGGCTGGCTGTCCTATGTACCGGCCCTGATCGCCTGGAGTCTGGCGGGCGTCGGCGCGCTGATCCCGGCCGCAAGGCGTTTCCTGCCCGACGCGCGAGAGGCAGTGTTGCTGGTGGCCTGCCCCGCCACAGCCATCGACATCGCGCTGGGTCAGAACGGCGCCCTCACCGCCGCCCTGACCATCGCCGGCCTGAGCCTTTGGGACACCCGGCCGCGCACGGCCGGCGCGTTGCTCGGACTGCTGATCTTCAAGCCGCAGATGGCCATCCTCTTGCCGGTGGCGGTGATCGCCGAGCGGCGCTGGACCACCCTGTGGGCGGCGGGCGCGGTGGCGCTGGGTCTGGTCCTGCTGTCCGTGCCGGTGTTCGGTGTCGGCGCCTGGCGCGGCTTCCTCACCCACTCGCTGGCCATCCAGCAGCAGATGTTGAGCCGGGGCGAGGGGCCGTTCCAATGGATGATGCCGACCGTGCTCATGTCCGGCCGCCTGCTCGGTCTGCCCTTTGTCGTCGCCGCCATCGTGCAGGCTGTGTTCAGCCTGAGCGCGGTCGCCGTGGTGTGGCGCGCCTGGCGGAGCGGCGCCGACCGGGAGGCCAAGGCGGCGCTCCTGATGGCGGCGACCTTCGTCGCCTCGCCGCAGGCGTTCAACTACGACCTGATCCCGGCGGCCTGCGCGGCCCTGGTGGTGTGGCGGCGCGACCGCAGCGCGACGGGCCACGCCCTGGCGCTGCTGGTCTGGGGATTGCCCATCGTGATGATCACGCTCCAGGCCGCCGATGCCGCGGGCCCGCAAAGCGCCTTGGTGAAGCCGCTGGCGGTCCTCGCGCCCCTGGCGCTGACCGGTGTGGTCTGGCGGCTCTACAGGCTGTGCAGTCCGAGCCCGGCGGCCAGCCTGTCCATGGCGGGCGAGGTGGCCTCAAACACATAATCCGGCCGGGTGACGCTGACCGCGCCGACGCCCGCCCGGGCCAAGGCCCCCGCCACCGCGAACAACAGCTTTTCCGGCACGAGCAGGCCCTCTGACCGGCGCGAGGTCCCCTGCGCCATGAAGGATTGGGTCGCCGCTTCCGCCGCGGCGTCGAACTCCGCCGGCCAGCGCAGCGACGCCAGTCCGCGGCCCCGGCCGCGCGCCTCGATCACCGACAACAGCCGCCGCAGCGACTCAAAGTGATCGTCGCGCCACGCCGCCTGCAGGGAAGCCGCCAACTGCGCCTCGCTTCTCAGGATCACCCCGTCGGCGAGGACCTTGAGATTGTTGGCCGAAAGCGTCGCGCCGGTGGTTGTGATGTCCACCACCAGTTCGGCGGCGCCGTTGGCGGGCGCGGCCTCGGTGGCGCCGGAGGACTCCACGATGCGATAGTCGATCACCCCTCGCGCGGCGAAGAAGGCGCGGGTCTGACGGTCGTACTTGGTGGCGACACGGATCCTCGCGCCGGTCCGGGCCAGATAGAGCTGCGCCACCTCCTCCACATCGGCCATGGTCTCCACATCGATCCAGCTTTGCGGCGCGGCGACCACCAGGTCGGCGCGGCCAAAGCCCAGCGGGCGCAGCAGGCTGACCCGCTCCTCCGGTACGGCGGTGCGCTCGCGGATCACGTCCTCGCCGGTGACGCCGAGGTGCACCTCGCCGAGGTCGAGGGCGGCGGCGATGTCGCCGGCGGAGAGCAGGCGAACCTCAACCTCAGGCAATTCGCGGATGCGGGCGCTGTAACCGCGCTCGCCGCCTTCCGCCTCCAGCCCGAACCCCGCATCTGTCAGCCAGGCTTCGGCCTGTTCTTTCAGCCGCCCCTTGGAGGGGACGGCGAGGATCAGGGAACCGCTCACCGGCTTGGCCGCCATCACGCGCCCCTCCAAGCCAGGGTCGGGCGGACCATGCAGCCGACGGCGCCCGGCCGACCGCCGAGCCGCGCGGGCAGGCCGTCATAACGGCCCCCGGCGGCGATGGGGTCTTCCTCGCCGAGCGAAGGCGAGGTCACCTCGAACAACACCCCGTCATAGTAGCTGAAGGGGCGGGCGAATCCGGTGGCGAGCGTCATCGCATCCGCCGGCACACCGTCCGCCTCCAGCGCCTTCAGCCGCGCGACCCAGCCCTCCAACAGGTGAGCCATATCGCCGCCGCCCTCGCTGGCCAGACCATCGACCTGTTCCAGGGCGTGGCGGGGTGCGGCGGAAATAGCGAGGTAGCTCCGGATCAGCCCGGCTTCGGCGTCGCTGAGCCGCGGCGTACGCGCCGCTTCGGCGCGGAGCGCCAGCCGATGAACGATTTCCGCCGGTGCGCGGCCGCCCACAGGCTGGATGCCGGCCAGCCGCCAAAGCTCCTCCAGCATGGTGGTCGCCTCGCCCTCGGGCAGGTCGGCCAGGATGGCGGCGAGCTTGCCGTGGGCGGCGTGAGCCACGGGCTCGGCGGCGCGGTTCAGCTCGCGGGCCAGCAGCCGGGGGCTCGGCAGGGCGCGGACCAGCCGCGCGACCACCGGTTCGGGCAGGCCGAGCGCGGTCAGGAAGCCATGAAACAGCGAGACGTCGCCGAAACGAAGCGCAAGCTCGCTGCGCCCGCCGGCCTGCGCCGCGCGCCAGGCCAGGGCGGCCACGGCGGCGTCTTCGGCGGCGAGATCGACCGGCGCGCCCAGCACCTCGACGCCGATCTGGCCAAACTCGATGGGCCGGCCCGATCCGGGCGGCGCCGCGCGAAAGGCGTCGCCGGCATAGAGATAGCGCCCCCCCTCCGCCCCGGCGGCGATGTGCGCCAGCGCAATCGGGATGGTGAAATCGGGCCGGAGCGCCCGATCCTCCATCCCGCCCGACACGACGATCAGCCGCGCCCGCATTGCCTCGCCCGCCAGATCGAGCAGCAGGCCGAGCGGCTGCAGCACCGAGGTCTCGGTCCACGCTCCGCCGAACGCCTCGAAGGACGCGCGCAAGGCGGCGGCGACGGCCGGTGGGGGCGAAGGCTCGCGGGCGGCGGTCATGGGCGCGCTCACAGGCCCGTCACGATGCGTTGGATGAAGCCGACCATTTCGGCGCGCGGCACGGTGGCCTGACCGGGGCGCTCGGACTTCCAGGCCGCGTTGTCGCTGACCTGGCCGGCCAGGAGACGGCCCTGGTCGAGGTCCTTTATGGTCACCGTCCCCCCGGCGATCTCATCGCCGCCGAGCATGACCACCGCCGGGGCCCCGCGCCGGTCGGCATACTTCATCTGCGCCTTCATGCTGGAGCCGCCGAGATAGACCTCGGCCGCGATCCCGGCGGCGTGCAACTCGCGCGCCAGTTGGAAATAGGCCGCCATGTCGTCGGGCGAGAAGGCGATCACCACCACCGGACCCCTCGCCTCGGCCCCTGGCGCCCGGTTCGCGGCGCGCAGGGTGGCGGCTAGCCGCGACACGCCAAAGGAGAAGCCCGTGGCCGGGGTCCGCTCGCCGGTGAAGCGCGCCACCAGATCGTCGTAGCGCCCACCGCCGCCGATAGAGCCGAACGAGATGCGCCTGCCGCCTTCGTCCTCCACCAGCGCCTCGGCTTCGAACACCGGGCCGGTATAGTATTCCAGGCCGCGGACGACGGAGGGGTCGAACAGGGCGCGATCCTCGCCGACGCCGAGGCCCCCCAGCGCCGCGCCAATCGCCTGCAGTTCCTTCAGTCCCTCGTCGCCTTCGGCGGAGCCCCCGATCACCGCGGCGATGGCGTCCAGCGTTTCGGCTCGCGACCCCCGCCCGGCGGCGGTGAAGGCGATCACCGCCTCGATCCCCTGGCCGCCGAGCCCCGCGCCCTTGGTGAAGTCGCCGCTGTCGTCCAGCCGCCCTTCGCCGAGCAGGAGGCGCACCCCATCCGGCCCCAGCCGGTCGAGCTTGTCCACGGCCCGCAGCACGGCCAGCTTCTGGCCCTCGCTCGACACCCCGGCGGCGGAGAGCAGGCCGTTCAGCAGTTTGCGATTGTTGATCTTCACCACCGCCTGGCCCTTCGGCAGGCCGGCGGCCTCCAGCCCCTCCACCGCCATGGCGATGATCTCGGCGTCGGCTTCGGGGCGAGCGGAGCCGACGGTATCCGCGTCGCACTGGATGAACTCGCGGAACCGGCCGGGGCCAGGCTTCTCGTTACGCCACACCGGGCCGTAGGCGTAGCGGCGGAAGGGCTTGGGCAGGCTCTCCCAGTTCTGCGCGGCAAAGCGGGCCAGGGGCGCGGTCAGGTCGTAGCGCAACGCCATCCACGGGCCATGGCCGTCAGGGTCCGCATCGTCCTGCAGGGCGAACACGCCCTCGTTGGGCCGGTCGCTGTCGGGCAGGAACTTGCCCAGCGCATCGGCGTACTCGAAGGCGGGCGTATCCAGCGCCTCGAAGCCATAGGCCTCGTAGACCTTGGCCACCGCCTGGATGATGGCCCGCTCGGCGCGCAGATCGCGCGCGCGCCGGTCGCCGAACCCGCGCGGGCTTCGGGCTTCGGGCCGGAAGGGTCTGGCGTCATCCATGCGCCGGGCTCCTAAAGGATTGGTGGCGCAGCGGCAAGGAACGGCCGGTGGCAGTGGGATCGCCCCCGTCCTTCGACAGGCTCAGGATGAGAGCTATTGTTAGGATGATCCAGTAGAAAGCCTCATCCTGAGCCTGTCGAAGGGCGAGGCTTTCGTGCACTCAAGTGTGCATCAGCTCTTCTTCACCCCCGGGCGCGCGGCGGCCTTCGCAGGGAGTGTGGGCGCGGTTGTAACCTTGGCCATGGTGGGCGCCGCCAACGGTTGGGTCAGCTGGTCGTGGAAGCGCTTTTTCATCGCCGCCACCCACCCGCCGAAGGCCGCGGCGTCGGAGGAGGCGCGGGAGAAGTCGGCGGCGTTGAGGTTGGCCGCCTCGGAGCCCGCCAGCGCCACGCGCAGGGCGTCGGGTGCGTTGGAGGTCTCGGCCAGCTTGCCATAGTGCAGGCGCAGCCGCGTCAGGGCTGCGTCGTCGCCCGCCAGGCTATAGGCCACGCCGGCGCGCAGCAGCCGCCCCTGGTCCTCGCCGCTGAGAGGTTGCGGGTTTTTCCAGCGGTCGCCGAGCTGACCTTCCAGCAGGGCCCCCGCCTGGGGCCAGGCCCGCTGTTTCCACGACGCCTCGGCGCGCACGTCGGTGGCTTCCGGCGACTTGTCGCCCGCCAGCAGCTCCAGCGCGTGGTCGCCGCGGCCGAGCGCGAGAAGAGCGCGGGCCTCCACCACCCGGCGCTGTGCGTTCAGCGCGGCGGGCAGAAGAGTGGTGCGGCTGTCGTTGATCGCCTCCAGCGCCCGTTCGGGCTGTTTGGCCATCAGCTCGATGGTGGCGAGGTCGGTGGCGACCTGCGCCTTGGAGACGCCATTCAACCGGTTATCGACCTGGTATTTGAGCAGTTCCGCCGCCTGGTCGAGCAGATCCACGTCCACCAGACGGCGCACCATCTTGCGCACCATCTGGTCGCCGTCGGCGCCGATGGGCGTCAGGTCCTTGAAGTCCTGGAACAGGGCCAGCGCCTGGATCGGCTGCATCCCGTCCGCCTGCCCGTCGAGAAACAGGGCGCGGAAGGCGGTTTGCATATCGTTGGCGACCGCGATGGCGGCGGGCTGGTCGGGTGTGCGCTGGCCGGCGGAGCGCAGGGCGTCGAGCGCCTCTCTATAGCGGCCCTGACCGAGATAGATGTGGCCGAGCGCGCGTACAGCCTCCAGCTCAGCGCCGTCGCCGCGCCAGCGGTAGCGCAGCGAGTCCAGCGTGGCCACCGCATCGCCGGGCTGCAGTTTACCCCTGGCCAACCGCAGTTCGGCGGCGTGAAGCAGGGCCGGCGCCGCCACCCCGCCATACCTGGACTTGCCGGCCTGGTCATACAGGGCCAGGGCCTGATCCGGCTGGTTCGTCGCTTCCGCCAGCCGGGCCTCAGCCAGGTGAATGGCGTCGGTCTCATCGGCGCTGACGGTCTCGCCCGCCGCCAGGTTCAGCTCGCTGCGCGCCGTGCCGGTGTCGCCCACCGCCAGCGCCGCCTCCGCATCGGTGCGGGCGAAGCGGGCCTTCCACTCCGGGGCGAACTGGGCGATGGCGGCGCGGCCGTGGGCGAACTGTTCGCGCGCGCCGGCATTGTCGCCGAGCCGGGCGTCCACATAGCCGCGCCACAGGGCTGAGGCCGGATCTTCGGACAGCACGGGCGAGGACAGGTCCGCCTGGGCGTCGTGCCAACGGCCGGCCATGGCCCGCGCCGCGCCTCTGAGCCCACGGAACTCGCCGTCGCCCAGCATGGTCGGGCTGGACTTGGCCAGGAGGTTCAGCACCCCGATCGCCTCATAGGACAGCCCCGAACCGATGAGGAAACGAGCGAGGCCAAGGCGAGCCTGGACGCCCGCCGTCTTGCCCTTGCCGCCCTCATCCGCGGCGGCGTCCAGCAACTGGCCATAGCGGCGCACGAAGCCGCCCTCGCCGGTCTTCGACCATGCGGCGAAGTCGATCAGGCCGGGCAGGGATGCGGCCGCGGGCAGGGCGAGCTGTGGCTGGGCCGGGGTGATCCGGCGCATGGCGGCGGTGGCCGGCGACAGGTCGAGACCCCGCGGGCGCCCGATGCGCACCAGATCGCCCTCCGCCGAGACGGCCAGGTCTTCCGCCATGGGCTGGACGGCCAGGCCGTGCACGGAGGGCAGCAGGACGGCGTCCACCATCTGGCGGCGGGTATCGAGCCCCTTGGCAGGCGCCAGCGCGGTGACCACCGCCAACCGGTCGCCCACCGCCGGATCGTCGATCCAGAAAACCCCGGTGGAGCCCGCCATCTGGGCCGTCAGGGCGGCGGGGCCCTGCGTGTCGTCGCGCGACAGGGCGACCCCCTGCGGCGCGATCGGCGCGGAGGGGCCGAGCGTCAGCGTCCAGGTCGGCCCTTGCGCCTCGGCGCTGGCCAAGATGGTGGACGGGACGACGATCCGCACGGCGGAGAAATCCTTGCCGTCCACAGCCTCGATCTTGCGGAACTGAGCGAGTCCGTGCGGCGCGGCGGAGAGATCGATCTTCGCCTTGGCGTCGAACACCATCCAAAGGGCGTCTCCGCGCCGAAACACCGCGGAGCCCAGCGCCGCGCGCCAGGGAAACTTCAGTTGCAGCGCCTTGCCCTGTAGCTCCGGCTGCATCCTCACCACGCCGGACGCCGGGACCGGATCGGCGCGCCGCACGGGTGTCTGGTCCTTGGGCGCCGGGCCCACCGCCGCCTGCGCCGCGTCGGGCGCAGGAGAGAAGTTGACGAAGGTCGCGCCGTCCGCCCTGCCAAGCCGCATCACCGCGCCGTCGGCCGGGCCGAGCCGCAGCTCGACCCCGCCCGCGTAAGAGGTGATCGCCGCCGGCCTGGCGAAGTGGGGCGGCGCGACCTTCAACTGCACCAGGTCGGGCGAGACGCCGCGGGCGAAGCGCAGCACCAGATCCTTGCCGTCCAGGCGGGCGGAGGCGGGATCGGAGCGGAACTCCACATGGGTGAGGTCCTTGGCCTGACCGATCTTGACCCCGAGGGGCGCCAGACCCAACGCGGCTTTCGGCTGCCCCTTGGCGAAGGCCAGCGCCGGAACGAGCGTCGGCCCCCCCAGCGCAAGGCTGACGCTGACGAGCGCGGCGATGGCGGAACGCAGGGGACCCATGACGCCCGACCCTGCGCCGTCCGGCGTTGAGGTGTGGTTAACGCAGGCTCTTCTTACCCCGTTCGGCAAGAAGAGCCCGCGATTCCAGTTTGGTATGAGGCCAACCCGGCGCCGAATATCGTCGGCCCGCCGGAGGACTATTGGGGCTGAGCATCCCGGTTCGGGTTTCGATTACCCTGCGGACCGCCCGGCGGATGCGGGGGTGGCGCCGGATGCGCCGCAGCCGCCTGTGCAGCCTGGACATGCTGAGCCGCCGCCTGTTGCGCAGCCGCGGCCTGCTGGGCGTGCTGCTGCGCCGCGGCGGCGGCTTGGGCCGCGTGAGCCTGCGCGGCCTGCTGCTGCGCTGCCGCAGCTTGCTGCGCCCGCTGTGCGGCTTGAGCCGCCTGTTGCTGATGCGCGGCCTGTTCGGCGGCCAGACGCTGGCCCATCGCCGCCTGACGCGCGGCGTCCTGCTGCTGACGGGCCTGGGCTTGGGCCTGCGCGGCGGCGGCGCGCTGGGCCGCCTGTTGGGCGCCGGCAGCCTGTTCAGCGGCGCGGCGGGCGGCCTCCTGCTGTTGGTGCTGGGCTTGCAGATCGGCGGCGGCCTGTTGGGTGCGAACCTGCTGGTCGTGCTGGGCGACCGCCTGTTGTTGACGCTGCTGCTGGGCCGCCGCCTGTTGCGCCTGGATCGCCTGCTGCTGTTGGACGGCCTGCTGTTGACGCTGTTGTTGGGCCGCCGCCTGCGCCGCCTGCGCCGCCTGCGCCGCCTGCGCCGCCTGCTGCTGGCGTTGCTGGTCTTGCTGGCCGCGGAAATCGCGGCCGCCGTTCTGACCGAAGCCGCCGGGAGGCTGTCCATTCTGGCCGGCGAAACGGGGATCCTGACCGCCGCCGCCACGGAAATCGCGGCCGCCGTTCGGGCCAAAGCCGCCGGGGGGCTGACCGTTCTGCCCGGCGTACCGCTGGTCCTGACCGCCGCCCTGAGGTCCGGGGGGCGGACCTTGGTCCTGCCGATCATGGTGGTCGTGATGGCCGGCGTTGTAGATGGCGGCGGCGGCGGCGAGCGCGGCTACGCCGCCGATGATCTCGGCGTTGCGGGCGCCGCCCTGATCCACACGACCCTGGTCGTAGCGGCCCTGATTATAGGACTGCCCCAGCGCCTGGTCATAGCGCTGACTCTCCTCATAACGGCGCTCGCGTTCGCTGGCCCAATAGGCCGCTTCCTGCTGCTCGTGGGCGTCGTGATAGGCGCGCCAGTCGGCGGCCTGCTGCTGTTGCTGTTCCCACGCCGCACGGTCGGCGTCAATCTGCGCGCGGCGCCGCTGCCAGCTGGCTACGGCCACGGCCTCGCGCTGGCTGTTCAGCGCGGCGGCGCGCAGGGCGCGGGCGCGGGCCAGATAACGGCCGGCGATCTCGGCGCGCTGGTCCACATAGGACGGATCGAGCGTGCGGCCCTGCGCATCGTAGACCACGACCAGTTGACCATTGTCGTAGCCATAGCTGTAGCCGCCGTCACGGACGAGGTAGGGGTAGTCCGCGCCCTGGTCGAAATAGTAGTATCGCTCGCCGTCCTGCGTCGGCTCGGCGTATTGATAGGCGCCGTTGGAGTTCCACACATAGGGTCGCACGCCGCCGTAGTCGAACGTGTAGTCGGGCGGCGCGTCGCCCAACACCCGGGCGTAGCGATAGGCGCGGTCGGCATAGGCGTAGCGCTGCGACTGGTCGGCCACGCGCGCCACGCGCACCGCCGGCGCGGCGGGCAGGGCGGTGGCCAACGGCGCGGGCGCGCTGGTCGGCGTCTCCGCGGTGGTCAGCGGCAGCGCCGGCTGGGCCGGAGCGGCGGCAGCCTGACTATTGGGGGCGGGCTGATTGCAGCCGGCGACGACCACGGCGCCCATGGCCGCCGCGATGACGAAAAGCGAGGCGCTTATCTTATGTTGGTTCATGGCTGCAAAATCCTCCAACCTGCCGGTCGTTCCGGCTTAGCTAAAGTTTATGGCATTCGTGACATGAACAAGGCGCGGTCCGCCATAGTCATCCGGCGTTCAGGCGCTCGCCACGGTTCGGGCCACGCCCTATATCACCCACCGTCCCTTCGGAGACCGCACCCATGACCGCGCCGAACGCCGCCGACCAAATCGTCATCTGTTCCTACGCCAGGACACCCATGGGCGGTTTTCAGGGCGCGCTGTCGGGCGTCAAGGCCACCGCGCTGGGCTCGGCGGCGGTGAAGGCGGCGCTGGAGCGCTCGGGGGCCAAGGCCGAAGACGTGGAGCAGATCATCATGGGCTGCGTGCTGCCGGCGGGCCTTGGCCAGGCTCCGGCGCGGCAGGCGGCCCTCGGCGCCGGGTTGCCGCTGAGCGTCGAGGCCACCACCGTCAACAAGATGTGCGGCTCGGGGATGCAGGCGGCGATCATGGCGCACGACCTTTTGGCGGCCGGCAGCGCCGAGCTCGTGGTGGCCGGCGGCATGGAGAGCATGACCGGCGCGCCTTACCTGATGACCAAGCACCGCGGCGGCGCCAGGATCGGCCACGACACCATCGCCGACAGCATGTACCTGGACGGGCTGGAAGACGCCTATACCCCCGGCAAACTGATGGGCGCCTTCGCCGAGGAGACCGCCCGATCCTACCAGCTCACCCGCGAGCAGCAGGACGCCTACGCCATCGAAAGCCTGGCGCGCGCCAGGCGGGCGACGGAGGAGGGCGCGTTCGCCCGCGAGATCGTTCCCGTGGAGGTCACCACCCGCAAGGGGACCGAGACCGTCAGCCAGGACGAACAGCCGATGAAGGCTGATCCAGCCAAGATCCCGACCCTTAAGCCCGCCTTCGCCAGGGACGGAACGATCACCGCCGCCAACGCCTCCTCCATCTCCGACGGCGCCGCCGCACTGGTGATGACCCGCGAGTCCGTCGCCAAGGCCAGGGGGTTGAAGATCGTCGCCCGCGTCGTCTCCCACGCCGCCCACGCGCAGGAGCCCGGCCTGTTCACCACCGCCCCGGTCCCGGCCATGCGCAAGGCGCTGGCCAAGGCCGGCTGGACCATCGCCGAAGTGGATCTGTTCGAGGTGAATGAAGCCTTCGCGGTGGTGCCGATGATCGCCATGCAGGAGCTGGGCATCCCGCACGATCGGCTGAACGTGAACGGCGGCGCCTGTGCGCTCGGCCACCCCATCGGCGCCTCCGGCGCGCGGGTGCTGGCGACACTGCTGTCGGCGCTGGAGGCGCACGGCAAGACGCGCGGGCTGGCTTCGCTCTGCATCGGCGGCGGCGAGGCGACGGCCATGGCGGTGGAGCTGGTCTGAGCTTACGGCGTTAAGCGCCGGTTCGCCCGGTCACTGGTCGCCGGATGGGAGCGGCGGCGGCCAAGTTCAGATCAATCCCTTGGCCTTGAAGCTCTCCACCCCTTCGCGCCCGACGATCAGGTGGTCGTGCACGGCGATCTGCAGCGGCTTGCCGGCCTCGATCACCTGGCGGGTCATGTCGATATCGGCGCGCGACGGGGTGGGATCGCCGGAGGGATGGTTGTGCACCAGGATCACCGCCTTGGCCGACAGTTCAAGGGCGCGGCGCATGATCTCGCGCGGATAGACCGGGGCGTGATCCACCGTGCCCTGATTCATTACCTCGTCCAGGATCAGCTGGTTCTTGGTGTCGAGGTAAAGCACACGGAACTGTTCGCGCCCCTCGTGGGCCAACGCCTGGCGCACATAGGCCAGAAGCGCCGTCCAGGAGGTGATCACGGCGCGGCCCTTCATGCGCTCCTGTCCGACCCGCATTCCGATCTCGCGCAGCGCCATGAGGTCGAGCGCCACTTCGGGGCCGACGCGCAGGCTCCGGCCGCGGCTGTCGGGCGCCGCCACCGAGCGCAACTCCGCCTCGCTGGCCGCCAGAACCGCACTGAGCGACCCGAACCGCGCCAGCAGCGCCTTGGCCAGCGGCTTCACATCTCGCTGCGGGATAGAACGGAACAGGAACAATTCCAGCAGTTCGTAATCCGGCAATCCCTTGAAGGCGGAACCGCGCGCCCGCTCGCGCAGCCGTTCGCGATGTCCGGCATTGGGCGAGACCGCCGCCGCCTCAGTTTGGAAAAGGGAAATGTGATCTTTCACCGCGCCAAGATAGCCGAGCGTAACGGTTCGTACAGGTCGAAGGCTGAAACTCCTTCCCCGCTTCGCAGGGGAGGAGAAGCGGATCAGCCGCCCCCGGCCTGGATCGGCGGCTGGAACAGGCCGGCGGGGGAGGCGGTGAACACCTCCACCCCATCTTCCGTCACGCCCACCGAATGTTCGCACTGGGCCGAGAGCGACTTGTCGCGCGTCACCGCGGTCCAGCCGTCGGCCAGCACTTTGACCGCCGGCTTGCCGAGGTTGACCATCGGCTCGACGGTGAAGAACATGCCGGGGTGCAGCTCCGTCCCCTCGCCGCGGCGGCCGTAATGCAGGATGTTGGGCGCGTCGTGGAAGATCTGACCCACCCCGTGACCACAGAAGTCGCGCACCACCGAACAGCGCTGCGCCTCCACATAACTCTGGATCGCATGGCCGATGTCGCCCAGCCGCGCCCCGGGCTTGATGGCGGAAAGGCCGCGCCTCAGCCCCTCATAGGTCACGTCCACCAGCCGCCGCGCGCGGATGGGGACGGCGCCGACGCCATACATGCGCGAATGGTCGCCGTGCCACCCGTCGACGATGACCGTGATGTCGATGTTGATGATGTCGCCCTCGCGCAGCGCCCGGGGGCCGGGGATGCCGTGGCACACCACGTGGTTGGCGGAGATGCAGACGGTCTTGGCATAGCCCTTGTAGAACAGGCAGGCGGGCAGGGCGCCGTGGTCCAGCGTGAACTGCCGCGCCAGATCGTCGAGATATTCGGTGGTGACGCCAGGCTGCACGTGGGGGGTGAGCATGTCGAGGCACTCGGCCGCCAGCCGGCCCGCGCGGCGCATCCCTTGGAACCCTTCCGGTCCATGCAGCCTGATCGCGCCGGTGCGAACCAGCGGCGCTTCGATCGTCCCGCTCATGTTCATGCCTCGATCACTCCGAACCGTTCGCGCCGAGCCAATCGACGCGCCGCGACAGGGTCACGCCGTCCACCTCGATGACGCACGCATAACATAGAACGTCCACGCCCGCACGGAAGGCATGGCGGAGCGCCGCGTGATAGGCCCTGTCGATATCGCCGGCGGTGTCGAAGCGGTGGCAGTCGGTGCGCTGGATCACGAAGAGCTGTACGGCGCGGTGGCCCTTGGCGACCATGGCCTCAAGCTCGCGCAGGTGCCGGGCCGAGCGGGCGGCGATGCAGTCGGGGAACTCGGCCAGGCCTGGCGTGCGCATGAGGTGACAGTTCTTCACTTCCAGCCAGCAGGGCGGGCGATCCGGCCCCTCCAGCAGGAAGTCGATGCGGCTGGCCTCGCCGTAATTCACCTCCGCGCGGACGGAGGCGTATCCGCCCAGTTCGGGGATGGCGCCGGCCCGCAGCGCCTCGGCGACGATACGATTGGGGTTCATGGTATTGACGCCGACCAGGCCGCCGTCCGCCTCCACCAGCTCCCACGTCAGCGGCAGCTTGCGCGTCCTCGATCCGCTGTGAGAACACCACACGGTCATGCCGGGCATGTTCAGGCCCAGCATGGCGCCGGGGTTGGGCGCGTGGACGGTGGTTTCACGACCGTCGTCCAGTACCACGTCGGCCAGGAACCGCTTGTAGCGCCGAACCAGGCGTCCGCGCCGCATGGGTTGTGGGAACAGCATGGGAGAGGCTTAGCAAATCCTCCCACGCCGTCACCCTCGGCCTCGTGTCGAGGGTCAAGGCCGGAGATTAGCGGCCCGTTTCAAAGGAAGGCGGACGCGGATGGATTCTCGGCACAAGGCCGAGGATGACGGCGCGAAAGAAGCGACGTATGGGGTGTCGAACCGAGTGGAGGCTTAGGATCATGGCGGTCGAAGGCGGCGTCCAGGCGGCGGTTCTGATCATCGGCGACGAGATCCTGTCCGGGCGCACCCAGGACACCAACCTGCGCGACATCGCCAGATACTTCGGCGCCCACGGCGTGGATATCGCGGAAGCCCGCGTGGTGGGCGATATCGAAGCGGAGATCGTCGCCGCCCTCAACCATCTGCGCACCCGCTACGCCTATGTGGTCACCACCGGCGGCATCGGTCCGACCCACGACGACATCACCGCCGATTGCGTGGCCAAGGCCTTTGGGGTGGAGCTTTATGAGCATCCGGCGATCGTCGAGATGATGACCGTGCGCTGGGGCGGCGAGCTGACGCCTGCCCGTCGGCGCATGGCCCGGGTGCCGGTGGGCGGAATCCTGGTCAAGAACCCTGTCAACGGCCCGCCCGGTTTCCAGATCGGCAATGTCTTCACCCTCGCCGGCGTGCCGCAGATCATGCGCGGCATGTTGGAGGATATCGGTCACCGGCTGGAGGGCGGCGCGGTGGTCATCTCCAAAACCTTGCGGGTCGAGGGGTCGGGCGAAGGCGTGATCGCCGCGCCGCTGGAGGCGGTGGCTAGGGCGCACCCGGCCCTGTCGCTGGGCTCCTACCCGTTCTTCGGGCCTGACGGCTATGGTTCGAGCCTGGTGGTGCGAGGCCGCGACCCTGCGGACGTCGAGGCGGCGATGGTGGAGCTTGAGGCGGCGCTGCGCGGTGCGGGAATCGAAGGGCTGAAGCCCATCGAGGATATGTAACGGCTCAGTGCGGCGCGGTGGCGTGCGCTTCCGCCGCCGCCTCGGGCCGGTCCAGACGCGCGATCTCGATCACTTCCTCGGTCACCACCACCCGATCATAGCGCTGACGCAGGGTGAGCAGGCGGTGCGCGTGGGCCAACGCCTCGTTACGTGTCACGAATTGTTCGATCTCAAAGGCAGGAATCGTCTCCGCGCCCTCGTGCAGGTAGAAGGTATAGGTCTTCACGATACGCTCTCCTCGGCCAAGAAAGACGGGAGTGCCAAGCGCCCCTATCGAGATAGCGGCGTTCTTTGCTTCCGGCGCCGGCGGCTGACTGCCCTCATCGGCGACGACCTGAATCTAGCCGGTAAAGGCAACGCCCGCCATATCAAATGTAAATGCCGCTTTCGCGGCGGGCGAATGGCTCTTGGGCCCGCCAGCGCTTATCCTGATTGACCTGAACCCCTTGAGTCGTTCCCGCCCGTGTCCATCCGCCGCCTGCCTCCCGAAACCGTGAACCGCATCGCCGCCGGCGAGGTGGTGGAGCGCCCCGCCTCGGCGGTGAAGGAGCTGGTGGAGAACGCCATCGACGCCGGCGCCGCGCGCATCGAGGTGCAGGCGGATCAGGGCGGCCTCGCCCGTATCCTGGTGGCCGACGACGGCCACGGCATGGCCGCCGATCAACTCGCCCTCGCCGTGGAGCGTCACGCCACCTCGAAACTGCCCCTCGGCGCCGATGGCGACGAGGACGGCGGCTGGGGCCTGCTGAATGTCGCCACCCTGGGGTTCCGGGGCGAGGCCCTGCCCTCGATCGGCTCGGTGGCGCGGCTGTCCATCGCCTCGCGCGCGCGGGGCCACGATGACGCCTATGTGATCGCGGTGAATGGTGGGGCGATGGCGGCGGTGGCGCCCTGCGGCTTTCCCGGCCCCCACGGGGCGCGGGTGGAGGTGCGCGACCTGTTCTTCGCCACCCCCGCGCGGCTGAAGTTCATGAAGTCGGAGCGCTCCGAGGCGCTGGCCATCACCGAGGAGCTGAAGCGCCAGGCCATGGCGCACGCGGCAGTGGGATTCAGCCTCGACCTCGATGGTCGGAGCGTGCTCCGGCTGCAGTCCGAGCCCGCAGGGTCGGAGGGACGCCTGCGCCGGCTGGCCGCCGTGCTCGGCCGCGACTTCCACCAGAACGCGCTGGAGATTGACCAGAGCCGCGAGGGCGTGCGCCTGTCGGGCTTCGCCGGCCTGCCCACCTATTCGCGCGGAAACGCGGCGCACCAGTACCTGTTCGTCAACGGCCGCCCGGTGAAGGACCGCCTGCTGGCGGGGGCCCTGCGCGCCGCCTATGCGGACTTCCTGGCGCGCGACCGGCATCCGGTGGCGGCGCTCTATGTGGAGCTGGAGGCGGGGCTGGTGGATGTGAACGTGCATCCGGCCAAGGCGGAGGTGCGCTTTCGCGACCCGGCCCTGGTGCGCGGCCTGATCATCGGCGCCCTGCGCCACGCGCTGGCGGGGGCCGGCCATCGCGCCGCCACCACCACGGCGGGGCAGGCGCTGGCGGGGTTCGTCCCCGGCGGTGCGCTGGGCGTCTCGGCGTCGGCCTATGCCTGGAGCGGCGGCGGGCGGGGCTATCCCGGCCCCTCGCCTCTGGCGCTCAGCGCCGCGGCGGCCCTGTCGTTGCCGGGGGTGGAGGCGGTGTCGGCCCGGTTCGAGTCGCCGTTCGTCGAACAGGACCAAGCCTCGAACGGGCAGGTCATCGACCCGGTGGACTATCCGCTGGGCGCGGCGCGGGCGCAACTGCACGAAACCTATATCCTCAGCCAGACCCGCGACGGGTTGGTCATCGTCGATCAGCACGCCGCGCACGAGCGGCTGGTCTATGAGCGGATGAAGGCGGAGTCCGAGGACGGCCGGGTGGCGCGCCAGGCGCTGCTGCTGCCCGAAGTCGTGGAGCTCGACCCAGCGGCGGCGGAGCGGCTGGTGGGCCGCGCCGATGAACTGGCGGCGTTGGGCCTGATGCTGGAGGCCTTCGGTCCCGGCGCGGTGCTGGTGCGCGAAACCCCGGCGGCGCTGGGCGAGACCGACGTGCAGGGCTTGGTGCGCGACATCGCCGACGATCTGGCGGAGAGCGGCGCGGCGCTGGCGCTCAGCGAGCGGCTGGCGGAGGTGGCGGGGACCATGGCCTGCCACGGCTCGGTCCGGGCCGGTCGGCGGCTTGCGGCGGCGGAGATGAACGCGCTGCTGCGCCAGATGGAGGCCACGCCCCATTCCGGCCAATGCAACCACGGCCGCCCCACCTATGTGGAGCTGAAACTGGCGGACGTGGAGCGGCTGTTCGGCCGGCGCTAGCTCTTGCGCAGCGCCGGGCGGGACTTTGACGCGGCCGCGGCGGCGGCCACGCGCTCGGTTTGACGGCGACCCTGTTGGCCGGGTCCATGCCCGCCCGCCGCGGCGGCTTTTTTGGCCACCAGTTCGGCCATGATCTCGGCGGGGGTCTTTTTCGGCGTATCGGTCATGAGGCTGTTTAGCACGGTTAGCGCGCCGGAAGGACTAACCCGCGCCAAATCGCAGAAACCAGACCCGCGCCGCGCCCCAGGTGCGATCGTCGAGTGGAGCATAGCCCGGCGCGGCGGGTGCGGGTTCGCCTGCGCCGCGTTCCAACACGACGACGGCGCCGGGCTTGAGCCAGCCTCCCGCCGCCAGGCTTTCCAGCGCCCGCTCCCCTAGCCCCATGCCGTAGGGCGGGTCGAGGAAGGCGAGGTCGAAGGGGTCGCCGGCGCCGGCGGGGCGAAGGCCTAGATCGGTGGCGTCGCGGCGATGCACGCGCGTCTCGCCGAACAGGTGCAAGGCTTCGATATTGTCGCGGATGGCGCCGCGCGCCGCTTCGCCCGTCTCCACGAACAGACAGAAGGCCGCGCCGCGCGACAGCGCCTCGATCCCAAGACCGCCCGATCCGGCGAAGAGGTCGATCGCGCGCGCGCCGTCCAGGTCGGGCGCCCAGGACGCGTGGCTCAGCACGTTGAACAGGGCCTGCCGCGCCCGATCCGCCGTCGGGCGGGTGGCGGAGCCCGGCGGCGCGATCAGCGCTCTGCCGCGAAATCGGCCGGAAACGATCCTCACGCCTAGCGCCGGGGCGGCTTGGCAGGTGTGGCGCGGCGGGGCTTGCCCGGGCGGGCTTCCGTCTTGGCCTCGGCCTTGGCGACGCGCATCTGCCGCGCCTTGTCCGGGCTTGGTTTGCCGAAGGTGAGGTCGGTGGCGCCCCGCGGCGCCTTGGCGGCGGCCGTGGGCTTTCCGGGCTTTCCGGGCTTGGTCGGGGCGGCGTGCGGCGAGAGCTTCTTCTTCGGCTTGGCCCAGCCGGCCTTGTATTCCTTCTTCTTCGGCGGCTCGGCATCAGGGTCGGCTTTGCGCGGCGCGCTCTTGTCGGGGCGGGGCCGGACCGGGCCCCTGGACAGCAGCAGGCCATAGGTCTTCTCTCCACCCCCCTTTCTTTCCGGCGGCATGGTTTCCGGCGGGACGATATCGGCGAGTTGTTCGCGGATCACGCGGGGACCCACCTCCTCCGCCGCGCCCACGGGCAGGGTGGCCAGTGCGAAGGGCCCATAGGCGACGCGGATGAGGCGGTTCACCTTCAGGCCCAGATGCTCCAGCACGCGGCGCACCTCGCGGTTCTTGCCCTCGGTGAGGGAGACGGTGATCCACACATTGGCCGGACCCTTGCGGTCCACATCCATCGCCGCGTGCTTGACCTTGTCGAGCTTGGCCTCGATGGCGCCATAGCGCACGCCCTCCACGGTGATCCCGTTCTTCAGCCGGTCGAGCTTTTCCTGGCTGGTGTGGCCATAGGCTCTGGCGCGATAGATGCGGACCCAGCCGGTGGACGGTTGCTCCAGCGCGCGGGCCAGCTCCCCGTCGTTGGTGAGCAGCAATAGCCCCTCCGACGCCAGGTCCAGGCGCCCGACCGAGATCACCCGCGGCAGGCCCTCGGGCAGATGATCGAACACGGTGGGCCGGTCCTTGGGGTCCTTATGCGCGGTGATCAGGCCCACGGGCTTGTGGTAGCGCCACAGCCGCGCCGACTCCTTGTCGCTCACCACCGCGCCGTTGACGGTGAGGATGTCGCTGGGGCCGATCTTCACCGCGGGTGTGGTCAGGACGGCGCCGTTCAGCGCCACGCGGCCCTCGGCGATCAGGCGCTCTACATCGCGGCGCGAGGCGACGCCGGCGCGGGCCAGCGCCTTGGCCACGCGCTCGCCGTCCTTGGCCGGGGACGCTTGGGCCTGACCGGACGCTTGACCTTGGCGGGGGGGGCGGCTTGGGTGGTTCTCGTGATCGACCATGATGCGAAGACCATGTGCATTGCGCTGGCCGAGGCGCAAGCCGCCGCCGACGCGGGCGAGACGCCGGTGGGCGCGGTGATCGTCGATCCGGCCACCGGCGCGGTGGTGGCCCGGGCCGGCAACGCCCCCATCGGCCTGCACGATCCCACCGCCCATGCGGAAATCCGCGCCATCCGCGCCGCCGCTGCCAAGCTCGGCAATTACCGGCTGACGGGGCTGGATCTGTTCGTCACGCTGGAGCCCTGCGCCATGTGCGCCGGCGCGATCAGCCACGCCCGGATCGGCCGGCTGGTGTTCGCCGCCGCCGACCCCAAGGGCGGCGGGGTGATCCACGGCTCCAGGGTGTTCGACCAGCCGACCTGCCACTGGAGGCCGAAGGTTGAGCACGGCGTGCTGGCCGAGGAGAGCGCTGAGCTGCTGCGCAGCTTCTTCCGGGCGCGGCGAGGCTAGTTTGCATCCAGTTGCATGAGCATGTATGTATAATGCATTCGGGTAAATGCTGGAGTCGGCCGTGTCCAAGTATGACCCCCTCGGCGCCTTTCTGGCCGGCGCCCGAACCTCTGAAGTTCCGCTGACCTTCGCCGAGGTTGAGGATGTGTTGGGCTTTTCCCTTCCGCCCTACGCCCGCAAAGGGAAGAGCTGGTGGTCCAACAATCCCGGGACGCATGTGGGTGTTCGCGCTTGGAGGAGTTCTGGCTGGCGAACCTCGGCGGTCGATCTCGCGCGTGAGCGGGTGACCTTTGTGCGAGACATCGACACGCAGGCGGCGCCCGCTTCGCCGGGCGATCAAGGCGACCGCGTGGTTGTCTCATTGAATGGTCTGACCAAGGCTGCGCGGGACCATTTGGCATTTGTCCAAGAAGATCAGGGGCTCGATCTCACAGGTGCGGTGGCGGTAGTCTTGAACGCGGCAGGCCGCCGCGCTCTCGCCGATTGGTTTGCCGCGAACGCGCCCAAGACGCCCGGCGACAGCGTTGCGCTGATCCGCGAAGACCGCGATGGCCGTTGAGGTGGTTTGCGATGCTTCTGTGGCCGTCAAATGCCTTTTCGACGAAGAAGGCTCTCCCGCCGCTCTTGAGCTGGTGCGCCGTCGTCCGTTGATCGCTCCGGATTTCATCCTGCTCGAACTCGCCAGTGTCGCCGCGAAGAAGGTCAAACGGTCGGAGGTTCCGGCTGATTTCGCAGCCCTATCACTGTCGCGTGCGGCTGACCTGTTCGATAGCCTGACCCCTGCGATCGCTTTGCGTGAGCGGGCTTTCGAGCTTGGGCTTCTGCCGGGTGTATCGCTTTATGACGCCCTGTATCTGGCGCTGGCGGAGCGAACGGGTTTAAGCGTGGTCACCGCCGACATGAGGTTCGTGCGGAGCGCGGCCGCGGCTGGATTTTCCAACTCGATCGAAGCATTGGCCTAACGCTCCGCCAGCGCCTGTAGCCGGGCTTCCAGCTTGTCGCGCACCATGGGCCACTCCTCCGCCAGGATGGAGAAGACGCAGGTGTCGCGCACCCGCCCGGTCCAGGTGATGCGGTCGTGGCGCAGAACCCCGTCCAGATGCGCGCCGAGCTTGGCCACCGCGGCGCGGGAGCGGGCGTTGAGATTGTCCACCTTGAACTGCACCACATGAGCGCCCTCGGCATAGAGGCCGCCCGGCGCGAAGGCGTGGGCCAGCATGAGCATCTTGGCCTCCGGGTTCACCGCGCCGCCGCGCGCGTCCGGGCGGTAGTAGGTATTGCCGATCTCGGCGCGCCGGTTGGCGGCGTCCATTATGTAGAGGCTGCAGCCCACCACTTGGTCCAGGGCGATCACCGCATAGCCTGCGCGCAGGCCGCGCGCCGCATCCTTGTCCAATCTGGCCCACCAGTCGTCCAGATGCGGCCCGTTCATTGGGAAGGGATAATGGCTGGCCCAGATGTCGGGATCGGCGTCGCAGGCGGCGCGCAGGCCCTCGCGGTGGGCTTCCGCGAGCGGCTCCAGCCGGATGAAGCGGCCGGACAAGGTGGGGGCGGCGGAGGTCATGGCGCCTGATAGCGTGGCCGGGGGTTCGCGCAAAGTTCGCATCCTGGCGTGCACGCAAGCGTGACCCGCGCTTGCGGTCGGTCGCCGCGATGGGGCACAATGGGAAAATCAAATGATCGGTATGGCCGCGACGGCCGCAAACGACGCTGAGGAGCGCCCTGCCATGGACTTCAATCTCTCCGACCACCAGCGGCATTATCTGGACCGCGTGACCCGGTTCATGGACGAGCATATCGTTCCCGCTGTCCCCGCCTACAACAAGGAGATGGACGTCGTCGGCCAGGAGCGCTGGAAGGTGGTCCAGGTGGTGGAGGAACTGAAGAAAAAGGCCAGGGCCGCGGGCCTGTGGAACTTCTTCATGCCGCCGCACTCGGGCCAGGTGCATGTGGACGACAGTTTCCAGTTCGAAGGTATCCAGCTCACCAACCTGGAATACAGCCTGATCGCCGAGCAACTCGGCAAGGTCGGCTTCGCCTCGGAGGTGTTCAACTGCTCGGCGCCGGATACGGGCAACATGGAAGTGCTGATGCGCTACGGCACGCTGGCGCAGAAGGAGCGGTGGCTGCGCCCCCTGATGAACGGCGAGATCCGCTCCGCCTTCCTGATGACCGAGCCGGCGGTGGCCTCCTCCGACGCCACCAATATCGAGACCCGCATCGAGCGCGACGGCGACGACTATGTGATCAACGGACGCAAGTGGTGGTCCTCGGGCGTGGGCGATCCGCGCTGCAAGGTGGCCATCGTCATGGGCAAGACCAATCCGGACCGGGAGCGCCACGCCCAGCAGTCGCAGGTGCTGGTGCCGCTCGACGCGCCGGGGGTGGAGATCGTGCGGATGCTGCCGGTGTTCGGCTATGACGACGCCCCCCATGGCCACGCGGAGGTGGTGCTGAAGGACGTGCGGGTGAAGGTCGAGGACGGCCTGCTGCTCGGCGAAGGTCGCGGGTTCGAGATCGCCCAGGGCCGCCTCGGTCCCGGCCGCATCCACCACTGTATGCGCACCATTGGAACGGCGGAGGTGGCGTTGGAGAAGATGGTCAAGCGCATCCAGTCGCGCAAAGCCTTCGGCAAATACATCTCTGACCACTCGGTGTGGGAGGAACGCGTGGCCGACGCCCGCATCAACATCGAGATGTGCCGCCTGCTCTGCCTCAAGGCCGCCGACATGATGGACAAGGCCGGCAACAAGTCCGCCCGGCTGGAGATCGCCATGATCAAGGTCGCCGCGCCGCGCATGGCGCTGCAGATCATCGACGACGCCATCCAAGCCCATGGCGGCGCCGGCGTCACCACCGACTTCGGCCTCGCCAGCGCCTATGCCCACCAGCGCACCCTGCGCCTGGCCGACGGCCCTGACGAAGTGCACCAGCGCACCATTGCCCGCATGGAGTACGGCAAGTACGGCGACTCGGTGGTCAAGCTCCGCAACGAAGCCGAAGAACGCCTGCAGGTGGCGGGCATCCGATAAGGAGACTGTTTGAAGATAGGGTGAGTGATCTATTCGCGCTTCAGGATCAGGAAAGTAAGACGTGGAGGCTCTCTGATCGGTCTCTAAAGCGCCGTCACCGCCCCGCCCATTTCGGCGCGCGCTTTTCGGCGAAGGCGAGGGGGCCTTCGCGCAGGTCTTCGGAGGCGAACAGGGCTTTGATGCCGGGATAGCTCGACTGGTTGTCAAGGCCCGCTTCCACCGACGGTTCGGCCATGGTGCGGTTCACCGCGTCCTTGGAGGCGCGGATCGACATGGGGCTGCACTCCAGGATCTGCGCCGCCCACTGGCGCGCCGTGTCCACCGCCGCGCCGGCGGGCGCCACCGCGTTGACGAAGCCGAGGGCCTGTCCCTCCGCCGCCGGCACGCGCCGCCCGGTGAGGATCATGCCCATGGCCTGCTTCTCGCCGATGGTGCGCGGCAGGCGGTGCAGGCCGGAGGCCAGGGCGGCCAGGCCCACGCGCGGTTCCGGCAGGGCGAACACCGCCCGCTCGTCGGCGATGATGAGGTCGCAGGCCAGGGCGATCTCGAACCCGCCGCCCATGGCCAGGCCATTCACCGCCGCGATCACCGGCTTTTGCAGGTCGAAGCGCGCTGTCAGGCCGCCGAAACCGGACGCCGGCTGCTCCATCCGTCCGTTGGCGGCCTGGAACTTCAGATCGTTGCCGGCGCAAAAGGCCCGGTCGCCCGCGCCGGTGACGATCGCCACCCACTGGTCGGGATCGGCGGCGAAGGCGTCGAACACCTCGGCCAGTTCGTGATTAGCCGGCGGATGCACCGCGTTCATCACCTCCGGCCGGTCGATGGTCACCAGGGTGAGCGGGCCGGCGCGTTCGACGGCGCAGAACTGATAGGTCATCGAGGCTTCGTCCTTCTTGTTAGCTCCTCCTCCGTGCAGTGGGGGAGGAGAAATTAGCGCCCCTTCAACTCCCGCGCATAGCGCTTCCAGTTCTCCACATAGTGGGCGGCGGAAAGTTTCATCATGCCGGCGGCGGCTTCGTCCAGGGTGCGCACCACCTTGCCGGGCGAGCCCATCACCATGGCGTTGTCGGGAATCTCCTTGCCCTCGGTGATCAGGGTATTGGCCCCGATCACGCAGTTCTTGCCGATCCTGGCCCCATTCAGCACGATCGAGCCGATGCCGATCAGCGTGTTTTCGCCGATGGTGCAGCCGTGCAGCATCACCATGTGCCCGATGGTCACATCGCGGCCGATGGTCAGAGGTGAACCCAGATCGGTGTGCAGAACAGAGCCGTCCTGCACGTTGGAATTCTCACCCACCACAATAGGATCGTTGTCGCCGCGAAGCACCGCATTGAACCAGACGCTGGCATTCTGCTTCAATATGACATTTCCGAGAACAGTTGCACTGGGCGCGATCCAGTATTCCCCTTCATTGGGCAGGGTTGGACCTGTATCGCCCAAATTATAGACATTCGTTCTGATGATCATCCGTGTACCCCGGTTCGCCAAATTCTTCTTCTTAACACCCTGGAAACCAATCTACAGTCAAACTCGTTGCGTGATTCGAGTGAGCGTTCCGTTCGCTTGGCGCACAGCGGGGCCAAGGTCCCGCCCAGTCGGAGTGCAGGGTGACGGGTATTTCGTCCGTGCGCAGGGGGAGAAAGGCGGATTTTCCGCCGCCCGACGCTGACGCATCCCGTCGGTTCCGCCCGGGCCAGCGTCCCATCCCCTCGCTCCTCTCGTCCAAAGGCGCCGACCCTCGGGTCCGCGCCTTTTTCTTTGTCCTCTTTGCTCCCCTTATCCAGCTCCCCGATTTCTGGAGGCTCCCATGACCAAGCGTGCGCTGAAGCGGATGGTGCGTGAAGGCGAATTCTCGACCGCGGAGTTCGCGGACGCGAAGATTCGCCGGTTGCCGGTGGAGCGGGGCTGGTCGCCGATGGGACACAATCCCGGCCCGGGAAGCGTGGGCGACGAGCGCGAGCAGGGCTATCTCAAGACCATCAAGCCGAAATCCGCCGGCCAGTCGGCGCTGATGGAGGCCATCGACCGCAAGAATCTGGTGCTGGCGCTCGGCCCCGCCGGCACCGGCAAGACCTATCTCGCCATTGCTAAAGCCGTCGAGGCGCTGGAGGCAGGCAAGGTCGGCCGCATCGTCCTCTCCCGCCCGGCCATCGAGGCCGGCGAATCCATCGGCTACCTGCCGGGGGACATGGAGGAGAAACTGGCCCCTTACCTGCGCCCCCTCTACGACGCCCTGTCCGACCGGCTGTCCATGAAGCGGGTGCGCTGCTTGATGGCCGAGGGACTGATCGAGATCGCCCCGGTGGGCTTCATGCGCGGGCGCACCCTCAACAACGCCTTCGTGGTGATCGACGAGGCGCAGAACTGCACCTATGTGCAGCTCAAGATGCTGCTGACGCGCCTCGGGTGGAACTCCACCATGGTGGTGACCGGCGATCCGAACCAGTCGGACCTCTTGCCCGGGGTCTCGGGCCTCGCCGACGTGGCGGGCCATCTGGAGGTGCTGCCCAACATCGCCGTGGTCCGCCTGCAGGATCAGGACATCGTCCGTCACCCCCTTGTGGCCGAGATGCTGGGGGTGCTGTAGCGGGCTCCCCACGGACGACGGCTAAAACAGACGTTCAAACGCGGCGCGGCCGGGGGCGGAGAACACCACGGTGCGGCCCGGCCCCCGCCGTGCCCATCCTTTGGCCAGGATGTAGGACAGGATCGCCGCCCCCAATGCGCCGGCCAAGTGGTGGCGTCTTTCGCTCCAGTCCAGACAGGTGCGGCACAGTGGGCGCCGCCGGCTTTCCAGTGAGGCGAGGTCGAGCCCGACAGCCTCGAAACGCCGCCGACCGTTCGGCGTCAGCCGAGCCGCGCCCTGCTCGTCGCCGAGGAAATCCTGCTCCAACAGACGCCGCAGGAGTCTCACGCCCATCTCGCCGGCCAGATGGTCGTAACAGACCCGTGCGTGGCGCATCGCCCGGTCATTCGGTCCCGTGCGGACGACGGCGGGCGCGGTACGCGCGGCCAGCGCCATCAACCTCTCCAGCACCTCGGCGACGTCGGGGCCTGATAGGCTTAGGTAGCGATGCCGGCCCTGCTTCTCCGCAACCAGCAGTCCAGCCTGGGCCAGCTTGGCCAAATGGCTGCTGGCGGTGGGCAGGGCGACGCCGCCCGCCTGAGCCAGTTCGCTGACGGTCAGGGCGCGGCCGTCCATCAAGGCGCCCAGCATGTTGGCGCGCGCCGGATCGCCCAGCAGGGCGGCAATGGGAGCGATAGCGGGTCCGGCGCGCATGGTTCGATGCTAACCAAAGCATCTGTGCGCGGCAATCGGCTAGACCGGCGCAAGGAGGACCCCGATGATCACCTGCTTTATCCGCTACGAAATCGATCCTTATCGCGTCGACACCTTTGACCAGTACGCCAAGGTATGGGGTCAGGTTATCCCGCGCTGCGGCGGGGACCTAGTCGGCTATTTCTCGCCGCACGAAGGCTCGGCCACAACCGCCTATGCGGTATTCCACGTTCAGAGTCTCGCCGCCTACGAAGCCTACCGAACCCACCTGCGCGACGACGCGGAAGGGCGCGCCAATTTCGAGTTCGCCAAACGCGAGCGATTCATCCGACGTGAAGATCGCCTGTTCCTGCGCCAGTCCTCGGGTCAGCATGGACCGCTGCTGAAAAGCTAGACGGCGCTGAACTCTTGCTGCGGCACGAGAGGCTTGGGCGCCCGGATGTCATTTCATCGAGCGCCGCGCCCAGCTCGGGCTTGAGCACCTGCACCCGCCGCCCTTCACCGCCAGGCTTCAGTGCAGTGGCTAGGACTATTCCAGGTCTTCGGCCAGGATGGCCATTTCGAACAGGAACGAGCCGTCGTCGTCCTCGTCCTGGTACACGACGCCGATGAACTCGCCCTTCATCTCCACCTCGGCGGAGTCCTTCTGTTTGGGGCGGGCCTTCAACGCCACGTGCGGATTGCCGAAGGTGCGCTTCAGGTGCGCTTCGATCTTCTTGATGTCGTTGTCGTCCACGGGCTCGCCTTGGTGGTCGGGGATGGGGTCGTCGAAAGTGGCGCGAACCTAGTTGGGATTGCGCGGGTATGGAAGCGCTGCGATCGCCGAATTGATCAGCCCGCCAAGGCGTTTTTCCCCACCACAGCCCTAAATTCGGCGAAAAATAAGCCGCTCGACAATCCAAGCGCCCCGCTCAGGGCGGCGTCTCAGATCGAGTAGTCCTCGTACACTTCGCCCGGCAAGGTGTGGTCCATGGTGCGGGCGGGCTCTTCGCAGGCGGGGCAGTTGACCAGGCGCGCGGGCACGCCGGCGGCGGTGCAGCCGGGGGGCACGTCCTTCAGCACCACCGAGCCCGAAGCCACCTTGGCGTATTCGCCGACGGTGACGTTGCCGAGCACCTTGGCGCCCGCGCCCAGCAGCACGCCCTTCATGATCTTGGGGTGGCGGTCGCCGCGCTCGGCGCCGGTGCCGCCCAGCGTCACGCCGTGCAGCATGGAGACGTCGTCGCCCACGCGGGCGGTCTCCCCCACCACGATGCCGGTGGCGTGATCCATGAAGATGCCGGCGCCGAACTCCGCCGCCGGGTGGATGTCCACCTGGAACAGCTCGGACATGCGGCTCTGGAAGTGGAAGGCCAGGGTCTGGCGTCCTTCGCTCCACAGCCAGTGGGCGATGCGGTGGGTTTGCAGGGCCTGGAAGCCCTTGAAGAACAGGAAGGGCTGCAGATAGCCCTTGCAGGCGGGGTCGCGCTCCATCACGGCGCGCAGGTCCGCCTCTACCTTGACCAGCAGCGAGGGGTCCGAGGCGTAGGCCTGATCGGCCATCTCGCGGATCGACATGGCCCGCATCTCCTGGTCGCCGAGCTTGCGGGCGAGTTGGTAGGAGAAGGAGCCGGCAAGGTCGTGGTGGGCCAGGATGGTGGCGTTGAGCAGGGACGCGAGGCCGGGTTCGGCGGCGGCGGTCTCCTGCGCCTCGAGCCGCAGCGCGGTCCAGACCGGCAGCGGCCCCTCGTGGGCGACGATTTCGAGCTGACGGCCCATGGGCAGCCTCCAAGCGATCCCTTGCGCCTAGCCTAGCACAGAGCGGGCCAACGCCGGATCGAGATCTCCGATCACCGCCATATGGTGCACGCGCAGCACCGCCGCCACCGTGATCGCGTCCTGAATGTGGCCGCCCACGACGGCTTCCAGTACCGCGCGGAAGGGCGCGCGGACCACGGCCAGATTCTCGGTATCGTCGGGCACGTGGTCGGCGCGTGGGCTGAGGCCGGTGGCGAGATAGCAATAGGCCACCTCGTTGTTGACCGAGTTGGAGAGGTGCATGACCAGGATTTCGCGCCAGTCGGACGCCTGCAACTGCGCCTCTTCGGCCAGTTCGCGCCTGGCGC
Organism: Caulobacteraceae bacterium; assembly: GCA_965277345.1. Taxonomy (GTDB): domain Bacteria; phylum Pseudomonadota; class Alphaproteobacteria; order Caulobacterales; family Caulobacteraceae; genus CAIOYC01. The sequence continues at coordinate 1,575,323 of CBDICI010000004.1, forward strand.
CGTCGAGGGGGGGCTCGCTCATGGGCGCCCCACCCTCGGGCAGCTCCCAGCTGTAGGTCCCGAACGGAAACCGCCATTGGCCGACCAGGGTCACCGTGCCGTCCTCATGCAGCGGAACGACGCCGGTGGCCCAGGTCTTCTGGTCGTGCAGATAGTAGGTGGCCGGGGCGCCGGTGGGGGCGATGGCCTCGTAGCGGTCCACTGCGAACCAGGGATTGTCGTGCACGCGCGTGGGTCCGCCCGCCCGCCACGCCGGTCCGTGGGGCCGCAACCACGCCGGCGGTTCAGACATCGCGGGTGTCGAACATCAAGAGGTCCGCGCCGCCGGTGGCGAAATTGGACACGTCCGCGCCCGCCGCCTGTCCCTCGGCGCTGGCGAAACCCGCCTGGATCGCCGCCAGGGACTCGAAATGCAGGATGGCCACCAGGTGCAGACCGCTCTCGCCCGCGGGCGAGGCGACCGGGCCGCTGCTGACCTCATAGCGCTTCAGTCCGGGAATGGCCTTGGCCAGGGGGACATGGGTTTTGAAATAGTAGGCGTCGAACGCCGCCGGATCGGTGGGCGTCTTGTACAGAACCACCAGCTGCGCCATCGAAGTCTCTCCCTTTTCCCGTTCGCGCGCCTATCTAGCGCAGGAAATCGGGCGGCTTTGCAACGGCCGATCCCGCGGAGTGCCGATGCCCTCTTCCCTGCCCGCGCCGATCCCGTTCGGCCAGCCCTGTCCGATCCGGCCGTCGGCGCAGACCCTGGCCTTGCTGGCGCAGCGGCGCTCGTCCTCGGCGGTGACGCTGCGGGCGCCGGGTCCGGACGCGGCGCAGGTGGCAGACCTCCTGCGCCTCGCCGCCCGCGCGCCGGACCACGGCAAGCTGAACCCCTGGCGCTTCGTGGTGCTGGAGGGCGAGGGCAAGGCGAAGTATGTCCGAATGCTGGAGACCATCGCCGCCGATCACGGGCACAATCCCTCAGCCCTGGCCAAGCTGGACACCCCGCCGCTGGCGCTCGCCGTGGTCAGCCGGGTGCGGGACGGCGATATCCCCGAGTGGGAGCAGGTGCTGTCCGCCGCCGCCGTCTGCACGCTCTTGCTGGTGGCGGCGGAGGCCATGGGCTTTGGCGCAAACTGGATCACCGACTGGTACGCCTACGAGCCCCACGCCCGCGCGGCGCTGGGCCTCGCCAGCGAAGAACGCATCGCCGGCTTCGTCTACCTCGGCACACCGAGCGAGCCCCCGCTGGAGCGCGTGCGGCCGGACGTGGCGGCGCTGACGAGCTGGTTCCAGTCTTAGCGCGGCCCCTCCGTGACCCCTCTCCCGCCCGCGGGAGAGGGTTTGGCGCGAGGCCCTCGCCCCGCGTGCGGGGAGAGGGAGGGACCCGGGCCGAAGGCGCGGGAGGGTGAGGGGTAAGTGCTAGCCCCGCCCGCGGTAGGGGGCCACGCCGGGGTCAGGGAGCCACAGACCCTCCGGCGGCGCGCCGGTCTGGTAGAAGACGTCGATGGGGATGCCGCCCCTGGGATACCAGTAGCCGGCGATGCGCAGCCAGCGCGGCTCGGCCACTGCGATGAGCTTGCGCGCGATCCCCACGGTGCAATCCTCGTGGAAGGCGCCGTGGTTGCGAAAGCTGGTGAGGTAGAGCTTCAGCGACTTGGACTCGATCAGCCAGGCCTTGGGCGCGTAGTCGATCACCAGGTGGGCGAAGTCGGGCTGGCCGGTGACCGGGCAGAGGGAGGTGAACTCCGGCGCGGTGAACCGGGCCAGATACAGCATGTCGTCCTGCGGATTGGGCACGCGCTCCAGCGCCGCCGCGTCGGGCGATGGCGGCTGGGGGGTGTGGTGGCCAAGCTGGCGCAGGCCTGAGGTGTCGGTGGTCATTTCGCCGAGGTAATCGTAGGAGAGGAAAACAGCAAATCCGGAGGATGACATGGCGGCGGGCAGGTACGGAGATGGGGACTTCGCGGAGGCGGTCGTGGTGGTCACCGGCGCCTCCACCGGGCTCGGCCGCGCCATCGCGGTGGAGGTGGCCGGCCGGGGCGCGCGGGCGGTGGTCATCAACTACGCCTCCAGCGAGGCCGAGGCGGAGGAGACCGGCGCACAGGTGAAGGCGCTCGGCGCAGAGCCGGTGCTGGTCAAGGCCAATGTGGCGGAGGATGCACAGTGCCGACGGATCGCGGAGGCCGCCGCCCCCTTCGGCCGGATCGACGCCCTGTTCAACAATGCCGGCGTCACCAAGCACGCGCCGAACCACGCCGATCTCGACGCCCTGACCGAGGAGGACTTCCTCTGGCTCTACCGGGTGAACGTCATCGGCGCCTACCAGATGGTGCGCGCGGCGCGCTCGCTGCTGGAAGCCGGCCCGCGTCCGGGCGTGGTGGTCAACACCTCCTCCGTGGCCGGGGTGATGGGGATCGGCTCCTCGGTGGCCTATGCGGCGTCCAAGGGGGCGCTGACCACGATGACGCTGAGCCTTGCCCGCGCGCTGGCGCCGAAGATCAGGGTCAACGCCGTCTGCCCGGGCTTCATCGACACCCCCTGGTTCGAGAAGGCCATGGACCCAGAGCGGCTGGAGCGGATGCGCCAGGGCGTGGCGGCCAGTATGCCGCTGAAAGTGGCGTCGAAGGCCGAGGACGTGGCCGGTCCAGCCGTGTTCTTGGCCTCGCCCGCCGCCGGCCACATCACCGGCGAGACCCTGCTGATCGACGCCGGCCTGCACCTGAATTACGCACCGCTCGGGATGCGCTAGCGTAAGGGCCAAGCTTTGCTATAATCGCCGCGACCACGGCGGGGGTGCAGCGATGGCGGGGACGGCGGTCGGCGTTAGGCGGGACTATGTCAAATGGGCCTTCTTCGGCCTGATGGCGCTTTGCACCCTGGTGGTCATCTGGGCGGACGAGCGGTTCCTGGTCGATGCCGCCGATCCCGAGTGGAAGCATATTGCCGCGTTCAAGGCCTGGCTGGCGGTGCATGGACCGTTCGGCGCGCTGGCTCTGTTCACCGGACCGTTCCAGTTTTCCGACGCCCTGCGCCGGACGCGGCCCAACGTGCACCGCTGGATCGGCTGTATCTATATCGGCGCCATCGCGGTGGCGGCTTCGGTGGCGCTCTATATCGGGCCGCGGTTCGAGCCGCGCGCGATCCAAATCGAGCAGTATTTCCAGGCCGGGGGCTGGCTGCTTACCACCGTGATCGCGCTCTTCTTCATCCTGCGCCGCAACATCGCCGTCCATAAGCTTTGGATGATGCGCAGCTACGGCTTCTGCCTGGTCTTCCTGCTCAGCCGCGTGCCGGACGCCGTGCCCGGCTTCCACTGGAACGATCAGGCCCTGTCCGACACGCTGTGGGGCCTGGTGGTCGCCGCGCTGATCGGGCCTGACCTGATCCTCGCCGCACGGGAGCAATGGCGGCGGCGCGGACGGTGACTCTTTTCCTCCCCCTGCGCAGCGGGGGCGGGGATTATGCCAGCGCGTAACTCAAATCCGCGATCAGGTCGTCGCAATCCTCGATCCCCACCGAGAGGCGGATCAGGCCGTCGTGGATGCCGAGGTCTTGGCGCTGGGCGGGCGGGATGGAGGCGTGGGTCATGATGGCCGGGTGCTCGATCAGGCTCTCCACCCCGCCCAGAGATTCCGCCAGGGTGAACAGATGGGTGCGCTCCAGCATCCGCTTGGTCCCCTCCAGGTCGCGATCGAGGACGACGGTGATCATGCCGCCGAACCCGCCGGTCATCTGCCGCGTGGCCAGATCGTGCTGCGGGTGGCTGGCCAGCGCCGGATAGATTACCTGGGCCACGCCCGGCTGCGCCTCCAGCCATTCCGCGATACGCCTGGCGCTCTCGCAATGGCGCTGCATCCGGATCGCCAGGGTCTTGAGTCCGCGCAAAGCCAGATAGGCGTCGAAGGGCGAGGCCACGCCGCCCACCGCATTGTGCAGGAAGGCCAGCCGCTCGGCGAGCTCCGCATTCTCGCCCACCGCCACACAGCCGGAAACGATGTCGGAATGGCCGTTCAGGTACTTGGTGGTGGAGTGCATGACGAGGTCGAACCCCAGCTCCAGCGGGCGCTGGATGAACGGGCTGGCGAAGGTGTTGTCCGCGCAGGTCATCACCCCCCGCCGCCGGGCGATGGCGGCGATGGCTTCAAGGTCGCACAGGCGCAGCATGGGGTTGGTGGGCGTCTCGCACCAGATCAGCCGGGTCCTGTCGGTGATCGCCGCCTCGACCTTGGCCGGATCGCGGAAGTCGACGAAGCTGAAGGTCAGCCCTGCGGAACGCTTCCTCACCTTGTCGAACAGGCGAAACGAACCGCCGTAGAGGTCGTCCGACGCCACCACGTGATCGCCGGCGTCGAGCAGCTCCAGCACGGTGGAGATGGCCGCGAGGCCCGAGGCGAAGGCGTAGCCGCGCGTGCCGCTCTCCAGGTCGGCGATGGCGCGCTGGAAGGCGTCGCGGGTGGGATTGGCCGAGCGCGAATACTCGAACCCCTTGTGCACGCCGGGGGATGACTGGGCGTAGGTGGAGGTGGCGTAGATCGGCACCATCACCGCCCCGGTCAGCGGGTCCGGAGACTGGCCGCCATGGATAGTGCGCGTGGCGAAGGCCAGCCTGTTGGACTCGAGGCGGTTCCTGGGCTCGGTCATGGATGTCTCCAAGGCAGTGTTACGGCCGCGTCCTTCGACAGGCTCAGGATGAGGCCGACTTTCGCCGACACCCCAGTGAGAGCGCCTCATCCTGAGCCTGTCGAAGGACGCGGCGCTCGGCTCTGCTACCCCACCCGGCGCAGATGGTTGATCAGGTCGATGCGGGTGATGAGGCCGAGGAACTCGTGGCCGTTCAGCACGATGGCCACCTCGTCGCGTTCGAACAGCGGGATCAACGCCTCCAGCCGCTCGCCGGCCTGCAGGGTGTTCAGCTTGGCGGTCATGGCGGTGGAGACGGGCCGGCCGAAGGCCTTGCGCTGGCCGCCCTGCTCGGCGGCCTCCAGGATATCGCTCTCGTCGATCAGGCCGATCAGCCTTTGCCCATCCAGCACCGGCAACTGGCTCACATCCGCCACCCGCATCCGCTTATAGGCGGTGTCCAGCGTGTCATCCGGGGCCACGGTCACCGCGCCGCCCTCGCTGAGCGAGCGGGCGATCAGGTCGCGCAAATCCCCGGTCAACCGCCGGTCGGCCAGGCCCTGCTCCGCCAGCCAGTGGTCGTTGAATACCTTGGAGAGGTACTTGTTGCCGCTGTCGCAGACGAAGGTGACCACGCGCTTGGGCTCGCTCTGGTCGCGGCAATAGCGCAGCGCCGCGGCGAACAGCGTGCCGGAGGAGGAGCCGCCGAGCACCCCCACCCTGGACAGCAGCAGGCGCGCGTGTTCCACGCTCTCCTGGTCCGAGACGGCATAGGCCTTGCCCTGGTGCAGGAAGTTAAGGTCGCAATTGTCGGGGATGAAGTCCTCGCCGATGCCCTCCACGATCCACGACCCCGGCGTCACGTGCTCGTTGCGGTTGATGAGCGGCTCCAGGATCGAGCCCTTGGGGTCGGCCAGCACCATCTCGGTCTTGGGCGAGGCCTTGGCGAAGAAGCGGCCGAGGCCGGTCAGCGTGCCGCCGGAACCCACGCCCACCACCACGGCGTCGACATGGCCGTCCAGCTGGTCGAAGATTTCCGGCCCTGTGGAGGTCTCGTGCGCCAGCGGATTGGCGGGGTTGGAGAACTGGTTGATGTAGAAGGCGCCCGGGATATCGCGGGTCAGCCGCTCGGCCATGTCCTGATAGTAGTCGGGATGGCCCTTGCCCACGTCCGACCGGGTGATGCGCACGTCCACGCCGAGCCCGCGCAGATGCTGGATCTTCTCCCGCGCCATCTTGTCCGGCACCACCAGCACGAGCTTGTAACCCTTCAGGATGCCGACCTGGGCGAGGCCCAGCCCGGTGTTGCCGGCGGTGGCCTCCACGATGGTCCCGCCGGGTTGCAGGCGGCCGTCCGTCTCCGCCGCCTCGATCATGGTGAGGGCAATGCGGTCCTTGATCGAGCCGCCCGGATTGGCGCTCTCCAGCTTGACGAACAGGCGGCAGGGACCGGTGTCGAAGGCCTCCGTCACCTCTATCATGGGCGTATGGCCGATCAGCGCCAGCGCCGAGGCGACGGGCGGCGGGGCCTTGCCGCGCGCGCGCGCGGGATCGGCGGCAAGATCGACGGCGGGCTTGTTCAAGGCGGTGGTGGTCATCGAAATCTCCGGCGCGGCGGACGCAGACGCGAGGTCCTTGCCGCGGAATCGACGTGAAAGGGATGGTCTGTCCCTCGTTTACACGAAAACGCCGGCGATAACGCCGCTTCGCGGCGTCGCCTTGTCCGATTTGGCGTATGGTAGGCCGGGTGGGGGTCGAACCCACGACCACTCGATTAAAAGTCGGGTGCTCTACCACTGAGCTACCGGCCCGCGCCGTGACGCGAGCGGTTCTGTAGCGCCCAAGCGCCGCAATCACAACCGCGCGAGACATGCAGCCACGCCGCCTGCGCTATGCGGCTTCGCCGGCTGCGGAAATCGGGTTATCATGCGGCGGGGCTGCGAGTGGAGAGTGAGTGATGAGCGCACGCGCGGTAGGGATGCTGGCGGCCTCGGGCCTTGCGGCGACGACGCTCAGCGGTTGCGCCTCCATGCCCAAGTCCTCGCCCAACGATTTCACCAGCCGGACCGGACAGGCCGCCGGCGTCGCCATGGGCGACACCTATTCCGGCTTCGGCGAGGCGGCCCAGGCGCCGCTGCGCGACCTCAACCTGATGCACGACGACGTCCCGCCGATCCTGGTGCGCGCCTATGCACGCCCCTACGACCAGACCGGCCTGGACGGCTGCCCCGCCATCTCCGAACAGGTGCGCCAGCTCGACCTGGCGCTGGGACCCGACGTGGACATTCCGCTGGGCGCGACGCCGGACAAGGACATGTTCGCCAAGGGCGCGGGCTTCGCCGCGGATGCGGCGCTGGACGCCGTGCGCTCGGCCACCACCGGGGTGATCCCGGTGCGCAGCTGGGTCCGCCGCTTTTCCGGCGCCAATCGGGCCGAGCAGCAGGCCAAGGCGGTGGCGCTCGCCGGTTCGGTGCGGCGCGGCTATTTGAAGGCGCTCGGCCAGATCAAGGGCTGCGAATGGCCCGCCGCCCCGCTGCAGCCGCAGATGGTGCAGGCGAAAACCGCGGCGGTCCCGTCGCCGCAAAGCCCAAGCCCCGCGCCCGGCGTGCAGCCCGTAGCCCAGGCCTCGACCCCGGCGACGGCGATGCCGCAGCACTGACCGGCCGCGTCAGGCCCACGGCCACCCGCCGCCCGGTCGTCCACCGCCGTGCCTATACCGGGACGGTGATGTGCTTGCCCCCGAACACCGCCTGCCAGTTCTCGATCTCGCTGACCACGATGTCGTCGGTGGTGCGGACGAGGTCGGCGGCTCTGGCGTAATCGATGGCGCCGTCGGGCGCTGAAAGCAGCAGTTCGATGCGCCCGGCCACCGCCGCGAGCTTCTCCGCCGTGACCTCCGAGATGGCGGCAAACCGTTCGAAATCGCCGAAATAGCGGATGCCGGCCAGGCCGGCGCCGAAGGTCGGCAGCAACACGCCGAAGAAGGTCAGCAGCAGCGACACATCGTAGGGCAGGGAGTCCGGCAGGACGCGCAGCACCGCGCCGGCCTTCAGGGCGAGATAGACGCTCACCGACACGACGGCGAGGCCGAACAGCCCCTCCGACAGTTTGTCGAGCCGATGGTGGGTGCGGCCGAGCCTTCGGGCCTTGGCGCGGTGATAGGCCTCCTGGCGCGCCACGTGGTCGAGCAACAGCTCCCCCAGCGCCCTGCGCAGATAGCCGGAGGTGATCTTGAGCGTGGGCAGGCCGATGTCGCGCAGGGCCTGGCGGGCGTACCATTCGGGCCAGGCGGCGCCGGTGGCGCGCGGCCAGCGTCCCAGCGGGCGGGCTACACCGGTGAACAGCAGGATCGGCGCGTGGCGGAAGTATTCGGCGACGCGCCGCGTCTCGAACCACCGCGCGTGCCAGCGCCGTTTCTGACCCACGAAGGTGATGGCCAGGATCGCGGTTAGCAGGGCCAGCTCGAACAGGGTGAACATCCACTTCTCGTGGAGCGTGGCGAAGGGCAGGTAGGCGATGCCGCCGACGATCGCCAGGGCGGAGAACAGGAAGCTCAGGATCATCCCGCCGCGATAGGCGTCCGAGAGCCGCGCCGAGATGCCGTCGGCGAAAGCGAAGCGCCGCAGCACCTCCCGCTCCACCCGCTCGACGAAGGCGGCGTCCTGGCCCGGCAGCGCGGCCGCGGCCGCCAGCATTCCGGCGGCGGCGCCCTCGGCGATGGCGTCCGGCGCCTCATAGACCTGGGTCAGGCTGCGGAACCGATCCCCGTGCCGATCGGCGCCGAACAGCGCCTCGATACGGCGATAGGCGTGCCAGGCCGAATGGCTGAGCGGGCGCCAGCGCTCGTGCTCGAACGTCTGCAACCCCTGCGCCTCGTCGCCGCCGCCATGCCCGCCGCCGGCGGCGGGACGCAACAGGCCCTGGACCAGCCGGGCGAGCGAGACCTCCGCCTCGCCTTGGTCGATCGCGTGGACACCGGCGGCGAGCGACTCTGGTGTGGTCAGCAGGCGCCAGTCCGCCGGGGCGCGGGCGTCGATCCACACCACGGGCGAGCCCATCTCCAACGCCAGGGCGACGGTGTGGCCGGTTCCACCGATGGCGCTGGTGCCGGCCCCGTCCCAGCAGGCGACGATCAGGTCGGACTGTTCGATCATGACCCGTGCGGCCAGGGCGATGCGCTCCGACGCGCGGAAGATGTAGGCCTGCGCCGCATCGAGGTCGGCGGGGCGCCGCAGTCGCGCCAGGTGCAGGGCGGCGATGGGTTCATCCATTTCGGCCAGCTCGAACAGGCGGGCGTGGGCCTCCAGCGCCCGGATGCGATCGCTGCGGGCCAGGGTCGCGGCGCCGCAAGCCCCTTCGCCCGTCAACAGAAACCTCGCCTCGTCGGCGGTTTGCGGCGCGGCGTTGATGGCCCGGTTCAACGCCCGGCCGAAGGGTAGGGGGGCGGTGAGGTCCCAGCCACGCGCCAGCGCCTGGTCGGCGGCCAGCTGGTCGAACCCCTCGGCCAGCAGGGAGTGCAGTCTGACCGGCGCGAACCGCCCCGATCCCGGCGGCGGCGGCGAGGCGGCGAGGGCGCCTTCGAGGCGGTCAAGGATGCGCGACAGCGCAGCCTCCGCCCCCGCCGCATTGGCCGCGAAGGCCGCGTTCGCCAAACGGTGTCCGGTGACGCCGATCGACAGCCGCGGGCGCGGCGGCGGCGGTCCGGCGGAAGCCACGCTGTCGGTCATACCGAGGCGCGCCAGGCTTCCTGACCGAGCTTCTGCTGGAAATCGAAGTCCATCCACACGCCCTGACCGACCGATTGCCAGTCGGGCGAGATGCCGAGTTCGTCCTGATACGGATGGGTGTCGAAACTGGTGATGCGCACCTCATAGGCGTCGTCGGTCAGGCCCGAGCCGCGATAGGCGGTGATCACGGCCTCCGCCTCCACCACCGCCTGATAGCAGGCGCTGTGCGGCGCGGCGCAGTCGGGAAACTGCTTCAGGAAGGCCATGGTCATGCCGCCGCCGCCGATCGCCTGGCGCAGGTTTCCGGCCAGCGAAACCATCTCGCCGCTCAGCCGCTGCACCGCGGTATCGGCCAGATGCTCGATCGACTGCAGCACACCGGTTTTCGCCCCCGGCGGGGCCGGCGCCTTGGGTCGCGCCTCGAACATGGCGGCCCAGCGCGCCGGACTGTCCGGGCCATAGGGGCTGACCACCCAGCCATCGGCGTCGAAGGTGCGCGCGGCGCCGGGCGCCTTGGTCTGCGGGCTGAAATGGAACTGGCCGAGCTGCTTGGGAAAGCCCCACACCTCGCGCCCGCTGACCAGCGCCGGGCCGGAATCGACGAACAGATAGGCCGGGATCCAGCGCAGGCTGAACACGCCTTGGTCGATCCGCTGGGCCAGGATCCAGATGGTGATGTCGATCTCGCTGGTATAACCCTTGACCGGGGTTTCGAGGGTATAGAGCTTGCCGATCTCGGCGAAGCCGAGGAACACCTTGTCCCCCAGCGCCTTGTATCGCACCGCCCCGCCGGAGGGGACGGCGAAGGTCTTGTCCAGCCACGCCTGAACCTTGGCTGCGTCGGCCGGGATGCAGAAGCTGTGCATCACCACATCGCACAGCTGCACCGCGGCAAGGGCGTCATAGAGGTTGCCGTCGACCACATAGGGGGGCAGTTCGCTCATTGGGGCGGCCTTCACAGCGGCAAGGGAGTCAGCGTACCGCCGATGGCGTCGGCGCAGCGGGCGCCGCTGCGGGCCGCGGCTTCGGCGCATCCGGAGTTCAGACCGTTCAGGGTCCAGTCGCCGGTGAGGAACAGGTTGTCCAGACCGGACTCGTTCGCATCCATCCGGGTGTAAACGCTGTTCTTGGGCGACTGCACATAGAGGTCGGACGGGTTGCAGTTGGCCCGGATATATTGCCGCGTCAGCGGATCGCCGCCGAGGGCGGGCTCCGGATCGAACAGCAGGCCGGGATCGAGCCCATAGGGGCTGCCGGCGCCGGTGGCGCGCGACCAGTAGAGCGCGCTGTTTGAGCTCAGCCACGACACCGCCAGGTCATAGGCCTTGATGTCGGCGCCCAGACCGTTTTCGGGACCTTGCATCTGGCCGCAGAAATAGGCGATCGAGCGCGGCCGGTCGGCGCCGTTCCAGGTCTCGCGCGCCAGAAGGTGGCTCATGTCCGACCACGAGCTATAGGGCTGGCCGGCCCCCGTCAGGGTGCGGTCCGGGCCCTGGTTGCCGAGGTCGTCCTGCCGACGCGTCAACCACAGCTGCATGGCGACGGTGCGCGTCAGGGTGATTGCGCCGAACATCGGCCCCCATTTGGACTGGGGCAGCCGCTCCGGAAAGCTGGCGCAGACCTGTTTCAGCCCACCGACCGAGATGCCCAGCACGGCGAGGTCGAAATCGACCCCGGCCTTGAGCTGCCCCGCCACATCGCCGGCCCCGGGCGCATCGTTATGCTCGGCCTCGAAGTCCCTCGCCGCCGCCCGATCGGCGTCCGCATCGGCGAGCTGGTCCCACAGCGGCGTGGCCGGCCAGCCCTCCAGCGGCCGCGGCCAGCCGGGGATGGGGATATCGACCAGCGGCTGATAGCCGGCGTCGGGGTCCTTCAACCCGACCTGTTGCACATAGTCGATGGAGGCGAGGCGCTGCTCATTGGCATCGATGTTCAGCCCGGTGATGCGCGTGAAGAAGTTGAACCTCACCCCTCGCTGCTTCAGGGCCAGATAGACCGGCGCGATCACCACATCGCCCATGGCCCCGCGCATCTTCCAGAAGAAGTGGCCCTTGTAGGAGATCATCAGCATGGCCGACCGCAGGGCGGTGCCCGCGCCGAAACTGCGGAACTTGACGTCGCCGCCGTCCCCGAAGCCGAACACATAGTCGTACAGGGTGGCGATCGGAGCCCAGTCGAGAAGCTGGTTGGCGCGGGTGACGGGATCGCCCCATTCGGGCGAGCCCTTCGCCACCTCCACCGCGTTCAGATACAGCCACTCGCTCCACTCGTAGGTGTCGATGGAGTCGTAGCCCTTGTTCAGCAGGTCGAAGGCGATGACGCCGCGGACCACCGACTGGACCAGATAGGCGGACAACAGGAAGCGTTCGATCTCCAGGGTGGTGGTGGGGTCCTGCGGACCCGAAACCACGGATTTCATCTTCTGTTCGATGACCAGGATAAGCTGGTGCAGGATGAACTCCATCGCCAGACTCTCGAGTTCGTCCGCCGTCTTCTGCACGAAATGCCAGAGCCAGGCGAAGGGGTCCTCCACCGGGCCGGGCGCCGGGGTCTGGGCGACGGTCTGGCCCGCCGCCCCCTTCTTCTGCAACGGTACGGGTGTGCCGTGCACCAGGACGGCGACCAGTCGCTGGATCATCACGATCATCGGCGCGGCGTCGAGACTGTCGCCCGGCAGCCGGCCGTTCGGCTCGAAGTTCATGTACCACAGGCGGTTCGGCTGCTCGGGATCGACATTGTCGACCAGGGCGATGTTGTCCTCCGGGGTGAAGGCGTCCCATACCGTCTTGTTGGGATGGTCGTCCGGCCGGTCGATCTCGTCATAGGCGCGCCTCAGCAGATCGAACGCCTGATCGTAGAATCCGGCGAAGATGTGCAGCCCGTGCTCGTAGATGCGCCAGCCATAGCCCGGGCGCAGGTCGTGGCCGCTGGCGCATTTGCCGCCCAGCCGCCAACCCTGCTGGTAGACGGTGATCTCGTACTTTTCCGACCAGCCGGGCTGTTCGGTCAGATAGAAGGCCGCCGACAGGGCCCCGACCCCGCCGCCCAGTACGGCGATCTTCTGTTTTCCGCTCGACGTCACGATGCCCCCTCAAGCACACCCGTGGACGGATACCCATGCCCCGTGCAGCCGACCTGGGCTGCGGCGCCGATTGCGTCATCTTTTCGGGGGCAAGGCAAGATCAGGCGTCGCAATCCCTTCGTCGCTCAAGGATTGAACCGGGCGCGACGGGGCCGCGCTGAAAATGAGGCCAATGGCGGCAAGACAAAGGCCCGGTCTTGCGCTGGGCGAGCAGTTGGCCAATATCGATTGGCCGTGGGGGACGCCTTGCCCGACATCTTCCTGTCCTACAATCGAGAAGACCAGAAAACGGCGCGCCGTTTCGCCGAGGCTTTCCTCGCCGAGGGGCTCGAGGTGTGGTGGGACGTTACCCTGCGCTCGGGCGAGGCCTATGACGAGGTGACCGAGACCGCCCTGCGCACCGCCAAGGCCGTGGTGGTGCTGTGGTCGGTTCGCTCGGCGGCGTCGCGCTGGGTGCGGGCCGAGGCCACGCTGGCCGACCGCAACAAGACGCTGGTGCCGGTGATGATCGAGCCCTGCGAGCGGCCGATCATGTTCGAGCTGACCCAGACCGCCGACCTGACCCATTGGACCGGCGACCGGGCCGACCCGTCGTGGGGCGAGTTCCTGACCGATGTGCGCCGCTTCGTCGACCGGGAGGCCAAGGTCCGGCCGGCGCCGGCGCCGCCGGCAGTTCCCAAACCCAAGACCGCCGGGCGACGCGGCGCGGCGCCCTCCATCGCCGTGCTGCCCTTCACCAATCGCTCGGGCGTGGCCGAGGACGAAATCTTCGCCTTCGGCATGGTGGAGGACATCATCGACGCCATGTCGCAGGGGGTGGAGGTGCGGGTGGTCTCGTCCTCGGCCACGGCCCGCTTCCGGACCGGCGGCATCACCGACCTGGCCGCCCTGGCGCGGGAATTGCGCGTCCGCTACGTGCTCGAGGGCAATGTGCGGCGCGTCGGCGAGGACCTGCGCGTGACCACCCAACTGGTCGAGGCCGATACCGGCAACATCCTGTGGACCCAGAATTTCGACCGCCCGCTGGCGCAACTCGGCCAGTTGCAGGAAGAGCTGGTGCTGGAGGTGGCGGCGCACCTGCGCACGCAGTCCCACCGCCAGGAGATTGAGCGCGCCCTGCGTAAGCCCGGGGACCTGACCGCCTGGGAAGCGGTGATGCGTTCGGTGGCCGCCTATCGCCGCCTGACCGGCCCGGCCCTCATGATGGGGCTGGAGGAGGCGCGCAAGGCGATGGAGATCGCCCCCGACTATGGCGTGGCGGTGGCCCTGCACGCCCAGGCCCAGGCCATCCTCTACAACCAGCTGATGCCCGACGATGCGGCGACGGCGCAGCGTATCCGCGCGCAGGCGCAAAAGGCCATCGCCCTGGACCCGGACAATTCCACCGTCCTGTCCACGGCGGCCGGCGCGCTATCGGCGGCGGGCTTTCCGAAGGAAGGCCTGGCGGCCGGTCAGCGGGCGATCCAGCTCAACCGCTATAACGAGTTCGCCTATTTCGCCTGTGGCATGTCGGCCTCGCTTCTCAGCATGACCGAGGAGGCGCTCGCCTATTTCGATCAGGGGTACCGTCTGGCGCCCGACAATCCGACCACCTGGATATCCTATATGTGGCGCGGTGGGGTGCTGGGGCGCGAGGAGCGCTGGAAGGAGGCCGCCAAGGCTTACGACAAGGCGTTGCGGCTGACCCCGGACAACGCCGCGCCAAACATCGGCCTCGCCGTCTGCCTGCGCGCCCTCGGCCGTCACGACGAGGCCCGCGCCGTGGCGCAGTTGGCCCGCGGGCACGAGCCCGATACGCCGCTGGCCATCTGGGAGCTTCGCTTCGGCCGCACCAACGCCGGCAGCCCGACCTTTGAAACCTTCATGACCCACCTCCGCTCCGTCTGGGCCGAAACGGGGCCCACCGAGGCCGTTCACTGATTTCGCCAAGGGCCCATCCAAGGCCTTTGACGTTGCTTACACCATGATGGGCGTTCCGTCCGCGCCGAGGGGGCCGACGGCGCCGGTGGAGATGAACAGCGGCGTCTCGGGCCTCGGACTCTCCACCCGGCCAAGCCCGGCCCAGGGCGCGAATCCCAGCCGGTTCAGCAAGGCCGGGCGTTCCGCGGCGCGGGTCGCCGGATCGAGGCCGAGGACGAAGTTCTCCTGCTGGCGAACGAAGGGCCGGCAATGGTAGCTGAGCAGGGCGTGGCGCGGCTTGCCGCTGCGGTTGGCGCCCGTGCCGTGCCAGATGCGGCCGTCGAAGCAGAGGATCGAGCCCGCCTTGCCCTCCGCGGCTATGGTGTCGGCCAGCGTCGGCATGTTGGCCGGCTTGTCGGGCGCGAAGGCCGAGGATCGCGGTGTCGCGGTCGCATCCAGGTGGCTGGCCGGGACCAGCCGGGTGCCGCCGTTCTCGTCCGAAAAGTCGTCGAGCATCCAGGCGATGTTGGCCACCACCGGCACAGGGGTCCAGAAGCCGACATAGCCCTGGTCGGTGTGCAGCACCATCGGCTCCCCGCCCGGATGGGCGATGTTGGCGGTGAAGCTGGAGAGCAGGAAATCGGGGCCCAGCAGATGGCCCATCATCGCCTCCACCATGGGATGCAGCATCAGGTCGCGGAACACCTTGCCCTTGTTCATCAGCATCCACAGCCGCTGGTTGGGCCGGGTCGGGCCGCCGTCGTGGAAGGCGACGCCGCGGGCGCGTTCGCCTTCGGCCTGCTCCATCAGTCGGGCCTTCAGCGCCGCGACCTCGGTGCGCGACAGCACGTTCGGAACCACGCAATAGCCGCGCGCGTCGAGCTCTTTCCGAGCGCGATCCAGATCGGCGGTGGGGCTGGCCAGTTGGGTGACGGCGGACATGGCGTAAGGCTCCGACTCGGTGCGAATTAAGGGCGGCTTGCGGCGTCGAGTTTGTGGAATTCGCGCCACATGGGATGGCAGTCGAACAGGCTGTGACGCGTCCCGCTCCTGGCGCGTTTCTCCGGGTCGATATCGGCCTCGGCGAAGGGGAACACCCCGTGCACGTGCATCAGCCGGGCAAACCTCGGCGGGTTGCGGGCGAGGATTTCCGGCGTCACCCGGTCGCGGAAACTGGACTGGGTCTGCAGATGGCCGCGGCAGAAGTCGTAGAGCAGGGTCAGGCGCACGCCGGGATCGGTGCGGGCGAAGGCCATGTGCCAGGTATTGGCCGGCCAGATCACCGCCGAGCCGGCGGGGGCGATGATCGGAACCATCTCGCCGCGCAGTTCGCGCAGTTCCCCGGCCGTCGGCTGGCGGCGGAACACATGGCTGCCCGGCAGAAAGGCGATCGGTCCGCTACCGGTGTCATAGTCGTTGAGCAGCAGGTTGATGTTGGCGGTCTGCGGCTGGTCGGCGAACACCGGCGTGGCGAGATCGCCGTTGTCGGTGTGGATCGGCAGTTCCGCCCCGCCCGGCCCCTTGACCATGGCGTCGGCAAGGCTGAGCAGGGCGTCCTCGCCCACCAGATAGGTGATGAGGCCGAGCAGCACCGGATGGGTCAGCATCGGCTCGAAAATGGGGTCCTCGAACAGCACGTAGCGCATGAACTGGCCGAGCGGGTGGCGGGAGGCGAGATGGGTCGAACCGGCGACCACATCGGGCGCGACCCCGGTGCGCCGCTCCGACACCTTCAGCACCGCGGCGCGCAGGGCGGCGATATAGGCCGGCGGCGCGACCCTTTCCGGGGGCACCACGGTATAGCCCTGCAGGGCCAGGTCGGCGATATGCCCTTCGAGCCCCAGCGCCCGAAGTTCGGGGTAGAGGCTGCGGACCCGGCGCATCTGGTTGAGATAGGGCGCGGACTCGTAAGCCTTGGCGGGAGGTTTCGCGGCGACCGGCGGCTTGGCGTCGTCGGCCATGCTCACCTCCCTGGCGAGGACGTCAGCAGCCGGCGCGGGTCGCCCGCATCGACGTGGCCGACATTGCGCCGGGTCATGCGGTAGCCGATCAGGTCCTGCAACGCCGGCGAAAAGCGCGCCGCGCGTTCGTGCGGGATGGCCAGCATCAGGTTCTCCTGCTGGCGCATACAGCCGGCGCAATAGTTGATGGTCAGCGCCCAGCGCCTCTGATCACTCCGGTTGGCGCCGCCGCCGTGATAGCAGGTCCCGGACACGAAGCAGACGCTGCCCTTCGGCATGACGGCGGGGAAGCTCGGATAGGTCCCCGCCGGATCGGGGCTTTCCGGCAGCCGGTGGGTGTTGGGCACGATCCGCGTCGCGCCGTTGTCCTCCGTGAAATCGGTCAGGGCCCACATGGTGTTGCAGACCAGGGGCTTGTGCGGCATGGACATGTCATAGAGTTCGTCGTCGCGGTGGATCGGCTGGGCCCGTTCGCCGGGCGCGATCACCGCGGTGCCCATGGTCGACAGCAGCATGTCGGGGCCGAGCACGCCGCGCAACACCGGCAAAAGGTGCGGATGCGTCGCCACCCGCTGCCAGATTTCGCCGCGGTTCAGAAGGTCGAAGTAGCGGACCGTCTTGTAGCCGACAAAGGGGTTGCCCTGCAGCGAGGCCGGCCCTGAGCCCTCCAGCCGTTCGATCTCCGCCACGATCTCGTCGCAGAACGCCTCCGTGACGGCGCCCTCCATGATCGAATAGCCGGTCTCCTCGATCTCGCGGACATGCCGATCGAAATCCATTGCAGGCTCAACGGCCGCAGTCATGCGGGCGACCCCTTGAGGTATTTGTCAAACCACTCGATCGCCAGCCGGACCACCAGCGGCCGCTCGGTGGAATAGACGGCGTAGTGGGTCGCCTTCTCGATAATGTAGAGGTTCTTGGGCGCCCTGATGCTGGCATAGGCCCGCTTGGCGGTGGGATTGCCGCCGTATTCCTCGTTCTCGACCAGGATCATCAGGGTCGGCGCGGTGATCTTGGACGCCTCGTCCACCGGGGCGTACCGCTCGCCCTTATGGCCGATGGGCGAGCCGATCAGCCCCATGATCGTCGAGGCGCGCGGCGCGGGATAGCCGATCTCGCCTCGCGCCATGCGCGTCGCCATGTCCCGCCCCGGCTGTTCCTGACCCGGCGGCGGGCGGGAGTCGAGACCGCCCACCTGGCTGACCACCGCCTTGATCCTGGGGTCGTGGGCGGCGACATAGATGACGTGGCCGCCGGAATAGCTGGAGCCGCGGACGCCCACCCTGTCCTTGTCGACGCCGGGCTCGCCCATGATCCAGTCGATGGCGGAGAACCAGTCCTCCGACTGCTCCAACGGATCGACGTATTCGCGCAGCGGCTGGACCCGCGCGGTCAGGGGAGCGGCCTCGCCCGCGGCGTGGAGCGGCTCGGGATCGATCATCACCACCGGCGAGGCGCTCTCGCCCCAGCCGCGATAGTCGAACACCAGTACGAAATAGCCGGCGCGGGCGATGTCCGCCGCATCGTGGCGCAGCCCGGCGGCCACCCCGCCCCAGCCGTGGGCCATGACTACCGCCGGCAGTTTGACGCCGGGCCTCGCTCCGGCCGGGGTGAACACCTCGCCGTGCAGGCGCACCCCCGAGGAGACGATCGTCACCGAGCGGAAGGCGATCCCCTCGGGCGGCCGGTAGTCGGCCGAGCGCACCTGCTGGACGATCTTGGCCGGGTCCGGCTGGCGGGCCGGCGGGGCCTGGGTCGCGGCCGGTCCGGCCGGCTGGGCCAGGCTCGGCTTCGCCGCCAGCGTGGCGGTCGCCGCGCACAAGGCCAATGCGAACGATCTTCTATTCATGGGGCGGCTCCGGGCTGGGGGAAAGACAGGGTATGGGGTCCAAGGTCGGTTCAGCCGGCCGCCCGACGCTTGGACAGGGTCTGAAGCGCGGCGGCGTGGGAGGCGCGGCTGATGTCGTAACCGCACAGCAGGGCCAGGGCGACGAGGTAGAGCCCGATCAGCGACAGCGTATAGGTCCAGCCGAGCTTGACCAGCAGACTCTGCGCCAGATGGCCCGGCTGGGCATGGGCGGGGAAGCTAACGAAGGCCAGCGCCGCGCCCGAGGCGAACAGCCCTGCGCCCGAGGTCGCTTTGGTGATGAAGGCGTAGGTGGCGTAGAGCAGCCCCTCCGACCGGCGCCCGGTCTTCAGCTCGACCGCTTCCGCCACATCGGCGATCATCGAGCCGACCAGCATGGCGGCGACGACACCTACCGCCGTGTGGACGATGTTGAACGCCATCAGCGTGGGCAGCAGCGCGGGCAACCCGTTGGCGGGGAACAGGCCGGCGAACCTCAGCCAGACCGGCGCCGGACCCAGCACCAGCCAGCCGATCGAGCCGATCACCGCCGCGCCCTTCTTGCCCCAGGCCCTGGCGCACCACGGCGTGGCGATTAGCGCCAGCACATAGGCGCCGAAGGTGCCAAGGCCATAGACCGCGATCTGCCCCGCCGTCAGCTCCCAGAAATAGACCTGCAGATAAAGGCCGAGCGCGGTCAGGATGCCCGTGGCGATGGCCCAGACAAAGCCGCAGCCCAAGAGCACCATCACCGAGCGGTTGGCCAGCGTCCGCCACAGCACGCGCGCCGTCTCGCCCGCCGTGCGGCGCGCCTTGGGCGGCGGCGCCCTGAGATAGGGGATGGCGCTGTGCGTGCCGATGGCCGAGATCAGGATGGCGGCCAGCATCACCACGCCGGCGACCAGGCCATAGATGCGATATCCCTCTGGATTGAGGCTGGCCACCGGCTGCTGCACGCTCGGATGCATGATCACCCGCAGGGTCACCAGCCCCAGCGCCAGGCCGCCGGTGGCGCCGAAGAACCAGCGCAGGCTGATATAGTCGGTGCGCTCGTCGTAATCGTCGGTCAGTTCCGCCGCCAGCGCCCCGTTCGGAATCTCGTAGCAGGTGATCAGGCTGCGCACGACGATGGTGCCGATCAGCAGATAGAGGAACAGGGCCTGCTGTGACAGGTGCGGCGGGTTCCACAGCAGGGCATAGGCCACCGCCGTCGGCACGGCCGCGGCGTACATGAACGGGTGACGGCGTCCCCAGCGCGAATGCAGATTGTCCGACAGGTGCCCCACCAGCGGATCGACGAAGGCGTCCACGAACAGGGCGATCAGCAGGGCCATGCCCGCCAGCCCGGCGGAAAGCCCCAGCACCTGATTGTAATAGAGCAGCAGAAAGACGCCGAAGCCGTTGTCCTTCACGCCGAACGCCACCGACCCGATGGCGTAGAACAGCTTTGTCGCCCTGCGCGCGGACGGCGACCTGGCCGATTCCGGTCGGGTCTCCACAGACGGCGCAAGCTCAACGCCCAGACTGGCCGTCATGGCGTACCGCTCCCTGAATGCCGGCCTGTTTCTGCCGGTCCTGTTCAGTTTACGAGTAGACCGACGCCACAGTCCAGCACCGAAAGCGGCAAATCGACAGGGACCGGTCCTGTCGATGCCCTTGACTGCCGGGGCGCCGGGCGCGTGGGCCTACTGCCTCGCGGCGGTGAAGGTTCCGGCGCCGTCGCCGGATCTGGCCGTGCCCTTGATCGATCCGTCCGCCTGAACCTCGCCGCTATAGACCAGATGGACCGGCCGGTTCTGGAACTCGGTGTCGTAGCTCAAGGTGACGTCGCTCTTGTCCGACGATCCCTGGACCTGCAGGGTCGGCCCCTCGGTGATGGCGCACGGCCCGTTCAGGCCGCCGCCGCTGGTCTTGAAGGCGCAGACGGCCGAATAGCTGACGCCCGGAAAAGCCACGTCGACCTTCCACGGCCTGGGCCGGTCGGGAATCTGATCCATCAGCGGCGTCGCCGTGAACTGACCGTGGGAGGACTGCGTGCTGACCGAGCCCTGAACCGCGCCGCCCGCGGTCATCGCCCCGTCGAAATCGGAGCGATACCCGCTGCCGTTATAGTCGGACCGGTAGGTGAACTCCATGCGCCGGCCATCCCACCGCCCCGAGGTCCGAAGACTGGCGCCCGGCACCGCCACGCAAGGACCCGAGACGTCCTGAGCGTTGGACTGTAGCACGCAGATCAGCTTGTATTTCAGTCCCGACCCGAAATCGCCGTTCAGCATCCAGGTTCCGGTCAGATCGGCTGAGACAGCCGAGACCGGCAGACCGAGGGCGGCGAACGCAACCCACAAACCAACTCTCATCCTAGGCTCCTTTCAGGCTTGGCCTCGACTCCCCGGGGGTGGGAAAAAGCCCAGCGTCCGCCGTCAGGCGACGAACGCTGGGCAGGTGCAGTCGCCCGAGAGGCCGAAGCGACCAAACCGATGGATGATGGGGCCCCTGGCCACCCGCGTGACAAACCAGACCTTGAAGGATTGCGGAACGATCCGCCTTACGGGCCGGCGCCGCCGATCTCGCATGAGGTCCATGCTCTGTTTTGTCGTACCGGTCGCCAGCGTGCGCGCTATTGAACAGGGTCTCTCCCAAGGCGAAATCATCCGCGCAATTCAACCATGATGGGCTGGATGCGCTGAACCTGCTCGAATGTGGCACAAGGCGAGCGACCGGTCAAAGTTGAAATTTCAGCCACCGGTCTGGCGACTCTACCGGCTTGAACCTGGCGATGCGCCGCGGAGCGCTTCCGCGCGGGAGGCGAGAAAACATCGCTGCGCGGCCGGAAAGCGGATGCCCTGGCGCGACGACTCTTATAGAAGACTACCAGCCCGCGGCCCGGCCGCGCCAACGCCGGACCCTTCGTGACCGATTCCCCCGTGCTCAAGATCGCCGAGGTCGAAGACCTGGTCCGCCGCGCCCTCGCCGCGCAGGGGGCCGGCGACCTGCAGTCCGCCTCAACCGCCCGCGCCCTGGTGGCGGCCGAGGCGGACGGGCAGGCCGGCCACGGCCTGTCGCGCGTCGCCGCCTATGCCGCCCAGCTCAGGGCCGGGAAGGTGAAGGGGGAGGCGCGCCCGACGCTGCTGCAGCCCGCCCCGGCCGCGCTGGTGATCGACGCCGACGGCGGCTTCGCCTATCCGGCCCTGGACCTGGCGGTGGAGCGACTGGTCGTGCTGACGCAGCAGACCGGCCTGGCCTCGGCCGCCATCGCCCGCTCCCACCACATAGGACAGGCGGGACAGGCGGCGGAGCGTCTGGCGGAGGCCGGCCTGATCGGGCTGATCGTCTCCAACACCCCCGCCGCCATGGCCTTCCCCGGGGGGCGCACCCCCGCCCTCGGCACCAATCCACTGGCCTTCGCCGCCCCGCTGCAGGGCCGTCCACCGCTGGTGATCGATCTCGCCCTGTCGCTGGTGGCGCGAAGCAAGATCGTGGCGGCGCAGCGGACGGGGGCGCCCATCCCCCTCGGCTGGGCCACCGACGCGGAGGGACAGCCGACCACCGACGCCGGCGCGGCGCTCGGCGGCGTGCTGGAGCCGATCGGCGGGGCCAAGGGCGCAGCCCTCGCCCTGATGGTGGAGGTTCTGTGCGGCGCGCTGGCGGGCGGACGTTATGGCTGGGAGGCGTCATCCTTCCTCGACGCCGAGGGCGACAGCCCGGCGGTGGGCCAAGTGCTGATCGCCATCGATCCCGGCGCCGGCGGTCCGGCGGGGTTCGCCGCGCGGATGACCACTCTGGTGGATCGGGTGGAGGCGGAAAACCTGCGCCTGCCCGGCGACCGCCGCCTCGCCGCCCGTGCCCGGGCCGTCCGCGACGGCCTCACCCTCGCGCCCGTCCTCTATCGGGACATCCTCAAGCTCGGAGACGCCCGGTGAGCGAGATCGTCATCGCCGAATTCATGGACGCGGCGGTGGTGGACAGCCTGTTCGCGGGCCGCGACGTCCTGTTCGACGACACGCTGGTGGACAGGCCCGCCGCGCTGACCGCGGCGCTGGCCGACGCCAGGGCGCTCGTCGTCCGCAACCGCACCCGGGTGGACGCCGCCCTGCTCGCGCAGGCTCCGAACCTGAAGGTGGTGGGCCGCCTCGGCGTCGGGCTCGACAATATCGACCTGGAGGCTTGCGCGGCGCGCGGCGTGGCGGTGCGGCCAGCCAAGGGCGCCAACGATCTCGCGGTGGCGGAATACGTCATCACCGCCGCCTTGATGCTGCTGCGCCGGGCGTGGATGGCCACCGACCGGCTGAAGGCTGGCGGCTGGCCGCGCATGGAGCTGATCGGCCGCGAGATGGCGGGCAGGCGAATGGGCCTCGTGGGCTATGGCGCCATCGCCCGGTTGACCGCCGAGAAGGCGCGCGCGCTCGGCATGAGTGTCATGGCCTATGACCCCTATGCGGCGCCGGGCGGGGAGGTGGAGCTGACGTCCCTTGAGGCCGTGCTGGCCGAGGCGGACGTGATCAGCCTGCACACCCCGCTGACGCCCGAGACCACCCACCTGATCGACGCCCGCCGCCTCGCCGCTCTGAAGCCAGGCGCCATTCTGATCAATGCGGCGCGAGGCGGCATCGTCGACGAGCCGGCGCTGGTGGAGGCGCTGAAGGGCGCGCGCCTCGGCGGCGCGGCGTTGGACGTGTTCGAGGTCGAGCCCCTGACCGAGGCCGCCGCCGCGCGCTTCGCCGGGTGTCCCAACCTGATCCTCACCCCCCACATCGCCGGCGTCACCGACGAGTCCAACGCCCGCGTCAGCGCGGTGACGGCGCAGGCCGTGCTGGAGGTTCTGGACGGCTAGCGGGCGGGAAGGGTGGGCGTCAGTCGCATCTCCACGCTGTGGCCTTCCCCCGGCTCCAGCACCCTGAGGTCCGGCAGGCCCTCCCGGTTATGGGCGTTCGGGGCGTGGCTGATCGGCTCGAAGCAGAAGAACCGGCGGGCGGGCGGGCTGAACAGCACAGCGGTGGCGGTGTTCGCCCCCGCCGTCATCTCCAGCGCGCCCCACGGCCAGTCGATCCAGCCCCGCCCGTCGAAGCCGCCGAACACGTCGTCGAAGCCTGGGCTCACCCGAGCGCCGCGCGAGAAGTCCATCCGCTCGGGGATCGGCTCATTGGCCACCGGCACAAGGGTCGGGCCGAGCCGCCACCGGCGCGCCGCCCGGAAGGTCAGCCGCGCCCCCTCGCGCGGAAAGAAGGGGTGGAACCCGAGCCCCACCGCTTGGCGTCGGGCATCGGTATTGGTGAGCCGCATGGCTATCGCCAGACCTTCCGGATTGAGCGTCACCCTCTGCTCCAGTCGAAATGCCCAGGGCCACCCGCCTCCGCCGGGATGGTCGAGCGTCATCTTCGCCGCACTGGGAGAGATCAGCTCACCTGCGAAGGGCGCGTCCCAGGCGATCCCGTGCAGGCTGTGCGGCGCGGAAATCGGGTGGGGCGGCAATGGGTGCCTTTCGTCATCGAAGTCGAACCGGCCCTGCTCGATCCGCCCGCAATAGGGCGCCATGGGGTAGGCGCCGCCGCTGCGCAGGGCCTCAGCGAGGGGCAGATCGCGCGGGATGGGCTCCAGCCACTCCGGCCCGCCAAGGGTGCGAAACGTCGCCACCCGACCGCCGAGGCTCGGCCACAGCGCCGCCTCCAGCGCCCCGGCGCGCAGCACCAGCGCATCGGGCGGCGTCAAACCCTCCATCATGGGGCGCTCATACGATGCCGCCGTCCACCAGGAAGTCCTGGCCGGTGCAGCCCCGGCTGTCGTCCGCGGCGAGGAACAGCACCATGGCCGCCACGTCGTCGGCGGTGAGGCGCAGCTTCAGGGCCTGATCGTCCAGAAAGCCCTGGATCGTGTCCGGGTCGGCCCACAGGCGAAGCTGTCGCTCGGTCTCGATGGCGCCCGGCACGACGGAGTTGATGCGGATGCCGGCCTCGCCATATTCCCTGGCGAGGGTGCGGGTCATGGCGTGGATGGCGCCCTTGGCGGTGGAATAGCCGACGAACCCCGGCCGCCGCCGCCGCCAGCTCACCGAGCCCATATTGATGATCGAGCCACCGGGGGCCATCCGCGCCGCCGCCGCCTGCAGCGCGAAGAATTGCGAGCGGAGATTGGTGGCGATGGCCCTGTCCCAGTCCTCCACGGTCAAGGTGCGCGCCGGGTGGCGGGTGTCGTCGGCGGCGTTGTTGACCAGCACGTCCAGCCGGCCGTGCGCCTCGTGCAGGGCCGCGACCGCGCCTTGCAGCGCCGCCACATCCGTCACGTCCACAGCCTGGAACCAGGGCGCGGTCGGCAGGCCGGCGATGAACGCCTCGGCGGTCGCCGCGTCCCGATCGATGAACCCGACCCTGGCGCCCTGCTCTTGGAAGCGGGTCACCATGCGCGCGCCGATGCCCGAGGCGCCGCCGGTGATCAGCACCACCTTGCCCTTAAGGCTGGGATAGCGGGCGGTGAAGGGCGCATCCCCCTCCGATGGGTTCATAGGGACCGGCTCATGGGCGTCAGGCTCCGAAGGGGTATTCAGGCAGGCCGGGCGTCTCCACCCGGAAGGTGAACAGGCCGCCGGATTTAGGAAACGCGTCCAGTTCCGCCGCGCTTAGGCCCTCGCGCGCCGTGGTGACATAGGCGGTGCGGAGGTCGGCGCCGCCGAAGGCGATCATGGTGGGTTTGGGGCAGGGGATAGGGACCTCCTCCACGATCTCCACAAGGGCGTTCAGCCGCGCCACCCGTCCGCCGGCGAACAGGGCCGTCCAGTAGTCGCCCTCGCGGTCGAAGCTGCCGCCGTCCGGCCGACCGTTCCCCTCCGGCCACTGATGCAGCACGCGGCGATGGGCGAGGGCGCCGCCGGCCCCGTCGTGATCGAAGGCATAGAGCACATGCCGCGGCGTGTCGGCCCAGGTGAAGGTGCGCCCGTCCGGCGAGAAGGCCGCGCCGTTGGAGGTCAGCGCCCCGTCGGCCAGCCGGGTCACCGTTCCGTCGGGGTCGAGGCGATAGAGTGCGCCCAGCGACCGCTGTTTCGCCAGGTCGATGGTCCCGGCATAGAACCGCCCCTGCGCATCGGTGCGACCGTCGTTGAAGCGGGTGGCGCGCCCCGCCTCCACCGCCCGCCCGTACGGGCGCACTTCGCCACCGAAGCTGTCGATCAGGCCGAACCCGTCGCGCATGGCCAAGACGAAGCCGCCGCCGGCGCGAAAGGCGAAGCAGCCCACCGGCTGGTCGAACGCGCGCGTCCGCGTGGCCCCGTCCGCCGGATCGAAGCGGTGCAGTCGCTGCTCGGAGATATCGACCCAGTAGAGCGCGCGCTCGCCCACATGCCAGCGGGGGGACTCGCCCAGCGCCGCCTTCGCGTCCAGCGCCAGCTCAACCGTTCGCGTCATCGCCGCTCCGTACCGGCCGCTTGCGGCGGCGCCTGAGTCTTATATAAGACTACGGGCCATGTCCAAGCCCCTCGGCCCCCCCTCCACGCAGGATCGCGACCCCGGCCGCCTGCGCAGCCATCGCTGGTTCGGGGTGTCGGGAATGCGCGCCTTCGCCCACCGCTCGCGCATGATGCAGGTGGGCTGGCCGCTGGATGCCTTTTTGGGTCGGCCGGTGATCGCCATCCTCAACACCTGGTCGGACCTGTCCACCTGTCATTCGCACCTGCGCGCCCGGGCGGAGATGATCAAGCAGGCCATCCTGCGCGCCGGGGGGTTCCCGGCGGAGCTGCCGGCCCTGTCGCTGGGCGAGGTGATGGTCAAGCCCACCACCATGTTCTACCGCAACCTCCTGGCCATGGAGGCGGAGGAGTTGTTGCGCTCCCATCCCGTGGACGGCGCGATCCTGATCGGCGGCTGCGACAAGACCACGCCCGGCCTGATCATGGGCGCCACCTCCATGGGCCTGCCGTTCCTGTATGTGCCGGCGGGGCCGACCCTGAACGGCGCCTGGCGGGGTGAGAAGATCGGCACGGGCACCCATACCCGGAAATACTTCGACGCGCTCCGGGCCGGGGAGATCGGCGAGGCCGACTGGGCGGAGCTGGAGCGGACCATGGTGCGCTCGGTCGGCACCTGCAACACCATGGGCACCGCCTCCACCATGACCACCCTGGCGGAGGCGCTGGGCCTTCTGCTGCCGGGCGCGGCCTCCATCCCCGCGGCGGACTCCGCCCATGTGCGCATGGCCGAGGCGGCGGGCAGGCGCATCGTGGACATGGTGTGGGAGAACCTGACGCCCGCCCGCATCCTGACCAGGGCCAGCTTCGACAACGCCGTCGTCGCCCACCACGCCATCGGCGGCTCCACCAATGCGGTGATCCACCTGATCGCCATGGCGGGCCGGGCAGGGGTGGCCCTCACCCTGGACGACTTCGAGCGGCCGGAACTCCGCGCGCCCCTGATCGCCGACCTGATGCCGGCGGGCCGCCACCTTATGGAGGATCTGCACTTCGCCGGGGGCACGCGCGGGCTGCTGTCGCGCCTGCTGCCCTATCTGCAGCCCGACGTCCTCACGGTCACCGGCCGGACGCTGGGCGATAACCTCGCCGATGCGCCGATCTACGACGAGGCCGTGATCCGCCCATTGGACAATCCGGTGACCGCCGAGCCCGGCCTTGCGGTGCTCTACGGCAACCTCGCCCCCGGCGGCGCGGTGATCAAGCCGAGCGCGGCGGAGCCCCGCCTGCTCACCCACCGCGGCCCCGCCGTGGTGTTCGAGACCTATGCCGACATGGCCGCGCGTATCGATGACGAGGCGCTGGAGGTCACGGCGGACAGCATCCTGGTGTTGAAGTCGGCCGGCCCGGTGGGCGGCCCCGGGATGCCCGAATGGGGCGGCCTGCCCATCCCGCGCAAGCTGCTGCGCCAGGGCGTGCGCGACATGGTCCGTATCTCCGACGCGCGGATGAGCGGCACCCACTACGGCGCCTGCGTGCTGCATGTGGCCCCGGAGTCGGCCATCGGCGGTCCGCTCGCCCTGGTGCGGACCGGCGACGAAATCAGCCTCGACACCCCCGGTCGCCGCATCGACCTCCGGGTGGACGAGACCATCCTTGCCGCGCGCCGCGCCGCCTGGGTGCGCCCCGAGCCGAAGTTCGCGCGCGGCTATGGCGCCCTGCACGCCCGCCACATCGGCCAGGCGCCGCAGGGCTGCGACTTCGACTTCCTCACCGGAACCGCGCCCACGCCCGAACCGGACATTTATTGAGATCGGACCCGCCCATGCAGACCCCCGCCAACCGCTTCAAGGCCGCCCTCGCCGAGGGCCGGACGCTGCAGGGCGCCTGGTCCATGTGCGGCTCGCCCACGGTGGTGGAGGCGCTGGGCTTCGTCGGCGCCGACTATGTGGTGATCGATCTGGAGCACTCGCCCACCCCCATCCACGGCGTCCTGCCCTTGCTGCACGCCGCCGAGGCGTCGGGGACCATGGCGGTGGTGCGGATGTCCGACCACAGCCGCACCTCCATCAAGCACGCGCTGGACCTTGGAGCCAACACGCTGATGTTCCCCTTCGTGGAGAGCGCCGGGGAGGCGGAGGCCATTGTCGACGCCTGTCTCTATCCGCCGCACGGACGCCGCGGCGTCTCCAGGATGCACCGCGCCAGCCGCTATGTCGCCTACGAGGACTATGGCGAGCGGGCGGTGGACGACGTGCTCATCATCCCGCAACTGGAATCCGAAGCGGCGATCCGGAACACCGAGGCGATCGCCGGCGCGAAGGGGGTGGGCGCCGTGTTCGTGGGGCCGGGCGACCTCGCCGCCTCCCTCGGCCTGATGGGCCAGCTTGGCCACGAGCGGGTGCGCGCTTTGATGGCCGAGGCCGCCCGGCGCGCCGGCGCGGTCGGCAAGCCCTGCGGCACGGTGATGGGCGATGCCGAGAGCGCCGTCTGGGCGATGGACGCGGGCTACCGGTTCGTCTCCGTCTCCAACGACCTCGCCGCCCTGCTCGGCGCGGCCCGCGCCCAGCAGAGCCAACTGCGCCGACTCCGCGGCGGCTAGATGCCCGGAACGAGTCCGGACATAACGGGGAGGGGGATGTCGGGGGAGCTAAATCGACAACACGTCTATCCCATTCCATCAGCCTGGCTCTTCCGTAGCGCCGGGAAGGCCTTCTTATCCCCGACGCCCCTGGGCGTGCGATACTGACCCCGGGCGCGGGCTGGCCGTCACCGAGGTCTTTGACATTGCGAGGCGCGAATGGGCTGAGTTATCCCCGCTTTTCGTTGGACACCTGGACAGTCCAGCATTGTGGGAATTGTCCAGATCCGGCGGGATCGAGGGAACGAGCGTTACCGTCCTGCACGGTCTGCACTCGAAAAGGCAGGGTGCAGGCCTGGACACGGTTGGACAGGCTTGGACTCCGGTTGGACGCGGCGGCGCGAGTTATCCAACCCCATCGCCCCGTATTCCTCACCCGCATGGCGGGGGAGGGAAGGAGCAAGGAACGGTGGCGGCCATGGACCCCCGCGCTGAATTTCGCCACATGGCCGGGGTCTGCTCCCTCCATGCAACGCGCCGTCTCGATCGTGATCGGCCTCATGGCGCTGGCGTCGAGCGCGTCGGCCGGGCCGCCGCCCGTTCCGCCCGACGTGGTGGTGGTCCATGCGCCCAAGCCGGCGCAACTGGCCTCCACCTATCCCGCCGACGGGGCGAGCGTGCCCGGCGGGACCCTGATCGTGAAGGTGGTGTTCGATCAGGCCATGGCGGCGGACGGCTGGTCCTACACCCCGTCGGCCGCGGGCGCCTTCCCCAACTGCCTGGCCCGGCCGCGCCTGCTGGCCGACGGCAGGACCTTCGTCCTGCTGTGCAGCCTGGCGGTGGATACCCGCTATGCGCTCGAGATCAACGCCGACGCCCGGTTCGAGAGCACGGCGGGGCGGAGGCCGCCGCCCGCCGTCCTGAGCTTCCGCACCACCGACGCGCCGACGCTGGGGCTGCACGACGCCCTGCAGGCCGCCGGTCTCGGCGACGCGGACGACCCGATCATGGGATCGAACGCGGCCGCCGCATCGGTCCTGTCGCCGCCGAGGGCCAACGGCGACAAATAGAACCAGGTTCGGCTCAATATCCACACCGCGAGCCGCAAGGTAAAGCGGCGGTAACTCTATCCATCATCATTGCGGTAACCCAACTTCTGCACGGCCTATAAAGGCCGGTTGCGTATCGTGCTGGCATGGATATGACCCGCATCAGGCCCCAGCGTATCCGCCTGTTCGGCGAGACCGTCGATCTGACCACGCCCGCCGAGGTGATGAGCTTCACCGCGCGCAAGGTCGCCGCCGGTCAGCGCGCCATCGTGGCCAACCACAACACCCACTCGCTGCATCTGGTCGCGCACGAGCCGGAGATGCGGTCCTTCTACGGCCGCGCCGACCTGATCGAGCTCGACAGCGTGCCGATGATCTATTGGGGCAAACTGACCCGCAAGCCGGTCAGCCGCGCGCACCGCTGCACCTATCTGGACTGGCGTGACGACTTCTGGCGTCTGGCGGCGCGGCACGGCTGGCGGGTCTACTACCTCGGCGGCGCGCCCGGCGTGGTCGAACGGGCGGCGGAGCGTCTTCGCGCGCGCTGGCCCAGCGTGGTGATCGGCGGTTGCAACGGCTATTTCGACGATACGGAGGGCTCGGCCGACAATGGTGAGATCGTCGCGGCGATCAACGCCTTCCGGCCCGATATCCTGTTCGTCGGCATGGGAATGCCGCGGCAAGAGCTGTGGATTTCGCGCCACTTCGACCGCCTGACCAGCGGCGTGGTGTTCTCCGTCGGCGCCGCCTTCGACTATGAGGCCGGGGTGCAGAAGGCCGCGCCGCGCTGGCTGTCGCGGGTGGGGCTGGAGTGGGCCTATCGGCTGGTCTCCGCCCCGCATCGGCTGGCCCGTCGCTATCTGATCGAGCCGTGGTCGCTGATGCCCGCCGCCTGGCGCGACGTCACCCGCGCCTATACCCCGCGCGTCCGCACGCCGGTGGCCGGCCCGCTGGCCGAGCGGCGCCGCACCCCGGGCTGAGGCTAGCTCAGTCGTCCCCGTACAGGACGGAGAAGGGCAGGGCGGCCGCGCCGGACTCGATGGCCGAGACCTTGACCGCCGGATAGCCGATGGTGGCCTCGCTGCTGTCGCGCCACGCCTTGGTGACGAAATCGCGCAGCCGCGCCGCCCCCTCGGCCACCCGCTCGGCGGCGAAGGCCACGCCGCGCGGATCGCCGGGCTGAAACCCGCCCTGGCTCCACAGCGCATAGAGCGGCTCGACCCGGGCCTGGGTGGCGACCAGATAGTCCGACATGCACTTGCCCACCGCGTCGGCGCAGACCTGGGGGGCGGGCAGCACCGCCTTCACCCTGTCATAGGTCAGGTTGGTGAAGACGAAGGCGCCCTCGAACGGGCCATGGATGTGCTCCTGGGTATAGCTGTTCGGGTTCGGGTACTCGCCCCACCCGTTGTAGTGGACCGAGGCGTGCATCGGCTGGCTGGCGTCGCCGACGAAGTGGGACCAGTAGCCGAGGTCGCGAACGATGATCAGTTCGCGCAGCTTGCGGTCGGCCACGTACCAGGCCCGCTCCTTGCCGTCGGCGGCGTGCCGTTCGCCATACAGGTCGGCGCGGTAATAGGCGAAATCCTTCACCAGCTGCTCATAACCGTCCACCAGGTTGTAGTAGAGCCAGCCGGACTTGTGCAGGTCCGACCCGGCCGCGTGCAGCACCACGCTGTAGGCGTCGCGGTTCTTCGGCATGTCGGTGATCGGGGGGCCGCCCAGCACACGCCCGTCGTCGGTCAGGTCGATGAAGTGGCCGGGATCGAGGTCGTCATCGTGGGGCTGGCCCGCGCCCCGCGAACGGTCGGGCTCGCGGCCGAGTTCGCCGATCTGCTGCACCACCGCCGGGTCGCGCAGGAACGCGGGCAGCTCGGCGGGCAGGCTCGCGGCGGCCAGGGCGCTGATGATCCGATGGCCGGTGGAGGCCCAGGCCCCCGCCTGGCTCGCGGTGAGCATGAGGCCGACGGCGGCCATGGCGGCGGCGCGAAACAGGATGGAGCGTTGCGACATGGAACCCACTCTTCGGATGAGCGACCTTTGCCACGGGTTTGCGTCGGCTGCATGTCGGGCGCAAGGGCGCCGCGGTCAGGTCAGGTCAGGGGGGCAAGGCCCAGTTCCGCGTCCACACGCGCCACCCAGGCCTTCACCGCCGGGAACGCGCCGAGGTCGAAGCCGCCCTCGTGGGCCATGCGCGTGTAGGCCAGCAGCGAAATGTCCGCGCAGCTCAGCGCGCCATTGACCAGATAGGGCGAGGCGGTCAGCCAGGCCTCCATCCGCGCCAGCGCCGCATCGCCCCGCTCCTTCAGTCTGGGATCGAGTTCATCGACGGGTTTGCCGAGATAGTGCATCTGGAAGCGACGGACGGCGATATAGGGCTCGTGGCTGTATTGTTCCCAGAACAGCCACTCGAACATCTTGGCCCGCCAATAGGCGTCCTCCGGGATCAGGGGCGAGCCTTCGGCCAGATGCACGATGATGGCGTTGGACTGGGCCAGCGAGCGGCCATCCTCCAGCAGCACGGTGGGGACCTGGGCGGCGGGGTTCAGCCGGCGCATCTCCTCCGAGCGCGCCTCGCCCTTCACCACGTCCACCTCGATCCACTCGAACGGGATCGAGAGATGCTCCGCCGTCCAGCGCACCTTCAGGCAGTTGCCCGAGATGGAGTCGCCGTAGAGGGTGATGGTCATGGACTTCGCTCCCGCCGCTGAGGAACGCTCTTAGCGGGCCGACGCCGCGCGGTTCAGCCAGAAAAACTTAGCTGCCGGTAAGGGGCCGAAGGCCTGGCGAGTAGGCTCAACGATCCCGGCGCGTGAGCTTGGCCTTGACCTCGGCCGCGACGCGGTGGGCGGGCTCGCGACCAATGGTTAGCATGACGCCCGAGCCGATGATGGCGCCGATCAGGAATTGGAGGCTCATAACCGCACCTTGAGGCTGAGAGTGAATCCCAGCCTCCAGGCTAACGGGTCAGATTCCGCCCGTCGATGCGTCAATATTGCAGCGCAGCAGCGCTGGGTCGATCAGACCCGGCGGCGAACCAGCGCGTGATAGATGAACAGCACCACCACGGCGCCGATGACGGCGACGACCATGCTGTAGATGTTGAGGCCGGTGACGCCCGAAGCGCCGAACATGTTGAACAGGAAGCCGCCCACGAAGGCGCCGATCACGCCGAGGACGATGTCCATGATGAGACCGTCGCCGCGACCGCGGTTGACGATCATGCTGCCGATCCAGCCAGCGATGAGACCCAGTACGAGCCAAGCGATAATGGACATTTGCAACCCTCCGGTATTAGCCACCCGCCGACCTTCGGCGCTGCACCCTAAACCGGCGACCCGGGCTAAGGTTCCGCTTGGGGGGTCAGCCGACGAAGGCGCGCTCGATGACGAAGTCGCCGGGCTCGGCATTGGAGCCCTCGACCAGGCCCTGCCGTTCCAGCAGCGCGGCGGTCTCCTTGATCATCGCCATCGAGCCGCAGAGCATGATGCGGTCGAGGGTGGGGTCGAAACGCTCGCCGGGCAGGCCGAGGTCGCGGAACAGCCGGCCGCTCTCGATCAGATCGGTGATGCGCCCATGCGCCACGCCCTGGGGGGCGATGTCGCGGGTCACCGTCGGGTAGTAGGTCAGTTGCGCCCGGGCCTCCTCGCCGACCAGTTCGTCGGCGTGGATGGCGCCGGAAAACAGCTCGCGATAGGCCAGATCCTTCACCTCCCGCACCGTGTGGCATACGATCACCCGCTCGAACCGGGCATAGGCGTCCGGGTCGCGCGCCACCGACAGCCAAGGGGCGAGGCCGGTGCCGGTGCCGATCAGAAACAATCGCTTGCCCCCCTTCACCGCGTCCAGCACTAGCGTGCCGGTGGGCTTCTTGCCGAGCAGGATAGCGTCGCCGGGCGCGATCTTCTGCAGCCGCGAGGTCAGGGGGCCGTCCTCGACCTTGATCGAGTAGAACTCGAGTTCCTCCGCGAAGTGCGGGCTGGCCACCGAATAGGCGCGCAGGATCGGCTTCCCCCGTTCACCGTGGTCATTGGCCTCGCCCGGCAGGCCGATCATGACGAACTCGCCCGAGCGAAAGCGGAAGCTGGGCGGGCGGGTGATGGCGAAGGAGAACAGCGTGTCGGTCCAGTGCCGCACCCACAGCACCGTCTCCACATGGTGGACGGATGAGGCGATCGGCGCGCGTTCGGCGACAGGACTATCGGTCATTCGCAGTTCAACTCAGCTCGGGTCAAAGGCCGTCGCCGAGGTTGTCGAACGGCGTGTCCGACGCGTTCAACTCCGCGGCCGAAGGCGTATGTATGCCGCATTCGGTCTTTTCGGAACCCGCCCAGCGACCGGCCCGCTCATCGCTGCCCTGGTCCACCGGTCTGGTGCAGGGCCAGCAGCCGATGGAGGGGTAGCCGTGCCGCACCAGCGGGTGGGGCGGCAGGTCGTGTTCGGCGACATAGGCGTCGAGGTCGGCCCGGGTCCAGTTGGCCAGTGGGTTGACCTTCACCTTGTCGCCGGCGGCCTCCCAGACGGGCAGGGCGGCGCGGGTGGCGGACTGGAAGCGCTTGCGGCCGGTGATCCAGGCGTCGAAGCCGCCGAGCGCCCGCTCCAGCGGCACGACCTTGCGCAGGGTGCAGCACGCATCGGTGCTGGTCTTCCACAGCGTGCCGGTGGGATCGGTCAGGGCCAGGTCCTTGAACGCCGGGCGCAGGTCGCGCACGTCGGTCAGCTCCAGCCGCGAGGCCAGGTCCTGACGATAATCCAGGGTCTGGGCGAACAGCATCCCGGTATCGAGAAACAGCACGGGGATGTCCCGGTCGATCTCCGCCGCCATGTGCAGCAGCACCGCCGACTCCGCGCCGAAGGAGGAGACCAGGGCGATCCGGTCGCCGAACGCGCCGAGCGCGGCGCGCAGGATACGTTGGGGCGCAGCATGGCGGAGCGTGGCCTCCAAACCCTCTCCTCGCAAGGGGGGCGAGGGTTCCATATTCGTGTCGAACGGCATCACTCCACCTCACGCTCCACGAAGGCCGGAGCGCGGTGGTCCGCGGCGGTCTGGTACACGTGCCGATAGCGGCCGCTGGCGGCGCCCCAGTCCGCGGCGCTCGACCCGTCGGCCGGGGCGAAAGCGTCGAAGCCGCAGCGGACCATCTCCCGCGCCTGCTCGCGCAGCACGTCGCCCATGGCGCGAACCTCGCCCCTGAACCCGAAGCGGGTGCGCAGCAGGGCGGCGGAGGAATAGGGCCGCCCGTCTCGGAACCTGGGGAAGTGGAGCACCACCGCCGCCAACCGCGGCAGGTCGTAGGCCAGCGCCTCCACCGGTTCGTCGGGTTGCAGGAGCACACCCATCGGGCGGCCCTCGTCCAGCAGGCGCGACCCGTCGGCCTCGAACCGCGCCAGGGGCAGGATCACGCCGCCGCCGTCGGGGATCAGTTCTTCGCCCTCCACCCCATGAAAACGGTCGGCGACCTCGACGAAGCCGCCGGCGTCAAGCCTGATGAGCGTCGGCATAGGCCGCCTCCTTGAAGGGCGCGGGGCCGAGCCGCCGATATGTATCCAGGAACCGCTCCTCCCCCGTGCGCAACGCCAGATAGGCGTCCACCAGCGCCTCCACCGCCGGCGCCACCTGATCGGCGGGCAGGGCCGGGCCGAGGATGGCGGCCAGGGAGGCGTCCTCCGCTCCCGACCCGCCGAGCGAGAGCTGGTAGAATTCCTCACCCTTCTTGTCGACGCCGAGAATGCCGATGTGGCCCACGTGGTGGTGGCCGCAGGCGTTGATGCAGCCCGAGATCTTGATCTTCAGCTCGCCAATAAGCTCGGCCCGGTCCGGCGCCGCGAACCGGCGCGCGATGTCCTGCGCGACGGGAATGGCGCGGGCGTTCGCCAGCGCGCAGTAGTCCAGCCCCGGACAGGCGATGATGTCGGTGATCAGGTCGAGGTTCGGCGTGGCCAGGCCGTGGCGTTGCAACTCGGCGAACACCACCGGCAGGTCGTCCAGCTTCACGTGCGGCAGCACCAGGTTCTGGGCGTGGGTCACCCGGATATCGTCGTGGCCATAGCGCAGGGCGAGGTCGGCGATCACCTCCATCTGGGTGGCGGTGGCGTCGCCCGGCGTCTCGCCCGGCGCTTTCAGGGCGATGTTGACCACCGCATAGCCGGGCTTCCTGTGTTCCACCACATTGTTGCGGGCGAAGCGCGCCAGGGCCGGGTCGGCGGCCCGCGCCGCCTCGAAGGCTTGCGAGCGGGCCGGCAGGGTATCGAACGGCACGAGGCCGAAGGCGGTGCGGATGCGCGCCAGCTCCAGATCCGGCAGGTCGATGGACGCCCGGTCAAGCGCCGCCCACTCCGCCTCCACCAGGCGGCCGAACTCGTCCGCCCCGGTCGTCGCCACCAGGATTTTGATCCGCGCCTTGTAGATATTGTCCCGTCGCCCCAGGCGATTGTACACGCGCAGAATGGCGGTGAGGTAGGACAGCAGGCTCGCCGCCGGCAGGTGTTCGCGGATCGTGGCGCCGAGATAGGGCGTGCGCCCCATGCCGCCGCCGACCATCACCTCGAAGCCCAGCTCGCCCTCGCGGTTGCGGCGGAGCTTAAGCCCGATATCGTGCGCCCGCGCCGCCGTGCGGTCCTTGGCCGAGCCGGTCACCGCGATCTTGAACTTGCGCGGCAGATAGGTGAACTCGGGGTGGAAGGTGGACCATTGGCGGATCGCTTCGGACCACACGCGGGGATCGTCCACCTCTTCCGCCGTGGCCCCGGCATAGGGGTCGGCGGTGGTGTTGCGGATGCAGTTGCCGCTGGTCTGTATGGCGTGCAGATCGACGGCCGCCAGCCGGTCCAGAATGTCCGGCGTGTCCTTGAGCTTGATCCAGTGGAACTGGATGTTGGTGCGCGTGGTGAAGTGGCCATAGCCCCGGTCGTAGTCGCGGGCGATGGCGGCCAGCGCCCGAAGCTGGCGGCTGTCCAGCGAGCCATAGGGAATAGCCACGCGCAGCATGTAGGCGTGAAGCTGCAGATAGAGGCCGTTCATCAACCTTAGCGGCTTGAACTGATCTTCGCTGAGATCACCCGAAAGCCGGCGCGCCACCTGGCCGCGGAACTCCGCCGCGCGGTCGGCCAGCATGTCCCGGTCGATCTGGTCATAAGCGTAGAGTGTCATGGGGCGTAAAGTGTCATGGGGCGCAAAGGGTCACGGCTTCTTCCGGATCAGGCTGAGGCGGCCGGTGGAGCGCGCCGCGCCGTGGGCGCCGCGGATGGCGTCGATGGCTTCGCCGCCCAGCGCCTGCTTGCCGAGTTCGAGGTGATCGGTGGGTCCAAGCGCGCGGATGCGTTCGCGGAAGCTCACCGGCGCCGAGCCGTCGGCGACCAGGTCGATCAGATAGGGATCGACCAGGACGGCGGGCTGTGCCTTGGCGGCGGTCAGCGCCGCCTCCGCCGGCGCGGCGGCGTCGAACCGGCGGGCGTCGGCGAACTGCGCGACCCAGCGGGCGCCGGACCAGAACACCACCTCGCCATCGAGCAAACCGTTGGCGGTGAGGACCTGCAAGGTCACGATATTCCTCCCCTGCGCAGCGGAGGAGGGGGACCGCCGAAGGCGGTGGAGGGGGCAGCGCCGCCCTTGATTGCCGTCGTCGCGCAGCCCCCCTCCCCAGGCTTCGCCTGGTCCCCTCCCTCCGCCTCGCGGGGGGAGAAGTGGGCCAGCCCCGCCACCTCGCCGATGATCAGGATGGCCGGGCCGTCGAAGGTCGCCGCCAAGTCGGGCAGGCCCGCCAGCGTCGTGACGGCGCGCCGTTCGCCGGGCTGGCTGGCGTTCTCCACCAGCACCACCGGCGTCGTCGCATCGCGCCCCGCCGCGATCAGCCGCGCCGCGATCATCGGCGCGGTGGAGAGGCCCATATAGACCACCACCGTGTGATTAGCGGTGGCGAGAGCGCTCCAGTCGAGATCGGGGTCGCCGCCGTTGGTGGCGTGGCCGGTGACGAAGGTGACCGCCTGCGCCAGGCCGCGGTGGGTGAGGGGCGCGCCCGCCCCGGCCGACGCCGCCAGGGCCGCCGAGACGCCCGGAACGACCTCGCAAGCCACCCCGGCCGCGCGGCACGCCAGCATCTCCTCGCCGCCCCGGCCGAATACGAAGGGGTCGCCCCCCTTCAGCCGCACCACATTTAGCCCGTCCCTGGCCAGTCCGACCAGCAGCGCATTGATATCGTCCTGCGGCAGGGCGTGGCGGGCCTTCTGCTTACCCACATAGAGCCGCCTTGCGCCCCGCGGTACGAGGTCGAGGATTTCCGGCGCCACCAGCCGGTCGTGCACCACCACATCGGCCTTGGTGAGCACGCGCATGGCCTTCAGCGTCATCAACTCCGGATCGCCCGGCCCCGCGCCCACCAGCCACACCTTGCCGGTGACCCGCGCGTCGGCGTCGCCGCCGTGGAGGGCGACAAGTCCGGTTTCGGCAGGGCGCGGGCGGCGCGACATGGCTTTAGGCTTCCTGAACGCCAATGGGTGCGGGGGCGGGCGTCGCCGCCCACCCCCGCATCGCCTTCGCCGAAAGGGCCATAACGGTGAAGGTATGCTTGAAAAATCGGCGTCGAGGCTCCAATTCGCAAACCACGTGTTCTGCCCGCGTCCTTAGAAAATCTGGGGGATCAGGAAAACCATGGAGCGTCGCCGCCTGCCGCCGCTGAATGCGCTTCGAGCGTTTGAAGCCGCGGCGCGCCACATGAACTTCAGCCGCGCCGCCGACGAGCTGTCTGTCACGCCGGGCGCCGTCAGCCAGCAGATCCAGAACCTGGAAGACTATATTGGCGCGGCGCTGTTTCGCCGCACGCCGCGCGGGCTTCTGCTCACCGACGCGGCGCAGACGGCGCTGCCGGCGCTGCGCGACGCCTTCGACAAGCTGGTGGAGGCCTCCTCGCTGCTGACCGCCGCGGTCGATGGTCGCCGGGTCACGGTCTCGGCCGCCCCATCCTTCGCCGCCAAGTGGCTGGTGCCGCGCCTCGGACGGTTCGAGGCGGCCAAGCCCGAGGTCGATGTATGGCTTACCGCCGGCATGGAACTGGTGGATTTCGCCGCCGGCGAGGTGGACATCGCCATCCGCTACGGCGCCGGACACTATGCAGGGCTGGAGGTCAGCCGGCTGATGAGCGAGACCGTGCTGCCGGTCTGTGCGCCGGGCCTCCTGGCCGAACGGCCGCTCAGCACGCCCGACGATCTCGCCCACCACACCCTACTGCACGACGGTTCGCCCGATGCCGATGAGAGCTGCCCCGACTGGGCCATGTGGCTGGCGGCGCGGGGGGTGAAGGGGGTGGACGGGTCGCGCGGCCCCCGCTTCAACCAGTCCAGCCTGGTGATCGAGGCGGCCATGAACGGTCGTGGCGTGGCGCTGGCCAAGCGAGCCCTGGCCCAGGCCGACCTCGACGCCGGGCGGCTGGTGACGCCGTTCGACATCTCCACCGCCGTGGATTTCGCCTATTATGTGGTCCATCCTAAGGCCAAGGGGCGGCTCGGACAGGTCAAGGCCTTCGTCGGCTGGTTGAAACAGGAGGCGGAGGCGCACGAGGCGGCGCTGCTGACCATGGACAACGGCGCCGGCATCTAGCCGTGCGGCGCGGCCTCGCCTAAACAACCGCCATGACGACAGACGTTCAGACGGCTCCGACCTCGCCCCCCGCCGTGGCCATCGACCCCCGGCCCACGCCCGAGACCTGCCAGACCATGGCGGAGGTCCGCGTCGGCGTCGATGCGCTGGACCGCGCCCTGGTCACCCTGATCGCCGAGCGGCAGCGCTACATGGACGCCGCCGCCCGCATCAAGACCGACCGCGCCGTGGTGCACGACCAGGCCCGTATCGAAGAGGTGGTCGCCAAGGTAAAGGCCTCGGCCCGCGCCGTCGGCCTGTCGGAGACCATCGCGGAGCCGGTCTGGCGCACCATGATCGACCGCTGCATCGCCTATGAGTTCGAGGCCTGGGACCGCCGGCGCGGCGGCTGATCCGCTATTTCAGGCTTTGCAGCAGCGCTTCGTGCCGCCACGCGGCGATGTCGGCCAGGGCGAGGTCGATGGTGAAGTCCAGCCGGGCCTTGAGGCCCGACTTGATGTGGGCCGGCCGGCTCCAGCCCGTTTCGGCTGCGTCGCAGGCCTCCGCCACCGCCTCGGCCCCGATACCGAGGGCCGACCCCTTCAGGGTGTGCGCCCCGTCGCGCCAGGCTTCGGCGTCCCCCGCGGGGTCCATCAGCCGCCCCCACAGGGACGCCTGCTCGCTGAACAGGCCCAGCACCTCCTCCACCAGCGCCATATCGCCCGCGCAAAAGCCCTGCAGATAGTCGAAATCGACCGCGCCGGTGAGGTCTCGTCTGGCCATGGCGGCCAGCATGGACCGCCAAGGGTTAAGCCGGGATTCACATGGCCGAATCTACGCGACGGCCGCACTGGACAAGCGGGGGCAAATGCCCGATAAGCCGCGCCTTCCGCGCGCCCGGCCGCTTCCACGGGCGTATCGGCGAACGGGTGCATAGCTCAGTTGGTAGAGCAGCTGACTCTTAATCAGCGGGTCGTAGGTTCGAATCCTACTGCACCCACCAGTCCCTTTGAAGTTTCGCAGAGGTTGGCGGGGCTTCCTCGCCGGGGCCCCTGCCGCTTTGGGTCAAGCGAAACCGTACCCTTTGCGGCGTCAGGAACTCAATCCCGCCGCCGCCGTTAGTTGTGTGAACGCGGACGCCACACCGACGCACTACCTCCTTGTACCTTGCGTCCAACAACGCGCCCGGACGAACGGGAGGGCAGAATGCCTCGGATAGTAGAACTCGCCGGGATTTCTCTGGTATCTGTAATGGTCTGCTACGCGTCGCCGAGTTTCGCCAAGGGCGCCGAAGGCGCTCAGTCGAAGGCCTGCCGCGCCAAGGCGATACAGCAAGGGCGCGTCGGCGATCAGCGCAATGCCTTTATCGCGACCTGCCTGAAAGGCGCCCTCTCCCCTAAAATGTCGACAGGGTCGGGCGCGAAAAGCGGCGCCGCACGGGCGGTGACGGCGCCCAGCGGGGCGGACCGCACGGATCGTTCAACCCAATGCAATGCGGAGGCGGTGAAGCGGGGTCTGCATGACACCGCGTTTCAATCGTTCCGCAAAGGCTGTCTAGCCAGCGCCGCGCCGGTTGGGGCGATAGAGAGTTCGCAAACGCCAACGAAGCCCACGGCATCCAAACCCAAGCTGGAGTCGTTGACGAATACGCCGCCGAAGTAAACGCCACAGGCACGGCCATTCGGTCCGTCCAAGCGTTCGCGAAAGCCGCAAATTGAAGTGGAGCTAGTCATGACGGATCAACAATGGGGCGAATTGCTGCCGGCGCTGCTGCTGGTCGTACCGCTCGTCTTGGCTGTGTTGGACTTTATGACGACGGGATCCAGCCGCCGCCATACCGGCCCTTAGTCAGCCGAACAACGCCGAAGAGGCGTGCAAGCGGCGAACGGAAAGGCGCTTGCCGGCGCCTTTCCGGCTCTACCGGCCTATTTCGCGCCCGCCTTCTTGGCGAAGAACTGGCACCAGCCGTTGGGAGAGATGACGCCTGCGACCTGCTTGCACGTGCCATTGGCACCCGGCTTGGGGCCGGCGATGTAGTAATTGCACATGGAGCAGTGGTTGGCGCCCTTCGGCGTGGGTTGATATTTGGCGTTTGCTTGCGTAACCACGCCGGCTCTTGCGGCCTTGGGCGCCAAGAGGGGCAGGCTCGCCATCATGGCCGCGCCAAGCACGACTGTGCGACGGCTTGCAGGCTTCGTTGTCTCAGTCATCCAAATGTCCTTCCCAATGCCGAGCCAGCGCCTCGCCCGGCCAGCAACGTGTTGTTATAGTCCCGGTTTCGAGGGGCCGTTCCAGTTGAAGCTGAGATGCGTTCGCGAGAGCGACAGGTATCTGCGCATCCGATCCGACGCCCGTTGGCTCGGCCTTACTACACGCTAATCTCGGCGCCACGGACATCGCGATAAACTTGAACTCACGGTTGGGGACAGTCAACATCCGCTGATCCACCAGGCGACTTAAATAAAAGACAGAGGCCGCCTGGCTGCGCCGCAAAGCGGCCGGCCCATCGCTCGATCCTGAACCCCCGTCTGCGCCAATCGCTGCGCCACCGGCGCGGTCAGCGTTCCACCAGCCGGGTGTAGAGGTGCCAGCTTGCATACCCCACTACGGGCAGGACAACGGCCAGGCCAACAAAGGCGGGCAGACATCCCAGCACCAGCAGGCCGGCGACGCGTAAGCCCCAGGAGGCCATCGCCGACGGATTTTGTCTCACCGCGTCGACCGAGATGAACACGGCCGTGAGCGGATCGGTCGCCTTGTCCACCATCATGGGGAAGGAGACGACGCCGAAGGCAAGCGAAAGCAGGGCGAAGCAGAAGCCGACGCCGTTGCCCAGCGCGATCATCGTCCAACCCTGAGGGGTAGTGAACAGGCGCATCAGGAATTGGCTGGCAGTAAGGCTGCTCGACCCCACGGTGGCGCTGTAGATCAGGGATGCGACGAACAGCCAGGCGCCGAACAGGATGACCAGACCGGCGGTCAGCACGCCCAGTCCCAACCGGTTTCGCCCGCTGAGCGGGTCCACGAAATGCCGCCAGCTGGAGTCCAACCCGGCCTCGCGCCGCCGGGCCAGCTCGTAGAAGCCGGACGCGACGGCCGGCCCCAGAATGGACAGACCGGCCACCAGCGGAAAAAGCATCGGCAACAGCCGCTCGTTGAACGAGACGATCACCGCCGCATAGGACACCAGGGGGTAGATCAGCGCCAGGAACACCAGTTCGCCGCGCTTATGGCGAAAGTCTTTCCAGCCCTCGGACAAGGCCCAATCGAGATCGCTCCGCTCGATGCGCCTGACTTGGGGGTGGCGGGCCACAAAGGTCGCCGTGGAGGGGATGTTGGTCATCGACGCTCTCCATTCGGTCGAGGTCGTTATCGGCGCTTCTACGTTGAGGCGCCGACTGTTCACGCCCACAAACCATATACCCTTTGTTGCAGGGCTGACAGGGTGCGCCGTGTGTGACGCGCCTGGCGACCATTCACCATTCGTTGATTTCGCCGCTTAGTCACGACCGACGTCATGGAGGTCGCCATCGCGCTCGGCGACGCCGCAGCCGCTGCTGCGCGAGCGTCGATCCGCCGGCTGTCGTGTTGGCGGCTGGCCTTCGCGTCGGGCGCGCAGGGTGCTTGCCTTGGGGGATGGCGTCGCTCTAAGGTCCGCGGCTCCCCCGCCCTGTTGGCGATCGAACGCAACCTATGATCGCCACGACCACCGTTGCGTTTCTGATCACGATCCTGGTGTTCGGGCTCAGCGGTTCGATGACCGAGATCGGCGACTGGTATCGTCGGCTCCGCAAACCGCCCTGGAATCCGCCGAGTTGGCTGTTTGGGCCGGCTTGGGCGGTGATCCTCGGTCTTGTGGCGTGGTCCGGCGTCGAGGCGTGGACGCAGGCCCGGGGCGAAGGCACTCATCTGCGCGTCGGCGTCCTGTTCGGGGCGACGGCCTTTTTGCACCTGTTGTGGAGCCCGCTGTTCTTCAAGCTGAAACGACCGGACTTGAGCCTGCTCGAAATTCCATTCCTGTGGCTGTCGATCCTGGCGGCGATCGTCGGCGTCGCGAGGATATCGGCTCTGGCGGCATGGCTGCTCCTGCCGTACCTGGCCTGGGTCGCGTTCGCCACGACCCTCAACCTCGCCATCGTCCGCCTGAACGCGCCGTTCGAGACCAGCCCGCCGGAGGGATGAGCCCGGAGTCAAAACGGCCGCCGCGGGCGTCCGCGGCGGCCGAAAGTCGATGGCGCCGTAGGCTACTGAGAGAAGGCGTAGTGATGCACCACGGCCCAGGCGTGCCAGTCATCCACGACCGTGCCGGTCAGCAGGATGCCGATGCCGCCCGACAGAGGGGTCAGGACCGCGAACCACCAGGCCCAACGGTGGATCGACTCCATTGACGCGTTGAACCCCATGGTCCAGCGCCAGAACAGGGCGGCCCGCTCGGCCGCCGTGCCGCGGTCGGTGATCTGTTCGAGCTCGCGCTCCCCGCCGTATCGGGTGACCGCCAGGATGGTCGCGCCGTGCATGGCGAACAGCAGCGTCGAGCCGTACAGGAAGGCGATGGAGAGGCAGTGGAACGGGTTGTAGAACAGGTTACCGTAGCGGATCGAGAAAGCGCCCACCCAGTCCAGATGGGGGAAGATGCCGAAGGGCACCGCTTCGCTCCAGCTGCCCATCAGGAGCGGCCGGATGAAGCCCAGCACCAGCATGAGCCAGATGGCCGAGGCAAAGCCCCAGGCGACGTGCGTGCCAAGGCCCAGGGCCTTGGCCCGGGTATAGGTCCTGACCCACCACAGCAGAACCGACGTGGTCATGAAGAAGCCGGCCATCTGCCACCAACCGCCTTCCTGCAACGGCGGGAAAATCCTGAGGCCATATTCGGGCGGCGGCGGCTGCAGCGACAGCCAGGGCAACTGGCGGACGAACTCGATCGGGTTCCAGCCCACCGACGCCCACATGTTGAGGCCGATGATCTCGAAGGCGATAAAGCCGCAGACGAGAGACGCGACGCCTAAGAACCCCAGGTAAATCGGCCCGACCTGCGCGTTGCCGATGATCCCGAGGAGACGGGAGTACCAGGGGGCGCCGTCTCGCGGGAAATTGCCTGCGGGCAGAGGGACGCCAAGGTCGATGGGACCGCGAACCTGGACCTGCGTGAAGATGTTTTGATAGCTGGCCATGTCCCGCTCCTCAGCCCCAAATCGGAAGGTTACGCCACCAGTTCCACCATTCCGGCCAACCTTGCGACCAGACCGGTCCGCTGATGACGATGCAGACCGCGCTCCAGAACACCGCCGCCAGCGCGAGGAACAGGCCCAGGCGATGGATGCCGAGCGTGCCGATCGAATAGCCCATGATGTCGCGGAAGAAGGTGTCTTCGTGCTCCGGCGTCTTCACCACCTGGCCTCGGCCCGGATTGGTGGCGGACAGGATCAGCGAGCCGTGCAGCGACAGGGCGAAGGTCGTGGCGAAAAAGAACGAAACCGCGATCATATGCGCCGGATTATAGTGGAAATTCAGATATTTGTAGCCGGTGTTCGAGACCCATTCCAGGTGGCTGAAGATGCCGTAGGGAAAGGCGTTGCCCCACGCTCCGAGCAGGACGGGCCGGATCACCTCGAGGGTGAAGTAGGCGAAGATCGCCACGCCGTAGGCGAAGGGCACGTGCAGGCCGATCCCTAGCTTTCGGGCGATTTCGACCTCCCTGAGCGCCCAGGAGGAGAACGCGCCCAGGGCGCAGACGGTGATCGCCTGCCACAGCCCACCCGCGTTGAGGGGGGCCAGGCCGAGACCGTAGCTGATGTCGGGGGGCGAGATGTTGATCCGCCAGATGTTCCACGTCGGGCCCATGGCCGCGCCGTAGACGATCAGGGCGGTGCCCAGGGTGGCGAAGAAGATGGACGTCACGCCGAAGAATCCGACGTAGAAGGGTCCGACCCAGAAGTCGAACAGGTCGCCGCCCAGAAGCGTGCCTCCTCGGACCCTATACTTCCGTTCAAAGCTCAGCAGCGCCATCTTGGTGCCTCCGCCCCTTATGGTCCGGTCGCGGGCCGCTACCCGCGATTAAAAATCCGGGTTACGGGCGGCGCC
Source organism: Caulobacteraceae bacterium (assembly GCA_965277345.1). Classification (GTDB taxonomy): domain Bacteria; phylum Pseudomonadota; class Alphaproteobacteria; order Caulobacterales; family Caulobacteraceae; genus CAIOYC01. The sequence continues at coordinate 1,620,115 of CBDICI010000004.1, forward strand.
GGACCAGGCCGGCGCACGCCCGCTTCCCCTTCCAAAGTCGATTGACGTCCGAACGACTAGGCGTGCCCGACCGACGCCTGGGCGGGGCCCGGCGTGAGCAGTTGCGACGCCGCCGCCGCCGGAGCGGCGTGCTTGGCGGTAGGCCCTTCGATCCAGTTGAACCGCGGCGTGCTGAGCAGGATGAAGTGAATCAGCAACGCCAGGGTGAACAAGAAAACGAAGAGTCCGACCAGTACGCGTCTCGGATCAAAGAGTAACCATAGCCTCCACATTCCTGTTCTCCTTTACGAGAAATACGACATGACTGCTTGATGAGCGAGCTTCACGCCTTGCGTCAGCTCGGCGTAGCCGCCGGGTCCGGGCAGCCAAGGCCGCCAATTCCAGACGAGTACGTGCGCGATGATCGCGATCACGGTGAAGCCGATGAAACTCCCCAGGAAAATCCTGTGGAATTCCTTGGCCTCGGCCTCGGTGAGGCCGGATAAACTATCGACGTCTCTTTCCGGCATGACTTGTCCTCCAATCCCGCTGTTGCTTCCCCGCAGGCGGATCGGCCTTTCCAGCGCTGTCTGCCGCGACGACCATCATCGCGACATCCTGTGTGAGCCCGGCCGAAGCGATTGCGGCCCGTGGTCCCAAGTCAATGCAGGCGACGCGCGTCCAGCGGCGGAGCCTGGCGGTTTGCCCGGAGCGGTGAACGGTGCGGTCATGCCGCCTGTCCCTCCATCAAGCCGGCGTGAGCGATGGCGATGCGGCTCTTGGAGACCCGTGTCTCACCAGAAATGCGCGCGCCGCGTTCGGCCGCATCGCGCAGCCGCTTGGCGGCCGAGATGCGCACCAGAACCGGCTGCGCCTCGACGATCTTGTCCAGCGCCGCCTTGGCCTCGTCGTCCCACGCGAGCTCCACGTGCCTCCTGGCGGGCGTGGCCTCGACCTTGTCCATCTGCCCCGCCAAGGGGAGGATGTGGAAGAGCGCGTCGAAGAGAGCGTTGCAGACCTCCTGCACCAGATAGGTGGCGCCGGAATAGCCCATGAACGGCGTGCCCGTATGGCGACGGATGATGGCGCCGGGAAACGACGCGGGCACATAGGCTGCGCGTGACCCGGCCTCGGCCATGTACATGCGCTCGTTGAAGCTGCCGAACATCACCAGGGGCGGCGTCTCGCGTATCGCCTTCTGGACCGCCTGATTGTCGGTCTTTACCCCCGCCGTGCGGCCGAAGGCGAAGGTGCAGGGCAGGCCGAGGTCCGTCTCCAAGAAATTGCGGACGCCGCGGGCATAGGTCTCGTTGGCGACGATGGCGAAGCTGGCGGTGCCGAAGAAATCCTGCGTCACCGAGCGCCAAAGGTCCCAGATCGGCTTGATGGTGGTGTGCTTCTCGCGCTCGATGAACGGCTCCGGATCGATGTCCACCAGTTCGCCGAGGGTGCGCAGGAAGGCGGTGGTCGAGTCCAGCCCGATCGGCGCCTGGAGGTAAGGCCGCTCCAGCACTTCACACAGCTGGCGCCCGAACTCGCGGTACATGCACACGTTCAGGTCCGCATCGGCGAGCTTGCGCACGTCGCCCAGATGGCTGCCGAGGGGGAACACCATGTTCACCTCGCAGCCCACCCCTTCGAGCAGGCGGCGGATCTCGGCCAGGTCCGAGGCCAGATTGAACATGCCGTAGATCGGCCCGATGATATTGACCTTGGGCCTCTCGCCGGCCTCGCGGGGCCGGAACTTCGGGACCTTCTTGGGGCCGAACTGGGTCCAGAGCCAGGTGAGCGCGCGGTCGGCGCTCTGCCACTGGTCCTCGTCTATGGTGCGCGGCAGGAACCGCTGGATATTGGTGCCCTCGGGCGTCACGCCGCCGCCGATCATCTCGGCGATTGAACCGGTGACCACCACGGCCGGCAGGTTGCGATCCAGGGTGCGCCAGGCGCGCTTCATGGCGCCCTCTGTGCCGGTCTGGCCGAGCTCCTCCTCCCCGAGCCCGGTGACGACGATGGGCAACTCGTGGGGCGGCAGGCCGTCGGTGTAGTGCAATACCGAGGTTACGGGCAGGTTCTCGCAGCCCACCGGGCCGTCGATGATTACCTGCAGACCCTTGATGGCGGTGAAGGCATAGACGGCGCCCCAATAGCCGCCGGCCCTATCGTGATCCAAGACCAGGGTCATGAGCCGACCGCCTCTTCCGCGGCGCGCGAGGCGGCCATGGTCTTGGCGTAGCGCGCCTTGAACTCAGGCCGGTCGACGGGCGTATCTTCCCAGACGCCGGCGGCGTGGCCGGCGCCGACGCCTTCGAAGAAGGCGCTCATCCGGTCGAAGCGGTGCCTGTTGCCGAGCGCCGCATTGATCACCTGCGCCAGGGAGCCCGCGCCCGCCGGCCCCATCAGCGGCCGGGCGGAGATCAGGTTGGTGAAGTAGAGCGCCGGGACCGATTTCTGCTTGGCGTGCTGGACCACGGGCGTGGTGCCGATGGCGAGGTCAGGGCCGAACTCCTCGAAAGCGGCGAGGTCCTGCTCCAGCGAGGCGCGGAATTGCACGCGCACGCCTTTCGACTCCAGCCACTCACGGTCGGGGTCCGACCACGGGGTCTGCGGGCAGGCCGTGCCGACGTAGGGCACCTGCGCGCCACTCTCGACCAACAGACGGGCGACCAGCAGTTCGGAGCCTTCGTAACCCGAGAGCGTGATCCGGCCCTCGATCGGGCAGGCGGCGAGGGCGCCGCCGATGGCGGGGAGGAACTTGTTCTTGGAGGCGTCGATCTTGTCCTGGGCGACGCCGCAGGCCGCGCCGATGGCGTCGAGCCAGGCCGCCGTGCCGTCGCGGCCCACGGGCGCGGAGCCGACGACACGCCGCCCCGCCGTGGTGAACTCCCGCACCGAGGCGGTGTAGAACGGATGGATGGCCGCCACCGCCGCGCAGTCGAGCGCCGCGTAGAGTTCGCGCCATTCGCGGGTCGGAACCACCGGACCGGCGGCGAGTCCCATCGGCTCCAGCATCATGCCGATGCCGACCGGGTCGGCCGGAAACATCTCGCCGAGAAGGGTGATGGTGGGGCGCCCTGTTTCTTTGGCGCTCTGCTGATGCGGGGCCGCGACGGGGCCCTGTTCGGCTTCGGTGCGCGCGTATTTCAGCATGGCGCCGGCGAGCACGTCCTTGGCTTCCGCGTGGGTCGGGATGCCGAAGCCCGGCACGTCGATCCCGATGATCCGCACGCCGTTGATCTCCTTGGGCAGGAGTTGAAGCGGCACGCCGGACGCGGTGGGCACACAGAGGTTGGTGACGATGATGGTGTCATAGAGGGCCGGATCGGCGAGCTTGAACACCGCCTCGCGGATGTCCTCGAACAGTTTGCCGGTGACCAGCGTCTCGGAATTGAACGGCACGTAACCCACGGTGCGGCGGGCGCCGTAGAAGTGCGAGGTGAAGGTCAGTCCGTAGACACAGCAGGCGGACCCGGACAACACCGTCGCCGTCCGCCGCATCCGCAAACCGACACGCAGGGAGCCGAACGCCGGGCACATGCTTTGCGGCTGGTCGTGCGGGCCTTGGGGATAGTCGGCGGCGTAGCGTTCCAGAACCTCGGACTTGCCCGCGCTCGCCGCGGCCGCGCGCATCTTGTCCGCTCCGCCGTGGCAGCCCGCCCCGCCGCCGTCGCCGGATGCGCCGTAGGGGTCGCCGGAATCGGGAGGAGAGGGGTCCAGGCTCATCGTCAAACCGCGTCGTAGACGATTTCGAGGGACGGCTTTTCGGCGAAGACGCCGCCGCGCATGTCGGCCTGGGTGGCCGGCCGAAGCGCATAATCGCCGCCCGTCTGTTCGGGGGAGAACAGGCCCAGCAGTCCATCCTGGGTCAAGGGCCTTGGCCGCATCGGCGGCGCCTCGGCCACGTTCTCGGCCAGGGCCTCGAACAGCGAGCCCCACTCGCCGCCGGGCGTCCCGATAATCTGATAGTTGGCTGACTTCTTGCGGATGTCCTCGTTTGCCGGGATCGAGGCCAGGACCGGAATGCCCACCGCCTCGGCGAAGGCCTGCGCCTCGCCGGTGCCGTCGTCCTTGTTGATCAGAATGCCGGCGACGCCGACATTGCCGCCGAGCTTGCGGAAATACTCCACCGCCGAGCAGACGTTATTGGCCACGTAAAGGGACTGCAGGTCGTTGGAGCCGACCACGATCACCTTCTGGCACATGTCGCGGGCGATCGGCAGGCCGAAGCCGCCGCAGACCACATCGCCCAGAAAATCGAGCAGCACGTAGTCAAAGCCCCAGTCGTGGAAGCCCAGCTTCTCCAGCAGCTCAAAGCCATGGATGATCCCACGCCCGCCACAGCCGCGACCCACTTCCGGCCCGCCGAGCTCCATGGCGAACACCCCGTCGCGCGTGAAGCAGACATCCTCGATCTTCACCTCTTCGCCAGCCAGCTTCTTCTTGGCGGAGGTCTCGATGATGGTGGGGCACGACTTGCCGCCGAACAGCAGGGAGGTCGTGTCGGATTTGGGATCGCAGCCGATCAGCAGCACCCGCTTGCCCTGCTGGGCCATCATGTAGCTGAGGTTGGAAAGGGCGAAGCTCTTCCCCGACCCGCCCTTGCCATAGATGGCGATGACCTGGGTCTCCTTGGTCACCTCGCCCGTGTGTACCGGATCGGGCTCCACCAAGGCTTCTTCGCGAAGGGCGCGGCGGTCAATCAGCGTTACGCTCATGTGCTCACCTTGGAAAAACCGGCGCCGATGCGAGTCCGGCTCATTCGATTGTGTAAACTTAGATTGACGCTTTCATATGTCAATTTAAATGTACGGTGTGACGGGGGTGGCGCGGGCGTTCAGCAGCACCCCCGCCAATCGAGGATCATTTTCAGGCACGACGTGTCGGTAAAGGCGGTGCGATAGGCGTCGGGGGCCTGGATCGCGCTCGCCCGATGGGTGATCAGGCCGTCCAGGGACAGCCGGCCTGAATCGATCAGCAGGATCGTGGCCGCCAAGTCCTCCGGCGCCCATTCGGTGGCGATCCTGATCCGCGCCTCGCGCATGAAGGCGGGCGGAAAGGTGAAGGACAAGGGCTGGTCGTAGAACCCCGCCAGAACCACCTCACCGCCCCGCGCGAGGCGGGCGATCAGCCCGTCAAGCAGCTGGGAGTCGCCACTGGCGTCGTAGATGGCGCGATAGTCCCGCCGGTCATCCGCGTCCGGATGCATCACCTGATAGCCATCCCCTCCCGCAAGCCGGGCCGGATTGGTATCCCACACCGTCGGCGCCGGACGTCCTTCGGCGATGGCGATCCGGGCGAGCAGGCGTCCGAGCACGCCATGCCCGACGATCAGGTCGGGCGCATCCCGGCCAGAGGCGATGGCGTGCCGCGCGGTGGCGGCCAGGGCGATCAGTACGCCTCGCTCGGCCAGGGAATCGGCGATGGAGATCACGCGGGCGCTTGGCGCCACCACCCGCCGCGCGGCGCCGCCGAAGAGTCCGCGGGCATCCTTGAACCCTGACGATCCCGGCACGAACACCCGTTCGCCGATCCGCGCCCGGACGCTGGCGCCGGCGTCGATCACGCGCCCCACCGACTCGTAGCCCGGCACCAGCGGGTAGCCCATGCCCGGGAACGGCGGCATCCTGCCGCTCCAAAGCAGCCGCTCGGTGCCGGTGCTGATGCCGCTCCAGTCGATCTTTACGACAAGGTCGTCGGTATTGGCGTCCTGCAGATCGAGGCGGCGAAGCGACAGCCGTTCGGGCTCTTCCAGTACGACGGCCAAGGTGTCCATTCAAACCTCCGACAACAGAATGATCCCATCGCCGCCCACCTCATGGTTGGGCGGCGATGGCGCGCAGCAGAAACGGATTGCGGGTCCGCAGGCCTCGCATCCGGCGGAAGCCCGCCGTTCGCAGGAGACCGAACAGTTCGCGCGGCGTTCGCGCGCGGCCACGCCCCATGGCGAGGAGATAGAAGGCGAAATAGACGTCGGACATGCGATTGCGGCCGGCGTCGCTGGCCATCGGCTCGGCGATCAGCAGTGTCCCGTCGGCAGGCAGCGCCGCTCGAACCTTGCGCAACAGGGCCACGACGTCCGTCTCGTCGTGATCGTGAAGGATCCGCACCAGGGTGATGAGGTCGGCCCCCCCAGGTAGGGCGTCGGCCAGGAAGTCACCGGCATGAATCTCGGTGCGACCGAGGAGGCCCGCCCGGGAAAGCCGCACCTCGGCGCGTTCGGCGACCGCGGGCAGATCGAACAGCATCAGGTCGAGGTGGGGCGCCTGCGCGCCGGCGGCGGCCAGAAAGGCGCCCTCGCCGCCGCCGACGTCAAGCAGTCGGCGATGTCGGCCTAAGGGATAGGCGCGCAGAATCTCTGCCGCGACCGCGGGTTGGGTCGAGGCCATCAGCGTGGAATAGGCGGCCACCCCCTCCGCGCCCTCCGTGCGCGGCGCCGATGAGGTGGCGTAGGGCCAGTAGGCGGCGAGGCTGCCCCTGCCGCTCTTCAGCAAGCCTGCACTGTCGGCGAGATCGGCGTAAAGATGGCTGTGATGGCCGATCATCTCCGTCAGACCCGCATTGCCGAGAATCGCCGCGCCGTGCGGTCCGAGGGCGTAACGCATCGGTCCGAGGCGATCGACGAGGCGCAGGGCGACCGCGGCGGAAAGCAGGCGCTGGGCGGCGTCGAGCGGCAGATCCATGGCGTGCGCCAGAGCGGCTCCGGTCTTGGGGCCCTCGGCCAGGCGCTCGAACAGGCCGAGCTGAACGCAGGCGAACAAGGTCTGCGAATAGACAAACCCGGCGACGAGGTCGAACAATTCCTCGCTCCGCCGCCGCGCCACCGGCCGGGTGAGCGGAAAATCCGCGGCCCACTGCTGGAAACGCGGGTTCGCCAGAAGCCGGTTACGCCAGGCCAGCGCAGCGTCGCGCCATCCCGGCCCAGCCATGCCCGATCAGGCGGCGCTGAGAGCGAGCTGCTTGGGTGCAAGGCGCATCGCCTGCATTTGCACCAGATCGCGCAGTTCCTGGGCCCCGCCACAGGGGGGTATGGCCACGACCGCCTCTCCCACCAGGGACTCCAATTGCGCGTAGGCGCCCTTAAGGCCGAGCTTCGCCACCAGGTTCGGGCGCTGGAGCGCCGCATCCTGCCCGGTCGGCTTGCCGCACACCTGTTCGCTCGATACCGCATCGGCCAGATCGTCGGCCACCTGATAGGCGGCGCCCAGCTTCTCGCCGAGTTCGCGCCAGGGTCCGGGATCCGATCCCGCCGCCAGCGCGCCCGCCGTGGTCGCCGCGACGAACAGGGCGCCGGTCTTGGCGCGATGATAGGGCTCGACCGGCGTGAAAGGTTCGCTCTCCCACGCCTGGCCGGCGACGATTCCGGTCGGCATACCCACGCCCCGCGTTATGGCGGAAAGAAGCGACGGCAGCCGGTTGGGAGCACTCGCGCCGCTCCGTGCAAGACCATCGAAGGCCATGACGATCAGTGCGTCGCCCGCAAGAACCGCGAGCGGTTGGCCGAATAGCGCATGGACAGACGGCTTTCCGCGCCGGGTCTCCGCGTTGTCGAAACAGGGAAGATCGTCATGGACTAGTGAGGCGCAGTGCAGGAATTCGATCGCCGCAGCCGCGGCGTCGGCGAGCGCCGGTTGGTCGTCACCACAGGCCGCGGCCACCGCCAGGCAGAGGTGCGGCCTGACCCTTGCGCCTCCCGGAAAGACGGCGTGTCGCAACGCGGCGGCCAGTTTCGGCGGGGCGGCCCCCTGATCGCCGCGCACGACGGCGGCTTCGAGGGCAGCTTCGATTCTGAGGGCGACCGTCATGGGTTGAACTCCCGCCGTCAGCGATAGATCGCCGAAGTGTCATTCAAACTAGACACATGATAGCGTCCAGATCAATGAACTCTTTTCCGCCGACTTCTCGCGAGCACGTGATCGTCATCGGCGCCGGTGTGGGCGGTCTCGCCTGCGCCATCGATCTGGCCGCGGCGGGGTTCCTCGTCACGGTGGTCGAACGTGCGAAGGCGGCGGGCGGCAAGATGCGCGAGGTAACGGTCGCGGGCGCGCGGGTCGACGCCGGACCCACGGTCTTCACCATGCGCTGGGTGTTCGACGCCTTGTTTGAAGCGGCCGGAACATCCCTGGATAGCCACCTCAAACTCAAGCCGCTCGAGGTGTTGGCGCGGCACAGTTGGGGCGAGGGGAAAGGGTTGGACCTTTTCGCCGACATCGACCGGTCGTCCGACGCCATCGGCGTGTTCGCCGGCGCCGCCGAGGCTAGGGGATTTCGGGCCTTCAGCGCCGAGGCGCGGACCATATTCGAGACCCTGCGAGGCGCCTTCCTGACCGAACAGCAGACCGGACCCATCGGCCTCAGCCGCAGGATCGGCTTCGCCAACCTCGCCGCCCTCTCTGCGCTTCGGCCGTTCGACACCCTGTGGAAGGCGCTCGGCGATCATTTCCGCGATCCCCGCTTGCGCCAGCTGTTCGGCCGCTACGCCACCTATTGCGGTTCTTCCCCGTTTGCGGCGCCCGCCACGCTGATGCTGATCGCTCATGTGGAGCAGGAGGGCGTTTGGGCCGTCGAAGGCGGGATGCAAAAGCTTGCGGACGCGCTGGAGGCCCTGGCCTTGTCGCTGGGCGTGCGGTTTCGCTATGGCGCGCATGTCGAACGCATTGTCGTGGCGGGGGGGCGGACCTCGGGCGTCACGCTGGCCGACGGCGAGCCTCTGGCGTCCCACGCCGTGGTCGCGAACGCCGGCGCCGCCGCCATCGCCGCGGGGGCCTTCGGCGCGGACGTGGCGCGGCGCTCGCGGCTCAGGCCGAATGCGGCGCGCTCCCTCTCGGCCGTCACCTGGGCGCTCAATACGCGAACCGGCGGCTTTCCGCTGCACCGCCACAACGTCTTCTTCTCCGACGACTACCGCGCCGAGTTCGACGACATCTTCACCCACGAGCGCCTCCCCCGCGCCCCGACCGTATATGTCTGCGCACAGGATCGTGGCGATGACGGCGCTGAAATGTCTGGTGCGGAACGGTTGCTTGTCCTGGTTAATGCGCCCGCGACCGGCGACCGGGCCGCCATGGACCAACGGGAGCTCTCCCTATGCGAAACACGGGTTTTCGATCACCTGAACCGTTGCGGGCTGACGGTGGAGCGGGGCCGCGAGTGTGGCACGATGACGCCGCCGCACGGGTTCAACAGCCTGTTCCCGGCGACCGGGGGCGCGCTTTACGGGCAGGCGACCCACGGCTGGGCGGCGGCGTTCCAACGGCCGGGCGCGAGAACCGGGATTCCGGGCCTTTACCTCGCGGGCGGGGGGGCCCATCCGGGGGCCGGCGTACCGATGGCGGCGTTATCGGGACGGTTGGCGGCGGCCCGGCTGACGAGGGACCGCGCTTCGACGTCGCGGTTCCGAAGGGCGGCTATCGCTGGTGGTACATCGACGCCCTGAGCGAGGACGGCGAGTTCGGCGTCACCATAATCGCCTTCATCGGCAGCGTGTTTTCGCCCTACTATGCGTGGTCCGGCTGGGCCGATCCCTACGATCACTGCGCGGTCAATGTCGCACTCTACAGGACCAGGGGTCAGCACTGGGCCATGACGGAGCGGCGGCGCCACGCGCTGCATCAGGAGGCGCAGGGGCTGTCCATCGGGCCCAGCAGTCTGCAATGGGACCGGGGGGCGCTGCGGATCGACTTTCAGGAGGTCGCCGCCCCGATTCCCGCCCCCCTCCGCGGGACGATCCGCCTGCATCCGACGGCGATGGTCGGCGACACCTTCGCCATCGACGGCGCGGGTCGCCATCTGTGGCGTCCGATCGCGCCCCGCGCCGAGGTCGAGGTGAAGCTCAGTCATCCCTCCTGCGCTTGGCGGGGTCAGGGCTATTTCGACACCAACAGCGGCGACGAACCGTTGGAGAACGGCTTCATCGGCTGGGACTGGTCGCGGGCGCACCTTCCGCGCGATACCCTGCTGTTCTACGACGTCGAACGAAGGGATGGAGACCGGGCGGCCCTGGCCCTGCGGGTGGGGACCGGCGGCGAGGTCGAGCGGATCGAAGCGCCGCCCGCGCACGCCCAGCGTCTGTCGTTCTGGCGGATGACGCGCAGGGTGCGAGGCGACGCCGGCGCCCCGCCCATACTGCGCCGGACGCTGGAAGATGCGCCGTTCTACACCCGCTCCGCCTTCAATGGCGCCTATGGGGGCGAACCGGCGCAGATCGTGCACGAGAGCCTGTCGCTGGATCGCCTGCGCTCACCCCTGGTCCGGGCCATGCTCCCTTTCAGGATGCCGCGGCGGATCTGGTAGTTCGGGCTGGGTCGGGGCGGGCTTGTTTCGGGTAGGGGAAAAGGCGCTGGGCTCGTCCGCCTTCGGCGGTTTGCCGGGCCTGATCTTCCAGAACTCCCACGCCGCCCAGCCCACCGCCGCGCCGTCGAAGATGACCAATTCGGCTATGAAAAGCGTGTTTGTGCCCATGGTCGCCCCTACTCTGACGGTGCGCCGCCCGCCCCGGCTACAGGCTGGAGAGCGGGCCGGCAGATGAGGGAAGCCGGCGTGGCGCGCGACGGCGACCTTCCAGATTGGCGAAGAGCTCGATCAGCCACAGCAGATCGTCCGGCGCGCCGCGCCTCCGGCGAGGGAGGGTCGCGCTCAGTCGGCCCGTCTCGGCGACGACCGCGTCCACGAGGAACCGGGTCTCGGGCAATGGGGCTCCGGCTGGGCTGACCGGTTTGCGCCGCGCGGCGGCGTGCATGGCCTGCGTCACCAGCCAGGCCTTGCGACTCAGCGGAACCGAGGTGCGTCGCGATACTGAGTCGAGTCCTCGGGCGGTCAACCGCACGCCGATCTCGGCATAAAGGCTCCGCGCCGCGAAGATCGCCGGGCGGAAGGCTGGGTTCAGATTGGCGATCCCGGTGTCGGCGCGCCGGTACAACGTATCTGCGTGCTCAAGCAGGCGCGCCACCACCGCGCCGATTTCAGGGCGATACACCGGCGTCGCCAGCCAGGCGTCTGGATCAACCCCCGCCTCGCGCAGCCACGCGCGCGGGAGATACAGCCTGCCGAGTTGTGCATCTTCGCCCACGTCGCGGGCGATGTTGGTCAGTTGCATGGCGACGCCGAGATCGCAGGCGCGAGCGACCAGATCGGGCGAACGTGCACCCATCAGGGCCGCCATCATGGCCCCCACCGACCCTGCGACCCGTGCCGCATAGTCCTGGACGTCCGAAAGGGTTTCGTAGGTGCGCCCCGAAACATCCCACTCCAGCCCTTCCAGCAGCGAGTCCAGGAGGACGCGCGGGATGGCGAACCTCAAGACCGCATCCGCCATGGCGCGGTCCACCGCCTCGGGCGCCGGCGCATCGGCATAGATGCAGTCGAGCCTGACCCGCAGCCGCGCCACGGCGTCGGACTGCCCGCCCTCCACATCCACCGCATCGTCAGAAAGCCGGCAGAAGCCGTAAAAGGCGTAGGCGGCCTCCCGCACGGTTTCCGGCAGCAACAGGGACGCCAGGAAAAACGACCGCGAACCCGTGCGAATCATTTCGCGGCAGGCGGCGCTGTCCGCCGGCTGCGCCCAGGGGCGTCTATCGGACCGGCAGGGCATCTGGGACCAGGGCGTCGAGAATGCGCGCGGAGGAGAGGACACCCGGAAGGCCGGCGCCGGGCTGGGTTCCCGCGCCGACAAGGTAGAGGCCTTTGACATCTTCGCTCCGATTGTTGGGCCGAAACCAGGCGCTTTGTAGAAGGGTCGGGGCGAGACTGAACGCCGCGCCCTTGATCGAGCGATAGCGGTCCTGGAAATCCAGCGGCGTGGTGACGCGGGAAGTGGCGATCTCGACCTGAAGGCCGGGAAGCAGGGTGTCGGACAACCGGCGCTCCACGGCCTGGCGATAGGGTTCCGCCTGGGTCGTCCAGTCGATATCGGCGTCCAGATGCGGCACGGGCGACAACACATAGAAGGCGTCGCAGCCGGCGGGCGCCAGGGACGGATCGGTAGCGGTGGGGCGGTGCAGGTAGAGGCTCATGTCCTCCGCCAGCGACCGGCCGCGGAAGATATCGGCGATCAGACTCTTGTAGCGCGGCCCGAGCAGTATGGTGTGGTGCTCCACGTCGGGATAACGCCGGCGCGTGCCGAAGTACCAGACGAACAGGCTCATGGAGTAGTCGGCGGCGTCCAGCTTGCGATCCGTCCAGCGCCGCCGTACCGCCGCCGGCAGAAGGTCGCGATAGGTGCTGGCGGCGTCGGCGTTGGAGATTACGATGTCGGCGGCCATGGTCTCTCCCGAGACCAGCCGAACGCCGCGGGCGGCGCCGTCGCGCACCACGATCTGGTCCACCTCGGCGTGGTAGCGGATCGTCCCGTTCTGCCGCCGGATCAGCCCCACCAGCCCGTTCACCAGGGCGCCGGTGCCCCCCATGGCGAAATGCACGCCCCACCGCCGCTCCAGATGCGCGATCAGGCAGTAGACGGCGGTGGTGTCGAACGGATTTCCACCGACGAACAGCGGGTGAAAGCTGAGGGCGATGCGGACCTTGGGGTTCTTCACGTAGCGTGAGACCAGGCCGAAGACGGTGAGGTGGCCGCCTAGCTTCAGCAGGGCCGGCGCCTGGCGCGCGAGATCGCCGACGGACATGAAGGGAACGTGGCCCAGCTCCTCGAACCCCAGGCGGCAGATTTCCCGGCTGCGGGCCATGAACCGGCGATATCCCGCCACGTCCCCGGGGGAGACGCGGGCGATTTCCGTCTCCATGGCGGCGGCATCGGCATGACAGGTGAGGGTCTCGCCGTCATCGAAGACCAGGCGATAGAAGGGATCGACCGCGCGCAGGTCCACGTCGTCGACCATGTCGCGGCCGCACAGGCGCCAGAGGTCCTCGAACAGGAAGGGCGCGGTGACGATGGTCGGGCCGGCGTCGAAGGTGAAGCCGTCCTGGCGATGCACCGAAGCCCGCCCGCCCGGCGCGTCCAGCCGCTCCAGAACCGTGACCCGGTAACCGCGCGCTCCGAGCCGGATCGCCGCCGCCAGACCGCCGAAGCCGCTACCGACGACCACCGCGTGCGGTCGCCTGTCAGGGGGGGTGGTGTCAACCTTCGGCCGCTCATCGAGTGTCAACATAAGCTGACACTAAGACTGCTTTGGGGGCTAGGCAAGCGACGGTGCGCGCCGCTCTATCAATCCGCGCCGGGGTCGGCGCCCGCCGCGTCGAGCACGATGGCGGCGACGCGCTCCGGTGATTCCTCGTGCGCCAGATGCCCCAGGCCCGGCAGCCGGATGAAGCGGCTGTGGGGGATCATGGCATGGACCTCCTCCGCGACCCGTGGCGGTACGGCCAGATCGTGGTCACCGGCCACCAGGGTGAGCGGCCGGGAAAACGCCGGCAGATCGGCCTGCAGGCCGTGCAGGTCCCACCGGGCCATCATGCCGAGCGCGCCGGCGATATGGCCGGGCGTCCTCATCAGCGCCTCGTAGCACCGCAGCCCGGTCCGATCGATCGATGACCCCGTGCTCTCGATGAGGCGGGCGACCGCGCCCGGGCGCGTGGCGCGCCAGAGAAACACCTGCTGGGCCACAGGATTCAGGAACATGGCCTTCGCCATGGCGGGATAGAGCCGCCCGGCCGCGCCGGGAAACGGCTGCAAGGCGCCGTTCAGGCTGACGACGCCGCCGACGAAACGGCCGTCCATCGCCATACGCACGGCGATGGCGGCGCCAGCCGAATGCCCGACGGCGACGGCGGGCTCGATGTCCAGCTTGGCCAGAAGCGCGCCGACGCCGCGCGCCATGCCGCGCAGAGAGAGGCCGTCGCCGCCCGGCGTCTCGGTGAAGCCGTGGCCCGGCAGGTCCGGCGCTATGACGGTGAAGTCCCTGGCGAGGCGGGGCGCAATATCCCGCCATGAGTGGGTCGCCGCCCCCGTGCCGTGGACCAACAGGATCGGAGGCCCCGCGCCCATGACCTGCACATGCCAGCGAAATCCGTCCGCGACGACGAACCGGCTGGCGCCGCGATGGGGCCAGTCCTGTCCCTCCCTGTTCCAGTCCGGATAGGCGCTCGGCGTGAACATCGGCCGGGGCTTCAGCGACGCGCCGTGCGCAGGCCGGCCACGAGGTCGGACACGGCCTCCGCCTCCACGTAGGGCAAGGGCGCGTAGACCGCGCCCATGGCGCCGGCGAATCGATCGCCGTCCGGCTGTGCGCGGGGCGAAGTGTCGATGAACACCGCCCCCACCCCGGCCTCCCGCACGCCGCGCGCCGCGGCCATGGCGTCGCTTTCCGCCGCCGCACGGCCCGGCAGGCCGCTCCGACCGATGTTGGCGCGTCCGTCCGTGAGGATAACGATCAGCGGCGTGCGGTCCCTGGCCTTTTCCGCCTGCGCCAGCTGCAAGGCCGCCTCCAGTCCTGCCGCCAGAGGGGTGCCGCCGCCGCCCGGCAGGTCGGCAAGGCTGCGCTTGGCCCGGGTGAGGGAGCGCGTGGGCTCCAGCAGCAGCTCCGCCCCCGTATTTCGAAAGGCGACCAGGGCGACCCTGGCGCGCGAGACATAGGCCTTGGCCAGCAGCAGCTCCACCGCGCCCTTCGCTTCCGCCAGCCGCTGGAAGGCGGCCGACCCCGACGCATCGACCACGAAGATCGTCGTCGCCTCCTGGCGCTGCACGAACCTGCGGATGCGGAAATCCTCCTGGCGAACCTGGACGCGCACAGCCCCCGGCCCGGAGGATCGCAGCCTTTGCCAAGGCGTCGCCGCGCGAAGCGTTTCGGGCAGGTTCAGCCGGTCGCCGCCCCGAAGCGCCCCATGGCGCGACCCGACCGGCCGCCCTCGCCCGGCCGACTTGACGGACGCACCCGCGCCCTGGCGCCCGGCCGACCGTGCTGGCCGACGGCCATCGCGCCCGACCCGATCGAGCAGGCCTTCGGGGAGAGCCGCCTGGATGGCCGCGATGGTCATTTCGGCATCCAGGGTCGCCTCCTCGCGGCTGGCTTCAGGCTCGGGACCGTCGCGCGCGCCGGCCAAATCCGAGGGCGGCTCCGGAGGCCGCGCGGCGGGGTCCTCGGCCTGTTCCGGGGACGCTTCGGCCGGGACGATCAATGCTTGAGGGGCCAGCACCAGGCGCGCGGCGACGGCCGCGTCCTCCGCGGAAAGCGCCATCCGTCCCGCCAACGCCGCATGGGCTCGCGCCGCACGGAGGGCCAGGAGCGCGGGACGGCTGGAGGCCAGGCCGAAGCGTTCAGCCGTCGCGCACAGCGCCTGGATGATGGCGTCCGCCGCGGGCGCGATCGCCGGAAGCCTGCCTCGGGCATCGACTATGGAAGCCCGGTCGAAGAGGTCGGCGCCGCCCCCCCGGTTGGGACAGCCGACATCGTTGAGGTCGATGCGAAACGCCAGGCGGTCGAGCAGGGCGTCCGGCGGACGTTCGTCGGGTTCCAGCCCCTCGTCGAGGGCGACAAGGCCGAGGCGGGCGGGAAGGCGGCTCGCCAGCCCGTCCCGCTCGATGACCACCTCGCCGTTGTCGAGCACCGCGGCCAGCCTCGCGCCGGCCGCGTCCTCCATGCGTTCCGCCATGCTGAGAATCGCCACGCCGCCGTCGCACGCGGCCAGCACCCCGCGCTCGACGATGGGCCGGCCCGCGGCGAGACTGGCGGTGAGGTCCAGGCCGCCCAGCAGGCGATCGTCCTCGATGCGAACCGGCACGCGGCGGACGGGCGCATCCGTCGGCAGGAGCGCCTGCATCGCCGCCATCCAGCGATCCCGCGCCGGGCCGGGCCCGCCTCTCAGCACGATCCCGCCGAGCCCCCCTGGATCGACGGCGAACAGGGCGGCGGCGAGCATCGCGTCGGACCAGACCGAACAGGCGGGGTCCGCGCGGGTCATGCGCCGAAGAGTTCGGTCATGGCCCGCTCGATCCGTACCGTGGAGCCGGCATCGTCGAGAGGATTGCGCCTGAGGCGGTGACGCAGGGCCATGGGGGCGACGTCCCGCAGATGGCGTTCGGACACCGCCGTGGCCCCGTCCAGCGCCGCCAGGGCCCTGGCGGCCTTCAGGAGGGTCAGTTCGCCGCGCAGGCCATCCGATCCGATCGCCATGCAAAGCCGCGACCCCGCCTCCAGCACGCTCTCGGGCGCCTTGATCCTGGCGAGGCGGGCGCGCGCCTTGGCGATCTGTGCGCCTAGCGCAGCGTCGGTCGCCGCCCATTTTTCGGTGAAGGCTTCGGGGTCGCGGTCGAAAGCGTCCCGCCGGCGCACCACCTCGACACGGTCGGTCAGATCGGCGGGCGTCTTCACATCGACGGACAGGCCGAAGCGATCGAGCAGTTGCGGGCGAAGCTCTCCTTCTTCGGGGTTGCCGCTGCCGATCAGGACGAAGCGCGCCGGGTGGCGCACACTCAGTCCCTCACGCTCCACCACGTTTTCCCCGGACGCCGCCACATCCAGCAGCAAATCCACGAGGTGATCCTCAAGCAGGTTGACTTCATCGATGTAGAGAAACCCCCGGTGGGCTCGCGCCAGGAGCCCAGGTTCGAACCGCTTCTCGCCTCTGGTCAGGGCGCGCTCGAGATCGAGGGCGCCGACAACACGATCCTCCGTCGCGCCGAGCGGCAAATCCACCACCGGCGTGCCGACCAATTCGGTCCTGGATCTTGGACCGCCCGCCGCCTCGCCGTGGATCGGGCAACTCCCGGCATCGGCCTTGGGATCGCAGTGGTAGGGGCAGTCAGCCGTCGCCTTGATCGGCGGAAGCAGCGCGGCGAGCGCCCTGACGGCGGTGGACTTGCCCGTGCCGCGATCGCCGAACACCATGACGCCGCCCACCCGCTGGTCAACGGCGGCGATGAGCAAGGCCCGCTTCATCTCGTCCTGGCGGACGATCGCCGAAAACGGATATGCCCTTCGCATTCTAGAACTCGATCTCCCGAAGCGCCCCTGGCTTCGGACAAACCGTAAAGCAACGCCGTTGCGGGAGCCACCCTTCCCCTGAACGGATAAATGGTGTGGTCTGACGCGTCGCGTGCATGTCAAACCCCTCCATTGACGCCACGCCGCCGAACATCGATGGATCGACCGCAGAATGCCAGCGACGCAGCTATGGCGCTTCCATGCCGACAGGGACCGCCTGATGGCGGAGGCGCACGCGCGTCCCTCCACCCCGGTCCAGGCGCCGCTGCTGGCCGCGCGTATCGCGACGATCTCGGGCGAGGGCGGTGTGGAGGCCGACCGCACCCATATGGCGACGCTGTGCCGCAAGATCGGCGCGGCGGAGCCCGGCCCCGAAGCGCGCTGGTGCATTCTCGACGCCGGGGCGTGGCGCCTGCGCTGGGAACGCCACACGGAGGTCTCCACCTGGACTGTGTTCCGCCCCGCCGCCGACGTCGACCCGGCCACCTTTACCGCCACCGCGCTCGATCTGGTTCCGCAGGACTGGCTGGCCAGCCTGCCGGGAGAGGTGTTGGCGGCCGCGCATGTGGCGCTGGTCGATGCGGCGCCCGCGGCGCTGGTGCTTTCCGACGACGATCTGGTCGCTTCCGAGGTCGCGGGCGGCGCACTGCAGGCGTATACGGACTTTCGTCCCGGGCCGGACGGCTTCACCCGCTTCGTCCTGGTGCAGCAGTCGGGGGGGGCGGTCACGGCGGGCCGAATCCTGCAGCAGCTATTTGAAATAGAGACCTATCGCCTGATGGCGCTTCTGGCCTTCCCCCTGGCCACCGGCAGCGCCGGGCCCATCGCACAGATGGAAGCCGAGGCGGCCGACGCCGCCTTTCAGGTGACCGAGACCGGCGACGTGGAGGCGGATCGGCTTCTGCTGTCGCGTCTCGCGGTGCTGGCGGGACAGGCCGAAGCGCTTGCAGGCAGCAACGGCTTCCGATTCTCCGCATCCCGCGCCTATCATGGCCTGGTGCGCGAGCGGATCAGACAGTTGAACGAGCACACCCTGGCGGGGCGCCCCACCATCGGCGAGTTCATGGAGCGGCGCCTGGCGCCCGCCATGCGCACCTGCGAGGCCACGGCCGAACGCCAGCGCGACGTCATCGGCCGCATCGCGCGCACCGCCCAGATGCTCAGCACGCGCGTGGACGTGGCGGCGGAGGCCACCAATGCGCGGCTGTTGGAATCCATGGATCGGCGCGCGCAGTTGCAGCTCAGAATCCAGGAAACCGTCGAAGGGCTGTCCGCGGCGGCAATTTCCTACTATGCGCTCGGACTCCTGAAGTTCCTGCTGGAAGGGGCGGCCGTGGTCCGCCCGAGCCTCAACCCGACCCTGGCCACCGGACTGGCGGCTCCGGTGGTGATCTTCCTGGTCTGGATGTTCCTCAGACGCATCCGCAGCGGCATTCTGCGGGCGCATGACCGGCAGGGACCGAGCGTTGAATAGCGTGTCACAGCAGGCGAGACCGATGGCCGATCAAGCGATGATCCGTGTTCTGATGGGTGAGCGTGTCGATCCGCCCCCCGTATGGATCATGCGCCAGGCCGGACGCTATTTGCCCGAATATCGCGAGCTGCGCACCAAGGCCAAGGACTTCCTCGCCTTCTGCTATTCGCCCGATCTCGCTGTCGAGGCGGTCCTGCAGCCTCTGCGTCGGTTCGATCTGGACGCCGCCATTCTGTTTTCCGACATTCTGGTGGTGCCCGACGCCCTCGGCCACAAGGTCTGGTTCGTCGAGGGCGAGGGGCCGCGGCTCGACCCCCTCTGCAAGCGGGAGACGTGGCAGTTCGACGGCGCCGACGAGGTCGTCCCGCGCCTGGCCCCGGTCTATGAGACGGTGAGGCGGCTGCGCGAAGCGCTTCCCCCCACCATACCCCTGATCGGCTTCGCCGGCGGCCCCTGGACCGTCTCCACCTACATGATCCAGGGCGAAGGCGGCGAAAAGGACGTGGCGCGGCGCACGGCCTATCAACGCCCCGCTGACGTGGATGCCCTGCTGGCCCTTCTGGTGGAAGCCACCGCGCAACATCTGGCCGCGCAGGTGGCGGCGGGCGCCGACTGCCTGCAGATCTTTGAAAGCTGGTCCGAGGGCCTGCCGGAACCGCTGTTCGAGCGGATGATCATAGCGCCGACGCGGGCGCTGATGCGGCGGCTGCGCGCCCTCGGGGTTACCGTTCCGGTGATCGGCTTTCCGCGCGGCGCGGGGGCCTTGCTCGGACGATATGCACGGGAGACCGGCGTCACCGCCCTGGGGGTCGACACCCAGACCCCGGCCGCCTTCGCCCGCGCCGCGGCGCCGGACGAGATGGCCTTGCAAGGCGCCCTCGATCCACAGCTCCTGATTTGCGGCGGCGCGGCGTTGGAGGCGGGCGCGCGCCAGATCATCGAGACGTTCCGGCCCTCTCCGCACATCTTCAATCTCGGCCACGGCATAACGCCGCAGACCCCGCCGAAAAACCTGACGGCCCTGATCGACATCATCAAGCGACCCTCATAACAGCGAATATCCGAATGAGTTCACCGCCCTCCGTCCGCATCGGCGCCCGCGGCTCGCCCCTATCCCTGGCGCAGACCGGTCAGGTGCGGGACGCGCTGGCGGCGGCCAATCCTGGCCGGACGTTCGAGATTGTCCCTATCGTGACCACGGGGGACCGAATCCAGGATCGCCGGTTACAGGAGGCGGGCGGCAAGGGTCTGTTCACCAAGGAACTGGACGAGGCGATGCTGGATCGCCGCATCGACCTGGCGGTGCACTCCATGAAGGACCTGCCGACGCAACTGCCGGACGCCATCGCACTGGCCGCCGTACCGGCGCGTGAGGACCCGCGCGACGCCCTGATCTGCGCGGTCGAGGCGCGGTCGCCGCTCGATCTCGAAGAACGGGCCAGGATCGGCACCGCCAGCCTTCGCCGCCAAGCGCAACTCCTGTCCCTGCGCCCAACGTTCCAGATCAGCATGTTGCGCGGCAATGTCGAGACGCGGCTGCGCAAGGTGGCCGAGGGCGAGGTGGACGCCACCCTCCTTGCCTATTCCGGCCTGCGGCGCCTCGGCCTCGAGCGGCACGTGAAGGCGTTGCTGGACCCTGCGGAATCGCCTCCCGCGGGGGGGCAGGGCGCCCTGGCCATCACCGCGCGGCGCGGCGATGACGACATGGCGGCGGTGCTGGCGCCGGTCGAAGACCTTCAGACCCGGCTTGAAATCACCGCGGAGCGGGCCTTCCTCGCCGCTCTGGATGGCTCGTGCCGGACCCCGATCGCGGCGCTCGGCCGCTGGTCGGACGGAGCAATGCGCTTCATCGGCGAAGCGCTGACCCCCGACGGTATCCACCGCTGGCGAAGAACGGCAGAGGAGCCATGCGCCACGGAAGCGGCGGCGGCGGCGCTGGGCGAACGCTTGGGCCGAAGCATCCACGCGGACGCGGGGGAGCGGCTGTACAAGGCGTGACCGGCGATGCGGCGGTCAGAGGCGGCGGCGCGCCAGATCGGCGAGGTGAAACGGCAACGACGCCGCCAGCGCCGCGGCGACCCATGGCCACCCCGCGCCGGTCAGGGCCGCACGCAAGGCCAACAGCAGGCAGACCCCCGGAGCAAACGCCAGAACCCGCTCGGTCAGGGATCTGCGATGCGGGCGCCGTCGGCCGCGAACCGAAAGGAAGAGGAACTCCGCCAGGATGACGACGAGCACCAGATCGACCGCGTGGCCGCTCGCGAAGAAGGCCTTCAACACCTGAAGCGTCCGGCTGACCTCAATGCGGACCAAACGGCGGATTGAGGTGGACGACGTCGTAGTTCAGGAGCGCCGCGATCGAGACCCAGACCAGATAGGGGGTCAACAGCACGCTTCCCAGCCGCGAAAACCGCCCGATGAAGCCGATTAATACAGCGATCGACAGCCAGAACGGCGCCACCTCGATCAGCGCCCAGTCCGGCCGTTGCAGGCGGAAAAACAGCAGGCTCCACAGGATGTTAAGAAAGCCGTTCAGGGCGAACAGGCCGATGATCCATTCTCGCCGGGTCTGCGTGCGCGCGCCCGTCCAGGCGGTCACACCGGAAACCGTGACGAGCGCGAAGATCAAGGTCCAGATCACCCCGAAGGCGACGTCGGGCGGCGTCCAGGCCGGCTTGTGCAGATTGCGGTACCATGGGCCGATCATGGTCAGGCTGCCGCCGATAGCGGCGACCGCTAGCGCGGATGCGGCGGCGACCAGAACGGCCCGGTACGGAAAGGGCCGCTTGTCCGTCACGGCGCCTCGGTGGCCGGGACCGGCGTAGGCCGCGTCAGGCCGAGAAGATGCCCCATGTCCTTCAGGAAGATGCGCAGGTGGGCGGCGGGATCGGCGCGCACCAGTTCCTTGTTCATATAGGCCTGCCAGGTCAGCCGCTGCACGTCGGGATCGGCGCACATCTTGACGAAGCCTTCGCGCCGCTTGTCGCTCCGATACCAGAAATGCTGCATCATGCCGAGCACCCAGAATACCTGCCCATGCGATTTCATGAAGCGCTTGCGGGCGAGACCGAGCGCGCGGGCGTCGCCGGTGGTCAGGAAATCGTCAACCGCCTCGCCGGCGTGCCGGCCGCCGACCATGGCGTAGTAGATGCCCTCCCCCGACGCGGGCGCCACCACGCCGGCGGCGTCGCCGGCCAGCACGATGTCGCGGCCATTGTCCCAACGCTTGAGGGGACGAAGCGGGATCGGCGCGCCTTCGGTACGCACGGTCTGGCAGTGCTGCAGCTCGGTCCCGGCACGCAGCGCCTTTACCGCCCCGCGAAGGGAAAAACCCTTGCGCGCGCTGCCGACGCCGATACTCGCGGTCTCGCCGTGCGGAAAGATCCAGGCGTAGAAATCCGGCGACAGGCGGCCTTGGTAGAAAACGTCGCACCGGCCGCCGTCGAACCCCGCCGACCCGTTCGTCGGTGAACGGATGATCTCGTGATAGGCGAAGACGCAGGGCGTCTCGCCGCCGCCCTTGATGGTCTGGCGCGCCAGTTGCGAGCGAGCGCCGTCCGCCCCGATGACCGAGCGGGCGCGAATCCGGATGAGCTTCCGGTCGTCGGCTTCACCTTTGGGGCGATAGCAGACGACGGCGACACCATCGGCGTCGCGCTCAATCCGCTCGAACAGTCCTGTCCGCCGCACCGCGCCGCTGGCGGCCGCGCGGACGCGCAGCCATTCGTCGAACACGTCCCGGTCCACCATCCCCACAAAGCCGCCCTCGATCGGCATGTCCACCGCACGGGCGGAGGGCGAGACCATGCGGGCGGCGGTGGCGCGCGCCACCAGGAGCGAGTCGGGAATGTCGAAGTCGCGGATGAGGCGCGGGGGTATCGCGCCGCCGCAGGGCTTGATCCGCCCCGCCCTGTCGAGCAGCACCACCGAGCGGCCCGTCCGCGCCAGGTCATGGGCGGCGGTGGCGCCGGACGGGCCGCCGCCGACGACGACCACATCATAGGTCTCCAGTGTCGGGGACATCTCAGTGTGCTCCGCCGAGTTGGCCGGCCGGGGCGAGATCCTGCGGCGCGCCGGTGGGGCGGGACGGCGCCGCCTCCAGCTTGCCGGCCAGAACGGCGGAGGCGAGGAACACCATGGCTTCCGCGCAGAACACGAACAGGAAGGCGGGTCCGCTCTGGTGTAGTAGGCCACGCATCAGGTCCACGCCCATCGCGCCAAGGAAGCCGCCGATGGCGAAGGCGCCCGCCTGCGCGGCGCCCCAGACGCCCATGCGCACCCCCTCGCGGGACTTCCCGCCGGCGCCGGCCAGGCCCATCATCGACCCGATCGCGGAGACGGCGAAGACGCCGTTGGCGAATCCCAGCACGAACACCGTCGGGGCGAGAGGCCAGGCCGGCCCGATCACGCTGGCCAAGGCCATCCCCGCCAACGCCACCGCCGACCCGACGCAGCCGGCGATGGTCCACCGGCGCATCCAGAGGCTTTTCCGGTCGCTGAAGCGCGAGCCGAGGACGCCCACCAGAACCATCCCCAACAGGACACCGCCGTGCTGCATACTGGACAACTGGGTCGATTGCCCGGGGGTCATTTTGAAGACCAGACCGGCAAACGGCTCGAGGATCAACTCCTGGGCGCTGTAGGCCAGCATGGAGACGAAGACGAAGATGGTGAACCGCCGGGCCAGGGGATCCGCCCACACCTCGGCGAGAACCTCCTTGAAGGGCGCCTTTGCGCCATGCTGGGCCTCGGCGACGGCTGGGGCGGCGCCGGGCCGACCTTCCGCGCCCCAGACCGAGAGCAGGGCGGTGACGAAGGCGATGCCCGCGACGCCGGAGGCGGTGAGCGCCAGCCGCTGCGCCGAAAAGGGCTGCAACAGTGCGCCGGTGACCCCCGCCGACACGACGATGCCGAGGATCATCATGATCCAGGTGATCGACGCCGCCGCCGGACGCCGGATCGGGGCCACCCGTGTGGCCAGCAGCGCCAGCAGCGAGGTCCCCGCCGCGCCAACGCCGCCGCCGATCATGGTGAAGGCCGCCAGGGCGAGCACGATACCAGCGGCGGGGGCGGCGGCCATCATCAGCGTGGCGTCGGTGGCGAGGATCGCCCCCAGCGCCAGAACGCCCATGCCGCCGATAATCCAAGGCGTGCGCCGGTGGCCCATGTCGGACCCGTAGCCCCAGCGCGGCCTCGAAAGCTGGATCACGTAGTGCCAGGCCACGAACGCGGCGGGCAGCATGGCCGGCATGGCGGCCTCGACCACCATCACGCGGTTGAGGGTCGAGGTGGTCAGGGCCACGATGGCTCCAAGGGCGCTCTGCACGAGGCCCAGCCGGACAATACCGATCCAGCCCAGCGGCGCGGTTGCGCCCAGGGGTTTGGCAGTCATGAGGGAACTCCGGAATGGGCGCCGATGGCAAATCCGCTCACCAACATGCCGAGCACGTAGAGCAGGGTGCCGGTGGCGTTGTACCAGGGGGCGAAGGTCTTTGGGTCGCCGAGCAGGCGCACCATCAGCACGCACTGCACGATCACGGAGACGGCGACCGCGGCCGCGTGGAACGGCTGGCCCCATGCGATCAGCAGCGCGGTGACCACCACCTGCGGCGCCGCCATGATGATGCAGGACAGCCACGCGGCGTTATCCGCGCCGAGATCCACCGGCACCGACAGGATATTCATCTGCCGGTCGCCGTCGATCGCCTTGAAGTCGTTCAGGATCATGATGCCGATGGCGCCGAAGCTGTAGAGCGCGGCGAGCGTGATGATGCGGCCGTGGGGAAGGGCGCCGGTCATCGCCGCGGCGCCGGTGAACCAGGCGAACCCCTCGTAGCAGAGCGCCGCCGAGATCGGCCCCCACCAACCGCGTTGCTTCAGCCGGATGGGCGGCGCGCTGTAGATCCAGGCCAGTACCAGACCGGCCAGCGCTACGCCGATGACCCATCGGCCGAGGGTCGCCGCGAGCAGGATCGACAGGCCGGTCCATAGAACGGCGATCCACAGGCCCCAGCGTCCGGGAATACGGCCCGAGGGGATCGGCCGGCCCGGCTCGTTGATGGCGTCCACATGGCGGTCGAACCAGTCGTTGACGGATTGGCTGGTGGCGCACAGGGCTGGGCCCGCGAGCACGATTCCCGCGACGGCGACCGCCCAGTGAGACGGCAAAGGCACACCCGAAGAGACCACCCCACACATGAAGGCCCACATGGGCGCGAACCAGGTTACGGGCTTGAGCAGTTGCAACACCGCCGACGCCGCTGGAATCCGTTGCGGCGGTGCGTCGAGGGCGAGACCTAAATCGCTCATCCCTCACGGGTACAATCGACCCACAAAGGTGTCAATTCCGTTTGACGGTCGCGAGCGTCAACGCTTGGGGTCAAATCTGTGTGAGGTCGGCCCCGTGTGGGGCCTCAGGCGTCCTCGCCGCCGCTCAGATTTCCGAGTCCGAAGCGATGAAGCTTGGAGTAGAGACTCTGGCGGCTAAGGCCCAGGATCTCGGCGGCGGAGGCGCGATTGTCCTTGGTTAGCTCCAGGGCCGCTTCGATGCAAAGCCGCTCCACCAGGTCGGTGGTCTCCCGGACCAGGTCCTTCAGCGTCACCCGTCCCACCAGTTCGGTGAGCTGCTCCACAGAGCGTCGCAGTTCGGGCGCGCTCTGTGATCGGTCGTTCAGTCGGCGGCTCACCGTGCGCAGCGTGAAGCCGAAGTGGGTCTCCGGTCCTGGAACGGCGACCGCGGAAACCTCCACATCCTCCTGCTCGTCATACTGATTGCGCAGCAGCGTGCTGAAATTCTTGACGCTGCCATGCGCCCGCAGATTGTCGATGAGGATGTTCCGGTCGAGCCCCGCGCGTCCGATAAACCTGGCGAGCGATTGGCCGGTGGCCTGCTCCAGCGTCCCGATCCGCGCGAGATCGAGGAAGGCCTCGTTCGCGGTCAGGATCTTCAGGGAGTCGTCCGTGATCAGGAAGGCGTCGGGGATCCGCTCGATGACCGTCTTCAGATCGGGACCGGAGTCGGCCGCGATGGGATGATGTTCGGCGGGGGTTAGGCGCACCAGATACTGGGAGGCCCGGTCCTGGCGAAACAGCGAGGCGGAGACCAGGAAGTCGCGATGCGCACCGGACAGGCGCATCTGGGAACTGTTCGTCCGCGCGGTGGACTGCGCCACGGTCAGCAGCGAGGCGGCGTCATCCTGACTGGCCTTCGCGAAAATCTTCGCGAAAGGCTCGCCCACCAAGGGCTTTCCGGCGCCGACGAAGGCCTCGGCCGCGGGGTTCGCCTCGCTGATTTTCTTGGTCGCGGCATCGACGACGAGCACCGCCTCGCCCGACATCTGAAACAGCAGCCGATAGCGGAACTCCGCATCGCGGATGCGTGAATAATCGCGTTCCAGAGCCTGCTGGGCCTCCACAAGGCGTTGCTGAACCGCCGCCGTCGCGCGGTCGTCGCGGCCGATGGCGATCACCTGCCCGTCGCGGCCCGCGTCCACCGCGGTGTAGCGGATCATCAGGGACTTCTGACTGGGCGTGACTTGGTTCACCTCACGCCATCGGGTCGGACCGTTGCGCACGGCGTCGCGCAGCAGCTCATCGACCTTGTTCTTGCTGTCCAGGGTGACGGTGTCGGACCAGCGGCGGTCCAGCCAGGAATCCGCGCCGTCCCGCGCGATGGCCTCGTTGCTCACCGCAAGGTCGCAGATCACGCCCTCGCGATCAATGATCAGCGCGACATCGCCCCCCGCCGCCGCGACGCGTTCGGCCGCCACGGAATCGAGATTTCCCAGGACACCACGTGAAAAGAGAGTCGTCGTGGAAGAGGGTGGGGCGGTGTCCGCATCCATATCCTGCCTACACCTTCAAATATCGGTCGAATCGTCATGCATTAAGCGAGAGCTGCCTTATTGCTTTGTCAGCGACAAGCAAGGCCTCGCCGCCGTTTGGCGCCGTAGCGTCCGCGCCAACCGCCGAAACGAGCTCAGGGTTCTCGATAAATAGGCGACCTCCCACCAAAACAAACAGGCCCCGATTTCGGGACGCCTTCCTGGCCGCGGCGATGGTCGAGGCGACCTCTTCGGCCTGGTCCTCGGCGTGAGCGCTGAGGCCGATCAGATCGAACCAGTGATGCCGGACCATATCGACGGTGTCCTCCTGGAATCCCGACGTTTCGATCCATGTCCGCCAGCCGGCGCGACGGAAGGACTCCTCGATGATGAATAGCCCGAAGGTGTGCTGCTCGCTCGGCGTGGGCGCGAACAGGGCGGAAGGCGCCGAGTGGTCGGGCCCATAGGCCTGCGGCGACTGCCATCGCAGGGTTCGCACCACCTGCTGAAGCCTGCCGAGCCCGATGGTCACGTCCGCGAAGGAGACGCTGTCGTCGAGCCAATAATCACCCAGCAGGCGCGCGGCGGGTATCATCAGATCGACATAGACGGTCTCCATCGGCACGCCCGATTGCAGCAGCGACCCAACGAAGGCGATCAGCGACTCGGGCTCTTCGGACAGCACCATCCGGGTAAAGGACTCCGTCGTTCCAGGCCCTAGGCGGGGGTCCTGAACGTCCGCCTCGGGCGCGGGCGGCGCCTCGCGATGCACCAGCATAAGGCGAGGAATGATCTCGGCCTCGACCATCCGCGCCAGGTCCGCGGCATGACTGGTGTTGGTTGTCGACGCGGGCGCCGCGTTCGCGATCTTCAAGAAAGACCGTGACTTCAGAAAGCCTCTGGAAGGGGGCGGATCATGCTTGATCCAACTTCTAATTGCGCTGTCCAGCAGTGATGGGAATCCAGCCATTCCTAACTCCCAATATGAGCGCGAAGATCTTTTTTACTATGCCTTCGCTGTCACGCTTCTTTCAAATCCAACGCCACTATTCTCGAATTCAGACAAGGGAGCCGGCCTTTTGAATGTCCATTTGCATCGACCTGCAGCATGGTCTCGACAACCACAAGGCAACAGCGCGTCGGCCCTCCAACCTTGGGGCGATCCGGCATCGGGCTCCGCCCCGCTCGAAGGTCATCACGAAGTCTGGCGTCTAGCAAATGAAATATGAACGCCGCCCGAGTGTCAATCAAACTAGACGTCTTATCAACTTGACACTGCTGTTGCGCTCGCCCTAGGCTGCAAATCGACGGCGCCCTCTTGGTCGGAGTTCAGCCATGAAAGCCAGCACCTGCAACCGACTTGCTGACGGCTTCGAGGTGCGAGAGAAGGCCCAAAACCACGCGCGGCAAGAGGAAAAGCCTGGCCTTGGCCATGAGCTTCAGGGGGCCCTGAACGGCTGGCTCGACGTGATCGCCCCCTGCCCGTGGAGCGCCCATATGGGGTTGACCACCGTGGGCACGCATACGGCTTGGACCGACCAGGCGAGCCCGGGAGTCGATCTGTCCAAAAAGGCCAAACCGGCCGGCAAGCCACCCAGACAGCCCTTGTATACGCCCGCTGAGCGGCTGCGCCGTGACGCTACGCCCTGGACCATCGTCCAGGCGATCCTGGCCCCGATCCAGTTTCTGGCCTTCGCCGTCAGCCTGACGCTGATCGTCCGATACATGGCCACGGGCCAAGGATACGGCGTCGCCACCGCGTCCATCCTGGTCAAGACCGCCTTGCTCTATGCGATCATGATCACCGGCTCCATCTGGGAAAAGGTGGTGTTCGGCAAGTGGCTGTTCGCCAAGGCGTTCTTCTGGGAGGACGCCTTCAGCATCCTCGTCCTGGGCTTGCAGACGGCCTATCTCGCCACCCTGCTGCTGGGCTGGGGAACCCACGTTCAACAAATGTTGATCGCCGTCGCGGCCTACGCGGCCTACGCCATCAACGCGTCGCAGTTCCTTTTGAAGCTGCGCGCGGCCCGGCTCGAGGCCGCCGATCCGGCCGGCCTGGCGGCTTAGGTCGGGACGCCGGTGAACGCCATAACCCCCATCGCCGGCGCGGCCACGACGACAGGTCCCGTGCTGCGTCAGCGGGGCCAGAGGGAGGTGTTCTGCGGCCTTACCGGCATCGTCTGGCTTCACCGGAAAATCCAGGACGCCTTTTTCCTGGTGGTCGGCTCGCGCACCTGCGCCCACCTGATCCAGTCCGCCGCGGGCGTGATGGTGTTCGCCGAGCCCCGTTTCGCCACGGCGATCATGGAAGAGCGCGATCTGGCCGGCATGGCCGACGCCAACGAAGAACTCGACCGGGTAGTCGATGAACTCCTGGCGCGCCGGCCCGATATCAAGATGCTGTTCCTGGTCGGTTCGTGCCCGTCTGAGGTGATCAAGCTGGACCTGTCGCGCGCGGCCTCGCGGCTCACCGCCCGATACGCCCCGGCCCTGCGGGTGATCAACTATTCGGGCAGCGGCATCGAGACCACCTTCACCCAGGGCGAGGACGCCTGTCTCGCGGCCCTGATCCCCGAAGCGCCGCAGACCGCCGCCGGCGCCGAGGCGTCCCTTCTGGTGGTCGGAACCCTGCCCGACATCGTCGAGGACCAGTTCCGCCGCCTGTTCAACGACATCGGCATCTCGAGGGTGGACTTCTTCCCGCCGCGCCGGTCGGGCGAGATCCCCGCCATCGGCCCCAACACCCGGTTCCTGCTGGCCCAGCCCTTCCTCGGCGACACGGCGCAAAAGCTGGAAGATCGCGGCGCGGTCCGGTTGCCGGCCCTGTTTCCCTTCGGCGCCGAGGGTACGACCGCGTGGCTGAAGGCCGCCGCCGACGCCTGGACCATCGATACCGGGCATTTCGACCGCGCCGTCGCGCCGGGGCGGGAACGGGCGAAGCGGTCGCTCGAGCGGCATCGCGAAACCCTGGGCGGCAAGACCGTCTTCTTATTCCCGGATTCCCAGCTCGAACCGCCGCTGGCGCGCTTCCTGTCGCAGGAACTCGGCATGGCGCCGGTGGAGATCGGCACCCCCTATCTGCATAGGGACCTGCTTTCCGAAGAGCTGGAGCAGCTCCCCGCGGGGGTTCTGCTGTCCGAAGGGCAGGACGTCGACCGACAGCTCGACCGCTGCCGCGCCCTCAAGCCGGACCTCGTGGTCTGCGGTCTGGGGCTCGCCAATCCGCTGGAGGCGGCGGGCATGGCCACCAAGTGGTCGATCGAGCTGGTCTTCTCCCCCATCCACGGCTTTGACCAGGCCGGCGATCTGGCGGGGCTGTTCGCCCGGCCGTTGCTTCGCCGCGACCTGCTGAAGGTTTGACCATGAAGCTCACGGTCTGGACCTACGAAGGCCCGCCCCACGTCGGGGCGATGCGGATCGCGACGGCGATGAAGGGGGTGCACTACGTCCTGCACGCGCCCCAGGGCGATACCTATGCCGATCTGCTGTTCACCATGATCGAGCGCCGCGACGCGCGGCCGCCGGTCACCTACACCACTTTTCAGGCCCGCGATCTCGGCGGCGACACCGCCGAGCTTTTCAAGACCGCCTGCCAGGGCGCCTACGACCGGTTCCAACCCCAGGCGATGATCGTCGGCTCGTCCTGCACCGCCGAACTGATCCAGGACGACGCCGGCGGCCTGGCCCGCGCGTTGAACCTGCCCATCCCGGTGATGCCGCTGGATTTGCCCTCTTATCAGAAGAAGGAGAACTGGGGCGCCGCGGAGACCTTCTTCCAGATGGTGCGCACCCTCGCGGCGAAAACAGAGACGACGAATGGTGCGCCCCGTTCGCCGCGCCCCGAAGGCTCCAGGCCGCGTTGCAATGTCCTTGGCCCCACCGCCCTCGGCTTCCGCCATCGCGACGACGTGGTGGAGATCGAGCGCCTGCTGGGCGTGCTGGGCGTCGAGGTGAACGTCACCGCCCCCCTCGGCGCGACGCCGGACGACCTGCGCCGCCTTCCCGACGCCGACTTCAACGTGGTGCTCTATCCGGAGATTGCCGGTGTCGCCGCCGCCTGGCTGGAGCGCACCTACGGCCAGCCGCAGGTGCGCACCGTGCCGATCGGCCTCGGCGCGACGCGGGATTTCATCCATGAGGTGGCGAAGGTCGCCGGCGTCGATCCCACGCCGGCCCTGTCGCCCGCGGGCGCGCGCTCGTCCTGGTGGTCGCGGTCGGTGGACTCCAACTACCTGACCCGCAAGCGCGTCTTCATCTTCGGCGACGCGACCCACGCCATGGCCGCCGCGCGCATCGCGTCGGAGGAACTCGGGTTCGAGGTGGTCGGCCTCGGATGCTACAATCGCGAGTTCGCCCGGGAGGTGCGCTCCGCCGCCGAGCGGTACGGTCTGACCGCGCTGATCACCGAGGACTATCTCGAGGTCGAACGCGCCATCGCCGAGCTGCAGCCCGAACTGGTGCTCGGCACCCAGATGGAGCGGCATATCGCCAAGCGCCTGCGCATCGCCTGCGCGGTGATCTCGGCCCCCTCGCACGTGCAGGATTTCCCAGCGCGCTACTCGCCACAGATGGGGTTCGAGGGCGCCAACGTGATCTTCGACACGTGGGTCCACCCCCTGGTGATGGGTCTGGAGGAGCACCTCCTGACCATGTTCCGCGACGACTTCGAGTTCAGCGACGCCGCCGGCCCCTCGCACCTCGGCGCCGGGCATTCCGCACCGGGCGTGGCGGTGCGGCCGGAGGGCCCCGCCTCCAGCCACGCCGAGATCGTCTGGACCGCCGAAGCCCAGAACGAGCTTTCCAAGATCCCCTTCTTCGTGCGCGGCAAGGCGCGCCGCAACACCGAGGCCTTCGCCGCCGACCGCGGACTCTGCCTGATCCACATCGAGACCCTGTACGATGCGCGCAGCCACTTCGCCCGCTAGCGCCCCGGCTGCGCCGACACCCATCCGGGTGGTGGTCGTGACGCTCGACCGGCACCTGAATGGTGTGTTCAAGCGCGCCGCCGCTGATCTCGCGTCCGGTATACCCGGCCTGACCCTGACCCTGCACGCGGCGACCGACTGGGCGGAGGATCGCACCGCACTGGCCCGCTGCATCGCCGATATCGGCGCGGGCGACATTATCATCCTGACCATGCTGTTCATCGAGGACCAGGTCCGCGCCCTGCTTCCGGCGCTGGAGGCCCGTCGGGAGCAGTGCGACGCCATGATCGGCGTCATGTCCGCCGGCGAGATCATCCGGCTGACCAAGCTCGGCTCGTTCCGTATGGACGGATCCGAGAAGGGACCCCTGGCGATGCTGAAGCGCCTGAGGGGCTCGAAAAGCAAGAGTTCCGGCGCAGGCCAGATGGCCATGCTGCGCCGCCTGCCCAAGCTGCTGCGCTTCATCCCCGGCCCGGCCCAGGATCTGCGCGCCTATTTCCTCACCATGCAATACTGGCTGTCCGGGTCGCAGGACAATCTCGCGGCCATGGTCCGGTTCCTGGTCGGGCGATATGCCGACGGCCCGCGCCGGGGGCTCCGCGGTCGATTGGACGCGCCGGCGCCCAAAACCTATCCGGAGACCGGCCTCTATCATCCGCGCGCAGTCGGGCGGATCGCCGAACGGCTGGACGCTCTGCCCGCCTTCACCGACCCGGTCGGCGTGGTCGGTGTCTTGGTGCTGCGTTCCTATGTGCTGGCCGAGGACGCGGGTCATTACGACGGGGTGATCGCGGCCATCGAGGCCAAGGGCCTGCGCGCCGTGCCGGCGTTCGCCAGCGGCCTCGACGCCCGGCCCGCCATCGAGCGGTTCTTTATGGAGAACGGCCGCGCCACGGTGGACGCCGTGGTCTCACTGGCGGGCTTTTCGCTGGTGGGCGGCCCCGCCTACAATGACGCGAAGGCCGCCGAGGCGGTGCTGGCGCGGCTGAACGTGCCCTACGTCTCCGCCCAGCCGCTGGAGTTCCAGACCCTCGAAGCCTGGGGCGCGTCGAGCGCGGGCCTGTCGCCGGTGGAATCCACCATCATGGTGGCGATCCCGGAGCTCGACGGGGCCATCGCGCCCATGGTGTTCGGCGGCCGTTCCGACAGTTCCGCCGGCGCTTGCCAGGGCTGCGGCCGCCGCTGCAACTTCCCCGTCGCCCTGGACGCGCCGCGGATGCAGGCCTGCCCTGAACGGGCGGAGGCGCTCGCGGCCCGCGTCTCGAAACTGGTTGCGCTGCGCAAGACGGCGCGGCGGGACCGCAAGCTCGCGGTGGTGCTGTTCAACTTCCCGCCCAATTCCGGCGCGGTGGGCTCGGCGGCCTACCTGTCGGTGTTCGCTTCCCTGCACAACACGCTGAAGGCGCTGAAGGCGGGTGGTTACGACGTAGAGATCCCGCCGACGGTCGAGGAACTGCGCCTGCGCCTGGTCGAAGGCAACGCCAGCCGGTTCGGCACGGACGCCAACGTCCACCATCGCATCCCGGCCGAGGATCACATCCGCCGCGAACGGCATCTGGCGGAGATCGAAGGTCAGTGGGGGCCGGCCCCCGGAAAGGTGCTCAGCAACGGCGCCTCGATCTTTGTGCTCGGGGCGCAGTTCGGCAAGGTCTTCGTGGGGCTGCAGCCGGGCTTCGGCTACGAGGGCGACCCGATGCGGCTGCTGTTCGAGCGGGGCTTCTCGCCGACGCACGCCTTTTCCGCCTTCTATCGCTACCTCAGGGAGGACTTCGGGGCGAACGCGGTGCTTCACTTCGGCACGCACGGGGCGCTGGAGTTCATGCCGGGCAAGCAGGTCGGCCTGACCGCCGATTGCTGGCCGGAGCGGCTGATCGGCGACCTGCCGAACGTCTATCTCTACGCGGCGAACAATCCGTCCGAAGGGGCGCTGGCCAAGCGGCGTGCGGGCGCGACGCTGATCAGCTATCTGACCCCGCCGGTGTCCCAGGCCGGGCTCTATAAGGGGCTGCTCGACCTGAAGGGCACGATCCAGCGCTGGCGGGCGGCCCCGGCCGAAGCGGCGGCGGAGCGGGCGACCCTCGCCGCCGCCATCCGCGAGGAGGCCCAGGCGCTCGATCTCGCCACCGCAAATCGCGAAGGTGCGATCGACGCGGTGATCGCGGCCATCGCCGCCGAGGTGTTCGAGGTCGAGCAGACCCTGATCCCCAGCGGCCTGCACACGGTGGGCGAACCCTTGTCCGCCGAGGAGCGCCTGGACCTCCTGGTCGCCATGGCGGAGACCCGCGCCGCGCCCGCCCCCGCGCGGGCGGCATTGGCCGCGCTCATCGACGGCGCCCTGCCCGAGGCGGCCATCGCCCTCAGCGGCCTCAAGGCGACACCGGCCAACATCGCCGCCCTGGCCGACCTGGCCGAAAGCGACCGCCTGCTGGCCCAGGACCATGAGATCCCCGCCATCCTGCAGGCGTTGGATGGGGACTACATACGCCCCGCGCCGGGCGGTGATCTGGTGCGCACGCCCGCGATCCTGCCCACAGGGCGCAATCTGCATGGCTTCGATCCCTTCCTGATCCCGAGCGCCTTCGCGATGCGCGAAGGGGCCCGCCAGGCCCGGGACATCCTGGACCGCCATCGCGCCGACACCGGCGCCTTCCCCGAATCCATCGCCATGGTGCTGTGGGGCTCCGACAATCTGAAGAGCGAGGGCGGCCCGATCGCCCAGGCGCTGACCCTGATGGGCGCCCGGCCCCGGTTCGACAGCTATGGCCGGCTTTGCGGCGCCGAGCTGATCCCGCTGGAGCAGTTGGGCCGGCCGAGAGTGGACGTGGTGGTGACCCTCTCCGGCATCTTCCGCGACCTTCTGGCGCTGCAGACCCGGATGCTGGCCGAGGCCGCCTTCCTGGCCGCCAGCGCCGATGAGCCGTTGACGATGAACTTCATCCGCCGGCACGCCCTCGACTATCAGGACGAGCACGGCTGCGATCTGGAGACCGCGGCGCTCCGCGTCTTCTCCAACGCCGACGGCGCCTACGGCGCCAACGTCAACCAGATGATCGACGCGGGCTGCTGGACAGACGAGGACGAGCTGGCCGACGCCTATCAGGCGCGCAAGAGCTTCGCCTACGGCCGCACCGGCGCGCCGGTACGCCAGTCCGCCGTGCTGCAGGGCATCCTGAAGCGGGTCGATTTCGCCTACCAGAACGTGGAGTCGGTGGAACTCGGCGTCACCACCATCGACCACTATGTCGATACCCTCGGCGGCATCAGCCGGGCGGTGAAGCGCGCCAAGGGGGTCGAAGCGCCGGTCTATATCGGCGACCAGACGGGGGGCGAGGCCAAGGTGCGCACGCTGGCCGAACAGGTGGCGCTGGAGACCCGCACCCGGATGCTCAATCCGCGCTGGTACGAGGGCCTGCTCAGACACGGCTACGAGGGCGTGCGCCAGATCGAGGCGCAGGTGACCAACACCCTCGGCTGGTCGGCGACCACCCACCAGGTCGATCCCTGGATCTATCAGCAGATCAGCGAGACCTACGTGCTCGACGAGGCCATGCGCCGGCGCATGGCCGAGCTGAACCCGATCGCCTCGTCGCGGATGGCCAAGCGCCTCCTCGAAGCCAGCGACCGCCACTACTGGACCCCTGACGACGCCACGCTGAAGGCTTTGCGCCAGGCCAGCGACGAACTCGAGGATCGCCTCGAGGGCGTTCCGACCGCCGCGTGATGGACGAGGAAACCCCATGACCCTACTCGACATGCCGCGCAATCTGGAACGGTTCACCACCGTCAGCCGGAGCCGTCCCGACGGGGAGGGGAGCGTCCAGGTGCAGATGGACCCCACGCTCCAGATTGGAAAGGCCAAGGTCTTCGCGGTCTACGGCAAGGGCGGCATCGGCAAGTCCACCACCTCGTCCAACCTCTCCGCCGCCTTCTCCCGACTCGGCAAGCGGGTGCTGCAGATCGGCTGCGATCCCAAGCACGACTCGACCTTCACCCTGACCAAGAAGCTCACCCCCACGGTGATCGACATCCTGGAGACGGTGGACTTCCACACCGAGGAGCTTCGCCCGGAGGACTACTGCTTCCAGGGTTATAACGGGGTGATGTGCGTGGAGGCGGGCGGACCGCCGGCCGGCACCGGCTGCGGCGGCTATGTGGTGGGCCAGACGGTGAAGCTGCTGAAGGAGCACCACCTGCTCGACGACACCGATGTGGTGATCTTCGACGTTCTGGGCGACGTGGTGTGCGGCGGGTTCGCCGCGCCGCTGCAACATGCGGAACGGGCGTTGATCGTCGCCTCCAACGACTTCGACTCGATCTTCGCCATGAACCGGATCATCGCGGCGATCCGCGCCAAATCGAAGAACTACGACGTGCGTCTCGGCGGCATGATCGCCAACCGCAGCGAGGCCACCGACGAGATCGATCGCTTCAACGCCGCGATCGGGCTGGAGCGGCTGGCCCACTTCCCCAATCTCGACGCCATCCGGCGCTCGCGTCTCAAGAAGTCCACCCTGTTCGAGATGGACTCCACGCCCGACGTCGATCTCGCCTGCGCCGAATACATGAAGCTGGCCGCGACGCTGTGGACCGGCGGCAAGACCTATGACGTCGTCCCCATGAAGGACCGCGACGTGTTTGAATTCCTTGGTTTCGAGTGAGGGGGGTCGAAGGATGACCGCCGCGACCTATGCCGAACGCCGGGGCCGGCTGCAGACCTATTTCGACGCCACGGCGGTGAAGGCCTGGGCGCAGCTCACCTCGGATGCGCCGGTGAGCAGAATCCGCGAGACGGTCCGCCAGGGGCGAGATCGTATGCGGGCGACGATCCTGGCCTGGCTGCCGGGCGACATGGCCGGGTGCGCCCTGCTGGACGCCGGCTGCGGCACCGGCGCCCTGGCGGTGGAGGCGGCGGAGCGCGGGGCCAGGGTCACCGCCATCGACGTCGCCGGCAACCTGGTCGCCCTGGCGCGGGAGCGCGCGCCCGCCGGGCTGCGCGCCGCCATCGACTTCCAGGTGGGCGACATGCTGGACCCCGCGCTGGGACCCTTCGCCCACGTGGTGGCGATGGATTCGCTGATCCACTATGCCCAGCCGCAGATCGTGGCGGTGCTGGCCGAACTGGCGCCGCGCACCACGGGCTCGATCGTGTTCACCTTTGCGCCGCAGACGCCGATGCTGTCGGCCATGCACGGGGTGGGGCGGCTCTTTCCCCGCTCGAACCGGGCGCCGGCGATCGAGCCGGTAGTGGAGGCGCGGCTGCGCAAGGCCATCGGCGCCGAGCCGGCGCTGCGCGAGTGGCGCACGGGCCGCACGCAGAGGATCTCCAGCGGCTTCTACACCTCCCAGGCCCTGGAGCTCGTAAGGCGTTGACGATGCACCGCCCCCGTCCCGGACCCGCCTGGCCCAAGGCCTGGTCAGAACCGCAACCCTCGTTCTGGCGGACGGGCGGGGCGGCGCGACAAGCCTGGTCGTGGCGCAGGGTCGGCGTCGGTATGCTGCCCTTCGCCGACTCGGCGACGCCGGAACTACCGCTCGGCCGTATCATCCGCCTCTCCCTCTTCCAGGTCACCGTCGGCATGGCCGCCGTCCTGCTGATCGGCACGTTGAACCGGGTGATGATCGTCGAACTCGGCCTGCCGGCGTGGCTGGTGGCGCTGATGATCTCGCTGCCGCTGGTGTTCGCGCCGTTCCGGATGCTGGTGGGCCATCGGTCGGACACCCACCGCTCGGTGCTGGGCTGGAAGCGCGTGCCCTATATCTGGCTCGGCACCATGCTGCAGTTCGGCGGCCTGGCGATCATGCCGTTCGCGCTGATCCTGCTCTCGGGCGATAGCCACGGGCCGCCGATCGTCGGGCAGGCCGGCGCGGCGCTGGCCTTCCTGCTCACCGGGGCGGGTCTGCACATGATCCAGACCACCGGCCTTGCGCTGGCCACGGACCTCGCCCCCGAGCGCGCGCGGCCCAAGGTCGTCGCGCTGCTGTGCATGATGCTGCTGCTCGGCACGGTGACCTCGGCGGTCCTGTTCGGCCTCCTGCTGTCGCCGTTCAGCGAACTTCGGCTGATCCAGGTCGTGCAGGGGGCCGGCCTGCTCACCATGGTGCTGAACGGGATCGCCCTGTGGAAGCAGGAAGCCCGCAACCCGAACCGCGGCCAAGAGGTCGCCGCGGCGCCATCGTTCGCCGACGCCTGGCGCGCCTATATGCGGACCGGTCGGGCCCGTCGGCGCCTGCTGGCCATCGGCATGGGCACCGTCGCCTTCTCGATGCAGGATGTGCTGCTGGAGCCCTACGGCGGCCGCGTCCTGCACCTGCCGGTGAGCGCCACCACCTCGCTGACGGCGCTGCTGGCGGTGGGCGGCGCGACCGGGCTCTGGCTGGCGGCGCGCGTCCTGAATCGGGGCGCCGATCCCTACCGGGTCGCGGGCTTCGGCGCCATGGCGGGCCTCGCGGCCTTCACCTCGGTGATCTTCGCTGCGCCGATGGGATCGGGCGCCCTGTTCGCCATCGGCGTGACGCTGGTGGGCTTCGGCGCGGGCCTGTTCGCGCACGGCACCCTCACCGCCTCGATGAACATGGCGGAGAAGGACGCCACCGGGCTGGCGCTCGGCGCCTGGGGCGCGGTGCAGGCCCTGGCGGCCGGCGTCGCCATCGCGGCGGGGGGGCTGCTCAGCGACGCCATCACGGCGCTCGCCGTCTCCGGGCGCCTCGGCTCCACGCTCGCGGGTCCCGCCACCGGCTACACCACGGTCTATCTGATCGAGCTGTTCTTGCTGTTCATCACTCTCGCCGCCATCGGGCCGCTGGTGCGTCACCAGACCGCCGACCCGCCGGCGCGCGCACCGCAGTCTCGCCCCGGCGGCTTTGCCGCGCTTACCCGATCTCCGTCCGACCTGGCCGTATAGGAGGCCCCGATGCACAATCCAGAATTCTTCGGCACATTCGACGTGACGGCGCTGGTCCTCACCGCCTTCGTGTTGTTCTTCTTCGGGCTGATCGTCTATCTGCGCCGCGAGGACCGCAGGGAAGGCTACCCGCTGGAAGACGACGCCAGCGGCCGGTTCGAGCCTGCCAGCGGCGTGTTCTTCACCGCCAAGCCCAAGACCTTCATTCTGGCCCACGGGCAGGGCACGCTGATCAAGCCCAACGCCGACCGCGAGACCCCGGTGTTCGCGGCCTCCCGGCGGATGAACACGTCCGGGGAGCCCCTGGCGCCCACGGGCGATCCGATGCTCGCCAAGGTGGGTCCCGGCGCCTTCGCCCAGCGCGCGCGCACGCCGGACATGATGCTGCACGGCGGCCCCAAGATCGTGCCGCTGCGCGTCGCCACCGACTTCTCCATCGACGGCGCCGCCTCCGATCCCCGCGGCATGACCGTCATCGGCTATGACGGGCTGGAGGCCGGCGTGGTCAGCGATGTCTGGGTGGACAAGGCGGAATACCTGATCCGCTACCTGGAGGTCGATCTGATCGCCGCAAGTCTCGCGGCGCCGGCGGGCCTGAGCGTCGTCGGCCCGGCGCCGATCGTCCGGCGGGTGCTGCTGCCCATGACCATGGCGGTGATCAACAAGGGGCGCCGCACCGTGCGCGTGGACGCCATCCTGGCCGCGCAGTTCGCCGATGTGCCTACCCTGGCCAACCCCGACCAGGTCACCCTGGACGAGGAGGAACGCGTTTGCGCCTACTATGGCGGCGGGTTCCTCTACGCCACAGCCAAGCGGGTGGAGCCGATCCTATGAGCGAGCACGATTTCGAGGCCGTCCGCGGCCTGCCCGGCCACCTGCCCGAAGGCGAACGGATCCTTTGGCAGGGCGCGCCGCGCTGGACCACCCTGGCCCAGCAAGCCTTTCATGTGCGGGCCGTGGCCGCCTATTTCGGGGTGATGTTCACTTGGCGCGTGGCGGCCTCGGTGGCGGAGGGGCAGGCCCTGCCGGCCGTGCTGAGGTCGGTCCTGCTGGTGTCTCCGATCGCGGTGCTGACGGTCGCCACCCTCGCCGGCCTCGCCTGGCTCTATAGCCGCACCACCGTTTACACCATCACCGACAAGCGGGTGGTGATCCGCTTCGGCGTGGCGCTGCCCAAGGCGTTCAACATCCCCCTGACGATCATCGACAGCGCGGCGGTGAAGACCCTCGCCGGCGGCGCCGGCGATCTGGCGTTGACGCTGAGGCCCGACAACAAGATCGCCTTCGCCCACCTGTGGCCCAATGTGCGGCCCTGGCGGCTGGCGGCGCCCCAGCCGACCTTCCGGGCCCTGGGCGAGGTCCAGGCCGCCGTGACGGTGCTGGCGTCGGCGATGAAGGCGGCGGCGCCCATCGAGATGACCCGCCCCTCGCCCACGCCGGATCGGAGCCGCCCCGGCGGACTCACCGAACCCAGCCCCGTCGCGGCCTAGTCTGGAGATTGCCATGAGCGCCCTGGATCACGAACCGTTTCCGCGAGGGGCCCTGATTGCGGTTGCGGCGCTGGTCGGTCTTTCCCTCGTCGCGACCACGGCGGTGCGGCTGGTGCGGATCAGCACGCCCGCGCCGGTCGCGGTCGCGCCGCCCGCACCGGCCGCCTCGGCGGACCTGCGGTTCAGCGACCAGGCCGATGGCTCCATCCAGGTGCGGAACAGCCGGACCGATCGGGTGGTGGCGACGATCCAGCCCGGCGTGGGCGGCTTCGTCCGCGGGGTGATGCGCGGCCTGGCCCGCGACCGGATCAGCCGCCACATCGGCGAGGCGCCCCCCTTCCGCCTGTCCCAGGCCAGGGACGGCCGCATGAGCCTGGAGGATACGGCGACGGGCCGGGTCATCGACCTGGAATCGTTCGGGGCGGGCAACCGCGACTCCTTCGTTCGGCTGCTGAACTCGCCGGGGGCGCGGTCATGATCGCCGTACCCTTCCTGATCCGCCGGCGCCTGGACCTTCCCTGCACTATCGAGATCGAGCACACCGAACGGAGCCTGCACGCCCACGTCGAACTCGACGGCGAACCGGCGCTGCAGCCCGGCGACCGGGTCCGCGTCCACGGCGCGCCGATCCGCGTGCGCTTCGGCGACAAGATGACCCTGCGCCGCCACGCCACGGTGGAGCGCGCCGGCTGGCTGGAGCGGCAATGGACCCGCTTGGCCGCACGGTTCGAGCTGTCCGAGCTTTACGAAGTCAGCTTTACCCCCGGGAGTCTCAAGTGAGCGCCATCACCCTCGATCGCCCCCTGGTGGAACCGATCCGCCAACCGTCGGTAAAGCCGATCAGCGACACCACCCGGCAGGCCCAGGAGGACACGGTCCTTAGCCCCCGGTTCTACACCACCGACTTCAAGGCCATGGACCGGATCGACGTCAGCGCGGTCCGCACCGAGTGGGACGCCCTGATCGCGGAAATGGCCAGCGACCCCAACCGCGACCATTTCAAGCGCACGCAGGCGTTCGAGAACCGGCTGGAGCAACTGGAGCCGGACCTGCGCAAGGAGTTCGTGGACTTTCTGGTGAGTTCGCTGACGGCGGAGTTCTCGGGCTGCGTACTCTATGCCGAGATCGTCAAGCGGGTGAACAACCCCGATATCAAGGCCCTGTTCAAATATATGAGCCGGGACGAAGCGCGCCACGCCGGCTTCATCAACGAGTCGCTCAAGGACTACGATATCGGCGTCGATCTCAGCTTCCTGACCAAGACCAAGAAATACACCTTCTTCAAGCCCAAGTTCATCTTCTACGCCGTCTATCTGTCGGAGAAGATCGGCTATGCCCGTTACATCGCCATCTATCGGCAGCTGGAGCAGCATCCCGAGCTGCGGTTTCACCCGATCTTCAAGTGGTTCAAGGAGTGGTGCGCCGACGAGTTTCGCCACGGCGACGCCTTCGCCCTGTTGATGCGGGCCGACCCCAAGCTGCTGACCGGCGCCAACACGCTCTGGATCCGGTTCTTCCTGCTGTCGGTCTACGCCACCATGTACGTGCGCGATCACGCCCGGACGGCGTTCCATGCGGCGCTGGGGCTCGATCCCACCGAATACGACCAGAAGGTCTTCAGCATCTGTTCGGAAATCTCCAGGCAGGTGTTCCCGGTGGTGCTGGATATGCGCAGCCCCGCCATGCGCGCGGGGCTGGATCGCTTGGCAAGCCTCACCCAGGCCATGTCCGCCGCGAAGGCCCAGGGCGGGGTCGTCGGGACGCTGAAACGGATCGGCCTCGGCGCCATGGCGGGGGCGACCTTCGCCCGCCTCTACCTCCTGCCGGTCGAGCGCAACACGGCGCCCGCCACCGTGCGCCTGGTTCCGGCCTGGTGAGGCGCCAATGAGCCTCGTGGTGATCGGCGCGACGGCGGTCTACACCCTGTTCCTGTGGTGGTTCAGTACGGGCGCGATCCTGTGGCTGGACCGTCGGCCGCGGAGGACCTATCGCGCCACCCTGCTCGCCGGGTTCGTCCTGGCCCTGTTGGCGCTGGTCGGCCTCGGCTTCGGCATGGGAAGCGCGACCCCCGCCGGCGCCGTGGTCGCCTTCACCTCGGCCGTGCTGATCTGGGGCTGGCACGAACTGAGCTTCCTGACCGGCCTGATCACGGGGCCACGCGCGGCGCCGTGCCCGCCGGGCGCGGTGGGATGGCGCCGGTTCGTCCTGGCGGCGTCGACGCTGATCTATCACGAGATCGCCCTCGCCCTGACCGCCCTGGCGCTGGTGGCGATGTCCTGGGGTCGGCCCAACCCGGTGGGGGCGTGGACCTTCCTCATCCTGTTCGCCTGCCGGCTCAGCGCCAAGCTGAACCTTTTCCTCGGCGTCCCGAACTTCACGGACAGCTTCTTTCCGGAGCACCTGCGCCACCTGACCAGCTATCTGAGGAAGGGGCCGATGAGTGCGCTCTTCCCCGTGTCCGTCACCGCCGGCTGCGCGCTGGCCGGCGTCCTGGCCTGGCGGGCGCTGTCCGCGAACGCTTCGGCTTTCGACGCCGTCGCCTTCTCGCTCCTGTTCTCGCTGACCGCCCTGGCGATGATCGAACACGCGTTCATGGTCACCCCGCTGCCCGACGCCGCCCTCTGGCGCTGGGCGCTGCCCGCTTCCGAAAAGACCCCGACCCCGTTGCCGCTGGATTTGTAGACGTTGCCGCGCCCGGTCCCCGGGCATCACTGATACCGCTCCCGAGGGGCGGGTGGACACAAGAGGAGCGAGCCGCTCATGGATTACGAACTGTTCTTCCGCGACCAGCTCGACAGCCTTCACGAAGAGGGCCGCTATCGCGTGTTCGCCGACCTGGAGCGCCGGGCCGGCAGCTTTCCGGCCGCCGTCCGCCACCACGGCGAAACGACCCACGATGTCACTGTCTGGTGCTCCAACGACTATCTCGGCATGGGCCAGAATCCCAAGGTCCTGGCGGCGATGCACGAGGCGCTCGACCGGTGCGGCGCCGGCGCGGGGGGCACCCGCAACATCTCAGGCACCAACCACTGCCACATCCTGCTGGAACGGGAGCTGGCGGACCTGCACGGCAAGGAGGCGGCGCTGACCTTCACCTCGGGCTACGTGTCGAACTGGGCCGCGCTTGGAACCCTGGCGGGGCGGATGCCGGGGTGCGTGGTGTTCTCCGACGCGGCCAACCACGCCTCGATGATCGAGGGCATCCGGCACAGCGGCGCCGAACGGGTCATCTTCGCGCACAACGACGTGGCGGACCTGGACCGCAAGCTCAGCCTGGCGGCGCCCGGCCGGCCCAAGCTGATCGCCTTTGAAAGCGTCTATTCGATGGACGGCGATATCGCGCCGATCAGGGCCATCTGCGACGTCGCGGACAAGCACGGCGCCATGACCTATCTGGACGAGGTCCACGGGGTCGGCCTCTATGGGCCGCGCGGGGGGGGAGTCGCCGAACGGGAAGGGCTGATGGACCGCATCACCGTGATCGAGGGCACCCTGGCCAAGGCGTTCGGGGTGATGGGCGGATACATCGCCGGGACCGCGGCGATGTGCGACTTCGTGCGCAGCTTCGCCTCCGGCTTCATCTTTTCCACCGCGCTGGCGCCGGCCCTGGCGGCGGGCGCCCTGGCCAGCATCCGTCACCTCAAGTCCAGCGACCGGGAACGCCTGCTGCAGCAGGACCGCGTGCAACAGACCCGGCGGGAACTCGCCAGGATCGGCATCCCGTGCCTGGAGAACGACAGCCACATCATCCCCGTCATGGTCGGCGACCCGGTGAAGTGCAAGATGATCAGCGACTGGCTGCTGGACAATTACGGCCTTTATATCCAGCCGATCAACTACCCCACCGTGCCGCGCGGGACCGAGCGCCTGCGCATTACCCCATCGCCGGTCCATTCCGACGCGGACATCGCCAAGCTGGTCCACGCCCTGTCGGAGCTCTGGTCCATGTGCGCCCTCAGCCGATCCGCCCTGGCGGCGTAAGGCTTAGGCAGGTCAGGGCCTTAAACGCCGACTCGAGACTCGGACCCACCGTCGAAAAAGTCATTCGCCCTTAGACCCTGATCGGCTCATATCGAGCCGTGAATCAGGGTCTACACTTTGAGTTTAGAGCATGATTCACGCTTCGGATGATTCCATCCGAAACGATCATGCTCTAGTGAAGGGTCCGCCGAACCGGCGCCTGAAGGTCGTCGGCGCCCAGGGTATGCAGAAAGGCGAGGAGCTTGTTTGCCAGCGCATTGGCCTGCCCCTCATCCAGTCGCTCGATAAGCGCCTCGAACACCGGCTGATTACCGAGGAGTCCCGGATGCGAGCGGATCAGATTGCGCAAGCGTTCCATTGGCCAAGGTTAGCCCTGGCCAGCTTCAGCTTCCTTAAACGAGATCAAGCCCGTCCGAACAATATTTTGACCCGGTCGGACCTCGCTGCCGCCTAGCTCGCCGCCCGGGTAAGGGCGGTCCTGCCGGCGGGGCCGATCATCGGCTGTCGCCCGGCGTCGTGGCGTCCACCAGTGCGCGATAGCGGTGCACCGGGGGCGGCATTGGACTGTCGGCGCCGCGCACGCTTTTCCAGATGATCTCGTTCAGCCGGTGCATCGGCGCGCGGTCGGCCTCGGAGAAGTCCATCCGGGCGCTGTCGCGGGCGCCGTAGGACTGGGGGGTGTTCTTGAGGTCGATGTCCGTTTCGGCCGGGCGCGCGGTGAAGGGGGTCAGGTCGGGCGTCCCGGCGAAGGCGGCGTAGAACGGGGTGGCGGCGGCGTCGTATTGGCTGAGCGGCTTCAACCCCAGCAGGAGCTCGATGGTCCGCACCATGGAACTGGTGGAATAGAGGGTGCTGTCGACGGTGTGGCGCTTGATATAGGGGCTGATGGCCAGACACACGGTGCGCCGGGCGTCCACGTGATCGGGGCCGTCCTGGGCGTCGTCCTCGATGACGAAAATGGCGGTCTCGGGCCAGTAGCGGCTGTGACTGACGCGCTCGACGATCCGGCCGAGCGCCAGATCGTTCTCCGCCACCATGGCGGCCGGTGTGAAGGCGCCGGGCGCCGTGCCGTTGGTGTGATCGTGCGGCAGGCCCATGATACTGAAGTTGGGCAACCGCTTGGCGGGATCGGGGCTGTCGTAGGCGGCCTCGAAGGCGTCGAACTCGCGAATGAAGGTCCTGGCGTTCTCGGTGTCGCGGACCTCCCAGTTCTTGTAGTCGGGCGCCACGTGGCCGACCAGGCCCGAGACCCCGGTCAGGGCCTCCATCGTAGCGGCGCCGGTGCTGACCCGCACGGCGTATTCGCCGTAGGTGCGATAGGTCTTGCCGGCGCGCCGCGCCGCATCCCACAGATAGCCGGCGGCCGGCATATAGGCCAGCGAGCGGACCGCGCCC
The DNA here is from genome assembly GCA_965277345.1 of Caulobacteraceae bacterium. Lineage (GTDB taxonomy): Bacteria > Pseudomonadota > Alphaproteobacteria > Caulobacterales > Caulobacteraceae > CAIOYC01. Next base: position 1,664,952 of record CBDICI010000004.1, read on the forward strand.
TGGCTGTGGCCGCCATAGTTGGCCGGCCATGACTTCTCGTTCTGGTCCGTGGCGTAGGCGCCGTCGGACCAGGAGTGGCCGTCCTCGCTGACCTCGCCATCGGCGTAGCAGTTGTCCAGCGCGACGAACTGTTCGGCGATCGCGTGGGCGTTGGGCGTCACCTTGCGGCCGAAGATGGCCAGCCGGGCATCGCCGTTGGTCCGCGCCAGATCGCCCAGCACCTGGTCATAGGAGCGGTTTTCGCGGATGATGTAGATCACATGCTTGATCGGCGACCCCTGGCCCACCTTCGCCGGGATCACCGTCCGCGCCGTGGGTGGGCGGGCGGCGGTCAGGCGCTCGGTCGTATAGGGGGAATTGGCATAGGCCTGGGCGGAATAGGCTTGGAGGCGGCGGCGCAGGCCGGACAGCGCGACGCGCTCGACGGAACTGGTTTGCAGGGTCTTGATGGAATAGTCGCCGCCGCGCTTGATGGCCAGCGGGCTCTCCGGCCCCCTGGGGTCGGGATAGGCGGCCTCGCCCTTGGCGGCCCCGACATAGAGGGCCGCGCCCTTCTCGGCCACGGCCAGGGCGGAAGGATACCAGCCGGTGGGGATGAACCCTTCCACCGCGCTGCGCTTGCGGTCGCCGACGTCGATCACCGCCACGTCGTTGTTGTCCGCATTGGCGGCGAAGAGCAGCTTGCGCCCCGCGTCATAGGCCAGGGCGTTGGGGGTGGAGCCTTCCGGCGCCTTGGCGTAGAGGGCGGTGGACAGGGTCTCGCTCACCTGCAGGGTGCGCACGTCGATCACGGCGACGGTGTTGTCGCCCGAGCAGACCACGAATAACCGCCCATCCGGCGTGGCCAGCATATCGTTGGGATTGGCGCCCACGGCGATGGTCTTCAGCGGCTTGCGCGTAACGGCGTCGATGACGCTCACCGTCCTGTCGGCCCAGTTGGAGACGAACAGCCGCCGCCCGTCGGCCGACAGACGCGCCTCATAGGGGGTGACGCCCACGGGGATGCGGTCGACCACCGCGCCGGTGCGGGCATCGAACACCACCACCTCGCTCGGCTGATCCTTCGAGGTTCCGCGGTTGACGGCGTAGAGCAGGCCGCGGCGCGCGTCGAATTCAAGCCCGGCCCACCACACCTTGTCCTTGGTCAGGGTCGGGTCGGTGAGATCGCCCCCCGGCTGGAGGGCAAGACGGCCGGCGCGATAGGCCAGCGCGTAGATCGGGGCGATGGTCGCCGCTTCCTTCTTCTCGCCGTTGGCGTTGCCGCCCGAGACGTAGAGGGTCTTGCCGTCCGCCGCCCAGGCCAGGCCGAGCCAGGTGGACTTCAGCCGAATGGACTGCACCACCTTGTGGCTGCGCGCGTCGATCAGGCTGAGGCCGTGCGGCAGATAGCCGGAATTCACCGCCGCGATCACCCGCCCGTCAGGCGAGGGGCTGAGCTTCAGCACCAGGTCGTTCAGGTCGGCCACCGCCTTGCCCGCCGGGGTGATGCGCCACCCGTTTGGCAGGTCAAACCCGCCGGGGATCGGTCCCGGCCGCGCCTCGGTGGCCACGCCGATCGGACGCGACGACGGAGCGGCGGCAAGGCTCTGTCCCGCCGTCAGCGCCGCGAACAGGGCGGCCCCCAATGGCCAAAGATAGCAGCGGCGGTCTGGCATCGGCGTTTCCCCCTGGGCTTCGCCTATCCGGCTTTGACGACAGGGCCGTGACGCGGGCGGCGTCCGATCCCGGCGCGGCGGGAAGGGCGGCGTTCAGCCGCTAAGCCTTGGCGATCGACGCGATCCAGCGTGTTGTGGATTGCTCCAGGATGTTCAGGGGCACGCGGCCGGTGGACAGGATGGCTTCGTGGAACGCCTTGATGTCGAACCGTTCACCGAGGGCGGTCTTCGCCTTGTCGCGAAGCCCGGTGATCACAGTGTGGCCGAGCTTGTAGCTGCACGCCTGACCGGGGGTGGCGCAATAGCGCTCCACCTCGCGGGCGGCGAAGCCCGGCGCCTCGCCCTCGCTGTCGACGAACTGAGCTATGGCGCGCTCACGCGACCATTTGAAGTGGTGGATGCCCGTATCCACGACACACCGGTTAGCGCGGAACAACTGAAACTTCAGATAGCCGATGCGGCCGAGCGGGTCCTCGTCGTACATGCCGATCTCGTCGGCCAGTTGCTCTGCATAGAGCGCCCAGCCCTCGGCATAGCCGGAAAAGCCGATGGTCTTGCGCAGGGTCGGCAGGCTGGTGTTGGAGAGCGCCAGGCCGCCCTCCAGCTGATGCCCGGGCAGTCCCTCGTGGAACACCGTGGAGGACAGGCAGAACTTCGGCCACTCGGCCGAGTCGTGCAGGTTGAAATAGACGATGCCCGGCCGCGATCCATCCAGCGAGGGGCTTTGCGAGAAGGCGGAGGCCGCGCCCGCCTCGGTCTGCGTCGGCACCCTGCGTACCTCGAACTGATACTTGGCGTCCGGCAGGCGCGCGAACACGGTGGGCAATTTCGGCCGGATCTCGGCAAGCCGCTGGTTGCAATAGGCGATCTGCTGAAGCTTGCCCTCGTCGGTATTGGGATAGAGCTGCTTCGGGTCCCGATACAGGGCGGCGATGCGGGCGGCGACAGTGCCCTGGGTCATGCCTTGCGCCCGGAGCAGGGTTTCGATGCGCGCCTTGATCGCCTTGCCCTGTTCCAGACCGATGCTGTGCACCTCCGCGGGGCTGTAGCGCGTGGTGGTGGTGTTGTGCAGCACCGCTTCGTAGAAGGCCGCGCCGTCCTTGAAGCGCCACACGCCAGCATCGTGTCCCGCGCCGGTGCGTTGGCGACGGACCTCGGCGATCTGGCGCTCGAGCGCCGGCGCGATCTTTTCGGCGTACAGGCGCGCCGCGTCGCGGCCATAGCCGTCGCCCAGCCCCTTGGCCGCCGCGCGTCTGGCGATAGAGGTGACCAGGACGGTCTGGCCGGCCGGCAGGTGCGTCTTGGAGAGCTGGTCGAGGGTCAGGTCCAGGATGAAATCCGGCGGAGTGACGCCGAGGGCCGCGTCATGCTGCATCTGGGCGGTGTTGTCGTCGATCTGGCCCGCGAACGCCGAAAGCCTCGACAGGTAAGCGTCGGCGTCGTCCTTGGTGTCGATCCTGTGCTTGGTATCGAGGAAGTCCGGCACGCTCTGATAGGCGCCGGTGAGCTGGCTGACCACATAGGGCGAGCGGCTGAACGCGGCGCCGCCGAAGTCGAAGCGATCCATCGCCGCGCTCGACTCGCGCGTATAGAGCACAGTGTCGTAGTTCAGGCGATCGGCGGGGCTCAGGGCCGCCGGATCGAACGCCTTCAGCCGGGCGAGCTGGGTCCGCACCCGGGCGCGGGCCTTGAGCTGACCCGCATGGCTTTCGTCCGACAGCTTGAACTTCAGGTCGGCGTCGGCGCCCTTGTCCAGGCCGAGCTGAGTGGCGCTTTCCGGCCGCTCACGCAGGTCCTCCTGGAAGAAGTCGTCGAACATGCGGTCGAGCTCGGCGTGCGATCCGGGCGTGGCGAGGGCGAGGCCGGGCAGGGCGGCCACCCCTCCGGCCATGGCGGCGGCGGTCATCAGCGAGCGGCGGTTCAGCATGGGTCCTCATCCGCGAAGGGGAGCGTCAGGATCGCCGTCGTCCGGCCATCCGGCGACATGCGAACCCGGACAAAAGCTTCGGGCGCGCCGCCGTTGTCAAGCTGGGGATGGCTAGAGCGGCTTGTTCGGTTTGGGGCTGTTGAACTTGCCGGGCTTGCGGACCGGGCGGTCGGCGGCGGGGGCGCTGTCCAGCCGCGGGGCATAGGCTTTGGCGTGGGGCGCGTCGCCCGCGGGCTTCGGCCCCTTGCGATAAGGCTTGGCGCTGCTTTCGGCGCGGCGCGGCGGCCCCTTTTTCGGCGCCCCGCGGTCACGCTTCACCGGCGCTTCGGGATCGGCGAGGGGGGCAATGCGCCCGCCGTCGTCATCGCCGCCGGCGGCCAGGGCCTCGTCGAAGCGGGCCACCACCTTGCGCACGATCTCGAAGCGGGTCTCCCGGTCGAAGATGCGGATGGCGCCGATCTCGGCCTTGGTGATGTGGCCGCGGCGGCAGATCAGCGGCAGCAGCCAGCGCGCCTCCGCATTGCGGTTGCGGCCAAGGTCGATGGTGTACCAGGCGGTGTCCTCGAAGCCGGGGCGGGGCTTGGCGTCGCGTGGGCCGCTGGTTTCGGGCGCATAGGAAGATGGTCCGTGGGAAGGCGCCGCCGGCCCGGTCTCCACCAGATCCTCCGGTGCGGGCAGGGCGGCGCGCTGGGCGCGGACCAGGGTGGCCACCACCACCTCCGGGTTTTCGCCCGACAGCAGCACGCGGGCCACGGCTATATCGTCCTCGGTGAGGTCGTCGGCGGGGCGGCCGAGCTCGGCGATCAGCCGCTCCTGGTCCTTGGCGCGGATGTCGTCGGCGGAGGGGGCGGCGCGCCAGGTGACCTGCACGCCAGCCGTGCGCAGCATCCCCTCGGCCCGGCGGCGGCGGGGATAGGGGACGAGTATGGCGGAGGTCCCCTTGCGGCCCGCCCGGCCCGTGCGGCCCGAGCGGTGTTGCAGCCCTTGGGCGTCGTGTGGCAGCTCCGCGTGGATGACCAGCTCCAGGTCGGGGATGTCGATGCCGCGCGCCGCCACGTCGGTGGCCACGCACACCCGCGCCCGGCGATCGCGCAGGGCCTGCAGCGCATTGGCCCGCTCGTTCTGGGTCAGCTCGCCCGACAGGGCCACGGCGGAAAAGCCGCGCTCCACCAGATTGGCGTGCAGCCGCCGCACCGCCTCGCGCGTGGAGCAGAACACGAGGGCCGAGCCTGGCTCGAAATAGCGCAGCAGGTTGACGGTGGCGTGCTCGATGTCGCTGGGGGCTATGGCCAGCGCCAGATAGTCGATGTCCGCATGGCCGCCGCGCTCGCCCCGCTCGCCCACGGTGAGGTTCAGCGCCTCGCGCTGATAGCGCCGCGCCAGCGCGATGATGGGCCTCGGCAGGGTGGCGGAGAACAGCAGGGTGCGCCGCCCCTCGGGCGAGGTGTCGAGGATTGCCTCCAGTTCCTCGCGAAAGCCGAGGTCGAGCATCTCGTCCGCCTCGTCCAGCACCGCGACGCGCAGGTCCGACAGGTCGAGGTTGCCGCGCTCCAGATGGTCGCGCAGCCGCCCCGGCGTGCCGACCACGATGTGCGAGCCGGCGGCCAGCGCCCGCTGCTCGCGCCGGGGGTCCATGCCGCCGACGCAGGAGGCCACCCGCGCGCCCGTATAGAGCCATTCCAGCTCGCGCTGCACCTGCAGCGCCAGCTCGCGCGTTGGCGCGACCACCAGGGCCAGCGGCTTGCCGGGGGCGGGAAGGGCGCCGTTCTCGCCCAGCAGCTCGCCCGCCATGGCCAGCCCATAGGCCACCGTCTTGCCCGACCCGGTGCGGGAGGAGACGAGAAGGTCGCGCCCCTCGGCCTCCGGCGCGCCCACGGCCACCTGCACCGCGGTGAGATCGGTATAGCCGCGCGCGGTCAGGGCCTCGGCGAGGCGGGGAGGAAGCGAGGGGGGGAGCATGGCGCTCCGTAAGGCAAATGGCCGGAAATGGCTAGGGGCAGCGCGGACCCCGATGGCGCTCGCGGACCAGATAGTCGTCGATCAGGGCGATCACGGCCGCCTCGATCCCTGCCGCCTGGAAGATCGGCTCCAGCGCGACGAAGCGGCGCTCGATGCGCTCGGTGAGTTCGTGGAACTGCGCCGCATCGTGCGCCTGCGCCGCCGCCTCAGTGCGCCCGTCGTCGCGCACATAGACCAGGCGCTCGGGCGGCCCCAGGCGCGCCAGTCCCTCGGCCAGCTTGCCCATCCGCTCGGCCTCGGCATAGCGCCCGGACAGCAGGCAGCGCGCCACCGCCGCCAGCGCCATGCGGTGCACCTCGATGGGACTGTCCGGCTCGCCGCCGAACCCCAGCGGCAGCCCCACCCAAGGATCGGGCGCGGCGCCCGGATCGCCGGCCGGCGGCGCGCCGGTCTGGGGCGAGGGGCCCGCCTCGGGCGGCGGGGACAGGTCGAGCAGCGCCCGGTCGGCGCTCTCGGCAAAAGCCTTGCGCGTCCAGCCTTCCTCCCGCGCCCGGCGCATGATGTTGCCATGCGAGACGTCGTAGCGCCTGGCCAGGGCGGCGGCGGTCTCGCCGCGCAGATAGGCGGTGCGGATCAGGTTCCAGGTCTCGGCGGAGCGCTTGCGATAGGGCTTGCCGTTCCGCATCGCCCGGCGGGCGGTCTGAGCGATCAGGTCGTCTTCGGTCATGGAGCGCAGTCTAGGGCGCCTCGGAACCCGGTCGGATAAGCGCCGACCTGCACAATCTAGCGCCGTGATCTGGCGAGCGTTTCACAAACTGCAGTGGTGAAAAGGGTGAGGGTAACCCGCGAGGAGCGGTGCGTATTTCGCTGGGGCAGATGGTGCGTGTCCCCCGTTTCGGCCTCGGCGTTCTATGGAGTTCACGGCGCCGGAAGACCCCAAGCAGAAGCGCAAGGACCGCTGGCGGTTCGAGCGGATCGACACAGCCCCCATGGCGCTCGCCGCCCTGTGGCGCCCGCCCGAGGGCAACCAGCCGACAACCTTCACCCTCCTCACCACCGACGCCGGCTCCGACATCGCCCCCCTCCACAAACGCCAGATCATCCCGCTAGAGGCGGGCGGTGGAAGGCTTGGCTGGAGCTGAGTAGGCCGGAACGGGAGCTGCTGACGTCGACGCCGGCGGGAACGCTGAAGGTGGGGCGGGGGTAGCGCCCTTGCCGGAGGAGAAGCCGGCCAAGCTTTAAGGTGAGTGTCCCTCATTCTCAATAAAGCTGCGGAGCTGCACCGCGGGGGGCTATCGCCACGATTCCAAGTGATTCGCCAAGGGAGCGTCCATATCGGCTTCACGCCGACCACCAGTGGTGGCCCCAAGCGGACATCACCTTATCGTCGCAATACCCAAAAGTACCCATTCGCCGTCCAGAAATTCGGAAAAATAAGCGCTATACGGTGAGATCAAGCGTCTAAGGCTCATTGGCTATTCCTACGTCCACCTTATGGAGGTGTAAATATGACGTTGTTTCTAAAAGATTATTTGCAAGGCAAACGGCCTTTCGGACTCGCGTCGAACACCATCGGTGGCCAATGGCTTTTCCCAAGGTCGTTTTAGCATCGAAAATTAGGAAAAGACCCATAACCATAATCACTTGTTTTAGATCATATATTTGGAATTCCGTTCATGTAGATACGCAATTTCCACTGTGTCATATGTTGATACGGCTTTGGCAGCGCCTTTTATCATGCTATGGGCATTGACATAGGAGGTTCAAAATGACGCGAATCAAAATTGCTATTGGCGCAATCCAGATCGAATATGAGGGCTCCCAGGAGTTTTTGCAGGAGGGTCTTTTAGACCTAACATCACGGGTGCTTGAGCTGGCTGAGAAGGCTGGCGTCAATTCCGAGCCGAACGCTCTGGCGAGGACTATGGAGCCCGTTCCTCAAGGCGAAAGTCTATCGACCAACACAATAGCTCAATTGATAGGAGTTAAAACTGGATCGGAGTTGGCTTTAGCTGCTGTTGCAAAGATAATTCTTGTAAGTAAAAAGCCCACGGCTGATAGGCAATTCATTCTCGATGAAATGAAAGAAGCTGTCACCTTCTATAAGGAAAGCTACTCAAGCAATCTTAGTGCGTATCTCGACACGCTGGTGAAGTCACGGCGGCTAAATATCGTTTCTCGGGGGACCTATGGGCTAGCAAGTGCGGAGCGCGGCAGGCTCGAGCAGGCATTGGCTACGGGCGGCGCTTAGGCGGGGCTTAATTTCAAAAAAAACGGCCGACGCCCTTGCGGAGCGTCGGCCGAACATGTATCGCATCTACACGCCTAGCTGGCTTATGCGAAGCTACTGTCCCCGGGGTCCCGTCAAGAGCCTGGTCCAGTCTTCCCGGGTCCACACCGGGTAAGAGCCTAAGGCGCGTCGGGAAAACCCGGCGCGCTAGCGGTGCCTTAGAGCAAAACTGTCGGTGTGGATAGCCCGACCCCTAATCTGCGTCCATCTTCAGCGCCGCAATAAACGCTTCCTGGGGGATTTCCACCTTGCCGAACTGGCGCATGCGTTTCTTGCCTTCCTTCTGTTTTTCCAGAAGCTTCTTCTTGCGGGTGGCGTCGCCACCGTAGCATTTGGCGGTGACGTCCTTGCGCAAGGCTCTGACGGTTTCGCGGGCGATGATGCGGCCGCCGATGGCGGCCTGCACCGGGATCTGGAACATGTGGGGGGGGATCAGCTCCTTCATCTTCTCCACGATGCCGCGGCCGCGCGCCTCGGCCCGGTCGCGGTGGACCAGCATGGAGAGGGCGTCCACCGGCTCGGCATTGACCATCACGTTCATCTTGACGAGGTCGCCCACGCGGTAGTCCTCGATGGCGTAGTCGAAGGAGGCGTAGCCCTTGGAGACGGATTTCAGCCGGTCGTAGAAGTCGAACACCACCTCGTTCAGCGGCAGGTCGTAGACCACCATGGCGCGATTGCCGACGTATGAGAGTTCGCGCTGCTGCCCCCGCCGGTCCTGGCAGAGCTTGATCACGCTGCCCAGGTATTCGTCTGGGGTGAAGATGGTGGCCTTGATCCAAGGCTCGCTGATGCTCTCGATCTTCATGGGATCGGGCATGTCGGCGGGGTTGTGCAGCTCCAGCATCTCGCCGGTGTGGGCCAGCTTGATCTTGTAGACCACCGAAGGGGCGGTGGCGATGAGGTCGAGGTTGAACTCGCGGCTGAGCCGCTCCTGGATGATTTCCAGGTGCAGAAGGCCCAGAAACCCGCAGCGGAAACCGAAGCCCAGCGCCGCGCTGGTCTCCATCTCGTAGGTGAAGGAGGCGTCGTTGAGCCTGAGGCGCGAGACGGCGGCCCTAAGGTCCTCGAACTGGGCGGCGTCCACCGGGAAAAGGCCGCAGAAGACGACGGGCTGCACTTCGCGGAAGCCCGGCAGGGCGCTTTGGGTAGGCTTTTTCTCGTCGGTGATGGTGTCGCCCACGGCGGCGTCCGACACGTCCTTGATCTGGGCGGTGAAGAAGCCGATTTCGCCGGGACCGAGGCTGTCCACGTCCGTGGCCTTGGGGCGGAACACGCCGAGCTTGTCGATGCCGTAGGCGGCGCCGGCGTTCATCAGCTTCACCCGCTGGCCCGCGCGCATTCGCCCGTCGATGATGCGCACCAGCACGATGACGCCGAGATAGGCGTCGTACCACGCGTCGACGAGCAGCGCCTTCAGCGGCGCCGTCTCATCGCCCTTCGGCGCGGGCAGACGGTGGACGATGGCTTCGAGCAGCTCATGGATGCCGAGCCCGGTCTTGGCGGAGGTGAGGATGGCGTCGGAGGCGTCCAGCCCGATCACGTCCTCGATCTGGGTGCGCACCCGCTCCACGTCGGCGGCGGGCAGGTCCACCTTGTTGAGCACGGGGACGATCTCGTGATTGTGCTCGATGGCCTGGTAGACATTGGCCAGGGTCTGGGCCTCCACCCCCTGACTGGCGTCGACCACGAGGAGGGAGCCCTCGCAGGCGGAGAGGGAGCGGGAGACCTCATAGGCGAAGTCCACGTGGCCGGGCGTGTCGATCAGGTTGAGGATATAGGTCAGCCCGTCGTCGGCGGGATAGGTCAGGCGCACGGTCTGGGCCTTGATGGTGATGCCGCGCTCGCGCTCGATGTCCATATTGTCCAGCACCTGCTCCTTCATTTCCCGCGCGGTGAGGGCGCCGGTGGTCTGGATCAGCCGGTCGGACAGGGTGGACTTGCCGTGGTCGATATGGGCGATGACCGCGAAATTGCGGATGCGGTCCTGCGGCGTCCCTGGGGGTGTAGTGGTCATGGCGCGCGTCTAGCACATTATAGGGGATGCGCGAGGGGCGGGGAGGTGGGCCACCTCCCCGCCCAATTCATCCGCCGTTAAGCATGGCGGGCCCAAGGCTTGGCGGGGGCTAGCTGGAGTTTATCGGATGGACCGCCGCCGCCTGATCCTCACCGCCGCCGCGCTTGCGCCGGGCGCCCTTGGTCTCGCCGGCGCGCCCTCCGCCTTCGCCCAGACCCAGCTCCCCCCGGCGCGGCCCACCAACCAGGACGGCCCGCCGCCGCCGAGCGAGGAATATCCGCAGGACCGTGCGCCCCCGCCCCGGCCGCGGGGGGACGATCGCTCCCGGGACGACCCTCCCCGCGACGACCGCTACCGCGACGACGGCGGCCCGACGCCGCCGAACGCCCAGCCGAGCTATCCGGCGCAGAGCCGGGCGGAGACTTATTCGCGCGACGAGCTGGTCAACTCCGTCTCCGACTTTCTGGGTGTGACGGCGGAGGCGGCCGGCTCGGCCATCGAGCGCATCTTCCGCGACAACGGCCGCCCCACGGGCTACATCGCCGGGGAGGAAGGCGCGCTGGCCATCACCGCGGGCCTGCGCTACGGCAAGGGGCTGCTCTATATGAAGCGCCGGCCGCCGCAGACGGTGTTCTGGCAGGGCCCGTCCATCGGCTTCGACCTGCGCATCAACGCCAGCCGCGTCTTCACCCTCTGCTACAACCTGCAATATCCCGACGCCGTCTACCGCCGCTTTCCCGGCGTGGAGGGCTCCGCCTATTTGGTCGGGGGACTGGGCGTGAACTACCAGCGGGCCGAGGACATTGTGCTCTCGCCGATCCGCGCGGGCGTGGGGCTCGGGGCGGGGGTCAATGTCGGCTACCTGTCCTACAGCCGCCGCCGCAACTGGATTCCCCTTTAGCTCAGCGGGGGAATGCGCGGCGGTTGCCTGAGCGCGGCGGCGGCGCTATCCTCTTTGCCGTCGGGGATTGTCTGGAACCGTCCGGAAAGGCTTCCCCATGCGTTTCTCCCTCATCCCTCTCGCCGCGGTCGCTACTCTGCTCGTCACCGGTGCAGCGCAGGCCGAGACCCAGCACTTCATGGCCACCTTGAAGGGCGCCGACGAGGTTCCGGCCAATGACAGCGCCGGTACGGGCATGGTCATGGCCCGCCTGGACACCACCACCAAGGCGTTCACCTACACGGTCAATTATTCCGGCCTGACCGGGGCAGCGACGATGGCGCACTTCCATGGCCCGGCCGCCCCCGGTGTGAATGCGCCGCCCGTGATCGCCGTGACCAACCTGGCCAGTCCGATTTCCGGCTCCGCGACCCTGACCGACGCGCAGGTGAAGGACCTTCAGGCCGGTAACTGGTATTTCAACGTGCACACCGCCGCGCACAAGGGCGGCGAGATTCGTGGCCAGGTGCTCGCCGGGCAATAGACCCGGAAGGCGCTGCCCTGTCTCCGCCATGGAGACGACGCGGATAACCCGGCGGTCGCGGCCTTCCCGATAGCGCCGTGACAGGGGTTGCGCGTCGGCGGCCCTCGGCCTATCTGCAACTCATCCTGTTGCATATACCCGGAAAGGACCCGCCATGACCCAGCCCCTGAACGATCAGGCCCTCGATGCCTTATTCCGCACCGCGCGCACGCACAACGGTTGGATCGAAGAGACCCTGCCCGACCAAGCCTTCCACGACATTTACGACCTGATGAAATGGGGACCGACCTCGGCCAACATTTCCCCCGCGCGCTTCGTCTGGGTGGCGTCCAAGGTGGGCAAGGAAAAGCTCGCCGCCCTGTCGATGCCGGCCAATGGCGAGAAGATCAAGAAGGCCCCGGTCACCGTGATCGTCGGCACCGACATGGACTTTCCCGAGCATATCCCCGAGCTTTTCCCGCACAATCCGGGCGCCAAGGACTGGTTCCAGGACCCGGCGTTTCGCGAAAGCGCCGGCTTCCGCAACGCCACGCTCCAAGGCGCCTATCTCATCGTCGCCGCCCGGGCGCTGGGCTACCAGTGCGGGCCGATGTCGGGCTTCGACAACGCGGCGGTGGACGCGGCCTTCTTCGCCGGAACCAACATCAAGTCCAACTTCATCTGCTCCATCGGTCACGGCACGGATGAGAACCTGTTTGGGCGCCTGCCGCGCCTGAGCTTTGAAACGGCCAACACCGTCGTCTGACTTGAGCTTGCCGGCCGGGCGCGGTAGCGGCGGGCGATGATCGTCCTCGCCATCGACACCGCGCTGGCGGCCGCCACCGCCGTGGTGGCCGAGGATGGCCGGGTGCTTGCCGTTCGCTGCGAGCCCATGGCCCGCGGCCATCAGGAGGCCATCGCCACCCTGACCCAGGCGGTGATGACCGAAGCGGATGTAGCGTTCGGCGCCCTTCACCGCATCGGGGTCACCGTGGGGCCCGGCTCCTTCACCGGCCTGCGTGTGGGTCTGGCCTTCGCCAAGGGGCTCGCCATGGCCTGGCGCACGCCGCTGGTGGGGCTCGGCGCGCTGGAAGGCCTAGCCGCCAGCGTGTCCGGCGCACGCGTCGCCGCCGCCATCGATGCGGGCCGGGAACAGGTCTACCTGCAGACCTTCCGTGAAACCGCCGGTCCCCAGCAATTGCCAATGGTGGATGCTTACGCCGCCGTGGCTCTCTTTGGACCGGATGTGATCGTCGGTTCGGGCGGCACACTACTGGCCGAGGCCGCGCCCGCCGCGCGCCTGGACCCCCGCGCCTTCGCCGACCCCGCCGCCCTGGCGCGGCTGACCGCGGCCGCGGCGGAGCCGGACGGACCGCCGGGGCCGCTCTATCTGCGGGCGCCCGACGCGCGGACCCTGGCCGAGCGCGGTGTGATCCGATGATCCGCCAGGCCGGTGTCGCCGATGCGGTCGACCTGGCGCGACTGCACGCCACAGCCTTCCCGGAGCCCTGGGACGCGCGCGCCATGGCGGCGTTGCTCGTGGCCACCGGGACGCTGGCGCTGATGTCGGAGGGTGGATTCATCCTCATCCGCGCGGCGGCGGACGAGGCTGAAGTCCTCACCCTGGCCGTCTCGCCCGCCGCCCGACGCCGGGGTCTCGGTCGAGCGCTGGTCGAAGCGGCCGTGGACGCCGCGTATCGTGGCGGCGCCGCCAGCCTGTTCCTGGAGGTCGCTGACGATAACGAGGCGGCTTTGGCTCTCTACGCATCGGCCGGCTTCGAGCCGGTGGGTCGCCGCGCCGGCTATTATCATCGCCGGCAGGGCGTCGCCGTGGATGCACTGGTCCTGCGAAGGACTCTCAGCACCGCGCCGCCTTAACAGCCGTGGGCGGCGGGCCTATGATCGCGGCGAGGATATCGGAGGCCCGCTTGGACCGCATCGAAAAGCTCTGCGTGGAAAAGGGTATGCGCATGACCGATCAGCGCCGCGTGGTTGCGCGCGCGCTGTCGAACTCGCACGACCATCCCGATGTAGAGGAGCTTTACCGCCGCGCCGCCGCCGTCGATCCGCACATCTCCATCGCCACGGTCTATCGCACGGTACGGCTGTTCGAGGAGGCAGGGATCATCGCCCGCCTCGACTTCCGCGACGGCCGCTCGCGTTATGAAGAGGCGCCCGACACACACCACGACCACCTGATCGACATGAAGTCCGGCGAGGTGGTGGAGTTCATGGACGAGGAGATCGAGCGCCTGCAGGCCCTGATCGCCAAGCGCCTCGGCTACAGGCTGGTCGATCACCGGCTGGAGCTCTATGGCGTGCCCCTGGAAGAGGGCGAGAAGAGTTAAGCCGGCTTGCGGAACAGGTAGAGGCCGAAGCCCATGGTGTCGCGGCCCTCGGCCAGGTAGAGCGCGCGCCAGCCCTGGGCGCGGTTGCGGATCTCGGCGGCGTCCGGCTCGCCTGGACGGTCGCGCAGGTGGTTCTCCAGGGCTGTGGTGTAGCGCCAGGTATATTCGTCCCATTCCTGCTCGGACGAGGTGACGGCGTAAAGCGGCAACAGGTCCGCGGCCACGCCCGCGTGCACGTATTCCGCGTGGGGCGCATAGACGTCCACGGTGGGGCCGAGCAACAGGCGCAGCATGTCCGAAGGCGTCCGCCGCCAGTAGGTCTCGCCCCACAGCAGGCAGCCGCCGGGCTTCACATGCGCCGCCAACGCGCGCATCACCGAGGCGGCGTCCGGCGATCCTTCGGTCAGGGCGACGGCCCCTATGGCGACCACCAGATCGGCCTGCCCCTCGCGCTTCAGGAAATCGACCGAGCTGTCGCAGATCAGCTCAACCGCTCCGCCGGAACGGGTGAGGGCCGCGCCCCGCCCGGCCAGACGACTCTCCGCCTCGGCGATCATCAGGGGCGAGCGATCCACCGCCTTGACGCGCAGGCCGCAGTGCTCGGCGAGGTGAATCGCCATGTTGGCCGTGCCGCAGCCGAGGTCGAAGGCCAAGGCGCCGTGCTCGGGCCCGGCGATGGCGAGAACCCGGTCCAGTGTCGCCACCGACACCGGGCTGGCGAAAACGTGGCTGCAGTGGGCGAGGAAGCTGAGCTTGTTCTGGTCCATGCTCCAGCCCTCCTTAAACCCAGCCTGTAACCATGCGACTAACCGCGCCCGATGCAAAGCCCGTCAGCCGCTCGTCTCGCCCTTGTCGCAAGATCATCGTAAGGCACGTTCATGAGCGAGTTCAAACGGGTATGGACGCTGGACGGCGTCGATAACTTCCGCGACTTCGGCGGTTACGCCACGGCCTCGGGCGGACGGGTGCGCGAGCGGCGGCTGTTCCGCTCCGCCCACCACGGAGCGGCCAGCCAAGCCGACCTGAAGGAGATCGATGCGCTCGGCTTGCATCATTGGGTGGACCTGCGCCGCACCACCGAGCGGGCGCGGATGCCCAACCAACGGGGGGTGGGCTTCCGCGGCGAGATCGTCGACAACGACCTTGGCGACCAGCCGGTGGACAGCTTCCACACCCATCTGCACGAGTCCGACCAGTCGGTGGCGTCCATGCGCGCATACTTGCGCGACTACTACCGGCACGTGGCGTTCGAGCCGCGCCACGTCGATCTCTATCGCCGCTACTTCCAAGCGCTGGCGGAGGCTGAGGGGCCGGTGCTGATCCACTGCGCGGCGGGCAAGGACCGCACCGGGCTGCTGGCCGCCTTGACCCACCGGCTGCTCGGCGTCGGAGAGGACGACCTCATGGCCGATTATCTGCTTACCAACGACCGCGAGCGGATGCGCCGCCGCGCGCCGCTGTTCGCCGCCTGGGTCAAGGCGCTTACCGGCCGCACGCCCTCCGAAGAGGCGCTGTTCGTCTCCATGGGCGTGGAGCCGGACTATTTGCACATCGCCTTCGACGCCATCGAGGCGCAGTACGGCTCTGTCGATCACTACCTCGAGGAAGCGCTCGGCGTGGATGCGGCGCTGAAGGCCAGCATTGAAACCAGGCTGCTGGAATAGCCCAAAAAGAAACCGCGTCCGCCGCCTACGATCCCGACATGAGCGGCGAGACCGAGGGCGACGGACGCGAGGACTTTGGACCTCCATCCAAGACCTGTAGATTGACCGACCCCGGGGGGACGTTCCAATCACCAAGGCGTGAAACGCGCCACAAACCCGTACAGGTCGCACGATCGTGAACAGCTTCCACCCTCCGGTGCGTCTTCTGATGGGCCCGGGACCCTCCGAGGTGTCCGCCCGCGTGCTCCTGGCCCAGGCGCGGCCGACGCTCGGTCATCTCGATCCGGCCTTTCAGGCCTTGATGGAGGAGACCAAGGCCGGACTGCAACGCCTGTTCCGCGCGCCTGACCATGCCTGCATTCCGCTGCCCGGCCCCGGCACCTGCGGCATGGAGGCGGCCATGATGAACCTGCTGGACCCCGGTGAGGTGGCGGTGGTGGCCATCAACGGCCTGTTCGGCGCCCGCATGGCCGACATGGCCGAACGCGCCGGGGCCGAGGTGGTCCGTGTCGAACAGGCGTGGGGCCAGCCGATCGACCCCGGTCAGGTAGAGGCGGCGCTGTGGGCGCGCGGCGCCAAGGTTCTGGCCTTTGTCCACGCCGAGACCTCCACCGGGGTGATGAGCGAGCCCGGGCCGCTCTGCGCCCTGGCGCGGGAGCACGGCGCGCTGACGGTGGTGGACTGCGTCACTTCGCTGGGCGGAATCGACGTGAACGCAGCCGCCTGGGGCGCCGATGTTCTCTACGCCGGTACGCAGAAGTGCCTTTCCGCCCCGCCCGGACTTGCTCCGTTCGCCATGGGTCCGCGGGCGCGGGCGGCGGTGAAGGCGCGCAAGACCAAGCCGCGCACCTGGCTCTACGACCTGCAACTCCTCATGAGCTATTGGGACGGAGAGGGTGGTCGCACCTATCACCACACGGCGCCGGTGAACGCCATCTACGCCCTGCACGAGGCCATGGTGGCCCTGTTCGAGGAGGGCGAAAGCGCGGTGATCGCCCGCCACCTCGGCGCGCACCACGCCCTGGCCGCCGGGCTCGGGGCGCTTGGGCTGGAATTCGCCGTGGCCGAGGCGCACCGCCTGCCGCAACTCAATGCCGTGCGGGTTCCTGACGGCGTGGACGAGGCGCTGGTGCGACGGCACATGCTGGAGCGGTTCGGGGTGGAGATCGGGGCCGGGCTCGGGCCGTTGAGGGGTAAGATCTGGCGGATCGGCCTGATGGGCGCGTCGGGCACGCCGCGTCACGTGCGCCTGTGCCTGACCGCCCTCGGCGATGCGCTGGCCGCGCAGGGCCGCAACACGGGCTCTGTGCAGGATGCGCTCGCCGCCGTCGAGGCCGATCTGGCGCGCTCGGGCAAGGCGATCGCGTGACGTCAGCCTGACCGCTGTCGCCCACTAAGGGGGCTGACAAGGCCTATTCATCGGTCCACCGTGCGGACACCGCCCGTTCCAAAGAGGCGGATACAAGACACAGGTTGGGAGAGACGATGACCGATGACACCGGCGGGGTGCTGGACGATGGGCTGGACCCCGCCACGCGCGCGGCGGCCGACGGCGCGGGCGTGGCGACGGCGATCGGGGCCGGCGGCGGCAGGGACCGCGGCCTTCGCGGCCTGTCCCGCGGGGCGGTCTCCTGGGCGGTGTTCGAGGGGGTGCGCGACCCCTATGTGATCATGATCACCATCTATATTTTCGGACCCTATTTCGCCACCGTGATGATCGGCGGCATGTTCAAGGGTCCCGAAGGCGCGGTGCGGGGTCAGGAGACGGTGGCCTTCCTCACCACGCTCTATGGCCTGATCACCGCGAGCACGGCGCCGTTCCTGGGCGCCGCGGTCCAGCGGCTGGGGCGGCGCAAGCCCATGCTGCTGCTCGTCACCGCCTTGATGATCCCGCTGATCTTCGCCCTGTGGTGGGCGAAACCCGACCGGACCGGTCTGCCGATCCTCGCCGTCGAGTGCCTCCTGGTGGCGATCCCGGTGCTGTTCGCCTATGCGGAGATGATCCACAACGCCATGCTGACCACCGCCGCGCCGGCCGGGCAGCGGCCCCATGCCTCCGGCCTCGCCCTGTCGCTCGGCAACTTCGTCTCCACCTTCATGCTGATCTTCGTGCTGTGGGGCTTTGTTCTGCCCGGCCACGTAAGCTGGGGCTTCGTGCCGCGCCGGCCCCTGTTCGGGCTCAGCCAGGCCTTGCACGAGCCGGACCGGATCGTCGGCCCCATGGTGGCGGTGATCTTCGCCCTCGGCGCCATACCGCTGTTCCTGTTCACCAAGGATGCGCCGACCACCGGCGTCGGCTTCGTCCGCGCCTTCCGCGAGGGGGTGGGCACCCTGTTCGCCACGGTGCGGGGTCTCCGCACCGAGCGGAACGCCGCCCTCTATCTCGGCTCACGGATGCTCTACACCGACGGGATGACCGCGCTCCTGGCCATCGGCGGGGTGTACGCGGCGGGCGTGATGCATTGGGGCACGCTGGAGCTGCTGGCCTACGGCATCCTGCTTTCGGTGTTCGCCGTGCTGGGCGGCCTCCTGGGGGGCTTCATGGACGCCCGGTTCGGACCGCGTCAGGCGGTGCGGATCGAGGTGATCGGGGCCATGATCTGCCTGACCGGCCAACTCTCTATGGGCCGCGACCACATGTTCTTCGTCATTCCCTACAACGCCGCCGCCCACGCGCCGCTGTGGAACGGACCCATGTTCCGCACCCTGCCAGAAGTGGTCTATCTGCTGATCGGCCTTGGCACCGCCGTCTTCGTCACCGGCCAGTATGCGTCGAGCCGCACGCTGCTGACCCGTCTGGTTCCGGAAGAGAAGACCGCGGCCTTCTTCGGCCTCTACGCCCTGTCGGGTACGGTGACGGCGTGGCTGGGTTCGTTCCTGGTCGGGACCGCGACCCATGTGTTCAAGAGCCAGCAGGCCGGGTTCGCCCCGATCGCGGCGCTGCTGGTGATCGGCTTCATCGGCATGTTGTTCGTGAAGGGCGGTGGGCGGCTTGGTGAAACGTCCGGGCCTTAGCGGCCTGTCCCGCTCAGCAGGTGGCGGGCCCCGTCACCTGGTTGGACTTGCGCGGCTTCAGGTAGAAGACTTCGTTGAAGTTCAGGCCGTTCTTCACCACGTAGTTCGCCGGGGAGGCCCAGGCGTATTGCCCCTCGGCGACGACGATGCTGTCGCCGGCGTTTGAGACGATGCCGCTCGGCAGCCCGGCATAGGTAGAGCCGACGGTGTTGGCCGTCAGGCCCTGGCCGCAGGACCAGTCCACCTTGGGGGTGCCCGAAGCGTTGGCGGTGACCGAGGTCATGCGCAGTTTCAGCGTGCTCGTCGGGAACGGCGCCAGGATGGTCGAGGCGGCGGCGAAGATGTCCGACACGTCGCTGGAGGAGACGCTCTGGCTCTGGGTCACCAGATCGCCGATGGCCGAGGTGGCGTGGGCGGTGCGGCGCTGCGCCATCATCGCCTCGCAAAGCTCGCCGACGCCGAAATACATCAGGATCATGACCGGCGCGATCAGGGCGAACTCCAGGGCCGAGACGCCACGGCGGTCGATACCGAAGCGCGTCAGGACGCCGAGACTGAGCGGACGCAGGCGCACCATCAGTAGGGCTCGTTCTTGAACGTGGTGGTGGCCTGGATCAGGGCCACGCCATTCTTGGCGCGCGAGAGGGCCTGGTTCATGGTCGGCAGGAAAAGCTGCCAGGGATACCAGGCGCGCACCAGCACAATGGAGCCCTGCGCGCCCGGGGAGAACAGAACCTTGGTTGAGTCGAACGTGCCGGTGGCGAAGGGGTCTGGCTCGGACGGATTGGTGAACTGGCTCATGGTCCGCACGTCCACCTGCAGCTTGGCCTGACAGTCCGATTGCAGCCAGCCGAGGTTGTTGCAGATCGAGGTCTTGAAGCTCGTCGCCGTGGCGCCGCCGGCGGTCTGCAAGGCCCCGGTTCGGATGGTGCGCGCGGCGTCGGCCATGGCGTTTTCCAGCGTCGAGAAGATCAGCAGGACGACGGCGAGTTCGAGGATGGCGAACACCAGTGAGAGGAAGGGTAGCGCGACGATGGCGAACTCCACCGCCACCGCACCGCCCTCGGACCGCGCGAACGGCAGGCCGCGCAATTTGCGCCGCCAGATATCGACCCTCGGGAGAACGCCTTCCAGCACCATGGGGCGCACTCTATGGCGCCAGGCTGAAGGAACCGTTTAGGCGCTTGGCCGCCTATTGGGCGACGGGGGTCATGGAGTGACCCACGGCGTTGCCCGCGGCGCCCACGGCGGACGAGATCACCTGGCCGAGGCCGCCGCCGGAACCCTGTGCGGCTCCGGCCGGGACCGCGCCGCCGGACGAGCCGGACGAGCCGCCCTTGGTGGGCGAGCGGAAAGACACCTCACAGCCCGGCGCGCAGGCCATGTCGGTGCGTTCGCTGCCGCGATAGACCGACACCTGGCCCGCGCTCTGCTGGCCGACCATGACCTCGCCCGAATAGATCGTCCGGCCGGCGCCATCCAGCACCACCACGTCGGTCTCCCCATAGCCGCGACCGGAGACGAAGACGGTGTGGCTGTCCACCACGGTCACGTCGGCCACCTGCGGGTTGCCCACCACCACCGACGCGGCGGAACCCGCGACGTTCAGGCGCATGGAGTGGTCGATCGGCACGGTCAGCGGCTGGGCGGCGAGGGGGCCGGCGAGAAGGAGAGTGGCGGCGAGCGCCAGAGGAAAGGCGCGGCGAGGCAAAGCGCGGGGCATGGGACTGTCCTTGGGACCTGCATCGACGCACTTGCGCACGCCGGTCACGGCAGGATGCCGCCAACTGGTCAACAAACCCTTGAGAGCGCAGGGCGCCGCGCTAATTCAGCTGGAGATGACGCTCCAGGCCCGCCTCGCTGCGATCCCCGCCGCCGTCCGCGGGCGAAAGGCGGAGCTGCGCCAAACCGCCGGCCGGCTATCGCCGTTAGCTGTGCTTGTCGGCCTGGGCGGGGTCATAGACGTCCACCTCGATCGCCCCTTCGTAGGAGAAGGTGCGCGAGACCTTCTGATCGGTTCCGCTCGTCCAGGACGCGGTGAATCCGCCGGAGGTCGTGGTGGTCGTCGAGGTGCCAATGGCGATGGAATCATAGTGCTGACCCACGCGACTCCGATCTGTCGTCACCATCACGAAGGCGTCGCCGACTCGCGGCTTGAATTGAACCGAGTAGTTCGATCCCCGAAAGAAGAAGTCCGCCAATTGGTTTCAGCATTCCAGCGACTCCCCCGAGCAACGACAGAATGTCGGAATTGCCATTGGGAGTTGTCAAGCTGCGGTCGCCTGGCACGGTCGTCGCGCACTAATGACTCACCGCCCGCACCAACGCCGCCGCTGCGGGCTTGGCGTGGCCGTCGTCGTCGAACAGGAGGGGGCGGTCGTCCCCATTGCCGGCGTTGGGGGGGCGGCGCAGCCAGCTGTCCTTGTCGCGCACGCCCCAGACGGTGAAGGCGTAGCGCTGGCGTTCGGGCAGCGCCATGTAGGCCTCCGCCGCCTCGTCCACGACGCGCGCCTGATGCGCCAGCCGCTCGGGCAGGGGCGTCAGGTCGAAGCGACCCTTCACGCCCTCCGCATTGCGGATCGAGACGTCAAGTTCGGACAGGTGAATCGGCAGGCCGAGACCGGCCAGGTCCGTGATCGCCGCCTTGATGGCGCCGGGCTGCATGTGGATGGAGACGTGGGTCTGGGTGCCGAGGCCGCCCAGCGGCGCGCCGGATTTCAGGATGCGCTCGGCCAGGCGCAGGAAGCTCCGCCGCTTGTTCGGCAGGGTGTCGAGGAAATAGTCGTTCAGGAACAGCGGCGTGTCCGGATCGGCCTCGCGGGCGTGGCGATAGGCCAGGGCGGCGTAGTCCGGGCCGAGGTTCCGTCTCCAGATGCAGTCGCGCTCGCCCTCGCCGTTCTCGTTGATCGCCTCGTTGACCACGTCCCAGCCCGCGACCTTGCCGCGATAGCGCCCGGCCACGGCCAGGATGTAGTTGCGATAGGCGTCGGCGAAGGGCTGGCCCGATCCGGCGATGCGCTCGAAGGCCGGCATGTTCTGGGCGTACCAGACCAGGGTGTGGCCGTGCACGCGCAGGCCGTGTTCGGCGGCGAAGGCGACGATGGCGTCCGGCCGGGTGAAGTCGAACGACCCGTCGTCCTTCAGGATCGCCTCCATCTTCATCTCCCACTCCGGCGTCACCTGCGAGAAGTTGGCGAGGAGGGTGGAGACGAAGTTCGGGTCCCCGAACTGGCTGCTCATCACGCAGGCCCCGACGGGCACAGGCGAGACCTGCTTCAGCGGCGGGACCGGCAGGGCGGGCTGCGCCTCCGTCCGAGCCTGCGCCCGGCCCTTGCACCCGGCCAGCAGAAGGGCCGGCGCGGCGCCGATCAGGCTGCGGCGGCCCAGGTGAGCGGCGGGAGGAAGGGGCGGCTGTGTCATTCCGCTATCGTTGCAGCTCTGACTTAAAATCTTGTCAGCGCCGGATTAGGCTGCGGTGGCGCTGATCCAGCGTCCCGGTGTCGGGGAAACGAAAGGGCGAACATGAAACTCTTGATGACGGCCGCGACCGCGGCCCTGATGATGCTCGGCGCGGGCGCCGCGGCGGCGCAAGGTGGCGGCCAAGGCAACCCGATGATGGCCAAGGTGCGCGAGATGTGCGCCGCCGACATGCAGAAGCTCTGTCCGGACAAGACCGGTCCCGACCGCCGCCAGTGCATGATGGACAACCAGGACAAGCTGTCCGACGGCTGCAAGTCCGCCATGGCCGACATGATGAAGGCCCGCCAGGCCGCCTCGCCCCAGCGCTGACGTTTCCTAAAAATCCTCCCCCTCGCAGAGGGGGAGGTGGCGCGTGCGTCGGATAGGCCCATGCCTCTCCCGCCCGGCGGGAGAGGGAAAAGCGAGCCCGGTAGGCGAGCGAAGGGTGAGGGCGATACCTTCCCCGGGATACCCCGGCACGCCCACCGTACGTTCCTTCACCCCGGCCCTCTCCCGTGGGGAGAGGGAGAGAGACGCGCCAAGCCCTGCACCGTCTCCGGCACGTGCACCGCGCGACCCACAGCCTCGGCATCGGCCGCTCAACCCTGGCCTCAAGGCCCGGACGGTCTCTCACCCCCGCCTGAAATACCCATAAATCCGTTCCGCCAGGGCCTCGCTCACGCCCTCCACCTTCGCCAAGTCCACCACGGCGGCGCGGCTGACGCCGCGGGCCGAGCCGAAGGCGTGGAGCAGGGCGCGTTTCCTGGCGGCGCCGATGCCGTCGATCTCGTCCAGCGGGTTGGCGGCCATCTGCGCCGCGCGGCGCGTGCGGTGGGCGCCGATGGCGAAGCGGTGGGCCTCGTCGCGCAGGCGCTGGAGGTAATAGAGTACCGGCGACTTGGGCTCGAGCATGAAGGGCGGCTTGCCCGGCATGAAGAAGCGCTCCAGCCCCGCGTCGCGGTCCGGCCCCTTGGCGACGCCCACCACGGCGATGTCGTCGAGCCCGAGTTCGGCCAGCACGCCCAGCGCCGCGTCGAGCTGGCCCTGGCCGCCGTCCACCAGCACGACGTCCGGGCGGGTGGTAGGCTCGCCCGCCTCCTCCTCCTTCACCAGGCGGGCGAAGCGGCGCTTCAGCACCTCGGCCATCATGGCGTAATCGTCGCCGGGGGTGAGTTCGGTCGATTTGATGTTGAACTTGCGGTACTGGTTCTTCTGGAAGCCGTCCGGCCCCGCCACGATCATGCCGCCCACCGCGTTCGTGCCCATGACGTGGGAGTTGTCATAGACCTCGATCCGCTCGGGCTGGCCCTCCAGTCCGAAGGTTTCGCACACCCCGGCCAGCAGTTTCCCCTGGGCGGAACTCTCCGCCATCTTCCGCCCCAGCGCCTCGCGGGCATTGGTCAGGGCGTGGCGGACGAGGTCAAGCTTCTCGCCGCGCCGGGGGATCGCGATCTCCACCTTGCGGCCGGTCTTGTCCAGCGATGACTTGATGCAGAACGCCTCTTCCAGCAGCAGCCGGTTGGGCACGTCGGTATTGATCAGGATCAGGCGCGGGATCGGCTTGTCCTCGTAGAACTGGCCCAAGAACGCGTCGAGGATCACCCCCGCCTCGCCGAAGCCGGCCTCGTGTTCGTCCTCCACCAGGGTATTGACCCGCGGGAAATAGGCGCGGTTGCCCCAGTTCTGGCCGGCGCGGAAGAAGAATACCTGCACGCAGGCCTGGCCGCCCTCGGCATGGACGGCGAACACGTCGGCCTCGTCCACCGTCTCGGGATTGATCTGGCTCTCCATGGAGATGGCGGATAGCGCGCGGATGCGGTCACGCAGCCGGGCGGCGCGCTCGAACTCCGTAGCTTCGGCGGCGGCGGTCATCTCGGCGGAGAGGCGACCCACCACCGCGCGCGACTTGCCCTTCAGGAACTGGTGCGCCGCCTCCACCAGATCGCCGTAGTCGGCGGGACTGATCAGATCGACACAGGGGGCGGAGCAGCGCTTGATCTGGTGCAACATGCAGGGGCGCGTTCTGCTGTCGAACACGCTGTCCGAGCAGGAGCGCAGCAGGAACGCCTTCTGCAGGATGTTCACCGTGCGGTTCACCGCCCAGGTGGAGGCGAAGGGGCCGAAATAGTCGCCCGCAATCGTGTGTGCGCCGCGGTGCTTGCGAATCTGCGGGGCGGGGTGATCGCGGCGGAGCAGGATCTCGGCGAAGGACTTGTCGTCGCGCAGCACCACGTTGAAGCGCGGCTTCAGCTTCTTGATCAGGTTGGATTCCAGCAGCAGCGCATCGGTCTCGGTGCGCGTGCTGGTGAACTCCATGGCGCGGGTCAGGTGCACCATGTGCGCGATGCGCTGGGTGTGGAACCGGCCCTGGGCGTACTGGATCACCCGCTTCTTCAGCGAGCGCGCCTTGCCCACATAGAGCACCTCGCCTTCTTCGCCCAGCATCCGGTAGACGCCGGGCGTATCGGGCAGGCGCCGCGCCTCGTCCTCGATCAGGGCCATGCCCTTCAGGGTGGGGGACTCAGAACTCATGGGGGAGAATATAGGCCTAACTCCTCCCTCGCGAAGCGGGGGAGGGGGACCGCGTGAACGCGGTGGAGGGGGCTGCGCGACGCTGACCGGATAGGGCGGCGCTGCCCCCTCCACCACTGCGTGGTCCCCCTCCCGCTCGATGAGGGGGGGGGGAGTTTGGCTCGCCATTTGCGCCCCTATCGCCTAAATACCCGCCATGTCGCCCGAAGTTACCCTAGCCGAGAGGCCGCCGGCCGCCCTCGACGCGGCGGTCGCCGCCACCGCGTTGCCGGTCGGCGCGCGGGTGGTGGCGGCCATGTCGGGCGGGGTGGACTCCACTGTCACCGCCGCCCTGCTCCGCCGCGCCGGCTATGATGTGGTGGGCGTGACGCTGCAGCTCTACGACCACGGTTCGGCCGGCAAGCGGGCCGGGGCGTGCTGCGCCGGGCAGGACATCAAGGACGCGCGCCTGGCCGCCGAAACGCTCGGCGTGCCGCACTACGTGCTCGACTATGAGAGCCGCTTTCGCCAGTCGGTGATCGACGAGTTCGCCGACGCCTATGTACGGGGCGAGACGCCGGTGCCGTGCATCCGCTGCAACCAGACGGTCAAGTTCCGCGACCTGCTGGACGTGGCGCGCGACCTCGGCGCCGAGGCGCTGGCCACCGGCCACTATGTACGCCGCCTGCTGGGCGCGCACGGGCCGGAGCTGCACCGCGCCGTCGATCCGGCCCGCGACCAGAGCTATTTCCTGTTCGCCACCACCCGCGAGCAACTCGACTATCTGCGCTTTCCGCTGGGCGGGCTGGAGAAGCCGGTGGTCCGCGCGGAAGCCGAGGCGTTCGGATTGGAGGTGGCGCAAAAGCCGGACAGCCAGGACATATGCTTTGTGCCGGAGGGCAAGTATTCCACCCTGATCGACAAACTCCGTCCCGATGCGGCGGGGGCGGGCGAGATCGTGCATCTGGACGGGCGGGTGCTCGGCCGCCACGACGGCGTCACGCGCTACACGGTCGGCCAGCGGCGCGGGCTGAACGTGGCGGTGGGCGATCCCCTGTTCGTGGTCAGGATCGAGCCCGACCTGAAACGGGTGATCGTGGGACCGCGTGCGGCGCTGCTGACCCGCGCGCTGGCGCTGAAGGAGATCAACTGGCTGGGCGACGAGGCGTCCATGGAGGCGGCGCTGGGCAAGCCCGTGTTGGCCCGCGTGCGCTCCACCCGCGATCCCGTCCCCGCGCGGCTGGCCCGGGTAGACGGTGCGATGGGCGTGGTGTTCGATGCGCCGGAGGAGGGCGTCTCCCCCGGCCAGGCCTGCGTGCTTTACGACGTCGAGGCCCCCACCCGCGTGCTGGGCGGCGGCTTCATCGCGGCGACGGAGCGGGCGGCCCAAATCCTCCCTCGCGACGCAGGGGAAGGAGACCACCCGCAGGGTGGTGGAGGGGACAGCGCCGCCCTGTCCGGTTAGCGTCGCGCCGTCCCCTCCACCGCTTCGCGGTCCCCCTCCCCCTCCCCCTCCGCGAGGGGAGGGGAGGGGCGTTTACCCCCGCCCGTTCACCAGGCGCATGAACTCCATGCGCGTGCGCATGTCGTCGCGTACGGCGCCGAGGAGGGAGCTTGTGGTCAGGGTGGAGCCTGGCGTGTTCACCCCGCGCAGCGTCATGCACGAATGCTCCGCCTCGATCACCACGCCGACACCATGGGGGTTCAGCACCTCCTGAATGGCGCTGGCGATCTCGGCGGTGAGCTTTTCCTGGATTTGCAGGCGCCGGGCGAAGCCGTTCACCACCCGCGCCAGCTTGGAGATGCCCACCACCCGGTCGCGCGGCAGATAGGCCACGTGCGCCAGCCCGATCACCGGCAGCATGTGATGTTCGCAGCACGACACCACGCGGATGTCCTTCAGCACCACCAGCTGGTCATAGCCGCCCACCTCCTCGAAGGTGCGCTCCAGATAAAGACGGGGATCGGTGTCGTAGCCGGCGAACAGCTCGCGATAGGAGCGCGCCACGCGGCCCGGCGTGTCGAGCAGACCCTCCCGGTCCGGATCATCGCCGGCCCAGCGCAGCAGCGTGCGCACCGCCGCCTCCGCCTCCTGCATCGACGGGCGCCCATCGACCGGCGGGCTCATCGGCGGCAGCGCGCCCTCTTCATCGAAATCCGGTACCCGCGCCACGAAGTCCCTCGCCAAGCTTGAGCGGCATAGCTGGGGTTCCCGCACGCGGGGTCAAGTCCGCCGCCCGTCGCTCTGCCTTCGTAACCGAGTTGTTAACCATGTTTGGCGAGGGTCGGCGGGGCGGTCCGCACCGTGGCGGGCGCGCTTGAGTTTGGGAGTTTCGCATGAACGGGGCCGAGGTGCTGGACGTGGGGCGCGACGCCATCTGGCTGGCCATCCAGCTCTCGGCGCCGGTGCTGATCGTCGGCCTGGTGGTGGGGGTGGGCATCGGCCTGCTGCAAGCCCTGACCCAGGTGCAGGAACAGACCCTGATCTATGCGCCCAAGATCATCGCCATCTTCCTGGCGCTGCTGGTCACCCTGCCCTTGATGGGGGCGCTGATGGCCGGGTTCATGCACCAGATCGCCGCCCGCATCGCCGGGATGTAGCGGACATGCCCTTACACCGCAAAAGTGTGGGGCGCCGCAAACGTGTAAGCGGCTTGGCGACGCGCGCGCGGGCCGACGCCTGATGGCCGCCACCACTCTGATGGAACACTACGCCCTGCCGCCCCAGGTCTATGGCGCGGGGCTGGTGTTCGCCCGGGTGGGGGCCTTCGCCATGCTGGTTCCGGGCGTGGGCGAGAGCAGCGTGCCGCCGCGCATCCGCCTGGCCTTCGCCTTCCTGCTGGCGCTGGTGCTGTATCCGGTGGTGCGCGAGCATCTGCCCGCCGAGCCCGGCACGGTGGATGGGCTGGCGAGCCAGGTGCTGATCGAGATCCTGATCGGCCTCGGGGTGGGGGCGATCCTGCGCCTGTTCCTGTCCACCCTGGCGGTGGCGGGCGAGGTGGTGTCGCTGCAGACCACGCTGAGCTTCGCCCAGACCACCAATCCCTTGCAGGCCCAGCCGACGCCGACGGTGGGCGCCTTCCTCGGCCTTCTCGGCATCACGCTGATCTTCGCCACCAACCTGCACCACCTGTTCCTGGCGGCGGTGGTGCATTCCTATACCATTTTCCCCGCCTCGCACGCCGCGCCCGTGGGCGACTTCGGCCATCTGGCCGCGCGCATGGTGGGAGAGAGCTTCGCCCTCGGCGTCCAGCTCGCGGCGCCGGTGATCGTCTTCGCCCTGGTGTTCAACGTGGCCGCGGGCTTCGTCGGCCGGGCCATGCCCCAGTTCCAGGTGTTCTTCGCCGCCACGCCGCTCACCGTCCTGCTCGGCCTGTCGGTGTTCGCCCTCAGCCTCGGCGTGTTCGGCCTGGTGTGGATCGACCGCTACCGCGCCTTCGTCACCCAGCTGACCTGAGCCATGGCCGAGGAACGCAACGACAGCGCCTCTCGCACAGAGGAGCCCACGCACCGCAAGCTGGACGAGGCGCGGCGCAAGGGCGATGTGCCCAAGTCGATCGAGGCGCCGGCCTTCCTGGCCCTGGCCGCCACCGCCCTGGTGCTGGTCTGGACCGGCGGGTCCATGGCGCGGGCCATGGTCTCCAGGCTGCAGGTGTTCATCGAACGGCCGGACGCTTTCGACCTGTCCGGCCCCGGGGCGGTGAAGGTGATGAACCTCGCTCTGCAGGCGGCGGCGCCGGCCGTGGGGATCATGGCGGCGGCCATGGCGGCGGCGGTGGCCGGCAATCTGATGCAGACCGGCTTCATCTGGGCGCCGGGCAAGCTGGCTCCGGACGCCTCGAAGATCAGCCCCGCCGCCGGCTTCGCCCGTCTGTTCGGCCCCGACGGGCTGGTGAACTTCCTGAAGTCCATCGCCAAGTTCGCCGCCGTGGCCGCCGCCGCCTGGATGGTGCTGCAGCCTAGAGCCTCCACCCTGGCCATGCTCGGCCGGCTGGATGTGGCGGCGATCCTGCCCCTGTCGGCGCAATGGCTGCAGGCCCTGGCCATCGGCGCGCTGATCGTGTTCGGCCTCATCGCCGGCGCCGACTGGTTCTGGCAGCGCCAGCGCTTCACCCAACGGATGCGCATGAGCAAGGAGGAGGTGAAGGAGGACACCAAGCAGAGCGAAGGCGATCCGCACATCAAGGCCAAGCTGCGCCAGAAGCGCATGGCCGCCTCCAAGCGACGGATGATCCAGAACGTGCCCAAGGCGACCCTGGTGGTGATGAACCCGACCCACTACGCCGTGGCGCTGCGCTATGTGCAGGGGGAAACGGCGGCGCCGCTCTGCGTGGCCAAGGGCGTGGATGCGCTGGCGCTGCGCATCAAGGCGGTGGCGATGGAACACGAGATCGCGGTGATCGAGGACCCGCCGCTCGCCCGCGCCCTCTACGCCGCCATGGACGTGGACGAGACCATCCCGCGCGAACACTATGAGGCGGTGGCCAAGATCGTCGGCGTGATCCTCGGCGCCGGCAAGGTCAAGGCGCCCCCCGCGCGGTCGGCAAGGCCCGGACGGCTATAACCCTCGACCCCGCAAGGGGGAGGGGCACCTGATCGCACGCCGTTAACGACATCCGGCGCCCTTTCTGCCATCCTTCCGGCGACGAGCGGGGAGCACGATGAGCCTGGACCTGGACATTGCAGGCGCCACGGGGGCGCGCACGGCCGGGCGGACGCGCGAGAGGCGCCCCCTGGTCGATCCCCTGGCGCTGGCCGCCGCGCTGTTCTTTCTGTTGGCGGTGGGCGGCGTGGCGTGGCCCGCCCTGCACGCCGGTCCCGTCACCGGGCCCAGCATCCTGCTGCTGGTGGGCCTCGCCGGCGTGGCGCTGGTGGTGGTGTTCACCTTCCTCACCAGCGACAGTGAAACCCGGACGGCCGCGCCGCGCGCCGACATCGCCCCGGCCCTGACCGCCTCGCTCAGCGAGCCCGCGGCGGTGGCGCGGGCCGACGGACGCATCGTCGCCGCCAACCCGGCCTGGCGCGAGGCGGTGGGCGGCGCGTCCCGCCTGCCCA
This sequence comes from Caulobacteraceae bacterium, assembly GCA_965277345.1. GTDB lineage: Bacteria > Pseudomonadota > Alphaproteobacteria > Caulobacterales > Caulobacteraceae > CAIOYC01. The sequence goes on from CBDICI010000004.1 coordinate 1,694,255, forward strand.
AGTCCGGCGCGGAGCTCTACGCCGCCCTGGTCCGCGCCAGGCGGGAGGGGTCCGGCGAAGCCTCCTGGCAGGGCCGGCCGCTCTGCATTACCCGTGTGGCGGGCGGCCTTTTGCTGGTGCGCCTGATGGACGCGCCCGCCGCGGCCGGGATCGAGCGCGCGCCGGCCCAGCCCCCGGTCCTGGCCCCGCCGGCGGCGCTGGACGCCTTCGCCGCCGCCGCGCCCTTCGGCGCCGCCCTGATCGAGGGCGAGGAGGCCTTCGACGCCCTGATCCTGCAGGCCAACGGCGCCCTCGTCAGCCTCACCGGCGGACGAGCGGAGCCCGGGGTACGCTTCGGCGACCTGCTCGATCCCGCCGGTCTGGCGGAGGCGGCCGAGCGGCTGGCGACCCGGCCGGCCTCGCCCGCCGAGGTGCGCCTGGCCCACGACGCCGGCAAGATCGCCCACCTCTACCTCACCCGCGCCGAGGGTCGGCTGGTGGCCTATCTGGTGGACGTTTCCGACCAGAAGCAGCTCGAACTCCAGCTCGCCCAGTCGCAGAAGATGCAGGCCATCGGCCAGCTCGCCGGCGGGGTGGCGCACGATTTCAACAACCTGCTCATGGCCATCCAGATGCACCTGAGCGAGCTTCTTCAGCGCCACCCCATCGGCGATCCCTCCTATGAAGGCCTGAACGAGATCAAGCAGACCGCCGTGCGCGCCGCCGACCTGGTGAAGAAGCTGCTGGCCTTTTCCCGCAAGCAGACGGTGCAGCGCGAGACGCTGGAGCTCGGCGAGCTGATCTCCGAGTTCGAGGTCCTGCTGCGCCGCCTTCTGCGCGAGGACGTGCGGCTGGAGAACGACTACGGCCGCGACCTGCCACTGGTGCGCGCCGACAAGAGCCAGCTCGAAACCGCGGTGATGAATCTGGCGGTGAACGCGCGCGACGCGCTGCGCAGCCACGGCACGGGCGAGGGAGGTCCGGCGGTGGTGCGCATCCGCGTGGCCCGGCTCGCGAGGATGGAGGCGGTGGCGGCCGGCTTCCCCGGCTGCCCGGAGGAGGGCTGCGCGCTGATCGAGGTCAAGGACAACGGCCCCGGCATCCCGCCCGAGGTGATGGCGAAGATCTTCGAGCCCTTCTTCACCACCAAGCCGCTGGGCGAAGGGACCGGGCTCGGCCTCGCCACCGTCTATGGCATCGTCAAGCAGGCCGACGGCTGGATCTGGGTGGAGAGCGAGCCCGGTCATGGCGCGGCCTTCCGCATCTTCCTGCCGATCTACACCCCGTCCGCCACCGTGCTGGAGCCGCAAGCGCCGGCGCGCGCGCCGCTGAAGTTCAAGCCTGCCCCCCGCGACCTGTCCGGCGCCGGGCGCATCCTGTTCGTGGAGGACGAGGACGCGGTGCGCATCGTCGCCGCCCGCCTGCTGCGCGCCCGCGGCTATGAGGTGATCGAGGCGGCGGACGGCGAGGAGGCGCTGGAGCTGGCCGAGCACCACGCCGGCGAGATCGACCTTCTGATCTCCGACGTGGTCATGCCGGGGCTGGACGGCCCGGCCCTGCTGAAGAAGGCCCGCCCCTTCCTCGGCGACGCCAAGGTGATGTTCATGTCCGGCTATGCGGAGGCGGAGTTTTCCGACCTCCTGGAAGGCGAAAGCGACATCGTCTTCGTCGCCAAGCCCATCGACATCAAGGTTTTGGCGGAACGGGTGAAGCAACAGCTGGCCTCTTGATCCTCCCCATCGCAGATGGGGAGGGGGACCGCCTGAAAGGTGGTGGAGGGGTCGCGGGACGCGATAGGGCGGGGCGCCGCCTTCGGCCTATCGGTCGACCCCCTCCCCGGCTTCGCCGGTACTCCCCCATCTGCGAAGGGGAGATCGAAGGGCTCTTGCGCGTCGGGCGCGGCGCGGCCACGGTTGGGGTTCGTTGTTCGAGGATCCCCATGATCGACCGTCGTCGCCTGATCGCCGCCACCGCCGCGGCCGCCGTGCCGGGGACCGTCTCGGCGGCGGTTTCGCCCGAAGCCGGCAAGCTCAACGCGCTGATGGACGACTTCGTGCAGCGCAATCTGCGCCGTTCGCCGGAGACGGCCACGGGGCTGGGCCTGGATATCGGCGCGCTGGCGGGTGAGAAGTCGCGCCTCGACGACCGTTCGCTGGCCGCCTCGGCGCAGGACAAGGCGGAGAACGTCCGGCGGCAAAGGCGACTGGCCGCCATCGACCGGCGCCGCCTCACCGGCATGGATGCGGTGAACTACGACACCGTGGCCTATGTGCAGGACGTGCAGGCCGAGGCCGACCGGCAGTTCGACTATGGCGGCTCCGGCTCCGGCGCCCCCTACATCCTGACCCAGCTCAGCGGCGCCTATCAGGCGGTGCCGGACTTCCTCGACACCCAGCATTCCATCGCCACCAGGGCCGACGCCGAGGCCTATCTCGCCCGCCTGTCGGCCTTCGCCGTGGCCATGGACCAGGAGCGCGAGCAGGTGCGCCACGACGCGGGCGTGGGCGTGATCCCCCCCGACTTCGTCATCGACACCACGCTGAAACAGATGAAGGCCTTCGCCGACACTCCGGCCGATCAGGCCACACTGGTGGGCTCCATCGCCCGGCGGGCGAAGGAAAAGGGCCTGGACGGCGACTGGTCCGGCCGCGCCGCGACACTCTATACCGAGGCGGTGCTGCCCGCCCTGCACCGGCAGATGGACACGCTGAGCGGTCTGCGCGGCCGCGCCGTGCACGAGGCGGGCGTGCGCCGCCTGCCCAGGGGCGAGGCCTACTACGCCGTCTCGCTGAAGAACTGGACCACCACCGACCTGACGCCCGCCGAGGTGCACCGCCAGGGGCTGGAACAGGTGAAGCTGCTGAACGCGCGGCTGGACGAGGCCTTCAAGGCGCAGGGCATGAGCAAGGGCGCCCCGTGGGAGCGGCTGCGCGCTCTCTTCGCCGACCCCAGGTTTCTCTACCCCAACACCGACGCGGGCAAGGCCAGACTGATCGCCGACCTTAACGTCAAGGTCGCCGCGGTGCAGGCCAAGCTGCCGGCCTGGTTCGGCGTACTGCCCAGGGCCAGGGTGGAGATTCGCCGCGTGCCGCCGGCGATCGAGGCCGGGGCCTCGTCCAACTATCAGGCCGGCACGCTGGACGGCTCGCGCCCCGGCGCCTACTATATCGTGCTGCGCGACACGGCGGAGGACCCCGCCTGGCTGATGCCGACCCTGACCTATCACGAGAGCATCCCCGGCCACCACCTGCAGGGGTCGCTGCAGCGCGAGGCCGACCTGCCGCTGATCCGCAAGACCATCTGGTTCTCCGCCTATGGCGAGGGCTGGGCGCTCTATGCCGAACAACTGGCGGAGGAGATGGGCATGTATCAGAGCGACCCCTTCGGCCGGATCGGCTATCTGCACGACGCCCTGCTGCGCGCCGCGCGGATGGTGATCGATACCGGCCTGCACAGCCAGGGATGGACCCGCGAACAGGCGATCCGCTACTTCGTCGAGAACCAGGGCGATCCCGATAGCGCGGCGGTGAGCGAGGTGGAGCGCTATTGCGTCTGGCCGGGCCAGGCCTGCAGCTACATGGTCGGCAAGCTGGAATGGCTGCGCCTGCGCGCCAAGGCCAAGGCCGCGCTCGGCCCGCGCTTCGACATCCGCACATTCCACGACGCCGGCCTGCTCAGCGGCCCGACCCCGATGAAGGTGCTGGGCACGGTGGTGGACGGGTATGTGGCGAGAGGCGGCAAGGCGTAGCCCGAAATCCTCCCATCGCCGCTCGGGAGGGGTGGAGGGGCCGCACGGAGTACGGAACCCACGCTTAACCCTGCAAGGCTTCGACGACGCGGTGGTGGAGGCCGGCGACCTTGGAACCGGCCTTGAACAAGATCAAGAAGGACCTTGGACTGAAATGGGTTGGGGTTACAGGATAGATCTTGAGGCGGATGATAACGGCGCTTTTCTGGTGACATGTCCGTCTGTTCCCGCGTTAACGACCTACGGGGATACCCGAGAGGCAGCGATCAAGAATGCCGGTCTCGCTCTTGAAGAAGCGCTTGCTGCGCGAATATCCCTCTGTTCGCTCCATGCCTGACCCGGAACTTTCGAGCGACGCTCCCGGCATAGGAACCTATGCCGTCATGAGCTTACAGGCGGCGTTGAAAGTCGAGCTATACCCAGCCTTGGAGGCAGGCGGCATGACCCGCGCCGAACTTGCTCGGCGTCTGAAATGGCATCGCGAACAGGTCGATCGTTTGTTCAGGCTGGATCACGCCTCACGCCTGGATCAGATCGAATCCGCCGCCCGGACATCAGAGCATGATCGTTTCGGATGGACTCATCCGAACGTGAATCAGGCTCTAAACTCAAAGTGTAGACCCTGATTCACGGTTCAAGATGAACCGATCAGGGTCTAGGCTTTCTTGTGGACAGCAAAATAGAGCGCGACCGCGCACTGGCGTAACGGCTACCGGTCGAACTTGGTGGACAGCACGATGGAGGAGGTGGTGCGCTCCACGCCCTCTAGTTCGCCGATGGCGTCGATGGTGCGGTCGAGTTCCGTCATGGTGGGCGAGGCCACCAGCGCCATGAGGTCGAAGGCGCCGGAGACCGACTCCAGCCGCCGCACCGGGGCCAGCCTGCGCACCGCCGCCACCACCACGCCGGTCTGCTTGGGGCGCACGGTGATCATCACATAGGCGTGCACCTCGCCCCTGGCGGCGGCGTCCGACACCTTCACCGTATAGCCGGCCACCACGCCCGACTGCTCCAGCCGGGCGATGCGGCTCTGCACCGTGGTGCGCGACAGGCCGAGCGCGCGCGCCAGCTCCGCCACCGGCGCCCGGGCGTTTTCCCGCAAGCGGTTCAGCAGCGCTTGGTCGAGGGTGTCCATCGGCAGACTTCACAAATGATAGTGCGGAACGCCGAAAGCCTGCCTGCATATCGTCGTCCTGGCAATGGAATCCGCCGCGCGGCCGACCCAGACTGCCGATCGGGCGGAGACGGGAGAGCGACATGAAACCGATCGTGGTGCTGGGCGGCGGCAAGATCGGCGGCATGATCGCCGAACTGCTGCACGGCTGCGGCGACTATCGCGTAACGGTGGCGGACCGCGATCCCGCCCGCCTGTCGTCGCTGTCCGAGGGCATGGGCCGCGCCGCCGTCGATATCGGCGATCCCGGTGCGCTGGCCGTCCTGCTGAAGGGCGCCTTCGCGGTGATCTCCGCCGCGCCCTATCACCTCACCACCCGGATCGCCTCCGCCGCCCGGCAGGCCGGCGCCCATTATCTGGACCTGACCGAGGACGTCGCCTCCACCCGCGCGGTGCGCGCGCTGGCGGAGGGGGCCGGAACCGCCTTCATCCCCCAGTGCGGCCTGGCGCCCGGCTTCATCTCCATCGTCGCCCACGACATGGCGGCGCGCTTCGACACCCTGCAGGACGTTCGGCTGCGCGTGGGCGCCCTGCCGGTCTACCCCTCCAATGCGCTCAGCTACAACCTGACCTGGTCCACCGAGGGGCTCATCAACGAATATTGCGAGCCGTGCGAGGCCATCGTCAACGGCGAGCGGCGCGAGACCTCGCCGCTGGAGGAGCTGGAGAGCTTCGCCCTGGACGGGGTGACCTATGAGGCGTTCAACACCTCCGGCGGACTGGGTTCGCTCGGCGACATCCTGGCCGGGCGGGTGCGCAACCTGAACTACCGCACCATCCGCTATCCCGGCCACGCGGCGACGATGAAGCTGCTGCTGAACGACCTTGGCCTGCGTCATCGCCGCGACCTGATGAAGGAGATTCTCGAGACCAATATTCCGGAGACATTGCAGGACGTGGTGGTGATCTTCGTTACCGCCTCCGGCCAGCGCGAGGGTCGCCTGACGCAGGAGACCTACGCCCACAAGGTCTATGCCGGGACGTTCCGGGGCCTGCCCATGTCCGGCATCCAGGCCACCACCGCCTGTTCGGTGTGCGCGGTGCTGGACCTGTTGGCCGAGGGCGCGCTGGCCCAGAACGGCTATGTGCAGCAGGAGGAGATCGCCCTGGCCGCATTCCTCTGCAACCGCTTCGGCCGCGTCTATGCCCGCGCCGCCGACCGGGCGCATAATGATCGGGTCATGGAAGCCGCTGCATGAACGTCTCCGTCTCGAACCCGTCCCCCGCCGCCACCTCCGTTCGCGGCGAGGTGAAGCGGATCCTGTCCCGCCTCGGCGTCGATGCGGCGGTGAAGACAGTCGGGAAGATCCAGGCGCGCTCACCGATCACCGGCGACGTCGTCGCCGAGATTCCCACCGTCCCTGTCGCTGAAGCCGATTCCGCTATCGAGCGGGCTCACGCCGCCTATCTGGCCTGGCGCACGGTAGCTGCGCCGCGCCGGGGCGAGCTGGTGCGCCTTCTGGGCGAAGAGCTTCGCGCCGCCAAGGACGACCTGGCCCTTCTGGTCACGCTGGAGGCCGGCAAGATCGCCTCCGAGGGGCAGGGCGAGGTGCAGGAGATGATCGATATCTGCGACTTCGCCGTCGGCCTGTCGCGCCAGCTCTACGGCCTCACCATCGCCACCGAGCGCGCCGAGCACCGCATGATGGAGACCTGGCACCCGCTTGGCGTGGTGGGGGTGATCTCCGCCTTCAACTTCCCCGTGGCGGTATGGAGCTGGAACGCGGCGCTGGCCCTGGTGTGCGGCGATGCGGTGGTGTGGAAACCCTCGGAGAAGACGCCGCTGACCGCCCTGGCCACCCAGGCCCTGTTCCAGCGCGCGGCGGCGCGGTTCGGCGACGTGCCGGCCGGACTTTCGACCCTGCTGATCGGCGGGCGCGGCGTCGGCGAGGCGCTGGTGGAGCATCCCTGCGTGCCGCTGGTTTCCGCCACCGGTTCTACCGCCATGGGTCGGGCGGTCGGCCCCAGGCTGGCCCGGCGGTTCGCGCGCGCGCTGCTTGAGCTCGGCGGCAACAACGCCGCCATCGTCGCCCCCTCCGCCGATCTCGACCTGACCCTGCGCGGGGTGGCCTTTTCCGCGATGGGCACGGCGGGCCAGCGCTGCACCACGCTGCGTCGCCTGTTCCTGCACGACGATATCTACGACGCCTTTCTGCCGCGGCTGCGCGCCGCCTATGACAGCGTGACGGTGGGCGATCCGCGCGCGGGCGACACCCTGGTCGGGCCGCTGATCGACGCCGCCGCCGGCGAGGCCATGACTCACGCGCTGGATCAGGCCCGCGAGGACGGCGGCGTCGTCCACGGCGGCGATCGGATCGACATGGGCGGCGGGGTCTATGTGCGCCCGGCCCTGGTGGAAATGCTGGAGCAGACCGGGGTGATGCTGCACGAGACCTTCGCGCCGATCCTCTATGTCATGCGCTACCGCGACCTGGACGAAGCCATCGCGCTGCAGAACGCCGCGCCCCAGGGGCTGTCATCCTCCATCTTCACCAACGATCTGCGCGAGGCCGAGCGGTTCATGTCGGTGCAAGGCTCGGACTGCGGCATCGCCAACGTCAATCTCGGCCCGTCCGGCGCGGAGATCGGCGGCGCGTTCGGCGGCGAGAAGGAGACCGGCGGCGGCCGCGAATCGGGCTCCGACGCCTGGAAGGCCTACATGCGCCGCGCCACCAACACGGTGAACTACGGCCGGACGCTACCCTTGGCCCAGGGGGTAAGGTTTGAGGTGTGAAATCCTTTTCCTCCCCCGTAAAACGGGGGAGGGGGACCGCCGGCACGGCGGTGGTGGGGGCTGCATCCCAATGCCGCGCTCGGGCAGCCCCCTCCGTCTAGGCGCGTCCCGCGCCGATCCACCTTCCCCGCTGCGCGGGGGAGGAATCCAAGTTAGTGGTGAACCGGCTGGCCCAAGGCGGCTTCACGCTTTTGTTCGGCGATCTTGCGCTTCTTCATGACGGCCATGTGGTGGCCGACGGCGCAGCCGGCGACGGCGCCCGCCATGGTGTGCTTGCCGTGCAGGGCGTAGTGCGCGCCGACGCCGCCGACCACGGCGCCGGACAGGCAACCCACCGCGCCGGCGGAGGTCGCGGCGCCCGAGGCGGCGATGGCGAGAGAAAGGGCGATAGCGAAGGCTTTCATGGGAAGTCTCCTGTGCGGGGCCCAGACGGCCACGCTGGTGATAGCCTGTCTAGCCGCCGGCTTCGCCTCCGCGCTTTGCCGCAAGCTCAACAGTTTTCAAGATTGGGCGGGCGCGTTGCGGCGATAGGTGTCGAGCTGGGCCTCCAGTGCTCGCCCGAAGGCCGGTCGCGCTTCGCCCCACCGATAATAGGCCGACAGGGCGGGATAGTCGGCCAGCCCCGGCCAGTCGCCAAGCTCGCGCAGCACCATGGTCATTACGAGGTCCCCGGCGGTGAAGCGGCCCTCCAGATAGTCCCGCTCGCCCAGCCACACCGCGAGCGCGTCCAGCCGCTCGCGCAGCCTGGCCTCCACCTGTGGGCGGCGTTCCTGTGTCCAGGCCTCGCCGACGTGGAACATGTTCACCTGGTTGATGGCGTCCACGTGCGGCTCGATCGTCGACACCGCGGCGAATATCCAGCTCGACACCCGGGCCCGGCCGGCGGGATCGGCGGGCGCCAGCGCCTCGGACCGGGCCGCCAGGTGCTGGACGATGGCCGCCGACTCGAACAGCTCCACCTCTCCATCCCTGAACGCCGGGACAAGCCCGAACGGTTGGCGGCGGCGATAGGCGGCCGAGCCGCGGTCGGCCTCGTCGGTGAGCAGAACCTCATAGGCCAGCCCCGCCTCCTCCAGCGCCCAGCGCACGCGCAGGTCCTTCACATAGCCGTGCGCGAACTCGGGCGCCCAGCGAAAGGCGCTGATCTCAATGGTCATGCGGCGTCTCCTGCCAGGCTCTGCCAGGACCCGCGATGCACGGTCATGGCCAGAAGGCCCGGCCGCTCGAGGTTCGGTGGTGCGGGCGGTCGGGGTCGAACCGACACTCCTTTCGGAACCGGATTTTGAGACAGGCGGCTGTTGCCGTGACGGGTTTTGAGTTGAGAGAGCGTCTCCGGGCCGCCCAGTTCGTGGAATTAGTCCCATGGATGTCGTTCAAGTCCAGCCCGATGTGATCAACGTCGCCGCATCCCACGCGCCTGCTTCCGGCGCGTATAAGGTCGACCTCGCGCGCGGCGACCGTATCGGCCGCGTCTCCCCGCGTGGTTCTCTCGGCCGGACGACGAGCGGTCTCTGTCTCTGAGCACGCTCTACGACGCGGCCCATTCAAATCTTCCTGCGGCCATCTGTTCAAGTGACGACGGCAGGCATCGGCTTAACCCGAAGAAACGCCGATTGGAGGACTGGCGGTGGGCCCTCGCCCAAACGTTTCGGGATCGCGGTGTTGAGGCCAAAGCAACACTCCGGCGGGTGCGGGGTGTTGCGCGGAAAGCGTAGCGGGGGCCGCTTCGGCGAGTTGGCGACCGCCACCGGTGCGGTGAATCGCCCATGGCCCTTGTCCTACGTGGCGCCTACCGGGAAGCCCGAAGGCGGCGTTACATGATCCCGGCATTAAGCCGCCGTGGGAGATCAACGTTGTCGATCGCCAAGCTCGAATTCGGTCGCTCTATATGGCGCAGGCTAAGCTCTTGCAGGGCGCCGAGAATCCGCAGACCCGCGCGCTGGTGTCAAGGTCGAAATTTTTGTCAAAGCCATGACTCAGCCTGACGGCCAGCGCCGAGCATTAACAAAGGAACTGCAAGCCACACGTCGAAACTTGAATGTCAAGCAAAACGCTAACGGACCCGAACGTTCGCACTGATACAGTTAATCGTTGAGCTTAGGGCTCTTAACGGTCATTCGGAAGGGCTGGTTTTCGGCTGGGCGGAGGCATCGCTAAGACCAGGTCGGGCTCCCTGCCGACGGCTAAGTCGGATAACGTCTTGCGCGAGAATGTTGGCCTGAGAGGCAGGGGCGCCGCATGACCAGAGCAGAGATGTTGCTGACGGGTGTCGATGTCGATGCGGAGGTCGGCCTGGAGATCGGACCGCTCGCGTCGGCGATCGTTCCCAGGGCGCCCGGCCGGCAGATTTTTTACGCCGACTACATGAGCCGGGACGAGTTGCTGGCCTCGGAAACGCTTCGCCCGGACATTTCCCGGCCGGATATCCCAGAGGTCGACTACGTGATCTCGCCTCTGCCGTCGGATCTGGGCAGAAGATTCGATTATGTGATCGCGTCGCACGTGATCGAGCACGTGCCGGATCTGCTCGGATTCCTGACCGCTGTGTTGGGCTGGCTGCGCGGACCGAACAGTCGATTGATCCTGGCTGTTCCCGACAAGCGCTATACCTTCGACTACCTGCGGCCGCTGAGTTCCATTGGCGAGGTTCTGCAAGCCTTCCTTGAACGGCGCACGTCGCCGCCCTTCTCTGCAATCTATGATACGTACCGGTACTCCGTTGAGCTCGATCTCGGCCGCGTCTGGACCGAGGAGCCGTATCAGTCCCCACTGACTCGAACGTTCAACCCGCGCCTCGGCCTGGATTGGGCGCTGGAGGCGCGGACCCGCCACACCTATCGCGACTGTCATTGTTGGGTGTTCACCTACGCCTCGTTTCTGTCGATGATGGGCGAGATCAACGAGGCGGGGCTGGCCCCTCCGATCACCGTCAGCCGCCATCTCGGCCCCATGCCTGGGACAAACGAGTTCCACGTCGTTCTGAGCCCCGGCTGACATCGGGAGCGTCGACGACGGCGGCGGACGCCGCGCCTCAGAACGCCAGGCTCACGCGGCTTTCGAGGCGCCAGGCGCCGTCGCGCGTGGACGGGCCAGTGGTGAGAGCCCGAGCAAGGTCGAGTTCGGCCGAGAGGCGGCTCGCGAGCAGGGCCGAAAGGCCAAGGCCGAGCGAGGCGGCGGTTTGCGTGTGGCGGGAGGCGAGGTTGGAAGCGAATCCGGCGTCGATGAAGCCATAGGGCGCGAGCGCGGTCATGAAGGACGCCTGCACGGGAAGTGGCGGGGCGTGCAGCTCATTGCGCAGGACCAGCGCCCGGTCGTAAGCGCCGTCGTCAAGGGTGTACCCCCGCACCAGGCCTTGCCCCCCGAGGCCGGCCTGCTCGGTGGCGGGCAGGGGCTGCTCGGCATATTGACCGATCATCTGCAGGCTCCAGGACCAGCCGGCGCGCAGGCGTGTGGCCCGGTCCAGCACGAGGCCGAGATAGGCGTAGCGAGCATCGGCGAGCCGGCCCTGGGTCACCGCCCGGATCCGCACGGCGCTGTTGGCGGCGTCCACCCCGCCGGGGCTGACGTGGAGGAGGAGGTCGAGATCGAAGCGGCCAAGGCGGTCGATCCTCGCCACGCTGTATCCGAGCTGGAGCTGGTAGTCCTCCAGCGCCGTCTGTCGCACGGCCGCGTCGCCGAACAAGGTGATGGTCTCCTGCCGCTTGCCGGCTAGGCCCAGGCGCATGTCGCCCCACCCGCCGAGCGCCGGGTCGAGCTTGGACAGCGCGACGCGCAGGTCGATCGCAAGCTCATAGGTTCGCTGGTCGATGACGAAGTCCTGGGCCGGCGTGTTGGTCTCGACGTCGTCGGCGGCAACCTCCAGAGCGGTGCGGGGAAGGGGCTGGAACGACAGACGGGCGGCCTGGCTCAGATAACGAGGCCGATCAGCGGCCGAGAAGAGCCTGCCCTCGTTGAACAAGGCGTCGTCCGAGGCGGTGACTTGGTAGGAGGCCAGGCTGCCGAAGCCGAGCAGTCCGGCGACCTGACCGCCGGCGAAATAGCGGTCGATCCCCGTGGAGGGTGAGCCGGAGTCGGCGTAGCCGGCGTAGAGACCGAACGGTCGCGCGTCCGTCACCTGCAGCCGCACGTCGGTTTCGCCCAGAGCCGCGCCGGGAGAGAAGATCGGCTGTACCTTGCGGAACGGATCGCGCTCCAGCCAATCGATATCGTCGGATACCGCCGGGGCGTTGACGCCGCCGCCCGGGCTCAGCCGCACGCGGGCCGCGATCGCCCTCGCCTCTTCAGCGCTCCGGGCGCCGACCACAGTCCTGGCGCCGACCCTGAACTCCACCACCCGCAGTCGCAGAACACCTGTGGTAAGTTCCTGCTCGGGGGGGAAGACGCTCAGAAAGGGATAGCCGGCGCTGCGGTAGGCCTTGGCCACCGCCGCTTGCGCCTCGGCGATCAGACGGCGCGACAACGGCCGCTGAAGCAGGGGGGCGAGCGCGCGCGCGGCGCGGGCCGCGGACAAGCGCAGGGCGGGCGAGACGGTGACGCCGGAGGCTCCGCCGCCGTCCCCTACCCCTCCGGCCGGCTCGGTCGGGTCCAGCAGTACGACGGCTCGTAGGGCCGGGCCGAGCGGGGTCCGATCCGCCGCCGCAGAGATCGGCGGCTCGGGCGCGAGAGCCGGCGGGCGGGTTTCCGGCGGGGAGGGCGGCAGGTTGCGCTCAACCACCTGTGCGGCCGCCGGAGTGGCCAGCGTCAAGCCCGACGTCAGCAGGGCGAGCGCCAGCGCAGCGCGCGGGGCGCTCAAAGCCGGACCTCCGATTGGCGATCAAATCCCATCCTTAGAGCGCCGCCTTGGTCAGCGCGCTCTTCGATAAAGCAGCCCGCGTGTGGCGAGGCCAGCCGACGCGCTCGTTCCCGGCCGCCACGTCGGCGTCCGCCGGCCGGATCATGTAGTCGACCACGGGAGCGAGTTCGGCGGCCCAGCCCCGTCCACAAAGCAGCTCGACCCGTTGGGCGGCGCGCGCGCGCAGCGGCTCCTGGTCGCTCCAGCCGGCGACGGCGGTGAACAGCCGGTCGGCCAGGCTGGTCGCGGTGGGCTCGGCGATCAGGGCGGTTTGCCCGTCCTCCAGCAGCCAGCCGTTGGTGTCGTTGCGCAGCGCCACCACCGTGGCTCCGCAGGCCATCAGTTCAAACGGAAGGTAGGAGGGGTGGGGGGTGACCATCGAGGCGAGACCGACGTGGCATGTGCGGTAGAGCTCGCCGGTCTGCTCGTAGGGGAGCCAACCGAGGGGCTCGACCACCCCCTTCAAACCATACTGAGCCGGGTCGAACTCGGCGCCGGCGCAGAGGATTTCCACCGAACTGCCGAACCTGGCCTTCAGTCGCTTCAGCGCCGCCGCGCCGAGTTCAAAAGCGTTCCGCGGGTTGCCCGGCCGGGCGTAGAAGAAGACCCGCGCCCGCGGCCAGCGCGCGCCTGAGCCCGGATAGAACACGCGGCGGTCGATCTGAGGGGTGAAGCTGACGACCGGACCGCCATATCGGTCACGGTAGAGCTGGCCTAGAGGTGCGGTATTGGCGATGGCCTCAAAGCCCAGCCGATAGCTGAGCTCCGCCTGGGCCGAGGTGGAGCCGGCGGGGTAAAACAAAGGCTCCAGGTCCTGGATCAGATACATCCTTCGCGCACAGGCGGGCGCCGCCGCCAACACGAAGGCGGTGGTCCAAAGGGTCGCGACGCCGATGTCGGCGGCCGGTACGTTTTTGAGCTTGGCCTCGCTGTCCAGGGTGATGAACTCCGCGCCGTCCAGCTCCGGGAAGGCGCCGATCACGCGCCGGGACACGTCCTTGAGATCCGCCGGGCCGCAGATCAGGAATCGTTGGTGGACGCCCTTGGTCCGCAGCTGGGCCGCGATCCGGAAGGCCGTCATCAGCCCGCCGACCTTCACCGCCCCGACCTCCTGGAAGAACCAGTTGCAACTCATCCGGCCCGGCCGCCAGACGAACGGCGGCGAGGCCGCGCAGGTCCGGCTGGCGACCTCCAGGTCAAGGTCCACCGCTTCGGCGAGCTGTAAGGCGTCCGAGGCGTAACCGGCCCACAGGTCTCTCGGCGCTGAAGGCCGGCGTCCAAAGCTAAGCCGCATAGTCGCGCGCCTCCCGCAGGGCGATCCCGCGTTCCGGTGTAAGCGTGAGGTAGGGGTGGAAGAACCCGTCCCCCTGGCCGATCAGGCCCTCGGCAGGCGCCGGGAAGGCGCAGCCCGGCGCCACGATCGCCCGCGCGCTGGGATCCACCACGCCGCGCCGCTCGCCGACTTGGGTCAGGTCGGCGCAAAGGCGATGGAAGGCGTGCTGCCAATCCAGCGCCGCCAGCGCAGCCAGACCGCGCGCGGCCTCCGAGGTTCGGAGCGCCAGGAGGTAGGGACTGGCGGTCGCCACATTGCGATGCCAGAGCGGGCCGCCGAAGGCGCCCCATTGGCGAAGGCCCGAGCCTCGGAAAAGCGGATGCGCCACGCCGGCCTCGTCGCGCACCGAACCCGCCTCCACGACGAAATCGTCGCTCTCCACCGTTACGCCCGAGGCGAAGGCGATGGGTCCGTCCCCATGAAGCCAGCCGGCCAACTGCCGAAGCGCGCCGGGCGTGTGCACCATAAGTCCGCCGTCGAGGATGACCGTGACCCGTTCGGACGCCGAGGTCAGCAGGCCGGCTGCGCGCTGGATCGGCGCTTCCGCGATCAGCGAGTTCACCTTGCACCAGGCCGGCAGGCTCCGCTTGCTTTGACGCCATTGCTTGCGGAAGGCCCAGCTGTCCTCAGGGGTGAGCAACAGATCGACCTGTGTGAAATCGCGCCGCTCGCGCTCCAGGTGCGAGACCAGGGTCAGGAGCGGCTCCACCTGACGTCCGCCCAGCACCAGCACGCGAACCGGCGCCACCTCGTTCCAGACAACTCGGTAATCGGTGTCGGGATAGCGTTCGAAGCGACCCGGGAGTTGGACGCGCTCGGCGTGACGATTGAGCGCCCGCAACTGGGCGTCCAGGGCATAGGGCTTGGCGGCGATGCCGGCGGCGGTCGAGCCGGGGTGGACGCGCCAACTGTAGGCAATGCCGGGAACGCGGAGGATGTGCGCGGCCCGCTCGGTGGCGCGCAGGAAGAGGTCCCAGTCCTGCGCCCCATCCACGCCGAGAGCCCAGCCGCCGATCTGAGCCATCAGGCCGGCCGAGAGGACGTTGAAGTGGGTCAGGTAGTTGACGGAATAGAGCGTCTCCGGGCTCCAGGATGGCTTGAGCAGCGGGGCGAAGCGTCGCGCGCCGCTCTCCGACAGCTGTTCCTTGTCGGTGTAGAGAAAGTCCGCTTGGGGCGTTGCGGTGATGGCCTCGACGATGCGCGCCAGCGCTTGGGGCGTCAGCTCGTCGTCATGATCGAGCAGCCCGATATAGTCTCCCCGGGCCAGCGAAAGTGCGGCGTTGGAGTTGCCGGATATGCCGAAGTTCTGGTCAAGGCGCTCGACCCGAAACCGCCTGTCCCGCCGCGCGTAGCGCATCAGGAGCTGGAGCGAGGCCGCCCCTTCGGGATCGGCGAAGGCGATGCAGGCTTCCCAATTTGAATAGGTTTGGCGAAGGAGAGAATCGAGCGTGGCTCTGAGGATGCGTGGACTGACCTTGTAAACCGGCAGAACGATACTGATCAGTGGGCGAAGACCCGCATGAGCCGGCTTGACCTTTTGATCGAGCAAAGGCTCCACCTCCCGCTTCCAGGCGAGATAGGGATCGCCAAGGTTCAGCAGCTGGGATAGCGCGGATGGCGGCGCCGAAGCCGGCGCAGGGACCGAGCCTTGCCGGGCGCTCAGCCGGTCTCGCTCTCGCTCCAGCATCGCATCGGCCAACACGCCCAAGCTCCGCGCCAGGCGACCCAGCATCGATTGGGGCGGCGCATAGCGAAGCCGCAGGACGCGGAAGAGCTTGGCGAGCTTGAGACTGATATCCCCTTCGTTCAGCCATCCGCTCCCGGCGCTGGTCAGCGCCAGCGACGCCCTTAGTCCTTCGATCTCCGACCTCTGTTGGCGGACGATCGCGTCCAGGTCCTGGATACGCGGTCGAAGCGCATCGGGCAGCCGTAGCGCTCGGGACTTGAACATGGCGAGCGCTCCCCCTGTCGCGCTGCTAGTACGGCGCTTGGGTCAGGGTTGGGAGGCTTTGGCCGTTGGCCGTCCAATGCTGGGTGAAGTCGAACCCCGCATAGGCGAAGGTGGCCGGGGGTCCCGTGATCGGGGCCGGCTGGTTTTGGGCCGGATTGGCCTCGTAACCGGAGGCATAGGTCTGGCCGGTGGTCGAGGGCTGCCAGTACACCGCGGTGACCGTGCCTGTGTCCACGCCGAACAGACCGCCCACGGCCGCGCGGCTCGCGCTCACCTGGCCGGTGGCGTAGGCCGAGGTCACCGCGCCGCCGGCCTGGTTGGCCCCGACCAGCCCGCCGACGATGTTGACCCCGCTCACCGCCCCCGTGGCGTAGGCGTTGCGGATCACACCATAGTTCACCCCGACCAGCCCGCCCACAACCTGGTCTCCGGCGGCGTCGAGGGTCGCCGTGCTTCGTCCGGTGGTTGCGCCGGTGGCGTAGGCGTCGTCGATGGTCCCCGCCCCATCATTGTAGCCGACCAGCCCTCCCACATAGAGGTCCCCCGTGGTGGGCGCGGCGGCGCCCGAGCGCGCCACGGCCCCCTGGTTAAGACCGATCAGACCTCCAACCTGATCGCGGCCGGAAACCGCGCCGCCGCTGACGAGGGCGTCGGTGACGGTTCCCTGGTTCACGCCGACCAACCCGCCGACGTAATCGACGCCGCTCACCCCACCGCTTGCGCGCCCACCCGAAAGCGTCGCAACGGAGTTCCAGCCCGCGAAGCCTCCGGCGTAGCCGCCGCTGGCGGTTACCGCCCCTGCGGCCGTACCGCCCGTGATCGAACCGCCGGTGGCGTTCCAGCCGACGTAGCCCCCGACGAAGCCTGCGCCGTTGACAACGCCCGATGCGGTCCCGCCGCTGATCGCGCCGTAGTTTACGCCCACCAGTCCGCCGGACTGGTCGCCCGTGGCGGTGACCGCGCCAGACGCGCCGAGCGCAGCGCCCCCGTCCGGCGCGGTCAGGTCGATGCTGGCGCCCGCCTGGTTCCAGCCGACGAAGCCGCCGACCTCGCCCACCCCGGAAACGGAGGCGGCCGTGCGCGCCGTGCCGCTGATGGTGGCGAGATTCAGCCCGACGAAGCCGCCGACCTCATTGCGCCCGCTGATCGAACCCGACGCCGTGCCGCCGACGATCGCGCCCGCGTTCCCCCCGGCAAGTCCGCCGGCGTAGTCCAGTGTCGCCGTCGCGCCGCCTGACGCCGTATCGCCGGTCAGCGTGCCGTAGCTGGTGTTCCAACCGGCCAAGCCGCCGACGTATTGAACGCCGCTCGCCTGGCCGGTCGCCGTAGAACCCGTAATCGCCGCGTAGTTCAGCCCCACCAAGCCGCCGACATACTGGTTCCCGCTCACCGCCCCGGACGCCGTGGCCCCGGTCAGAACACTGTTGTTGAAGCCGATCAGTCCGCCCACCTGATTGCCGGTGGCGGTAACCCGACCGGAGGCCGCCGCATTGGCCACTGTGCCGAAGCTCGCGCCCACCAGGCCGCCCACATTGTCGGTCCCGCTCACCGAAGCGCTGGAACTGGCGTTGGCGACGCTGGCGCCGCCCTCGTTCACCCCGACCAGGCCGCCCGTTCCGCCCATGCCGATCACGGTCCCGGAGGCCGAGACGTTGAGCACGGAGCCGAAGTTGTCGCCGACCAGGGCGGCGGTGTAGCCGAGCCCGGTCGCGGAGACATTGGCCAGCGTCAGGTCGCGGATCAGTCCGCCCGCCGCGAGCGTCCCGACCATGCCCACATTTGAGGAGGCCGGGGCGGCGATCGTCAGGTTAGAGATCGTGTTGCCGAGACCCTCGAACGTGCCGCCGAAACTCGTGATCGGCGCGCCGGTCAACGGGCTGCCGCCGAGGTCGGCATTGGTCGCCAGCGCGTAGGTGCCGCTGCTCCCGGCGCCGGCCAGGTCCGTCGCCGTCCTGATCAAGGTGTAGGGCGTGCTGTTGATGGTCAGCGACCCGCCGCTCGCCCCGAAGTCGACCCGGCCGCCGGTGAAGCTCAGGCCCGCGCCGTAGGCAAGGCTGACCGGGCCGCCGGCGATCGTCACCGGGGCGGCGATCGACAGCGCCCCGCTGGCAGTCAGCGCCAGTCCGCCCGGCGCCGCCGAAATGGGAGCGGCCACCGTCAGGGGCGCGGCTGGTCCGGTGGTGGCGACGCCCAGGGCGCCCGCGAGCGTCAGCGGCTGGTCCAGGGTAAAGCCCGCGCCCGTCGCGTTGACGATCGTCGCCGGCAGGGTCAACAGTCCGTTGGTCGATCCAAACGTGACGCCGAGGTCTGCGATCAAACCGCTGTAGGTCGTTGCGTGGGTGTTGGCCTGGAACACATTTGCAGAAATGTTCAGCCCACTCAGGGTCTGGGCCCCTGCCGACCCGCTAAAGGACAGTGCGTCGCTGTAGAAACCCGCAAGTGGCCCGCAACCGCAAGTCAGCACGCCCAGCTTCAGGCCCAAGGACGCCAGCGTTCCCACCGGCAGGACCGCATACCAATAGCCGTTTGTGCCGGTGCTCGCCCCGAGCCCCACCGGGCCGCCGCCGGAGAACAGGGTCAACGGCGCGCCCGCCAGCGGCGTGGTCCCGTCGCTCTGATAGGCCGTCCCGCTGACCGCCTGCACCCCGTTCGGGAAGAAGGTCTTCAGATAGGGATAGGTCCCGCCGAGCCCGCCGAAAAAGGCCACGCCCAAGGTCGAGGCGCCGCTCGCCTGGAACTGGGCGGTGGTGAGGCCGGTCGCGGTCTGGCCCGCGTTGTCGTACCCGAACGCGTTGCTCCTTCCCGAGGTCTGGGTGTCCCAATAGGCGTTGGCGACCGTGCCGGGGGTGTTGTTGTCACCTATCAGGCCGCCGACCTGGTTCGTTCCGCTGGCCGCGCCCGTCGCGTAGACGCCTTTGACCGATCCGCTGTTGAGGCCTATCAGGCCGCCGACGTTGATCGAGCCGTTGACGGAGCCCGTCGCGTAAGCGTTGAGGATGCTGGCGCCGTTACTCGTGTCGCCCACGAGGCCGCCGATGGACGAGATCCCGCTGACCGCGCCCGTCGCGTAGGCGTTGGTTATCGAGCCGTTGCTGCGGCCTACCAGCCCGCCCGCATCGTCCTGCCCATTGATCGCGCTTGTGGCGTAAGCGT
Organism: Caulobacteraceae bacterium; assembly: GCA_965277345.1. Taxonomy (GTDB): domain Bacteria; phylum Pseudomonadota; class Alphaproteobacteria; order Caulobacterales; family Caulobacteraceae; genus CAIOYC01. The sequence goes on from CBDICI010000004.1 coordinate 1,713,158, forward strand.
TGGTGATGGACCCGCCGCTTTGGTTGCCCGCCAGGGCGCCGACGTAGGCGTACCCGACGATCGAGCCGCCGATCAGACCGAGGTCGCGGACGACGCTGCCATTGGACAGGATGCCGAACAGGCCGATATTTTGAGCGTTCGACTGCGAGTTGATCGTCAGTCCGGTGATGGTGTGACCGAGCCCCTCCAGCGTGCCGGAGTAGCTGCCGATCACCGCGCCGCCATAGGCCGTGGCCGGCGCCGTCAGGTCGTGGGCGAGCGCGCTGTAACTGCCCGCGGCGGTGTTCATGCCTGCCAAGGCGCTCATGGAATAGAGCAGGGTGTAGGGATTCCCGTTGACGCTCAGCGTCTCGCCGCTGCCGGGCCCGCCGAGGAAGGCCAGGCTCGATCCCTCGGCGAAGGTCAGGTCCATGGGCGAGGGCGAACTGGTGTTGACGTCGTAGCTGAGACTCACTTGGCCGCCGTTCAGGGTGACGGTTGCGTTCACCGCCAGCGCGCCGCTCGCGACCAAGCCGAGCGCGTTGGCGCCGGCCGAGATCGGCGCGGCCACGGTCAGGGGCGCGCCCGCCGCGGTGAGCTGGATGCTCAGCGGCGCGGTCAGGGTCAGGGGCTGATCGAGGGTGAAGCTGGCGCCCGTGGCCAGCAGGCCCGCGCCCGTGGTTCCGTTCACCGCCGCGACCGCTCCGGCGTCGCCGCCCGCGACGGCGAGCGCGGCGGCCTTGGTCGGCGGGGCGGGGGCCAGCGACCACAGCAGGGCGGAGGTGGATCCCGTCAGCGCGCCGCCGAGCAGGTTCAGCCCCGTCTGAACGCCCGGCTGGGGGTTGCTCAGCGAGCCGGTCGGGCCGGTGTAGCTCGCTAAGGTCGCGCTGTTTGATCCGCCGGTCGTGGAGGCCAGCAGGCTCTCTCCGCCGCTCAGCGTGCCCGCCGGGGCGACGATGTACCAATAGCCGTTGGCGCCCGTCGTCGCCTGGCCGATCTGGGCGCCGCCCCCGTCCAGCGACACGGTCGCGCCCGAACCGAGCGGCTTGGTCCCGGCGTCGCTGTAGGCCGTGCCGCTGATCGCCTGCACGCCATTGGGATAGAAGCTCTGCAGGAACGGGTAGACGTTGCTTGAGTACCCGGTCGACCAGACGGGGGCCTGGAAGCCGTCGGGCAGATACCCGCGCTGCAGCTGCGCGGTGGTCTGGCCCGTGCCGCCCGCGCTGCTCGACTGGCCCGTGGTCTGGGTGTCCCAGTAGGAGTTGGTGACCGGGTTGGCTGCGCCGCCGGAAGAGTTGTAGCCGACGAGGCCGCCGATGGAGGTGCCGCTTCCGCTGACCGCGCCCGTCGCATAGGCGTTGGTGATCGACCCGCCTTGGTCGTAGCCCACCAAGCCGCCTGTCGCGAAAGTGACGCCGCTGACCGCTCCGGTCGCGTAGGCGTTGGTGATCGCCCCGCCGGTGGTATGCCCCACGAGGCCGCCGACGCGGCTCCCGCTGACCGCGCCGGTGGCGAACGCGTTCGTTATCGATCCGCTCGACTCGCCCACCAGCCCGCCGACGAAGCTGCTCCCGTGCACCGCGCCCGTGTCGTAGGCGTTCGAGATCGAGCCGTTGCTGAAGCCCGCCAGGCCGCCGACGCGGTACCGCCCGGAGATCGACCCTCCGATCAGACCGATGTCACGCAGCGTGGCGCCTGACTGCATACTCCCGATCAGGCCGACGAAGTCACCCGACGAGCTGATGTTGAGTCCCGTGATCGTATGGCCCAGCCCCTCCAACGTCCCGAAGTAACCGCCGGAGATCACCGAGCCGCCGTAGCCGGTGGTCGGCGTCAGGTCCTGGGCGAGCGCGCTGTAGCTGCCGGCGGCGGTGTTCACGCCCTGTAGGGCGGCCATGGAGTAGAACAGGCTGTAGCTGTTGCCGTTGATGCTCAGGCTCTCGCCGCTGCCCGATCCGCCGAGGAAGGCAACGCTGGAGCCCAGAGCGAAGGTCAGGTCGCCGCCGCCGCCGTAGGACAGCGTGGCCTTGCCGCCGTTCAGCGTGATCGGGGCGTTGATGGTCAGCCCGCCGGCGGACTGCAGCGTCAGCGCATTGGCGCCGACGGCGATCGGCGCCGCCACCACGATGGACGCGCCGGCCGTGGTGGCCTGCACGCCCAGCGCGCCGGTCACCGGCTGGTCGACGTTGAAATAGCCGCCCGTGACGTTGATGAAGGGGCTCAGCCCGTTCACGAAGCTCGGCGCGGAGATCGCCGCCAACGCCGCCGCCTTGTCCGCCTGCGCGGCCGAGAGATAATAGTCGGCCGTGGTGTAGCGCAGGATGCCGCCGTAGATGTCGACTCCGGCGGTCGCGCCGGTGATGGTCTGCAGCGTCGCCCCGGGGTTGGAGCCGTTCGTGTAGGCCAGCAGCGTCGCCCCGCCGGAGATCGAGCCGGGCGCCGTCGGCAGATAGATGTAGTAGTAGCCGTTGGCCCCGATGGAGGCCGACCCGAGCGCCGACCCGTTCAGGGTGGCGGTCACCTGGCCCGCGTTCATCGGCGTCGCGCCCGCGTCGGTGTAGGCGTTGCCGCTAATCTTCGGCACGCCGTTCGAGTAGAAGCTTTTCAGATAGGGGTAGAGCCCCGGCCCGGCCGCCCACGCCGCGCCGGAGAAGCCCGAGGGCGGCGTCCCGCTCTGCAGCTGAGCCGTGGTCTGGCCCGTCCCCGCGGAACTTCCGGCCTGGCCGGAAGTCTGGGTGTCCCAGTAGGCGTTGGTCGCGCCGCCGCCGCCTCCGGGCGGGTTGTAACCCACCAGCCCGCCGACATAGGACGGCGAACTGACCGCGCCGGTGGCGTACGAGGCGGTGATGCCGCCGAAATTCACGCCCACCAGCCCGCCGGCGTAGAGCGTCCCGCTAGCTACGGCGCCCGTGGCGTAGGCGTTGGTGATCGGGCCACCGTTGAGGCCCACCAGTCCGCCGGCGGGGCCGTAGCTCGCTCCGACCACACCGGTGGCGTAGCTGTTTGCGATCGTCCCTTCGTTCTCGCCCGCCAGGCCGCCGACCTGGCTTTGCCCGCTCACAGCGCCAGTGGAAAAGCTGTTGACGACGGAGCCGGGATAGTTCGCAAGGCCCGCCAGCCCGCCGACGTGGTCATGCCCGCTGACGCTGCCGCCGATCAGGCCGAGATCGCGGATCGTGCCGGTGCTCTGAGCGATCAGCCCGACGTCGCTGAGGTTCGGCGCGGCGATGGTCAGGTTGCTGATGCTGTTGCCGAGTCCCTCCAGCACGCCGCTGAAACTGGAGGAACTGCTCCCGATCAGCGCGTTGGCGTAGGTCGTCCCGCTGGCGTCCAGCGGCTTGGCCAGGGCGTAGCGCGCGCCCAGCCCCGAGCCATAGCCCGAGTTGATGGGCGTGACCGCCGAGCCGTCGATCGCGCTCACCCCGTCGATCGAGTCCAGCTCGGCCAGGGTGTAGAGCAAGGTGTAATATTGGCCGTTGATGCGCAGGGTCTGGCCCAGGCCCTCCGCCCCCGTGAACTTCAGGCTGGCCCCTTGCGCGAAGGTCAGCGCGCCGCCCGAGTTGTTCTGATTGTAATAGAGGTCGGCGTAGCCCCCGCCGGACGCGGTGATCGGCGCGTTGATCGCCAGGTTGCGGTAGGCGTTCAGCGTCAGTTGGAAGTTGCTGCCCCAGCTGATCGGCGCGGCCACGGTGATGTCGCCGGCGCCCGAACCCGCGCCGGCGGCGTTCTCGGTGACGTTGCCGTTCGCGAGCGCGTTGGAGATGCTGGTCGCCGCGGTCTGGTCGATGGTGATGTCGGTGGGGTCGAGCAGCCAGGTCCCGCCGTGGGCGTCGACCTTGGCCGCGCCGATGTCCAGCGTGGCGCCGGAGGTCTCGATCTGACCCGGCGCGCCGCTGCGCCCTTGCGCCTCGATGGTCCCGGCGACGTGCGCCGTCCCGCCCTCGGCGATCAGGAACACCCGGCCGTCCGTGCTGGAGACGCCGGTGGCCCGGATCACGCCTGAGGTGTCGCCGGCCAAGGCGTAGACGTCGCCGCCGTTGGCGCGCAGCTCCGCCATCGCCGCCTCGATCGCGCCGCTGTTGGTCGCGCTGGTCCCCGCGCCGCCGACCAGGACGGCGAACTTGCCGCCGTCCAGCGCCGCGTCGCGCACCAGCACCTGCGAGCCGGCCAGGAGGCCCACATCGCCCTGCGGCGCGCTGATATCGCCGTCGTTGCGCACCGTAGTCGCGATCAGAGCTACGTCGCCGCCGAGCGCGCCGATCTTGCCGAGATTGACCACGCTGGCGGTCGAGGGGCCGTCGAAGGTCAGGTCGCCGCCCTTGAGGAAATTCGAGTCGGTCAGGTCCAGGGTCGAGGCGACAAAGCGTCCGCCGGTGTTCACCACCCCGGTCTTGCCGACGATCACGCCGTTGGGATTGATCAGATAGACCGAGCCGGTGGCGTTCAACAGACCGGCGATCGACGACACGCCCGATCCCGTCACGCGGTTCAGCGTCGCGCCCGAGCCGTTATTGAACTGGACGACGCCTCCCTGGCCGATGGAGAAACCCGACCAGTTGATAATCGCCTTGCCGCTCGATTGATTGACGGTGAGGGTGGATCCGGCGCTCGAAATGTTCGCCGCGCCGGCCGCCACCGAACCGCCCGTGGGCAAAACCGTCCCTGGCGCCGCAGACGCTGTTTGCGGCGCGCCCCAGGCCAGCATCAGTGCAATCAGCGAACAACTCGCCAGCCCGCCCGTCCGCACGCTGAGGAATTGCGGTCGCCGCGCCGTTGCGGACCTCGTCCCCCGACGCACCGTGAGTTTCGCACTTAACTTTGAACTGACCACGTCGAACGACCTTCCGCCCCAGCGCCGGGGTGACGAGACCTCCGCTAACACGATCTGCGCGGCCCTGCTTTCAGCCCCGTCTCTATCGACTTGTGTCAGCGTCCAGGGCCGTACTATCCGGAGCGTTCAGCGCTTCTGATGACGTTGCCGCACCCGGCTCGGCGGCTCGCCGTAGACTTTCCGAAACATGCTGGACAGGTGAGCCTGGCTGGTAAACCCGAAGTCGAGCGCCAATTCGGTCAGCGGCCGGCTCTCGCACGGCGTCGTCAGCGCGGCGTGGAGGTGTTGCAATCGCTGGTCCCAAATATATCGCGCAACACCGCCGCAATCTCGAAACAGCAGGTAAAGCTGGCTCCTCGACACGCCCAACGCGCTCGCTACGCCTTCGGGGGTGAGATCGCGCGAACCCAGTCGCCGCGCCACATGCGCCTTCGCGCGCGCCAGCAGGCTTTCGGCGGTCCCCGGCACAAGCTTTGAAAACAGGGCGCCTAGCTCATCGAGCGTTTCGTTCACAACCCCGCGCACCTCGCCTCGGCGCATGGTCGCGAGCTTGGGATAGGTTTTTTCCAGATGGCCTACGTAAGCGGCCGCCTCGGCCTGACCGAATACGGCTCCATGCAACAATCGGATATCGCCGAGCCGATCCAGGGCGACTTGGCGGTTGACCGTCACGAAGTGCAGTCGCGTCGGGCTTTGCTCGATCAGAAGACTCGGTTGGCGGAAATCGAGGCAGTAGACCGAACCCTCGGGCGCGTTAAGCGGCCTGCCATCGCAATCACCCTCGACCGCGCCCTGGATCACGTGCTGAATGACGAGATAGTCGGCGCTGTCCATACCGATCTTGAGCCTTGAGCGCTCGAATCGATGCGGCACCGCCTCGACATAGTGGAACCGCACCGGGCCGGCGATGAAACCCGTGATCCTGGCGTAGAACGGCTCCGCCAGCGGCGTCAGGCGGGCCGGGCCGGCCACGATTGTCTGATAGGCGCTGCTTCTTTCGCCCTCGGGGAAGTCGTCGCTGTTGAACGACACGCTCGGGACCAGCGAATCTACATGGAGCCCTGCGGTCGCCGGGGTGACACCATGCTCCACACCGCTGTCCCGCACGCCACTTCACCCGAACGCCGACGGCATTGACTGTCTCACATTGCATCTCGGTGAACAACCAGCGTTATGCGCCTCTCATTCTGGTAAGAAATAACGCTCACGATCGGCGTCGGCTCTGAGATTTAGCGAACCTCTGACCGTCGCTGGAATAGGTCTGCACTTAAATATTCGAGGGCTTTAACACAAAACCTCTCTGTGGCGCGAAGACCCGTCTGGTGAAGAATTTGCAACAGGGCTTCCTGCGTCAGGGCTATAAAGTTTTGCCGATGACGGCGATTGCAGAAGCGTATGGCATCGGCCGTTGAGCGATTCACTATCACTTCGACTGTAAGGAACAGGTCTTCCAGCCAAGGCTGAATCGAACACGATCAAAGTCGTTTGGCCGCCGCAATGAGGCGGACACCGTTCTCGCCGGTGGAGGACCAGCGACCACCCGCGCCGTCCGTCCGGCCGTGTCGGTCAGGAAGCGGCGCAATGCCGACCAGGCGGCGGACTCGGTCATGAACGGCGATGGCCGACGCCGGGGACCTCGACCACAGTCAAGTCGGGTTTTCGACGGCGCATCTCATCGACGGTCGAGACGGCCAGGATATCGGTGATCTCGCCCCGGATCAGCAGCGTCGGGATTGGGAGGAGGGCGTCAAACCCGGCCAGAGGTCGGCAAGTTGGCCCGATCCTTCGCGGACCGTTCGGGCGATTTCCGGGTCGTAGTCGAGTACGATGCGCCCGGGAGTTTTCTCGCGAAAGATTTTGCGGGCGAAGTTCTCCCAGACAGCGTCCCCGGTTTCGCCTGGAAAGGCCGGACCGTTGATGTCGCGACAGAGCTTGGCCGCTTCGGTCCAGTGGTTCGCTTCCGTTGCGCCGCCGACATAGCCCCGAATTCGCTCCAGCCCCGCCGGGCCGATCTCCGGTCCGACGTCGTTCAGGACAGCGCCGCACAGGCGCCCCGGGCTCAGATGCGCGGCCATCATGGTCATCAGGCCGCCCATGGAAGTGCCCATGAAGACCGCCTGGACGATGCCGAGATGATCCAGGAGCGCCAGCATGTCGGCCTTATAGGTGGCAGGGTTGTGTCGCTCGACGACGGGGTCCCAGTCGGACAGGCCGCGTCCCCGTTGCGACGGCGAGATCACCCGCCGCCGGCGCCTCTTCGGCCTTATCACCAGCCATCCTTGTTGAGAGGCTGAGACGCGATGAATCTTGCGGAGTGGCTTGCACGTGCGGGCAGGCTCGGCCCCGGGTCTCCCGCCATCCTGAGCGGTGAGCGACTGATGTGCGACAATGCCGAGTTCGCGCGGGCCGCAGGCACCATCGGCGCCAATCTCCGCGCCCGTCAGGCCGCCGCGGTTCAGCGCACGCGAAAACGACAGGACGTTCTCGGCTTTCTATATTAAAATTTATGGATTCGGCTCCCCTCTCATAGCGAAGCGAAACGCCGATCGGGTGCATAGCCTTGGCCTCATCAAGAGGGCTGGCGCATGGGCGACCTGATCTTTCTCGCGATCGGAGCAGGGCTTTTCGCGCTGATGGGCGGCTACATCACCGCCCTGCGGCGGGGCTGACCATGATCGTGGCCTTCATCTACGGCGCCGCGGCGGTTGGCATCGCGGTTTACATGGTCGTGGCCTTGCTTCGACCCGACAAGTTCTAAGCGGACAACCTCATGAATTGGCAGGGATGGGCGGAGATCGCCCTCACCATCGCACTTTCGGCCGGCCTCGCCTGGCCGCTGGGCTCCTATTTGGCGCGCGTCTTCCAGGGCGGCCGCACCTGGCTCGATCCGATCCTTCGCCCCGTTGAGATGGCATTCTATCGCGCCGCGGGCATCGACGAGACCAAGTCGCAGACCTGGGTGGGCTACACCGCTGCGCTCGTGGCCTTCAACGCGGCCGGGTTCTTCCTGCTGTATGCGATCCTGCGGCTCCAGGGCGTCCTGCCCCTGAATCCCTTCAAGTTCGCCGGCATGAGCCCGCACCTGGCGTTCAACAGCGCCATCAGCTTCGTGACCAACACGAATTGGCAGAGCTACGCCGGCGAATCGACGCTCTCGAACCTGTCGCAGATGAGCGGCCTCACGGTTCAGAACTTCGCCTCCGCCGCCACGGGCGTGGCGGTGGTTGCGGCGGTAGCCCGAGCCTTCGCGGCGCACCGTGAGGAGGGACTGGGCAATTTCTGGCGCGATCTCGTGCGGGTGACGCTCTACGTGCTCCTGCCGTTCTCGGTGCTCATGGCGACCGCGCTGATCGCGCAGGGCGTTCCGCAGACCTTCGCCCAGCATGTTGACGCCGTGACCCTTGAAGGCGCCAAGCAGACCCTCGCTGTCGGCCCCATCGCCAGTCAGGAAGCCATCAAGCAGATCGGCACCAACGGCGGCGGCTTCATGAACGCCAACTCCGCCCACCCCTTCGAGAACCCAACGCCCCTCACCAACTTCATCGCCATGATCGCGATGAATTGCCTGGGCTTCGCCTGCGTGATCGCCTTCGGGATCATCGCCGGCGCCCGCAGGGAGGCCAGCGCTCTCGTCACCGCAATGGTGATCCTGCTCAGCCTCGGCGCCGCGGCGATCTATGTGGCCGAGACCCAGCCCGTTCCGGCCCTCCAGCACGCCCTGCACGTCACGCCCATTCCCAACATGGAGGGCAAGGAGGTGCGCTTCGGCGCAGCCGCCACAGCCGTCTTCGCGGCGATGACCACGGGCGCCTCCTGCGGTGCGGTAAACGGGATGCACGAGAGCTTCACGCCCATCGGCGGGGGGGTCGCCATGTTCTTCATCCAGTTGGGCGAGATTCTGCCCGGCGGCGTCGGCTCCGGCCTTTACGGCATCGTGGTGATGGCGTTGTTCAGCGTGTTCATCGCCGGCCTGATGGTCGGCCGCACCCCGGAATACCTCGGCAAGAAGGTAGAGGCGCGGGAGATGAAATTCGCCCTCTTGGCCGTGCTCATCCTGCCGCTCTGCATCCTCGGCTTCTCCGCGGTCGCGGCGGTGCTGCCGGAAGCGCTGAAGGGCCTGGCCGCTTCGTCGGCCACCCCGCACGGATTGTCGGAAATCCTCTACGCCTACACCTCGGCCACGGGGAACAACGGTTCGGCCTTCGCAGGGCTCACCGCCAACGCCCCCTGGTGGGACACGACGCTGGGCATCTGCATGGCGCTCGGCCGCTACGCCTACCTCGTGCCGGTCATGGCCATTGCCGGGGCCTTGGCTGCGAAGCCGAAGCTCGCTCCGACCGCAGGCACCCTGCCCACGGACAACGGTCTCTTCATCGGCCTCCTCATCGGGGTGATCCTCATCCTCGGCGGCCTGCAGTTCTTCCCCGCGCTCGCGCTGGGTCCGATCGTCGAGCATTTCCAGATGCTCGCCGCGACCTCGCACTAACCCTCAAGCATCCGAAGACTCCCGAAGGATCAAAGTCAGATGGCTTCCGCTATCGCCGCAGGCGGGTCGCAAGGCGCGCTCCTGTCCCGAGCCGGACGTGACGCATTTGTCAAGCTCGACCCCCGCAAGCTGACCGGCAACCCGGTCATCTTCGCCACGGAGGTGGTGGCCGTGCTCGCCACGATCTCCGCCGCCGTGGCCATCGTGAACCACGCCGCTCCTTTGTTCGCGATTCAGATTGCGCTCTGGCTCTGGGCGACGGTGCTCTTCGCGAACTTCGCCGAGAGCGTGGCGGAGGGCCGGGGCAAGGCCGCCGCCGATTCCCTGCGCGCCGCCCGGGTCGATACCAAGGCCAAGCTCCTTACCGACCCCGCCGGCAGCGCGACCCGTCCGGTCTCGGCCAGCGACCTGAAGGTCGGTGATCTCATCTTCGTGGAGGCCGGCGACATGGTGCCCGCCGACGGGGAGATCCTCGAAGGCGTCGCCTCGGTGAACGAGGCGGCCATCACTGGTGAAAGCGCGCCCGTGATCCGGGAGTCCGGCGGCGACCGCTCGGCCGTCACCGGCGGAACGACCGTAGTGTCCGACTGGATCAAGGTGCGAGTCACCGCCGCGCAAGGGTCGAGCTTTCTCGATCGCATGATTGCGATGGTTGAAGGCGCCGACCGTCGGAAGACCCCCAACGAGATCGCCCTCGCCGTGCTGCTCGCCGGCCTCACCCTGATCTTCGAGATCGCGGTGGTGACGCTCCTGGGCCTCGGCAAGTTCTCCGGTGTGATCCTCGATCCGCTGGTGCTCGGCGCGCTGTTCATTTGCCTGATCCCGACCACGATTGGGGGCCTGCTATCGGCCGTCGGAATCGCGGGGATGGATCGTCTCCTGAAGTTTAACGTGCTCGCCACCTCCGGCCGGGCGGTGGAGGCGGCGGGCGATTGCGACACTCTGCTGCTCGACAAGACCGGCACCATCACCTTTGGCAACCGCATGGCCACCGAGGTGGTCGCCGCCCCCGGCGTGTCAGTCGAGGCCGCCCTGCGCGCCGCCCTGATGGCCAGCCTCGCCGACGAGACCCCGGAGGGCCGCTCCATCGTCGAGCTGGCGCGCGAGCGCGGGATTATCGCCGAAATCCCGTCCGGGGCCATCGCGATCCCGTTCAGCGCCACCACGCGCCAATCTGGGCTGGAGGCGGGTGGTCAATCCTGGCGCAAGGGCGCGGTGGACGCGGTGCTCTCCACGCTCGGCCTCGCCCGCGCCGCCATGCCGGCCGAACTGACCGGGGCGGTCGACCGCATCGCCCGCTCGGGCGGCACGCCGCTGGCCGTCACCGAGAACGATCGCTTCGTCGGCGTGATCCACCTGAAGGACGTGGTGAAGCCCAACATCAAGGCGCGCTTCGCCGACCTGCGCCGCATGGGCATCCGGACCGTGATGATCACCGGCGACAACCGCGTCACCGCCGCCGCCATAGCCTCCGAAGCCGGGGTCGATGACTTCCTCGCCGAGGCGACCCCGGAGGACAAGCTGCGCCTGATCCGCGAGGAACAGGCCAGGGGGCGTCTGGTCGCCATGTGCGGCGACGGCGCCAACGACGCCCCGGCTCTCGCCCAGGCCGACGTGGGCGTGGCCATGCAGACCGGCGCCCAGGCCGCCCGCGAGGCCGGCAACATGGTCGATCTCGACAGCGATCCCACCAAGGTCATCGAAATCGTGGAGACCGGAAAACAGCTCCTCATCACCCGCGGGGCCCTGACCACCTTCTCCATCGCCAACGACGTGGCCAAGTATTTCGCCATCATCCCGGCGATCTTCGTGGTGTCGCTGCCGGCGCTGGGCGCGCTTAACGTCATGAGACTGCACTCGCCGCAGAGCGCCATTCTTTCGGCGGTGATCTTTAACGCGCTGGTCATCGTGGCGCTGATTCCCCTCGCTCTCAGAGGCGTGAAGTATCAGGCGATCGGGGCGGGCAAACTCCTGTCTCGCAACCTCGTGATCTACGGCCTGGGAGGCGTGATCGCACCCTTCATCGGCATCAAGGCGATCGACCTGATCGTCTCCACCCTGCACCTCGCTTGAGGACGCCAGCCATGCTCGCGCAAATCCGCCCTGCGGTGGTCACCATCGCCCTCATGACCGTCGTCACCGGGGGGCTCTACCCCCTGGCCATGACCGGGATCGCCGCGTTCAGGCCCGACGCCGCCCACGGTTCGCTCCTTAAGGACGACAAAGGCGTAGTGGTCGGCTCGACCCTGATTGGCCAGGCCTTCGCTAAGGCGGAGTATCTGCACGGCCGCCCCTCGGCCGCCGGGAACGGCTACGACCCCACGAGTTCTTCGGGTTCCAACTACGGCCCGATGGACCCCAAGCTCGCGGATCGGGTCAAGACCGACGCGGCGGCCATCGCTAAGGACGCGCCCGGCCAAATCATTCCGGCGGACGCAGTGACCGCCTCCGGCTCGGGCCTCGACCCTGACGTCTCGCCGGAATACGCCCGCCTCCAGGCACCGAGGATCGCCACCGCCCGAGGGGTGTCCAACGCCTCCGTGATGGTGGTGATCGACGGCCAAACCAAGGACCGCACCCTCGCGATCCTCGGCGAGCCGCGCGTGAATGTCCTCCTCGTAAACCGCGCGCTGGACGCGCGCTTCCCCGTCGCCCGGAGGTGACATTGTGATCCGTTTGCTCTTCGCAGGTTCTGCACTACTAGCGCTCGCCGCCGCCCCCCTCGCCGCCCGCGCCCAAACGACCACATCGGCTGACGTCCCTGCCCAGGGACAGACCGCCCCATCCTCGGAGACGCGGGGTCCCGCCAACGCTCCGTCGACGGCCCAGGCTCCGACGGAACTGCCGGCGATCTGCACCGATCGCCCGACCAAATCGAACTTCGCCTGCACGGTCGATCAAGGTCACTTCCAATACGAGGCCGACCTTTTGAACGGCTCGTTCTTAAGGTTCGGCGGTGTTACCACCGACACCTATCTCGCCACCAACCCCACGCTGAAGTATGGCGTGTCCAAGACTATCGACATTGAGGTCAACATCGCGCCCTATGAGGTCGTTCATACTCACGACAAGTTCGGAAGCACAAACACCATCAGCGGTGTCGGCGATCTCTATCTGCGCTTGAAGTGGAACGCCTATAACAGCACGGACGGCAAGCTGTCGTTATCGGTCCTCCCCTATATCAAGGCGCCAACCGCGCGGCTCGGGATCGGCAACGAGGCGGTCGAGGGCGGGATGATCTTTCCCATTAATTACAAGCTCACGGACAAGATTACCCTCACAACCGTGCCGGAGTTCGACGCCTACAAGGACTCGAACGGCGATAGTCGGCACTTGAACACCGCACAGCTGATCAACGTCGGCTACAGTCTGCCGCACGACGTGACCGTCTACGGTGAGCTTTGGGGCGATTGGAACGTCGATCCGGTTCGCACGATCCGCCAGTACTCCGCCGATGCTGCGGTGGCCTGGAGCCTCACCAAATACCTGCAGGTGGACGCCGGCTTGAACTTTGGCCTGAACCGATACACTCCGGGCGTGCAGGCCTATTTCGGCATCTCGCAGAAATTCTAAGCGGAGAGGACAAGCTGCCTGAGCCCAAGCGCCCCGACCCCGACGCTCTTCTGGCTCACGCCAAGAAACAGGCGCGTGGTAGGCTGCGCGTCTACCTCGGTATGTCGCCGGGGGTGGGCAAGACCTACGAGATGCTGAGCGCCGCCGCCCGCCGCAAGGCCGACGGCGTCGATGTGGTGGTGGGCCTGGTTGAGACCCACGGCCGCAAGGAGACCGAGGCCCTCACCGAGGGGCTTGAGGTTCTGCCTCGCATCCCCATCGACCACCGCGGGCGCGTCCTGATGGAGTTCGACCTCGACGCCGCTTTGGCGCGGCGACCCGCCCTGATGCTGGTCGACGAATACGCCCACTCCAACGCCCCCGGGGCGCGCCATCCCAAGCGCTGGCAGGATGTGGAAGAGCTGCTCTCCGCCGGGATCGACGTTTGGACAACGCTCAACGTTCAGCACCTGGAAAGCCTGGTCGATGTGGTCTGGCGCATCACCGGCGTTCGCGTGCGCGAAACGGTGCCTGACCAGGTTCTGACCGAGGCCGCACAGGTGCGGATGGTCGATGTCACCCCCGAGGAGCTGCGCGCACGCCTGGAGGCGGGACAGGTCTACGTTCCCGAAACGGCGAGGCTGGCCGGCGATCGGTTCTTCAAGATCGAGAACCTGACCGCCCTGCGAGAACTGGCCCTGCGCCGCGCGGCTCAGACAGTGGACGACCAGTTGAACGCGGCGATGAAGCGGCAGGGGATCGAGGGACCCTGGGCGGCGGGCGAGCGGATTCTGGTGCTGATCGCGGGCGACCCGATGGCGTCCTCTCTGGTTCGCGCGGGGCGACGCCTGGCCGACCTGATGTCCGACGCCCCGTGGACGGTGGCGACAGTCGAACTTGCCAACCAAGCGGCCCCCACGCCAGAGCGGGCACGCCGCACCGCCGAGGCCTTGAAACTGGCCGAACAGCTCGGCGCCGCGACGTTGGTCCTCACCGGCGACGACCTGCCGGGGGTGGTCCTAGACTATGCCCGCCGCAACAACGTGACCCAGATCGTGATGGGGAAGACCAAGGCCGTGCCCTGGCGGCGGCTGTTCGGCCGCGACCTGGCTCTGGCCCTGCTCGACCGTTCGGGCGGCGCCGCTCTGCACTTCATCACGGAGAGCACGCCGGGCGAGCGGTCGGCGCCGACCCCAGCCATGCGCCTTCGTCCGGGCGAGCACACTTGGCGTGATTGGCTGATCGCCGCCGGGTCGGTCGGCGCCGCGTCGGCGATGTCGGCCGCGCTCGACCGGATTTCCGCCAGCGCCAATCTAGCGATGCTATACTTGGCCGCCGTTCTGATCTCGGGCTTGCTGTCCGGGCTGCGCCCCGCGCTCGCCGCCGCCGCCGCCTCGATCCTGCTCTACAACTTCTTCTTCCTCGATCCGCGGCTGTCGCTGACGATCGGTCATGCCGCCGACGTCCTGACCTTCGCCATCTTCCTGGCGGTCGCGGGCGTGACCGGATGGTTGTCAGGTCGCGTGCGCGACCAGGCTCAGCTCGCGACCCGTCGGGCTTCCGCCATCGCCGCCCTGCTGGCCGCCAGCCGCCGTCTGTCGGGCGCGGCCAACCGTGCGGACGCCGCCCAGGCCCTCGCCGAACAGGTCGCCGCCGCCGGCGGCGGACGTGCGCTCGTCCTGCTATCCAAGGACGGAGACATCCAGCCGGCGGCCGGCGCGCCCGATCTCGCCAGCCTGTCCGCCGCCGAGGCCGCCGCCGCGCGTTGGGCATGGGAGCGGGGCGAGGCCGCCGGCTCCGGCACCGGCACCCTGCCGCAGATCGGCTGGACCTTCCGCCCGCTCGTGGGAGTCCGCGAACTTGCGGGCGTGGCGGGCTATGAGACGGTCAGCGATCGGCGCGCCGATGACGAGCGGTTCCTGAATGCCATGCTCGACCAGGGCGCGGTGGCGCTGGAACGCGCCGAACTAGCGGAGGGCCAGGCGCTCACCGAAGCGGCTCGCCGCTCCGACCAACTTCGAACCGCTCTCCTGAACTCGATCAGCCACGATCTGCGAACACCGCTCGCCACCGTGATGGGCTCGGCCTCCACCTTAATTGAGCTTGGGCCGGAGCTGCCGATCGACACCCGGGCCGACCTCCTCCTGTCTATCCGCGAGGAAGCCGAGCGGCTGAACGGCTACGTCGGCAACCTTCTCGACATGACCCGGCTTGAGGGCGATGCGCTGCGACCGCAGACCGACTTCGTGGACGTGCGCGACGTGCTCGGCGCGGCCATCGCCCGCGTGCAGCGCAAGCTGGGCGGCCGTGCTCTGACGCGAGACTATCCTGCCGATCTGCCTTTGGTGGAGGTCGATCCGGCGCTGCTCGAGCAGGCGCTGGTCAACATCCTGGAGAACGCCGTAGCCTACAGCCCGCAAGACGCGCCGATCGAAGTGGCGGCCTACGAAGATCGGAATAATGTGGTGGTGTCGATTGAGGACGAGGGCAAGGGCATCCCCACCGATGAACTCGTCCGCGTGTTCGACCGCTTCCGTCGCGTGGAGGAGCCAAGCGACCGCTCGCGCGACCGCGGCAAGGGGGTGGGGCTCGGGCTTTCGATCTCCAAGGGCTTCGTGGAGGCGATGGGGGGACGGATCGCCGCGGCGAGCCCGATCCACACCGACCCGGCGGGCGGAATGCGGGGCACGCGCATATTGATCAGCCTGCCCAAGTCCGGCGCGGCCCCCTCCGCCGCCCGGTCCGCCGAACTGGAGGCCTGACCCATGGACAGTCGCCCCCGCATCCTGGTGGTCGATGACGAGCCTCAGATCCACCGCTTCATCGGTCCCGCGCTCACGGCCGCGGGCTATCAGCCCATCCGCGCGGAGACAGGCGCGGCGGGGCTGCACGAACTGGCGGTCAACCCACCTGACGCCTTGGTGCTGGACCTCGGCCTGCCCGACATGGACGGGAAGGCCATGCTGGAGCAGGCAAGAGCTTTCTATTCCGGCCCCATCCTCATCCTCTCGGCGCGGGAGCGTGGGGCGGAGAAGATCGCCTCGCTCGACCTCGGGGCGGACGACTACGTCCAGAAGCCGTTCGACGTAGGCGAGTTCCTGGCGCGGCTGCGCGTCGCGCTACGCAACAAGGTTCAGCGCCAGGGTCAATCGTCGCTGGTTCGGGCGGGCGAGCTTGAAATCGACCTCGTCGCCCACTGTGTCCACCGCGCGGGCGAGCGCGTAAAGCTCACTTCCCGCGAGTACCGCCTCCTCGCCCGACTGGTCGAGGGCGCCGGGCGCGTGCTGACCCATCGCCAGCTCGCGGAAGGTGTATGGGGCACGGCGCAGGCGGACAACGTCCAGTATCTTCGCGTCTTGGTCCAGCACCTGCGGCAGAAGCTGGAACCCGAGCCGTCTAGCCCGCGGCACATCCTCAACGAGTCGGGCGTGGGCTACCGCTTCGACGCCTGACCAACTCGTCCGGCGGCAGGGGCGTCCAGTGTCTCGCGGGAAGCCATCCGCCGAAGTGCTGAAGACTGAGAGAGGGGTTGGCGCGGAGGCAGCGCCAAAGCCGCCCCCTTGGTATTCCCAAAAGGGTCGTTTCAACTCGCGCAGTAGGCTGCTCGGCCCACTGGAACGCGTTGCCCCATATGTTGCCCCAAAGCAGAGTTGCGAAGACGCCCGTTGGAACTAACTTTGGAAGTTTCTAATTTTGTTAGATGTTTGATCTCAGGCTTTGATGCACTCTCCGCGTTGGATTGGAGGGACGCGCTATGGGCCAGGTTCTCCACGGGAGCGCCACGACGACTGAGGCGGTCCGTCGAGCGATACGGCATAGTCAAGAGAGCCTGAGGCGCCTGGCTCGGCGGCACGGGATCAACCCCAAGACGGTGGCCAAGTGGAAGAAGCGGACGTCCACGGCCGACGTGCCGACCGGCCCGAAGGAGGCGAAGTCCACGGTCCTGACCGTTGAGCAAGAGGCGGTCATCGTCGCCTTCCGCCGTCACATGCTCCTGCCGTTGGACGACTGCCTCTATGCGCTGCAGGCCTCGATCCCGAACCTCACGCGCTCATCGCTGCACCGGTGCTTGCATCGCCACGGCATCTCGCGACTGCCGCAGGTCGAAGGCGAGAAGACCGCCAAGAGCAAATTCAAGACCTGCCCGATCGGCTTCTTTCACATCGACATCGCCGAGGTGCGCACCGAAGAAGGCAAGCTCCACCTGTTCGTCGGCATCGATCGAACGTCCAAGTTCGCCTTCGTCGAGCTGCACGAGAAGGCGACCACTCGCGTCGCCGGCGACTTCCTGCGCCACCTCATCGCCGCCGTTCCCTACCGCGTACACACCGTCCTGACCGACAACGGCATCCACTTCACCACTGCCGGCGCGGGCGGGTCGGCCGTTGCTGAGATCAAACGCGCCATGGCCGCCGGAGAGCTGTTCCGCGCGCACAGCTTCGAGCTCGCCTGCGCCCAGAACGACGTCGATCACCGCCTCACCAAGCCCAAGCATCCCTGGACCAATGGCCAGGTCGAGCGGATGAACCGCACGCTCAAGGAGGCGACGGTCAAACGCTACCACTACGACACCCACGACCAGCCGCGTCGACACCTCGACGACTTCGTCGCCGCCTACAACTTCGCCCGAAGGCTCAAGACGCTCAAAGGCCTCACTCCCTACGAAGCCATCTGCCGCACCTTCACCCGAGAGCCAAAGCACTTCACCTCAGATCCGACCCACCAATTGCCGGGACCAAACATCTAGAGAAGTTGGCGCGCCCGGAACGATTCGAACGTCCGACCCTTAGATTGGTAGCGTGCCGGTGGTGCGGGCGGCCGGGGTCGAACCGGCACTCCTCTCGGAACTGGATTTTGAATCCAGCGCGTCTACCAATTCCACCACGCCCGCACGTTTGCCGTCGGCAGTTTCTGCGCTGACTGCACCTATACTGCACCTAGCGAGTTTTCAACCCTTGGAACGTCGCAGTTGCACCCAGTGCCAAAAGCTTGAAAACATTCCATTCTCAGCCCAAAGCGACCTTCTGTTACAAGGTAGACAAACCGCTTTTTGAGTCCGGCGCGGCTACCAATTCCACCACGCCTGCGGGGAGGCGCGTTCTAGCGCCGATGATCGCGTTCGCCAAGGCGGGCGATGGATTGCGCCCGCGGCGTCATCCCGCTATGACAGCCCTGCATCAAGAGTTGGGCGTGCGCCCGACGCCAACCTGCCTACCCGGGCAAGGTGGCGGCCCTTCACCGGGCGATGCGGCCGATATCCGGCAACGAAACGGGACGCGGACCCAAAGCGCCCTTTCGCCTCTCCTTTGTCGTGGAGCGCAACCGTGACCCGATGGGCTGATCCATCCGACACCGATGACGAATTGGAGCGCGCCTTTCCCGGCTCCAGCCTGTCGCACGTGCTTACCGTCCGGTCCTGCGATGAGGTGGGGGCGACGGTGGCGCTGCTGCACCTGCTGCGCGCCGCCGGCGGTCGGCTGTTGACCCTGAGCCTCGCCCGCTACGAGGACGCTTTCGACCACCGCATCGTGCTGGCGGGTCTCGGCGCGGGGCAGGCGCGGGCGCTGGCCGGGCGGCTGGCCGCGACGCCCGGCGTGCACAGTGCGCGCGTGGAGCATCAGATTTCGCGCGCGGCTTGACCCTGCCCGCGCGGCGGGCCAGACCCCGCTGTCCGCTGAAGGGGGCGGAGCCGTGACCGAGCAAGCGATATCAGGGGCGGAGGCCGGATTGGCCGACCACGGATTGGCAAAGGCGGCCAAGGCGCCGCTGGGCCTGATCCTGGTGCTGGGCTCGCTGACCACGTTCGGCCCCCTGTCCATCGACATGTATCTGCCGGGCCTGCCGGCCATCGGGCGCGAACTTCATGCGG
Organism: Caulobacteraceae bacterium; assembly: GCA_965277345.1. Classification (GTDB taxonomy): domain Bacteria; phylum Pseudomonadota; class Alphaproteobacteria; order Caulobacterales; family Caulobacteraceae; genus CAIOYC01. Next base: position 1,731,875 of record CBDICI010000004.1, read on the forward strand.
GCGCGGCCAGCGTGCAGCAGACCGTGGCGGCCTTCTTCATCGGCATCGCCGTGGGCCAGCTGATCTATGGGCCGCTGTCGGACCGGCTGGGGCGGCGCTGGCCGCTGCTGTTCGGGGTGGGGCTCTACATCGCCGCCTCCATCGGCTGCGCCTTCGCCACCTCGATCCAGATGCTGATCGTGCTGCGGGTGGTGCAGGCGCTGGGCGGATGCGCGGGCATGGTGATCTCGCGCGCCGTGGTGCGCGACCGGTTCCAGCATCACGAGGTGATGCACGTCTTTTCGATGCTGATGCTGGTGATGGGGCTGGCGCCCATCCTGGCCCCGCTGATCGGCGGCTTCATGCTGCAGGTGGCGAGCTGGCGGGTGATCTTCGGCGTCCAGACCGTGTTCGCCGTGATCGTCGGGCTGGCGGTGCTGCTGACCCTGCCGGAATCGCGGTCGGAGGCGACGGCGGTGCAGGCGCGGGGCGAGCATCCGCTGCAGAGCTATCTGTCGCTGCTGCGCCGGCCCCGGCTGATGGGATACGTGCTGACCGGCGCTTTTTCCGGCGCGGCGCTGTTCGTCTATGTGGCCACCTCGCCCGATGTGATCATCAACCACTTCCACGTGGCGCCGCAGAACTTCGGCTGGGTGTTCGGGCTGAACGCCTTCGGCTTCATCGGCTGCGGCCAGGTCAATGCGCGGCTGGCCCGGCGGGTGCAGCCGGACGTGATCCTGAAGTGGGCGGGCCTGGGGTCGCTGGCGGCCTCCCTATTGCTCCTGGTCGATGCGTTGAGCGGGTTCGGCGGCCTGATCGGGTTTGTGGCGCCGATGTTCTGCGTCATGTCCTCGCTCGGCTTTACCCAGCCCAACTCCGGCGCGGGCGCGCTCGGCGAGGATCCCAGCCGGGCGGGGGCGACCTCCGCCCTGCTCGGCTCAGCGGGGTTCGGCGCGGGCGCGGCGGCGGCGGGGCTGGCCGGCCTGCTGCGCGACGGGTCGGCGCGGCCGATGGCGCTGGTGCTTGTGGGCGCGCTGGCCATCGCCGTGGTGACGCTGCGGACGCTGGTGAAGCCGCGCTAAAGCACGCCGCCGCTGTGCTGGAAGCTCTGGATCAGGCTGCCGCACACCATTTGCCAACCGTTGACCAGCACGAAGAAGATCAGCTTGAACGGCAGGGATACCGTCACCGGCGGCAGCATCATCATGCCCATGCTCATCAGCACGCTGGCCACCACGAGGTCGATCACCAGGAAGGGCACGAACAGCAAAAAGCCGATCTCGAACCCGCGCTTGAGCTCGGAGATCATGAAGGCCGGCGTCACCACCTGCAGCGGGGTGTCCATGGCGGTCTTGGGCCGGGGCGTCTTGGACAGGCGGATGAACAGGCCGAGGTCGTCGCGGTCCACCTGGCCGAGCATGAAGCGCTTTACCGGCTGGGTCGAGGCGCCGAAGGCCTGGGTCAGCTCCATCTTGTGATCCAGCAACGGCTTGATCCCGGCGGCGTAGGAGGCCTGGAAGGTCGGGCCCATGACGATGGCGGTGAGGAACAGGCTCAGGCTGACGATCACCGCATTGGGCGGGCTCTGCTGCAGGCCGAGCGCGGTGCGGAGCAGGGAGAGCACCACGGTGATGCGCACGAAACTGGTGGTCATCATGACGATGGACGGGGCCAGCGACAGCACGGTGAGCAGGCCCACCAGCTGCACCACCCGGTCGGTCAGGCCGCCGCCGGTGCCGAGGTCGAGGTTGATCGCCTGGGCCGCCGCGACCAGCGGGAAGGCGATGGCCAGGATCGTGGTCAGGACCGACAGCAGGGCGGCGCGCTTCAGTTCGGCGCGGCTCGGTCGCTGCAGGCAGGAGCGGAGGATCGAGAGGGGCGCCCTAGCCACGGTCGGCCCCCAGCGCCTTGGTGATCTCGCGGCCTTCGCCGAGCAGGATCAGGTGCTCCCTGGCGTCCAGCCGCACCAAGACCAGGCGGCGCTGGGCGTCCAGCATCAGGCTCTCCACCAACACCATGCGCCGGTCGGCGCGGCCGGTGAACTTGAGCAGGCCCACGGGGCCCCAGCGGCGAAAGGCATAGACCGCCACCCCGAACAGCCCCAGCGTCACCGCCAGGGCGAACAGCGCCTGGATCGTCTCCAACATCGTGATGCGCGTCCCACCGGTCAACGCCGACCGCAGGTTTCCTCAATGGCGCGAACCGCTTAACGGGCGATTAACCATGGCGCCGCTTGCGGCAACGTCTGGTTAACCATAAGGGCGCACGCTCACGCGCATGGACCTGAACCAGATCCCCCTGTTCGCCGCGCTGAAGGGCAAGTTGGTGCACACCAGCCAGCGCCAGCGCATGATCGCGGAGAACGTGGCCAATGCCGACGTGCCCAACTATGCGCCGCGCGATCTGAAACCGTTCACCTTCGATGAGCAGCTGAAAAGCGCCCAGTCCGGTTCGGCGGTAGGTCTGGCGCGGACCGCGAATGCGGGCCTCGACCTCGATCTCGACAAGGCGCCGCCCGCGCCGCCCGCGGGTTCGGTCAATGCGCCGGACAGCGAGGTGCGCCTCGACGGCAACCACGTGGTGCTGGAAGAGCAGATGGTGAAGATGTCCGAGGCGCGCATGGACTACGACACCGCCGTCGGCTTCTACCAGCAGTCGCTCGGCCTGCTGAAGACCGCCATCCAGCGACCGGGGGGCTGAGGAGACCTGAATGACCGACCCCGCCCAGCCCGCCAACGCCGCCATGGCCATCGCCGCCTCCGCCCTCAAGGCGCAGCAGGCGCGGATGCGCGTGATCGCCGAGAATATCGCCAATGCCGACAGCGTCGCCACCACGCCGGGCGGCGACCCCTATCGGCGCCAGGCGCCCGTGTTTGCGCCCACCGCCGTCGGCCGCGGCGTCACCGGCGTGGCCATGACCGGGGTGCGCGGCGATCAGACGCCGTTCCGCACGGAATACCAGCCCGGCAACCCCGCCGCCGACACCACGGGCTATGTGAAGATGCCGAATGTGGAGCCGCTGACCGAGGCCATCGACATGCGCGAGGCCCAGCGCGCCTATGAGGCCAACCTCAACGTGATCGAGACCGCACGCACCATGCAGTCGCGCACGCTCGACATCATCAAGAAATAGTGAGGGCTGACCCATGATGACCGCCATGGCCGCCGCCCGGGCCTATGCCAGCGTCGCCTCCCAGGCGGTGAGCAGCGCGCCCAAGACGGCGGGAGCCGAAGCGGCGGGGGGGCCGGATTTCGGCCAACTGGTCTCCAAGGCCGTCGGCGATGCGGTCAGTTCGTCCAAGCACGCGGAGGGGCAGATGATGGCGCAGGCCCAGGGCAAGGCAGACCTGGTGGACGTGGTCACCGCCATCTCCTCCGCCCAGGCCAGCCTGGAGACGGTGATGGCGGTCCGCGACCAGGTGATCTCCGCCTACAACCAGATCATGGCTATGCCGATCTGAGCCTCCCGGCATCGGCCGCCGCCGGCGGGGACCAGCGGGCGACCTTGGAGAACAGCTCGGCCACGTTCACCGGCTTGGCGATACAGTCGTTCATGCCCACGGCCTCATAGGTCGCCCGCTGTTCGGACAGGGTGTTGGCGGTGAGGGCGAGTATGGGCAGGCGTGACTGGGGACCGCCGAACGTGCGGATTTCGGCGGTGGCGCTGACCCCGTCCTGCACCGGCATCTGGATGTCCATCAGAATCAGATCGTAGTCGCCCCGGCGCACCGCCTGCACCGCCTGGGCGCCGTCCTCCACCGTATCGCAGTGGTGGCCGTGGCTCTCCAGCAGGGTGCGGACCAGCGTGCGGTTGTTCTCGTGATCGTCGGCATAGAGGATGTTGAGTGGGCGGCATTCAGCCTCCTCCGCGGCGTCAGCCTGGCCCCCCCCGACCTGAAGCGGGACGCGCAGCCAGAAGCGCGCGCCCTGGCCTAGGGTGCTCTCCACGCCGACCTCGCCGCCCATCAGTTCGGCGAATTCCTTGCAGACGGCGAGCCCGAGGCCCGAGCCGCCGACGCTCTTGCGGGCCGTGTCGTCGCCGGGGCTGAAGCGGCGGAAAAGGCGGCCCTGGGTCGCCGCGTCCAGCCCCGGCCCGGTATCGGTGACCGACACCTCCAGCGCATAGCCGCCTGGCATGGCCGATCCGGCGAAGAGCACCGCGACGCTGCCCCGCGCGGTGAACTTTACCGCGTTCGCGACGTAATGGGAGATGGCCTTGGCCAGCCTGGCCGCATCTCCCACCAGCAGGTCCGGGGTATCGTCCGCGGCGTCCACCGACAGCTCCAGCCCCTTCGCCGCCGCGGTGGAAAGGTGTGGACCCATAGCGGCATCGGCCAGGGCCTGCAGGCTGAACGGTTCGGAGACCAGGGCGACATCGCCGCTGTCGAGCTCCGCAAGATCCACCACGTCGTTGACGATGCCGAGCAGGGTGGCGCCGGCCTCGGTGACCCGGCTGAGCTGATAGGCCTGGGCGGCGTCCAGCGCGCTCCCGGCCAGCAGGCCCGCAAAGCCGAGAATGCTGTTCAGCGGCGTGCGCAACTCGTGGCTCATATTGGCCAAGAAGCGCTGCTTGGTTTCGGCGATCTCCGCGCGTGCCTCCGCCGCGACGAGGGCGCCCTCGGCCTCCACCTGGGCCGTCACATCCCGCTCGCTCAACAGGACGCTGGTCGCTCCCGTGGCCGGGTCCTGCACGCTGCGCGCGTCGATATAGTGCCAGCGCTCGCCCTGCACCGTGCAGACCTGGCGAAGCTCCGACAGGACGTGGCCGCCCAGCACCATGCTCAGCGCCGTCACCCCGTGCATGGCGTCGGAGAAGCGGTCGATGAAGGCCTCGCTGACCCCGCCATAGGCGGCGAAGGCGGCGGGGTTGGTGAAGATGGCGCGGCCCTCGCCGTCGAACAGGGTGATCAGGCTGGAGGTATGGCGCAGCGCCTCCACCGCGCGCAATTCGCCTTCCTCCACATCCGCGGGCGAAGCCTCGAACTGCAGCACCGTGCGGCCGTCGCCGAGGTCCAGTGTGGAGATCAGCGCCTGCACCGTGACGGGCTTGCCCTTGGGGTAGAACGACCACCGTTCGCTGACCGTCCCGCCGCCGGCGGTGGCGGTGGCCAGACGCTCCACCCGGGTGCGGACCGCGGCGGACAGCTTGGAGAAGTCCCGCGCCAGGAGTTCGTCCAGGGTTTCGGCGTCCCACAGCTGCAGGGCCGAGGCGTTGGCGTACAGGCCGCGGCAGGTGACCGGGTCGAACAGCCAGATCGGCCGATGCAGGCGGTCCCAGTTCGTCAGATCGAAGGGGAGCCCGGTCTGGGATGAGGGCGGTTGCACGGATCGCTCGTGGATGTGTGGCTAGAGTCTACCAGCGCCAGGTTCTGTAATGCTTAATGCGCGCACCGCCGGCCCAGGTCCGATGGCGCCGATTTGCCCCTGCGGCCTAACCCGCTACGGTGGGGCCATGAAGGTCCTGGTGGTGGAAGACGATGCCGAGACCGCCGCCTATGTGGCGCGCGGCCTGAGGGAGCAGGGTCACGGGGTCGAGATCGCTTCGAACGGCCGCGACGGCCTGTTTCTGGCCCTGGACCAGATCTACGACGTGGTGGTCATGGACCGGATGCTGCCCGGCATGGACGGGCTCAGCCTGGTCAAGTCCATGAGGGCAGGCGGGATGGAGACGCCGGTGATCTTCCTGACCGCGCTCGGCGGCGTGGGCGAGCGGGTGGAGGGGCTGGAGGCCGGCGCGGACGACTATCTGACCAAGCCGTTTTCGTTCTCCGAGCTGAACGCGCGGGTGAACGCGCTGGCGCGCCGGCCGCCGATGAGGGCGGAGGTGTCGAACCTGGTGGTCGGCGAACTGGAGCTGAACCGCCTGCAACGATCCGCGAAACTGCGCGATCAGCCGCTGGACCTGAAGCCTAAGGAATTCGCCCTGCTGGAATATCTGATGCTGAACGCCGATCGGGTGGTCACCCGCACCATGCTGCTGGAGCATGTGTGGGACTTCCACTTCGATCCCAAGACCACCATCGTGGAGACCCACATCAGCCGGCTGCGCGCCAAGATCGAGGCGGCGCGCACTCCGGCCGTGACCAAGCCGCCGCAACTGCTGACCGTGCGGGGCGCGGGGTACATGCTTGCCGCCGGCTAGGGCACCGCCGAGGCTGGTGCGGCGGCTCACGCCGCGGCCCTCAACCTCGACCCGCACGCGGGTGGCGACACTGCTGGTGATCCTGTTCGTGGCGGCGTTCGGCGTGTCCGGCCTCGCCTCGTGGCTGGTGCTCTCCCAGCCGGTGGACGCCGGCATCGACGCGCGGCTGGATCGGGAGACGCGCAGTCTCATCCGCTACTATGGCCAGCGTCCTATAGCCGAGGCGGCGCGGGAGATTCGGCGGCGCGAGCGCCGGGCCGCCGGACTGTTCTGGCGCCTCGCCGATCGGCCGGGCCTGGTGATCGCGGGCGATCTGCCTGAGGCCGCCGACTATCCGCTCGGCCTGACCAACATCTCCACCGCCCAGGCCCGTATACCGACCGTCGCCGACGAGGGCGGCACGCCGGAGGACGAGGACGCCGACTCGGCCGATCGGCTGCGGGTGCTCACCGTGGCGTGGCCCGGGGGCGGCCGGTTGTCGGTGGGCGAGAACCCCGAGCGGACGCCGGAGCTGAGGCGTCAGTTCCTGCGCACCTTCCTCCTCACCTCGGGCGCGGCGCTCATGATCGCGCTTGGACTGACCCTCACCTTTGTCTCGCGCCTGCTGGGCCGGGTCGAACTGATCGCGCGTACCGCCGATGCGGTGTCCGGCGAAGACATGGGCGTGCGCGCACCGGTGCGAAACGCCGGCTCGGCCGACGATATCGACCGGCTGGCCCTGTCGGTGAACCGGATGCTGGACCGGATCGCCGGGCTCCTGGACAGCCTGCACCAGATGTCCGACGACGTGGCCCACGACCTGCGCACGCCCCTGACCCACCTGAAGCAGCGCATCGAGACCGCCTTGACCGGCCCGCCCTCGGTCGAGGCCTACGGCGCGGCGCTGGCGGGCGCTACGGACAAGATCGACGAGGTGCTGGCCACCTTCGAGGCGTTGCTCTCCATCGCCCGGCTGGAAGCGGGCGCGCGCCCCCTGGCCTTCCACCCGGTCGATCTGACGCAGGTCGCCGCCGCGGTGGTGGAGGCCTTCTTGCCCTCCGCCGAGGATGGCGGGCGCGAACTCCTGCTGTCGGCGCCCCATCCGCTGCTGGTGAACGGAGAGCGCTCCCTGATCACCCAGATGCTGGCCAATCTGGTGGAGAACGCGCTGATCCACACCCCCAGCGGCTCCATGGTGGAGGTGCGGGCCGAACATCTGGGGTCGGTGGCGCGTCTGGCGGTGGAGGATGACGGCCCCGGCGTGGAGGAGGCCGAGCAGGCGCGCATCTTCGAGCGCTTCTTCCGCGTCGATCGCAGCCGCACCACACCGGGCTCGGGTCTGGGCCTCTCGCTCGCCGCCGCCGTCGCCGCCGCGCATGGCGCGACGATCAGGGCCGAGGACGCGGGTCCGGGGCTTCGCATCCATGTGGATTTCCCGCTGCCTCCGCCGGATGTCGACGCCTAGCCCGCGGCCCGCAGCGCTTGCGACAACGCGCTTTGCCCTTATGGTGCACGACCGGGCTGCGAGGACGAACCATGGCGACGATCACCGAGGACCAGATCCTGGACCTCATCTCCGAAGAGGTGCCGATCGACCGTCAGAAGCTCGATCCGGCCGCCACGCTCGACTCGCTCGACATCGCCTCGCTCGACATGATCAGCGTCACCTTCGCCCTTGAGGACAAATACAATGTGGTGGTCGAGCAGGACGATCTGAAGGACGCCGAGACCCTGGGCGACTTCGTCAAGGTGGTGCAGGCCAAGGCCGGGGTTTGAGCGCCGGTCCGCCATGAACCGCGTCGTCATCACCGGCATGGGCGCGATCAGTGGCCTGGGGCAGGGGGTCGAAGCCACCTGGCGCGCCGCCATCGCCGGCGAGAGCGGCGTGCGGCCGATGCGGCGCACCTATCAGGACGCCTATGCCTATGAAGGGCCGGCCGCGGTGGTCGAGCGCGCGGACACCTCCGCCATTGAAGCCCGGTTCGGGCAGAAGGCGCTGGCGCATCTCGATCCTATGTCCACCTTCGCCTCCATCGCCACCTACGAAGCGCTGGAGCAGGCCGGGCTGGTCGGCCATCCCGCGCTGGAGGAGGACGCCGTGGTGCTCTACGGCGTCGGCTCGGGCGGGATGCAGACCCTCGAGGACAGCTACTTCCGCATCTTCGACCGGAAGTCGGCCACGGTGCACCCGCTGTCGATCCCCAAGTTCATGAGCTCCGCCGCCTCCAGCCAGATCAGCCTGCTGTTCGGTATCCGCGGGCTGGCCTACAATATCGCCTCCGCCTGCGCGTCCTCCTCGCACACCATTGCGGAAGGGATGCACATGATCCGCGCGGGGCGGACCGAGGTCGCCATCGTCGGCGGCGGCGAAGCCACCATCACCTACGGCGCTTGGCTCGGCTGGAAAGCCGTGCGCGCGATGAGCCCCACCGCCTGCCGGCCTTTCTCCATCGGCCGCGACGGCATGGTGCTGGGCGAGGGCGCCGCGACCCTGATCCTGGAGTCCGAAGCGCACGCCAAGGCGCGGGGCGCGACGATCCTCGGCGAAATCTCCGGCGCCGGCGCCTCGTCCGACGCCTTCCACATCACCCAGCCGCAGGGCGAGGGGGCGGAGAAGGCGATCAGGGCCGCGTTGAAGGATGCCCGCGTTCCCCCCGATACGCCCGTGCTGATCTCGGCGCATGGCACCGGAACGGAGATGAACGACAAGACCGAGGCCGGGGCGCTCAACGCGGTCTTCGGCGCGGGCATGGCCGGCAATCTGGTCATGGCCACCAAGTCCCAGCACGGTCACCTGTTCGGCGGCGCGGGCGCCATCGAACTGATCCTCGGGGTTCTGGCCCTGCAGCGGGGCATGGCGCCGCCGATCCTGAACTATCTCGGCCCTGACCCGGCGTGCGACGTGCCGCTGGCGCTGGGCGAGGCGCGCGCGGTGGATTATCCGGCGCTGATCTCAAACTCCTTCGCCTTCGGCGGGCTGAACTCGGTCCTGGTCGCCAAACGGGTCTGATCGCCGGCGAGACCGTTTCGCCTTTGTTGCGACGGCCTGTCGCACCCCCGACTTGGTGCACGGTTAAGGTTTCCAACCTGACACCGAGCGGCGACGATCCGCAGAGAGGTTTTTCGATAAGATGCAGTTTTAAATAGGAATAATGGAAATGCTCTGCCCACGTCGATCTGTCGCAGAGCCCAATTTATGTTTCGTTTGAGGCTAGACTTCAACACATTTTAGCCACGATGATTACCGGGAAGACAAGAAAGGTTAAAGCCAGCGCCATCCGATAGCGCCTACACGGGTCGCCGACGCGGGGGCGTCAGGACCAGGTCTGGATCACGCTGCACATGCAAATCTCCATCTCGTGCGATTTCGATGGCACGATCACGCTGACCGACACCGTCGACGCCGTGCTGTCCAGGTTCGCCGATCCGGCATGGGAGACGGTGGAGGCTGAGTGGCTGGCCGGCAGGTTCGGCTCGCGCCAATGCCTGGCGCAGCAGACCGAGCTGCTGCGGGCGACGCCGCAGGCGCTCGACGCCTTTCTGGACACCATCGAGGTCGATGCGGACGCCAAGGGCTTCTTCGACGACTGTCTGGTCGCCGGCATCCCCGTCTCGGTGGTGTCCGACGGTTATGACTGGGCGGTGCGCCGCATCCTGAACCGCGCCGGCATCCGCGGCGTGCCGATCACCGCCAACCGCCTGATCCACGTGGGCGAGGACCGCTGGGCCGCCCGTTTCCCCCACGCCGCGCAGAACTGCGGTTCGGGCGTCTGCAAGTGCGCGGTGGTCAATGCGAAGACCCAGCTGGTGCACATCGGCGATGGCCGCTCCGACGCCTGCGTCTCCGACATGGTGGATCTGGTGTTCGCCAAGGGGAGCCTGCTGAAGAACCGGGAAAAGGCCGGCCTGCCGTCGGTCGGTTTCGAGACTTTCCGCGAAATCCGCGCCCTCCTCCCCGAACTCGCCACCCTGGTTCCGGCGCCGCTCGCGGTCCCTGCCCGCCGGATCGCCTGAACCCCCGTCACCCGCCCTGCGTCCTTCGAGACGCGCACCTGAGGGTGCGCTCCTCAGGATGACGAGGGTCATGCAAAAAGGGTCGTCATGCTGAGGAGACCGCACCAGCGGTCGTCTCGAAGCACGCACCCATTCTCCGAGGTTCCCATGTACGACGCCCCGCTCGAACCTGTGATCGCCGACGCCGCCGAGGAGGAGCGCCTGCGCGAACTGGAGCTGAAATACTGTTCCTTCGGCGACACGGTGCACTATGTGGACCGCCCGCCGATCTTCACCGGCTGCGAGGGCTCCTACGTCTACGACCGGGAGGGCACGCCCTATCTCGACCTGCAGATGTGGTATTCGGCGGTGAACTTCGGCTATCGCAACGAGCGGCTCAACAACGCCGTCAAGCGCCAGCTCGACACCCTGCCGCAGGTGGCCAGCCAGTATCTGCACAAGGAGAAGATCGAACTGGCGGCCATGATCGCCCAAGACGCGGAGAAGAAGTTCGGCCAGAAGGGCCGGGTGCACTTCAACGTCGGCGGCGCCCAGGCGGTGGAGGACTCGCTCAAGATCGTGCGCAACTTCAAGGGCGGCAAGTCCCTGATGTTCGCCTTCGAGGGCGGCTATCATGGCCGCACCCTCGGCGCCTCCTCGATCACCTCCTCCTACCGCTATCGCCGCCGCTATGGCCATTTCGGCGAGCGCGCCCAGTTCATCGAGTTTCCCTACTGGTTCCGCGGCGCCAAGCCCGGCCAGACCAAGGAGGAGTACGGCGAAGAGTGCGTGAAGAAGTTCGCCCGCCTGTTCGAGACCGAATATATGGGCGTTTGGGACCCGAAGGTGGGCGAGGCCGAATACGCCGCCTTCTACGTCGAACCGCTGCAGGGCACCGGCGGCTACGTCATTCCGCCGATGAACTTCTTCAAGGGCCTGAAGAAGGTGCTGGACGATCACGGCGTCCTGATGGTGGTGGACGAGATCCAGATGGGCTTCTTCCGCACCGGCAAGCTGTGGTCCATCGAGCACTTCGGCGTGGAGCCTGACGTACTGGTGTTCGGCAAGGCCCTTACCAACGGACTGAACCCACTCTCGGGCCTCTGGGCGCGCGAGGCGCTGATCGAGCCGAAGATGTTCCCCGCCGGCTCCACCCACTCCACCTTCAACGCCAATCCCATCGGCACCGCCGTCGGCCTCGAAGCCATGAAGCTGATGCACGAGACCGACTATGAGGTCATGGTGATGCGCAAAGGGGCCAAGTTCCTTGAAGGCATTCAATGGCTGAAGGAACGCCATCGGGTGATCGGCGACGTGGACGGCCTCGGCCTCGCCCTGCGCATCGAAGTGTGTCAGGCGTCCGACCGCTTCACCCCCAACAAGGCCTTCGTCGACAAGATGGTCGATATCGGCCTGGCCGGCGAGCTGGAGCACGCGGGCAGGAAGATCGGCCTCGTGCTGGATATCGGCGGCTACTACAAGAATGTCATCACCCTGGCGCCTTCGCTGGAGATCAGGGAGGCGGAGATCGATCTGGCCATCGCCCTGCTCGACCAGCTCTTCACCCGCGTGGAGAAGATGGGGTGAGGTGGACGGCCGACGTGGGCCTGCGTCCTTCGAGACGCCCGCTGCCGCGGGCTCCTCAGGATGGCGAATGTGGGTGGGCGGCAAACGCTCGTCACGCTGAGGAGCGACCTGAAGGGGCGCGTCTCGAAGCACGCAGCCATGTCTAAGCCCCCCGCCCTGCTGTTCCACGGGCTGACCGGGGCGCCGGCGGAGTTGCAGGCGGTGAGCCGGGCGCTGCGCCGCGCCGGCTATGAGGTCGAGACGCCGATGCTGCCCGGCCACGGCGTGGATGAGAAGACGCTGGTGAGGACCGGCTGGAAGGACTGGCTGGGCGCCGCCGAGGCGGAGTTGATCCGCCTGTCGGACGCCGCCGACGGTGCTGTCTTCGTCGGCGGCCTGTCCATGGGCGCGGTGCTGGCCCTGGCCCTGGCGCAGCGCCATCCGGAACGGGTCAAGGGCGTCGCGGTCTTGGCGGCCACCTTGAAGTACGACGGCTTCAACTGTCCGAGCTACGCCACCTGGCTCCTGCCCCTCGGCGCCCGGACTCCGGCCATCCGTCTCTACCGCTTCATGGAGCGGCCGCCCTACGGGGTGAAGGACGTGCGGATGCGCGCCAAGATCGAGGAGATGATGTTCTCCGGCGCCTCCACCGACGCCGGCCTGCCTTTCATGCCGGGCCGCAGCCTGGCGCAGAACCTGAAGCTGGTGGCGGAAGTGGAGCGGCGGCTTGAGGATGTGGTGGCGCCGGTGCTGATCGTGCATTCGGTGGAGGACGACGTGACTGACATCAGGAACGCCAAGCGCCTGGCGGCTTCGGTCTCCGGCCCGGTACAGACCCTGTGGCTGGAGAACAGCTATCACCTGGTCACCGTCGATCAGGAGCGGGTGAAGGTGGCGCAGGCCACCATCGACTTCTTCGACTCCCTCTGCGCGGAGGCCGGGGCGGAGGCGGCCTGAAACCTCGCGGCCAATCGTCCCACGCTTCACCTTCGCCGCCGATTCTGTTAGGCTGGCGCCGCCTCGCCGCTCCAGGGCGCGGGGTGGGGACGGCCGACGTAGCGGTGATCCGTCAAGTCCGCCCCCGAACCTGGACGACCCGCGCACGAACCGGATCGCTTGTGGCCCTGACGGCCAAGGAGCGCGCGGTCCGGCGACAGCCGCAGGGTCTTTCCATGACGCCCGGACTCCCGAAATCCGCCACCCACCGCAAGGCTCGCCTCGGCCTGTTCCGTTCCTCGGGATGGGACGTCATACCCGCCGCGCTGTTGTATCTGCAGTTCGGCCTGATCGTCGGCTTCATCCTCATCTGGCCGCAGCTATCCTGGCCGGCGCGGCTGGGTTGCGGCGCGTTCTACGCCCTCTCGGTCGGCTGGTGCCTGGACACCATCGCCCACAATTTCGTGCATAATCCCTTCTTCGCCTCGGAGTGGATGAATCGGCTGACCGGCCATGTCCTGACCCTGGTGCTGGCCAGTCCGCAGACCGGCTACGCCTATACCCACATGCGCCACCATGCCGGATCGTCGGACCGGATCGGCGCCGATGGGCGGACCATCGATCCCATCTCGCTCTATCAGTATGGGGCGGACGGCAAAGCCGAGCCGGTGTGGTCCTATGCGCTGAGGCAATACTGGCGTGACGAGGGCCCGCTTCGGGTCATCGCCCGGATCGCGGCGCGCCGCCCCGCAGAGGCGCGCGCGGCGCGTCAGGAACTGATGGCGATGCTGGCGGTCTATGCCGGTCTGCTGGCGGTGAACTGGCAGGCGGTGCTGTTCCTGGCGCCATGGTTCTATCTCGGCCAGGTGTTCTCCAGCCTGATCGCCTATTACGAACATTTCGGCGCCGAGCCTGAGGTTCCGCTGGCCACCGGCATCTCCACCTATGCCCCGTTATACAACTGGGTCTTCTTCAACAACGGCTACCACAACGAGCATCACGCCCGGCCCAAGGCGCATTGGACGCAGATGCCGGCGGTGCGGCGCGAGACCGAACCGGGGCAGCGCGCCGCCGGCGCCCGCACCCTGCGCGCCGCCCATTTCCTGGGCTTCCTCGACCGTTGGACCTGGCGCGTGCCGACCGCGCGCGCGGCGCGGAGCCCGAGACAGGTGAGGGCATGACTGAAAATTAATTTCCTCCAGGCGCGCCGCCGTGCATGGTCACGCCCGAGGTCCCGTACTGCGAGAGCATAATCTGATGAAATCCATCCTCCTCGCCGCCGCCGCTCTGGGCGCCTTGGCGCTGGCCTCCTCGGTGCGGGCCGCCGACCCGCCCCAGCCCAATTACGGCGCCTGGGGCTTCGACGCGTCGGGCATGGACCGGGCGGTGAAGCCAGGGAACGACTTTTTCCTCTATACCGACGGGGCTTGGCTGAAGAACACCGCCATTCCGGCCGACAAGACCAGCTACGGCGCGTTCAACATGCTGGCCGATCTCTCCGAGGCGCGCGTGCATACCCTCCTGGAGGCGGCGGCCGCCAAGCGCGCGGCCCCCACCAGCCGTGAGGGCAAGATCGGCGAGGCCTATGACGCCTATATGGACGAGGCCGCCATCGAGGCCCGGGGCATCGCCCCGCTGAAGCCGGACCTGGAGCGGATCGCCGCGGTGAAGGACAAGGCCGAGCTGGCCTCTCTGATGGGCCGGCCGGGCTTCTCTTCCGTGTTCGACGTCTCCATCGATCCGGACTTCAAGGACCCGACCAAGTACCAGGTCTATCTGACCCAGAGCGGCCTTGGCCTGCCGGACCGCGACTACTACCTGACCGCACAGTTCGCCGCGAAGAAGAAGGCCTATCAGGCCTATGTGGCCAGGATGCTGACCCTGGCCGACTGGCCTGAGGCCGAGGCCCGCGCCGCCGAGATTGTCGCCTTCGAGACCAGGATCGCCGAGGTCAGCTGGACCAACGCCGAGCAGCGCGACCCGGTGAAGGTCTACAATCCCTCCACCGTGGCCGACCTGGAAAGGATGGCGCCGGGCTTCGCCTTTGGCCGGATGCTGGCCGGCGCCGACCTCGGCTCACGGACGAACATTATCCTGGTCACCAACACCGCCCTGCCCAAGATCGCCAAGATTTATGCCGACGCGCCGCTCGGCCTGCTGAAAGCATGGGAAGCGTTCCATCAGGTCGACTCCATGGCCGGCCTCCTGCCCGCGCGCTTCGTCGACGCCCGCTTCGCGTTTCGCAACAAGGAACTCGCCGGCCAGGAGGTGATCCAGCCGCGCTGGAAGCGCGCGGTGCGCGCCGTCGATGGCGAGCTCGGCGAATGGGTGGGAGAGGTCTACGTCGCCCGTTATTTCCCGCCGGAGTCCAAGGCGCGCATGGAAGCCCTGATCGGCGATCTGAAGACCGCCTTCGCCAAGCACATCTCCAACCTCGACTGGATGAGCCCGGCCACCAAGAAGGAGGCGCTGGAAAAGCTCAACAATTACGACGTGCAGATCGGCTATCCGAAGAAGTGGCGCGACTATTCCGGCCTGGAGATCAGGGGCGACGACGCCTATGGCAACGCCCGCCGCTCCGGCGATTTCGAGTGGGCCTACAAGGTCGCGCGCCTGAACAGCCCGGTGGATAAGGACGAGTGGGGCATGACGCCCCAGACCGTCAACGCCTACAACCAGCCCTTCTTCAACGAGGTGGTGTTTCCCGCCGCCATTCTGCAGCCGCCCTTCTTCAATCCCAAGGCCGATCCGGCCATCAACTACGGCGCCATCGGCGGGGTGATCGGCCACGAGATGACCCATGGCTTCGACGACGAGGGCCGCCACTTCGACTCGCACGGGCGGCTGCGCGACTGGTGGACGGCGGAGGACAGCGCCAAGTTCGACGCCAAGGCCAAGGTGCTCGGGGCGCAATATTCGGCCATGGAGCCGCTGCCCGGCGCCCATCTCAAGGGCGACAACACCATGGGCGAGAACATCGCCGACCTCGGCGGCCTGACCATGGGGCTGGAAGCCTACCATGCCTCGCTCGGCGGCAAGCCCGCGCCGGTGATCGACGGGCTGACCGGCGATCAGCGCGTGTTTCTCGGCTGGGCCCAGGTGTGGCGCGAGAAGCTGCGCGACGACGCCCTGCGCCAGCAGATCGCCCAAGACCCGCACTCGCCGCCCGAGGCCCGCGTCAACGGCGTGGTGCACAATGTGGACGGCTGGTACACCGCCTATGACGTGAAGCCCGGCGACGCGCTCTACCTCGCGCCCGACCGGCGCGTCCGGATCTGGTGATCCGGCGGCTTTAGCCCCACAAGGGGCGGCGCACCACGGGGCGGGATGAGTGTTCCGCCGTGAAGTCCGCTTGCGCCTGCGACCCCGTGCCGGATGTCGGGAGAGCTTGCATTTCGCCGATCCCCAGGCGGCCGATCTCCTCCTCTTGCATGTCGCCGCTCCGTGCGCTAACACTGCACCATATGGTTCAGTATGCATCAGCCCGCCTCGATGCGTCGTTCGCCGCGATCTCGGACGCCACGCGGCGCGGCGTGCTGGAGCAGCTCGGGCGGGGGGAGGCCTCGATCACGGAGCTGGCGGACAGGTTCCACATGACCCTCACGGGCATCAAGAAGCACGTCGGCGTCCTGGAGCAGGCGGGTCTGGTCACGACGCGGAAGGTCGGACGGGTGCGGACCTGCACGCTCGGCCTCGACCGGCTGGCGGAAGAGGCGGCCTGGATCGACGAATACCGCCGGCTCTGGGCCTCCCGTTTCGACGCCCTGGACCAGATTGTCGACGAACTGAAGCAGAGGGAGACGCTCGATGAGCGCTGACAAGCAGTGTGAACCCGCCACCGGAAAGGCGCGCACGACGGTGGAGCGCGCATCGGAGCGGGAGCTTGTCGTCACACGGACCGTCGACGCCCCGGCGCGCCTGGTGTTTGAAGCCTGGACCAAGCCGGGACTGTTCCAGCGATGGTGGGCGCCCAAATCGTTCGGCGTGACCTTGATCTCCTACGAGGCCGATGTACGCACGGGCGGCGAGTATCGTCTGGAGATGGGCCATCCTTCCTTCGAGACCCCCATGATGTTCTTCGGCCGATATATCGAAGTAACGCCGCACTCGCGCCTCGTCTGGACCAACGAAGAAGACGCGGGCGGCGGGGCCGTCACCACGGTTACCTTCGAGGAGATTGACGGTGCGACACGGGTGGTCGTAAGCGAACGCTTTCCTTCCAAGGACGCGCTCGACGAAGCCATCGCCTCCGGCAGCACCAGCGGGTGGGGCGAGCAGTTCGACCAACTGGACGACCTCATCGCCGGCCTGGACGCGAAGGTCTGACGGCTATGGGCAAGGTGCGCGTCAGAGGTTTCGCGGTCTCCATCGACGGCTTCGGGGCCGGCCCGGGCCAGAGTTTGGAGCATCCGATGGGCGAAGGCGGCCGGGAGCTGCACAACTGGCTCTACCCGACCCGAGCCTTTCGATCGATGATCGGGCAGGACGGCGGAACGGACGATCGCTTCGCCCGCGCCGCGATGGAGGGCTTCGGCGCGTTCATTCTCGGCCGCAACATGTTCGGGCCGGCCGGCGACGATTGGGGCGGCCCCGACTGGAGGGGCTGGTGGGGCGACGATCCCCCGTATCACGCACCGACCTTCATCCTCACCCACCACGCCCGCGCGCCCATCGTGATGGAGGGCGGCACCACCTTCCATTTCGTCACCGAGGGGATCGAGGCGGCGCTCGCCCAGGCCAAGGCCGCCGCGGGCGACCTGGACGTGAAGATCGGCGGCGGCGTCTCGACGGTTCGCCAGTATCTGCGCGCCGGCGCGATCGACGAGCTGCACCTGGCGGTGTCGCCCATCGTTCTGGGCCGGGGCGAGCCCCTGTTCGCGGGCATCGACTTGCCAGCCCTCGGCTATCGGGTGACCGAGACGGTCCCGACGGAGCTGGCGACCCACCTTGTGCTGACGCGCTGATCGAAGGCGAGCGCGGCGAAGCCGAAATGGGCTCGCGCCATGGGCCCTGTGGCCCGCGGCGAATGGGGTTGACAGCGGCCGGGCGCTTGACGCCGCTCCGGCGGGGAGGCCCTAATCGCGCCAAGCCGAACATACGGCATGGGAGTAAGCGCCTTGGCCGAGTTGCTCATCGCCGAGACCTGGGAGGCCATCGCTGCGGTTCAGCCGGACCGGCCGGCGGTCGTGCAAGGCGAGCGCGTCACGACCTGGGCGGCCTTCGACCGCCGGGCCGACGCCCTGGCCGCCGACTTCCTCGCGGCGGGGCTGGGGCAGGGGGCCAAGGTCGGGGCCTATCTCTACAACGGCGCCGAATATCTCGAGACCTACCTCGCGGCGTTCAAGGCCGGGCTGCACCCTTTCAACACCAACTATCGCTACGGGTCGGAGGAGCTGTTCTACCTGTTCGACAACGCCGACGCCGAGGCCATCGTCTTCCACGCCGCGTTCGCGCCGATGCTGGAGCCAATCCGTGGCCGGTTGACGGGGGTGAAGCGCTGGATGGCGGTGGCTGAAGCCGGTCATCCGGCGCCAGGCTGGGCGGTGGACTACGAGACCGTTGTGGCCAACACGCCCGCCGTTCGGCCGGTGGCGGCGCCCTGGGGCCGCACGCCCGATGACCTTGTGCTGCTCTATACCGGCGGCACCACGGGAATGCCCAAGGGGGTGATGTGGCGCCAGGGCGACCTGTTCCCCGCCCAGGGCGGCGGCGGCAATGCGCTGACCGGTACGCCGCCGTATGCGGATGTGGCGGACATCCGACGCCGGCTGGGCGATCCGGCCTTCCCGCGCCCCATGGGCATGACGCCCGCGCCGCTGATGCACGGCACCGGCCAGTTCGGGGCCATGGGTGCGCTGCACCAGGGCGGCACGGTGGCGCTGCTGCCCTCGCACCGGTTCTCCGCTTCCGAGCTGTGGAGCGAGGTGGAGCGTCTGCGCGCCACCCGCATCGGCATCGTCGGCCTCGCCTTCGCCGTGCCCATGCTGGAGGCGCTGGACGCCGATCCCGGCCGCTGGGACGTGTCGTCGGTGCGGATCATCGGCTCGTCCGGCTCCATGTGGTCCTTTGAGAACAAGCAGGGGTTGCTGCGCCACATGCCGCAGGCGGTGCTGATCGACAGCTTCTCGTCGTCGGAGGCGCTCGGCATGGGCGCCTCCCAGTCCACCGCCGGCGGGGAGGCGCAGACCGCCAAGTTCGTGGTCGGCCCCAACGCCGCGGTGTTCACCGAGGAGGGTCGCCGCGTCGCGCCCGGGTCGGGCGAAGCGGGCATGGTGGCCGTGGGCGGGTTCCAGCCGCTCGGCTACTACAAGGACGCCGAGAAGTCGGCGCGGACCTTTCCGGTAATCGAGGGGCGGCGTTGGGTGATGCCGGGCGACTGGGCCACGGTGAACGAGGACGGCACGCTGGACCTGCTCGGTCGCGGGTCGGTCTGCATCAATACCGGCGGCGAGAAGGTGTTTCCGGAGGAGGTGGAGGAGGCGCTGAAGCGGCACGCCGCCGTGCGCGACGCCGTGGTGGTCGGTCTGCCCGACCCGCGATTCGGCGAACGCATCTGCGCGGTGGTGGAGCTGACCGCCGGCGCCGCGGCGCCCTCGCTGGCGGAAATGGCGGCGCATGTGCGGGGGGCGCTCGCCGACTACAAGGCGCCGCGCGACCTGGTGATCGTGGCCAGCGTCGGGCGGGCGCCCAACGGCAAGGTGGACTACAAGGGCGTCAAGGCCCGCGCGCTGGCGGCGGTCGGCGCGGCGGCTTAGCTATGAGGTTTTGACGGTTTCGTCAAAATCTACGGATGCGCAGATAAACGAAAGCCCGCTGCGGGGGATATCGCAACGGGCCTCCAAGTTCGCACTTGATTAGGCGGGCGTTTCCTCCCCGAAACGCCGGAGGGTCAGACGTCTGAGCGCCTGTAACCTCACGCAGTTTCTACAGACGCGATTTTCGTGAATCTGTCAACATTATCGGCGCCAGCCCTATAATTTTGTGCAGATTTCCTGACGGGGACGTCAAAATCTATTGAATAGCCAGCGAGACGCTGTCGATCAAGGGTTGCGCCTGGCTTGCCGGCTTGCCCACGGGGACGAAGGACACCGCCGGGTTGGCCTCCAGCCGGCCCTGCGAGGCCAACTGGTCGGCCAGATCGGTGATGTCATAGCTGCGCGACTTGTTGCTCATGGACATGCCGCCCATGCCGCCCATGGCGGAGAAGAAGTTCAGCGAGCCGATGGCGAAGGGCTGGGCCGCCCCGCCCCGGCCGCCCGGCGCCTCGAGATAGATCTGATAGAGCACCCCCGGCTGCACGTCAGTGGTCAGGTTGCTGAGCACCAGGAACACCTTCTGCCCGGGCTTGGGCGCCGGGATGCTGGGCGGGGGCGGCGCCGGCGCGGGAGCCATGGCCATCACCGGTGGCGGCTTGGCGGCCTGCCTCGGCTGCAGCAGGGCCATCAGCCTGCCGGCGGCCGAACGCGGCGCCGGGGCGGCCGTCATGCGGCGCTGCATCCGGAGCGGCGGCGCGATCAGCGGGGCCAGGGTCCGCGCCGCCAGTTGCGGCGTCGCCTGGGTCGATGTCAGCCGTACCCGGATCGTACCCGCTCCCAACTGAACGCCTTCGGCCACGTGGGTGATGGAGGGCAGGGTGCGCAGCACCGGCGCCGCCCGCACCCGCTCCGGCTCCCGCCCCAACGCAGCGTCGCGCGGCGGCTGAAGGGGCTGCGCCTGCGCCGCATCGATAAACGGCAGGTGGAGGGGTTGGACCTCGGCGGCGCGCTGACCGGGCGCCTCCAGCCTCGCGGCCTGCTGAACCGCCTCGGGCTGGCCGTCCACGCCGATCAGCGCGTCATAGCCGTAGCCGGCCTGCCCCAGGCTGAGAACCTGGCCGACGGTGTAGGTGATCTGCGCCCCGTCGGCGCCGGCGAAGACGAACGGCTTGGCGGTGAAGTCCGCATCGGCCGGGTTGGCGTTGCCCGCGGCGTTCCAGCTCGCCCACATCCGGTCGATATTGCAATGATGCAGCCAGAAGATCGGGTCGCCCGCCGCCCATGGCACCACCCCCATGCCGGTGGTGGCGTTGCCGACGCCCACGTGCACCGCGCCGTGCAGGCCGAGATCGAGGTTGGAGCAGAACCCCTGGTCGGCGCCCAGCGCGGAATAACTGGCCTCGCTGAGCACCTCCGGCGACAGGTCGGCGGCGGAGGCGATGGGCGAGCCGGCGTTCACCGGGGGGTTGCGGGCGGAGCGGTAGAGCGCGCCCCAGGTGGGGTCGCCCGGCCGGCGGAACTCAGACGGGATCGCGCGCTGGCCGGGGTCCAGATAGTTCCAGTAGGGCAGGGTGAACTCGGGCGCCTCGGCCACGGCGCGCACGATGGTCTCGAACGCCATCACATACATGCGGTGCCAGGGCAGGAAGAAGCTCTCGTCCTCGTTCGCGCCGTGGGCCTGACAGCCGTCCCACATCCTCTGCGCCAGCGCCTGTTGCGGCGAGGCCGCGCCGCCGTAGATGCGGGCGAGTTCGGCGCTCTTGCCCGAGGCGTCCTGCGCACCTTTCACCCAGTGCGCGTACCACTGGAAGGTCCAGGAGCGCGGATCGCCCTCCGGGGCCGCCATCATCAGGCCGACCGCCCGGGCATAGATGGCCAGCATGGCCTGGCCCTGGGGCGAGGCCACATCGTAGCGGATGCGCGTCCCCGGCGTGGGGGCGACGCCGCTTCCACCGGCGGCGCCCGCCGTGCCGCCACCGGAGCTGCCGGTATCACCGCCCGCGGGCGGCGCACCGGTGGTGCTGTTTGCGGTGGCGTTGTCCACCGGCGTCGTACCGGAGTCGCAGCCCGCCAGCGCCGCGCCGGTCACGCCCAGCGCCGCGCCGGTCATCAACAGCCGACGGCGTGTCTCGCCCATGGCGTCCCCCCCGGGCGTCGGAGGGAGGTCCCCCGACCGCACCGCCAAGGTTAACACCGCGGCGAAGCGGTCCCAATCGCGCTCGTCTGACGGGCGACTAGGACGGGTATTCAGCGCGGCGCCTGGGCCACCAGTCGAAGCGCGCCGATGCTGGCGTCCGATCCGGGCATCACCATGGAGGCGGGGGCGATGGCGACGCCCAGCCCCTGGGCCGGCCAGCCGGCGATGCCCATCGACGCCACCTGGCTGGTCACGTCATAGCTGATGCTGTGCGGCTGGCCATAGGCCCCCGGCCGGTTGGCGGCGTAGAAGTTCAATGTGCCGAGCACCGCCGCCTCGCCCGTGGTGGGCGGGCCGAAGCGAAGCTCGAACAGGGCGCCCGGCTGGATGCCGGCGCGAAGGTCGTCCGCCACCAGGATAAAGCGGGCGCCCTCGCCGTAGCTCCGCAGGTGGGCGGTCATCTGTTCGGGGGTGCAGACCGTATTCATCCGCACCATGCGCGCCCCGTTCAGGGCGATGGCGCCGCCCCGGGTCTCCGCCAGCGTGCCGATGGACGGGCAGGGGTCCGCCGGTTGCGCCGCCACCATCGGGGCGCCGGTCGTGGTCGCCGGCAGGGCGGGCTGGGCCGGCGCCGCCGCGGCCCCCACCGTCACATTGCCGGTCTTGGGATCGACCCGCCCGCACCCGGCGAGCGGCAGGGCGGCGCACAGGGCGAGAGTGGCCAGTGCGGTGGTGGTGAAGGTGATGCGCATCGTGTCTTGTCCCCAGCAGCCTTGCGCCCGATCATGCGCGCTGTCGGCTAAGGTTGGAAAGGGCCGGGCGGCTTTACGGTTCCCGGCGCCGTGCCATAGTCGCGCCGACGGGGCAAAATCGGGAGGCGCGCCATGCGGCGACGGGCGTTCATCATCGGCGGCGGCGCGGTGGCGGGGGCCGGCATGGCCGGGGCCGGCGAGGGTAAGGCGGCGCCTTTCTATACCTTGCGCGACGCGGCGCGGGAGGCGTGGCTTTATACCTTGCCGCTGAACGAGATCGCGCTGGTGCGCGCGCGCACCCTGGGCCTCGGCCTTCGCGCCAACGCGTTCCTGCCGCAGCGCTCGCTGGCCGGGCCGGAGGCGCGCAACGTCACCACGCCCAACAACGACACTATCTATGCCCTGGCCTTCATCGACCTGACCGGCGGTCCGGTGACGGTGACCCAGCCGGACATCGGCGACCGCTACGCCTCCTTCGCCTTCATGGACATGTGGAGCGACAACTTCGCCGTGCTCGGGACGCGCACCACCGGTCCGAGGGGCGGCCGCTTTACGCTCATCGGCCCCAACGACGCGGCTCCACCCGGTCTCGTGAACGGGGGCCTGTTGCGCTCGCCCACGCCCTGGGTCTGGGCGCTGGCGCGGGTGGTGGTGAACGGCGAGGCCGACATCGGGGCGGCCCGCGCGGTGCAGGCCGGCTATCGCATCCAGGGACCGCCCTCAAGGGCCAAACCGGCGCCGGGCGCCCGGCGCGATGGGCCCTGGCAGGACTATTTCCGCGCCGTCTCCGCGCTGCTGGTGGAGAATCCGCCCCCCGCCACCGACGGCGGTATCCTGGCCCGCATCGCCCCGCTCGGCCTCGGCGCCGGGTTCGACCCCGCGCGCTTCAGCCCCTCGCAGCAGGCGGAGATCGCCGCCGGCCTGGCCGAGGCGGTGACGCTGGCCAAGGGCGGGCTGGGTCCGGCCGAACGGGGTGGCTGGCTGTTCCAGGCCGCCGATACCGGCGCGTTCTTCCAGGATTATCTCGGCCGGGCGCGTACCGCGCTCGGCGGTCTCGCCGCGCTGCCGCCGGAAGAGGCGATGTATCTGAACGCGCTGACTCCGACGGACGCGCGGCGGTTGAAGGACGATGGCCCATACCGCCTTCGCTTCGCCAAAGACCAAGCGCCGCCGGTCAACGCCTTCTGGTCGCTGACCATGTACGAGGTGACGGAGCAGGGACAGTATTTCCTGACCCCGAACCCCTTGAAGCGCTACGCCATCGGCGACCGCACCTCCGGTTTGAGCTACGGCGCGGACGGGTCGCTGACCCTGTGGCTGTCGCGCGCCGATCCCGGCGGCGCCCGCTCCGCCAACTGGCTGCCGGCGCCGGCCAAGGGGCCATGGGCGGTGTTGCTCCGGCTGTATCTGCCCAAGCCCGCCGCCATCTCCCGCGCCTGGACCCCGCCACGAATCGAACGGGGTGAGCCCGCTCGCTGAGCGCTAATCGACAAGGAAGGTCCAGATCGGTCCCGTCCAAGATGGACCGTGCGCCTCGCGCCGAACGAGATCACGAACGCCCGGGGCGGAGCCGAGGGCGCGGGGCCAGAAGGCCTGGGCGGCGAGGTTGCGCGCCGCCACCGCCACCTCCCAAACGCCGGGATGCTGCCCCAACACCTGGTGGAAGGCGGCGGTGGCCACGCCTCGGCGGCGGTATTTCCGCGCCACGAAGAACTCGCCCATATTGTGCTCCACCCGCCCGCCGGTCAGGTGCGAGCGCCCGTTCAGCAGGGCGAAACCCGCCGGCGCGCCGAAGGCCTCAATCAGCAGGACGCGGCGGCCCGGTTCGCCCGACCAGTAGTCCCCGAAGCGCGGGATCGGGGGATAGCGGCCCTGCCGATCGAACACGATCGGCCCCGCCTCGGCCGGCTCCATCTCGGAGAAGTCATAGATGTAGAATTGCGCCAGCCCCTCGATCAGGCGGCGCTCGCCTTGGCGGGCAAGGCGGACGGTTACGGGTTCTCGCATGACTTGACGATTTGGCCCCACCGGCGTCGCTGCGCCAACTGTTTAGACAAACAAAACCCCCGGCCGTTTCCGACCGGGGGTCTCCATTGGTAGAGGTAAGGCGATCCTCGGGTCGGCCTCGCGGCTTGCGCCGCTCGTTGCCCGAGGATGACGGGTCCTAGAAGTCCATGTCGCCCATGCCGCCGCCCATGCCGCCGCCGGGCATACCGCCGGCGCCGCCCGAGGCCTTCTTCGGGGCTTCGACGATGGCGGCTTCGGTGGTGATCATCAGGCCGGCCACCGAGGCGGCGTCCTGCAGGGCGGTGCGAACCACCTTGGCCGGGTCGATCACGCCGGCCTGCACCAGGTCCTGATACTCTTCGGTCTGGGCGTTGAAGCCGAACGAAACCGACTCGTTGTCCAGCACCTTGCCGACGACGATGGAGCCTTCCACGCCGGCGTTCTCGGCGATCTGGCGGATCGGCGCCTGGAGCGCGCGGCGCACGATGGCGATACCGGCGTTCTGGTCGTCGTTCTCGCCCTTCAGCCCGTCGAGGACCTTGCCGGCCTTGAGCAGCGCCACGCCGCCGCCGGCCACAACACCCTCTTCGACCGCCGCACGGGTGGCGTTCAGGGCGTCGTCCACGCGGTCCTTCTTTTCCTTCACTTCCACTTCGGTGGAGCCGCCGACGCGGACCACCGCGACACCGCCGGCCAGCTTGGCCAGACGCTCCTGCAGCTTTTCCTTGTCGTAGTCCGAGGTGGTGTCTTCGATCTGCTTCTTGATCTGGCCGATACGGGCCTCGATGCCGGCCTTGTCGCCGGTGCCGTCGACGATGGTGGTGGTGTCCTTGTCGATGGTCACCTTCTTGGCCTTGCCGAGGTCGGCAACGGTGACGTTCTCAAGCTTGATGCCGAGGTCTTCGGAGATCACCGTGCCGCCCGTCAGGATGGCGATGTCCTCCAGCATGGCCTTGCGGCGGTCGCCGAAGCCCGGCGCCTTGACGGCGGCGACGCGGAGGCCCCCGCGGAGCTTGTTGACCACCAGGGTGGCCAGGGCCTCGCCTTCGATGTCCTCGGCGATGATCAGCAGCGGACGGCCGTTCTGCACCACCGCTTCCAGCACCGGCAGCAGGGGCTGTAGCGAGGAGAGCTTCTTCTCGAACAGCAGGATCTGCGGCTCTTCGAGGACGGCCTCCATCTTGTCGGCATTGGTGATGAAGTAGGGCGACAGGTAGCCGCGATCGAACTGCATCCCCTCGACCACGTCGAGTTCGGTCTCGGCGGTCTTGGCCTCCTCGACGGTGATGACGCCCTCATTGCCGACCTTTTCCATGGCGTGGGCGATCATGTCGCCGATTTCCTTGTCGCCATTGGCGGAGATGGCGCCCACCTGGGCGATCTCCTGGTTGGTGGTCACCTTCTTGGAGGTGTCCTTGATGTTCTGCACGACGGCGACGACGGCCTTGTCGATGCCGCGCTTCAGGTCCATCGGGTTACGGCCCGAGGCGACTGACTTCAGGCCTTCGGTGACGATGGCTTGGGCCAGAACGGTGGCGGTGGTGGTGCCGTCGCCGGCCTTGTCATTGGTCTTGGAGGCGACTTCGCGGATGAGCTGGGCGCCGAGGTTCTGGAACTTGTCGGAGAGCTCGATTTCCTTGGCGACGGAGACGCCGTCCTTGGTGGAGCGCGGCGCGCCGAAGCTCTTTTCGATCACTACGTTGCGGCCCTTGGGCCCCAGGGTGACCTTCACCGCGTTGGCGAGGATGTTGACGCCCTGCAACATGCGATCGCGGGCGTCGGAAGCGAAATATACGTCTTTGGCGGCCATGGTGGCGGTGCCTTTCTGTAAGGTTGTGGGGCTGGGCCTTCGTCCTTCGACAAGCTCAGGAGGAGGACCTACTCAGTCGTTCCAGTCCGCCTCATCCTGAGCTTGTCGAAGGATGAGGCGGTCGCGAAGCCGGGTGCCTAGAGCACGCCCAGGATGTCGCTTTCCTTCATGATGATCAGGTCCTCGCCCTCGAGCTTGACCTCCGTGCCCGACCACTTGCCGAACAGGATCTTGTCGCCGACCTTCACATCCATCTCGATGCGCTTGCCGGTCTCGTCGCGGCCGCCGGGGCCGACGGACAGGACTTCGCCTTCCTGCGGCTTTTCCTTGGCGGTGTCGGGGATGATGATCCCGCCCTTGGTTTTGGCTTCTTCTTCAACGCGCTTCACGAGCACGCGATCGCCGAGCGGACGAAACGCCATTGCTTGTATCTCCCTGGGGTCCAGATGATATGAATGCGGCGCGGGCCGGTCGCCTGTTAGCAGTCGACCTGGCTGAGTGCCAGCAGCGCGGAGTTAGGGCCGGCGCCGGGGCAAGTCAAGTGACGTAACGGTGACGCGAAGCCTCGCGGCGTCCGTCAGTCGATGCGCTCACACACCAGGGCGAGGAAAGACGCCCGTTCCGCCGCCGCCTCCACCCGGAACCGGTCGAACTCGCCCTCGGCGTTGCGCAGGTCGGCGAACAGGCCGGCGGGGTCCTCGTGGAAATGCAGGAAGGCCTTGGAGCGGCGGTAGAACACGCCCCGGCCCTTCTCCACCAGACCGGGCAGGGTGCGCACCTCCGCCAGCAGCGGCTCCAGCCGGTCGAGCGCGGCGGCGGTTGCGTGCTTCATGAAAACATCAATCCCAAAATCCGCTTATTCCAGCGACCGCGCGCGGCAACCCCTATAGCGACGAGCGGCTGGGCGGGTCGCCCACCAGGCGCTGGGCGGCGGCCTCGGCGGCGATGGCGTCGCGCCCGGCGATGGCGGCGGCCAGTTCGCGGTGCAGGCGCACGTCCTCGGCCTGGCCCTCCGGCGACTGTTTCTCCATGGCCCAGATCCAGAAGCGGGTGGCCACGTTCTGCAGCGAGACCACGAAGCGCGCCAGGGTGGGGTTGTGGGTGGCCTGGGCCACCGCGCGGTGAAAGGCGCGGTCCATGGCCAGCATGGCGCGGAAGTCGGCGCCGGCGACGGCCGCCTCCGCCCC
The DNA here is from genome assembly GCA_965277345.1 of Caulobacteraceae bacterium. GTDB lineage: Bacteria > Pseudomonadota > Alphaproteobacteria > Caulobacterales > Caulobacteraceae > CAIOYC01. The sequence continues at coordinate 1,759,118 of CBDICI010000004.1, forward strand.
GTCGAAGGCGCCGGTGATGGCGGCGATGTCTTCCAGGGTGGCGTTGCGGGCGGCCAGGGCGGCGGTCTTGGCCTCCAGCATATGGCGAACCTCGAAGGCCTGCTCGATCTCCCGGATATCCAGCGGCGCGACCACGGTGCCGACGCGGGGCCGGCGCACCACCATACCCTCCAGGGCCAGGCGGCCCAGCGCCTCGCGCACCCCGGCCAGGCCCGCCGCGTAGCGATCCGCCAGCACCCGCTCGTCCAGCACGCTCATGGGGGCAAGCTCGCCGAGGATGATGTCCAGCAACATCTGTTCGTAGATGCGCGCCTTCAGCAGGCCCGGCGCCCAGTCGCCGTCGACGACGCTCGACTCGGGGCCCTTCATGCGCGAGGCGACGTTCATCGTTCCATGCTCCCTTCCCCCTCGAGGGGGGTGGCTGCAGACTGTGAAATGTTAGACGCGGCCATGGTCGAGCTTCGCTTGCCGTGCGGCGGTGCACACCCCTAATCGTCGCCCCATGTGGGGCCGCCTGTCCATCCTTCTGTTGTTGTCGTCCGCCGCAACGGCGTGGGGGCAGACCGCGCCGACCGCACCCCAGCCGGACAGCGAGATCGTGGTCACCGGCCACGACCCCGCCGGCCTGATCGAGCGCCGCGCCTCCGACACCGTGTTCGGGCTGAAGAAGCCGCTGATCGAGACCGCCCGCGCCGCCACCTTCGCCTCGGACGTGACGCTGGAGCGTTACGGGGTGAACGGCGTGGATGCGCTGGTCAGCCTTTCGCCCGGCGCCTTCACCGACAGCTACTACGGGGTGGCGGGCTCGCTGAACCTGCGCGGCACCTTGGCGGAGAACTATTTCCGCGGCTTCAAGCGGATCGAGGATCGCGGCACCTATCCCACCCCGCTCGGCGCCGCCGACAGCATCACCATCGTGCGCGGCCCTCCGACCCCGGTCCTCGGTCCCGGCAAGGTGGGCGGCTATCTCGACTTCATCCCCAAGACCGCGCGCACCGACCGGGGGTTCCTGACCCGGACCACCGGCGATGTGGAGGTCGGCCTCGGCGACTATGGCCAGCGCAAGCTGGATGGCCAAGTCGGTTTGCCCGTGCGCTTCGGCGCCATCGAGGGGGGTGTCTATCTGTATGGAGAGGCGCAGGACGACCTCGCCTACTATCGCGGCATCCATCCCAGCCATGATCTCGGCCAACTCTCCGCTGACTTCGACCTTGGGAACGGCTGGAGCGCGGCGTTCGGCGCCATGCTCTACACCACGCGCGGGGCGGTGCAGACCCCGGGCTGGAACCGGTTGACCCAGGCCCTGATCGACCACCGGACCTACATCACCGGGCGCAACACCACGCTGGTGGACGCCAACCACGACGGCCGGCTGCAGCCCGGGGAGATCGGCGCGCCGCTGGAGCAGGGCTATTTCGGCTTCACCCCGCCGATCGATCCGCGCTTTGTGCTGAACACCGGGGTGGGCACGACGCAGCTTGACCGCCGCACGGTGTTCGTCTCGGGCAACGACTTCTCCAATACCGATACCCAGACCGCCTATGCCGACCTCGGCAAGGATCTCGGCGCCGGCCGCAGCGCCAAGCTGCAGCTGTTCTATGACGGGCTGGATAACGACCGCTTCGTCTCCTACGGCTTCCCCGCCAGCTATCAGGCCCAGGTGTTGGAGGGGCGGGCCAGCTTCACCTCCGACGACGCCTTCCTCGGCGGCGCGGTCAAGGCGCAGACCATCCTCGGCCTCGGTTATCGCACCTATAACGGGCGCCAGCGGGAGAGCTTCAACGGCGGTTATATCGCGCTGGACCGGCGCGACCTCAGCTATGGCCCGACCCCCACCGACATCATCGACGATCCCTTCTCCACCGACGTGGGCGGCGGCGGGCTGACCTGGGAAACCGACGTGCACTCGCGCGTAGACGACGCCGGCGCCTTCGCCGAGACGGATGTGAAACTGCCCTGGCGCTTCGACGTCACCGGCGGCGTGCGGGCCGACAGCTATCACGTGACCGCACGCGACGACGGCACGGTGGTGTTCGGCGTCACGCCCGGCCGCACCTATCGCATCGGGCGGGGGAGTTTTACCTGGAACGCGGCGGTGAGCTGGCGCTCGCCCTGGGGCGTCATGCCTTATGTGAGCTACGCCCACACCGCGGCGCCGGAGCTGACCCAGGCCGGCGGCGTCTCGCCCAACCTGATCGCGCAGAACGCCTGGCTGGCCCCCTCGAACCTGCGCGAAGCCGGGGTGAAGTGGAGCCTGCTCAAGGCGGCCGTGACCGGCTCGCTGGCGGTCTATCGCCAGACCCGCACCGAGCTCGGTCAGAACAATGCGGTGGTGGGCACGCTGGGGCGGGGGGTGGAGCTGGAGCTGCGCTGGATCGTCAACAGGACCTTCAGCCTGACCTTCGCCGGTAACGACCAGCGGACGACGATCAAGGGGCCGGACAATTCGTTCATCGTGATCCCGCCTTCGAGCGTGGGGCTGCCGGGGGTAGACGGCTATGGCGGGGCCTATGCGGTGTTCGCCACCTCCCAGCTCGTGCCCGGCAACTATACCGACACCCTGATCCCCCGCCGCGTGGCCAGCCTGTACGGGACCTGGACCACTGATCGTCACGAGTGGGGCCGGGCGGGGGCGACGCTGGGCGCTACCTCGGTCTCGCGCACCGCGGGCATCATTCCGGGCGCGGTGCGCTTCCCGGCCTATTGGGCCGCCAACGCCTCGGCCTTCGTGGAGCGCGGGCCGTGGCGGGTGACCGGCAATGTCGATAACCTGACGGACAAGCTCTACTTCACGCCCGTGGCCGATGTTTACGCCAACGTCGCCGCCCTGCCGAGTGTCGGCCGCGCCTTCCGCGTCGCCCTGCGGCGGAGTTTCTAGCGCCGTGAAAGCCGCACCCTTCGACAAGTTCAGGATCAGGCTTTCAATCCTGCCGGTGTTCCAGTGCGGACGTCACCAGTCTCGCCTCATCCTGAGCTTGTCGAAGGACGGGGCGAGTTTCACACGGTTTGCGGCATGACCCGCTCCTACCTCGCCCTCGGCGCGCTCAGCCTGCTGTTCTTCGTCATCACCGCGGGCAGTTTCACCTCGCTGGGCGTCGTTCTGCCCGACATGGTCAATGCCCTGCATTGGGACTGGTCGCAGGCGGGCCTCGGCTACACCGTGCTGGGCGTGGCGTGCGGGCTGGCCAGCCTGGCGCCGGCCCTGGTGATCCGCAGGTTAGGGGTCCGGCCCTCCCTCGTCCTCGGCGGCATCCTGATGGCGGGGGGGTTCATCGGCTTCGCCGCCGCCGCGACCACCGCGCGCTATCTCATGGGCGCCGCCGCGCTCGGCGTGGGCTTCGCGCTGCTGGCCACCATCCCGGCCACCTATGTGCTGTCGCGGTTGTTCCAGCATCTGTCGGCGGCGTTCGGCGTCTATTTCACCGCCGGTGGATTGGGCGCCGCAGCGGGCCCTCTGTTCTACAATCTGGCCAGGGCGGCCCATCTGGACTGGCGCGGATACTGGGGCGCCTTCGCTCTGGTCACCCTCGTCACCGCATCGCTGGCGGCCGTCCTGTGCGGCGTGCCGGCGGACGATGCTCCGCCCTCCGCCGACACCCAGGAGACGGTCGAGGGCTGGAGCGTGGGCGACGCGCTGCGTACCCCCAATTTCTGGATCATCGCCGCCGCCTACACCGCCTATCTGCTGTGCGAGACCTCGGTGACCAGCCTGTCGGTGGCGCACCTGGCCGGACGGGGCATCGCGCCGGCCGTGGCGGCGGGGATGCTGAGCCTGCAGGCCCTGGTCAATGCCGGCGCCCGGGCGGCGGGCGGGGCCTTGGGCGAACGGGTCCGGCCGCGCACCCTGGTGATGGCGGCCCTGGCCTTGACCACGGTTGGAATCGGGGCGCTGGCGCTGGCGCGGGGCTATCCCTTGATGATCGTCTATGTGCTCGGCGTCGGGATCGGCTATGGCGTCAGCTATCTGGCCTCCACGGTGCTGCTGCTCGACACCTTCGGGCGGAAGAAGAACCTGGAGCTGTTCTCCATCATGTGTCTGGTCTCGACCCTGGCGGCGGTGGGCCCCTGGATCGGCGGCGCATTGAAGGACCACACCGGCGGCTTCGAAGGCGCATTCTGGCTGTTCGCCGCGGTGGCGGCGGCGGCGCTGGTGGCGGTGGCGCTGATGAAGCCGCCGCGTTCGCCTCGTCCTTCGACAGGCTAAGGATGAGGCGAAAGGGTAGAAAGCGGGCAAATTCTAAAGCGCCATCGACGCGCTAGCTAGGCCAGGGCGATGGCCGACAGCAGCCGCCCGTAGTCGCCTTCGCCCCGCCTGAAGGCGCGGCGGTTGGAGAAGAACAGCGCCTCTTCCGCACAGGTGTCACGCCCGATCCACTCCGCCTGCGTCACGCCTGACGCCGCGAGGCGCGAGAGCACGAAGGCCGGCAGATCGAACAGGCGCTTGTCGGCAGCAACCCCCGGACTGAAGAACGCCTCATGGCCGGGGTCCTTGTCCATAAAAGCGCGCACAAAATCTTCGCCCACCTCGTAGGACTGGGACCCGATGCAGGGGCCGACGGCAGCCAGGATACGCCCGCGCTCTGCCCCTTCGCTGACCATGGCCTCGATGGCGCTTTCCACTACGCCGCCGAGCGCGCCGCGCCAGCCCGCGTGCACCGCCGCCACGATGCGCGCCTGCGGATCGGCCAGCAGCACGGGGGCGCAATCCGCCGCCAAGGCGCCGCAGACCAGGCCCGGCGTGGTGGTTACCACCCCGTCGCCCTGTGGCCGTTCTTCGTCCCACGGATGGTCGGCCAGCAGCACGGTGGCGGAATGGATCTGATAGCAGGTGAGCAGCGACCCCGGCTCCGCGCCGAACCAGGCCGCGGCGCGCCGCCGGTTCTCCGCCACGTCCGCCGCCTCGTCCTTCGATCCCCGGCCGACGTTGAGGCTCGCATAGAGCCCGGTGGAGGCCCCGCCCTGGCGGGTGAAGAAGGCGTGCCTGATCCCGGGCGCCGCGGACAGCATCGGCGAGGCGAGGGGTGAAATCTCTGTCATGGACGTGCTCATAGCCCGATGAACGGTCGAACAAAACCGTCGGGACTGCCATCTGCGCTGTGTCGGGAGACGAAATAGGACCATGGATCAGGCCATCGAACTTTTGCAGGAAGTGACGCGGCAGGATCTGGAGGCGTGCGAGTCGGCGATCCGTGCGGACGATAAGGCGACCGCGCTCGCGGCCATCGAGCGGGCCTTCGCCAAGATCGACACGGCCCTCGACATCATCCGCGCGGCGCCGCGCTAAAACCCGGCCATTGCGAGGCCGGGCGTGTGGACGCACACCACCTTGAACAGGGCGCCCATCTGGTGCGGATCGGTCAGACGGTGAAGCTGGCGGGCCAGGGTTTCCGCCTGATCCGGCCGGGCCTTGGCCAGGGCCGCGGCGCGTCGTTCGATGCCCAGTTCCCGCAGGAAATCGCCCTGCTGAACGATAGCCGTCGTCTGCGCCCCCGCCGCGCGCGCAGAGGCGGCGAAGGCCGGGAAATCGGCGTAGACGGTAAGGTCGGCTTCGCCGGCGGTGTCCAGCACATCGACCCTGGTGTGCCGTTGCAGCGCTTGCAGCGTATCGCCGGGCTCTAGCCGATTGCGGCCGTAGTCGATGAGCAAGGCCGCGCCGCCGTCCACCGCGATCCGGACGCCGACTTCCGCCCCCAGCGCTTCCTGCGCCGGCGAGACTTCGATCACCGCTCCCAGGGGCAGATCGCCCAGCCCGGCGGGGGGGTCAAATCCGCTTGGGGCCGGCGAGAGGCCAAAGGCGAGGGCGCCCTCCGCATCCAGCCCCACCCGCTGCTCGGCCCAGCCGACGTCGGTGCGCACGAACTGGCGGGCGGGCAGGCAATCGAGCAGTTCGTTGGCGATCAGGATCATCGGCGCGTCGGGTACAACCTCGGCCAGGGTGGAGGCCCAGCGCGGGCCGTGCGCCGCCAGTTTTTCCCGCTGCAGAGCGCGAAGCGGCCCTGAGCTCTCCACCAGCCAAAGATCGGCCGCTGCGCGGAAGGTGGGAACGACGCCCGCCGCACGGAGTGCGTCCGCCATCAGCGTCCCGTCGCCGGGGCCCATCTCCACCAGACGGAAAGGCGCGGGCTGCCCCAGGCGCGTCCACACATCGACGGCCCACAGCCCGATCAACTCGCCGAACATCTGCGAGATCAGCGGCGCGGTGATGAAGTCGCCCTCGGCCCCCAGCGCCGGACGGGTGGCGTAGTAGCCGAACTGCGGATCGTGCAGGCACAGGCGCATGAACGTCTCCACGGTCATGGGCCCGTCGGCGGCGATCAGGCTTTGCAGCCGGGCCTTAAGGCCGGTGGGCTTCGGGCTCATCGGCGTAGTCGGTGGCGGCGAAGGCGTCGGCATGGCCTTCCGGCACATCGGCCGGTGTGGCGTCCGGCATAGGGTCGACGACCTGCGTTTCAACCACCGGCAAGGCCAGCGCCCCCGGCCGGCGCGACAACCACAGCAGATACAGGCCCGCGGCCACCATGGGGATGGACAGCATCATCCCCATGGTCAGGCCGAGGGGGAAGTGGGGCATGTTGCGGTCCGGCTCGCGCACGTTCTCCAGCGCGATGCGGAACAGGCCGTAGAACAGGACGAACAGCCCGGTGATGGCGCCGCGCCGCGGCAGCCACTTCAGATAATGGGTGGCGAAACGCAGAATGAGGAACAGGGCGATCCCCTCCAACCCCGCCTCATAGAGCTGGCTGGGATGGCGCGGCTGCATGTCGGCGGCGGGAAAGATCAGCGCCCACGGCACGGTGGTCGGCCGGCCCCAGAGCTCGCCGTTGTTGTAGTTGGCCATCCGGCCGAAAAAGAGACCGAAGGGCACGCAGGGGGCCACGAGGTCGGCCAGCCGCAGCGCCTTGCGCCAGGTGGCGACGGCCACCTCTCGCGGGGTGGCGACCGCCCGGTCGATGCCGGCGTTGCGCCAGGAGAACCAGACGATGACGCCCGCTACCGCCAGGAAGGCGCCGTGGAACGACATCCCCCCGTGCCAGGGCTGGAACATCTCCAACGGGTCGGTCCAGATGATGGTCGGGTTATAGAACAGGATTGACCCCACCCGCCCGCCGACCAGGATGGCCAGGGTCAGCCACAGCACGAAATCGTCGATCTGCCGCTCGTTGACGGTGGGCGGCGTTCCCCGCCACAGCCTGGCATTGCGCGTCAGCCACACGCCGTATCGCCAGCCGAGCAGGATGCCGGCGATATAGGCCACCGCGTACCAGCGGATGGCCAGCGGCCCCAGATGCACCATGACCGGATCGAGGTGGGGATAGATCAAAAGGGCGGCTCCAAGAACGCAGCCAGCTTATGCCAGAGCCTTGCCGGCTTGGGCAGTCCCGATCATTCCAGCCCGTAGATCACGCAGGCGCTGCGGCTGAGAAGCTGGAGCGGCGGTTGCAGCGGCAGGATCTGGTCGGCCGAGACTTCCTCGCCCGGCGCCGGCGGAGGCGGCGGGGGCGGTGAAGGGGGCGCTGACACGGCGGCGAACGGCACGCCCTGAATACGTCTGGAGCCTGTCACCGTCACCTCCTGCACCCCGCCGGCGTCCTCGCCGAGCCCCCGCGCCGCGCCGGCCACCAGCACGTCGGTCTCGCAGGCGCGGCTGGTGGGGTCGATCAGGCGCACCCGGCCGAGCTTGGCGCCGGTCTCCTCCGCCGCCAGTTTGGCCCGGCGCGCGGCGTCGGCGACGGCGGCCCTGAACAACTCGGTATTGGTCTCGTTCTCCGGTTCGAGGCTGAACGAGACCTGGCCCATGGAGATGGGGTGGGCGGAGGCCACGGCGGCATAGGCGCGCTCCAGCACCGCCATGTCGCGGACCTGCACATTGACGTTCACCCGCACCTCGTAACGGTCGATCTTGTCGGCGCGGACATTGTTCTGCAGGTTGCCGTCCTTGTCGCGGTACTGTTCGTAGATCGGGCTGACGTTGAGCGAGGTCTCAACCCGCGCCTTGTCCGCGCCATAGGCCTGCAGCGTCCTGGCCAGGACCCGCACCTTGTCGGCGGCGTTCTTCTGCGCCGCGGCCAGCGAGCGGTCGATGGAGGAGAACTGCGCGCTGAACCGGCCCCGGTTGGCGGGTATGTGGGTCTGCACATGGCCCGAGGCGGCGATGATCGGCTCGCGCATCCACCAAGGCGCCGGCGCATAGGCCGGGGGCGTGGTAGTCAAGGTCGCCACATAGGGCGGGGCTTCGCCGTGCAGACTGACGGGGGCGGCCCCAGCGCCTCCGCCAGCTAACGACAGAGCAGCCACAAGAGCCATCGGGTTCATGGCGCGCGTCCTCATCTGGACAGCTCATAGATCGCCGAGACGGTGATGCGCACGGTGAGCTGGCCGGGCTCCACCGGCGTGATGCCGGCGTTGGACTTGACCATGGCGTCGGCGAAGGCGACCCGGCGCAGGGGCACGATCGGTTCGCCGCCGCCGTTCTCGGTCAGATTCACCAGCCGACCGAGTCGCAGGCCCGCGGCGTCGGCATAAAGGGCGGCCCGGGCGGACAGGGCCTTCACCGCCTGGCGCCGCGCCTCGTCCTCGGAGGATCGCGCGTCGGAAAGGCCGAAGTCGATGCCGCTGACCTGGTTGGCGCCGGCGCCGGTCACCGCGTCCACCGTAGGGCCGAGCTTGCCGAGATCGTGGACGACGACGCTGACCTGATTCACCGCCTGATAGCCGGTCAGCCGGGGCGGCTGGTTCGGTTCATAGGCGTACTGGCCGTTGAGGTTCAGGGCCGAGGTCTGAATGTCCCTGGGCGGGATGCCGGCGGTCTTCAGCGCCGCCACCGTGGTGGCCATGCGGTCGCGATTGGCCTGCATGGCCAGGGCGGCGGTCTTGCCGGTGGTCTGCACGCCAAAGGCGATCACGGCCTGGTCCGGAGCGATCTTCACCTGTCCCTCCGCCTGGACGTTCAGGGTGGTCGTGCGGAAGGCGGCCTCGTCCATCGGCGCGGCCGACGCCGTGAAGGGCGCGAGGATGAGCCAGGGCGTCAGCATGGCGCCGGTGAGGTTTCGGCGAAGTCGGGTCATGACGCGGTCCCTGTGGCTGGGCGCAAAGGACAGCGCAGAATCGGGGCGATGGCAAGGCCACGCTTGGGCCTACAAAAATGTAAGCGGGCGCAAAAAAAGGGCGGCCAGCCGCCGCCCTTTCCCGTCGTTCCGGCAAGTCCCGCTTAGAAGCGGACCCAGCGGCGGCCGGCCCAGTAGCCGCGGCCGGGATGTTCGCGCCAATAGTAGCGTTCGCCCGGACCCCAGCGCCAGCCGTCCTCATGCACCGCCAGGCCCCACGCCGGGCGATAGGCATAGGCCGCCCGGGTGTGCCAGCAATAGCCGGCGCCGTTACAGACGATGGCGGCGGAGGCGCCGCCGGCCATGGCGAGCGTGCCGAGGGTAAGGGTCGCCGCCGCAAGCTTGGAAGCCAACTTCATCGGTTTTCTCCAGTATGGGGTCCCCACTGCGGGAACGACTCCACGTGACAAACGGTGAAATGCCGGATTTCCGGCGCGGTTCCGGCCGCACCGGTCCCCCTGCGTTGCGAGCGGCAAGGCGAAGTGTTAGGCGGACCCAACCGCCGCGGCCGAACTCCGGGGGCGCGTAGCTCAATGGTTAGAGCCGACCGCTCATAACGGTCTGGTTGGGGGTTCGAGTCCCTCCGCGCCTACCACCGCCGTCTTTCTCCCTCTCACCGGCCCCCCTCTACCGGCCGAGGCGGAACCCTTCGGATCGGCCCTTGTTGTGGCTGCGTGCCCTCAAGCGATCCAAGGATCCGGCCATGCAGCCCGATGATCGTGCGCCGCTGAAACGTGGCGCGATCGAACACCTGCTCGACACCGACCACGTGACCGCACCCACCCGCCGGGCGCTGGCGGCGCGATTGTCATGGGCGCCGCAGAGCGGGCCCCTCTGCTTCGATCCCGCCGCATTCGCCACGCTGGAGGCGGTCTGCGGCCGGCTGGTCCCCCAACCCGACCCGAGCCGTCGGGTGGCGCTGGCGGCGCGGCTGGACGAACGGTTGGCCGCCGGGGGCGGGGACGGCTGGCGCTACGACGTGTTGCCGCCCGACCGCGTCGCCACGGTTCAAGGCGTGGTTGGGCTTGAGCAGACGGCGAAGGCCCTGTTCGAGGCGCCCTTCGTCGCGCTGCCTTCCGAGCGTCAGGATCGCGTACTGGCGGCGGTGCAGGCGGGCGATCCGCCGGGCGAGGTATGGCGGACGCTGAACGCGCACTGGTTCTTCATCGACCTGCTGGCGCAGGTGACCGAGCTCTATTACGCGCATCCCTACGCCCAGGAGGCCATCGGCTTTGCCGGCATGGCCGACGCGCAAGGTTTCCAGGCGCTGGGCCTCAATCGGCGCGATCCGGTGGAAGACGAGGCGTCCCTTGCGCCGCTATGAACTGAACGAGGCGGTCGACGCGGTGGTGATCGGCACGGGCTCGGGCGGCGCGCCGCTGATGGCCCGTCTCGCCCAGGCCGGGATGGGCGTGGTGGCGCTGGAGGCCGGGCGACGGTGGCGGCCCCGTGCGGAGTTCGCCACCGACGAGGAGGCGCAGACGCCGCTGTTCTGGCTGGACGAGCGGCTGTCGGCGGGCGGCGACCCGCTGGCCTTCGGCGCCAACAACTCCGGCACGGGCGTCGGCGGCTCCACCCTCCACTTCACCGCCTATACGCCGCGCGCCCAGGCCGACGACTTCCGCCTGCACTCGGATTTCGGCGTGGCGGTAGACTGGCCGTTCGGGGTGGAGGAACTGAACCCCTACTACGACGAGGTGGAGCGTTTCGTCGGCGTCGCCGGGCCCGACCACTATCCATGGGGCCCCGCGCGCGGGGCCTATCCGCTGCCGGCGCACCAGCCCAACGGCGCGGCGGAGTTGATGCGGCGGGGCTGCGAAACCCTAGGCATCCAGACTTCGCTGGCCCCCAACATGGCGCTGACCCGGCGACGCGACGGCGACGGCTATGGCGACCGTCACGTCTGCACCAATCGCGGCTTCTGTCAGGCGGGCTGCTCCAATGGGGCCAAGGGCTCCACCGACGTGACCTATATCCCCGCCGCGGTGGCGGCCGGGGCCGAGGTGCGCGACGACGCCTATGTCACGCGGCTGGAGACGGGGGCGGACGGGCGGATTATCGGCGTGGTCTATCGGCGGGACGGGGTGGATCACCGCCAGGCGTGTCGCCACGTGTTCCTCTGCGCCGGGGCGATCGAAAGCCCGCGCCTCCTGCTGCTGAACGGGCTGTCCAACAGCTCCGGCCAGGTGGGGCGCAACTTCATGGCGCATACGGGCGTCCAGCTCTGGGGCGTGTTCGACGAGGAGGTACGGCCGAACAAGGGCATCCCGGGCGCCCTGATCTCGGAGGACACGCACAGGCCCAAGGATGCGGACTTCGCCGGCGGCTATCTGTTGCAGTCCATCGGCGTTATGCCGGTGACCTACGCCACCCAGGTGGCGCGGGGGCGGGGCCTTTGGGGCGAGGCGCTGACCGCGCACATGGAGCGCTACAACCATATCGCCGGCATCAACATCCTCGGCGACTGCCTGCCCGCGGACGGTAACCTCCTGGAGCTGTCGGACGAACTGGATGAAAGAGGGCTGCCCAAGCCCCGCATTCACTTCACCAATGGCGAAAACGAACGGCGGATGACCGCGCACGCCGAGAAGATCATGCGGGAAATCTGGACCGAGGCCGGCGGCCGCGACCTGTGGGCCTTTCCGCGCAACGCCCACATCATCGGCACGTGCCGGATGGGCGCCGATCCCGCCGCCGCCGTGGTCGATCCGGACGGACGCAGCTTCGACGTGCCCAACCTCTATGTGATGGACAACTCCATCTTTCCTACAGCGCTGGCGGCGAACCCGGCCCTGACCATCATGGCGCTCAGCCTGCGCATGGCCGACCGCTTCATCACCAACCGCCGCGGCGATCCACCCCTGCAAGGCGACACGCCATGAAGACCTATCCCAAGGCCTCCGACTTCAAGGGACAGAAACTCCCGTATCCCGCACGGCAGTCGGACATGCATCCAGAGCCCGACACCAGCTTTTCCGAATACAAACCGGCCGGAAAGCTCGAGGGCAAGGTCGCCCTGATCACCGGGGCCGACAGCGGCATCGGCCGGGCCGTGGCCATCGCCTTTGCACTCGAAGGCGCCGATGTGGCGATCCTCTACAACGAGAACGACGGCGATGCGGACCAGACCCGCGCGCGCGTGGAGCAGGCTGGCCGGCGCTGTGAAGTGATCAAGGCCGATGTGCGCCAGTCCGGGGCCTGCCGCGAGGCGGTTAAGCGGACGGTCGACGCCTATGGCCAGCTCGACATCCTGGTCAATAACGCCGCCTTCCAGATGGCCCAGAAGCGGTTCGAGGACATCACCGAGGAACAGCTCCGGCGCTCGTTCGAGACTAACATCTTCGGCTATTTCTTCATGACCCAGGCGGCCCTGCCGCACCTGAAGTCCGGCGCGGCTATCGTCAACACCGGCTCCATCGTCGGGCTGACCGGCATCCCGATCCTGATCGACTATTCGTCCACCAAGGGCGCCATCCATGCCTTCACCAAGTCGCTGGCGCTGAATCTCGGCGAGCGGGGCATCCGGGTGAACTGCGTCGTGCCCGGCCCGGTCTGGACCCCCAACATTCCCGCCACCATGCCCATCGAGGAGGTGGAGAATTTCGGCCACGAGGTGGCGCTGGCCCGCCCCGGCCAGCCGGAGGAACTGGCCCCGGCCTATGTGCTGCTGGCCTCGTCGGACGGCAGCTTCATTACCGGCGCCCTGATCGAGGTGACGGGCGGACGCCTGTCGAGCAGCAAGTGAGCGCGGGCTTCCTCGACATCATCGAGAAGGAACTCGGCGACGGCGACTATGCCGGCGACGAGCACGGCGGGGCCAGCGGGCAGTCGGGCTCCGGCCTCCCCACCGGCGGACCTGGGGAGTTCATGTTCGCCACCGGGATCGAGTGCTCGAATCCCACCATCGACAACGGCCGCATCCGCCGCGACCTGCTGGAGGAGTGCGGCCACTATACCCGCTGGCGCGACGACCTGCGGCTGACCCGCGACCTCGGCCTGAAAGTGCTGCGCTATGGGCTGCCCTACCACAAAACCCACCTCGGCCCCGGCCGATACGACTTCAGTTTCGCCGACGAGGTGATGGCGGAGATCAAGCGGCTGGGCATCACCCCGATCCTGGATCTGCTGCACTTCGGCGTGCCGGACTGGCTGGGGAACTTCCAGAACCCGGAGCTGCCGATCCACTTCGCCGCCTATGCGGAAGAGGTGGCCAAGCGCTATCCCTGGGTGCGGTTCTACACCCCGGTGAACGAGATCTATGTCACCGCCCGGGCCAGCGGGAAGGACGGGCTGTGGAACGAGCAGCTCAAGACCGACCGCGGCTTCGTCACCGCCATGAAGCATCTGGTGGCCGCCAGCATCATGGCCACCCAGGCGATCTCCAGGCACCGGCCGGACTGCATCATCGTCCAGAGCGAAAGCGCCGAATATTTCCACGAGGCGAAGGCCATCCAGTCGGACAAGATCAAGCTCGCCAACAAGCAGCGCTTCATCTCCCTCGACCTGCTCTACGCCAATGCGCCCGAGGCGGACATCTACCTCTACCTGGCGGACAACGGCCTGACCCGGGAGGAGTACGACTGGTTCATGCGCGGCGAGCCCCCCGGCTATCAGGTGATGGGCAACGACTATTACGGCCGCAACGAGCACATCATCCTGCCCGACGACGCCATGCTGCCGGCCGAGGACGTGATGGGCTGGTATCGCATCACCCACGAATACTACGCCCGCTACAAGAAGCCGGTGATGCACACCGAGACCAACACCTTCGATCCGGAAGCGGCGAAGAGCTGGCTGTGGAAGCAGTGGATTAACGTGCTCAGTATGCGCAAGGACGGCGTGCCGGTGCTGGGCTTCACCTGGTACAGCCTGATCGACCAGATCGACTGGGACATCCAACTGGCGCAGAAGCGGGGGACGGTGAACGCCTGCGGCCTCTACGACCTGGACCGCAACCCGCGCCCGGTCTCCGAATGCTATCGCTGCCTGATCCAGGAGTTCGGCCAGATCACCATCCTGCCGCACGGCGAAATGATGCGGCTGACCGATGCCCCGGCGCGGCTGAAGGTGGACGTCTGAGATGGACGGGCGCGCGGTCCTGGTGTTCGCCCACTATTTCGGCGGTTCGGGGCGGTCGTGGCGCCCGCTGGTCGATGCGCTGGGTCTGGAACGGGTGTGCGAAACGCCCGACCTCCAGGGCTTTGGCGGGACGGCGCCGCCGCTGGCGGGGCCGAGCCTGGACGCCTATGCCGACCAGTTGACGGCGCTGGCCGACGGGCGCCCCTGGATCGTGGTCGGCCACTCGATGGGCGGCAAGGCGGCGCTGTGGCTGGGGGCGCGGCGCCCGGCGGGGCTGGCGGGCGTGGTGCTGATCGCCGCCTCTCCGCCGACGCCCGAGCCGATGAGCGAAGACGCCCGTCGTGATACCCTGGCCGCCTTCGGCGACCGCGAGGCGGCGCGCCGGCACATCGCCGAGATTACCGACGACACCCTGACCCCGGACCTGTTCGCGCAGTGCGTCGAGGATGAGGTCAGCGTGGCCCGCCCCGCCTGGATCTGGTGGCTGGAGACGGGCAGCCGGCTGGACATCTCCGCCCAGACCCAAGCCATTGACCTGCCCGTGCTGGTGCTGGCCGGCGACCACGACACGGTGATGGGGCCGAAGACCGCCCCCGCCATCGCCGCGAGCCTGGTCCACGCCGAACTGGAATTGATCCCGGGCGGCGGCCACCTCGTTACCCTCGAACACCCCGCCGCCGTGGCCCGGGCCATGCACCGCTTTCTGGAAAGGCTGGTCTGATGGACGCGGTGAACATCGCCGATCTGCGCGCGGTCGCGAAGCGCAAGCTGCCCAAGGCCGTATTCGACTACATCGACGGCGGCGCCTATACCGAGCTGACCTTGCACCGGAACCGCGCCGACCTCGACGCCCTGGCCCTGCGCGGTACGACGATGCAGGACGTGTCCACGGTCTCCACCGCCTGCACCCTGCTGGGCGAGGCGGCCACCATGCCGCTCGCCATCGGGCCGGTCGGCATGGCAGGGCTGAGCTGGCCGAACGGGGAAATCCTGGCGGCGAAGGCGGCGGAGGCGGCGGGCATCCCGTTCTGCCTGTCCGGCTTCTCCATCGCCTCCCTCGAGGACGTGGCGGCGGCGACCACCCGGCCGTTCTGGTCCCAGCTCTACATGATGGACGTGCAGGCGGTGAACGAGAGCCTGATCCACCGCGCCGACGCCGCCGGCTGCTCCGCCCTGGTGATGACGCTGGACGTGCACATCCACAGCCAGCGCTGGGCCGACAGCCGCAACGGGCTGGTCTCGCCGATCCGGCCGAGCTTTGGCGGCGTGGTCAATGTGGCGGCCCACCTGCCGTGGCTGCTGCACATGCTGGGCAGCCGGCGCTGGACCTTCGCCACCATGGCCAAGGAGTACCCCAAGGCCGGCAACGTGCTTGAGCTGGCGGCCTGGGTGAACAGTCACCTCGACCCGTCCATCGATACCGACACCATTCGCTGGGTCCGGTCGCTGTGGCCGCGCAAGCTGGTGCTGAAGGGCATATTGACGGCGGAGGACGCGCGCCGCGCCGCCGATCTCGGCGCCGACGCCATCGTCGTCTCCAACCACGGCGGCCGACAGCTCGACAGTGCGCCATCGACCATCTCGGTCCTGCCTGAGATCGCCCGCGCCGTGGGCGACCGGGTGGAGGTACTGTTCGACGGCGGCGTGCGCACCGGCTACGACATCGTCAAGGCCATGGGGCGCGGGGCGCACGGGTGTCTCAGCGGCCGGGCCTGGACCTACGGCCTCGCGGCCGGCGGCGGCAAGGGCGTGGCCCGCGCCATCGAACTTATTCGCCAGGAGCTGCGCGACTGTCTGGCGCTGAGCGGCGTTACCGACGTGACGATGCTTCCCGCCACCCTGGTCACCCCTCAGCCCGCCCTATGAACCCGTTCGAGACCACGATTTACGCCACCACCGACACGCCGCTCGGCAACGGGGCGTTCACGGCGGATGGACGGCTGGTGGTCAGCCATCACCCCATGTACCTGACCCCGCACCGGGTCTCGGTGTTCGAGCCGAACGGGTCGCTGGCGCCGTTCCCGAACCTGCAGTGGAACACACCAACGGGCGATCCCGCCGGGTGGCTCGACGCGGTGCTCGGCCTGCACGACGACAGCCAGGGCCGCATCTGGCTGGCCGACATGGGCACGCGCTCCAGGATCCCGGCCAAGTTCGTGGTGTGGGACACCCGGGCCGACGCGCTGTGGCGCACCCTCCTCATTCCGGCCGAGGTGCTGACCCCCTTCTCCGAGCCCAACGACTTCGTGGTCGATGAGGCGCGCGGCAAGATCTACATCGCCGACGAGGGGGCCGGCCACGGCGGCGACGGCAGCCGCGCGGCGCTGATCGTCATGGACATCGAGACCGGCCGGGCCGAGCGGCGTCTGGAGGGCCGTGACGGCATCCGCGCCGAGGCGCAGCCCCTGGTGATCGATGGCCATGTGGTCGGCCACAACGGGTCGGACGGCCTGCACGGGCCGATGAAGGTCGGCGTGGACGGCATCGCCATGGATGCGGCGGGGGCGTGGCTCTACCTCTCACCGCTGAACGGCCACACGCTGTGGCGTCTGCGGGTGGATGACCTGCTCGACCCGGCGCTGGACGATGACGCCCTGGCCGAGCGGCTGGAGCGATACGCCGACAAGCCCAATTCCGGCGGCATGTGCATGACCGCGGAGGGCGATCTTTATATGACCGTGATCGAAAGCAATTGCATCGGCCGCGTCCGCCCTGACCGCCAGTACGACGAACCGGTGAAGCGGGCCGACATGTTCTGGCCCGATGGCGTCATGGCCGGGCCGGACGGCGCGCTCTATGTGGTGGCGACCCAATTGCCCCGCTCGCCGGGCCTGGCGCGGCCGGGGGAGGCGCCCGCGCTGCCGTTCAAGGTGTTCCGATTCGATCCCCGCAAGGAGGCTGGCCGATGAGCCGCACGCAACGCCCGATCAGTACGCTGGAGTGGGCCGCCCTCGGCGCGGTGGCCGGGGTGGTCGCCGCCGGCGTCACCACCGCCTTCCAGACCGCCTGGGGCCGCGCTCACCTGCCGCCCACGGCCCAGTCTCCGGCAGTCCCGCCGCCGACCGAAACGGTGGCCGAGGATGTCTGCCGGGCGGTGACGGGCCGCGACCTGCCGCCCTCGGCCGTGGGCCCGGCCGGGGCTGTGGTGCACTATCTGATGGGCGCGGCGCTCGGCGCCTTCTACGGCGTGGCCGTGGGCGCCTTCCGCTTCGTCGGCGCCGGGCGGGGGCTGGCCTATGGCCTCGGTATCTGGGGCATGGTGGAGGAATGCGGACTCTACCTGCTGGGGGTCAAGCCCCCGCCCTGGGAGGTAGAGCCGGCCGAGCACGCCTTCGCCGCCTCCTCCCACCTGGTGTTCGGCTTTTCGCTCGACGCCATCCTGGCGGCCCTGGCGCCGCGTCCCTTCCCCCCTATCGCCTATGTCGAGGAGCCTCACCATGAGCCAGACCACGGGTGAGTTCTTCGTCGAGCGGCTGGAGCAGTGGGGGATCGACCTGATCTTCGGCTATCCCGGGGACGGCATCAACGGTGTGCTGCGCGGCTTTTCGCACAAGGACAGCAGGATCAAGTTCGTGCAGGCCCGCCACGAGGAGATGGCCGCCTTCATGGCCGTCGGCTACGCCAAGTTCAAGGGCGAGATGGGGGTGTGCCTCTCCACCGGCGGCCCGGGCGCCACACACATGATCACCGGCCTCTACGACGCCAAGCTGGATCACACCCCGCTTCTGGCCATCACCGGCCAGGCGGCGCGCTCGGTGCGCGGCGCCCACTATCAGCAGGAGCTGAACCTCGACCGCGCCTTCGCTGACGTGGCGGATTTCGTGCAGGAGGGCACGCTGCCGGCCCAGGTGAGCGTGATCCTCGACCGCGCCATCCGCACCGCCAAGGGCCGCAACGGCGTGGCCGTGGTGATCATGCCCAACGACCTGTCCGACAGCCCCTATGAAGCGCCCAGGGTGGCGCACGGCTTCGTCCGCTCCGGCATCGGCTACACCAAGCCCAAGGTCGTTCCCTATGAGGCGGACCTGCGCCGCGCCGCCGAGGTGCTGAACGCGGGCGAGAAGGTCGCCATCCTGGTCGGAGCGGGTGGGCTGAAAGCCACCGACGAAGTGATCGCGGTGGCCGACGCCCTGCAGGCCGGCGTGGCCAAGGCCCTGCTCGGCAAGGGCGCGCTGCCGGACGACCTTCCCTGGGTCACCGGCACGATCGGCCTGCTCGGGACCAAGCCGTCCTTCGACATGATGGCCGGATGCGACACGCTGCTGATGATCGGCACCGGCTTTCCCTATGCCGAGTTCCTGCCCAAGACCGGGCAGGCGCGGGCGGTGCAGATCGACATCGACCCCACCATGCTCGGCATCCGCTATCCCACGGAGGTCAACCTGCACGGCGATGCGGCCGAGACCCTGTCGGCGCTGCTGCCGCTGCTGACTCCCAGGACCGACACCGCCTGGCGGGACGGTATCGAACAGCAGGTGGCGGACTGGTGGACGCTGATGCGCGATCGCGCCCATGCGCCGGCCAAACCGGTCAATCCCCAGCGCGTGGCGTGGGAGCTGTCGCCCCGCCTGCCGGCCGACGTGATCGTCACGTCGGACAGCGGGAGCTGCGCCAACTGGTACGCCCGCGACCTGAGGATCAAGCGGGGGATGCTGTGTTCGCTGTCGGGCGGCCTCGCCTCCATGGGCGCGGCGGTGCCCTACGCCATCGGAGCCAAGTTCGCCCATCCGGACCGGCCGGTGATCGCGCTGGTGGGGGACGGGGCCATGCAGATGAACAACATGGCCGAACTGATCACCGTGGCCAAATACTGGCGCGAGTGGTCGAATCCCAAGTGGATCTGCTGCGTCTGGAACAATGAGGACCTGAATCAGGTCACCTGGGAACAGCGGGTGATGGAGGGCTTCCCGCGTCTGGTCAGCACCCAGTCGATCCCCAATGTGCCCTATCACCGCTTCGCCGAGCTGATCGGTCTGCGCGGCATCTATGTGGACGATCCGGAGCAGATGGGCGCGGCCTGGGATGCGGCCCTGGCCTCCGACGTGCCCGTGGTGCTGGAGGTGAAGACCGATCCGGAGGTGCCCCCCCTGCCGGCGCACATCACCCTGGAGGAGGCGCGCAAGCTGACCGGGACCATCGTCAAGGGCGAGCCGCACCTCGGCGACCTGATCCGCGGCGCGGCGGGCCAGGTGTTCGCCGGCCTGCTCGGCAAGGGCGACTAAGCCGCCACCGCGCCGGCCATTATCCCTTGGCGAAACAGTTGTTCGCTCGCCACCGCCAGAAGGCGATCGGCCAGGGTATCGTGCTCGCGGGCCAGGGTCAGGGCGAGCGCTTCCAGAAGGTCGTGGCCGAGCGGCGCCGGCGGCCGGGGCGCAGCCTTGGTGGCGCGGCGCTGGCGGACGCGCTTGACCAGCGGCGCCTGGTCGTCCATCGACTCGGGCTTGGCCAGATCGGCCGGCGACGGCTTGACGGCGCCCGCCCCGCGCAGCGCCTTGATCCACGGCCGGAGCGGCTGGGGTTCCTGCGGCGCCTCCGGCTCCATCAGGTCCTCGGGGAAATAAGGCGCGGCGTGCGCTTCGTCGGCGACGCCGTAGACGGTGCGGAGCGGCGGCTCCTCCGGCAGCAGGATGATCTCGCCGACGGCGCCGCCACGATCGTCCAGCACGCGCAGGCGGCGCGGCGCGGTGGCGGGGGTCTCCAGCATCAGCTCGGTCTCCGCCGTCCCGTCGGCGCGGCGACCGAAGCCGTTGCGCGGTGTGGGCGGCGGCAGGGGCGAGGCGGTTTCGATCCCCAGGACCCCGGTCTCAGGCGCGGGGCCGCACAGCGCCTTCAACAGCAGGTCCTGGTCCGGGTCGCAGGGGGCGGGCGCGGTGAAGCGCGGCGAGGCGGCGACCGGACCGAGGGTCAGGGGTTCGCGCCGCTCGCGCCGGCCCAGACGCAGCCGGCCGAGCAGCCCGCGGGTCTGCGGTTCCGGCGCTTCGGTCTGCGCGATCAGGAGCGCGCGGATATGGTCGAGATCGGCGGACGCCATGGCCCCACTACGCTGGCAACGCCGTCAACCTTACCGCCCACCGATTTACGCCCGGTGGAGGAGGGCGGTTAACCGACCGTTGCTTTGCCCATTGTGTGTCCTATCTGCCAGCCCATGGCCGAAGACTTCGATCCCGCCCGCCTTTCCGCCGACAAGCGCGCCCGCTACGCCGACCTCGCGCTGGAGGTTGCGGCGGTGCTGGAGGGCGAGACGGATAGGATCGTCCGCATGGCCACGGTGGCCGCCATGCTGCACCACGCCTTCGACGCCTTCTTCTGGACCGGGTTCTACGTGGTCGATCCAAACAAGCCGGAGGAACTGATGGTCGGCCCCTACCAGGGCACGCTCGGCTGCTTGCGCATCCCGTTTGGCCGGGGCGTCTGTGGCGCGGCGGCGCGGGAGCGACGCACGCTGATCGTCGAGGACGTGGACGCCTTCCCCGGCCACATCGCCTGCGACAGCCGCTCCAGGAGCGAGGTCGTCGTCCCGGTGTTCGATGGGGGGGGCGCCCTCATCGCGGTATTGGATGTGGACAGCGACCGGCCGGCCGCCTTCGACGAAATCGACGCGGAGGGCCTCGAAACCATCCTGCCCCAGACCTTCTGCGCACGGCGCTGAGATTACGGAAGACCGCTTCTGGCTGAGGTCCTGAGCGCCCCCTTCGCCGCGGTGGGCCAAACCCGCCGCCGCTATTGCACCAATGTCGCGTGCGCCTTGCGAGCGAGGCCCGAGGTTTCGCCGGCGCGTTCGGCCATCATCCGCAGTTCAAACGCCATGGCGCCGAGATGTTCGTCTTCCACTCTGGCGTCAGCCAGTTCAGCCAGCTGACTTAACATTTGTTGTATATATCGCCGTAAGTCCCCGTTCGACATTCCAACCCTCAAGCCACCGAAGCGCCGCTCCAATACTCGATGAACGACAAGGTGATGTGTTCACAGACTGTCATCCACGTCAAGGTGGCGCTTAAAGTCAAGCTTGGGAGCTCATCGTCTGCTTGGCCGGGCGTAGGCAGAGTTTCAGAAGCGAAATGTAATACTGGATGGCCGTGGCTGACTTTTCCTCGCGCAGGGAGGAGGCGGACGCTGACGCAAACCAGCGAGCGGGTTCCTGCGGACCCGCGCCCATTGCCCCTCGTCGCGCCGGTCGCTATCTAGCCGCAACCCCGGACCCCTTCAGACCGAGCGTGGGCCCGCCCCCGCTCAAAGGCCCCGAAGCACGCATGGCGCAGCAGTACATTTACCAGATGCAGGGCCTGACCAAGGCCTATCCGGGCGGCAAGAAGGTGTTCGAGAACATCTGGCTGTCGTTCTATTCCGACGCCAAGATCGGCGTCGTGGGCGTCAACGGTTCGGGCAAGTCGACCCTGCTGAAGATCATGGCCGGGCTCGACAAGGAGTTCCAGGGCGAAGCCAAGGCCGCCGACGGCGTGAAGATGGGCTATCTGGAGCAGGAGCCGCATCTGGATAACAGCAAGACCGTCTGGGAAAACGCCATCGCCTGGTGCGCGGAGAAACAGACCTTCGACCGCTACAACGAGATCGCCGCCAAGCTCGGCGAGGACTATTCCGACGCGCTGATGGAGGAGATGACCAAGCTGCAGGAGGTCATCGACGCCGGCGACCTGTGGGACATCGACAGCCGCATCGAGATGGCCATGGATGCGCTGCGCTGCCCGCCCGACGACTGGTCGGTGGAGACCCTGTCCGGCGGCGAAAAACGCCGCATCGCCCTGGCCCGCCTGTTGCTGTCCAAGCCCGACATGTTGCTGCTGGACGAACCCACCAATCACCTCGACGCCGAGTCCGTGGCCTGGCTGCAGCATCACCTGGAGGCCTTCCCGGGCTGCGTGATCCTGGTCACCCACGACCGCTACTTCCTCGATCAGGTGACCAAGTGGACGCTCGAACTCGATCGCGGCAAGGGGGTGCCTTACGAGGGCAACTATTCCGGCTGGCTGGAGCAGAAGCAGAAGCGGGTGGTCCAAGAGCAGAGCGAGAGCGAGGCCCGCCAGCGCGCGCTCACCCGCGAACTGGAATGGGTGCGCTCCGGCGCCAAGGCCCGGCAATCCAAGTCCAAGGCCCGCCTCGCCGCCTATGAGGACATGGTGCGCGAGCAGGCCAACGCCACGCAGGCCCAGACCCACGCGGTGATCCAGATCCCGCCGGGCCCGCGCCTCGGCAATCTTGTGCTGGAGGTCTCCGGGCTGGAGAAAGAATACGGCGACAAGGTGCTGTTCAAGGACCTCACCTTCCGCCTGCCGCCCAACGGCATCGTCGGGGTGATCGGGCCGAATGGCGCGGGCAAATCCACCCTGTTCAAGCTGATCACCGGCCAGGAGCAGCCCGACAAGGGCACGGTGAAGGTCGGCGAGACGGTGAAGCTGGCCTATGTGGACCAGAGCCGCGATGCGCTGGACGCCAAGAAGACGGTGTGGGAGGAAATCTCCTCCGGCCTCGACGTGATGAAGGTCGGCAATCGCGAGATCAACACCCGCTCCTACGTCGGCTCGTTCAACTTCAAGGGCGGCGACCAGCAGAAGAAGGTCGGCCTGCTGTCGGGCGGGGAGCGCAACCGCGTGCATCTGGCCAAGACGCTGGCGGAAGCCGGCAACCTGATCCTGCTCGACGAACCGACCAACGACCTCGATATCGAGACCTTGCAGAACCTGGAGGAGGCGCTGGAGGACTTCGCCGGCTGCGCCGTGGTGATCAGCCACGACCGCTGGTTCCTCGACCGCCTGGCCACCCACATCCTGGCCTTCGAGGGCGACAGCCACGTGGAATGGTTCGAGGGCAATTTCGAGATGTACGAAGAGGACAAGAAGCGCCGGCTCGGCACGGACAGCCTGATCCCGCACCGGATCAAGTTCCAGAAGTTCACCCGCTAGCTTCCGCGAGTTAATTTCGGGCCGGGCCTACAGGAACGGATCGCGCACCAGGATGGTGTCGTCGCGCTGCGGCGAGGTGGAGAGCAGGGCCACCGGCGCGCCGATCAACTCCTCGATGCGGCGGACATATTTGACCGCATTGGCGGGCAGATCGCGGAACGAGCGGGCGCCGGCGGTGGTCTCACTCCAGCCGTCCATCGCCTCGTAGACCGGCTGGCAGGCGGCCTGATCGGCGACGCCGGAGGGCAGATAGTCGATCACCCGCCCGTTCACCCGATAGCCGGTGCAGATCTTCAGCGTCTGCAAGCCGTCCAGCACATCGAGCTTGGTCAAGGCAATGCCGTGCACACCGTTCAGCGTGACGGTCTGGCGCACCAGGGCGGCGTCGAACCAGCCGCAGCGCCGCTGGCGTCCGGTATTGACCCCGACCTCCTTGCCGACGGTGGAGAGGTGATGGCCGATCTCGTCGTCGAGCTCGGTGGGAAAGGGGCCTTCGCCTACGCGGGTGGTATAGGCCTTGACGATTCCCAGCACATAGCCGACCGCGGACGGTCCCACGCCCGAGCCCGCCGCGGCCTGGCCCGCCGCGGTGTTGGAGGAGGTGACGAAGGGATAGGTGCCGTGGTCCACGTCGAGCAGCGCGCCCTGAGCGCCCTCAAACAGGATACGGCGGGGCGACTTGTTCACTTCGTCCAGCACTCGCCATGCCGGCTGGGCATAGGGCAGAATCTGCGGCGCGATGGCTTCCAGCGCCGCGATCAGGGCGGCGGCGTCCACCTCGGGCAGGTCGAGGCCGCGGCGCAGCGCGTTGTGGTGGGTGAGCAGGCGCGGCAGCTTGGCCTGCATGGCCACGCGGTCGGCGAGATCGCCGACGCGGATCGCCCGGCGCCCGACCTTGTCCTCATAGGCCGGGCCGATGCCGCGGCCGGTGGTGCCGATCCTGCCGCCCGCCGCTTCGCGCTCGCGGGCCTGGTCCAGATCGCGGTGCAGCGGCAGGATCAAACAGGCGTTGTCGGCCACCACCAGCAGGTCCGGCGTGATGGTGACGCCCTGCGTGCGCAACTTGTCGATCTCGCCGACCAGGTGCCAGGGATCGACCACCACCCCGTTGCCGATCACCGACAGCTTGCCCTGCACGAGCCCCGAGGGCAGCAGGGCCAGCTTGTAGACGTTATCGCCCACCACCAGCGTATGGCCGGCGTTGTGCCCGCCCTGGAAGCGCACCACCACGTCGGCGCGATTCGCCAGCCAATCGACGATCTTGCCCTTGCCCTCGTCGCCCCACTGGGCGCCGACCACGCATACGTTGGCCATGGATACAGGTCCTCACCTGCCGGGAGGATCCGGCCGCCCTTCGACAGGACTCGGCGGCGGGACGTGCTGGGGTGTCGGCGACCTAATAGTGGCCGCCGAGGCGATAGGCCAGCCTTATGCCGATATCATCCAGCGCCTGATTCTCTCCACTATGCAGGATCTCACCGTTGGACAGGTGGATATAGGACAGCTCGGCCGACCAGCGCCGCGAGATTTGATAGCCGAACGCGAGTTCTGGCTCGAACAGGTAATGGTCGCCGAACAGGATGCGGGTCTGGGAAATGTGCAGGCGGTAGTCGTGCTGCGCCGGCGTCAGGCCGGGGGCGAAGGCATTGCCAGGATCGGTCTTGCCGGTGGTGTAGGCCAGTCCGATGCCGGGCCGGACATACCAGCGATGGCTCGGCGTCAGGTTGAAGCGCCAGTCGAACCCGGCGGCGATGAAGTCGGTGGAGACGTTGCTGTTGGCGGCGGCGATCACGTGCACGGACGGCTTGCCCAGGAACCACAGTGCGCCGATCTTGTCGGTCTGGTAGCCGATCAGCCCGTCGGCGCCGCCTTCCTGGTTCTGCTTGGTGCCGATGCCGTGGGCGTAGGCGCCGAGCAGAATCTCGCCCGCGCCGGCGGGAAGGGCGCACAGGCCCGCGCCCAATGCGAAACACGCGGCGGCGAGCGCCCTGGTCAGCCTGTTCATCCCACTCAGCCCCCGATGGATTGCGTCGCGCCTTTTATGGCGCGAACCGGGCGGGCGGACAATCGGGTTCAGGCGGCTGCGGTCAGCCGGCCAGGATCAAGCGGCGGCGCGGCGTCGGGCGTGCGCCCCGGCCAGTTGTTCGCTCCGTTGCGCCGCTTCGCGGGTGAAGATGGCCCGCAGCGCCTCGGCGTTCGTGCCGCCGCAAAAGTGCGTCGCCTGCTTGGCGTTGCGCAGGCGGGCGAGGGCGCGGTGCTGGGCCGGCGTCAGCGACGCCAGGGCGGCCACGTGCTCGGCCTCGATATCTTCCGGAGTAATGCTCATCTGCAACGCCCCCCGAGCCCCGATCGATCGCTTGATGTCGCCGATCTTTTATTGCGGCCCCACGAGCAACACTTGTCCTCAAACCTGACTGAGCGGTAAACGCCGCTATCGGTCGCAGTTTACTGCGGCGTTCTGACGCGAACGCGGACTTGCCCTCGGCGAATACCTGCGATTCGCCTTCGCGCTTGCACAACAAGGCGGCACGGCCCATGTGCTGCTCGATTCCTGAGCGAGGCTCTCCGTCATGTTCATCCAGACCGAACAGACCCCCAATCCGCTGACGTTGAAGTTCCTGCCCGGCCGCGAGGTGATGGGGGAGGGCAGCCGCGAATTTCGCACGCCGCAGGAGGCGGAGGTCTCACCTCTGGCGCGCGCCCTGTTCGAGGTGGATGGCGTCACCCGGGTCTTCCTGGGTCCCGACTTCGTCACCGTGACCAAACAGCCGGACGAGGTGGCCGATTGGCGCCACCTGAAGGCGCCGATCCTGGCCGAGATCATGGATCATTACACCGCCGACCGCCCGTTGTTCGTCGATGCGGTCGGCGACGGGGCGGTGGCCCACACCGACACCGCCTACGAGGGCGAGGCGGCGCAGATCGTGGCCGAGATCAAGGACCTGCTCGATACCCGCGTCCGCCCCGCCGTGGCGCAGGACGGGGGCGACATCCTGTTCGACCGCTATGAACCGGATACCGGCATCGTCTGGCTGCACATGCGCGGCGCCTGTTCGGGTTGCCCGTCGTCCTCCGCCACGCTGAAGGCGGGGGTAGAGAACATGCTGAAGCACTACGTGCCCGAGGTGACGCGGGTGGAGCAGACGCTTTGAATGCGGTCGCGGTGGAGCGATATCACCTGAGCGGCGCTCCGGTCGGCGCACCGCAGATCGCCTGACCGGTAGGGGATGATCAGGCGGTCGCCAGGAAGGCCCTGATCTGGCGGTCACTCCGGAGACGAACGATGCGCGCCTGGAGCGCCAGCGCGGCGACGGCCGCGTCGCGCTCCGGCGCCCTCAGCCGATAATAGGTCCAGATGTAGGTGATGAACGCCCAGTCAACCTTTTCCGGACAGCCTTCACCCAGGTCGATCCGCGTGCGCCCGGGATGGGCGAGCCGGCGGCGGAAGACGCGCCACAGGCAAAGCCAACGCGGCTGATCCACCAGCACCACCGTATCCACGCGCGGCAGGCGAAGGTCGAAGATGGTCGAATAGCCCCCGTCCACCACCCATCGCTCACCCGAAAGCGCCTCCGACTGTAGGGCGCGAAAAGACGCCTCGTCGCGCTCCACCCATCCCGGCAGCCAGTAGAGCCGGTCCAGATGCACCACCGGCAGATTGAGTTTGGCGCCGAGCGCCCGCGCCAGGGTCGATTTGCCGCCGCCGGAACAGCCGAGGATGGCGATGCGCCGCATGATGCGGTTTAAGCTCGATCGAGCCGCCAGCGTCAACGCACCGTCGAGGAGCCCATGTCAGATCCCGCCAAGCCCGTCCTGCTGCTCGATGGCCCCGCCCTGGCCCCGCTCAAGGCGGTGCTGGCGGACCGGTACGAGGTGCACACCCTGTGGGACCAGCCGGACCTCGACGCCTTCTATGCCGGACCCGGCCAGTCGGTGCGCGTGGTGCTCGGCGGCGGCGAGTTCCTGCACCCCATGACGGTGGAGGCCTTGCCCAACCTCGGCCTCATCGCCCGGATCGGCGTCGGTTATGAGGGCGTCGATGTGGCCCATGCCCGCGCCCGGGGCGTGGAGGTGACCAATACGCCCAGCGTCAATGCGGACGATGTGGCCGATCACGCCCTGGCCCTGCTGCTGGCGGTGGTGCGCGGCGTGGGCGAGGGCGACCGATGGGTGCGCTCCGGCGGCTGGACCCGCGCCGATCGGGGCCCGATCCGCACCTCGATGAAGGGGCTTAAGGTCGGGATCGTCGGCCTCGGCGACATCGGCGTGGCCACGGCGGAGCGGGTCACGGCGTGCAAGAGCGTGGTGCGCTGGTGGGCGCCCCGGCCCAAGGCCGAGGCGGCCTATCCCCGGATGGACAGCCTGCACGACCTCGCCGCCTGGGCCGACGCGCTGGTGATCTGCGCGCGAGCCGACGCTACCAATGTGAAGCTGATCGATGATGCGGTGCTGGAGGCCCTTGGGCCGCACGGCGTGGTGGTCAACATCTCGCGGGGGTCGATCCTGGACGAGGCGGCGCTGATCGCCCGGCTGAAGGCGGGCGCCCTCGGCGGCGCCGGCCTCGACGTCTACGAACAGGAGCCCTCGCCGCCGCCCCGCTGGAGCGACGTGCCGAATACGGTGCTGACCCCCCATATCGGCGGCTCAACCCGCGGCGCCGTCCCGGCCATGGTCGCCGCCGCGCTCGACAATGTGCGCGCCTTCCTCGCCGGGGAGCCCCCGCCGAACCCCGTACCGCGCTAGTGTGGCGATTCGGAAATTCGCCGACAGAGGATGGAGGGAAGGGCGGGCGCCTCAGGGACGTTCCGAAACGGGCTCTATGGAGTCTGGGAGCGCAACTGGCCGATCAGCACGTTGATGTCGCCGTGGTGGTTGTCGAGGGTGGAGACGAAGTCCTGCTGCTCGGTGATCGCCAGCCAGACGCCCTCGATGGACACGTCCACGGCGCGATAGCGCCCGTCCGCGCCGCGAATCACGCGCCACTTCACCTCCGTCGGCGTGGTCACCTGGCCGCCGACGATCTGCGAGGTCACTACCACGTCGCCCGGCGCGCGCACGATGGAGCCGGTCACCCGCAGCCTTTCCCCGTGGTATTGGCCGAGGCGGCTCTCATAGACGCCGTTCGCGTAAAGGCGGAACGCCTGGGCGAAGGCCTGATGCTGCTGGGGCGAGATCGTGCGCAGATATTTGCCGAGCACGAAGTCGGTGATGCGCGGCACGTCGGCCACCTGATCGATGAAGGCGCGGAACTCGGCCTTCTTCTGCGCGGTGGCGCCGCCCTGGTTCAGGATGGTCAGCGCCCGGCTGGCCTCGTTGGCGACGAAGGCCTCGGCCTGGGCGTCGCGCTCGGCCTCGGCGAAAGCCGGGGTCGCGCTGAGGGCGACAAGCCCGGCGGGGGCGCTCACCGCCAGGACGGCGGCGGCGCAGGCGAACAGGGTCGAACGAAGGATCATCGGGGGCTCGAACTCGACATCAATGGGGCGTGGGATTGGAGACGGGCGGTCTTGAGGCCGGGGGTGGCGTGCCGGGGGCCGGTCCGAAGTCCGGCAGATTCTTCACATTGGTGTCCGCATCGCGTCCGCGCGCGCTCGAATTCTGCAGATAGGCGGAGCGGATCGTGGCGTAGGGATCGGTGGCGGTGCGGTTCACCTCCTTCAACGCCTCGTCCGAGGCGACGCGTCGATCCAGCCCCCCCGCCACCGTGCGGCCCGCCCCCACGGCCGCCGAGCCGTCATAGCTCAGCCAGTTGAACGGGTCGGTGACCACATCGACCACCCGTCCGGTCAGGTCGCGCACGCTGGAGGGGCCGAACACCGGCAGGAACAGGTAGGGCCCCTGCGGCGCGCCGTAGCGGCCCAGCGTATCGGCGAAGCCGCTGGGTTTGCGCGGCAGCCCGTTGGCCCCAGTGACGTCGAAGATGCCGAGGATGCCGACGGTGGAGTTGACGGCGAAGCGGACCAGGGTGCGGCCCGCGTCAGTGGGATGCAGTTGCACCACATTGTTGAGGAAGGTGACGGGTTCCCCCAGATTATAGATCACGTTGTGCACGCCCTCGCGCACGGGATGGGTGATGGCGTGGTGATAGAACACCGCCGTGGGGCGGACGATCGCCCGGTCCAGCCCCTTGTTGGCCTTGTAGAGTCCGCGGTTCGCGCCCTCCCACGGATCGGACCCCGAAGCTCCGGACGCGCCCGGCCCGTCGGGGGACGGCGCCGACTGGGCGAAGGCCGGGCCGGCCAGAAGCACGCCGACCGCCGCCGCCGATATAAGGACTGTCCGGAGCAACTTCGCCTCCAATACCGCCAAGCTGGCGACGCTCACCTGTGGCTGCACAACGCCCGATTCAAGGCAAAGGCGCCGTTCGCCACAGGAAAAGTTGCAGTGCGGCGCCGCCACCTCACCCTTGACATAAAGGCATAAGGATATCCTTATATGCCTTATGGCGTTCACGTCCGAGGAGCTTGTGGAGGTGTTGCGCGCGGCGGGGGAGCCCACGCGCCTGCGCATTCTGGCGCTCCTGCTCCATGAGGAGCTGTCGGTGATGGAGCTCGGCCAGATACTGGACCAAAGCCAGCCGCGCGTCTCCCGCCATCTCAAGCTTCTGGCCGATGCGGGTGTGGTGGAGCGGTTTCCCGATGGGGCCTGGGTGTTCTACCGCCTGCCGGTGGCCGGGCCGCGCCGCGCGCTGACGGAGCAGGCGCTGGCGCAGCTCAAGCCGGGAGAGCCGATGCTGACCCGCGATCTCGACCGGCTGGGCCAGGTGCACAAGGCGCGCGAGGGCGACGCCGCCGCCTATTTCGAGCGCAACGCCGCGCGCTGGGGCGAGGTGCGTTCGCTTTATGTGGACGAGACCGAGGTGGAGCGGGCGATCATGACCGCGGTGGGCGAGGGCCCGTTCGAGCGGCTGGTCGATCTCGGCACCGGCGCGGGGCGGATGCTGACTCTCCTGGGCGGCAAGGCGCGTTCGGCGCTCGGCCTCGACCTGTCGCAGCAGATGCTGAACATCGCCCGGCGCGAGGTGAGCGAGGCGCATCTGGCCGGCTGCGAACTGCGCCACGGCGATATCTTCGCCACCGGGCTGCAGGGCGGATCGGCGGATCTGGTGGTGATCCACCGCGTGCTGCACTACCTGAACGATCCCGCCGCGGCGGTGGTGGAGGCGGCGCGGCTGGTCTCGCCACAGGGGCGGCTGCTGATCGTCGATTTCGCGCCGCACCGGCTGGAATACCTGCGCCAGGCCCACCAGCATCGGCGACTTGGCTTCTCCGACGAGGAGATCCAGCGCTGGTGCGGCGAGGGCGGGCTGCCGGAGGTGAACAGCGAGGCGCTGCCGCCGCTGGCCGCTGATGGGCTGACGGTGAAGATCTGGCTGGCCCGCCCGGCGGTCCAGAGCAAGAGGAGCGCCGCATGAACGCCGTGACCGAAGCGCGCGCCCGCACGGCGCTCGGCCCCGTGGCGCGGGCGGCGGAGCGACCCAACCGGCGGCTGAACGTCTCCTTCGAGTTCTCGCCCCCCAAGACGCCCGAGGCGGAGGAGGCCCTGTGGCTGGCGATCCGCCGGCTGGAGCCACTGGCGCCCACCTTCGTGTCCGTCACCTACGGCGCCGGCGGGTCCACGCGCGAGCGCACCCATCGCACCGTCCACCGCATCCACCAGGAGACCGGACTGCAGCCCGCCGCCCACCTGACCTGTGTCGGCGCCAGCCGCGCGGAGGTGGACGAGGTGATCGGCGACTATTGGGACGCGGGCGTGCGCCATATCGTGGCCCTGCGCGGCGATCCGCCCGGCCAGATCGGCGGCGCCTACGCGCCCCGCGCCGACGGCTACAACAACGCCACCGAACTGACGACCGCGATCAAGCGCATCGGCGACTTCGAGGTGACCGTCGGCCTCTACCCGCAGGTGCACCCGGAGAGCCCCTCCATCGATCACGACATCGATGTGCTGAAGGCCAAGATCGACGCCGGCGCCACCCGGGCCATCACCCAGTTCTTCTTCGACACCGACGCCTTCCTCCGCTTCGTGGACCGGGTGCAAAAGGCGGGCGTCGCCATCCCGATCCTGCCGGGCATCATGCCGGTGTCGAACTACAAGGGTCTGCAGAAGATGGCCGGACCCTGCGGCATCGAACTGCCGACCTGGCTCGGTACGCTGTTCGATGGGCTGGACGGGGATGCGGAGACCCGCAAGCTCCTGGCCTGCTCGGTCGCGGCGGAGACCTGCGCCAAGCTCGAGGAGGCGGGCTTCGCCGACTTCCACTTCTACACCCTGAACCGGGCCGATCTCAGCTATGCGCTCTGCCGGGTGCTGGGCGTGCGCGAACAGGAGACGGCGGCGTGAACCGCCCCGACCGCATCGCCGCACTGAAGCGGGCCGCCACCGAGCGCATCCTGGTGCTCGACGGCTCCTGGGGCGTGATGTTCCAGAAGGAGGGGCTGGGCGAGGAGGATTTCCGGCGGGGGCATTTCGAGGATCACCCCCATCCGCTGAAGGGCGACAACGACCTGCTGTGCCTGACCCGGCCCGATCTGGTGACCAAGCTGCACGACGCCTACTTCGCGGCCGGCGCGGACATCAGCGAGACCAACACCTTCAACGCCACGTCCATCAGCCAGGCCGATTATGCGCTGGAGCATTCGGTGCGCGAGATCAACCTGGCGGCCGCGCGCCTGGGCCGCGAGTCCGCCGACCGTTGGACGGCGAGCGAACCGCACAAGCCGCGCTTCCTGGCCGGGGCGGTGGGCCCGCTGAACCGTACGCTCTCGATCAGCCCCGATGTGAACGATCCCGGCGCGCGGGGCGTCACCTTCGATCAGGTCTATGCCGCCTATCGCGAGCAGGTGCTGGCCCTGCACGAGGGCGGGGTGGACCTCTTTCTGGTGGAGACGGTCTTCGACACCCTGAATGCCAAGGCCGCCATCAAGGCGATCATGGACCTTGAGGACGACGGGCTGGAGCCGTTGCCGATCTGGATTTCCGGCACCATCACCGACCGGTCGGGCCGCACCCTGTCGGGCCAGACGGTGGAGGCGTTCTGGAACTCGGTCCGCCACGCCCGGCCCTTCGCGGTGGGGCTGAACTGCGCGTTGGGAGCGGAACTGATGCGGCCGCATATCGCCGAGTTGTCGCGGGTGGCCGATACCCTGGTCAGCGCCTATCCCAATGCCGGCCTGCCCAACGCCTTTGGGGAATACGACGAGGAGCCGCACCAGACCGCGCATTTCCTGCAGGAATGGGCGCAAAGCGGGTTGGTCAACATCGTCGGCGGCTGTTGCGGCACGACGCCCGACCACATCCGCCATGTCGCCCAGGAAGTAGGCGGATTGCCGCCCCGCCGCCCGCCGGAGCGGCCAACCGCGCTGCGGCTGTCGGGGTTGGAGCCGTTCGAGTTGGCGTAGGGTCGGCCCCAAGGCAAACGTTCGCCCTCCGCAATTCCAAGGAAACATTCAGATGAAGACCTCCCTGACCATTCCGGCCGCCTTCGCCGCCGCCCTGTCGCTCACCGTCGTCGCCGAGGCCGCGCCGAAGAAGATGGTGGAGAAGCCGCCGGCCCCGGCCATCCGCTTCATCGGCATGAAGCCGGAATCGCCCATCGCCTCGGGCGCCATCGTCCCGGCGGGCTCGGAACTGTTCTTCGTCTCCGGCATCCCAGGCTCGGCCGCCGCCGGCAGTACCGAGGCGCAGACCATCGACGCCCTGACCAAGCTCGGCAAGGTGCTGGCCGACAACGGCTATAGCTTCGCCGACGTCGTCAACGCCAAGGTCTATCTCGTCGCCGATCCCGCTACGGGCAAGATGGATTTCCCCGGCATGAACACCGCCTTCAAGAAGGTGTTCGGCGTGGAGGGCGAGCCCAACAAGCCGTCCCGCGTCACCGTGCAGATCGCCGCCTTGGCCGCGCCCGGCTCCCTCGTGGAAATCGAACTCACCGCCGCCAAGGCGCCGAGATAGGTGAGGATTATGCGGGGTCCCTGCGGGTTCGTTGACGACCCCCATTGACCCCCTTATCTTGAGATATCGATGGAGATTGGAAATGGCTCATACGGCGGTAAGGGATGTGGTCATCTGGTCTAAGCACATTCACGGCGGCGACGTGGCCGCGACGATCGCCGGTCTGCGCGGCGGCGAGACCATCGATCTGGTGGTGGACGGCGTAAGGGGAACCTGGCGCAAGATGAGCGACGGGTGCGACGGGCGCCCCACCAGCGGTATCCGGCCCATCGGCCGGATGCAGGAGTTTTGGCGCGAGCTTTACGCCAAGCGGCGTGGGGACGTCGTCCCCGTCGAACTGACCGCGGCGAAAGCCGAGGCGCCGGTAATCTACCCGCCCCTGGCCAAGACCTCCGAGGAGCGAAGGGCGGCGATGCAAGCGCTCTTCAGCTTGGCCGGTCGGGGCTACAGTTCCAACGGTTGGAAATTCAACCGCGCTGAGCTTTACGACCGGGAATGATCACTGCGGATACCAATGTCTTCTTCTATCTTTCGGACGATCATGACCAAGCCAAACAACAGACCGCCATTTCGGTGTCTGGAGCCTTGGAGTTCTATGGCGCCCGTATTGCGCTTCAGGTGGTTGGGGAGCTGCAAAACTCCCTTCATCGCAAATTGAAGCTGCCGCCCTGGCAAGCTTCGCAAGCCAGTTACAACCTCCTTCAGGCGTTCGACTGTTTCACATATACAAGGCGGGCTGTGGAACGGGCGTTGCAACTCAGCGCCTCTGGCCAGTTGTCTTATTGGGATGCCTTGCTCGTATCATCCGCCCAGGAAGCGGGTTGCGACGTGCTTCTGACCGAAGACATGCAGGATGGCGCCAACCTGCTCGGCGTCGAGATCGTCAATCCCTTCGGCAAGGACGGCGCCCTTACCCCTCGCGCCCGTGAGCTTTTGGACCTGTAATGCGCCCCACCTTCATCAATATCGGCGAGCGGACCAACGTCACCGGGTCCGCCAAATTCAAGAAGCTGATCATCGAGGGGAATCTCGGCGAGGCGCTGTCCGTCGCCCGCCAGCAGGTGGAGGCCGGCGCGCAGGTCATCGACGTGAACATGGACGAGGGGCTGTTAGATTCGAAGCAGGCCATGGTCAGCTTCCTGAACCTCATGGCGGCCGAACCCGACATCAGCCGCGTGCCGGTGATGATCGACAGCTCCAAGTGGGAGGTGATCGAGGCCGGGCTGAAGTGCGTGCAGGGCAAGGCCATCGTCAACTCCATCAGCCTGAAGGAAGGGGAGGAGGTCTTCCTCCACCACGCCCGCCAATGCCTGCGCTACGGCGCCGCGGTGGTGGTCATGGCCTTCGACGAGCAGGGGCAGGCCGATACCGAGGCGCGTAAGGTGGACATCTGCGCGCGCGCTTATCGCACCCTGGTGGACAAGGTCGGCTTCCCGCCCGAGGACATCATCTTCGACCCCAACATCTTCGCGGTGGCGACGGGGATCGAGGAACACCAGAACTACGCCGTGGACTTCATCGAGGCCACGCGCCGGATCAAGCGCGAACTGCCCCACGCCCGCATCTCCGGCGGGGTGTCAAACGTCAGCTTCAGCTTCCGCGGCAACGAGCCGGTGCGCCGGGCGATCCACGGGGTCTTCCTCTATCATGCCATCGGCGCGGGGATGGACATGGGCATCGTCAACGCCGGCGACCTGCCGGTCTATGACGACATCGACGCCGAGCTGCGCGAGGCGGTGGAGGATGTGATCCTCAATCGCAAGCCGAAAGGCGATTGGGACGCCACCGAACGGCTGGTGGAGATCGCGCCCCGGTACAAGGGCGACAAGGGCCAGGTCCGCGTCGTCGACCTGAGCTGGCGCGAAGCCGATGTGGCCGAGCGGCTGGCCCACGCCCTGGTGCACGGCATCACCGACTACATCATCGAGGATACCGAGGCCGCCCGCGCCTCGCTCCCCCGTCCGCTGCACGTGATCGAGGGTCCGCTGATGGCCGGTATGAGCCGGGTCGGCGACCTGTTCGGCGCGGGCAAGATGTTCCTGCCCCAGGTGGTGAAGTCGGCGCGGGTGATGAAGCAGGCGGTGGCCTATCTGCTCCCCTTCATGGAGGCGGAGAAGGGCGGGCAGGACCGCAAGAACGCCGGCAAGATCCTGATGGCCACGGTCAAGGGCGATGTGCACGACATCGGCAAGAACATCGTCGGCGTGGTCCTGCAATGCAACGACTACGAGGTGATCGACCTCGGCGTCATGGTCCCCGCCGACCGCATCCTGGACGCGGCCATCGAGCACAAGGTGGATGTGGTGGGCCTCTCCGGCCTGATCACGCCCTCGCTGGACGAGATGGTGTTCGTGGCCGGCGAGATGGAGCGGCGGGGCATGACCATTCCCCTGCTGATCGGCGGCGCCACCACCAGCCGCACCCACACCGCGGTGAAGATCGAACCGGCCTACAGATCAGGCTCCACCACCTACGTCCTCGATGCCAGCCGCGCCGTGGGGGTGGTCTCCAACCTGCTGTCGCCGGACGAGGGCGACAGAACCATCGCCGCCACCCGCGCCGAGTACGTGCGGGTGCGCGAACAGTTCGCCCGCGGCCAGCAGGCCAAGACCCGCGCCTCCATCGCCGACGCTCGCCTCAACCGCTTCGCCATCGACTGGAACGAGACGCCGCCCCAGCCGCGCCCGGCCTTCCTCGGCACGCGAACCTTCCACGCCTATGACCTGAAAGAGCTGGTGAACTTCGTCGACTGGTCGCCCTACTTCAAGAGCTGGGAGCTGGTCGGTCGCTACCCGGACATCCTCACCGACGATGTGGTGGGCGAGGCGGCCAGCGAGCTGTGGCGCGACACCCAGCCGATCCTGCGGCGCATCCTGGACGAGCAGCTGCTGACGGCGAACGGGGTGGTCGGCTTCTGGCCCGCCAATGCCGACGGCGACGATCTGGTGCTCTATGCCGATGAGGGGCGCAGCATCGAACTGGCGCGCCTCCATACCCTGCGCCAGCAGATGGACAAGGCCGCCGCCGGGGCCGCCGGCCGCTCCAACGCCGCCCTCGCCGACTTCGTCGCCCCCACGGGCACGGCCCCCGACTATGTGGGCGCCTTCGCCGTCACCGCCGGGCATGGCGAGCTGGCGCTGGCCAGGGCCTATCGCGAGGCCGGCGACGATTATTCCGCCATCATCGCCACCGCCATCGCTGACCGTCTGGCCGAGGCCTTCGCCGAGGCCATGCACCACAAGGTCCGCACCGAACTCTGGGGCTATGCGCCGGATGAAGGCCTCGGAACCGACGACATGATCGCCGAGAAATACGTCGGCATCCGTCCCGCGCCGGGTTATCCAGCCCAGCCCGACCACACCGAAAAGGCCACCCTGTTCAAGCTGCTCGACGCGGAAGCCGAGACCGGCATGGCGCTCACCGAAAGTTTTGCCATGAGCCCGCCGGCCAGCGTCTCCGGCCTCTATTTCGGCCACCCGCGGGCGCACTATTTCGGCGTCGGCAAGATCGGGCGGGACCAGGTGGCCGACTATGCCCGCCGCAAGGGCTGGCGCCTGGCGGTGGCCGAACGCTGGCTGTCGCCCATCCTGGCCTACGATCCCGGCCTGAACGAGCGGGGCGAGGCGGCGTAGCGCGCTTGGATGCCCTGCGTCCTTCGAGACGCCTCCTTTGAAGGCTCCTCAGGATGACGAGAGTTAGTGCGGTTCCATTACCATTCGTCATGCTGAGGAGCGAGCTTGCTCGCGTCTCGAAGCAAGCATCCTCGGCGCCGGCCGCGCGTTTGGTGGACATGAAACGCCGAACCCCCAACCTGTTCAGCCTCTCGGCTTCCGCGTTCCAAATGGGGCTGGAGGCGCAGCAGGTGATCGGCCTGCGCATGGCCAAGGCGGCTCTGGGCGGTCCTGCGGCGCATGATGAGGCGGCGCTGATGGTGTCCGAAAAGACCGGCGCCTTGCTCGAAGCACAGACCGCGATGTTCGGCGCGATGATGAGCGGGGCGGGGCATCTGGGCCCCGCGCGGGCCCTGTCGATCTATCGCCGCAAGGTACGCGCCAACCGCCGCCGGTTGCTGAAGGGCTGATCTCAAAGCTTGGTTAACCCTCCTTAAGGCAGGCTCTACGGATCAAGACCGTCGGGCTCGTCATGCGTTCCTCCCTCCAGTTCGCCGAACCGCAGACCTTTTCGGCGGAGGATCGCGGGCGGCTGGAGGCGGCCACCCGGCTGCACGGCGCGGGTCGGCTGGTTGAAGCGAAGGCGCTCTATACCGACCTCCTCACCGCGCCGGGGGCGGAGGTGGGGGTGCTGTGCTTCGTGCTCGGTCTGCTCGAAAGCCAGAGGGGCGAGCCGGCCGCGGCGCTCGACTGGTATGATGAGGCGCTGGTCCACAGCCACGTCACCGTCAACCTGCTGGCCAACCGCATCGACCTGTTGCGCGCCGCGGGACGGCGGGTGGAGGCCTTGGCCGCCTGCGAACAGGCCCTCGCGCTCCGGCCGGACGCCTCGACCCTGCACCTCACCCACGGCCTGCTGCTCGCCGATCTCGGCCGCGCCGCCCTGGCCGTCGAGGCCTATGACCGGGCGCTGGGGCTCGACCCGGCCAACCCCGGCGCGCACAACAACCGCGGCGTGGCGCTGGAGGGGCTTGGCCGGAGCGAGGCCGCGGCGCAGGCCTACATCGCCGCCCTGACGCTGGAGCCCGCCTATCGCCACGCCCACCACAATCTGGGTTCGGTGCTGATCAAGCTTCGGCAGTTCGACCTGGCGGCTTCGAGCCTGGATCGGGCGCTGCAACTCGATCCCACCATACCCGAAGCGTGGAGCCTGCTCGGCGTGGCCCTGGTGGAGATGGAGCGCTACGGCGAGGCCCTGCTGGCGCTGGACCAGGCCACGACGCTGCGCCCCACCTATGCGGAGGCGCACAACAACCGCTCGGTGGCCCTGCGCCGCCTGAACCGCTTCGCCGAGGCCGCCGAGGCAGCGGAGCGCGCCTTCGCCCTCGATTGCACGCTGGTGGAGGCGCTCGGCAGCCGGGGGCTGGCCCTGACCCGGCTGAACCGGTTCGAGGAGGCGCTGCTGGACTTCAACATCGCCATGGCCGCCAGGCCGCGG
Source organism: Caulobacteraceae bacterium (assembly GCA_965277345.1). Classification (GTDB taxonomy): domain Bacteria; phylum Pseudomonadota; class Alphaproteobacteria; order Caulobacterales; family Caulobacteraceae; genus CAIOYC01. The sequence continues at coordinate 1,797,279 of CBDICI010000004.1, forward strand.
GTGGGCGCCTTCGTGCTGAACCGGGGCGTGGCGCGCGAAGGGCTGGCCGATGTGACCGGCGCGATCGAAGACTTCGAGGCGGCGGAGGCCCTCGATCCGACCCTGCCCGACGCCAAGCTGAACCGCGCGCTGGCCTTGCTGCGTCGCGGCGACTACGCCCGCGGCTGGCCGCTCTACGAGCACCGCTGGACCAACCGCTTCGGGCCGTTCCTGCCCTACGGCCGCGACCGCCTGTGGCTGGGTGGGAAGGACCTCGCCGGCCGGACCGTGCTGCTGTGGGGAGAGCAGGGCTTTGGCGACGCGATCCAGTTCTGCCGCTTCGCCACCGACCTCGCGGCGCTGGGCGCCCGGGTGGTGGTGGAAGTGCGCCCGCCGCTGGTGCGGCTGATGCGGCGGCTGCTGGGGCCCGAGCGGGTGATCGCCATGGGCGAGACGCCCCCCGACTTCGACCTCTATTGCCCCATGATGAGCCTGCCGCTGGCGCTCGGCCTGCCGGGCCCGGCGGCGGCGCGGCGCGGCGCCTATCTGTCGGCCGACCCGGCGGACGCCGCCGCCTGGCGCGCGCGGCTGGGCGACCGGCGAGGGCTGCGGGTCGGCCTCGCCTGGACCGGTAATCCGGGGCACGAGAACGACCACAACCGCTCCCTGCCGCTCGTGGCGCTGAGGCCCCTGATGCGGGCGGGGCAAGATCTGGTCAGCCTGCAGAAACAGCATTCGCCCCAGGACCTGGCGCTGTTGGCCGAGGCCGGAGCCCGCGCCCATGGCGACGACCTTGGCGATTTCGCCGATACCGCCGCCCTGATCGCCGCCTGCGATGCGGTGGTGGCGGTGGATACCTCCGTCGCCCACCTCGCCGCGGCCATGGGCAAGCCGACCCTCATCCTGCTGCCACGCTTCGCCGACTGGCGCTGGGGCGATACGGGGTGCGAGACGCCCTGGTACCCGCGCGCCACCCTGATGCGCCAAGCTACGCACAGCAACTGGAGCGGACCGGTGGATCAGGCCTTTAGGATGCTCTCAATAATGGCTCAGGCAGGCCGAGAGCCCGGTTGAAATGCATTGCGTCCTTCAAGACGCCCCCGATCAAGTCGGGGGCTCCTCAGGATGACGAAATGTAGCGAACTCCAGCAACACTCGTCATGCTGAGGAGCGAGCTTGCTCGCGTCTCGAAGCACGCACGTATGCGCGAACCCGCCGCGTTAACCCTCCAAATATTCAGCTGTAGTCGTCCCCCCCGATGTCGCCCGAGGTGCCGGGGTCGCTGTCATAGCCGCCGCTGTCGTCGCCGTAATTGTTGATGGTCACGTTCTCCATGCCGTTGCCGCCATAGCCGCCGCCCCATCCGCCGCCAAAGCCGCCCATGCCGTGGTGGCCGCCGAACAGGTTGGACAGCCCCTCGAACAGGAAGGCGCCGCCGGCGACGCCCGCCGCGGTGGTGCCCGCCGACTGCAGGAAGGAGCCGAGGCCCGACTGCTGGCCGCTGAACGGCCCCCCGCCGAAGAAACCGCCGCCTTGCGAGGGCGCGGGTTGGGGCTGGGCCGCCTGCACCCACGGCGCGGCGCCCTGGGGCTGCGTTACGCGCGGACCGAGTCCGGCTCCGCCGAAGAACCCACCCTGCGGCGGCGGCGCGCCCTGGGTGCGGCCAAGCTCGGCCTGCATGGCGTCGATCTGTTGCTGCGCCTGATGCAGGGCCTGATCGGCCAGGAGGGCGTGCTGGGTCAGCACATAGGCCGCGTCCGGATTGGCGCGAAAGGCTTGGTCGATCAGCTGCGCGGCCTCGGCGTCCTTGGCTGCGCCCTGCGTCTTGGTCAGATCGGACAGGAACTGGGTGAGCAGGGTGCGCTCGTCAGGGGTCATCGTCGCGTTTCCATACACCGGCCCATACCGGCAGAAGGGATGTGGGAGGCGCCGACGGCGGTCTCAAGTCGCATGACGGCGATGTAATCCCGCGCGGAGTCCGGACAGTCCACGGAGTCCGGCCGATCGCTGATTATCAATTCCATGCAGTGACTTACGGGATATATCTGAGTCCGGATGGAGTCCGGACTGTCCGGACTCCACGCGTGGCGGCGTGCGAAAGCGGCGACGTCCGCGCCCACTGTGCAGGCGACGGGGAAGGTCGCGGTCTATTGGGCGATGGCGATAACGGCTTCGCATGGAGGGCATCTTAAGGCATGTTCGGGCGCCGGCGATAAGTGGGGGAAGATTCATGACGGTCGCGGACGCGCTCCAGCCCATCGCCACGGGCGAACTGCAGCGGGTCAAGTAGCGCGCGGTCCGGAGGCGGTGTAAGCCGCCCCCATGCGGCAGTTCCTGCAAGCCCTGACCAATCTCGACGCCAAGGCGTGGCGGACCATCGCCATCTCCTTCCTGCTGTTCGGCGGGGTGGGGGTGGTGCTGGTGTTCGGGGCCGGCCTTCTGGGGCTCAACGGGGCCACGAGCGTGGAGCGCTGGATGGGGGCGGGGGTGGCCGGCCCCTGGGCGCCGCTGCTGGCCATCAGCGGCTTTACCCTGCTGGCCTTCCTCGGCGCGCCGCAGTTCGTGCTGATCGCCGCCGCCGTGCTGGCCTTCGGGCCGGGGCTGGGCTTCGCCTATAGCTGGCTCGGCACGCTGGTCTCCGCCCTGGTGGGCTTTGGACTCGGCCGCCGGTTCGGCGCGGGGATGCTGCGCGACTATGCCGGCAAGGGCGTGCGCCAGTTCACCGAATTGGTCGGCCGCAACGGCTTTGTCGCCAGCCTGATCGTGCGGCTCGTGCCCTCTGCGCCGTTCATCGTCGTCAACATGGCGGCGGGAGTGACGCCCATGAGCGTCTGGGCCTTCGCCGGTGGCACCGCCCTTGGCATCGTGCCCAAGATCGTGGTCACCGCCTTTTTCGGACACACCGTAGTCGGCGCCATGAGCGGGCAGGTGAGGGGGGTGAACTGGCTCGGCCTCGCCGCCGTGGCCGCCTTGTGGGTCGGGATCGGGCTCCTCGCCCGCTGGTGGCTGAAGCGGCAGGAGGCGCGGGCGGAGGATGTAGCCGCGTTCGAGCATTTCAACGAGGATCGCCGCAGATAACCCGCGAGCGCCTGCCCGCACCCTGGCGCCCAGGGATGGGATGAACGCACGGGCGGCCTTGCGAAAAGGCGCCGGCGGCGAAGGGCGAGAACCCCGGCCGGACCGGCTCGCGCGGGCGCCGGAGCGGCCGCGAAGCCGCATACGGCAGCGGGAATAAGTCCTTGAAATCTGGTCCTACGCGGTGCAGAGGTCGCTTTCGCCCTCACGACCAGCGAATAGAGCCGCGCTAGGGGACAGCGCAGGCTTTCATCCATGGTTTAGAGGCGTGGCGCACCTATACCGACCCTTCGCTACAAGGCCCCATATGCTTCCTTCCCTGTTCGGCGTCATCTCCAACGACATCGCGATCGACCTCGGCACGGCCAACACCCTCATCTACATGAAGGGCAAGGGCATCGTGCTGAACGAACCTTCGGTGGTGGCGCTGAGAAACGTCGGGGGTCGCAAGATCGTCCATGCGGTGGGCATCGAGGCCAAGCAGATGCTGGGCCGCACGCCGGGCCACATGGAGGCCATCCGTCCGATGCGCGACGGGGTGATCGCCGACTTTGAAGTGGCCGAGGAGATGATCAAGCACTTCATCAGGAAGGTGCACAAGGGCAACCGCTTCGTGAACCCCAAGGTCATCGTCTGCGTGCCCTCCGGCGCCACGGCGGTGGAACGGCGCGCCATCAACGATTCGTGTCTGAACGCTTCGGCCCGCCGGGTCGGCCTGATCGACGAGCCGATGGCGGCGGCGATCGGCGCCGGCCTGCCGATCCACGAGCCCACGGGCTCGATGGTGGTGGACATCGGCGGCGGCACCACCGAGGTGGCGGTGCTTTCGCTCTCCGGCATCGTCTATTCCCGCTCGGTCCGCGTCGGCGGCGACAAGATGGACGAGGCGATCATCTCCTACATGCGCCGCCATCATAACCTGCTCATCGGCGAGACCACCGCCGAGCGGATCAAGAAGGAGATCGGCACCGCCCGCTCGCCGATAGAGGGCGACGGCCTGGCCATCGAGGTCAAGGGCCGCGACCTGATGCAGGGCGTGCCGCGGGAGGTGCGCATTTCTGAAAAGCAGGCCGCCGAGGCGCTGGCCGAACCGGTGACCCAGATCGTCGAGGCGGTGAAGGTGGCGCTGGAGGCCACGCCGCCGGAACTGGCCGCCGACATCGCCGACAAGGGCATCATGCTCACCGGCGGCGGCGCGCTACTGCGCGGGCTGGACGCCGAAATCCGTGACCACACCGGCCTGCCGGTCACCGTCGCCGACGATCCCCTGTCCTGCGTGGCGCTCGGGTGCGGCAAAGTGCTTGAGCACCCGAAATGGATGAAGGGCGTGCTGGACGCCTCGCTGGCTTAGCCCTAACTCGCCTGTGTCGCCCACCGCGACGCAGCCCCGATTCCCGCCCCGCCGACGGAGATGAAGCGTGGCCTACCGCGACAGCCCGTTTCAGGAGCTCAAGGTCCCGCTGACCTGGACGGCGGGCGCGGCCACCGTGCTGGCCCTGGCCGCCGCCATCATGCTGTTCGTCGCCGACCGCAAGGACCAGGCCAAGGTCAGCGCCCAGGCGCTGGGTCATGCACAGGTCCGCGCCGGGTTCGACGGCTTCATGGCGCCCGTCTCAGGCGTACTGGCCGCGCCGATGCGCTGGATCACCGACGGGGCGGGCTCCATCGGCGACTATTTCTTCGCCGTATCGGAGAACCACCGGCTGAAGAAACGGCTGGCGAGCCTGGAGCAGATCCAGGCCAACGATATCGCGCTGAAGAGCCTGAACCGCCGCTACGAACAGTTGCTGAAGCTTCGCACCGAGCCGCCGATCCCCATGGTGACCGCGCGGGTGGTGGCCGATGCGCGTGGCCCCTTCGCCAACGCCCGGCTGATCGACGTGGGCGCCGCCGCCGGGGTCAAGATCGGCAATCCGGCCATGACCGAACAGGGCGTGGTGGGCCGCGTGGTGGGCGTATCGTCAAACGCCAGCCGCCTTCTCCTGCTCACCGATCCGGAAAGCCGCACCCCGGTGCTGATCGACCGCACCAACGCCCGCGCCGTGCTGGCGGGGGACGGCGGGGCCAATCCGCGGCTCGACTATGTACGCGGCAGGGACGTGATCAGGAACGGCGACCTGGTGGTCACCTCCGGCGACGGCGGCCTCTATCCCCGCGGACTGCCGGTGGGGGTGACGCAGCAGGACGTCCGGGGCGTCTGGCGCCTGCGGCTCTATTCCGACCGGGGCGCCGTCGATTTCGTGCGGGTGCTGGTCTATGACGACTTCTCGCAGATGGTGGACCAGGCCAAGCTGGCCGAGCCTGCCATGCCCCCCCTCGCCGCCGCCGACGCCGCCAAGGTAAAGGCGGCGGAGATCGCGCCGGCGTCTCCGCCGCCCGTCGCGGGCGGTGGGGCGCAGAAGGCCGCTGTATCGCCTGTCACGGCGCCGACTCCGCCGGTGGCCAGGCCGCTGGCCTCCCCGCCCAGGCCGGCGAGCGCTAAACCCCTCGCGACCGGCCTCAAGCCGGCATCCGGGAAGGCCGCCAAGCCGAAGCCGCCCAAGCTCAAGCCCGGTGAATATCGCCGGGTGCATGTGCGGCCGGGCAGCGACAACCTGCCGCAATTCGACCCGCGCTTCCCCAACGGCGCGGGCGGAGGCGGCGGCGCGTGAGCCGCACCCCGTCCCGCCCGCTCGAACCCTGGCGGTGGCTGGGCGTGCCGGCGCTGCTGGTCATGGCCGCCACCGTCGTCTTCGCCATTCCCCTACGGGTGCTGACCCTGGCCTTGCCGGAGCCGGTGTTCCCCCTCGTGCTGGCCTTCGGCTGGGCCATCATCCGGCCCTCCCTGCTCGGGCCGTTCCTGCTGGTGGCCGTGGGGGTGTTCCTCGACCTGTTCTGCGGCGCACCGCTCGGGCTTTGGCCGATCAGCCTGCTGGTCGCCTACGGCGTGGCGCTGGTGGGCCGCACGCTGATGGTGGGGCAGGAGACGGAAGTGATGGCCTTCTATTACGCGCTCTCCACCGCGGCGGCCTTCGCCAGCGCCTATGTGCTGGTGGCCATCGCCGGGCACGGCCAGCCGAACCTGATCGCCCTCATGTGGCAATATGTGGCGACCTTGCCGCTGTTCTACTTCGTGCTCATGCTGCGTAGTCGTTTCCGCGACGCCGACATCCGTTTCCGTTGAGGCCTGAGCCGTGAGCCTGGAGCCGTCCATCTTCTTCGACGAGGTGAACGAACGCCAGGGTGTGTTCCACCGCCGTACCTTCATTCTGGCCGGCTTCGCGGGCGTCGGCACGCTGGCGCTGATGGGGCGGCTCGGCGACCTGCAGGTGGTGGAGGGGGCCAAGTACCAGAGCCTGTCCAACTCCAACCAGTTCAACTTCCGCCTGCGGCCGCCGCCGCGCGGCCGCATCCTGGACCGCAACGGGGTGGAATTGGCCGCCAACCGGCCGAACTTCCGCGTGCTCTACCGCAAGGGCGAGGCCAAGGACGATCCGGAGGAGACGCTGGACAAGGTGGCGGAGTTGATCCCGCTCACCGACCAGAAGAAGACGGCGCTGCTGAAGGAGATCGCCAACGCGCCCAAGTCCGCGCCGATCGCCATCGCCAACGACCTCTCCTGGGACGAGTTCACCCGCATCAATGTGCGCGCGCCCGAACTGCCGGGCGTGGCCGCCGACATGAACGAGGCCAGGGTCTATCCCTTCGGCGGCGCCTTCGCCCACGTGATCGGCTATGTGGCCAAGGTCTCGGCCGAGGACGTGGCCAAGGAAAAGGGGCTGGACGGCAAGCCCGACCGCCTGTTGCTCGACCCCGGCTTCCGCATCGGCAAGCAGGGGGTGGAGCGGGCGCTGGATCACCCGCTGCGCGGCGTGCCCGGCGGCCAGAAGGTGGAGGTGGACAGCATGGGCCGGGTGATCCGCGAGGACCCGGCGGGCGATATCCACGCCATCCCCGGCAAGGACGTGGTGCTGACCCTGGACGCCGACATCCAGAACCGCGCGCTCGAGGTGTTCGGCTCGGACAGCGGCGCGGCGGTGATGATGGACGTGCGCACGGGCGATGTGCTGTGCATGGTCTCCGCCCCTTCGTTCGACGCCAACGAGTTCGTTTCGGGAGTGCCGAGCGCGGACTATCGCGCCTTGGCGGAATACGATCACAAGCCGCTACTCAACAAAGCCCTGACCGGCACCTATCCGCCGGGCTCGACCTTCAAGACCATGGTGGCCCTGGCGGCGCTGGAAAAGGGTTATGATCCCAAGACGACCCATACCTGCAACGGGGTGTTCCCGTTCGGCAACCACGTGTTCCACTGTGACCACCACCATGGCACCCTCGACCTGCACGGGGCGATCGTCACCTCCTGCGACGTCTACTTCTTTCAGGCGGCGCTATTTTGCGGACCTGACAAGATCGCCGAGATCGCCCGCGGCTTCGGCCTCGGCCACGTCTTCGATATCGGCGTCAGCGGCCAGAAGGCTGGCATCGTGCCCGATATCGCGTGGAAAAAGAAGTACATGGGCAAGCGCCACCTGGATACGAAGTGGTATCCAGGCGAAACGCCCTCCATGGGCATCGGCCAAGGCTACACCAACATCAACGCTCTGCAATCCTGCGTCATGGTCTCGCGCCTGGCCAACGGCAAGAAGGCGCTCAATCCACGCCTGGTTCGCTCCATCGGCGGCATCGAGCAGCCGCGGGGTACGCAGGTGGACGATCTGCCGGTCAATGCGGAGCATATCGAATTCGTGCGCAAGGCCATGGCCGATGTGGTGGTTTCCGGCACCGCCGCCGCCACGGCCAAGCTTGGCCTTGACCCGATCGTTATGGCCGGCAAGACCGGTACGGCACAGTCGCATACAGGCAAGACGGCACACGGGGCTAAGGGCGCGTGGGCGTTACGGGACCACGCCTGGTTTGTGGCTTTCGCTCCGGCGGACGACCCGCGCTATGCGATCAGCGTCATCGTGGAGCACGGCGGCTTCGGCGCCGATTCAGCCGCCCCCAAGGCGCGGGAGATCATGCGGGTGGCCCTGCTGAAGGACCCCGAGGTACGCGCCCGCATAGAGCATCCGCTACCCTTGCCGAAGATCGATCCCAACGCGCCGGTCGACGGCGTGGCCCCGCCGCCCCCCACCGACCTGCCTGGCGCGCCTCCACAGGGGCCGAGCGGGCCGGACCTGCAAAATCCCACCCTACCGGACCCGCCCCAATGACCGCCTCCGCCCTTACCCGTCCGGGACAGCGCGAGCGGCTGTCGGAGAAGCTGACCGAGATCGACTGGCGCCTCGCCCTGGTGCTGACCGTCATCGCCGGGTTCGGCGGCATGATCCTCTATTCCGCCGCGGGCAATCAGTGGGGGCCGTGGGCGGACAAGCACCTGATCCGCTATGGCCTGTGCCTGATCGTCATGCTGGGCCTGTCCTTGATCGGGCTGCGCTACTGGTTCACCGCCGCCTATCCCACCTATGCCCTGGCGCTGCTGCTGCTGCTGGCCGTGCCGGTGATCGGCCATTCCTCGCTGGGGGCCAAGCGCTGGATCTTCGGCATCCAGCCCTCCGAGATCATGAAGGTGGGGCTGGTGCTCGCCTTGGCGCGCTTCTACCACGGCCTGACCTCGCGCGAGGCGGCCATGTCGTGGAAGCTGCTCATCCCCGTGGCGCTGATCGGCGCGCCGGTGCTCCTGGTGGCGCACCAGCCCGATCTCGGCACCGCCATCCTTTTGGCCGTCACCGGCTTTTCCATCATGGTGCTGGGCGGGCTGAGCTGGCGGCTGATGACGGCGGCGGTGCTGCTCGGCGGCGCGGCGGTGGCGCCCTTCCTGATGTTCGTGGTGAAGGGCTACCAGCGCGACCGCCTGCTGACCTTCCTGCATCCGGAGAACGACCCCTCCGGCCTCGGCTACCACATCACCCAGTCCAAGATCGCGCTCGGCTCCGGCGGGTTGATGGGCAAGGGGTTCGGTCTCGGCTCCCAGAGCCAGCTCAACTTCCTGCCGGAAAAACAGACCGACTTCGTGTTCGCCACCTTCGGCGAGGAGTTCGGCCTGGTGGGCTGCGTCGGCCTCTTGCTGCTCTATGCCCTGGCGGTGGGCATCGCGCTGCGCATCGCCTCGATCTCCCACAGCCATTTCGGCCGGCTGAGCGCGGCGGGGGTGACGGTGACCTTCGCCCTCTATGTGCTGGTCAACGCCGCCATGGTCATGGGCCTCGCGCCCGTGGTGGGCGTGCCCATGCCGTTGATGAGCTATGGCGGCACGGTGATGGTCACGGTGATGGTCTGCTTCGGCCTGGTGGAGGCGGTGCGCGTTCACCGCTATGAAGAAATGCCCTCCGGTCGCGGCAGCCTGTTCTAGGAGACTGTTTGGCGCAGGGCCTTTGCAAACGGTCTCAAGGGAGGACCCCATGCCCAAGATCAGCTCCATGCTCTGGTTCGACGGTCAGGCCGAAGAGGCGGCCCGGTTCTACGTCGCCATCTTCCCCAATTCCCGCATCCTCGCTGTGGTGCGCCGGCCCTCGAATGTGCCCGGCCCCGTCGGCGAGGTGATGGTGGTGGATTTCGAGCTCGACGGCGCCCGTGTCAGCGCGCTGAACGGCGGTCCCCAGTTCCAGTTCTCCGAGGCCGTCTCCTTCGTCATCCACTGCAAGGACCAGGCGGAGGTGGATCACTACTGGGACGCGCTCCTCGCCGATGGCGGCCAGGAGAGCGCCTGCGGCTGGCTGAAGGACAAGTACGGCTTCTCCTGGCAGGTAACCCCCGCCGCCGTGCTCGACCTGCTCGCCCACGAACCCGCCAAGCTGGGCAAGGTCATGGCCGCGGTGATGACCATGAAGAAGCTCGACCTCGCCAAGATCGAGGCGGCGGCGAATAGCTGACGCCAGCAAACCCTCTCCCTCCGGGAGAGGGTAGGGTGAGGGGGAAGCCGCCGCGCGGCTAAATCCCTCACCCTTCGGCCGCTTTGCGGCGGTCTCTCCCTCTCCCGCAGGCGGGAGAGGGTTCAGACGCTTGACGGTCTCCTATCGGGCCTCTAGCCGGGGCGCTCGCCTCGCCCCGGAGCCGCCATGCCGACGCTTTGCCTTCTTCGCCACGGCCAGAGCCAGTGGAATCTGGAGAACCGCTTCACCGGCTGGGTCGATGTGGACCTGACCGCGGAGGGGGAGGCGCAGGCGAAGCGCGGCGGCGAGTTGATCGGCGCGGCGGACCTCAGGTTCGACCGCGCCTATGCCTCGGTGCTGACCCGCGCCATCCGCACCGGTGATATCGCCCTGCAGGCGGCGGGGCAGCTGTGGATTCCCATGGTCAAGGACTGGCGGCTGAACGAGCGTCACTACGGCGGCCTCACCGGCGGCGACAAGGCCGAGGCGGCGGCGAAGTTCGGCGCGGATCAGGTGCAGGTCTGGCGGCGCTCCTACGATATCCCCCCGCCGCCACTGGAGGCGGGTTCGGACTACGACTTCACCCGCGACCGTCGCTATGCCGGCGCGGCCATCCCGAACACCGAGAGCCTGAAAACCACCCTGGACCGGGTGGCGCCCTATTGGACCGGCGAGATCGCGCCCAAGCTTGCCGCCGGCGAGACGCTGCTGATCGTCGCCCACGGCAATTCGCTGCGCGCCATCGTCAAGCACCTCTTCGCCGTACCCGATGATAGGATCACCGCGGTGGAGATCCCCACCGGCAACCCGCTGCTGATCGAGCTTGATGCCACCTTGAAGCCCACTGCCGCGCGCTATCTGGATGTGGCGCGGGCCGAACCTTTGCCCGTTGCGTCTTAGCGGCGAAGCCAACGACGCAGGTGATACCATTCGGCCGTTGAACCTTGGCCGTAAATCGCCCTTAACATGTGCCGGTCTAGGCTTTGGGCCATAGTTGCTTAATCCAGGCGCCCGGCATGGCCCAAACCGCCGTTACCTATCGTCCGCTCGGCCAGGCCGAGGTGGACCTCATCTGCGCCCGGCACGACCGCCTGTGGCGTGCCAAGCCCGGCGGGGCGCGCGCGGTGTTCGCCTTCGCCGACCTGTCCGGCCTCGACCTGTCCGACCGTCACCTGCAGGACGCCGACTTCACCGGAGCGGTCCTGTCGGATTGCAACTTCAAGGGTACGACCCTCGACAACGCCAACCTGTTCGGGGCCGATCTGCAGAACGCCTGCCTGATCGAGGCCTCCATGCGGCGCTCTGACCTGCGCGGCGCCTGCCTGCGCGGGGCCAACCTCACCGGCGCGGACCTGTTCGAGGCGGACCTGCGCGAGGGCTCCATCGCCTCGCTGGACGGCGACAAGGGGCTGCGCATCCACGAGCCGCTGCGCAAGGTGGCCGACGCCCAGGGCACCAATCTGCGCGGCGCCAACCTGCAGCGCTCGCGCCTCTCCGGCATCATGGCCATGCGGGCCGATTTTACCGATGCGGTGATGAAGGACTGCAAGCTGGTGCGCGCCAACCTGAAACAGGCGACGCTGCGGGGGGCGGACCTGTCGGGCTCGGACCTGTCGGGCTCGGACCTCTCCGGCGCCGATCTGGAGGACGCCATCCTGGTCGGGGCCAAGACCACCATGTGGCAGGTCGATCAGGCCAACATGACCGGCGTGCTGACCGATGAGCCAAGGGGCGCGGCCCTGTCCAGCCTGCCTTATGCGGAGATGCTGGCCCAGCACGCCCTGTGGTGCGAGACCGGCGGCGCGGCGGGCAAGCCCTCCCGGTTCGACGGGGCGGACCTGCGCGAACTGAAGAGCGCCCGCACGCTGAACCTGACCGCGCTCTCCGCCAAGGGCGCGGTGTTCTACGGCATGGACATGGAGGGGGTGCAGCTGCAGGGCGCGCATCTGGAGGGGGCGGACTTCCGCAACTGCAACCTGCGCCGGGCCGACCTGCGCGGCGCGCGGCTGGTGGACGCCAAGCTCGGCGGCGCGGACCTGCGCGAGGCGCACCTCGGCCCGCTGATGATCCGCCAGGACCAGGTCATGCCCGCCGACCTGACCCGCGCCTCGCTGAAGGGCGCGGACCTGACCCGGGCCGACCTCCGCCGCGCGGTGATGAAGGACGCGGATTTCGAGCGCGCCATCATGATCGGCGCCAATGTCCGCCTGCTCGATCTGGTGGAGGCCCAGACCGCGGGCGCACGCGGATTGCCCCGCGACTGACCGTCGATCGCGGTTAACGGCTAAGCCACCTCCTTGCGCTAGACTGCGCCGTTGAAGAGGAGGCCCCCCTGACCACGCCCCGTACCATCGCCCGACGCCCGATGAGCCAGGGCGAGCTCGACTGCACCCTCGACGCGCATGAGCGGCTGATCGAGGGGCGCCCGGGGGGGCGGCGCGCGGTCCTGAGCTTCGCCAACCTGACCGGCCTTGTGCTCTCCGAGCGGAACCTGGCCGAGGCGGACCTGTCCGGGGCGTGCCTGGAGGATGTGATCGCCCAGGGCGCCAATTTCGAGCGCGCCAACCTGTTCGGCTGCGACCTGCGACGGGCCAACCTGCGCGGCGCGATCCTGCGCCGGGCGGACCTGCGGGGTGCGAGCCTGCGCGGCGCCAACCTCAGCCAGGCCGACCTCAGCGGCGCGGACTTTCGCGTCGGGCGGATCGCCGTGGCGGACAGGCTCAAGGGGCTGGAGTCCATGCGCCACGTGATGCGGCCGGGCGAACTGGACGAAGCTGATCTCTCCGGCGCGGTGCTCGATGACTCGCAGATGGACGGGTCGAGCGCCTTTTGCGCCGATTTCACCGACTGCTCGATGCGGGGGGCCAAGCTGAACGGCGCCAACCTGAAGGACGCCAACCTCGCCGGCGCGATCCTGCAGGACGCCGAGGTCGGCGGCGCGAACCTGGAGGGCGCCAATCTGCGCGGCGCGGTGCTGGTGGGGGTGGACGTGGGCCGGGCGCGCACCTCCGGCGCCGATCTCTCCGGCGCCCTGCGCGATCCGCCGGGCGACAACCAGGCGCGCATCGCCCAACTCATGGCCAAGGCGCTCGGCAATCAGAAATGGCTGATGAGCGGTGGGGCCGAGGGGCGTCCGGCCAGCTTCGACAACGAGGACCTGCGCATCCTCGGCGCCGGGCTGAAGGGGCTGTCGATGCCGGCCCTGTCGGCGCGCGGCGCCTGCATGGTGGGCATGGACCTCTCCGGTGCCCGGCTGCAGGGGGCGAACTTCGAGGGGGCGGATCTGCGCGGCGCCAACCTGAACGGCGCGGACCTGCGCGGCGCGCGCTTCATGGGCGCCAATCTGACCAAGACCTCCATGCGCCAGGCCCTGGCCGGGCCCTTGCCCATCGCGCCCGGCCGCAACACGCCCACCAACTTCACCGGCGCGCGGATGCGCTATCTGCGCGGCGAGGGGTTGCAGGCGCCGGGCGCGATCTTCGACAACGCCGACCTGCACGCCGCCGCCCTGACCGGGGCCCTGCTCGAAACCGCCAGCTTTACCGGCGCGGCGCTGGACGGCGCCACCGGGGTGGTGAAGGCGGCGGCTTAGAACCGGTTGAAAGGGCGGCGCGTGCTTCGGGGCGGCTTACCTCACTGTCATCCCGGCCGAAGCGTAGCGTAGAGCCGGGACCCAGAGCAGACCGAGATGCTGGTCGAGGTCCCGAATCGGCCCGTTCCGGGCCGTCCGGGATGACAGGAAAGGGTACATCGGCAGGACGGCTCCATGTCCGGAGTCGCCCTGCCGATTCAGCCGGTAAGACGGACGGTTACGCCGCCTTGGCTGCGGCTTCGATCAAGGCGGCGCCTTGGCCGATCTCGATCTTGCGCGGCTTCAGGGCCTCGGGCAGTTCGCGCTTCAGGGCGATGGAGAGCAGGCCGTCTGACAGGTTGGCGTCGGTGACCAGCACATAGTCGGCGAGCTGGAAGCGGCGCTCGAAATTGCGCGCGGCGAGGCCGCGGTGCAGGTACTGGCGCGCCTCGTCATTGGCGGCCTTGGCCCCCGTGACGGTGAGCAGGTTCTCCCTCACCTGGATATCCAGCTCGTCCGGCTTGAAGCCGGCGACGGCGAGTTCGATCCGATAGGCGTTCTCGCCGATGGTCTCGATATTGTAGGGTGGATAGCCGTTCGGCCCCTCGCTCTTGGCCGCGGCCTCGAGCAGGGTCGCCAGCCGGTCGAACCCGACGACGGAACGGTAAAGCGGGGTGAAATCAACGGTACGCATATGCATCCTCCTTCATGAGCAAGGTTGCGACGCCCCGGCCTGCGTCTGCCGAAGCGCTATGAAATCGGACCCTGGCGACCCGTATGGCGTCGTCGTGGCCCGCCGGACCCGACATCGGCGTCCGTGCAGCGAAGAAATGGGAAGGCCGCCTCGCCGCGCAAGAGGGGCCTTGCTTTCGCCGCAACGGCCGGGGAGGGTGCGGCTTCTAGATGTCGGGGCCGACCATGATGACCTTACGATCCATGCTCGCTGCGGCGACGATGCTGGCGCTTGCGCCCGTCCTGGGTATGGGGAGCGCGGCGCTGGCCAAGCCCGGCATCCCCGGCGCGGTGAAGGCCGGGCCGCCGAAGTTCGCCGAGGATGCGCCCCTGGTGGAGGCCATCGCCGGCGCGTGGCGCCCCGCCGCCGACAAGGCCCGCGACAAGTACCGCCATCCGCTGGAGAGCCTGACCTTCTGGGGCCTGCATCCCGGTACGGTGGTGGCGGACCTGGAGCCCGGCGGCGGCTATTGGACCCAGATCCTCGCCCCCTACGAGCGGCTCACCGGCGGGCGCTACATCGCCGGGGTGGCCGATCTCAACAACCCCGCCCTGTCGGAGGGCGGCAAGAAGGGCCGCGAAACCTTCGCCGCCAGGTTCGCCGACGCCGCCGTTTACGGTAAGGTCGAGCTGGCCAATTTCGGCCCCAAGTCCGCGCCCTTCGCCGCGCCGGGCTCGGTGGATATCGTGCTGACCTCGCGCGAGCTGCACAACTGGGCGCCGGCGGGACGCATCGACAAGATCATGGGCGACGCCTATGCCGCGCTGAAGCCCGGCGGCTATCTGGCGGTGGAGGATCACCGCGCCGATCCGCGTCCCGAGACGGCGGGGATGAAGGACGGCTACATCGCCACCGCCACGGTGATCGCCGCGGCGAAGAAGGCGGGCTTCGTGCTGGACGCGCAGTCGGAGATCAACGCCAACCCGAAGGACACCAAGGACCACCCGTTCGGTGTCTGGACGTTGCCGCCCTCGCGCCAGGCCTCCGCCGACGGTAAGCCCGATCCCGCCTTCGACCACGCCAAGTACGACGCCATCGGCGAGAGCGACCGGATGACGCTGCGCTTCAGGAAGCCGGGCTGAGGCTGTCGTCGATGCTGTCGCGACGCCTGTGGTTGGCCGGAGCGCTGGCGCTCGGCGCCTGCGGGCGCAGGGGTAAGGTGGCGGCAGCGAACGCCGCGTCCGGCGGCGCGGACCAGCCCGACCACGGCACGATCGAGTGGGCGGTGAACGGCGACTGGCGCCAATCCGCGGACCGCAGACGCGACGCCGCGCGCCACCCCTTGCAGACCCTGCAGTTCTTCGGCCTGCAACCCGGCATGACGGTGGTGGAGGTCTGGCCGGGGGCCGGCTGGTACACCGACATCATCGCCCCCTTTCTGGCCGCCACCAAGGGCAAGCTCTACGCCGCCAACCTGGAGACCCCGAACCCGGACGACCGGGCGGCGGAGCAGGTGGTGGAGGCGTACCGCAAGCAGTTCTCCTCGCGGCCCGACCTCTATGGTCCGATCGCGTTCACCGCCTTCGGGCCGCACTCCGGCGCCCTGGCCCCGGCCGGGTCGGCGGACCTCGTGCTGTTCTTCAATCTCGACAACTGGATGGCGGCGGGCATCGCCGAGAAGGCGTTCCGCGACGCCTTCGCCGCCTTGCGCCACGGCGGCGTGCTGGGGATCGAACAGCCGCGGGGCGCCGTGGGCCAGACGCAGGACCCCACCGCGCTGTCCGGCTATGTGCAGACCGACTTCGTCAAGCAACTGGCGGGCGAGGCCGGCTTCCGCTTCGACGGCGCCAGCGAGATCAACGCCAACCCCAGGGACACGAGGGATCATCCCTTCGGCGTCTGGACCTTGCCGCCCACCCGCCGCTCCTCCCCCATGGGCAAGCCGCCCAATCCGCTGTTCAATCACAAGAAGTACGACGACATCGGCGAGCCCGACCGCATGACCCTGAGGTTCACCAAACCATGAGATACGCGCCCGTCGCCGCCCTGCTCCTCGTCCTGGTCGCCGCCTTCGCCGCGCGGGCGCAAGAGCGCCTGGCCGATGCGGCCAAGTTGTTTCCGATGCTGGACAAGTTCTACGCCACGCCCGTGGCGGACCGCTCCGCGTTGGCCTTGCACTACGTCTTCGTTCACGACGGCAAGCCGGCGACCGACGTCCACTTCGCCCTCGTCGTCAACGGCAAGCGCACGCCCATGGCCCTGTCATCCACCGGCCAGGTGGAGCGCGTGCCGAGCGCCGCCGACCTTGCCGCCCACGCCCAGGTGGCCATCGACGCGCCGCCGGGCGTGAAGTTCAACGTTCGCCTGGACATGGCGACTTCCATTTCTCCGGCGCGGGAGATCGGCGCCGCCGAGTGTCAGGCAGCCATCGACCAGGCCAACGCCGCCATCCGTCGCGCGGCCGGGGTCATGGCCCTGATGGCGCCCAGGGTGAAGGCGGCCACCTTCGTCGGCGCGGGCTCCGGCGTGGCGGTGACGGCGGACGGCAAGACCCTGCCGCTGCCGCTGATCAAGGGCGCCCCGGCCTATGATCCCGCCGCCGTGCCGGGCGCGCGAACCCTGCGCCTGGCGCGAACGCCGAGCCTGGTGAGTCTGGAGTAGGGGCCCCGTCCCTATCCTTTGCGCGAAGGCGCGAAGCATGGTTAGTCGCCCTGCCTTGTCTGGGAGCGCGCGATGGCCACGCTGGAAGAGATCACCGACCAATTCAAGCTCGCCGTCGGCGCCGACAGCGGCCTTGGCAAGAGCCTGAAGTTCGACCTGAAGGGCGACGGCTTCATCCATATCAACGGCGCCGAGGTGACCAACGACGACGCGCCGGCCGACTGCACCGTCATCGTCAAGAAGGACGATTTCGAGAAACTGGCCAAAGGGCAGCTCGATCCGACCATGGCCTTCATGACCGGCAAGCTGAAGATCAACGGCGATATGGCCGTGGCCATGAAACTGCAGCCGCTGCTGGCGCGGGCGCGCGGCTGATGGGGGCGGCCGCGCCGCTGATCTCCATCGCCGAGGCCCCGACCCCGCCGGGCGGCGCGGAGTGGTACGGCGGCGCGGATGGGGCTCAATTGCGCGCCGCCCTGTTTCCAGCGGAGCGGCAAGCCCGCGGCTCGGTGATCCTCAGCCCCGGCCGCTCCGAACCGATCGAGAAGTATTTCGAGGTGGTGCGCGAGCTGACCGGGCGCGGCTTTACCGTGCTGGTCCACGACTGGCGCGGCCAGGGCCTGTCGGCGCGGCGGCTGAAGGATCCGCTGGCGGGCCACGCCAGCGGCTGGCGCACCTTCGTCTCCGACTTCAAGCACATGGTCAAAGCCTTCGAGACGCGCCTGCCCCGGCCCTGGATCGGCGTCGGCCACTCCATGGGCGGCGGCCTCACCAGTCTGTTGCTGGCCGAGGGTGAGACCCGCTTCGCCGCCGCGGTGCTGTCCGCGCCCATGCTGGGGCTGAACCTCGGCAAGCTGAAGCCGCGCTCGGCGCTGATGCTGTCGGGCGTCATGTCCATGGTCGGGCGGGGCGGGACCTATGCCGCGCCGGCCATCGACCCGTTCGACGAGACCTTCGACGGCAATATCCTGACCCATGACGAGCGCCGCTACGAGGTGTTCAAGGCCCAGCTCCGCGCCAGACCCGAGGCGCGGATCAGCGGGCCGACGTTTGGTTGGGTGTTGTTCGCGCTGACCCTGTGTTCGCGGGTGCGGGCCTCGCGACGGATCGACACCCTGCCGATCCCGCTGACCATCGTCATCGCCGAGATGGAACGGCTGTGCGACAACGCGGCGGCGCAGGCGGTAGCGAAGCGCGCGCCCAAGGGGCGGTGCGTGGAGGTCCCCGGCGCCTTCCACGAAATCCTGATGGAGACCGACGATCGCCGCGCGATCTTCTGGACCGAGTTCGACGCGGTGGCCGATCAGGTGGCGCCGGGGGCCGCCTAACCCCGCGCGGCGATCCGCTCCGCGGCGCCAAGCGTGTTCTGCAGCAGGCAGGCGACGGTGAGCAGGCCGACCCCGCCAGGAACCGGGGTGATCGCGCCGGCCACCTCCGCCGCCTCCGCGAACGCCACGTCGCCCACCACGCGGGTCTTGCCCTCCGCCGCCTTGATCGGGTCCCTGGAGGGCACACGGTTGATGCCGACGTCGATCACCACGGCGCCCGGCTTGATCCAGTCGCGCCTGACCATTTCGGGGCGACCGACGGCCGCCACCAGGATGTCGGCGGCGCGGCACAGCGCCGGCAGGTCCTTCGAGCGGGAGTGCGCCACCGTCACCGTGCAGTCGGCGGCGAGCAGCAGCTGCGCCATCGGCTTGCCCATCAGGTTGGACCGGCCGAGCACCAGCGCCGTCCTGCCCCTCAGCTCGCCCACGGCGTCCCGTAGCAGGATCATGCAGCCGAGGGGCGTGCAGGGAACCAGCCCCTCGGCGCCCGTGGCCAGGCGTCCGGCGCTGGTCACCGTGAGCCCGTCCACGTCCTTGTCAGGATCGATACAGGCGATCACCCGCGCCGAATCCAGGTGCGCGGGCAAGGGAAGCTGGACCAGGATGCCGTGGATGTGCGGCGCGGCGTTGAGCTGCCTGATCAGCGCTTCGAGGTCGTCCTGCGTGGTTTGCGTGGGCAGGCGGTGGGTCTCCGAGTGCATCCCGGCGGCGAGGGTCTGTTCGCCCTTGGCGCGCACATAGATGGCGCTGGCGGCATCCTCGCCCACCAGCACCACCGCCAGGCCCGGCGTCACGCCGCGCTCCGCCTGCAGCCGCACGACTCCGGCGGCCACTTCGGCGCGGATGGCGTCGGCATAGGTCTTGCCCTGCAGCACGCGGGCGGGGCTGGTCGGTTCGCTCACGGGATGGGTCTCCGCCGTCGGCGCAGGCTCTATGAGCGGCAGGGGTTGTGCGCAACCCCGCGAGGCGGGATATGCACACCCGAGAATGGACCCTGACGCGTGCTGAGCCTTTCGGAAATCCAGTCCCTGCTCGAACGGGCGGCCGGCGCGCGCGTGCTCTGCCTCGGCGACCTGATGATCGACCGCTATGTCTATGGCGAGGTGGACCGCATCTCGCCCGAGGCGCCGATCCCGGTAATGACCCACCGGCGCGAGGTTTCCATGCTGGGGGCGGCGGGCAACGTGGCGCGCAATGCGGCGGCGCTGGGCGTACACACCGAGCTGGTCGGCCTCGTCGGCGACGATGGCGAGGCCGACGCCCTGGCCGGGCTGATCGAGGCCGAACCCCGGCTTGAGGGCCGCATCGTCGCCGAGCGCGGACGGCGGACCACGGTGAAGACCCGCTTCGTCGCGGGGGGCCAGCAGCTGCTCCGCCTGGATGCGGAAGACGCCCGCGCGCCGGACAAGCGCGGTATCGGAAGTCTGGCGGACGCGGTGGCCGACGCCGCGCCGGGCAAGGGGGCGATCCTGTTGTCCGACTACGCCAAGGGCGTGGCGACCGTGGAGGTGATCGCGGCGGTGCGCGCGGCGGCGGCCACAGGCGCGCCGGTGATCGTCGATCCCAAGGGCCGCAGCTTCGCCAAGTACGGACCCGTGGCGTTGATCAAGCCCAATGCGCGGGAGCTGTCGCTGACCACCGACCTGCCGTGCGAGAGCGAGGAGGAGGTGGAGGCGGCGCTGGCCAAGGCGCTGGCCGACTGCGAAGCGGGCGCCATCGTCGTCACCCGCGCCGGCAAGGGCATGTCGCTGGCCGAGCGCGGCCGGCCGGTGCGGCATTTCCATGGCGTGGCGCGCCAGGTGTTCGACGTCTCGGGCGCCGGCGATACGGCCTTGGCGGCCCTGGGCGTGGCCTTGGCCTCGGGCGCCGATCTTGGGCGGGCGGTGGAGCTGGCCATCCTCGCCTCCGGCGTCGCGGTCGGCAAGGTCGGCACCGCCATCGTCACGCCGCAGGAGCTGATGGAGGCGGAGATGAGCCGCCACCTGGCGCCCGCCGAGGCCAAGGTGATGTCGCTAGAGGGCCTGCTGGCGACGGTGGCGCGCTGGCGGGCTGAGGGGCTGAAGGTCGGCTTCACCAACGGCTGTTTCGATATCCTGCACCGCGGGCATGTGAGCTATCTGGAAAAGGCCCGCGCCGCCTGCGACCGGCTGATCGTGGCGCTGAACACCGACGCCTCGGTGCGCGGGCTGAAGGGGGATGGGCGGCCGGTAAACGATCTGGAGAGCCGGGCGCTGGTGCTGGCCGGGCTGTCGTCGGTGGACCTGATCACCGCCTTCGATGCACCGACGCCGCTCGGCCTGATCGAGGCCATCCGCCCCGATGTGCTGGTCAAGGGTGCGGACTATACGGTGGAGACCGTGGTGGGCCACGCGGAGGTGCGGGGCTATGGCGGCCGGGTGTATCTCGCCCCCCTCGTGGAGGGCCACTCCACCACCGCCCTCATCGGCCGCATGGGCGGGCAGAGGGACGCAGGACCATGAGCCGCCGGCTGGCCATGGTCACGGGCGGCGCGGGCTTCATCGGCTCCAACATCGTCGCCACGCTGCTGGAGCAGGGCGGCTATGACGTCGCGGTGTGCGACGTTCTGGGCGCCGCGGCCGAGGGCAAGTGGAAGAACCTGGCCAAGCATCCGATCTGCGACTTCGTGGCGCCTGAGGACCTGTTCGACTGGCTGGACGCCCACGCGGGCGAACTGCACGCCGTGGTGCACATGGGGGCCGTCTCCGCCACCACCGAGCCGGACGCCGACCTGATCCTGCACACCAACTTCACCCTGTCGCGCGATCTGTGGAACTGGTGCGCGGGGCAGGGGATCGGGCTGGTCTACGCCTCCTCCGCCGCCACCTATGGGGACGGCGCTGAAGGGTTCGACGATGCGGACGATATGGCCTCGCTCTCACGCCTTCGTCCGCTCAACCCCTATGGCTGGTCCAAGGCGCTGTTCGATCTTTATGCCCGCCGCCAGGCGGACCGGGGCCACGCGCCGCCGAACTGGGCCGGGCTGAAGTTCTTCAACGTCTATGGTCCCAACGAATACCATAAGGGCCAGATGAAGTCCGTCGCCGCGCAAATCTGGCCCAAGGTGAGGGATGGGGAAGGGGTGACGCTGTTCCGCTCCCACCATCCCGACTATGCCGACGGCGGCCAGCTGCGCGATTTCGTCCATGTGAAGGATGCCGCCGCCGTGGCCGCCTGGCTCGTGGACAAGGAAGGCGTCGCGGGCATCTACAATCTTGGAACCGGCCACGCCCGCTCGTTCAGGGATTTGGCGCAGGGCCTGTTCGCCGCCGCCGGCCGGCCCCCGGCCATCGCCTATGTGGATACGCCCGAGGACATCCGCGGCCAATACCAATACTTCACGGAGGCCCGGATGGACCGCCTGCGGACGATCGGCTACGTGCACCCCTTCTTCGATCTGGAGGCCGGCCTGCGCGATTACGTGCAGCTCTACCTGTGCAAGGCTGACGCTTATCGGTGAACCGCGGCTAAGGCGCATCGAGCGGATTGAGACGCGCAGTCATTGTCTGCAGGCAAAAAACGTCCGATCTAGCGGTTACTACTTCTAATCAAAGTTGCCTCGTGGTTTCGAGTAAACCTTTAGGCGAGTTTGAAGCTTTCGAGTTGCCCGGCGGCGAAGGGGGCGGTTAGAGCTTGTGACGAGCGGGGGTCGGTGCGCCGGTTATTTGGGCATTCACCCTGTGCATCATGAATTATGCCGCGATTTTTCCCCAATTCGGTGAGCTGGGCTAGACTCTGGGCGGTCAGTGCAGGTATTGGTCGGCAGAGTTAAGGGGAACGCAATGTCCAATAACGTTAAAGCAATGTTCGGCGCCGTCGCCCTGATGTCGGGCGCCCTCGTCGGCGCCGCCGTCCTGGCCCCGGTGTCCGCCGTGGCGCAGACCAGCCAGGCCGCCAGCTTGGCCGCGGCCATCACCAGCGCCTCGAACAGCGTCACCGGGACCGATGCGGCGGCCACGGCCGCGCGTAAGGCGGCGGTGCAGAGCGCCATCGACGCCTTCATCGCCCAGAACGGCGTGGATCCGGCGGCGGCGCCGGCTCTGATCGACGCGGCGGTCGGCCTGCTCTCGGCGTCGGTGGCCTCGATCCCCGGCGTGTCGGCGGGTGTGAGCGCGGAGAAGACCGTGATCCAGCAACAGGCGGCCAACCAGTCGGGCAGCGGCAACGCCGGCTCGACGGGAACGACCAGCGGCTCGAACAGCTCTTCGACCAGCTCCGGCAGCGGGGGTTCGGGCGGCGGCGGTGGCGGCGGTGGTGGCACCGTGCCTTACGGCAG
The DNA here is from genome assembly GCA_965277345.1 of Caulobacteraceae bacterium. Classification (GTDB taxonomy): domain Bacteria; phylum Pseudomonadota; class Alphaproteobacteria; order Caulobacterales; family Caulobacteraceae; genus CAIOYC01. Next base: position 1,819,714 of record CBDICI010000004.1, read on the forward strand.
CCAGCCCTAGGCTTCGCGTTTAGACGCTTTTTGAGGTCCGCAGGTTCGCGGACCGTGTCGCCTTGCCGCCACGCGTGCATCGTGTGGCGGCGAACTTTTGTCTGTCGCCTGGCAATGTGGGGTTGTCCAGATGGGAATATCCAAGGTCATGCCGGGTCTTGTCCTGGCGGCGATGTTGCCGGCGACGGGGGTGTTGGCGCAGGACGACGGGGCGTTGCTGCGCGAGGGGTTGTTTGCGCGGGACCGCAATGTGAGCGTGAACGACCGGCCGCGGCCGGAGTACGCGCCTTTAACGGTGCATCTGGGGGCGTTCAGCGTGCTGCCCTCGCTCACCGGCACGGTGGAGGGCAACGACAACATCCTGGCCACGAGCAGCAATACGCGGTCGGACACCATCTTCCGGCTGGAGCCGGCGGTGGTGGCGCGCTCCAACTGGAGCCGCAACGCGCTGAACCTGTTCGCCAATGTGAACACCGACCTCTATGCCCGCGACAGCAAGGAGCAGACCACCGACTATCTGGTGGGCGGGGACGGGCGGGTGGACGTGTCGCACGACCTCGGCCTGGCCGGGGGCGCCAGCTATGAGCGCGACACCGAGCCGCGCACCTCCTCCTCCTCGCCGGGCTTCGCCATCCGGCCGGTGCAGTACGACGTGGCGCGGGCCTATGGCGAGGGAACCTTCGCCACGCCGCGGCTGCGGCTTTCCGGGCGGTTCGGCATCGACGACTACACCTACGACAATGTGCCGGCCTTCGGCGGCGGGCTCGTCTACGAGCGCGACCGCGACCACACCCAGTTCACCGAGTCCGGCAAGGCGGAGTACGCCCTGGTCCCGGACACCTCGGTGTTCGGCCAGGTGATCGTCAACCAGCGCGACTATCGCGACGAACTGCCGGGCGAGGCCAGCCGCAGCTCCAACGGGGTCATCGTGCGGGTGGGGGCCAATTTCGACCTCAGCCACCTGATGCGCGGCGAGGTGGGGGTGGGCTATCTGTACCAGAAGTACGACAGCGCGATCTATTCCAGGATCACCGGCTTCTCGTTCAGCGGGCTGGTGCAGTGGTTCCCCACCCAGTTGACCACGGTGACGGTCTCGGGGGCGAGGACCCCCGAGGACGCGGGCATCCCCAATGTGGGCGGCTATACCTCCACCAACCTCGCCGCCAGCATCGACCACGAACTCTTGCGCAACGTGCTGCTGAACGCCGCCCTGACCTACGGCAAGGACGACTACCAGAGCTACGACCGCTCCGACACGCGCACCGGCGAGAGCGTCGGGGCCAGGTACCTGATGAACCGGGCGGTGACCCTGAACCTGACCTACAGCCACTACAACCAGGACTCCTCCGGAACCCGCGCCGGCGCCAAGTTCGACGTCAACCGCCTCTACGCCACACTCACCTACGCGTTTTGAACCGGTGAAGAGCGATCTCCGCCAGGTAGAGAATTCCTGTTTCACTACCTATCATAGTATCTGGAGCGGGGTTCGGACTATTCGTCGCGCTGCGGTGATTGGCGTCTTTTGTGCAGCAAGCTTCGTGGCGCCAAAGGCCGCGAGGCTCTATCGTGTTATATTGATACATCGTCGCCGATCGTTGTCGATCCAAGGCGCGCTATTTCAGCCGAACTTTACCCTCGGCCTCTATTGACGACAGGCGGGCTCATTCCGCCTCGCTCGGGAGTGGGACATGGACGTGCGTTTGATGGAATCTGAGATGGGGTCGCAGCTTGCGGCGCCGAACCGGGCGGTCATCGACCTGCACCGCCACATCGCCGCCTTTCGTCGGCGCCAGCGGCTGTTCATCGCCATCGTGCTCACGGTGTTCGCCCTGACCATGCTGGTGACCTTCGTCCTGCAGCCCCGCTATACGGCGACCGCCAGCGTGATGCTCGACAGCCGCCAGGAGAAGGTGGTGGATATCCAGCAGGTGCTGTCGGGTATGCCGGTGGACTCCGCCGCGGTCGACACCCAGGTGGAGGTGCTGAAGTCGCGCACCCTGGCCCAGAAGGTGATCGACACGCTCCACCTCGACACCGACCCGGAATTCACCGAGGGCTCGCCCCTGACGAGTTGGATTCCGCATTTCGGCGGCAAGCCGACCTCCCCCGAGGTGCGAAACCAGGCCATCGTCGAGAGCGTCCTGAAGCGCCTGAAGGTGCACCGCGAAGGCCTGACCTATGTGATCCAGGTCTCCTTCGAATCCACCTCGCCCGAAAAGTCGGCCAAGATCGCCAACACCTTCGCCGAGAAATACCTGCTCGAGCAGCTGGATTCCAAGTTCGACGCCACCCGCCGCGCTTCCGATTGGCTGAACAGCCGCCTGACCGGCCTGCGCGGCCAGGTCGAACAGGCCGAGGCCGCTGTCCAGGCCTATCGTTCCGCCAACGGCCTGATGGCGAGCAGCGAGGCCGGCGCCACCATCACCCAGCAGGAAATCTCCAACCTCAATACCCAGATGGCCACCGCCCGCGCCCAGCAGGCCGAGGCGGAAGCGAAGTTGAACACCGCGAAGGAACAACTCGCCAAAGGCTCGAACGGCGACGACCTGGGCGACGCCCTGGCGTCCCAGACCATCTCGCAGCTGCGCCAAAAGCGGGCCGACCTGTCGAGCCAGGTGGCCGACCTGGCCGGCCGCTATGGGCCGCGTCACCCCGAAATGCTGAAGGCCCAGCGCCAACTGGCGGACATGGACGCCCAGATCCAGTCTGAGGTTCGCCGCGTGACCTCCAACCTGGAGGCGCAGGTGCAGGTGGCGCGTCAGCGCGCCGCCTCTCTGAACGGCAGCCTGTCTTCATCCAAGGGCTCGCTGGCCTCGTCCAACGCGGCGTCGGTGCGGCTGAACGAGTTGCAGCGCAACGCCGACTCCGTGCGCGGCCTCTACCAGTCCTTCCTCGACCGCTTCAAGCAGACCACCGCCGAACAAGGCATCGAACAGTCCGACGCCCGCGTGGTGTCCCAGGCCAAGATCCCCACCAAGGCCAGCTTCCCCAACAAGCCGCTGAACGCGGCGCTGGGCCTGGTGCTCGGCATCGCCGCCGCCGCCGCCGCAGTGGTGCTGGTGGAGATGCTGGAAAGCGGACTGTTCACCTCCGAGGACGTGGAAAAACTGCTCGGCGTCCCGCACCTCGGCTCCATCCCCGCGGTGTCCTCGACGCTCGACAAACAGGAGGGGACGCGCGGCTCCAAGATCGTGCCGACCCGCTTTGTGGTCGAACACCCGCTTTCCAGCTTCGCCGAGTCGTTCCGCAGCCTGAAGACCTCGATGATGTTCGCCCGGATCGGCGAGCCGGTGCGGGTGGTGGCCATCACCTCCGCCCTGCCGGGCGAAGGCAAGACCACCACCTCGATCTGCCTCGGCCGGGTCATGGCCATGGGCGGCACGGCCACCATCGTGGTGGACTGCGATCTTCGGCGCCGCACCGTGAACCGTCTGTTCAAGGAGGAGCCCACCGTGGGCCTTCTGGAAGTGCTCGGCGGCACGGCGACGCTGGATCAGGCGCTGGTGGCCGACGAAGCCACGGGGCTGATGTTCCTGCCGCTGGCGCGCGCCTCCTTCACGCCGAAGGATGTCTTTGCCTCCGTGGCGATGGACCGCCTGCTGGAAGAACTCCGCCGTCGCTTCGAGGTGGTGCTGCTCGATACCGCTCCGGTGCTGCCTGTGGCCGATACCCGCATCCTGGCGCCCAAGGCCGACGTGACCATGTTCCTCGCCCGCTGGCGCAAGACGCCCCGCAAGGCGGTGGAGAATGCCTTGAAGCAACTGGAGTCGGTCGGCGCCCACATGGCCGGCGTCTGTCTGACCCAGGTGGATATGAAGGAACAGGCGCGCTCGGGTTACGGCGATGCGGGCTATTATTACCGCTCCTACCGCAGCTATTACGGCGGCGCCTATGGCGGCCAGGCCTATGGCCGGGCCTATGACGCCGCCGACGCCCGCCAACCGGTTCTGGAGAGCTAGGGCGGACGCATCGGGGTATGGGGGAGCGGATCGGGTGCGGCCGTGGGCCGCTCCGATCGGCCTCGCCCGTGAACCGACGGCGCGGGCAAGGGGCGGCTCGACATGCTGAAGAGGGGTGTGAGGCCTGGGGCGTCGGGGGTCGGACGGGTCATACGGTGGGCCTTCGTCGCGCTGAGCGGCGTCGTGGTCATCGCCGCGGCGCTGATGGCCTTCGCCCTGGCCCATCCGGAGGCCACCGGCGTGATCGACACGGTCGGCGCGGTTCTGCCTTTGTCGACCCCGCGCATCGTCGAGGCCGAGGCCTTGGCGAGTTCGCCCCGCCGGTGGGCCGAGGCGCCGACGGCGATGCGGGAGATCGACGCGGCCCTGGCCGTCTCCCCCCGCCGCGTCAGGGCCTGGCTGACCCGCATGGATGTGGTCATGGCCGCCGACCACGACCAGCTTTCGCCCACCGCCGTCGATCTGCTGCGCAGGAGCTACGCCCTCAGCCCGCTGGATTACACCTATGGCCCGGGCCGTCTGCGCTTCGCCTATAACCACTGGACGGCCCTGGCCCCGGCGGACCGGGTGACCGCGTTTCGCGAAATGCGCTGCCTGGGAGGGGTGGCCCCCGACGCCATGCGTAGCCTGCCGGGTCAGGTCCAGGATCGCGTGGGCCGCTTCGCCGCCGCGCTGAACTTCTTCCGGGTCGAGCGCAGGCGCTCACCCTGCACCCCGACGTTCGGATCATGAGCGCTCATCGGCGCTCCGATGCGGCGGCGGGGCTGGCGATCGTGGGGTCGCTGGGGGTGATCTTCACCGGTCATGCGCTGGCCGGCGGTTTCGCCATGGCGCCGGCGCTCTGTATGGCGCTCGCCGTCTCCGCCATCGCCGCGGTGGTTCTGGCCATCACGCCGGACAGCGGCCTCATCCTCTCCGACCGGGTGCTGTGGCTGGCCGGCCTGGGCTTTCTCGCACCGCTTGGAGTGGCCCTGATCCAGTCATGCATGGCGGGCTTCGATCGGGAATACGCCCTTTTGGCCCTGATCCGGCTCTATGGGGTGGCCGCCCTATTCGTCGTCGGCTGTACGATCGGCTGGTCTCATCGCCACCTGCTGTATTTCCAGCTGGCGCTGGCCGGCGCGATCCTGGTCTTTTCCGCTGTCTGCCTCGTCCAGTTCCAGCTCACGCCTCCCCACCTCGTCCCCGGCTTCCAGACCGTGGAACGGCTCGCCGGCGCCTTCGGCAGTCCTAACAGCGCCGGTCTGATGTTCGCGTTGAGCGCGGTAAGCTGCGTATCGATCGTGCTCGATCGCGTGCGCGACGGGGAGCGGCGGGGGCGCCCGCGGCTGGGTCAAATCCTGCTCTGGCTGGCGGTCGGCGCCGCAGCCCTGTCCGTGATCGACCTTGGGCTCACCCGGTCGCGGTCGGGGCTGATCCTGTGCGTCGTCGCCGTGGCGATCCAGCTGTCGTTCGCCGCCAGAACGGCGAAGAGCCTGCTCTACCTGGCGCCGCTGGTCGTGGTGGCGATGGTTGTGCTCTGGGTCACCATCTCGTTCCGACTGGTCAGCGCGGGGGGCGATCTCGCCTTCCGCCTCGGCATATACCGCGCGCATCTGGGCATGGTGTTCGACCGCCCGCTGCTTGGACATGGTTTCGGCAGCTTCGTCGAACTCAATCGGCGGCTGGGCGATGAGGCCACCTTCGGCTCCCTGTTCAACATCGGCGCGATGCACGAGGTCTATCTGCAATGGCTGGAGCAGGCCGGTGTCGTTGCGCTCGCCGGAATGGCCTTGGCCGTCCTCATCATCCTCGGCGCGATCGGCGCCCAGGCCTGGCGTCGCGGCCGTTCTGGGCGCCATTGGCTGGCGGGAAGCCTGATGCTGGCCCTCGTCGCTTTCGGCCAGGGGCTGCTCGACCTTGGCCTGGAGCACTATTCCATCGTCCTGACGCTGGCGCTGCTGCTGGGCACAGGCTTTGGCGTTCGCCTTCGCCGAGGGCGCCGCAAGGCGAACGGATCGCCGCTGACCTCAGCCGCCCAGACCCTGATCGGCTCATATTGAACCGTGAATCAGGGTCTACACTTTGAGTTTAGAGCATGATTCACGTCGGATGATTCCATCCGAAACGACTAGACATCTAGACTTGGGTTCGCCAGAAACCATCTATAGGCTCGGGTGATCCCGTCTCGTAGGGCGATGGAGGGCGTCCACCCTAAGGCCCGGATCTTGTCGGCGCTCATCAGCTTGCGCGGCGTGCCGTCGGGCTTGCTGGGGTCGGTGACGATCCCGCCGTCGAACCCCACCGCTTCGCAGACCAGTTCCGCCAGCTCGCGGATGGTGAGGTCCTCGCCCGAGCCGACGTTCACGTGCCCGGTGTCGGAATAGGTCTTCATCAGGTAGACGCAGGCGTCGGCGCAGTCGTCGGCGTGCAGGAACTCGCGGCGCGGCGTGCCCGTACCCCAGATGACGATATGATCGGCGCCGCCGAGCTTGGCCTCATGCGCCTTGCGGATCAGGGCCGGCAGCACGTGGCTGGTGTCGAGGTCGAAGTTGTCGCCCGGTCCATAGAGGTTGGTGGGCATGGCGGAGATGTAGTCGGCCCCGTGCTGGCGGCGATACGCCTCCACCAGCTTGATGCCGGCGATCTTGGCGATGGCGTACCACTGGTTGGTCTCTTCCAGCGGACCGGTCAGCAGCGCATCCTCCGAGATCGGCTGGGAGGCCAGCCTGGGGTAGATGCAGCTCGAGCCGAGGAACATGAGCTTCTGCACCTCGGCCCTAAACGCGGCCTCGACGATATTGGCCTCGATCATAAGGTTGTCGTAGAGAAAGTCGGCCGGATAGATGTCGTTGGCCAGGATGCCGCCGACCTTGGCGGCGGCCAGGAATACCGCATCGGGCCGGGCCTGCATCACCCAGGCGCGGGTGGCGGCCTGGTCCTGCAGATCGACCTGATCGCGCCCTACCGTCAGAACCTCGCAGTCCTCCCGCGCCAGACGGCGCACGATGGCGGAGCCGACCATGCCGCGATGGCCGGCGACCCAGACCCGCTTGCCCTTGAGTGAGAAGATTTCAGTCGGCATTGCGCCGCCGTTCTTGCGCCACGGTGATCAGGTCCGCGGCCACCATCTCCGCGCACAGGCTCTCCCACTTGGTCTCATGCACCCAGCCGAGCTTCTCTTTCGCCTTGGTGGGATCGCCGATCAAAAGCTCGACCTCGGTGGGGCGGAAATAGCGCGGATCGACCTCAACATAGACGCGTCCGGTCTCCTTGCAGATTCCCTTCTCCGCCACACCCTCGCCCTGCCAGTCGAGCGCTATATCGACCTCGGCGAAAGCTTTGGCCACGAAATCGCGCACCAGGGTGGTCTCGCCGGTGGCCAGCACATAGTCGCCGGGCTGATCCTGCTGCAGCATCAACCACATGCCGCGGACATACTCGCGCGCATGGCCCCAATCGCGCCGGGCGTCCAGATTGCCGAGATAGAGCTTGTCTTGGAAGCCGAGCTTGATGGCGGCCGCCGCGCGGGTGATCTTACGGGTGACGAAGGTCTCGCCCCGCAGCGGGCTCTCGTGGTTGAACAGGATGCCGTTGGAGGCGTGCATTCCATAGGCCTCGCGGTAGTTGACCACGATCCAGTAACCGTAGAGCTTGGCTGCGGCATAGGGACTGCGCGGATAGAACGGCGTCTTCTCGCTTTGCGGCACCTCCTGCACCAGGCCGTACAGTTCCGAGGTCGAGGCCTGATAGAAACGGCTCTTCTTCTCCAGCCCCAGGATGCGGATCGCCTCGAGCATACGCAGCGTGCCGATGCCGTCGGCGTTGGCGGTATATTCCGGCGTCTCAAAGCTCACCTGCACGTGGCTCTGGGCGGCGAGGTTGTAGATTTCGTCCGGCTGGGTCTGCTGGATGATGCGGATCAGGTTGGTGGAGTCCGTCATGTCTCCATAATGCAGAATGAAGCGTTGATTCTGCTCGTGCGGGTCCTGATAGAGTTGTTCGATCCGCCCGGTGTTGAACGAAGACGACCGCCGCTTCACCCCGTGAACGGTATAGCCCTTCTCCAGCAGAAGCTCCGACAGGTACGCCCCGTCCTGGCCGGTGACCCCGGTGACCAGGGCCGTCTTGCCGTTTCGGCTGACTGACATGGTTAGACGGCTCCTTTGGAAGCACTGCAGGGTGGGGCGGGCGCCCGGTCGGCGACCGAGCGTATAGCCTGAAAGAAGTCTTCGATCAGAAGGGTTTTCGAGAGTTTGCGGGCCAGCGCCAGGCGCTCATCCATCTGGCGGCGATCAGCGGCAACGCCGGCGGCGGACCTCACCGCATCCGCCAGCGCCCGGGCGTCGCCGGGCGGAGTGAACAGGCAGGATGCGCCGAGGAAGCTCGCCAGTTCGGTGCCTTGATCGGCGGTGACCACAATGCGCCGTCCGGAGGCCAGCATGGCGCCGAGCTTGGAGGGCAGCATCAGGTCCGCCGCCCCGGCTTCCTGCGGCAGCAGGTGGAGATCGGCTGTCCCTAGAAAGTCCGAGAACCGCTCCACGGGCTGGAAGTCCAACAGCCGGATGTTGCCGAGCGCCTTCGCCGCCTTGGCCACCTCGCCGCGCATGGGGCCCTGCCCCGCGACCACGAACACGATCCGCCGCTCGCCGGCGAGACGCCGCGCCGCCTCGACCAGGAGGCCGACACCCTGTTTCGCGCCGATATTGCCTGAATAGAGGGCGATGAAATCGTCCGGGCCGAGGCCGAGTTCCGCCCGATAGGCCGAGGCGTCCGTCACCGGACGCACCATGTCGAGGTCGACCCAGTTGCGGATTACGGCGACCTTGTTCTTCGGGACACCCTTGGCGATGATGCGCGCCGCCATGGCGTCGGCGATGGTGATCACCTTGTCGAACCTCTGCAGGCAGGCGCGTTCGAAGCTGAGCGCGAGGGTGCGCAAAAGGTCGCCCCCTTGCAGATGCCCTGTGGCGAAGGCGGCGTCGATCTCGAGGTCCTGGACGTGCAGCACCGTTCTGACGCCCACCAGCTTAGAGGCGGCCAGCACATAGGGCGCCCCGAACAGGGTCGGCTCCACCACGATGACCACATCGGGACGAAAGGTGAGGATTTGCCCCACCACGCGGGGCAGCGAACTCAGCGCGAACGACAGCGGCGCCAGCAGGCGGTGGACGCCATGCATCCGCTCGTTCAGATACAGCGGACAGCGGAAGATGCGGACGCCCGCCAAAGCCTCTTTCGACCAACGGTTCCCGTAGCCGCCCAGCAGTTTCCATCCGGGATAGTGGGGCGGCGTGGTGATGACCCGCACCTCGCAGCCGCGTGTGGCGAGATACTCGCCGATTTCACCGGAATATTTGCCGACGCCCGCGATTTCCGGCGCATAGTTCATCCCGTGGATCAAGATACGCGATCCCACCCCATTGCCCCCGGATCAAAACGCGCGCAACCCATCGTGGATACGACACGTTCCCCAATCTCTTCTGGACCTACATTGCGTTCGGAAGCATAGCAATGGATACAACAACACTCGTCGCACAAAATATACAGAACTCGCGTGTAAATGCTGGTGGCTTATACCTTCGGTTGATGTTGCGGCGTTTTATGCGGGTAGGCTTGAGGCCCGTGCGCCAGGGACGAATTGGTTTCTTGTGAACGCTGGAGGGAGAACGGCTCAATGGTCAGGATCGGTGGTCGCTCGTCGCGCCTTGGATGGGCGTGTGGTGTGTGCGCTGCGGCGGTGTTGGGCGCGGCGGCGCCGGCTTTTGCGGAGGTGGTGATCCACGTGGCGCCCCCGGGTGGCGGCGTCGACGCCTCCCCGCTTCTGCGACAGGCGCTGGCCGGGGCCCGCGAAGCGCGCCAGTCCCACGCCGGCGAAGCCGTGGTGGTGGAGTTCGCACCCGGCGCCTACCACTTGGCGCAAACCCTCTCGATTCTCGGCGAGGACAGCGGCGCATCGGGCGCGCCCCTCGTCCTTCGCGCCGCGCCGGGCGGCGGAACGGTGAGACTTCTGGGCTCCATGGCATTGACCCAGCGCGCCGAGCCTTCCGAGGCCGCGCGGTCGCGCTCTCCCGCGGGGGGGCGCCTGCTTGCTTTCGACCTCGACCCCGCGGCGCGCCAACGCCTGGTGAACGAGAAGGCCAAGTCCAGCCAGCACAGCGAGACCGGCGTGGCGCTGCTTCTGGTGCAGGGCGAAACCATGCTGCACGCCGCGCGCTGGCCCCGCCAGGGTTACGCCGTGGCGCAGGCGACCGGCGGCGCCGGCGGTCAGGGACCGATGTTCAGCGCCGGTCAGGCGCGGCGCTGGGCGGGGGAGCCGGACCTCTGGGCCGGCGGCTTCTTCAATCAGGCCTGGAACTACGAAACCGCCCGGGTCACGAACGTGGATGGCGATGGCGCGGTGCAGGTCGCCGCGTTGCAGACCCGCTATCCCATCCTGCCGAGCTTCCGCTACTTCATCTATAACGCCTTGTCCGAGCTCGATGCGCCGGGCCAATATGTCGGCGATCCCCAGTCCGGTCAGATCGACGTCATCCCCGCCGCCGATCCGGAGCGACTGCCGATCGAATCGACGGTGGTCCCGACAGTGATCCGCATCGTCGGCGCCCACGATGTCACGCTGCAGGGGCTGGAGGTCGCCAACGCCCTCAGCGCCGCGGTGCTGATTGATGGCTCAAGCCGCGTCACGCTGGACGGCTGCTTCGTCACGCGAAGCGGCGCCGCGGGCGTGAAGATCACCGGCGGCGCGGGCAATCTGGTGCAGCACACCGTCATCTCCGACACCGGCGAGGAGGGGGTGATCCTCTCGGGCGGAGATCGCCAGACCCTGGGCCCCGCCCACCATCAAGTGCTGGACAGTATCCTGGTCCGCACGGGGCAGGAGATTCGCGCCTATCGTCCAGCCGTGCGGCTTGAGGGCGTCGGCAATGTCGTCGCCGGCTCGGTGCTGGCCGACGCGCCGCATTCCGCCGTCATGTTCGACGGGAATGAGCACCGCATCCAGCGCAATGAGATATTCCATGTGGTGACCGAGACCGACGACGCGGCGGCCATCTATACCGATCGCGATCCCGCCGCGCGGGGTACGGTCATGACCGAGAACTATTTCCACGACATCGTCGACACCTATAGCGGACCGAACCACCAGGGCGTCTACGGCGTCTATTTCGACGACTACAACAGCGGCCTGACCGTCACCAAGAACCTGTTCCTGCGCACCGCGACCGGGGTGTTCATCCACGGCGGCAGCGACAATGTGGTCACCCAGAACCTGTTCATCGGTGTCCGTTCGCCGGCCATTCGCTTCGTGGACATGGCGGGAAGTTACGCCACCACCGTCGCCAACCTGCAGGCCAACATGAAGCGTGCGCCGTTCGATGGCCCGCTATATCGCCAGCGCTATCCTGCGCTCGGCAAGGAACTGACGGCGGGCCTGCAGACCGCGCGCGACAACCGCATCGGTCCCAATCTGGTGACGGGCGACACCCAGGCGATATCGTTCACGCCAGGGCAGGCGGGCGCCCTGCAAAGCGTAACCCCGGCGCTGCAACGTCCCCTGGGCGGCGGCGCCAACGATCCGGTCTCGGCCGCCGCGGCGGTGGGGGGCGACCCCTTCGGTCTGCCGTTGCCGTCAATGGACCGGCGGCGCGCGCTCGCTGATCTGCCCTTTATCGGCGCCGCCCAGGCAAGCCTCCATTGAGCGCGCAAGTCGGCCCGACCCAGGACGGCCCCGTTCGAGTCGACGAGGCGCGGTCCTTGGCCCCCATCGCGCTGTTCGTCTATCGGCGCGATCGGCATCTGGCCCGCACCCTCGATGCGCTGGAGGCCTGCGACGGCTTTGGCGCGTCGCGCCTGTTCGTGTTCTCCGATGGTCCGAAGAAGCCCGAGCAGGCGGCGGAGATCGAGGCCGTGCGCGCCCTCGTTCGCGGCCGCAATCTGCTTAACCTCACCCTGATCGAGGCCGAGACCAACCAGGGCCTGGCGCGCTCGATCATCGCCGGCGTCGGCCGGCTGTGCCGAGACTACGGCCGGACCATCGTGCTGGAGGACGATCTGATCCTGCATCCCGCCGCGCTGCTCTGGTTCAACGCCGCGCTCGACCGGTTCGCGGACGACGAGGCGGTGGTGCAGGTGGCGGCCTATCAGTTTCGCGTGCCCGAATTCGCCAGGCGAGAAGGGGGAATGTTCCTCCGCTTCGTCAACTCCTGGGGCTGGGCGACCTGGGACCGGGCCTGGCGAGGCTTCGATCCCGACGCGGCAGGCTGGGAGGCTGTGGAGACCGATCCCAAGGTGCGCCGCGCCTTCGACTGCGACGACAGCTACCCCATGGCAGACATGCTGACGGCGCAGATGCGCGGCAAGCTGGATAGCTGGGCGATCCGCTGGCGCTGGTCCACCTTCAAGAGTGGCGGGCTGACCCTCTTTCCCCCGCGCTCGATGGTCAGCAACATCGGCTTCGACGAAACCGCCACGCACAACAGCCTGGGGGCGCTCAAACGGTGGGCGGCGCCCCCGCCCCCCTTTGAATGGGACCGGGCCGAGCCGCCCACCCTGCCGCAACGGGCCGTGGTCGCCGAGCCGGATGAGCGCGCCTTCAACCGGGGGCTCCGCGCCACCGGCGCCATGCGCAACGCGCGCATCAAAGCCGTGCTGCGCCGGCTAGGCCTCTGGAATCGCTGAGGCGCCGCCGCGGCGTGGGCGGGGCCGGATCGGCCTTGCCGGCACGCCGCCACAGATGGTGTAGGGCGGCAGATCCTTGGTCACCACCGAGCCCGCGCCGACGATGCACCCCTCGCCAATCCTGACCGATCCGATCAGAATGGAGCCGAACCCCACCAGCACATCGTCGCCGATTTCCACCAGGCTCTCATCCAGTCTGGGCGCGAAATAGACGCTCAACCGCGGATGGTCGAACGGATGGTCCTTGCCGACCACCGAGACGTTCGAGGAAATCAGGACTTCAGACCCCATGCGCAGGTTGGCTTCGCAGGTGAAGTTCTTGCCGAACGAGATGTGATCGCCAAGCTCGATAAACTGTGGCGGCCGGATATCGACGCCCCGCGAGATGTTGATGTCCCGCCCGGCGACCAGGCGGAACCGCCCAATCGATTTCAGCCGCAGTCCCAACAGACGAAGCTGTCGCGCCAGCGTGCGCAGCGTCGCCAGGGGCGCGGGCAGGCTGCGATACGGTCCGCTCATCGGCGCCCGAGCCGCCGCTTCAGGGCGCCGATGTGGGCGATCAGGCGGTGGACACTGGCCTCGCGGGCGCGTCCCATCAGGTCCAGCGCCCACAGGTCGTCGCCGTGCACGTCCGGAAGAATGGGGTCGCCCTGCATCAACGGCGCGCGCGTCACCAGAAGATCGTAGGGATTGAGGCGGCTGGAATGAGCGCCCCCGCCTGACACGCCATAGTTTTCCACCAGGCGCTCCGGCGGGAAGACCGAAGCGCCGCCGTGCCGGAAGATGGTATAGTACCAGCGGATGAACCAGCTATCGACAAGGCCCTTGGAAGCGTTTTCGAGCTGCTGCGAGAAGGGATAGAACCCTTCCATGTCGAAGCGGCGGCGGAAGGTAGGGGAGGCGAGGTCCTCGGGGTCGATGTGCACGTCGACCGGAAACCGGTCCCAGGCGCGGCTCCAGGTCGCCCAGCCCCATGGGTGGGCGAAGGGCAGGATGACCGCGTCCTTGCGACCCCGAAGCTCTGGAGCATCGTAGGCGTAACCGACGATGCTCCAGATTCTGGGCTCGTCCGCATAGCGATTCAGGGCGGCGTTGAAATAATCGAGCACCTGCGGCGCCAGCTGAAAATCGTCCTCGAAGGCGATGGCGCGTCCGGCTTCGGCGCACAGCTGTGTCATCCCGGCGTGCACGGAGCGGCGCAGTCCCTTGTTGGTCTCGGAGACTTGAACGCGCACGTGGGAGGATTCCTGCGCCCTGGCGAAAGCGCGAACGCGTTCGACCGCCGGCGCATCGCGTTCGTGGCGAGGTCCATCGATGAACAGCGTGATCCGGCTCTCGCCGAAACCGTTGCAGGCGGCCAGGCTGGCGAACATCCGCTCCAGATGATCGGCCCGATTATAGGCGAAGACGCCGACCGGCGCGCTCTGGCCGCTCATACCGGGGTCAGCGCCTCGAACAGCACATCGGCCTGCACCGTTCGTCCATCGTCGGCAAAGGTCGGGTTATAGACGCCGGCGAAGCGGAAGCCCCGGTCCGCCAGCCAGGCGACGATCTCATGCGCCAGCGGCTGGCCTTCGTAGAGCGGCAGGAAGGAGACCTCGCAATAGACGTATCGCGCCGCCTGCAACAGATTCGGCATCCCTTTCAGGGCGCTGAGCTCGAAACCCTGCACGTCCAGCTTAATCATGATCGGGGTCGGCAGGGCGGCCGCGTCCAGCACATCGTCGATGCGGGCCACCTTGATCACCCGGCGACCGACCTCCCCCGTGCCGGGGAAGATTTCGTTCTGCATGGCGGAGATCGGCAGGAGGGAGGAGCTGTCGGCGCGGCCGGAGACGTGGATTTCCGCCTCGCCACTGGCTTCGCCGGCCGCGAAGGCGTGCAGGCGCGCGTGGACGTCGCCCTCGAACAGTCTGGCGTACTTGGCGGCGGGCTCGGCGAGGGGCTCGAACGCCTCGATGCGGACCCCGGGATGGAGCGTGCGGGTCAGCAGCGAAAACTGCCCGACATTGGCGCCCACATCGACCAGGGCGCCGAGCTCCAGGCTACGCAGGGCGTCCTCATGCTCGATGGCGGCGGCCACGTTCTGGCGCAGGCCGCGCCGATAGGAGGCCCGTCGCGACAGTCGCCACGCCTTGCCTAACTTCCGGACTATCTTTCGCACGACCCCGACCCGACCGATGAGCTATATTGTATCAATTACATGCGACAAACGTATCCGCTAGTCCTATTGCACTTATGAACTTTACAAAGCGGACTGACGTGAAACCGTTAAGCAATGTACGCATACCAGCGGCCGGGTTGATTTACGGTAATCTACCTGTCAAAAGGTCAATGAAATGTCTAGCCATGTGGATGCAGCCCTGCTCGCCTCGACACGAGAAAGCGAACCGGCTCGCAATGTCGAGTTCTTCTGGCATGACGGTGAACTGCACGCATTGATTGTGCGAAACGAATTTTCTACACCGGGCATCAGTTTTTTCACCCCGCCGGAACTGTCTCAACAGGTGGCCTACATGGCCCACCCCGCCGGCCGCATCATTCAGCCCCACAAGCATAATGTCGTCCTGCGCGAGGTGCACCAGACCCAGGAGGTGCTGATGATCAAGCGTGGGCGCCTGCGAGTGGATTTCTACACAAAGGACGAGGCGTTCATTTCAAGCCGGGAACTGCGTCAGGGCGACCTGATACTTCTGTGCGATGGAGCGCACGGGTTTGAGGTGCTCGAGGACCTCGAGATGGTCGAGGTCAAGCAGGGCCCTTACGCGGGAGAGGCCGACAAGACCCGGTTCACCCCCAAGGCGGCGAGCGGCCCGCAACCCGCATGAGTTCCGGCTTCATTCCCGTGAACCGGCCCCGCCTGGAAGGGCGTGAGGTCGAGTACGTCCAAGACTGCCTGCGCTCGGGCTGGATTTCGTCCGAAGGGCCGTATGTGGAGCGGTTCGAGGCGGCCATGGCCGCCGCCTGTGGGCGCCGTTTCGGGGTGGCCATGTCCAACGGCTCGGTGGCGCTCGACCTGGCGGTGGCGGCGCTCGACCTCGGCCCTGGCGACGAGGTCATCCTGCCGACCTTCACCATCGTCTCCTGCGCCGCCGCCATCGTCCGCGCCGGCGCCACGATGGCCGTGGTCGACTGCGACCCCGAAACCTACAACATGACGGCGGAAGGCGTGGCGGCGGCCATCACGCCGCGCACGCGGGCGATCATGATCGTCCATCTCTACGGCTTGCCGGTGGACCTCGACCCGATCCTGGCGCTGGCTGAGCGGCACGGCCTCAAGGTGATCGAGGACGCGGCGGAAATGCACGGCCAGACCTATCGCGGGCGGCCGTGCGGAAGCTTCGGCGACATCTCCACGCTCAGCTTCTACCCCAACAAGCACGTGACGACGGGGGAGGGGGGAATGGCGCTGACCGACGATCCCTTCCTGGCGGAGCGTCTGCGCTCGCTGCGCAACCTGTGCTTCCAGCCGGGGCGGCGTTTCGTGCATGAAGAACTCGGCTGGAACGCGCGGATGAGCAATATCCAGGCCGCGTTGGGTCTCGCCCAGGTCGAGCGGCTGGACGAGGCGGTCTTGCGCAAACGTCAGATCGGGGCGCGTTACCGTGAGGCGCTGGGTAACGAGCGGTGCATCGCCCTCCCGCCGGCCTCCACCCATTACGCCGACAACATCTATTGGGTGTTCGGCCTGGTGCTGAACGACGAGGTCGGACTCGACGCGGCGGGAGTGATGAAGGCTCTGGAAAAGCACGGGATCGGTTCGCGCCCGTTCTTCTGGTGCCTCCACGAACAGCCGGTGTTTCTGAAGCGCGGCTGGTTCGAAGGCGACCGCCATCCCCACGCGGAACGCATCGCGCGGCGCGGCTTCTATCTGCCGAGTGGCCTCGGGATCGAAGACGAGGAAATCGACCGCTCCGTCACGGCATTGCAGGCGGTGCTCGATGAGCGTGTTTGAGGACTACGCGCCTTGGTACGACCTGCTCAACGCCGGCAAGCCCTATGCGGACGAGGCGGCCTTCGTCGATCGCCGCCTGCGGGATTTCGGCGCTGGGCGCGGTCGGTTGCTGGAACAAGGCAGCGGCACGGGCGCCACGCCCTTCATCTGGCCCGTCTGGGCTGGACTCTGGCTGGGCTGGATATGAGCGGCGCCATGGTGGCGGTGGCCAAGCGTCATGCGGTTGAGGAGAGGCTTCAGGATCGCGTGGCCTTTGTGGTCCGCGACGTGCGGGAGCCGGGCGAGGAGCGTGGGTTCGACGCCGCCGCCGCGCTTTTTCATGTGGCCAGCTATCAGACGGAGGACGGCGATCTTGGCCGCATGACCCGCGCCGCGCGCACCGCGTTGAAGCCCGGGGGCCTTTATCTGTTCGACTACTGGTACGGGCCGGCCGTCCTGGCCCAGAAGCCGGACGTGCGCGTTCGCAGAGCCGGCGACGGGGAGCGACGCGTGCTGCGCATCGCCGAACCTGAGCATGATACGGCGCGGTCCCTGGTCACCGTCAACTATACCCTGTTTTGCGAGACGCGCTCCACCGGCGCCATTCACCGTGTGGAAGAGGCGCATCGCGTGCGCTATTTCACGCCGGAGGAGATCGCTCCGATCTTGGTGGCGGAGGGCTTTGAAAGCCTTGGTCACTTTGCCTGGATGAGCAGCGAGGCGCCCGGTCGCGATAGCTGGGCCGCCTATGTCGTCGCGCGCGCCGTATGACGGCGCTGTCGCCCGCGCCCTTGCGCTTCGGTCTGGTGCTGGATCAGCAGGCGGATATCGGCGGCAATTTTCATCAGTCGCTGACCGACCTGCAACGCTTCAAGGCCTGGTGCGATGCGACCGGCGACAGCCTTGTGGTATTCGCCTTCGACCGGCGGGTGGAGACGGTGGTGAAGGGGAACGGGATTGAGTGCGTCTGTGCGCCGCCCGGAGTCCTGGACTTCATATTCTATGCGCTGCGGCTGACCCGACTGTTCGCCTTCGCGCAAAAGGCGTTGCGGTGGACCTCCCCGTTCGAGCGCCGGATGAAGGCCAAGGGCGTAAACCTCGCCTATTTCCTCTCGCAGTCGAAATGGCACCTGCTGCTGGAGGACACGCCCTTCATCTTCACGCTCTACGACCTCTCCCACCGCGACACGCCCGAGTTTCCCGAGGTGGCGAGCTTCAGCGAGTTCGAGCGGCGCGAGATCGGCATCGGGTCCGCCCTGCGCAAGGCCGTAGCGGTGGTCGTCAACGCCACCGTCCTCGCCGAGGCGGTCGAACGCCGCTACGGCGTGGAGAAGACGCGCTGCCTGTTATTGCCCTTCGCCGTAACCAGCTATTTGCGGGGCGACGACGTCCGCCCTGAGGCCGACCGGGCGGTTCTGCATACCTACGGTCTGGAGCCCGGCTATCTGTTCTACCCGGCTCAGTTCTGGGCGCACAAGAACCACCCCACACTGCTGCGCGCGCTCGCCGTGTTGAAGGCGCAGGGCGTGGTTCGCCGTCTGGTGCTGTGCGGATCGGCGCGGGGGGCCGAGGCGCGGGTACAAGAAATGATCCACGCCCTGGGGCTGGACGGTCAGGTGACCGTGACCGGCTTCGTACCCTCCGAGCATCTGGCCGCCCTGTACCGCGGCGCCGACGCCCTGGTCATGCCGACCTATTTCGGCCCCACCAACCTGCCGCCGCTGGAGGCGTGGAGCCTGGGCCGGCCGGTGATCTATCCGGCCGCCATGGCCGAGGATGCGGGGGACGCGGCGCTGCTGTTCGACGCCGACGACCCGGCCAGCCTCGCCGCCGCGATCCGTACCCTGGCCGAGCCCGGCGTGCGCCAGCGGCTGGTGGAGGCCGGCCACCGCCGCCTGCAAGACATCGACTCGCTGACCACCAAGGGCTATGCGGACTTTTCCGTCCACATGCATCGCTTAAGAACCCGGCTCGGCAGCTTCTAGGCCCGAACGTCCGTCAGGCTCATCGCCACCGCTTCCGCCACCTTGATGCCGTCGATGGCGGCGGAATAGATGCCGCCGGCGTAGCCGGCGCCCTCGCCGGCGGGGTAGAGCCCGCGGGTGTTGACGCTCTCATAGGCGGCGTCCCGGCGAATGCGAATCGGGGAGGAGGTGCGCGTCTCCACCCCGGTCAGCATGGCGTCCGGATGGTCGTAGCCGGGCAGTTGGCGGCCGAACACCGGCAACGCCTCACGGATGGCGTCGATGGCGAACTCTGGCACGCAGCCGGCGAGATCGGTGAGGTGGACGCCCGGCGTATAGGAGGGGACCACCGCCCCGAGCGTGGTGGAGGGGCGACCGGCGAGGAAGTCGCCGAGCTTTTGGCCGGGCGCGGCATAGGTTCCTCCGCCCGCCGCGAACGCCGCCTGCTCCCATCGGCGCTGGAAGGCGATCCCCGCCAGGGGGTGGCCCGGATAGTCGTCCGGCGTGACGCCGACGACGATGCCGGCGTTGGCATTGCGCTCATTGCGGGAATACTGGCTCATGCCGTTGGTGACCACCTGGCCGATCTCCGAGGTGGCCGCCACCACCGTCCCGCCGGGGCACATGCAGAAGCTGTAGACCGTGCGCCCGTTGCCGGCGTGATGCGACAGGGCATAGTCCGCGGCGCCGAGACCCGGATGCCCGGCGCAGGCGCCGAAGCGGGCGCGGTCGATCAGCCCCTGCGGATGCTCGACCCGAAAGCCGACGGAGAAGGGCTTGGCTTCGACCTGCACCCCGCGCTCATGCAGGGTCTGGAAGGTGTCCCGCGCGCTGTGGCCGATGGCCAGAACCACGCGCTCGGCCGCCAGGCGCTCGCCGCTGTGCAGGATGAGCGCGCGCAGGCGCCGCTCGCCGTCCGCGTTGGTTTCGATCTCGAAATCCTCGACCCGCTGCTGGAAGCGGTACTCGCCGCCCAGCGCCTCGATCTGGCGGCGCAGGCGCTCCACCATGGTGACGAGGCGAAAGGTGCCGATGTGCGGATGCGCTTCGGTCAGGATTTCCGCCGGTGCGCCCGCCTCCACGAATTCGTTCAGCACCTTGCGGCCGAGGTGGCGGGGGTCCTTGATCTGGCTGTAGAGCTTGCCGTCGGAAAAGGTCCCGGCGCCGCCCTCGCCGAACTGGACGTTGCTCTCGGGGTCCAGCACGCCGCGCCGCCACAGGGCCCAGGTGTCCCTGGTGCGTTCCCGCACCGCCTTGCCCCGGTCGAGGATGACAGGGCGAAAGCCCATCTGGGCCAGGATCAGCCCGGCGAACAGGCCGCACGGGCCGGTTCCGATCACCACCGGCCGGGTGGCCAACCCTTGCGGTGCGCGGGTGACGAAGCGGTATTCGGTGTCCGGCGCGGGGCCGATGCCCCGCGGGCTCCCGGCCAGGATCGCAGCCTCGTCGCGCACCTCGGCATCCACCGAATAGACCATCAGGATGGCGGACTTCTTGCGTGCGTCGTGGGCGCGGCGCACCACCTCGAACCCGATCAGTTCGGCGGCCGGTATGTGCAGACGCGCCAGCACGGCCTCGCGCAGCGCCTCGGCCGAATGGTCGAGCGGCAGCTTCAGTTCGGTCAGGCGCAACATCCGCCTGTCTTTAGCGGCGCGGCCGGGGAATGCGAAGCCGGCGCCGCCGCAACCATTCGTTCACCACGATAGCGGATGGTTTGGCCGATCATGACCACCTTTGATACTTTTCGAGCCGGCGGAGGCCAGGGCAGCGCCGGCCAGCAGCGCCTGTTCGCGCGCGGCGACCGTTCGGCGCTGGGCCTGTGGTGGTGGACCACGGACCGCTTTGTGCTGGGCGCCGTGCTGGCGCTTATGGGGCTTGGCGTCATGCTGTCCTTCGCGGCCAGCCCCGGCGCGGCGACGCGGATGCACAATCCCCACGCCTTCTATTTCGCCATCCGCCAGTGCCTGTTCGGCGCGGCGGGGGCGGGCGCGCTCATCTCGGTCTCGATGCTGTCGCCGCGCGGGGTGCGGCGGTTGTCCGCCCTGGTCTACGTCGTTTCGCTGCTGCTGATGATCGCCTTGCCGTTCATCGGCCACGCGGCCAAGGGCGGCGATCGGTGGCTCCAGTTCGCTGGCTTCTCGCTGCAGCCGTCGGAGTTCCTGAAGCCCGCCCTGATTGTGCTGGCCGGCTGGATGTTTTCCGAAAGCCAGAAGGGGCAGGGCGTACCCGGCATCTTCATCGCCTTCGTCCTTTACGCCATCCCGGCCTTCCTGCTGATCCGCCAGCCGGATTTCGGCCAGACCCTGCTGCTCACCGCCGCCTTCGGCGCGGCCTTCTTCGTCGCCGGGATGCCGATGTTGTGGATGCTGGGGCTGGGCTCGGTGTCGGCGGTGGGGTTCACCGTCATGCTGCTGACCCACGGCCATTCGCAAAAGCGCCTGCACACCTTCTTCAATACCGACGGGGAGACGGGCCGGCAGGTGGACCGCGCCGCCGAAGCGATTCGGCACGGCTATCTGTTCGGCGTCGGTCCGGGGGAGGGCGTGTTCAAGAAGGGCGTACCCGAGGCGCACACCGACTTCATTTATTCGGTGGCGGCTGAGGAGTATGGCTACCTCTTTTGCCTCTTCCTGATCGCCCTGTTCGCCTTCGCCGTGATCCGCGGCCTGTATCGCGCCATGAAGGTCGAGGAGACTTTCGAGCAGGTCGCCGCCGCGGGTCTTTTCGTGATGATGGGGCTGCAGACGCTGATCAACGTCTCGGTGAACTTGAACATCATCCCGACCAAGGGCATGACCCTTCCGTTCATCTCCTACGGAGGGTCCTCCATGTTGGCCATGGGATTGACCATGGGCCTGGCGCTGGCGCTCACCCGCCGCCGCCCGCGCCCGCTGTCCATGGACTACGCGGCGGCCTAGCGGCGCAATGACTGACAAGATCGCGGTAGTGGCGGCCGGGGGCACCGGCGGCCACCTGTTTCCGGCCGAGGCTCTGGCGCGCGCGCTGGCGGCGCGGGGCTGGCGTATCGTGCTCGCCACCGACCGGCGCGGCGCGGCTTATGCCGAGCAGTTCCCAGCCGAGGAGCGGCTGGCGCTGG
This sequence comes from Caulobacteraceae bacterium, assembly GCA_965277345.1. GTDB lineage: Bacteria > Pseudomonadota > Alphaproteobacteria > Caulobacterales > Caulobacteraceae > CAIOYC01. The sequence continues at coordinate 1,841,326 of CBDICI010000004.1, forward strand.
ACGCCGCAACCTTCAGGATGGGCGATCCCGTCGGCATGGCGCGAGGCGGGCTGAAGATCCTCGGCGGCGTCGCCCGCGCGCGCATCGCCTTCAAGCGGCTGAAGCCGAGCGTGGTGGTGGGGTTTGGCGGCTATCCGTCCCTGCCGGCGCTCCTGGCCGCGCCGGTGGTGAACGCCCCCACCGTGATCCACGAGCAGAACGCAGTGCTGGGCCGCGTCAATCGCTGGATCGCCCCGCGCGCCACCGCCATCGCCTGCGCCTTTCCCACGCTGGAAAAGGCCCCGTCCAGGGTGAAGGCCAAGGTCGAGGTGGTGGGCAATCCGGTGCGTCCGGACATCCGTGCGCTCGGCGACAAGCCCTATCCCGACCCCGGCGCCGGCAATGTGCGCATCCTGGTCACCGGCGGCAGCCAGGGCGCGCGCCTGCTGTCCGAGGCGGTGCCCGCCGCCATCGCCATGCTGCCCGAGGATACCCGCTATCGTCTGCACGTCACCCAGCAGACCCGGCCCGAGGCTATGGAGGACGCGCGGCGGGTCTATGCCAACGCCCTGGTCGAGGCGCAGCTTTCGCCGTTTTTCCGCGACATGGCCGGTCGCCTGGCCGCCTCCCACCTGGTGATCGGGCGCGCCGGCGCCTCCACCGTCTGCGAGCTGGCCGTGGTGGGCCTGCCCTCGGTGCTGGTCCCCCTCGCCATCGCCATGGACGACCACCAGACCTACAACGCCAGGCTCCTTGTAGACGCCGGCGCCGCCGAGGCCATCCCGGAAAAGGCGTTCACGCCCGAGCGGCTGGCGGAAAGCCTGATGCGTATCCTGGCCGACCCGACCGAACTGGGCCGCCGCTCCGCCGCCGCCCGCTCCGTCGCCCGCCCCGACGCCGCGGAGCGGTTGGCGGACCTCGTGGAGCGGGTAGCAAAAATGCAAGCATAAAATGATTGCAACTTAATCTCGAAAGAATAAGTTGAGTGCGTGAACAGCAGGCATCGAAGAACGTTGCAGGCGATCTGGCGGACACCGACGTCCGCGACGATCGTTTGGGCGGACCTCGAAGGCCTGCTGATCGGGATCGGATGCGAAGCGGTTGAAGGGCCGGGTTCGGCGGTATCGTTCCGCCACGGGCGGCACATCGAGTTCTTTCACCGTCCGCACCCACAGAAGGAAGCAAAGCCGTATCAGGTTAGGGCTGCTAGAGCATTTCTAACGGTGATTGGAATAGAACCATGAACACCATGAGCTACAAAGGTTATTGCGCCCGTGTCGAGTTCGACGATGAAGACGGCGTCTTCTTCGGCCGCATATCGGGGATCAAGGACGGCGTGCACTTTCACGGCGAGACGGTGGAGGCGCTACGCACCGCGTTTCACGAATCTGTCGACGGCTACATCGACGTCTGCGCGCGCATCGGCAAGGCGCCGCAGAAGCCCTATTCGGGGCAGATCATGGTGCGGGTCGATCCGCAGGTCCACGCGCGTTCGGCCCAGGCGGCGGAGCTGGCGGGGATGAGCCTTGCGAAATGGGCCGAGGCGAAGCTCAGCGCCGCTGCGGATCACGATCTCGAACGCAGATAGTCAGTCATAGGTGACGGATTGAAAGGGCGGCGCTAAGACCCCCGCCATGACCCCGCGCAAGCTCCGTCCTACCCCCTTCGGCATTGGTCCGGTGCATTTCGTCGGCATCGGCGGCATCGGCATGAGCGGCATCGCCGAGATCATGCTGAAGATCGGCTACAAGGTGCAGGGCTCGGACGCCAAGGCCTCGGCCAATACCGAGCGGCTGGCGGCGCTGGGCGCCACGATCTTCGTCGGCCACGACGCCAACAATGTGGGCGCCGCCGCCGCGGTGGTCTATTCCACCGCCGTCAAGGCGGACAATCCGGAGCTGATGGCCGCGCGCGACCGGCGCATCCCGCTGGTCCGGCGGGCTGAAATGCTGGCCGAGTTGATGCGGCTGCAGTTCTCCGTGGCCGTCGGCGGCACCCACGGCAAGACCACCACCACCTCCATGGTGGCGGCCCTGCTCGATGCGGGCGGGCTCGACCCCACCGTGGTGAATGGCGGCATCATCAACGCCTATGGCACCAACGCCAAGGTGGGCGACGGCGACTGGATCGTGGTGGAGGCGGACGAGAGCGACGGCTCGTTCCTGCGCCTGAAGTCCACCGTGGCCATCGTCACCAATATCGACGCCGAACACCTGGACCACTGGGGCGATTTCGACGCGGTGAAGAAGGGCTTCTGCGACTTTGTCGAGAACATCCCCTTCTACGGTTTCGCGGCCGTGTGCCTGGATCACCCGGAGGTGCAGGCCCTGGCCTCGCGGGTGGAGAACCGGCGCCTAGTCACCTATGGCGTCAATCCCCAGGCCGAGGTGCGCGCCACCCGCGTGATGATGGGGCCGGACGGCGCCGAGTTCGACGTCCGCATCGAGGTGCGCGACGGCGATCCGATCACCTACGAGAACCTCCGCCTGCCCATGGCCGGCCAGCACAACATGTCCAACGCCCTGGCCGCCATCGCCGTGGCGCGCGAACTCGGCGTGTCCGCCGAGGCGATCCGCGAGGGCTTGATGGGCTTTGGCGGGGTTAAGCGGCGCTTTACCACCACCGGCGTGGCCAGGGGCGTGCGCATCATCGACGACTACGGCCATCATCCGGTAGAGATCGCCGCGGTGCTGAAGGCCGCCCGCCAGGTGCAGTCCGCCGGCCACGGCAAGGTGATCGCCGTGGTGCAGCCGCACCGCTACACCCGCCTGCGCGATCTGATGGACGAGTTCGCCGCCGCCTTCCACGACGCCGACAGTGTCATCGTCGCCGACGTCTATGCCGCGGGCGAGGCGCCGATCGAGGGCGTAGGTCAGGCCGCGCTGGTGGAGCGGATGCGCCGCTATGGCCATCGCCGGGTCCAGCCTTTGGAGACCGTGTCCGCCCTGCCGCGGATCATCAACGAGGAGGCCGGCCCCGGCGATCTGGTGGTCTGCCTCGGCGCCGGTGACATCACCGCCTGGGCCTACGCCCTGCCGGGGCAATTGGAGGCGCTGGGATGATCGCGGCTATCACCGGCGGCTGTCAGTGCGGGGCGGTGCGCTATCAACTCCGCGCCCCGCCCAAAAGCACCTTCTGCCATTGTCGCATGTGCCAGAAGGCCACCGGTGGGGTGTTTGCGGCCCTCTCCATGGTCAAGAAGGCCGATCTGGCCTGGACCAAGGGCGAGCCGAGCTATATTACGCCAGCTCCAACGTGGCCCGGCGCGGCTTTTGTTCCGCCTGCGGTACGCCGCTCACCTTCGAATACCTTGCCAAGGACTGGATGGAGGTGACCACCGGCAGCCTCGACGATCCCTGGAGCGTGGGCTTGGTCGAGCACTTCGGCGTTGAGTCGAGGATGCCGTGGCTCAAGCTCTGCGACGGTCTGCCCGAACACCGCACCGGGCAGAGCCCGGACTCGCCGGTGAACGATCCCGGCTTCATCCCGCAACAAGACCAAGGATGAGCGGCTGGCGCGATCACCTGCCCGCGGTCGCCGGGCGGATCGTGCTGGACGCACCGCTCGCGCCCTATACCTGGCTGCGCGTCGGCGGTCCGGCGGACGTGCTGTTCCTGCCCAAGGACGAGGCCGACCTGTCGCATTTCCTGAAGGCGCTCGACCCCGGCGTGCCGGTGATGACGCTCGGCGTCGGTTCCAATACCCTGGTGCGCGACGGCGGGGTGGAGGGGGTGGTGATCCGCCTCGGCCGCGCCTTCGCCGACATAACCGCCGACGGCCAGAGCATCGTCACGGCCGGTGCGGCGGCGCTCGACGCCCAGGTGGCCAAGGCGGCGGGCGAGGCGGGGATCGCCGGGCTGGAGTTCTACACCGGTGTGCCGGGCACGATCGGCGGCGCGGTGGTGATGAACGCCGGCTGTTACGGCCAGGAGACCCGGGACGTGCTGGTCTCGGCTCGGATCATGGGCCGCGACGGCGAGGTCCGCACGCTGGCCAATGCCGACCTCCACTTCCGCTATCGCCATTCCGCCCTTCAAAGCAAGGAGGGGCAGGACGGCGACGCCATTGTGCTCGGCGCCACCTATGAGGGGCGACCCGAGGATCCGGCTGTGTTGAAGACGCGCATGGCCGAGATCACCGCCCGGCGCGAGGCCTCCCAGCCGATCCGCGAGAAGACCGGCGGCTCCACCTTTCGTAATCCCGAGGGCCACTCCGCCTGGGAGCTGGTGGACGAGGCGGGCTGGCGCGGCAAGCTGCACAGGGTGAGCGGGGCGGGGGCGATGTTTTCGCCCCAGCACGCCAACTTCCTGATCAACCCCGGCGACGCCACCGCCGCCGACCTGGAGGGGCTGGGCGAAGCCGTCCGCGCCGACGTGCGCCAGAAGTTCGGCGCCGAGCTCGATTGGGAAGTGAAGCGGGTAGGGCGCACACGGAACAACCCGTGAGGGGGGAATATTAACCACGACACATCACCGTATGGGTGAAGTGATTGAGTTTTAGGCGTATTTCAGTGCTCTCATGCATCCCTACCGCCGCGTGGGCGTTAACCCGCGCAACGACGGGCTTTGGGAGTTGGGATCATGTCGAAATATTTGATGGGAACGGTCGCGGGGCTCGCCCTGACCCTTGGGGCCATGGCGGCGGGCGGCGCGAACGCGCAGGATTATGACGGCGGGGGACCCCGCCCGCCCTACGCCACCGGCGCCTATGTGGGCCTGGGTATCGGCAGTCCGGACTGCAGCTTCACCCTGGTCGGCGCCCACGCCGGCGTGACGGTGCTGGGCATCAATGCGGGCGCCGGTGCGCGCATCGGCTTGCCAGGCGGTTGCCGCGAAGAGGGCCCCGCGCCGGTGGCCTATCAGCCACAATACGCCCCCCCGCCTCAGCCCTATTACGGCGGCCAGGGTTATGGCGGAGGCTATCAGGGCGGCTACTATAACCAGGGTTACGCCGCCCCCGTCGCCTATCCCCAGCCGGCCTATCCCCAACCCGCCTATCCACAGCCGGGCTACGGTGGCTACGGCCAGCCCTGCGGCTGCCAGCCGGTAGCCTACCAGCCCTATTGATCCGGCCGCCTTTTCCATCGATGGCGGGTCAAATGGCGGCGGCGCTAACCTTCCATAAACCACGCCGGAGTTGATGTAGGCCTCTTCAAGAGGCCTCGCCCATGACCCTTCCGCTGCAAGGCCGCCACATCGCTGTCCTGATGGGCGGCTGGTCGTCCGAGCGCGAGATCTCTCTTTCCACCGGGCGAGGCGCGACAGCGGCGTTGGAGCGCCTCGGGGCCAGGGTTTCGGCCATCGACGCCGGGCGGGATGTCGCCGAGGTGTTGGTCCGGCTGAAGCCCGACGTGGCGGTCAACTGCCTGCACGGCCCCTGGGGCGAAGACGGCGGCGCGCAGGGCGTGCTGGAGACGCTCGCCATCCCCTACACCCACTCCGGTGTGCTGGCCTCCGCCCTCGCCATGGACAAGAACAAGTCCAAGGCCGTGCTGAAGGCGGCAGGCGTGAACGCGCCGGGCGGCGGCCTCTATGACCGGTTCGCGGTGGCGCGCGAACACGTCATGGCGCCGCCCTATGTGGTGAAGCCCAATGCCGAGGGCTCCTCGGTGGGCGTGTTCCGCGTGTTCGAGGGAGCCAACCGGCCGCCGCAGGATCTGGCCTCCGCCGCCTGGACCTATGGCGAACTGGTCATGGTCGAGCCCTACATCGCCGGGCGCGAACTGGCGGTGACGGTGATGGGCGAGCCGGCCGGCCCGCGCGCGTTGGCCGTGACCGATATCATCTCGGTCTCCGGCTTCTACGACTATGAGGCCAAGTACGCCGCGGGCGGCTCGCGTCACGTCCTGCCGGCCGAACTCCCTGCCCACGTGACCGAAGCCGCCCTGCGCCAGGCCGAGCGGGCTCACACCGCTCTGGGTTGCCGAGGCGTTACCCGGTCCGACCTCCGTTATGACGATCTTAAGGACGATCTGGTCTTGCTGGAGGTCAACACCCAGCCCGGCATGACGCCGACCTCGCTCGTTCCCGAGCAGGCCGCGCATGTGGGGATAGACTACGACGCTCTGGTGCTTTGGATGGTGAAAGACGCTTCATGCCTGCGGTGATCCGGCCTCAGAAGGGCGGTCGCGGCGGCGCGCGCACCCGGGGCAGGGCGGCGCAGCCGGCCTATGCGCCCTCCAAGCTCAGGGGCGCGAGCGCGGTGGGGCTGGATCCGCGCACGGCCGTGTGGGCGGCGGGCGGCCTGATCGGCGTCGCGGTGCTGCTGGCCATGGCCGTAGGCGGGCGCGGGAGCGTGGAGCGCGGCGTCGGCGGAGTGCTGGACCGGACCAGTCTGGCGCTCGGGTTTCGCCTGAACAGCCTGACCATCAAGGGCGGAGACGCGCTTTCCACCCCGGCCATCGCCGAGGCCACCGGGCTGCGGAAGGGCGATCCGGTGCTCGGCCTGAGCCTGGAGAAGGTGCGCGAGAAGGTGGAGGCGGTGGGCTGGGTCAAGTCCGCCAAGGTCCAACGCCTGTTGCCGGACACCCTCGTGGTGCAGGTCCAGCCCCGCACGCTGCTGGCCGTCTGGCAACATGGCGACGCCGCCGATGTGGTGGACGCCGATGGACAGATCATCCCGGAGGCGACCGCGGTCGGCTTTCCGCAACTGCCGCTGATCGTGGGCGAGGGCGCCAACGAGGCGGCCGGCGGCGTGCTGCCGCTGATCGCCGCGCGTCCGCGCCTGATGGCGCAGGTGGACGCCTTTCAGCGGGTGGACGGTCGTCGCTGGCGGCTGAAGCTGAAGGACGGCGGGGTCATCGACCTGCCGGCCAAGGGGGAGGACGGGGCATTGATCCAGTTCGATCAGCTCGACGCCCGCCTGCACTGTCTGGACTTGGGTTTCGACCGGATCGACCTGCGCGATCCGTCCGCGACCGAGGTGCGCATGAAAGGCGCATCGTCGGTCGCTCAGCAAGCGGCGGTCGGGGGGCCGCTCTAGGACTTTAATTGGGGCTGGGCTTTCGCAAAACGCGGCGGCCAAGAGGTGGAGTGTTGGCGATGTCGCGGTTCGAAGACCGACGGGATGCGCGTGAGGGCTTGAAGGTGATTACCGGTGGACGCACGCCCATGGTGGCGGCCGTCGACCTCGGGGCGTCCAAGATCGGCTGCTTCATCATGAAGCCCGACGGCGTCCGGCGCGATGAGGGGACCATCCAGGTCGCCGGCGTCGCCCACGTGCGCTCCCGCGGCGTGCGGTACGGGGCCATTGTCAGCCTGGACGAGGCCGCCTCCGCGCTGGCCCAGGCGGTGGAGCGGGCGGAGAGCATGGCCGGCGTCTCCGTCTCCGGCGTGGTGCTGACCACCTCGGGCGGCCAACTGGGCTCCGCCCGGGTGCGCTCATCCATGTCGCTCGGGGCCAAGCCGATCAGCGACAACGACCTGTCGCGCGCCATCCAGTTGCCGCTGGCCCAGGCCCGCTTTCCCGGCCGCCGCCCGATCCACCTGTTGCCCATCGCCTGGAGCGTGGACACCCAGTTCGGCGTGCGCGACCCGCGCGGCATGTACGGCCAGCGCCTGACGCTCGATCTGCTGATCGTCACCATGGCCGAGACGGCCTACGCCACCTACGCCCATTGCGCCGAACTGGCCCATCTGAACCTGGAAGGCGTGGTCGCCGCGCCCTTTGCCTCGGCGCTCGCCGCGCTGGAAGAAGACGAGATGGACCTCGGCGCCATCTGCATCGACATGGGCGGCGGCTCGACCTCCGTCGCGGTGTTCGGCGGCGGCGCCTTGCTCCACGTGGACAGCCTGGCGGTGGGCGGGGCACACGTAACCTCCGACATCGCCCGGGGCCTCTCCACCACCCTCGCCGGGGCCGAGCGGCTGAAGACCCTGCACGGGTCGGCCATCGCCTCCACCGGCGAGGACCGCGAGATGATCGAGACCCCGCCGCGCGGCGACGATCCCGGCGCGGGCCCCGTCGTGGCCCCCCGCTCCATGCTGAAGGGCATCATCGCGCCCCGGGTGGAGGAGACGCTGGAGTTGATCCGCGACCGGCTGAAGGCCGCCAATGCCCCCATCGACCCGGCGGCGGGCGTGGTGCTGACTGGCGGCGCCTCCGAACTCGCCGGCGTGCGCGAGGTGGCGATCCGCGTGTTCGACCGCCCCGTGCGCCTCGGCCGCCCCCGCCGCGCCCCGCACCTGGCCGACGCCGCCTCCGGCCCGGCCTTCTGCGCCGCCGCCGGCGTCTTGCAACGCGCCGCCTTCGGCCCCCGCGAAGCCGCTCAGATCAAGACCGTGATCGCTCAGCCGCAACAGCCCCGCCACGCTGAGGGCGGCCCCCACACCGGACCCTTGGCCAAAGCCGTGGGGTGGCTCAGGACCAATCTGTAGCGATCAGACCCGCTTTAATGACTGCGCCATCTCCAAGGCGTCGATCTTGCCATCCCAGTGAGCCAGCAGCGCTTGCTCATTGAGGCTGATCCAGGCCGCGAACATCTGAAACTCGATGCTCGACATTTCGCCATGGAGAAGGCGCGGTTCCGGTCGGATGGACAAGATCGCGGCGCCTTTCAGATCCATACGGTTGGGATGGGCTGAGACCTTGATGCGGGCATCGTGGCGCGCACCGGCTTTGGGCCCGACCCAAACCGTGCGCGGCAGGCCGGTCGTCTTTGGGAACAGGTTCGCCATCAGAAAGAGCTCGTCCTCCTCCGATAGCTCCGGATCAAATCGTGATGCGTCGTCGGCCATGGTCCCAATATGCGCCTTGCCGGTGCTCAGCGCAAAGCTGCGTGCGTCACAGCGACTCAGCGCGAATCGTCCGGATTCCCCACAAGGGCAAAATCCTCTACCGAATCAGAAAAATAGCGCCGGCCGCGCTTGGCGGCGCTTCGACTCGGACTAAGACGGTTAACCAGCCCTTAAGGATAACGGCCCATCAATCGCATCTGTCCGCGGCGCGCGTTCCAGGCGCCGACCCAGATCGAAAAGGCCGGTGGTCAGGATGCAACGTATGGCGATCAGTTTCTCCCCCCCTCCCGCACCCTCCGAGTTGAAGCCGCGCATCGTCGTGTTCGGCGTCGGCGGGGCCGGCGGCAATGCGGTCAACAACATGATCGAGGCCGGGCTCGAGGGGGTCGAGTTCGTCGTCGCCAATACCGACGCCCAGCAACTGACGCGCTCGCTGACCCAGCGCCGCATCCAGCTCGGCGTCTCGATCACCGAGGGCCTGGGCGCCGGCGCCCATCCCGAGGTCGGCCAATCCGCCGCCGAGGAATCCATTCCCGAGATCACCGAGCATCTCGAAGGCGCGCACATGGTGTTCATCACCGCCGGCATGGGCGGCGGCACCGGCACGGGCGCCGCGCCGATCATCGCCCAGGCGGCGCGTGAACGCGGCATCCTCACCGTCGGCGTGGTCACCAAGCCGTTCCACTTCGAGGGCCGTCACCGGATGCGCCTGGCCGAGGCGGGCGTCGGCGAGCTTCAGCGCCACGTCGACACCCTGATCGTCATTCCCAACCAGAACCTGTTCCGCGTCGCCAACGAACGCACCACTTTCGCCGAGGCCTTCGGCATGGCGGACGAGGTGCTGCACTCCGGCGTGCGCTCCATCACCGACCTCATGGTGCTGCCGGGCCTGATCAACCTCGACTTCGCCGACGTCCGCACGGTGATGACCGAGATGGGCAAGGCCATGATGGGCACCGGCGAGGCCGGCGGCGAGGATCGCGCCCTGATGGCCGCGCAGAACGCCATCCAGAACCCGTTGCTGGACGAGGTCTCGCTGAAGGGCGCCAAGGCCGTGCTGGTCAACGTCACCGGCGGCCTCGACATGACCCTGCTGGAAGTGGACGAGGCGGCCAACGCCATCTCTTCGGAGGTGGACCCCGAGGCCAACATCATCTTCGGCGCCGCGTTCGACCCGGCCTTGGAAGGCAAGATCCGAGTGTCGGTGGTGGCCACCGGCATGGACGGCGCGGCCAAGGCGGCGATCGAACCGGCCCAGCGTCCGCTAGCCCAGCCCATCGCCGCTGCGCCCGCACAGCGCGCCAGCCCCTTCGCGCCCGCCGCGCCCCAGCCGGCGCCGGCGGCCGCCACCATCGCCGCGCCAACGCTTCCGCTGGAACCCGTCATCCAGCACCAGCCCGCGCCCCAGCCGGTTACCGCCGCACCGGCCCCGCCGGTCCGAATTGTCGATCCGGCGGCGATCGAGGATGAGGAAGACCTTTATCTGGCCCCGGTCCAGCGCGAGCCGGTGATCCAGCCGCGCGCCGAATACCGCTCGAATCCCGCCCCGGCCGTGGAGCACCGCCGCGCCGCGCCGGCCAACCCGCTGCCCAACCCGCACGCGCCGCCGGCCAAGAAGGGCGGCCTGCTCAGCCTCTTCGGCGGCGGCCGCGCCCGCGAGGAACTGGTGCATCCGCGCAACCATATGGAGGAGCGCCATCCCGAACCCGCGCCCCGCGTCTCCCACGGCGGTCAGGCCGTGGCGCTCAAGCCGCAGGCCGAGGCGGAAGCTCAGGGCGACGATCTGGATATCCCCGCCTTCCTGCGCCGCCTGGCGAACTGAGGCCTAAGTCCACGCTTCATTGAAGAGTCGCTGTCCTGCTGGGCGGCGGCTTTTTCATTTCCACCTGATCGGACCGCGCGCCCGCTATGCGTTGTCGCCGTAACGGTCTAGCGAAACAGTCCGAAACAGGAGTTGTCTTGCCGCATTGCAGCAGGGATCGCAAAACGTCCAGCGTGCGATAGGGATGACCAGTGAAGTCGTCTCATCGTGAGAGGATCGCGTATGAGTTCGTCGCCCCCACCGATCGGCCGGCAGCACACCCTTGCGGGATCGACGGTGTTCGCCGGCATCGGTGTGCATTCGGGCGGCCATGTGCGGGTGGCGCTTCGCCCCGCGCCGGCGAACCACGGCATCGTCTTCGTGCGCTCGGATGTCAGCGACCGCGACAACCGCGTGCCGGCCTTGGCCGCGCATGTGGCCTCCACCCAGCTCAACACCGAGATCCGCAACGCCGCGGGTGTGGCGGTCTCCACCATCGAGCACCTGATGGCGGCCCTCGCGGCGCTGGGCGTCGATAACGCCCTGGTGGAACTCGACGGCGCCGAGGTGCCGATCATGGATGGGTCCGCCCAGCCCTTCCTCGATGCGCTGGATCGCGTCGGGGTGAAGGCGCAGGACGCGCCGCGCCGGGCGATCGAGATCACCCGGCCCATCGTGGTGCGCGTCGGCGACAAGTGGGCGGCGCTGACCCCCGCGGACGGCTTCGAGATCGCCTTCGAGCTGCAATATGCGTGCAAGGCCATCGGCGCCCAGCGCATCGAACTGGCGGTGACCGAAGCCAGCTTTCGCACCGAGTTGGCCGCTGCGCGAACCTTCGGCTTCGTGCATGAGGTGGAGCAGTTGAAGGCCAGCGGCCTCGGCAAGGGCGCCTCGCTCGACAATGCGGTAGGCCTGGACGGCGACGAAATCGTCAATCCCGAGGGCCTACGCATGGAGCGCGAGTTCGTGCGGCACAAGGCGCTCGACGCGCTGGGCGATCTCTACACCCTGGGCGCGCCGATCATCGGCCGCTTTGAGAGCGTCAAGGGCGGTCATGCGCTGAACAACGCCCTCTGCCTGGCGCTGCTGGCGGAACCGGCCGCCTGGCGCTGGCGTCCGCCGATGCTGGCCATGGCCAAGGCCGGCTGACCGCCGCGGCCAACCGTCCGTTTGCGCGCCGCCGCCGCTCGTGTAGAAGCGTCGACGGGGCGTGCTGCAGGCGCCGATGCGTCCAGCAAAATTCGAGGGATCAGCGTTTGCCGTCTTCGCCCGTTTCGCATCGCCCATCGTTCGGCCGCGCCGCGCTCATCCTTTCGGCCTGCGCCCTGGTCTCGCTCGCCCTCTCCGCTTGCGCCAGCAAGAAGAAGGCCGATCTCGCCTATGAGGAGCGGCCGGTAGAGCTGCTCTACGCCACCGGCGCCCAGAAGCTGGACCAGCGCAGCTGGAACGAGGCGCTGCGCTATTTCGACGAGGTGGAGCGCCAGCATCCCTATTCCGAATGGGCGCGCCGTTCGGTGCTGATGGAGGCCTTTGCCCATTATGAGGCCAATCAGTACGACGACGCCATCGCCGCCGCCGACCGGTTCATCTCGCTTTATCCCGGCAATCCCTCGACCCAGTACGCCTACTATCTGAAGGCGGTCTGCTATTTCGAGGAAATCTCGGACGTGGGCCGCGACCAGGCGGCGACCGAACAGGCGCAGGTTTCCTTGCGCGAGGTGATCAAGCGCTTTCCCCAGTCCGAATACGCCGTCGACTCCAAGCTGAAGATCGACCTGGTGCAGGACCAGTTGGCCGGCAAGGAAATGGCTATCGGCCGTTACTACCTGACCCAGGGCAATCCCCTCGCCGCCATCGGCCGCTTCCGCATGGTGCTCGACCGCTACCAGACCACCAGCCATACGCCGGAGGCCCTCTATCGCCTGGTGGAGGCCAATCTGACCCTCGGCCTGCGCGACGAGGCGTCGAAGGACGGCGCGGTGCTGGGCTACAACTTCCCCGGCGACCGCTGGTATCAGCAGGCCTATGGCTTGCTCACCGCCAAGGGCTTGAGGCCGGCCACGGTGCCGGTGGAAAAGCGGCGCACCCAGATCACCCGCCTCGGCTTCGCCCCGCCCAAGGGGTAAAGCGAGAACATCCGTCGCGTCGGAATGATTCCCCGTGATATGAGGGGCCGATGCTGATCGGCCTTTCCATCCGCGACGTGGTGTTGATCGAGGCGCTGAACCTCGACGTCGCGCCGGGGCTGACCGCGCTCACCGGCGAGACCGGCGCGGGCAAGTCCATCGTGCTGGATGCGCTCGGTTTGGCTTTGGGCCGGCGGGCCGATGCCGGCCTCGTGCGCCACGGCGCGGCTCAGGCGGTAGCCAGCGCCGTCTTCGCCCTGCCCCCCGGCCACCCGGTCTTCGCCTATCTAGAGGCCAAGGGCCTGCCCGCCGATCCGGGTGAGGACGTGGTGCTGCGCCGCCAGCTCGCCGCCGATGGGCGCTCGCGCGCTTTTGTCAACGATGCGGCCACCAGCGTGGGCGCGCTGCGCGATCTCGGCCTCATGCTGATCGAGGTTCACGGCCAGCACGAGACGGTGGGCCTGCTCGATCCGCGCACCCACCGCGGCCTGCTCGACGCCTTCGCCGGCGAGCCTGTGGCGCTGCCCGCGGTGGCCGAGGCCTGGTCGGCGCTCAGGGCTGCCGACGTGGCGGTGGCCGCGCTCCGCGCCAGCGCCGGGCGGGCCGATGAGGCGCGGGAGGAGGCGGCGCTCCGCCTGGCCGAACTCGACCGCCTCGATCCCCGCCTGGGCGAAGAGGCGAGCTTGGCGGAGGAACGCGCCCTCCTCGGCGCCGCGGAAAAGGCGCTTTCCGACATCGAAACGGCCCGCGAGGCCATGGGCGGCGAAGGGGCCACCGGCCGGCTGGCCGCCGCCGCCCGGGCGCTGGAGCGGGCGCGGGAGCGGGCGGTGAACGCCGGCGCGGCCGCCGACAACCGGATCGTACAGCGCCTCGCCGCCGCCGCCGAGGCCGCCGACCGGGCCCTGATCGAACTGACCGAGGCGCAGTCGGCGGTGGACGCCGCCGCCGACGCCTTCGAGTTCGAGCCGGACACCCTCGACAGAACCGAGGAGCGGCTGTTCGCCCTGCGCGCCGCCGCGCGGCGGCTGAACCTGACGGTGGACGAGCTGCCCGCCGCCCGCGCCCGCTTCGGCGAGCAGCTCCGCGCCGCGGAAGACCTCGCGGCGGAGATCGAGGCGGCCGAGCGCGCCGCCGCGGACGCACTGGCCGAATACGACCGGGCCGCGGCTCGCCTGACCGAGGTTCGCCGCGCCGCGAGCCAGGCGCTGGCCGTCTCGCTCCTGGCCGAGCTCGCTCCACTGAAGCTCGACAAGGCCCGGTTCCGCGTGGCGCTGGAAGCGGCGGAGCGGCGGGGCGCACAGGGGGTGGACGAGGTGCGCTTCGAGGTGGCCACCAATCCCGGCGCGCCCTTCGGGGCGCTGGACCAGATCGCCTCGGGCGGCGAGTTGGCCCGTTTCGCCCTGGCGCTGAAGGTGGTGCTGGCCGGGCGGGGCGAGGGCGGCGCCGCGCCGACCCTGGTGTTCGACGAGGTGGATCAGGGCGTCGGTGGTGCAGTGGCGGACGCGGTGGGACTGCGGCTGAAGCGGCTGGCCGCCTCCGGCCAGGTGCTGTTGGTCACCCATTCCCCCCAGGTGGCGGCCCGCGCCGACGCCCACTGGCGCGTGTCGAAGAACGCGAAAAGCGCTGCGGCCGGCAGGGAAGGGGAGGGGGTGACCACCTTCATCCAGACCCTTGACCCCGCCGCCCGCGCGGAGGAGATCGCCCGAATGCTGGCCGGCGCCGAGATTACCGAAGCCGCCCGCGCCGCGGCCAGGGCCCTGATAGGGGCTTAGGTGTCGAGACTATGACGGTTGTCCATCCGCAGAAGGGCGGAGGAGCGGGGGCTGCCAAGCGCCGACTTTGTTCACCATCCTTCATCATGCTGAAGGCCAAGTTGACGTCGGCGCAGCCTTGGCGCACACCCTCCGTCAGGCCAGACGGCCGGGCGGTCGCGGCTTTCGCAAGAGGGTCGAGGAAAGTCCGGGCTCCACGGTGATATGGCGGCGGGTAACGCCCGCCGGGGGCGACCCCAGGGATAGCGCCACAGAAAGCAAACCGCCCCCGGACCTGTTCCGGGGGTAAGGGTGAAAGGGTGGGGTAAGAGCTCACCGCGGACCGGGCGACCGGAACGGCATGGCAAGCCCCGCCAGGAGCAAGACCGAATAGGGACGACGCGCCGGAGGCTCGCTTCCGGCAGGACCATCGCCGGTCCGAGCCGTCCGGGTTGGTCGCGAGAACCGTCCAGCAATGGATGGTCCAGAGGAATGACCGTCCCGCGTTTTTCGAAGCGTACGACAGAACCCGGCTTACAGGCCGTCTGGCCCTCCAATCCTCCCCTTCGCAGAGGGGGAGGGGGACCCCCGAAGGGTGGACGGGGCAGCGCCGCCCTGTCCGGTTTAGTGTCGCGCAGCCCCCACCACCACGCTTCGCGCGGTCCCCCTCCCCCGCGACGCGGGGGAGGACAATACGGGTCGAGGACTGCGTGAAGACCCGGAAACCCCATCAAGCACGGCGCCCGCGGAGTCTTCGCATCCATCTAGTTCTATGTATGTTCTGTTTATATCTTGTTAACGCCTCGCTGCGCCCATGCGATCACTTGGCAAGACGGTAAAAGCGACCTTCGGTGTCATTGCATCCCAGTTGATCCCATGTTAACCCAGTTCCGTGGGGAGCGTCGTCATGCGCGCTCGCGCCCGCGGGCTTGGGCGGCCATTGGCAAGGGGTTCCTTCGGGGTGTTTCTCCAGACCTACGAGAAACAACTGGACGCGAAACGGCGCATCGTGGCGCCGCTGGATTTCCGCGCCGCTCTCGTCGGCCCCTTCGACGGCGTCATGTGCTTTCCCTCCATCGAGGCGGACTGCCTGGAGGGCGGCGGGCAGGCCCTGTTCGAGCGCTATGAGGCGCTGATCGCGGAATTGCCGTTCGGCGATCCCACCCGCTCCGCCATCGAGTTCTCCGTTCGGGGCGGTCTTTGCCGCATGGCGTTCGACACCGCCGGCCGCATCACGCTCCCCGAGGCTTTGTGCGAGCAATTCGGCCTGACCGACTGGGTGGTGCTGGTGGGCCTCGGCGAACGATTCCAGATCTGGGAGCGCGAGGCGTTTCGCGCCCATCGCGAGACCCAGCGGTTGACGGCGCGCAGCGGTCTGGCCGACCTGCGCGCCCAGCAACGCGCCGCCAGGACCGCCTGATGGAGGGGCCGCACACATCGGTCCTGCTGGACGAGGTGGTGGAGGCCACGGCGGCTGCGCCCGGCCGGGTGGTGGTCGACGCCACCTTCGGCGCCGGCGGCTATGCCCGCGCCTTCCTGGACCGGGGGGCAGAGGTCATCGCCTTCGACCGCGACCCGTCCGCCCGCCGCTTTGCCGTGCCTCTGCAGGCGACCGGCCGCTTTCGCCTGATCGAGCGCCGGTTCTCCGAGCTTGAGGATGGGCTGGCCGAGGCGGGCGCGAGCGCCTGCGACGCTGTGGCCTTCGACCTCGGCGTCAGCTCCATGCAGTTGGACGAGGCCGAGCGCGGCTTTTCCTTCATGCGCGACGGACCGTTGGACATGCGGATGGGACCCGATGGGATGACCGCCGCTGATCTGGTCAACACCGCCGAGACCGCCGAGTTGGCCCGCATCTTCTTCCTCTATGGCGAGGAGCGGAAGTCGCGCCACATCGCCAATGTGCTGGTGCGCCGGCGGAGCGAGCGGCCGTTCAGCCGCACGCTGGACCTGGCCGAGACGGTGGAGCGGGCGCTGGGCGGACGCCGCGGCGCGCCGACCCATCCCGCCACCCGCGTATTCCAGGCGCTGCGCATCGCGGTGAACGAGGAACTGGCCGAATTGGAAGCGGGCTTGGAAGCTGCGGAGCGTGTGCTGCGGCCGGGCGGGCGGCTGGCCGTGGTCACCTTCCACTCGCTGGAGGATCGGATCGTGAAGGGCTTCTTCACCGAGCGGGCCGGGCGCACGCCCGCGGGCTCGCGCCACCTGCCGCCGGCGGAAAAAGGTCCGGCGCCCAGCTTCGATCTGTTGTTCAGGACCGCCCGTGCGCCGGGCGAGGCGGAGACCGCCGCCAACCCCCGCGCCCGCTCCGCCAAGCTGCGCGCCGGGATTCGTACCGAGGCCGACGCCTGGAGACGCGCCGCATGAACGGTCTTCGCCAGATGATGATGCGCAAGGTGCGCGGCGTTCGCGTGGTCGACCTCGGCGCCGGCGCCATGCTCCTGCTGATCGTGCTCGTGGTCTACGCCTCCAAGACGTCGGGCGGAGCGGAGGCGGCGAAGATCGCCGATACCGACCGCCAGATCGCCACCGAGGAACAGCAGGTGCGTCTGCTCCGCGCCCAGGAGTCCTACCTCACCCGGCCCGAGCGCCTGCGCACCCTGTCGCGGCAATATCTCAACATGGCCCCGGTCAGCGCCCTGCATGAAGTGACGCCCGAGTCGCTGCTGCAGGTGCGTCAGGCGTTCGCCCCGGCGCAGAAGCCGGTCACGCCGGCGGAGGCGCCGCGATGAGCTTCAACGACCTGTCCGGCGGTTATCGCCCCCCGCCTACCGCCAGTCAGGTCTGGCGCTGGCTGGTGGAGTTCGTCTGGCGGATCGAACACGCCTTCGAGCGTTCCAGAGCCGAGGATCGGCCCGCCGACGACGCCCGGCTACGCATCTTCCTGCTCTTGGCCCTGTTCGTCATGGCCTTCGGCTGGGTGGCGCTGTCCGCCGGGCGGGTGGCGCTCCTCACCAAGCCGCATGTGACTGCGGCGCCGGGGGAGGCCAGCGAGGCGCGCGCGACGCTGGAGGATCGCAATGGCCTGCTCATGGCCACCGACCTGCCGAGCTTTGACCTCTACCTCAACCCCCGCGGCGCCACCGCCAACGGCCGTGGTGAGACCCGCCAGGCCCTGCTGAGCGTGTTGCCGATCGCGGCGGAGAAGATCGACGCGGCGTTCGCCTCCGGCCATCGCACCTTCCTCGCCGGTGGGTTGAGCGCGGCGCAGCGCGCCCTGGTGCACGATCTTGGCCGTCCCGGGGTTGAGTTTGAGGAGGCGCCCAGGCGCTTCTATCCCCTCGGCTCCAGCGCCGCGCATCTGATCGGCTATACCGAGACCCGCGGCGGCGCTTTGGCCGGGGCGGAACGCGCGCTCGATCCGCTGATCCAGGCCAATGGGGCGGCGGGCCAACCTGTCCAGCTATCCGTCGACCTGCGGGTGCAGGCGGCGCTGGAGGACGAGCTGGACAGGGCGGCGCAGCGCTTTCAGGTCCCGGACGCGGCCGGCATCGTCGTCGATGTGCAGACCGGCGAAATCCTGGCCATGGCCAGCGTGCCCACCTTCGACCCCGGCAATCTTCGCACGGCCTCGAGCGAGGCGTTGAAGAACCACGTGGCCGGCGTCGATTACGAGGCGGGCTCGGTGTTCAAGGTCTTCACCCTGGCGGCGGGGCTGGATACGGGCGCGACGACCCTCGCCTCCACCTACGATGTGTCCCATCCCCTGGTGATCGGCCAGAACCGGCCGATCCACGATTTCGACAAGGGGGATACCAGCCTGACCCTGGCGCAGGTCTTCACCCACTCCTCCAACATTGGCGCCAGCCACGTGGCCATCGCCCTGGGGTCGGAGCGGATGGACCGCTACATGCGCAAATTCGGTCTCTATGCCGCCGCGCCGAGCGAGCTGCGCGAGTCCACCCGCCCGCTCCTGCCCCACCGTGCGGCGGATGGACGGCTGGACGACGGCGCGCTGGCCTATATGTCGTTCGGTCAGGGTCTGTCGGTGACGCCGTTGATGATCGCCACCGGCATGACCTCGATCTTCAACGGCGGAACATATATGCCGCTCACCATCGTCAAGCGGGCCGGGGACGCGCCCGTCGGCCGCCGCGTCGTCTCCCAGCGCACGGCAAGGACCATGCTCGACCTCATGCGGCTGAACGTGACGGACCCCAAGGGCTCGGGCCGCAGCGCCGAGGTTCCGGGTCTGAGCGTCGGCGGCAAGACCGGCACCGCGCAGAAGGCCGCGGGCGGCCACTACCTGGTCGGGGCGCGGGTGGCCTCCTTCGCTGCGGTCTTCCCCACCACCGGCGAACTCGCGGACAAGCGCTATCTCGTCTATGTGTTGCTGGACAATCCCAAGCCCGCCCCCGGCACCTTCGGCTTCGCCACCGCCGGCTTCACCGCCGCGCCGACCGCGGGGGCGGTGATTAACCGGATCGCGCCGTTCCTGGGCGTAAGGCGGACGGTCGCGCCGGCGGCGCCGATCTCACCCGCCGTCCCGGCCTCCGCTTCCATGGGCGCGGACTGATGGCGCCGCGGCTGTCCGACATCGTGCATCGCGCCGTGGGCGAGCGTGACCCGGTGATCGCCGGCGTGACCGCCGACAGCCGCAAGGTGAAGCCGGGCTATCTGTTCGCCGCGCTTCCCGGCGCCGCCGCGGACGGCCGCGCCTTCATCGACAAGGCCGTGGCCGCCGGCGCGGCGGCGGTTCTGGCTCCGCTGGAGACCCCCGCCGCAGCCGTTCCGACCATCGCCGCCCACGACGTGAAACGCGCCTATGCCCTGGCCGCGCGCGCCTTTTGGGGCAAGGAGCCGGCGACGGTGGTGGCGGTGACCGGCACCAATGGCAAGACCTCCGTCGCCACCTTCTGCAGACAGATTTTCGCCCGGTGCGGCCACGCCGCAGCGAGCCTCGGGACGCTGGGCCTGCAGTTGGAAGGCGAGGACCTGATCCCCCCCGGCCTCACCACGCCCGACGCCGCCGACGTGGCCCGCTTCGCCGCCCAACTGGTGGAGCGCGGCGTGACCCACTTGGCCCTGGAGGCCTCGTCCCATGGCCTGGACCAACGGCGTCTGGACGGGCTGACCCTGAAGGCGGCCGGGTTCCTCAACCTCAGTCAGGACCACCTCGACTATCACGGCGATATGGCCGCTTACCGGGACGCCAAGCTGCGCCTGTTCGACACCCTGCTGCCGCGCGGGGCGACCGCGGTGCTGAACGCCGACAGCGAAGCCTTCCAGTCCTTCGCCGCCGCGGCGGTGATGCACGGCCAGAGCGTGGTTTCGGTGGGCGAGAGCGCCACGGGCCTCCGTCTAGTTTCCCGCCATGCCGAGCCCGCCGGGCAGCGTCTTCGGCTGACGGTTCACGGCCACGAACACGACGTGCTGTTGCCGCTGGCCGGCGCCTTCCAGGCTTCCAATGCGTTGGTCGCGGCCGGCCTGTGTATCGCGGCCGGCGAAACGGTCGAGGGCGTGTTGGGCGCGCTGGAACATCTGCGCGGCGCGCCGGGGCGCTTGCAGCGGGTGGGCGCGGGACCCAATGGCGGCGAGGCCTATGTGGACTATGCCCATACCCCGGGCGGGCTGGAGACGGTGTTGAAGGCGCTGCGGCCCCACGCGGCAGGCCGGCTGATCGTGGTGTTCGGCGCGGGCGGCGACCGGGACCGGGCCAAGCGTCCCCTGATGGGCCGGGCGGCTGAGGCTCTGGCCGACATCGCCATCGTCACCGACGACAACCCCCGGAGCGAAGATCCGGCCGAGATCCGCCGCGCGGTGCTGGACGGGGCGCCCAGCGCGCTGGAGGTGGGCGACCGCCGCGCCGCCATCCGTGCCGCCGCCACGCAGCTTCGCCCGGGCGACGTGCTGGTGGTGGCCGGCAAGGGCCACGAGCAGGGCCAGATGGTCGCCGGGGTGAACCATCCCTTCGACGACGTGACCGAGACGCGCGCCGCGCTCCAGGCCGCGCATGTCTGAGTCCCAGAGCCAAACCGCGCTTTGGACCTCGGCGGAGATCGCCAACGCCACGGGGGGGCGGACCGAGGGCGCACCCTTCGACGTGTTCGGCGTCTCCATCGACAGTCGCACGGTGGAGCCCGGCGACCTGTTCGTGGCGCTGGCGGGGGAACGTGACGGTCACGGCTTCGTCGGCGACGCCATGGCCAAGGGCGCCGCGGCGGCCCTGGTGACCCGCACCATCGCCGGGCCGGACATCCGGGTGGAGGACACCTTTCGCGCGCTGGAGCGGCTGGGCGAGGCGGCCCGCGACCGCGCCGTCGCGGCCCGGCGCGCCGCCGTCACCGGTTCGGTCGGCAAAACCGGCGTCACCCAAGCCATCGCCGCGGCGCTGAAGCTGGCGGGGCCGAGCCACGGCTCGGTGAAGAGCTACAACAACCATATCGGCGTGCCGCTGACCCTGGCCCGGATGCCGCGGGAAACCCAGCGCGCGGTGTTCGAGATCGGCATGAACCATGCGGATGAGATCACCCCGCTGTCGCGCATGGTGCGCCCGCACGTGGCGGTGGTGACCATGGTCGGGCCGGTGCATGTGGAGAACTTCGCCGACGGCGAGGCCGGCGTCGCCCGGGCCAAGGCGGAAATCTTCGACGGTCTGGAGAGCGGCGGGATCGCCGTACTCAACGCCGACGACACCTGGTTCGACCTGCTGAGGGACGCGGCGGAGGCGCGTGGCGCGGAAATACGCACTTTCGGCAAGGGCGCGAGCCGCGACGCGCAGTTGCTACAAGTTCTCGCCGCATCGAAGGGGGAGGGGAGCGTCGTGCACGCCCTTCTTCACGGCCTGTCCCTGACCTTCCCCCTCGCCCAGACCGGCGCGCACTGGGGCCTGAACGCCTTGGCGGCGATCCTGGCGGTTGAGGCGCTCGGCGCGCCGGTGGAGGTCGCGCTACACGCGCTGGCGGGCTTCGCCCCCCTTGCCGGCCGTGGCGCCGAAAGCCGTGTGCAACTCCCAAGCGGCGAGATCACCCTCATCGACGAAAGCTACAACGCCAATCCCGTTTCCATGCGCGCCGCCCTGCAGACGCTGGGCGCCAGAGCGAGGGCGCGGCGGAAGATCGCGGTGATGACCGACATGTTGGAACTGGGGGCCGACTCGGCCGAGGTGCACGCGGCGATGTCCGGCGCGGTCATCGCGGCGGGTGTGGACAAGCTCTACGCCGCCGGGCCGGACATGAAGGCGCTGATCGACGCGCTGCCGGCCGAGAGGCGCGGCGGGTGGGCGGCGACGGCGGCGGCGCTGGCGCCCGAAGTGTTGGCGGCGCTGGCCGAGGGCGATGTGGTGATGGTGAAGGGCTCTAACGGCTCACGCGCCTCGAGCATCGTCGATGCGATCAGGGCGGCCGGTCTCGGCGGGTCTGGTCGGGACGGCTTTGGGGACGCGCGCTAGATGTTCTATTGGCTCTACACCACCCTCGACCCGCACCAGCACTACGTGCCGCTGCTTAACCTGATGCGGTATCTGACCTTCCGCACGGCGCTGTCGCTGTTCACCGCCCAGGCGGTGGTGGGCCTGATGGGCAATCGCTTCATCGACTGGATGCGCCGGCGACAGGGCAAGGGCCAGCCGATCCGCACCGACGGCATCGCCCGCCACGTGATCGAAAAGGCCGGCACGCCCACGATGGGCGGCGTGATGATTCTGGCCGGGCTCCTGGTCGGCACCCTGCTGTGGGCGGACCTCTCCAACGTCTTCGTTTGGGCCGTGCTGCTGGTGACGGTGGCGTTCGGCCTGCTGGGCTTCATGGACGACTACGCCAAGGTGACCAAGCAGAGCACAACGGGCGTCTCCGGCACGGTGCGGCTGGCGATCGAGCTGGCTGTGGCGGTGGCGGCGGTCCTGCTCATCATGCAGTTCGCGGCGCCGGCGCCCGATCATGGCCTTGCGACCTCGGTCGCCTTTCCGGTGTTCAAGAAGTTCCTGCTCAATCTCGGCTGGTTCTACGCCGCCTTCGGCGCCCTGGTGATCGTGGGGGCCGGCAATGCGGTGAACTTCACCGACGGGCTGGACGGCCTCGCCATCGTGCCGGTGATGATCGCCGCCGCCGCCTTCGGCTTCATCGCCTATGTGGTCGGCAACATAAAGTTCGCCGACTATCTGCAGGTCCATTTCGTGCCCGAGGTGGGCGAGATCGCTCCCTTCTGCGGCGCGGTCATCGGCGCCGGCATGGGCTTTTTGTGGTTCAACGCGCCGCCGGCCCGCATCTTCATGGGCGATACCGGTTCGCTGGCCCTGGGCGGAGCGCTGGGCGCGGTGGCGGTGGCGGCCAAGCACGAGATCGTGCTGGCCATCGTCGGCGGCCTGTTCGTGATCGAGGCGCTCTCGGTCATCATCCAGGTCGGCTATTTCCGGATTTCCGGCGGCAAGCGCATCTTCCTGATGGCCCCGGTCCACCACCATTTCGAGAAGCTGGGCTGGAAGGAAAGCCAGATCGTCATCCGCTTCTGGATCATCGCCGGCGTGCTGGCCATGCTGGGTCTCGCCACCCTGAAGCTGAGATAGGGGAGGGGATGAGGTCGTGATCTCGCTCCGCGGCTTCACAGGCAAGCGCATCGCCGTATTCGGTCTGGCCCGGACCGGGCTGACGGCGGCGCGCGCCCTCGTGGCCGGTGGCGCGACGGTCGCCTGCTGGGACGAGAAGACCGGGGCCCGGGACGCGGCGCGGGCCGAGGGGCTGGCCGTGATCGACCTCGACACCGCCGACTGGTCGGGGTTCGACGCGCTTTTGCTCTCGCCCGGCGTGCCGCTGACCCACCCCGCGCCGCACTGGACGGTGCTGCGCGCCAGGGCCGCCGGCGTCGAGGTCATCGGCGACGTGGAGTTGTTCGCCCGCAGCGTCGCCGCGACGGAGCCCGCCGCGCGGCCCAAGGTCGCCGCCATCACCGGCACCAACGGCAAGTCCACCACCACCGCCCTGCTCGGCCACATCCTGCTCCAGGCCGGCAAGGATGCGCAGGTGGGGGGCAATATCGGCCAGGGCGTGCTGGGCCTCGAAGACATGCACGGCGGCTCGATCTATGTGCTGGAGCTGTCGTCCTACCAACTCGACCTGACCTTCGGCCTGAAGGCGGATGCGGCCGTCCTGCTCAACATTACCCCGGATCACCTGGACCGTCACGGCGGCATGGACGGGTATATCGCCGCCAAGCGCCGTGTGTTCCAGAACCAGGGCAAGGGCGATACGGCGGTGGTCAGCGTCGACGATCCGCATTGCCAGGCCATCTGCACCGAACTCATGGCGGCCAACCGGCGCACCATCCGGCCGATCTCCGCCGGGCGGACCATCTCCAAGGGCGTCTACGCCCTGAACGGCCTGCTCTACGACGCCACAGGCGAACGAACGGTGGAGATCGCCGACCTCGCCCGCGCGCCGGCCCTGCAGGGGCGTCACAATTGGCAGAACGCCGCGGCGGCCTATGCGGCGGCCGTAGCGCTGGGCGTGCGGCCCGACATGGCGGCCGACGCCCTGCAAACCTTTCCGGGCCTGGTCCACCGCATGGAGAACGTCGGCCAGATCGGCAAGGTGCGCTTCGTCAACGACAGCAAGGCCACCAATGCCGACGCGGCGCGCCAGGCCATGAGCGCCATCCCGCGCTTCCGCTGGATCGCCGGCGGGGTGGCCAAGGCCGGCGGGATCGCGCCCCTGGCCGATCTGTTCGGCCGCGTGACCAAGGCCTATCTGATCGGCGAGGCGGCGGAGGATTTCGCGGCCGTCCTGGACGGCAAGGCGGACCGCGTGCGTTGCGGCGATCTCGAAGCGGCCACGGCCCAAGCGTTCCGCGACGCGGAGGCCAGCCTCGCCATGGGGGGCGAGGACGAGATAATCCTGCTCTCCCCCGCCTGCGCCTCCTTCGATCAGTTCGCCGACTTCGAACAGCGCGGCGAGGCCTTCAAGGCCGCCGTCGCCGCCCTCGCCCACAGCGGCCAGCGACAGGCGGCGGGCTGAGGGAAGGGGTGGTTCGGTAGGGCGGCCCGTGTCAACGCGCCCGCCTATGCAGGCGCCGCGCCATCCGATAAGCCAATCTTAAGCGCGGACCTCCAGAAACAACGCACATGATTTATGCCGCCTACGTCGCCCTGATCTTGTCCCTCGCGCTGCTGGTGGCGGCGTGGCTGAAGGGGCGGCCGAAGCTGTGGATCTATCCTTCAGATATTTTGCTGGTGGGCGCCGTCATCGTCGCCGGACTGCCGCCCCTTCTGAATATCGACCTCAGTCAGGAGAACGCGGTCCACTATAGCTATTCATCTGACCACATCGCCAAGGCGATCTTCGCCATTTCGATGACATTTACCGTATTCGCGGCAATATGGTTCGTCCGCCCTAAGATCGTTGCGCCAAGCCTAATGTATGGCTCGGTCATAAGTCGAGACAACATCCGGTTCATACTTTTTCTATGCGGCGCCATTTTTGCGATGTCGCTGCTGCTCGTGCTCGAACCGGTATATTTGAGCTTCAAGATCGAGGTCGTCAAATTCCTCACCGGAAGAATTGCGCAAGATGAATATCAATTATCAAGACGAGTTACCTTTCAGCACGATAAATTTATCGACCCTCTGACGGGGCGCATTCAATACTCCGTCGAGTCGTTCATATTCGCGGCCATCGCGGCAATATTGTATAAGAACTATAAACTTATTGTCTCCGCTCCTATACTTATTGTCTATTTCGTCCTTATACCCGCCGGTCTCGCCAAGCTTACGGTTGTTGTCTATGTGGGCTATTCGGCGATCGCCTATATGCTGGCTACGGACAAGACGTGGTTTTTGAGGGCGAAGAACCTCATTCCCCTTATTGCGGCCGGCATCCCTCTGCTCATCGGACTTATGGCGGTGCTGTATTTCTACCAGTACCGCGATCAGTTCGTCGGCCTGGAAGGCGTACCTAAGGCCCTCTCGCTGGCGACGTTCCGGATTCTCGCCGCCGAATATGTGGCGCTTGTGCAGTTCTTCACCGTCTATCCCGACGTCTACAACTTCTCGGGCCTTCATGACTCGGCGGTATATTGTACGTTCGCTGGTTGTTCTTACCGAGACCTTAATATGGAGGTGCCGGTTTACTTCCTTGGAGAGATCGGCCGGCTGACCACCTTCCCGACCATCTTCATCGGGGCAGCCTACGGCGAATTCGGCTTCTTGGGTGTTTTCGGTTACGCCTTGGTCGTCGGCATCTATGTCTGCTTCCTCGATCACGTGATCTTCATGATCAAGGATCGATATATCCGGATCGCCTACTTCACGGTTATGCTGATCAATGTCAGCTTCCTCTGCCAACTGCAGGCTCTGACCGTGATGCTGACCTATGGCCTTGGCGTGGCGCCCGCCATGGCGCTAGTCATGGACCGCATCAAGTTCACCAGAGCGGCGACGGCCAGGGGCGGGGCGCGTCCGATCGGCGGGCCGCCTGTACGACTCGCGCCCGCGCCCGGTGTCCAAAGGCCCGACCTCTGACGGTCCAGCTTCCACATCCCTCATTCCGGCCGGCGCGAGGCCTTCACCCTCAGCTCAGAACGTCCGGCGTGCGGATGGTGCGCCACAGCCGCCGTTGAAAGGCGATGGCGCTCGTCACGATGAGGCCGGCCGATTGCACCAGGCCGATGAGCCAGAAGTCGCCCAGCCGGGTGACCACGATCGACAGCGTGATGCCCACGGCGCCGCTCAGCAACAGGCGGCGGCTGCCCCACGCCCCCATGCCGAGGATGATCAGGATCAGATAGGTGGCGTGCGACGACATGTAGGTCAGCGCGAACAGCCCCATGGACAGCATGAACAGCGGGGGCGCGGTATCGGGCAGGTGCAGCCAGTGGATCATCAGCCAGCGGCCCATCACCGCGATGAAGCCGCCGATGCCGAGGGTGAGGACCAGGATCATGACCCAGGCGATGCCGAGCCCCCTGGCCACCCTGGCCGTATCGCGCCGGGCGATCTGGCTGCTGATATAGGGCAGTATGGGCTGCAGGGCCGAAAGCACGACCCCGTACAGCAGGTACATCAGCCGGATCAGCCCGCCATAGAGGGCCGCGCCGTCGAGCCCGACGCTGCGGCCGATCAGCAGCACCGGCCCCTGCAACTGCAGGTTCATGCCGATCTGGGCCAGGGTATAGCCGGAGGCCCGGTGATAGCTCTCCCGGATGCGCTGGCGGGCGAACACCGGTCCCCGGAACACATGGCGGCGGGCGATATAGGCGGTGAGCAGGCTCAACCCCTGCATCGCCCACGGCACGGCGTTCACCGCGAGAAAGAACACCGCGATGTTCGGCGCGAACAGATAGGCCAAAAGGACGCTGACGATGACCAGCAGGGAGGCGCTGCCGGAGAAGATGTTGGAGATGTAGTTCTCCTGATATCCGGACCTCACCCCCTCACCCCAGGCCATCGAGGCGTAGATGGCGAGTTGCAGCACCAGCGCGGCCATCCCCCACCGCACTTCGCCCGCGAACGCGGCTCCGTGCTTCCCGAACACCAGGTCCGGATCGACGAACACCAAGGCCAGACCCCCCACCACCAGGGTGGCGATCGTCACAACCCAGGACAGGAAGGCGGTGGCCCAGAACTCCTCGCGCTCGCGCTCCGCATCGCCGGCGCCGAAGGCCCGCGACAGGCCGAAGGTCACCGCCGGCGTGAAGCCCTGCGCGGCGATGCCGAACAGGCTGGACAGTGCGCTCAGCATGAGCAGGGCGCCGAGCCGCTCGGGACCCAGCACCCGGGCCATGACCGGGAGGGCGAGGATCTGCACCGCCGCGGTCGACACCTTCGACCCCGCCGAGGTCATGTAGGCAAGGGCGAGCCGACGGCGGGTGTTGGGCAACACCGCGGCTGTTGCGCCGGAAACAGGCGATCCCTGGGTCATAGACGGCCGGGCGCCGGCGGAAACCCGATCGTCATCGACGCGTACGGCATCGGCGCGGTGTTCTGACATGAACGGCCAGATTCGGCGTCGATGGACGGTATTGGGTGTTCAATATCGAGACCTTGATCCACTCGCCCGGCGATTCGATCCGTGTATCGGAGTTTTGTGAAACGTAGAAGATCGAGCGTCTCAACGGCCTCATTATGGAACAAGGGCGGCGTGCAGCCAGGTCGCGGGCTCGCCGCCGGCGGTTAATTTGTATCGTTGGATTTCGTCCGTGGACCCGCCGTGCTAGGTCCTCGCCGAGCAAGGGTCGCCTGCCGATGAAATACATTGTGATGATGATCTTTGCGCTCTCGCTGGCGACGGCGGGGCGCGCCGCCGTGCAGGGTGACGACAGCGGCTATCAGTACCATCTGGGTTCGGCGGACAAGGTGCGGATCATCACCTTCGGCGAAACCGCGCTCACGGGCGAGTTCGTGGTCTCCGGTTCGGGCACCATCTCCCTGCCGCTGATCGGCGAGGTGAAGGCGATCGGCCTCACCACCGGCGAGTTGCAGGATGAAATCCAGACCGCGCTGAAGAACGGCTACCTGACCGATCCCAAGGTGAACGTAGAGGTGCTGAACTACCGGCCGTTCTATATCCTCGGTGAGGTGACCAAGCCTGGAGAGTATCCGTTCGTGAACGGGCTGACCGTGCTGAACGCGGTGGCCACCGCCAACGGCTTCACCTACCGGGCGGACACCCACCGGGTCTATATCAAGCGCGCCAACGACAATGCCGAGCATGAGGTCGATCTCAACACCAGCACCGTGGTGCAGCCCGGCGACACCATCCGGATCAAGGAACGCTATTTCTGACCCACCGCGCGACAAGGCTGTGTAGGGCCACTAGGGGCGCCCGACGCTCAGATAGGTGAAGCCGCGCCGCTTCATCTCCTCGGGGCGATAGATATTGCGCAGGTCGATCACCAGCGGCGTCTTCATCATCAGCTTCATGCGGTCCAGATCCAGGGCGCGGAATTGATCCCATTCGGTGAGGATCACCACCGCGTCGGCGCCCTCGGCCACCTCATAGGGCCCTTGGCGGAACGTCATACCCGTCAGCATCTTCCTCGCCTCGTGATCCTCGGGGTCGAACCCCTGCACCTGGGCGCCGGCCTCGATCAGGGCCGGGACGATGTCCAGCGAAGGAGCGTCGCGCATATCGTCGGTGTTGGGCTTGAAGGTCAGGCCCAGCAGACCGATGGTCTTGCCTCGGATGTCCCCGCCCATGGCGGCCTTGACCTTCCCGGCCATGGCCTTCTTGCGCGCGTCGTTCACCGCCACGGTGGCCTCGATCAGGCGGGTGGGGGCGCCGGCCTGCTCGGCGGTGCGCACCAGGGCGAGCGTATCCTTGGGAAAGCAGGAGCCGCCATAGCCCGGCCCCGCGTGCAGGAACTTGCCGCCGATGCGCTTGTCCAGCCCGATGCCCCGCGCCACCTGCTGCACGTCGGCGCCCAGCTTCTCCGACAGGTCAGCCATCTCGTTGATGAAGGTGATCTTCATGGCGAGGAAGGCGTTGGCGGCGTACTTGATCAGCTCCGAGGTGCGCCGTTCGGTGAACAGGATCGGCGTCTCGTTGAGATAAAGCGGGCGATAGAGCTCGCGCATCACCTCGCGCGCCGGTTCGCTGTCGGTTCCCACCACCACCCGGTCGGGGCGCTTGAAGTCCTCGATCGCGGCCCCCTCGCGCAGGAACTCGGGGTTGGAGACCACGGCGAATTCGGCGTTCGGCCGCACGCGCCGGATGATGGCCTCGATCGCGTCGCCCGTCCCCACCGGGACGGTGGACTTGGTCACCACCACGGTGAAGCCCTCGATCAGTCCCGCGATCTCCTTGGCGGCGGCGTGGACGTAGCTGAGGTCGGCGTGGCCGTCGCCGCGGCGGGACGGTGTACCCACGGCGATGAACACCGCGTCCGCCGACTTCACCGCCTCGGCGGCATCGGTGGCGAAGAACAGCCGCCCCTGCGCCACGTTGTCGGCCACCAGCCGGTCAAGCCCCGGCTCGTAGATCGGCATGATGTTGCGGTGCAGCCGCTCGATCTTGCCGGCATCGGTGTCGATACAGGTAACCACATGGCCGAAGTCGGCGAAGCAGGCCCCGGACACGAGGCCCACATACCCCGTCCCAATCATCGCCACGCGCATGAAGGTCGCCCGATCTGTGAAGCCCCGATGGCGCGGCGTTACACGCCTGGATCAGGCAAGGCAAACACGGAAACGATGGAGGAGAGTTTTCTCCGCCACCGCTCCGAGGTCAGGTTGTGACGACGACCTATTCGCCGTTTTCGCTGCGCATCCAGCGTAGGTTCTGGCCGAGCTGGTCCAGGCGCGATTGCATGTAGGTGCGGTCGGTCTCGTTCAGGCGGCCGCCGTCGCGGGCGCGCAAGTCGTCATCCATGCGGCGGATGTCGTTCAGCTCGTGCTCCGCATAGCGCGCCTGGTTCGGCGCCAGCGAGCCGTTGTCGCGATTGCGGTCGATCCGGGCCTGCATCCAGTCGATACGCTCATGGATGCCGCGCGGGGCTTCGCGCCAGAAGCCGCCTGAATCATAAGCCACGGCCGGCGGGGGCGGGGCGCCCTGGTCATAGACGGGCGGCGGCACATAGTTGGGGTCCTGCACTTCGGCATAACCGTCCGGACAATGGGTGCGCGCCAGGTTGTTGCCCACCGCCGCGCCGGCAACGCCGCCGATGATGGTGCCGCCGGTGCGGCCGCCGCCGCGACCGATGGCGTTGCCGGCCAGGGCGCCCAGCACACCGCCGATCACGGTGCCGGCCACCTTCTTGTCGTGGGCCTGGGCTTCGCAGCGCGTCTGCGCCGCCGCGAAGGAGGGAAGGGCGGCCATGGCGATCGCCATGGCCAATAGAACGCCGTGCGTCCGGTTCATTTGAAGTGCTCCATCTGTCAGCCGGCGGAAGGGTGCGTCGGCAGAGGTCGAGTGTCCCCTTGCCGCGAAAACGTGTCGGGTCGGCGCCCGTTCCACCGCGAGCTTGGCGGGCGCCTTACAGTTTCGTCAGGCGCCGGTTCGTCAAGCGCCGGGCGGCTTGGCCGCCTGTGGGGGCGACGGCGCGGCGGGCGCGGCGGCCGGGGGCGGGAGCGTCGTCTCGGTAATCGTGTCCGAGGGGGCCTGGGCCGATTTCGGCCCCGCCGCCGCCGCTGGCGGGCTATCGCCCGGGGCGGGGGGCAGGATACGCACCAGACGGTACAGTCTTTGCGGATCGGTGGGTTCGATGGCCGCCTGGGTCTGCACGTCGGCCAGGGTTTTGGGATTGCAACCGCCCTGGTCCCTGGGCGCGCAACTCACCGGCCAGCCTCGCGCCTCGGCGAAATGGCCCGCGTCGTCCAGGGCCCTGGGCGCGATGGCGAGGTAGTAGTAGCTGCGGCTGAACACCATCGGGACGACAATCTGGGCGATGGCGGGGCCCGAGGCGCCTTGGTCCAGGGCCGGGATACCGGGCGCGATGGCGTATTTCGTGCGCGCCAAAGAGTAAAAGGCGTCCGGCGTGGCCTTCTTGCCCGGCCCGGGCTTTTCCAGCAGCGCCACCTCGTCGTCGAGAAAGCCCACGGGTGTGGCGCATTTGGGCCAGGTGTTCATGTCCAGCGAGGTCGGCGCATCGCACTTGTCGGGCAACAGCGCCCAGACGCCGTTCTGCGGCAGGGGGCCCGCCGCCGCGCCGTCCGGAATCACCGGCCCGGACGACACCATGGTGGAGTGGAGCAGCGCGGCCGCGGAGGCCATGATCATGATCGCCGGCATCGGAGTCCTTCGTCTGCGTGCGTCGCCAGTCTATAGGGAATTGCGACAAGAAAGGGTTCTCCCATGCCGATGCCCCAGCACGTGCTCGAAGGGCGCCTCCGCGACGCCTTCCCGGACGGCGAGATCACGGTCACTGATCTGGCGGGCGACGGCGATCACTATCGCGCCCGCATCGTCTCCTCCGCCTTCGCCGGCCTGCCCCGCGTGCGCCAGCACCAACTGGTCAACAGGGCGTTGGCCGACGTGCTGGGCGGCGAGCTGCACGCCCTGGCGCTGGAAACCGTCGCGCCCGCTTGATCGCGGTCGCCCATGCGCCTAGCTCTTGCCCAGCACAATCCAGGAGGTCGCCTTGACCGACATCACCCAGTTTGAACCCACCGGCCCCGGCCCGGACGAGGCCATCGACACGCGCCACGCGGTGCAGACCTTTATCAAGGACACCATCCAGGACAACGACGTGGTGTTGTTCATGAAGGGCGTGCCGGAACAGCCGCAATGCGGCTTCTCCGCCCTGACCGTGCAAATCCTGGATCACCTCGGCGTGGGGTTCGTTGGGGTAAACGTGCTGCAGAACGATGATCTGCGCCAGGGCGTCAAGGTGTTCTCCGACTGGCCGACCATCCCCCAGCTCTATGTCAAGGGCGAGTTCGTCGGCGGCTGCGACATCATCAAGGAGATGTTCCAGTCCGGCGAGCTGAAGACCCTGTTCAAGGACCGGCGCCTGATCGAGGCATGAGCCTAAATTCTCCCCCGTGCAACGGGAGGGGGACCGTCCGAAGGGTGGTGGAGGGGGCGGCGCCGCCTTGTACGGTTATTGTCGCGCAGCCCCTCCGTCACGGCGGGTATTCCCGCCGCGCCACCTCCCCCGCCGCGGAAGGGAGGCAAAAGGAACCAGCCCCATGAACCGCCTCTTCTCGCCGATCACGCTCGGCGGGCTTACGCTGGAGAACCGCGTCGTTGTCGCGCCCATGTGCCAGTATTCGGCGGTGGAGGGCGTGATCCAGCCCTGGCACTGGCAGCACCTGGGCGCCCTGGCCAACTCCGGCGCCGGTGTGGTGATCGTGGAGGCCACGGGCGTGATGCCGCAAGGCCGCATCTCGCTTGGCGATACGGGACTGTGGAACGACGAACAGGAAGCGGCCTTCGCCCGCCTGATCGCCGATATCGCCACCTACTCCGACACCCCCATCGGCATCCAGTTGGCCCACGCGGGTCGTAAGGCCTCAACCCAGCCGCCGTGGATCGACAAGGGTGCGCCACTGAAGCCGGATCAGGAGGCGTGGACTACCGCGGCCCCCTCCGCCGTGCCGTTCACTGACGGCTGGCATACGCCAGAGGCGCTGGACGCGGCGGGCATGGACCGCATCGTCGAGGCCTTCGTCGCCGCGGCCGAGCGGGCGGACCGGGCCGGCTTCCAACTGGCCGAACTGCATGGCGCGCACGGCTATCTGATCTCGGAGTTCCTCTCGCCCCTCGCCAACCGGCGCATCGACGACCATGGCGGCGCGCTGGAGAACCGGATGCGCTTCCCGCTGCGGATCGCCGAGGCGGTGCGGGCGGTGTGGCCTACCTCAAAGGCGCTCGGGATAAGGCTGAACGGTTCGGACTGGGTCGAAGGCGGCATCACGCCCACCGAGACCGCCGAGGTTTCCGCCCGCCTGCAGGCGCTTGGGCTCGACTATGTGCATATCTCCTCCGGCGCCAATGCGGCCGCCGCGCCTATGCCGTGGAAGGAGCCGGGCTACCAGGTGGCTTTCGCCGAGGCGGTGAAACGCCGCCTACCCGACTTCCCGGTGATCGCCGTGGGCATGATCGCCGGCGCGCACCAGGCGGAAGCGATCCTGACGGAGGGCAAGGCTGACCTGATCGCCTTGGCCCGCGCCCTGCTCGACGATCCCCGCTGGCCCCACCATGCGGCGGAACTGCTGGCCCGCGAGGCCGGCGCCGATCCCAAGACCGCCCCGTCCCCCTGGCCGGTGCAATACCAGCGCGCGGCCGGCGCCGTGTGGCCGGGAAGAGCGCTCAGGGATTTCGGGTAGCCGCCTCCGGACCGCTAGAAGCCGGTTCGCTGGTGGGGCCTGGCGCTCGAAGCGGCAAGGTCGCTGCGTTGGACCGGCGGCAGTTTCTCGACGATCTCCTCCTTAACGGCGGCGCGGCAAGCCCTGTCGAGGGTCAGGTCCAGCTCGCCGCGGCAGTGGTGGATCGCCGCCAGTTCGCTGCGGCGATCGAACGCCTTCAATCCGTCGCTCGTCGACAGGTCGAGATCGCCGACCACCACGCGCTCCTGCGCCGAGGCTCCGGTCGGGATCGCTACAAGCGGCAGTGTGGCAAGCACAAGGCTGCTTACGACAGATACTGTGATCCTATTCATGGCCCTATCCTCCGATAGATTGTCGGCGTCGATGCCGTGGAGGATTGATAGGAGGCGTCTTGCCGATCTTGTACTTAAGATTACTTCATTAGGCGATTGTAATATAAATCGAATTTAATCCGAAACCTGACCGTCGGCCCAGATAGCGAAAAGGCCCGGGATCGCTCCCGGGCCTATGCATCCAAAACCCGCTTGTCCCTCCGCGGGGATGAGCGGAATACCTTACGAGGCGTAGAATTCCACGACCAGATTCGGCTCCATTTTGACCGGATAGGGCACTTCCTCCAGGCCCGGGGCGCGGACGAAGGTGGCGCTGAGGCCCTTGCCGTCCACCTGCAGATAGTCGGGGATGTCGCGCTCGCCCGACTGGATGGCCTCCAGCACCAGCGCCATGTTGCGCGAGCGTTCCCGCACGGAGACCACGTCGCCCGCCTTCACGCGGTAGGAGGCGATGTTCACCCGTTTGCCGTTCACCTGCACGTGGCCGTGGTTCACGAACTGGCGGGCGGCGAAGACGGTGGGCACGAACTTGGAGCGATAGACCACCGCGTCCAGCCGACTTTCCAGCAGCGCGATGAGGTTTTCCGAAGTGTTGCCCTTGCGGCGCGCGGCCTCTTCATAGGTGCGCGAGAACTGCTTCTCGGTCAGGTTGCCGTAATAGCCCTTCAGCTTCTGCTTGGCCTTCAGCTGCAGGCCGAAGTCGGAGACCTTGGACTTGCGGCGCTGACCGTGCTGGCCGGGGCCGTAGGAGCGCTGGTTGACCGGGGATTTGGGCCGGCCCCAGATGTTTTCGCCCATCCGGCGGTCGATCTTGTATTTGGCGCTATGGCGCTTGGACATGGCTCGTCTGTCTTCTCGTTCGACACGGCCGGCCTCTCCGTCAATGGAAAGGCGATCTCAACGGCGGCTGGGCGTCACCCGTCATGGATCGCGGACCGCGGGCGAACCCTGCGGCGCGAAGGGCGCGTGTATGGCGGCGTCGCGCGCCAAAGTCAACGCCGCCTTCGCCCTTGGCCGATCAGCCCTCGGTGTGGTGACGGTGGCGCCGATGGGTGGCGCGCCGCAAGCCGTGGGCGACGTGGCGACCGGTGACAGCGGTGGCGTGACCGGCCTCGCGTCCCATATTGGCGGCCGCATGGCCGGTGGCGCGGCCGGTCTGGGCCACCGCATGGCCGACGTCGCGCCCGGCGGTCTTGGTGGCGTCCACCGGATCGGCGAGGGCGACGCCCGTGACGGCGAAGGCGGCGAGGAGCGAGGCGGCGAGTATTTTCATGGTCGGCGTCCTGGGGTGCGGATGATATCTGCCGGCTAAGCGCCCTGGTTCAGCTTCCGGTTCCGGGGTCTGGGGTCGCGGCTTTGTCGTGCTGCGCCAACCGCGCCAGATGCCGGCCACGTCCCTTGACCAGCGCCGTGATCACGCCGCGAAAGGTGCGCACTTCCTGCTCGCTGAACCGCGCCCGGCCGAGCGCCACGCGCAGGTTCCGCACCATGGACGGCCGGTTTTCCGGTGGAAAGAAGAAGCCTGAGGTGTCCAGTTCGCGCTCCAGGTGCTCGAACAGGCCGACGATCTCTCCGCCCTCGGCCGGCGGGGGGCCTTCACGGAACCTGGCGGGGGGCGCGTCCCCCGCCGCGATCAGCCGCCACTCATAGGCGTTGATCGCCACCGCCTGGGCCAGGTTCAGCGAGTGGAAGCGCGGGTCGATGGGAATGGTGACGATGGCCTGGCAGAGCGCGATGTCCGCCGTCTCCAGCCCCGCCCGCTCGGCCCCGAACAGCAGGCCGCAGCGTAGGCCTTCGGACGTGGCGGCGGCGAGTTCGGCGGCGCCCTGGCGGGGCGTGATCACCGGCATCTGGGTTTCCCGCGGGCGGGCGGTGGTGGCGTGGATCAGGTGCAGGTCGGCGCTGGCCTGCGCCACCGTCTCGAACACTTTGGCCCCATCCAGCGGCCAGTCCGCGCCCGAGGCGCTGGCCCAGGCGCGCGCCTGCGGCCAGCCATCGCGCGGGGCGACCAGGCGCAGGGTCTCCAGCCCGAAATTGGCCATCACCCGGGCCACCGCGCCGATGTTCTCCGCCAGTTGCGGCCGATCAAGGATAATGACAGGAGGCTCCATACGGCGGCTGTTTAGGGCGCCGCCATGCGGAGCGCTACCGGATGGCCGAAGACGAGGCGGGCCCGCGCCGCATCGCCTCAGGTTCGCCAGCCGCGCTCGATCAGGGCTTCCAGCCGACCCAGATCGATGTCGGACAGTCGCTTGATGTAGACGCAGCCTTTGCCGGTGGCGACCTTGCCGAGCGCCTGGACCGCCTCCGCGTTTTCCGCCCCGCCGAGGCCATAGAGCACCAGCGCGGTCTTGCGCGGAGAAAAGCCCATCCGGCAGATTTCGCCCTCCCGACCGCTGTCGTAGCGATAGCGGCGCACGCCGAAGCCGATGATGCTCGGTCCCCACAGCACCGCGGCCTCACCCGTGATGCGCCCCATTATTTCGCAGAGGGTCTCGGCGTCGATGCGCTTGGTTTCAGGCTCGACGCTGGCGATGAAGTCGTGGACCGACAGGGTGGTCGCCTGGGTCTTGTTCGGCTGGGTGGCCATGGCTCCCTCCGCGGCCAGCTTGGCGTTGGAAGCCGTTTCTTGCAAGGATGTCGCTGGCTGAGCTTCACCACCCGTCAGGCGCTCCGCCTGAGCGGGGTGCGCTCGGCGTGGTAGGCGCGGAGGTCACGGGGACGCAGGCCGAACTCCCTGCGGAACGCGCGGGCGAAATGGCCGGGGTCGGTAAAGCCGCAGGCCTCGGAAATCTCCACGATGGGGCGCCGCTCGGCGGGATCGTTGATCATCTCGCGGGCCCGCTCCAGTCGCCTCGACCACATGAACCGCGCCAGTCCGCCATAGGGCTCGAACAGGCGATACAGAGTGGCGCGCGATACGCCCGTGGCGGCGACCACCTCCTCCACGGCGACGCCTTCGCGCCAGAGATTGCCGTCGATATAGCGCCGCGCCTGCAGCAGGGCGAGGGGGCCGAGCGCGGCCGCGGCCTCGTGCGCCCGATCCGCGGACCCCGCCACCGTGGCGCTGACCACCGCGGCCATGGTGGTCTCGAGTTCCGTGGTGCGCCCGATGTTGGGGCTGGCCGAGAGGTTGCTGAAGAAGTCGCCGATCATCCGCCCCCGCGCGCCCGAGAGGTGGGCGCCGTGCATCCGCGCGACGTCATGTTCGTCGAGTAGGCTACGGTCAAGCTGGACGATGATGAAGTCGGCTTCCGCGACCCGGCGAAGATAGGGCCGGGCCTGATCCACCACCGTTACGGAGCCCGGGCCGCCGATGCTCTCGCCCTGGCGTGTTTCGGTACGATTTCCGCCGGCGCCGCGGGCCCACTCGAAACAGACCGTGTCCAACTGATCCTTGCGGGCGGTCTCGGCGCGGCGCTCGTAGGTCAGGGCGCTCATCTGGCTGTCGAGGATCCAGGCGCGCGGGAGGACGTGCATCGCCTGCCTGGCGTAGAAGTTCGAGGTGTCCCCCGAAACCACCAGGACATCGCCGTTGCGGTCGAAGGTGGCGGCGCGCCAGAGATCGTAGGCGGTGCGCCCATCGAGACCGTCGGTGTTCAGCATGACGGGTCCGGGAAATCCGTCCGGTATATCCTTCGCCATGTCCCGCCGATACCGAACTCAAGACTCACCTGAAAGCCTTGATTCAATGACACATAGGCGTTGCCGACGCCAGACGCGAGGCCGATCGCGGGGCGCGGGCGGTCACCCCTGCGACGGCGTGCCACGCCATGAAACGGCCATGTTGACCGGCCTTTTTGCGCCCAGCGGAAGCCTTAGGGGGGCTGCCGCACGGTCTGCGGCCTTCGTCCCTTCCGCTTGGGATAATCAGGTCAAGAGGACTCAATGACAGTAAAATCCAGCGCCTTCATCGCAGGCGTACTCATGGTCGGCGCGCTCGGCGTGAGCGGCTGCGCCACCAAGGATTTCGTCCGCCGACATGTGAGTGCGGTGGACGAGAAGGTCGCCAGCGCCGACGCGCGGATCGACCAGCACGACACCCAGATCGCCGGCATCGACCGCGCCTCGCAGGAGGCCCTCGACCGCGCCAGGGCGGCGGGCAAGCTGGCCGAGGGCAAGTTCCTCTATTCCATGGTGCTGTCCGACGACTCGGTGAAGTTCCCGGTGGACCGCGCCAGTCTGTCGCCCGAGGCCCAGACCCGGCTGATGGACTTCGTCGGCAAACTGAAGTCGGACAACCGCAATGTCTATCTGGAAATCCAGGGGCACACCGACGCGACGGGCTCGCCGGAGCTCAACAAGAAGCTCGGCGAGGATCGCGCCGAGGCGGTGCGCCTGTTCATGAACCGGCAGGGCGTGGCGCTGAACCGTATGGCCACCATCTCCTATGGTGAGGAAGCGCCGGTGGCGCCTAACAACACCCGTCAGGGGCGAGCGCAGAACCGGCGCGTCGTGGTCATCGTCCTGGCCTGACCAAGAGGCGAGGGGGGCCGCCGCGCGCGGCACCTAACCGCTCACCGCCCCCCGGCGTGCGGGTTAAGCAGGTCTGACCAGCGCCAGGCGCCCGAACCGACCGCCAAACGGGTTGCGCCCGGCCCGTCGGCCAGCGACAGCAGCACCAGCCCATGCATCGGCTCGGAACGGCAGGCGGGCGGGGCGAAGCCCACCTCCCAGACGATGGCCTCGCGGACGGCGGCCAGCCCCCGCCCGTCCTCGCCGCCGCTCTGCACCCAGTCGCCGTCCCACACCCTCACCGCCCTTCCCCGGGCGCCGGGGCTGCGCGCCGCGGCCTGGGCCAGGGGGTCCTGGCGCAGCGCCGCCTGCAGCCTGCGGATCATGTTGCATCCGCCCCCGCCGCCCGAGCCCGATCCCTCGCCCCCTTCGCCACTCCCGTCTGCGGTGGCGGCGCCGGCGAGTTCGGCCTCGGTAAGACCCGGCGATTCAACGGTCGCCATCGCCACGGGGGGCGGCGTAAGCGGCGTCGGGAGCGACCGGATGGGGCTCTGTGGCGCGGCGCCCGCCGTCTCGGGCCGCATGGTCTTGGGCTCCACCGGCGTCGAGAGCGCACGGTGGGGGGCGACCAGCGCCACGGCGGTGAGGGCGGACGGCTGCGGCGGGGGCGGCATCGGCGCGCGAACCGCGAGGAGCGCGGCCACCACCGCCAGATGCGCGGCGACACTCACGGCGACGGCGACACCCCCGTCACGCCTTGTCGAACGACGCGGCGGCTCGGCCAGCGGCGAACCAAGCGGCGGCTCAGCCGGTCGGTTGGATTGCATTCCCAATAACGACCACGCCGCCACGGCGGGATCATGGCGTTCGCCTCAGGCGCCGGCTTCCCAGGCCTTGAACTCCGCGGTTTCCAGCAGCGTCTCGGCATAGACGCCCGCCGCGCCCTTGTCGCCATAGTCCGACAGCATCACCCCATAGCTGCGAAAGCGTGTGGCCACCGGGGTGAAGAAGGCGTCGGCGATCGACCATTCGCCGATCAGGAAGGGGCCCTTGTCGCCGAAACGCTCGCGCAGCCCCGACCACAGGATGACGATGCGCCGGATGTCGGCGTGGGTGGCCTCCGACAGGGTCACGGTCTCGCGCAGCGCCAGGTCCATGGCGCACTCTCCGCGGAGGGAATGGAAGCCGGCGTGCATTTCCGCCGCCGCCGAGCGGGCCAGCGCCCGCGCGGTCAGGTCCGCTGGCCACAGCTTCGCGTTGGGAAGCCGGTCGGCCAGGTATTCGCAGATGGCCAGCGAATCGCCGACGCCGAGGTCGCCGTCCTTCAGATAGGGGACCTGACCGGTGGGCGAGCCGGCGGCGATGATCTCACCGCGCGTCTCCGCACGGCGCAGGCGGATCAGGGTCTCGCTGAACTCGACCCCGGCGCGCTTCAGCACCAGCCAGGGCCGCATGGACCAGCTCGAATACCGCTTGTCGCCGATCACGAGCTCCATGCACGCCTCCAACTCATTGTTTGCACACGCCGTATGGCGCATCGAATCCGCCGCGGCTACAGTCGCGACAACAAGAATAGCGGGTGGGCGAGGGGAAGGTTCAAATGGCCGAGGCTGCAGCGCCGACAGCGCCCCTCCGATTGGCGTTTTCCAACCGCTACAAGGGGTTCGTGCTGAGCCTGCTGCTTTTGGCCTACACCTTCAACTTCATCGACCGCACCATCCTGGCCACCATCGGCATCAAGATTCGTGAGGATCTGCATCTGTCGAGCGCGCAGATGGGGATCATGGGCGGCCTCTATTTCGCCCTGACCTACACCATCCTCGGCATTCCCATCGCGCGCCTTGCCGAGCGGGTGAGCCGGGTGCGCATCATCGGCCTGGCCTTGGTGGTCTGGTCGGGCTTCACCGCGCTCTGCGGCACGGCCGGCAACTTCGGAACCATGGCGCTCTACCGTTTCGGCGTGGGGATCGGCGAGGCCGGGTGCTCGCCGCCGTCGCACTCGCTGATCTCGGACTATTACGAGCCCAATCGTCGGGCCAGCGCCCTGTCGATCTATTCCTTCGGCATCCCGCTCGGCGCCATGTTCGGCGCGGCCATCGGCGGCTTCCTAGCGGACTGGTTCGGCTGGCGCACCGCCTTCTTCGTGGTGGGTCTGCCCGGCATCGTCCTGGCGCTGGTGATCTGGCTGACGGTGAAGGAGCCGCCGCGCGGCAATGCGGAGGTGGTCGAGCCGCCCGCCGCCCTCCCCGACGCCGTAACGCCCGGGCCGGTCAAGCCCAGGGCGGGGGTGCTCAACGAGCTGCGGGAGATCGGGGCGGTGCTGAAGGCCCTGTTCGGTCAGTGGCCGGTGCTGAACATGGCGCTCGGCGTCACCATCTCCTCGTTCGGGTCCTACGGCTCGGGCGCATTCGTGCCGCAGTATGTCTACACCACTTTCCCGCTCAGCCTTGGCGTCACGGGTCTTCTGGTGGGCCTGATCATGAGCGGGTTTTCATCGGGCGTGGGGACCCTGGCCGGCGGGTTCCTGACCGACCGGCTCTCGAAGCGCTCGCCGGTCTGGTATGCGCTGACCCCCGCTATCGGGCTGGCCATCGCCCTGCCGATCTATCTGATCGCCTTCACCCGGCCGGACTGGAAGCTGATGTTCCTGATCCTGCTCGTGCCGGGCATCTTCCACTACACCTATCTGGCGCCGACCTTCGCGGTGGTCCAGAACGCGGTGCCGGTCTATCGGCGCGCCACCGCCACGGCGTTGCTGTTCTTCTTCCTGAACTTCATCGCGCTCGGCGGTGGACCGACCTTCGCCGGCTCGCTGGTCGATTACTACGCAGCCTATGGCTACACCCACATGGACGCGCTGAGCGTGTGGCCGGCACTGGGCGGCGCGCTCTATCATGCGGCGGGCGAGACGCTGATGTCCTATGTGGGCATCGTCACCGGGCTGATCGACATGATCACCGGCGCGCATCACGCGCTGGCGCCGCCCGCCACGGGATCGTTCGCGTCGGCCTGTCCCGGCGGCAAGGCGCCGGCGGCGGCAGGACTCGCCGCGGCTTCGGCGTGCAAGCACGCGCTGTCATGGGGCAGTCAGCAGGGCGTACTGATCACCCTGTGCTTCTATGGCTGGGCCTCGATCCACTACTTCCTCGGCGCCATCGGCCTGACCAAGGTGCTGGCCAAGCGGTTGCCCACCCGGGCTTAACTCATCGGTTCGGGCCTGGGCGTCGGAGGCTCGTCCGGCAGGGGGATGAAGTCTTCGTCGTCGCCGGGGGGAAGGGTCATGCGGCCGGCGCCCCAGTCGGCCTTGGCCTGCTCGATCCGCGCCTGCGAGGACGAGACCAGATTCCACCAGATGAAGCGCTGGCCCACCGGCTCGCCGCCCAGCGCCGCCACGGTGGACTTGACAGTAGCGGTCAGCACCGGCTGGTCGCCCGTGGCGAACACCGCCATCTCGCCGGCGTTCAGGGTGCGGTCGTCCACCTCCACCTGGCCGGCGACCACGAAAGCGGCGCGCTCCGAATGGCCGGCCGGCATGGACACCTTGGCGCCCGGCTCCAGCTCCCAGTGAATGTAGAACAGGGGCGAGTGGGTCTTCACCGTGGCCTGCGCCCCGAAAGCGGTTCCGGCGATCAGCCGCGCCCACATGCCGCCGCCCTCATAGGTGGGCAGGGCGTCGGGGCCATAGTGGTCGAAGCGGGGATCGGTCTCCTCCGCCTCGTCGGGCAGGGCGACCCAGGCCTGCAGGCCGTGGGCCCGGTGCGGGCCGGCCAGGATGTGCGCCTCGGTACGCTCGGAATGCACGATGCCGGAGCCGGCGGTCATCCAGTTCACCTCGCCCGGCCGGATGGCCACGGCCGAACCCAGATTGTCGCGGTGAAAGATTTCCCCCTCGAACAGATAGGTGACGGTAGAGAGGCCGATGTGGGGGTGGGGTCGCACATCGAGGCCCTTGCCCGGCGCGAAGTCCGCCGGACCCATGTGGTCGAGAAAGATGAACGGCCCGACCATCCGGTGGGTGGGGAAGGGGAGCACGCGGCCCACCTCGAACCCACCGAGGTCGCGCCGGCGTGCGGGAATGACGAGGTCGATCATCGGCGGCGCCCCCTGCTCAGCCTTGCGGGTTCACATAGGGGCTGATCAGCCCGAGCGGCACCGCGGTTGAGTTCTTCACGCTGCGCATCACGATGCGGCTCTCCACGTTGGAGACGAGGCCGAGGGACAACAGCTTTTCGCGCAGGAAATCGTCGAAGGCGTGCATGTCGCGGGTGATGATGCGCAGCACATAGTCCATGCCGCCGGTCACCGTGGCGCATTGCGCCACCTCGGGCCAGCGGGCCACGGCGTTCTCGAACGCCTCCAGATTGTCCTTGGTGGGCAGGGCCAGCTTCACCTCGGCGAACACCTCGAAGGCCAGGCCGAGCTTTTCGCGGTCCAGGAGGGTGACGCGGCGCTGGATCACCCCGGCGTCCTCCAGCCGCTTGATGCGCCGCCAGCAGGGCGAGGACGACAGGCCGACCCGGTCGGCGATCTCCGCCACCGAGAGGCCGGCGTCGTGCTGGACGAGGTCGAGGATCTTGGCGTCGATCGCGTCAAGTGTCTCGGCCAACTCGCCCTCCCCAAGCTCGCGCCGCGCCGGTTCAAACCTGCCGGACTTGTGCGCCAAGGGCGGAGATACGACCCCGCAGCGGCGCAAGCAAGCGCGTGTTGAGCACGATTGTTTCGTGGAGGCGCGAGGCGGCGGTCAGTCCATTGCGCCGGTGGCGGCTCAGCGGCTGTGGTGGATCGCGGTGATGGAGTCCTGGTTGGGCGCGGCGACCGCCATGTAGGCGACACCCAGGACGGCGCAGAGCGCCACGATAAGCGACATCAGTTTCATGCCCGCGACAACGCCCGGACATGGTGATCGGTTGCCAGGGGATTAACCCGGAATCCGCACCACGGCGCGCAGGCCGCCGATCGGCGCGCGGTCCAGCGTCACCTCGCCCCCGTGGCTCCGCGCGATATCGCGGGCGATGGCGAGGCCAAGCCCCACGCCCTTGTCGTTCTGGTTGCGGCTTTCATCGAGACGGGAGAAGGGGCGAAAGGCCTCTTCGTATCGCTCCGGCGCAATGCCCGGCCCGTCGTCGTCGACGATCAGATCGATGCCGCCCGAGGGGCGACGGTAGGCTCCGACCGCGACGTTCGCCCCGTGCACCGCGGCGTTCATCACCAGGTTCGACAAGGCGCGCTTCATGGCGTTGGGCCGCAGTTCGGCGTGGAGATGGGCGTCGCCCTCGACGGCGATCGTCGCGCCGCTGCGCATCCCGGCCTCGGCCACCTCGCGGATCAGGCGGTCGAGATCGACCGACGCCAGCGCCTCGCCGCCCTCGCCGCGGGCGAAGGCCAGGAACTCGTCGATCATATAGCCCATCTCGCTCAGGTCGCGCTGGATCGCCTCGACCCGTGGCGAGGGCTCAGCCAGGGCCGCTTCGAGCTTCAGCCGGGTCAGGGGCGTGCGCAGGTCGTGGCTGACCGAGGCGAGCAGCAGGGTGCGCTGGTCGATGTGGCGCTGGATGCGGTCCTTCATGGCCAGGAAGGCGTAGCCGGCCAGTCGCACCTCGCGTGCGCCATAGGGCTTGAACCGCACATCGTGGCCTTTACCGAAGGCGTCGGCGGCGGCGGCCAGCCGTTCGATGGCGCGCACCTGGTTGCGGATGAAGATGATCGCCACCCCGGCCAGGGTCAGCGTGGCCAGCGCCAGCCACAGCAGAAAGACGTGCCCGCGCGAGGCGAAGGCGCGCTCGCGCGGGGCCAGGATGCGCATCACCCCGCCCCGCACCGCCACCCGGATGTCCACCAGGCCCGGATAACGCGTGGTGTCCAGCCAGAAGGCCTGGGTCAGCTTGTCGTCGAGGGCGGCGCGCAGGGCCTCATCCAGCGGAGGCAGCAGCGAGCGGTAACGCTCCGTCGGCAGGTCGCGGCCGGGTTGGAGGGTGATGGAGAGCGACTCGGTCTCCTCCGCCCGATGCGCCAGCCCCGACAGGGTCGCCGGAGTCGGCGTCGCCTCGTACAGCGAGACGTTCCAGGCCACGTCGCTGGCGAGCGAGTCCGACAGCTGGGCGGTCATGGTCCGCCATTCCGCCTCGAAGAATGCGTAGGCCACCGCCGTCTGCATCAGCACAATGGGCAGGATGATGATCAGCAGCGAACGCCCGAACAGCGAGGTCGGCACCCACCGCTTGAGGAAGCGCGGGGTCAGCCGCCGATAGCTCGACCGCAGCCATCGCCAAAGGCGGCGCATCAATCCGGCGCCAGCTTGTAGCCCACCCCGCGCACGGTCTGCAGATAGCGAGGATTGCGGGGGTCTTCCTCCAGCTTGCGGCGCAGGCGGGTCATCTGCACGTCCACCGCCCGGGCGGAGGCGTCGCGGTCCTCGCCCTCCTCGCCCCGGATCAGCGCGTAGCGGTCGATGGCCATGTGCGGGGCCTGCGCCAGGCGACGCAACAGCCAAGCCTCGCCCTCGGTCAGGCGCACCGGCGCCTCGCCATCGACAAGTTCGGCCCGGTCGAGATCGAAGCTGAACCGGCCGAGCGAGACCGTGCTGCGCGGCGCGGTAGGGCCGCTCTGCGCCCGGCGCAGGATGGCCTCGATACGCAGCAGCAGTTCCTGGGGTTCGAAGGGCTTTTGCAGATAGTCGTCGGCGCCGGTGACCAGGCCGGCGATCCGGTCCTCGGCCTCGCCCCGCGCGGTCAGGATCAGCACCGGCGTGTGGCCCCGGCTTCGCAACCATCGGCTAAGCGACAGCCCGTCCTCACCCGGCATCATCACGTCCAGCACCGCCAGGTCGAAATCCAGGGTCTGCAGCAGCTTGCGCGCCCGCGCGGCGTCGGCGGCAGTAGTCACGCGAAAGCCCGCCCGGGCCAGATAGGCCTTCAGCAGCTCCCGGATGCGGTCGTCGTCGTCCACGACCAGCAGGTGGCGGCCGGGCGGGGCGGGGCTGGCGTTCAATACTCGTCCTTCCATCTCGGCTGGGCCTTGGGTCCGGCCAGCGCCGCCAGGATGC
Organism: Caulobacteraceae bacterium; assembly: GCA_965277345.1. Lineage (GTDB taxonomy): Bacteria > Pseudomonadota > Alphaproteobacteria > Caulobacterales > Caulobacteraceae > CAIOYC01. The sequence goes on from CBDICI010000004.1 coordinate 1,886,238, forward strand.
GGCGTGCGCCGGGCGCGGCGTCGATCCCCCCCTCACGATAGGCGCTCGCCAGCCGTTCGCGAAGGGCTTCGCTGACCCCGATCTCGAACGTCAGGCCCGCCTCGGTCAGACGGGTCGGGCGGCGACGGGTGTCGAGTTCGCCGGGCTCCGCCTCCGCCAAGCCGGCGACGATGAGCTCCTTCAGCGTCTTGCTCGCGCCCTGCTTGGAGAGGCCGGTCAGCCGCGCCAGTTCCTGCACCCCGAGCCCCGGCCGGCGCTTCAGCAGAAAAGCGGCGCGATAGTGGCCCCGGCCGAGCCGGCTCCCCGCCGCCATGCCCGCGTCCAGCCGGGCGTCCGCGGTGCTCCACAGCGCCGCCTCGGCCAGGAAGAAGGTCTCCAGCGCGCGGTCGAGCTCATCCTCGGAGAGGACGAGGCGTGGATCGGCGGCGGCGGCGCCTATGTCGGGCATCGACCCCGCCCCTCGGGCGTTGACGGGGGAGGGGCGAGCAGGTCTATAGGGCCGCTGAAACTCTCTCGCCCGGTGAAAGATTGCGCATGGCTGCCGCTCCGTTCGACGATCGTGATGGCTGGATCTGGTTTGACGGCGAGTTTGTGCCTTGGCGTGAAGCAAGGGTGCACGTTCTCACCCACGGCCTGCACTACGCCTCGTCGGTATTCGAGGGCGAGCGGATGTACGATGGCGAAGTGTTCAAGCTGACCGAGCATACCGAACGCCTGTTCCGCTCGGCGGAACTGCTGGACATGGACATTCCCTTCACCGTGGCGGAGATCGACGCGGCCTGCAAGGAAGTGTGCGCGCGCAACGGCTTGACCGACGCCTACCTGCGTCCCATTGCCTGGCGCGGGGCCGAGACCATGGGCGTGGCCTCCAAGGGGTCCAAGGTGCACGTGGCCGTCGCCGCCTGGGTGTGGCCGAGCTACTTCGATCCAGAGGAGAAGAAGAAGGGCGTGCGCATCACCCACGCCAAGTGGCGCCGGCCCGACCCGGCGACCATCCCCTCGGCGGCCAAGGCCGCCGGCCTCTACATGATCTGCACCCTCTCCAAGGACGCGGCGGAGCGCGAGGGCTATGCCGACGCCCTGATGCTCGACTACCGCGGCTATGTCGCGGAGATGACCGGCGCCAATGTCTTCTTCGTCAAGGACGGGGTGATCCATACCCCGCTGCCCGACTGCTTCCTGAACGGCATAACCCGCCTGACCCTGATCGACCTGGCCCGCTGGCGCGGGTTCGAGGTGGTGGAGCGCCATATCAGGCCTGAGGAGATGGCCGAGTTCACCGAGTGCTTCATCACCGGCTCCGCCGCCGAAGTGACGCCGGTGCGCGAGATTGGGGAATACCGCTTCACGCCGGGCAACATCTCGCTGTCGCTGATGGGCGACTATTCCAGCCTGGTGCGCCGCACGCTGACCATGACCTGACCATGGACTGGCGGGCGAAGGCGGGTTAATTCCGCCCCGCGCCGGCTTAGCTCAGTTGGTAGAGCAGCGGTTTTGTAAACCGAAGGTCGGGGGTTCGAGTCCCTCAGCCGGCACCACCGCGCGGTAACGCGGGCGCCCAAAATGGTTGGGGCCGTTATAGAATATCAACGAATCCGGCCATAGGCTTAGTCCATCGTTCGGATCGAGGTTGAGCGTGCCCGGTGAGTCCAGACTTTCGCGTCAACCTCGAGCGCGCCTCCATCCTGTTGGTCGACAACAATTCGCTCGGCATGTCGATCCTCGGCCAGATTTTCGGCGGGTTCGGCGTGCGCAAGCTGCACAAGTGCACGACGGCGAGGGAGGCCAAGCAGCTCCTCGCTGAGACCGAGGTCGATCTCATCGTGCTGAACGACGATCTGGGGGATGAAGCCGGCTCCGAGTTCGTGCGCTGGCTTCGCCGGCTGGAGAACAACGTGAACAGTTTCGCCTCGGCCATCCTGGTGTCGGGGCACATCAGGCGCTCGGTGGTGCAGCGCACACGCGATTGCGGCGCGAACTTCCTGGTGTCCAAGCCGCTCAGCCCGGCGATGGTGCTGGAGCGCGTGGTCTGGGTCGCCCGGGAGAAGCGGCCCTTCCTGGAAACCGGCGACTATGCCGGGCCGGATCGGCGCTTTCACATCGCCACCGAATCCGAGAACCTCGGGCGACGGCGCACGGACCGCCAGGGTGATACGGGTGCGCTGATCGGAGGACCGCCGGTATGAGCGTGGTGCGCTTCATTCCCCAGGTGAACCGCCTGGCCAAGGCCATGAAGGGGCCGGGCGGCAAGAAGGTGTCGGAAGCCGTCGCCGATGCGGAGGCCGCGCTGCAGGAAATCGCCCCGCCGTCGCTGGAGGCGCTGGACGCGGCCCTCGCCGACATCGTCGTCCAGCTCCAGCCGCCGGGGCTGCCGTCGAAGGCGGTCCGCGCGGCCATCTATCGGCGGGCGAATGAAATCAACGCGCTGGGCGGCCTGTTCGGCCTGGCCGACATGGGCAGGGCGGCATGGAGCCTGTGCGAACTGATCGACATCGCCGAAGCCGGTCCGCCTTCCACCCGCGCGGCGATGGACGCGCACGTGCGCAGCCTCCGACTGCTCCGGGCCGGCGACGCCTTGCCGGAAGATGAGCGCAAGGCGGTACTGGAGGGGCTGGACAAGGTTCTGGCGCACGTGCGCAGCGAAGCCGGCTGAGCGTCTTCACCAGGAATGGAACGGCGAAGAGCGCTCCGGTCCGGCCGTTCTACGCGGGGGAGGGGGCGGCCCGCCGCGGATGATCGCTTGGCGGCGGCGCGCACCCGTGCGAAGCTGGGTGGGGTATCAACTGGAGATTACACATGCGCAAGATCGCCACCTTCGCCGCCGCCGCCATGGTTCTGGCCCTCGGCGCCTGCAACACCGTCGCCGGCGCCGGCAAGGACGTCTCGGGCGCGGGCCACGCCGTCACCGACACCGCCAACGACGCCAAGCCTCACTAAGACCGCTTCCGTCCCAGACCCTGGTCGGCCCGTCCTGGGCCGCGACCAGGGTCTGCGCTCTGAAGGCGCAGGGGCGGGGGTCGCAGAGCTTCGCTATGATCCCCGTCACCGACGACATCTCCCTCGCCGATGACGAGATCGAACTGCGCTTCTTCCGCGCCGGCGGGCCGGGCGGGCAAAACGTCAACAAGGTCTCCACCGCGGTGCAACTTCGATTCGATGCGCGCCGCTCCCCCTCGCTTCCCAACGATGTGTCGATTCGCCTGCAGAAACTGGCGGGCAGGCGGCTGACGCTGGAGGGCGTGGTGGTGATCGCCGCCCAGCGCTTCCGCACCCAGGAACGTAACCGCGAGGACGCCATCGCGCGGCTGGTCGAGCTGATCCGCGCCGCCGCCGAGCGCCCCACGGTGCGCCGCCCCACCCGGCCCTCCAAGGCCGCCAAGGCCAAGCGGCTCGACACCAAGCGCACCCGCGCCACGGTCAAGGCCGGACGGGGCCGGCCCGGACTGGACGACTGAACGCCCCGCTGTGTCTGCCATTTCCCCTACAGAGGCTGAGAACGGGATCGGGTGTTTCCAATATGGACTCTGCCGGACAGTCCACGGAGTCCGGATTAAAGAGAATGAACCCTTTATTCGCATGGCTTTGTTCAAAAAACCTCCGTCCACGACAGTCCGGACTCCATCCATCAGCTAAGCCATTACCCATGATCGGCGCCCGCGCCGTCGTTGAACCCTCGCAACCTGGTCGGCGAGGTAAGCCCGCTCCGGCGTCTCCAACGAGCCGAACCGATTATGCACCCGCGCTGATCGGGTTGGATAAGTCGCCCCTGCGCCTCCGACGTCTTACGCAAGCTTAACTTGCCGTGCGGGCGCCTTCTGGCCACTTCCTCACGCCGGACGAGAGAGGGGATTTGGCGATGGCGCGGCGCGGGCGGCTTGAGGGAACGGCGCGCCTCCAATGGACAACGACACTGTATCTGGCGGTGGCCTTCGGCTGGGCGTGGGGGTTCTGGCTGATCGGCTGGTTGGTGTTCGTCAAGCGGCTCGACCTGCCGCTGGTCCCGATCCTCATGCTGGGCTCATTTGGGCCGCTATTGGGCGCGGCGGTCACGACCCTGGCCGAGGGTGGGCCGCGCCGTGCGCTGTCGTTCTTCAGCCGTGTCTTCGACCTGCACATGGGCTGGGCCGTCTTCCTGGTCTCGTTCTTCCTGGCGCCGGTCGCCGCCGTGGCAGTCGAATACGCCCACGCCGCCTTCGTCCACGCGCCTGCAGCGATCGATATGGGCTGGCGCGATCTGCCTCTGACCTACCTGTTCCTGTTCTTGCTCGGCGGGACCCTGGCGGAGGAGTTCGGCTGGTCGTTGCTGTCGGACAAGCTCGACGCCATGGCGCCCCTTGGCCGGTCCACCTTCGCGCTGGGCGCGGTTTGGGCCCTCTGGCATCTGCCGCTCTTCTTCATCACGACACCGGACATGCTGCAGGGTTACACGCCCTTCTACATCTTTTTCTTCGTCACCGTTTCGATGCGCTATCTGTTCGCCTGGGCCTACCACCGGGGCGGTTACAGCATACTTTCCAATATGCTGTTCCACACGGCGTCAAACCTCGCCTACAGTATTGTGGTTCTGGCGCCGACGGCGACGATGCACTCGACGGCCAAGCTATGGATGTATGGCGTTCTGACGCTGGTTTCGGCGGTGGTGTTGTGGAAGATCGCGCCGCCGCGCCCGCACTCGACGCCGCCAGAAGCGCGAACCTAGGACATTTCCAGGCGTCGGCCCGATTCCATCGGAAAGGGGCTTCATGGGGCGACCCCTACGATTTGTGAGGCGTCATGGAGTTCCCGAACGTCGCGAAGCGGGTTAGAGCGCGGCTTGCTCCCAAGGATGCCTGTGGTCGCTGACGTCGCTCTCCGTACTCCGCCGCCGGTCGCGTCCGCGCCCGAACCCTTTCCCGCGCCGCCGTATCAGCGCGACGAGCTTCTGCACGAACTGTTTCGCGCCACCGCCCGGCGGCTGCCGAACGCCATCGCCCTGCGCCAGGCCGAGGCCGATCCGGAAACCGCACGCAAGACCGAGCTGACCTATGAGGAGCTGCGCCTGCGCGCCGCGCGCCTCGCCCGCCACCTCCGGGCCAGGGGGGTGGGGCGCGGCGACCGGGTGCTGATCTGCCTGCCGCGCGGGATCGACCAGTATATGGCGGTGCTGGGCGTCCTGGAGGTCGGCGCGGCCTATGTGCCGGTGGACTGGTCCATCCCGCAGGACCGCGCCGACTATATCGCCGAGGAGTGCGCCGCGCGCGCCGTCATCACCTGCGCCGACCGGGCCGGGGCGTTCGCCGGGTCGGACGCGGTGGTGGTCGACGTGCTGGCCGATCTCGGCGACATCGCCGCGCTGGACGGCGCGCCGCTGACCCGCGCCGAGACCGGCGCCGCCCCCGACGACATCGCCTATGTGATCTACACCTCCGGCTCCACCGGACGGCCCAAGGGGGTGATGATCCGCCATCGCAACGCCGCCTATCAGGTGCGGTCCGAGGCCTCGATCCTCGGCGTGGACGATACGGACACGGTGTTCGCCGGCGCCTCGCTCTCGTTCGACATCTCGGTGGAGGAGATGTGGGCCGCTTTCTTCAGCGGCGCCTGCCTGCTGGTCTCCACGGAGGGACTGATCAAGGCCGGGCCGGACCTGGCGGCGGCCCTGGACGCCTACGGCGTGACGGTGTGGTCGCTGGTGCCCTCGCTGCTGGCGGTGATCGACCACCCGATGGCGAAGCTGCGCCTGCTGATCACCGGCGGCGAGGCGATCCCGGCCGAGCTGGCCCGGCGCTGGATGCGGCCTGGACTGCGGCTGCTCAACACCTACGGCCCGACCGAGACCACGGTGGCCTGCACCTGGTCGGAGCTTTTGCCCGGCCGGCCGGTGACCATCGGTACGCCGCTGCCGGGCTTCACCGCCTGGGTCGTGGACGAACGGCTCGATCCGGTGGCGCCGGGGGTCGAGGGCGAACTGGTGATCGGCGGCCCGGGAGTGGGCGCCGGCTATCTCAACCGCCCGGACCTGACGGCGGAAAAGTTCGTCGATGCGCCCTTCGCCGTGCGCGGCAGGACGAGCGAACGGGTCTATCGCACCGGCGACCTGGTGCGGGTGAACGCCGATGGCGACATCGAATTCCTCGGGCGGATCGACACCCAGGTGAAGATCCGCGGCTACCGGGTCGAACTCGGCGAGATCGAGGCGGTGCTGGCGGAGGACGCCTCGGTCGGCCAGGCGGTGGTGCACCTCTTCCCGGAGGCGGACGGCTCGGACGTGCTGGTCGCCTTCGTAACGCCGCGCACCCCCGGTGGGGCGGTCGATCTCGACAGTGTGCGGGCCGTGGTTGGGCAAAAGCTCCCCGCCTACATGCGCCCCATGGCCTATGAGCTGAAGGCGGCGCTGCCGACGCTGATCTCCGGCAAGGTGAACCGCAAGGCCCTGGAGCGGCCGCGCCGCCTGGAGATCGCCGCCCGCGCGCCCGATCCACCGCAAACCCCGATGGAAACAAGGCTGGTGGAGGTGTGGAGGCAGGTGTTCGCCCCGACCCCGGTCGGCGCCACGGACGACTTCTTCGAGGACCTCGGCGGCCACTCGCTCCGCGCCGCGCGGATGGTGTCCATCGCCCGCACCGACCCTTCGCTGGTGTCGATCTCGATCCAGGACCTCTATGCCGCGCCGACCGTGCGCAAGCTGGCCGTGCGCCTGGCCGGCGCCGCCCCGACCACGCGGGTGGAGGAGCCGTTCCATCCGATCCCGCAACGGCGCCGCACCCTGTGCGCCGTCGCCCAGGCCATCGCCCTGATCCCCATCTTCGCCTTCGCCGGGGTGCAGTGGATCTTCCCCTATCTGGCCTATGCCGCCCTGGCCACGCCCGATCCCAAAAGCCGTATCCCGGCGCTGCTGGTGGCGGGCGCCGCCTTCCTGGTGCTGCCGCCGCTGATGATCCTGCTGTCGGTGGCGATCAAGTGGATCGTCATCGGCCGCTTCAAGCCGGGGGACTATCCGCTGTGGGGGGCTTATTATTTCCGCTGGTGGTTGGTGCGCCGGTTCCTGTCGGTGATCCCGACCCAGTTCCTGGCCGGGACGCCGCTGATGTCGCTCTATTACCGGCTGCTCGGGGCCGAGATCGGGCGCGACGTGTTCCTGGCCATGGACCAGATCGACGCGCCGGACCTGGTCAGCGTCGGCGACGGCGCCATCGTCTCGGACGGGGCGGTGTTCGCCACCACCTCGGTGGAGCGGGGGCTGCTGCGCATCGGGCGCAACGACGTGGGCAGGAACGCCTTCGTCGGCACCATGTCGGTGATCGGGCGTGGCGCGGTGCTGGGCGCGGGCTCGGTGCTGGAGGACCTCTCCGCCATTCCCACCGGCGAGCGCGTGCCCGATGGCGAGGTGTGGACGGGCTCGCCCGCCGTGCGCCGTGGGCCGGCGGAGCCACGCACGGGGGCGCCGCGTCCCACGCGGGCGCGCCGCATCCTGATCACCGGGGCGCTGATGGTGGTGGCGCCGTTCCTGCCCTTCGCCGCGGTGTTGCCCATCGCGCCGGGCCTGCTCGGCCTGATCGAGGTGGATTGGGCCACCAAGGGCTACAGCTACATGCTGCTCTCGCCGGCGCTGGCCATCGTCTATGTGGTGCTGATGTGCCTGCTCACCGTCGTGGCCAAGTGGCTGCTGCTGGGGCGGGTCAAGCCCGGAGTCTATTCGATCTGGAGCCCGTTCTATGTGCGCTACTGGTTCGTCAAGCAGTTGGGCGAACTGGCGCTCGACCTCTTGCACCCGATCTACGCGACTCTCTATGTGCGGCCGTGGTATCTGGCGCTGGGGGCCAAGATCGGGGCGCGGGCGGAGGTCTCCACCGCCACCTCCGTGGTGCCTGACCTGATCGATATCGGCGAGGAGAGCTTCATCGCCGACGGGGTGGTGTTCGGCGCGGCGCGGGCGGAGCCGGGGGCCATCCGCCTTTCCAGGACCCGCATCGGCCGGCGCAGCTTCATCGGCAATTCCGGCCTCCTCCCTACCGGCGCGGACATCGGCGAGGGGGTGTTGATCGGCGTCCTGTCCAAACCGCCCGAGGACGGCGCGCTGGCGATGGAGACCGGCACGACCTGGTTCGGCTCGCCCGCTATCCGCCTGCCGCACCGGCAGGTGGTGACCAAGTTCGACGAGGGCGCCCGCTTCCGTCCGGCCAAGCGGCTGGTGGCCACGCGCCTCGCCATCGAGTTCGTGCGCATCATCCTGTCGCTCACGGTCTTCGTGGCCATGTTCTCCGTCATGCTCACCATTGTCGGCGACCTGTCGGACCTGCCGAACGGGGCGCTGTGGATCGCGCTGGCCTTCCCCTTCCTCTATCTCGGCTTCGCGGTGGGGGCGGGGCTGTTCGTGCTGGCCCTGAAGTGGGTGGTGATGGGGCGTTACAAGCCGGTCAACGCCCCGCTGTGGAGCCTGTTCGTGTGGCGGACCGAGCTGGTCACCTCCACCTATGAGAACCTGGCCGTACCGCTGCTGCTCGATGCGCTGCGCGGGACGCCGTTCCTGAACATCTATCTGCGCCTGCTGGGCTGCAAGATCGGCAAGCGGGTGTTCACCGACACCACCGACATCACCGAATACGACCTGGTTTCGGTAGGCGACGACGCGGCGCTGAACGAGAACGCGGGCATCCAGACCCACCTTTTCGAGGACCGGGTGATGAAGGTCTCCGGCATCCGCATCGGCAAGCGCACCACCGTGGGCACCCTGGCCATCGCCCTCTACGACTCGGTGATCGAGGACGACGCCCAGCTCGGCGACCTCAGCGTGCTGATGAAGGGCGAAACCCTCCCCGCCGGCACCGCGTGGGAAGGCTCCCCCGCCCAGCCGGCGCGGGCGGCGTGATGATGATCGAACCAGACTCCTCCCCCGTCCGACGGGGGAGGGGAACCCCGAAGGGGTGGAGGGGGCAGCGCCGCCCTGTCCGGTCAGCGTCGCGCCGCCCCCTCCGTGACGGCGGCCTCGCCGCCGCGCCACCTCCCTCGCTGCGCAGGGGAGAAGCTTGATGACCACCTTTCGGCTGATCCGCGATGGGGAGCTCGAGCCGGCGCGGGCGACCGAGGCCGATCTGGCCGACGCCGCGGCGCTGGGGCCTGACCAAGGCGCGCGGCGGCTGTATCGCCGCCGGCTGCTGCGGGCGATCGCCGCCGAGACGCTGGACGTCCATCCCGACCTCGTCGCCATCGAGCGCGCACCGCACGGCGGGGTGACCATCGCCGGGCCGAGGGCGCTTTGCGCCAGCCTCGCCGATCGCGGACCCTGGACCGCGCTGGCCCTCTCGGAGCATCCCGTGGGCGTCGATGTGGAGATCCATCCGCCCGACCGCGAGCCGCCCTTCGACCTGCTGCAGCCGCTGGAGCAGGAGGCGATCCTGACCGATCCGGAGCCGCGCCGCCTGTTCCTGCGCTTCTGGACCGCGCGCGAGGCGTATCTGAAGGCGCAGGGCCGGGGGCTCGACGTCATGCCCGATCGGGTCCGCGCCGCGCGGCGCGACCGGGAGGTGGCGCTGATCGAGCCCGGCCATCCCATCGCCTTCGCCACCATCGTCGAGCGCGAGGACGCCATCGCGGCCATTGTCGAGCTTGACGGCGCGGCTTAGGAAGCCGCGGTTATGGAGGACCGTATGCGGACGCTCACCCTGGCCACGACCCTCTTGCTCGGCGCGCTCGCCTTGGCGGCCTGCGGCCCCGGCGGCGGGACGCTCTCCAACGACGATCCCAAGGTGAAGGCGCTGGTGGGCGAACTCGGGCCGGACTACGCCGCCGCCGATGTGGTCAATGGCCGGACCAAGTTCGAGCAGTGCCGTCAATGCCACACCATCGCCAACGGCGGCCCCAACATGACCGGCCCCAACCTCTACGGCGTGTTCGGCCGCAAGGCCGGCTCCAAGCCGGGCTTTGCCTATTCGGACAAGCTGCCGGCCTCGGGAATCGTCTGGGACGCCCCAGCCCTGGACAAATGGATCGCCAACCCCCGCGACGACGTGCCGGGGACGAAAATGTCCTTCGTCGGTGACCCCGACCCCAGGGAGCGCAAGGACATCATCGCCTATGTAAAGGTCGCCTCCAGCGGCGGACCCAACTGAGCCCAGCAATCCCCGCGCGAGATTCCTTACCTGCAAGTCACGAAATAACCCCGAATTAAGCTGCCCCGCCGACCCGGCGGGACTATGGCTCGACCAACGACAGCTTGGATGAGGAGGGCCGCCATGTCCGCTCTAAAGACGTTTCTGATCGGCGCTGCTTTCGCCGGCGCCGCCGTGGGGCCGGCCCTGGCCGCCGATACCGGGGGCGTCCGCGTGGACAACGCCGCCGCCCGGGTGGTGGTGATCGCCGAACCGCGCGGCGACTACCAGATTTCCATCGCCCAGGGCCGCGCGGGGCTTAAGCCCCTCACCCTTCGCCGCGACGGCGGGGTGACCGTGGTGGACGGCGGCTACGACCACATCGGCTGGATCTGGGGGCCGCATGTCTTCGGGCTGAGCGGCGGGGGCGGCGGGCTGAACTGCCGGGGTCCGGCCGGCAGTCCGCGGGTGACCGTCCCCGGTCGCGGCGACGTGGCGGTGGCCGATCTGCCGGTGGTGACCATCCGCGCGCCGATGAACGCGCGCATCGGCGCCAGCGGCGCGGTGTTCGGCGAGGTGAACCTCACCGACAGCCTCGACCTGTCCAACAGCGGCTGCGGCGACTGGCGCATCGCCGATGTGCGAGGCCCCGTCCATATCGCCACCTCCGGCTCGGGCGACGTGCGCGGCGGCGCCGCGGGCGAGGCGCACATCGCCATTTCCGGCTCTTCCGATGTGGTGCTGGGGCCGGTGAACGGCCGGTTGGAGACGCATACGTCCGGCTCCGGCGACATCCATACCGCCTCGGCCCGCGGCGGGATCGAGACCCGGATCTCCGGATCCGGCGACGTGGTCGTCGACGGCGGCGAGGCGCCCGAGGTCGCCGTGACCATCGCCGGTTCCGGCGATTTCAGATTCCGCGGCACTGCCGGCGCGGTGAACGTCCATATCGCCGGTTCGGGCGACGTGGACATCGCGCGCGCGACCGGGCCGGTCTCCAAGCACGTGGCGGGATCGGGCGACGTGAACATCGGGCGTTGATTGACTCGACAAGTGCTTGACGCAAAGGGGCGGCGAGAGTATCCACCGCGCCTCTGTTGAATCGGCTGTGCTCTTCCACCTGTGGGGAGCAGACGCGGTTCGCGCAAAGCGCCAGACATAGCGCGTCGCCCTCCCCGGCGCCGCGCGGTCTCACAAGGCCCTCGCAGTTCCGCTGCGTCGGCCTTTTGTCGTTTTTGCGAGACCCGCGGCACGGTCGATCCTTCAGGGTTCGAGAGTGTTCGGGGCAGAGGGTCCGTAAGGGCCTTGGTCTTTGAACGGTTAAGGCGGCCCGGGCCGCGAGGGACGTCAAACGAGATGGATCGTCAGAACATCCGCATTCGGCTTCGGGCCTTCGATCACCGGGTACTGGATCATTCCACCCGCGAGATCGTGCAAACCGCCAAGCGCACCGGCGCCACCGTGCGCGGACCCATCCCGCTGCCCACCATGATCGAAAAGTTCACCGTCAACCGTTCGCCGCACGTGGACAAGAAGTCGCGCGAGCAGTTCGAGATCCGCACCCACAAGCGCGTGCTCGACATCGTTGACCCGACCCCCCAGACCGTCGACGCGCTGATGAAGCTTGAGCTTTCGGCCGGCGTCGACGTCGAGATCAAGCTGTAGGAGCCGGAAAGATGCGTACCGGCGTAATCGCCAAGAAACTCGGGATGACCCGCTTCTTCGACGAAGCCGGCGCCCACGTGCCGGTGACGGTGCTGTCGCTCGACGGCTGCCAGGTCACCGCCCAGCGCACCAAGGACAAGGACGGCTATGTGGCCCTCCAACTCGGCGCGGGGGCCAAGAAGGCCAAGAACACCAATGCCTCCCTGCGCGGCCACTTCGCCAAGGCGCTGGTGGAGCCCAAGCGTGAGCTGAGCGAGTTCCACGTCAGCGAGGACATGCTGATCGACGTCGGCGCCGAGCTGACCGCCGATCACTTCGTCCCCGGCCAGAAGGTGGACATCCAGGGCACGACCATCGGCAAGGGCTTCGCCGGCGGCATGAAGCGCTGGAACTTCGGCGGTCTGCGCGCCACCCACGGCGTGTCGCTGTCGCACCGTTCGCTAGGGTCTACCGGCAACCGCCAGGATCCCGGCAAGACCTTCAAGAACAAGAAGATGGGGGGGCACCTGGGGGTGGAGACCGTCACCACCCAGAACCTCACCGTGTTCCGCATCGACGCCGAGCGCGGCCTGATCATGATCAAGGGCGCGGTTCCGGGGTCGGAGGGCTCCTACGTCCGCGTCTCCGACGCGATCAAGAAGGCGCTGCACGCCGATGCGCCCAAGCCCGGCGGCTTCCGCAAGGCCGGCGAACACGCCGCCGCGGCCGAGACCCCCGCCGAAGCGGCGCCCGCCGCTGACGCCGCTCAGGAAGGGGCCGAATAATGAAGCTCGACGTCATCCAGCTTGACGGCCAGAAGGGCGGCTCCATCGACCTCGACGACTCCATCTTCGGCATCGAGGAGATTCGCGCCGACATCCTGCAGCGCATGGTCGTGTGGCAACTGGCCAAGCGCCGGGCGGGCACGCACAAGATCAAGACCCGTAACGAAGTCGCTCGCACGGGCAAGAAGATGTACAAACAGAAAGGCACCGGCGGCGCCCGCCACGGCTCGCGCAAGGCGGCGCAGTTCGTGGGCGGCGCCAAGGTGTTCGGCCCGGTGAACCGCAGCCACGAGTTCGACCTGCCCAAGAAGGTCCGCGCGCTCGCCCTCAGGCACGCCCTGTCGGCCAAAGCCAAGGCCGGCTCGCTGATGGTGCTGGAAGACGCGACCGCCGCCGATCCCAAGACCGCCGCGCTGAAGGCCCAGTTCGCCAGGGCCGGCATCGTCAACGCCCTGGTCATCGCCGGGGCGGAAGTGGACCGGAACTTCGGCCTCGCCGCCCGCAACATCCCGTTCGTCGATGTGCTGCCGAACGCCGGGCTGAACGTCTATGACGTGCTGCGCCGCGACACCCTGGTGCTGACCCGCTCGGCCATCGAGGCGATCAACGCCCGCCTCGGCCCAGACTCTGAAAAGACTGGCGAAGAAAAGGAAGCCGCGTAATGGCCGGCCCCACACCCAAGCATTACGACACCATCCTCTCGCCCATCATCACCGAGAAGGCGACGCTGCTGTCCGAGCACAACAAGGTGGTCTTCAAGGTCGCCAAGGACGCCACCAAGGACGAGATCGCCGATGCGGTCGAAGCCCTGTTCAAGGTGCAGGTGACCAAGGTCAACACCATGCTGGTGCAGGGTAAGACCAAGCGGTTCCGCGGCATCCTCGGCAAGCGCAACGACTTGAAGAAGGCCATTGTCACCCTGGCCGAAGGCCAGTCCATCGACATCACGACGGGGCTCTAAACCATGGCCTTGAAGCAATTCAACCCCACCTCGCCCGGCCGCCGCAGCCTGGTGCTGGTCGACAAGTCCGAGCTCCACAAGGGCCGTCCGGAAAAGAGCCTGGTCCAGGGCCTGACCTCCAAGGGCGGGCGATCCAACAACGGCCGCGTCACCGTCCGCTTCCGCGGCGGCGGGGCCAAGAAGCTCTATCGCCAGATCGACTTCAAGCGCCGCAAGTGGAACATGGCCGCCACGGTGGAGCGTCTGGAGTATGACCCCAACCGCACCGCCTTCATCGCGCTGATCAAGTACGAAGACGGCGAGCTGAACTACATCATCGCGCCCCAGCGCCTGCGCGCCGGCGATACGGTGGTGGCCGGCGAGAAGGTGGACGTGAAGCCCGGCAACGCCATGCCGCTGCGCGCCATGCCGGTGGGCACCATCATCCACAATGTGGAGCTTAAGCCGGAGAAGGGCGCGCAGATGGCGCGCTCGGCCGGGACCTACGCCCAGCTCGTCGGTCGCGACGCGGGCTACGCCCAGATCCGCCTCGGCTCGGGCGAGCTGCGCATGGTGCTGGACGGCTGCATGGCCACGGTGGGCGCGGTCTCCAACGCCGACCACATGAACGAAAGCCTGGGCAAGGCCGGCCGCGTGCGCCACATGGGCTTCCGCCCGCACGTGCGCGGCGTGGCCATGAACCCGGTCGACCACCCGCACGGCGGTGGCGAAGGCAAGACCTCGGGCGGCCGCCATCCGGTCACGCCCTGGGGCAAGCCGACCAAGGGCCGCAAGACCCGTGTCAACAAGGCGACGGACAAGTTCATTATCCGCTCACGCCACAAAGCGAACAAGGGCCGCTAAGTCATGACCCGCTCAGTCTGGAAAGGCCCCTTTGTCGACGGCTATCTGCTCAAGAAGGCGGATGTCGCTTACAATGCCGGGCGCAAGGATGTGATCAAGACCTGGTCGCGTCGCTCCACCATCATGCCGCAATTCGTCGGCCTGACCTTTGGCGTTCACAATGGCCAAAAGCACGTGCCCGTCCTGGTGTCGGAAGACATGGTCGGTCACAAGCTCGGCGAATTCGCCCCCACCCGCACCTTCTACGGCCACGCAGCCGACAAGAAGGCCAAGAGGAAGTAAGGGCGATGACCAAGAAAACCAACGATCGTCGCGTGGGCAAGGTCGAGGCGATGGCCAAGTCCATCAACCTGCGCACCTCGGCGCGCAAGCTGAACCTGGTGGCCCAGTCGATCCGCGGCCTGCCGGTGCAGCGCGCGCTGAACGAGCTGGAGTTCAGCCACAAGCGCATCGCCAAGGATGTGCGCAAGTGCCTGTATTCGGCCGTCTCCAACGCCGAGAACAACCACAATCTCGACATCGACAGCCTGGTCGTGGCCGAGGCCTATATCGGCAAGAACATGGTGATGAAGCGGTTCTCGGCCCGCGCCCGCGGCCGCGCCTCGCGCATCGAAAAGCCCTTCTCGGAGATCACCATCGTGGTCCGTGAACTCACTGGGGACGCCGCGTAATGGGACAGAAGATCAATCCGATCGGCTTCCGTCTCGGCGTCAACCGCACCTGGGACAGCCGCTGGTTCGCCAA
Source organism: Caulobacteraceae bacterium (assembly GCA_965277345.1). GTDB lineage: Bacteria > Pseudomonadota > Alphaproteobacteria > Caulobacterales > Caulobacteraceae > CAIOYC01. The sequence goes on from CBDICI010000004.1 coordinate 1,901,282, forward strand.
GGGCGACCAGTATTCCAAGCTGCTGCACGAGGATGTGCGGGTGCGCAAGATGCTGAAGGAGCGCCTGAACGCCGCCGGCGTCTCGCGCATCATCATCGAGCGTCCGCACAAGAAGTGCCGGGTGACCATCTATGCCGCGCGCCCGGGCGTGATCATCGGCAAGAAGGGCGCCGACATCGAGAAGCTCCGCAAGGACCTCTCGGACATGACCGAGGGCGAGGTTCACCTGAACATCGTCGAGGTGCGCAAGCCCGAAACCGATGCGCAGCTCATCTCCGAGTCCATCGCCCAGCAGCTCGAGCGCCGGATCGCCTTCCGTCGCGCCATGAAGCGGGCGATGCAGTCCGCCATGCGCCTCGGCGCCAAGGGCATCCGCATCAACGTGTCGGGCCGCCTCGGCGGCGCGGAGATCGCGCGGATGGAATGGTATCGCGAGGGCCGCGTGCCGCTGCACACCCTGCGCGCCGACATCGACTACGGCTTCACCGAAGCCAAGACCACCTATGGCATCATCGGCATCAAGACCTGGGTCTTCAAGGGCGAGGTGCTGGAGCACGATCCCATGGCTCAGGATAAGCGTTGGGCGCTGGAAGCTTCGGGTCCCGGTTCCAACGACGACCGCCGCGGCGGCGATCGCGGCGACCGCAACCGCCGTGACCGGGCGTAAGGTAAGAAGCCATGTTGCAACCCAAGAAGACTAAATACCGCAAGCAGTTCAAGGGGCGCATCCACGGCGCCACCAAGGGCGGCTCGGCGCTGAACTTCGGCTCCTACGGGCTGAAGGCCATCGAGCCGGAGCGCATCACCGCGCGCCAGATCGAAGCCTGCCGCCGGGCCATCACCCGCGAGATGAAGCGTCAGGGCCGGGTGTGGATTCGCATCTTCCCCGACCTGCCGGTCACCGACAAGCCCGCCGAAGTCCGCATGGGCAAGGGCAAGGGCGCGGTGGAATACTGGGCCGCGCGCGTGGCGCCGGGTCGGATCATGTTCGAGATCGACGGCGTGTCCGACGAGATCGCGCGCCAGGCCCTGGCGCTCGGCGCCGCCAAGCTGCCGATCAAGACCCGCGTGGTCACCCGTCTCGACGCGGGTGTCGCGCCCATGGCGGAGGCCGCGTGATGAAGATCGAAGAGGTCCGCGGGTTCACCCCCGACCAGCTCACCGACGGCCTGGCCACCCTGAAGAAGGAGCAGTTCAACCTGCGCTTCCAGGCCGCCACCGGCCAGATGGAGAAGAGCCACCGCGTGGGCGAGATCCGCAAGGACATCGCCCGCATCAAGACCGTGATGCGCCAGAAGAAAGCGCCCCAGAAGAAAGCGCAAGGATAGTCCGATGCCCAAGCGAGTTCTCGAAGGCGTGGTCGTCTCCGACAAAGCCGAGAAGACCGTGATCGTGAAGGTGGAGCGTACCTTCCTGCACCCGGTGATGAAGAAGACCGTACGCCGGTCCAAGAAGTATCACGCCCACGATGAGGGCAATGTCTACAAGGAAGGCGAAGTCGCTCGGATCATCGAGTGCGCGCCCAAGTCCAAGCTGAAGACCTGGGAAGTGCTTCCCAAGGCCTCGGCGGGAGCGGGTTGAGAAAAAGTGGATACCGGTTTTTCGCTCGCAACCCGCTCAACTTTGAATCGACGAGCACGATTCAACGATCAGGTGAGTCACCTGATCGCATCGTGCTCTTGGTAACCTCGGAAGGTCTGAACCATGATACAGATGCAGACTAACCTGGACGTCGCCGATAATTCGGGCGCGCGCCGGGTCATGTGCATCAAGGTGCTCGGCGGCGCCAAGCGCCGCTACGCCTCGGTGGGCGACGTGATCGTCGTCTCGGTAAAGGAAGCGATCCCGCGCGGCCGCGTGAAGAAGGGCGATGTGCTGCGCGCCATCGTCGTGCGCACCGCCAAGGACATCCAGCGCAAGGACGGCTCGGTGATCCGCTTCGACCGTTCGGCGGCGGTGATCGTCAACAAGTCGAACGAGCCGATCGGCACGCGCATCTTCGGGCCGGTTCCGCGCGAACTGCGCGCCAAGAACCACATGAAGATCATCTCGCTCGCGCCGGAGGTGCTGTAATGGCCGCCAAGATCAAGAAGGGCGACCGCGTCGTCCTGCTGGCCGGCAAGGACAAGGGCCGTTCCGGCACGGTGACCAAGGTGCTGCCCAAGGACGAGCGCGTGTTCGTCCAGGGCGTGAACATGGTCCAGCGCCATACCAAGGCGTCGCAGTCCGATCCGAACGGCGGCATCAAGAACAAGGAAGCCTCGATCCACGTCTCCAACGTGGCCATCGTGGATTCCAACGGCAAGCCGACCCGCGTCGGCTTCAAGATCGACGGCGACAAGAAGGTCCGTATCGCCAAGACCACGGGCGAGGTGATCAATGGTTGAAGCAGCCACCAAGGCCTACGAGCCGCGGATGAAGACCATCTATCGTGACAGCATCCGCGCCACGATGAAGGAGCAGTTCGGCTATACCAACGAGATGCAGATCCCGAGGCTCGACAAGATCGTGCTGAACATGGGAGTGGGCGAGGCCACGGCCGACTCCAAGAAGGTCAACGCCGCGATCAAGGACCTGTCCATGATCGCCGGCCAGAAGCCCGCGCCGACCCGCGCCCGCCTGTCCATCGCCGGCTTCAAGCTGCGCGAGAACATGGTGATCGGCGCCAAGGTCACGCTGCGCAAGGACCGGATGTACGAGTTCCTCGACCGCCTGATCACCATCGCCCTGCCGCGCGTGCGTGACTTCCGCGGCCTGAAGCCCACCTCGTTCGACGGCCGCGGCAACTACGCCATGGGTCTGAAGGAGCACATCGTGTTCCCGGAGATCAACTACGACCAGATCGAGCAGATGTGGGGCATGGACATCATCGTGTGCACCACCGCCAAGACCGACGACGAAGCCCGCGCGCTTCTGAAGGAGTTCCAGTTCCCGTTCACCACGTCCGTGACGAACTGACGGGAAGGAAAACAGAACATGGCAAAGAAAAGCGCCGTCAATCGCAACAACATGGTCAAGCGGCTGGTCAAGCAGTACGCCGCCAAGCGCAACGCCCTGAAGGCCATCGCCAACGACGACAACAAGTCGCTGGAGGAACGCTTCGAGGCGCGCCTGAAGCTGGCCGAACTGCCGCGCAACTCCTCGGCGGTGCGCTATCGCAACCGCTGCGAGGTTACCGGGCGTCCGCGCTCGGTCTATCGCAAGTTGAAGATGAGCCGGATCGCGCTGCGCGATATGGGCAACAGCGGCCAGGTTCCTGGCCTCGTCAAGTCCAGCTGGTAAGGGGAGGTAGAGCTATGTCATTCAACGATCCCCTCAGCGACATGATCGCCCGAATCCGCAACGCCGCCATGCGCAAGCGCTCCAAGGTCTCCACCCCGGCGTCCAAGCTGCGCGGCCGCGTGCTCGACGTGTTGCAGGACGAAGGCTATATCCGCGGCTACGCCCTGATCGAACAGGCCGGTGAACACCCGAGCTTCGATATCGAGCTGAAGTATTTCGACGGCGAGCCGGTGATCGCGGAGATCAAGCGCATCTCCACGCCGGGCCGGCGGGTCTATTCCTCGATCAAGGACCTCAAGCCGGTGAAGAACGGCCTCGGCATCTCCATCCTCTCCACGCCCAAGGGCGTGATGAGCGACACCGCCGCTCGCGACGCCAATGTCGGCGGCGAAGTGCTCTGCAGGGTCTACTAAGATGTCGCGTATCGGAAAGAAGGACGTGGCCATCCCGTCGGGCGTAACCCTGACGCTGAATGGCCAGACGGTGACCGTGAAGGGTCCCAAGGGCCAGCTCGACTGGACCGTGCCGGAAGAGATCGAGATCAAGCACGAGAATGGCTCGATCTCATTCGCCCCGCGCGCGGACACCCAGCGCGCCCGCGGCATGTGGGGCCTGTCGCGCACGCTCGTCGCCAACATGGTGGACGGCGTGACCAAGGGTTATGAGGAGACGCTGGAACTGGTGGGCGTGGGCTATCGCGCAGCCATGAAGGGCTCCAACCTGTCGTTGCAGCTCGGCTTCTCCCACGATGTGGACATGCCGCCCCCGGCGGGCATCTCCTTCACGGTGCCCAAGCAGACTGAGATCCGCGTCGCCGGGATCGACAAGCAGATGGTGGGCGAGATCGCCTCGCGCATCCGCCGCCTGCGTCCGCCCGAGCCCTACAAGGGCAAGGGCGTGCGCTATGCCGGCGAAAAGGTCCGCCGCAAGGAAGGCAAGAAGAAGTAAGTCATGGCCCTTTCTCCTCGCGATACCCATGCTCGCCGCGCCGAGCGCAACCGTCTCCGCCTGAAGAAGGTCGGCAACGGTCGCCCACGCCTGTCGGTGCACCGCTCGAACAAGAACATCTCGGCCCAGATCATCGACGACGAGCGCGGCGTGACCATCGTCGCCGCCTCCTCGCTGGAGAAGGCCGGTCCGGACAAGGGCGCCGACAGGGACGCGGCTGCGGCCGTCGGCAAGCTCGTGGCCGAACGGGCCCTGGAAAAGGGCCTGAAGGACGTGGTGTTCGACCGCGGCGGCTATATCTATCACGGCCGGGTCAAGGCCCTGGCGGACGCCGCGCGCGAAGCCGGCCTGAATTTCTAAGGAATCGTCATGGCTCGTGGACCCCAACAAGGCGGTGGTGAAGGCGGACAACGGCGCGGCCGTGACCGCGGCGGCCCCTCGCCCGAAGAACGCGCCGACAGCGACATCGTCGAGAAGCTGGTGCATATCAACCGCGTCGCCGCCACGGTGAAGGGAGGGCGCCGTTTCTCGTTCGCCGCCCTGATGGTGGTGGGCGACGGCAAGGGCCGCGTCGGCTTCGGTCACGGCAAGGCGCGCGAAGTGCCCGAAGCCATCCGCAAGGCGACCGAAGAGGCCAAGAAGACCATGATCCGCGTGCCGCTGCGCGAAAGCCGCACGTTGCACCACGACGGCCAGGGCCGTCACGGCGCGGGCAAGGTGGTGCTGCGCGCCGCCCCTCCCGGCACCGGCGTGATCGCCGGCGGCCCGATGCGGGCGGTGCTGGAAACGCTGGGCGTGCATGACGTGGTGGGCAAGTCCACCGGCTCGTCCAATCCCTACAACATGGTGCGGGCCACCTTCGACGCGCTGAAGGCGCAATCCTCGCCCCGCCAGATCGCCAACAAGCGCGGCAAGAAGGTCGGCGACATCATCGGCCGCCGCGCCGACGGCGCCTCGTCGGCCGAAGCGATCGAAGGCTGAGGATCATGGCCAAGACTCCCGCAAAGAAGACCACCGCCGAGACCGCCGAGGCGAAGACGCTCACCGTGCGCCAGATCGGCAGCCCGATCCGCCGCAAGGACGACCAGCGCGCCACGCTGGCCGGCCTCGGCCTCAACAAGCTCGGCCGCGAACGCACGCTGGAGGACACCCCCTCAGTGCGCGGCATGATCGCCAAGGTCGCCCACATGGTCGAGGTGGTGGACTAGGTTCACATTTGATTTCACAGCCGAGTCCGGCCACCGCCGGGCGCAAACTCCAAGGAGAAGGCACATGACCAAGCTCAACGAACTGGCCCCCGCCGAGGGCTCGAAAAAGGCGCGGATGCGCGTCGGCCGTGGCCCGGGCTCGGGCAAGGGCAAGACCGCCGGCCGCGGCGTGAAGGGGCAGAAGTCCCGCACCGGCCACGGCTTCAAGCAGTTTGAAGGCGGGCAGATGCCGCTGCACATGCGGATGCCCAAGCGCGGCTTCAACAATCCTTCGGCGCTGAAGTTCGCCGAGGTGAACCTGTGGCGCATCGCCAAGGCTATCGAAGCGGGACGCCTCGATCCCAAGCAACCGGTCGACGCCGCCGCGCTGATCGCCGCCGGCGTGATCCGCCGCGAGAAGGACGGCGTGCGCCTGCTCGGCCACGGCGAGATCACCGGCAAGCTGACCATCACCGCCTATTCCGCTTCGGCCTCGGCCAAGGACGCGATCGAGAAGGCCGGCGGTTCGCTGACGCTGACCCGCAAGGAAAAGGCCGAGGCCTGATTGTCATCCTGGAAGATGGCGTCGCCATCTATCCGGGACCTAGCCCCGTCGCCTTCCGGGTCCCGGCTCTACGCGACCTTCGGCCGCTTCGGCCGGGATGACAGGAAAGGGGTGGGCGGATGACAAGCCTTCAGCATCCCCCTATGTGTGGGATCAGCATTTGATCGGGGACCGCGTATGGCTTCGGCCGCAGAACAACTCGCCGCCAACCTCAACTACAGCGCCTTCGCGCGGGCCACCGACCTGCACAAGCGGCTGTGGTTCACCCTCGCCGCGCTGATCGTCTATCGGCTCGGCACCTATATCCCGATCCCGGGCATCGACATCAACGCCTTCAGCGCCGCCTTCTCCGGTCAGGCCAAGGGCATCCTCGGCATGTTCAACATGTTCTCGGGCGGCGCCGTGCGCCGGATGGCGATCTTCTCGCTGAACGTGATGCCCTACATCTCCGCCTCGATCATCATCCAGCTCATGGGGACGATCTACGGCCCGTGGGAGAAGCTGCGCAAGGAAGGCGGCGAGGCCGGCCGCAAGCAGCTCAACCAATATACCCGCTATCTCACCGTGGTGCTCGCCCTGGCCCAGGCCTTCGGTATCGCCATGGGGCTGCAGGGCTCGCGCGGCGTGGTGCAGGACCCGGGGCTGTTCTTCGTGGTCTCCACCGTGGCGACGCTCACCGGCGGCACGCTGTTCCTCATGTGGCTGGGCGAGCAGATCACCGCCCGCGGCGTCGGCAACGGCGTCAGCCTGATCATCTTCGCCGGCATCGTCGCCCAACTGCCGATGGAGATCTTCAACCTGTTCTCGCTCACCCGCACCGGGTCGCTGTCGCCCTTCATGCTGCTGGTCATCGCCGCCCTGGCCATCGTGGTGGTGCTGGCCATCGTCTTTGTCGAGCGTGCGCAGCGACGGCTGCTGGTGCAGTATCCCAAGCGCCAGGTGGGCAACCGCATGTATGGCGGCGAAAGCTCGTTCATGCCGCTGAAGATCAATACCGCGGGCGTCATCCCACCGATCTTCGCCTCCTCGCTGCTCGCCCTGCCGCAGACCGCCATCGGCTTTCTCAACGCCGCCAACCTGCCGCCGTGGGCGCAGTGGCTGCCGGGCGTGGCGGGTCAGCTCGGCATGGGCCGGCCGCTGCACATGGCGCTGTATGCGGCGCTGATGATCTTCTTCTCGTTCTTCTACACCTCCATCGTGTTCAATCCGGACGAGACGGCGGAGAACCTGCGCAAGTACGGCGGCTTCCTGCCGGGCATCCGGCCGGGCAAGCGCACGTCCGAATACCTCGACTATGTGCTGACCCGCCTGACCGTGCTCGGCGCCGCCTACATCACCGTGGTCTGTCTGGTGCCCGAAGCCATGTACAGCGTGAACAACGCCTTCACCCTCGGCGGCACCTCGATCCTGATCGCCGTGACGGTGACCATGGATACGGTGGCGCAAATCCAGTCGCACCTGCTGGCGCACCAGTATGACGGCCTGATCAAGAAGTCGAAGCTCAAGGCCGGTCGCACCCCCGCGATCCGGGGCGCCCGATGAACCTGATCCTGTTCGGCCCGCCCGCGGCCGGAAAGGGCACCCAGGCCAAGCGGCTGGTGGAGGAGCAGGGCATGGTCCAGCTCTCCACCGGCGACATGCTGCGCGCCGCCATCGCCTCCGGCTCCGAACTCGGCCGGCGCGTCAAGAGCGTGCTGGAGCGGGGCGATCTGGTGACCGACGAGATCGTCATCGCCCTGATCGAGGCGCACCTGACCGAGGCGGAGGCGAACGGCGGGGCCATCTTCGACGGCTTCCCCCGCACGGTGGCCCAGGCCGAGGCGCTGGACGCCATGTTGGCGAGCCGCGGCGTCCAGGTGGATGCGGTGGTGCGGCTGAAAGTAAACGAGACCGAGCTTTTGGAGCGCATCGCCAGGCGCTATGCCGAACAGGGTCGCAACGACGACAATCCGGAAACCTACGCCCATCGGCTGGCGGCTTATAACGACCAGACCAAGCCGCTGCTGCCGTACTACGCCGCGCAAGGCAAGCTGACCGAGGTGGACGGCATGGGGGCGGTGGAGGCGGTCGCCGCCGAGATCGACCAGGCGCTGAAAGGGGCGCTCGTCACCTCCGGCTAAGCGCTGTCCGCCAGCCCGCTGGCACGCGGGTTGCCGCACCGCGTCGGAGTGGGGAGCGATCGGGCCAAAACGTGACAGGGCAAGGCCACAGATCAAGGCGCGCCGCCCGCCGGCGTCCGCTGCGCGGGCGGGCCTGGGTGCGTCTGGCGCATCGGCTGCCGCCGCCGCCGTTTCGGCGGCGACGCGTCTGGGGGCCGTGGTCGGCGGCGCTCAGGCTGCGCTTGCGGGCGGAGGCGGGGCGGCTGGCCTGGCATTGACCCAACGGCGCCCAGCCCATCGCCGGGGCGTCGAGATTCTTCCGCATACCGCGTCAACAAGCGGTTGACGGATTTCCAAACGAGCCTATAACGCTCGGCTTCCGCGAAAGGGCGCATGGTCGCGCCGGCCTCCTGCCTCGCCTGAATTTGGGTGGAGCCGGAGCTTTTTTCGCGTCTGTGCACGACGGGGCTGTGACTTGCGCTCCGGACTTAAATTCACGCCCGGCGCGGTTCGGCGAACCACGGCGGGCTGCAGGAGATCGACAAGCGTGGCCCGTATCGCAGGCGTCAACATCCCCACCGGCAAGCGCGTCGAGATCGCGCTCCAGTATATTCACGGCGTCGGCCCCCGCATCGCCAAGGAGATCATGGACAAGGTCGGCATCGAGGACTCGCGTCGGGTGAATCAGCTCACCGACGCTGAAGTGCTGCAGATCCGCGAGGCCATCGACCGCGACTATACCGTCGAGGGGGACCTCCGCCGCGAAACGCAGATGAACATCAAGCGCCTGATGGACCTGGCCTCCTACCGTGGCCTGCGCCATCGCAAGGGCCTGCCGGTCCACGGCCAGCGCACCCACACCAACGCCCGCACCCGCAAGGGTCCGGCGAAGCCGATCGCCGGGAAGAAGAAGTAAGACCTGATGGCCAAGGAACCGCAGCGCGTCAAAAAGCGCGAACGCAAGAACATCATCTCCGGCGTCGCGCACGTGAACGCCTCGTTCAACAACACCATGATCACGATCACCGACGCCCAGGGCAACGCGATCGCCTGGTCCTCCGCCGGCACCATGGGCTTCAAGGGGTCGCGCAAATCGACTCCCTACGCCGCGCAGGTCGCCGCCGAGGATGCGGGCCGCAAGGCCATGGAGCACGGCGTGAAAACGCTGGAAGTGAACGTGTCCGGTCCGGGTTCCGGCCGCGAGTCGGCGCTGCGCGCGCTGCAGTCGGTGGGCTTCACCATCTCCACGATCCGCGATGTGACCCCGATCCCGCACAACGGCTGCCGCCCGCCCAAGCGCCGTCGCGTCTGATCCGCCTTCGCCTGACTATTTAAGGCGCGGGCTCCCCCGGTCCGCGTCTGCACCTACGTTCGAGAGACCCCCCGTGATCGAAAGAAACTGGCAAGAGCTGATCCGTCCCGAAAAGCCGCAGATCGAGACCGGCAAGGACGCTCAGCGCAAGGCCCGCATGGTCGCTGAACCGCTTGAACGCGGCTTCGGCGTCACGCTCGGCAACTCCCTCCGTCGCGTCCTGCTGTCCTCGCTGCAGGGCGCCGCCGTCACCGCCATCCAGATCGACGGCGTGGTGCACGAGTTCTCCTCCATCGAGGGCGTGCGCGAGGACGTGGTCGACATCGTCCTCAACATCAAGCAGTTGGCGCTGCGGATGCACTCCGATGGCCCCAAGCGCATGACGTTGCGCGCGGAGGGGCCGGGTCCGGTCACCGCCGGCCAGATCGATGCGCCGTCGGATATCGAGATTCTCAACACCGACCACGTGCTGATGACGCTGGACGAGGGCGCATCGGTGCGCGTCGAGTTCACCGTGCAGAACGGCAAGGGCTATGTGTCCGCCGAGCGCAACCGTCCCGAAGACGCCCCCATCGGCCTGATCGCCGTGGACGCGCTCTATTCGCCGGTAAAGCGCGTGGCCTATCGGGTCGAGCCGACCCGCCAGGGCCAGTCGCTCGATTACGACAAGCTGATCCTGGAAGTGGAGACCAACGGCGCGGTCACTCCGGTGGACGCGGTGGCCTATGCCGCGCGCATCCTGCAGGACCAGCTGCAACTGTTCATCACCTTCGACGAGCCCAAGAAGAAGGTGGAGGGCGAGGCCAAGCCGGAACTGCCCTTCAACCCGGCGCTGCTGAAGAAGGTGGACGAGCTGGAATTGTCGGTCCGCTCGGCCAACTGTCTGAAGAACGACAACATCGTCTATATCGGCGACTTGATCCAGAAGACCGAGGGCGAGATGCTGCGCACCCCGAACTTCGGCCGCAAGTCGCTGAACGAGATCAAGGAAGTGCTCGGCGGCATGGGCCTGCACCTCGGCATGGATGTGCCGAACTGGCCGCCGGAAAATATCGAAGACCTGGCCAAGAAGTTCGAAGACCAGATCTAACAGGCCTATCTGCGCTGCTCCGGACCTTCGGGTCCGGGTCCTGTGAAGCCGTTCCGCGGCGGAGGATCCCGGCGCTTCGCGAGGACCAGCCGGGGAGACGGGCTGGAGTGGATGAACGGCGCCGCGGCGCGGAGATGGGCCAGAGGCCCCGGAGTATTGAAATGCGTCACGGTAACGCCCACCGCAAGCTCGGCCGCACCTCGGCCCACCGCACCGCCATGTTCGCCAACATGGCGGCCAGCCTGATCAAGCACGAGCAGATCGTCACCACCCTCCCCAAGGCCAAGGAACTGCGCCCCTTCGTCGAAAAGCTGGTCACCCTGGCCAAGCGCGGCGATCTGCACGCTCGCCGCCAGGCCATCAGCCAGGTGCGCGACATAACCCAGGTCGGCAAGCTGTTCGCCACCCTCGGCCCGCGCTATCAGGAGCGCCAGGGCGGCTATATCCGCGTGCTCAAGGCCGGCTATCGCCACGGCGACAATGCGCCCATGGCGGTGATCGAGTTCGTCGATCGCGACGTGGACGCCAAGGGCCTGGACAGCGGTCCGGTCTACGCCGGCGAGGAATAGTCCGACTTCACGGACTGTTGAGCGCCGCTTTCGCGGCATTGTCGCACGACCCGCTCAACCTCGGTCTCTCAACCTTTGGGAGGCCCTCGTCATGCCCGTCTCGGATACGCCGGAAGCCACCGCGCGTCGCAACAGCAACTATCGCGACTATATCCACGATCAGCTCCAGCAGGAGCGCACCGCCACCGACCACGCCACGATCCTGAAGAAGCAGGCGCCGGCGCGAATCCGCCAGATGCAGGCGGCCTGGACCGCCGCCAATCTGCCGCCCGACCCCGCCGGCGGCGACGATCTCAGCCACTACCATGTGGTGGAGCGGATGCTGGACGAGCAGGCCTATTATCCCCCGCACGACAAGCGGACGGAGAGCCCGCCTATGCCGCTATCCACAAGCAGATGACGATCGCCGACGACAAGCATTGCCTGGTCTGCGGCGTTCAGCATTCCACCCTGGCCGACCCGGCGAGGAACCCGTTCGGCGCCATCCAACTGGAGACCCACCACCACACCATCGAATGGGCGCTGGCCAACGCCATCGATCCGGACAAGTTCAACCAGCATATCCGGCCCGGCCTGCAGCATCTGGCCGAGGCGCGGCCGGCGGGCCTTTCATCGCTCTATACGGCGTTCGACGCGGCCTATGCCCAGCCGATGGATTTGAAGACCATTCAGGACTGGGTGGACCACGGCTATGACAATCTGTGGGTGCTGTGCGACGTGCACCATCGTCACAAGTTCGTCGGCATCCACGCCATCACCTATCCCATCTGGGGGCCGCAGGACGTGGTGAACGAGAACTCCATCGCCCACGCCATCGCGGAAGCCAAAAGCGCGGGGAACGCCAACGTCTGAACGGCGGACCAAGACCGACACAAAGCTGATATACCCCACGAGGTGCGGTCTTGGGGGAGGTTCATATGCGCGGGTCGATCCGCTGGGCGCTGTTCGGTCTCGTGGCCGTCTGTATGTCCGGATGCGCCTTCATGGCGCGTCAGCCCTACGGTGTCGCCGCCCAAGAGGGCGGCCACGGTCATAGCGGCAGAGCGGAGCAAGCCGCGCGGCCGGTGATCCTGATCTCCATCGACGGGTTCCGGGCCGACTATCTGGATCGAGGCGCCACGCCCAATCTGAAGGCGCTGGCCGAGGGCGGGGCGCGGGCGGAGCGGATGCGGCCTTCGTTTCCCTCGCTGACCTTCCCCAACCACTACACCCTGGTCACCGGCAAGACGCCGGACCACCACGGCATCGTCGCCAATACTTTCGAGGACCCGGCCCTGCCCGACGGCAGGTTCCGCATCGCCTCCAAGGCTGCGGTGACCGACCGAAAATCCTGGGACGGGGCGACGCCGATCTGGGTCACCGCCGAGCGGGCGGGCATCCACGCCGGAACCGAGTTCTGGCCGGGCTCGGAGGCGGATATCCAGGGCGTGCGACCGAGCCTCTATACCCCGTTCGATCAGAGCGTTTCTTCGGACGCACGGGTGGATACGGTGCTGTCCTGGCTCGATCTGCCCCTCAGCCAGCGTCCGGGCTTCCTGACCCTGTATTTCGATATCGTCGACACCGCCGGCCATCACCACGGCCCGGACTCGCCGGAGGTGAACCAGGCCCTGTCCACCGTGGACGCCGCCATCGGCCGGCTGGAGGCGGGGCTGAAGGCGCGGGGGATCGACCCCAATCTGGTCATCGTCGCCGATCACGGCATGGCCGCCACCCCGCCGGACCATCGCCTCTATATGGATAGCTGGGCCGATCCGGCCGGCTTTCGCATCGTCAGCGCCGACGCGGTGGCGCAACTCGTGCCAGCATCGGGCGCGGTGACCGCCCGGCTGGTGGGGCCGCACGACCACGCTGTCTGTTATAGCAAGGCCGACATTCCGGCGCACTTTCGCTACGGGACCAATCCCCGCATCGCCCCGGTGGTCTGCATCGCCGAGGTGGGCTGGCTCCTGACAACCCATGAGCGCGAGGGACGCGAGCGCGCGCCGATCCTGGGCGAGCACGGCTATGACCCGGCCGCTCCCAGTATGGGCGCCCTGTTCATCGCCAACGGCCCCGCGATCCGGCGCGGGGTGGGGCTGGCGCCGTTCCCCAACACCGACGTCTACGACCTGTTGGCTCGGCTGCTGCGGCTGGCGCCGGAACCGAATGACGGGACACTGGCCGATCTGAAACCGGCGCTTCGCTAAGATCGGCTTGCACATAGTTGCGACATGGGTTAAATATTCCGCCAAGGAGGAATATTCATGCCCGACCTGTCCAAGCGACCCGCCGTCACGCCCGCTGTGGTCTACAAGGACCCCATGGCCGCGTTCGAGTGGCTGCAGACCGCCTTCGGCTTCGAACCCGCCATGCTGATCACCGATGGCGACGGTAAGCTGGCGCACTCGGAGATGACCTTCGGCGACGGCTGGATCATGGTCGGCAACGAGTGGAGCGAGAACCACAGGAGCCCCGCCAGCCTCGGCGACAAGTGCACCCAGACCGTCCACGTGCAGATGACCGAGGACATCGACGCGCATTGCCAACGCGCCCGCGCGGCCGGGGCGGAAATCCTGATGGAGCCGGAGGACCAGTTCTACGGCGACCGGTCCTATCGCGCCCGCGACCCGGAGGGCCACATCTGGACCTTCGGCCAGACCGTGAAGGACATCTCACCCGAAGCGTGGGACAAGGACAGCGGGTTGAGGACCAAGCTCTGGCCGTGAACGCCCATGCCGCACGGCTCGACCGGACGCTGACCGCCCTGGCCGATCCGCATCGCCGCCGGGTGGTGGAGCTGCTACGCGAGCGGCCGCTGCGCGCCGGCGAACTGGCGGCGGCGGCCGAGCTCACCCCGCCGGCCATGAGCCGCCACCTCAGGACCCTGCGCCTGGCCGGGTTGGTGGAGGAACGGCACGATGGGTTCGACGCGCGCGTGCGCATCTATCAACTGAGGCTGGAGCCCATGGCGGACCTGGCGAGCTGGCTGAAGGAGACCGAGGCGCTGTGGGCGGCCCAGCTCACCGCCTTCCGCGACCATCTCCTCGCCTTGGATGCGGCGGGGGAGGGGAGGTGAGCTCCCGCATCCTGGTGGCGCTGCGCGTACCGGGATCGCCCGGGCGCGCCTTTCGCGTGTTCACCGAGGAGACCGGCCTGTGGTGGCGCGCCAACCCGCTGTTCAACTTCACCCCGCGCAGTCCGGGCATGGTGGCGTTCGAGCCGCCCATCGCCGAGGCGGGGGGGCGATTCGTCGAGCGGCTACCCAACGGCAAGACCTTCCTGATCGGCGAGGTCAGCGTGTGGGAGCCCGGCCGCCGGCTGGTGTTCGCCTGGCGCCAGGCGGCCTTCGCGCCGAACCAGACGACGGAGGTGGAGATCGCCTTCGAGGCCGTCGCAGACGAGACCCGCGTCACGGTTCAGCATACCGGCTGGGACGGCGTGCCGCAGACCCACGTGGCCAAGCATGGCATGACGGCCGTGCTGTTCGGCCAATATCACGGAGCATGGTGGCGCACCCTGCTCTCCTCGCTGAAGGAGCATCTGGCATGAGCGGCAGTGTCGAACAGGTGGCGGCCCTTGCGCTCGCCCTCCCGGAAACCGAGCATGGCCAGCATTTCGATATCCCCGACTTCCGCGTGCGCGGGAAGATCTTCTGCACCGCCCGCACCGCCGAACCCCTGGCCATGGTCAAGCTGCCGCCGGAGGTCCAAACCGCTGTCATCGCGCTGCATCCCGAGGCTATAAGTCCCGCGGCAGGGGCGTGGGGTCGCGGGGCGTCGACCCTGGTCCGTACCGATCTTGCGCCTCCGGCGTTGCTGGCCGACCTTGTCGTCTCAGCCTGGCGTCATGTGGCGCCCAAGACCCTGGTGGCCGCGTATCTGGCCGAGCAGCAAGGACCGCGTTAGCCGGATGGCCGAGACCACCCACGAGCAGATCGTCACCGAGGCGCCCGTGACCGCCCAGCCGCCGATGACCGATGCGGTTATGCCGGACGCGGGCCGGCGGCAGGCGGCTGTGCTGTTCATCTTCTTCACCGCCCTGATGGACGTAACGGCGCTCGGCCTGATGATTCCGGTGTTGCCCAACCTAATCAAGCACTTCGTCGGCGCGGGGCTTGGCGACTCAGCCGCGACGGCTCGCGCGGCGGAGGTGACACGTTACTTCACTTTCACCTGGGGTGTGATGCAGTTCTTCGTCGGCCCGATCCTCGGCATGGTTTCCGACCGGTTCGGCCGCCGGCCCGTCCTGCTGATCTCGATCTTCGGGCTCGGCATCGACTATCTGTTCATGGCCCTGGCGCCGAGCCTGTGGTGGCTGTTCATCGGGCGCATAATCAATGGCGCGACTTCCGCCAGCATTTCCACCGCCAATGCCTATGTGGCCGATATCACCAAGCCGCGGGACCGGGCCAAGGCGTTCGGGCTGATGGGCGCGACCTTTGGTATCGGCTTTATCATCGGCCCGGCGCTGGGGGGCCTGCTGGGGCAGATCGACCTGCGCCTGCCCTTCTTCGTTTCCGCGGCGCTGGCCCTCTGCAACTGGCTCTACGGCTTCTTCGTCCTGCCCGAGAGCCTGCCCAAGGATCGACGGAGTCCGGCGCTGAACTGGCGGCGCGCCAACCCCATCGCCGCCTTTGGGCTCCTGATCGAGCGGCCGAGCCTGCTTGGATTGTCGCTCGTCATGGTGTTGTTCCAGCTGGCTTACAACGTCTTCCCATCGATCTTCATCCTATTCGTTGGCCACCGCTGGGGCTGGGGACCGGCCATCGCGGGATCGACCATGATGCTGAACGGTGCATTGTCATTGCTTGTCCAGGCCCTCGTAGTGCAGCGGGTGGTGAAGGCGGTGGGCGAGCGCGGCGCCTTGCTCAGCGGCCTGTTCTTCATCGCTGCCGCCTTCCTGGTCTATGGCCTCGCGCCGACCTGGCAGATCTTCATGTGCGCCGCGCCGCTCGGCGCCCTCGGCGGCCTGATCGGACCCGGCGCCCAAAGCCTGATGTCGCGCCGCGTGCCCGGTAATCAGCAGGGGCGGCTCCAAGGGGTGAACTCTGGTGTCATGGGGCTGTGCTCCATCGCCGGGCCGCTGATCTACCTCTCGGCGCTAAGTTTTTCGGTGCGCACGGAAAGGACCCTGGGCTTGCCCGGCCTGCCCATCCTGATCGCGGCGGGGTTCTGCGTGGCGGCGCTGATCGCCGCGTGGTTCCTGGCCAAGCCCGTGGCGGACGCGGACGGTGAGACCGCCGCCCCTTCGCCATCATAGGGCCGAAAATCTCGGCTTGATCGTGGGCAGGTTCAACCCACCCCGGATCGCTTACCGCACATGCGTCTCCTGCGCCTCGTCCTCCTGCCGCTGGTCCTCACGGCGGCCTGCTCCCAACCTGACAACTCCAACGCGCAGACCGCAAAGCTCGGCGGGCCGGTGCCCGGTCTGGCCGCGCCCAACCGCGCGCCGCCGCCGGACTTCGCCACCATGAAGATGTCCTTCGCCCCGGTGGTGAAGCGCGCGGCGCCGGCTGTGGTCAACGTCTTCTCCCAGCGCGTGGTGCGCCAGCAGGTGGACCCCTTCTGGCAGATGTTCGGCGGCATGGGCGTGCCGCAGAGCCGGGTGGAGGGCTCGCTGGGCTCCGGCGTCATCGTCCGCGCCGACGGCCTGATCGTCACCAACAACCACGTGGTCGAGGGCGGCCAGCAATTGAACGTGGTGCTGAACGACCGTCGCGAGTTCCCGGCCAAGGTCGTGCTGGCCGATCCGCGCTCCGACCTCGCCGTGCTGCAGATCGACACCAAGGGTGAGCGCCTGCCGGTGTTGCCTATCGCGGACCGGGACGAGGTGCAGGTGGGCGACCTCGTCCTGGCCATCGGCGATCCCTTTGGCGTCGGCCAGACGGTGACCAACGGCATCGTCTCGGCGCTCGCCCGTACCGACGTCGGCGCCTCGGACTTCTCGTTCTTCATCCAGACCGACGCCTCGATCAATCCGGGCAATTCCGGCGGGCCGCTGGTGGATATGAACGGCAACCTGATCGGCATCAACACGCTGATCTATTCGCGCACCGGCTCGTCCACCGGCATCGGCTTCGCCATCCCCGCCGCCATGGTCCGGCGTGTGGTGGAGACCGCCAACGGCGGCGCCAAGAGCGTGTCGCGGCCCTGGCTCGGCGCCCGGACCCAGGGCGTCACCGCCGATACCGGCAAGAGTCTGGGGCTCGACCGGCCGCTGGGCGTGTTGGTGGCCGAGGTCTATCCCGGCGGCCCGGCCGCGCGGGCGGGCCTGAAGGACGGCGACCTGATCGTCGCCGCCGACGGCCAACCGGTGAACGACGAGGGCGGGCTGAACTATCGTGTCGCCACCCACCGGCCGGGCGAGTCCATCGCCCTGACCGTGGGCCAGGGCGGGCGCCAGCATACCCTGACCGTGCGGCTGGAAAGCCCCCCCGGCGCCGCCACGCGCGACGACCGCACGCTCGGCGGACGCCAGCCCCTGCAGGGCGCCACGGTGGTGACCCTCTCGCCCGCCGTGGCCGACGAGTACGGGCTGGACCAGGGCCTGTCCGGCGTGGTCATCACCAAGCTCAGCGACGGTATCGCCCAGGGTCAGGGCTTCCGCCCCGGCGACATTATTCGCAAGGTCAACGGCCGCGCCATCACCAGCGTGGCCGGGCTGGCGGCGGCCATGGCCGCCCCGGTCGGCGGCGGCTGGCGCATGGTGGTGGAGCGCGGCGGCCAGCAGATCCCCGTGGATATCGGGCAGTAGCGCCCTAATTCCTCCCCCGCTGCGCGGGGGAGGAGGACCCCGAAGGGGTGGAGGGGGCCGCGCCGCCCTATCCGGCTGTCTCAGCACAGCCCCCTCCGTCGCGTCGCTTCGCGCCTCGCCACCTTCCCGCGTCGCAGGGGAAGAGAAGAAAGCCTATATCCCCTCCCATGACCGATCTTTTTCAGGCCGCCGGGCTGACGCCGGAGGCGCCGCGCCCGCTGGCCGACCGCTTGCGCCCCAAGACCCTCGCCGAGGTGGTGGGACAGGCGCACCTGTTGGGGCCGGACGGCCCTATCGGCCGCATGGCTGCGGCGCATCGGCTGTCGTCCATGATCCTGTGGGGACCGCCGGGGGTGGGCAAGACCACCATCGCCCGCCTGCTGGCCGACGCGGCGGGCTATCAGTTCCAGCAGCTTTCGGCGGTGTTCTCCGGCGTGGCCGACCTGAAGAAGGCGTTCGAGACCGCCCGCGCCCGCCGCGCGGCGGGACAGGCGACGCTGCTGTTCGTGGACGAGATCCACCGCTTCAACCGCGCCCAGCAGGACGGCTTTTTGCCCTATGTGGAGGCCGGGGATGTGACCCTGGTGGGGGCCACCACGGAAAACCCCAGCTTCGAGCTGAACGGGGCGCTGCTGTCCCGGGCGCAGGTCTATGTGCTGCGGCGGCTGGACGATACGGCGCTCGACGAACTGCTGCAGCGGGCCGAGGCCTATGAAGGTCGCGCCCTGCCCCTGACGAGGGAGGCGCGCGAGGCGCTGATCGCCATGGCCGACGGCGATGGGCGCTATGTGTTGACCCTGGCCGAGACCCTGTTCGCCATCGAGGCCGGGTCCACCCCCCTCGACAACGCGGCCCTGGCGGCGGTGCTGCAGCGCCGCGCCCCCGCCTATGACAAAGACCGGGAGGAGCACTACAACATCATCTCCGCTCTGCATAAGTCGATCCGCGGCTCGGACCCGGACGCGGCCCTCTACTGGCTGGCGCGGATGCTTGAGGGGGGCGAGGAGCCGCTGTTCATCGCCCGCCGGCTGATCCGCGCGGCCATGGAGGACGTGGGCGCGGCCGACCCCACCGCCCTGATGGTCGCCGTCGCCGCCAAGGAGGCCTATGACTTCCTCGGCAGTCCCGAGGGGGAGGTCGGCCTCGCCCAGACCGTGGTGCACCTCGCCGCCGCGCCCAAGTCCAACGCCGTCTACAAGGCGCTGGGCGCCGCCCGCCGCGCCGCCAAGGAGACCGGTTCGCTCATGCCGCCCGCCCACATCCGCAACGCGCCCACCAAGCTGATGAAGAGCCTCGGCTACGGCCAGGGCTATGAATACGACCACGACGCCGAGGGCGGTTTCTCCGGCCAGAACTACTTCCCCGAAGGGATGGAGCGCCGGGTGTTCTACAATCCCAAGGGCGAGGGGCGAGAGGCGGCCATCAAGGAGCGCCTGGACCGCTGGGCGGCGCTGCGGAAGGAGAAGGCGCCGTGACTCCTTTCCCCCTCGAGGGGGGAAAGGCCGGCATTGGGGGCGAACGCACCGATCCGTCCGGAAGAGCGCGGGAGGCGGCGCCTCAAGCGCCATATACTCCGCTGGCCTGCACCCACCCCCATCCCCGACCCTTCCCCCCTCGAGGGGGAAGGGCGTGAGAACTCCCATAACCCTCACCGCGCAGGAGTTCGCCTACGCCCGCTCCCTGGTCATCGACGAGGATGCGGCGATCCTGGCGTTGAACAAGCCGGCGGGGCTGTCCAGCCAGGGCGGGCGGATCGCGGCGCATACCTTGGACGACCTGCTCTGGGCCTTCGCCCGCTCCAACGGCAAGCGGCCCGAACTCGTGCACCGGCTGGACCGTGACACCTCCGGCGTGATCCTGGCGGCCAAGACCAAGCCCGCGGCGGGCTTCCTCGGCAAGGCCATCGCCGCACGGAAGGTGAAGAAGACCTACCTCGCCCTCCTCGCCGCCCCGCCCGAACCGCCCGCCGGGACCATCGACACGCCGCTCCGCCGCGAAGAAATCGGACGCGAGGCCTATATGCGTCCCTGCGCCCCCGACCACCCGGCAGCGGAACAAGCGCAGAGCCGCTATCGCACCCTGGCGGTGGGCGACGGCGCCGCTCTGGTGGAGCTTTCACCCCACACCGGGCGGATGCACCAGCTTCGCGTGCACCTGGCCTCTATCGGTCGGCCCATTCTCGGCGACGTGCGCTATGGCGGAGCGCTGACGGCGGGCGGGCGGCCTGTGCCGCGCCTCATGCTGCACGCCCTGAGGCTGGAATTTCCGCATCCCGAAGGCGGCGCGCGTGCGGTGGAGGCGCCGCCGCCGCAGGATTTCGCCGCGGTCGCGTGCGGCGCGGGGATTGCTATAACGCGGTGATGAACCTGCTTCTCGTCTTTCTCGGCGGCGGCCTCGGCGCGGCGGCGCGCTATCTGGTCGGGGTGGGGTGGGTCCGCGCGGCGGGGCCCGCCCAGCCCTGGATGGCCACCGCCCTAATCAACGTGGCCGGCAGCCTGCTGATGGGCCTGCTGATCGGCGTGCTGGCGCGCAACACCGGGGTCGGCGACCGCTGGCGCCTGCTGCTGGGCGTCGGCGTGCTGGGGGGCTTCACCACCTTCTCCTCCTTCTCGCTGGAGGCGGTGATGCTGATCGAACACCGGGCCTATGGGATCGCCGCCGCCTATGTGGGTGGTTCGGTGGCGCTCGGCCTGATCGGCCTGATGCTCGGCCTCGTCATCATGCGCAGGCTGCCGCTGTGAGGGCGGTGCAGACCCTGATCGTCGGCGCCGGCGAGGATGGGGCGCGGCTCGACAAGTGGTTCAAGCGACGCTGGCCGCACCTGAACCATGTGATGATCCAGAAGCTGGCCCGATCCGGTCAGATCAGGGTCGATGGCGCCCGGGCGAGGCCCGACACGCGGCTGGCCGCCGGCGCCAGCGTGCGCGTACCGCCCCTGCCGGATGCGGACGAGGCGGCGGAACAGCGCGAGGGCCTCAGTGCGCGCGACATCGCCTATGCCAAGTCCCTCGTGCTGTACGAGGATGATGAGGTGCTGGCGCTGAACAAGCCCTCGGGCCTCGCCGTGCAGGGGGGGACCAAGACTACGCGGCATGTGGACCGCCTGCTCGGCGCCTGGGGAGAAGGTGTGGACAGACCGCGCCTGGTGCACCGGCTGGACCGCGACACCTCCGGTGTGCTGGTGCTCGGCAAGACGCCCAACGCGGCGGCGCGGCTGGCGGGCTATTTCGCGGGGCGCCAGGCCGTCAAGACCTATTGGGCCCTCGTCTTCGGCGTGCCTGAGCGGAGCGAGGGCGCCATCGACCTTGCCCTGATCAAGAAGGGCGTCGGCGATCGCGAGATGGTGGTCCCCGCCGCCTTCCGCGAGCCGGGCGCCGAGCCGGCCGAAACCGACTACCGCATCCTGGCGACGGCGGAGGGCGGCGCCGCAGCGTGGATGGCGCTGCGCCCCCACACCGGCCGCACCCACCAGCTTCGGGTGCATATGAAGGCCATCGGCCATCCCATCCTCGGCGATCCCAAATATGGCGACGCCGCCTCCACCGCGTTCTCGCAGGGGCTGAAGCTGCAATTGCACGCCCGGCGGCTGGTGATACTGCGGCCTTCGGGCGAACCCTTGATGCTGGAGGCGCCGCTGAGCCCCGAGATGCAGGCCGGCTTCGCCCGCTTCGGCTTCGACGAGCGCGACGTGCCGGCCGAGCCGTTCGGGCCGCTCGGGCCGCCAGGGTAGTGGGTCCGCCCTCGCCCTTCGAGGCCGCTTCGCGGCGCCTCAGGATGAGGACTAATTCAATATCGCCCAGCTAAGCGATCAGCCCCGTCACGGGCTGGGCCTCGGCGGAGCCTGGGAACACCACGGTCTCCAGCTTGCGGCGGTCCAGGCCCATGTGATCGATCAGCACGCCCTTGAAGACCGAGCGCACGTCCAGCGTCGGGGCGAGGTCGCGGTTCTCGAACAGCGTGGCCTGTTGCAGGGTGGGCCAGTCGCCGACGATGCCGCCGCCCTTCAGCGCGCCGCCGGCCATGACCATGCAGGAGGCGGTGCCGTGGTCGGTGCCCCGCGTCCCGTTGATCCTTGCGGTGCGGCCGAACTCGGTGGCCATCACCACCACCGTGTCCTTCCACTGGTCGCCCATGCCGGTCTGCAGGCCGGCGATGACGTTGTCGACGAGGGAGAGCCGCCCGGCCAACTGGCCGTTCTCATTGCCCTGGTTGGCGTGGGTGTCGAACCCGTCGAGCGACAGCACCGCGATGGACGGGCCGCCCGGCGCGACGAGGAACTTGGCGGCGGTGTTGGCGAAGGCCTGTACGTCCGCGCCATTCAAGGGTTTGCCGCCGTTGATCACATCCGCCTGCGCCTCGGTGGCGAGGCCGGTGGCCAAGGCGGGGCCGAGCAGGTGGTCGCCGGCATAGAGGTCGGCCAGGGCGTTGGCTACGCGGTTGGTCTG
Source organism: Caulobacteraceae bacterium (assembly GCA_965277345.1). Classification (GTDB taxonomy): domain Bacteria; phylum Pseudomonadota; class Alphaproteobacteria; order Caulobacterales; family Caulobacteraceae; genus CAIOYC01. The sequence continues at coordinate 1,923,514 of CBDICI010000004.1, forward strand.
GCCGTTCAGCCGCCCGCCCGGCGACCAGGACTCCGCCTGCACCGGGCCGCGCAGGATCAGCGGCTCTTGCGCGCCGATGGACAGGGCCATGATCTTGCGGTCCGGCTGCGCCACCTGCAGCGTGCGGTTCAGCCATCCGGTGGTGGAGGCGTAGAGCTGCGCCCCGCCGGTCTCGAGCAGGTCCTGCGCCTCGAAGTGCGAGCGGATGCGCTGGGGGATGGCCGCGGCCGGGGCGATCCGCGCCTGGCCCGATTGCAGCAGCGCGTGCACCTTGACCAGCTTGGGATGCAGGCCGAACTGGCCGTCGATGGGCAGCACCTTGTCAGGGGCGATGGCGATCTCGCCCCTGAGGTTGCGATAGTCCGGATCGCCGATGGGCGGGGCGAGGGAAAGGCCGTCGCAGGCGCCGCGCTGGATGATCACCACCAGCTTCTTGCGGGCGAAGTCGGCGGCGGCCGCGCCATGGGCGACGCCGAGGAAGGTGGCGCCGACGCCGGCGGCGAGGGCCGAAGCCAGCACGCCGCGGCGGTGGGGGGAGAAGGCTGTAGCGGTCATCGGCGTTGGAACTCCGGAGACATGAGCAGGAGCGCGAAGGCCTCGGGGCGGCTTTCGGCGCGGGAGATGGCGAGGGCGGACTTCTGGCCGAGGCGCTCGCCCAGCGTCGCGGCGGCAATCTCGGGCGGCGTGCCCAGGGGGGCGTGGGCGTTGGCGAAGCCCTGCGCCCAGGTCAGGCGCTTGACGATGGCGTCCGGCGCCGCCCAGTCGAGCGAGACATCCGACCAGCCGTTGGGCTGGGGCGCGCCGAACGGGCGCTGACCCAGCGAGTTCAGCGGCCCCACCACATCGCGGCCGGGGTTTTCCGGCACGAAGCTGGCGGCGCGATAGCTGGAGGTGATGAAGTCGGAGGGCGTCTTCAGCTTCACCGGCGCGGGGTCATAGGCCTCCCGCGACGTGACCAGCGCCTCGGCCACCTTGCCGAGATCGCCATTGGTGCGTGTCCATACCGTCTCCAGCCGGGCCACCAGGGCGGCGGGTGGATCGTCGGCGACGAAATGGACGGCGATCTTGCGCGCCATCCGCCGCGCGGTCTGCGGCTTCTGCGCCAGGTCGAGGATGATCTGGCCGGCCTGCTTGCCGCCGTCGTCCATATACTTCTTGCCCATCACCGTGCGGGCGCCCGGCTCATGGAAGTTGTCACGGTAGAGGAAGCCGCCGGCCGGCCCCGGATCGTTGGGATTGTTGGCCACCGACCAGCCGGTGAGGGCGCGGGCGAACTCGGTGACGTCCGCCTGGGTATAGCCGGCGTCGGCGCCGACGCTGTGCAGCTCCATGATCTCGCGGCCGAGGTTTTCGTTCAGGCCGACGCGGCCGTTCCGCCGCTGCGCCGCCAGGCTGTCCGGCCCGATCGACTGCTGCTGGTCCAGATAAAGGATCATGCCGGGGTGCATGGACGAGGCCAGGATCAACTCGGCGAAGCTTTTGAACACGTGCGGGCGGATGGCCTCGCGCTCGAAGGGGCCGACGGCGACCATGGTGTCCTGGTTCTTGGCCGCCACTGTGAAGTGGTTGCACCAGAACAGGGTCCAGCGTTCGCGAAAGCCGGCCGGCGTGCTGGCGGCCAGGCGCGCGCGGGCCAGCGCCTCCTCCGCCGCCAGTTCGTTGATCGGAATCACCGCCTCGCGCCGGCCCATGTCGTTGGCCTTGGCCTCGCGCACGGCCACGCGGTACTCCTGGAAGGTCTTCCAGGACTCTTGCATGGTCGGCAGGGGACGCCCGCTGCCGAAGTCGGTCTTGGGCGGGACCAATGGCGACGGCGTCGCGGCGTTCATGGCCGTGGAGGCCATGGCCGGCGGCTGGGCCATCTGCGCCTGCATCTGCGCGGTGGCGCCGGGCGGGACCGGCCCGGCGGCTATGGCCGCGCCCGCGGCGACCGGACTGGGCGTCGGCGGCTTCGGCGGCGCGGGCGGCGGGGCCGAGGGCAGGGGCGCGGTGACGGGCTGATCCGCGCCCTCGCGCCGGATTTGGGCCACCAGCCAACCGGCGGGATCGCGGCCGGCCTCGTCGATCTCGCCAGGCCTCGCGCCGAGGCCGAAGCGGGTCACCGCTATCGCGCCCATCAGTGCCCTGTCGGCCATCCGATCACTCCTCGCTTCCACCCGACCCAGCGCCTAGATAACGCGAAACCACCCCCCTTCCGTCGCTTACAAAAGATCAAGTTATGGCGCCTTCGCACGCAGACAGGCCGATGCGGTTCCGCCGCTTCTACACCGCCGTCGCCGTCGAGGCGCATGGCGAGGCCTTCGCCTTGATGCTGGACGGACGGGCGGCGAAGACCGCGGGCGGGGCGGTGCTGACCGCGCCGATGCGAGCCCTGGCGGACCTGTTGGCGCAGGAGTGGGCGGGGCAGGGCGAACACATCGACTTCGCCGCCATGCCGGCCACGCGCCTGGCCTTCACCGCCATCGACCGGGGCGAGGCGGCGCGGGCCGGGCTGGCCAAGGAGATGGCGCGCTACGCCGCCGCCGACACCCTGGCCTATCCCGACCAGACCTCTCGTCCCCTGGCCGCGCGGCAGGAGGAACTCTGGACGCCGTGGCGTCACTGGGCGGCGCAACTCGGGCTGCGGTTCGAGACGGCGGAGGGCCTGCTGCACCGGCGCCAGCCCCCGTCGACGATGGCGGCGGTGGAGCGGCTGGCCGGCGCCCTGGACGTGTTCACCCTCACCGGCCTGACCTACGCCGCGGGCCTCTACGGCTCGGCAATCCTTGCCCTGGCGGTGCAGCGGGGGGCGTTGGGCGGCGTGGCGGCGTTCGAGCTGTCGCGACTGGAGGAGGCCTTCCAAGCCGAGCAGTGGGGCCTCGACGCCGAAGCCGAGGCGAGAGCCGCCGCGCTGCGACGGGAGGCGACCATGATCGACCGCTGGTTCGCGGCGCTGGGGTAGGGCAAGGCCAACGACGAGGACGTCGGATCCCCCGCTTTCCGATCTGGAAAGTTATCACTTGCCAATATGGAAACTCATGCTAGCTTTCCGGAATGGAAAGTGGAGATCGGCCATGAGCAATCCGTCCAATGAGTTTAATGCGGCCCAGGCGCTGAGCGCCGTGCACGGCGCGCGGGCCGAGCTTGCCGCGCGGCTGGACGAGGGGTCGTGGCGCTATGACCTGACCTATTCGGCGCTCGCCGGCGTGATCGTGGCCGGCCAGGCCCTGCCGCTGGGCTGGAACGGTCTGGCGTCGCTTGCGGGGGCGGGGGCGCTCGGGCTCCTCGCCCGCGACTGGGCCAGGCGAAAGGGCGTCTGGGTCTGCGGCGTTACGCCGAGGCGCGCGCGCTGGGTCTCCCTGGCCCTCGGGATTTCCATCGGCGTGCTGTGCGGCCTGGTGTTCCTGCTGACCTATGGCGGCGTCTCGCGCTGGATCGCGCTTCCGGCGGCGGTGGTTGCGGCGGCGATGGCGCTCGGGGGTTCGCGTCTGTGGCGTCGGGTGTTCCGCCAGGACTTGCGGGAGGATTTCGGCGGCCCCTCCCTCTCGATGGGGCTGTTGCTGGGCCTTGGCCTGCTGACCGGAGCGGGTTCGGGCGTCGCCTATCTGCTGAAGGCGCCTGAAATGCTGGTCGCCTGGCTGCTCGGCATGGGCATTGGCATGTGCGGCATGGCCGGCGCCTTCGTGCTGCGCCGCCGTCTTCGCCTTGGAGCCGCCCGTTGATCGCCGCCCCGCGGTTCGACCCGGTCATCCATGCGCCGGGCCGCCTGCAAATCTGCGCCCTGCTGTCGGCCTCCGACCGGGTGGAGTTCGCCACCCTGCGCGACGCCATCGGCGTTTCGGACTCGGTGCTCTCCAAGCATCTCAAGCTATTGGAGGAGGGGGGTTACGTCCTGCCCCACAAGGCGAGCATGGGCGGACGCCAGCGCACCTGGCTGACCCTGACGCCCGAGGGGCGCCGCGCCTTCGCCGCCCATGTGAAGGAACTGACCCGGCTGGCCGGACTGCCACAGGCGGCGGAGTAGCGCCCGCCCTGCGCAGCCCGGAGGGTTTCTAGGCCGCCACCGGCTTGAACCACAGGGTCTGGATCTTGCCGCTCGGGCCAAAGCCGATCATCAGTTCGGCCTTGCCGTGGGCGAACTGGCCGGCATAGCGCCAGACGCCCGAGGGCGCGTATCCCACATATTCCAGCGACTTCAGCGGACCGAGCCCTTGCAGCGTGGCCGTCACCGCGCCGCTCTGCGCCTTCACCGCGTCGATGACACCGCCCTCCATGTCGTCATAGTTGGGCTTGCCGGCCTCGAAGGCGGTGATGGTGACGGCGAGCGCGTTCTCCGCCTTCTGCTCCTCCTTGGCCCCCGGCACCTGGAAGGCGGCGGCGGGTCCGGCCGGGGGCTTGGCGGCGGGCGCGGCGGGTTGGGCCGCGGTCTGGGCGGCGGCGGTGGCGACCGGCGCCAGCCCCAGAGCCAAGGCGGCGAGAACGAGTTGTGGCTTCATGTGAAAATCTCCCCGACAGAGATGATGGACCGGACGGCAGTATAGCGCGGCGAAACTTGTCAGGCGCTGCGACGCCTTCTACCACGCTCCGCGTGACCAAACCGTGAGGGCCGGCCCGCAGGGGCCATCTTTAGGAATCAGGCGTGCAGGACATCCTAGAAGAGCTCGAGCGCCGCAGAGCCCACGCCCGGTCCGGCGGGGGCGAACGGCGCATCCAGGCCCAGCACGCCAAGGGCAAGCTGACCGCGCGCGAGCGGGTGACGCTGCTGCTGGACGAGGACAGCTTCGAGGAGTTCGACATGTTCGTCGAACATCGCAGCCACGAGTTCGGCATGGAGGACCAGCGCATCCCCGGCGACGGGGTGGTCACCGGCTGGGGCACGATCAACGGGCGGGTGGTCTACGTTTTCTCCAAGGACTTCACCGTGTTCGGCGGCTCCCTCTCAGGCGCCCACGCGGCCAAGATCGTCAAGGTGCAGCAGCAGGCCATGAAGATCGGCGCGCCGATCATCGGCCTGTTCGACGCCGGCGGCGCGCGCATCCAGGAGGGCGTCGAATCCCTCGCCGGCTATGCCGACATCTTCCTGCAGAACGTGATGGCGTCGGGCGTTATCCCCCAGATCAGTGTCATCATGGGACCGTGCGCGGGGGGCGACGTCTATTCCCCGGCCATGACCGACTTCATCTTCATGGTGCGCGACACCAGCTACATGTTCGTCACCGGGCCGGACGTGGTGAAGACCGTCACCAACGAGGTGGTCACCGCGGAGGAACTGGGCGGGGCGCGGGTGCACGCCGCCAAGTCGGGCGTGGCCGAGGGCGCCTTCGACAACGACCTGGAGGCGCTGACCCAGGTGCGCCGCCTGGTGGACTTCCTGCCCCTGTCCAACCGCGAGGCCCCGCCGAGCCGGGAGAGCTATGACGAGGCGGATAGGCAGGAGCGGTCGCTCAACACCCTCATCCCCTCCAACCCCAACAAGCCCTACGACATGAAGGAGCTGATCCTCAAGCTCGTGGACGAGGCGGATTTCTTCGAGATATCGAGCGAGTGGGCGAGGAACATCCTCACCGGCTTCGCCCGGCTGGACGGCGAAACGGTGGGCATCGTCGCCAACCAGCCGCAGGTGTTGGCGGGGGTGCTGGATATCGACTCCTCGCGCAAGGCCGCCCGCTTCGTGCGCTTCTGCGACGCCTTCAACATCCCCCTGCTGACCCTGGTGGACGTGCCGGGCTTCATGCCGGGCACCAAGCAGGAGTACGGCGGGCTGATCAAGCATGGGGCCAAGCTGCTGTTCGCCTATGCGGAGGCGACCGTGCCCAAGATCACCGTGATCACGCGCAAGGCCTATGGCGGCGCCTATGACGTGATGAGCTCAAAGCACCTCAGGGGCGACTTCAACTATGCCTGGCCCACCGCCGAGATCGCGGTCATGGGCGCCAAGGGGGCGGTGGAGATCATCTTCCGCAACGAAAGCGCCGAACGCATCGCCGAGCGCGAGGCCGAATACAAGGCCCGCTTCGCCAACCCCTTCGTGGCGGCCTCGCTCGGCTATATCGACGATGTGATCATGCCGAGCGAAACCCGGCGGCGGGTGACAAGGGCGCTAAAGAGCCTGAAGGGGAAGCACCTAGAGAACCCCTGGAAGAAGCACGACAACATTCCGTTGTAGGAACGCTCCTCGACTTCCTAACCCTTTACCCGTCTCCCTCGGGCTTGACCCGAGGGCCAAGCTTTCGGTGGCGAGCCGCTTGCGCGGCTGAATGCCGCCAGCACTGGAACCCACGGCCCTCGGGTCAAGCCCGAGGGAGACGGGGTGAGGAATGCGTTCGCTAAGCCAGCTCTGGATAGAGGTCGCGCCACGTCGAGTTCTCTTTTTCGATCAGCTGCATCTTCCATGCCCGCTTCCAATGCTTGATCGCCAATTCGCGGCGAACCGCTTCGGCCATCAGCTCGTGCCGCTCATACCAGACCAGCATTCCGCAGCCGCGGGTCTTGGTGAAGCCCTCAACCGATCCCTGGCGATGTTCCCAGGATCGGCGTGGAAGGTCATTGGTCGAGCCCACATAGATCACACCGAAAGGTCGGCTGGCCATGATATAGGTGGCGGGAAAGACGAAGCGGCTCGGCATGGCGAGGTTCAATCTTAGCGGGAATGTCTGTCAAGCGCGATTCTTCAACTGATACACAACTCACCAAGTTTATTCGGGTCGGAACCCCACCGCCCGTTCCAGATCCGCCAGCAGTTGCGCTTCGCTCGTCACCTTGATCGCCTTCATCCCCAGTTCCGCCGCGGGTTTGCAGTTGACGCCGAGGTCGTCGAGGTAGATGCAGCGCGCCGCCGCAACCCCCAGCGTCTCCAACATCATGCGGTAGATGCGCGGATCGGGCTTGCGCACCCCCGCCTTGGAGCTTTCGATCACCACGTCGAACTCTGCCATGATCGCCGCCACCTGGGCGGCCTTGTCGGCGGAGCCCGCCATGCCGGTCCCGTGGCCGGTGCGGACATTGTTGGTGATGCAGCCGACCTTCAGCCCCCTGGCCTTGCACGCCATCAGCGCCGCCACCACCGCTGGACGCACATCCCCTGACAGCAGCGGCAGCACGTCCGCGCCCGGCACGTCGTAGCCAAGCGCGATCGCCTCCTTGCGGAACAGCGCATCGAACTCGGCGGCGGTGATCTCGGCCCGCTCGAACAGGGCCCAGGCGTTCTCGTGCGGGTTCGTGGCGTTGACCGTGCGGATGAAATCCTTCGGCAGGCCGCGCTCGGCCTCATAGCGGTTGAAGGCCTCGAACGGCGACGTGGTGAACACGCCGCCGAAATCCCAGATCACCGCCTCGATCACGCCCGCGCTCCCCTGTGAAGCGCTCCGACTAGGGGGCGATGGCGGGGTTGTCCATCGGCCTTCGGCCCGGCCCTTGCTCGCCTGCCAAGCGAAAGCGGCGCGGCGTGCCAAACCGGAACGCTTCGCCAGACCAGAGGGCCGATGTTTATGCGTACCAAGATCCTGCTCGCCGCCACCGCCATGCTGACCTCCCCGCTGGCCGCCTGCGCCACCGATGCGCCGCGCTATCGTGCGCCGATCGCAGAGGGGTACGGCGCCGCGCCGGCCCAGCGCCACGAGGACGACGGTCTGCTCTCCGAACCGCCCGCCAACGCCAAGGCCGGCCAGTGCTTCGCCAAGGTGGTGGTCCCCGGCCAGCCGATCTACGGTCCGCCGGTGGCCCAGGCCCACGTGCGCTGGGTGCAGACCCCGCCCCAGCCCGGCACGATCGGCCCGGTCTGGTGCCAAGTGTGGGAGCAGGGCTATCAGCCCTCCGTCACCTATACCCCCGAGCGCTATGGCTGGATTCGGGTGATCTGCGACCACGACGCCACGGCGGAAAAGATCGGCCACATCCAGCACCGCCTGCACGACTGGGGCTATTACCAGGGCGGCTATGGCGGCAAGTACGACGACGCCACCGCCGAGGCCGTCAAGCGCTTCCAGTCGGAGCGCCACATCGAGCACGGCGGCTATCTCAGCTACAAGACGATGGAGGCTCTGGACGCCGCGCCGCCCGCGCCGGTCGTCGCGCCGCCCGTGAGCTATGCACAGGGATATCAGGCCCAAGGTTATCAGGCCCAAGGCTATCAAGCCCAAGGCTATCAGGCTCAGGGCTACGCTTATCAGGCGCAGAGCTTCGCGCCGCCGGTTTATCCGCCCCAGCCATGTGGTCCCAATCCCTGTCAGGGCGGCTATCCCCAAGGCGGGCCGGGGTATGGGCAGGGCGGTTACGGGCAGAGCGGCTACGCCTATGGCCGCACGTGGCTGAACTGGTCGGGCAAGCGCGGGTACTGAACCGCTGTCATCCCGAAAAGCGCGTAGCGCTTATCCGGGACCTCGAAACGCAGCGAGAACCACCCTCGGGGTCCCGGCTCTCCCCCCGGATCAAGTCCGGGGTGCGGCCGAGATGACAGCCTGAATTACCGCCCCCTGAACACCGGTTTCCGCTTCGCCACGAAGGCGTCCATGCCCTCCTTCTGGTCCTCGAAGGCGAACAGGGAGTGGAAGAGGCGGCGCTCCAAAGCCACGCCCTGGGTCAGGGTGGTGTCATAGGCGGCGCCCACCAGCTCCTTGTTCATCATCACCGCCAGGGGTGATTGCGCCGCGATCTTCGCCGCCGCGGCCATGGCCTCCGCGATCAGAGTATCGGCGGCGACCACGCGGCTGACCAGGCCGGCGCGTTCGGCCTCCGCCGCGTCCATCATCCGCGCGGTCAGGATCATGTCCATGGCCTTGGACTTGCCGACGAAACGGGTCAGGCGCTGGGTGCCGCCGATGCCGGGCGCCACGCCGAGGTTGATCTCCGGCTGGCCGAACCTCGCGGTATCGGCGGCGATGATGAAGTCGCACATCATGGCCAGTTCGCACCCGCCGCCCAGGGCGTAACCCGCTACCGCCGCGATGATCGGCTTCCTGAACCGCTCGATGCGGCGGGCGGGGGCGGTGAAGAAATCCTCCCTGAACATGTCGGCATAGGACTTGGACGCCATCTCCTTGATATCCGCCCCGGCGGCGAAGGCCTTGGCAGACCCGGTCAGCACCACGCAGCCGATCCCCTCGTCCGCTTCCAGCCCGTCCAGCACGGCGGAGAGTTCGCCAAGCAGGGTGGAGTTCAGCGCGTTCAGCGCCTCGGGCCGGTTCAGCGTCACCTTGGCCACGCGCTCGACGCGTTCGATGAGCAGGGTCTGATAGGCGGGCTCGGCCATTGGGTGGGGGTCCTTCGTTTGGAGTTGTTCTAGCGAGTTCGCATCCTGGCTAGAACCCCTCTCCCTCTGGGAGAGGGTAGGGTGAGGGGCCGCCGCGCTGCCCTCACCCTTCCGCGCCCCTGCGGCGCGCGTAACCCTCTCCCGCGGGCGGGAGAGGGTTAGCCCTGGCACAAAGGGCAGAAGAAGGTGGAGCGGCCCCCCTGGACGATGCGGCGGATGGAGCCCGTGCAGGGCGGTGGGCAGGGTTCGCCCTCTCGGCCATAGACCTGGAAATGGTGCTGGAAATAGCCGAGCGCGCCATCGGCGGCGCGGAAGTCGCGCAGGGTCGAACCGCCTGCGGCGATGGCCGCCTCCAGCACGGTCTTCACCGCCGCTACCAGCCGCTTCAGTTCGGCGGCCTTAAGCGAGCCGGCGGCGCGTTCGGGGTGGAGGCGGGCGCGGAACAGCGCTTCGGAGACATAGATGTTGCCGAGCCCGGCCACGATCCGCTGATCCAGCAGGGTGACCTTGATATTCTGCGTCTTGCCCACGAGGGCCGCCCCGAGCGACCTGGCGTTGAAGTGGGGGCCGAGTGGTTCGGGACCCAGCCCCTTGAAATAGGGGTGTTCGTCCAGCCGGTCGGTAGGGATCAGGTCCATATAGCCGAACCGGCGCGCGTCGTTAAAGGCGATGCGGCCGTCCCCCTTCTTTCCAGGAAGTTCGGTCTCGAACACGATGTGGGTGTGCTTGGGGTCGTCCCCCGCCGGGTGGTGGAAGCGGCCGGGCTGGCGCCCGCCGATGATGAAGCGGCCGGTCATGCCGAGGTGGGCGACCAGCGTCTCGCCGGTGGACAGCTCCGCCAGCAGATATTTGGCGCGGCGCTTCAGCCCGATGACGGTCGCGCCGGTCAGCCGGTCGGCGAAGTCCTCCGGCAGCGGAAAGCGCAGGTCCGCCCGGTTCTGGACCACGCGCGTGAGCCTCGCGCCTTGCAGATAGGGCAGGAGCCCCCGGCGCACGGTCTCGACCTCGGGCAGTTCGGGCATGGGCCTCTTTAAGCCCTTCCCCCCTCAAGGGGGAGAGGGGCCGGTCGGCGCTTACCTACCGCGTTGAAATCCTCTAATCACCTGCCATGACCGACACCAAAGCCAGCTTCGGGTTCAGGGACGTTGACGCCGCGGACAAGGCCGCCCTGGTGCGCGGGGTGTTCGATCGCGTGGCGGGCAGGTACGACCTGATGAACGACCTGATGAGCGCGGGCGTGCATCGGGTGTGGAAGGACATGACCGCCGTGCGGCTGAACCCCCAGCCCGGCGAGACCATCATCGACTGCGCCGGCGGTACGGGCGACATCGCCCGGCGACTGGCCAGGTTGGCGCGCGCGGCCAAGGCCCGGCGGGGTGGGCTGGGCTCCAGCTTGAGGGACGCCCGTATCCTGATCGTCGATTACAATGCGGAGATGATCGCCGCCGCGCGCGAGAAGGGCCTCGATCCCGAGATCGCCGCCTGTGTCGGCGACGCCCAGCGCCTGCCGCTGCCGGACGCCTGCGCCGACGCCTATGTGATCGGCTTCGGCATCAGGAACGTCACCGACATTCCCACCGCCCTTCGTGAGGCGCGCCGGGTGTTGAAGCCCGGCGGCCGCTTCCTGTGCCTTGAGTTCTCGCGTCCGCGCGCCCGGGCGCTGCGCGGCGCCTACGACGCCTATTCCTTCACCCTCATCCCCCGCATCGGCGCGTGGGTAATGAACGACCGCGACAGCTACCAGTATCTGGTGGAATCGATCCGCCGCTTCCCCGACCAGGAACGCTTCGCCGCCATGATCCGCGAGGCCGGCTTCGCCGCCGCCGGCTATACCAACTTCACCGGCGGCGTCGCGGCCCTGCACCACGGCTGGGCGATTTGATGGGGTTTGCTCTGGAACCCTCTCCCCCCTGCGGGGGAGAGGGCAGCCCCCGGAACGTGTCCGGGGGGAGGGGGGGTGTGAGCGCGACCCTTTCCCCGCGTCGCGCTCGCACCCCTCACCCTCCCGCCCCGCTCCGCGGCGCGGGCCCCTCCCTCTCCCGTAAGGTGAGAGGGTCTTAGATGCCCAGCCCCATCTCCTCCTTCTTTCGGCTGCTCGGTGCGGGGTGGGTGCTGGCGCGGCGCGATGCGCTGATCCCGCGCGAGGCGGAGCCCTACCTGCCGCCCGCGTTGAAGCTCGCCGGGCGGGTTGTGCGCCTGGTCTCCGGCGGCGAGGCGCGCAAGGGCCGCCCCGGCCAGCGGCTGGCGGCGGCGTTCGAGCATCTCGGCCCGGTGTCGATCAAGCTCGGCCAGCTCCTTTCCACCCGTGCGGACATCTTCGGCACGGTGTTCGCTGAGGACCTCAGCCACCTGAAGGACCGCCTCGCGCCCTTCCCGGAGGACCAGGCCCGCGCCATGGTGGAGAAGGCGCTCGGCAAACCCATCGGGGCCCTGTTCGCCAGCTTCGAGCCGGCTATCGCCGCCGCCTCCCTGGCCCAGGCCCATCCTGCCGTGCTGCTGGACGGGCGCAAGGTGGCGGTGAAGATCCTGCGCCCGGGCATCGAGCGCCGCATCGCGCTGGACGTCGCGGCCATGCGCGTGGCCGCCCGTCTCGCCCATCGCCTGGCCGAAGAGGCGCGGCGGCTGGAGGCGATCCAGTTGGTGGAGACCGTGGCCGGCGCGCTGGAGCGGGAGCTGGACCTGCGCCTGGAAGCCGCCGCCGCCAGCGAACTTGCCGAGGTGATGGCCGAGGACGGGCTGATGGCCGCGCCCGCCGTGGTATGGGAGGGTGTGGCCCGCCGCGTGCTGACGCTGGAATGGGTCAGGGGCCACGCCCTGTCGAGCCCCGCCACCCTGCTGCTGCCGGGGCTCGACCGTCACGCCCTGGCCGATAAGCTGGTGCAGGCCTTCCTGACCCAGGCGCTGGATCACGGCGTGTTCCACGCCGACATTCATGAGGGCAACCTGTTCGTCGATGCGCCGTCGGAACTCTATGCGGTGGATTTCGGCATCGTCGGCCGGCTGGGTCCGGGCGAGCGGCGTTTCCTGGCCGAAATCCTCTGGGGTTTCCTGCAACGCGACTACCGGCGCGTGGCCCAGGTGCACTTCGACGCCGGTTACGTGCCCGCGCGCCACAGCGTGGCCGACTTCGCCCAGGCGCTGCGGGCCGTGGGCGAGCCGGTGGCGGGACGCAAGGCGTCGGACGTCTCCATGGGCCGGCTGCTGGAACTGCTGTTCGAGATCACCGCCATCTTCGACATGCACCTCAGGCCCGAACTGGTCCTGCTGCAGAAGACCATGACCACGGTGGAGGGGGTCGCCCGGCGGCTGGAGACCGATCACGACCTGTGGGCCGCCGCCCGGCCGGTGGTGCAGCGCTGGATCGCCCGCGAACTGTCGCCGGTGGCGCGGGCGCAGCGGCTGGCGGAACAGGGGACCCGCATCGTCGAGGGCCTGGCCCGCTGGGCGGAAAACCCCAACCCTCATCCCGTGGTGGTCGCCGAACCGCGCGGGAACGGCCTCTGGGTCGGCCTGTCGGTGGGCCTCTCCATCGGCGCCCTGGCGATCGCGCTGTTGGGGTTGATGCACCGCTGATCTTGGCTGTCATCCCGGCCGAAGCGCAGCGCAGAGCCGGGACCCCGAGGTGGTTCTCGCTGGTCTTCGAGGTCCCGGATAAGCCTGCGGCTTCCGGGGGTGGCTCAACCCCTCCGCACCTCCAGCGGCAAGTCCCCGAACAGCATAGGCGCAGGCGAGGTGGCGGCGCGCTCGATATTGAGCAGGCGCAGCTTGGTGGAGACGCCGCCCGGCGCGGAGAAGCCGCCGCTGCGCCCCTCCGCGGCCACCACCCGGTGACAGGGCACGATGATCGGGATCGGATTGGCGCCGAGCGCCCGTCCCACCGCGCGCGACAAGGCGATATCGCCGAGCCGCCGCGCGATGTCGCCATAGGTCAGGGTCTGACCATGGGGGATGGCGTGGGCGATGTCCCACACCCGTCGTTCGAGGTCGCCGTAGCCGTTCTGGTCGAGCGGGATCGTGGTCATGTCCACCGCCTCGCCCCGCGCCAAGGCCTGGATGACGGCGACCGCCTCCGTGACGAAGGGCGGCGGGTCGCGCGGTTCGGCGTCGGGACGGTGACGCTTCAGCCGCGCCAATGTCGCCGCCGCCGTGGCCTCGGGCAGGGCGGCGCCGGTAATACCGTGCGCGCTCCAGGCCAGCCCGCAGGGGCCGATGGCGGTGTCGAACAGATGCAGGCCCTGAACCATGGCCGGATAGTACCGCTGGCTTGCGTGCACCGCGACCCGGTTCTTGCGGGCGCCTCAGTCCCCGGCGACGATGCGCTCCAGCACCACACGGACATCGCCGGCGGTGAAGGGCTTTTGCAGGGTGGGGCGGGTCTTCCAGACCTCGGGCAACCCGCCGGCGCCATAACCGGTGGCGAAGGCGAAGGGGACGCCGCGCGCGGCCAGCGCCTCGGCCACGGCGAACACCGGCTCGCCCGCCAGGTTCACATCCAGGATGGCGAGATCGAAGTCGACGCCGGCGTCCCGTGCGATGGCCAAGGCTTCGGGCACACGCGTGGCGCTGGCGGCGAGCACGCAGCCTTCGTCGGCCAACATGTCCTCCACCAGCATGGCGACGAGCGCTTCGTCTTCGACGAGCAACACGCGCTTGCCGTTCAACGCACTGGTTTCACTCAACGATCTGCCCCGATCAAGTCAGCGCCGACAGAGAGCGGCGACTGGCGAACACTAGCATTCACGCCAGCGCAACGCCTACAACAGGAATCTCACCTTGGCTGTTAACCTGAGTTAACTCGGCGGAGGATTTCCCGCGCCAGTCGGTCGGTCTCGACCAGCGGCTCATAGCGCCACTCCGCTAACGCTCCGGTGAACGGCCGGGCAATCCCGCGTTCAGCCAGATCGGCGTGGAACAGGGTCTTGCGCCGCTGTGACCCATCGACCTTGGCGATGTGGATCGGCTTTCCGGTGGAGGCCGCCTCGGCCACCATGTTCACGCTGTCCTCGGTCACCACGAAGGCGTCGGCGGCGGCCAGGACGGCGAAATAGGGGTTCTCCCCCTGGCCGTCCCAGACGAAGCCGGGCAGGGCGTGAAGGCCTTCGGCCAGGATAGCGCGCGCCGCCTGCGGCGTTCGCCGCGAAAAGGTGACCATGACCGATCCACCCGACCCCCGCACCATCCCGGCCAGCTGAGACGAGAGTGTCCTCGCCCGCTCCGGCGAGATGTCGAAGGCCTTGGACCGACCGCCGACCAGCACGGCGATGCGCGGGGGGGGCAGGGGCTCGATCAGCCGCGCAAAGGCGGCCAGGCTCTCGGTCAGCCCTTCCGGCGTCACCCGGTGCGGCGAGCCGGTGATGGGGAAGACGCCCCTGCCCGAACGCTCGTCGTGGCGGGGCGGGGCGAGGAGATCGAACCAGGCGGCCGGCAGGCGCGGGTCCTGTACCTGCACCACAAAGGTCCTGCCGGTGGAGCGGCGGCGCATCCGGATGGACAGGGGCAGCGAGGCGCGGCCGGCGGCGATCCACAGGTCCGGCCAGGGCGGAGCAAAATCGCTCGAACCGGAGGACATGCCCCAGCCCGGCGCCGGGTTAAGCCAGGCGGGGAGGGGGTCGAGATAGGTCTTCCAGCCGATGCGCTTGGGGATGATTGTCGCCGGAGTGAGCCGCGCCACCGCCTCGGCCAGCCCCAGCACCTGGTTGTCGATCCCGGCCCGGCCATCGCTGACCGCCCAGATGGAAAGGGCTTTGTTCAACAGACGTGCGTCCTTCGAGACGCCCGCTCCGCGGGCTCCTCAGGATGACAAACGGGGCGGATGTCAGAAACCTTCGTCATGGTGAGGAGCGGCGCCTCAGCGCCGCGTCTCGAACCACGCACCGCAGATCAGACCCACTCGATGGCGAGGATTTCGTAGGCCTTGACGCCGGAGGGGGTGGAGACCTCGACCATATCGCCCTTCTCCTTGCCCATCATGCTGCGGGCGAGGGGCGAGGTGAGCGACAGACGGCCGGACTTCACGTCCGCCTCGTGCTCGCCGACGATCTGGTAGCGGGCCTCGTCCTCGGTGTCCTCATCGACCACAGTGACGGTGGCGCCGAACTTGACCTGCTTGCCGGAGAGCTTGGACACGTCGATCACCTGGGCGCGCGCCATCTTGTCCTCGATCTCGGCGATACGGCCCTCGATCCAGCCCTGCCGCTCCTTGGCGGCGTGGTATTCGGCATTCTCCGAGAGGTCGCCATGCGAGCGCGCCTCGGCGATCGAGGCGATCACGCTTGGGCGCTCCTGCGTCTTCAAACGCTTCAGCTCTTCGTCGAGGACGCGATAGCCCTCGCCGGTCATCGGCACTTTTTCCATGTGTGATAAGTCGTTCGTGGCCCTAGGTGTCGTGGAATCGGGAGGTCCCGGCCGCGGGCGCTGACGTCCGGGGGCTGAGAGGATAGAGGCAGAGGCGGCTTAATTCAAGGCCGCCGGTCAACGCCAGAGGGCGGCCACCCGTTCCGCTTCGGCCTTCCCCTGCGCGAATCCGGCGCGGGCGATGCCGGCGCGGTCCTCCGCCGCCATCAGGTTCATGCCGAACACGTCCAGCGAAGCCTCGTCCGGCACGATCAGCAGGGATCGGCCCTCGGGCTCCAGCATGTCGAGTTCGGCCTGGACGCGGCCCATCTGCACCTCGCGGCCGAGGCGCCCCACCACGGCGATGGCGACCACGCGCCGCGCCCCCTTCACCACATCGACGCAGGTGGGCGAGCGCACGCCGCCGTCGATATAGCGGCGGCCCCCAATGGTGATCGGCGGGAAGATGCCGGGCACCGAGCAGGAGGAGGCCACGCCGGCCGCCAGCGAGATGCCGCTGGCCTTGTCCCACAGGCGGAACGCGCCGGTATGCGCCTCCACGGCGGTGCAGACGAAACTGTGCGGCCAGTCCAGTTCGGAAAGGCTGCGGCCAAAACCGTCGATATAGGCCTGCTCGCTTATGGTTTCTGTACGGAGCGCCAGGGCGCCCATCTCGCGCCGGCGATCCTCCGCCGTCTCGCCCTCGGCCAGCGGCTTGATGAACAGCGCCATCAGCGGGCCGAGGTCGGGCTTGGGCATCCGCTCGGCGCTGGCGGGGTTGCCGGAGGCGCGCTCGGCGGCGTCCTTCTCGCCTAGCGCCACCTAGGCGTCGAACAGCGCCTGCGCGCCGCGGCCCGAGGCCAACTGGGCGCCGACGAAGGACCCGGCGGAGGTGCCGACGATACGCTCGGCCGCATCCAGCCGAACGCCTTCCGCCGCCAGGCCCGCCGCGATCCCGGCCTCCCAGGCGATGCCCACCGGCCCGCCGCCGCCCAGCACCAGGGCGCGGTCCACCTCAATGGGCGAAGTCATAGGTGCCTCCCCTGTCCAGCGCGCGCTTGTAAGCCGGCCGGTCGTGGATACGCGCCAGGAAGGCCAGCAGCCTGGGATAGCGCTTATCGAGGCCGCCGCGCGAATGGGCCGCCTCCACCGGAAAGCTCATCATGATGTCGGCGGCGGTCATCTCCGGCCCGGCGAACCAGGCGGACTTGGATAGCACGTCCTCCCAATAGCCCATGTGCAGGTCGAGTTGGGGCTGGATGAAGCTCTTCATCGCGGTGGTGGAAATACCCTTGACGATAGGGCGAACGAAGAACGGCGCGCGCTCCGGCAGGACGCCGAACACCAGCGCCAGCAGCAGCGGCGGCATGGCCGAGCCCTCCGCATAGTGCAGCCAGTACGTATAGGTCAGCCGATCGGGCGACCCGTCGTGCGGGATCAGTCGCCCGCCGCCGTAATGGGTCACGAGGTAATCGACGATGGCGCCGGTCTCGGCCAGCACGCGCTCGCCGTCGGTGACCACCGGCGACTTGCCCAGCGGATGGATCGCCTTCAGCTCCGGCGGCGCCAGCATGGTCTTGGCGTCGCGTTGATAGCGCCTGATCTCATAGGGCGTCTCCAGCTCTTCCAGCAGCCACAGGATGCGCTGGGAGCGGGAATTGTTCAGATGATGGACGGTCAGCATGGGCGGCCCTGTGGTGAGAAGCCAGCTAAGCCCGTCCACGCGCGGAGTTCAATGCACCGCCGGCGGATGGCGTGGATCACACAAATTCGCTATACCCTGAACCATGAGAACCCTCACCGTCCCCGACGATCTGGTGGAAAGCCTGGAACGGCAAGCGGCCGCTCATGGTCGTAGTCTGGAAGAGGAGCATCGCGCGATCCTTGCGGGCGCCCTTCCGACGGAACCGATCCCGCTGGACAAGGCGGACTGGATAGAGCGACTGCGCAAGCTCCGTGAAGAGACCCGGGGCCGGACCTTCACGCCATCGGAAGTTCTGGTCAGAGAGATGCGAGACGAGCGTTGACGTTTGTCGTCGATGCTTCGGTCGCGATCAAATGGGTCGTGCAGGAGGCAGACTCAGAGGCGGAGAACCAGATTCTCACTGAAGTATTGATAGCGCCGCCGCTGTTCAGGGTTGAGTGCGCGAACGTCCTTTGGAAACTCTGCCAGCGCGCGGAGATCAGCAACGAGGAAGCGGTCTCTCGGCTGGAGGAGCTCAGCTGGACGGGTGTCGAAATAGTTGAGGTCGATCCTGGCGCGGCTCTCTGGCTTGCTCTTCAGCTTAATCATCCGGTCTACGACTGCACTTATCTGGCGCTGGCTGAAAGTCGGGATACCCAGCTGATCACAGCAGATCGCAGACTTCAGCGAGCGGCCAGGGCCACTGCGTGGGCGCGCCGCATTCGCCTTCTGGGACCTTCCTAGCTGTAACTCTGCAGCGGCCTTACCTCCAGGTCGCCGTCGGCCAGGGCGCGGATGGCCTGGGCGGCGGCCAGGGCGCCGGCGGCGGTAGTGTAGTAGGGGATCTTCATCATGAGGGCGGAGCGGCGCAGTGAGAAGCTGTCCTCCACCGACTGCTTGCCTTCTGTGGTGTTGAAGACGAGCTGGATATCGCCGTTCTTCATGGCGTCGACGATGTTGGGGCGGCCCTCGAGCACCTTCTTGATCCGTTCCACCGGGATGCCCTTGGCCTCCAGATAGTCGGCGGTCCCGCCGGTGGCGACGACCTTCATCCCGTGCTCCACCAGATGGCGGGCGGCCTCCACAATCCACGGCTTGTCGGCGTCCTTGACCGAGACGAAGGCGGCGCCGGCCTCGGGCAACACCGTGCCGCCGCCGAGCTGGCTCTTGGCGAAAGCGCGGGCGAAGGCCTTGGAGCGGTCCTCGCCCGGCCGCACCCAGTCCAGCCCCATGACCTCGCCGGTTGAACGCATCTCGGGTCCCAGCAGGGTGTCCACGCCGGGGAAGCGGGCGAAGGGGAACACCGCCTCCTTCACCGCGATATGGTCTTTCGCGATCTCCTTCAGGCCGAAGTCGGCCAGGCGCGCGCCGGCCATGACCTTGGCGGCGATGGCGGCCACGGGCGCGCCGATGGCCTTGGCCACGAAGGGTACGGTGCGGCTGGCCCTGGGGTTCACCTCCAGCACATAGATGCGGGGCTCCGCCGAATGCGGCTCCTCGATGGCGAACTGCACGTTCATCAGGCCGCGCACGTTCAGCGCCTTGGCCATGGCCTCGGTCTGGCGCTTCAACTCGGCGATGGTGGCGGGGGTAAGCGAGAAGGGCGGCAGGGAACAGGCGCTGTCGCCGGAATGTACGCCCGCCTCCTCGATATGCTCCATCACCCCGGCCACGAACACGCTCTCACCGTCGCTGATGGCGTCCACGTCAACCTCCGTGGCGCGCGACAGATAGTGGTCGAGCAGGATCGGATGGTCAGCGTCGATCTCGCCGGTATTGGCGATGTAGCGCTCCAGGTGCGCCTGGTCGCGGATGATTTCCATGCCGCGTCCGCCCAGCACGTAGGAGGGGCGCATCACGAACGGATAGCCGAGCGCCTCGCCCTTGCTGCGCGCCTCGTCCCAGCTGCGGGCGGTGGCGTTCTCCGGCTGCATCAGGCCGATCTCGTGCAGCATCTGCTGGAAGCGCTCGCGGTCTTCGGCGAGGTCGATGGCGTCGGGCGTGGTGCCGAGGATGGGAACGCCGGCCCGCTCCAGCGCATGGGCGAGCTTCAGCGGCGTCTGGCCGCCGAACTGGACGATGACGCCGGCCAAGGTGCCCCTGGACTGCTCCACAGCGATCAGCTCCAGCACGTCCTCCGCTGTCAGCGGCTCGAAATACAGCCGGTCGGAGGTGTCGTAATCGGTGGAGACGGTCTCGGGGTTGCAGTTGACCATGATCGACTCGATGCCCCCCTCTTCTGGGACCATGTCGGCCAGGGCGAAGGCGGCGTGGCAGCAGCAGTAGTCGAACTCGATCCCCTGGCCGATGCGGTTGGGGCCGCCGCCGAGGATGATGGCCTTCCTGCGATCCGTGGGCTGGCTCTCGCACTCCGGAATCTGGCCGAGCGCGCCGGTTTCGTAGGTGGAGTACATGTAGGGCGTCTTGGCCGCGAACTCGGCGGCGCAGCTGTCCACCCGCTTGAAGACGGGGCGGACGCCAAGGCTGTGGCGCAGGGCGCGGACCTCGGTCTCCGTCGTGTGGGCCAGCTTGGCGAGGCGCGCGTCCGAAAAGCCCATGGCCTTCAGGCGGCGGAGATACGCTCCCTTCCCCCTCGACGGGGGAAGGGCCGGGGATGGGGGCGAGTGCACCAAGGAGCCGGCAAAAGGCGCGGGAGGCGCCTCCCGCATTCCACCCTCAGCGCCGGCGTGCTCACCCTCAACCCAAACCCTTCTCCCCTCGAGGGGGAAGGGCTCCAAGCCGCCCGCTCTTACCCGTCCTTCCTCCTGCACGATCTCCGCGATCTGGCGCAGGAACCAGGGCTCGTAGGCGCAGGCGGCGGCGATCTCCTCCACGCTCAGGCCGTGGCGGAAGGCCTGGGCGATGACCAGCAGGCGGTCGGGGGCGGGGATGCCGAGCCTGCGGATGACGGCGGCCTTCTCGTTGTCGAACTCCTCCGCGCCTTCGATCATCACCTCGTCGAAGCCGGTCAGCCCGGTCTCCAGTCCGCGCAGCGCTTTCTGCACGCTCTCCTTGAAGGTGCGGCCCATGGCCATCACCTCGCCGACGCTCTTCATCGAGGTGGTCAGGGTGGCTTCCGCGCCCGGATACTTCTCGAAGGCGAAGCGGGGAATCTTGGTGACCACATAGTCGATGGTCGGCTCGAACGCGGCGGGCGTGGCGCCGGTGATGTCGTTCATCAACTCGTCGAGGGTGTAGCCCACCGCCAGGCGCGCGGCGACCTTGGCGATGGGGAAGCCGGTGGCCTTGGAGGCGAGGGCGGAGGAGCGCGACACGCGTGGGTTCATCTCGATCACCACCATGCGCCCGTCGCGCGGGTTGACCGCGAACTGCACGTTGGAGCCGCCCGTCTCCACCCCGATCTCGCGCAGCACCGCGATGCTGGCGCGGCGCATCCACTGGTATTCCTTGTCGGTGAGGGTCAGGGCCGGGGCGACGGTGATGCTGTCGCCGGTATGCACGCCCATGGGGTCGATATTCTCTATGGAGCACACTATGATGCAGTTGTCCGCCCGGTCGCGCACCACCTCCATCTCGTACTCCTTCCAACCGAGCACGCTCTCCTCAACGAGAACTTCGGTGGTGGGGGAGAGGTCGAGGCCGCGCTCCACGATCTCGCGCACCTCCTCCATGTTGTAGGCGATGCCGCCGCCGGTGCCGGCCAGGGTGAAGGAGGGCCGGATGATGGCGGGCAGGCCGACGAACTCCACCGCCTCGGCGGCGTCATCGATGTGGTGGATGGCGCGGGACTTGGGCGATTCGAGGCCTAGTTTGTCCATGGCGTCGCGGAATTTCTGGCGATCCTCGGCCTTGTCGATCACCTCGGCCTTGGCGCCGATCATCTCCACGCCGTGCTGCTCCAGAATGCCCATGCGCTCCAGCGCCAGCGCGCAGTTCAGCGCCGTCTGCCCGCCCATGGTGGGGAGGAGGGCGAAGCCTCTGGACCCGTCGCCGCGCTCCTTTTCGATCACCTTGGCGACGATCTCGGGCGTGATGGGCTCCACATAGGTGGCGTCGGCCAGTTCGGGATCGGTCATGATCGTGGCGGGGTTGGAGTTGACCAGCACGATCCGGTAGCCCTCGGCGCGGAGCGCTTTGCAGGCCTGCACCCCGGAATAGTCGAACTCGCACGCCTGGCCGATCACGATCGGACCGGCCCCGATGATCAGGATGGTTTCGAGGTCGGTACGTCTGGGCATATTGATCTCGCGCGCATGTCGTCGGGCGCGCCCTTCGACGCCGCTTGCGGCGTCGCTCAGGATAAACCAGCGCCTTGGCCTGCCGGGTTGCGGGTTAAGCCGTGCGTTTAGAGGGGGGAGGCGAGGGGCACAACCCCGGAGGCGCTTACCGCGCGGGATGAATGCCGCCTGACCGGGCGCCTGCGCTCCCGTTCAGCCGCCCCGGCCTAGGCTCATGGGTGGAAAGGGGAGGAACCCCATGCAGATCACCGCCGAAGACATCAAACGCGAGCACGACGCGGCCCTCGCCGCCCTGACGCCGGCCCAGCGGCGCGCGCTCGACCGGCTGGCCCGGGCGCGCCGTCTGGCGAGCTTCAACCACCGCTGGGCGTCGGAGAACCTCAGCGCCATGTTCCAGGCGGAGGCCGAAGCGCAAAGCGCTGAGCTGCCCCGCGCCGCCTAGATTAGTTCGGAAATCTCACCCCCACGTCCTCATCCTGCGGCGTCGCTCAAGGTAAACTGGGCGGCCCTCGACCCGAAGGGTCGAGGCTCACTCCGTTCGTACCTCAGGATGAGGCGATTTTGACTTCCCCTGAAAAGGCTCTGTACCCGGCAAATCACGCCCACCCGGCAATTCTGAATCGGCATATCGGTGTTCGGGTTGGCGAGCATCCCGTTATAGTTAAACAAAAACAATTGGCTGAATGATCGGGCGCGTGGTCCGGCGCTTGCGATGGCGTGCGTAGGCAGAAAAGCCGCCCGACGCGTTGTGCGTCGCCCTCATCCAGAATGGAAGGACTAAGCCGATGACTACCTCGGTGAACACAAACGTGAGCGCGTTGACGGCGCTCCAGAACCTGAACGCGACGAGTGCGCAATTGGCCGTGACGCAAAACCGAATCAGCACCGGGCTGAAGGTGTCGAGCGCCAAGGACAACGGCGCGATCTGGGCTATCGCCCAGAACGAGCGGTCGGGGATTCTGGCGCTGGACCAAGTGAAGGACAGCCTGAACCGCGCTCAATCCACCGTCGATGTGGCCCTGTCCGCAGGGCAGTCGATCTCTGACTTGCTTAACCAAATGAAGGCCAAGGCGCTGGCGGCGACGGACACCTCGCTCGACGTCAACAGTGTGAACGCCCTGGCCAACGACTTCAAAGCCCTGAGGGACCAGATCGGCAAGATCGTGGCCAACGCCGACTTCAACGGCGCCAACATGATCAAGACGGGCGGGACGAGCGTATACGCGCTCGCCAACGCCGCCGGCACCTCGAAACTGACGGTGGCGGCGGTCAATCTCGGTCTCGGCGGCGGCACCGTCGCTGTGACCGCGGCGGGCACCTTCACCACGGCGGCGACCGCCTCGGCTCAACTGGCGCTGGTGAACACCTCGATCACCAACGTCAACGCGGCCGTGGCGAAACTGGGCACCGGCTCAACCGCGGTCCAGACCCACATCTCGTTCATCAGCCACCTGCAGGACACCATGACCACCGGTGTCGGCAACCTGGTCGATGCGGACGTGGCGAAGGAAAGCGCCAACCTGACCGCGCTGCAGACCAAGCAACAGCTCGGCACACAGGCGCTGTCGATCGCGAACCAGGCGCCTCAGTATCTTCTGTCGCTGTTCCAGGGGCACTGACGTCGATAGCCGGACGGGACGGGAGCCTCCCGTCCGGCGCTCCTTTCCGCCCCAGGCAAGGCCTGCCGGGCGCGCGGCAGTTTCTGCCCACCGCTCCTCCCATCCCGGCCGATTTTGCTCGGTTTCCAGCAAGTTAATTCGTTTGAATTCATAGGGTTGTAGATTCTTGCCGGTGGCCCGGCAATTGCTTCTCCGGAACTGGGCAAAAAGCCCCCGCCCGCAAAATGCGAGCGGACACCTGAGAAAAGGACATTACAGTGAGCACCAGCATCAACACCAACACTGCCGCCTTGACCGCGCTGCAGAACCTCACCGCCACCGAGTCGGCGTTGGCCACCACCCAGAACCGCATCTCCACCGGCCTGAAGGTCTCCTCGGCCAAGGACAACGGGGCCATCTGGGCCATCGCCCAGAACTCCCGCGCCTCCATCTCCGCCCTCGACACCGTCAAGGATTCGCTGAACCGCGCCGCCTCCACCGTGGACGTGGCGGTCTCGGCCGGCCAGTCGATCTCCGACCTGCTGAACCAGATGAAGGCCAAGGCCCTGGCGGCGACCGACACCTCGCTCGACGCCAACAGCGTCACCGCGCTGGCCAACGACTTCAAGGCGCTGCGCGACCAGATCGGCAAGATCGTCACCAATGCCGACTTCAACGGCATCAACATGATCAAGACCGGCGGCACCTCGGTGATGGCGCTGGCCAATGCGGCCGGCTCCAACAAGCTGACCGTGGCGGCGGTGAGCCTCGCGCTCGGCGGGGCCAACGTCACCGTGACGGCGACCGGCAGCTTCACCACGGCGGCGACGGCTTCGGCCCAGCTGGCCCTGGTGAACGCCTCGATCACCAACGTCAACGCCGCCGTGGCCAAGCTGGGCACTGGCTCGACTGCGGTCCAGACCCACCTGTCGTTCATCGGCAAGCTGCAGGACACCCTGACCACGGGCGTCGGCAACCTGGTGGACGCCGACGTGGCCAAGGAAAGCGCCAACCTCACCGCGCTGCAGACCAAGCAGCAGCTCGGCGTGCAGGCGCTGTCGATCGCCAACTCGTCGTCCAGCGTTCTGCTCAGCCTGTTCCACTAGGGCTGACGGACTCTGATCGTTTCGGGACGGCGCGCGGGGTTCGCCTCGCGCGCCGAACCGGTTCCACCAAGGAGCGTCGGGCGAGACCCGTCCGGCGAGATGGAGAATGATCAATTCAGTAAAACCAGTCGCCAACGCCGCGCCGTCCACCTCCGACCCGTCCGGCCAGGACCCTGCCGCGGGGCATCCCCCCGCCGCGCCGAGGCCGGCGCCGCTCAAGGCCGAAGATGCGCTACGCCTGGTCATCGAACCCACCTCGGATGGCGACGACTACACTTACAAGCTGTTCGACCGCGCCACCGGCGCCCTACTGATCGAGTTGCCGCGGCAGGAAGCGATCAAGATGAGCGCAAACCCCGGCTATTCCGCCGGGCAGGTATTCGACGCCAAGGCCTGAAGGTCTCGGCGACAGGCATTGGACCGCACCCAACGTGGTTAACGGTCTGATTACCATCTTATGGTTAACGTCGCCTCGACGGGGGTGGCGTGGTTTCGCACGTCGGCCTCCAGGGCGACCGAGAATCGGTCCGCCGATCCGAAAGGAGGGGCCGCATGACCCTGAATGTGAACACCAATTCGGCCGCGCTGCAGGTGCTCGCCACGCTGAACAAGACCGCCGACAGCCTCGCCGCCACCAACGCCCGGGTATCCAGCAGTCTGGCGGTGGCCAGCGCCAAGGATAACGCCTCGGTCTTCACCGTCGCCCAGTCCCAGCGCGCCGACGTCCGCGCCCTGTCGGCGGTGACCGACGGCCTGAACCGCGCCCAGTCCATCGCCGATGTCGGCATCTCCGCCGGCCAATCCGTTTCCGACCTGCTCAACACGTTGAAGGCCAGCGTGCTGACCGCCAGCGACCCCAGCACCGATGCGGCCAGCCGCGCCACGCTGAACAACAGCTTCCAGACCACCCTGCAGCGCATCCAGCAGACCGTCCAGTCGGCCAGCTTCGACGGCTCCAACCTGCTGGACGGCTCGCTGAGTTCGGGTCTCGGCTTCATGGCCAATGCCGACGCCACCTCGAACATCACCCTGATGGGGCTGAACCTGTCGCTCGGCGGCTCCACCATCACCGTGCCGGCCAATGGCGACATCTCGACGATCACCAACGCGGCGTCGATGCTGACCCTGGTGGAGAACTCGATCGCCAATGTGAACACGGCGGTGGCCAATCTCGGCGGGCAGAGCAATCAGATCACCGCCCATGCCAGCTTCGTCTCGCTGCTGTCCGATTCGCTGACCGTGGGGGTGGGGCACCTGGTGGACGCCGACGTGCCGGCGGAGAGCGCGCGGCTCACCGCCCTGCAGGTGCAGCAATCGCTGAGCGCCCAGTCGCTCTCCATCGCCAACCAGGCCCCCAACGTGCTGCTGTCCCTGTTCCAGAGCCACTAGATCCGCCCCGTGCAACGGGGAGGGGGACCACCTGAAAGGTGGTGGAGGGAGCGGCGGCGCCCTGTCCGTCAGCGTCGCGCAACCCCCTCCGTCACGGCGGCGCCGCGCCGCGCCACCACCCCCGCTGCGCAGGGGAGGAGATCACCGCCGCTTCACGCGCTTCACCACGCCGGAGAAGGTCATCATGGGCTTGCCGCCGGTCTCGATCAGGCCGCGGATGAAGCTGAGCGAGCCGCCGGCGCGCACCACTTCGCCCACCGCCTCCACCAGGTCGCCCTCATGGGCCGGCCCGACGAAATCGCCGTTCAGCGAGACGGTGACGTGGTGGTCGATGTCGCCGTTGGCCCTGCGCACGGGATGGGAGATGGCGAACAGGGCGAAATCGGCGAAGGTCAGCATCGCCCCGCCGTGCAGGGCGCCGCCGCCGTTCATGTGCTTCTTCTCGGCGCGAAAGGCGCAGCGCACCCCGGGCGTTCCATCCGCGCCGGCCTCTTCGCGGAAATAGAACGGGCCGGTGAGGTCCTCATAGGCGTCGCTGCCCGTCCAAGTCCACCAGCCGGCCCACTCGCCCTCCGTCACCTCGCGCGGGCCGCCGCCCGCCGCCAGTTCGTCGCCGCCGTCCATGTGAGACCCGCCTGCCGCGTTGCGTCCTGAAGCGCGGCGACACATAACCGCTGGACGACAGAAAGCCAGACCGGAGGCGCCGATGCCGCTCGACCTCGACACGCGCGCCCAGCTGCTGGACGCCGTCGACCGCTTCGTGGCCGAGCGGCTGCGCCCCATCGAGGCGGAGGTCGCCGCCAACGACGCCATTCCCGAGCCGGTGCTGGAGGAGATGAAGGCGCTCGGCCTGTTCGGCCTGTCCATCCCCGAAGCCTACGGCGGGCTCGGCCTTTCGATGGAGGACGAGGCGCTGGTGGCCATGGCGCTCGGCCACGCCTCGCCGGCCTTCCGCTCGGCCTTCGGCACCAATGTGGGCATCGGCAGCCAGGGCCTGGTGATGTACGGGACCGCCGCCCAGAAACAGAAGTACCTGCCCGGCATCGCGTCCGGCGAGATCGTCACCTCCTTCGCCCTCACCGAGCCGGAGGCGGGATCGGACAGCGCCAATGTGCAGACGAGGGCCCGGCGAGACGGCGATGTGTACGTGCTGGACGGCGCGAAACGCTACATCACCAATGCCGGGCGCGCCGCGCTGTTCACCGTTATGGCCCGCACCGATGTGGAGAAAAAGGGGGCGGGCGGCGTCTCGGCCTTCCTCGTGCCGCGCGACCTGCCCGGTCTCAGCGTCTCCAGGCCGGAGAAGAAGATGGGCCAGCAGGGCGCCCACATCCACGACGTGGTGTTCGAGGGCGTGCGCGTGCCAGTGGAGAACCGGCTCGGCGCGGAAGGCGAGGGCTTCAAGGTGGCCATGCAGGTGCTCGACCGTGGGCGGCTGCACATCGCCTCGGTCTGCGTCGGCGTGGCCGAGCGGCTGATCCGGGACAGCGTCGCCTATGCCGCCGAGCGCAGGCAGTTCGGGGCGCCCATCGCCAGCTTCCAGATGATCCAGGCCATGATCGCCGACTCCAAGACTGAATGCCTGGCCGCCCGGGCGTTGGTGCTGGAGACCGCGCGTCGCCGCGACGCGGGAGAGACCGTGACGCTGGAGGCCTCGGCCTCCAAGCTGTACGCTTCGGAAATGGTGGGGCGGGTGGCCGACCGGGCGGTGCAGATCTTCGGCGGCGCCGGCTATGTGGCCGACTACGGCATCGAGCGGCTGTATCGGGACGTGCGCATCTTCCGCATCTATGAAGGTTCCTCCGAAATCCAGAAGCTGGTCATCGCGCGGGAGACGATGAAACGCGGCGGCTGAGGTCGAACTCAATAATCGTCCGCAAATGGGATGATATAACTTATGTTCTATCGTCCATGACCGTTCTGTTGTGGTCATTCTCATGTATTGCCT
This sequence comes from Caulobacteraceae bacterium, assembly GCA_965277345.1. GTDB lineage: Bacteria > Pseudomonadota > Alphaproteobacteria > Caulobacterales > Caulobacteraceae > CAIOYC01. Next base: position 1,950,997 of record CBDICI010000004.1, read on the forward strand.
TTACGCCTCATCTAGGCGATAGGCGGCCGGTATTCGGCGGATGGGGCCAGCAGATGATGCGCAAGGGGTTGGCCGCGGTCGTCGCGGGTTTGCTGCTGGCGGGGCAGGCCCACGCCCAGGCGGGCGGCTCGTCGGCCGCGCCGGACAGCTCCGACAAGCCGGCGGACAAGCCGCTGTTCGGCTGGCTCTACGCCCACGCCCAGCTCACCAATATCTGGCAGTACCATCCGGCCTTCCGCTCGCCCTATGAGGGGACCAACAGCCTGCAGGGCGGCAACCACGTCAACGAGACCACCGACGCCACCGCCTATCTCGGCGCCAATCTCAGCCATGGCTGGGAGTTCTGGTGGAACCCGGAGATGGACCAGGGCATCGCGCCCTCCAACACCCTCGGCGTCGCCGGCTATGTGAATGGCGATGGGGCCAAGGTCGGCAAGAAGCACCCCTATTTCCGCACCCAGCGCGCCTTCTTCCGCTGGACCAAGGACCTCGGCGGCGAACCCGACAAGATCGGGTCCGACACCAACCGGCTGGCGCGGGACTCCACCGCCGACCGGGTGATCCTCACCGCCGGCAAGCTGAACGTCACCGACATCTTCGACGACAACACCTTCGCCCACGATCCGAAGAACGACTTCCTGAACTGGTCGATCATCGACGGGGGCGCCTATGACTACGCCGCCGACGCGTGGGGCTATTCCTATGGCGCGGTGGCGGAATGGCGGACGGGCGAGTGGACGCTGCGGGCCGGGCTGTTCGACACCTCGCGCTTTCCCAACGGCAAGTCGCTGACCAACAGCTTCAAGCAGTTCCAGTACGATGCGGAGGTGGAGCGGCGCTACACGTTCCGTGGGCGCGAGGGCAAGCTGAAGCTCACCGCCTTCCTGTCCCGCGCGCGGCTGGCCAGCTTCACCGACGCCATCGCCTATGGGATCGTCACCGGTCTGCCGGCCGACACCACGCTGGTGCGGCGCTATCGCGACCGCGCGGGGGGTGTGGTCAATCTGGAGCAGCCTGTGAGCGAGGACCTCGGCGTCTTCGTGCGCCTCAGCGCCGCCGACGGTCATATCGAGCCCTATGAGTACGCCGACATCGACCGCAGCGCCCAGGCCGGCCTGTCGCTCAAAGGCAATCGCTGGGGCCGCAAGCAGGACGAGATCGGCGTGGCGGTGGTGGATAACGCCATTTCCCACATCCATCAGGCCTATCTGAACGCGGGCGGCCTCGGCATCCTCGTCGGCGACGGCAAGCTGCCCCATCCCGGCGACGAGCGCATCCTGGAGGCCTATTACAGCCTCGCGCCCATCGACCACGTGCACCTGACTTTCGACATGCAGGCGATCCAAAATCCGGCCTATAACCGCGACCGGGGTCCGGCGGTCGTCTTTGGGGGACGGCTGCATCTGGACTACTGAGCAGGAGTAGCCGGATGGCCTCGCTGGAGGACGCGATTCTCGAGGCGTTGGCGGTCGTACCCCCCCGCAAGAGCATCGCCCCGGACCAAGTGGCCAAGGCCATCGACCTGGAGCGCTGGCGGCGCGTTCTGCCCAAGGTCAAGGCCGCCGCCATCGGTCTGGCCCGCACGGGAAGGATCGACATCCTGCGCCACAACAAACCGGTGAACCCCGCCGAACCGGTCAAGGGGGTGTACCGGCTGAGAATGCATGTGGCGGCCGTTGATTCCTGAATATTTCCCCGCTCATCCCCGGATCGATTACACCGTCGAACCCGGCGACCTGGCCCAGGCCCTGATCGGCGCCGCCCTCCTGGTGGAGGGCGTAGGCGGGGTGATCGTGGAGACGGAGGCCTATGACCTAACCGATCCGGCCTCGCACAGTTTCGCCGGGACGACGGCAAGGAACGCGGTGATGTTCGGACCGCCGGGGCGGCTCTACGTCTATCGGTCCTATGGCGTCCACTGGTGCGCCAACATCGTCTGCGGCCGGCCCGGCGGGGCGGTGCTGCTCCGCGCGCTTGAGCCCACTACCGGTCTTGACGCCATGCGGGCGCGGCGGGGGCTGGAGGCTGAGCGGGCGCTCTGCGCCGGGCCCGGACGGCTATGCCAGGCGCTCGGTATCTCCATCGCCCACAACGGCGCCGACCTGGAGAAGCCGCCCTTCGCCCTGCTCCCGCGCGAGACGACGCCGGGGATCGTCGCCGGCCCGCGCATCGGCATCAGCAAGGGGACGGAGCGGCCCTGGCGGTTCGGCTTGCAGGGGTCTCGGTTCCTGTCCCGGCCCATGGGGTGACCGCGGCGGGCGCCATATCTTCGCCCGCGATCCGCGCCTAAGGCTGCGGGCATGAACCGCCGCCTGTTGCTCACCGCCGCGCTCGCCGTGTCGGGGTGCGCGCCGCTCACCCAGCACGCCCTTGTCCCGGCGCCCGGCTTCGGTGGCCCGCGGCTGGAGGCGGAGACCCTGGTCAGCTTCGACGGCGCGCGCCTGCCCCTGACGGTGTGGCCGGCGGCGGGGGTGAATGACCCTTGGGCGGTGATCGTCGCCCTGCACGGCATGAACGACTACGCCGCGGCCTTCGACCTCGCCGGGGGTTACTGGAGCAAGGCCGGCGTGACCACCTACGCCTATGACCAGCGCGGTTTCGGCCGGGGCCAGGGGCGAGGCGTCTGGGGCGGGGAGGGGCTGATGGCGGAGGACCTGCGCACCGCCTGTGTCCTCATTCGTGCGCGCCATCCCAAGGCGATCCTGGCGGTGGCGGGGGAAAGCATGGGCGGCGCGGTGGCGATCACCGCCTTCGCCTCCGCCCAGCCGCCGGACGCCGACCGGGTGGTGCTGTTTTCCCCCGCCGTGTGGGGGTGGAGCGACCAGTCGATCCCGGAGAACGTCTCCCTGTGGCTGGCCGCCCATTTCATGCCGGCGAGCACGCTCGAACCGCCGTCCTGGCTGGTGCGGAAGATCCGCGCCACCGATAATATCGAGGCGCTGCGCAAGATGTCGCGCGACCGCAACATGATCTTCGGTACGCGGATCGACGCCATCTACGGGCTGGTGGGGCTGATGCAGGACGCCCAGGACCGCATCGGCGGCGTGAAGGTCCCCATGCTCTACGAATACGGCGCGCACGACCAGATCATCCCGCCGGGCGCGGCGAAGCACGCGGTGAGAAAGCTCGGCCCGAATGCGCGCAGCGCCTGGTACGCCGACGACTGGCACCTGCTGAACCGCGACCTGCAGCGCGAACGGCCGCTGGGCGACGCCTTGGCCTTCATCCGCGATCCGTCCGCGCCCCTGCCGTCCGGCGCGCCGCCCGTGCCGCACGCGCCGCGGTGATCAGGTGCGCCTGCCGCTGATCTCGGCGCCGGCGTCCTTCTTCAGCCCCACATAGACGATCTGCGCCAGCAGGGTGGAGGCGCCGACCATCAGGAAGGGCAGGGTGAAACGGTCCGGCGACAGCGCGCCGCTCCCGCCGCCGCGGGTCAGGCTCAGCATCAGGGCGCCGAAACTTACGCCGAGGCTGAGGCCGATCTGCTGCACCACCGCCGCCAGGGTGGAGGCGCGGGTGACTTCCTCGGCCGGGACGTCGGCATAGGCGATGGTGTTGGCGCTGATGAACTGCGTGGAGCGCACCACTCCGGCCAGATACATCACGCCGAACATGGCCCAGACCGGCGTGGAGGCGCGGAAGAAGCCGGGGATGGCGGAGAGCACAGCCGCGGCGACGCCCGACACCAGCAGCACCGTGCGGAACCCCAGCCCGGCGATCACCCGGCGGGTCACCGTGCGCGCGCTCATCGCCCCGACGCCGGTGGCGATGGTGACGAAGGCCGCCTTCACCGGGCTCCAGCCCAGGCCCACCTGCAGTAGCAGGGGGGTGAGGAAGGGGGTGGCGCCGACGCCCAGCCGCACCAGCGTGCCCCCGGTCAGGCTGGCCCGATAGGTCTGGTAGCGCAACAGCTTGAGATCGAGGATGGGTTTGGGCGTTCGCGCCACATGGCGCAGGAACACCGCGCCGCTGACGATCAACGCGGCGCCCAGCAACAGCTCCACCCCAAGGGGCAACAGGCCCACCCCGGCCGTTTCCGCCAGCACCACGATGCTGCTGATGGCGACCGCCGCGAGCAGGAAGCCCAGGCTGTCGAACCGCCCGGGGTCGGGGCGCCTGATGTTGGGCGCGAAGCGCGACACCGCCAGCATCCCCACGATCCCCACCGGGATGTTGAGGAAGAAGATCCAAGGCCAGTCGGCGACGCCGAGCACGAAGCCGGCCAGGGGCGGGCCGATCAGCGGCCCGACCAGGGCCGGGGTGGTGAACCAGGCCATGGCGCTCACCAGCCGCGCCTTGGGGGTCGAGCCGACGATGATCAGCCGCCCCACCGGCACCATCATCGCCCCGCCCGTCCCCTGCAGGATACGCGCGGCGACCAGCCAGGGTAGCGAGCGCGAAAAGCCGCAGGCGATGGAGCCCAGCAGGAAGACGCCCATGGCGATGAGGAACACGCGCCGCGCGCCGAACCGGTCGGCGATCCAGCCGCCCGCCGGCGCGATCACCGCCAGCGCCAGAAGATAGGAGGTCAGCGCCAGTTTCAGATGGATCGGATCGGCGTGGAAGGCGCGCGCCAGGCTCGGCAGGGCGGTGGACAGGGCGGTGGAGTCGATGAACTCCATGAACAGGGCCGAGGCGATGGCCACGGGGGCGAGGCGCGACAGGCCGCCCAGCACCGGCGCGGCCTCCACCGCGTGGTCGGCGGCGGGGGCGATGGCCGATTCAATCGGCGCCGTTTCCGATCCGCCGGGGGCGAGCTGGGCGGCGGGCTCCTCGCCCTGGCCCGTCCAGCGAATCTCGTTGTCCTTCATCCGCGCCTGTATCGCGCCCCGCGGGCGGCGGGTCCATGGCCGGTGGGCGCCGCATCGTCGCGGCCGCGCCACAGCGCTCGCCTTTCGTGCTGATTAAGCATTGTTCACATTGCAGCGCGTGCAAACTGCGACATACGGGATTACATCGCCCATCAGGGGTAAGGGCGTCTGCGCGGCCACATGCGACATAGTGTTTATTCAAGCTTGACCGTGATGGCGCCGCTGACCTGCGCGCTCCTGGCCGGCTGCGCGCTGGACACCCGCATCCCCAGGCCCGACGTGCATGTGCCCGCCGCCTACGAGGCCGGGGCGACGGTCGGCGCACAAACCCTGCCGCCAGAGGCGCTCGACCGCTGGTGGACGCTGTTCGACGATGCGCAGCTCACCCAGCTGATCGAACAGGCGCTGGCGTCGAGCCCCGACGCCAAGAGCGCGCTCGGCCGGTTGCGGGAAGCCAACGCCACCTTGCGCCAGACCCTGTTCGGCCTGCTGCCCCAGGGCGACCTCACCGGCAAGGCCACGTCGGAGCATATCGGCACCCGCTACACCAATGTGAATCCCAACGCCGGCCAGATCACCCAGTTTCTCAGCGGCTTCTCCGGCGCGGGCAACGATCAGCTCTACAGCGGCGGCCTGAATGTGAGCTGGGAGCTCGACCTGTTCGGCCGCGACCTCACCGCCATCCGCGCCGCCAAGAACAACCTCGCCGCCCAGCGCTTCGACTACGAGGCCAGCCGCATGACGCTGGCCGCCAGCGTGGCCACCGCCCTGTTCCAGGCGCGCGGCACGGCGATCCAGCTGGAGGACGCCAGGGAGAACGCGCGGATCGCGCGCCAGCTCTACGCGGCGGGCAAGGCCAAGTCCGACCGCGGCCTGGCCACCACCGCCGACACCGCGCGGCTCGAGGCGGATGCGCTCTCCAACGACGCCCAGGCGGCGCAGTCCGAGGCGTTGCTGAAAGGCCAGCAGCGCGCGCTCCTGGTGTTGATCGGGCGCGGTGGCGATCCCTCATCCACGCTTCCGATCGAGGCCCGGGCCGCGCCGCCGCCCCCCGTGCCCGCCACCGCGCCCGGCGACCTTCTGGCCCGGCGCCCCGACGTGCGCGAGGCCGAGGCCAATATCCGCGTCGCCGCCGGCCAGTTGAAGCTGGACAAGCTGGCCCTGTTCCCGACCTTCACCCTGCAGCCTTCCTATCAATACATGCAGCAGGTCCAGCCCGACTTCACCACCACCACCCAGACCAGCGCGGCGGGGATCGGCGTCACCGTGCCGTTCCTGTCCCTTCCCAAGCTCCTGGCCACCATCCGGGTGCAGGGCGCGCGAGGCGAGCAGGTGGTCGCCGCCTATGAGAAGGCGGTGCAGACCGCCTATGGCGACGCGGAACGGGGGCTGGTGACGCTGCAGGCGGACGAGGTCAGGGTCGGCCTGCTCAAGGACGCCACCGACAAGTCGCGCTTCGCCTACGACGCGTCGCGCAAGGGGTACGAACTCGGCCTGACCGACATCACGACGTTGGTCCAGGCCGAACAGGGATGGCGCACCACGCGCGCGGCCTATACCGCCGCCACGACCTCCGCCCTGGTGGACTCGGTGTCCACCTTCAAGGCGCTGGGGGGCGGCTGGCCGGCGGTGGAGGCGGATAGGGCGGCGGCGCGAACGAACGGGGCAAGACGATGAAGACGACGCTGCGCGCAACGCTGATGCTGGCGGTCGCTACGCTGGCGGGATTCAGCCTCAGCGCCTGTGGCGGCGCCAAGCCCGCCGCCAGGCCGGCGCATCCGGCCGGCGGCCAGCCCCTGACGGTGACGGTGACGCCGATCGTCGAACGCTCGCTGGCCCAGGGCATGACCGCCTCGGGCCTGCTGGTCTCGCGCGAGGAGGCGGGCGTCGCCTCCGAGCTCTCCGGCTACCGCGTCGCCGCGGTCATGGCCGACGAGGGCGATTATGTGAGGAAGGGCCAGCCGCTGGCCCGCCTCGACGACACCCTGCTGCAGGCCCAGATCGCCCAGCAGACCGCCAGCGTGCAGCAGCAGGAGGTCGCCGCCGAGCGCGCCAGGGCCGAGGCCGACCGGGTGAAGGGGCTGGATAACCAGGGCGTCCTGTCGCAGGAGGCCATCGTCGAGCGCCGCCTCGCCGCCCGGTCCGCCGACTCGGCGGTGGCGGTGGCCCGCGCCGGCCTGAACGATCTCAAGACCCGCGACAGCCGCATGGTGATCCGCGCCCCGGTCTCGGGCCGGGTGCTGGAGCGCACGGCGCGGCCGGGCGACACCTCCGCCCCCGGCACGACCCTCTATCGCATCGCTCGCGACGGCCTGGTCGAAATGGACGCCGAGGTGCCCGAGTCCGATCTGGCGGAGATCAAGGTCGGGGGCCGGGCGCAGGTGAAGCTGCCGTCGGGCGATATCGTCAACGGCGCGGTGCGCTTCATCTCGCCCCGGGTGGACGCCCAGACCAAGCTCGGCCATGCGCGCATCGCCCTGCCGGTGCGCGCCGATCTGCGGCCGGGCGGCTTCGCCACCGCCACCTTCCAGGCCAATGGCCAGGCGTCCAGGGTGGCGCCCGAATCCTCCGTGCACTTCGACGACAACGGCGGCTATGTAATGACGGTGGACGCCAACAACCGGGTGCATCCGGTGACGGTGAAGACCGGACGCCGCTCGCAGGGCTTCGTGGAGCTGATCCAGGGGCCGCCCGTCGGCGCGCGGGTGGCGCTGGGCGGCGGGGTCTTCCTGCTCGACGGCGATCTGGTCCAGCCGGTGGCGGCGGGCGCCACGGCGGGGAACTCCAAGGCGGCCAGCCAATGAATTTCCGCATCTCCGCCTGGGCGATCCGCAACCCCATCCCGGTCGCCCTGATGTTCATCGCCCTGACGGTGGGGGGGCTGGTCGCCTATCCCAGGCTGCTGGTGAAGCACTTCCCCAACATCGCCTTCCCCGCGGTGCTGGTGAACGTAACCCAGAGCGGCGCCGCCGCCACCGAGGTGGAGAACCAGATCAGCCGGCCGGTGGAGAACGCCGTCGCCTCCATCCAGAACGTCAAGCATATCCAGACCACCGCCACCCTCGGCGCCTCGACGACGATGATCGAGTTCGAGCTCGGCACCGACATCCAGAAGGCGACGGACGATGTGCGCACCGCCATCGACCGCACGCGCCCGCAGTTGCCGCCCACCATCGACCCGCCGCAGATCCAGCGGCTGGATATCGATTCGGCGCCGATCCTGACTTACGCCGTCTCCTCCCACACCCTGTCGGGCGTCGATCTGTCCTGGCTGATCGACGACACCATCTCGCGTACCTTGCAGGCGGAAAAGGGCGTGGCCCAGGTGGCGCGCGTCGGCGGGTCTGACCGCGAGATCAATGTCATTATCGATCCCGACAAGATGGCCGCCTTCGGCGTCACCGCGCCGCAGATCAACGACGCGCTGCGCCAGTACAATACCGATGAGCCGGGCGGCCGCGCCGATGTGGGGTCGCAGGAACAGACCCTGCGCGTGCTGGGCGCCGCGCCCACGGTCGATCAGTTGCGCAACACCCAGATCCCCGCCGCCGGCCACTTCGTGCGCCTGTCCGACGTGGCGCAGGTGGGCGACGGCGAGGCCGAGCAGCGCGGCTTCTCCCGTTTGAACGGCCAGCCCACCGTCGCCTTCCAGGTCAACAAGACCAAGGACAGCTCCGACGTGGAGGTGGAGGAACGGGTGCAGAAGGCCGTGGCCAGGCTGGCCAAGGCCCACCCGGAGATCACACTTACCAAGGTGGTCTCGACGGTGGACGAGACCCGCAACAGCTTCAAGGCCACCGAGGAGGTGCTGCTGGAAGGCATGGGACTCGCCGCGCTGGTGGTGCTGTTCTTCCTGCGCGAATGGCGCGCCACCGCCATCACCGCCTTCGCCATGCCGCTGTCGCTGATCCCCACCTTCGCGATCATGCTGATGCTGGGGTTCAGCCTGAACGTGGTGACGCTGCTGGCGCTGACCCTGGTGATCGGCATCCTGGTGGACGACGCCATCGTGGAGATCGAGAATATCCAGAAACGGGTGGAGGCGGGGGCCACCCCCTATCGCGCGGCCTTGATCGGGGCGGACTCCATCGGCCTCGCGGTCGTGGCCACCACCTGCACCATCGTGGCGGTGTTCCTGCCGGTGTCGTTCATGCCCGGCATTCCGGGCCAGTTCTTCAAGGAGTTCGGCCTGACCGTCTCGGTGGCGGTGCTGTTCTCGCTGCTGGTGGCCCGCTTCGCCACCCCGCCCATGGCCGCCTACTTCCTCAAGGCCAAACACGCCGCCAAGCCGCCCAAGCCTTTGGGCGGGTTCTACAAGCGGGCGCTGGACTGGGCGCTGCACCACCGCTGGGTGGCGGCGGTGCTGGGCGGACTGATCTTCTTCGTCTCCATCGGCGTCATGGTCTCGCCCCTGTTGCCCAAGGGCTTCCAGCCGATCTCCGACAGCGGCTACTTCTACCTGCAGATGGAGGGCCCGCCCGGCGTGACGCGGGACGGCATGGACCGCGCCGTGCGCGAGGTGACCGCCCGCCTGCTGGACTATCCCGAGGTGGATACGGTGTTCGCCCAGACCGGCTCGTCCTCCGGCGGCTCCGGCTTCGGTCCGGCCGGCGGGTCCGACCTGCGTGACGGCACGGTCACCGTCGTGCTGAAGCCGCACCGGACCCACACCACGGACGCCTTCAAGCACCTGATCCGGCCGATGCTGCGTCAGATTCCCGACGTGCGCATCACCACCCAGGGCGCCTTCGGCAGCGCCGACGTGAACATCGTGCTGTCGAGCGAGGATGCGGCCAGCCTGGATCGCACCCAGCTCGAACTGGAGAAGGAGATGCGGACCCTGCCGATCATCTCCGACGTGCGGCCCTCGCCCCCGCCCGCGGGGCCGGAGTTGCAGATAAGGCCCAAGCCCGATGCGGCGGCGCGCCTCGGCGTCAACTCCATGACCCTGGCCAACGTGCTGCGCGTGGCCACCATCGGCGACATCGACGCCAATGTGGCCAAATATTCCGAAGGCAAGCGCCGCATTCCCATCCGCGTGCGCCTGTCCGAGGACCAGCGCCAGAACCTCGACGCCATCAGCCGGCTGCAGGTGCCCACGGCCAGCGGCAAGTTCACCCCCCTCTCCACCGTGGCCGACATCACCTTCGAGGCCGGCCCGGCCAAGGTGTTCCGCTATCAGCGGGAGCGCGAGGCCATCGTTCAGGCCGACCTCAACGGCGCGGTTCTCGGCACCGCGCTGACGGCGATCAACAAGCTGCCGGTGATGCAGCATCTGCCGCCCACGGTGAAGCCGGCCCAGGTGGGCGACGCGGAGGCGATGATCGAGCTGTTCGGCGGGATGATCATGGCGCTGCTGTCCGGCATCGGCCTGATCTTCGGCGTGCTGGTCCTTCTGTTCCGCAGCTTCTTCAAGCCGATCATCATCCTGGCCGCCCTGCCGCTGTGCCTGATCGGGGCGGTGATCGGCTTGGTGGTCGGCCACATGGAGATCGACATGCCGGCCATGATCGGCTTCCTGATGCTGATGGGGCTGGCGGCCAAGAACTCGATCCTCCTCGTGGAGTTCGCCATCGAGGACGAGCGGGCGGGCCAGCCGAGGCTGGAGGCCTTGATGAACGCCTGCCGCGAGCGGGCCAGGCCGATCATCATGACCACCATGGCCATGGCGGCGGGGATGCTGCCGACCGCCCTTGGCCTCGGCCAGGGCTCGGAGTTCCGCCAGCCCATGGCGGTGGCGGTGATCGGCGGCCTGATCACCTCCACCGCGCTGTCGCTGGTGCTGGTGCCGGTGGTCTACGAGATCGTCGACGACATCGAGCGCTGGCTGACCCCCAAGTTCGCCCGCCTGGTCACCCGTAGGCAGGCGGGCGACGACGCTCCGATCCGCGAGGGTGAAGAGACCTTGGTGACGGACAACGCCTAACGGGTGCGAGAGCCCCGCCACGGTTGACACCCGGCGTTCGTCCGTCCAAGGGTCCGCCTGCTCCCTGCGGGAGAGTCCATCCCCTGACCGGGATGGCGCCGAAGGCGCAACCGCCCCGGAAACGCTCAGGCCCACGGACCGCAGGAAGGACCAGGACGCTGGAAAGCAGCGGTGGCGCGATCCACCGCTCGCCGAAGGAGCAAGGGTCGATCCGGTCTTAGCCGGGCGCCCCGGAATCTCTCAGGCGAGGCCCTTCAAACCCGGAGTGGGTAAGGGGGCCTTGGCGACAGCGGGGGCAGATGCGGTTCGCCAGGGGGCGGACGGCTGACTGCACCTGTCTGGAGCCCGCATGTCGGACGACGCCACGCTGAAGACCACGCCGCTCGGCGCGCGCCACCAGGCGCTGGGCGCCCGCATGGTCCCCTTCGCCGGCTATTCCATGCCGGTGCAGTTCAAGGACGGCGTGCTGGCCGAGCACAAGTGGACCCGCGCCCACGTCGGGGTGTTCGACGTCTCGCACATGGGGCCGGCCATGCTGAGCCTGACCGCGCCCAGCGGCGAGCCCGAGGCCGACCACGCCGCCATCTCCGCCCTGATCGAGCCGCTGATCAGTGGCGACATCGCCGCGCTGAAGCCCGGCCAGATTCGCTACACGGTCCTGCTCAACGAAGACGGCGGGATGCTAGACGACCTGATGGTCGGCCGCTATCCCACCGGCGCGCCCGGCGGCAGCCTCTATATCGTCGTCAACGCCGGAACCAAGGACGACGACTACGCCCTGATCGCTAAGGCCGTGGGCGACAAGGCCAAGCTCGTGCGCATGGACGGGGCGGCCCTGATCGCGGTGCAGGGACCGGAGGCCGTCGCTGTGGTGGAGGCCATGCTGCCGGGCGCCGGCGATCTCGGCTTCATGCAGTTCAGGGGCGGCGCTTGGCAAGGCCACATGGTGATGTACGCCCGGTCCGGTTATACGGGCGAGGACGGCTATGAGATCCTGGTCCCGCCGGCCGGGGCGGTGGCCTTTTACGACGCGCTGCTGGCGGATGAGCGGGCGCGGCCCATCGGCCTCGGCGCGCGCGATTCCCTGCGGCTGGAGGCCGGCCTGCCGCTCTACGGTCATGACGCCGACCCCACCGTCTCCCCCATCGAGGCCGGCTTGAACTTCGCCGTGCCCAGGAAGCGGCGCGAGCGCGGCGATCTGCGCGGCCAAGACCGCCTTCTCGCCGAGTTCGGCGGCGCGCTGAAGCGGGTGCGCGTGGGCCTCCGTGTGCTCGAAGGCGCCCCGGCGCGGGAAGGGGCGGAGATCGCCGACGGCGCGGGCAAGGCGATCGGCGTGGTCACCTCCGGCGGCTTCTCGCCCACGCTCGGCAACGCCATCGCCATGGGCTTCGTCCCACCGGACCATGCGGCGGTGGGCGCGCGCCTCAACGTCATCGTCCGCGGCAAGGCCCAGGCCGCCGACGTCGTCGCCATGCCCTTCGTCCCCCATCGCTACGTGCGCAAACCCTGATCCAACGGAGAGACCTGATGCGCTTCACCAAGGACCATGAGTGGATCGAACTCGACGGCGATGTGGCCACCGTCGGCATCACCGCCTATGCCGCCGAGCAGCTGGGCGACGTGGTGTTCGTCGAGTTGCCGGGCGTCGGCAAGGCCCTCAAGACCGGCGAGGGCATGGCTGTGGTGGAGAGCGTCAAGGCCGCGTCCGACGTCTATGCCCCCCTCGACGGCGAGGTGACGGCGGTAAACGAGGCGCTGGGCTCCACGCCCGAGACCGTCAACCAGGCGCCCGAGACCGACGGCTGGTTCACCAAGGTGAAGGTGGCCGACACCGCCGCCCTCGACACCCTCATGGACCGGGCCGCCTATGAGGCCTTTCTGCAGACCCTTTGATTTCAATGTAATCTGTCATCCCGTAAGGCCCGAAGGGTCTATCCGAGACTCAGAGCCAGTTGCTCGAGGTCCCGGCTCTCCGCTCCGCTGCGGCCGGGATGACAGGTGGAGGTTACGATGCGCTACCTGCCCCTGACGCCCGACGACCGGGCCGACATGCTCCGAACCATCGGCGCCGCTTCCATCGACGACCTGTTCGTCGACGTGCCGGCCTCCGCCCGCCGCTCTGGCGTGGTCGACCTGCCGCTGCACGCGGGCGAGCTGGAGGTGGAGCGCGAGCTCCTCGAGATGGCCGGGCGCAACCGTTCGGCGGGCGCCGGGCCGTTCTTCTGCGGCGCCGGCGCCTATCGCCACCATGTTCCCGCCAGCGTCGATCACCTGATCCAACGCTCGGAGTTCCTAACCTCCTACACCCCCTACCAGCCCGAGATCGCCCAGGGCACGCTGCAGGTGCTGTTCGAGTTCCAGACCCAGGTGGCCCAGCTCACCGGCATGGATGTGGCCAACGCCTCGCTCTATGACGGCTCCACCGCGGCGGCGGAGGCGGTGATGATGGCCAGCCGCATCACCCGGCGCAACAAGGCGGTGCTGTCGCCCGGCCTGCATCCCCACTATGCCGAGACGGTCCAGACCCTGGCCCACGCGGTGGGCATGGATATCGAGCGGATGCCCCTGGCCATCGACGCCGAGGCGGAGGTGATCTCCCACATCGGGCCGGATACGGCGTGCGTGGTGGTGCAGACCCCCAACCTGTTCGGCACGGTGACCGACGTCTCCAAGGTGGCCGCCGCCGCCCAGGCCGCCGGCGCCCTCTTGATCGTGGTGACCACCGAGGCGGTGTCCTATGGCCTGCTCAAGTCGCCGGGCGCCATGGGGGCCGATATCGCCGTGGCGGAGGGCCAGTCCATCGGCAACGGGCTGAACTTCGGCGGTCCCTATGTAGGCCTGTTCGCCTGCCGCGAGAAATACGTGCGCCAGGCGCCGGGGCGGCTCTGCGGCGAGACGGTGGACGCGGACGGGCGGCGCGGCTTCGTGCTCACCCTCTCCACCCGCGAGCAGCATATTCGCCGCGACAAGGCGACCAGCAATATCTGCACCAATTCCGGGCTCTGCGCGCTTGCCTTCACCATCCATATGAGCCTGCTGGGAGAGGTGGGCCTGCGCAAGCTCGCCGCGCTGAATCACCAGGCCGCGCGCCGCCTGGCCATGCGCATGGCCGAGGTTCCGGGGTTCGAGGTCCTGACCCCCCGCTTCTTCAACGAGATCGCCGTGCGGACCCCGATCCCGGCGGAACAGCTTGTGCAGCGCCTGGCCGACAATGGCGTCCTGGGCGGCGTGCCGGTCTGGCGCCTCGACCCCCGGGCGGGCATGGACGACGTGCTGCTGCTGGCCGCCACCGAGTTCACCCGCCCCGCCGACATTGAAATCCTCGCCCGCGCCACCACAAGGTTGATGAGCTGATGACCATGAACGCCGTCGGCCGTCCCACCCGCCCCGAAGCCGCACCGGGCAATGACTATGTCCACCCCACCCTTACCGGCGCGCGGGGGCTGTTGCAGGACGAGGCGCTGATCTTCGAACTCGGCGGTTGGGACAAGACCGGCGTCGATCTGGCGGAGGCCGAACTGGACGCCTCCGACCTCGGCGACCTCATCCGCGCCGAACCGATCGGTCTGCCGGGCCTCTCCGAGCCCGAGGCCGTGCGTCACTATGTGCGCCTCTCGCAGAAGAACCACGCCATCGACCTGGCGCTCTATCCGCTCGGCTCGTGCACCATGAAGCACAACCCGCGCCTGAACGAGAAGGCGGCGCGGATGGCGGGGTTCGCCGATATCCACCCGTTGCAGCCGGTCTCCACCGTGCAGGGCGCGCTCGAACTGATGGACCGGCTGGCCCACTGGCTGAAGACCCTGACCGGGATGCCGGCGGTGGCGCTGACGCCCAAGGCCGGCGCGCATGGCGAGCTCTGCGGCCTGCTCGCGATCCGCGCCGCGCACCGGGCGGCGGGGCACGGGCTGCAGTCCGCGCATCCGCGCAACACCGTGCTGACCCCCACCAGCGCCCACGGCACCAACCCCGCCACCGCCGCCTTCGTCGGCTACCGGGTTGAGGAGATCGCCCAGACCGCCGACGGGCGTGTCGATCTGGCCGACCTGGAGCGCAAGCTCGGCCCGCACGTGGCCGCCATCATGGTCACCAACCCCAACACCTGCGGCCTGTTCGAGCGCGAGGTGGTGGAGATCGCCCGGCTGACCCACGAAGCCGGAGCCTACTTCTATTGCGACGGGGCCAATTTCAACGCCATCGTCGGACGGGTGCGGCCGGGCGATCTCGGCGTCGACGCCATGCACATCAACCTGCACAAGACCTTCTCCACCCCCCATGGCGGCGGCGGTCCGGGCGCAGGGCCGGTGGTGCTGTCCGAGGCGCTGGCCCGATTCGCGCCGGCGCCCTGGATCGTGCACGGACCGGACGGCCTGGAGCTGGCGGAGCGGGCCGAGGGGCCGGCGGCGGAGGCGTTCGGGCGCATGTGCGCCTTTCACGGCCAGATGGGCATGTTCGTGCGCGCCTATGCCTACATGCTCAGCCACGGCGCCGATGGGTTGCGTCAGGTGGCGGAGGATGCGGTGCTGAACGCCAACTACCTGAAGGCGGTGCTGTCGGCGGAGATGAGCGCGGCCTTCCCGGACGGGCCCTGTATGCACGAGGCGCTGTTCGACGATGACTGGCTGGAGGGAACCGGCGTCACCACCCTCGACTTCGCCAAGGCGATGATCGACGAGGGCTTCCACCCCATGACCATGTATTTCCCCCTGGTGGTGCACGGCGCCATGCTGATCGAGCCGACCGAGACGGAGAGCAAGGCCGAACTCGACCGCTTCGCCCACGCCCTGCTGGCCTTGG
Source organism: Caulobacteraceae bacterium (assembly GCA_965277345.1). Classification (GTDB taxonomy): domain Bacteria; phylum Pseudomonadota; class Alphaproteobacteria; order Caulobacterales; family Caulobacteraceae; genus CAIOYC01. Next base: position 1,966,531 of record CBDICI010000004.1, read on the forward strand.
CGCGTGCGGCGAAGGCGGGGGACGTGGAGCGCTTCAGGGGCGCGCCCTATCACGCCCCGCTGCGCCGGCTCGACGAGACCCTCGCCGCCAGGAAGCCCCGCCTGCGCTGGACGCCGCCCGCCCCGGTCCAGGTGGCGGCGGAATAAGTCTTTCCTCCCCCTCGATGAGGGGGAGGAGTTTACCCCCAAACCTGCTTCAATCGCGCGTCGCGGCCGCAGCCGCTGCGATAGGCGTCGTAGTGTTCCTTATTCCGCACGGCGAAGTCGCGGTGGTATTCCTCCGCCGGCCAGAAGGTCTTCAGCGGCAGGATGGGCACGATGATCTTGCCGCGCTTCAGGTCCTTTTGCGCGTCGAGCTTGGACTGTTCCGCCGCCTTCCGCTGCGCCGCGTCGGTGACGAAGATGGCGGGGGTATAGGACTCGCCCCGGTCGCAGAACTGCCCGCCCGCGTCGGTGGGATCGATCAGCTTCCAGTAGCGTGACAGGATGAAGCCGTAGTCCACCTTGGCCGGGTCGAAGGTCACCTTCACCGATTCGCGATGGCCGGAGGTCTCGGAGGTCACGTCCTGATAGGTCGGGTGGTCCACATGCCCGCCGGTATAGCCGCTCTCCACGGAGACCACGCCGCGGATGCCCTTCATGTCGTGCTCCATGCACCAGAAGCACCCGCCGGAGAAGACGGCGATCTGGGTAGGCGCAGGCCTCGCCGGCGCGGCGGCCAGCCCGGTCAACGGCAGCAGGAACAGGGCGGCGAGCCCGGCAAGGATCAGCGACAGGCGGCGGGTCATGGCGTTCCGATAGCAGGGATTCGTGTTGATAATACGGTACGGCGCCGCGAAGGTTTCAAGCGCCCAGCGCCCGGTCCAGCGCCTTGCGGAACACGGTGGGCAGGGCGGCGCGGGCCTCCTCGGCGGGCAGCCATACCGCAGCGGTCAGTGCTGAGCCCTCGGCGCGCAGGACGGTCAGGGTCAGCGAGAAATGGGTGAACACGTGCTCCACCGCGCCAACCTCGCGCCAGGCGGCGGCGACGGGCGGGGCCGGGGCGGGCTCGGTGCTCCACGCGCTGGTCGGCAGGCCCAGCATTCCGCCGAGCAGGCCCTTGGGCGGGCGGCGGACCAGCGCCACCTCCTCGCCCCGTCGCAGCACATAGGCGTAGCCGTGGCGGTGCGGGCGTTCGGCCTTGGCGGCTTTGCGGGGATAGGTCTCCGGCGCCCCTCCCGCGTACGCGGTGCAGTCCGGGGTCAAGGGGCAGACCAGGCAGCGGGGAGAGCGGGGCGTGCAGACCGTGGCGCCGAGGTCCATCAGCGCCTGCGCCCAGTCTCCCGGCCGCTCATCGGTCGCCAGCCCGCTCGCCACCCGCGCCAGTTCCGGCCGGGCGGGGGGAAGGGGCGTCTCCACCGCGTAGAGCCGGCTCATCACCCGCTCCACATTGCCGTCCACCACATTGGCGGGACGGTCGAAGGCGATGGCCGCCACCGCCGCGGCGGTATAGGCGCCGACGCCGGGCAGGGCGCGCAGGCCCGCCTCCGTATCGGGAAACACTCCGCCGTGCTGGTCCGCCACCGCCCGCGCGCAGGCCAGGAGGTTGCGGGCGCGGGCGTAATAGCCGAGCCCGGCCCAGGCGGCCATCACCGCGCCATCCTCCTCGGCCGCGAGATCACCCACGGTCGGCCAGCGCGCGGTGAAAGCGTCGAAATAGGGTGCGGCGTGGGCCGTGGTGGTCTGCTGCAGCATCACCTCCGACAGCCACACGCGATAGGGGTCGGGCCGCACGCCAGCGCGCCGCTCGGCCGGCCCGGTGCGCCAGGGCAGGGCCCGCGCTTGGCGGTCGTACCAGCACAGCAGATGTTCGCGGATGCGCCTGACGTCGCTCATGCGCTGCGCTATACAGCAGGGATGCGCGACTTGCCCTCCCCCGAAGAGGCCGCCGAAATCCTGAGGCGGCGCCGGACCCGCCCCGTGCGTCGCCCGCCGCCCCCGGCCGGGCGGACGGTGGCGCGGGTGATGCGCTCGCTCGGCGCCGCCTTCGGCCCCACCATCGGCCCGTTGCAGACCCGGTGGAAGGAGATCGTGGGCGAGACCCTGTGGCGGGTGTCCGAGCCGGTGAAGCTGGTGAACGGGCGCGGCGCGCGGGCTCCCGCGCTCAAGGGCGCACAGCAGGGCGCCACGCTGGAGCTGCGCGTCGACGGTCCCGCCGCCGCCATCGTGCAGCACCAGGCGGAGGACATCGTCGCCCGGGTCAACCTCGCCCTCGGCGCCGGCGCCGTGGGGCGCCTGCGCATCGTCCAGGGTCTGATCCGGCGTCAGAACCGGGTCGTCCGCCCCACCCGCGCGAAGCCGCCGCTGGACGCCGCGGCGGAGGCGGAGCTGCACGCCGCCCTCGCCGCCGCGCCGGAGGGCAGGCTGAAGCAGTCCCTGCTCAGGCTCGGCCGCGCGGTCCTGCGCGACACGCGCGATTGACAAACCGGCCCGCTCGGGGTCCGGAATGGTGCGGGGCCGCGCGCGGCCGCTGTTGAGGATCGTGTCCATGGCCCCTGTCGTCCGCCGCACCGTTCTGGCCTTTGTGGCGAGTCTCGCCGCTGTCCTGCCGTTCGCCGGCGCCGCCGTGGCGGAGGATCGGGTCGGATCGCGCGACGTGACGCTCGGCAATCCCCAGGCCCCGGTCACCCTGGTGGAGTACGCCTCGGTCACCTGCCCGCACTGCGCGCGCTTCAACGCCGAGGTGTTCCCGACACTGAGGGCCAGATATATCGCCACGGGCCAGGTGCAGTACGTGTTCCGCGAGGTGCCGATCAATGCGCGGGAGGATACCGCCGGCTTCCTGATCGCCCGCTGCGCCGGGCCGGACCGCTATCTGGCGGTGACCGACGCCCTGATGCGCGGCCAGCCGATCCTGTTCCAGAAGCACGACTTCCACGGCTGGCTGATGGCCGGCGCGGCGGCGGCCGGCCTGTCGGAGGACCAGATGAAGGCCTGCATCGTCGATGTGCCCGCCGTGGAGGCCTTCAACGCCCGCGCCGAACACACCATGAGCGTGGACAAGATCGACTCCACCCCCACCCTCCTGGTCAATGGCAGGCCGATCAAGATCGCCGGCCCGGAGGTGAGCTTCGCCGACGTCGATGCCGCGATCCGGCCGCTTTTGGGCGCGACGAACACGCCCGCGCGCCGCCTTCGCCGCGCGCCTGTCCACTGATATCTGTCCTTCACCGCTTCTGGGCCCTCGGAATCGGCGTTAGCTTCCACCCCTCGGCCGCACAGGGAACCTGCATGACCACCCGCGCCCCGCTCCGCCTTCTGTCCCTCGCCGCCGCGCTGGGCGCCGTCCTCGCCGTCGGCGCCTGCAACAAGGCCGCGAAAACCGCCGCCGCCGCCGGGCTCAGCGACGACGGCTACGCCGTTGGTCAGGCCGGCGCCCCGGTGACGGTGCGCGAGTTCGGCTCGCTCACCTGCCCCCACTGCGCGCGCTGGGAGCAGGAGGTCTGGCCGGCGTTCAAGGCGAAGTATGTGGATACCGGCAAGGTGCGCTTCATCTTCAACGAGACCCTGATCCATCCGGAGCTGGACGCCGCCGGCTCGCTGCTGACCCACTGCGTCAGCACGGACAAGTATTTCCCCACCGTGCAGGGTATCTTCCGCCAGCAGCCGCAGATCTTCGCCGGCGATATGCGCGGCGCGCTGATGAACGTCGCCCACTCCCAGGGCATGAGCGACGACAAGTTCAACGCCTGCATGAGCGACACCAAGGCGCTCGACGCGGTGAACAAGCGCCAGACCGCCATCGACACCACCTATCACGTGACCGGCACGCCGACCTTCATCATCAACGGCAAGGTCTATGATTCCGGTGAGATGCCGATGGACAAGATGTCCGCGGCGGTCGATCCCCTGCTGCCCAAGACCTAGCGCCGGGCAGGGCGGGCGTCGTGCAGTTCCAGCGCCTGCGCCTGTCCGGCTTCAAGTCCTTTGTCGAGGCCACCGAGCTTCGGATCGAACCTGGCCTCACCGCCGTGGTGGGTCCGAACGGCTGCGGCAAGTCCAACCTGCTGGAGGCGCTGCGCTGGGTCATGGGGGCCAACTCCGCCAAGGCCATGCGGGCGGAGGGGATGGATGACGTGATCTTCGCCGGCGCGGACGGCCGTCCCGGGCGGTCCCGCGCCGAGGTGCTGCTGCAGATCGACAATGCGGATCGCACCGCGCCGGCCCGCTTCAACGACCACACCACCATCGAGGTGGTCCGCCGCATCGACCGCGGCGCCGGCTCCACCTACCGGATCAACGGGCAGGAGGTGCGGGCGCGGGACGTACAGCTGCTGTTCGCCGACGCCTCCACCGGGGCCAACTCGCCGGCCCTGGTCCGCCAGGGGCAGATCAGCGAACTGATCGGGGCCAAGCCCGCCAACCGGCGCCGCATCCTGGAGGAGGCCGCCGGCGTCTCCGGCCTGCACACCCGCCGCCACGAGGCGGACCTGCGCCTGAAGGCGGCGGAGGCCAATCTCGACCGGCTGGAGGACGTGGCCGCCGAGCTGGAGGCCGCGCACGGACGTCTGCGCCGCGAAGCGCGCCAGGCGGAAAAATACAAGCGCCTCTCCGCCGAAATCCGCAGCCTGCAAGGGGCCGCCCTGCTCGCCCGCTATCGCGACGCCGAGGCCGGGGCGGAGGCGGCGCTGACGGCGGAGGCCGAGGCCGAAGCCCTGGTCGCCGAGACCGCGCGCAAGACCGCCCGCCTGACGGTGGAAGCCGCCGGCGCGGCCGAGGCGGTCAAGCCGCTGCGCGAGGAGGAGATGGTCGCCGCCGCGGTGCTGCAGCGCCTGGCCATCGAGCGCGACCGGCTGGAGCGCGAGGCGGCGCAGGCGGCGGCCGAGGTGGCGCGCCTCAAGGCCGAGCTCGGCCGCATCGCCGAGGATCGCGCCCACGAGGGGCAGGCGCGCGAGGACGCGGCGGAGGCCCTCGGCCGGCTGGAGCGTGAACTGCGCGAGGTCCAAGCCGCCATCGCCGCGGCGCCGGAACGGGGGCCGGAACTGGCGCGCGCGCTCGACGATGCGGGCCAGGCACGCGCCGCCGCCGATGCGGAGGTAGAACGGCTGGCCACCGAGGCCGCCGCCGAGGCCGCCCGCCGGCAGGCCCGCCGCGCCCGGCTGGAGGAGGTGGAGAGCCAGGCCCGCGCCGCCGCCCGCCGCGCCGAGGAGGCGCAGGCGAGGCTCGACCGCACCCGCCGCGCCCTCGCCGCCGCCGAGGCCGACCGGGCGGGCGCTTCGATCCCCGCCGCCGAGCCCGCCGCCGCCCGCGCCGCGCTGGACGCCGCCAATGCCGAACTGGCCCGCGTCCGCGCCCGGGTGGAAAGCGCCGAGCGAGAATGGGGCAGGGCCGCCGCGGCCGAGTCCGAGGCGCGCGAGCTCGCCCGCGCCGCCGACGATGCGCTGCGCAAGCTGAAGTCCGAGGCAGCGGGCCTCGACACCCTGTTCGACAACGGCAAGGTCACGTCCTTCCCGCGCGCGCTCGACAGCGT